>CAVVDE010000010.1:0-954245 GCA_963746975.1 uncultured Gaiellaceae bacterium
ACAGCGCGACGCGCATCGCTCAGGCCTCGATCATCGCGGCGTGGCTGGCCGGACGCATCATGCCTGCTGTCGCGCGGCCGCGGTCCGGGGCTCGAACCGGGCGAGCTCCTGGGTGTCGGCGACCAGCCGGCGCAGCGAATCCAGGCTGCCGTGAGAGCCCCCGGGCCCGGGCCTGCACGAGGACGTTGCCCAGCGCCGTGGCCTCGACCGGCCCGGCCAGCACGCGGCGGCCCGCAGGGTCGGCGGTCGGCTGGCAGAGCAGGGTGTTGCGGGCCCCGCCGCCGACGACGTGCACGTGCCGACCGCTGGCCGGACAGCTCGCTGCGCCGCCGAGGGCGTCGGCGTAGGCCGCCGCGAGGCTCTCCACGATGCAGCGGACGACGCGTGCGGGCTGCTCGGGTGCGTGGCCGTGGCGCTCGCAGGCCGCGGCGATCCGGCCGGCATGTCGCCCGGGGGGCAGGAAACGAGCGCCTGCACGTCGAGGCCGTGCACCGGGCCGCCGGCGGCGCGCGCCGCGGCGAGGAGGGCCGGCAGCGTCTCCGTGGCCCTGCCGCTCCCAGGTCCGGAGCGACTCCTGAGCAGCCAGAGGCCCATGACGTTGCGCAGGAACCGGTGCGCCCGTCGACGCCGCCCTCGTTGGTGAAGTTCGGCGGCGCGGCTGGCCTCGGTGAGGACCGGCGGGTCGAGCTCGAGGCCGACCAGCGACCAGGTGCCGCAGGAGATGTACGCGACGGCGTCGCTCTGCGCGGCACGCCGACCACCGCCGACGCCGTGTCGTGCGAGCCGACCGCGGTCAGGAGGTCCGGTGAGGCAGCCCGGTCGCGCTCGGACGCGCGGCAGCAGCGGCCCGACCACGTCACCCGGGTCGACCGAGTCGGCCGAACAGCGCCGCCGGCAGGTCGAGCCGCTCGATCAGGTCGTGGTCCCACGCGCGCCGGTGCGGGCGTCGAGCAGGCCGGTGGTCGAGGCGTTGGTGCGCTCGGTCACGTGCGCGCCGGTCAGCCGGTAGCCGAGCAGGTCCGGCAGAGCAGCATGCGCCGGCCGCGGCCCAAGGCGCGGGCCGGCGCGCGCCGCGAGCTGGTAGATGGTGTTGAACGGCAGGAACTGGAGCCCGTTGCGCTCGTACAGCTCGGCCTGCGGGACGACCGCGTGGACGCGCCTCGACGGCCGGCGGTCCGGTCGTCGCGGTAGTGGTACGGCGTCCCCGACCAGGAGCCGGCCGTCGTCGAGCAGCCCGTAGTCGACCGCCCAGGCGTCGACGCCGAGCGACCAGCTGTCGGCCGCGGCCCTGGCCGCCGCGCGCAGGCCGCGAGGACCTCCGGTAGAGCCGAGGACGTCCCAGTGCAGCCCGTCGGGCATCCGCACGGGCCCGTTGGGGAACCGGTGCGACCTCGGTGCGGCTGAGCCGTCGGGCCGACCGCCCGAGCATGACGCGGCCGCTGGAGGCACCGAGGTCGACGGCGGCGACGCCGTTCGGCCCGTGCAGTCACCGCAGGAACGCTGCCGCGACGCCGGCGTCGACCGGGATGTGCAGGCCGGTCGTCTGGGTGAGGTCGCCGGCCGGTCGAGCGCGGAGACGGCGTCGGCGACGTGCTCGGGCAGCACCTCCCGCTTGAGCAGCGTGCGCTGCGCGTAGAACTCGCCGAGCTTGCTCCTCGGGGACGCCGTAGACCGCGGCCCGGTTGGCGCCCCAGCCGCCGGCGAAGATGCCGCGACCCGCGGACGACCCCGTCGGGGTTGATGCCGTTGACCCGGATGCCGTGCTCACCGAGCTCGGCGGCGAGCAGGCGCACCTGGTGGGCCTGGTCGGCCTTGGCGGCGCAGTAGGCGATGTTGTTCGGCCCGGCGAAGACGCGAGTTCTTGCGAGACGATGTAGACGATGTCGCCGCCCAGCCGCTGGTCGATCATGCGCCCGCGGCCGCCTCCCGCGAGACCAGGAAGCGAGCCCTTGGCCATCACGTCGTGCTGGAGGTCCCAGTCGGCGTCGGTGGTCTCGAGCAGGGGCTTGGAGATCGAGAGCCCGGCGTTGTTGACGACCAGGTCGAGGCCGCCGAAGGCGAGCAGCGCCGTCGTCGAGGGCCGCGCGCGACCTGCGGCCTCGTCGGTCACGTCGGCCTGCACGCCGACGGCGACGTCGGCGCCGCCGAGCTCGGCGGCCGCGGTCCGCGCGCTGCCGGGTCGAGGTCGGCGACGACGACGCAGGCGCCCTCGGCGGCGAGCCGGTGGGCGATCGC
The DNA here is from genome assembly GCA_963746975.1 of uncultured Gaiellaceae bacterium. Taxonomy (GTDB): domain Bacteria; phylum Actinomycetota; class Thermoleophilia; order Gaiellales; family Gaiellaceae; genus GMQP-bins7. The sequence goes on from CAVVDE010000010.1 coordinate 2,236, forward strand.
CTTGCCGATGCCGCGAGCCGGCGCCGGTCACGAACGCGATCCGGGCCGGCCAGCGGCTTCGGCTTCGGCATCCGCTGCGAGCTTGGCCTCCTCGAGCGCCCAGTACTCGATGCGGAACTTCTCCGACTCCGTCGATCGGCGCGTAGGTCGAGAGCGCCTCGGCGCCGCGCATGACGTTGATGGCGTTGACGTAGAACTCGCCGGCGACCCGGGCCGTCTGCTTGTCCTTGCCGAAGGAGAACATCCCGACGCCGGGCACGAGCACGATCGGCGGGTCGGCGCCGCGCATCGGCCGGGCTGTCCGGCGTCGGCGTGGCGCTCGTAGTAGGCGCTGGTAGTCCGTCGCGGTACGGCCGCGTGCAGCTCGCGCAGCCGCGCGATCGACTCCTCGACCGGCGCGGTCGGCGGCAGGTCGAGCACGAGCGGCTTGACCTTGGTGCGCAGGAAGTGGTCGGGGCAGGAGGTGCCAGCGCGGCCAGGCGCGGGTGCTTCTCGCGGGCGAGGAAGTCGAGCACGACGCTCGCTGTCGGTGAAGTGGCCGACCATCGGCCGGTCCGTGCGAGGCGACGGCCGCGGATCGCGGGGCGCAGTGCGGCGGCCTTGGCCCGGCGCTCCGCCTCGGGCAGCGCTTCGTAGCCGGCGAGCGACGGCCCGAACGGCTCGGGCCGCCCGTGCTCGGCGATGTAGCGCCTCGGCGGTCTCGATGATCCACAGCGAGTTGCGCCTCGCACTCGTCGCGAGGTGTCGCCCCAGGCCGTGATGCCGTGGCCGCCGAGGATGACGCCGACGGCCTCGGGTTGCGCCGACTTGATCGCGGCGATGTCCAGCCCGAGCTGGAAGCCGGGCCGGCGCCAGGGCACCCAGGCGACTCGGTCGCCGAAGCACTGCCTTGGTCAGCGCCTCGCCGTCGGCGGCCGTCGCGATGGCGATGCCCGAGTCGGGGTGGAGGTGGTCGACGTGGGCCGCGTCGACGAGGCCGTGCATGGCGGTGTCGATCGAGGGCGCCGCGCCGCCCTTGCCGTGCAGGCAGAAGTCGAAGGCGGCGACCATCTCGTCCTCGCGCTCCACGCCCGGGTAGACGTCGACCAGCGCGCGCAGCCGGTCGAGGCGAAGCACGGCCAGGCCGGTCTCGGTGAGCGTGCCGAGGTCGCCGCCCGAGCCCTTGACCCAGAGCAGCTCGACGGTCGTGCCGGTGACCGGGTCGATCCCGGTGCCCTTGGCCGACGTGTTGCCGCCGGCGTAGTTGGTGTTCCGCGGATCGGCGCCGAGCCGGTTCGAGCGGGCGAGCAGCTCGCCGACGACGGCCGTGGGGTCCTGGGTCTCGCCGGATCGTCAGCCCCAGCCGGCCTGGGTGCCGCCGACGCGCTCGGCGACGATCTGCTCGCGATAGCCGCTGGCGAGCGTAGGCGCGCCATCGGGTCGGATCGGCAGGCCCAGCTCCTCGCGCCACTCGGCCAGGAGCGGCCGCACGTCGGTGTAGAAGGCGTCCATGAGCACCCCGTTCGCGCCGAGCACGTCGCCCGCCTGCTGTGCCGCAGCCGAGCGCGTCGGCGTCCACGCAGCAGCGCCTTGGCGGTCATCTCCTGCACGTTGAGCACCGAGCGGATCTGGCCGGGGATCTTCTGCTCGATGTTGTGGCACTGGTCGAGCATGAAGGCCACGCCGGCTCGGCGTCGAGCCGCCGCCGCGGACGACCTCGTGCAGGATCCGGAACAGCTGGAACGGGATCGGCGGCGCCGACCATGAGGTCGTCGTCGGCGTAGAAGCGGGAGTTGAAGTCGAAGGCGCCGAGCTTGTCCGAGCCGGAGCAGCTGAGGCGACGATGAACTCGATGTTCGTGCCCGGGGCGTGGTGGCCGGTGTCGAGGCACACGACCGGCCTCGCTCGCCGAGCGCGGCGCAGTGGGCGTAGGCCGTGCCCCAGTCGGGCACGTCGGTCGTGTAGAACGCCGGCTCGAAGAACTTGTACTCGAGCACCAGCCGCTGGCCGTCGCCGAGGCGCGCGTAGACGATCGCCAGCGCCTCGGCCAGCCGGTCCTGGCGGGCCCGGATGTCGTCCTGGCCGGGGTAGTTGGTGCCGTCGGCGAACCAGATCTTGAGGTCGCGCGAGCCGGTCGCGTCCATGATGTCGATGCAGTCGAGCAGGTGGTCGACGGCCTTGCGCCGCACGCGCGCGTCGGGGTGGCAGAGGCTGCCGAGCTTGTAGTCGTCGTCCTGGAAGGTGTTCGAGTTGATCGTGCCGAGGCGCGACGCCGAGGTCGGTCGGCGTGGCGGCGCAGCTTGCCGAAGTCGTCGACCTTGTCCCACGGGATGTGCAGCGCCACGGTCGGCGCCAGCCCGTGAAGCGGTGCACCTGGGCGGCGTCGGCGATCTTCTCGTAGGGGTCGCGCGGGACGCCCGGCTGGGCGAAGACCTTGAAGCGCGTGCCCGAGTTGCCGAACGCCCACGAGGGCAGCTCGATGCGCTGGGCGGTGAGCTGTGCGACGACCGCTGGCTGGCTGGTCACGTCTGCCTCCGCCGCCCGTCGGGGCGGGATCGTCCAGAAGGAGTGGGGCCCGATCGGCGGCGCCCTGAGGACGCCGGAGGAGGAGGCATCAGCGTCACCGCCGACCGGGCCGGACTGGCAGGGCGAAACGACTCGTCCCCGAGCGGAGCCGGCGGTTCGTCCTGGCCACGGCTGTAGCCTGCCACATCTTTCGGATACTTTCAATTACCTTCTTGACATTGCGTTCGGATGGAGTCTACTGTGCGCCGGCAACCAATCGAAACCCGGTTGGCGCTTCCCTGCGACCCGAAAGGAGACGCGTGACCGATCCCGCCGGCGCCGCTCCCGGGGACGTCTTCGCCCGAGAGCGCCAGGAGGCCATCGCGCGCATCGTCGAGGAGCACGGCCGCGTCCGCGTGACGGAGCTGGCGTCTCGATTCCAGGTCTCGGCCGTGACCATCCGCAAGGACCTCGTCGTCCTCGAGTCCGAGCATCGGCTGGTCCGTGCGCACGGCGGTGCGATCGCCCCGGATCGGAGCCGACCGGAGGTCTCCTTCGAGATCCGCGAGCGGCTGCAGGCCCCGGAGAAGGTGCGCATCGGCGCCGCCGGCGCGGCCCTCGTCCATGACGGCGAGAGCATCGTCATGGACGCCAGCACGACGGCCCTGTCGGTCGCCCGGCACCTCAAGTCCCGCGGCGGCTTCAGCCAGCTGACGGTCATCACCAACGGCCTGCGCATCGCCTCCGAGCTGGCCGGTTATCCCGGGATCACCGTCCTCATGCTCGGCGGACGCGTGCGCTGGGAGGCCCTCTCGGTCGTCGGCCCTCTCGGTGACGGGCTCTTCAGCCGGATCAACGTCCAGAAGGCTTTCCTGGGCGCGGCCGGGTTCACCATCGAGTCCGGCCTCGCCGACGCCACCGACGAGGAGGCCCAGATCAAGCGATCGATGGTCGCCGCCGCGCGCGAGGTCATCGCCATCGTCGACCACACGAAGTGGGAGCGGGCGGCCTTCGCCACCTTCTGTGCCACCGATCAGGTCGACCATCGTGATCACCGACGACGAGGCTCCCGACGCGATGGTCAAGGCGCTCGTCGCCTCCGGCGTCGAGGTCCGCTGCGTCGGGCCTGACGCCGCCCTCGCCGGCGACGCCGGTCGACAGTCCGGACGTCACCAGGTCCTCGCGATGACGCTGGCGTCAGCGCCGGAGACGGTGGCCAGCGCACCTCGCGCCGAGCTGCGCGGCATCTCGAAGCGCTTCGGGGCCACCCAGGCGCTCGATGACGTCTCGTTCGAGCTCCTGCCCGGCGAGATCCACGGCCTGGTCGGCGAGAACGGAGCAGGCAAGAGCACGCTGGTCAAGATCCTGGCCGGGGTCCATCAGCCGGACGCCGGCTCGATCCGATCGACGGCGAGGAGGTCGAGCTGCGGGGGCCGGATCATGCGCGGACGCTCGGCATCGCCGTCGTCCACCAGGAGCCGAGGCTCTTTCCGGACCTCTCGGTCGCCGAAAACGTCTTCATCGGTCATGCCCCGTCGAGTCGCGTCCGGACCATCGATTGGCGCGAGATGCGCCGGCAGGCCGCCGCGCTCTTCGCCGAGCTCGACGTCCGCTTCGACGTCGAGCGCCCCGGTCCGCGGCCTGTCGATGGCCGACCAGCAGCTCATCGAGATCGCCAAGGCGCTCTCGGTCGAGGCGCGCGTCCTGATCCTCGACGAGCCGACCGCGTCGCTCTCGGCGCACGAGGTCGAGCGGCTCACGACCATCGTCCGCCGGCTGCGCGAACGCGGCGTCGCCATCCTCTTCGTCAGCCACCGGCTCGACGAGGTCTTCGACCTGTGCGACCGGGCCACGGTCTTCCGCGACGGTCGACACGTCGTGACCGCCGAGACCAGCCAGCTCACGACCGCCGACCTCGTCCGATACATGGTCGGAAGGACGGTGTCGCTCTTCCCCAAGGTCGACAACCCGATCGGCGAGGTCGTCCTCGAGGGCACGCAGCTGACGAGGGCCGGGGTCTTCCGGGACGTCTCCTTCGCCGTGCGCACCGGGGAGATCCTGGGCTTCGCCGGTCTGGTCGGTGCTGGCCGGACCGAGGTCGCCCGCGTCCTCTTCGGGCTCGATCAGGCCGACTCGGGGACGATCACCCTCGATGGGAAGACGGTCACCTTCGACAGCCCGTCGGCGGCCATGGACGCCGGCATCGCCTACCTGCCCGAGGACCGGCACCAGGAAGGCCTCATCTCGGACTTCTCCATCGCCCAGAACGTCACCCTGCCGATCCTGCCGCGCCTCTTCCCGCGCTACCTGATGCGTGCCTCCGTCGAGCGTGACGTGGCCGTCCAGGACACGGCCCAGCTCAACGTCAAGATGACGGGCGTCGAGCAGGCGGTCGCGGCGCTCTCGGGCGGCAACCAGCAGAAGGTCGTGCTGGCCAAGTGGCTCTCGACCAAGCCGCGCGTCCTGATCCTCGACGAGCCGACACGCGGCATCGACATCGGGGCCAAGGTCGAGGTCCACCGCATCGTCGCGGAGCTGGCCGCGTCGGGCCTGGCCATCATCCTCATCTCGAGCGATCTGCCCGAGGTCCTGGCCATGTCCGACCGGATCATCGTCCTCCACGAGGGCCGCGTCACGGCGGAGATCCCGCGCGAGCGCGCGACCCAGGAACGGGTCATGTTCGCGGCCACCGGCCACGACGCGGACGTCGCAGAGGCCAGCACGGCCGCCCAGGACGCCTCTCATGACTGAGGCGGCGGCGACCATGACGTCGACGCGGACGCCGAGTCACTGGCTCGGGACGCTCGCGCGTCAGCGCGAAGTCAGCCTCGTCCTGATCATGCTCGTGCTCGGCACGCTCGTCGCCATCGCCGCGCCCCAGTTCCTGGCGCCGACCAACCTGGGCAATGTCGCCACGCTGGCCTCGATCATCGCGGTCGCCGCCGTGGGACAGGCCGTGGTCGTCATCACCCGGAGCATCGACCTCTCGGTCGAGGCGATCATGGGCCTGGTGGCCTACGTCGTCGCCATCACCCTCGAGCAGCACACCCTGGGCGCCAACGAGGCCATCGTCGCCGGCGTCGCCCTAGGGCTCGGCCTGGGCATGGTCAACGGCTTCATCGTGACCGTCCTCAAGGTCCCGGCCATCGTGGCCACCCTTGGCACGCTGAGCATCTTCCGGGGCATCGACTACCTCATCGCCGGCCCGCACCAGGTGCCGCTGGCGAGCCTGCCGCCGGGCTTCACCGACGCCGCCTACGACTCGATCCTGGGCATCCCGATCTTCGTCATCATCGCGGTCACGATCGTCATCATCGGCAGCGTCGCGCTGCGGTCCTTCCGCGCCGGCCGCCAGGTCTACGCCGTGGGCAGCAACCCTGAGGCGGCGGCCATCCTGGGCATCCCCTCGCGACGGGTCATCTTCAGCGCCTACGCCGTCTGTGGCATGCTCGCCGGCGTCGCCGGAGTCATGTGGGTCGTCCAGTTCGGGACCATCAACGGCACCTCGGCCACCGGCATCGTGCTCGCGGTCGTCGCTGCGGTGGTGGTCGGCGGCGTCAACATCTTCGGCGGGTCCGGGACCCTCGCCGGCGCGGCGCTCGGAGCCCTCTTCCTGGGCTTCGTCGCCAATGCCCTCATCCTCGTCGGCCTCTCGCAGTTCTGGCTCCAGGCGATCTACGGTGTCGTCATCCTCGGCGCCATCTCCGTCGACGCCATCCTTCGCGCCCGGATCCAGCGCGCGGCCGTGGAGCGTCGCGCCCGATGAGCGAACCCGTGACGCCCGCGCAGTCCGCACCGCCATCCGCGCCCCAGGCGGCCGACACTGGCCGCCCGGTCCGCCTGCGTGCGCTGGCTCGGTGGGAAGGCGTGCTCCTGCTGGCCCTCGTCGGGCTGATCTTGATGGGCACCCTGCTCTCGGAGTTCTTCCTGTCGGCGGGCAACTTCTCGAATCTGCTGGCGGCGATGATGGAGGTGGCGATCATGGCCCTGCCCATGGCGCTCATCATCATCGCGGCCGAGATCGATCTGTCCGTCGAGTCGATGGCTGGCCTGGCCAGTGCCATCCTGGGCTTCATGTGGGCGGCCGGTGTGCCGCTCTACATCGGCATCCCGCTCGTCCTCCTCGTCGGCGCCCTGGGCGGCATGATGAATGGGCTGCTCGTGGCCCGATTCGGGCTGCCCTCGCTGGTCGTCACGCTGGGGACACTGGCGCTCTTCCGGGGCATGGCCTTGATCATCCTGGGCCCGCGCGGCATCAGCGACTTCCCGAGGCGTTCACGACCCTCGGCTTCGGCAAGGTCCCGGGCACGCCCATCCCCTGGCCGTTCGTCGTCTTCCTGGTCATCGCCCTCATCCTCGGCATCGTCCTGCACCGCACGTGGGTCGGCCGGCAGATCTACGCCACCGGCAAGAACGCCGGCGTGGCGCGCTTCTCCGGCGTCCGCGTGGCACGGCTCAAGGTCGGCCTCTTCATGCTCTCCGGTCTCATCGCGGCCCTCGCCGGCATCATCCTCACATCGCGCCTCTCGAGCGCCCGAGCCGACGCCGGGCAGGGCATGACGCTGACCGTGGTGACCATCGTGCTCCTCGGCGGCGTCAACATCTTCGGCGGCTCAGGCACGATCCCCGGGGTCGTGCTCGCCGCTCTGACCGTGGCGGTCATGCAGAATGCCCTTCGTCTGGCCAACGTCTCGGTCGACGTCCAGGCCATCGCGCTAGGTCTCCTGCTGATCCTCTCGGTCGTCATCCCCACCGTTGCTCACCAGGCCAAGTCGGCAGTCGATCGAGTTCGCGGAGGTCGGCCCCCGCCGACCGACTCGGTCGTCATCGGTGAGCAAGCTCGTGCTTAGGCAGTAGAGGAGGAATGGATCAGATGATCACATCCAAGGGGCGGCTGATCGCCATCAGCAGCGCCGCAGTCCTGGTGCTGGCGGCGTGCTCCACCGGCACCGGAGGGAGCCCCAGTGCGGCCGCACCGACCACGGCTGCGTCCGAGGCCGCATCGGCTCCGGCCGAGTCGCCGGCCGAGTCGTCGGCCGGCGGCGCACTGAACGCCGCCTACATCCCGAAGGACATCGTCAACCAGTACTTCGCCGCCGCCCTCGACGGCGCCAACAAGGCAGCCGGCGAGCTCGGTGGGACCGTCACGCAGTCCGGCCCGAACAAGGCCGACCCGCACTCCAGATCCCGTTCATCACCGATGCGGCGACCAAGGGCGTCAACGCGATCATCATCTCCGCCGACGGCAAGGATGAGGTCGCACCGGCACTCAAGGAAGCGATGGGCAAGGGCATCAAGGTCGTGGGCTTCGACTCGAGCCCGGCGGTCGGTGCCTATGACGTCTTCGTCAACCAGGTCGACTTCAGCGGCGTCGGTGTCAACCTCGCCGATTGGGCCTGCGAGCTCGCGCCCGACTGCACCGGCCAGATCGCGATCCTCTCAGCGGCCGCCACGGCGACCAACCAGAACGAGTGGATCGACCTCATGAAGAAGACCCTGGCCGAGGATCCCAAGTTCGCCAAGCTCGAGCTCGTCGACACCGTCTACGGCAATGACGACGCGACGGAGAGCACCAACCAGGCCAATGCGCTGCTGGCCCAGTATCCCGACCTGAAGGTCATCGTGGCGCCGACCACCGTCGGCATCCTCGCCGCCGCCCAGGTCGTCTCCGGACAGAAGAAGCAGGACTCGGTCAAGGTGACCGGCCTCGGCTTCCCGCACGACATGAAACCCTTCGTCAAGGACGGCACCTCCCCGGTCTACGGCCTCTGGAGCGTGCCTGACCTTGGCTACCTGTCCACCTACGTCGCCGATCTGCTCGTGAAGGGCACGATCACCGGCGCTGAGGGCGAGACGTTCACCGTCCCGAACCTCAACGGCGGTCAGCCCTACACCATCGGTGCGGACGGCGTCGTCACCCTCGGGCCGGCCTTCCGCTTCGACGAGACCAACGTCGACACCGTCTACTTCTAGACCACGTCCACCGATCAGCCACCCCACGTAGCGGTCAGGGCCCCGGAGGCGTCGCTTCCGGGGCCCTTTCGATTCGGAGGTGTGACCATGGAGCGTATGGGGTTCACCATGCGCATCCGGCCCGGCCAGGATGCTGAATACCGTCGCCGGCACGCGGCCGTCTGGCCGGAGATGCTCGACGCGCTGAGGGCCGCCGGGGCGCGCAACTACTCCATCTTCGCCCGCGGCTCGGACCTCTTCGCGTATCTCGAGGTGGAGGACTTCGCAGCCTTCCGTTCGGCCATGGCGGCCAGCCCCGTCAACGATCGGTGGCAGGCGGAGATGGCCGCCCTCATCGATCCCGATGACCGATCCCGGAGACCGGCTTCCACCAACGGCTCGACGAGGTCTTCCACCTCGACTGAGAGCCGCTCCGCTTCGCGCCGCTTCTTCGCCGGTGCCCGCTCAGCGCTTGAACCCGAACTGCCCGATGAGAGGCACGAAGACGCACGGCTCCAGGACCTCGGTCTCGAGCCGCTGGCCGACCCGCCGGATGACGGTCAGCTCCTGGATGTCGCGGCTGCCGACCGGCGCCACGAGGCGGCCGCCATCGGCCAGCTCGGCCAGCAGCGGCTCGGGTGCCTCCGGGCAGGCGGCGGCGACCAGGATCGCGTCGTAGGGCGCGGCAGGTGGCCACCCCTCCGAGCCGTCGCCGAGCTCGACCGTGACGTCCGCGTAGCCGAGCGCAGCCAGCCGCTCTCGTGCCTCTGAGGCCAGGCGGGCGTCGCGCTCGATGGTCACGACACGAGCGCCCATCTGGGCCAGGATCGCCGCCTGGTAGCCCGAGCCGGTGCCGATCTCCAGCACGCGCGGGCCGGTGCTCTCGGCGCCGGTCGCGCCCTGGGTCGGTGCCGGGCCGAGATGCAGCGCCTCGGTCATGCGCGCCACGATGTACGGCTGCGAGATCGTCTGCCCGCCGCCGATGGTCAATGCGCCGTCCGCGTAGGCGCGCTCGATCAGGTCGGCCGGCACGAAACGCTCGCGCGGGATGCTGCCCATGGCCGCCAGGACGCCTGGATCGCGGATGCCGCGCGCCGCCAGCTGGTCGCGGACCATGGCCTCGCGGCGGCGGGTGAAGCGCCCGGGGTCCCGGTCTCGACCGAGCAGGCGCATCGCGGGCCGGCGGCCGTCCGGCCTACGGGCTCGGGCTGGCCGAGGTCGGTGGGCTGGCTTCGGACGAAGGGCTGACGTCGACCGATGGACTGACGTCGACCGACGGCGAGACACTCGGCGAGGTCGGCGGGCTGGCCGGCGCGGCGCTGCTCGGGCTCGAGGACGGGCTGGACTCCAGCGACGCGCTCGGCGAGGCGACCTCGCTCGGGATCGGCGTCGAGGTCGGCCGGGGGTTGAGCAGGCCGCCTCGGCTGAGGAGGATGCCGAAGGCGAAGATCAGGACGAACGTCGCCACGATGATGACGATCCAGATCTTCGAGAAGCGGTCGTCGACGTAAGGGATGGTCGCGACCTTGGGTGCCGGTGTGGCCGACACCGGGGCGCCCTTCGCGGGCTTCTCAGCCGGTGCAGCGAACTCGGGTGTCGCGGCTGCTGCAGCGGCGGCCTCCTCGAAGGCAGCCTCTTCGTCGGGAGACTCGGGCTCCTCGAATGCCTCGGGCTCGGGTTCGGGCTCTGGCTCGGGCTCCGGCTCTGGCTCGGGCTCCGGCTCCGGCTCGGGCTCCGGTTCCGGCTCGGGCTCCGGTTCGTGGCTCCGGCTCGGGCTCGGTCGGCCGGCTCGGCTCCGGCTCGGGCTCCGGCTCCGGCTCGGGCTCCGGCTCCGGCTCGGGCTCCGGCTCCGGCTCGGACGCGGGCTCGGTCTCGTCGATGGCCTCAGACAGGGCGGCGTTCTCGGCCGCAGCGAGCTCTTCGTGCGAGAGCGCGTCGGGCGCGTCGGACCTCCGGCGCGCCTGGGGTGTCGTCAGGCGCTGCGTCGTCGGGGCGCTGCGGGTCCGTCATGTGCTTGATCGTCTCCGTCACGGTTCAGCGATGGCCGGGTCGGACCGCGGCTCGATCGCTCGGGGGAAGCCGCCGTAGTATGCCGACCCTCGGCGCCCCGCGCACGCCCGACGTGTCGCCGATCGTCGCTCCACGCCGCCGCTCACGACCGGCGGATGGCCGGCAGGAAGGCGGCCACGATCCCCGCGCCGAGCGTCACGAAGCCGAAGATGGCGATGACGACGCCGGCCGGGATGACCTCCGCCATGAGCCCCGAGACGGCCATGGCCAGCGTCAGCGCCCCGAAGACGAGGCTGCCGCGGAAAGCGACGACGCGACCCATCATGCCCAGCGGGGTCAGCTCGGCGAAGAGCGTCTGCGTCGGCACCACGTAGACGAGGTTGGCGATGCCGTAGCCGACCGAGGCCATGAGCGCGACGTAGAGGTTCGAGGTCAGGCCCAGGACGGCGATCAGGCCGCCCATGGTGATGAGCCCGACGATGAAGAGGTGGCCCTTGCCGAAGCGGGCGCCGATGGCCCCGACTGCCAGCCCGCCGATGAGGTTGCCGACCCCGATGGCCGCCTCGACCAGCGTGTAGCTCGTGGGATACGCGACCGGCTGCTGACTCAGCACCTCGCTGGCGTAGACGACGGTCAGCGCGATGGTCGCCCCGACAGAGACCTGGGCGACGGCGCTGACCAGCGTGTTCTGGTACAGGGCCGGCTTGCTGCGCAGGAACCGCCAGCCGTCGCGCAGCTCCCCGAAGAACCGTCCCACGGCGTTGCCGGCCAGCTTCGTGGCCACGTGGTAGACGGGCGGGATGGTGATGGCCAGCAGCAGCACCGCGCTGATGACGTAGGTCGCGGCATCGAGCCAGAAGGCCAGGCCGATCGAGGTCCCGAGGAAGGCCACGAAGAGGCCCGCGATGGGGTAGCCGGCGATGTCGGCCAGCGTCTCGCCGGTCCAGGTCAGCGAGTTGGCCGCCAGCAGGTCGCCGCGCCGCACGATGCGCGGCACCGCCGCCGCCTTGGCCGGGCGGAAGAAGACGCTGATGGTCGTGATCAGGAAGACGAGCGGGAAGATGAGCATGATCTCCTGCCGCGCCGCGACCGGGATGAGGAGCACCAGCGAGGCGCGCAGCAGATCGCTCACGACCATCGTCGCGCGCAGGTCCCAGCGGTCGACGAAGGTGCCCGCGATGGGCGCGATGAGCAGGTTCGGCAGTGCCGCGATCAGGAAGACGAGCGCGGTCGCAAGGGCCGAGTCCGTGACCCCGAAGACGAGCACGGCCAGGGCCACCTGGTGCAGGCGATCGCCGAAGAGGCTGATGGTCTGGCCCAGCCAGAAGGCCACGAAGCGCGCGTCGAGCGCGAGGTGGACGTACGGGGTGCTCGCTGATGCGGGCGACGATCGGCGGCACCGCCGTCTCGGCGGCGAGGGCGGCCGGCGCGATGCTCTCGACGTCCATGTCGTCGTCGCGCCGGAGCGTGGTGACCGGCATCGCGCCCGCGCTCGAGCCGCCCAGCAGGGTCGGTCGGTCGAGGGTCAGGGTGTCGGCGTATGACGGCGTCGGCGGCAGCCCGGTCTCCGGGGCGATGGCCGTCGCCGAGAGGGCCGACTTGATGGGTCGTCGCAGCCTGGTCGGCTCGACCACCGTCGGCGCCATGTAGACCGTCTCCTGCTCCGCGATCGCGCCGCGGATCATCGTCGCCAGCACGAACCAGCCCAGGCCGAGGCTGATGAAGACGTCGCCGATGCTGGCCACGTTGGGCAGGATCGGCAGCGGGATCGGGACCAGGTCCCCGAACGGCCCGGCCATGCGCAGGAACTGCGCATCGAGCTGGAGCGGCAGGAGGACGTGGAAGGTGGGCACGAGGTCGTCCGTCGTGAAGCCGACGAGCGCGAGGGCCGGTTCCCAGACCGGCATCCAGCCCCCGTTGACGACGACGGCGAAGGCGTTGGAGGCCACGCCGACCATGACCACGAGCATCCCCGGCACCGCCCGGTTGTGCCAGAGCGCGATGAGCAGCAGGCCGAAGGCACCGCCGAAGAGCGGCAGGCGCAGGGTGTCGGCGATGGCCACGCCGTTGGCGATGGCGAGCTCCGTGCCGAAGCGGAGCATGACCGCCAGGAAGAGGAGCCCCGACCAGCGGATCCGGGCGTCGAGCAGGTTGCCCGGACGCCCGCGCAGGAGCAGCCCGACCACGAACCCGATGACGATCCCGCCGATCAGCACCTCGTCAGGGTAGCCGGGCGGTGGCAGGTCCTGATGGCCGCCGGCGCCCTCGGGGCCCGCCTGGACGGCCGTTCGGCGACGGCGACGCTCGGTCGGCCGGGTCGCTAGTTCTTGCGGCCCTCGGCGCCCCGCGCGTCCACGACGAGCGGCTTCAGGTCACGGTTGAGGAGATCGATCTCGCGGCCGAGGAGGCCCTCGAGGCGTCGCAGGCGCAGCTCGGTCGTGGCGGCTTCCAGGAGCCGCTGCCGCGAGGGCAGCTCGACCTGGATGAGCCCCGACAGCACGTACGAGAGAGCCGTCGGGTCCTCCGGCTCGACGAGCTTGCGGGCGGCGGCCATGAGCAGCTCGCGGCGATCGGCGTCGGTCCCCGCGATGATCCGATCCGGTGGGCGATCGTCGCCATCGGACCCGGCACCTTCGTCCCCTCGACCCTCGGCGCCGGCGCCCGGGAAGGTCGGCGTGGCGGAGCTGGCGGCGCCCACGCCCTCGGGGTCGTCCTCGACGATGACCTCGACCTCGTATTCGGGGCCCTCCTCATCGTCGTCCTCGAGGGCCGGCTGGAGCACCTCGAGGTAGCGCAGGAAGCGCGAGCTGACCCGCTCGGCCAGCGTCCGAGCCATGTCGGCGTCGCCGACCGGCTCGCGCAGGTAGCGCACGTCCGCGATGAGGTAGGGCTCCTCGCTGTCGGTCAACGTCTCGATCCGGAACCGACGGCCGCCGACGGTCATGAGGTCGAAGCGGCCATCCGGGTAGCGGCCGACCTCGCGGATGTCCGCCGTCGTCCCGACGCGCGAGATCCGACCGTCGAGCGGCCCTGTCTCGCGGCCCTCGCGGATGAGGACGACGCCGAACGGCTCGCCGGCCTCGACGCAGTGCTCGACCATCCGGCGGTAGCGCTCCTCGAAGACATGCAGGGGCAGCGCGACGCCTGGGCAGAGGACGGTGTGCAGGGGAAAGAGCGGCAGCTCCATGGCTGGGCAGTGTAGCGGGCGCGCAAGCGATCACGTGGCGCGCTGGCACCGCCAAGATCGGGGTCGTGGCCGGCGGTCCCGGTCGGTGCGAGCGCCTGGTCAGTCCGTGAAGCGGAAGCCGGCGATGACCGAATCGAGGTCCGTGGCCTGATCCTCGCTCGTCCAGATGCGGACGATGTATGGCCGCCCGTCATGCATGGCGACGATGTAGACGACCTCCTGGCCACCCTGGGCCGGGTACTCGTACGCAGGTGTCCGGACGATGACGGCAGGCTCGCCTCCGAGCGTCGTGGCGTCGGCGCCGGGCGTCGGCGGCGGGACGCCGTGGTCGTCGATGGGCGCCGGCAGGACCGAAGCGACCAGCTCGTCGAGCGTCTTCGCGGCGACCGTGCGGCACTGCTCCCAAGGCCCGGCCGGGCGCTCGCAGGTGACGATGCGGCCCTTCTTGTCGCCCACCGCCACGGTCAGCTCCTGGACGCCCATGAGCAGGACGTCGTCAGCCGTCGGGCTCGGCACCCATGCGTCCGAGAGGCCGATCTCCGCCCGGCCGCCGGCCACGGGCAAGGTCTGGGTGGCCGGCGTCGGCTCGAGGATCGACGAACGCGAAGCGCGCGGTCATCTCGTCGAGGACCCCCGGCGCCACGTCCCAGTCCCCCACGTCCATCATCAGCGCGACCGGCCGGCCGTCGTGCATCGCGATCACGTATCGCCGCTCGACCGGGTCGTCGGTGCGCAGGACGCGCGCCTCCTCGCCACCCAGCGTCGTCGGCTCGGCGGGACCCAATGTGTGCCCTTCTCGGATGGCTGCCTCGAGCGCGTCGAGCGAGGTCAAACCCGTCAGCTTCCGACAGTCCGGGTCGCACCAGCCGAGCGTTCCCTCGACGTCGCCGAGACTGACCATGACCCTGTCGTCGGAGTAGCGGCGCAGGCCGCTCAGCGGCTTGTCGTCCAGGGTGGGCTGCTCCTCGCCCAGCCACATGCCGGGCAGGGGCATGGCGAACCCGGCGTGGCCGGTCTGGCCATCGAGCAGGTCGCCGTCGCTGTAGACGGGCGCCGACGGCAGGCTGATGCCGGCCAGGATGGCGTCCAGGAGCCGGTCGTCGTAGACGTCCGTCGGTTGGGCGAAGGTGATGGCCACCAGGTTGCGATCTCGCAGCCCGACGATGTGCGCCCGCCGCCACTCCCGGCCGTCAGGCGCGACGGCGATGGTGTCGAGGCGCGCGCCACCATCGACCTCTGGCAGGACGCCCGGCGGCAGCTCGGACCAGTCCGAGCCCCCCGCGATCGCGGCCACGCCCGCCTTGAGTGCCGCGTGCTGGTTGGCGGCGGAGTAGGGGATGCTCATCGGGACCTCGACGACCTGGCAGTCCGGGCTGCAGAGCGTCACGGAGTAGGGCGACTCGTGGCTCACCGACAGGTGTCCCTCGGGCTTTGTCCCGGTGTACTCGCGGTAGTCGGGGCAGCACTCGACCTGGATGGCCTGCCAGGTGTCGGGGATGGAGACCACGGCCGAGAAGTCCTCGATCTGGATCGGCGTCAGGGCCAGGCCGGCCTCCGGTGGAACCGACTCGCTCGGCGTCGTGAACGATGGAAGTCGGATGAGCCCGGATCCGACCATCGCCGCCCCGAGCAGGGTGATGGCCAGAAGCCCGAGGAGGACGAGCACCAGGACCAGGCGCCGGGAGCCAGCGGCGCCGAAGTCCGGCTCGGCGCCGCGCCAGGTCGGGGTGGCACCGGCGACGCGGCTCGGGGCCTCGGCGGTGGCGCGGCGCTCGATCTCGGGCCACAGGTCGGGCACGGTGGCCTGGTCGAGGGCGGCGAAGCGGGTGCGCAGGTCAGCCATCGTCGTCCCCCAGCAGCTGGCGGAGGCGGCGACGGCCGCGCGACAGGTTGGCGCGCACGGCCAGGCCGTTGGAGCCCAGGCGATGGGCGATCTCGCCCACCGGCAGGTCGGCGTAGTAGTAGAGGATGACCGCCGCCCGCTGGGCTTCGGGTAGCTGGCGCAGGGCGGCCTGCAGGTCGGGGTCGGCGTAGCGGTCGGGTCGACCCACGCTCAGCGCATCCGCTGCGACCTCGGTGGCCGCGCTGCGGCGGGTCTTGAGGGCGCCGGCGGCGATGCGGAAGGCGGCCCGCCAGGTCCAGGCCGCGGGGTCGTGGATGGCCGATCCCCGGCGGAGCGCCTGGGCATAGGCCTCGGCCACCGCCTCCGAGGCCAGGTCGGCATCGCCGGCATAGGCCAGCAGGGCACGCCACAGCCGCTCGGCATCGGTCCGATAGCAGGCCTCGATGCTCGACGCGGGGTCCGCGATGACGACACTGCCGTCCATCGATGTCCTAGGGGCGAATCAGGCCCGGAATGTGACATCCCGTCAAGCAGAATTCTTGACGCGGCGAATCGCCGGTGACTCCTGACCCCTGGAATCACGAGAGCCGCCGGGTCATCCCGACGGCTCGCGCATCGATGGTTTGGAGGCGGCCACCCGGCCGCCAGCGGGACCCGGCGGCTGCTCGGCCGCCAGTCGGTCAGTGGCTGCAGCCGCCCGGGCTGCCCTCGGACTCCGCCGTCCGGAAGCTGCTGCCGCAGCCGCAGCCGGAGACGGCGTTCGGGTTGTTGACCGTGAAGCCCGCACCCATGAGCGTGTCGACGTAGTCGATCTCCGAGCCCGTCAGGTACTGCGTGCTGGCCTGGTCGACATAGACGCGGACGCCGTTGCTCTCGACCGTCACGTCCTCGGACGTGGGCTGGTCCTCGAGCATCATGCCGTACCGGAAGCCCGAGCAGCCGCCCGAGTAGACGTAGACGCGCAGCCCGATGGCCGGGTTGGTCTCTTCAGCGGTCAGCTCACGAAGCTTGCCCGCGGCGGCGTCAGAGAGGTGGACGAGCGTCTCGGCGCTCGGCGCCGGCGCCATGGTGGTGAGCGGCTGGGGCTCGGTGTTCAGCATCTGGATCGGTGTCCTCTCGCTCGATGGCGGGTCATGGTGTCTGTTCGGTGGGTCCAGGCGGAGCCTGTCGCTCGGCCATCGTACGCACGTCAACGAATTCTGACAAGAGCGCTCCGGAAATCCTGGCCGTGATCATGCGGCTGGGGTCATCCCCCGAACGTCCTAGCGCGCTCAGGAGGCCCGCCTCGAAGGCTGCGGCCACGCGTGCGCCGACGACCGGACGGCGGATGATTCACAATCAACGCCATCATGGCCAGCCGGACGCTCGACCTGCCTGCCGCCGGGTTGTCCGACCTGGCTGCCATCCGCACCTTCGTCCGGACGGCGGCAGGCTCACTCGGGGTGCAACGGCAGGCGACGGACGACTTGGTGGTCGCCGTCGACGATGCCGCGGCCAACGTCATCAACCACGGCTATGGGGGTCGCCCGGGTCCCCTCGAGGTCGAGGTCTCCGGCGATGACGACGAGGTGGTCGTGCGCCTGCGCGACCGGGCGCCCGTGTTCGATCCCACCACGCGGCCGGCACCGGACCTCGGCGCCCCGCTCGGCCGTCGAGCCCCGGGCGGCCTGGGCATCCACCTCGCTCGGACCTGCGTGGACCGCATGGAGCATCGGCGCCGGCCGGGCTCCGGCAACGAGCTGACCCTGGTCCGCAGGCTGTCGCGCGAGCCTGACGCCGGAAAGGAAGGGACGTAGTGAAGACGACCGTCGATCGAGTCCAGGGCCGCATCCCGATCACCGTCCTGCGCGTCGACGGCGACCTCGACGCCTCGACGTTCGAGTCGCTCATCGATGAGGGACGGCGCCTGTACGCGGCGGGTGACCGGGATCTCCTCATCGACCTCCGCAGCGTGCCGTTCATGGGCAGCTCGGGCCTCGTGGCCCTCCACAGCCTGGTCCTCATCTTCAACGGCAGCGAGCCGCCAGATCCGGAGTCGGGCTGGGGGGCTCATCATGCGATGGAGGCCTCGATCGAGTCCGGTCTCCAACCGCATGTCAAGGTGCTGCTGCCGGATGCGCCGGATTCATCGCTCCGGCGCGTCATGGAGCGGACCGGCATGGATCGCTTCATCGACGTCCGGACCGACGAGGCCGACGCCATCGCCGCGTTCTGAGCCACCGGGCTCCATGCCGGAGGAGGTCACCGGGCAGCCGCTGGCCGGGCAGGAGTCGGCTGCGCCCGACGATCCGCGCGACCGCGAGATCGAGCGCCTGCGGGCCACGCTGGCGAGCGAGCGGCTTCGGGCCGAGCGCGACCTCGCCTTCGCGCGCCGGATCCAGCTCAACCTCATGCCGGCCGATCCGCCTGCGCCGGAGGGCTGGGAGATCGCCTTCGCCTACCGCGCCGCCCGCATGGTCGGGGGCGACTTCTACGACGTCTACGACCTTCCCGCCACGGGCCACCGGCTCGGCCTGGTCGTCGCCGACGTGACCGGCAAGGGCTTGCCGGCCGCGCTGATGATGGCCTTCAGTCGGGCCGTCATGCGGGCCGCGGCCTACAACGGCAGCGGACCCTCCGATGCGCTCCAGCGGACCAATCGGGTCCTCGTCCGCGACGCGCGAACCGGCCTCTTCCTGACCGCCCTCATGGCCGTCCTCGACCCGGCCGACGGACGGCTGCGCTATGCATCAGCGGGCCACGAGTTCCCGCTCCTCCGGCGGCGCGGCTCGCGTCGACCTCGGGAGCTGTCGTCGCAGGGCGCGATGCTCGGGCTCTTCGAGCACCCGTCGGTCCGGGATCGGACGGTGACCCTCCAGCCCGGTGACCTGTTCGTCGCCTATACGGATGGGGTGACGGACGCCGCCGCGCCGGACGGCCGGCGGTTCGGATCCGAGCGCCTGATCGAGGTGATCCGTGAGGTCGGCGAGGCGACGGCGCAGGAGGTGGTGGCCACGATCATGACCGCCCTCGAGCAGTTCGCCGGCGATGCAGAGCCAGCCGACGACATCACCCTGCTCGCCATCCGGCGCCGCCCGGCCTAGCAGCGCGGCCCAGAGGCGCGGCCTAGAAGAGCCCGACGACGTTCCCGTCGGCGTCGATGTCCACGCCCTCGCCACCCGGTCGCGAGGGGAGGCCGGGCATCGTGCGCATGTCGCCGCAGTAGGCCGTCACGAAGCCGGCCCCGGCGAAGAGCCGGGCGTCGCGGACCGGCACCCTGAAGCCGGTCGGTCGGCCCTTCTTGGTCGGGTCGGTCGAGAGCGAGAGGTGGGTCTTGGCCATGCAGATGGGCAGGCTGCGATGCCCGTCCGACTCGATGCGCTCGAGGGTCTTGAGCACCCCTGGCCCGAAGTCCACGCCGTCGGCCCCGTAGATCCGCGTGGCGATGGCCTCGATCTTGCCGGCCAGCGCCATCTCATCCGGGTAGAGGAACCGGAAGTCGGGCGCGCCGGCCGTCCCGTCCGCGCCGGTCCCGGCCGAGGTGGCCACCGCCCAGACGGTCCGGGCGAGGTCCTCGGCGCCGGCACCGCCGTCCGCGAAGTGCGTGGCCACGACGGCCTCCGAGGCACCGGCCGCAAGGGCCACCTCGCGCACGGCGGCGACCTCGGAGGCGGCGTCGGTCGGGAAAGCATTGATGGCGGCCACGACCGGCACGCCATAGCTGCGCATGTTCTCGATCTGCTTGGCGAGGTTGGCGGCGCCGCGTCGGGCGGCCTCGGGATCCTCGGCCTCGAGCGCCGGGTCGAGCGGCTTGCCGGCCACGATGCGACCCACGCCGCCGTGCATCTTGAGGGCCCGGATGGTGGCCACGACGACGGCCACCGACGGCCGGATGCCGCCCAGCCGGCACTTGATGTCCATGAACTTCTGGGCGCCCATGTCGGCGCCGAAGCCGGCCTCGGTGCAGACGGCGTCGACGAGCTTGAGCGCCACGCGGTCCGCCAGCACGGACGAGTTGCCGTGGGCGATGTTGGCGAACGGCCCGGCGTGGACGAAGGCCGGCCCACCCTCGAGCGTCTGGAGCAGGTTCGGCTTGATGGCGTCGCGCATGAGCACGGTCATGGCGCCGGCGACCTTGAGGTCCTCGAGCGTGACCGGCCGGTCATCGCGCGTGCGGGCCACGACGATGCGCCCGAAGCGCGCGCGCAGGTCGTGGATGTCCGTGGCCAGCGCGAGGATGGCCATGACCTCGGACGCGACGCTGATCTGCCACTCGGTCTCGCGCGGCACGCCATCCTCGGCCGAGCCAAGGCCGATGACCGCATGGCGCAGGGCCCGGTCGCTGATGTCGACGACGTGCGGCCAGGAGATGGTGTGCGGCTCGATGCCCAGCACGTTGCCGTGATGCAGGTGGTTGTCGATGAACGCGGCGGCCAGGTTGTGGGCCGCCGACACGGCGTGGTTGTCGCCGGTCAGGTGGAGGTTGAAGTCCTCCATGGGCACGATCTGGCTGTAGCCGCCCCCCGCCGCGCCGCCCTTGATGCCGAAGACCGGCCCGAGGGAGGGCTGACGGATGGCGACCGCGGTGCGCACGCCGATGCGGTTGAGGCCCTGGGCAAGGCCGATGGTCGTCGTCGTCTTGCCCTCGCCGAGGGGCGTCGGCGTGATGGCCGTGATGAGGATCTCGTGGCCGTTCGGCCGGTCGGCCAGCCGCTGCAGGACGGAGAGGCTGATCTTGGCCTTGTACGGCCCGTAGAGCTCGAGCTCATCGGGCAGGAGGCCCAGCTCGGCGCCGATCTCGGCGATCGGGCGCATCGAGGCGGCCTGGGCGATCTGGAGGCTGCTGGGCATCGACATCGGGCTCGAAGGCTCCTTGCTTGGCTGGTTCGATCCTAGGTCTGGGAGGCGCTGATCGTGTCGAGGGCGGCGAGCTGGCCGAGATATCGATGGCGCCACTCTTCCGTCGTCTCGACCTGGTTGAACGTGTAGATGTGCAGACCATGGATGGCGGCGGCCGGGTCAGCGAGGGCCGGAGCGAGGCCCTCGAGCAGGCCATGCGGACTGTAGCCACCGGGCCTGACGAGCCGTCCCACGAGCCGGGTGTTCTTGCTCAGGAAGCGCTTCGAGTCGGCGACGCCGATGCGCGCGCTGATGAGCATCAGCTTGTGCAGCTCGGCCACGCCGGGCAGGCCGATCCAGACGGGCAGGGTGATGCCGACCGCTCGCCGACCGGCCAGCCACGAGACGATGGCCGCCGGGTCGAAGCACATCTGGGTGGTCATCGACTGGACGTAGGGTTGCTTGTCGGCGAGCGCCTGGTGCAGGGCAGCATCCGGGATCGTGGCATGACCCTCGGGGTAGCACGGCACCCCGATATCCGTCAGGCCGCTGCCGATGTCCGCCATCGCCCGCAGCAGCGAGAGGCCATCCTGGTAGTCGCCCGGCTGGTCGGCGTCGCCGCCGACCACGAAGGCACGGTCGATCTTGGCCGCGTCGATGCGCGCCAGCAGCTCGGCCAGGTGGCCGCGGTCGCGGATCATGCGCGCCGAGAGATGCGGGATGACGCGGAAGCCGCGGGCTTGCAGCCGCTCGCAGAGCTCGATGGTGGCCTCGATGCCCTTGGCCGGCGAGGCGGTCACCGAGACCGTGGCACCGGACGGCAGGAAGGCTGCCTGGTCGTCCACGTTCTTGAGCGGGATGAGCTCGAACTTCGGCTCGGCCAGGATGTCCGCGATGGCCGCCCGCGTCGAAGGATCGAGCACCCGTCGTGCCACGCCGCCGCCCCTAGACGTCCGAGTCCGGGAAGGCGGCCTTGCGGCGAGCGATGAAGTCGAGGAGGGCCTCGTCGACGCCGGGGTCGATGGGCGGCGCCTGGTACTCCGCCAGCATCCGCTTCCAGACGGCGTTGGCGCGCTGGGCCGCATCCTTGCTGCCGTCCTCGAGCCACTGCTCGTAGGAGTTGTTGTCGGCGACCGAGGAGCGGTAGAAGGCGGTCTCGAAGTTGGCCAGCGTGTGGGCCGTGCCGAGGAAGTGCTGGCCCGGCCCGTTCTCGCGGATGGCGTCCAGGGCCTGGCCGTTCTCGGAGAGGTCGATGCCCTCCACGAAGACGCCCATCATCCCGCACTGGTCCACGTCCAGGATGAACTTCTCATAGCCCATGGCCAGGCCGCCTTCGAGCCAGCCGGCAGCGTGGAGCACGAAGTTGACGCCGGCCAGGACGGTCGGCTGGAGCGTGGCCGCCGACTCGTAGGCCGCCTGCGCGTCGGCGATCTTCGAGCCGCACAGCGAGCCGCCGGAGCGGAAGGGGACGCCGAGCCGGCGGGCCAGGGCGGCCATGGCGTAGAGGACGAGGGCGGGCTCCGGGGTGCCGAAGGTGGGCGCGCCCGACTGCATCGAGATCGAGCTCGCGAAGGAGCCCAGGACGACCGGCGCGCCGGGGCGGACGAGCTGGACGAAGGTCATGCAGGCCAGGGACTCGGCCAGCGTCTGGGCGCAGACCGCCGCCGCCGTGACCGGCGACATGGCGCCGGCCAGGATGAAGGGCGTGATGATCGTGGCCTGGTTGGCGAGCGCGTAGTTGCGCGCCGCGCCGAGCATGACCGAGTCCCACACGAGCGGCGAGTTGGCGTTGATGAGGCTGATGAGGACGACGTGGTCCTCGAGGAAGTCCGCGCCGAAGAGGATGCGCGCCATGTCCACCGTGTCCTGGGCCCGCTGTGGCTGCGTGACCGAGCCCATGAACGCCTTGTCCGACCAGCGCATGTGGCTGTAGACCATGTCGAAGTGGCGCTTGTTGACCGGCAGGTCGACCGGTTCGCAGACCGTCCCGCCGCTGTGATGCAGGTAGGGCGTCAGGTAGGCGAGCTTCACGAAGTTGCGGAAGTCCTCGATCGTCCCGTAGCGGCGGCCGTTGTCGAGGTCACGCACGAAGGGCGGGCCGTAGGCCGGCGCGAAGACCGTGCTCATGCCGCCGATGTGCACGTTGCGGGCCGGGTTGCGCGCGACCTGCCAGAAGTCGTGCGGGGCGCTGGCCTGGACGACCTGGCGGC
Source organism: uncultured Gaiellaceae bacterium (assembly GCA_963746975.1). Lineage (GTDB taxonomy): Bacteria > Actinomycetota > Thermoleophilia > Gaiellales > Gaiellaceae > GMQP-bins7. The sequence goes on from CAVVDE010000010.1 coordinate 24,740, forward strand.
ACATGCCTCGCGGGAAGCGGACCCGCTCGCCCTGCACGTCGGCGCCGGCCTCACGGAGGAGCCGCAGCGCGTCGGCGTCACCGCGGAAGTCGATGCCGACCTCCTCGAGGATGGTGTCGGCGTTGTCCTCGATGATGGCCAGGCCCTCATCCGAGAGGACCTCGACCGGCGCCATGGTGCGCGTCAGGAACGGCGGATGGACGGTCGTGTCGTGGGCCCTGGCCGCCTGTCTGGCTGCCCGCCCGCCGGCGCGTCGGCGGCCATGATCGTCGGTCATCGGAGCTCCTCCGTCGCCATCGTGACTGGTTCGTCGGTCGGCCGTCGCGCGGCCTCGTCGGCTGGGCGCCGCCGACGGCGACCGGAGCGTCCGTCACCTGCGTCGGGGTCGGGCGGCACCGGTATCGGCAGCTCGACCACTCGGGCGAGGTTTGGGTTGGCGGCGGTCTTGTGGGGCAGGGCCATGGCAGCCACGAAGTGCTCCTGGAAGCGCGGCTCGACGGCGGTCTCGATCTTCTCGACGCGGCGCACCTGGGTCTCGATCTCGCGCCGTGCACTGGCCGAGAGGAGGGCGATGAGAGCGCCCGTCCCGGCCGCGTTGCCGGCCGCTTCGACCTGCTTCAGCTCGCAGTCAGGCACGAGGCCGAGGACCATCGCGTGGAGCGGGTCGATCTGGCTGCCGAAGGCGCCCGCCAGGCGGATCTGCTCGACCGACTCGATGCCCAGGTGGTCCATGAGCAGGCGCACGCCGGCGTAGAGGGCCGCCTTCGCGAGCTGGATGGCACGCACGTCGTTCTGGGTCACCAGGATGCGCGGCGTGCCGTCATGGAGCAGATAGCTGAACGTGCGCCCGTCGGCGATGACGCGTGGCGTGCGGGCTGCCAGGCGTCCGTCGACGATGCCGTCCGTGGTCACGACACCGGCCAGGAAGAGCTCGGCGATGACCTCCACGATGCCCGAGCCGCAGATGCCGGTCACGCCGCTCTCCGCGATCGCCTCGGTGAAACCCGGCTCGTCGGACCACAGGTCGCAGCCGATGACCCTGAAGCGCGGCTCGAGCGTCTGGCGATCGATGCGCACGCGCTCGATGGCACCCGGCGCCGCTCGCTGCCCGGAGCTGATCTGAGCGCCCTCGAAGGCGGGGCCCGTGGGGCTCGAGGCGGCCAGCAGGCGACGCGCGTCGCCGAGCACGATCTCGGCGTTCGTGCCGACGTCCACGATGAGCGTCGTGCGCTTGGAGCGGTAGGGGGTCTCGGCGAGCATGACGCCGGCCGTGTCGGCGCCGACGTGGCCCGCGATGCACGGCAGCACGTACAGCCGTGCCCCCTGGTTGATGGCCGTCAGGCCGATGTCGCGGGCCTCGGCGTGGACGGCGCGGTCGGTGGCCAGGGCGAAGGGCGCCGAGCCGAGTGGCACCGGGTCGATGCCGAGCAGGAGGTGGTGCATGATCGGGTTGCCGACCACCGCCAGCTCCAGGATGTGCTCGGGGTCCTCGCCGGCCTGGATCGCCAGCTCAGCCACCAGGTCGGCCAGCGCGCTGCGCACGACGGCCGTCATCTCGGCCGCGCCGGTGTCGTGGAGCATGGCGAACGAGACCCGGCTCATGAGGTCCTCGCCGAAGCGGATCTGCGGGTTCATGACGCCGGCCGAGGCGAGCACCTCGCCGCGTTCCAGATCGGCCAGGTGTCCGGCGATGGTCGTCGAGCCGACGTCGATGGCGACGCCGAGGGCGCGATCCTGGAAGCCGGGCCAGATGGCGATGACCTGGCGGCCGGCATGGACCGCCACGGTCACCTTGTAGCCACCGCGCTCGAGCGCGGGCTGGAGGGCGCGGACGACATGCAGATCGGCGGCCAGGCCGGTCAGCGCCCATTCGCGCTCGAGCGCCTCGAAGAGCCGGCCGAGGTCGCCGGTCGGCGAGGCCAGGTCTGGCGGCACGACCTCGACGTAGTGCAGTCGGACGACGGGATCGACGGTGAAGGCGCGCCGGGCGATGCCCTTGCGCACGACCTGGCGGTGGACCTGGCTCTCGGGCGGCACGTCCACGACCACGTCCCCGAGCAGGCTCGTCGCGCAGGACAGTCGGCAGCCTTCGATGAGCGGCGCCCGCGTCCGTTCGTAGTCCGCCTCCACGGCGCCTGGTGGCGCCAGGTGGGACGCGGCGGACTCGATGCCGTGCTTGGCGAAGGAGCCGGTCATCGGTCGCACCTGGCAGCGGCCGCAGATGCCGCGCCCACCGCAGACGGAGTCGATGTCGACGCCGAGTGAGCGCGCCGCATCGAGCACGACGGTGCCGGACGGGAAGTGTCCTCGTCGCCCGGAGGGCGTGAAGATGAGGAGCGGCCCGTCGGCGTCGGCGGTCACGCGGTCGCCTGCACCGCCACCGTCCGTCGCCTGTTCTGGCGGCGGCCGTCCTCGCCCGCGGCGGGAGGCTCGCGGAAGGCCTTGATCCATCGTCCGCACTCGGCGTCGTTGCCCATCAGCACGTCGGCGGCCATGACCGCGCTGCGCACGCCCTCGGCGAGAGGGTTCGTGATGGCCGAGGTCAGGCCGCTGGCGATGGCCATCGAGAGGTAGGTGCCGTTGATGCCCTCGCGGTTGGGCAGGCCGAAGCTGACGTTCGACGCGCCGCAGGTCGAGTTGACCTTGAGCTCGTCCCGCAGCCGGGAGAGGATGCGGAAGACCTGACGGCCCGCCCTGGGCATCGCCCCGATGGGCATGAGCAGCGGATCGACGATGACGTCCTCGCGCGGGATGCCATGATCGGCCGCCCGTTCGACGATGCGCCGGGCGACCGCGAAGCGCACGTCCGGATCCTCGCTGATGCCGGTCTCGTCGTTGGAGATGGCCACCACGGCCGCGCCGTACTTGCGCACGAGCGGGAGGACGCGCTCCAGCCGCTCCTCTTCGCCCGTCACCGAGTTGACCAGCGCCTTGCCCTGGTAGGCGGCCAGGCCCGCCTCGAGCGCCTCGACGATCGAGGAGTCGATCGACAGGGGCAGGTCGGTCAGCGACTGCACGAGGCGGATGGTCTGGGCCAGGATGGCGGGCTCGTCGGCGAGCGGGATGCCGGCGTTGACGTCGAGCATGTGGGCGCCGGCCGCGACCTGCGCGAGGACGTCGCGCTCGACGCGGCTGAAGTCGCCCGCCCGCATCTCCTCGGCCAGCAGCTTGCGGCCGGTCGGGTTGATGCGCTCGCCGATGACGACGAAGGGCCGATCGTCGCCGATGACGACGTCCCGGGTGGCCGAGGAGATGGTGGTCAGGGTCACGGGTCGTGCGGTCCTTCCGATCGAGCGAGATGGTTCGCGGACGCGAGGCGCGTCGGGTTCGGTGCGTTCAAGAGGCGTCGATGGCCAGGCCGCCGGTGTCGGCCAGGTCCTTGAGGCGGGCCGCCGGGTAGGCGGCCTCGAGGAGCTCGACCTCGGCAGCCACCTCGGCCTCCAGGTCGGCGCCACAGGCGCGACTCTCGCGGTGCCACTGCGCCAGGTAGTCGTCGGTGCCGGCCAGGCCGGCCTTCACGGCCGCCCGGTCGATGGCCTCCTGGAAGCGGCCCGGCAGGATGTACTTGTTCGAGAGCCGACCGTCCTTGGCCATGACCTGGGCCGGGATGTCGCGCCACCAGATGACGCTCAGGCTGGCCATCAGGCCGCCCCGGCCTGATCGATGATGGCCAGCGCCGGCCGCTCGGTCAGGCCGGCCATGGCGGCCGCGAAGGGGGCCAGGCCGGTACGGCGGAGCTCGAACTCGAGGCCGAGTCGGTCGGCGGCCGCGCGTGCAAGGGTGAGGGCGACCGGGTCGTCCGATTGGGCCAGGTAGACGATCCGCTTGTAGTTGCCGAAGTACATCGGCAGCAGCTCCGGATGGCGGTCGATGCCCAGGCCACCGATGACCAGCCGCTCGAAGTTGCGCGCCAGGTAGTCGGTCAGGAAGAACGTCGCCGGCTCCTGCTCGGTCATGGCCTCGAAGGCGGCCGTGCCGCTGTAGAACTCGTAGCAGTGGGCGCCAGGCAGGCGCTCGACGCCCTCCTCGTCGAGCACATGGTCGAGCATGCCGTAGGTGCCGCAGTCGGCATAGGCCACGAAGATGCGTTCGTAACCCTGCTCTCGGCCGGCCCGGATCTTCGTCCGCGCCGCCTCGGGGATGCCGGCCGGTCGCTGGTGGAGCTTGGCCGGCAGGCAGGTCACATCGATGTCACGCAGGCCGCTGGCACGGACGACGGCGAGCATCTCGTTGGCCAACGCGCCGCAGCCGATGACGAGGACCCGACCACGACCCTTGGCCGTCACGGCCATCAGCCCGCGCGGGCGGCGCGGCGCTGGAGGACGAGCGCCTTCGCGGTCTCGGACGCCGACCGCGGCGTCGCGGCAGTAGGCGTCGGCGCCGATGGCCTTGCCGAACTCCTCGTTCAGCGGGGCGCCGCCGACGAGCACGATGTAGTCGTCGCGGATGCCGCGCTCCTTGAGCGTCTCGATGACCACCTTCATGTAGGGCATGGTCGTGGTCAGCAGGGCGGACATGCCCAGGATGTCGGGCTTGTGCTCCTCGAGCGCGGCGATGAACTTCTCGGCGTCGGTGTTGATGCCGAGGTCGAAGACCTCGAAGCCAGCACCCTCGAGCATCATCGCCGACGAGGTTCTTGCCGATGTCGTGGATGTCGCCCTTGACCGTGCCGATGACGACCTTGCCGATCGACTCGACGCCGGTCTCGGCCAGGATCGGCCGCAGGATGGCCATGCCCGCCTTCATGGCGTTGGCGGCCAGGAGGACCTCGGGCACGAAGAGGATGCCGTCGCGGAAGTCGATGCCCACGATGCGCATGCCCTCGACGAGAGCCTCGTTCAGGACGCGCGTCGCCGACCAGCCGCGGCCGAGGAGGATGTTGGTGCCCTTGGTGATCTCGTCCTTGAGGCCGTCGTAGAGGTCGTTGTGCATCTGCTCGGTGAGCTCCTCATCACTGAGGGCCTCGAGGTCGATCTCTTCGTAGTCGTTGGCCATCGGCCGTCGTGCTCCTGTCCGTCCCGGCGCCGCCGGTGCGCTGGGCCTGCGTGGCCGCGAAGGTGTTCCACCATGTGGAACGATGCCGTATAGTGGAACCGCCGACCGGAATCTAGCGGAGAATCCAGCCCCGGTGTCCAGAGTCCAGTCGATCCGGCGCGCGTTCGCGGTCCTCGACGCGCTGGCCGACGGGCCGATCGGGGTGACCCAGGTCGCGGCCGCCACGCGGCTGCCCAAGAGCACCGTGGCGCGCCTGCTGGACACGATGCAGGCCGAGGGGGTCGTGCAGCAGGTCGCCGGCGACGCGCGCTATCGGCTCGGGCCACGCATCGCGACCCTGGCCGGCGGTCTGCACGAGACGCGCGGGTTGGTCGCCACGGCCCACCCGACCCTCGCCGAGCTCGCCGAGCGGACCGGCGAGGCGACCGGTCTGTCGGTTCCCGACGGCTCGCTCGTCCACTATGTCGACCAGGTCGACTCGCCCAACCCCGTCCAGGTCCGTGACTGGACCGGCAGCCGGATCCCCATGCACGCGGTCTCGTCCGGCCAGGTCTTCCTGGCCTTCATGCCCGCGCCCGCCCTCGTGCGGCTGCTGGCCGAGCCGCGCGAGCGGTTCACGGCCGGGACGATCACCGAGGCGGGGCCCCTGCTCGATCGACTGCGCCACGTTCGCCAGGACGGCTACGCCTGGGTGCGCGAGGAGTTCTCCGAGGGCATCTCATCGGTGGCGGCGCCCGTCGCCTCGGCGGACGGCGAGGTCATCGCCGCCATCCATGTCCACGGGCCCTCGTACCGGTTCCCGGCGCCGGGCAGCGAAGCCAAGGTGGCCGCGGCCGTGGTCGCCGCCGCGGCCCAGGTCGGCATGCGGCTGCGGGCCTGAAGGTCGCGTCGCCCGCCCGCCGAATCGGGAACCGGCCTACGATGGCCACCAGCGCCCCGATCCCCGGGACGGCACGGAACGAGGGATCATGACCAAGCATTCGAAGTCCGAGCGTGCGCGGCGCGCCGCCGAATCCGAGCGGATCGCCGAGATCGAGCGCGCCTGGAAGGGCAGCATCCCAGCACCGGTGGCCAAGCAGTTCGATCTGGCCGTCGCCGCTGCCATCGCTCGGGGGCCGGCAGTACCGCCGCCCGACATGGCGCCTGGCACCGCGCCGCGACCGCCGCGGCCGGGACACGAGCCCAAGCCCAAGAAGGAAGAGGCCGCCCGCCCGCGCCGCTACTAGCCCCGGTCAGCCAAGGGCGGTTGCCGTACGCTGCGCCGATGATCGACGCCAGCGACATCCTTCGGCTCCGCACCGGCTTCGCGATCCTGCCGCCCGAGGACCAGGCGACGCACACCGGCGATCGGCTGATGATGTGCGCCTACGCCATCCGCCATCCCAAGGGCGTCTTCCTCTTCGACACGGGCATCGGCAGCGATCCGGTCGTCGACGAGCAGTACTCGCTCGTCCATTGGGACCTCGACGACCAACTGGCGGCCAACGGGCTCGGCCGCTCGGATGTCGTGGCCGTGGCCAACTGCCACCTGCACTTCGATCACGCCGGCGGCAACGCTCGCTTCCCGGGCATCCCCATCATCGCGCAGCGGATCGAGCACGAGACCGCCCTGGCGACCGAGGACTACACGCTGCCGGGCATCGCGGACTTTCCCGGCGCGCGCTACGAGCTGCTCGATGGCGAAGCGCCGATCTGGCCGGGCCTGACCGTCATCCCCACGCCTGGCCACACGGCCGGCCACCAGTCGCTGGTGGTCGAGACGCGCCAGGGACGCGTCGTGCTGGCCGGCCAGTCGTTCAACCTCGCCTCGGAGTACGCCCAGGCGCGCCTCTCCCAGGAGCTGGACCACGCGGGCTATGGCGATCCCTTCGGCTACCCGGCCTGGATGGACATCGTCGAGGCGCTCGACCCGTGGCGCGTCCTGTTCGCCCACGACGTCGCGTCGTGGGAACGTGGCCCAGGCATCCCGCCCCGCGGCTGAGCCCGCTCCTAACGCCCGGTGACCCGGCGGACCTCGGCGCTGATGGCGGGCACGATGGCGTGCAGGTCGCCGATGACCGCGTAGCGCGCCCGCTGCATGATCGGCGCCTCGGCGTCCTTGTTGATGGCCAGGATGACCTTGGCGGCCTGGCAGCCCACGATGTGCTGGATGGCGCCGCTGATGCCGCAGGCGATGTAGAGGTCGGGCGCGATGCGCAGGCCGGTCTGACCGACCTGCTCCGCGTGCGGGCGCCAGCCGGCGCTGGTCACCACGCGCGAGACGCCGACCGCGCCACCAAGCAGATCGGCCAGCTCTTCGAGCTCGGCGAATCCCTCCGACGAGCCGACGCCGCGGCCGCCGCCGACGACGACGCGGGCTTCCGCGAGCGAGACCTTGCCCGCTTCGGGCTCGATCCGCCCGACGACCCGGCTGCGCAGATCCGCCTGGCTGACCGTGGGCGCGAAGGCGACGATGGTCGGCGCCCCTGGAGCGTCGGCGTCCTCATCGGCGACCGCGTGCGGTGCCACGGTGACGAGCGCGGTCGAGGCGGCCAGTCGGGCGACCTCGACGAGGCTGCCGGCCCAGCGCTGGCGGGTCAGGTCCATCGATCCAGCTGCGTCCGGAGGCTCGACGCTCAGGCAGTTGGCGGCCAGCGGCAGGCCGGCCCTGGCCGCGACGTAGGCCAGGACCTCGTTGCCGCGGTCGGTCCCGGAGGCGATGACGACCGACGCACCACGCGCCGCCATCAACTCGGCGAGCGCGGCGGCCCAGGCCGCTGGGGCATAGTCGGCCAGGGCAGCATCGCCGACGACGTGCGCGGTGGCCACGCCCTGCGGGCCGAGCCACGCGGCAGCTGCCTCGGCCCCGTCACCGACCAGCAGCGCTTCGATCGGGCCGGCGGAGCCGCCGGCCGCCAGCCGGCGGGCCACGACCAGGGCCTCGAGCGAGGTCCGCTCCGGGCGGCCGGCGGCATGCTCGACGAAGACGAGGATCATGACGCCACCAGCCCGAGCTCTTGGAGGACTTCGACGACGCGCGGTGCCGCCTCAGGCCCCGAGCCCAGGATCTCCGCCGACGTCGCCTCACGCTCGGGGACGATCAGCTGGACCTTGGCCGGCCCGGCCGCATGCTCGTCGGGCGTGAGGATCTCGAGCGGTGCCTTGCGGGCCCGCAGTCGTCCGGGCACGGACGGGTAGCGCGGCAGGTTGATGCCCTCCTTGACGGCGATGACGGCAGGCAGCGCCACCTCGTAGACCTCGCGCGCGCCGCCCGCGTCGCGCTGGGCGACCACGACACCATCGCGCACCTCGAGCGCCTTGACGCCGACCACGCATGGGCGGTCGAGGGCGACGGCGACGCGGATGCCGACCTGGTAGCCGCCGGAGTCGGCCGACTCATTGCCGAAGAGGAGCAGATCGAACGGGCCGTGGGCCGCCTCCTGCGTCCGGATGGCCTCGGTCAGGGCGGCCGCCGTGGCCACGGCGTCCCAGTCGCGACCGCCCGAGTCGAGCAGCACGCCCCGGTTGGCCCCGATGGCCATCGCTTCACGGAGCTGGTCCTCAGCCTCGGCCGGCCCGAGCGTCATGACCGTCGTCGAGCCGCCGTGCGCCTCGACGAGGCGGACCGCCTCCTCGACCGCGCACTCCTCGTGCGGGCTGACCGTGAAGCCCAGGAACCGGGTGTCGATGTCCTGCGCGTCGGCGGTCAGGTTGATCTGACCGCCGGTCGCCGGCACCCGCTTGACGCAGACGAGGATCTCCATCGCATCAGCCCTTGATGCGCAGGTTCTGGGGGTCGAAGAGCGGTCGGCTCCCGGCCACCGCCACCGTCACCGGGTAGTGCTCGCCGAAGTACTCGACGACCAGCTTCGTGCCCTCGACCGCATAGGTCGGCGGCAGGTAGGCCATCAGGAGGTGCTTGCCGACCGACGGCCCCGCGCCCGCGCTCGTGACGTACGAGCGACGTCCCTTGGCGTCGACGAGCGGGAGTCCGGCCAGGCTCAGGATGGGCTCCTTGCCCAGCATGTAGCGCTTGACGCCAGAGGTCGAGGTGTTGTCGTCGACGGTCAGCGTGCACAGGATCGCGGCCGGCGGTCGTGAACGCTGCTCGAGGTAGGCGGCCTTGCCCAGGAAGTCCGCGTCCTTGACCCGGGGCCGCGCCATGCCGGCCTCGACGAGGTCGAAGTCGAGCTCGAGCTCGTTGCCGTGGGCGCGGTAGCCCTTCTCCAGGCGTCCGGTCGTGGCGTAGACGCCGATGCCCACCGGAGCGATGCCGTGCCTCTGCCCGGCCTCGAAGAGGAGGTCCCAGAGGCGCAGTCCCTCCTCCATCGGGGCGTAGATCTCCCAGCCCAGCTCGCCCACGTACGAGATGCGCGAGGCGAGGGTGCGGATGGGGCCCATGTCGATCGTCCGGCAGGTGCCGAAGGGGAAGCCGGCGTCGGAGACGTCGTCCGAGGTCACCGCGGCGACCACGTCTCGCGCGCGCGGGCCCCAGATGCCGACCGTGGTCAGGGCCGATGTGGCATCGAAGAGCTGAGCCGAGCCGTCCGTCGGCAGATGATCCTCGAACCACTTCTTGTCGCGCATGCCCATGCCGCCGCCGGTCACGACGCGGAAGCGCTGCGGACCCAGGCGCATGATGGTCAGGTCGGCCACGATGCCGCCCGCGGCGTTGAGCAGCGGCGTATAGACGACGCGTCCGACCGGCACGTCCATCTGTCCGACCACGAGGCCCTGCAGGTAGCCCAGGGCGCCCGGACCGCTGACGTCGAAGATGGCGAAGGCCGAGAGGTCGACGATGCCGACCCGGTCGCGCATGGCCAGGTGCTCGGCGCTGATGATGGGCGACCACCAGCGCGCGTCCCATTCGGCCTCGCGAGCCATGAGCCGATCGGCGTAGGTCTCGAGCAACGGTGCGTTCGACTCGTACCACATCGGCCGCTCCCAGCCGGCCGCCTCGAAGAAGACCGCGCCCAGCTCGCGCTCGCGGCCGTTCATCGGCGTCAGGCGGACGTCCCGGTTGGTCAGCCACTGCTCGCTGGGATGGACGATGCCATAGGTCTTGTTGAAGCCCTCGGTCGTGCGAGCCTTGATGTGCGTGCTCGTGTGGTGGTGCGGGTAGAAGCGCGCGATGTCGGAGCCGTGGGGGTCGATCTCGGGCGTCCCGTGGGTCATCCACTCGGCCATGGTCTTGGCCATGCCCGGGGCCTCCTTGATCCAGATGGCGGCCACCGACCAGAGGCCCTTGACCTCGGGCGTCTCGCCCAGGATCGGGTTGCCGTCCGGCGTCAGCGACAGCAGGCCGTTGATGGCCAGCTTCACGCCGACGGTCTCGTCGCCGACGATGGAGGGGAAGAGCTCCAGGGCGTCCTCGAGCTGCGGGTCGAAGTCCTCCTTGGTGAAGGGCAGCTGCGTGGGGGAGAGCGCGGAGGCTTCGATCGACGGGATGTCGTCGGGCTCCATGAGGATGGCCCGGTGGGCGTAAGAGCCGATCTCGAAGCCGGTGCCGTGCTGGCGCTCGTACATGTTGGTGTCCATGTCGCGCACGATGGGGTATTCGATCTCGCCCTTGGCCTGCTCGAAGATGGGCACCGGCCCGATGTCGATCATCTGGTGGACGGCCGGCGTGAGGGGGATCGAGGCGCCGGCCATGCGCGCGATGCGCGGGCTCCAGATGCCACAGGCGACGACGACCACCTCGGCTCGGATGTCGCCCTTGTCGGTCCTCACGCCCGCGATGCGGCCCTCGACGACGTCCAGCCCGGTGACCTCGGTCTGCGGCGCGACCGTCAGGGCGCCCATGTCGGTGGCGATCTGCCGCATCAGCGTGCCCGCCTCGAGCGAGTCGACGATGCCCACGCCGGGCGTGTAGAAGCCCGACCGGATGACCGTCTCGTCGATGAAGGGGACCATGGCCTTGACCTCGGCCGGCGTCAGCAGCTGGACGCCCTCGATGCCCCACGACTTCGAGGCGGCCATGCGTCGCTTGAGCTCCTCCACGCGCTCCGGCGTGCGGGAGACCTCGATGCCGCCGCACGGCGTGAAGACACCCAGCTCCTGGTACTGGCGCACGCTGTCGAGCGTGAAGGCGGTCATCTCCTTGGAGTGGTCGGTCAGGAAGATGAAGTTCGAGGCATGCCCGGTCGATCCGCCGGGGCTCGGCAGGGTGCCCTTTTCGATGAGCACGATGTCTCGCCAGCCGAGTCGGGCCAGGTGGTAGGCCATGCTGTTGCCGACGATGCCGGCGCCGATGACGACGACCCGCGCCCGATCCGGTAGCGCTGCCATGTCCGATGGACCTCCTCGTGGTCGACGGGCCCGCCGCGCGGCGCCCGGTTGATCAGCCCAGGTTCAGGATGACGGTCTTGAGCTCCGTGAAGCGCTCCATCGAGAAGCGGCCGCCGACGCGGCCGACGCCGCTCTGCGAGCCGGCGCGACCGCCGAAGGGCAGGTGCGATTCCCAGTAGTTGGTGCCCTCATTGATGTTGACCCATCCGGCTCGCGCGGATTCCGCGAAGCGGAGGCCGCGGCCAAGGTCGCGCGTGAAGATCGCGGTCAGCAAGCCGTACTCGGAGCCGTTGACGATGGCCAGGGCCTCGTCCATGTCGCGGATCGTGGTCACCGGCACGATGGGGCCGAAGGTCTCCTCGCGGGCCACGAGCATGCCCTCGTCCACGTCATCCAGGACCGTTGCCTGGTAGAAGGTCGGGCTGCCGAGCTCCGGCGCCCGGCTGCCGCCGGCCACCAGGCGCGCGCCGCGGGCGATGGCATCGGCGACGTGGGCGTCCATCTTGGCCGCGCCGGCCTCGTTGTTGAGCGGCCCCATCGTCGTCGCTTGGTCCAGCGGATCCCCGAGTCGGATCTCCTCGCGAACGGCGGTCGCCAGACGTTCGAGATACTCGTCGTGGACATCGGCCTGGACGAGGATCCGCTCGCCGGCCGTGCAGCTCTGCCCGGCATTCAGGAAGGCGGCCGTGAGGGTCGCCGTGACGGCGGCCGCGACGTCCGCGTCGTCGAGGATGACGAGCGGCCCGTTGCCGCCCATCTCGAGGAGCTGATCCTTGCCCGCCGCCCGCGCCGCGACCTGGAGGCCCGCCTCGGTCGAGCCGATGAAGGCGACCACGGCCGTCCGGGAGTCGCCGGCGATGGCGTCACCGACCACCGAGCCCGGGCCGGTGACGAGGTTGAAGACGCCGGCCGGCAGGTCCGCATCGGCCAGGCAGCCGGCCAGGACCGTGGCGCACAGGGACGTGTTCGAGGCCGGATTCCAGACGACCGTGTTGCCCGCCGCGAGGGCCGGCGCGATGAGCTCGCCGGGCATCGTGTACGGCCAGTTCCAGGGCGTGATGACGCCCACCACGCCGCGCGGCACGCGATAGGCGAGGACGCGCTTGTTCGCATCCACCGATGGCGGCATGAGCCCGTCCAACCGCGTCGCCTCGGCCGCCGCCATGCGGAAGTAGACGAGCAGCTCCTCAACCTCGCCGTAGGCCTCGGCGACCAGCGGCTTGCCCTGGTCGAGCGTCAGCGTCCGGGCCAGATCGTCGCGGCGCGCCTCGATGGCCTCGGCCACGCGTTCCATGGCGGCCGCGCGCTCGAAGGCCGATCGACGTGCCCAGGGCAGGAACGCCTCGCTGGCCGCCGCCAGCGCCCTATCAGCGTCGTCCCTGGAGCCACGCGCGAGCGACGCCAGGACCTCGCCGGTGGCGGGGTTCAAGGCATCGAAGCGCTGGCCGTCCAGGGCCTGGGTCCAGGCGCCGCCGACATAGATCGAGGCGCGTTCGGTGGGCATCTGGGTCAGTGTATCGAGCGGGAGGCGCGCGCTGTGTCGCCATCATGCCGCGCGACTTCGTCCTTGACGGCGGTGCGCGTGGCGCGATGCTCCGCCGGTGCCGACCCGCAGCACGCCTCGGACTCGCCCATGACCGCCCCGACCGCGGGCGACCGCGCCCCCGACCTGGACGCGCCGGGGACCGGCGCCTCGATGGCCGGCCCGCCGAGGCTCGAGAGCGCCGCTGAGGCCGCTGCCGAGGCGGCCGACCGCGGTGCGGAGACGGCGACCATCAGCGTCCGTCACCTGTGGAAGATCTTCGGCCCGGCCGAGCACAAGATCATCGGCACGCCCGATGCGGACCTGCCGCGCGCCGAGCTGCGCCAGAAGACCGGCTCCAACGTCGCCATCCGCGATGTCTCCTTCGACGTCCGACCGGGCGAGGTCTTCGTGGTCATGGGCCTCTCGGGGAGCGGCAAGTCCACCCTCGTCCGCTGCCTCACCCGGCTCATCGAGCCGACCTCGGGTACGGTGCTGCTGGACGGCGAGGACATCCTCAAGGCCGATCAGAAGCGCCTGCGCGATCTGCGCCGCCGCCGCTTCTCGATGGTCTTCCAGCACTTCGGCTTGCTGCCCCATCGACGCGTCATCGACAACGTCGCCTACGGCCTCGAGATCCGCGGCGTGGGCAAGACGGAGCGCCACGCCACCGCGCGCCGGATGCTGACGCTGGTCGGGCTCGAGGGCCAGGACAACCAGTATCCGGACCAGCTCTCGGGTGGCATGCAGCAGCGCGTCGGCCTGGCGCGCGCGCTGGCCGTGGACCCCGAGGTGATGTTCTTCGACGAGCCCTTCAGCGCCCTCGACCCGCTCATCCGACGCGACATGCAGAACGAGGTCATCCGGCTGCACCACGAGGTGGGCAAGACGATGGTCTTCATCACCCACGACCTGGCCGAGGCGCTCAAGCTCGGCGATCACATCGTCATCATGCGTGACGGCGTCATCGTCCAGGCCGGGCGTCCGGATGAGCTCGTCGGCGCCCCGGCGGACGACTACGTCAAGGACTTCGTGCGCGACGTGCCGAAGTCGCACGTCCTGACGCTCGAATGGGCGATGCGCGACCCGACGCCGGACGATCCGCTCGACGGTCCGGCCTTCCCGCCCGACACGGTCATCCGAACGGCGGTCCACGCCGCCGCCGAGACCGACCGACCGATCCGCGTCGTCGGCAGCGCAGGGCACGCTTCTCGGGGTCGTCGATCGCGCCCAGATCCTCGGCGTCATCGCCGGCCACGGTGAGCTGGACGACTGATGGCCACGGTCCCGGTCGTCCTGTCCCGGCCGCTCGCCCGTCGGCCTTCCCGCCGCACCTGGGCGATCGGGCTGCTGGCGACGCCGCCGTCACGTATGTCATGCTCTGCGGGGCCAGTTCCTGCTCCCGGACGACCAGAGCGCGCCCGTCTTCCAGTTCCTCAACGACGTGCGCCGCTGGATCGACTCGAACCGTCAGGGCAATGCCGATCCTGGCCTTCTTGCTGGCCGACGTCCGCGGTCCGATCGCCCAATTGGTCGTCACGCTCCAGGCCGTGCTCGAGAGCTCGGCTGGACCGGCGTGACCGCGGTCATGGGCGCCCTCGGCTACGTCTTCGGCGGCTGGCGGCTGGCCGCGCTGATGGTCGGCGGCTTCCTGGCTTTCGGGATCCTTGGACTCTGGGAGGCAGCCATCGACACGCTCGCCCTGACGCTGGCGGCGGTGGTCATCTCGGTCCTCATCGGCGTGCCGATGGGCATCGTGGCCGGCCGGAGCGACCGGTTCATGGCCCTCATCTCGCCGATCCTCGACGTGATGCAGATCATGCCCACCTTCGCCTACCTGGCACCGCTGACGCTATTCTTCCTCATCGGCCCTGCCTCGGCGGTCATCGCCACGCTCATCTACGCCATGCCGGCGGCCATCCGCATCACTGCCTACGGCATCCGCGGGGTCGAACGGTTCGACCGTGGAGGCGGCCACGCTCGATGGGCTCGACTCGACTGCAGACCCTGCGCAAGGTGCAGATCCCGATGGCCAGGCCGCAGATCGTCCTGGCCGTCAATCAGACGATGATGCTGGCGCTTTCGATGGTCGTCATCACTGCGCTCATCGACGCGCCAGGGCTTGGGCCAGAACATCACCCGCTCGCTCGAGACTCTCAACGTCGGGACCGCCTTCGACGCCGGTATCGCCATCGTCATCATGGCCATCGTCCTCGACCGCCTGACGACGCGGGCTTCCGAGCGCGCCGAGCGCCAGCACCGCTCGGCCGTCGTCGAGTCGGTAGCGACGCCGCCGCACGATCATCCTGGGCGCCATGGCCGTGGCCCTGGTCGGCATCGCCGTCGGGCTCCTGACAGAGTTCGGCCAGACGTTTCCGACGGCGGTCGCTTTCTCGTTCGCAGACCCCGTCAATGCGGCATTTCGGACTGGCTCAAGACGAACGCCTTCGACTACACGAACGCCATCAAGGACGCGTTCAGCTATGGCTTCATCAACCCCATGCAGGACTTCCTGACCTCGGCGCCATGGTGGCTGCTGGTCGTCGTCATCTTCGGTGTCGCCCTCTACATCAGCGGACTGGCGGGCAGCCATCACGGCCGCCGTCTGTCTGGCCCTGCATCGCCCTGCTCGGGCCTCTGGGAGCACAGCATGGAGACGCTGGTGACCGTGCTCGTGGCGACCGTGCTGACGATGGCCATCGGCATCGCGCTGGGCATCCTGGCCGCCAACAACGACCGGGCGTCGACCGCCATGCGACCATTCCTCGACGCCGCACAGACCATGCCTGCGTTCGTCTACTTGTTGCCCGCCCTGGCGCTTTTCAGCGCGTCGCGCTTCACGGCCATCGTCGCCGCGCTGATCTTCGCGGTGCCGCCAGTCATCCGGCTGGTGGAGAACGGCATCCGAATGTGCCAGCGACCGTCGCGGAGGCGGCCACGGCCGCTGGCTCCGATCGCCTGCCAACTCATCTGGAAGGTCCAGCTGCCGGTCGCCCGCGAGTCGCTCCTGCTGGCCTCCAACCAGGGCATCGTACTGGTGCTCTCGATGGTCGTCGTCGGAGGGCTCGTGGGCGCGGGCGCGCTGGGCTTCGACGTCGTGGCCGGCTTCTCGCAGCCCTCCGACTTCGGCAAGGGCCTGGCCGCCGGCATCGCCATCGTCCTGCTGGGCATCATGCTCGACCGGATCACGCAAGGGGCCGGCCGGCGACGGCGCGACCCGGCTGCCCGATGCAACATGATCGACGTGGACGAGCGCTCCGCCAGTGAGAGGCGGCCATGACGAAGAGGAGGAACCCGTGCGGATGACGAGCGAACGCACCTCTGGCGGACCGCGGTGGCATGATCGTGGTCGGCCTTGTGATCGCCGCCTGTGGCGGTGGCGCCGGCGCCAGCGCTGGCAGCGGCGGCACCAAGGGCCCGGTCCGGATCTCGGTCAACCCGTGGACCGGCTCGCGCGCCAACGCGGCCGTCATCGCCTATCTGCTCAAGGAGAAGCTCGGCTACGAGGTCGAGCTCAAGAACCTCGACGAGGGCGTCGACTGGCAGGGCTTCGAGACCGGCGAGCTCGATGCCATCCTCGAGGTCTGGGGCCACGACGCCGAGCGCAAGACCTACATCGACGAGAAGAAGGTCGCGCAGGACGCCGGGCAGATGGGCGTCAAGGGCACCATCGGCTGGTACGTGCCGGGTTGGATGGCCAAGGACCACCCCGACATCACCGACTGGAACAACCTCAACAAGTACGCCGACCTGTTCAAGACCTCCGAGTCGGGCGACAAGGGCCAGTTCCTGCTCGGCGACCCGTCATACGTCTCGAACGACAAGGCGCTCATCACGAACCTCGGCCTCAACTATCAAGGTCGTGACTGGTGGCAGCGAGGCCGCCCTCATCGAATCGCTCAAGCAGGCGACGACGCAGAAGACGCCGCTGCTCGCCTACTTCTACGATCCGCAATGGGCCTGGTCGCAGGAGCCGCTGAAGTCCGACCCGTTGGTTCAGGATCAACCTGCCGCCGGCCGATGGCGCGGACTGCGTCGACGCGGCGACGAACGCCGGACGGAGCCAACTGCGAGTACCCGGCCTACGACCTCTACAAGGCGGTCTCCACCGAAGTTCGCCGAGAATGGCGGCGCCGCCTACGAGCTGATCAAGAACTTCAACGTGGACGAACCTCGATCAGAGCACCATGGCCGAGCTCATCGACAACCAGGGCATGACCCCGGAAGCTGCAGCGGCCAAGTGGGTCGCCGACAACGAGGCCATCTGGTCCAAGTGGATGCCGGCCCAGTAGGTCCTGGCACGCGCCGCCCGGTGCCGCTGCAAGGCGGGACACGGGACTGACGGACGATCATCAGGCGCCGCTCGGCTCACGGCCGGGCGGCGTCCGTGTGTCACGCGCAGGTCGTCGCGTACCATGCTCGCCATGCGTGACGCCCGATGACCGACCGACTCACGGCGCTCCTCGATGGCGGTGGCCCCGTCCTCGCCGATGGCGCGATGGGCACCATGCTCTTCGAGGCCGGCCTCCAGTTCGGCGATCCGCCGGAGATCTGGAATCTCGCGCATCCCGATGTGGTGCGTGGCGTGCATCGCGGCTACCTGGATGCCGGCGCCCGCATCCTGCTGACCAACACCTTTGGCGGCAATCGCTTCCGGCTCGGCCTCTCGGGCCACGAGGATCGCGTCGACGAGCTGAACCGGACCGCGGCCATCCTGCTGCGCTCGGAGGTCGACGCCGCCGGCGGCGACGCCCTGGTCGCGGGTGACATCGGGCCGAGCGGCCTGATCATGGCCCCCCTGGGCACCCTCGAGCACGAGGAGGCCGTGGCCGGCTTCGCCGAGCAGGCCGCCTCCCTGGTGGCGGGCGGCGTGGACTGCATCTGGATCGAGACGATGTCCGACCTGGGCGAGATCACGGCCGCCATCGAAGGCGTCCGAACGGCAGATCCGTCGGTGCCGATCATCGCCACGATGACGTTCGACACGCGAGGTCACACGATGATGGGCGTCTCGCCGGAGGCCGCAGCCGCCGCCCTCGATGCCCTCGGCGTGCAGGCCTTCGGCGGCAACTGCGGCAACGGGCCGGACGAGCTGACGCCGGTCATCGCCAAGATGCACGCGGCTCGCCCCGGCGCCCGGCTGGTGGCCAAGTCGAACGTGGGCATGCCGCAGCTCGTCGACGGCCGCGCCGTCTACCTGGCGGACCCGGCGATCATGGCCACGTGCGCGCTCGAGATGCGGGGAGCCGGCGCGACCGTCGTCGGGGCCTGCTGCGGCAGCACGCCCGCGCACCTGCAGGCCATGGCCGAGGCGCTTGCCGGCGCAGGCTGAGCCAGGCGCGGCTGACCCAGCCGCCGGATGATCCCGGGCACCGCCGCCTAGATAGGGATCTGACGCGCCTCGGCAGGGAGCAGACGCGCCTGACCGTTGGCGGCGTCCAAGCAGGTGCTGCATGAGGATGGCGTTGGTCAACGGCCCGACGCCGCCGGGCACCGGCGAGATGGCTCCCACCACCCGCTGCGCGCTGGCGAAGTCGACGTCACCGACGATGCCGTCGTCGACCACGTTGATGCCCACGTCCACGACGGCGGCACCCGGCTTGAGCATGGCACCCGTGATGAGGCCGGGCACGCCGGCGGCCACGATGACGATGTCGGCGGTGCGCGTGTGGGCGGCCAGATCGACCGTGCGGGAGTGACAGATGGTCACGGTGGCGTGCTCGCGCAGCAAGAGCAGCGCGGCGGGCTTGCCGACGACGTTGCTGCGCCCGACGACGACCGCGTGCTTGCCCTCGATGGCGATGCCGCTCCGCTTGAGGAGCTCGACCGAGGCCTGGGCGGTCGCCGGCAGGAAGCCGTCGTACCCCTCGGCCAGCAAGCCCGCGTTCTCGGGATGGAGCCCGTCGATGTCCTTGGCCGGATCGATGGCGTCGATCACCCCGCGGAGCGGGATGTCCGGGGGCAGTGGCATCTGGACGATGATGCCGTCCACGCTCGGGTCGTCGTTCAGCCGCTCGATCTGCCGCCGCAGCTCGTCCGTGGCGCAGCCCTCCGGGAGCTGTACCACCCGCCCGACCGCCCCGACGTTTTCGCATGACTTGAGGATCTGCTGCAGGTAGACGGCTGACGGCGCGTCGGCCCCGACGAAGACGACGACGAGCGTCGGGGCGCGGCCGTTCGCGACGCTGAAGGCCGCCATCTCGTCGCGCAGACGAGCGCGGATCTCCTTGGCGATGGGCGACCCGACAAGGAGGGTCGGTCCGACCTCGACCGCCTCGGCGGTCACGCGTCCTCTGGCTCGCGCAGCTCGCCCTTGCCGACGACCAGCCTGACGTCCGCCGCGAGGTCCTGGATGAGCGCGAGCGCCTCGGTGACCTCACGCATGGCGCGGTCCTCGAAGTCCGAGTCGCCGACCGAAGGCAGGTTGATGAAGACATTGGCCGCCGCGCCTCGGGCCGCAGCGTCGGTCAGCAGCGCGCCGACCATGAGGTCGCTCGAGGCGTTCAGATTGCTGCGCCCGGCCAGGGACTCGAGCTCCGCCACGACCGTCCGACAGGCGCGCACGACCTCCAGCGGGATCTCGGTCGCATCCCGTGCCGCGGCCTGGATGGCGACCTTGCGCTGGGCGATCTCAGCCGGTGTCTCTCGAGGCAGCTTCATGGCCGCCGCGAAACCGTCATAGGCGCGCGCGTCCTGGTCGGCAAGATCGAGGAACCGGGCGCGCATGTCGACGCCGACCGCCGCCGCCCGCTCGAGCGACGCCGCGTACGGAGCGTACTTGGGCCGGCCGGCGCTCAGGCTGGCGACCATCGTGAGCAGGCTGGCGGCCATCGACGCGGCGATGGCGGAGGCGCTGCCGCCACCGGGTGTCGGATCGGAGGACGCCAGGCGGCCCAGGAAGTCGTCGACGGTGAGCGAGGCAAAGCTGGTCACGGCTCGGATTGTCGCACCTGAGCGGCTCGACCACCGGACATGCGACCGCCCCGCCCGGTGGGGAGACAGGCGGGGCGGCAGGGAGATGCCAGGATCGTCGGGTCAGTCCAGCCGGCGGATGACCCCGATGAGCTTGCCTTGGACGCGCACGTCGTCGTAGATCATCGGCGCGTACTGCTCGTTGGCCGGCTGGAGGCGGACCTTGCCGTTCTCCTTGAAGAAGCGCTTCAAGGTGACCGCGTTCTCCTCGACCTGCGCGACGACGATGTCGCCGTTGCGCGCGGTCTGCTGGGGGCGGATGACCACGAAGTCGCCATCCTGGATGTGGGCGTCGATCATCGAGTCGCCTCGGACGCGCAACACGTACGCGTCACCGGCCGGCGCGAGCATCTCGGGCACCGAGAGGGTCTCGCTGGTGTCCTGGTAGGCCTCGATCGGACCGCCGGCGGCGATCTCGCCGACGATCGGCAGGACGTGGCTCTGCTCGACGGGCGACTGTGGCAGCAGCTCGCCGGAGAGACCGGACTGCAGCGCGGCGTGAGGCGTGAGGCGGATGGCGCGCGAGCGGGCGGCGCCGCGCTCCAGGTAGCCCTCCTTCTCGAGCGCCTCGAGATGGTGGTGGACGGCGGACGTGGAGGCCAGCCCGACAGCCTGCCCGATCTCCCGCACGGACGGCGGATAGCCGCGGGCGCGAAGTGTGGCCGCGATGTAGTCGATGATGCGTTGCTTGCGGGTGGCGTCGTGCCTGGTCACGGGCGCCTCCTTTCCTTGATCGGACAGTACCGAACGTCTGTTCGATTGTCAAGGGGTCCCCCCGGAGTCGTGTCAGGCGCCGAAGACCGTGCTCCGCGTGGAGCGACGCCGAGATCGATACCAGGCGAGGTACTCGAGCAGCTCTTCGCGCTCGTCGTCCGTGAGGTCCACGAAGAGCGCTGCGCCGATCGTGTCGGTCGCGGGGACCTGCCGTTCGCCCGGCACCGGGTAGCCACTCAGGCGCATGAGGTCGGCGTACGGGACGGTCAGGGCCTCGCTGAGCTGATGGAGAAGGACCGGCGAAGGCTTCTTGACGGCGTCGTTCTCGAGCTTGCTCAAGTAGGCTGCCGAGATGCCTGCCGCCCGCGCGGCCTCGACCGCCGACAGCTCGCGCACTTCGCGAGCCTGCCTGAGCACGGTCCCCATCGACGCCGGTGCCATACCGCATCTCCTACAGTAGATTGATGCAACTACTGTTGACAATAGCACGATGCCGTGCTTCACTGCAACCACAGCAGTGGCCGGAGCCTCTCCCGGCGGTGACCGACATGGCCCGCTTCCCCCGGATGTCTGGGACGTATCTGGAGGAAGCATGACCATCGAACAAGTCGACCGCACGGTCGTCACTGAAGGACCACCGCAAGCAGCGGGTCAGGACACGGTCTCGACCGACCATCGGCGTACGACCACCACCGCGGCCGGGCCGAGTGGGCCCGAGCTGGCCCGCCGCATCGTCGTCCTCGTCTTCGGCCTCATCCAGCTCGTCATCGGGGCGCGCATCGTCCTGCTTCTGCTCGACGCACGCGAAGCCAATGGCCTCGTCTCCGGCATCCTGTCGGTGAGTCAGGTCCTGGTCACACCGTTCGACGGGATCCTGCGCACCGACGCGCTCCATGCCTCAGGCTCGACACTCGACCTGACCGCCATCGTCGCCCTGGTCGGCGTGACCGTCATCGAGCTGGTCATCCTCTGGGCGATCGGCCTCTTCCGGCGTCAGCCGGCCTGAGCGAACGGAGAACAGATCGCGTCCGCCCGACAGCGTGGCGCGGAACGAAAGGAACGTTCGATGGGCATCATCTCCTGGATCGTCGTCGGCGCCATTGCCGGCTTCCTGGCCAGCTTCATCATGGGCTCGCGCCAGGGCCTCCTCATGATGGTCGTCCTCGGCATCGTGGGCGGCCTCGTGGGCGGATTCATCGCCTCGTCCCTCTTGAGCATGGGCTCCGTGGACGGGATCAACATCGAGAGCATCGTCATCGCCACGCTGGGCGCCATCCTCGTCATCTTCGTGACCAGCTTCTTCACCGGTCGACGAGGCGTGCACCAAGGCTGAACCACGATGGCTCGACCATCGCTACCGCGCACATCGAGGGATCCGACATGACCGATCAACACACGAAGGGCACCATCAGCAAGGCCCGCGGCACGCTCGAGGCGTGGCTCGGTTCGCTGACCGGCAACAAGGGATCGCAGGCCAAGGGCAAGGCCAGGCAGGTCCAGGGCTCGGCCCAGCAGGGCCTGGGGGACGTCCAGGATGCCGTCAAAGGGACCGATAAGAACGCCTGATCCGAGCCCGGACGTACGGGCGGGAGTCATGTCGGTGGTCGGACACCGGGACGGTATGGCCCCGCAGCCGGGTCCTGGCCTCCGGTGGCCGGCCGATCCCGCGGCTGGGAGGCGGAGACCGGGTTGGCCCACGACGATCTCGTTCGTGGCTCGTGTCGCCGTCGCGCTGATCCTCATCCTCATCCTGTTCCCGGCGGCCCTCGTCGCGGCTGGGCCGTAGGCGACTCGCCGGCCGCCGCAAGGCGTTGTGGGGTCGGGCCACGGCCGCCGCGTATACTCCACGCTCCTATGGCCCGCTTCCGACGCTCCGGTCCCCAGGCGAACCTGGCCCGGACCCTGAACCTCATCGCCTTCCTGCCGCTCGCCTCGCGCGCGCCGGTCTACGGGCGGCTGATCTGGTCGCTCATGCGCGACGATCGGGTGCCACCGGCGCAGAAGGCGGTCCTGGCCGTGGCGCTCGGTTACGTCGCCCTGCCGTTCGACCTCCTGCCGGACCGCATCCCGCTCATCGGAGCGCTCGACGACGTGGCGGTCGTGGTCATCGCGGTCGACATGTTCATCGACGGCATCCCCGCCGCACTGCTCGATGAGAAGCTCGTCGAGCTGGGCATCGAGCGCGCCTGGCTCGATCGCGACCTGGCGCAGGTGCGCCGCTACGTCCCGCGGCAGATCCGTCAGCTGCTGCGGCTCATCCCCGAGGCCATCGAGGCGGTCGGGGACGTCATCATCGGCACCGGCGCGGACCGTCGGTTGCGCGATTGGATCATGAAGGAGGAACGTCCCGCGTGAAGGTCATCCTGACCGGCGATGTCGCCAAGCTCGGCAAGAGCGGCGAGCTCAAGGACGTGGCCGACGGCTACGCCCGCAACTACCTCATCCCGCACAAGCTCGCCGTGCCCGCTGCCGGTGGCGCGTACCGCGCCTGGCAGCACGACATCGCCAGCCGCGAGGACAAGCGCAAGCGCGAGCGGGAGGAAGCCGAGATCTACGCCACGCGCATCGCCAGCACGACCCTGACCATGGGCGTCAAGGTCGGCGACGGCGGCAAGCTCTATGGCTCGATCACGGCCAAGGACATCGCCGACGCGCTCGCCCGGCGGGGCATCGTCGTCGATCGCCACAAGGTGGACCTCGAGGAGCCGCTCAAGACGCTCGGCACCTACAAGGTCGCCGTCAAGGTCTTCTCGGGCATGACGCCAGAGGTGACGATCGTCGTGGAGCCCAAGGGCTGACCATCGGCCCCGCGGATCCGATTCGCGGGCGCTGCTGAAGGCGCCCGGACCCAGTCAGCAGTCGGCTGGACGGCCGACCTAGACTCTGGCGGCGATGACCGCCCCGCGACGGACGCTCCGCCTCGACCCCACCGCCTTCGCACGCCGGCTGCCGGTGCCCGGCTCGGATCACGACCTCGAGCTCGGCGGCCTGCTCGGGCTCGGCATCTTCTTCGCCTTGGTCATCTCGGGCCGGGACCTCGACCTCCTGCCGACGCCCATGCGCATGGCCCTGGTCCTCGCCTGGCCATTCGTGACCTACGCCTTCGTGGTCACCGGCCGAAGCTGGATCCCTGTCGGCTACATCGTCATCGGGGCGGTCGGGCTGCGGCTCGCCGAGCTCCAGGGGTATGGGGGGTCGGACGTGCTGGATGCCGTTTGGGAAGGCATCGGCGTGCTCCTCTCGGGGGCGTCGCCCTATAGCCACTACTACGAGCACACCCAACCCCCTGGCTGGCCGGTGCCCTATCCCCCACTCATGTTCCTGGCCCACCTGCCTGGCTACCTCATCGCCGGCAAGGACGGTGTCTTCTACAACGAGGCGGCCTTCTCGCTCGTGCCCCTGGCCCTCTTCACCGGGCTCGCTGCGCGCTTGTCGTGGACGCTCGGGCTGCCCGCCCTCGCGGCCTACGCCGCGAGCGGCAACATCGTCTACGGCGCCGCCGACGGCAGCTCCGAGACGGGCGCGGGTGCTCTCCTCCTGCTGGCCGTCGTCGCCGCAGCGTGGGCCTGGGACGGCGGCTGGGACGACCTGCGCCTCCGCATCGCCGGTCTGGCCGCGGCGCTTCCGCTGGCCATGAAACAGTCCACGCTGTTCGTCGTCCTGCTGATCGCCGTGGCCGTCTGGCAGATGGCTGGCCGGAGAGCCGGGCTGCGCTATGTCAGCGCGGCGGCCGTCTTGCTGCTGGCGCTCTCGCTGCCGCTCCTGCTCCTCGGGCCCATCGACTACCTGACCCAGCTGGCGTCGGTGACGGGCCTCCACGAGGACGTGTACGGCTGGAACGTGTGGGTCCTCGCCCAGAGCCTGGGCTGGCCGGTGCCCGATGTCGTGGTCGGGCGACTGGTGACCTTCGTGGCCACACTGGGCGCCCTCCTGCTGGTGACCCGATATCGCATGTCGAGCATCGCCCTGGCGACGCTGATGGGCATCCTGGTCACGATGGTCCTCTTCCTGGCCGCGCGCTGGACCAGCTTCATCTATTACGTCCTGCTCGAGCCGGCCCTCCTGGCCGTGCCTCTGCTCGCTGTCTGGGCGGCGAGGGGCCCGACCACGGAGCCTGTGCTGGACGACGAGGAGGCAAACCCGGCCGACCCGACGCCCGAGCCGACGCCGCTGACGAGCTGATCGGTGACCGACGGACGCGTGACCATCCTGCACGTCGACCTCGACGCGTTCTTCGCCGCCGTCGAGCAGCGCGATCGTCCCGAGCTGCGCGGCAAGCCGGTCATCGTCGGCGGCGGCGGACCGACCGACCGCGGGGTCGTGAGCGCTGCCTCCTACGAGGCTCGCGCTTTCGGAGTGCGCTCCGCGATGCCGCTGCGCACGGCAGGGGCGCTCTGCCCGACGGGCATCTTCCTGCCGGTCGACGGCCGGAAGTACGCGAGCGTGAGCCGGGAGGTGATGACCATCCTGCGGCGCTTCAGCCCGCTCGTCGAGCCCATCTCGATCGACGAGGCGTTCCTCGATGTGGCCGGCACCGAGGGGCTGTTCGGCGATGCCACGGCAGTCGCCGTCGCCATCAAGCGGGCCATCGTCGCCGAGGTGGGCCTGACGGCGTCGGTCGGCGTGGCGGCGACCAAGCTGGTGGCCAAGATCGCGCTCGGACCTGCGCAAGCCGGATGGTCTCGTCGTCGTGCCCGGCCGGCGAGGAGGCGGCGTTCCTGGCGCCGCTGCCCATCTGGCGGCTGTGGGGCGTGGGACCGCAGACACGCCGGGCCCTCGAAGACTACGGCGTGACGACCATCGGCGACCTGGCCGCCCTCGACCCCGACCTCCTCGTGCGTCGGTTCGGTCGACACGGCGCCGAGCTCGCCCAGCGGGCGCGAGGCGTCGACGACTCCCCGGTCGGCGATGGCATGGAGGCCAAGTCGGTCAGCCACGAGCACACCTTCACCGTCGACACGCGCGATGCCGACGAGCTCGAGCGCACCCTGCTGGCCCTCTCGGAGGGCGTCGCGGGCCGCCTTCGTGCCGCCGGCCTGCGAGCGGCGACCATCAGCGTCAAGGTGCGCGACAGCCATTTCGAGACGGTCACCCGGCAACGCACGCTGGAGCAGCCGACCGACCTGACGGAGACGGTCTGGCGCACAGCCCTCGACCTGGCCCGGCCGGAGATGCGCGGCAAGACCATCCGCCTGCTTGGCGTCGGGGCGGCCAACTTCGGGGCGCGCCAGCAGCTCACCCTCTTCGAGACCGGCGACACGCGGCAGCGACGCGCCATCGAGGCCACCGACCGCATCCGGCAACGGTTCGGGCCTCGGGCGATCACCCGCGCGCGGCTGCTCGACAGCCGCATCGCCGAGCCATTCGAACGCGATCCAACGACGTCGCCCGAGGCGCGCCGGATCGGCCGCCGCCGGGAGCCACCGGACACCCCTTGACATCGAACATCCGTTCGGTCTAGGGTAGGGTCATCAGTCGAACATCCGTTCTCCTGATGGAGTCCGGAAAGGAGCGTGCCGCGATGGCGATGATCCGAATCACCCCGCTGGAGGTCCAGGTCCGCACGGACTGGTTCGACGGCCGACCACGCAGCATCCGCATCGACCGCGCCAGCGTACCCGTCGTGGCCGTCGAGGCCGTCCGCCATGAGGCCGCCGCGCACCCGCCGGAGACGGGGCCGCGGACGCTCTTCAGGATCCGGACCCCCGAGGCCCGCTACGCCCTGTCCTACGAGCACCGACGACGGCGCTGGCTTGTCGAGGCCGCTCGAGCTGAGGTCCGATCGCCTGGCCGCCTGACGCGCCTCGCTGGATGTCCACAGGCCATCCACGCCGGCAGCGCCCGACGCATCAGGTGGTGGAGAACCTTCGTTGATGAGGTGGTGGTCCAGGGCGCGATCCTGAGGCACGATTCAGTCGTCCCGCATCCGACTTGGAGTCCGCGTGTCCATCGATCGCCTTCCTCCGCAGTCCATCGAAGCCGAGCAGTCCGTCCTCGGCGCCCTGCTCATCGACAAGGATGCGGTCATCGAGGTCGCCGACTTCCTCCGACCTGAGGACTTCTACCGCGGTCATCACGGCACCATCTACGGCGCCGTCCTCGACCTCTACGAGCGCCGCGAGCCGGTCGACCTGGTCACCGTCTCCGAGGTCCTGGAGCGGCGCGGCCAGCTCGACGCCGTGGGCGGCTCGGCCTATCTGACGAGCCTCATCAACCTCACGCCGACCGCCGTCAACTCGGTGCACTACGGCCGCATCGTCGAGCGCAAGGCCGTGCTCCGGAACCTCATCTCGGCGGCCGGCCGGATCGCGGGCATCGGGTATGAGGATGGCTCGGACGTGGCCGAGGCGGTGGATCGCGCCGAGCAGGAACTCTTCTCGGTCAGCCAGAAGCGGGTCGAGGCAGGCTTCAGCCCCCTCAAGTCGCTGCTTCACGCGGCCTACGACCGGCTCGACTACCTGCACCAGCACAAGGGCGAGATCAGCGGCGTGCGGACCGGCTTCAAGGACCTGGACACGCTGACGACCGGGCTGCAGAAGTCCGACCTCGTCATCGTTGCCGCCCGTCCCTCGATCGGCAAGACGTCGCTCGCGTTGAACATCGCCGAGCATGCGGCCGTGCGTGAGGGTCGGACGGTCGGCATCTTCAGCCTCGAGATGAGCAAGGAGCAGCTCGTCCTGCGGCTCCTCAGCTCTGTCGCGAACATCGATTCCCAGCGACTGCGGACCGGCTTCCTGGAAGAGATGGACTTCACGCGGCTCGCGCCCGCCATGAACAGCCTGGCGGAAGCGCCGGTCTTCATCGACGACACACCCAACATCTCGACCATGGAGCTGCGCACCAAGGCTCGTCGCCTCCAGGCCGAGGCCGGCCTGGACATGATCGTGGTCGACTACCTGCAGCTCATGCAGTCGACCGTCCAGTCGCGCGACGCCAACCGCGTCCAGGAGGTCTCGGAGATCTCGCGCGGGCTGAAGAGCCTCGCTCGAGAGCTCCAGGTCCCCGTCGTGGCCCTGTCCCAGCTCTCGCGCCAGGCGGAGATGCGGGAGTCCAAGGAACCGCGCCTCTCGGACCTGCGAGAGTCAGGTTCGATCGAGCAGGATGCCGACCTGGTCATGTTCCTGTGGCGCGAGAAGGAGCGCGGCGGCGACGAGGCCGACGCCGACGGTGAGGTCGTCAAACTGAAGCTCGCCAAGCACCGCAACGGGCCGACCGGTGAGATCGCGCTCTGGTTCAAGAAGCGCCAGACGCGCTTCGTCAGCTACGCGGACTCCGAGCGCTTCGCCGAGGAGTACGCCTGATCCTGGCCGAGCGCGCGCCGCGCGGCAGCCACGCCGGTCAGCTGGCCTCCTCGGGCAGCAGCGGGCGAAGCGAGATCTCGTAGGGCACCCGGTCCGGGCCCATCACCGCGACGGTGAACAGGCCACCCTCCGGAGTCGGCGAGAGGGCCCTGGCCTGATCCGCGGTCAGCGTGGCGACACGGAAGCTCGAGTCCGGGTTGGCGACGAAGTCGTCGAGCGTCAGGTCCGTCCACGGCCAGTCGACCGTCTCGCCCTGGGGCTGCCCCTCCTGGATGGTCGCTCGATATGCCGTGGGCTCATAGAGACCGGCATCGGTCGCATTGCCGCGCGCGACCTGGTCGCCGAATGGGACCAGCGTGTCATAGAGCGCCTTGAGGGCCTTGATGGCAGCCGCGTCGGGATTCGTTGCGCCTGGGTTGTTGGGATCGTCGGCAAAGCCGAGGGCCTGGGCGCTGACCGTCTTGGTGACATCGTCCGTGGCGATGGTGAAGATCGTGTCCGGAGCGTCAGCCACCAGCGGGTTGATGTACTGCGCCTTGGCGGACCCGAGGCCCCCTGCATTGATGGCGAACGCCAGCAGGGCATCCATCTGCTCGCCGGTCAGCGTCGCCCGGGCGAGCCGAGGCGGGCCGATCGGCGCGTCGACGTTCGGGTCGGCCGGCAGCTGATAGACGACCGTGCCGTCGCCGTAGAGGGTGAACTCGGGCACGCGGGTGATCTGGAAGGCTGGAGCCGTGAAGCCGCCGGCCTGCTCAGCCCGCAGGATCACGTCGGTGGCGCCGGTCGCGTGCCCGATGCCGGCCGGCGCACTCGAGGGGCTCGACTCGGGTGACCCCGATGCACTGGGTGAGGCGCCAGCTCCGGCGCATCCGCCGAGCGTCATCGACGCGACAAGGATCAGTGGGACGACGGGCAGGACGCGGCGCTGGCCGCTCGGCAGGTTCAGCATGGGCGCCAGACGGCGCCGCCGCCAGTCCGGTTCCCGAGCCACAGGCGACGATCCGGAGCGTCCCAGCGATCGGCGGCGGCCGCGAGATTCTCCTTGCAGCGGACCTGGGCTGGCGCTATCGTCGCGCGGTCGGGTCGCAAACGGACACGTGGAGTCCGCTCGGGGCGCCCGGGGGGCGGTCGGATGGGGACCGCTAGGACGAGGGAGTGGACACGGTGTATGCGGACCGTACGCTGAACTGCCGCGACTGCGGCGAAGCCTTCGTGTTCTCCGCGGGGGAACAGGCCTTCTACGCCAGCAAGGGGCTGGAGCATGACCCGCAGCGCTGCTCGGGATGCCGAGCCGCCGCCAAGCAGGTGCGATCGAACGGCGGAGCTCGGGAGTATCACGCGGCGGTCTGTGCTCGGTGTGGTGGCCAGGCGATGGTCCCCTTCGCGCCGCGCAACGACAAGCCCGTCTATTGCAGCAGCTGCTTCGACGTGGTGCGAGCCGGCGCCAGTCAAGGCTTGATGGCCTGATCCGAGATCGAGGGAGGCCTGATGGGCGTCATCATCATCCGCGAGATGGTCGGCACCAGCCCCCGTTCGTGGAGCGATGCCGCCCGTCAGGCCGTCGCCACAGCGTCGCGGACCGTGCGCAACATCCGGACCGTCGAAGTCGTGAAATCGACTGCGGAGGTCCGAGAGGGGGAGATCGTGGAATACCGCGTCGAGCTCAAGATCGCCTTCGAGTACGAGGAGTAGGCGCTCCCAGGCTCGGATGCTCGAAGGGCTCCGTCGGCCTCACTCGCGCACCCGGGCCAGGCGCGCCTCCAGATGGACGCGGATGTCCGGCCACTCGTCGTCCGTGATGCTGTACCAGGCACTGTCGCGGCGCTCGCCGCCACGGACCAGCATGTGCTTGCGGAAGACGCCCTCGAACGTGGCCCCGATCCCGAGCAGCGCGGCCCGTGACGCGGCATTGCGGGCATCCGTCTTGAACTCGACCCGATAGCAGCCCAGTGCCCCGAAGGCGTAGCTCAGCATGAGCAGCTTCGCCTCGGTGTTCACCGCGCTCCGTTGGGCGCCCGGCGCGATCCAGGTCCAGCCGATCTCCAGTCGACGCTGAGCCAGGGCGATGGCGAGGTAGCGGCTGCTCCCGACGACCTGGCCGGTCGCTCGAGCGATGGTCACGAACGGGAACTCAGTGCTTGCCGTGCGGCCCGCGATGGCGGCTTCGACGAGCGAGCGCATGCCCGCCCCGTCCTCGACCTCGTACGGCATCCAGGTCCAGATCCGTCGGTCGAGGCCACAAGCGACGAGCCCTGGGAGATGGTCCAGGGTCATGGACTCCAAGCGCACGTGCGTGCCTTCGAGGACCAGCGGGGCTTCGGGGTCAAGGCCGGTGTTCATCTGGTCATCGTAGGGCGCCTGGCCGACCGTGGTGGGGTACGGAGCGGTAAGTGCCAGATAAGTAGAGTCCGGCAGACTGCAGCGCATGCCAGACCTCCGCCCGCATGTCTACCTGTCGCCGCTTGACGGCCATCGTCCGATTGACGGGAGCCGAACGTCCTCTCTATCGTTCGTATCGAGCGCGCCCGCGTCCGTTGCCAGGCCCAGCCAGACGGCTCTCCACCACGGATCACCGTTCGAGGTCGAAGACGTGGACCCACCGGTCGACTTCGAGCCGATCTCCAGGACGAAGATCATCCCGGCGCCGGTGAGGCCGGAGACGCTGCACCGCGAGCGCCTGCTGGACTGGCTCGATCGCCATACCAGGCGACGGCTGACATTCGTCGTCGCGAACGCCGGCTACGGCAAGACCACCCTCCTGGCCGACTTCGCGGAGCGCGCTCCAAGACAATGCATCTGGTTCCGGCTGGATCACACGGATGGCGACTGGGTCACCTTCCTGAACTACATGACCGCGGCCATCCAAACCGTGGCCCCCGAGTTCGGTCGGGCGACCTATTCACTCTTCGCACAGGTCGCCGTGGCGAAGCCCTCGCTGGAGGCGGCGATCGGCGCCTTCATGGTGGATATCGGGTCGCTCCCTGACGAGGCGCTCCTGCTGGTGCTTGACGACTACCACCTCGTCGACGAAGCGCCAGACGTTCGCGCCATCATCGGCAAGCTCCTGCGCGACGGTCCTCCGTCGCTGCACTTCCTCATCGCGTCCCGCCGCGAGCCTGAGCTCCCGGTCGCGCGCCTGCAGGCCAACGGCGAGGTCGCATCGATCGACTCGACCGATCTGCGGTTCACGCGAGACGAGCTCGAGACCCTGTTCGCGGACGGCTTCGGGCAGCCGCTCGAGCCGGACATCCTGGACATGATCCAGCGGCGAACCGAAGGCTGGGCGGCTTGCATCCAACTGCTGCAGGGCACCCTCAGGGACATGCGTGCGGTCGAGATCCGCCGGTTCGTCGAGCATCTCTCAGTCACGGAGGGTCCCGTCTACCAGTATCTCGCCCAGGAAGTACTCAGGGAAGCAAGACCGAACCTACGCGCATTCCTGGTCCGCTCCTCCGTCCTCGATCCCGTCGTGCCCTCGCTCGTGGTGGCTGCGATGGCGGATCTGGCAGAGCCACCATCTGAAGAGGCTGTTCGAGACCTGATCCGGCGTGCCTACGAGGTGGGGCTGCTGAGCCGCCGAGATGCAACCAGCGGAACGTTCCGGTTCCATCCGCTGCTTCGTGAGTTTCTGGAGGGTCAGCTCGTTCAGGAGATGCGCACGGATGATGTCGCCGAGCTGCACCTTCGCGTAGCGCGTGCCAGCGAGGGCGAGGACTGGCTGGCGGCATGCCGGCACTATCTAGTGGGCCTCGACCAAGCAAGCGCCGTTAGGCTGCTCGACAGGAGCGTCCTGACCGCCGTCGGGACCGGCGCATGGGGGCAGGCGGCCGAGATCGTCGCGGCGCTCGAGGGCGCTGCAGCCGCGCCCGACGTTCAGGTCATCCTGGCGATGGAGGAGATCGAACAGGGGCTGCTCCCCAGAGCTATCGCCCGCCTCGAGTCGCTCGATCTGCTCGGCTTAGGACCTCAGGCTCGAGCGCTCGTTCGCCACGGCCTCCTCCGGGCACACTATCTGGACGGCGACCGTACCGGCGCCGCCGTGATAGTCGGAAGACGTGCTGACTGACGCTGGCTCGCCGCAACTCTTCCGGAACCTCGCCGATGCCCACCGGCTCGTCTTCAGCTCGGGCAGCGAGACCACGCTCGACCTGATGGTCAGTCGCTTGCAGGAGCTTGTTCGCCAACACCAGGAGGCCGAGCTACCGTACTTCGCGGCCATTTCGCTTCA
Source organism: uncultured Gaiellaceae bacterium (assembly GCA_963746975.1). Classification (GTDB taxonomy): domain Bacteria; phylum Actinomycetota; class Thermoleophilia; order Gaiellales; family Gaiellaceae; genus GMQP-bins7. The sequence goes on from CAVVDE010000010.1 coordinate 56,739, forward strand.
CAACTTGATGATGGCCCACCTCTATCGCGGCGATTACCGCGCCGCCATAGCCAGTGGCAGCGATGCCGCTTCCCTCTTCGAATCCACAGGGCGCGTCCGCGAGGCCAACTCCACGCACGCTGTACTGGCGATTAGCTCTGCGGAGCTCGGCCGTGTGGCGGAGGCTCGGGAGTATGCGGAAACCGCCCGCGCGGGGCTGCGCGACGACATCGATGGGCTGGAGCCACTCACGTACCTAGCCCTGACGACAGGTGACGAGTCGTTCGTCGGCTCAATCGTTGAAGCCGTTGGAGCGATGGCGCGACAGCACCGAACCCCTCCCGCGGCCCAGACCGAAGCCGCCGCGATGCGGTTGTTTGCGTCCATTACGAGGCCAGATCTAACCGGTGATATCGCGCTCGATCAACCTGCCGACATGATTGGGTTTGGGTCGGCAGTGGAAGCGGCGTCTCTCCGAGCGATCGGCCTATTCGTTCGCGACGAGGCGGAGCTCTATCCGACAGCCACATCGGATGCCCTGACCGTCGCGCGCAGGACCGGTAACGCGAGGTGGGTTTCCCGACTTGAGATCTTGTCATCGGTCCAGCTTGGTGATGCTGGCAACCTGACGCGTGCGATTGATCGTGCGGCAGACCGCGGAATGCTCGCCCTTACCGACATGGCCGAAGTCATCGTCGAGGGTCTACCACTGGTTGGCGGCATACCCGACGCCGTCCGAGTCTCCGCGCAGTCATGGCCGTCAAGGTGGTTACCACTTTTCCGCAGGACGGTTGCCAAGGGTTACGGAGCCTCCGGGGTGGCGCCGCTCGCGCGCTGGACGAGCTCGGCGCTCTGGGCGACGTCCCACTGCTTCGGGCGTTCGACCGGACATACCTCAGGGGCACACGACAAGCGGGACTAGGCCGCTCATTGCTCAGCGCTCGGAGCCCTGTCGTAGAGGTGCACGATTTGGGCAGGTCGTGTATCCGGGTGGACAGCAGGGTGGTTCCGATCGGCTCAATTCGCAGGCGCGCAGCCGGGCTGCTCTACTACTTGGTCTCACGGCCAACCCGCACGGCGACGCGTGACCAGATCATGGAGGACCTCTGGCCCGACCTAGTCCCCAGCTCGGCGGCAAATAGCCTCAACCAGACGCTCTACTTCCTCAGGCGGGAGATTGACCCGTACTACGATGAGGATGAGTCGTACGACTACATTTCGAACCGCGGCGAATTGGTCTGGCTGGACCGCGCGAAGACCAAGATATCCTCGGTGGTGTTCGCCGAGGAGGCGGCCAGGGCCTTGCGGGTCATTGACGACGACCCATACCTCGCCATGTCGGTCCTGAGGAGTTACGTAGGTCGATTCGCGGCCGAGTTCGAGTACGAGGATTGGGCCCAGGACTGGCGGGATCAGTTGCATTCGTCGTTCCTTCATCTGGGGCGATCGCTCCAGCGCGTCCTGAGTCTGCGCGGCGCGCTCGGCGACTCAGTTGAAGTGGCCAACTTCGTACTGGCCGAGGATCCCCGCGCACTCGATATCGAGAGGGCTCTCGTGTGGACCTACATCGCGTCAGAATCGAACGACGCTGCCGCCCTCCAGTACCAGCACTTCGCGTCGAGTTACCGCGAGGCGTACGCGGTCATGCCCCCTACCTTCGCCGAAGTGCGCGACGAAGGCCCCTCCATCGCCGACGCCGTTTGACGAGGTTGATAACCGCCCTCATCTGCACCTAAGTGGCATGGACTACGCATGCATGCGTATTGACCAGGTGCAACCCTCGCCACGTACAGTCCGGTTGTCTGCTGGTACGGAAGTACTAGGAGGCGATGTCAAGCGCTCGGAAACGATGAGCCGCCGCCTGAACTGGGCACTTGGGGCGACGGCGAGTGGTTAGTGCACCCGGCCGACGCCATAGAGTGATCGCTGCAACTGAGCCGATTGCGAGGAGGATTGAGCGTGGAGCCGAACATGACCGGCAAGCCCTGGTAAGTGGACATGCAGTCGCGGTTCTGGCGGATGGCGGTTCTCGTGAGCATGCTGTTCGCTGTTGCCGCGGCCGGGGGTGCAGGACTTCGTCCGCTGTAGGCGGGGGAAAGCGGTACCTTTGGGCTACGGCTGTCGCCGCTGTTCGCCATTAGATTGGCCAGCGCGATGGTTTGCGTTAGGAATACGCCGTGAGCCTGCGTCTCAAGGTCCTTGTTGTCGCAGTCGTCGCGGCCAGCCTCTTGGCGCTGGTCGCGGCGTACTTGCTGTTTCCTCTCACACTCGACGGGCCTTCGCTGGCGTTCTGGGTCATCGCAGCGATGGCCGCTTCGGCCGCGCCAGTGCAACTCCCTCGTGGCACGCGAATCTCAGTGTCGGGCAGTCCGATTCTTGCTGCGGCGTTTCTGGGCGGACCATTCGCAGCCGGCATCGTTGGCGCGCTTGGAAGCACGGAGTGGCGTGAGGTCCGAGGTCACGTCCCTTGGTACGGCACCCTCTACAACCATGCCGTTGTGGCTTTGCCGGCGATCGCCGGGGCCGTCGCCTTTCAGTGGACCAGCAGCGTACTTACGGGTAGCACCGACTTCTCGGCCAACCCGGGAACACTGACTGCTGCCCTGGTAGCCGGCGTCGTATTCCTCGTCGTGAATTCGACGCTGGTTACGGCCGCTGTGGCGGTGCGGGACGGGCTCGCGTTCCGTTCGATTCTCCAAGGTGACTGGGCTATCGCTGCCGTGAGCACCGTCGCCCTAGCCCCGTTGGCATGGCTCATGGCCGTTGTGTCGATCACGGTCGGGTCGTGGGCGGTTGTCCTATTCGGGCTTCCGCTTGCCACGACGAGGAGCGCCTACAAGCGGGTCGTCGAGATCCGGGACATGTTCACCCAGACGATCAGCAGCCTGTCATCCGCTGTCGACGCCAAGGACCACTACACGGCCGGACACAGCAAGCGGGTCCAGGAGATCTCGGTCGAGATCGGTCGTCAGCTGCGCTGCAGCGAGGCTGAGCTGGAGGCGCTGGAATGGGGCGGTCTGCTGCATGACATCGGCAAGATCGGCGTGCCCGACGCGGTGCTGCTCAAGCCGGACCGCCTGACGCGCGAGGAGCGCGTGATCATGAACATGCACCCGGTCAAGGGCGAGGAGATCATCAGCCCGGTCCTGCGCCTTGCACCCGAGCTGCCCATCATCCGGCACCATCACGAGTGGTACAACGGCTCCGGCTATCCCGATCATCTCGTCGGAGAGGGGATCCCCAAGCTCGCGCGCATCCTGCACGTCGCGGACGCCTTCGAGGCGATGACCGCCGCGCGGCCGTATCGCATGACCCCGCTGACCGCCGAGCAGGCCATGGGCGAACTGCGCAAGTACGCGGGCATCCAGTTCGACCCGGTGATGGTCGATGCGTTCGCGCGCACCCGCTACGTCTCCGACGTCGCCGATGCGGGCCGGCCTCCGATGGCGAAGCCGATCCCGCTCCTGGCCCAGGCCGCTGCCCTCAAGGCCGGCGCGACGACCGCGGGGAGCAGCAAGCCCTCCTGAGCGCTCCGCCGCAAGCGTCCTGGAGCGGCATGCCGATCTACTCCGAGTATCGTTCCTCCCTGAACGGATCGGCGCTGTTGTTGTAGCCGTAGCGCTCCCAGAAGCCGAGCCGGTCCTGGTCCAGGAACTCGAGCCCGCGGATCCACTTGGCGCTCTTCCAGAAGTACCGCTTGGGGACGAAGAGCCGGAGCGGCCAGCCGTGCTCGACCTCGAGCGGCTGGCCGTCGAACGTGTCGGCAAGCAGGACGTCGTCGTCGTCGAGCACGTCGAGTGGCATGTTGGTCGTATAGCCCTGCTCGCTGTGCGCGACCACGAATCGAGCCGACGGCTTGAGCTGGGCCAGCTCGAGCACATGCTGGATGGGGACGCCGGTGAAGTCGGTGTCGAGCTTGGTCCAGCGAGTGACGCAGTGGATGTCCGTGTGGACGGTCTTGCGTGGCATCAGCTTGAACTCGTCCCAGCGGAAGGTGAACGGGTTCTCGACCTCGCCGAAGACCCTGAAGTCCCAGGTCGCGAGGTCCGTCTTGGGCACGGAGCCGTAGTGCAGGACGGGGAACTTGTCGGTCACGTACTGACCGGGTGGGACGCGGCGCTTCTGCTCATCACTGAGCTTGTTGCCGCCCATCAGACGATCGAGCATAGGATCCGGGGTCCTTTCGCGGGCAGCGCACCGACGTTCAGCGCGCAGGAGTCAGGTCGAAGTGTACGCGTGGCGCCACCCGAGTCGATGACGGCACCATGACGGGCCACGGCGGAGACTGCAGCGCTGACGCCGCTGCGGCCGCGGAGATGAGCCTGCGTCGGGCCCGCTCAGGCCTCGTCGAGTGCGCGGTCGATGGCTCGCAGGATGAAACGCGACGCCTCCGCGCTCTTGCCGCCGAGCTTCTGGCCGGCCTCCTGCTCGAGGGCGAGCGATAGATCGACCATCGCCTGCTCGAGGAACGGGGTCCGCTGCAGCGCTCCGCTCTCGAACGCTGCCTCCAACCGGGCGACGACCCGCTGCCCGATCTCGACCGCGTGGCCCTTCTCGGCCATGATCGACCGCAGGTCGGCGCGGGCAGCGTCAGCGGCCGTCCCCGTGCTGGCGCTCACCCGGCGGTCGTGAGCTGGTCGTCCATGCGGCGAGCCTGGCGTCGCGCCGCGTGCCATTCGTCCGCGAGGAGGCCCATCTGGATCTCGTCCCAGAATCGTCCATCTCGCCAGATCGCTTCGCGGAGCCGCCCTTCGGCCCTGAATCCGACACGCTCATAGGCCCGGATCGCCCGCAGGTTGAAGGCGAAGACGCTGAGGCCGACGCGGTGGAGTCCGAGGACCTCGAAGGCGTGGGCGACCATCAGCGCGGTCGCTTCCGAGCCCATGCCCTGACCCCAGGCATCCCGTTCGCCGATGGTGATGTGAAAGAGCGCGGAGCCGTTGTCCGGATCGAGGTTCGAGAAGGTCGCCAGGCCGATGAGTCGGTCGGTCGCTCGTTCATGGATGGCGTAGGCGAAGGCATCCGGGCTGAGCAATCGGGTCCGGAAGAAGTGCTCGACCTCGTCGTGATCCATGGGCTGCGTCTGGTAACGCGAGAGGCGCGCCAGCTCTGGGTCGCGATACCAGCGGATGACCGCGTCCAGGTTGCCCGGCACGTGGCGGCGCAGGACGACCGTCCGACCGGCGATGTCCGGTGGGTGCCAGTGGTCGCGAGCCAGCTGGGCGGTCATGGGATGGCGATGCTATACCATCGCGGCCGCGGCTTGACGGAGGAGCGACGGATGCGCCGTTGGAGCGAGACGGCCGAACGCGTGGCGGCCACGGGACGGACGTCGGAGAAGGTCGCCATCCTCGCCGCCTACCTCCGCTCCCTGAGCCCCGCCGAGCTGCCGATCGCCGTCACCTACCTGTCCGGCCGGCCATTCTCCGAGCGCGATGAGCGGACGACGGGTCTCGGTTGGTCGGCCATCTCCGCGGCTGTCGAGGCCGAGGCGGATGTCGATGCCGGCGCGCTCGGGCGGGCCTACGACCGCTCGTCCGACCTCGGCCAGGCGGTCCAGGACGTGCTCGCCGAAGCGCACCGCCGCCCGAGCGGCGAGCTGCCGAGCCTGACGGACGTGGCGGACGCCTTCGGGGCCATCGCCGCGGCCCGGGGCGCCGCCGACAAGGCGACCGTCTTCCGAGCGCTGTTGTGGCGGTGCGATCCGCTGACGGCGAAGTACGTGGTCAAGGTCCTCGGCGGCGACATGCGCATCGGCCTCCGCGAGGGCCACCTCGAGGCGGCCATCGCGGCCGCGTTCGAGCAGCCGATCGGGTCGGTCAAGTGGGCCGGCATGCTGACCGGCGACATCGGTCGGACCGCCGAGCTGGCGCGTGACGGTGCCCTCGACTCGGCGTCGCTGGCCCTCTTCCATCCGCTCAAGTCGATGCTCGCCTCGCCCGCCGCAGATGCCGCGGAGGTCATCGCGCGACTGGGCAGCCCCGTCTGGGTCGAGGACAAGTACGACGGCATCCGCGCGCAGCTCCACCGACTCGGCGACGAGGCGCGCCTCTACAGCCGCGACATGCATGACGTCAGCCGGCAGTTCCCCGAGGTCGTGGCAGCGGCCGAGGTCCTGGCCTGGGACGGCATCCTTGACGGCGAGCTGCTCGCCTGGAAGGACGGCACGGCGCTGCCTTTCCAGCGGCTGCAAGCACGCCTCGGTCGGAAGAAGCCGCCGGCCGCGCTGCTGGCGGATGTGCCCTGCGTCTTCGTCGCCTTCGACGTCCTCGCCCTGGGCAGCGATGGTGAGGTCGAGCCGCTCCTGCAGCTGCCACTGGTCGCGCGACGAGAGCGCCTGGACGCGCTGAGGCTCGAGGTTACGCCGGGCTTCGGCGTCTCCCGCCTGGTGAGCGCGGAGGGCGAGACCGCCCTGGAGGACCACTTCGCGGCTGCGCGTGCGCGCGGCAACGAGGGCTTGATGGTCAAGGACCCGGAGAGCACCTACTCGCCCGGTCGCCGTGGCTACGGCTGGCTCAAGCTCAAGAAGCCGTTGGCGACCATCGATTGCGTCGTGGTCGGCGTCGAGGTCGGGCACGGCAAGCGTCACGGCGTGCTCTCCGACTACACCTTCGCGGTCATCGACGACCGACCGGACGCCACGCGCTCGCTCGCGACGATCGGCAAGGCCTACAGCGGCCTGACGGATGCCGAGATCGCGGAGATGACGCGCTGGTTCGAGGCCCACACGTTGGAACGGTTCGGGCGCTATCGGGTCGTGGAGCCGCTGGTCGTGGTCGAGATCGCCTTCGACGTCATCATGCGCTCGACTCGCCACGCGTCCGGCTTCGCGCTGCGCTTCCCGCGCATCGTGCGCATCCGGACCGACAAAGGCCCCGCCGAGATCGACCGGCTATCGACCATCGAGCGGCTCCACGAGCGAACGAGCGGCGCGCCGATCTACGCGGTGCGCGGTGCCGAAGAGCCACACGTTCCGACCGAGGCACCGTCCGACCCTCTCGTCAGCTGAGCGGCCGGACCGTATCCTGTCTCCATGTTCGAGCACATCGGCGCCGAGTCCACGACCCGCATCACCCTGTACACGGACAGCCACGTCGTCCGCGGCGACATGATCACCCGGCAGCGTCGCCTGACGGACGTGCTCAACGCACCCGACGAGAGCTTCCTCGTCCTCGACAACGTCGTCTTCGAGGACTTCGGCGTGCGCGCCGTCATCGAGCGAGCCGACTTCGCCCAGATCAACCTGGCCACGATCCTCTTCGCGGTCGCAGACGCCGACGTCGAGCCGACGCCGGAGCTGCGCATGGCCAAGGTGCCCGAGCGGGCCCTGGTCAGCGTGCCGCCGTTCAAGATCACCGGCCGCATCCACCTGCTGCCCGAACGCGACTTGCACATCGCGCTGGCCGAGCTCACGGGCCGGTTCCTGCCCATGACCGAGGCGGTCTTCTGGTCGGACGCATTGGGCGAGGCACGTGCGCCGGCGCCGTACCTGGCCGTCAACCACGCCAGGACCCAGATCCTCGCTCCGTTCAAGGAGCAGGACGTCTGGGCCGGCGTCACGGTCAGCGCCGCGGAGAGCCCCGAGCCGTCACCCGGCTGAGCGAGTCATCAGCCGGCTGCGTCACGCCGCCGGCCCCTCAACGATCGACGGGTAGATCCAGCCGGCTACCCCAGGCCGACCAGCCGCCCTCGAACAGGGAGACGTTCTCGAAACCGAGGAGGGTCAGCGCGAAGGCCGCCTTGGCCGCCCCGATGCCGGCTCCGTCGTAGAGCACGATCCTTCGACCACGTCGGACGCCAGCGTCGGTGAAGAGCGCGGACAACCGGTCGGGGGCGAGGAAGGCACCCGAGCCATGGACCGTCAGGAGCGCGGACGGCACGTTGATGGCGCCGGGGATATGCCCCAGCCGCTTGGCGTTGCCCTCCTGGCCCATATACTCCGCGGGCGCACGCGTGTCGACCAGCTCCACGTCGTCCGAGCCGAGCAGCGCCCGCACGTCGGAGGTCGACAGGCGCAGGCGCGGCACTCCCCGCGGGGTCAGCACGGACGGCTCGATGCGCGGTGCGGCGGAGGAGATCGGGCGGCCACTGGCGACCCAGGCGGGCCAGCCGCCATCGAGGATCCTGACGCCATCGAAGCCGTAGCAGCGGAGGCTCCACCAGACACGCGAGGCATAGAGCGAGGCGGTGTCGTCGTAGAGGACCGCGGTAGCGCCGTCGCCGATGCCGGCCCGGCCGGTGGCCGCGGCGAACGCCTCTGGTCCTGCGAGCTGGAACGGGAGCGGATCGTCGGGGTCCGCCAGCTCGGTCGCCCAGTCCAGGAAGGCGGCACCCGGGATGTGTCCAGCGGCGTGCACCTGACGGCCCGTGCCGTCGACCCGGTAGCGGCAATCGACGATCCGGATACCCGGGCGCCCGAGGTGCTCGGCCAGCCAATCGGGGCTCGCGAGGAGCTCGGGGCGAGCGAAGGTCACGGGCATCGACGGCTATGATAGCCACCCCATGGTCTCCCCCTTCCTCCCGGAAGCCGAGAAGGTCGCCGCCATCCGCGAGGCGATGCCGGCCACCACCGGCGGCATCTATCTCAACGCCGGCACCGCCGGCCCGCTCGCGCGAGAGACCGTCGCAGCGATGCGCGAGGTCGAGGACTGGGAGCTGCGCGTCGGGCGAGCCGACCCGGACGGCTATGACGCCTTCATGGAGCGCCTCGAGGAGTGCCGCGGCGTCCTGGCCGCGATGCTGTCGGCCGACCTGGACGGCATCGCCCTGACCCACAGCACGACCGAGGCCCTGAACCATGCCGTCTTCGGGCTCGACTGGCGGCCCGGGGACCGCATCGTGACGACCGATTCCGAGCACCCTGGCCTGAGCGGACCGATCTGGTCGGTGGCCAGGCGGTCCGGCGTCGTGGTCGACGTCGTGGAGGTCGGCGCGACGGTCGATGCCTCGCGTATCGTCGAAGCCATCCGGGCGGCGATGACGCCTCGAACACGGATGATCGCCCTCTCGCACGTCCTCTGGACCACCGGCGCCGTGTTGCCCGTCGAGGCGATCGGCGAGCTCGCCGAGCGTCATGGCGCCTGGTTCGTGGTCGACGCCGCGCAATCGGTCGGCGCCGTCGCCGTCGACGCCGCCGCGCTGCGCGCAGACGTCATCGGCTTCGCGGGCCAGAAGTGGCTGTGCGGCCCGATCGGCACGGGCGCGATGTGGGCATCGCCACGGGTGCGCGGCGAGGCCATCCAGTCCTGGGCGGGGCTGCCCTCGTTCGCGACCATGGAGCTGCCCACGGCGGCCGTGCCCTGGCCGACCGGGCGGCGATTCGAACTGGCCGACGTCCATCGGCCGTCGATCGTCGGCCTGGCGCGAGCGGTGGGCTGGCTCCAGATGTACGTCGGGCTGCCCTGGGCGATCGAACGTGCCGGTCGACTCGCCCGCGAGACCGCCGGGCGACTGGCCGCCATCGACGGCGTGACGCTGCTGACGCCGCTCGACCGGATGGCCACGCTCGTCACGCTGCGGGTCGACGGCTGGTCCTGCCTGGAGCTGCGGACCGCCCTGGCACGGCAGGTCTTCGCCATCACGAGGACGATCGACGACCTCGATGCCATCCGCCTCTCGATCGGCTACTACAACAGCGAGGCAGAGCTGGGCCGGCTGGTCGCCGCGGTGGCCGAGATCGCAGCGCACACGCCGGACACCCTGCCGCGACGGCCGGAGCTTCTCGTCCTCTCGGCCGACGAGGCGTGAGCGAAGCACCGGAGCGACCCGAGGTCGAGCCGCGCGGCGAATGGGAGGTCCGCTGGCGTCAGGCCCGGAACGTGCCGCCCCCCATCGTCCGGGCGATCACGGCCGACGTCATCGTGGCCGTCGTAGCCGGCCTGACGTTGCTCGTCTGGGACCTCGTGGCCGGCGCCGGGCTGGCCGCGTTCGCCGTCTACCTGGTCGTCGTCATCGCCACAGGCAGCATCCTGACCTACCTCTGGGCGCCGTTGCCGACCGGGGCATCAGGCGTCCGCCGTCGCTCGCCGTGGGCCGCCATGCTGGGCCTGTTCGCCGCCTTCCCGGTCGCCTACATCGTCCTCGTCGTCATCTTCCAGGTCCTTCGGCCGCTGCTCTAGGCCTGTTGTCGGGTGTCACCGGATTGCTGTTTGGTACATTCGTCCTCTAGCCCCGCGATCGCCCTTAGGCCGTATCCTGTCGCCGTCATGTCGGATCTCGATCTCGGCCGGCCGCCGCGTTGCGCACGCTGACGAATGGCCATGCCCCAGCCCACGCCGCCAGCGACCCGCCGGCCGAGCCTGCAGCCGCACCCGGCGAGGCCGCGCCCGGCGAGGCCGCGCCGGGCGACGGGTCCCAGGATGTGCCGATGACCGCGGATATGCAGCCGGTCGGTGGCGGTGGTGGCGGAGGCGGCAGCGCCGCACGCTACATGGCGATGCCCCAGCTCATGGGCGCCCCGGCGTATGCCAGGCCGCCGCGCATCGTCATGGAGAGCCCGCGTCCGCTCGATCCCGACGACCTGCCCATCGCAGCGATGCGCAGCGCCGAGGACGAGATGCTCCTGTCGGGCGTCTATCAGCAGCCCGTCGACGACTCGGAGCCGACGCTGCAGCCGTCCAGTCAGGGCGGCCTGCGCGGCATCGCCTCCCGGCTCTTCGGCTCTGGGAGCTGACCCACCCGATCGACATCCCTGGCGGGGTGTAGGCCCACGATCGCGCGGCTGGCGGCGCACAGTGTGCGGTGTAGCATCGGGCCGGGGGAGTAGCTCAGCGGTTAGAGCAGCGGTCTTATACACCGCCGGTCCCTGGTTCGAATCCAGGCTCCCCTACCAGCGTCTGCTCGGACGAGGAGGCAACGATGCCCAAGACCGTGCTCCGGCCGGAGGGTCTCGCCGAAGGCCACACGCCGTATTCGCAGCTCGTCGAAGCCAACGGCTTCGTCTTCGTCGCCGGCCAGGTCGGTGACGATCCCGCGACCGGTGCGGTCGTGCCGGGCGGGATGGCAGCCGAGGTCCGTCAGATGCTGGAGAACGTCCGTTCCCGGTTGCGTCTCGTCGGGCTCGACCTCGCGGACGTCGTCAGGGCCACCGTCTATCTGACCGACATGGGCGAGTTCACGGCCTACAACGAGGTCTGGCGCACGTACTTCCCGAGCGATCCCCCGACGCGCGCGACCGTCGGCGTGGCTGCCCTGGCGATCGGCGCTCGATGCGAGATCGAGGTCGTCGCGGCTCGCTGATCCCCCGGCGCGGTCAGCGGCCGGGGCCCGGATCCGGCGCCGCCGGCTCGGTGCCCTCGTTCGCTCGCCGCGTCAGTCCCGGCAGCCGGAAGGCGTCCACGATGGCCATGCCGAGCACGCCGAGCAGGACCACGAGGCCCACCACCCAGGCCACAAGGCCGATCGTCACGCCCACGATGTCGCCGTTCAGCAGCGCGATGGCCAGGCCAAGGATCGGCAGGCCGATGCCGCATCCCAGGGCCAGCAAGTAGCGACGGCCGCCGAGCCGATCGCCCAGGTAGAAGCGGTGCCCGCCGAAGATCCCGACCAGGAACCAGATGAGATAGGCGGTCGCCAGGCTTCGCTGCGGCCGCCCCGTCGTGGGTCCCATCGATGCCTCGGGATCGACCATGCGGCGCATTGTGGCACCGGTGGGGGCGTACCAACATCGAAGGCGCAACGGTACCGATGGGCCTATCCCGTGGATGGGGGAGCGTGCCACATTGTCCGCCTCGCGACGAGGGCGCCGCCATGCTGACCGAGATCGAGGCGTACACGGGGGCGGGGTTGCTCCATGGGCGTCTCTCGGGTCCCGATCGGCTGGCCGACCTCCTCGAGACGCTCGACAGCCTCGCCCTCGAACGCCCGTCCCTGGAGCCCATCGACGGCGGTCCGCGCGAGACGCAGTCGCGTGCGGTGGTCGAGACCGACGACTTGCTCCTCGTCGTCTGCCCGGCCGGTACGAGCGCGCCCGTCCATGCTTCGTGGCACCCGATCAGCATCGCCATCGGCCCGTTCCAGGTCAGCGGCGAGCTGCCCACCCTGCCGGGCTACGATCCCGGCCGCTCCCTGACTCGACCGGGGGGCCCGTTCGTCATGCTGGGCCGCGTCACGATCGCGCTGCGCTCGGCACCCGACGGCAGTCGGGTCGAGCACGCCTTCGCCTGGATCAACCGCTATGCCGTCGAGAGCTATGAGGCTGACCTCGATCTGGGCGCCTTCTTCCCGGGCGGGCGACCCATCAGCCCGACCTCGCTCTCGCCCGCGCCGGCATCGTAGGCATCCGACGATCCGAGCCAGCTGATCCCGGCGGCCCGAGCGCCGACCGAGCGGCAGTCAAGGCCCCGTGTCGCTACGCTGCCGGCATGCCAGCCTTCGACCCCACGACCGTGCGCGCCCAGTTCCCGGCCCTGGCTCGGCGCATCGGTGGCGAACCGGTGGCCTTCCTCGACGGGCCAGGCGGCACGCAGGTGCCGCAGCGGGTCATCGACGCCTTCGGAGCGTATCTGCGGCAGCACAATGCCAACACGCACGGCGCCTTCCCGACATCCCAGGAGAGCGACGAGGTCGTCGCCGCCGCGCACCTGGCGCTCGAAGACTTCCTGAACGCGCCGCCTGACTCCGTCCGGTTCGGTCCGAACATGACGACGCTCACGTTCATGCTCAGCCGTGCCATGGGACGCCTGCTGCGCCCGGGCGACGACGTGGTCGTCACGCGCCTCGACCACGATGCCAACGTGACGCCATGGGTGCTGATGGCCGAGGACGCCGGGGCCCGCGTGCGCTGGGTCGACATCGACCCGACCGACTGCACGCTCGACCAGGCCTCCCTGGCCGGTGCCCTGTCCGGGCGGCCGCGGCTGGTGGCCGTCGGCATGGCCTCGAATGCGACGGGCACCATCAACCCCGTCCGCGACATCGTGCGGCTCGCCCACGATGCCGGCGCGTGGACCTTCGTCGATGCCGTCCACTACGGACCGCACGGACCGATCGACGTCGAGGCGCTCGGGACCGACTTCCTGGCCTGCTCGGTCTACAAGTTCTTCGGTCCCCATCTGGGCGTGCTCTACGGTCGGGCGGATCGGCTGACCGAGGTCTCGCGCTACAAGGTCCGGCCGGCACCCGACGCCTTCGAGACGGGGACGCAGAACCACGAGGGCATGGCGGCCGCCATCGAGGCGGTGGAGTACCTGGCCGAGATCGGGCGAAGCGCGGAGGGGACCGCCGATCCCGTTCCGGCCTCGGTGGCCACGCGGCGGCGGGACGTCCATGCCGCGATGGCCGCCATCGCGGCGTACGAACGGACGATCAGCGCGCGGCTCATCGCCGGCCTGCTGGCGATCCCGGGCGTCAGCGTCTGGGGCATCACCGATCCCGTGCGGATGGCCGAGCGGACGCCGACGGTGGCCCTGACCGTGGCCGGCTGGTCACCGGCCGACCTTGCCGCCGAGCTCGGGCGTCGCGGCATCTTCACCTGGGACGGCGACTTCTACGCGGTCAACCTCATCGAGCGCCTCGGCCTGGCCGAGTCTGGCGGCCTGCTGCGGGTCGGCTTCGTGCACTACAACACCGATGCCGAAGTGGACCTGCTGCTCGACGACCTGCGCGAGCTGGCGGCGTCGCGCGCCTGACGTCAGCCCTCGACGAGGTCGCGGAGCAGTCCGGCGATCCGGTCGCGGCGGTCGTCGGTCATCTGGCGTAGCGACGGCTGCGCGCCGAGGAACTCGGCCAGCTGGTTCCGGCGGATGACGGCCACTTCGTTGGTCCTCGTCAAGCGGTCGTCGTCGCTGATGCAGACCGCCGTGAAGCGCGGTGTGTAGTCCTCCATGTAGTTGCCCAGCCATCGACGCAGCCGCTCCACGTCGCGAGCGGCGCGATCGAGCGGATGCTCGACGGCCGTCCAGCGGCCGGTCCGGTCGCGCACCTCCCAATGGTGGCTGGCCTGGCGACTGGCGTGGCGCGGTGGCACCTCTTCGACGACCGTCAGCCCATGGGGCCCGACCACGACCTCCGGGATCGTCCGGCCGTCCGGGAGCCTGACCGCCTGCGCGACCATGAACTCGTCGGAGATGCGCGTTCGTTGTGAGGCTGCCGGCCGGTCGCGCCGCGGGCGCGGGCGCGCCTCGACTGCGCGCACGATGCGTGCCAGCCCGAGGACGACGAAGAGGCCGGGGATGAGGAAGGCCAACCCCCAGGAGGCGGTGCCGAAGAGCTGCTGGGTGATGCGTGAGTCGCCGATCTTGCCGACCGACTCCATGACCCCGGAGGCGAGGATGAGGACTACGACCCCGAGGCCGAAGGCCACCAGCAGCCCGCCCCCGACGATGGCGCGGCCGAGGGACGGCGTCCGTGGTCGCGGGCGCGGCGAGGCCGCAGCGATGACCTTCACACGACCGATGGTGCTCCCCGCCACCGGTACTGACCATGGCCACTTCGGGTGGTCCCGGTGGTCACATCGGGTCAATACCGCGGACCAGTGCGGCCGGTCGGCTCCACCGGGTGGGACGCAGGTACCATTGCCCGGCCCCCCGTCGAGGCGCATCCTCGGTCCCACTTCCGGGCCATCGGCCCAGGACCGGAGGATCTTCATCTTGGTTCGTGCACTCATCCCGGGCCAGCGCACACGCGCGCTCACCGCGCTGATCGCGTGTGCCCTGATGCTCACGCTCGCCATCGCCGCGCCGGCTTCGGCTGCCGGTCCCCTGAAGCTGACCGCCGGCTCGGGCGACCCAGGATCGGCCGTCGCCGGCAGCACGTTCTCATTCGCTGCCACGTACGTCAGCAAGGACGACGAGCCGCCCGCCTACGTGCGCGTCATCCTGGCCGGGAACGCGCACGAGATGGTGCCCATCAACGCCTCGGACAGCGACATGCGCGACGGCGCCAGGTATCGGGTCCGGATCAAGATCAAGCACGCGGGGACGTACGCGTACTCGTTCGTGGCGCTGGACGCCAAGGGTCGAGAGGCGAGCCTCGGCGGTGGCGAGATCACCGTGACCCCCAAGCCGAAGCCGACCCCCAAGCCAACGCCGAAGCCGACACCGAAGCCCGCGCCACGCTCGACGCCGAAGCCGGATCCGACCGACGCCGCGACGAGGGCGGATCCGACCGCCTCACCCGACGACGACGCAGAGCGCAGTGCCGCGACCCTCGGGGCCTTCCTCTTCGACTACGACGGGGGCCCCGGATCCGATGGCTTCGGTGGCGGCGCGCTCGGCGGACCAGGCTTTAGCCCGCTCCTCGGCCCGCCGGCGGGCGATGCGCCGGGTGGCGCGGTTGGCGGCGAAGTCGCCGGCAGTGGCCAGTCGGGGATCGATGCCCAGCACGGTCAGGTGGCCCGCGGCGCCGGCGCCATCGCCGCGCTGGCCGCCACGCTGCCGGGCTTTGCCAGCAACGACTGGCTCGTGCTGGCGGCGCGCAGCGCGGTCGTGGCCACCGGCTCGGCGGCCGTGGTGGCCATGGCGCTCTTCACGTTCAAGCGACGCCGACGGGAAGACGAGGACCCGTACGACCTGCCATCACGTGACGAGCGCGCCGCCGCGCCGCCGCCTGAGCGCCTCACGCCGGACGTGGACGCGGCCGTGGCGGCCGAGGCGCTGACCGGCGAGATGGCCATGCCACGCTGGCGCCGCCCGTCGCTCAACCAGGCGCGCAAGGCCGACCCTGGCACGAACCTCGATACCATCGAGGCCGAGCGCCTGACCTTCGCCCGCAGCGCGGTCGGCGGCGATCCCGCCAACGAGCGGCGACGGATCCGCTACCGGATGGTGCGCCTGTCCGACTCGCCCGACGAGATCCTGGGCCAGGAGATCGGCCGCTTGGACGAGGGCGACGAGGTCGAGCTGCTCGAGCGATCCGGCCTGCACTGGAAGGTGCGGACGCCACCCGGTCAGATCGGCTGGGTCCACAAGATGACCCTCGGCGACGTGGTCGTGGCCGGGGAGCCTGCCGCCGAGCGCGACGACGATGCGGACGGCGACGTCATGGCCGCCTTCATGGAGGCGCAGGCTCGGCGGGCGCAGCAGGTGCCTGCCGACCCCGTCCTCGGCGAGGGCCTGGCCGCACGGTTCATCCGCGAGCACGGCTGAGACCGTCATCCGGCGGCTCCGGCCTGCGCTCAGGGCCGACGCAGCACCACGATGTGCTGGTGGACGATGTTCGGCACGAAGGCGCGCGGGTAGCCGTATGGCCGCAGCCGGCTGCCCGCCTGGTACCAGATGAGATCGCCCTTGGTCACGAAGCCGACGCGCTCGGCGCGCTGGGCCAGGTCGGCACCCGTGAACCGATATCGGCCATCCTGGTACGCGTCGCGCACGATGAACGTGGCGTAGCGCCCGGCACGCAGCACCCGATGCAGCTGCTCGAAGACAGCCTCCATGCGCTCCAGGTACTCCGGGTAGCTGGCGCTGTTGGCGAGATCCGCGGCTGAGTCGGTGACCATGGCGTAGTCGGTCCGTCGGTTGGCGTGCGCCTCGGCCAGCCGGCCGCCGGCCATGGTCATGCGGAGCTGCGGGTTGTACGGCGGGTCGGTGGCCACGAAGTCGACCGAGCCGTCGGCGAGGGTGGCCAGTCGGTCGAGCGCGTCACCGACGGTCATCACGCAGCCGGAAGGGTCGAAGGTGCGTGGGCCGCCAGGATCGGATGGACCCAGGTCCGACAGCCGTGGACCGTGGCCGCCAGTCCTCCGATAGCGCCGTCTCGACGACCTCGGCGTAGATGGCGGCCCAGCGCGCGTCGAGCTCGATGCCCAGCGCCCGGCGCGGCGCGCGACAGATGGCGGCGCCGAGCAGCGTCCCTCCGACGCCAGCGAAGGGATCGAGCACGAGCTCGTCGCGCACGGTGAAGAACTCGATGAGTCGGGCCATCAGACGTGGCGGCTTGTTGGCGCCATGGGCCTTGCGGGCCGCGTGCCCCAGCTCGGACGGATAGGCGGTCGTCCAGAGCGACTTCGTGAAGTAGAGCCACGATTCGCCGCTCAGCTCGTTGAGATCGTTGTCGGGATGCGGCGCGGAAGGCGGGTCGGTCGGCTCGGGTGCGGTCGTCTCCGGCGTCTCGATCACCCGCGCAGTATGGCTGACACGCCGCGTATCCTTGCCTCGATGGCCTTCGTCGGTAGAGAACGCGAGCTCGCCCGCCTGGCTGCCGGTCTGGAGCGCGCCGCGTCGCTGCAGCCGGCGCGCATCGCGCTGACGGGACCGGCCGGCATCGGCGTCAGCCGCCTCCTGACCGAGCTCCAGGCGCGCCTCGCGGATCTGCCTGACGTGGTCGTCCTGCGGGCCGCTGCCTACGAGCCCCAGGAGGGCGTGCCGTATGCGCCGCTCGCGGCCGCCCTGGCGCCAAGCCTCGAGGCGCTCGGCGACGAGCAGCTGGTGACCGTGATCGGGGCCGCCGGCCTCGAGATCGCCGCCCTCGTCCCCGGACTGACCGACCGGCTCGCCCGCCTCGACCTGCTGCCGGCCGAACCGATGCGCTCCTCGCCCGATCAGCAGGCGAGTCGCCTCGTCGAGGCCGTGCTCGGCGTGCTTGCCAGGCGCGCCGGCGAGGGCGTCATCGTGCTCGCCCTCGAGGATCTGCATCATGCCGACCCAGGCACGCGCAAATTCGTCGAGACGGTCCTGCGCATCGGGCGGGAGCTGCCCCTCTGCCTCATCGTCACCTATCGGCCCGAGGAGCTCCACCGGCGCCATCCCATGCTGGCCCTGGCGGCGGTCATCGAGAGCGACCCCATCATCGAACGGATCGCGCTTGGCCCCCTCGAGCGACACGAGGTCATGGCGCTCATCGAAGGGCTCACCGGGGAGCGGCCGTCGGGTGCGGTGACCGCGGCCGTGCTCGAGGGCAGCGGCGGCATCCCGCTCCTGGCCGAGCAGCTCGCCGAGACGGAGTCGGGTACCGGGGGGAGCCTCGGCGGTCGTTTCGACGATCTCCTGCGGTCTCGGCTGGCGGCCCTCTCGGTCGGGGCGATGCGAGGTCTTCGCATCCTGGCGGCGGCCCGACGGCCGCTGCCGGTCGAGCTCCTCCTCGGCTTCGAGTTCCCAGGCGGCCATCTCTCGCGGGCCGCCCTGGTCGAGACCTGCGGCGCGGGCCTCGCCGTCGAACGCGAAGCGCCGGACGGCTCGACGACGATGGCCGTGGTCCACGAGGCATACGCCGAGTCGATCGAGCTGCTCGGCCTGCCGGCCGATCGCCAGCCGGTCCACGACGCCCTGGCGCGCGTGCTTCGCGACCAACCTGCCGAAGCCGCCTGGCACCTCGAGCGAGCGATGCGTTTCGCGGCTGCCCGCAACGCGCACGCAGCGGCCGGCCTGGCTTGCCGACCGCTTGATCCCGGCGGCACGGCCCTGCTCCACTTCCAGCGCGCGCTGGAGCTCATCGAGACCCACGAAGCCCGCGTCCCGCGGTTGGTGCTCACGACGCCCGAGCTGCTGGCCCTGACCGCCGATGCCGCCTTCGCCGCCGACGACGCCGGACGCGCGGCCGGGCTCGCTCAACAGGCCATCTCCGAGCTGGCCGGGGCGTCCGCCGTGGCCGACGCCGCGCGGCGCGGCAGCCGGGCCCAGTACAGCCTGCAGCTCGACGTCGGCCTGCTCTACCTGCGCCTCGGGCTCTACCAGTCCGCAGCAGGCGATCACGTGGCCGCGCAGAGCTCCCTCCAGACCGCGGTCCAGCTCGTGCCCGAGCAGCCGACGGCAGAGCGGGCGCGGGTGCTCGGCGCCCTGGCCCAGGTCCTGATGCTCGACGGCAGCTTCGAGGAGAGCGCTCGCCTGGCGGAGCAGGCTCGGACGGCAGCTGGGGCCGCCCAGCCGGCGGCCGACGCCGAGCTCGGCCACGCGACCTGCACCCTCGGCGTGGACATCGCCTACGGCGGCGAGATCGACCGCGGCCTGGCCTACCTCGAGGAGGCAGCCGGGCACGCTCGTCGAGCCGGCCGGCTCGACGACCTGATGCGCACCTACGCCAATCGGACGCACCTCCTGGAGCTCGATGCCCGCTACGACGCGGCACTGGCCGTCGTCCAGGAGGGCATCGCAGAAGCGCGCCGCTGGGAGCAGGAGGCGGGCTACGGCGCGTTCCTGCGGGGCAACGCGGCCGACATCCTGTTCAAGCTCGGGCGCTGGGCGGGTTCCGAGGCCGAATGCCGTGCGGCGCTGGACTGGAGCCCACACCGCCTGGTCTGGAGCCCGCTCCTCGCGCTCGGCGCCGTGCTCGTCGAGTCACGCAGCGACGACGAGGCCGGCCGACTGGTCGGCCAGATCCTGCTGCAGCTGGAGGCCGTCCCCGACGGGCAGTGGACGGCGACCGTGCAGCGCATCGCCGTCAGCTATGCCCTCTGGCGTGATGACGTGGTCGACGGCGAGCGCGTCGCTCGACGCGGCTGGGCGCGCGTGGCTGCCACCGGCGACCGGGCACAGATCGCCCTGGCGGCCTCGACCACGACCGAGGCCTGCGCCGCGTTCGCCGAGGCGGGTCGCCATCGCCGCGACATCGGCGCCGTGGCGGCTGCCACGGAGCTGGCCACGGCCGTCGTCGCCGAGGCGGAGCGCCACGTCGCACCGGGCAGCCTGCCGGATACCCTGGGCTCGACGCGGGAGGCGCTGCTGCACCTGGCTACCGCTCGGGCGCACCTCGCGCGCCTGCGCAATCGATCGGACCCGGACGCCTGGGCGGAGATCGCCGACGGCTGGCAGGCGCTCCACATCCCGTACCTGGCGGCCAAGGCGGACTGGTGGGGTGCGTCCGCCGCGCTCCTCGCCCGTGACCGTCGGTCACAGGCGCGTGGAGCGTTGCTGGCGGCGTGGGAGCTGGCGGTCGACCTGCCCGCGCGACCGCTCATCCGGGAGATCCGCCGGCTCGGCCAGCGTGGTCGCATCGTCCTGCCAGAGCTGCCGCCGTCCCTCGTGCCCGGCCCCGCGCCAGCCGTCGTGGCCGTCGGTCCAGGCCGACCGGCTCAGGACGAGGAAGCGCCCGCCGGCATCGGCGGCCGGGTCTCCATGATCCCAGGGCTCGAGCCGCCGTCCGCCGAGGACGGCACCCAGCTCTCGCTCGATGCCACGGGCCAGTGGCCGGTCGAGCTGGCCCGCGAGCCGGAGCCGACGACCGGCCTCTTCGGTGCCCTGGCGGGGCTCGGCCCAGCCGAAGGGGCGAACGGCGCGAACGGCGGTGCCGAGGCCGGCTATCGCATGGCCACCGGTCGGGCCATCAGCGAGCGGCTCCTCCCGGTCGAGATCGCGCCGGCGCGAGATCCCTTCAACCTGAGCCCCCGCGAGTACGAGGTCCTGGCCATCATCGCGGAGGGGCGAACCAACCGGGAGATCGCCGAGCGGCTCTTCATCAGCGAGCGGACGGTCGCCGTCCATGTCCGCAACATCCTGGCCAAGCTCGGGGTCTCCGGCCGCGTGGAGGCGACGAGCGTGGCCATCCGGCTCGGCCTCGTGCCCGGCGTGGCGCCCGCAGCCCGCTAGGTCCTCCGGGACACCGGTCGGCCGGGGTTCCTCGTCAGCCCTTGTCAACTCTCGTTCGGACCGTCGGCGGCCCGGCCGCGCCGCTCGCGGGCGACGTGGATGCGCGAGAATCGCGGCATGAGCTCACCACGACACCTCGTCATCCTGGGCGCCACGCTCGCCCTCACGGCGGTCATCGCGGCCTGTTCGACGCCGGCGCCGGCGCCGACCTCGGCCGCACCGACGGTGGCGGTCGACGCCGACCACGTCATCCAGCTCGAGCTGACCGCCGACCTCAAGATCAAGCAGGACGGGCAGCAGGTCTCGACGATCCCGGTCAAAGCAGGCGAGACGTACACCTTCGAGGTCACCAACACAGCCGGCTTCGATCACGACTTCTTCATCGGCATCGGACGCCGACCTCAGCGCCGGCGCCCAGGGCATGCCCGGCATCCAGGCCTGGAGCGGGGGCCAACGCGACTTCCAGTACACCTTCGACGGCCCAGGGCCGCTCGCCTTCGGCTGCACCATCCCCGGCCACTACGCGCTCATGAAAGGCTCCTTCGACATCCAGCCATGACCGAGCTGGCCACCGACGCGATCTGCTATCGCGACGCCTACCTGGGCTCCGTCGAGGCTCGGGTCGTCGCGGTCGACGACGCCGATGGCGCGCTGGTCGTCCTCGACCGGACCGTCTTCTACCCGGGCGGCGGTGGCCAGCCGTCAGATCGCGGCCTCATCCTGCGGGCCGCCGACGGCCGGCACTGGACGGTGGCCAGCGCCAGGAAGGACGGCGAGGCCATCGTCCATGTCATCGACGCGGCGCCCGACGGGCCGCCGACGGTGGGCGACACGGTCCGCGTCGATCTCGACTGGGCTCGTCGGATGTCGCTGATGCGCACGCACACGGCGCTGCACGCCCTGTGCGGCGTCGTCTGGCGTGACTATGGCGCCCAGGTCACCGGCGGCAACATGGAGCCCGGCGCGGGCCGTATGGACTTCGAGTTCGAGACCATGCACGCCGAGCTCGTGGATGCCATCGAGGCCACCGTCAACGACGAGCTGGCGCGTGGTCGGGACGTCCGGGTCGACGTCCTGCCGCGCGACGAGGCCTTCGCCATACCCGGACCTCATCCGGACGAAGGTCAACCTGCTGCCGCCAGGGATCGAGCAGATCCGGACCATCGAGATCGTCGGGCTCGACCTGCAGGCTGATGGCGGCACCCATGTCGCCAACACGCGCGAGGTGGGACGGATCAGGGTCACGGGCTACGAGTCCAAAGGGCGCATCAACAAGCGGATCCGGATCGCGCTCGAGGAACCGGCCTGACCTCGTCCTGACTGGCTGCCTCGGCGGCAGCCGTCCTCCGGGGTCGCGGTACCCTGCCCGGATGGCAAACGTCGGCGACATCCTCGTCGATCGGTATCGACTCGATGGCCGCATCGGAGCCGGTGGATTCGCGACCGTCTTCCGGGCTCGGGACCTGCGCCTCGATCGCGAGGTCGCGGTCAAGGTGCTGTCAGCGAACTACCTCGGGGACCCGGTCGTGGTCGTTCGCTTCGACCGTGAAGCTCGCGCCCTCGCCGCGTTCAGCCACCCCAATGTCGTGGCCATCCACGATGTGGAGCCCGCCGAGCCGACGCTCGGCGCCGAGACGTTCCTGGTCATGGACCTGTGCGAGGGCGGCTCGCTCGCAACGCGGATGGCCGCTGTCGGCTCGCGAGGTCTGGCGCCCGATGTCCTGGTGCCGATCCTGATCGACGTCGCCGCCGGTCTCGATGCCCTCCACGCGGCCGGCATGGTGCACCGTGACGTGAAGCCATCCAACGTCCTGCTCCTGGGGGGCCGTGCCTTGATCGCCGATCTCGGCATCGCGGCTGCGGTGCCGGGCGAGATCACCGGCTCGGGCGATGCCATGGGCACGCTGGCCTACCTTGCGCCCGAGCAGCTGGCCGGCGCGCAGGCGACGCCCGCCAGCGACGTGCATGCACTGGGCGTCGTCGCCTACCTCGGCCTGACCGGCAGGTTGCCACGAGCCAGCGAGCAGCATCGCAGAGCTCGTCGCGGCTTCAGCCACGGATCCACCACCGGTCTCATCGCTCGTCGATGGCCTTGGGACGATGTTCGATCGGCCGGTGGCGACCGCGCTCGCTCGCGACCCCAAGGCTCGTCCGACCGTCCAGCAGTTCGCCTGGCGGCTTGAACGTGGCCAGGAGCGGTGGCAGGAGACCGCCGCCCTCGCGCGGACACGGCTGACCGACTCGAGGCTCCCCGCCGCTGCGGTGGCGACGGGGCTCACTTCGCCCTCGGATGGCGCCGGTGCCAGCCCCCTGGTGTCGAGCCCGGCAGCGGAGCCGTCTCCCGATGACGCCACCGTGATCGGCGTCGGCATGCCGACGACCAAGCCCCTGGTCGAGGCGCCGGCGCAACCGCGTCCCATGGCCAGCCCGACGCCGGATGACGGGGTCGACCGGCGGACACCGTCAGGCTGGCATGGCACGAGACGGATCGTCGCAGGCGCGTCGCTCGCTCTGATCGTGCTGGCCGCCATCGTCCTCGCGCTCGCCGCCACCAGTCGGCGATCGACAGCCGCGGTCCGGGATCGCCGTCGAGCCGTCTGCCGTGGCAAGCCTCACCACGCCGAGCCACCCGGCCTCCCTTCCGCCCTCACCTCCCGCCGCGACCGAGACCCCGGCGCGTCCTGACCTCTACGAGGTCGCGCTCGATGCGAGCCGCCAGATGCGGGCCGCGATCGCGGCAGCTCATGGCCGTGCCGGCTTGAACGGCCACGAGGCGAAGGACCTCGTCGCCCTGCTCGATCGGTTCGATCGGGCCCTGGGCGACCGCGATGCTGAAGAGGCCCGGTCTGCGGCGGGTTCGATGGTCGAGGCGGTAGCGTGAGCTCGTCGATCGCAACGACGTCAGCAGCGAAGCCGGAGACCGGCTGCGATCGACGGTCGCCGAGGTCGCGAGGTCCGCCGACGCACTTCCCGGGTGAGGGGGATCTCACCGGCCATCGCTCTCCGGGGTTCCGACTCCGATCGGATCGCCGCCTATGCGGACGGTCGTCCGCTGGCCGACTCGAACTCGCGAGCGAGGGAGGCTCGCTCGGTGACATCGAGCCAGGTCGACTCGATGCCCTCGACGGCGATCCGCGCCAGCTCGTCGATGCCGTAGTCCATCGCCTCGCCCAGCGCCTGGTACTCGCGGCCGAGGTCCCAGCCCATCATCGCCGGGTCGTCCGTGTTGACGGTCATCACGAGGCCCGCCTCGCGCATCGCCCGGAACGGATGCGCCGCGAGCGACGCGAAGCGGTTGGCGATGACGACGTTGCTCGCCGGGCAGACCGTCAGCGGGATCCGCTCGCGGGCGAACCGGCGCACGAGCGCCTCGTCCTCGACGATGGCCACGCCATGGTCGATCCGCTCGGCGCCCAGGACGTCGAGCGCGACCTCGATGTTCGCCGGCCCGACACCGGCCGCCTCGCCGGCATGACAGGTCCGGCGGAACCCGGCCACGGCGGGCGGCATCGAAGGCCGGCGCGAAGGCGCGCATGTCGATGCCCAGCTCGGTCGAGTCGGCGCCGATGCCGATGACCAGCTCCGCCTGCCCGGCAGCCCGCATCCGCGCGAGGGCCTCGACGAGCTCCAGGCCGGCGGCCGGCCCATAGGCCCGATCGATGCCCGCGATGAGCCGGCAGCGCACGCCCGTGTCAGCCTCGGCGCTCGCGATGCCATCGCTCAGCCCGGCCACGATGCCGCCGAGCGCCTGACCGGCCGCCAGGTGACGGGCGGGCGTGAAGAACATCTCCCGGTAGCGGAGGCCGTGAGCCGCCCCGTCGACGAGCGACTCGTAGGCGATCCGCGCCCAGTCGTCCGGTTCGACGAGCAGCTCCTGCACCAGCCAGAAGATGGCCAGGAACGAATCGAGCGAGTCGTAGTGGTAGAGCTCGGTCGGGTCGTCGACGGGCAGCGACCGGCCGCTGCGGCGCGCCAGCTCGACGACCGTGGCCGGGCGGACGGTCCCTTCCACGTGACAGTGGAGCTCCACCTTGGGCAGCCGGTCGCAGTCGTCCAGCCTCAGCTCGGTCGCCATGGTCGTCTCCAGCTCCTCCCCGCTCCCGAACGATGGTACGGCGACGTTCAGACGCCGGGGTGACCGTCGCGCGTCGGACGCGCTCGCCACGGCGATGGTGACCGGACCGGGCCATGCGGCCACGCGGTCGGCTAGCCTAGGGCCGTGTCCACGAGCGAGCCCTCGACCCCCGCCCTCGAAGCCCTGAGCGCCACCGACCTCGCCTACCGCGTCGTCCGTACCGTGCGCGCTGGCAGCGCCGCCGAGAGCGCGCAGCTGCAGGGCATCCCCGTCCACGCCCTCCTGCGTACCATCGTCGTTCGGCGGGGCGATGACGACTACGTCTTCGTCCTGGTGCCGGCGGGCCGACGCTTCGACTGGCCGAAGCTCCGCGCCCATCTGGGCGTGCGTCGGCTGACGCTGCCCGATGCTGAGGAAGCCCGCGCGGCGACCGGCTACGAGCGCTACACGATCACGCCGTTCGGCGCGATCCGTGCGTGGCCGGTCATCTTGGATGCCGCGGCCATGACCGATGACGTCGTGGCCATCGGCGGCGGCGGCTTCGGCATCAACGTCCACATGGCACCCGCCGACCTCGTCAGCGCGCTCAGCGCCGAGGTCGTCGATGTCAGCGAGGATGAGCCTCCGGCTTGAGCCGCGCGTGGCCTGAGAGACAGTGCGCCCTCCTGCTGCTGGCCCTCGTCACGGCGACGCTCTTCATCGTCGCCGTTGCCTACGACTCCCGCGGCCGGGATGACGGCCAGTGGTGGTGACCGCGCCCGACCGCTAGGTCCCGGTCAGCCCTCGGCGCCGAAGCTCGCTGGTGAGCTCGTCGAGCGAGTCGATCACGACCTCCGCGCCCGCCTCGAGGAGCGTTCCACCGTCGACCGCCCCCGTCGGCACGGCGATGCCCGTCATGCCGGCGGCGACGCAGGCCAGGAAGTCCCATGTCGCGTCGCCCACGTACCAGCAGGCCGACGGCAGCACGTCGACGCGCTCGGCGGCCAGGAGCAGCAGGTCCGGTGCAGGCTTGGCATGCTCCACGTGCTCGCCATCGACGATGGTCGGGCGTCGAGGCAGGCCGAGGGCGTCGACCGACGCGCTGACCTGGGCTCCGAGGCTCGACGTCGCGATGACCGCCGGGATCGGCCCATCCGTCAGCGCGAGCAACACGTCACGGGCGCCCGGCAGCGGGATGGGCAGGCGGTTCAGCTCGCTGAAGATGGCGCCGGCGCGACGATCGATGGCGGCGATCTCCGCCTCCGACAACCTCGCCCCGGCGGCCGCCGCCGTCTCGCGCGCCAGACGCTTGCCATCGGCACCGACGAGCCCGCCGATCAGCCCGCGCATCGGCGTCGATGCCGATCTCGGCGAATGCGGCCAGCCAGCCGTCGATGCGCCGTCCGACCGTGTCCACGAGCGTGCCGTCCAGGTCGAAGAGGACGGCGCCAGGTTCCGGCAGGTCGGCCAGGCGTTTCGCGCGTCGGCCGCGTCCATCAGCCACCGAGCTGCCCGGCCAGTCCGTCCGAGCTGGTCGTCGGCGCCTGGCAGCGTGAAGCCGCGGCAGACGTAGGCCGTCGCTCGCCCCTCGATCGTCGGTCGGTCCCGGAGCAACGGCACCACCGGCGGTCGATCGTCCTCGGGCGACGACGCCGCGACCACGACGCCCGGGCGGAACCGTCGCCGCACGACTCCCAGCAAGCCGTCGCGCTCCTCGCTCGGCGGCGCCGACCACGGCCACCTCGTCGAGCGGGTAGGCGGCCAGGTCGGCGGCCACCAGCCACCAGGCGAAGCCGCTCGGGTAGCTGGCGGCCAGCGGGGCGATGGTCGACACGGCGGCCTCGGCGGGCTGGCGATAGCGAGCCTCGCCGGTCAGCGCGCCGAGGCGCAGAAGGACGATGGCCGCCATCGCGCCGCCGCTGGGCAGCGCGTTGTCCTGGAGGCCCTTGGGTCGCGTGACCAGCGCCTCGTGGTCGTCGGCCGTGTCGAACCAGCCGCCAGACGGGTCGGCGAAGCGGTTCACGATGAGGTCGGCCAGCTCGCGAGCGGCGGCGAACCAACGCGGCTCGAACGTGGCCTGGTACAGCGCCAGCAGCCCCTCGGCGAGATCGGCGTGATCCTCCAGGACGGCGGCGTGCATGGCGCGGCCGTCCTTCCACGAGCGCGACAGGCGCCCGTCGGCGGTCCACAGGCCGTCCAGGATGGTGGCCGCGGCCGTCCGGGCGGCGTCCGCGATAGTCGGGGCGGTCCAGGGCGACCGAGGCCTCGGCCAGGGCGGCGATGGCCAGACCGTTCCAGGCCGCCAGGGCCTTGTCGTCGCGGGCCGGTTGCGGACGACCTTGTCGCGCGGCGAAGAGCCGGTCGCGCGCCTCGGCGAGGCGCCTGGCGACCTCGTCGGCTGGGATGGCGTGGCGCGCGGCCAGGGCCGCGTCGTCGCGGACCCGGCGCAGGATCGTGCGGCCCTCCCAGTTGCCCGCCGGCGTGACGTCGTATGCGTCCCCGAAGAGCGCCGCATCGTCATCGCCGAGCACGGCTCGGACCTGATCGGCGGTCCACACGTAGGTCGCACCCTCGTCGCCGTCGGTATCAGCGTCCAGGCTGGCCGCGAAGGCGCCGCCGGCCACGGTCATATCGCGCAGCAGATGGTCGAGCGTCGACTCGACCACCTCGCGGTAACGCGCATCCGCGGTGATCTGCCAGGCGTGCAGGTAGGCCCGGGCCAGCTGCGCGTTGTCGTAGAGCATCTTCTCGAAGTGCGGGACCAGCCACTCCGCATCGGTCGCATAGCGGGCGAAGCCGCCGCCGAGCTGGTCGTGGATGCCGCCCGCCGCCATGGCGTCGAGCGTTCGCCGCGCCATGTTCAGCGCCTGGACATCGCCGGCGCGCACGAAGCGGCGCAGGAGGTGCTCGATGGTCATCGGGGCCGGGAACTTCGGCGCGCCACCCCAGCCGCCACGGGCGACGTCGAACGTCTGGCTGAGCGTCGCCGTCGCGGCATCGAGGATGGCCGGGTCGACGGCGGGGCCGACGACCGGTGCCGAGACGGCCAGGAGCGGACGCCCGTCCAGACCGACCAGCCCGCCGGCCGAGGGAGGCGCCGCGCCGGCCAGGAGCGAGGCTGAGCCGACCGACCCGGCACCCGCCGCCGGCGTGCTTGCGCTCGTTGGTGCCGCGGCCGCGCGCGCTGCCTCGGCCATCCGTGCCGCCTGCTCCCGAAGGGCGGCCGTGAGCCTGGCCGCCGCCGCTTCCACCTGGGGCCGCTCGTCGCGCCAGGCGGCGGCGATCGAGGCGAGCACCTGGCGGAAGGCCGGCATGCCGTGCCGTGGCTGGTCGGGGAAGTAGGTGCCGCCGTAGAAGGGCCGCCCGTCGGGGGTCAGGAAGACGCTCATCGGCCAACCGCCGCCACCGGTCATGGCCTGCACCGCATCCATGTACACGGCATCGAGGTCGGGGCGTTCCTCTCGATCGACCTTGATGGCCACGAAGTCGGCGTTCAGCTCGGCCGCCGTCGCCTCGTCCTCGAACGACTCGCGCTCCATGACGTGGCACCAGTGGCAGGCCGCGTAGCCGATGGACAGGAAGATCGGCTTCGCCTCGGTTCGCGCCCGGTCCAGGGCCTCGTCACCCCAGGGATACCAGTCGACCGGGTTGTGGGCGTGCTGGAGCAGGTAGGGGCTGGTCTCCCCGGCGAGGCAATTCGTTCGGCTGGGGACGCGGTCGGAGGACATCTCGGGCGATGGTACGCACTACCGCGCCGGTCGGCATTCGGCTACGCTCCGGTACGTGATCTGTGCCTTCTGCGGCCACGTGAACGAAGCCGATCGCAAGTTCTGCGGCCAGTGCGGCACGCGGTTGGCGGTCGTCTGCGAGGCCTGCGGCCATGCCGAACTCGCCGGCGGACCGGTTCTGCGGAGAGTGCGGCGCCGCCGTGGGGGCGGGCATGCCGGCGTGGCCGAGACGGCACCAGAGTCCGCCGAACGCGGGATCTCGTCGGCCGGAGCGGACGTCACGGGCGTCTGCCGCGCCCGGAGGCCGAGCGGCGCCTCGTCACCGTCCTCTTCGCCGACCTCGTCGGGCTTCACCGCCGCTTCCGAGGATCGCGATCCGGAGGACGTGCGCGAGTTCCTGTCGCGCTACTTCTCGACGTCGCGCGCGAGATCATCGAGCGCTATGGCGGCACGGTCGAGAAGTTCATCGGTGACGCGGTCATGGCCGTCTGGGGCACGCCCGTCGCCAACGAGGACGACGCCGAGCGGGCAGTCCGTGCGGCCCTGGACCTGGTCGAGGTCGTGCCGCTCGATTCGAGTCGGGAGCGTCGGTGGCCTGCCGGCTCGTGCGGGAGCGCTGAGCGGCGAGGCGGCCGTGACCCTCGGTGCGCAGGGCCAGGGGATGGTGGCCGGCGACCTCGTCAACACGGCCTCGCGCCTGCAGTCGGTGGCGCGAGGCCGGGACCGTGCTGGTCGGCGAATCGACGTACCGGGCGGCGAGCAAGTGGCATCGCCTTCGAGGCCGCCGGCGACCACGTCGTCAAGGGTAAAGAGCTGCCGATCGCTGCCTGGCGTGCTGTTCGCGTCATCGCGGGCATGCGGGGCATGGGTCGCCAGGCCGGCATCGAGCCGCCATTCGTCGGCCGCGACGCCGAGCTCCAACTCCTGCGCGATCTGTATCACGCCACTGCGCGGGAGCGGCGCGCACGGCTCGTCTCGGTCATCGGCGTCGCCGGCATCGGCAAGAGCCGCCTTGCGTGGGAGCTGCTCAAGTACCTCGATGGCCTCGTGGAGGTGCTCTATTGGCACCAGGGCCGCTCACCCGCCTATGGGGAGGGCGTCACGTTCTGGGCGCTCGGGGAGATGGTTCGTCGTCGGGCCGGTCTGGCGGAGACCGACGACGAGGCGGCTACGCGCGAGAAAGTTGCCGCGACGCTCGAGCAGTTCGTGCCCGACGTCGACGAGTGCCGCTGGATCGCACCGCGGCTGCTCGCTCTGCTGGGGCTCGAGGAGGTGCCGACAGGGCAGCGCGAGGAGCTGTTCGCGGCGTGGCGGACCTTCTTCGAGCGCGTCGCCGATCAGGGGCCGGTGGTCATGGTCTTCGAGGACCTGCATTGGGCGGACAGCGGGCAGATCGACTTCATCGAGTCGATCCTCGAGTGGTCGAAGGGTCGGCCGATCCTCGTCGTGACCCTTGCCCGCCCGGAGCTGCTCGATCGCCGCCCGACATGGGGCGCGGGCCAGCACCACTTCACCGCCGTCCACCTCGAGCCGTTGCCCGCTCCCGCCATGACCGAGCTCGTCGAAGGCATGGCACCGGGCCTGCCGGAGGCCGCCATGCGGCGCATCGTCAACCAGGCCGACGGCATCCCGCTGTACGCCGTGGAGACGTTCCGCATGCTCCTCGACAGCGGTCGCCTGGAGGCGGTCGAGGGCGGCTTCCAGGCCACCGGATCGCTCGACAAGCTGGACATCCCGGCGACCCTCCACGCGCTCATCGCCGCCCGCCTCGACGCGCTGGCCACCGAAGATCGGGCTCTCCTGCAGAGCGCCTCGGTGCTCGGCAAGACCTTCACCCTCCAGGGACTGGCGGCGGTCAGCGAGCTGCCCGCCGAGGACATCGAGCCGCGGCTGCGGGCGATCATGCGCCGGGAGCTTCTGGAGCTGGACGCAGATCCTCGTTCACCCGAGCGAGGACAGTACGGCTTCGTCCAAGCGGTGATCCGAGAGGTCGCCTACGGGACCCTGGGACGTCGCGAGCGACGAGCGCGACACCTGGCCGCGGCTCGCTTCTACGAATCGCACCGGCGACGACGAGTTGGCCGGCATCCTGGCCAGCCATTACGTCGATGCGCTACGAAGCCAGTCCGGAGGGGCCGGAGGCCGAGGCGGTCGCCGCGCAGGCACGGGTCACCTTGCGTGGCGCTGCTGAGCGAGCGATGGCGCTCCACTCGCATGACCAGGCCATCTCTCTCTATCGCCAGGCGCTGACCGTCACCATCGACCCCGCGGAGCGGGTGGCGATCCTGGAGCGGCTGGGCGACGCCGCCTATGCGGGCAGCCACTTCGACGCTGCCAAGGACGCCTTCGGCGAGGCGATCGACTGGTATGACGGGAACGGACGACCAGGGCGATGCGATCCGTGCCACGACGCAGGCTGGGCGCCATCCTGCTTCATGGCGCCGAGGTCGCCGAGGGCGTATCGACCCTCGAAGCGGCCGCGGCGAAGGTCGAGGCCGGCGCCACCGTCGATCCCGGCGGTCTAGGCCGGGCCTGGCCTCCGAGCTCGCCCGCGCCCACTGGCGCAACCACAGCCGCCCGAATGGTCCTGCCCTGGGTGGAGAAGGCGCTCATCGCAGCCGAGCCGCTTGCCCTCGCGCACGTCATCGCGGAGTCGCTGGACACCAAGGCGGGCATGATGGCCGACCAGGGTCGTCTCCAGGAAGCGCTCGCCCTGATGCGCGGTGCTGTTCGCTACGCCGAGGCCCACGGGCAGTTCGAGGCCGAGATGCGGGCACGCAACAACCTTATGTTCATCGACATCGACGATCCGGCGAGCTCTCTGGAGGTGGTCCTCGAGGGCCTGGAGACGGCGAAGCGCATAGGCCTTCTGGACTGGCAACGGCAGCTCGTTGCGGTCTCCTGGGCGCCCTCGGCTATTCTCGAGGCGACTTCGAGCGCTGCCTGGCGTACACTCAGCGTTCGAGGGCGAGGAGGTCCCGCTCGCTACGTTCGGCTTCGTGGAGAGATGTCGCGGCGCCGCCTCCGCCTTGAGCGGTGACATCGATGCCGCGCGCGCGATCCTGGCGCGGCAGACGAGCGCCTCAAGGAGCTCTCGGACCCTCAGAACGGATTCCAACAAGCATTCAACACGCCCTGCGTCGACACCCTGTCGGGCCGTCCAGAGACGCGTGGCCGGAGATGCTGGCGATGGCGCCAGGGATGACGGCTACATGGCCGGGCAACTGCTACAGCTTGGCCGCCACGTACGCCGTCATGGCCGGTGACGAGGCAGGTCTGCGTGCGGCCTTGGACCCCTGGCGGCCGACGGCACCGCGTGGCCGATTTGCAGACACGTTCATCGACTTCTTCGAGGGCGCCCTCGAGATCTTGGACGGACGACGCGCCGCGGGCGCGGCGAGGATGCGCACGTGCCGCGGAGACGCTAAGGAGCATGGGCCTGCGCCTCGATCGCATGAGCGTCCTGACTCGGTGCCGTGCGCCTGCTGGGGGTCGACGACGCCTATGGTCGGGTCGCGGCGAGACCGAAGTGCGGAGTAGCCGACGAACTCGGTCGCCGCCGCATCGAAGTCGCTCCTGGCGAGCGATCATCGAGGCACGGCCGTCAGGTGCCATCGCGCTGCCAGGACTCCGTCGCGGGCGCTCGATCCGAGGGAGCGGTGGCTGCGCCAGACGTCCGTGTGAGGCGTCCACGACCGGTCTCGAGCTCGTCCCACGCAACCGCCGCGGAGCCGTCATCATCAGCGCATGACCCGACCCGCCTTCAGCCTGTTGCCCTGGTCACAGTCCACCGATTGGCCGGCCTACGCCGCCGTCGCCAGGCGCGCCGAGGCGCTCGGCTATGACACGGTCTGGACCTGGGACCACCTGTACGCCATCTTCGGTGACCCGCACCAGCCGATCTTCGAGGGCTACACGGTCCTCGCCGCCTGGGCGGCGCAGACGGAGCGCATCAAGCTCGGGCTGATGGTCGGGGCCAACCCGTTCCGCAACCCCGGTCTGGTGGCCAAGTCGATCATCACCATCGACCACATCAGCGGCGGGCGCGCCATCTGCGGCATGGGCGGGGCCTGGGCCGGGTTCGAAGCGGAGGCCTTCGGCATCGAGTTCGGCTCCGGCTTCGGCCAGCGGCTCGATTGGATGGATGAGTCGGTCGGCATCATCCGGGGCCTGCTCGACGGCGAGACGGTGACGCATGACGGTCCGCGCTACCGGACGAAGGACCTGGTCGCCCGTCCGCGGCCGATCCAGGCGCACCTGCCGATCATGATCGGTGGCTCCGGCGAGAAGAAGACCCTGCGCACGCTTGCCACGTACGGCGACCAGTGGAACGCCTTCGGCACGCCCGAGGTGCTTGCGCACAAGAAGGCCGTCCTGGAGCGCCACTGCGCTGACGTCGGGCGCGATCCGGCGGCCATCCACAAGACCGTCGGCTGCAAGATCATGATCCGCGACTCGGAGGCCGAGGCGCGCCGCGACTGGCTCGGCCTGCTCGCCGCCAACAAGATGACGCTCGAGGAAGGCCAGGCGGACGAGTCCTGGCTCTTCGGCTCGCCCGAGGCGATCGCCGAGCAGTTCTCCGCCTACCGAACCGTCGGCTTCGACGGCTTCATGGTCGAGGAGCCCGCGCCATACGACCCCGAGACCATCGAGCGGCTGATGACCGAGGTCGCGCCGGCCGTCGACTGAGCCCGCGCGCGACGGATGCAGGTCCGTCACGCCCGCTGGTCGCCGTCTGCTCCCACCGGTCGGCTGCTGCTTCGGGCGGCGCGCGACCGCCCACTGGCCAGCTACTCCCCTCGGCCGGCTCGCCTGCCCGCACGCCCGTGTGCCCTTGTGCCTAGGAAGTCGAGCATGCGCGAAGGGTGCCTCAAGGTAGGCTTCTTCGTTGTCATCTTGCGAAAAGTGAAGACAGGTATTGACAAAGTGAAAGCCTGATGCTTGAATGGTCCATGGTCATCAACCGATGATGCACAGGAAGGGACAAGGAAGCCATGTTGGACCATCGACTTCTCTTCTCCGGCAGCGGCGCCCAGGACGCGCGCCAGCTCCTCGATCGCGGCCAGGCCCACGTTGCTCGCCGCCAGCTGACTCGTGCCGCCGAGCAGGCCGCTGTTCGTCCGGTCGAGCGCCGGCCCGCGGCACGCTGAGGACGACGAGGAACCCGTGCCGAACGACGTCATCGCCACCTGCCCCGTCTGCAGCCACGAGCTCTCGATCACCAGGCTGCACTGCGACCACTGCGCCACGACCCTTGAAGGCGACTTCAGCGTCGGGCGCTTCGGTCGTTTGAGCCGTGAGCAGCTGGCCCTCCTGGAGAGCTTCCTGCGCTCGCGCGGCAACCTGCGCGACATGGAGCGCGAGCTCGGCATCTCCTACCCGACCGTCCGGAATCGCGTCGAGGCGCTCGTGCGCGCGCTCGGCCTCGCAGATGAGGACGCCCCGATCATCCAGGAGTCCGACCAGCCAGAGCCGCTGACGACCGCCGAGGAGGCCGTTGCCGCGGCCATCCTGACCAAGGGCGAGGTCACGGCCCGACGCCAGGAGATCCTCGAGGCGCTGGCCGCCGGCCGCATGGATGCCGCCGACGCCGCCGCGCAGATCCGTGAGCTCGGCAAGGGGGTTTGAAGCCATGACCGACGAGACCACCACGACATCGCGCGCCGGGCTCATCGAGCACGAGATCGGCGCGACCGGGTTCCTGCAGCTCAACACCTCGAGCGGCGACATCGACGTGCGCGGCACGGACGGTGGCACGGTCCGCATCACGACCCAGGATCCGGACGACGGCTACGTGCTCGACGGGTATGAGGCCGAGGCGGCTGACGGCTCGCTGCGCGTGCGCTCGCCGCGCGGCGGCCTCATCGAGGTCAGCATCGGCACCTTCAAGTGGGGCCGACGAGTCGGCGGCGGTGGCGGCACGGATCTCGTCGTCGAGGTGCCGCATGGCGCGCGCGTGGAGATCGGCACGGTCAGCGGCGACCTCCACGTCAACGGGCTGGACGGCCAGCAGCGCTACAAGACGGTGTCCGGCGATGTCGAGCTCGACCACGTCCATGGCAGCATCGATCTGGACGGCACATCGGGCGACGTCCGCCTGCTGGCGACGGGCACCGTGGGCCTCGAACTGCGCACCGTCTCGGGCGACATCGCCGCCCGCGCCGGCGTCGTCGAGCGCCTCGCCGTCCAGACCATGAGCGGCGACATGCGCATCGAGGCTGCCCTGGCGCCTGGCCACGAGCACAGCATCGAGACGGTCTCCGGCGATGCGCGCCTGACGACCGGCTCCGGCCTGACCATCGAGGCGCGCACGGTTTCGGGCGACATCCGCAGCGACGTCCCGCATCGGACGAGCATCGAGGCCGGTCGCCGATCGATCATCCTCGGCGACGGTCGAGCCCACCTCAACTTCCGCTCGATGAGCGGCGATCTGCAGCTGACCGGCAAAGGTCCGGTACTGCCGACGACCGAGGGTGCCGCTTGGCGTGGCGAGGTGACCGCACCGTCCGTGCCGCCCGTCCCGCCGGTCGCGTCGGTGGCGGGGTCAGGGACCGTCCCGGCGGCACCCGCGGCCGCCACATCCGCGCCGCCCATGCCAGCCGAACCGCCCGCGCCCGACCCGCTCGAGGACGCGCGCCTGGAGATCCTGCGCGCCCTCCAGGCCGGGCAGATCGACGTCGCCGCCGCCGGCGAGCGCCTGGCCGCGCTCGACGATGCCGCCACGGCCTTCGACGAGGGAGGCCCACGATGACGGACGCACTCGACACCGTCCTGCGCATGGTGGCGGAAGGCCGGCTGACGGCCGAGGAGGCGGATCCGCTCATCGCCGCCCTCCAGGACCGCGGCAGCAGCTCGAAGCGATCGGTCCCGCCATCGGCCAGCGCTGAGGAGCAGGCCCGGAGTGGCGCGGCGCGACAAGTGCGGGTCGAGGTCAAGGAGCGCGGCCGCAACGTGGTCAACGTCCGCGTGCCGGTCGCCCTCGGCCAGGCCGCCATCGGCTACGTGCCGGGCATCAGCTCCCGCGACGCCGAGCGCATCCGGGAAGCCCTGGCCATGGGGCTCGTCGGCCAGATCCTCGAGGTGACCGACGACGACGGCGAAGGCAGCGTGCGGATCGTCCTCGAGTGAGCGACACCCCGCTGGCCGCCGACACCACGCGCGCATCGATCGCCGGATCGGACGAGGCGGCCACTCCCACGGGCCGCCTCGGCCGCCTCCGGTCGGCGCCCTTCCTCCGGCCCCTGGCCGACCGCGACTACCGGATCTTCTGGGGCGGAGAGAGCATCTCCGTCTTCGGCGACCAGTTCCACTTCGTGGCCCTGGCCTGGCTCGTCCTCGAGCTGACCGGCTCCGGCCTTGCCCTCGGCACGGTGCTCACGGCAGCGGCCATCCCGCGCGTCATCCTGATGCTAGTCGGCGGCGCCATCGCCGACCGCATCGAGCCCAAGACCCTCATCTTCCGCTCGAACGCCCTTCGAGCCCTGGTCGTGGGCATCGTCGCCGCGCTCATCATCAGCGGGCGGGTCGAGATCTGGCAGCTGGTCGTGATGGCGGTCATCTTCGGGGCTGTCGATGCGTTCTTCTATCCGGCCGTCTCGACCTTCCTGCCGCTGCTCGTCCCGACCGAACGCCTGACCGCCGCGAACGGGCTCTTCCAGGCCACCAGCCAGCTCATCGGGCTCATCGGTCCGGCCGCGGCGGGCGTGACGGTGGCGCTCATCGGGACCTCGCTCGCCTTCGTCCTCGATGCCGCCAGCTTCGCCATCGCGGCCGTCGCCATCGCGCTCGTGCACGGTGGCCTGCGCGCGACGACGCAGCGCGTGGCCGAGACCGGGGCCGTCCTTGCCGACGCCGACCGAACCGACGCCGATCGGACCGCCGCTCTGGACGCTCGAGGCCGCCATCTCCGACCCGGCTGGCGCTCCCGGCCGCAGAGGCTGCCCCACAGGCCTCGGTCTGGCATTCCATCCTCGAGGGCGCCCGCTACACCCTCCGGGACCCCGCCCTGCGCACGCTCATCATCCTGGCGGCCGCGCTGAACTTCGCCTTCACCGGCCCCATCTCGATCGGTCTGCCGTGGCTCGCCGCCAACCGCTTCGATGCCGGCTCGGCGGGGTTCGGGATCATGATCAGCGGCTTCGGCGGCGGTGCCCTCATCGGGGCGGTGCTGGCGGGCTCGATCAAGCCCTTCCGCCATCGCGGCGCCATCCTGCTGGGCATCTCGGGGCTGCTCGGGGTCGGCCTCGGCCTCATCGGCATCGCGCCCGGCGTCGTGGTCGTGACCGGCCTCATGTTCCTCATGGGCCTGGGCGTCGGGTTCATCAACGTCAACGTCGTGACCTGGGTCCAGCAGCGGACCGAGACCGCCATGCTGGGTCGCGTGATGAGCCTGATGATGCTCGGCTCGGTGGGCCTGGCGCCGATCTCGCTGGTCATCACCGGGGTGATCATCGACGCACAGGCCACCTTCGTCTTCGTGGCGGCCGGCGCGATCATCCTCGTGGCGGTCGGCCTCGGTCTCGTCTGGCGCGCCGATCGCCTCCTGAGCTTCGAAGCCGTCCCCTCGGAGACGCCCGAGCCGACCGCCTGATCGCCCGCGGCGCCGCGGGCGGCGTCGGCTAACCGGTCCGGAGCCCGGAGCGGGTTCGTTCAGGGCCATGGGGACCCCCGCTGGGTGGGCCATCGGACCCTGTCTCGAAGGCAGGTCCGGGCGGCACGCTACGGTCACGCGGCCCTTTCAACCCATGCCTCAGCCAAGGACGACCGATGACCAGCGAGATGCACATCAAGGACACCTCCGCCAACCCAGCGCCGCTCGGACTGCTCGCGTTCGGGATGACGACCGTGCTGCTCAACCTGCACAACGTCGGGCTCTTCCCGAACAACGCCATGATCCTGGGCATGGGCCTCTTCGTCGGCGGGCTGGCGCAGGTCTTCGCCGGCTTGCTGGAGTCGAAGAAGGGCAACACCTTCGGCACGACCGCCTTCACCGCCTTCGGGACCTTCTGGCTGTCGCTGGTCGCCGTCTGGGTGCTGCCGGAGATGGGCCTCGCGGCCAAACCGGACGCCACCGCGATGGCTGCCTACCTCGCCATCTGGGGCCTCTTCACGTTCGGCATGTTCCTCGGCACCTTCCGCCTGAGCCACGCCCTGCAGGTCGTCTTCGGCACCCTCGTCGCGCTCTTCTGGCTGCTCGCGCTCGGTGACATCACGGGCAACCCGGCCGTGACCCAGGTCGCGGGGGCCGTGGGCATCGTCTGTGGGCTCGCCGCCCTCTACACGGCCATCGCCCTGGTCCTCAACGAGGTCTACGGCCACACCGTCTTCCCGCTCGGTCCCATCGCCCACCGCCCGGAGCCCCTGGCCGACGACCAGGCCCCCGTCGCGCGACAGCCGCAGCCGCAGCCCTCGCCCAGCGGGCACTGATCGGTCGGGTCGGCGCGGCGCGCGGGCGCCTACGAATCGAAGCCGATACCCATCGACTCCAGGGTGCGCAGGAATCGGCTCTTGTGCCCCTCGTGCTCGTCGGCACGGGCGTACTCACGCTGCAGCATCGCGACCCCGACGCTGCGCAACGGCTCCGGCGGGATGGGCCAGGGCTTGGTGCGCACGAAGCGCATCCGGAGCACATCCGCATCCGGGTGCACGAGCATGTCGCGCACGACGCCGGCCGCCCAGCGTGAGGCGGCCACGCCGAGGCCCGTGTAGCCGAGCACATAGATGACCCGGCCACCCATCGTGTTGCCGAAGGTGACCGTGAAGTTGGACGTCGTGTCGATGGCGCCGCCCCAGCGATGCGTCCAGCGCAGGCCGTCGAGCTGGGGCAGGAAGGCGCGGAAGTGCTCGTCCAGCCGGTCGAACGACGCCGGCCGCGCATCGAACTTCGGGGCCACGCGGCTGAAGCCCTGGTAGATGGCGTCGTAGCCGCCCCACAGGATGCGATCGTCGGCGGTCAGCCGGAAGTAGTGGAAGCGGTTGGCGGCATCACCGCCGCCCTGGCGT
Source organism: uncultured Gaiellaceae bacterium (assembly GCA_963746975.1). Taxonomy (GTDB): domain Bacteria; phylum Actinomycetota; class Thermoleophilia; order Gaiellales; family Gaiellaceae; genus GMQP-bins7. The sequence goes on from CAVVDE010000010.1 coordinate 94,961, forward strand.
CCTTCCCAACCGACCGACGCCTTCTGCTCCGCGGTCAGTGGCTCGGAGACCAGGACGTAGTCGTAGACCGGCACGAACCAGGTCTGCAGGCGTCGGAACCAGCCCGAATAGGCGCTCGTGGCGACGACCACGCGCTTGGTCCGGATGGAGCCCGATTCCCTGGCGCTCCCGCCCGAACCGGGCAGCCGGACGCGGACGCGCGAGCCGACCGATCCGGCGACCTGCGCTGAACCTGAGACCGGCGCCGAACCCGAGGCCGACGCCGCCTCCGAGCGGGCCACGCGGACCCGGATGCCCCGGTCGAGCTCGTCGAGGAGGACGACCCGCGTCCCCTCGTGGATGCGGACGCCACGCGCCAGCGCGACGCGCTTGAGGCCGCGCACGAGCTTGCCGGGGTCGACGATGGCGTCGTGGCCCGGCGGCCGCCGCAGGCCGCCGAAGACGATGGGGGAGTGGATCTCGGCGCGCGCCTGGGAGGACGACAGGACGGTGGCCGGCTCGCCGTGGTCGGTCAGGACGGCGGCCCACTCGTCGAGCCCGTCGGCCTGCCAGGGCGCGGTGGCGAGGGTCAGGCTGCCGGTCTCCTCGAGGTCGCAGTCGATGCCCTCTCGGCGGACGAAGGCGACCAGCTCGTGGTAGTTGCGCGAGCCCTCGGCCTGGAGGATGTCGATCTCGTCCGGGAAGTGGCGCAAACCGTTGGCCAGGCCATGGGTCAGGCTGGCCTCGATGATGCCGCCGTTGCGGCCGCTCGCGCCGTAGCCCACGACGGCCTGTTCGAGCAGCACGACGTCCGTGCCGGGCGAGGCGTCCTTGAGCTGGATGGCCGTCCAGAGGCCGGTGAAGCCGCCGCCGACGATGACCACGTCGGCCTTGCCCTCGCCCTCGAAGGGTGGCTCGGGCGGGTCCGTCGGGCGGTCGAGCCAGAAGGGCGTGTCGGATCCGAAGGCAGGCATCTGGCGGATGGTACGTCGGGCTCACGGTCGGCCGATCGGGCGTTCCGGCGTCGCGGCCTCGGGCCAGGCGCTAGCATGCGCGGACGATGACGACCAACGACCTGCCCGACTCGATCGCCGGCAACATCGCCGAGTGGACGCAGAACAACGCCGAGTACACCGACGCCAACGCCGAGCGTGCCTGGGCTCCACGGGATGTCACGTGGGGCGTCTTCAACGTCCGCGAGGACGCCATCGGGTCGCCCCTGGGCGACGTGGCCGGCCTGGACGTCGTCGAGCTCGGCTGCGGGACGGCCTACTTCTCGGCCCAGCTCGCATATCGCGGCGCGCGGCCTGTCGGCGTCGATCCGACGCCGGCTCAGCTGGCCACGGCCAAGCGGATGCAGGCCGCCGGCGGCCCGGCCTTTCCGTTGGTCGAGGCCCCTGCCGAGCGTGTCCCCCTGCCTGACGCGTCGTTCGACCTCGCCTTCTCCGAGTACGGGGCCTCCCTCTGGGCGGATCCGGCGATGTGGGTCCGCGAGGCCGCCCGCCTCCTGCGCCCCAACGGCCGGCTCGTCTTCCTGGTCAACTCGGTCCTCGCCTACCTTTGCTGGCCCGACGTCGGTGTCGCCGTCGAGACGCTCCAGCGCGACCAGTTCGGGATGTATCGCATCCAGTGGCCCGACTCCCCCGGCACCGAGTACCACCTGTCACACGGTGACTGGATCCGCGTCCTGCGCGAGAGCGGCTTCGAGATCGAGGACCTCATCGAGCTCCAGGCCCCGCCCGACGCGGTGACGCACGACCACTATGCCGACGTGACCGCCGACTGGGCCCGTCGCTGGCCGGCCGAGGAGATCTGGGTCGCGACCAAGCGAGTCTGAGGATCGCTAGGTCGCCATCTCGTACGGGCGGCCGAAGAACCAGATCTCCTGGAACGGAACCGTCAGGTGCCACGTGGTTACGGCGCCCTTCGGGATCGAGGCCATGTCGCCGACCTTCAGCTCGAGGGTCGGCCCATCTTCGATCTCGATGCGCGCAGCGCCCTCGATGATCAGCACCGTCTCCCGCTCGGGCAGGGTCCAGCGTTCCAGGTCGGCGACGTCCCGGAAGCGCGACATCCCGACGTAGGCGGTCTCGGACTCGACGAGCACGTGCATCTCGCCGCCGACCTCGGGGTCGGGCTTCCACTCATCGGTCGCCGTACTCGACACGAAGATCCCGGGATGGACTTCCATGTTCGCCTCCTCGGTCGGTCGGGCGAGTCAGCCGACGGCGTAGATCCGCCAGCGACCGGGCACGCCTTTCAGGGCGTGCGAGCCGCGCGAGGTGAAGCCAAGCCCTGACCCGGCGACCAGGTCCTTGACCGTGCTCGATGCCAGCACCTCGCCAGGTCCCGCCAGGGCCGCGACCCTGGCGCCGATATGGACGGCGATGCCGCCAGGCCCGCCGGCGGCACGGACGACCTCGCCGGTATGCAGGCCGGTCCGGATCTCGATGCCAAGCTCGCGAACGGCCTGGACGCAGCTCAACGCGCAACGGACCGCCCGAGCCGGGCCGTCGAACGTGGCCAGGAAGCCGTCACCGGCCGTACCGACCTCCTCGCCCCGGAAGCTCGCCAACTCGCGGCGGATGACCCGGTGGTGTTCACCGAGCAACTCGGCCCAGCGTTCGTCGCCGATCTCCACCGCGCGCGCCGTCGAGCCGACGACATCGGTGAACAGGACGGTCGCCAGGACGCGATCGACCTCAGCCGACGGCCGCGTCCCGGTCACGAACTCCTGGACCTCGTCGAGGATGTCGTCATCGCCGACCCACGGGATATGGTCGATGCCCTGCAGCTCGATGTACCGGGCACCCGGGATGTGCTCGGCGAGATAGCGGCCGTTGCCGACGTCAACGGCTTGATCGCCGGCGCGATGGATGACCAGCGTTGGCACGTGGATCGATGGCAGCAGGGCCCGGGTGTCGGTACCGAAGGACGCCCGCAGGAACGCCTCGATGGAACGCTGGTTGCCGGCATTGCGCTGCAGTCGGGCCCACCACTGGCGTGCCGCTTCGGCATCGGCCGCGGCCAGGCTTGGGCCCGCTTGGCGGCGCCGTCGCCCTCTCCCCAGCGCGACCAATCGGCCATCTGGGCCTCGAACTCGGCGCGCGTGCCTTCGCCCCATGGCCAGCTCTCGTCCCGTTCCTCGCGCACCTCGGCGCCGAGCAGCACGAGCGACGCCACCCGCTCCGGATGTGCTGCCGCGAAGAGGGTGGCCAGGAGGCCACCCTCCGACGCGCCCATCACGACTGCCCGCTCCGAACCGACCGCGTCGAGGACAGCGCGCACGTCGTCCATGCGGTCCTCCATGGAGCCTGTCTCGACCCGGTCAGAGAGGCCCATGCCGCGCTTGTCGAAGAGGATGAGCCGCGAGAACAACGCCAGCCGCTCGCAGAACTCGCGATAGGCCCGATCGTCCCAGTAGATGTCGAGGTTGGTGATGTGCCCCTGGATGAAGATCAGATCCGGCGGCCCGGATCCCACGACCTTATAGGCGATGTCGATGTCGCCATTCCGGGCGAAGTGGATGGCCGTGCTCACGCGGCGAATGTGCCCCAGCCCGATGGCTTCGGTCAAGCGGCGTGAGGCCGCCCACCTCAAGTGGATTGGTTCGTCCGCCTGACTGCGCAGTAGAGTCCCTCTACGGGCACGGACGGGAGGTCGAGATGGTCAAGATCTGGAGCGAGCTGCCAAGGGCTCGGCGACAGGAGCAGCTCGCCGACATCGCCACCATCGTCTGGGTCGTGTTCTGGGGTCGTCTCGTGTGGCTGCTCTATGAGCTGCTCGCCAGCTTCGCCGGGGCGGGTCGATCGATCCACGACGGGGGCACCGGCTTGACTCAGGCCGGGATCGACCTCGGGGGGTCGCTCCGTGACCTGCCGGTCGTCGGCGAGGGCGTTTCGGGCTTGGTCAGGGATGCGTTGGCCGGCGCGGGGCAGCCGCTTGCAGACTTCGGCAACGAGGTCGAGGCATTCGTCCTGATCGTCGCGACCGCCATGGCGCTGTTGTTCGCGTTGGTCACCCTCGTGCCGTGGCTCTCCCGCTACATCCCGTGGCGCTGGCGACGCCTGCGGCGCGTCCGAGCCGCGCATCAGGCGCTCCGTCGCTCGACCGAGCTCTCCGATCCGCAGGTGTCGCAGATCCTGGCCATGCGCGCGGTCATGAGCCTCGACTATCCGACCCTCCTCGAGTTCACGCCCGATCCCCTTGGCGACTGGGCCGCCGGGCGCCACGACCGCCTCGCCCGGGCCGAGCTCGCCAGCGTGGGCCTTCGTCCTCGCCGCGTTTGAGCAGACTCCGGTGCCACGCGGCCGACCGGCCACCGAGCCCATCGCGACGTCCCGTCTCGACCTGACGCCGCTCACGCCCGACGACGCCGACGAGATGGTCGGCGTGCTGGCGGACGAGGCGCTCTACGCCTTCATCGGCGGCCAGGCGCCGACGCTCGAGGCGCTCCGCTCGCAGTACGAGCGCCAGGCCATCGGTCACTCGGCGGACGGCACGGAGACCTGGCTCAACTGGATCATCCGGACCCGAGCGGAGGGTCGCGCGATGGGCTTCGTCCAGGCCACCATCACCAACGAGGGTCACGACGCCGAGATCGCCTGGGTCGTCGGTGTCCCATGGCAGGGGCGCGGCCATGCGACGGAAGCGGCGGCCGCGCTCGTGGTCTGGCTCGATGCGCAGGGCGTCGCGTCGATCACGGCCAGCATCCACCCGGACCACGCTGCGTCCGAGGGCGTCGCTCGACGCATCGGCCTGTCGCCGTCCGATCGGATCGTCGATGGCGAGCGCGTCTGGCTTCGGGATGCTCGTTCTGATGGCGCATCGGACTGATCGAGAGCGGTTGCATCGGGAGTCGTGGACAGGGCGCGCTCGCCACCCGGCCCGATGTCACGTTCTGAGGGGGAAGCGTCCCTAGCCTGCTGATGGACAGCACCCTGGCCCTCGCGGACCCCGCGTCGAGCATCGAGGCCTGCTATCGGACCGATGCCGAGCGGCTGTGGCGTGCCCTGCTGGCCTATGCCGGCGATGCCGAGCTGGCCTCCGAGGCGGTGGCCGAGGCCTATGCCCAGGCGCTCCGTCGGGGATCGGCCATCCACGACCCCGCGGCCTGGACCTGGCGGGCCGCCTTCCGCATCGCCGCCGGCGCCCTCAAGACCCGCCGCAGCGCGGCCACCGAGGTCGCCCCGGAGGCGCTGAGCGTGGGTCGACCGGACCGCTACGCCGACCCCGACCTCCAGGCCGCCCTGCGCCAGCTACCGGAAGCCCAGCGGGCGGCGGTCATCCTCTACTACTACGCCGACCTGCCGGTGGGCGAGATCGCCCATCGCCTGGGCTCCAACGGCCTGGCCGTGCGCGCCAACCTGTCGCGCGGCCGTCGCCGCCTCCGGAAGCTGCTGGGGGACGACGATGGCTGACCTGCGCACCCGCTTCGCCGCCCTCGACCAGGCGACCGTGCCCGACCTGTGGCCGGAGATCGAGCGCCGCGCCGCCGCCGGGGCCCCGAGCCGCGTCGCCGGTGCCACCCCGACCTGGCGCGGCGCCGAGCCCGGCGCCGCTGGCTCCCGGCGCCTCGTGCTCGTCCTCGTCCTCCTCGGGCTCCTGGTCGTCGTCACCCTCCTCGGGGCCGCCCTGGTCGGCCGGCAACCTCCTGCGCGATCCGCTGCGGGGGCTCGCGCCTCCTGCCGCGGCGCAGCCGGCGCATCGACCCCGATCGCTTCCACCTCACCGCGGCGATCATCGACTTCGATCCTTCGTCACCCTGCTCGGTCGGGCTTAGACTGGGACAGGGAGGCGTCGATGGATCGAGCGACCTGGCTCCGCGAGCAGCGCCAGAAGGCCGAGGCCGACTACGACACGCGTTACGCGGCGACGTACGACGCCGACGCGGAGCCGATGACCACGACCCATCGTCGGTACGTGCGTCGTGTCGTCCGGGCCGCGCCGCCGGGTGGCACCGTCCTCGACGCGGCGTGTGGGACGGGCAAGTACTTCGGCGTCGTCCTCGCGGCCGGGCGCCACGTCGTCGGTGTCGACCAGTCCGCCGGCATGCTCGACCAGGCGGCCGCCAAGCACCACAGCGCGGAGCTCATCCAGTCGAGCCTCCAGGAGCTGGATCTTCGGGCGGACGTTCGACGGCGTGATGTGCATCGATGCCATGGAGAACATCCCGCCTGAGGACTGGCCGACCGTGCTCGCCAACCTGCACCGGGCGCTCAAGCCGGACGGCCTCCTCTACCTCACGGTCGAGGAGCACGACCAGGCGGACATCGACGCTGCCTACGCGGACGGCATCGGACGCGGCCTGCCCGTGGTCGCGGGCGAGTTCCTGTTCCACGGCACCGACTACCACTTCGTGCCGACGCGTGCGGCCGTCACCGCCTGGATCGCCGCTGAGGGCCTGACGGTCATCGATGAGGCCGACAGCCCGGGCGAAGGCTACAGCTACTGGCACCTGCTCATGCGCTGACGCTCGTCCGTGGCGGGGGCGTCAGAGGCCGAGATGCAGCCGCAGCGCCTCATCGACGTCGAGCATCATCGCGTGCGGGACGATGCCCAACTGGGCGCCGACGCGCTCCATCGCGATCGACCGAACCTGCTCGGCTTGCGCCTTCGAGTCGCGCTCGAGACCCGTCGCAGCCGCTGGCAGCAGGACCTGGAACGGATAGACCCGCTCCACGTTCGAGGTCAGTGGAACGACGGTGACGACGCCCCGACCGAGTCGCGAGGCTGTCGCGTTCGCCCCATCGTTGCTGACGATGATGGCCGGACGCCGCTTGTCCGACTCGGAATCGCGAGCGGGGCTGAGGTCCACGAGATGGATCGATCCGCGTCGCATCACGGCTCCAGCCCGTCCGCGACGGTCGCCTCCCATCGGTCGGGTTCGCCGATCGCTTTCCACTCGTCCCACGCCGACTCATACGCGACGCCGAGCTCGGATGCACGGAGGAGCCGCACTGCCTGATGAAGTGCTGCGGACCGCGAGTCGAGGCCCTGACCCCTGGCGTACTCGTCGAGGAACTGGACATCATCGTTGGGGCAGGCTGACACTCACCTTCACACTGCGATACTACCAGCAGTAGGCACGTGGTAGCAACGGGAAGCTGACGCGGGTCGCGTTCGCTTCCGCATGGGCCAGATCGAGGGTCTTGACAACTTTTCTTGTCGGTGGCAGGATGCGCGGCATGTTGGACGTCACGGTCATCGACAACGCCGCCGCTGCCGAGGCCTCGCTCGACCCCATCCGGACGCGGCTCCTGGCGGAGCTGGCCTCGGAGGCGGGCTCGGCGACGACCCTGGCGAAGAAGGTCGGGCTTCCCCGGCAGAAGGTGAACTACCACCTCCGGACGCTCGAACGACACGGGCTGATCACGCTCACGGAGGAGCGCCGCCGGGGCAACATGACCGAGCGCGTGCTGCGCGCGACGGCGACGGCCTATGTCATCTCACCTGCCGCACTGGCTCGGTCGAGCCGGATCCGTCCCGCTCGCCGGATCGGCTCTCTGCCTATTGGCTCCTGTCGCTGGCCAGCAAGCTGGTCGCAGACATCGGCGCGCTGCTCGTCGGCGCCGCCAAGGCCGGCCAGCGCCTGGCCACCTTCGCCATGGACGGCGAGGTGCGCTTCGCGACGCCGGCCGACCGGGCCGCATTTGCCGAGGAGCTCTCCGCCACCGTGGCTAGTCTCGTGGCCAAGTACCACGACGAGGCCGCTCCGAACGGACGACGCCACCGGGTCGTCCTGGCCATCCATCCCAGCGTCCCACGGAAGGAGTCCTGACATGGCCAAGCCATTCGAAGTCGTCGTCGAGCAGATCGCCGAGGCCACGCCCGAGGAGGCCTGGGAGGCCATCACCACCGGGGTTGGTATGGACGGTTGGTTCATGGGCACGAGCGAGATCGAGCCGCGCCTCGGCGGCACCGTCCGGACGGCCCTGTCCGGCTTCACGATGGAGTCGACGATCACCGCCTGGGATCCGCCCCACCGCTTCACCAACACCTCCCCGGAGGCGCCGGACGGCCGACTGATGGCCTTCGAGCTCCAGATCGAGGGCCGCGCCGGCGGCACGACCCTGCTGCGCCTGGTCCACAGCGGCTTCCTCCCGGACGACGTCTGGGAAGGCGAGTTCGATGCCCTCAAGAAGGGTGACCCGGCCTACATCTTCAAGCTCGCCGAGTACCTCAAGTACTTCCGCGGCCAGAAGGCCGTCCCCGTCTCGGTCTGGGGGCCGCCCGCGGAGCCCGACCGTGCCTGGTCGACCTTCCAGCGGGCCCTGGGCGTCTCGCCGGACGTCAAGGTCGGCGACAGCGTCCACGCCACGCTGCCCGGCATCGGGAAGCTGGACGGCTTCATCGACTACCACACCACGGACTTCCTGGGTGTGCGCACCGAAGATGGGATGTACCGTTTCATCGCCGCCATGGGCGGCACGGCCATCGGCCACCACATCTTCGCCGACCTCGATCCGGCCGCCACGCAGGCCGCCTGGGAGACGTGGCTGAGCGAGGCCTTCGCCGAGGTCGGCGCCGCCTGACCACCCGACGACGACCGACGACGAACCCGAAAGGAGCCGACCGATGAACACCACCCTCCAGCGCGTGACCTCCGCCGACGGGACCTCGATCGCCATCGAGCGATCAGGGTGACGGGCCGCCCGTCGTCCTCGTCTGCGGCGGCTCCGTCGATCGCGGCGCCAATGCCGGCGTGGCGGCCATCCTGGCCTCGGACTTCAGCGTCCTCAACTTCGACCGTCGTGGTCGCGGCGACTCGGGCGACACGCTGCCCTATGCCATCGAGCGCGAGATCGAGGACATCAAGGCGGTCATCGCGGCGGCTGGTGGCTCGGCCGGGTTGTGGGGCTCGTCCTCGGGCGCCGCCCTGGCCTTGCTCGCGACTGCGGCGGGCGCGTCGGTGACCAAGCTCGCGCTCTGGGAGCCGCCCTACATCATCGATCCTGCGGCGCGGCCGCCGGCCGATCAGATCGAGCAGTACGAGACGATGGTGGCCGAGGGTCGACGCGGCGACGCCGCCGAGTACTTCATGGCCAAGGTCGTGGGCATGCCCCCGGAGTTCGTGGCCTACGCCAAGAGCCAGCCGTGGTGGGCGAGCCAGGAAGCGCTCGCGCACACCCTCGCCTACGACGCCCGGATCATGGGCGACTACGCGGTGCCCGTCGAGAGCGGCCGCGAAGGTGACCGTGCCGACGCTCGTCCTCGATGGCTCGGCGAGCATGCCCTTCATGGCCTCCGGCACCGACGCCCTGGCCGCGGCGATGCCGAACGCCACGCGGCGCACCCTCGCGGACCAGGGCCACGACGTCGATGCGGCGGTCCTGGCCCCGGTCCTGGCGGACTTCTTCCGGAGCTAGCGCCGCTCAGACTCGCGTTCGACGAGCGCCTTGAGGTTCGCCAGCTCCTTGAGGGCCTCGCGCTCGCTGAGCAGGGCGGACTCGACCGCGCGTCCGAACAGGCCCAGGCCACGCGGCCAGTGGGTGCGCGCCTCGAGGGCGAGGCGGGTGCCGCCATCCTCGGCGGTCAGATCCGCGACCAGGTCGAACGTCAGACCCAGGACCGCCTGCGTGTGAGAGGCGTGATGGGCCGGTGGGGCGGCAGCGGTGATCGTCGTCCGCGAGGTCATCGGCCCGCGTCGGACGACGTAGGTCGTGCCGACGAGGTCGCCGGATCCGCTCGCTTCGGCCACGCGAGGCGCCCCCGTCTGCCACTCGGGGATCCGGTCGAGGTCGGTGTAGACCGCCCACACCTCGGCAGGCGACGCCTCGATCCAGATGTCGTAGCTGCAAGACGGCCATGAGACACCCTCTTCCGGCCGGACGGTCTGCCGCACGGGACTGGCCCGTCGTCGGGCTCCCGTCGGCAAGAAGATACTCGCGGCGACCGGCCTTCAGCCACGCGACATCCCTGTCCGGGCGCGGAGTACGGTAGACCGCATGAGCGACCAGACCATCCGACCCGCCTACAGCGTGTGGCTCAAGTACGACCGGCGCCTCCGCGAGGTCGTCGGGGCGATGACCGAGGAGCAGCTGGCGATGCGCCCGTCGCCGGAGCGGTGGCCGCTCTGGGCGACCGTCGGCCACCTCGCCTGCCAGCGGGTCTTCTGGCTGTGCGACTTCGCCGGTGAGCCCGGCGCGGAGACGACGCGCTTCACGAACGCCGCCTACGACTGCCCTGGGGATGACGACCTCGAGCACGTGCTCAGCGCCGATGCAGCTCGTCGAGGCGCTCGACTCGACGTTCCGCATCGTCGAGGCCTGCCTGGACCGATGGACCTTCGAGATGCTCGACGAGGAGATCCGTCACCCCGAATGGGACGGCTCGTGGGTGCACAACCGCGGCTGGGTCATCCAGCGGGTCTTCAGCCACGACGTCTACCACTGCGCCGAGCTGAACGAGACGCTCGGGAAGGCCGGGCTGCCGCAGATCGACCTCTGGGGCTGAGGAGGCCGTCGACCCGCCCGAGCGTGCCTTCAGCGCAAGGCGTCGATCGACGCGGTCGGCGACGATGCCTTCGACCCTGCGAGCCGAGATCGGCGATCCAGCGTCACGAACGCGTCCGCCTGGAGCTGGGTGAGGGCGACGTACTCGGCGTCGAAGGTCGAGGCCCAGCCCAGACCGATCGGCCACCTCCCAGGCCCGACGCCGGAGCACGGCGTCGCCGAGGAGCCTGATCGGCATCCGCCCGATCGCGGGCGAGGCGCTCCGTGCGACGTCGGCCGGCATCTCGCCGCGCTGGACGGCCTCGTGCAGCGATCGAGAGGGTCTGGGAGCGCGAGGAAGCGTGGGTGCAAGGAGCTCGTGCTCGGCCGGCACCTCGTAGTCGGTGCTGGCAGAGGTGCAGGACGGCGCTGGCGTCGACGACGAACCTGGGTCATCGGGAACCTCCGTTGGGTATCGCCGAACGCTACCGCACGTTGCCGCGGGCCCGCCACGGGCCATACTGGTCGTGTTCGGCGGAGGGCCGGAACGTCGGAGGCGAGGAACGGATGGCGAAGTCGATCGCGGAGAAGCTCCACATCAAGCCGGGCGCCACCCTCTGGGTCTGGCCGGCCGCTCGCCTCGGACTGCTCGGCCCGCTGCCCGACGGGGCCACCGTGGTCGATGGCATCGGCGACGCCTCGGCGGCCTTCCTGTTCGTCGACGACGCGGCGACGGCCCGCGCGGCGCTCGCGGCTCACGCCGCCGACCTGGCGAAGCCCGAGTACCTCTGGTTCTGCTATCCGAAGGGCGGCCGCGCGGACATCAACCGCGACTCGCTCTGGCCGATGGTCGCCGAGCACGGCGTCCGCCCCATCACCCAGATCGCCATCGACGACACCTGGTCAGCCCTCCGCTTCCGGCCGCTGAAGCCCGGCGAGGCGCCGTTCATGGGCGGTGGCTGAAGCGGCCCGCGATGGCGAGCGACGACGTCCACGCGCTCCTCATCACCGGGACCTACGGGAGCGGCAAGTCGACGCTCGCGGAGGAGCTGGCGGAGGTCCTCGAAGATCGCGCCATGGCGCATGCGGCCATCGATCTCGACTGGCTGATGTGGTTCGACGTGCCCGGGCAGACGGATGCGGCGCTGGACGCGGTCTTCCCCGCGAACCTCGCGGCCGTGGTCGCGAACTACCTCGCGGCGGGCGTCCGATACCTCGTGCTGGCGGGCGCCGTGCGGAGCCAGGCCGACCTGGCCAAGATCCGTGAGGCGGTCGGCCACCCCATCCAGGTCGTGCGCCTGCACGTGCCCCTGGAGGAGATCGAACGACGCCTGGCATCCTCGGTCACGACCGGGCCGCGTCAAGGACCTGCGCGAGTCGCCCGAGGTGCTGGCAGACCTGGAAGCCGCCGACATCGACGCCCTCGACTTCACGAACGACGGTGACGTGCACGAGCTCGCGCTGCGGGTCATGGCCGCGATCGGCTGGTAGAGTGGGTGGCGCCGGCGCAGGTCTAGAAGATACGGCGTTCGGCCGCGAGCTAGCCAGAGGCTGACGCCGCTTCGCTCGCATGGAGTTCCGAAGTGACCGGATGTGGCTGCAGACTACCCGCCGCGGATCGGTATCCGGACTCGCGTCTCGTGTGTGCCAGACTGCAGGTCGAGGCTTCGACAGCGTCGGCCGTGGTCATCGCAGTCCACGAGTCCGCTGGCAGCAGGTGAGTTGCACCGGAGAGCGACGAAGCCCGCTCGTATCCGGAGTGTGAAGAGACCGACTTCTGGATGCGGGAGGACTGCTCCTGTGTAGGGTCGGAGTCGGAGGGCTAGCCCGTGCTGACCTCGTCAGACGGTGCCAGCCGATCACCGACGGTGTCGACCGTGCCGTCCGTGCCTCCAGAACGTCTTCGCCGAGCGGAACATCCGGTCGAGCGCCTCGGCAGCTAAACGGACCGAACTTCGCAGCCCACTCTGTCGCCGTAAGGTCGCGATCACCATCTGTGCCGAAGCCTCAGCATCGCGCTCGATGCAGTCGCGATCAGAGCGCGCTCTCCACGCACGCGTCGAGCCTCGCCGCAGCTACGCTCCTAAGGACGCAGCATGCCTGGCTGTCGATACCTCGACGGGCAATACCGGGTCGATCAGGCGTCATCGCTACTGGGCTGGCGCACCAGACTCGGAGCGCTCGACGCCTGAGGTCTACGGGAGCTGCGCCTGCGCCGGGGCACGGCATCAGCGGAGAAGGCACCGGCGAACTCGGAGTCGCTCGTTCGAAGGCTCTACGTCCGCGGCTGCTCGGACCACCTGATCCAACCGGATCGAAGACGCCTGCGCGGCAGTTGCGCGCAGGCGCGACTTCGTAGGCGTCGACCAGGCCAGGCTGTGCAGATCGGTCCAAGGCGAACATGCCCTGGGTCGAATCCAGCTATCGCACGTGACCGTCGGCTCGACCACGACCGAGCGCAGCTGATCCGGCTCGGAACTCAAGTGCGGCCAGGTCTCGACGAGGCCCGTCGAAGCATCACGGATGCACTGGTTCGGCCGATCCCAGCCGCTGAGCGCGCCAGTGCTCGACGGCCGAGTAGCCGTACGACGCCGAGCCCCGAGTCCGGTGTCACCGACTCGACATGGCCTAGGATCACCGGGTCACTCGCCAGCGTTAGTCGCTGACGACCTTCGCGACTCGCAGGCACTCACAAGGCGATCGCCGCGAGCTGACGAGTCATACCTCCAGTCGAGGGTCGGATCGCTCAAGTGTCGCGGCTGTCACTTCTCAGCCGCCGAGTCAAGTCGAGCCTGCCTCGCGCATACGACCGCAATCGCTCCGCTGCACCTGCTCGTCTCTTGACTCGTCGTTGGCTGCGCCAGTCACCAGATGCTCATAGCACGGTCGGCTCCGCGACGAACCGTCTCAGACCAAGCTGTACGGCGAACTCCATTCGATCAGCGGTGGCCACGCTTGCCACGCCCGACTACACTTCCCTACCCACGGGATGCGCGCCGGGAAGCGTGAGCCGGGGCAGGAAGGGAACTGACATGGCACGGTCGATGTGGCGGGGGGCGGTCCAGTTCGGGCTGGTGACGATCCCCGTCAAGCTCTACCTGGCGACGGAGGCCAAGGCGGGGCTGAGCTTCAACCTGCTGCACAAGACGTGCCTCAACCGCGTCCAGCTCAAGACCTACTGCCCGCACGACGACGAGTACATCAGCCGCGCCGACACGGTCCGCGGCTACGAGTTCGCCAAGAACCAGTACGTCGTCATCAGCGACGAGGACATGGAGTCGGTGCCGCTCAAGACGGTCCGCTCCATCGAGATCGAGCTCTTCGTCGACGCCCAGCAGGCGGACGACCACGGCGCCCGCTTCGTCAAGTCGGCCTACTACCTGGAGCCCGAGCCGGTCGGTCGCAAGGCGTTCTACCTCCTCAAGCAGGTCCTCAAGGAAGAGGGCCTCTCCGCCATCTGCAAGATCGTCATCAAGGACCGCGAGGTCCTCGCGGCGCTCGACCCCTACAGCAAGACGATGCTCCTGACCACGCTCCATTGGCCGGACGAGATCCGGGCCCTGGACGAGCTCGAGCTGCCGGAGGAGGAGCAGACCTTCAAGCCGGCCGAGCTGACGATGGCCAAGAACCTCGTCGCCGCCATGACCACCGAGTTCGACCCGGCCGCCTTCCACGACGAGTACCGCGAGGCGCTCCTGGCGGTCATCGAGGCCAAGATGGACGGCCAGGAGGTCGTGCGTTACGAGGCCCCGGCAGAGGCGCCCAAGCTGGTCGACCTGATGGCCGTGCTCGAGGCCAGCGTGGCGGCGGCCAAACAGGGCCGGGCGGAGGCCCCCGCAGCCTCGGCCGAAGGAGTCGGAGCCTGCAGCCAAGCCCGCTCGGGCCTCGAAGGCGAAGGCATCGACCGCCAAGGCCGCCCCCACCAAGGCCACGACAGCGAAGGCCTCGACGGCCAAGGCCAAGGCCGCCGCGGCCGAAGAGGACGAGGCCGAGGAGACCCCGGTCGCCCGCAAGCGCAAGTCCGCCTGACCGGAGCCGATCACGAGCCCGACCCGCGCCTCGGACCCGACCCCGGGACAGCTCGACCTCGCGCTCGATCAAGCCGCCGCATCGAGCTCCCGCCGCGCCACTGCCCGCGCGCCTGCGCCCCATGGAGTGCATCGACGGCACCGCCCCGTTCGACGACCCCGACTACCGCTTCGAGCCCTGGTGGCCGGGGACGCGCGTCCTCCTCTTCGCCGAGCGTGGTGAGGTCCGGCCGGTCATCGAGCACCTCGCCGATCCGCTGTCGGCCTTTCCTGAGCTGCGCGGCGTCGGTGGGCTGCTCGGCGAGGACGGGGTGATCATCGACGGCACGCTGCTCGTGCTCGACGCCGACGGCCGTCCCGACGCGGACCTGCTCCGGGAGCGCCTGGCCTACCCGGAGGTGCGCAACGGCGAGGCGGCCTTCGTGGCGAGTGACCTCGTCTGGGTGGGTGGTCGGGACGTGTCGCGGCGGCCGTTCGCCGAGCGGCTGGAGCGCCTCGTGGCCCTGCTCCGCGAGACCGACTGGTGCATGGTCGCGCGCGGCTACGTCGGGGAGGGGCTGGCCGTGGCCGACGCCCTCGGCTCGATGGGCCTCGACGCCATGTCGGCCAGGCACCTGGCGTCACCGTACCGGCGCGGTCCGTCGGGCGGGGCGTGGTTGCGGGTACCGGTCACGCCGGCCGTCGCACCCGATCGGCGCCCGACGTTGGCGCTCATCCAGCGGCTCGGGTTGTAAGGACTCAGTCGATCAGGTAGACGACCGAGACGTTGATGACGATCTCGTTGGTACCGGCCTGGACGGGCGTCGCAGCATCCGCGGCGCGGCCACCGGCCAGACTCTCATAGGGCATCGGCGTCGGCACGGTGGCGGTCGTCTCGGCGATCGTCGAGACGCCCGTGATGCGCACGCCGGCGCTGCTGGCCAGGGTGTCAGCCTTGGACTTGGCGTCCGCCATGGCTTCCTTGCGCGCCTGCTCCTGGGCCGCGGCCGGGTCGTCCACGACGAACGAGATGCCGTCCATGGTCGTTGCGCCGGCGGCCAGCGAGTCGTCGATGGCGTCACTGACGACGTCCAGGTCGCGGACCTTGACGGCCACGGTGTTGCTCAGGGTGTAGCCGGTCAGCTTCGGCGTGCCGCCGTTCTGCGGATAGGTGTAGACGGGCTGCAGCGAGAGGTTCGTCGTCTGGATGTCCTTGTCGGCGATGCCGAGCTTCTTGAGGGCCGCGACGACCTTCGTCATCGAATCGGCAGCCTGGGCGCGCGCCGCCTTGACGGTCGGCTTGGTGACGCTGACGCCGAGGCGCAGGTCGGCGACGTCGGGGGCGACGAGGACGCTGCCCGAGCCGGCCACGCTGATGGTGTGCTCCGGCGGTGTGGTCGGGTCCGCGCCGGCGATCGGTCGCGGCGCGAAGGCGGGGCTGGCGATGGCCGCCACGAGGAGGCCGGCGGCGAGGCCGATGGCCAGCCAGACAGCCGGTCGGCGCGGCAGCGGGATGGTGACGCTGGAGGGTGGCATGTGTGGCGCTCCGTGTGGCGTGGCGTCCACCGAGCGGTGGGCTGTGCCGGCACCCTGACGACGCCCGGCCGCTTTGGGTTTCCGGTCTCCGGTGCCTTTCGTCACCGACGGGCTGAGATGGATGTCACCTTCCGGTCCTGGAGCCGCCCTTGCATGACGATCGACGGCGAGCGCGCCCCCTGCGCCCGCGGATCCTTCAGGGAGGGACCCAGATGCGAACCCGATCGACGAGCCGCTTCGTGGCGGCGCTTGGTCTCAGCGGGCTGCTCGTGCTGATGCTCGGCGCACCGGCCATGGCCAGGCAGGAGAGTCGCGACCGCTACACGTGGAGCGATGGCGGCAGCTACCAGTGCAGTGATGGCGCCTGGGTGGACTGGACGGCGGGAGGCAGCGGCACGCTGGCCATGCGCGAGGGGACCGGCCCGCAGGCGGGCATGGTCTTCGCACACGACAACTACCAGTGGGGTGCCACGGACGTGCGGCGTTCCGACGGGGCCTCCGTCCACTGGAGCTGGCTGGGGCAACACGCGGGAGATCCAGGCTCGGCACATCGCCGGCTCCATCTACGAGATGACATCGGTGGACGCCGGTCAGCTCGTCGTGACCGACGACGATGGTGACGTGCTCGCCCGAAGCGCCGGCTCGGTCCGTGAGGTCTTCCGCATCGACACGGCGACCGACGAGATCACCTCGGTCTCGGTCCGCATCAACGGGCCCCACACCGACTTCGACGCGTGCTCAGCCCTCGGAGACTGAAGGCTGGATCGGCCGCCGATGCGGCGGCCGTCGGGAAGATGAGGACCCCGGCTCCTGCGAGCCGGGGTCCGACGCTGTGCGGTGGGGAGCGGCTCAGCCGAAGAAGTCGGTGATCGCCTTCGTATCGTCGGAGAAGGCCCAGCGCTCGGTGACCTGGCCGTTCTTGACGTGGTAGATCTCGGCCGTGCGATAGGTCAGCGAGCGGCCGTCCTTGGTGGCGACCGCCGTACCGAGGCCGATGACGTGGTCGTCGCTGGCGAGCAGGTCGTGTGATCTCCCATTTGATGTCGTATTCGGCGAGGCTGCCCATGGATGCTGCCAGGTGCGCCTTGCCGCGGATCGGTTCCTCGGAGCCGATCTCGATGCCAGACGATGTCGTCGGCGACCTTGGCCGCGGCGCCTTCCATGTTGTCGCTGGCCATCGCCTCGCTCATCTCGCGAACCACCGTCGCATTCGGGTGCTCGGACATCTGGTCCTCCTCTGAGCCGGCGCCCGGGACGACGTCTGCGCGCGGAAGGATGCCGCCGGCTCGATGCGCCAGAGGTTACGCCTCAGGCTCGGCTGTCGCATGCCCCAAGAAGGTCGGAGTTATCCACAATCTTGGAGGCCACCCGGGAGTACTGTGGCCGGCGGGAGCACCGTGGCCAACCGATGGTCGGCGTCAGTGAGCGGCTCCCCGTCGAGGAGGTCGGTCATGGCCACGTTCATCGTGCTTGGCAACTGGACCGCGGAGGGGGTCAAGGCCTATGCGGACGCACCCGCCAGGGCTCGTGCCAACGAGGAGGCGGCAGCGGCCATGGGCGGCCGGATCGTCGCCACCTATTGGACCCTGGGCAAGTACGACTTCGTCTCGATCGTCGAGGCACCGAGCGACGAGTCCATGACCGTTGGCATGCTGCTGAGTGGCGCTCGGGGCTTCTCACGCTCGGTCACCATGCGCGCGTTCACGATGGATGAGTTCGCGGCCATCGCAGCCCAGGCGCAGGCCGCCGGCGGCTGATCGCCACCGGCTAGGTCCGGTCGCTCCACGTATCGACCTCGCCCGACTGGGAGACACGGGCTCGGCGTGCCCCCGCCGCGCGTGCGTATGTGTCCGCGTCCAGGACGACGACCGGCACCGACCGGCCGTAGAGCGTCTCGGCCACGGCCGCGCCGAGAGCGATGATCGGGTCACGCTCGCCGAGCAGGATGGCGGCTGGGCGAGCCCGCCCGGATGAGCTCGGCCAGCACGCTCGAGCTCGAGCTCGAACCACGGCCGGCCGGCATGACGAGGATCCGGCCGGCCACGATCGCCCCGCGCTGTGGGTGATGGACATCGACGATGGCGCCCGACGTCTCGTCGACGCCGCCCCAGAAGCTGAGCGGCTCGTCGAGGACGAGGACCTCGCCCTCGGCCTCGCCGGCGACCATGACCTGGCTCATGCGTAGCCATGGGTCGGGATCGCGCCAGATCTCGCCGCGCACGGCGGACTCGACGCATGCCTCCAGGCTCGCGAAGACGACGTCGTAGCCCAGGTTGCCCGGGGCGTACCAGGCCCACTTGGCCGAGTCGGTCATCACGGCGCCCGGCCGCCCCGACAGGATGGGCGTGATGTAGGTGCAGGTGTCGGTGACGATCCGGACGCCCTGGCTCCGGAGCTCGTCGGCCCAGCCCTCTGTCTCGAGCCGTGCCAGCATGGCGCGGCCGGTCGAGACATAGCACTCGACGGCGGGCGAGACGCCGCGGCCCGCGAGGAGCGAGCGAAGGCGTTCGAGCTCCGCATACGAGGCGTGCGGCGTGCCCAGGCTGACCGCGCTGAGGACGGTGCTCCCGGTCGTCGTCAGCTCGGCGGCCGCATCAGCGAGCTCCGCCGGACCGACGACGACGGTGTCGGCCGGTGGTCGCCCACCGAAGGCGTCGCTGCGCGTCGGCGCCTCGGGCGTCACGCCGACCACGTGGAACATGGCCACGGCACCCGACGAGGCGGCCGCGGCGCCCAGCGCCTTGAGCTGGTCCTCCGTCGCTCGCCCGACGCCGTCGATGACCGGGATGGCCGTGCCGGCCAGGCGTCCCACGAGATGCCCCAGGGTGGCGAAGAACGTGCCGCGCTCGCGCGCAGCGTCCGGCACGCCGCGGACGTCGATGAGGATCGTGCCCAGGCGCCCCTCGTCCGTGTGCAGCCCGAACTCGGGCACGTGGCCCGTGATCGCGGCACAGATGTCGATGAAGTCGCCATAGCGCTCCGTGCGCGCCCCGAGCACGCTGTTGGCGAAGACGACGGCGTTCGACTCCGCCCAGGCGATCTGCTCGCCGAAGGCCGGCCGCTCCTCGAGCTGGTAGGGGGCGCAGGTCCAGGTCTCCTGACAGCCCATGGCCGTGTAGTGCCGCACCATCTCGTGCCCGGCCGCGGCGACGTCCGGCGAACCCCGGAACAGCTCCGGATGGAGCAGATCGATGATGCTCACGTTGAGCGTCGTCGGCACCCTGACCCGGGCCCCGCTCTCGGCCAGGGTGCGCGCGAAGTCGAGCGAGGCGGGTCCGTGGTACAGGCAGCCGTCGACATGGGCGCGCGAGATGGGGATGAGGCGGGGCGCGCCGACCCAGGCGGCCAGCCGCTCGATGAGGCTTCTGCGGCAAGTCGTCCGGGCCTAGCGGTATGTCGCGCCCCCGAGGTACTTGAGGCCGCTGTCGACCTGGAGCGTGGCCACGCGATGACCGGGCCCCAGTCGCTCGGCCAGGCGCAGGGCGACGACGAGGTTGGCGCCGGTCGACGGCCCGCCCCAGACGCCCTCCGACCTGGCCGCCCGGCGGGCCATGGCGATGGCCTGCTCGCTCGAGACCGACTGCAGCTCGTCGGCGGCGTCGTCGGTCCAGAGCGGGGGTCGGAAGCCGATGCCGCCGCCTTCGATGCGATGGGTGCCGGCCGGGCGACCCTCGAGGATGGCGGATTCCTCGGGCTCGATGCCGACCCGCCAGACGCCGGGGATCCGTGCGCGGAGCGCGCGCGTCGCACCCAGGAAGGCACCCGCCGTGCCGACGTAGGTGCAGAAGGCGTCGAGTCGCCCATCGACCTGATCGGCCAGCTCGTCACCCATGGCGAGGTAGCCATCGATCATGTCCGCGTTGTTCATCTGGTCGGTCGCGAAGCCGCCCGTCTCGGCCACGATCTCCTGTGCGCGGGCGATCATGCGCGGGATGAGCGTCGGCGTGATGCCCTCCGGGCTGTGGATGAGCTCGACGTCCGCCCCGAACGCGCGCATGGTGCGGATCTTCTCCTCGGCGAAGGCGTCGGACGAGACGATGCGCAGCGGGTAGCCCTTGATGGCGCAGACGAGCGCGAGCGAGGAGCCCGTGCTGCCGCCCGTGTACTCGACGACGGTCTGGCCGGGCGCCAGGCGGCCGGCGCGCTCGGCGCCCTCGATCATGGCCAGCGCCATGCGGTCCTTGTAGGAGCCGGTCGGGTTGGCGGCCTCGAGCTTGACCACGATCTCGGCCATGTCGTCGGTGACCAGGTGACGCAGGCGGATGACGGGCGTCCCGCCGATCGCCTCGAGGGTCCCGTCCAGGATCCGCATCGCCTCACGCCTCGCCGTCCGAAGGTCACGATCTCGCCGCTGTGGTCGAGCGAGGATAGCGGTCCGGCGCGGCGCGTGGAATCCGGCTCCAGCGTCGGCTACCCTGAGTGCCCATCATCGGCTCAAGGGAGACCTGGGTGATCTGCTCGAGCTGCGGCGCCACGAACGACGCAGGACGGAAGTTCTGCCTCGAATGTGGCACCTCACTGGCGGCGACCTGCGGGACCTGTGGTGCGGCGAATCCTGCCGCGGCCAAGTTCTGCGGCGAGTGCGGGACCCGTCTCGGTGAGGGCCAGCCAGCGGCGGTGGCCGGCAGCGTAATGAGCCAAGACGAGGGGCCGCAGGGGGCTGGCGCCCCGGTCGCCGAGCGGCGCATGGTCACGGTCCTCTTCGCCGACCTCGTCGGGTTCACCGCGCTCTCCGAGCACCGCGATGCGGAAGAGGTGCGCGATCTCCTGTCGACGTACTTCGACCTCGCGCGGGGGATCGTGGAGCGCCACGGCGGGATCGTCGAGAAGTTCATCGGCGATGCCGTGATGGCCGTCTGGGGCACGCCGACCAGCCACGAGGACGACGCGGAGCGTGCCGTCCGAAGCGCGCTCGAGCTCGTCAACGCGGTCCGCGGCCTCGGGCCCGGCGTGGAGGCCCGCGCCGGCGTGCTCACCGCCGAGGCCGCGGTGACCATCGGTGCCGTCGGCGAAGGCATGGTCGCCGGCGACATGGTCAACACGGCAAGCCGGCTCCAGGGTGTCGCGCCCGCTGGTGTGGTCCTCGTCGGCGACGGGACGATGCGCGCCGCCGAGCGCGCCATCGCCTTCGAACCGGCCGGCGAGCATCCGCTCAAGGGCAAGGAGGCGCCGGTCGCAGCCTGGCGCGCCATGCGTGTGGTGGCGGAGCGCGGTGGACGTGGCCGCTCGGAGGCGCTGGAGGCGCCGTTCGTCGGACGGGACAGCGAGCTCGCCCTGCTCAAGGACCTCTTCCACGCGACCGCCCGCGACCGCCGCGTACGGCTCGTCTCGGTCACGGGCCAGGGCGGCATCGGCAAGAGCCGCCTCGCCTGGGAGTTCCTGAAGTACCTCGACGGGCTGGTCGAGGACGTCTACTGGCACGAGGGCCGCTCGCCCTCCTACGGCAGCGGCGTGACGTTCTGGGCCCTGGGCGAGATGGTCAGGCGGCGCGCCGGCCTGGCCGAGGGGGCGGACGAAGCCACGACCCGGGCCCGCGTGGCAGAGACGAGCGCACGCTGGTTCCCCGACGAGCGTGAGCGCCGCTGGGTGGAAGGCGCGCTTCTGGCCTTGCTCGGCGTCGGCGAGGTGCCACCGGGCGGCCAGGACCAGCTCTTCCCCGCCTGGCGGACCTTCTTCGAGCGGATCGCCTCCGACGCGCCGGTGGTGATGGTCTTCGAGGACCTGCAGTGGGCGGACAGCGGCCTGGTGGCTTTCATCGACCATCTCGCCGAGTGGAGCCGGGGTGTGCCCATCTACCTCCTGGCGCTGGCCAGGCCCGAGTTCGTCGAGGCGCGCCCGGACTGGGGCGCGAGCAAGCGCAACTTCACGACGCTCGCCCTCGAGCCGCTCTCGGCGGAGGCCATGCATGAGCTGCTCGGCGGCCTCGTGCCCGGGCTCCCGAACGATGCCGCCGCCAGGATCATCGCCCGGGCCGATGGGGTGCCGCTGTACGCGGTCGAGATCGTGCGCATGCTCGTCGCCCAGGGCTCGCTCGAAGTGGCTGGTGAGGCATATCGCCCGGTCGGCGACCTGGCCGAGCTGGCCGTTCCCGAGACGCTTCAGTCGCTCATCTCCGCGCGCCTGGACGCGCTCGACCCGACCGACCGTGCACTCCTCCAGGCCGGCGCCGTCCTGGGCCAGACGTTCACCGTCGACGGACTGGCGGAGGTCGTCGGGGACGATCCGGCGGACGTCGAGCGACGCCTGGCTTCCCTCGCCCGACGTGAGCTGGTCGTCAGAGACGTCGATCCCCGTTCGGTGGGGCGCGGCCAGTTCGCGTTCGTGCAGTCGCTCGTGCGCGAGGTGGCCTATTCGACATTGGCCAGGCGCGATCGCAAGGGGCGCCACCTCGCCGCCGCCCGCTACTTCGAGACGCTGGCCGATCAGGAGCTGGCGGGCGCTCTGGCGACCCACTATCTGGCTGCATACCGGAACGCCGAGCGAGGGGCCGGAGGCCGACGCGATCGCGGCGCAGGCCAGGTCGCCCTGGGCGCCGCTGGCGAGCGCGCCGTCGCGCTCGGTGCGCCCGAGCAGGCGCTCACGTTCTACCGTGATGCGCTCGTCGTCACGACGGAGCCGGTCGAGCGGGCCACGATCCTCGAACGGGCCGGTGAGGCAGCGAGTGCTGTAAGCCTCAACGACGAAGCCGACCGGCTGCTGGCCGAGGCGGTCGCGCTCCTGCGGGCCGCCGGGGACCGGAGCGGCACCGCTCGTGTCATCGGCCTGCAGGTCGCCGCCCTCGGCCATGCCTATCGCTTCGACGCGGCGCTGGCCCTGGCCAAGCCGGCGGCCGAGGAGTTCGCCGACCTCGGCGACGATCCAGGACTGGCCGCCCTGCTCGGCCAGCTCGCCCGATTCGAGATGCTCCGCCAGACGGATCTCCCCGGTGCCATCGTGATCGCCGATCGGGCCCTGCCCATCGCCGACCGCCTCGACCGGGTGGACCTCGTCGCCGACATCCTGGTCACGCGAGGGACGGCGCTCATCTCGGTCGGGCGGGCGCACGAGGGCCTCGGCTCACTCGAGACGGCGCTCCGCCTCGCCGAACGGCACCGGCTCATCGCGACCGAAGTCCGGGCGCGGACGAACCTGGGTGGCCCGCTCTGCGACCGTGACCCGCGGGCCGCCTTCGAGGTTTCGCGCGTGGGCCTCGAGCTGGCGCGTCGCGCCGGCAACGGGCTGTGGATCTCGATGCTGATCGGCAACGCCAGCATCGCCGCGGCGGACATCGGCGAGTGGGCGTGGGCGGTGGCGGAGCTCGACTCAACCCTCGAGCGCGCGACCGCCGATGAGGAGCGCATCACCTTGCTCGGGTTCAGGGCTGAGTACATGGTCGAACAGGGTCAGGACGCCGGGGCTGAGCTCGATGCGTGCGATGCGTGGTACCAGGCACGCGTGGCCGACGAGCCGTTCCTCCGGGCGGCGCTGGAATACGGGGCCGCGGTCCGGGCCGACGCACGGCTCGACCTTGGCGGCTCGTCGCGTCACTTGATCGAGAACGGTCGGCTGGACCCCTACAACGCGGTCTCGGCTCTCGGCGATGCGACCTACCGAGCACTCCTCGCTCGCGAGACGACCCTGGCCCGGGAGGCGCTCGCCGCCCTCGTGGCGACGGGCACGAACGCCGCGCTCGGACGGCTTGCGATGCGGCTCGGCACGGCCGGTATCGACGCACTCGAGGGCAGGACCGACGCAGCACGAAGCAGCCTCCTCGCGATCAGCGCCGAGTACGCCGACCTGGGTGTGGTCCGCAAACAGGCCCTGACCGGCCTTGTCATGGCCACGCTCCTGGGCGACGACGATGCGGCGGTCCACGAAGCCATCGACGAGAGCCGGCGCCTGTTCGAGCGCATGGGGGCGGGCCTCTGGCTCGCCCAGCTCGATGCCGTGCTCGGGCAACGGACGACGGCGTAGCTATCGCGACGGCTGCGTCGCCGATGGGCACCTAGCGGGCGATGCGCAGCTCCTGCTCAGCTTGGCCGACCTTGGCGAGGACGCCGACCTGGAGGGCGTCAAGCCCGCTCCAGACATCCTTGGTCGCGGTCTGGATCGATGTCAGGCGCGACTTGAGGGCGCGGGTCGAGTCCATCAGCTCACGGATGCCGCGCAGCGCACCCGCCACGGCAGCGGCGTCGATCTCGACCTCGCGCTCACGCAGGCTGGCGAGGGCCAGGAGGCGAGCGAGCCGGACGGCTGCCTCGAGCACCGCAGGGTCCGGATCCTCGGGATCGATGACGCAGTAGACGTCCTCGCCGATGACGGTGAAGGGGTCGATGCCGGCAGGAGCGTGGGCCGGCGTGAAGACCATCAGGCCGATGGCCGCGCCACGGTTCTCGCGCGCCTCGCGCAACTCGTCGCGGGCGGCCCGCATCGACAGGACGCGGTCCTTGGCCTCGACCACGACCCGCACGTCCGCGCCGTGGGCCACGGCGGCATCGAGCGTGATGACGAAGTCGCCCTTCTTGGAGCGCACACCGGTCCCCGTCTCGGTGCCGGTCCGGTCGATGAGATCGCCCGCGCCTCGGGCGATGCGGCCGAGCTCGACCTCCAGGAGGTCCTCGAAGTCGGCACCCTTGGCGGCCGACCTGGCGCGCTCGGCACCCCGGGCGGCCGCCGCGGCCTCCATGGCCGTGAGGCGTTCGTTGAGCTTCTCGAAGCCATCCGAGATCTCCGTCCGGAACTGGTAGAGCGGCGAGTTCATGCGTGTCGGGTCGAGGAGCGTGGCCAGGCGCGAGGCGTCGCCGTCGAAGTAGCGGCCGAGCAGCTCCTGCATGCGGCCGATGGCACTGTCACGCTTGCCAGGATCGAAGAGCTCGTTGACGTAGCCCTGGAGCGCGCCGCGGTCACCGAGGAACCGTTCCAGGGTGCGCGGCAGGCGCCCGTCGCCATCGGCGAAGTTCTGGCGGAGCGTCTCCTCGAGGGTCCGGGCGGCGCGCTCATTGACGAGCTGGGTCTGGGCGAGGAGTGTCTCGAACTCCCGGCGCACGACGTCCACGTTGACGCTCACGCCTGCATCCTGGAGTGCGGTCAGTCCGATGCGCAGGGCTCGCTCGATGAGGGTCGGCCGATCGTCAGCCGGGCGCTCGGCGACGAAGGCGGCGAGCGTCGGATCGTGCAGGGCAAGGTGCTCGATGACGAGCGCATCGCCGTCGATGCGCACGCCGCCGACACCCTGGACGGCGGGTTTGGACGGGAGCTGGACGACGTTCGTGGCGGTGCTCATGCGCTCATCCTGGTGCGTGGCCGTGCCACCTAGCGTGTCACGCCCGATGGGTGCTATCACGATGTCATGCACTGCTATCATGCACCCATGCCTCGAACCGTCATCACGCTCAGCGAGGATCAGACGCGTCGGCTTCGACGTGCGGCACAGACCCGCGGCGTATCGATGGCCGCGATCGTCCGGGAGATCATCGACGAGCTTCCCGATCCACCGATGACCGACCGCGATCTGATGATCCAGCGCGCGCTGGCGGTCTCGGGCAAGTACAGCTCCGGCTTGCACGATGTCTCCACCAACCTTGATGCCTACGTGGTCGAGGCGTATCTGGAGTGACGACCTTCGTCGACACCTCGGCGATGTACGCACTGCTCGACGACGACGACGTCAACCATGCAGCGGCGGATGAGACCTTTCGCTTCCTCTTCCAGGGCGAACCGCTCCTCACGCACAGTCACGTGGTCGTCGAGACCGCCGCTGTCATCCAACACCGCCTCGGCACGGCCGCTGTGCGTGATCTGTTCGATCGCCTGCTCCCACTCATCCACGTCGTATGGGTCGACGAGGAGCTCCATCGCACGGCCGTGACGTCCCTTCTGGCCGCCGAGAGGCGCCAGGTCTCGTTGGTGGATTGGACGAGCTTCCAGGTCATGCGAACGCATGGGATCGACACGGCCTTCACGTTCGACGGCGACTTCGCTCGACAGGGATTCGAGCGTGTGCCAGCGACTCAGCCGCCGGCGTCGGCCATCTCCAGGTAGGCGCACAGCGCGTTCGCCTTCTTCATCTGGTCGGGCGTCCGGCAGTGGACGCGGAGCAGCTCCGGGCTCGCGACGAGGATGGCCAGCGCCCGCGCGCGCGAGATGGCCACGTTGAGCCGGT
Organism: uncultured Gaiellaceae bacterium; assembly: GCA_963746975.1. Taxonomy (GTDB): domain Bacteria; phylum Actinomycetota; class Thermoleophilia; order Gaiellales; family Gaiellaceae; genus GMQP-bins7. The sequence continues at coordinate 121,057 of CAVVDE010000010.1, forward strand.
TGCGCTCGTAGAGGAAGTCCATGCCGCGCGGCGCGTCCTCGGCCGACGAGCTGGTCATGGAGTAGATGGCGACGGCACCCTCCTGACCCTGGAACTTGTCGACGGTGCCGACCCAGGGTGCGATGCCGCGCGCCCTGGCTGCGGCCTCGATGGCGGCGACCTGGAGGTTGTAGGGGGCGACGATGACGATGTCGTCGGCGGTGATCGTCCGTGCGCGGCCGGTCTGATCGATCCACGTCGCGGCCGACCAGCGCCGCCATCGCCTCGACGACCGCCTCGGCCTCCTGGACCGAGCTCGAGTCGTTGCCGGCGTGCTCGACCGGGTGCCAGCGGATGCCCACGCCACCGGGCTCGCCCGCTGCGACGGCCTGTCCGAGCGTCGACGGCGCGGTCGCGATCCGACCGTCGTAGAAGGTGCTCGAGATGTATCGGTTGACGGCCGGGTGCATGCGATAGGTCGTGTCGAGCAGGAGGCCGAGCTGCGGCGAGATCGTCACGTCCTCGCCGATGAGGTGTCCGAGCGCCGAGGCGTCCGCGCCATAGGGGTGGACGCCCTGCGTCACCTGCGGGAGCTGGTTCGGATCGCCGAGCAGGACGATCGAGGTGGTGGCGCTGCTCATGGCCATGACGTTGGCGAGCGACATCTGGCCGGCCTCGTCGACGAAGAGCGCGTCCACCGCGCCGGCCATGGCCGGCCGGGCGAAGAGCCAGGCCGTGCCTGCCGCGACGGTCGCCCCGTCGGCCAGGAGCTCGTGGACCTTGCGCCGCTGCCGGAGCGGGTCGTCCTCGAGCCAGACGTGGTCGCCGAGGTCGGTCGCGTCGTCCCCGTTGTCGCAGGCCTGGGCGATGGTCGGTCGGGCGTCGCCATCGGCCACCGCCTGATCGAGGGCCCGCAGGAAGTTGCTGATCGCCTTGTGGGACTGGGCGGTGACGCCGACCCGCTTGCCCTGGCGGAGCAGCTCGAGCGCCATCCGCGCGCCGGTCCATGTCTTGCCGGTCCCGGGCGGCCCCTGGATGCCGAGGACGCCACTGTCGAGCGTCGTGGCCAGACGGATGGCGGCATCGAGGCCGGTCTCGCCGGGCCCTCGGAGGTCGCCCTGGCTGAGCCCCGTGACGAGTCGTGGTGGCCGGCGGAGGAGCAGGTCCCGCGCGGCGCGATGCGGTCCGTCCGCGTCGATGCCATGGTCGATGACCCAGTCGGCGAGCCGGCCGATGCCCTCCCGGAGGGACGTGTTCTGTATCGGCTTGTCCCAGAGCAGCGAGATCGGATCGCCCCGTTCCTGCATGCTCTTGGTGCGACGCAGATCGAGCGTCAGGGCCACGTCGTCGATGCGGACGACATGCCCGGCGTCCGCCCCCCAGTCGCCGATGCGCGGGTCGAGGACGTCCTTGCCATCGCGCAGCTTGTGGTCCTGGCGCGGGAAGGCGTAGCGGAAGACACCGGTGCCTCGTCCGAGATCCTCGACGCGACCGACTGGCGTGAGGCCCGCGAGGGCGTCGTTCTCGGCCAGCAGCTGCTCGGTGGACAGGCCCTGGAGGAGCTTGTATCGCCAGTACCCTGGCTTGTCCTCGCGCCGGTGCCAGTCGACCAGCCACGAGAGGAGCCAGCGGCCCTCGTCGGCCGGCTCGCGCTCGACCGACCCCTCGTCGAGGTCCCGCCGCAGCGCGTCCTCCCGTCGGCGGGTCTCGGCCAGTCGGGCCTCGACGGCGGCCGCATCCTCGGGCGTCACGACGGGTCGCGGCATCGCCCAGCCGCGGGCGATGGCCTCCCGACGCCGATCCTCGAGCCAGTCGCGCAGCAGCCAGGTCGAGATGCAGTCGTCGCGGTTGTAGGCGCGCGAGCTCATCGAGCAGCTGCTCCGGATGGTCGGCATCGCGCCGCCACGTCTCGTACTGGACGACGCTGAAGCCGGCCTCGGTGACCGGCCCCTCGCGCATCGGGCATGTAGAAGTGCTCGATGCGTTTGATCGAATACGACTCGACCGAGGCACGGACGCCCTGGCGCACGACGTTCAGCAGATCCACGAAGACCTGATCCCGCAGCAGCTGATCCACCTCCTCCTCACGGGTGTGGTGGCGCTGCATGAGGCGCTTGATGGCGCCCGACTCGTAGCCGCCGTAGTGGTAGACGTGCATCGCCGGGTCGGCCGCGTGGCGCTCGATGACGAGGTCGATGAAGCGCTCGAAGGCTTGCCGCTCCGCATCGCGGTCGTGCCCCCAGATGGGCAGGTAGTCGGGCGTCCCGTCGCTGACGGTCACCAGGCCGAGCAGGTACTCGAGGCCGAAGCCGAGGTCGTCCTCGATGGCCCACGGATCGGCCTCGATGTCGAAGAAGACGTCGAGCGGCGACGGTGCCGGGAGTCGGGCGAGGCCCTGGTCGGGCTGATCGGGGTCCGGCTCGATGAGCTCGTAGAGCAGCCGGCCGGCGTCCTCGCCCTGCGACCTGGATGCGTGCCTGTTCGCGCACGCGCGCCAGGGTTCGCGGGTTGATCTTGTCGACCGCCCGGGTCGGTGGCAGGTCCGCCAGGGCTCGTCGGGTGGGGACGTCGGCCTGCACCAGCCGCTCGGTCGCCGCGCGCGACATGCCGGCCACGATGGAGAGGTGGTCGTCAGCCCGCCGCCGATCCGCGCAGACGGGGTACCAGGTGCAGACGCGGCAGTGGTCGACGGGATCGGGGTAGGTGTCGGCCGACCTGGCGTCGCGTGGTCCGGCATCGTCCTGCGCCGAAGATCTCGGCCTCGAAGCGCCGCTTCACCGAGCGATAGAACGCGGCGTAGTCGTCGAGGCGCTCGGTGTGCGTGACGCCGATCCCCAGTCACGACATGGACGTGCTCCGGCACGATGCCCTGGAGGCGTGCGAGCAGGTCCGAGTAGACGCAGACCTGGAGGAGCGCCCCGCCCTTGACGGCTCGAGCCAGCTTCGTGTCGGCGACCTCGTAGCTCCACGGCCCGAGGCTCGAAGCTCGGTCGACCCGAAGCAGGAAGTCCGCGAAGCCGACCCAGCGGCCGTCGAAGAGCGGGCCTGGTAGATGACGTCGACACCGGTGCGCATGGCGGCCACCGTCGCCTCTTGCGCTGCGACGAGCGCGTCGGGCGTCAGGTCGGGATCGGACTTCAGGTCCGCGACGGTGCGGCCCTCGGCCAGCCGCAGGTCGAGGAAGCGCTGCTCGTGCTCGAGGCCGCGCTCGCGAAGCAGGTCGAGCTCAGGGTCCTTGCGATGGTGCGGCTTCTCCCACAGGCCCTGGACCTTGCCCAGCTCCAGCGTCGCCAGGTGGTCGCACTCCAGGAACCCGACGAGGTCCGTCGCGCTGACGACGACGCTGCCGTTCGGGTGTCGCTGCATGGCGCGTGGATCCCCCTGTTCGCTCGGATGGCGCTCGGGCTAGCGGGGATTCTGCATGCCGCGGCGATCCTCCGTACGGGTGGCCCGGACCACGCTCAGGGCCAAGACGGCGAGGCCGGCGCACGCGAGCGAGACGGCGACGACGAGCATCAGCGAGGGGGCCACGATACCGAAGAAGACGGCCGCGGCTGCCATGGTGGCGGCGAGGGGCTCTCGATGACGTTGCATGGGTCGACCGTCGCGCCCGTCCGTGCCACCTTGGATGGCACGAGCTCGAGGGCGCTGCGCGCAGGCACGACTCCAGCGCGACGCGCGGACCCGTCCTACGATGCGACCATGCGGACCGGGGCATGCGTGATCCTGGCAGCCTGCCTCGTCGCCGCCTGCGGCGGTGCGTCGAGGTCGGCTGCGTCCGGCCCGCCGACCCCATCAGGCGCCGAAGGCCCATCGACCCCTGCCTCGAGCCCGAGTGGGGCGCCCACCGCGAGCCCCACCGTGGCGCAAACGCCACGCGCTGAGGCTCCGACACCCGGTCCGACGCTCGCCGGGCCCCTGGCCCTGGCCAGCTCGGCCTTCGGGGACGGTGGCGCGATCCCCTCGCGCTACACCTGTGACGGGAGGGACCTGTCGCCGCCGCTGACCTGGACCAACGTGCCCGAGGGCACCGCTTCGTTCCTGCTCACGATGCGCGACATCGATGCCGATGGCTTCCTGCACTGGATGGCCTGGAACATACCGGCCACGACCACGGGTCTGGAGGCCGGCGCATCGGGTGACCTGCCGGGGGATGCCGGCGAGGGTCGGAGCGACTTCACCGGCAGCCGGCGCGGCTACCGCGGGCCGTGCCCGCCCTCGGGGACCCACGACTACGTGCTGACGCTCTACGCGCTGCCCATCGTCCTGGCCGATGCGGCGACGACGCCGCCCGCCCGTCTCGAAGGAGCGGCGGGCGAGATCGCCCTCGGTCTGGCCGCGCTGCATGGGACCTATCGACACTAAGGTCTTGACAGTACGACGTGCGACTGTCATGATGTCCGCATGTCACCAGAGGGCACCTACACCATCGGGGAGCTGGCCGACCTGGCCGACGTCACGCCTCGGACCATCCGCTACTACGTCGCTCAGGGCCTGCTGGCGTCGCCCGTGGGCGCCGGTCCTGGCGCGCGATACGACGCGTCGCATCTCGCCCGGCTGCGGCTGATCCGTCGCCTGCAGGCGGAGCACCTCCCGCTGGCCGAGATCCGGCGTCGGCTGTCGACGCTGTCGAGCGCCGAGATCGAGGACGCCATGGTCTCGGTCCCGACTGGCGCCAGCGGCAGGCTCGGCCCTCGACTACCTCGACGACGTGCTCGGGGGCCGGGCGGTGCCGAGAGCGTCAGGCCGTCTTCGCCATCAGCACGGCGCCCTCGCTCCCACGGCGCCTGCAGGTCGGAGCCATCGACTTCGTCGAGCAGCGCTCCGTCCACGCCCGAGCGGTCGCAATGGGACCGCATCCAGCTCGACCCGGACATCGAGCTTCACGTCAGACGCCCCCTCTCACGCATCCAGCACAAGCGCGTCGAGCGGCTCGTCGAGCTCGCCCGGCAGATCCTCGAGGAGGACCCGTCATGACCCTTGCCATCCGCCAGGACCGGGAGCTGATCCGCTCCACGTATCGCAGCCACCGCTTCGTCCTCGCCACGGTCACGGCGCCGACCGTCGAGCGCTCGGGCGCGCGCCCGTCGGTCAACCTCGCCTTCGTCGTCGACCGCTCGGGTTCGATGGCAGGGGCCAAGCTGCCCCTCGCCAAGACGGCCGTCGAAGAGGCGCTCGCGCGGCTCGACGCCGATGACCGCTTTGCCGTGGTCGCCTACGACGACCAGGTCGACACGGTCGTCGGCTCCACGCAGCGCCACGCCGGAGGCCGTCGACGGCGCGCGTCGCGCCCTGGCCGCCATCGAGCCGCGCGGTTCGACCAACCTCGGCGAGGGCTGGCTCACCGGCTGTCGCGAGGTCGCCCGCGGCCAGCACGGCGATGGCGTCGACCGTTGCCTGTTGCTCAGCGACGGCCTGGCCAACGTGGGCATGACCGACCGCGACGAGCTCGCCCACGCATGCCGCCGAGCTTCGCCGTCGGGGGGTCACGACGACCACCTTCGGCATCGGTGACGACTTCGACGAGCGGCTCATGCAGCTCATCGCCGAGCAGGGCGGTGGCAACTTCTACTACATCGAGGACATCCGCCAGATCCGGGACCACATCGGCAGCGAGGTCGGCGAAGCGCTCGACGTCGTGGCGCGCGGCGTGGTCATCGAGGTTGCCGGGCCGCCTCACCTCGAGGTGGACGCCATGGACGTGATGCCCGTCGAGCGGCTCAGCGACCGGGCACGGATCCAGCTGCCGGACCTCGTCTCGGGGCAGCAGCTGACCCTGGTCATCCGCCTGACGTTCCCCTACGGGCAGGAGGGCGAGACGATCGCGGCCGCCATCTCGGTCAGCGACAGCACTGCCGTCCTCGACCCCACGGTGACGACGCTCCGCTGGCGCTACGACAGCCACGAGGCGAACGACGCACAGCCACGCGACCGGGTCGTCGACCGGGCCGTCGCCGCCGCCTTCGCCGCGCGCGACGCGACGCGAAGCGGTCGAGCTCCAGCGGCAGGGCGACTACGAGGGCGCGGCGCGCGCCATGCGGCGGGTCGCCAGCCGATCGGCGTCTACGCCGGGAGCGACCCGGAGCTGCGGGCGCAGGTCCAGGAGCTCGAGGCCGAGCGCGTCGCGTTCGCGATGCACCGATGTCGATGGCCTCGCTCAAGCGTGCGCACTTCACGAGCACGAACCTGCTGCGCTCGAAGGACGCACTGGGCCGCTCGATGCGACGACCGTCATGACCGTTGACCCAACCTGTCTCGATCCTGCGAAACATGGCGCCACGACTCAGCCCGCTGGTCGGCCTGCTGCTGGCTGGCTGCGCGTTGGCGCCTAACGTGCCCGCGCAGCGGCCGACGCCAGCGACCTTCTTCCTGACCAGCGCCTCGTTCGGTGATGGGACACGATCCCGACCCGGCTGACCTGCGACGGGAGGACCGCTCGCGCAGATCGCCTGGACCGGTGCGCCGGCCGGCACGAGCCATCTGGCGCTCGTCGTCCAGGACGCGGATGCGAACGATTTCGCCCACTGGCTGGCCTGGGACATCCCGATCGGGAACGACCTGGCTGAAGGTGCCTCGCCGCGGCTGCCCGCACCGGCCGTCGAAGGCGCCAACGACTTCGGGCGTATGGGCTGGGGCGGTCCCTGCCCGCCAGCGGGGACGCCGCATGACTACCTGTTCACGCTCTACGCGCTGCCGGCCTCGACTCGGGCTGCCCGCTGACGCGCTCGACCGAGGCCGTCACGTCCGCGGCACGGTCGGCCGCCCTGGCGACGGCCAGCTATCGCGGGACGTACGGCGGCTGAGGCCGTCGAGAGCACCTTTCCGGGGTTGAGGATGCCGGCCGGGTCGAGGGCGGCCTTGAGCGAGCGCATGACCTCGACGGCGCGTGGCCCCAGCTGCGCCTCGAGGTAGGCGCGCTTGGCGATGCCCGTGCCGTGCTCGCCGGTGATCGTGCCGCCGAGCCCGATGGCGGCCTCGTAGATGGCCGCGCGGGCGGCGTTGATGCGGCTCTCAGCGGTCGGGTCGTCGCGGTCCACGACGAAGGTCGGGTGGAGGTTGCCGTCCCCGGCATGGCCGAAGACCCCCACCGGCAGCTCGTGGGCCGCGCTGATGCGCTCGATGGCCGCCAGCATCTCGGGCACGCGCGAGCGCGGCACGCCGACGTCGTCCATGCGCGCCACGCCCGCCCGCTCGAGCGAGCTGTGTGCCGCACGGCGGGCCTGCCGAAGCCAATCGGCCTCGGTCGGGTCCTTGGCTCGCACGAGGCTGGTCGCCCCGGCATCCTGGCAGGCCCGCTCGGCGCGGTCGAGCTCGTCCTCGGCGGCCGCGCCCCCGGCATCGGACTCGATCATCAGCATCGCCCCCGCCTCACGGTCGAGGCCCAGGTTCGCCGCGTCGTCCACGGCTCGGATCGTGAACCCATCCATGAGCTCCAGGGTCACCGGCACGATGCCGGCCTCGGTGATGCGGGCCACGGCGTCGCCCGCTGCGGCCACGGTGGCGAAGAAGGCCAGCAGGGTCAGCTTCTCGGGCGGCTGCGGTCGCAGGCGGAGGGTCGCCTCGGTGATGATGCCGAGCGTGCCTTCCGAGCCCACGAAGAGGTGCGTCAGGTCGTAGCCGGCCACATCCTTGATGGTCCGGCCACCGGTCCGGATGATGCTGCCGTCGGCGAGCACGACCTCCAGGCCCAGCACGGCATCGCGCGTGACGCCGTACTTCACGCAGCGCAGGCCGCCCGAGTTCTCGGCCAGGTTGCCGCCGATGGTGCAGATCTCGAAGCTGGCCGGATCCGGGGCGTAGAAGAGGCCGTGCTCGGCCGCCGCACGCCCGAGGTCGGCGTTGATGACGCCGGGCTGGACCACGGCGACCAGGTTGGCCGTGTCGATCTCGAGGATGCGGTCCATCTTCGTGGTCACCAGCGTCAGCGCTCCGTCGACGGCGGTGGCACCGCCCGACAGCCCGCTGCCCGCGCCACGCGGCACGATGGGCACGCGGTGGCCCGCGGCCAGGCGGACGATGGTGGCCACCTCGGCGGTCGAGGTCGGCAGGACGACCGCCAGCGGCCAGCCGGGATACGTGTACTCGGTCTCGTCGTAGCGATAGGCGGCCGTCTCGGCGCGCTCCGTCAGGATGGTCAGATCGGGCAGGGCGGTGCGCACGGCGATCAGGAAGGCGCCACCAGCGTCCGAGGTCGAAGTCATCGTCGAAGCGTCCGTCATGGCGCCCGATCATATTCCGCGGGGCCCGACGTTCGATCGGCGAGGAGCGCCCGCACGCTCCGATCAAGCCCGGGCAACGTCAGAATGACGGGGTGAGCGTGTCGATGTCACCGGTCGAGATCGCGGCTGCCTACAGCATCGGTGCCAGTGTCGCCGCCGTCGCGCTCGTGATCGCGCTGCACGTCCTTGAGCCCGAGTTCGACCCATCCTGGCGGATGCTGAGCGAGTATTCGCTAGGCCGCTACGGCCTCCTGATGCGGCTGGCCTTCCTCGCGGCGGGGACCGCGGTCATCGCGCTTGCGTATGCCCTGTTCGGGCTGACGGGGGCGATCGCCGTCTGGGCTCTTGCCGTGACCGCCATCGGCCCGATCGGTGCCGTGGTCGTCGACACCGACCCGATCACGACCCCGCGCCCGCAGTTCTCGACCCGCAGCAATGTCCACTCGGCGCTGGGGTCGATCTTCATCCTCGGCTTCCCGCTCGCGGCTACCATCGCCGGGTTCGCGGTCGCCGGTGACCCGGCCATCGGCCCGATCCTCGCCGTCGCTTCGGTCGTACCTTGGGTCGGTCTGGTCTGGTTCATGGCTGCCACGCTCCGCGCGCCGCGGCGCGCGGACATGAGTGGCGGACCGGAGGTCCGCATCGGCTGGCCGAACCGGTTCAGCATGCTCGCGTACATGGGCTGGGTCGCGCTCGCCGCCGGCACCGTCCTGAGGTAACGGTCCTCCGGCGCGATCGGCAGGCGCTGCGGGTTTGGTACGATCGGGCCCAGGTCGCTCACGGATTCGCAGTCATCGGCTCCGGATCCGACGAATCTCGCGTCAACAGGCCCGTCCGCGTCGCCCAAGCATGGAGCCGGCATGACCGTGAAGCCACCCGCTCCCCTCGCGCGCCAGCGCCAGACCGAGCTCTACCGTCGCGCGCTGCGCACGATGCCCGGTGGCACCGACTCGAACTTCCGGATCTGGGACGCCGACACGGTCTACATCGACCGTGGCAAGGGCGCCCGCATCTGGGACCTGGACGGCAACGAGTTCATCGACCTGCGCATGGGCTACGGCCCGGCCATCCTCGGGCACGCGGATGAGCGCGTCGATGCGCACGTCATCGAGCGGCTCTCGCGAGGCGTCAGCTTCAGCCTGACGAGCGAGGACGAGGTCGAGGCCTGCGAGCTGATCACCGAGATGACCTTCTGCGAGATGGCCCGCCTGACCGTCTCGGGCACCGAGGCCACGATGCATGCCATGCGCATGGCGCGGGCGTTCACGGGGCGTGACCGCATCGTCAAGTTCGAGGGCCAGTACCACGGCGTGCACGACTACGCCCTGGTCACGCCGGACGAAGCGACGGAGCTCGGCGACCGGGACGATCCCGATCCGGTTCGTCCGTGGTCGCGGCATCCCCGGCGTCATCGCCGAGACCGTCATCCCGGTGCCCTTCAACGACCTCGACGCCCTGCGACGCGTCTTCGAGCGCGACGGCGCGACGATCGCCGCCGTCATCGTGGAGCCGGTCCTGGGCAACGCCCAGGCGCTGCTGCCACAGGACGGCTTCCTGGCCGGCGTCCGCGCGCTGACCGAGGCGTACGGCGCGCTGCTCATCTTCGACGAGGTCAAGACCGGCTTTCGCCTGGCTCGTGGCGGGGCCGCCGAGCTGTACGGCGTGACGCCGGACCTGGCCACCTATGCCAAGGCGCTCGCCAACGGCTATCCGGCGGCGGCGTTCGGTGGTCGTCGCGAGGTGATGAGCCTGCTGCCCGAGCGCGTCAGCCACGGCGGCACGTACGCCGGGAACCGCGTGGCGGCCGCGGCCGCGGTGGCTACCCTGCGCATCCTGCGCGACACGGACGCCCTGGCCATCATCGACGCCACCGGTCGCCGCGCTGCAGGCCGGCCTGCACGAGGTCCTCACCGAGCGTGGCGTGGCGCACGCCTTCAGCGGCCACCCGATCATGTTCGGCGTCATCTTCGCCGAGGCCGCACCGACCGACTACCGGGGCTGGGTGGACACGGACCACGAGCTCTACGACGCCGTCGCCTGGCAGATGATCAAGCGCGGCGCGATGCCCGAGCCCGACTCGCGGGAGCCGTGGTTCCTGTCCGAGGCCCACGCCGCCGGCGACATCGTCGACCAGGTCGTGGGCATCTTCGAGGCGGCGGTCGATGCCGCCCTGGAGGCCCGAGCATGATCCGCACGACCCCGTTCTACGAGCGGCTGAGCGCGCTCAACGAGACCGGCCTCTGGGAGCACTGGTCGAACCACCTGGCCGCCGTGCGCTACCAGATGTCGGAGAAGTTCGAGTACTTCGCCATCCGCAACAGCGCCGGCCTCTTCGACTCGTCGCCGCTCTACAAGTACCGCATCACCGGCCCCGACGCGGAGCGCTTCCTGGCCGGCGTCCTGACCCGCGACATCCGGACCTGCCAGCCGGGGCACGCGCAGTACACGGCGTGGTGCGACGATCGCGGCTTCGTCGTCGAGGATGGCGTCATCCTGCGCCACGCGAAGGACGAGTACCTGCTCACGGCCGCCGAGCCGAACCTCGCCTACTTCGAGGGCCTGACCGGCCGGCTCGACGTGAGCATCGAAGACGTCTCGGACCAGTGGGCCGTGCTGGCCGTCCAGGGCCCGCGATCGCGGGACCTGCTGGCCTCGCTCGCGCGCGGCGTCGCCGAGCTGCCCTACTTCGGGCCACGTGGCGACGAAGGTGGCCAAGATCCCGGTCCGCATCTCGCGCACCGGCTACACGGGCGACCTGGGCTACGAGATCTGGGTCCGGCAGCGAGGATGCCCTGGCGCTCTGGGACGCGGTCTGGGCGGCCAGCCGGGACCGGCACGTCATCCCCATCGGGATGACCGCGCTGTACATGGCCCGCATCGAGGCCGGCCTCGTCCTCCTCGACGTGGACTTCCAGTCCAGCCGCTTCGCCTGGACCGACGCCCAGCGCACGACGCCCGTGGAGCTCGGGCTGGGCTGGATGCTGCGGGGCATGGAGGCGGACGATCGCGCCTTCGTCGGGCGCGACGCCATCCGCCGCGAGCTGGCCGAGCAGACGTCGCGCTGGAAGCTGACCGGGCTCGTCGTCGACTGGCGCGAGTACGACCGCATCTACGACGAAGCCGGCCTCATCCCGCCCAAGGACCACACGCCGATCCAGGACGAGTACTACATCTACGACGACGATCTCAACCAGCTCGGCTACGCCACCAGCCAGATGTACTCGCCGATGCTCCAGCGGCACATCGCGCTGGCTCGGGTGCCGCTCGACCGGCTGGCGCCGGGATCGCGCGTCAAGCTCGAGCTGGCGGTCAACCATCGCTATGAGTACTTCGACGCGCACGTGGCGCGGCTGCCCCTCTTCAACCCCGCACGAAGGACGGCCTGAGATGCCCAAGACGAAGGCCTCCTCGAAGGCCGACCGGACCTACGACGCCATCGTCATCGGCGGCGGCCACAACGGCCTGACCAACGGCGCCTATCTGGCCAGGGCGGGCCTGCGCACGCTCATCCTGGAGCGGCGTCACCTGGTCGGCGGCGCGGCCATCACCGAGGAGCTGCGGCCCGGCTTCTGGTTCACGACCTTCTCCTACGCTCTGAGCCTCCTCCGCCCCGACATCGTCCAGGACCTCGACCTCGTCAAGCACGGCTTCATGCCCATCCTGATGCCGACCACGTTCTGCCCCAAGGAGGACGGCGACTACCTGCTGCTCGGCCAGGACCACGGGGAGAACCTCAAGGAGATCGCTCGCCACAGCCCGCATGACGCCGATGCCTACGATGCCTTCAACCACGACGTCAACCAGGTCCTGCGGGCCATCAAGCCCCTCCTCGACCAGGTGCCGCCCGACCTCTTCAGCGACGATCCCGAGGAGCTGGTCGCCCTGGCCGCGCTCGGCCAGCGCTTCCGGAAGATGGACCGCAAGGTCCTCCACGACGCCGTCCGGCTGCTGACCGGCTCGGCGGCCGACTTCCTGGACGACTACTTCGAGTCGGACATCCTCAAGGGCTACCTCGCCTCGTCGAGCATCATCGGCACCAAGGTCGGCCCCTACTCGCAGGGTTCCGGCCTCGTCCTGCTCTACCACATCCTCGGCGAGCACGATGGCGAGATGGGCGCCTGGTCGTTCCACAAGGGCGGCAACGGCGGCTTCACGCAGGTCCTGGCGCGAGCCGCCGTGGCGCAGGGCGCGGAGATCCGGCTCGAGTCGGCCGTCGACCGGGTCATCACCAGGGACGGTCGGGCGGTCGGCGTCGCGCTCGTCGACGGGACCGAGTTCATGGCGCCGGTCGTCGTCTCCGCGCTCGACCCACGACGCACGTTCATGGAGCTGGTCGAGCCTCGCGAGCTGCCCACCGACCTCGTCGACACCATCCGCCGCTTCCGCTTCCAGGGCACCTCGGCCAAGGTCAACTTCGCCCTCGACGCGCCGCCCAAGTACCCGGCCCTCGGCGACCGGACCGACCAGTACCGCGGCTTCACCAACATCGGCCCCTCGATGGAGTACCTGGAGCGTGCCTACGACGACGCCAAGTACGGCTGGTATTCGAAGCGGCCGTACCTCGACACGGCCATCCAGTCGGAGGTCGATCCCGACATGGCGCCGCCCGGCAAGGCGGTCATGAGCTGCTTCGTCCAGTACGCGCCGTACCACCTGCGCGAGAGCGACTGGGACACCGAGAAGGAGCGCCTGGGCGACACGGTCCAGGCGACCATCGAGTCGTTCTTCCCGGGCTTCGGCTCGCTGGTCCTGCAGCGCGAGGTGCGCACGCCGCTCGACATCGAGCGCACCGTCGGCCTCTCGCGAGGGCAACATCTTCGCCGGCGAGTTCCTGGCGCCGCAGATGTTCTTCTTCCGTCCCGCTCCCGGCTGGTCGCAGTACCGGACGCCCATCGACGGCTACTACCAGTGCGGCTCCGGGACGCATCCGGGCGGCTGCGTGATGGGTGCGCCGGGCAAGCTGGCGGCGGGCCAGATCCTCAAGGACCGCGCCAGGCACGAGGATGGCCCGGCGACGGCTCGGGCCGGTGCCCCCGCCGCGCGCCGCGCCTCCCGCTGATCCGAGCCAGCCATGGACTTCGCCCTGACTCCGGCGCAGACGGCGCTGCGCGAGCGCGCCCGACGCTTCGTCGTCGAGACCCTGCAGCCGCTGGAGGTCGAGCTCGAGGCCGGACACGGCCGGCTGGCGCCTGCGCAGGGCAGGGAGCTGCGCCGGCTGGGGATCGAGGCCGGCCTGGCCGGCGGTGCCTTTCCGGTCGCCCTCGGCGGCCAGGGCTGGTCGGTCACCGAGCAGGTCCTCGTCCACGAGCAGTTCGGCCAGGTGACGGGTGGCCTGTGGACGTTCATCCCCGATGCCTACAACGTCCTCAGCCACTGTGACGCCGACCAGCGTCGGCGCTACCTCGATCCCTGTCTGCGCGGGGAGCGCTCCGGCAGCTACGCGGTGACCGAGCCCGGTGCCGGCTCCGACGCTCGGTCCGTGGCGGCCAGCGCGGTCCGAGACGCCGCCACGGACGAGTGGGTGCTCGACGGCGAGAAGTGGTTCGTGACCGGGCCGGACGACACCGACTTCATGATCTTCCACGCCAATGTCGTGGAGGGCGAGGCACGCCTGCCGACGCTCTTCCTGGTCGACTACGACACGCCCGGCCTGTCCCAGGTCGGCGACCCCGACCACACGCACACGTTCGCCGATCGCCACCCGCAGTTCCGCCTCGAGGGTGCCCGGGTGCCGGCCAGCGCCGTGCTCGGTGGCGTCGGTCGCGCCGACGAGCTGACCAACGCCTGGTTCGTCGAGGAGCGCATCCATATCGGCGCGCGCTGCACCGGCGCCATGGAGCGGCTGCTCAGCCTGGCCGTCGCCTGGGCCACCGAGCGGGTCCAGTTCGGCCAGCGCATCTTCGACTTCCAGGGCGTCAGCTTCCCGCTCGCCGATTCGGCAGCCGACGCGTCCGCCGCCCGGCTGCTCACGCGCGAGGCGGCCTGGCTGGCCGACGCCGGCGGCGATGCCAAGGTCATCCACGCCAAGGCGTCGCTGGCCAAGCTCTTCGCCTCGGAGGCGGCCTGGCGCTGCGCCGATCGGGTCGTCCAGGTCTTCGGTGGTCGCGGCTACATGCGCGCCTATGCGCCGGAGCGCTTCCTGCGCGAGCTGCGCGTCGATCGCATCTGGGAGGGCACCTCGGAGATCCAGCGCCTGATCATCGCCCGCTCGCTGGAGCGGCGAGGCGTGGACCGGGTGGTCGGGTGAGGGAGGGCGGAGGGCCCGACTTCGACCTCCGGCCCCTCTACGCGCCACGTTCGGTGGCCATCGTCGGCGCGTCGCCACGCGGCGACCTGGCCACGACCATCCGCGACAACATCACCCGCCTCGGCGGGGAGGCCCGCTGCTACTTCGTCAACCCGCGCTACGAGACCATCGACGGCACGCCGTGCGCGCCCGACCTGGCGGCGCTGCCGGAGGTGCCCGACACGGTCGTGCTGGCCGTCAACCCGCTGCGCGCGGCGGGCTTCACGCGGCAGGCCGCCGAGGCCGGCGTGCCGGCCGTCGTCATCCCCGGCGGCGGGGTGGTCGAGGGTGGCGAGGCGGCGGCGGCCATGCAGCTCGAGGTGGCCGACATCGCCCGCGCCACCGGCACGACCATCCTGGGCCCGAACTGCATGGGCCTCATCGACCTGACCACCGGCTGCGCCACGTACATCGACGAGATCCATCCCTGGCTGCGACGGGGCGGTGTGGCCGGCATCAGCCAGTCGGGCAGCGTCGCCGACGCCTTCCTGCACAGCGGCACGCGCATCGGCTGGAGTCGCATCGTGAGCTCCGGGTCGGAGGTCGTCATCGACCTCTGCGACCACCTGGCGCACAGCCTCGACGACCCGGAGACGCGTGCCGTGGTGCTCTTCCTCGAAGGCATCCGCCGGCCCGAGCGCTTCCTCGCCCTGGCCGATCGGGCGCTCGAGCTGGGCAAGCCGATCCTGGCCGTCAAAGTCGGCAGGAGCCGCCAGGCCCAGGCTGCCGCCATCGCGCACACCGGCGCCCTGACGGGCGAGGATCGGGCCGCCGAAGCGGCCTTCCGCGCTGCCGGCATCGTCCGCTGCGACGACCTCGACGACCTGCTCGAGGCGGCCGCGCTCGTCAGCGGCAGCCAGGCCATGGATCGCAGCGTGGGGCGCGGGCGCACGGCCGTGGTCACCGTCTCGACCGGGGAGGGCTCGCTCGTCGCGGACCTGGCCGCGCGCGTCGGGCTGGACCTGCCGGTCGTGCCCGAAGCGGCCCGGGCGCGGATCGCCGCCGACATGCCGACGCTCGGCTACATCGGCAACCCGATGGACCCGTGGGGAGCGACGGAGGCCTCGCCGGCCTACCGCAGCTGCTTCACCGCGTTCGCCGATTCCGGTGTCTACGACGTGCTGGCCCTCGTCCACGACTTCCCCTTCCGCTCGACGAAGGGCGAGCTCGACCTCGCCCTGGAGCTGGCCGGCGAGCTCATCGCCGCTACCGCCGAGCGGCCGCAGGTCGTGCCGATCTTCGTCTCGCTGACCTCGGGCGACCCATCACCGGAGATCGTCGAGGCGGCCGATGCGGCAGGCGGCATGCCGGTCCTGCGGGGCACGGTGGCCGCCTTCGCCTCCGTCGCGCGGCTGGCCTGGTGGGAGGCGCGTCGCGAGCGACGCCTGAGCGACGGGCCGGCACGACCGGCCTGGCCGAGCCTGGCCACGGACCTGCCACGCTACGGTCGCGACCCCGACGCCGCCGGCACGCCGCCCGTCGACCTCCAGGCCGAGGCCTTCGACCGGCAGCCGCCACTCGCGGCCGGTGCCGGGGTGCTCCCCGAGCGCGAGTCGCTCGAGGCGCTGCGTGCGGCGGGCATCCCGGTCGTCACGGCCGTGCCGGCCTCGACCAGCGACGAGGCGGTCGCCGCCGCGGCCCGGCTCGGTTGGCCGGTCGTGGTCAAGCTCGACGCCACCGGGCTCGCGCACAAGAGCGATCTCGGCGGTGTGGTGGTCGGGCTCGAGACCGAGGACGGCGTGCGGGCCGCCTTCGATGCCGTGGTCGCGGCAGGGCTGGAGAGCGCCGGCGGGATCTCGGAGGGTGGCCGCATCGCCGTCCGCGGCGTGCTCGTCGAGCCACAGGTTCCGGCAGGCGTCGAGCTCATCGTCGGCGCCCAGCGCGACCCGCACTATGGCCCGCTCGTGCTGGTCGGTCTGGGCGGCATCCTGGCCGAGGCCCTCGATGACGTCACGGTGCGGCCTGGCGCCGCTGACGCCGGAAGAAGCGCGGGCCATGCTGGGCGACCTGCGCGGCGCCGCCGTCCTGCGCGCGAGCCGGGGCCGACCGGCCGTCGATCTCGACGCGGTCGCCGAGCTCATCGTCGCCCTCGGGCGAGCCATCGTGGTGCGCCCCGACTGGCACGCCGTGGACCTCAATCCGGTCATCGCCGGCCCCGGCGGTGCCCTCGCCGTCGACGCCCTGGTCGTGCTCGCGAGCGCCTGATCGGCGCGGCCTCTCCGCGGTCGGCGGCTGGTCTCCCGGCTGGCCGAGCGGCGGGTCGCCGCGCTACGATGTCTTGGTCGTCCCCCCGTCAAGGAGCATCGGATGAGCGCCGTCCAGACCGCCCCGCAGGCCACCTCGAGCACCCTCTACTTCGGCCCCTGGTATCGACGTTCGCCGTTCTTCGACCGCACCCTGGCGGCCGGCTGCTCGGCCTATGACATCTACAACCACATGTACCTGCCGGGAGGCCTCGACTACGCGGACCCCGTCGAGGTAGTACTGCGCACCTCCTCTACGACGCCGGCCGACCGGACCGGGCTGCGCGACGAGCTCGGTCTCGACTACCTCACGACCGAGGACGTCTTCGGGCTCGGGCCGGACGCGACCGCCGCGCGCATCAGGGATACGGGTCGGCAGAGGCCCGGCATTCATCAGCTTCGACATCGACATGCTCGACCCGGCCTATGCGACCGTCACCGGGACACCCGAACCGGGCGGCCAGTCGTCGCAAGACGCGCTGACCATCGTCCGCGGTCTGACGGGCATCGACTTCGTGGGCTTCGACGTGGTCGAGGTCATCCCGGCCTACGATCCGGCCGACCTGACCGCGTTCCTGGCTGCCAACCTGGCCTTCGAGATGATCTCGCTCGTCGCCCTGAGCCGACGAGCGAGCCTGCCGCAAGGCTGATGAAGGCGATCGTACGCGACGCCTACGGACCGCCCGACATCGTGCGCCTGGCGGACGTGCCGATGCCCACGATCGGAGAGGACGACGTCATGGTCCGGGTCCACGCGGCCTCGCTCAACGCCGTGGACCTCGACTACCGGTACGGCCGCCCGACATTCACCAGCATGCTGACCGGCCTCCGCGGCCCGCGAGAACGCCGTCTCGGGGTCGACGTGGCGGCATCGTCGAGGCGGTCGGTGCCAAGGTGACTGCTTTCCAGCCGGCCGACCAGGTCTACGGCGGCATGACCGGCAACGGGTCCGGGGCCTTCGCGGAGACGGCTGGGGGCTCGCGCTGGCACGCAGCGACGCCGGTCGCTGACGCTGGCAGCGGCGGGGGGTGGCCATCAACTCCGGCCTCGACGTCAAGGTCCGGGAGCCCGAGGTCTACCCCATCCAGGTCCAGGGACCCAAGTCGAAGGACGTCATGCGCACGCTCTTCGGGGATGGCGTGCTCGACATCAAGTACTACTGGACGATGACGACCGAGCTGGACAAGATCCCAGTCGTCATCAGCCGGACCGGCTGGACGGGCGAGGTCGGCTACGAGATCTACCTCCGCGATCCCTCGCGCGGCGGCGATCTCTGGGATCGTGTCATGGAGGCCGGCCGGCCGCATGACATCCGGCCCATCGCGCCCTGCGAGGCGCGCCGCATCGAGGCCGGCATCTTCAACTACGGCTCGGACATGACCATCGCCGATACCCCCTTCCACGTCATGGGCCTCGAGCGGCTGGTCGAAGTGCAGGACGCCGACTACATCGGCAAGGCCGCCCTCGAGGAGATCCGGGTGCGGGGCGTCGATCGGAAGCTGGTCGGCATCGAGGTCGATGGCGACGCGCTCTCGTTCGAGATCGCCGACAAGCGGCCCGCCCTCCACGACGGCGTGCCGGTCGGCACCCTGACCGACCTCATCTGGTCGCCGCGCCTGGAGCGCAACATCGGCTACGTGTGGATGCCCATCGAGCTGGCCGCCCCCGGCACGCCGCTCGAGGTCCTGGCCGCGAACGGCGAGCGCTGGGCGGCGCGCACGGCCGCCATCCCGTTCCTCGACGCCAAGAAGGCGATCCCGCTCGGCTGACGGCTCGTCTCAGGCGCCGGCCGGCAGCGGCTCGAGGTCGTCGTCCTCGAGCTCGGCCGGCGCCTGTCGACGCGTCTGGCCCACCCACCACGCCAGCAGGATGGCCACGCCAGTGACGCCCACGATGAGCGTCGAGACGGCGTTGATCTCCGGCGTCACGCCGAACTTGATGCGCGAGTACAGGTAGAGCGGCAGCGTCGACGACCCCGGCCCCGCGTTGAAGACGGTCACGATGAGGTCGTCGAACGAGAGGGCGAAGCTGAGCATGGCGCCGGCCGCGATGGCCGGCGCCAGCAGCGGCAGGGTCACGTACCGGAATGCGCCCCCGGCCGACGCCCCGAGGTCGCGGGCCGCTTCCTCGATGTGCGGGTCGAGATTGAGCGCGCGTGCCCTGACCACGACCGCCACGTACGAGACGCAGAACGTGATGTGCGCGACGGAGATCTGGCCCAGTGAGCCGTTGGCGGAGAAGACCTGGGCGAAGAAGAGCAGCAGGCTGAGGCCGAGGATGATCTCCGGCGCCACCATCGGCAGCAGGATGAGGGTCTCGGACAGCGCCCCGACGTAGCGCGTCCGCAGCCGGGCCAGGCCGATGCCGAGCAGCGTGCCCAGGATGGTCGAGGCCACCACGGCGACGGCGGCGACCTTGAGCGTATTGAGCAGCGATTCGAGCATGTCCTCGTTGGCGAAGAGCGTCGGGTACCAGCGGAGCGTGAAGCCCGTCCAGGCGAAGTTGTCCTTCGAGTCGTTGAAGCTGAAGACGATGAGGATGACGATGGGCAGGAACAGGAAGATGTAGACGAGCAGGGCGTAGCCGGACAGCAGCGGGTTGCGCTCGCGGCGCATCAGCCGAGCACCTCGCGTCGCAGGCTCCGGATGACGGCCAGCGAGGCGATGATGGTGACGGCCATCAGCAGCACGCCCATGGCCGCGCCTGCCGGCCAGTCCCGAGCGCCGAGGAACTGGCTCTGGATGATCTTGGCGATGGTCGTCGTCTCGGCGCCACCGAGCAGGTCCGGCGTGACGAAGTCGCCGATGGCCGGGATGAAGGTCAGGATCGAGGCGGCCACGATGCCCGGCATCGTCAGCGGCAGGGTCACGTATCGGAAGGCCGAGGCTCCGCTGGCGTACAGGTCACGGGCTGCCCAGACGAGCGCGTCGTCGAGCCGGTCGATGGACACGAAGAGCGGCAGGATGGCGAAGGGCAGGAAGCCATAGGTCATGCCCAGCACGACGGAGAACTCGGTGTTGAGCATGATGATCGGCTCGTCGACGATGCCGAAGGCGCCGAGCAGCGAGTTGACCACGCCGACATCGCCCAGGATCGTGATCCAGGCGTAGGTCCGGATGAGGTAGCTCGTCCAGAAGGGCAGCATGACCAGGACGAGGAGCAGCGTCTTGTGTCGTCCGCCGTAGCGCGAGATCCAGTACGCCACGGGGTAGCCGATGAGCAGGCAGAGGATGGTCGTGGCGGCCGCGTAGCGAAGCGAGTTCCAGACCGGCGAGAGGAACATCGGATCGAGCGCCGCCACGTAGTTGTCGAGGCTCG
This sequence comes from uncultured Gaiellaceae bacterium, assembly GCA_963746975.1. Classification (GTDB taxonomy): domain Bacteria; phylum Actinomycetota; class Thermoleophilia; order Gaiellales; family Gaiellaceae; genus GMQP-bins7. Next base: position 141,102 of record CAVVDE010000010.1, read on the forward strand.
GCGAGTCGAGCAGGATCTTCCCGAAGCGATCGTGGTCGCCGAGGCTGACGACGACGATGATGGCCAGCGGGACGAGGAAGAAGAGCACCAGCCAGGCGATGCCCGGCAGCGCGAGCGTGCCCGGCCCCAGGCGGCGACGCATGTCAGCGGACGTCCGTCGGGGACGCGATCAGACGGTCGGCTGTCGAGGCGGGGTCAGCCGCCCGCTCGAAGCTCCTGGTAGCGAGAGGCGTACTTCTCCAGGTCGGCACCTGGGTCGAGCAGCTCCTGGAGGCCTTCGAGCGTGGCCTGATCAGGGTTGAGCGCCGGATCGGCCAGGATGTCGGGGTTGATGAACTCCTTGGCCGCGGCGTTGGGACCCATGTAGTAGACCGTGTTCGTGTTGGCGGCGCTGACCTTGGCGTCGAGGAGATGGTTGATGAACAGGTTGGCGGCGACCGGGTGCGGGGCGCCCTGCAGGATGACGGCGGCGTCCGAGCCGCGCACGGCGCCTTCCTCTGGCAGCACGAAGGTCATCGACGGCCGGGTCTCCTGCACCGCCCAGATGTCGCCGCTCCAGTCGTGGCCGAGCCACATGTTGCCGGACTTCAAGTCGCCGATCGGGTCGCTGCTGTACTTGCGGACGAGCGGCCGCTGCTCCTTGAGCAAGGCGAGCGCCGCGTCGAGCTCGGCATCGTCGACGGTGTTGATGCTCTTGCCCTGGCGGATGAGGGCCGCCGCGAAGACCTCGCGCTGGTCGTCGAGCATCATGATGTGCTTCGCGAAGCGCTCGTCCCAGAGCGTTGCCCAGCTCGTCGGCGCTTCGTCGATCTTGTCGCTGTCGTAGGCGAACCCGGTCGTCCACCACATGTACGGCATCGAGTGGGTGTGGTCGGGGTCGTAGGCCGGATGCAGCCACTCGGCGGCCAGGTTCGTGACGTTGGGGATGAGCGAGCGGTCGAGCGGCAGGACCAGGCCCTGCTCGACCAGCCCTGGCACGTCGGTGTCGGTCGGAAAGGTCAGATCGAAGCCGCTGTTGCCGGCCAGGATCTTGGGATACATCACGTCGTAGGAGTCGAAGTACGTTTCGGTGACCTTGACCCCGTTCGCGTCCTCGAACTGCTTGATGATCTCGGGGTCCATGTACTCGGCATAGTTGTAGATGAACAGCTCGCTCTCGGGCGAGGGCACGGGCGTGGGCTCGGCGCTCGCCGTCGGGCCGCTCGAGGGCGCCGTCGTGGCGGCGGCAGACGACGGGCTGGCGGCCGGCGAGTCGGACGCTGCGCCGCTGCCGGTGCAGGCCGCGACGACGGGCGCCAGGGCCGCCGTGACGCCGACAGCCGCCATGCGCTCGAGCAGCTGTCGGCGGGTGATCCGCCGCTCGGCCATGTACCGGACCAGCTGGCGTTCCAGATCGATCGATGAGCCGTCATAGGGGTGCGTCATGGCGTCTCCTCATGGTCCGGGCGGGGCCCTTCCTTGCCCGTCACCCGGTCTCCTCCAGGCCACCCGGCCGATCTCCCAGCACGAGCGCCTCGTCCGGTGGCCACTGCAGCCGCACGGCCTGCGCCGTCGGCAGCCGGTCCGCGCTCCTGGAGACCAAGACCGTCAGCACGACGCCTCCGGTCGTGCGGACGAGGTACTGGACCGCCGAGCCCAGGTACGCGGATTGCTGGATGGTAGCCGAGATGCCGGAAGCGGCTCCGGTCCCATCCTCGGCCGGTCCGGATGGCGATCGCCTCCGGGCGGAGGCTGATGTCGACCACCTGTCCCACGGTGCGGCCCGGTCGACCGATGCGGCACACATCGCCACCCTCGAGCCGCACCAGCGCGGCGCCGTCGTCGAGCGCCTCGACGGTGCCGCGGAGCAGGTTCGTGGTCCCGATGAAGTCCGCCACGAAGGTCGTCGTCGGGCGTTCATAGAGCGCCTCCGGCGTGCCCAGCTGCTCGATCCGGCCGTGGTGCATGACGGCGATGCGGTCGCTCATCGTGAGCGCCTCTTCCTGATCGTGGGTGACGTACACGAAGGTGATGCCCACCTCCTGCTGGATCCGCTTGAGCTCGACCTGGAGGCGCTTGCGCAGCTTCAGGTCGAGGGCGCCGAGCGGCTCGTCGAGAAGCAGCACGTTGGGACGGTTGACCAGCGCCCGGGCGAGCGCGACCCGCTGCTGCTGGCCGCCGGAGAGCTGGTTCGGCTTGCGTCGCTGGTAGCCCGTGAGATGGACGAGCTCGAGCGCCTCGTCCACCCGCCGCGTGATGTCCGCCTTGGGGACCTGCTTGCGCTTGAGACCGAAGGCGACGTTGTCGCCGACGTCGAGGTGCGGGAAGAGCGCGTAGTTCTGGAAGACCATGTTGACCGGTCGCTTGTCGGGCGGGTCCCCGGTCACGTCCTTGCCGCGCAGCTCGATCGTGCCGCTCGTCGGCTGCTCGAAGCCGCCGATCATGCGCAGCGTCGTCGTCTTGCCGCAGCCCGACGGCCCGAGCAGGGAGAAGAACTCGCCGCTCTCGATGGTCAGCGAGATGGCGTCGACGGCGACGACCTCGTTGAAGCGTTTGGAGAGCGTGGTCAGGCGGATCTCGGGCGACGGATCGGGGGACGTCGATGGCGCCTCGGGGGTCGTCATGTGTGCGCGAGCCTAGCCTGCGCACCCAGTCACGGCAAGTCGAGCCGCCCAGGCGGCCCCCGCGTCGGTCAGGTCGTGATGCGGGCCAGGAACGTGGTGGCGAGGCTGGCCATCCAGAGCGCCAGGGCGATCACGACCCCGATCCACGCGATCCACGCCAGGGGACCGGTGGAGATCGACGTGATCACGGCGGCGACGACGATGAGGGCGATGGTCGCCGCCGCGAACCAGGCGATGGATGTCGGCAGCAGGCCCATGGGACCGGCCACCACGACCAGGGCTCCGATCCAGACGAGCACGGGCAGGAAGCCGAGACCGCCGGTGATGAACGACGTCTGGAGGTCGATGACGCCCAGCACGAGCAGGAGCTGGCCCACGCCGGCCAGGACGGCACCGGCCACGGCCGCCACGGTCACGACACGGAACCACAGCCCGGCCTCGGGCACGACGATCCGATCGGTGGCCAGGATGGGCACGATCAGGGCGAACATCAGGATCGCGGTGAAGACGTCGTTGACCGGCCCCCACCATTGGCCGGCGCCGCCGAAGAAGAGGCCGAGCGTGATGCCAGCGATCACCAGGGCGATCAGGGCGACGACCGCCGACAGCCCTGCCGCGCGGAAGAAGTCTCCGTCCTCGATCATCATGTCCAGGCTCCTCGTGGATGGACCGTCATCGGCAGTATGATTTGACTGCTACTGGTAGTCAATAGATTAGGAGGGTCATGCCTCGTCAGTACAGGCTTGGCAAGCGCGCCGGCCAGAAGGCGGACACACGCGCCCGGATCGTGGCGGCGGCCGTCGAGATCTACCGCGAACGAGGCATGTCCGCAGCGTCGACGCTGGCCGTCGCGCATGCGGCGGATGTCGCGCCGGCCACGGTCAGGAATCACTTCCCGGATCGCGACGCGCTCCCGGCCGCCGTCTTCGACGCGGTGCTGGCCGAGCTGCAGCCGCCGAGCGTGCACATCTTCGATGGCGTCGATGGCATCGGCCCGCGCCTGCGTCGTTTGGCCGAAGCCATGGCCGAGTTCTACGAGCGGAGCCAGGCCTGGTGGCTCGCCTACGAGCGCGAGCCGGAGCTGTTCGAAGCCTGGTCGAGCCGGGTCGAGCGGTACAACGCGTCGATGGACGCGTTCATGCGCGCGGCGCTGGGCCCGCTCGGTGACGACGATCGGGCGCTGACGGTGGTGGCGGCCGTCATCGGGCCACCCGCCTTCTTCCACTTCCGCTCACGCGGCCTCTCGTCGCCGGAGGCTGTCGACCTCGGGCTGGAGCTGACCGTGCCCTGGCTGGAAGCGCGCCTGGCCGCGCGGGAGGCCTCGGCGCTCTACCCTTCGGGTCGGAGGGTGTAGACCCGGCCTTCCTTCTGCTCGAGGTCCTCGAGCTCGGTCGTCGTGCGCACGTCGTAACAGGCCAGCTCGACGAGCGCATCGGTCGGCAGGTAGCGCCGACCCGGATCGCCCACCAGCACGTCGATGCCGCGGCGATGGGCCTCGCGGAGCCACGGGAGGACCCGCTCGGCGAGCGCCGCCTCGTACCAGCAGTCGCCGGCCAGGATGACATCCACGTCGGGCGCCTGGTCGTCGAGGAGGTCGCGCGTGACGATGGAGATCCGTTGGCGGTTCGCCCGGGCGTTGAGCGCCATCGCGGCGGCCGAGAAGGCGTCGATGTCGGCGCCCGTGACGGTCAGCGCACCGGCACCCGCCGCGACGATCGCGCACAGCCCGGAGCCGGACGCCAGGTCCAGGACATGTCGACCGGCGACCGCCTCGGCGTGCTCCTGGAGGTAGCGGCAGAGGCCGAGGCCACCGGCCCACGCGAACGCCCAGTACGGCAGCGCCGCCTCCGGATCGTCGGTCTCGAGCTGGACCGCATGCCACAAGGGGAGGACCTCGTCGGCGAGATGCAGGCGGACGGCCGCCAGGCCGGGCACCGGGCGAAGCCGCGTGTGATGGAGGACGAACGCGCGGGCCGAGCGGGCCACGGGTCAGCGCCGGTCAGCCGGGAGCCATGGCCGCCGCGCTGCGCACGTAGGCGCGGCCGGTGACGACCACGGCCGGCAGACGCTGGAGCAGGTCATCAAGGAGCGCCGGGTCCAGCGTGCCATCGCGCCGCGCGATGATCAGGCTGCCGTGGGCGTGCAGCGGGTTCTGCGGGCGCCCGTCCGCCTCGGCCAGGTCGAAGCGGACGGTCGTCGCGTCATCCGGCTCTCGACCGGTTGTGCCGTCCGAGTGCGGGAGGGCGGCCAGGTAGGCCTCGGCGGATGCCTGGAGCTCCGCCAGCGCGTCCTCGCGCGTGCCCCCGAAACGCGAATCGCGCCGCACCTCCGCGATCGCCCGCCAGGTCGGATTGCGCAGGAGGATGCCGCGCCAGAGACGACCGACCTCGGGCGTGACGAGACCGGAGCCGGGCGCCGGCGCCGGGTCGAGCGATCGCCCAGCCGCCCAGAGCGACGCTTGATGCAGGAGGGCGTACTCCTCGAGGGCGACGTACGCGGCCAGGTCGTCGAGCGGGTTGCCCTCGCCGTAGATGGCCCGGATGCTCGGCGCGAAGACCTCCTCGAGGTCGAGGTCGATGGCGCGCACCGTCCGATGGAAGTAGACCGTGTTGTACATGAAGAGCCGCGACATGAGGAACTGCTCGAGGGCGCCGAGGCCGGGCTCGTAGAGCGCCAGGCCGCGCGGGCTCATGAAGGCATAGCGGCGCAGGCGGTCGGCGTCCACGGGACCGGTCGAGACGCCGGTCATGTACGCGTCACGGCGCACGTAGTCGAGGTTGTCGACGGTGAAGATGCCGCTGAAGAGCGGCTGCAGGCGTCGGACCCAGAGCGGCATGGTGGGATCCGCCAGCGGCGGCTTGGACATCAGGAAGCTGATCCAGCGCGGCTCGATGGCCTCGCCCTCGGCGAAGGCGGCCCGCTCCGCCTCGAGCGCCGGCGCACGCCGCAGGCCGGCGATGATGGGCGCCAGCTCGCGCTCGACGATGGCCTGGCCGAGGTCCTCGTGCGAGAGGCGCTTGGCCGGGTCGCGGCTGGGATGCGCCGGCGCCGGGAAGGCCGACAGGACATGCTCGTCGAAGTAATGGGCGAAGGGGCCGTGTCCGACGTCGTGCAGCAGCCCGGCCACGCGGACGGTCTCGACCACCAGCGCTTCGGACGGGATGGGATCCTCCGAAGCATCACCCTCGGCCAGCGTGTCGGCCAGCAGGACCTCGCGCAGGGTCGGGTACAGCGCTCGCGCCCAGAGGCCGCCCTCGTGCATCACGCCCAGGCCGTGGGTGAAGCGGCTGTGCTCCGCCGTCGGGAAGACCCAGCGCGCGCTCTGCAGCTGCGAGATCCGCCGCAGGCGCTGGACCCAGGGCGTGTCGAGCAGGTCGGCCTCGGCCACGGCCTCGGCCGGCAGACCGGCTCGGCTGCTCTGCTCGGCGGAGAGGCGCTTGGTGAGCTCGATGTACCCGTGGATCGGATCGCTGATGAGGTTGACTGCCTCGAACTGAGGATGCGCCATGGACCGCAGTGTAGGGACAGCCGCCAGCTGGAGCGGGCCTCAGGCGTGAAGCGTCGAGCGGCTACGGCGCCGCGAGGTCGATGACGAGGCGGTCCGGGTCGCTGAGGGCGAAGACGCGGATGCAGCCAGGCTCGGTCATGCCGACCGGTTTGGTCAGGCCGGCGACCCATTCGCTCTGCGCCTCGAAGTCGCCGGCCTGGACGAACTGGACGAGGGGCGGTCGGTCGAGCCTGAAGTTCGTTCGGCCGTCATAGGTCACGCGACCGTTCGGGGTGACCGCCGTGCCGCCGCGAAGGATGAAGACGAGGAAACGCTCACCGTCGACCTTCAATGGCAGGCCGCTGGGGTCCTTGGTGAAGGGTGGCTTGCCGACCTTGACGTCCAGCGCGGGGATGCCCTTCTCGAACTCGAAGACGATGCGGTCATAGCCTTCGTGGGCACCGACGCGCACGTCGCTGATGTGCGCGCGCTCCGCGTTCCCGTCCACGGCGTACGGATAGCTGCAGATGAAGTCGCCCAGGTCGGCCGTCGGCTCGGGCTGCGCGCGTCGGGGCGCTGGTCGGCGCAGCGGTCGGGGCCGCCGTCGGCTGGTCGGTCGGCGCGGCGGTCGCACTCGCCGTCGGTCCGATGGTCGATGCGGCTGGGGTCGAGGGCGATGGCGAGCCGGATGCCGTGCAGGCGGCCAGGACGAGCACGAGCAGCGCGGCGAGGAGTCGCTTCATGGCCCGAGTCTAACCACCGCCCCCGATCGTGCCCAGGGTCGCTCGGACCGGAACGCCGAAGCCCCGTCCGGAGCAGGGCGAACCGCTATCCTTACCGGCGATATCGACCACGTACGACAAGGGTTCCCCCGCATGAAGGTTGGAGTCGTCCGAGAGCGCGCGCCCTCCGAGCGCCGCGTGGCGCTCGTCCCCGAGCTGCTCGCGAAGTACCAGGCGGCCGGCCTGGAGGTGCTCGTCGAGGCGGGCGCCGGGGCCGGCGCGCTCATCCCAGACAGCGCCTATGCCGAAGCCGGAGCGACCGTCGTCCCGACCGAGGCCCTCTACGCGCAGGCCGACATCGTGCTGCGTGTGGCCAAGCCCGACGCCGATGAGATCGCCAGCCTGCGGTCCGGGCAGGCCGTCATCGGCCTGCTGACGCCGCTCATCGATCCGGCCACGGCCAAGACGCTGGCCGACCGCGGCGTGACGGCCATCAGCCTTGACGCCCTGCCGCGCACGCTCAGCGCGGCACAGACCATGGATGCCCTCAGCTCGCAGGCCAACGTCGGCGGCTACAAGGCGGTCCTCATCGCCGCCGCGGCGTACGGCCGCTACTTCCCGCTCCTGACCACCGCCGCCGGCACGGCCAAGCCCGCCAACCTGCTCGTCCTGGGCATCGGCGTGGCCGGGCTCCAGGCCATCGGCACCGCCCGTCGGCTGGGCGCCATCGTCAAGGCCTACGACGTGCGCAAGGAGACGAAGGAGCAGGCCGAGTCGCTCGGCGCCGGGTTCATCGTCCTCAAGTCGGCCGTCGACGCGACCGGCGAAGGCGGCTACGCGCGAGCGCTCACGCCGGAGGAGCAGAAGGCGCAGCAGGACGAGCTCAACGGCCACATCGCCGCCATGGACGTGGTCATCACGACCGCCCAGGTGCCCGGTCGCCGACCACCGCTGCTGGTCACCGCGGACGCCGTGCGCGCCATGAAGAGCGGCTCGGTCATCGTGGACATGGCCGCCAGCGCCCTGGGCGGCAACGTCGAGCTGTCGCAGGCCGGCGAGACGATCGTGACCGAGAACGGCGTGACCATCATCGCGCCAGACAACCTGCCGGCCTCGATGCCGGCCGGCGCCTCGGCCTTCTACGCTCGCAACGTCTACGAGCTGCGTGCGCCACCTGGTCAAGGACGGCAGCCTGCCGCTCGACATGAGCGACGAGATCACGGCCGCCACCGTCATCGCCACCGGTGGCGCGGTCGTCCAGGAAGCCACGCGCAAGCTCCTCGAGCCGGCGCCCGCCGCGGGAGGTGCCGCATGAGCCCCGAGCTGCTCAACGCCCTGGCCATCTTCGTGCTGGCCATCCTCGTCGGCTTCGAGGTCATCAGCAAGGTCCCGGCGACCCTGCACACGCCGCTGATGTCCGGCGCCAACTCGATCCACGGCATCGTCCTCGTGGGCGGCATGCTCATCGCCGCCGAAGCCGACAACCCGCTCTCCTACGCCCTTGCCTTCGTGGCCGTGCTGTTCGGGGCCATGAACGTGGTCGGTGGCTACGTCGTGACCGACCGCATGCTCCAGATGTTCCGCAAGAAGCCGGTCGCCCCGACCAAGCCGACCGAGGGCGAGTGATGTCGCAGGAGTGGATCTACACCTTCGTCTTCCTGGCCTGGCTGGCCGGCGCGGCGGCGTTCGTCATCGGCCTCCACCAGATGAACTCGCCGGCCACGGCGCGCTCGGGCAACCGGCTCTCGGCCGGTGGCATGACCCTGGCCGTGCTGGTCACGATCCCGTATCTCGCCACGCGGCCCGGCGGGCTGAGCACGACGGCCATCGCCATCATCGTGGTCGGCTTCGCCATCGGCGGTGGCGTCGGACTGTGGATGGCCAGGACCGTCCAGATGACCGCCATGCCCCAGCTCGTCTCGCTCTTCAACGCGGTCGGTGGCGGCGCGGCGGCGCTGGTCGCCATCGACGACTACCTGCGCATCGTCGGCACCCGCGAGCTCATCGTCTCGACGGCCGTCTTCGTCGTCCTCGGGGCGGTCATCGGCTGCGTGACCTTCTCGGGCTCGCTCATCGCCTCGGGCAAGCTCCAGGGCGTCATCTCGGGCAAGCCGATCATGGTCCCTGGCGGCCGTATCGTGACCTTCCTGCTGGCCCTGGTGGCCGTCATCGGTCTCGTCGCCCTCGTCCTCAGCGCGGCGGACGTCGTGGCGCTCGACGCCACGGCCAGCGTGGCCATCCTGGGCGCCGTCGTCCTGGCCGGCCTGCTCTTCGGCATCACCATGGTCCTGCCCATCGGCGGCGCCGACATGCCGGTCGTCATCTCGCTGCTCAACTCGTTCACCGGCACGGCCGCGGCCATGGCCGGCTTCGTCATCGGCAACCCGGTGCTGATCATCGCCGGCGCCCTGGTCGGCGCCTCGGGCGGCATCCTGACCAAGCTCATGGCCGACGCCATGAATCGGTCGATCCTGAACATCATCGCCGGTGGCTTCGGCGGTGGCGAGGGGACGGTGGCGGACGCCGGCGGCCCCGGCGGCTCCGTCCGCGCAGCGTCTCGGCCGACGATGCCGCCATCCAGCTGGCCTACGCCAGCAGCGTCATCATCGTGCCCGGCTACGGTCTCGCGGTCGCCCAGGCGCAGCACGGCGTGCGCGAGCTGGCCGACCTGCTCGAATCGCGCGGCGTGGACGTGAAGTACGCCATCCATCCCGTGGCCGGCCGGATGCCCGGCCACATGAACGTGCTCCTGGCCGAGGCCAACGTGCCCTACCCGCAGCTCAAGGAGATGGAGGAGATCAACCCCGAGTTCCCGCGCTGCGACGTGGCGCTGGTCATCGGCGCCAACGACGTCACCAACCCGGCCGCGCGGCGACCCGGCACACCGGTCTCGGGCATGCCCATCCTGGACGTCGACCAGGCGCACAGCATCATCGTCATCAAGCGCTCCATGGGTCGCGGCTACGCGGGCATCGACAACGAGCTCTACACGAACCCCAAGACGGCCATGTTCTTCGCCGACGCCAAGGCCGGCCTGGCCGAGCTGATCGCCGCCGTCAAGGCCGTCTAGCGTCGTTCACGCCGAGGCGGCGGAACGGGTCAGGTCGGCTTCGCCCGCCGAGGCGGCCGCCATCTTGACGAACTTCAGCGGCGCCAGGGTGCCCAGCGACTCGGCCACGACGAGTGCCTCGTCGCCGGCCTCGATGTGGAAGTCGGTGGCCGGGTTGACGATCGTCGTGCTGCCCCGGCCGACAGCCAGCAGGGTCGCTCGATGCTCGGCGCGCAGCCGGGCGCTGGCCTCGTCGACCGACAAGCCGACATACGCCTCGGGCAGGTGACGCGGTAGAGCTCGGAGCCCTCGCCGCCCGAGACGATGTCGGTGACCAGCCCGGTCAGGCCGGGATAGAGCGCGGAGCGGGCGAGGAGCCGCGAAGCGAGGCTCGAGGTGACCAGGACCTCGTCCACCCGGGCGCGACGGAAGTGCTCGACGTGGCGGGGGTTGTTGACCTCGGCCACGGTGCGCACGTGTGGCGCCACGGACTCGATGGCCATGATGGTCAGGATCGAGCGCATGTCGGCGTCGTCGGTCGGGCTGGCCGGGAAGATGAGGGCGGCCTGGGCGTCCTCGATGCCGGCGCGCTCGAGGTCGGCGAGGTCGGTCGGGTCGCCGTTGACGAAGTAGACGCCGCTGCCGGCAGGGCTGCGATCCGCCCGATGGACGAGCACAAGCTTGGCCCGATAGTCGTCCGTCTGCAGCTCGTCCACGAGGTCACGCGCCGTGGCGTTCCAGCCGCAGATGACGATGTGATCGCGAAAGCCCGATGCGCCCATGCCCTGGCCCTCCTTGAGCAGGAAGTCGATGACGAGTGCCACGAAGGCGCCGGTGATCGTCCCCAGGATCGCCACGCCGAAGAGGATGAGCAGCCAGCTGACGAGCCAACCGCCGGGCGACGTCGCGTAGGTCGCGTCGCCCTGCCCGAAGATGGTCGTGATGCTCCAGTACATCGAGTCGCCCAGCGACTCGAACGTCCAGGGCTTCTCGAGGACGGTGATGGCCAGCGCCGCCACGAGCACGACGACGAAGAGCCCCGTGCCGAGCGCGATGAAGAAGCGCCGATCCAGGCTCCGCCGGACCCGCGACAGGTGCCAGGCCACCCGACGCACGAGCGGCACCTCGAAGAGGTAGGTCAGGCGGAAGTGCGACACGGTTGCCATCCCCGAACGGATCCCGATGGTCCACGATCGTACCGCGCGCGTGCGCTCACGCGGTATCGTGTCGGCATGGACGCCCGGGTCGAGCTGCAGGCCGAGATCGACGCCCCGCGCCAGGTCGTCTTCGACCTCGTGGCCACGGCCGAAGGCTTCGCGCGCTGGCTCGACGAGGCCGCCTTCGAGCCACGGCCCGGCGGCGCGCTCCGTTTCCGGCTGCTGGACGCCGATGTCGTCGGCAAGGTCGTCGCCGTCGACGCGCCGCAGCACGTCAGCTTCACCTGGGACTATCCCGCCGAGCCACTGGCCGCGCCCTCAGTGGTCGCCTTCGATGCCATCTCGCATGGTCCTCGCACGCACCTGACCCTGCGCCACGTCGGCTTGGCCAGCCGGCGATCGCGCGACGACCACGAGGCGCTCTGGCGCTTCTGGTTCCCACGCCTGGTGGCTGCGGCCCAGGCCGTGCCGGTGGTCGCCCAGGCGTCCTAGCCGGAGCTCAGGTCACCGCGTCGACGCTCACGACCTGTAGGCAGCGGCAGCCCGGGCCAGCTCTTCGGCCACCGAGTCGCGCAGCGAGCGGGGGGCGAGCACCTCGGCGTCGGCCCCCCAGCCGAGGATCCAGATGCGGATCTCGTGCGTGCCGGCGACGCGGCCCTGCCAGGTCAGCGACCCGTCGTCGTGCCACTCCAGCTTCTGGCTGGGATGCCAGGTGGTCTCGGCCACGCGGCGTGCGACGGCAGGCGAGAAGCGCAGCGTGATGGTCTCGACGGGCTGATCGGCGATGATGTCCCAGCCGTCGCGCATGGCCGAGACCGGATCCCAGGCGGCGTCCGGCTGGAAGGTCTCGGGCGTGAGCGTGGCCTCGACGATGCGCTCGAGCTTGAAGGTCCGGCGTGCACTGCGCGCCTCGTCCCAGCCGATGAGGTAGAGCGCGTGCGTCAGCGCAGAGGGCTCGATCAGGTAGGGCCGGATGCGCGTCCGGCGACCCTCCTTGGCCGCGTCGTAGACCCCCGGCCCATAGACGATCTCGACCACGCGCCGCCCGGCCCAGGCCTCGGTCAGCGTGCGCAGGACGCGGGTGAACCGCTCGTCCGGCACGCGGGTCGCGGCGAAGGCATCGATCGTCGCCTGGACGTGCTCGCCGAGCACGTCGGGCAGGACGCCACCGAGCTTCAGGAAGGCGGCGATGAGCTCGCTGTCGAGCTCGTCGCTGGCCTTGGCCAGCACACGGGCCGCCAGGAAGAGGGCCATGGCCTCGTGGGTCGTGAGGTTGAGCGGCGGCAGGAAGGCGCCGGCTTCCAGGCCCCAGCGGCCCTTGTCCTGCCAGATCGGCAGCTCGGCGTCGTTGTCCATGGCCTGGAGGTCGCGATACGCTGTGCGCTTGGAGACGCCGATCTGGTCGGCGATCTGCTGCGCGCTGACGCCCTCAGGATGGGCGTGCAGGATCATCGCCACCTTGAGGTAGCGGGCCGCCCGGTCCCACTTGAGGCCGCCCCGGTCGCGCGTGCCGTCCACGCCCGCAAGCGTACCCGGTCGAGCGGCGGCGGGGCCGCGCGTCGCGCTCGGCGCCTCCGGCGCGAGGTCGCGAGGTGGCCGAACGGCGGTTACCATCCGCGGCATGCCCAGAACGTTCCTCCAACCTGAGACCACGCCCGCCGCCCGGGCAAGCGACCCCTCGGCCGGTCGCGGCGTGCCGTTCGTCAGCCTGACGACGGACTTCGGCGCCCGCGATCCTTCGACCGCGATCTGCGTCGGCGTGGTCCATGCCATCGCTCCCGCCGCGACGGTCATGACCGTGACCTCGGAGATCGCCAAGTTCAAGATCCGCGACGGCGCGCTGACGCTTTGGGCGACGCTGCCCTACCTGCCCGTCGGTGCCCACGTGGCCGTCGTCGATCCCGGCGTCGGCACCGAGCGGCATCCGCTGGCCGTGGCCACCGCTCGGGGCGACGTCCTCGTCGGCCCGGACAACGGGCTGCTGATCCCAGCGGCCGAGCGGCTCGGCGGCATCACCGCCGCGCACCGTCTGGAGGCGCGCGAGTTCCAACTGCCGGCCGTCTCGACCTCGTTCCACGGCCGCGACATCTTCGCCCCGGCGGGCGCCCACCTGGCCAACGGGGTGCCCATCGAGGCCTTTGGACAGGCCGTCGCATCCGACTCCCTGTTGCGCCTCGAGTGGCCCGTGGCTCGTGTGCTCGAGGGTGCGTTCGAGACGGCCATCGTGTACGTGGACTCCTTCGGCAACATCAAGCTCGTCGGCGAGGTGGCGGAGCTCGAGGCGGCCATCGGTCGGCTAGCCTTCGGCGACGCACTGCGTCTGAGCTGGGCCGACGAGGCCGGCGACCACGAGGCCGTCGTGCCCTGGGTGGAGACCTTCGGACGCGTGCCGCTCGGCGCCCCGCTCGTCTACGAGGACGCCTACGCGCGCATCTGCGTGGCCGCCAACCAGGCGTCGGGTGCCCAGGTCCTCGGCCTGCGCGATGGCCTCGCGCTGACCATCCGCCGCGCCGAGGTGGTGCGATGAGCTTCGTCAGCGTGACCGCGGACTTCGGCCCGGTGGCGACGGCGATCTGCCGCGGCGTGATCCTGACCATCGCCCCGCAGGCGACGGTCATCGACCTGACCGCGTACGTGCCTGCCTTCGACGTCCGCGCCGGTTCGCTGGCGCTCTGGTACGGCCTGCCTTGGCTGCCCATCGGAACGCACGTGGCCGTGGTCGATCCGGGTGTCGGCACGGAACGCCGAGGTGTGGCCATCGAGGTCGAGCGCGGCGACGTGCTCGTCGGGCCAGATAACGGGCTGTTCATGGCCGTCGCCGAGCGTCTGGGTGGCATCCGGCGCGTCCATGCCCTGGAGGCGGCCGAATACCGCCTGCCGATCGTGACCACGACCTTCCACGGCCGCGATGTCTTCGCGCCGGCCGCCGGCCACCTGGCGACGGGTGTGCCGATCGACGCCCTGGGTGCGGCGCTGGACCCCGCCACGCTCGTCAGGCTTTCGCCATCGCGACCCGAGCCGATCGATGGCGGCCTGGGCATCGAGGTCGTGACCGTGGACTCGTTCGGCAACCTCTATCTCGGCGGCGTGCCCGACGACCTGGCGGCCGTCGTCGGGCCGTTGACACCGGGTCTGCCGCTGCGCGTGGCCGACCTCGACCTCGTCTGGGCCGAGACCTTCGGTCGGGTCGAGCCGGGTGCTGCCCTGCTCTTCGAGGACTCGGATGGACGGCTCTGCCTGGCCCTCAACCAGGCGTCCGCCGCGGAGCGGCTCGGGGTCCACGAAGGCGAGCGCATCGGCCTCGTCGCCGTCTGATCGTGACCGCCATCGCCGAGGCGCCGAGCGGACCGGGCGGCGACCCCCTCCCGGCGTCCCTCCTGCGAGTCGATGACCTGACGTTCACCTATCGCCGGGCGAGCCAGCCGGCGATCCGGGGCGTCTCCCTGACGGTCGAGGCTGGCGAGGTGCTCCTCGTGGCCGGTCCGTCCGGCTGCGGCAAGAGCACCCTCATCCGCGCCATCAACGGGCTCATCCCGCACGCGTACAGCGGCACCCTCGTCGGCGAGGTGCGCGTCCAGGGCCGTCCGGTCGCCGAGCTCCGACTGCGCGACCTGGCGCAGATCGTCGGCACCGTGCTCCAGGATCCGGCCCGCCAGATCGTCGGCGCGACCGTGGAGGCGGAGCTCGCCTTCGGGCCCGAGAACCTGGCCGTCCCGCGCGAGGCGATCCGCGAGGCCATCCGGGAGGTCTTCGAGCGCACGAGCATCGGCCACCTGTCGGGCCGCGAGACGTCGGCGCTCTCCGGCGGCGAGCGCCAGCTCGTGGCCGTCGGCGGCATCCTGATGATGCGCCCGCGGCTCTTCGTCGTCGACGAGCCGCTGGCCAACCTCGATCCAGCGTCCGCTTCCCAGCTGCTGGCCATCCTGCGACGCATGGCCGACGAGGGCAGCGCGGTGGTCATCGTCGAGCATCGCGTCGAGGAGGCGCTCGAGCTCCGCCCGGATCGGGTGCTCTACATGGACCACGGGGAGACCCGGTTCCTGGGTCCCATGGATGGCTTCATGGCCGTGGCCGACCCGGCGCTCGTCAAGCTGCCCTTCCCGGCCATCGTGGACCAGGCCCGACGACGGGCAGACGCGACGGGGCCATCGACCCCGACCACCGACGGATCGACCCCGACCACCGAGCCATCGACCCCGAGCCCTGAGCCTGATGACCGTCCGCCGCGCATCGACTACGCCGAGGTGCGCGCCGGGTACGGCCAGGTCGAGATCCTGCACGACGTCAGCGCCCGCCTGGGTGCCACCGAGACGGTCGCCCTGCTGGGGCCGAATGGCTCGGGCAAGACGACGTTCTTCAAGGCGGCCATGAAGCTGCTGCCGCTGATGGCAGGGTCGATCTCGGTCGACGGCGAGGACACCGCCCATCGCCGTGTGGCGGAGATGGCGCGCACCTTCGGCTATGTCTTCCAGAGCCCGAGCGCGATGTTCTTCGCCCGGACGGTCAAGGAGGAGCTGCTCTTCGGGCCGACCAACCTGGGCGCGGACCCGGCCACCTTCGACGAGCTCGTGGCAGATGCCCTGGCGCGCGTCGGCCTGGACGCCGAGGAGGACATCCTCGAGCGACCGCCGATGACCCTCTCGTTCGGCCAGCAGAAACGCTTGGCCATCGCCATCGCGCTATGCGTGCGCCCACGGACGCTCATCCTGGACGAGCCGTCGGCCGGCCAGGATCACGCCAGCGCGACCCGCTTTATGGCCCAGGTGCGGGGCATCCCCCGCATCGAGAGCATCTACCTCGTGACCCACGATGTCGACCTTGCGCTCACGCACGCAGACCGTATCCTGCTCTTCCGTGAGGGTCGCGTCGTCGCCGACGGTGCGCCCGCGGAGGTCGTCCGAGACCTCGACCGATGGAGGGCCTGCAATCTGCGGGAAACGTCACTGATGGAGGCCAACGCACGTTGGGCGCCGACGGCTGGAGGGTTCGTCGACGCGGAGCGGCTGGCGGCCATGGTGGCCGACCGGTCATAGGAGGGAAGGGAGCGCACATGACTTCCATGGTCGGAACAGGGAATTCTCGATCGACGATGTGGGAGGTCACCTCCCGAGTCGTCGTCTACAGCGCCATCGGCGCGGTCTTGTATGGCCTGCTGCTGATCATCCAGGTGCCGCTGCCGGGTACGCAGAACGTCTCGCTGCGCCCGGCCTTCGGCCTCGTCCCGTTCTTCGGTTATGCCTTCGGTCCCATCGTCGGCTTCTTCACCGGCCTGGTGGGCAACGCCATCGGCGATCAGCTCTCCGGCTACGGGGCGCTGACGGCCTGGAACTGGAGCCTGGCCAACGGATTCGTGGGACTCATCGCCGGCCTCGCGCCCTTGTACCTGAGCCGATTGATGAGCGGCACCGTCGCCCAGCGAGCGCTCGGCGGCGCCATCGCTGGTGTCGTTGCCGTGCTGATCGGCTTCCTCTTCGTGTGGACGGACATCTGGGTCTTCGGCAACGACCCGAGCACGATCCTGGCCGGGTCGTATCTCCCGGTCGTGATCGGCAACGTCATCGTGACGGCCATCGTGGTGCCCATCCTGGTCTTCATCTGGGAGCCGATCAAGGAGCGCATGGGCCGCTGACCCACGAGCACGCGCACAGACGCGGTCGGGCTCCCCCGTGAACTACGCACCGCGGTACCTCGGCCGGGGGTCGTGGCTTGCTCGCCGCGACCCCCGAGTCCTGCTCCTCGTCATCTTCTTCTTCGTGTTTACGGTCATCCAGATGTGGGACCTGCGCGTGGTCCTCTTCCTGGATCTCGTGGCCTACGCGTACTACCGCCAGGCCTCCATCCCGTGGGCCGCCGTCCGGCGCCAATGGGCCTTCGTGCTCTTCTTCGTCGGCCTGCTGGTCATCTTCAACACGCTCATGACCGGTGGCGAGGTGCCGAACATCCCGCCCGACGAGCTGGACGTGTTCTTCTACATCCCGATCCTTGGCACGCCCGTCTCAGCGCAGTCTCTGACCTACGCAGGCACACAGCTGTTGCGCTTTGCGGCCATGACGTTGGTCGGTTTCCCGATCGCGTATGCGATGGCGCCTGATGCCTTCGGGATCAGCTTCCGTCGCCTCGGGGTGCCGGACAAGTTCGCCTTCGCCATCGACCTGACCTTCCGTTTCCTGCCCTCCCTGGCCAACGATATGCAGACCACCATCGATGCGCAGCGGGTGCGGGGGCACGACTGGCAGGAGGCGAGAGGTGGCCCGGTGTCCCGCCTGCGGAACACGATGCCGGTCGTCGTGCCGTCGGTCATCAACGCCCTCGTCGGTGCCGAGGACACCATCGATGCCATGGACCTGCGCGGCTTCGGGACGGGCAAGCGGACCTGGCTCAAGCACCTTGTCTATGACCGCCGCGACAAGCTCGTCATCGCGTATTTCGTGGCCCAGTTCGCGCTCCTGACGGTGCTCGGCTTCACCACCGACATCTCGCAGATCTGGGTGCCACCGTTCCTCATCGACCTCGCCAATCGCTGAGAGCGCCGAGCATCGGCGGCCGCGAGGTGGGTCGTTGCTCAGGCGGAGCGGGCGGCGTCCACGAAGAAGGCGAAGAGGCGCGCGAATTCGGGTGGCGTGGACTCCGTGCGCTCGGGGTGGCACTGGATGCCGAGGATGAGCTGACCCGGGCCGACGGACTCGACGGCCTCGACGATCTCGCCGGCGGCATGGGTCGCCGTGCCCGCCACGGCCAGGCCGGGCGCCAGCTGATCGCGACCGAACCCCTGGTGGTGGTACGTGTTGACCTGGATCACGAAGTCGCCCGGGTCGGTCGGCCGCAGGATGCGCGCCATGCGCGAGGCGCGGCTGACGCGCATCGGGTGACGGTTCGCCGGGCCGGACCCGTAGGGCGGGCTGGTGTGGCCGGTCAGGTCCTGGATGAGGCTCCCGCCCGAGAAGACGTTGATGGCCTGGATCCCGCGGCAGATGCCGAGCACTGGCCGACCGCGCTCGGCCGCCACGCGCCAGGCGGCGAGCTCCAGGGCATCGCGGCCGCGCTCGATGCCGATCGAGCCGTCGACCGGCTGCCCATAGAGGCCGGGGTCGAGGTCGGCGCCGCCAGACAGGAGGAGCCCATCCATGCTCGCGAAGGCCGACGCACGCTCTGCCTCGGTCGCCGTCTCGTCGATGGCGATCGCTTCGCCCCCGGCGGCCTCGACCTCGGCCAGGTAACGGCCGTTCTTCGTGCGGGCGATGTCGGCATCGGCCGCCACCGAGGGCGCCTGGAGGGTGACCAGGATGCGCGGCCGGCGGCCCGGGGCTCGGTTCGTGCTCATGACCGCGATGGTACCGACCCGTCAAGCCTGGGGGGCGCCCGCCTCAAGCCGCGGATCGTGGCGCGCTCGGCATGTCGATCGGGGTCGGGCCGCTGGGCACGAGGTCGGCTCCGGCTGCGGCTGCCTCGGCGGCCGTGGCAACTCGATCCCGCCCGGAGCGCTTGGCCACGAAGCAGGCGCGGTCGGCGGCGGTCAGGATGGTGGCCGCGTCGTCGCCGTCGCCGGGGAAGGCGGCCACACCCGTGGAGCAGGTGACCGCCAGGGAGCCGCCGCCCCCGCGCAGGCCGCCTTCCTCGTGCACGGCTCGCCGGACGCGATCCGCGACCGCGCGGGCGCCCGCCGCATCCGTGCCCGGGAGGATGAGCGCGAACTCGTCACCGCCGTAGCGGTAGGCCCGGTCCGACTCCCGGCCGGCGGAGGTCAGCGCCCGAGCGATGCCCTGCAGGAGGAGGTCGCCCGTGGGGTGGCCGAGGGTGTCGTTGAAGCCCTTGAAGTCATCGAGGTCGAGCATGATCAGGCCGAACCGCTCGCCGGCCTGGACGGCGCGCTCGAGATCAGCCGTGAACGTGGCGTGGTTGAGGAGGCCGGTCAACCCGTCCGTCTGGGCCTGGACCACGACGTCGGCGTGGAGCTCGGCATTCTGCATGGCGATGCTGGCCTGGGCCGCGAAGAGCTGGACGAGCTCGAACTCCTCGGTCGTGAAGGCGGCCGTGGTGCCCAGCCGCTCGAGGGTCAGGACGCCGACGGTGCCCTCGCGGCCACGCAGCGGGACGACGATGAGCGAGCCTGCCTCCGGCCCGAGGCCCTCGAAGTGCGCCACCCGTGGGTCAGCGAGCTCGTCGAGGACGAGCTGGCCTTCGCCGTGCTCCGCCACCCAGCCGGCCACGCCTTCGCCCACCTTCAGGCGCCGCCCGCGGTACTCGGCCTCGTCCACGCCCCGGGCGACGACGGGCACGAACTCCCCGGCTGCCCGGTCGAGCTTGTCGATGCCGATGTTGTCGACAGGGATGAGCGAGGAGAGCCGGGTGGCGATCTCGTCGAGGACGACGTGTGGGTCGAGCGAGGCGAAGATCGACTCGGTCATGCGCACGAGCTCGCGCTGGCTGCGCAGCTGACGCTCGAGCGTGTCGGACTGGGCGCGGAGCTGCTCGGTCGCGTCGGCGTTGGCCATGGCCTGGGCCGCAAGCGAGGCGTAGATCTCGAGCAAGCGGAGGTCGTCGGGCGAGAACTGGTGGAGCCCGAGCTTGGAGAGGACGATGACGCCCATCACCCGCTGCTCGAAGACCATCGGCGCGATGAGCATCGACTCGTCGATGGTGTCGGTGCCGACGATGGTCTGCGCCCGGTCGTCGGCGTTGGCGTCAGGCAGGTACTGGGCGACGCCGTGCGCAGCGACCCAGCCGGTGATGCCCTCGCCGACCTTGAGGTGGAGCTCGTCCTCGACCTCGTCGGTGTACTCGCCGATGTTGCCGCGCCAGGCGACCGGCAGGCAGTCGTCGCCGACCACGCGGTAGACGCGCACGTTGTGGTAGTCGATGAGCTCCTGGAGCTCGACGGCGATGGCCATGCCGATCTCGCGCACGCTGCTCATGCGGCCGAGCCGCGCCCCCAGCTGCTGGATGGACTGGAGCTGTGCGGCCCAGCGTGCCATCTGGGCATAGGTGCCGGCGTTCTGGATGGCGATGCTGGCCTGCGCGGCGAGCGCCCGGAGGGCCTCGAGCTCGGGGCTGGACCACGGCCGCTGACGGTCGTGATAGAGGACGAGCACGCCGAGCGGCTGGCCGGCCGCCACCATCGGTGCCACGGCGATGGTGTCGAAGCCTTCCTCGATGACGGCGTCGCGGACGCCGGCGCCGCGTGGGTCGTCGGCATAGTCGGTGGCGAAGAGCGCCTCGCCGGTCTCCATGGCCAGCCTGGGCAGCGAGGGCGACGGGAGATCCGCGACCCGCTGGAGGTATCGCTCGGAGAGCCCCCGGGCGACCGGTGCCTCGAAGGAGCCGTCGATGCGGAGGCGGTGGATGACCCCTCGGTCCGCCCCGAAGAGCGTCGTGGCCTGGTCGACCGTCTCGGCCAGGATGACGTTCAGATCGAGCTTGGAGCTGATGTCCGCGCTCACCCGACGGAGCGCCTCGGCAAGCTCCAGCTGCCGTTCCAGCCGCTGCGTAAGGCCGACCGTCTCCGTTGCCGCTGCGATCTGGTGGGCGACCGCCTCGAGCAGCCCGGCGTCGTCCCGCGTCAGGGCCCCCCGGCGCGTGTCCGCGGCAAGCAGGCAGCCCCAGGTGCCGCCCGGTGTCTCGATGGGCACGACGATCTCGGTGGCGATCTCGGGCACGCTCATCACGTAGCGCGGGTCGAGGCGGACGTCCTCGACCAGGATCGTGCGCCGCTCGGCGACGGCCGAGCCGACGATGCCCGAGCCGACCGGCATGGCGGGCAGCCGGTCGACCGGGATGCCGTGCGTGACGCGCGCGACGATCACGCCGTCGCGCAGCTGCCCCACCGCCACCAGCCGGTAGTCGAACGCCTCGCGCAGGAGCTGGCAGATGCGATGGAGCGTGGTGTCGAGGTCGGTCACGTGCGCCGTCAGCCGCGCGATCTCACCGAGGACCAGGAGCTCTCGGCTGCGTCGCGCCGCCAGGCCGGGGACGTCGCGGCCGGGCGCCACGCCGGACGGGCCGCGATCGGATCGTCGGCTGCGCGGACCCGGCGTCTGCTGCGCCGCGGCCAGGAAGGCCTCGAGGTCCGACACGCGGTAGCGGCGGTCGCCGCGCGCGTTGATGCGCAGGACCGGCAGGCGGCCCAGCTCGGTCCAGGTCCGGACGGTGTTGGGGTGGACGCCGAGGATGCGCGCCGCCAGCGCGATGCTGACGGTGCGATCGGCGGGCGCCGGCGCTGGGCTCGTGGTCGACTCCGATGGCAGGTGTTGGTAGGAGAGCTGGGCGAGTCTGCGCTCGACCTACCAGCACTTGCCATGACCGGATGGTCCCGTCCGGATGCGCGGAACGGGTCAGTCCTGTCGCTTGGGATCCGCGGCGCGGAGGCTGGGCAGCGGGTCGAAGGCGTCGATCCGACGATCGCGTCCGCCCTCGCGAACGGGGATCCGGAACGGTGCCCGCAGCTCGAAGTGGAGCTGGGGCGGCTCGGCCGAGGCATTGCCCGTGTTGCCGACCCGGCCGATCCACTGGCCGCGCTCGACGTGATCGCCGATCTCGACCCGGGCCGAGGCCAGGTGCGCGTAGAAGGCGGCATAGCCCGGGCTGGTCGGCTCCTCGGAGACGACCACGACGATGTTGCCGTAGCGCTCGGGGTCCCAGGGCTTCCAGCGCGTGGCCGGGTCGATGACCGTGCCCGAGAACGCCGCGTAGACGCGCGTCCCGCGTTTGGCCAGCAGGTCGAGGCCGTCATGCGCACGCAGGAGCCGGCCGTTGGCCGAGACGCCACGCGCGTGGTTGTAGCGCCGCGTAGCGCCCACGCGTGGGGCGAGGAACCGCTCCGAGTACCGATACCCAGCGGCGGCACGGAAGGGGAAGCCGATGTCGACGACCGTCTTGCGCAGGGCGAAGCCCACGGCCGAGGTCGGGGCGATGAGCTCGCCTGCCGCGCTGGCGGTCGGGGTCGCCGCCGGTGCCGGCGTCGCGGACGCCTGGGGGGAGGTGGATGCTGACGGACTCGGGGTGGGCGTGGCGACGGCCTCCGCCGAGGTCGAGGTCGAGGCCGAGGCTGGCGGGGAGCGACGGGCTCGCAAGGCCGACCGAACCCGACGGGTCCGGCGGCGAGCCGCCGCCAGCCAGCCTGCTCAGCCCGAGGAGCCCGAACACGACGGCGGCCACGACGACGGCCAGGCCGACGAGCCGCGCCGTCGGCCGCCCGCCAAGGGGCGTGCCGGCGCCCGAGGTCCCTGCCGACGCCGGTCGCGCTTGCGTCCTGGGACGGGCCTGATCGCGCGGCGGCCGGCCGCTCATCCGTCCCGCCTCAAGCGGACATAGGCGGCGGCGATGCCGGCCGTCAGGAGGCCAAGGATGGCGACGCCGGCCAGGGCGAGGAAGGGCTGGCCCGCCAGGCCGGCGCCTTCGCCGCCGCTGCGCGTGTCGCCACCGATGATCGGTGACGGATCGGGCGAGGCGGCCAGGGCCGGGGGCGCCAGGACGAGGGTCAGCGCGAGCACGATGCCGAGGGCCACGAGGCCCAGCCCGAGCGCGAGCAGGACGGTGCTCCAGACGACGGTCCGGCGGTGGCCGGCCGCCAGCAGGCGCATCGCCTCCGGCAGCTCGAGGGTGGTCAGGATCAGCGGGCGGCCATCGCTCGCCGTCAGCAACGGGGCGCCATCGTCACCCATGCGCGGTGCGCCGGCCACGAAGGCGTGCTCCACGGCGGAGACCTGGTGGATGCGGTGGCGGAGGGGGGTCGTCGGCGGCGTGCCCGCAGGCACCCGATCGGGAGCGTCGGCGGCGGTCCCGACCGACTCCCGCACGATGACCGTGAGGCCATCGTCCAGGCGGCTGGCATCGACCGCCACGAAGGCCGTGCGCTCCTCGAGGCCGAAGGGCACCGCCATGACCTCGTCCTCGATCGTCCGCCAGCGCCGGGCGCGCGCGTCCGTGGCCAGCTCGAGCCGGCGACGCCGGTAGACGAGCGGGCGGTCCAGGTCGTCCGGGAACTCCTCGTCGCTGGCGATCCGGCCATGGACCCGGACGTACGGCTGCCCGGCGGCGGCTGCGCTGGCGACCTCGCTCACGGTCACCTCCGGTGCGCCGGCCAGGAGCCGGGCGATCCGGAACCCGGGCCCGATACGGCGGAGCATGAGGCCCGCCAGGAGGCAGACGACGACGCCCAGGCCGATGAGCCAGAGGGGGATCACGGCGGGATGGTAGCGCAGGACAGCGAACGGCCCGGAGGAACCGTCACGACCGCGTGGGCGTTGATGTGATCTCCGCCGTTAGCGATCGCTGCTGGCCCCTCCGGGCACGTCACGAACCCTACCCGGCCCGCCGGCGCCCGGTCAACGGGGCTTGTCCACGAACTGTCGGGCCGGCGGACGACTCGTCCACAATCGGTCCACAGGCACGGTCGTCGAGGACGCCGGTCAGGTGCCCAGCGAGCGTCCGGTCGCCGGGTCGAGGGCGCGGGCCTGCCCGTCGAAGCCGAGGGTGATCAGGCGCCCCCCGACGAGCTCGGCCTCGGTCACGACCTCGTCGTGGGCCGCGCGCCAGGCGACGCTCCCATCGGCGCGGACGGCGATCGTCTCGACCTCGCCCTGGACGAGGACGTGGTCCAGACGCGACGATCCGAGGACGGTCACGATGGGCGTGCCGCAGACGACGTGCCAGCGCAGGTCCCCGGTCCGGCCGGCCAGTCCGTAGGCCATGAACCCGTACTTGACGACGAGCAGGCCCGGCTCGTCCCAGAGCAGACCCTGTGGCTCGTCGAAGATCGGTGAGGCGAAGCGGACGGTCCAGCCGCCGATAGGCCCTTCCACGCGCAGCTCGGCCCGGCAGGCGCGATCCGGCTCGCTCGCGGCCAGCGCCCCGAGGTCCGTGAGCGATCCGCCGGTCTCGCTCAGGGCGAAGACCGCCTCGCCCTGACCGCTGCCTGCCCACCGGAATCGCGCGGCCAGGCCGCCGGGGTACTGGATGCTGGAGCGTCGGACCTCGCCGGTCATCGTCACACGCTC
Source organism: uncultured Gaiellaceae bacterium (assembly GCA_963746975.1). GTDB lineage: Bacteria > Actinomycetota > Thermoleophilia > Gaiellales > Gaiellaceae > GMQP-bins7. Next base: position 165,112 of record CAVVDE010000010.1, read on the forward strand.
GGCCGCCGCCGGCGGTCAGGCCGGTGGGGCAGGGGCTTCGGCCACGGGCGCGACGACGGCGTCCGCGAGGACCCGGAGCGTGCCCGGCGGCACGGCGAAGACGGCGTTCGGCGTGCCGGCCGCGGCCCACACGACCGGATAGCGCCCAAGGTCCGGATCCATCACGACGCGGGCGGGACGCCCGAACCCGATGGGCGGGATGCCGCCGATGACGAAGCCAGTCATGGCATCGGCCTCCCGGGCCGTGGCACGTCGCAGGCGTGGCTCGCCGACCACGGCCGCGAGGCGTGCCACATCGACGCGGTTGGCGCCGCTGACGAGGGCCAGCACGGGCTCCAACGCGTCGTCGTCGGCGGGCGCGGCGAAGACCAGGGACTTGACGATCTGGCCCAGCTCAGCGCCCAGCGCGCGGGCGGCATCGAGCGCCGTGTGGGTCGACTCGGGGAAGGTCACGATCTCGATCTCGACCCCCTTGCGCAGGGCGGCTTCGCGGACACGGCGATGCGCGGGGTGTTCGGGCTCGGGCACGGCCGGGAGTCTAGCACGCCCCAGCCCGCAGACCGGCTACGATGGCGGCCCCCGTGAGGCTCCTTGATCGTTCCCGGCCGCCCCGTGCCGTCGCCGCGCGACTGGCCGGCGCCGCTGCCTGGGCCTTCGACTGGGACGGCACCCTCATCGACTCGTTCGCGCGCACCCTGGCCACCTATCGGGATCTCTTCACGCACTTCGGCCTGGCCTTCGACGAAGCCGAGTTCCGGGCGCACTATGCGCCCGACTGGCGCCGCATCTACCGTCGCGTCGGCCTCGAGGAGGCGCGCTGGCCCGAGGCGGATCGCCTCTGGGTCTCGATCTACGAGACCGAGGTGGCGCAGCTCGTGGATGGCGCGGCCGAGGCCATCGCCGGCCTCCGGTCGGCGGGCATCCGGACGGCGCTCGTGACCGCTGGGCATCGCGCCCGGGTCGAGCTCGAGATGCGAGCCAACGGGCTGTCTGATGCGTTTGACACGGTCATCTTCGGCGACGAGGTGCCGCACCAGAAGCCGGATCCGGCGCCGCTCCAGCTGGCCGCCCGGTACCTGCGCCTGAAGCCGACCGAGATGGTGCTCATCGGTGATGCCATGGACGACATGACCATGGCCCGTCGGGCCGATGCCACGGCCATCGGGGTCCTGACCGGCGCCGCCGAGCGCGGCCGGCTGCGCAAGGCGGGAGCGCACTGGGTGGCCGACACGGTGCCCACGGTGGTCAGCGCGTCGGGCCGGGTGTAGCATCGCCCGACCAGCACGAAGATGGGACAGGGGAGCGCCGAACGGCGCTGAGAGTGCGGATCGCCCGCAGACCCTCGGAACCTGATCTGGTTCGTACCAGCGAAGGGAGTCCACCACGTCGGCCCTCCGTCCCGTGAGCATCCGGAGGGCAGCCGTGTCCGACGTCAGCACGAACCTCGAACCAGCGACCCAGCGCCGCTGATGCCTGTCGACGTGGCCATCGTCGTGGCTGATGGCGCCCGACCGTCCCGGGCCGCCCTCGACGTCGCGTGGCCTGGCTGGGACCGTGGCCGACAGATCGTCGTGGCGGCGGACGGTGGCGCCGGGGCAGCGGTCGGCCTGGGGCTGACCATCGACCTGGTCGTCGGCGACATGGACTCCGTCGCCCCGGAGCTCCTGGCGACCCTGCAGGCGGAGGGTGTCGCCGTCGAAGCCTGGCCCCGCGACAAGGACGCCTCGGACACCGAGCTCGCCCTGCGTTCGGCGATCGGCCACGAGCCGGCCCGCATCGTCATCCTGGGAGCCACCGGGGGTGGGCGCCTCGACCACGCGCTGGCCAACGTCGCCCTGCTGGGACTGGCCGAGCTGGCCGACCGCGAGGTGTCGCTGCTCGACGACGCGACCCGACTGCGTTTGGCAACGGGCCCGTCCGAGTCCCTGCTCGATGGCCGGCTCGGCGACCTCGTCAGCCTGCTGCCGGTCGGCGCTGATGCGGTCGGCGTCCGGACCGATGGCCTGGCCTTCCCCCTCCTCGACGAGACGCTCGCGGTCGGCTCCACGCGCGGCCTGTCCAACGTCCGGACGGCCACCACGGCCCGCGTGCGCGTGGCAGCCGGCCGGCTGCTCATCGTCGAGGTCGTCCGACCCGAGGAGGTGCATCGATGATCGAGGCCGATCCGCGTGGCGACCTGCGCTGGCAGACGCGCGACATCCTGGTGGTGGCCGTCATCGCGGTCGCCTTCGGGGTCTTCTTCTGGGCCTTCGGCCTCATCTGGTCCGGGCTGGCCGTGCTCGGCCCCGCCCAGTCGGTCCTGTACGCGGGCTGGCTGCTGCCGGCCATCGTGGCGCCGCTGCTGGTCCGCAAGCCGGGTGCGGCGCTCTTCGCGGAGCTGGTGGCCGCCTTCGTCTCGATGTTCCTCGGCTCGCAATGGGCCGTCGACACGCTCCTCTCCGGCCTGCTCCAGGGCGGCGCGGCAGAGCTGGTCTTCGCTGCCACCCGCTACCGGCGCTACGACCTGCCGGTCGTGGTCGCCGCATCCCTGGCCGCCACGGCGGCTGCCTTCCTGCATGACTGGGCGGTCTGGTACCGGGACTACGCGCCCGAGGCGTTGCTGGCCATCGCGCTGGCGATGCTCGTCTCCGGCGCCATCATCCTGCCCTTCGCCGCGCTGGCCATCGAGCGAGCCGTGCGGCGCTCCGGTGCGTTGCCGGAGAGCCCGACCTGAACGGCGCGTCGATCCGCCTGACCGGCTTCGGCTTCCGGTTCGCCGGCGCTCAGGAGCCGGCCGTAGCCGGCATCGACCTGGACCTGGCGCCGGGCGCGTGCCTGCTCGTGCTCGGCCCCAGCGGATCGGGCAAGAGCACCCTCGCCCTGGCCCTTGCGGGCCTGCTCGGCCGCGATGTGCCGGGGGACGTGTCGGGGACCGTGGAGGTGGGCGACGGGGATCGCGGCATCGTCTTCCAGGACGCGGACCGGCAGCTGGTCATGGAGCGCGTCGACGACGACGTCGCCTTCGGCCTCGAGTCCCGGCGCTGGACGCTCGAGGCCATGCGGGCTCGTGTGCCGGACGCCCTGGCCGACGTCGGCCTGGACGATCGCCCGCGTGCGGCCGTGGCCACGCTCTCCGGCGGCGAGCGCCAGCGCCTGGCCCTGGCCGGCGCCCTCGCTCCCGATCCGGCCCTCCTCATCCTGGACGAGCCGACGGCGAACCTCGATCCGGCGGCCGCGGCCGGCTTCATGGCGCGGTTAACGGGGCTCAAGGCACGCGGCAGCACGACGATGGTCATCGTCGAGCATCACGTCGACGCCGTCTGGCCGCTGGCCGACCGCGTCCTCGTCCTGGGCCGCGACCGGCGGCCGATCGCCGACGGCACGCCGGACGAGGTGGTCGCGCAGCAGGCGATGCGCATGGCCACCGAGGGTGTCTGGCTCCCGCGCGCGCTCGAGCCGATGCCCGCCACGGGCCAACCAGCCCCTGGCGCGGCAGCCGAACCCGTCCTCGAGGTGGGCGGGCTGGCCTATGCCTACCCTGACCGGCCGCCCGTCCTTCGCGACCTCGACCTGACGGTCTGCGCGGGCGAGCAGGTCGCCATCGTCGGCGCCAACGGCAGCGGCAAGTCGACGCTGGCCCGCCTGCTGGTCGGCCTGACGCGGCCGCAGGCGGGCACGGTCCGGATCGCCGGCCTCGATCCGGCCGGGCAGGCCGCGCCGGCGCGAGCGGTCCTGGCCGGCCTCGCCTTCCAGGATCCCGAGCTCGGCTTCCTGGCCACGACCGTGGACGATGAGGTCCGTCTCGGACTCCCGCACGACCCCGGGACGGAGACGTCGATCGCCGCCCTGATGCCGTCGCTCGGGCTGCCGCTCGAGACATTCGGGCGCCGCAGCCCGTACCGGCTGTCGGGCGGCGAGCAACGCCGCCTCTCGCTCGCTCCGGCCCTGCTGCGCGGACCCCGGCTGCTCGTGCTCGACGAGCCGACCTTCGCCCAGGACCGGACCGGGGTGACTACGCTCATCGAGCTGCTTCGGGCGCGCGCGGCGACGGGCATGGCTGTCGTCGCGATCTCGCACGACGAACGGTTCGTGACCGTCTTCGCGACGCGCGTCCTGGAGCTGCGCGATGGACGCTTGCACGAGCGGGGTGTGCGGTGATCGGCCTGGCCGTCCACGACGATGCGCCGAGCGTCGACGTTCCTCGGGCGCACGAGCGGGTTGGTCAAGCTGGGCGTGGCCATGGCGTGGCTGGTCGGGGTCATCGTGGTCCCCGATCCGCGCGCCTCGTTGGTCCTTGGGCTGGTCGCCTTGACCGCCGCCAGCCTGCTCGGCGCGGTGCCCATGCGCGAGCTCGCTACGCGGCTTCCTGCCGTTGTTCGTGGCCGCCATCGGCATCGCCGTCTTCACGGCCATCTTCGCGGCCGCCAACGGCCAGCCGGGTGCGGTCACCCTCGTCGCGATCGGGCCGCTGTCGGTCTCCGTCGGCGGCGCCGAGGCGGGCCTGCTGGTGGGCGCCCGGCTGCTGGCCATCGGGGCCATCTCGGTCGCCTTCGCGTCGACCACCAGCCCGACCGCCCTCGTCGACGCCCTCGTCCAGCAGGGCCACCTGCCGGACCGTTTCGCCTACGGGGCCCTCGCCGCCTACGGCGCCTTGCCACGACTGAGCGCGGACCTCGGCGCGCTGCGCGAGGCACGCCGGCTGCGTGGCCTGCGGGCCGATCTCCATCCGCGGCTGCTGGTGGCCCTCTTGGTGCTCGCCATCCGGCACGCGGAGCGGCTCGGCGTGGCGATGGACGCGCGCGGCTTCGGGCGCGGTCCGCGCAGTCACTATCGACCACTGACCTGGGGCCCGCCCGACCTCGTCGTCGCGGTGCTCGCCGTGATCGTGCTCGCGGCGGTGCTGGCCGCCGCCTTCGCCTGACGTCGCCGAGCCACACGGTCTCGCCTCTTCGACGCGGCGCCCCGACCCCGCGGTAGACTCCGGCCCATGACCGAGCCTGCGATCCCCCAACCCGGGCAGGTGGCGCCCGAGGTCGCCCTACCGGACGACGAGGGCGTGGTCCATCGCCTCCATGACCAGCTCGGCCGATGGGTGGTCCTCTACTTCTATCCCAAGGACGACACCCCAGGCTGCACGACCGAGGCCTGCGGCTTCCGCGACGCTGCCAGTGGCATCGGCGACCGCGGTGCCGTCGTCTGGGGCGTGAGTCCCCAGGGCGCGGCCAGCAAGGCCGCCTTCAAAGTCAAGTACGGCCTCGACTTCCCGCTGCTCATCGACGGCGATCATGCCGTGGCCGAGGCCTACGGGTGCTGGGTGGAGAAGCAGCAGTACGGCCGTACGTACATGGGGGTCGCCCGCCGCACCTTCCTGATCGGGCCGGACGGGCGCATCGCGCGCACCTGGCCCAAGGTCTCGGTCGACGATCATGCGGCGGAGGTCATGGCCGCCATCGACGAGGCGATGGCCGCGAGGTGAGGTCCGGGAATCGAACGAGGCATCGCTCGTGGGGGGAAACGAGCGACGCCTCGGGCGCGAGTGTAGCAAAGGCCTGCAGCCGCACGCAAAGCGTTCGGGATCGATGGGACGACCTCCTCGAGCCACCCGCGGCGGCAGGCAGGCGGCGGCCGTGACGGCCGCCGAGCTGCAGCCGCTCGACGACCGGCCGGCTCGCTTCATGGTCATCGTGGCCCATCCGGACGACGCCGACTTCGGGCCGGCGGCCACCGCCGCGCGCTGGATCGACGAGGGCTCGGTCGGTTACCTGGTCTGCTGCACGAGCGGCGACGCTGGCGCCGACGATCCAGCCACCGACCCCCTCGAGCTGGCCCGACTCCGCGAGGCGGAGCAACGCGCCGCGGCGGCGGTCATCGGCTACCACGAGGTCACCTTCCTGCACCGGCCCGACGGCGCCCTCGAGAACGACCTGGCGCTGCGGGAGCAGCTCGTGCGCTGCATCCGGACCGCACGTCCCGATGCCGTGCTGACCTTCGACCCGACGCTGCTCTTCCATGCCGATGGCTACGTCCAGCACACCGACCATCGGGCGGCGGCGATGGCTGCGGTGGACGCTGTCTACCCCGCGGCGCGCAACCCGATGGCCTTTCCCCACCTGGCCAAGGAGGGCCTGGCCGCCCATACCGTCGGTCGCCTGATCCTCTTCTGGACCGAGCAGGCCAACGCCTGGGTGGACGTCTCGGCCACGGTCGAGCGCAAGATCGCCGCGCTCCGAGAGCACCGCAGCCAGGTCCGCGAGCCGGAGCAGCTGGAGGCACGCATCCGGGGCTGGGCAGCCGAGGAAGGCACGGCCCATGGTGTCGACGGCGCGGAGACGTTCCGGATCATCGCTCTCGACTGATCGACCCGGTCGGCGCTGGCCGGACCGCGCTGAGCTCGGCGGCGACTACTCGGCCGCGACGAGGAGCAGGGGCCGGATCCGACCCCAGCGGTTCCAGACCTCGGACAGGCGCTCCGAGCGGCGCCCAAGGACGGCCACCATCTCGCCCAGGTCGAGGTCGGGCGCCCGGGTGGCCAGGAACTCGTCGGCGGCGACGGCCACCTCCGCGAACAGGTCGGGCATCTCCGTGACCGTCGGCCAGTGGCGGATGCGCATCGGATCGAGGGCCGCATAGCCGACCGCGAGCGACAGCTCCCGCTGCCCCGGCACGCGCTCACCGGCGAAACCGCCGAGCCCGTCGAAGCGGTAGCCGAGCGAGGCCAGTGCGACGACGATGTCCCGGCTCTGTGCCTGATCGAAACCGGACCAGAACGGGTGTTCGTCCGGGAAGTCCAGCACGGCCGTCTCGATGCTGGCCGCGAAGATGGCGTCGACCAGCTCGCTCAGCCAGAGCTGGTGGCGTCGTTGCTCATCGAGGTCCGAGCCTGCCAGCTGCGCCACGAGGCGTTCGCGGGCGCCCGTCTCGCCGCGCAGGAGCCGGACGATCTCCGGTGGATGCGCGTCCTCGCGATCCCAGATGGCGATCGAGGCGGCCATCGGCGCAGCCGGCGCCACCGTGTGAGCGACGGCCCCTTCGTGGCCCTCGGCGCAGGCGCTCAGTGCGGCCTGCGCCTCGACGCACGACTCGCGAGCGGCCTCGGCCGTGATGCGGGCCGCGTCCGCGGCCAGGGCCTGGCGCTCGATGGAGCCAAGCAGCGTGGCCGCGTCCGCTTGTTCCCGGGCGATGAGGAGCGTGGCGTCGCGCGTAGAGAGGTTGATGCGGTTGATCTCGGTCAGCCAGATCGTCGCCGCGTTCTCGAGGTCGGCCCGCGACGTCGCCTGGTCGCGAGCGGTGCGGAAGGTCGCCCGTGCCGTCTCCTTGGCCGCATCGACCGCACGAGGGTCCGCTCGCTGCTGGGCCTCATCGATGCGCCGAGCGACGTCGTCGTAGGCACGGCGCGATTGGCGCAGGTTAGCGGCGGCCGCCTCCGCCTGATCGCTGGCGTGGGCGGCCACGGAGCAGCGTTCGTCCGCCAACCGTCGCTGGCTGGCGCACGGGTCCGTGTCGGCCATCACGTGACCGGCGCTCGCCTGGTCGATGGCCCCCGTCGCGGACGCGCCGCCGCCGCGCCGTGCGATGTCGGTGGCGTCCGGCGCGACGTCCCGGGGGTTCGCTGCGCCGCCGGCCGAACCAGCGGTGGCGTCCGCCACGACTTGGTCCTCGCCCTTGCCTTTCGCCACTGCCGTCCCAACCTCCGACCCCGTGTCCTGGCCATCCGACCGGCGTGCCGCCACGGGAACGGCCACGGCGCCGGCGAGCACGGGCTCCCGGGCCTGTCCGATGGCAGCGTACGCTGGGTCGACGCCGCGCGCCACCCTGACCGGCACCCGGTCGTCGGCGGCCTCGAGCTCGGCGCCCATCTCGTCCGGGACGGTCTCCGCGGGTCGCGTCGGCAACGCGTTGCGGGTGATGGTCAGGCGGACCTCCCGTGGCGCCGGCTTGGCCCGGATCAGGTCGAGGAGGGCGGCTCCGACGGCGACGCCGAGGCAGAGGCCGATGGCCAGGAACAGGATCTCGACGGCATTCACCGGTCGGTCCGGATCGGCCCGGGCTGGGCGACTCGCATCGTGGCCCCGAGCGTAGCTGCGACGATCGAGGGCGTCAACCTGACCGATGGGTGGCCGATGGTGGCCGGCTCCCGGCACCGATCCTGGCTGGGGATGCACGTCGTCGCCTGATGCCGACGACCCCTCGCCGAGCGTCGCCGACCCGTCCGGCGCGCGTGGAGGCTCGTGGGGATGGTAGATTCGCGCCTGTCCGCCAGCCCCCCCGACCTCGCCCCCCAGCGCATCGGAAAGGCGTCGCACCTGCCCGTGGCCATCGACCAGGAATTCCTCGTCCAGCCGGTCAACGCGTCCTGGCTCCAGTGCAACATCGAATGCCAGGAGGCATGCCCCGTCGGCACCAACTGCCGGGGCTACCTGAACCTCGCCGCCGAGGGCCGCTTCGAAGAGGGCTACGTCCTCTCGCGCGAGCCGAATCCGGTGGCAGCCATGTGTGCCTACGTCTGCTCCGCTCCGTGCGAGCGCGCCTGCCGCCGCGGTGACATCGACCGCCCACTGGCCATCCGGGCCATGAAGCGCTTCCTCGTCGAATGGCACGAGGCGTCAGGCATCCCAGACGAGATGCCGGCCATCACGGCCCAGGACACGAAGGTCGCCGTCGTCGGCGCTGGCCCGGCCGGCATCGCCGTGGCCCGCGAGCTGGCCACGGCGGGTCACCAGGTGACCGTCTTCGACGAGCTGCCCTTCGCCGGTGGCACGATGCTCATCGGCGTGCCCGCCTTCCGCCTGCCGCGCGAGGCGATCGAGATGGACGTCCGTCTGGTCGAACGGCTGGGGGTCCACTTCCGGTTCGACACGCGCATCGGGCGGGACATCACCTTCGAGCAGCTCCAGACCGAGTTCGACGCGGTGGCCATCTGTGCCGGCGCCATGGATGCGGTCGGGCTCGACATCCCGGGCTCCGATCTCGAGGGCATCCAGTACGGCGTCGACTTCATGAAGAAGGCCAACCTCGGCCAGGCGCTCGAGGTCGGCCAGGACGTCGTCGTCATCGGCGGCGGCTATACGGCCATGGACTGCTCGCGCACGAGCCTGCGCCACGGCGCCGCGAACGTGACCATCGCCTACCGGCGCACGCGCTCCGAGCTCGTCGTGGACGAAGAGGAGCTGGGCGAGACCGAGCGCGAAGGCGTGCGCATGGAGTTCCTGGCCAGCCCCATCGAAGTCCTCGGCGAGGACGGCAAGGTGACCGGCGTCCGCTTCATCCGCAACCGCCTCGGCGAGCCCGACGCGACCGGACGGCGCTCGCCGGTGCCCATCCCGGGCTCCGAGTTCATCATCCCGGCCCAGACCGTCATCCCGGCCGTCAGCCAGGCTGCCGACAACACCTTCCTGCCGGTCGAGTCGAGCTTCGAGATCAACCGCGGCCGGGTCAAGGTCGACCCGGGCACCTATGCCACCAACGTCAAGGGTGTCTTCGCCTGCGGCGACTTCGTGACCGGGCCGACGACGCTCATCGAGGCCGCCGGCCACGGCAAGAAGTGCGCCTATGCGGTCGATCGCTACCTGGCCGGGCGGAGCACCGTGCAGGTCGATGCCAACGTGCGCATCGTCAGCTCCTGGCGCCACGAGATGCCAGAGCTGTACGACGTGCTGCCGCGTCAGCACGTGCCCATGACGCCGCTCCAGGCGCGCATCCCGTCGACCGATCCGGTGGTCAACTTCAACACCCAGGTCGAGCAGGGCTACGGCGTCACCGAGGCCGTCGCCGAGTCGACGCGCTGCCTGATGTGCAACTACAACATCTGGTTCGATCCCTTCCGCTGCGTCCTCTGCGGCGCCTGCGCGGACGTCTGCCCGGAGGGCGTCATCCACATGATCGACGTCAGCCAGATGAAGGCCGAGGGCGCCCTGCCCGAGCTGGTCGACGCCTACGGCTGGGACCAGGGCGCGGCCATGGTCCTCGACGAAGAGCGCTGCATCCGCTGTGCGCTGTGCGTCAAACGATGCCCCTATGACGCCATTACCATGGAGCGGTTCGAGCTGCAGGAGGTGAGCAGCGACGGACGTCTCTACAAGGAGAGTTACCGGGACGCGCAGCTCGGCCTGGCCGGGCTGGGCAATGCGCCGGTCACGGGAGGAGTCAACCGGTGAGCTTCCTGGAGCGGGTCGACCAGTCGATCCGCCGCAGCGCAGCTTGGCGATCGATCTTCCGCCAGCCGTACCCCGCCGACGAGCGGTCGCGGGCGATGGCGGTCATGAACAACGTCTTCCTGCACCTGCACCCGGTGCGCGTCCGCCAGCACGCGGTGAAGTTCGCCTACACGTTCTGCCTCGGCGGGCTGTCGTTCTTCCTCTTCCTCGTGCTGACCATCACCGGCGTCTACCTGATGTTCTTCTACGTGCCCTCGGCCACGCAGGCCTATAACGACATCCTGCGCATCCAGTCGGAGGTCGTCTTCGGGCTGCTGACCCGCAACGTCCATCGCTGGGCCGCACACCTGATGGTCTTCTTCGTCTTCCTGCACATGATGCGGGTCTTCTACCACGGGGCCTACAAGCCGCCGCGCGAGTTCAACTGGGTGGTGGGCGTCGTGCTGCTCTTCCTGACCCTCTTCCTCTCCTACACCGGCTACCTCCTGCCCTGGGACCAGATCGCCTACTGGGCCATCACCATCGGCTTCAACTTCGCCGAGAGCGCGCCGGTCTTCAACACGGTCTCCAAGCTGATCATCTTCGGCGGACTGGAGGTGGGGCAGAACACCCTGCTTCGCTTCTACGTCCTGCACGTGGTCTTCCTGCCCCTCACCGCGGCGTTCTTTCTGGCCGTCCATTTCTGGCGGATCCGGAAGGACGGCGGCATCTCCGGCCCGCTGTAGGCCGGTGGAGACGAGCGTTCGATGACCGACGAGACGACCCCACCGCCCTCGCCGACCCCGACCGCCACGCCGGAGGTCCCCGCACGCCGGACGACCTTGCCGGCGGCGCCGCCGGAGCGCCGGACGACCGAGATCGACAAGCAGCGCGTGCCCATGGCCGCTCGGCCCTACCGCCTCCTGGCCCTGGTCAAGCAGGACGCCGTGGTCCGCGTCCAGAAGGAGCCCGACGACACGGTCCTGACCTGGCCGCACCTGCTGGTCATCGAGTTCTTCGCGGCCGCCGTGATCACCATCTTCCTCATCGTCATGGGCGTCTTCATCAACGCCCCGCTCGAGGAGCTGGCCAACAGCGCGGTCACGCCGCCGGTCACCAAGGCGCCCTGGTACCTCGTGGGGCTCCAGGAGCTGCTGGTCTACTTCCACCCGACCGTGGTCGGGATCCTCGCCGTCATGTTCATCCTGCTCGGCGCCGGGCTCATCCCGTACATCGATCGCGGCCCGGATGGCGACGGCGGATCGTCTCGCCTGAGCGATCGCAAGGTCGGGGTCATGGTCTTCAGTATCTTCTGCGCCGCTGGCCTGGTGGTGACCTTCATCGGCGCCTTCTTCCGCGGCCCGGGCTACGCCTGGTCCCTGCCGTGGGTCGATGGCCTCTTCTTCGCGCTGTGAGGACGGCCGACTGATGGGCAACTGGAAGCTGAGCACGTCAGAGCAGCCACAGGCCTTGACGCGCGAGTCGCTGGCCTCGCTGCGGCATGGCCGGGCGGCCGGCCTCTCGCGGCGGACGCTGCTACGCCGCTCGCTGGGCGCCGGCATCGCCCTGGCCACGGTCGAGTTCCTGGGCGGCACCGTCGGCTTCCTGTGGCCGAACCTCCAGGGCGGCTTCGGCGGCATCATCACGCTGGGCACGATCACCGACGTCAACGCCGCGCCGGCCGTGGCCGGCACCACGCTCCAGGACGGCGCACCGGCCTACTTCCTACAGGCACGGAGCTACATCCAGCTCCTCGACACCGGCCGCGGCTTCATCCCCGGCGAGTCGGCCGACGGCTCTGGCCATGACGTCAACGTGCGGGCCCTCTACCAGCGCTGCCCGCATCTCGGCTGCAAGCCGAACTTCTGCACCAAGAACCACTGGTTCGAGTGCGCCTGCCACGGTTCGCGCTACGACCGGCTGGGGACCAAGATCGACAAGCTCGGGCCCGCACCTCGGAGCCTCGATCGCTTCGCCACCGTGGTCAGCACGGACGGCGTGCTGACCGTCGACACGGGCAAGATCACCCTCGGCCCGCTGCCCATCGCGCTCGGCCAGCCGGGGCTCATCCCGCCGACGAGCCCGACGGGGTGCATATGAGCGAGGACCGGACCGGTCGCGAGCTGGAGCCACGCAGCACGGCCAGCGAGGTCACGCCGCGCGAGCCGGCGCCGCTGGGTGTCGAGCGCTTCGACGCCGGCGAGCGCGTCCACCGGGTCGAGCTGACCGAGGAGCGCTCGGCGCAGATCGTGCGCCAGAGCGGCAACGCGCGTCGGATCGCCTTCTTCGGCCTCTTCATCGTCATCTTCTTCATCCCGCTCTACTGGTTCTACGCCATCGGGCGTGCCGGCGCTGGGCATCTCGGGTGACCTCGAGCGCGATCAGCCAGTCCCAGTACATCACCGACGTCTCGCGTGGCTACGCCCTCTTCCAGACGAACTGCTCCTCGTGCCACGGCGTCGACGGCAAGGGCGGCGTCGGCGCGCCGCTCAACGACCAGATGGCGCTCTACAACGCCTACACGCCGACCGGCGCTGCCGGCACGGGCCACCTCAACCCGCTCTACATCACGGCCGTGCTCCAGAACGGCGGCCGGCTGGTGTGCGGCGACGCCAAGAGCGTGATGCCCGTCTGGGCACAACCGGTCGGACCGCTGAACTACCGCCAGGTGGAGGAGATCGTCGCCTTCCTTGGTGCCACGACAGAGACGACGTGGACCTACGTGCCCCACGTCGCCGAGAGCGAGGTCGGGCCGACGCCGGAGCCGGTCGAGGTCCACGGCTGGCGCGACCCGAACTTCAAGCCGGCCCCGGACGCCACGCCCTACCCGGCCTGCTGGCGCGACCCGGACGGCCCGCTCGTCGGCGGCTCCAACCAGGGCGGTGGCGCGGCCGGTCGGCGGCACGATCGACACGCCCGGCACGGTCGCGGCGCCGCGCGTCATCGAGCTCGACCTGACAGGGACGCTGCAGATCACCGACCCGGCCGGCGACAAGCTGGCCACCATCCCGGTCGTCGCCGGCGAGACGGTGACCTTCAAGGTCACGAACACGGCCGGCTTCGACCACAACTTCTACCTCGGCCCCGAGGCGGTCCTGTCGACCACGACCACGACCACCTCGGCGTCCGACCTGACCGGCATCCCGACCTTCGCGAGCGGCACGCAGGAGCTGACCTACACCTTCGACTCGACCGACCCGCTCCAGTACGCCTGCCTCATCCCGGGCCATTACGGGCCGATGCATGGCGACTTCGAGTTCGTGAAGTAGGAGGGCGAGTCGGATCGTGGCACAGCGAGCGCTCCCCAGCGGCACCACGCGGCGCCGGACGGCCTTCGGGCTGCTCGACGCCGACGGCTGGCCGGCCGCCTTCTGGAAGGCGCTCTTCTGGTTCGGGGCGGTCCTCTTCCTGCTCGGCTACGTGCCGAACCTCGTCCTCTACCTGACCATCCGCGAGACGGTGCAGATCGGCTACAACGTGATCAGCATCGTCAACCTGTGCGATGCCTCCAACGGAGACCTGCCCTGTCCGCCGCCGGCGGGCGCCTGGGTGCCGTGGCAGGCCTCGCCGCCCGAGGTGTCGCTGCCCGAGGGTCGCGCCGATGCCGGCGCCTTCCAGGGCGGCACCGACCTGTTCCTGGTCGGCGGCACGACGCCGACCGGCGTGACCGCCTCGGTGCTCAAGACGACCACCACCGAGGACGGCAACCTCGGGACCTGGGCGGAGGGCCCGGGCCTGCCCGCGCCGCGGACCGACGCCGCCAACGTCTCGGTCAACGGCCGTCCCTTCGTCATCGGTGGCCTCGACGCGGACGGCAAGCCCACGACGTCCGTCTACGCCGCGACCCTGACCGAGGGCAAGGTCACCGGCTGGGCGGAGGTCGAGGCGCTCAAGCTGCCGGTCGCCCTCAGCGGAGCGATGGCCGTGGCCGACGCGAATGGCGTATGGCTGATGGGTGGCCGGACCGCGGATGGGCTGTCGGCGGCGACCTGGCGCGCTGAGATCAAGCCGGGCTCCGATCCGCCGGAGCTCCAGACCTGGGTCGAACACCCGGAGCTGGCCCTGCCCGACTCGAGCGGCCAGCCCAACGGCCGAGCGAACGGCGTGGCCGGGCTCATCGGCGAGTTCCTGTACGTGGTCGGCGGCGAGACATCGCTCGGCCCGTCGGGTGACGTGCTCCGGCTGGAGCTCGACACGAAGGGCCAGCCCGCCCGCACCGGTGAGGCGCCCGATTCGCCCGTGGTGCCCTGGGCCGTGAGCCTCGGCGCCAGCTCCCTGCCGGCGGCGCGCGTCGACGCGGCGGGCATCACCAACGGCGGCGCGATCTACGTCATCGGCGGCCATGACGGAGCGGGCACGGCCGTGGCCACGACCTATTGGGCCGTGCCGAATGCCGCCACCGGTGACATCGCCGCCTGGCAGACGCTGAGCGAGGATGACCTGCCTGGTCCGCGCGTGGCCGGCGCCGGCGCCGTCGTCGGCTCGTTTGCCTACGTGGTCGGTGGCGCCAGCAACGAGGGCCAGCTCCTCGACACCATCCGCGCCGACGTGGCGCCGGCGCGACCGTTCTTCCAGCTCGGGCTGTTCGGGGCGACCGTGCCCGGGCTGGCCATCCCCGGTGCCATCGGCATCCAGCTGGGCGAGATCAACGCCGCCACCGTCGGCATCATCAACTTCGTCATCCTCATCACGCTGGCCGTCCTGCTCCAGCGCCCTCGGACGCGGGCACGCCTGCTGCACACGCTCAGCCGGGGTCGCACCAAGCTGCCGGTCGACGAGGACTTCTAGGTCGCAGCGCCGCTGAGGCGCACGGTCAGGCGGGCAGGTCGCCCTCGCCCTCCGCGAGCGCGCCGGAGCGCGTCGGGCAGCCCCGCCCGGACCCAGGCGATCGAACCGCCTTCGACGTTGGCGACGTCGACGTAGCCCCGTTGCACGAGGAACTCGCCGGCCGCGAGGCTGCGCTGCCCGCTGGCGCAGATGAGCAGCAGCGGTCGATCCTGGGGCAGGCTGCGAGTAGCGCAGCTGGAAGACGCTGAGCGGCACCAGCGCGGCACCCGCGGCACGGAACTGGGCGTACTCACCGGGCTCCCGGACGTCCACCAGGAGCGGGGCCGCGCCGGCTGGCGCAGGGGCCGTGACGCCGAGGCGTCGAGCCGCCTCCTCGACCGAGATCCGCTCGACGACGGGCGCTGTCATCCGGCGATGGTACCCAGCCGGCGCTCGACCGGCTCGCGCCACGCGTCGTCGCGTGTAGCCAGCGCACGGAGGAGGCCGAACGGACCCGCCTGCATCATGTCGCCGTGCGGTACGGCCGCCATGACGCGACCAGCGCCTGGGATGCGCCGCCCGACGAGGCGCGCCCGACGCGGTCCCGTGACCGAGACCCACGGTCCGCGAGCGGCCGTGATCGGCGAACGGACGACGAGCGCTCCGTGGCCCATGGCCGCGAAGACCGCCTCGCCATCGATCGCGCCGGAGGCGACGAGCGCGACATCGCGGCGCAGCTCGGCGTCACCGAGCTCGCCCGTGTGGTGCTCGTAGATGGAGGCGATCCGGCCGCCGGCGGGCGTGCCCGGCGCCGGTGTCAGGCGCATGGCGAGCGTATGGAAGTTGCCGACGTTGACCGCCACCACCTCGCGACCCTGCCGCAACGCCGCCCGGGGGCCGGGGTCCTCCAGCGCTCCGAGGATCGCAGCCGGCCCGGTGTCCATGGCCAGGATCGATGTCGTGGCCCCTTCGCCGAGCCACGCATCGCGCGTCATCGACGGCGGCCTGGAGCCGCGTGAAGGCGGCCGGCACCGCGGCCTCCGGATACGCGAAGGCGCTCGGTCCAGCATCCGGCTCATCGTCGAGGCGAGTGGCCAGCCGATCGAACCGGAACCGGCGATCCGAGACGCCCGGCGGCGCCGCGCCATGGTCGAAGACGGCGAGTGCGACCGCGTCGACGGTCCGGAGGTCGAGCCCATACCTCGCCAGCGCGGCCGCCAGGTCGTCGAGCGCGACATCGCGCAGCCGCAGGGCCAGTGTGTCCGCCACGCGCGCGAGGTCCTGGGCCTCGTCGGTGGTCACGATGCGCACGCCCATGGCGCGAGCGGCCTCGAGGTCGTCGTCCAGGGTCCGGGCGGCGTCGACCGTGGCGGCCACCGGGAGCCCGGCCAGCGCGTGGTCGCGGATGGCCCACGCAGACGGCCCGCCGCCCATCGTCGAGCCGGTCAGGACGAGCGAGCGTCGGGCGGCCGTGGCGGCGTGGACGCGCTCCGCGACGATGGCCGTGGGTGAGGGGAGGATGAGGCGGAACGCGTTCTCGATCTCGCGCTCGGCGTCGAAGAGGAGGATGTCCTGGGTGCCCGTGCCGACGTCGATGCACAGGGCGCGCATGTCGGTGGCGCGGTCAGGCGAGGTCGCTGAGCGGCCGCCGGCCGGCGAAGCCGGCGTCGAGCTCGTGCCAGAAGCCGACGTGCGCCTCGCCGAGCCGCCAGCAGAGGCAGACCTGGCGCCCGTTGACGAGGGCCGGGAAGTCGACCAGCCCCGTCTCGATGTCCCGCAGCGTGATGTCCCAGGCGACGAGCTGGCTGACGTAGCGCTCCATGCGGTAGACGAGGGCACGGATGCGCTCCTCGCGAGCCTTGAGCTCGTCCGCGTGGTCGGCATTGCCGTTGGTCGTGCGGAAGCGCTGCAGCTCGCCGCGGGCCGTGGCCACCTCCGTCCGGTCGGCGCGCAGCTTGCCCAGAAGGGGGGCGAGCTCATCCAGTCGCGCGTCGGCCTGGTCGATGCTGTAGAAGCGCGTCACGGGCGGATTCTCGCATGCCCCGAGCCACGCCCCTGGCCGCCGGGTCGAGCCCTCGCCGCGCCGCCCGGCCCTGCTAGCATGCGGCCATGCGGATGGCGGAGCGGATGCGCGACCTCGGCACGGAGACGGCCTTCGAAGCCGCGGCACGGGCCAAGGCGCTGGAGGCGACGGGCGTCGATGTCATCCACCTGGAGATCGGCGAGCCCGACTTCGATACGCCGGTCAACGTGCGCGAAGCCGCCAAGCGAGCGCTCGATGCCGGCTGGACCCATTACGGCCCGGCGCTCGGGCTGCCCGGCCTTGCGGGAGGCCATCGCATCGGACCTCAACGCCCGGCGCGGCCTGGCGGTCGACCCGGCCAACGTCGTGGTCACGCCCGGCGCCAAGCCGATCATGCACTACGCCATCACGGCCCTGGCCGGCCCGGGCGACGAGGTCATCTACCCGGATCCGGGCTTCCCCATCTACGAATCGATGGCCAGCTTCGTCGGGGCGCGACCGGTGCCCATCGCGCTCAGCGAGGCGCACGGCTTCCGGCTCGACGTGGATGAGCTGCGCTCGCTGGTCACCGATCGCACCCGCCTGATCATCTTCAACAGCCCGGCCAATCCGACCGGCGGCGTCCTCTCGCGCGCGGACCTCGAGGCCATCGCCGCCATCGCCATCGAGCACGACATCCCGGTCCTGGCCGACGAGATCTATGGGCGCATCGTGTACGAGGGCGAGCACATCTCGATCGCCTCGTTGCCCGGCATGGCGGAGCGGACGATCCTCCTGGACGGCTTCAGCAAGACGTTCGCCATGACGGGCTGGCGCCTCGGCTTCGCGGCCGTGCCGCCGGCGCTGGTGCCCGCCTTCAGCCGTCTGATCATCAACTCGGTCTCGTGCACGTCGGCCTTCTCGCAGATCGCCGCCGTCGAGGCCTTGACCGGCCCGCAGGACGCGGTCGACGCCATGGTCGAGGAGTTCCGCGCCCGACGGTCCCTCATCGTCGAAGGCCTCAACGCGCCTGCCCGGCGTCCGCTGCCTGCTCCCGTCGGGCGCCTTCTACGCCTTCCCCAACGTCTCGGGTACGGGCATGACCGGCACCGAGTTCGCCGATCGCATGCTCTACGAGGCGGGCGTCTCCGTCCTCGGCGGCAGCGCCTTCGGGCGCGTCGGCGTCGACCACGTCCGGGTCAGCTATGCCAACTCGCAGGCCAACCTTCGACGCGCCCTCGATCGCATGGCCGACGTCCTGGCCGCCGCGCCGGTGGCGTGAGCCGCTGCGGCCGGATCCGAGCCTGATGCCGGCCGCCGCCACGACCCCGCGTCTTCGTCGCGCGCCGCCTGCCGGAGGAGGGTCTGGCGCCACTGGCCGAGGCGCTCGAGGTCGACCTCTGGCCGGACGAGCTGCCGCCGCCGCGCGCCACGCTCCTGGAGCGCGTGCGGGGCGTCGACGGACTGCTCGCGCTGCTGACCGACCGCGTCGACGACGAGCTGCTCGACGCCGCCGGGCCGAGCCTGCGGGTCGTCAGCAACTTCGCCGTCGGCTTCGACAACATCGACGTGCCGGCCTGCACGCGACGCGGCATCCCGGTCGGCAACACGCCGGGCGTCCTGACGGAGACGACGGCCGACCTCGCCTGGGCCCTGCTGATGGCGGCGGCGCGCCGGATCCCCGAAGGCTACGACTACGTGCGCGCCGGCCACTGGCGGACGTGGGGCCCGCTCTTGCTCCTGGGGCCGGACGTCCACCACGCCACGCTCGGCATCGTCGGCTTCGGGCGCATCGGGCGAGAGATGGCCAAGCGCGCGCGTGGCTTCGACATGACCGTCCTCGTCCACGATGCCGTCCTGCCGTCCGTCGACGAGCAGGCCAGCCTGGGGGTCGAGGCGGTGGCCATGGACGAGCTGCTGGCGCGCGCCGACTTCGTGACCCTCCATGTCAACCTGACGCCGGAGACGCGCCACCTCATCGGCGCAGACGCGCTGGCCCGCATGAAGCCCACGGCCGTCGTCGTCAACACCTCGCGCGGCCCGGTCGTCGACCAGGTCGCCCTGGCCGCCGCGCTGCGGGACGGCACCATCGCCGCGGCGGCGCTCGACGTCACCGATCCGGAGCCGATGGCACCCGACGACCCGCTCCTGTCGCTGCCCAACTGCCTCGTCGTGCCGCACATCGCCTCTGCCTCGCGCGCGACGCGAGGCAAGATGGCGGCCATGGCCGCCGCCAACCTGCTTGCCGGCGTGCGCGGCGAGCGGCTGCCGACGCCCGTCAACCCCGAGGTCTACGACCGCCCACCCGGCAGCTGAACGGCGATGGAGCCGCTGGCGCTCGCCCTCGTCCTCCTGTCCGCCACCCTCCACGCGACCTGGAACCTGCTCATCGCCCGCAGCCGGGACACGGATGTCACGATGGCCGTGGCCGTGCCCATCGGGGCGGTCATCTTCCTGCCCTTCGCGTTGCCCACGTTCCGGGTCGAGCCCGAGGCCTGGCCGTTCCTGATCACGTCCATGGTCCTGGAGCTCATCTACGTGGCGCTCCTGGCGGCCGCCTATGGTCGGGCGGACCTGTCGCTCATCTATCCGCTGGCCCGCGGCCTGGCGCCGGTCATCGTGCTCATCTTCGGGACGCTCGTGCTCGGGCTGACGAACTCGCCCGGTGAGGTCGTCGGAGTCCTGGCGGTCGGAGCCGGGGTGATGCTCGTCCGCGGGCTCGGGCGGGGTGCCTCCGGCTCCGCCGACTGGCCGGGCACGTTCCTGGCGCTGGCGGTGGCCGCCACCATCGCCTCGTACACCCTGGTCGATCGGCAGGGCCTGCAGTACGCCTCACCGACCGCGTACGTCGTGCTCGCGCTCGGGCCGCCGGGCCTGGTCTACCTCGCGCTCGTGGCCCGCCGTCGAGGCATGCCCCTGGTGCGGAGCCAGGTCAATCGGCTGACCGCGTTCGTGGGGCTGGCCATGTTCGTGGGCTACGGTGCGGCCCTGGCGGCGCTGACGATCGCGCCGCCGGCGTCGGTCGCCGCGGCGCGGGAGTCGAGCGTGGTCATCGCGACGGCCATGGCTGCCGTCTTCCTGCACGAGCAGGTCGGCCCGCGGCGGTTCGCGGGCAGCGTCCTGGTCGTCGTGGGGGTCGCGCTGCTGGCGCTGACCTAGGCGTGGACGGCGGGGCCGACCTCGACGCGTGCGGCTGAGGCCGTCTCGGTCGCGGGCACGGTGGCCGTGGCCAGGCGCCGCTGGCGGACGAACGCCCGCGTGACGATGGCGAGGGCGACCATCAGGCCGAGCATGAAGCCCACGAACTCGTTGATGCCGAGGTAGGCCTCGGCCCAGGAGCCGAGCGTCCAGAAGACGGCGAGCCAGAGATAGGCGGCGGCGATGTCTCGGTACATGCGCAGAGGGTCATCGGCGCCGCACTCCCGAGGCAATGGGCCGTTGGTACCCGGCTCCCACGGCAGCGGTGCTATCCGCTGGCAGCGTCCGCGACCGCCGAGCCCGCTCGCCCTGCCCTATCCTGCATCCGGGCCGGTAGCTCAGCGGCAGAGCAGGGGACTTTTAATCCTCGTGTCCTGGGTTCGAATCCCAGCCGGCTCACCACGTCGTCGACGCACAGAACCGCCGCGGTCGACCCTACGGCCGGCCGCGGCGGGCAGGGCGCGTGTCGTGGTGGAGACGACACGCGGGAATGATGCGAGGCCTAGTAGCGGAGGCTCGGCTCCTTGAGGCCGTCGGCGAAGGCGTCGACCTGTCGCTCGGCGTCCTCGCGCGTGGTGCCGTAGCGGGCCTGGACGCGGCCGACGAACTGATCGCGCTTGCCGGCGATGCGGTCGAGATCGTCATCGGTCAGGTCGCCCCACTGCTCTTGGACGGCGCCCTTGATCTGCTTCCAGTTGCCTTCGATCTGATCCCAGTTCATGGTCGATGCCTCACTCGGTGGTGCCCGACGAGCGATCCATCGGCCCGCGGGTCGACCAGAGCGTGGCGGAGCCGGCGTCACGGCCGGCATGCCAGCGACGCTGATGACGTTGCAGCCGGCTTGCGGTCAGGCCTCGACCGCGGTCATGACCTCGTCGCGCGTCGGGAGTCCCGCCTGGGCGCCTGCGCTCCGCATCGAGAGGCTCGCTCCGGCAGCGGCACGTCGAGCCGCGTCGCGCAGATCGGCGCCGGCGGCGAGCTCGGCCGCCAGGATGCCGTTGAAGGCGTCCCCAGCGCCCGTGGCATCGACCGACTCGACCGCCAGGGCAGGGACCGGCGTGATGCCGGCCTCGTCGAGCACGATGGCCCCCCTGGCGCCGAGCGTGACCACGACCGCCGCGCCGGTCCGCGCCTGGAGCGCGGTCGCTGCCGCGACCGGGTCGTCGATGCCCGTCAGGTCGGCGGCCTCGCCGCGATTGGGGGTCAGGATCGGGGCCAGCGCCTCAAGCCCCGCCGGCAGGGGACGGGCGGGGGCGGGATCGACGACGAGCCCGAGGCCGTGCTCGTGCGCCCACGTCGCGGCGGCCATGACCGCCTCGTCACGGACCTCGAAGTTGATCAGGCAGACCGACCCCTCGGCCGGCTGGATGGACCCGAGCGCCCAGGCCACGAGCTGCGCCGAGAGCAGGCCATTGGCCCCGGAGGCGACCGCGATCTGGTTCTCTCCCCTGTCGTCGACGACGATCAAGGCCACGCCGGTCGCCGTGCCGGGCAGGCGGGCGACACCGCCGGCTGCGACGCCGGCCACGCGCAGGCCGTCGATGACCTCGTCGGCCAGCAGGTCGTCCCCGACCGCCCCCACGAACCGGGTGGCTGCCCCGTAGCGGGCGGCGGCCACGGCCTGGTTGGCGCCCTTGCCGCCGTTCTGACGGCTGAAGGTGCCGCCGGTGACCGTCTCCCCTGGCGCCGGCAGGCGCCCGACCCGGACCGTCAGGTCCACGTTCGCCGAGCCGACCACGATGACCTCGGCGCTCGTTCGCACGTTCATCGACGCAGGGTAGCGCCGCAGATGAACGCGGGCAGCGCCGCGGACCGCGGTCCGAAGCCTCCGGCGAGCACTAGGTCGGCAGGTACAGGAGCTCGCCGTGACGCACCCGCGCGGTCGGGGTCTCCGCGCCAGGCGGGATCCAGGCGGCCTGGCCCGAACCGACGCAGCGCCAGCGGCTGCCCACAGCGGCGCCGCCGGATGCCTCGAGCGGACCGATGAGGCCCGTCCGCTCGGCCAGGGTCAGGACGCCAAGGGCCGCCGGCCGGTCCCGGAGGCGCTGCAGCCAGGCACCAGCGGCGCCATCCTCGACGTGCGGCGCGACGACCAGGCCCGGGAGGAGGCCCAGGCCCGGCTGGCCGCCGGCCGGCGTCCAGCACCACTCGGCGAGCGCCATGGCCCCGGCACTGGCTCCCCAGATGACCGCGCCACGGCGACGGGCCTCGAGGATCGCCCGCCACGCGCCGCTCCCAGCCAGGACGGTGGGCAGCAGGTCCGGATCGCCGCCGGGCAGGACGATGAGGTCGGCTGCTCGAAGCGCAGCCAGCGCGGTCGGTTCCTCGGCCGTGGCGCGATCGACGATCGGCACGCCCGTCGTCCGGACGTCGAGGCCACGGGCCTCGGCGACGGTCGCCAGGAACGCCGTCACATTCGAGACGGTCGAGGTGGGTCGTCCACGAGCCGTGGCCAGGGGCAGGACGGCGACCTCGATCGGCGTCGCCACGGCGCCGTCGCGCCACGCATCCTTCCGCCTGGTCGACGCCAGCTCGAGCGCCTCGAGGGCCGTCGGCTCGTCCCCAGGCATGGCCTCGCCGCCGCCGTGCAGGATGAGGAGGCCCAGACTCATGGTCCCAGTCTAGCCAGCCAGAAAGTACGTCTGTTGCCGGATAGTGTCTCTTGACGTAAACTATCCAGCGATGTCCGAAGTGACGGGCGGCGATGCCGCCATCGACCGCATCGCCGACCTGCTCTCGAGCGCCGAAGCGGCGCGCCCGCTGGTCGACCCGCCATCGTGGATGGACGCCGACCTGACCTTCGGCCAGCTCCGCCTCATCTACCTCCTGTCGCATGCCGGACCACAGTCCATCGGGCAGATCGCCGAGCGCTTCCACGTCACCATGACGTCGGCCTCGCAGTTCGCCGATCGCGTCGAGCGACAGGGCCTGGTCGAGCGGCAACATCGGCGCGATGACCGTCGCGTCGTCGAGCTGCAGCTGACCGAGGCGGGGCACGCCCTCGTGTCCAGCATGCTGGGCATGCAGCGTGAGGTGCTGCGCGACATCTTCAGCGTCTTCACGGGCTCGGAGCTGGCACAGCTCGAGGGCCTCGTGCGGATCATGGTCGAGCGGCTCGCCGAGCGGGCTTCGGCCAACCCCGACCCGGCCCCGATGGCCGCGATCTGACCATCCCACCGACCGCCATCCCACCGACCGAGGAGTCCCCGTGTACCGACTGACCCAGCTCGCGCTGGCACGCAAATCCGTCACCCTGCTCCTGGCGGCCGGCGTCTTCGTCGGCGGCATCCTCGCCTGGGGCCAGCTCAAGGCGGAGCTCCTGCCGGACATCGACTTCCCGGTCGCGACCGTCATCGCCGTCTACCCCGGCGCCGGCACGACCGACGTCGCTGAGCAGGTCTCGGCGCCCATCGAACGCAGCCTGTCGGGCGTCCAGGGCGTCAAGTCGGTGCGCTCGACCTCGTCGCCGAGCCTGGCCGTGGTCGTGGCCGAGTTCGAATACGGGACCGACATCAAGGCCGCCGTCGCCAACATCGAGTCCGATCTCGCCTCGGCCGGCCTGCCGCCAAGCGTCGAGCCCCAGGTCTCGACGCTCAACATCAACGCCTTTCCCATCACCTCCTTCACGGTCCAGTCCGCCGACCCGAACGTGGATGTGGGCAAGCTCGTCCGCGAGGAGGTCGTGCCCGAGCTGGCCGGCCTGCCTGGCGTGGCCACGGTCACGGTCACCGGCGGTGACCTCCAGCGCATCAACGTGACCCTCGATCCCGCCAAGCTGGCTCGCTACAACGTCAGCGTCCAGCAGGTGGCGGGCATCCTCCAGGCCAACGAGATCTCCGTGCCATCGGGCTCGCTCGTCCAGGGCGACACCACGTTGCCCGTGACCACGAGCCACCGGTTCACGGACCTCGACCAGATCCGCGACCTGCTGGTCACGTTCGACGTGCCGGCCTCGGCCGTCCCAGGAGCGGGTGCCGGCGCAGGCGCCGGAGCCGGGGCGGGCGTGCCGCCCGGGCAGCCAGGCTCGTCCCCCATCCCCGGCGCTTCTCCGGCTGCCGGCACGGGCACCGTCCCGCTGCCCGTGGCGCCGACCCCGGTCACGCTCGGCGACCTGGGCGTGGTCGACTTCGCGCCCGACCCGGCGGCCGGGGTCTCGCGCACGAACGGCGAGCCCTCGGTGGGCATCTCCGTGGTCAAGACCTCGGAGGCCAACACCGTCGACGTCTCCGACGCGGTCGAGGAGGCCATGACCCGAGTCGACTCGGAGCTCGGGCTGACGACCGTCTACGTCTACCGCAGCGCCGACTTCGTCGAGCAGTCGATCGAGGGGCTCGTCCGCGAGGGCGGCCTCGGCGCGATCATGGCCGTGCTCGTCATCTTCCTGTTCCTGCTCAGCGTGCGCAGCACCGTCGTGGCGGCCATCAGCATCCCGCTCAGCGTGATGGCCGCACTGCTGCTCATGCTCGTCGGCGGCGTCAGCCTGAACATCATGACCCTGGGCGGCTTGGCGGTCGCCGTGGGGCGCGTGGTCGATGACGCCATCGTCGTGCTCGAGAACATCTTCCGGCACCACCGGCACGATCGCGAGCCGATCGGGACCGCCGTCATCGCGGGGACCAAGGAGGTCTCCAGCGCCATCACCTCCTCGACCATCACGACGGTCGCGGTCTTCCTGCCCATCGGCCTCGTGGGCGGGCTCGTGACCCAGTTCTTCCTGCCCTTCAGCCTGACCGTCACCTTCGCCCTGCTCGCCTCGCTCATCTGCGCCCTGACGGTCGTGCCCGTCCTTGCCTACTTCCTGGTGCCGCGCGTCAAGCACGTGCCCGGTGCCGGCGAGCCCGGCCACCAGGACAGCTGGGTGCAGAAGATCTACACGCCCATCCTCCAGGGCGCGCTGCGCTTCCGATGGATCACCCTCGGCGTCTCCGCGCTCCTCTTCGTCGTCGCCGTGAGCGCCGCGTCGTCGATCCCGACGACCTTCCTGAGCGCCGGCTCCGACGCGGTCATCCAGGTCACCCTGACCCCGCCGCCCGGGACGACCGCCGACGCGACCTTGCAGCGGGCCATCGAGGCCGAAGCGATCATCGCCACGGATCCCGACGTCAAGACGTACCAGACGACCCTGCCCGGCTCGTCCGACACCGACACCGCCGCTCTCCAGTCGTTCCTCGGTGGCGGAGCTGGCTCGGCCAGGATCATCGTCAACCTCGCTGCCCGACACCGACCTCAACACGCAGACCCAGGAGTTCCTCGACGCCCTGGCGCCGGTCGCGACCGATGGCTACAGCGTCGGCGCCGGCACCATGTCGAGCGGCGGCAACGGCCTGGAGATCATCGTCTCCAGCGAGGACGAGGCGGCCCTCCATGCCGCCACCGACAAGATCACGGCCGCGGTCAGCGGCATCGATGGCATCGTCAACGTCCAGAACGACCTGGCCGAGGAGGCGCCGGAGCTGCAGGTCGACGTCGACCCGGCCAAGGCCCTGGCCGTCGGCTCGACCACCGTCCAGGTCGCCCAGGAGATCCGCAACCTGCTGCTCGGCCAGACGCCCATCCGGCCGACCCTGGCCGGTGACACCGGCGTCACGCCGGTCTTCCTGCGGGTCGACCCCGACGCCATCGAGGGCCCCGACACGGTCCGAGACCTGCTGGTGGGCACCGTCCAGAAGCAGCGGGTCGCCGACGTGGCCACGGTCACGCAGGTCGACACGCAAGCGACGGTGACCCGCGTCGACCAGAGCCCGGCCGCGACCATCAGCGGTGACATCCTGGCCAAGGACACGGGCGGCACGTCGGCCGCCGTGCAGGCCGCCATCGACGACCTGGGCCTGCCCTCGAACGTGACCGTCGAGCTGGCCGGCATCACCCAGCAGCAGACCGAGGGCTTCAGCGACCTCGCCTTCGCGATGCTCATCTCGATCGGCGTCGTGTACATCGTGATGGTCATCGTCTTCGGCAGCCTGCTCGACCCCTTCATCATCCTCTTCAGCCTGCCGCTGGCCATCATCGGTGCCATCGCCGCCCTGCTCATCACGGGTCTGCCCCTGGGCATCAGCGCCATGATCGGCATGCTGATGCTCATCGGCATCGTGGTCACCAACGCCATCGTCCTGCTCGATCTCGTCGAGCAGCTACGGCGCAAGGGCTACTCGGTCGAGCACGCCCTCTACCACGCCGGCAGGACCCGCGTGCGGCCCATCCTGATGACCGCCCTGGCGACGATCCTCGCCCTCTTGCCGCTGGCGATGGGCATCAACAAGGGCAGCATCATCGCGGCCGAGCTGGGGACCGTGGTCATCGGCGGCCTGTTCACCTCGACCCTGCTGACGCTGGTCGTGGTGCCGGTGGTCTACTCGCTGACCCACGGTGGGAAGTCGCGGCTCGGGCGGCTGCTCGATCGCGGTGGCGACGCCGTGGAGTCGGAGCCGCCGGCCGCCGGCGATCCGGCCCAGCCGGGGGTCCCGGCCGCGTGACCGATGGGGAGCGACCGCACGTCCTCATCGTCGGTGGCTTCCTGACCTCTCCGCCGCTCTACTGGTCGATGCGCGACGCGCTCCTCGCCCGGGACGTGGCGAGCGTCTCGATCGCACCGGTCTGGACACCGGACTGGTTCCTGGCCGGGTGGGTCGGGCTGGGGCCGCTCATGCGCCGGACGGGCAAGGCCGTCGTTCGAGCCCATCGGCTCGCCGGCGGCCGGCCGCTGCTGGTCGTCGGGCACTCCGCCGGCGGCGTGCTGGCCCGCCTGGCCATGTCGCCGGAGCCGTACCGGGGCCGCCGCGCCGGCGTGGCCGAAGCCTACGGCGCCCTGGTCACCCTCGGCACGCCGCATCACCCCGTCGAGCCGCGCGGCCGGCAGAACCGGGCCGGCTACGACGCCACGAGCTACCTCGACCGCACCATCCCGGGCGCCTGGTTCGCGCCGCGAACGGGGTACCTGTCGGTCGGCTCGCGCTACGCCGAGGGCGGCCGGCGTGAAGATCGGGATGGGCGCCGCCGCCGGACGGGCCGCCTCTACGCCATGATCGGCGGCGAGGAGGCGCGGATCGGCTGGGGCGACGGCCTGATCCCCGAGGCGGTGGTCCACCTCGAAGGTGCCCGCCAGCTGACGCTCGAGGGCGTCATCCATGGCCAATCGATGGGTGCCCGGTGGTATGGCTCTGAGCCGGCCATCGACGGCTGGTGGGCCGCGGCGCTCGAGGTCTGGCGCGGGGCCGTGGCGGCTCGAGAGATGTCGGCGCCGAACGCAGCCTCGGGCGACGCGTAGACGGTCCCTCGCAGGCATCAGCCGACTGCTACGCTCCGCCGGACGGATGCCAGCGGAGGAGCGAGATGATCCAGCTGTTCCTGTTCCTGCACATCGGCGGAGCGATCATCGCCTTCGGACCGACCTTCGCTCTGCCGCTGATGGGCGCCATGAGCGCCACGGAGCCGCAGCACGCGAACTTCGCGGCGCGCGCCACGGGGATCATCTCGCAGCGCCGCATCGTCCCCTTCGCGCTGTCGATGGCCGTCACGGGCGGTCTGCTCATCTGGGCCACCGGCCGGGATCTGACCTCGACGACGAACCTCTGGCTCGACGTGGCCATCGTCATCTACGTCATCGCCATCGGCTACGCGCTGATGGTCCAGGGTCCGGCGGGTCGCAAGATCGTCGAGCTGACCTCGAAGCCCCCGGAGCCAGGTGCCGGCGGCCCCCCGCCCGAGCTCATGGCGACGGCCAGGCAGCTCCGCCAGGGCAGCCTGATCCTGATGGGCGCGGTGGCCATCATCGTCGCCTTGATGGTCTTCAAGCCGGGTTTCTGATCGGCCGTCCTGCGAGCGCGTCGCGCCCGCGTTTGACCTTCGGGCCGACTTCGGCTAGGATTCAAGGTCGCGGGGTGGAGCAGCGGCAGCTCGTCGGGCTCATAACCCGAAGGTCGGCGGTTCGAATCCGTCCCCCGCAACCAACACCGAATATCGACTAGACGACCCTTGTGCCCGCCCACAAGGGTCGTTTCTTTTCCCGGTCAGGGCATGTTGTCGGCCAGGCTCTGGACGAGGCTGCTGGCGGCCGCCTTGGCGTCGCCGTCCTTCGGCGCGATCAAGAGGATCGTGCCGAGGTATCCGTTCTTGAGCACGATCGCGGAATTCACGTTCCCGTACCAGATGGCCTCGGCGCCGTTGACCGGGATCGACTCGGAGCTGGCGTCCGACTTGTAGATGTTCCACGGCACCGTGGCGTCGGTCGTGGATCCGCCGATGAGCGTCAGGGCACCGACAGGCACCGTGCCGCCGTTGCCGAGGTAAGCCGCACGTGCCGCTGCCCTGCGTGAAGGCTTGCTCGTCCTGCTTGTCCGCTGCGATGGCGAGCGCGGCATTCATGTCGTCGAGGGTGAGGAGGTCGCACACCTTGCCGGCGAAGTCGCCCGCGGCGCCGCCGCCGCTCGAGCTGACCCGCTGGCTGCCGTCGGCGCTGCGGTCGCGCCCGGCCGGAGCCGTCGCGTCGGGGGCCGATGGTCGCGGTCGTGCCGCCCGCCCGCTGCCGGCATCCGATGCGGCGGGCGAGGTGCCGCTCCCTCCGCCGCAGGCTGCCAGGACGAAGGCGGCCCCGACCAGGACCGGCCACAGGGTGGTGCGACGTGTCATGGATCTCCCTCCGCGCGCCCGAGTACGGCGAGGCCGCATGCGTCAGACGCGCACGAGCGACCCCGTTCGCCGAACGCGCTCGGAGCATACGGCCTGCCCCTCGGCGTGGATAGGGGTCAGTTGCGCCGACCGCCGGCACTTCTGTCGCAGCGTGGCCCCGCCTGCCGCAGCGCGACGAGGAAGCGACGGCCGGCCCACAGCGTTCGGGCCGGCCATCGGGGTTCGAGGGCTCAGGATCTCAGGGGGCGAGGCGCTGCCAGTCGAGGTCGCCATCCTGCTGCCAGGGCACCGTGGTCCATGGCCCCCCGGCTGGATCGAGCAGGTACGCTGACCCGGCTCGATGGCGTCGTCGGACATCAGGATCTTCGACGAGTCGGGCGACCACACCCAAGGCAGCATTGCCTGCCACCGTCGGCCCGGTCGGG
Organism: uncultured Gaiellaceae bacterium; assembly: GCA_963746975.1. Taxonomy (GTDB): domain Bacteria; phylum Actinomycetota; class Thermoleophilia; order Gaiellales; family Gaiellaceae; genus GMQP-bins7. The sequence continues at coordinate 194,241 of CAVVDE010000010.1, forward strand.
ATGACCGGTCCTGTGCCGTCGGCGCTGACGACCGCCACACGCTGGCGCACCGGATCATTCGGGTCCCCGCCGTCACTCACGGCGTTCGGGACATGCCAGTAGGCGACCCACTTGCCATCGGGCGAGACGGCGGACACTCCGTCCCAGGATGCCCCGGACGGCGGGACGAACTCGTGTGCGTCGCTACCATCGACACCGACGACCCACAGCCGACAGCAGCCCGTCGCGTCCCCATGCTGATAGAAGATCCGGCTGCCGTCGGCTGAGTAGGTCGCGGCGCCGAAGCTCAGACCCATCTCGGCCGGGACGGTCGGCGCGACGACCGGCCGCACGTTCGCGCCATCGGCATCCATGGCGAACAGGCCCCACTTCCCGTCGACGAGCGCCCGGTACAGGATCTCCCGTCCGTCGGGGGGTCGGAACTGGACGAAGTCCATCCCGGCCGCCGTCGTGACCGCCTCGACAGCACCGCTCCCGGTCGCGTCGAAGAGATCGAGCTGGTTGACGTCCCCGACGCCATGGACCACCGCGATCTGCCGCCCATCCGGTGTCCAGCCGATCCACTTCCAGCCGGCCTCCGTGTCGTCGATCGGTTGGGGCGTGATCTTGACCGGGAGACCGGACCCGTCCTCGCGGACGACGTAGATGTCGACCGCGGGCGATCCAGCTCCCGTGGCGACTTGGAGGTAGGCGACCTGGGTGCCGTCTGGCGAGAACCGCGGCACCGCCTTGTTGTCCGGGCCTCCGACCAGCAGCCGACTCGTGCCCGTGACCGGGTCGCCGACGTAGATGCCGCCGTTGGATACGAAGGGGATGACGCCATTGGCCGCCGGCCCGAAGGGGGCGGGCAGCGGGCGGCTGGGTCGCGAGGCGATGAAGGCGCCGATGGCCAGGGCGACGACCAGCAGCATGAGCAGGATGGCGATGGCGAAGGTGCGCAGCGGTGGCGACACCCTCGCTCCGGGGAGCGTCGTTTCAGCCATGGGGAGGATCCTTTCGAGGAGGGTGCGCGCGGGACGCTGGCGCTGGCCGGCGGTGCGCGCGAGGATGGCGTCGGTGTAGTCAGGGCGCCGCGGAGCGGCGAGCTCGGTGAGCAGCTCGGGCAGGCGGTCGATGCGTTCGGACGCGTCATGCGTACTGCCCTCGCGAGGCCGATGCGCCCGGGTCGTCCGCCAGGGCGACGCGGATGGTCGCCAGGGAGCGACTGAGTCGGGACTTGGCCGTCCCGAGCGGGATGCGCAGGGTCTCCGCCACCTCCGGCAGCGGCATGCCCAGGTAGTGGTGCATCACGATCACGGCCCGTTGCTCCGGTTCCAGCCGGCGCAGCGCGCGGTCGAGGAGGTCACGGTCGTCGACGCCGGTCGAGGCGTCGTTGATGGCGGGGTCGTCGAGGACGGTCAGCTCGACCTCGATGGGACGGCGTCGACGCCGTCGCGCGAGATCGAGACAGGCGTTGACGGTCAGGCGATGGAGCCAGGCTTCGAATCGGTCGGGGTCGCGCAACCGCGGCAGGTCCCGCCAGGCCCGGATCGCCGCCTCCTGGACCGCGTCTCGCGCAAGCTCGTGGTCCCGGAGGATGAGGCGGGCGGCCGCGTCCAGGCGCGCGATGGACGCGTCGAGCAGGACGGCGAAGGCGTCATGATCGCCCTGGCTGGCCCGTTCGACGAGGTCTCGCTGGAGCACGGTCACCCCTCGGGTGGATCGGGCACTCGCCCGGTCTCACAGGGTATGGCGTCGGTCGAGCGGCGTTCGTTCCCCGAGTGCCCCTAACGTTCGTCGGCGAGGCGGAAGGTCCGTGCCGCGGCGACGAGCAGGCCGATCGCCCAGAGCAGGAGCGCCATGGCCTCGACGGGCACGACCGAGGCACCGGGCACCATGGCGCCGCGCAGCAGGTCCGCGATGAGGGCCGGGGGCAGGATGGACGCCGGGCACGGCGACGATCGGGGGCAGCCGGTCGAGGGGCACGATGACGCCGCCCGCGACGAGGGCCAGGACGTACAGGCCGTTGGCGAGGGCGAGCACCGTCTCTGCGCGCAGGCGGCCGGCCAGCACGAGCCCGATGCCGGCGCTGGCCAGGGTGCCGAGCAGCAGCCAGGGCGCCGCTGCGGCCAGGGTCTCCGGGATGCCGATGGGTGGGTCCCAGCCCAGCAGCCAGCCGATGACGACGACCAGCAGGACCTGCAGCACGACCGTGGCCGTGACGATCGTCGTCTTGGCGCCGATGAGCGCCCAGGTCGGCAGCGGGGACCCGCCAAGGCGCTTGAGCACACCCGACGAGCGCTCGAAGGCCGTCGAGATGCCGAGGGCGACCATGCCCGTCGAGAGCACCGCGAGGGCGAGGATGCTCGGCACCAGGAGGTCGATGGTCGCCGTCCCCTCGGCGGTCACGAGCTCGACGTTGGCCAGGAACACGAGCAGCACCGCCGGGATGCCTAGCGTCACCAGCAGGTTCTCGCCGCGCCGCGTTGCGAGGCGGAGCTCCATGCCGGTCATCGCGAGATAGGCGCGCCACGAGGGCGCCGCCGCGCTCACGCTGCGCGCCGCCGTGTTCACGCCGGATCCTCCGGCTTCTCAGCGGTCCCGGCGGTCTCGCTCGTCAGCCGCAGGAAGACGGCCTCGAGACTCTCACCGCCGAGCTCGATGGAGATGGGCTCGAGCTGCTTGGCCCACAGCCACTCCGTCAGGCGCACGAGCGTCTCGCCGACGGCGGTGACCCCGATGGCGTAGGTCGGGCCACCCTGGCCGCGCACGGCCGCCACACCCGGCACCCGCGCCAGCGAGGCGACCTCGTCGGCGGTCAGGGTCATCGGCAGGTGCAGGCGGATGGATCCTCGCCTCGCCGGCGGCCGTCGACCCGGCGCGCAGCTCGGCCGGCGTGCCCCAGGCGACCAGCCGGCCGCCGTCGATGATGGCCACGCGGTCCGCCAGCGACTCGGCCTCCTCGATGAGGTGGGTCGTCAGCAGGACGGTGGCGCCATCCGCGCGGAGCGCCCGCAGCAGGTCCCACGTCGATCGCCGGGCGGCCACGTCCATGGCTGCGGTCGGCTCGTCGAGGATGGCCAGCTCGGGCCGCCCGACGATCGCAAGGGCGAGGTTCAGGCGCTGCCGCTCACCGCCCGACAGGGTTCGGTAGCGGTCGTCGGACCGATCGGCCAGCCCGACCTGGTCGAGGATCATGCCCGGCGAGAGCGGCGCGGCGTAGAACGAGGCGAAGAGCCGGACGGCCTCGAGGACCTTGACCTGGTTGTAGAGGTCGTTCCGCTGGAGCATGACGCCGACCTTCGCCCGCAGGAGCGCCCGATCGGCCTGCGGGTCGAGGCCGAGCACCGTCACCTCGCCTTCGTCGGCACGTCGGAAGCCCTCGACGATCTCGACCGTGGTCGTCTTGCCGGCGCCGTTCGGACCCAGGAGGGCGACGATCTCACCGCGCTCGACGCTCAGGTCCAGGCCGTCCAGGACCGCCCGCCCGTCGTAGCGCTTGACCAGGTCCCGGATGGCGATGGCAGGCCCGCTGGCGCTCACGGTGCGGACGCGGTCGGCGCTGCGGTCCCGTCGGGCAGGATGGCTGCGATGCGATCGTCGATGCTGCCCGACGCCGGCGGTCCATAGGCGATGGAGCGGACGATCCCGTCCGGGTCGACGAAGAAGGAGAGCGGCGGGCCGTTGACGAAGTAGTCGGCCGCCACCGTGCCGTCGGGATCGACCAGGGCCGGCCAGCCGGCGCCGGCTCGGGCCATGTAGGCGCGTGCGGCCCCGGGGTCGTCCTCGAAGACGACGCCGAGCACCTCGAGCCCGTCGGCGGCGTACCGATCGCGCGCGCTCTTGAGGAGCGGGAACTCCTCGCGGCAGGGGATGCACCACGAGGCCCAGAAGTTGACGATCACCGGCCGACCGCGATAGTCCGACAGGCGGACCTCGTGCCCGTCGAGGTCGCGCAGGGCGATCTCCGGTGCCGCGGCGTCGAGGAGCGGGTGGCCGCCGATGACGGCCGGCGACGCCTGGTTCGCGATGACGACGATGACCGCGACGCCGAGGGCGACGACCGCGATGAGGGCGAGGACAGCGAGGATGGGGCGGCGCGTGGCCGGTCGCTCGGTCGTGGCGCCCTACTGCGCGGTCAGGGTGCCGGTCATCGTCTGCGGATGGATGTCGCAGACGTAGTCGTAGGTGCCGGCCTGGAGCGCGGGGACCGTGAGCGTGGCGTTGGCGGGGCCGCTCAGGATCGGGCCCTTGAAGAGCTCCTTGCCGTCGGCCGGGTCGTAGAGCGCCCAGTTGTGCTGCACGCCGGTGTCCGTGTTCTGGAAGTCGATGGTCAGCTCGACGCCGGCCGGCACGGTCATCGTCGTCTCTGCGAAGCCGAGGACACTTTGGGCGATGACCGTCTGGTTCGGGCTCAGGCTGGCCGCCGGGGCCTCGCTCGGTGCGGGGTTGACCCAGGCGATGAAGGACGGGAAGGCGGCGATGACGATGGCCACCACGCCGATCGTGGCGTAGACGCCGAGCAGCGTGTTGGGCAGACGCGACGCCGGGTCGACCTGGCTGCCGTCGAGCGGGTGGCCGGCCTCGACGGCGCGATACTCGCGCCCGGCGTCCACGTACCAGCCACCGGCCGCGATGGCGGCCATGAACACGCCGGCGACGATGAAGACTGGGGTTGTAGACGAGGCCGAAGAAGACCACGCCGAGGCCGAGCGGCGCCAGGAACGGCCACGGGCTCGGACCCGGAAGGTGCATCCCGGCAGGCAGCGTCTCTCGCGGCGGTGTCTCGGCCCAGGCCGGCCCCGGGCCGGTCGGATGCCAGCCCGGATCCTCCACGTGATGCCATTCGCGGCCGGCGTCCAGGTACCAGCCGATGACGCCGACCGCGGCGATGACGAGACCGATGAGCATCAGTGGCAGGTTGAGGAGATCGGTGGCGGGCGGGGGCGGCGCGGTGGTGATGTCACCGCCGTTGATGACCGGGCTCGACACTCGGCCCGGATGGAACACGAGCGAAGCGAAGACGAAGGCCAGGCCGAGCGGGATGATGAACGGCCACTTCGACGGCCCCGGCATGTGGACGCCGGGCGGTGGCGCGCCCTCTCGGCGGACCGGGATCATGCGCGAGCCGGTCACGCGTCGATTGCGCATCCAGAAGGCGGCCATCGAGCAGGACGACGAGGCCGACGAGCCCGAGCAGGAGCGCCGGGATCCATCTCAGGACGTCGTTCCAGTTCGGCAGGATGATCTGCGACATCAGGTCCAGCAGCGCGGACCAGACCGTCAGCAGGCTGGCCATGATGTCCATCAGCGGATCGCCGAGGCCGACCTAGAGCTCGCGAGAGCCACGCAGGACCAGCAGGAAGGCGAACGTCATGGCGATGCCGGTGACCACGAGCATCGTGGCGCCGGCCGGATCGAAGGCCTGCCCGTTGCTCCACATCTCGCTGCCGAAGTAGTAGATCAACCCGGTCACGATGAAGATGCCGCCGATGATGAAGGCGGCATACCCCTTGCTGAGCAAGCGCTGCATCGTCGGCTCCTTAGCGCAGGATGTAGAAGGTGAAGAAGAGCAGGACCCACACGACGTCCACGAAGTGCCAGTAGTAGCTGACCGCCTCCGCTGCCGTGTGATGGCGAGCCGAGAACTGGCCCGAGACGCCGCGGGCCGTGATGATGCTGATGCCGATGACGCCGCCCAAGACGTGGGCGAAGTGGAAGCCGGTCATCGTGAAGTAGAGCGACCCGAAGACGCTGCCGCTGAGCGTCACGCCCTCTGAGGCCAGGATGTACCAGTCGGTCGCCTCGAAGGCGAGGAAGGTGACGCCCATCAGCACGGTCAGGGCGAAGGCCCGGTTCATGCCCCGACGATCGCCCTTGCGGATGCGGATGACGCCCCACTCGATGACCGCCGAGCTCGAGATGAGGATGATCGTGGCGGCGATGATGACCGGCGTGACGCCGAACTCGGCGCCCTCGGGCAAGGCCGGCCAGTGGGGCAGGTTCTTGGCGCGGATGTCGAAGTAGGCTGCGAAGAGCCCGGCGAAGAACATGATCTCGCTGGCGATGAAGAGGAGCATCCCCAGCAGGGCGGTGTTCTCGATCGGCTTGCTGCCGTAGGGGTGGCCGTCCTTGGTGACCTCAGCACCGTGGGCAGCCGGCAGGACCTCGCTCGGGGCGGTCATGACGCGGCTCCGTCGCCGGCCGTGATGGCAGCCGGCGGATGCGCGATCTCAGGGTGGCGGAGGTCGAAGAGCGGGCGCTCCGATCGGATCTCGGGCAGGTGGTCGAAGTTGTACGACGGCGGCGGGCTCGTCGTGGCCCATTCGAGGGTGTTGCCCTCCCATGGGTCGTCGCCGGCGGTCTTGGGGCCGCGCAGGCTGGTGAAGATGTTCCACATCATGAGCGCCACGCCCAGGCCCAGGCCGAAGGATCCGATCGTGGCCAACAGGTTGAGGTCCTGCCAGCCGGCGTTGGGCGCGTAGTCCTGGATGCGTCGCGGCATGCCGTTGAGGCCGAGCAGGTGCATCGGGAAGAAGGTCAGCTGCGTGGCCACCAGCACGATCCAGAACTGGACCTTGCCGATGCGCTCGCTCAGGAATCGTCCGGTCATCTTCGGGAACCAGTAGTAGGTCGCGGCCATGATGGCCATGGCCGAACCGCCGAAGAGCACGTAGTGCAGGTGGCTGACGATCCAGTACGTGTCCTGGAGAGCGAAGTCGATGGGCGTCGAGGCGCTGAAGGCACCGTCCAGGCCGCCGATGAGGAAGCTGGCCAGGAAGCCGACGGCGAAGAGCATCGGTACCTTGAAGACGATCTTGCCCCGCCACATGGTCGCGATCCAGTTGAACATCTTGACCCCGGTCGGCACGGCGATGAGGAAGGTCGTGATCGAGAAGAAGGGCAGGAAGACGGCGCCGGTCGTGAACATGTGGTGGGCCCAGACGCCGAAGCCGAGGACGCCGATGGAGACCGTGGCCACGACGAAGGCCTTGTAGCCGAAGAGCGGCTTGCGGCTGAAGACGGGGATGACCTCGGAGATGACGCCGAAGGCGGGCAGGATGAGGATGTACACCTCGGGGTGCCCGAAGAACCAGAAGACGTGCTGCCAGAGGATGGTGTCGCCGCCGGCCGCCGGGTTGAAGAACGAGCCACCGTAGTTGCGGTCGATGAAGAGCATCAGCATCCCGGCCGCCAGCACGGGCACAGCGAAGAGCAGCAGGACGTTGGTGACCAGCACCGTCCAGGTGAAGATCGGCAGGCGCAGCATGGTCATGCCGGGCGCTCGCAGCCGGAACGTGGTGGCCAGGAAGTTGATGGCACCCATGATCGAGCTGACGCCGTTCAGGATGAGCGCCGCCAGCCACAGGTCCTGGCCGTTCGTGGTCGAGTAGGTCGCCTCCGAGAGTGGCGTGTACGAGGTCCAGCCGCCGTTGGCCGCGCCGCCGAAGATGAAGCCGCTGAAGAGGAGCACCCCCGAGAAGGGGATGATCCAGAAGGAGAGCGCGTTGATGCGGGGGAAGGCCATGTCCGCGGCGCCGACCTGGAGCGGCACGATGTAGTTGGCGAAGCCCGCCAGCATGGGCATGACGAAGAAGAAGATCATCGTCGTGCCGTGCATCGTGAAGGCCTGGTTGTAGAGGTCGGGCTGGAGCAGCTGCGTGCCCGGGAAGGCCAGCTCGGTGCGGATGCCGAGAGCCATCAAGCCGGCCAGCAGGAAGAAGATGTAGGCCGTCGTGATGTACATGATGCCGATCTTCTTGTGGTCGGTCGTCGTCAACCACTCGAGGACCCGCGATCGCGTCGTGTAGGTCGCGGCCCGTGGGGAGAGGGTGGTGGTGGCCATCGCTCCTCCTACTGGACCGTCAGCGTGCCGGTCATGTTGGCGTGGACACTGCAGTAGTAGTCCCAGGTCCCGGCCGCCAGCGGCGGGGTCACGTACTCGAGCGTCTGACCCGCCTGGGCCAGCGGCAACCCGATGAAGTCCGAGCCGTCAGGGTTGGCGCCCTTGATGGCCACGTTGTGGGCCACGCTGGGGTCCTTGTTGGCGAAGTGGATGGTCACCGGGCCGGCCGGTGCGGTGAGCGTCGTCTGGTCGAAGCCCGACGCGCTCGAGGCACTGAGGTCGACCGACGAGCCGGCCGGCGGCGGGCTGCCGGAGCCGCTCGGGGCGGGCGTGGGGCTGGCGTTGGCGGCCTCGACCTGCTGGGCGTACCAGGCGTCGTAGGCCGCGCGATCTTCGGCCGTGAGCGTGAAGAACATCTGTGCGTGCGAGAGCCCGCACAGCTCGGCGCACTGGCCGTTGTAGGTGTTCGGCTGATCGACGATGACATCGAAGCTGTTGACCCGGCCCGGGATGACGTCCTTCTTGTACAGGAACTGGGGGACGTAGAAGGCGTGGATGACGTCCGCGGAGTGCAGACGGAAGTGGATCGTCTGGCCGACCGGCACGTGGATGTCAGGACCTTCGCTGCCCAGGCCAGTGATGGCGAACTCGCAGTCGTTGGTCGGCTGCACGGTCGGCTGGGTGGCATAGCTGTCGGGGCAGCCATAGCCGACGGTCCACTGCCACTGGAAGCCGACGACGTCGATGGTCACGTCGGGATTTGGCGACTTGGCCTCGACCTTGTTCTGGACGTTGATGGACAGGAAGAAGAGCGAGATGACGATGATCGCCGGCACGATCGTCCAGGTCGCCTCGGCGATCATGTTGCCGTGCGTCTGGGCCGGCAGGGTCTCGTCGGTCCGGCGGTAGCGCAGGACGGCGAAGAGGATGAGCCCCTCGACGAGCAGGAAGATGATGGCCGCGATCGTGAACACGACGCGGTAGATGCCCTCGGTGTCCTGTCCCTGCACGGTGACCGGCGACGGCGGCGCGAAGCCGGGCCAGTCGGCCGGGTAGAAGACGATGAGCCCGACGATGGCGGCCACGGTCACGAGGGCCACGACGACGAGCGCGTAAGTCCGGCGGCGGCCTGGGGCGCGATCCACGCGCAGTCCTCTCCTGTAGCGTGATAGGCCGGGCCCGGCCGGGGACGTGGCGGGCAGGCGCCTATCATACGGGCTCATGCCCGCGCTCGTCCGTCGCTCCTTGCGGCCGCTGACCGGCTTCGGACTCGCCTTCGTCCTGCTGCTGGTCGGTCCCGGCGCGGCCCTGGGCCACGTCACGGACGTCGCTCCGGCCGCGCCGACGCCCTGGATCGTGCTCACATCCTGGGCCTTCGAGCCCTTCGCCCTGCTGGGCATCGCGGCCGCCGCGGTGCTCTACCTCGTCGCCGTCCGCAGGGTCGATCGGGCGCACCCGGCCAACCCCGTGCCGCGCCGCCGCATCGTCGCCTGGCTCGGCGGGCTGGCGGTCATCGGCGTCGCGCTCTTCTCCTTCCTCGATGTCTACGCCACCAGCCTCTTCAGCGTGCACATGGTCCAGCACCTCCTGCTGGCCATGGTCGGCGCGCCGCTGCTGCTGCTCGGGGCGCCGATCACGTTGCTCCTGCGGGTCGCCTCACCGGAAACGCGGCAACATCGGATCCTGCCCGTGCTCCACTCGCGGCTGGTGCGCGCCATCAGCCATCCGGTCGTCGGCTGGCTCACCCTCGCCGTCGTCCTCTGGGCGAGCCATTTCAGCCCGATCTTCGGGGCCGCGCTCGACGACCCCGGCGTCCACGCCTTCGAGCATGCGCTCTACCTGGGCGCCGGGTTGCTCTTCTGGTGGCCGGTCGTCGGCGTCGACCCGCATCCGTACCGGATGGGCCACGGCATGCGCTTCGGGTACGCGCTGCTGGCGATGCCGCTCAACAGCTTCCTTGGCCTCGTGCTCTTCGTGACGCCGGTCGTCCTCTACGAGCACTACGCCACGCTGCAGCGCATCTGGGGACCGACGCCGCTCGAGGACCAGCAGCTGGCCGGCGGCATCATGTGGGCCGCCGGCGATCTCATCTTCCTCGTCCCGCTCCTCTTCCTGACCCTGGCCTGGTTCCGGGCCGAGGAGGAGAAGGGGCGCCTCCACGACGAGAAGCTCGATCGCGAGCGGGCGCGCCTGGCCCAGGCGGTCGACCGAGGCTCCTGAGCGCGTCGAATGCCCATGTCGCTCGTGGGAGCGCGGCTGGCTCGAGGCTCCCTCACCGCGTACGTCCCCGACCGGCGGCGCCTGGGCGATCCGCCGGCCTGTACGCACAGCGTTCGAACGGACGCTCGGCCGACCTTGTGGGGTCGCGGGCGTCTCGACGTGACGCGATCCGGAGCGGCAGAGGCACATCCCGGGTGGATCCTGTGCGTCAGGCGTTCGCGATCGACAGGATCGGGGTGGGGGACGCTCGGGATGCCAAGTCACGCGTCCGTTGGCTCGCTGGGCGTTCACCCGGGCCGAACCACGCGTCCGTTGGCTCGCTGGGCGTTCATCGTGGCCCGCAGTCGGGCGCGCCCGGCGCGTCTGGCACGCGGCACCGACCGAGGCTCCTGAGTGCGTCTGTTGGCCCGCCGCCTCAGACCGGAAGCGGCACCAGGACGTCGACGACGATGAGGGCGAAGAGGACCGTGAGATACGTGGTCGAGTACTTGTAGAGGCGGACGGCGCGCGCGTCGGTGCCGTCGCGCCACATGCGCATCGCCTGGGCCAGGAAGAGCGAGCCCGATGGCGATCGTCCCGACGAGATAGATGAGCCCCAGCTGCGCGACGGCGAAGAGGGTCAGCGTCAGCGCGAACATCGAGGCTGAGTAGAGGGCGATCTGCTTCGTCGTCTCCGGGACGCCGCGAACGACGGGCAGCATGGGCACGCCGGCTGCGCGGTAATCCTTGGCCAGGCGCATCGAGAGCGCCCAGAAGTGCGGCGGCGTCCAGTAGAAGACGATGGCCACCAGGAAGAGGCCCGGCAGGGCGATGTCGCCGGTCACGGCCGCCCAGCCGATGAGCGGCGGCAGGGCACCGGCCAGGCCGCCGATGACGATGTTCTGTGAGGTCGTGCGCTTCATCCAGACGGTGTAGACGACGACGTAGAAGGCGATGGCTAGGAGCGTCAGGAAGGCCGCCAGCAGGTTGGTGAAGAAGGCCAGCTCGGCGAAGGCGACGACGCCCAGGGCAAGCCCGAAGACGAGCGCGTCCTCCGGCTCGATGGCGTGCGCCGGCAGCGGCCGGCGCCGCGTGCGGGTCATGAGCAGGTCGATGTCGCGATCGAGGTACTGGTTGATGGCGTTGGCCGATCCCGCCGCCAGCGAGCCGCCGACCAACGTGGCCACGATGAGCCCGATCGGCGGGATGCCGCGCTGCGCCAGGACCATGGCCGGCACCGTCGTGACCAGCAGCAGCTCGATGATGCGCGGCTTGGTCAGCGCGATGTAGGCCCGCGTCTTGTCCAACGCCGTCGGAGCGGGATGGGGGGCCTCGGCAAGGGCGGCCGGCGCCTCGCCCACCGTCGAGCCCATCCTGGTCGGGTCCGTCGAGGCCCCCTCGGCCCGGTCGCTCGGCCCGTCGGACCGGTCGCTGGGCTCGTCGGCGCGGTCGCTCGTTCCGTCGACGCGATCGGTCGCCCCGCCCGCGATCGCCACGGCGGCGGTGCGAGCCTCGCAGTAGCTGTATGTCACGGCCGCCACGAGCAGCGCCCAGATGGCGGCGCCGAGAGCCAGGTGCAGGGCGACCGCCCACGGCGCCAGCGTCGTCCAGATCTGGAGCGCGCCGACGATGACCTGGACGGCATACAGGGCCGCGGCCGTGCCGGTCAGGGCGAGCAGCGTCGGCCGCGCCGCGATGGCGCCCCAGCGCCCATCGCCGGCCGCGACGCCAGGCGACCCAGGCCGTGACCAGGACGATGACCCCGACCACGGCCGCCACGAGCCGATGCAGGGCATGGGCGGCCTGGAGGCTGGCCACACTCGGGTTGGGGTCGAAGGTCGGGATGACGGCGCCGTCCGGGAAGAGCGGCCAGGCGGTGCCGAAGATGAGCGCGGCGGCGGTCGCCGTGACATGGGAACCGAAGAGCAGCAGCGCGTAGGTCGAGAGCGCCGCGAACGCGGCCAGGATGGTGAAGCGCTGCGATGCCCCATGCGATGGCAGATCGGGCGGGTAGTGGACGCGCACCGCGATGTGGATGAGTGCGGCGAGCACGATCATGGCCATCGCCAGGTGCGCCGTGACCGACTCACCCGAGTTGCCGGTCTCGACCGTGATCTTGCCCAGGTAGGCCTGGAAGCCGGTGAAGACCACGGCCGCTGTGGCCGGCAGGACGATGGCGCGCCGCCGGTGGTAGGCGATGGCGCCGACCCAGACGGCCACGACGAGCAGGCCGACCACGGCCGCCAGTGTCCGGTGGATCCACTCGATCCAGGCCTTGGCGTCGTCGGTCGGCGGCAGGACCTGGCCATAGCAGAGCGGCCAGTCCGGACAGCCGAGGCCGGAGCCGGTCACGCGCACGACGCCGCCCCAGACCACCAGGACGTAGGTGGCGATGGCGGTCAGCAGGGCCAGCTTCTGGAAGCGCGTCATGGGGAGCCGGATTCTACTCGCTGCCGCGGCCCAGAAGCGGCGATGAAGGCGCCGTGCAGTGCCCGTCGCGTCGCCGTCGCGCGCCCGCCACGGCGCGATGCAGCGCGACCCGGTATCGTCGCCCCCGATGCCTCGCCGTCCTCCCCGATCGCCTGCCCCTCGGACGACCGCGCTCGCCATGGCCATGGTCGCCCTGGCCGTCGCCGCCTGCGGCGGTGGGTCCACGCCGACCGGCGGCTTCTCGTCCGCGTCGCCACGCCCGGTGGCCTCGGCGGCGACCACCTTCCCTGGCTGGCCGACCGGTCCGGAGCCGGACGCCGAGATGGTGCCGATCATCGTCAGCAACGAACGGGTGGTCGGCCCCAACCGCTTCCTGTACGCCCTGGTCGACACCGCGAACAAGCCCATCGCCGCGCCGGGCCTGGCCACCACCGTGCGCTTCTACGACCTCGCCACGGACCCGGAGACACCCGTGACCGAGACCGATGGGGCGTTCATCTGGACGGTGCCCGATGAGCTCGGCCTCTATCACGCGGCGGTGGACTTCCCGCGTGCTGGTCCGTGGGGCGTCGAGATCGTGGCCTCCGAGGACGGCCAGCCCGACCGGACGGCGCGGGCCGTGTTCGACGTCCGGGCGGCGAGCCGGACGCCGGCCATCGGTGCCGCGGCGCCCCCGTCGGACACCCCGACCGCGAGCGACCCGGCCGGCATCGCCGCGATCTCCACGGACACGAACCCGAACCCCGCCTTCTACCGCAGCTCCGTCAAGGCGGCGCTGGCAGCCGGCAAGCCATTCCTGCTCGTCTTCGCGACCCCGCTCTACTGCGCCAGCCGGACCTGCGGGCCGACCCTCGACACGGTCAAGTCGGCGGTCGCGCCGTACGGCGACGCGATCGAGGTCATCCACGTCGAGCCGTACCAGCTCCAGCTCGTGGGCGGCACGCCACAGCCCGTGCTCGACGCGAAGGGCCACTTCCAGGTCGTGCCCGCGGCCGCGGAATGGGGCATCCCGATCGAGCCCTACATCTTCGTCGTCGGTGCGGACGGCAAGGTCGCGGCGAAGTTCGAGGGCGCGGTCGGAGCCGACGAGCTGACGTCCGCCATCGACGGGGTGCTGGCCGGCCGCTGAGCGCGGTCTAGCCTCGGATCGGCGCCTTCGCCCCGCTCGAGCCGGGGGCTTCGACCGGCAGCCCGGCGGCACAGACCGGACAGGTCGACGGTCCTGCCTCGTAGGTCGGGATGTCGAGCGTCCAGAGCGCATCGACCGGGTACGCTCGACCGCTGGCAGACGAGGTCACGCTGCGTGTACCACCCGAGCGATCGACGATGACCGCTGTCCGCGCCAGCCGCGCACCGGAGGCCTCGATGGGCGGCAGCATGGCGAGCAGGGAGCCACCGGTGGTCAGGATGTCGTCGACGAGCAGGACGCGCGAGCCCCGCTCGAGCTGGAAGCCGCGCCGGAACTCGCGGTGCGGCGTGCCCTCGTCATCCTTGACCTCCTCGGCGAACAGCCCCCGCAGGCCCAGCTGGCGAGCCGTCTCGAAGGCCAGGATGACGCCGCCTGTGGTCGGACCGACCACGACATCGACGGTCGGTCGGCCGTCGGCGTCGCGGACCAGGGCGGCGAAGGCGGCACACAGCTCGCTCACCGCCTCGGGGTACTGGAGGACCTGGAACTTCTCCAGGTAGCGGTCCCCGTGCCGACCGCTCTTGAGCGCGAAGTGCCCGCTGCGCAGGGCGCCGGAGGTGACGAAGAGCGCCTCGACGCGGGCAGGATCGATGGTCGGTGCGCCGGCGCTCATGGTCGGTACTCCACGCCCTTCACGCTGGGTCGGTCCTTGCCGTGGGCTCCGCCGCGTCTTGCCCGGCGGCAGCGCCGCCCCGATGAGCGGGCGATGCGAGGCCAGGCCCCGATCGGCACACCAGGCGGCCAGCTCGTCGATGAGCCGGAGCGGCAGCGTCGGGTCGGCGAAGATGGCGGTCCCGACCTGGACCGCAGACGCGCCAGCGAGCAGGAAGTCGAGCACGTCGTCCAGGCTGGCCACGCCACCGATGGCGACGATGGGGATGCGCACGACCTGCGCCACCTCGTAGACGACGCGCAGGGCGACCGGCTTGATGGCCGGGCCGGACAGGCCGCCGTAGGTGTTGCCCAGCAGGGGCTTGCGGCGCACGCGGTCCATGGCCATCCCGGAGAGCGTGTTGATGGCGCTGATGGCGTCCGCGCCGGCGTCCTCGATGGCGCGTGCGATGGCCCGCACGTCGGCCACGTTGGGCGACAGCTTGACCATCAGGGGCAGGTCGGTGGCGCGCCGTACGGCGGCCGTGACGGCGCCCGCGGCGTCCTTGTCGACGGCGAACTGGAGACCGCCCTTGCCCACGTTCGGGCACGAGATGTTGAGCTCGATGCCGGCCACGCCGGGCACGCCGTCGAGACGCCGGACGACCGAGACGTAGTCGTCGATCGACTCGCCGGCCACGTTGACGATGACCGGCACCGGCCAGCTCGCCCAGAGCGCGGCGTACTTCTCGACGACCGCATCCACGCCCGGGTTCTGGAGGCCGATCGAGTTGAGCATGCCGGCCGGCGTCTCCGTGACGCGCGGCGGCTCGTTGCCGAAGCGTGGCTTGAGCGTGGTGCCCTTGCAGCAGATGGCGCCCAGGCGCCCGACCTCCACCACGTCGGCGTACTCCACGCCATAGCCGAAGGTGCCCGAGGCGACCAGGATCGGGTTGCGCAGGACGAGCTCGCCCGGTCGTTGCGGGGCGAGGTCGATGTCGAGGTCGACCTCGGTCGGGCGCAGGCGCGTCGGGCGATCAGGGGCCGAGCCGTTGGTGGCCACGGTCGTGGCAGCTGTGGCGGCATGGGCTCGCCCGGCCGTCGTCGGGCGCGCTGCCTTCGTGCCCGCGGCTCGGCGGGCCAGGGCCGGTGGTCGTCGCCGCGTCGGGTAGGGGTCGGTGGCGCGGACGCGATCGGTCACGGCTCGCTTCTTGGCCTTCATCAGCCAGGCGTCTCCCAGGCGATCTCGTCGGCGGCGAAGACGGGGCCTTCGCGGCAGACACGGACGGGGCCATCGACGCCGTGCACGACGCAGCCCAGGCAGGCGCCGACGGCACAGCCCATGTTCTGCTCCATGGAGACCTGCAGCCAGGCCTTGCGGCGTGCGGCCGCCGTCCCCGGAGCGGCCGACGATCGGGCCGACCGACCGCCCTTGCGCCCCAGCCGCGCCACGCCGAGCCGGGCGTCGCGGCCCTGGGCCAGTCGGGCCAGCGCGGCGAGCATCGGTTCCGGGCCACAGGCGAAGGCCTGGTCGGCAAGCGCCTCGTATCCGGGCACGAGCTCGGTCACGAAGCCGCGATGGCCGAGCGACCCGTCGTCGGTGGCGACGACGTACTCGACCTCGGTCGGCAGCAGCGAGCTCGGGTAGACCTCCGTCGCCCCGGCCGCGCCGAAGAGCAGCGTCACCCGTCGCCCGGCGGCGAGCGACTCGTCGGCCAGGGCCCGCACGCCGGCCATGCCCAGCCCGCCGGCGATGAGGAGCACGTGATGCGTCCGCGGATCGACCTCGAACGGTCGTCCGAGCGGTCCGAGGACCTCGAGCCGCTCACCGGGCCGGGCACGGGCCATCCACTCGGTGCCCTTGCCGGTGACCCGGAAGTGGATGGTGATCAGGCCGGTCAGGGCGTCGACGGTGTTGATGCTGAACGGCCGGCGGAGCACGAGCCCGGCGTAGTCGGGCGTCCGCACGTGGACGAACTGGCCGGCCCGCGAGCCGCTCGCCAGCCACGGCGCGTGGAACGTCTGGAGGAACTGCCCGGGCAGGATCTCGCGCGACGCGACGAGCTCGGCGTCGAGGAGCCGCATGCGGTCAGCGCTGGGGGCGCCGCCGGCCACGAGCTCGCCGCTGGCCGTGGACATCCCGCTGACCGCGGAGCTGCCACTCACCGTCGCTGCGCCGGCGATCCGGGCGGCTGCCACGCTCGCGGCGCTCGTCTGACGCGTGCTACGGCGGATCAGACGGGCGACGCGTCGTCGCCCGCCTTGTCGCCCGTGTCGCCCACCTCGTCGGTCTCGAGCTCTGGCGCCACGCTCGGGTAGGCCTCCGCGATCGACTCGGCCAGGTCCCCGAAGACGTCCGTCGGGTCGTAGAACTGGACGATGTCCTCCGGCTCCTCGAGCTGACGCCAGCGCTCCGGATCCTCCTCGGGCAGGACCTCGCCGTGGAAGTGGCCGTCGGCCTGCAGCGTCAGGCGCTCATCCTCGTCGTCCACGATCGCGATGCCGCCGACGAGGCCGGTCAGGTTGGCGGCGACGATCTCGAAGTCGGCCAGCAGGCCAGCCTCGGTCGACTGGCTGCGCTCCTGGAAGGAGAGCGCCAGGTCGTACAGGCGGGCGGCAGCCTCCTCGGCGTCCGACGGGACCTCGCGGCCGGCACCAGCCACCCACTCCGCCGCGGCGTCCGCATAGGGATCGCCGCCGGCCTCGTCCGGGGCGATGCCGGCGGCGTCGAGCATGCCCTCGGTCGCGGTCGGCTCGGCTGGCAGGCCGGCCGCCTCGCGGGCAGCCTCGGCGAAGGCGGCGAAGATCTCGGCCGGGTTGTAGAGCTCGACCAGCTCGCTGGCCGATTCGATGACCTCGGTCTCGCTGTGCCACTCCCCGGACGCCTCGTCCTGGTAGCGCGTCCGGCTGCGGAACGAACCGTCCGGGGCCAGGGACAGGTAGTCGGGCTCGTCGTCGATGAGCACCAGCCCGCCGATCTCGGCCAGCGCTGCCCCGTTGGCCTTGAGGAACTCGTCGAGCTGGCGGGCGGCGTCGCTCAGGAAGGTCGAGCGCTCGATCGCCGCCTGGCTGGCGATCTCGCCCAGGAGCGAGTTGGTTCGGCCGGTCATGGCAAGACTCCTACGGGTGGTACTCGAGGTCGGGGCCCATGCGCTCGCGCAGGAACATGGAATGGTGGCGCTCGAACATCCACTCGCCGGCGCGATGGCCGATGGCGCGGATGCGCTCGTCGGACTCGAGCTTGTCGATGGTCCCGTAGTCGGGCAGCTCGTAGAGCATCACGTTGTCGAAGTCCCAGCCGTAGGCGACGTTGTACCAGCCAAGGAACTTGATGCCGAACTTGGCCTCTTGCTCGCGTACCTGGCGGGGAAAGATCTCACGCATGAAGAACTTGAAGAACGCATCGCGGCCGCGACGGACGGAGAAGAAGGTGGCCAGCACAGGCACGGTCGCTGACGTCCTCGGTTGCGTTGGGATCGGCAGCCCTATTGTCGCACGCTGGGTGGGCCGTCAGATCCGTCCGGCTCCGCCACGGACTCGTCACGTCGTGCGCCGGGATCGTCGAGCGACCGCCCGGCCTCTTCGTCCGGAGCGTCCGTGCCCTGCGTGGTCAGATCGCCCACGGTCGGGCTGCCGCCCTGGCGCAGCGGTCGTCGCCGGGTGCGTCGATCGGCCGCCACGAGGCGGAGCAGGAAGATGACGGTCTGGCCCACGAAGAGGAGCAGGATGAGGGTGACGATGAACATGGCCGTCGTCAGCCAGGCCGGCCAGCCGTTGATGACGCCGTAGGGCGTGAGCACGAAGAGGACGAGGAAGGCCACGGTCTGGAGCCAGAAGCAGCCCAGGCCCGGTCCGCGCTCCGGGTCGAGTGGGGCGCCCTTGTAGTCCGGGCGCGCGGGATCGGTCGCGGGCACCGGTCCCTGCCGGTCGACTCCCTCATCCTCGGTCACGAGGGACCATGGTAGCGACCGGCCGTCCGACCCGTCTGCTTGGGGCCGGTCCGCCCGTGACGGCGGCTCGCTGGCGCCCGATGATCGTGGCAGAACCCGTAGTGGAGGTCGGATATGGCGCCCTGTGCTGGTGGCCCGGTCCACCTGCGACCAGCCGAGGAGCGCGACGCCTCTGCCATGGCGTCGATCCAGGTCCGCGCCACGCAGCGCGCGCTCCACAGCCTGGTCCCCGATGACACCCTGAAGAACCTGTCCGAGGGCGAGCGCGAGCACGCCTGGCGCCGGGAGATCGCGGTCCTGCCGCCCGACCTGCGCCCGACGGTGGCCGAGGTCGACCAGCGCATCATCGGCTTCATGGGCGCCCTGCCCTCGGCCGACACGACCATCGGCGAAGGCGACGCCGAGGTGACCGTCTTCGTCGACCCGGAGTGCTGGAAGCACGGCGTCGGCCGCATGCTCGTCGATCACGAGGTGCGCATCCTGCGCCATCACGGACGCGAGGCCATCGCGACCTGGGTCATGGAGGACGACCATCGGGCCCGCGACTTCGCCGAGGCCATGGGCTGGCACGACGATGGCAGCCGCCGCGACCGGCAGATGGGATCGGTGACGCTCCACGAGGTGCGCTGCCGGGCCGCGCTCGTCTAGCGCTCCAGCCGCCCGCGCCCGTCCTGGCGTGGCGCTGCGCCCTCTTAGCCGGGCGCCCCTTCGAACCAGGCCCAGCGGCCGCCGGCCAGGGTCAGCGACACCCGGCCCGGCAGGTCGCGCCCGAGGAGCGGCGTGTTGAGTCCGCGCGTGCGTAGTGCCGCTGGATCGACACGCCAGGTGTCGCCGCGCTCGATGACGACGAGGTCGGCCGGGGCATCGACGACAAGCCCCGCGCGATCTCCAAGACCGAAGACGCGATGCGGCCCGACGGTCAGGGCGCGCACGACCGTCAACAGGTCGAAGACGCCGGCATCCACCGCAGCCAGGAGCTGGCCGATGGCCGTCTCCAGCCCGCTGATGCCGTTGGCGGCGTCGCCGTACTCGACGTCCTTGGCCACCTCGGTATGCGGCGCGTGGTCGGTGACGATGGCGTCGACGGTACCGTCGCGCAGACCTGCCGCCAGGGCCGCGGCGTCGGACGGTGCGCGGAGCGGCGGGTTCACGCGCGTGGCGGTGTCGTAGGGCAGCGCCTCGGCGGGGCCGCCGGCCCACGGTTCGTCCGCGGCCTGCCAGGCCCAGCGTCGATCGCCGGCGACCCAGCCATCGTGGAGCACGAGGTGGTGCGGCGTCACGTCGCAGGTCAGGGGTAGGCCGCGCGCCTTGGCCGCACGCACGAGGTCGAGGGCGGCGGCCGTCGAGAGATGGGTCAGGTGGAGGCGCGGCGTGGCGTCGCTCGGAGCGCCGCGCGTGACCTCGTCGAGGATGGCGATGGCTCTGGCCACGGCCGTCGCCTCGGCCGCGGCCGGCCAGCCCCGCAGGCCGAGGATGGTGGCGGTGACGCCCTCGTGCATCTCGGCGCCATCGGTCAGGGTGCGGTCCTCGGCATGCTCGACGACCGGGCGGCCGATGGCGCCGGCATAGGCCAGGGCATGGCGCATGAGCGCGGCATCGGCGACCGGCGAACCGTCGTCGCTGAAGGCCACGGCGCCGGCGTCGGCCAGTTCGGCCATGGGCGCCAGCGCCGCGCCAGCGCGACCGGCCGTGGTCGTGGCGATGACATCGACCCGGACCGGCGAGCCGCTCACGGCTGCCATGTTGAGCGCCTGCCCGACGGCCGCGGCCGTGTCGATGGGTGGCCGCGTGTTGGGCATCAGGCAGATGCGCGTGAAGCCACCGTGCGCCGCCGCTGCCATGGCGCTGGCGATCGTCTCGGCGTCCTCGTCGCCCGGCTCGCGGGCGTGGACGTGGATGTCGGTCAGGCCGGGCAGGACCAGCGTCGTCGGCGCCGCACCGTCGTCCCCCGCCGACCAGCTGATCTCGGCGATGCGGCCCTTCTCGACGCGCAGGGCGGCGACCCCCTGGCGACCGGACGCGGGGTCGACGAGCCAGACGCGACCGAGGTCGAGCCGGTCGACGACCTCGCCCACGACCGCGCCTCGATGCTCCAGGACGCCCACGCCGGCGCCCGGATCAACCATCGGCTGCTTCCGTCGTCCGTCCGCCGGCCAGGAGGTAGAGCAGGGCCATCCTGACGGCGACCCCGTTGGCCACTTGCTCCGTGATGACCGATCGACCGCCGGCCGCCAGGTCGGCGGCGATCTCGACGCCCTCGTTCATGGGCCCTGGATGGAGGACGATGGCGTCGGGCGCCGCGCCCGCCATGCGCACGGCGTTGAGCTGGTAGCGCGCCGCGTACTCCCGCAGGGACGGCAGCAGCCCGCCGGACATGCGCTCCTGCTGGAGGCGCAGGGCCATGACCGCGTCCGCCCCCTCGAGCGCGGCCTCGATGGACGTGGTGACGGTGACGCGCCGCGTCGCGGGCAGGGTGGCGGCCAGCGGCTCGAAGCCGCGCAGCAGCGTCGCCGGGCCGCACAGCCAGAGATCGGCGCCGGCCGTGGTCAGGCTCCAGATGTTCGAGCGGGCGACCCTGGAGTGGAGGATGTCGCCGACGATGACGATCTTGCGCCCGCGGATGTCGCCGTCCGGCAGATGGTCGCGAAGGGTGTAGAGGTCCAGGAGCGCCTGGGTCGGGTGGGCGTGCCAGCCGTCGCCGGCGTTGATGACGTGCCCGCCGAAGACGCGCGCCGCCAGGTCAGGGGCCCCGCTCCGGCCGTGGCGCATGACGAGCACGTCGGCGCCCAACGCCTCGACGGTGCGGACCGTGTCGATGAGGGACTCGCCCTTGACGACCGAGGACGAGGCGGCCGCGATGTTGACCACGTCGGCCGAGAGGTTCTTGGCAGCGACCTCGAAGGAGACGCGGGTCCGCGTCGAGGCCTCGTAGAAGAGGATGGTGACCGCGAGCCCACGCAGCGCGGGCACCTTGGGGATGGGCCGTGCCAGGACGCGGCGCATCTCGTCGGAGGTGCGCATCACGAGGTCGAGGTCGGCGGCATCGAGTCCGGCCACGTCGAGCAGGTGACGATGCCGCCAGCCGCGATCGGCCGCCTCGTTCACCGGTGCCGCGGTGCCATCGGCGGTCGGCGCGTCGGGCGACCGTCCGGCGTCCTCGGTCGCGGGCTCGAGGGCGGCCGGATCGGCGGCCAGCGTCGGCGTCCCGGGGCCAGCGCGGAGGCTCATGCCATGACCATCCCGACAGGCAGCCGATCGATCTCGACCTGGTCGTCGCCGTCCACCTCGAGGAGGCGGACGTGGATGATCTCCTCCCGCGAGGTCGGCACGTTCTTGCCCACATGATCGGCCCGGATGGGCAGCTCGCGATGGCCACGGTCGATGAGCACGGCCAGGCGGATGGCACGCGGTCGCCCGAAGTCCATGAGGGCGTCCATCGCTGCTCGGACGGTGCGACCGGTGTAGAGCACGTCGTCGACGATGACCAGCGTCAGGCCGTTGAGGTCGAACGGCAGGTCGGTGCCCTTGACGATCGGCTGATGCGCGACGAGCGAGAGGTCGTCGCGGTAGAAGGTGATGTCCAGGGCACCGACGGGGATGGGCACGCCTTCGTGCTCGGTGATGGCCGAGGCGAGGCGCGAGGCGAGCGGAACGCCGCGACGCTGGATGCCGACGAGGGCGAGGTCCGCGGTGCCGCCGTGCTTCTCGACCACCTCATGGCTGATGCGGACGAGCGCACGCTGGATGGTCTCGGCGGTCATGATCTGACGCGCGGTCACGGGGCCTCCTGCCTCTCGCCGGGCTCGCGGGACCGGCCGATGAGGTCCCGTCGAGGATAGCAGCGATGGCCCGGCCGCGTGGCTCAGTACGCCGGCACGACCTCCCACGAGTCGAGCCGGCGCAGCTTGACCGAGCCCTGCCCCCGTGTGCCCCAGGCCGACACCCACAACTCGCCGTCGCCGTCGGCCAGGGGGGCGACCCAGGCGATGCGCTGCTCACCGAGGCCGAACGAGCGGCTGGCCCGGACCCGCTCGACGAGCGTCGCGCCGACGGGGGCGTCGGCACTCGGTGCGGAGTGGACGACGAGCGAGCCGCGCAACTTGGAGCCCGGATCGCTCGTCCAGACGGCATATGCGTCGCCGGTAGCCGTCCATCTCACGACCCAGTCGCGGGTCTGCCCGCTGACCGCCCTCGGGCGCTCGATCAAGAACGGGGCCGCGGTCGCCCGGGGCGCCTCGCTCGAGCCGCCCCGGCCGGCGTCGGTCGACCCGTTCGCGTCGGCCACGTCGGGCGGAGCGTCCGTATCTGCGGAGGCGGCGGGATCGGCGCCATCGCTGCCCGCCGTGGCATCTGCCCCCGTCGTATCCGCTTCGGGCTGGTCGGGGCCGGTCGCCGATGCCTCGGCATCCGGGGCGGCGACCGGTGGGTCAGCGGGCGAGGCGTCCTTTGGCGGCGCGGCGTCTTCTGCCGGCGACGCCTCCTCGGCAGGCGTGGCGTCCGATGCGGCGGTCTCGGTGGCACCAGCCGCGCCACCTTTATCGGGGGCGGCGCCGTGGTCGGCGTCCGGGGCACGTGTCGGCCAGGGATCGACGTTCGTCCAGTCGGCCAGGTAGAGGCGGCCGTCGTCGGGCGTGGCGAGGCCGGCCTGGGCGGCCAGTCGACCGCGCCAGTAGATGACGAAGCGGCCGGTGGGATCGACGGTCGGCAGCCAGGCGCGGTCGAGGTCGACCGGCCGGACCTCATCCGACTCCGGATCGATGGCCACGGTCTGCGCGAACTCGCCGCCCGGGTCGGGTCCCTCGCCTTCGATCCGGCTGACGATGACCCTCGACCCGGACCATGAGGCGAAGTACGACCCGTGGTCCTT
Source organism: uncultured Gaiellaceae bacterium (assembly GCA_963746975.1). GTDB lineage: Bacteria > Actinomycetota > Thermoleophilia > Gaiellales > Gaiellaceae > GMQP-bins7. The sequence continues at coordinate 217,292 of CAVVDE010000010.1, forward strand.
GGTCAAGGGCTGCGCCTGCTCGTCGCCCGGCCGCCAGAGGTAGACGTCGGACCCGCGCGAGCGATCGGCGGGCATGGCGCTGAAGGCGAGCGTCGAGCCGTCCGGCGACCAGGCTGCCGCCGCGCCAGTGGCGATGGCGTCGCTCAGGATCGATCGGCTCGAGGCGACGGCGGCCGGACCTGGAGGTGGCGTGATCGATGGAGCCGCCGACGGATCGCCCGGATCGGGTGAACGGCTGGGCAGGACATCGGCGCCATCGGTCGGCTCAGGCGTCGGTGGGTCGGGCTGTCCGAGGTCCGGATTGCGGGTTCGAGACGGATCGTCGTCGTTGGTCGCGTCGGCGGTGGCCGGAGCGTCGGCCGAGGCCTCGGGGGACCCGCTGCCGCCGACGGTCGGCTCGGCCTCCTCGTCCGGCAGGGTGACGATCGCGAAGACCTCCGCACCGAGGTCGTCCCGGCCGGAGATGAACAGCTGCCCAGCGGGGTTGATGGCCATCTCGCGTGCGTGAACGGTCGAGCCCAGGCTGACGGGTTCGCCGTCTGGCCCATCCGCGCAATCGAGCTTCGGCGGCGGGCAGACCGCATCCACGTCCGCGCGATAGAAGGTCAGCTGGCCGTTGGCCAGGCCGACATAGCTGACCGATTGGGCCGGGATGGCGAACGGCGTCGCGGTGGCCAGACCGGTCGGCGCCTCGGGCAGCAGGCGCCCGCCCGTGAGGGCCAGGATGACCAGCGCCGTCAGGAGCGAGCCGCCGGCAAGTCGCAACTGTCGGCGCCCGCCGCCGCCGGGAAAGGCGCCTCCCAGGAGCGGGTCGGCATCGTCGGCGATCTCGCGGTCGAGTGCTGCGCTGGTGCGAGCCCACAGGTCGCGCGGTGGCACAGGGACCCGGACGCTGCGCATCCGTTCGCGGTCGACCTCGTAGTCGTGCGCGACCGAGCGACAGGAGGGACAGTCCGCGAGGTGCCCTTCGAGGCGCGCGGCATCGGAGGCGTCCAGCGGCCCATCCATGCGCTCGGCCAACAGGGCGCGGAACGGCTCGTGGCGATCGGCGCTCACCGCTCGTCCTCGCCGCGCTCGCTGGGCTGGCCGCCCACTTCGCGCTCGGCGCTCCTGGCCCGCTCGATGGCCAATGCCTGGCGCAGCGACTCCCGACCGCGCGTCAGCAGCGCCCGTGCCGCAACGTGCGAGACACCGAGCGCGGCAGCCAGCTCGACCCCGGTCAGGTCATGGACCTCGGCCAGGATGAGGGCGTTGCGCTGTCGAGCCGGGATGGTGTCGAGGGCCCGCTCCATCTCCGCGGACAGGCGGCCATGCATGGCGGTCTCCTCCGCTGAGCGATCGGCGCCGCGCGACTCACCGGTCCAGGGGATGAAACGGACGATGCGCCGCCGCCGCAGCTCGTCGAGGGCCGTGCGGCTGGCGATCTGGTACAGCCAGGCACGAGCTCGAGCGGGGTCCTCGAGCGTCTCGAAGGCGCGATAGGCCTTGACGAACGTTTCCTGGGCCAGATCGGCGGCCAGCTCGTCGTCTCGCAGCATGCGCGCGAGGTAGGCGTAGATCTCACCGGAGTGGAGCCGGAAGAGCTCCTCGACGACGGTTCGCGCGGTCGCTCGGTCGCGCGTCACGGCCTTCGGCCCCCGCAGCGCGGCGTTTCGTGTGAGCAATGGACCTCCCGCTCGACCGCGGGCGCCTTTGAGCGCGGCAGATCGATCGTCGCTGAGCGGCGCGGGTGTGGCGCTCGTCTCGCGGACCTGTGACGGACCGCGCGGCCCAGCTGTGACGCGACGGGACCCCCGACGGGGGACGGCATCATCGACGCGGCCCATCCCACTCAGGGACCGCAGGGCGGATGCCGGCGGCTGCCAGCAGCTCCTCCACGGCCGCCTCGGGGCTGATGGGGTTGACCGGCAGGCCCGTGCCGAGCTCGAGGCCGCCGATCTCGCGCAGTCGGGGATGGATCTCCCAGTGCCAGTGATAGGTCTCGTCGACGCGCTCCCGCAGGGGCGCCGTGTGGAGCACGAGGTTGTAAGCCGGGCCGTCAAGCGCGTCGAGCAGCCGGAGCACCTTCTGGAGCGTCTCCGCCGCGCTCGTCAGCTGCGCGTCCGTGGCGCGACCGAAGTCCGCCTCGTGATGGCGCGGCACGATCCAGATCTCGAACGCGGAGCGAGACGCGAAGGGGGCGAAGGCGACGCTGGCCGCATCCTCGAAGACGAGCCGGTCGCGCAGGGCGACCTCGTCGCGCACGAGCCGGCAGAACGGGCAGCTGCCCTCGCGGATCAGGAACCTCGCGGCGCCGCCGAGCTCCTCCCCGATACGGTGCGGGATCTGCGGCAGGTCGTACGTGTCGAAGCAGAGGTGGTTGGTGAAGGCGCCCGCTTGCCGGCCGTGGTTCTGGACGACCTGGAAGTACTCGGTCTCATCCGCCTCTCGAGCGTCGACGAGCGAGTCGCGGGCGACCCGCAGCATCTCGCCGACGACGCCCGATGGTGCGTGGGCGAAGGTCCGGTGCTCCTCGGGCGGGGCGAGGATGGTGCCCCACGATCCGACGTCCGCGACCAGCCCCAGGCTCGGCTGACGGCCGGCGCCCGATGGCGTCGCGTCGCGCCCGTCGCGTCCGTCCCGTTCGCTGCCGGCGACCGAGAAGGCGTTGGGCTTGACGATCCAGCGCCGCACCCCACCGCCCGTCGGGTCGGCGCAGTTCCGGCAGGCAGTGGGCTGGTGGACGGGTTCGGCGGGCCGCGCGAATTGGGCGCGGTCGTAGCCGCGCTCGACGACGACCGCCACCCACCAGTTGGTGATGGGGTCCCGACGCAGCTCGAACATCCCGCCGGCCATGGCTCAGCTCGCGGCCAGGGCGGGTGTCGGGGCAGGGGAGGCGGCACCATCGCCGGCCGCGTCGAGCGCCGTCACGAAGGCGGCGGCGAAGAGGTCGGCCGCCTCGCGCACGCTGGCCGTCGTCGGCTGCGTGCCGGCCCAGCCGGCCTCCGCCGCGATCGATGTCACGGCCACGTCCGGCATGCCGCAGGGGTCGATGAGCGCGAAGTCGTCGAGGCGCGTGGTCACGTTGAGGGCGATGCCGTGGTAGCTCACGCCCCGCTCCACGCGGATGCCGAGGGCGCCGATCTTGCGAGGCGCGCGGCCGTCCGGATCGACCCAGCAACCGGGATGACCATCCCGGCGGCCGGCCGCCACGCCATAGGCCGCGCATGTCGCCGCCATGGCGGCCTCGAGGGCGCGCACGAAGGGGCGCAACAGCACACCCCGATCGGCCAGGCGGACGATGGGGTAGGCCACCAGCTGACCCGGGCCGTGGTACGTGACCTCGCCGCCACGTTCGACGCGGATGAGCTCGATGCCGCGCGCCGTCAGCTCCGTCGCCGAGGCCCGGACGTGGCTCGGATCGGCCTGGCGGCCGAGCGTCAGGACGGCCGGATGCTCGAGGAGGAGGAGCGTGTCCGGGCGCTCATCGGCCGCGCGCGCGGCGACCAGGGCATGCTGCCGCGCCCATGCGGTGCGGTAGTCGATCCGGCCGAGCCACTCGACGGCGAGCTCCATGCCCGCACGATACCAGCGTCACGCCGGGGACCGGTCGTGCCGGACGGCCACATCGTGCTCGGTGGCTTCGGGCCCGCAGGCCCGACGTTCAAGGGGCGGGCGTGTCGGTCGGAGCGTCCGTCGGCGCGTCCGTCGGTGGCTCCGTCGCCTGTTCCGTCGGCTTCGGCGTCGCCTTCGTCGTCGGCTTGGGGGTCGGCTTCTTGGTCGGCTTGGGTGTCGGCTTGGGCGTCCTGGCCGGAGCGCAATCGCCGATGCCGCCGTTGGTCGCCTTGCCGGCCTTCGCGGCCGGCGCCTTGAAGCGCGGGGCGGGCGGCGTGCCGGGCGCCGTGAAGAGACGAGCGGCCAGGGCCCGGATGCCCTTGATGTCGGGGATCTGGATCGACCCGCGACGGCGGTCAAGCGTGCCGCGCACGAGCGGGTGGTCGATGACGTCGCGGTAGGTGTCCTCGCGGCCGACGTCCTTGGCCCACTCGACGATGTCGGGCACCATCCGGCGTGGCACGTTCGTCTGGACGGTGCTGCTGAGCGACTTCAGGAGCCCGATGGGATCGTCCAGGAAGCCGCCGTTGACGAGGCGATCGCGCAGGCCCGAGAGGACCTCCTGCTGCCGAGCCGCACGCGTGAAGTCGGACTCACCAGCGGCGTGCCGGACGCGGGCATAGGCCAGCGCCTCCCAACCGTCAAGGTGATGCTTGCCGGCCGTGATGGAGAAGCCGCGGTCGAAGCCGAAGTGGGTGTAGGTGGGATCGCAGAAGCCGCGCTCGACGTTGACGTTGACACCGCCGAGCTTGTCGATGACGTTCCGAAAGCCGTACAGGTTGACCACGGCGTAGTAGTCGATCCTGAGACCGAGCAGCGTGCCGAGGGCACCCTGCAGGACGTCGAAGCCGTTGCCGTTGGCGCCCTTGAACTGCCTCGGGTTGTGACGCGCGTAGGAGACCAGCGAGTTGATCTTGCCCGCGAACTTGCGGCCGTTGGGCAGGGGCACGTCGACCATGTCACGAGGGATCGAGACCATCGAGACCGTGCCGCCGACCGGGTCGAGCGAGGCCACGATCATCGTGTCCGTGAGGTAGGTGTTCCGGTTCGGCGCCGAGTCGACGCCGACGAGCAAGACGTTGACGCGCTGCGGACCGTCCGTCGGTGAGGGCGAGGCACCCGCTGGCAGGACATCGCCGTCGTCGGTGAAGCCCGGCGTGCCGTAGGTCGGCGCGATCGTCTCGGGGACCCAGGCGCCGTCGGTCGCCTGATCGCCGACGAAGACCTCGTCCGCCGTTTGGCGGGCCTGGTCGGTGACGGCGAGGACGAAGCCCTGTGGCACGACGATGAAGAGGATGAGCAGGCCGATCGGCACGATGTCCCGGGCGCGCGGCTTGGGGTAGGCGGGGTCGAGCACGCTCGCGCCCATCGCCAGCAGGCGCCAGACGACGAAAAGGGCCTGGAGACCGAGCAGCGCCCAGATGACCTCCGGTTCGATGAACGACGCTGCCAGCCGGGTCGGGCCCATGACGACGAGCGCGATGAGCACGCCGACGACGAGCAGGATGACCGGGAAGAGGAAGAGCGCGGCCAGCGTGCGACGGCCGGTCACGAGCTGGCCGAGGCCAGGGATGATCGAGGACAGGAAGGCAGGCCCGTAGCGCGAGGCGCGCCGCTGGCGCGGCGCACCAGGGCGTGGCGGCTCGGTGGGCAGCACGGGTGCGGGGGTCGGCGTCACGGGCTTCGCGATCGGCGTCGCCATGGCGCTCGGCTTCGCGGCCTTGGCGGCCGTCGACTTCGCGCGCGTGGCCTGAGGCGTGGTCGTCGAGCGCTTGACGCGCGGGTTCGACGTCGTCCCCTGGTGAGGCCGCTTCGGCGGCGTCGACCCCGATCCCGCCGTTCCGTCGTTCGGCGTATCAGTCACGAGCGGGAAGCCTAGCAGGCGTCCGGGAATCGAGCCGGCCGCGCGACGTTGGGTGATGCGGGTCCGCCGTCACTCCGGCGGCGCAGACTCCGTGCCCCGCTGGCGCGTGCTGACGATGAGCACGACCGGCGGCTCGTCACCGATCGCCTCGGCGTCGTGAGGGATGGTCGCGTCCCAGAGCAGGTAGTCGCCGGGGCCGAGCTCGACGCTGTGCTCGCCCTGCGTCAGGCGCATGCGGCCCTGGAGCAGGATGTGATGCTCGTCGCCGGGGTGGGCGTGCAGGCCGGTGCTGCCGCCCGGGAGGGTGGTCACCTGGACGATGCACAGCTCGCGTGAGACGCCGCCGTCCACCTCCTCGACCCGACCGCCGCCAGGCGCATCCCAGCCGCGGCGATCCGCCGCCCGCACGACGCGCGGCGGCATCGAGGTGTCCTGCAGGAACCAGGCGATGGGCACCTCGAGGGCGGCGCCGATCGCCGCCAGCGACTCGAGCGAAGGCGACGCCTTGTCGTTCTCGATCTGGCTCAGGTAGCCGACGTTGAGGCCGCTGCGCTCCGCGACCTGCGCCAGCGTCAGGGCACGCTCGGTCCGCCAACGTTTGACCTGGCGGCCGACAGCCGGCTTGGGGCGACTCGTCGCGGGCGCCGGGCGGGTCGCGTCGGGATCGACCGAGGCGCGCTTGGCCACGGTATTGACCTCCACAAAACAGTATTGACAAGGGACAGCATGATGCCGCACTATGGCCGTAGTCCATAGTCGATGGCCATCAGCAAACTGTCAAGCGCCTCGGCACCGCGAGCAAGGGCCGTCGAGCCCGGGAGAAGCACCCATGACCACCACCATCGCCATCATCGGGGCCGGCAACGTCGGTCGCGCCCTGGCCATGTCTGCCCGCCGCGCCGGCTACGACGTGATCATCAGCTCGAGCGACCCGGAGGACGCCCAGGCCGTCGCCACCGCGACCGGCGCCAGGGTCGCCGCATCCAACCGCGACGCCGCGGCCGCGGCCGGGATCGTCGTGCTCGCCGTGCCCTACGTGGCGCTCGATGGCGTGGCTGCCGACCTGGCCGACGCTCTCGCAGGCAAGGTCGTCGTCGACGTCACCAACCGGCCCATCCAAACCGGTCCAGCCATCGCCGAGGGCCTCCAGGCCCGACTCCCCGATGCCCACGTGATCAAGGCCTTCAACACGGCCTTCGCCTCGCGCCAGGCCGACCCGGTGGTCGACGGCGTGGCGGCCGACGCGTTCGTGGCCGGCGACGACACCGAGGCCAAGGCCGCCGTCCTGGCGCTCGCCAAGGCCATCGGCTTCCGACCCATCGACGCGGGTGGCCTCGAGGTCGCCGGCACGCTCGAGGGCATGGCCTGGCTGAACATCAGCCTGAACATGCACAACGGCTGGGTTTGGCAGGACGCCTGGAAGCTGGTCGGGCCGACGACCGCAGCCTGACCGGACGGCGCGCTCGTCGCGTCACCCCACTCGCCGTTCCCCGACGCCCGAGGTCCCCTCCACCTCGGGCGTCCTGCTGTCCGGCGGCCGGATGTGAGCGGGCCGGCGCCGCTGGCGCGGCACCGGCCCGTGCGGAGTCGGTCAGCCGCCGGTCGACCCCTGTCGCTCCGACTCCTGCTGCGCCGACGCCTCTGGCTCGACCGGCGCACGCTCGATCATCTGGGGCTCGACCGGGACCTCGACACCGGCCGGAGCGAGGAACGTCGCGTCAAAGGCCCCCTCCCCGGTCATGGGGAACGTGTCACCGTGCGTCAGCGCGGCTGGGTGGCCTTCGCCGTGAGCGAAGTCGCCGGGCATCTCCGCGACCGTGTGGAGTCGGAGGTAGTGGTCCCCGAGCCGCTGGGCGAGGCCGCGCGCGGTGTCCGGGACCGATGCGGCATCCTGAGCATCGACGATCTCGGGGCGATCGAGCTCGACGATGGTGTCGTGATACTGGATGCGCGCCTGGCCCGATGCCTGCACGTTCTTGACCCACTGCACGTCTGTGCCATAGGGCAACGGGAACTCATAGCCACCCTCGATGCGACGTGGCCAGACGGGCGTCCGATAGAGTCGGCCGGAGGTCCGCCCGACGTACTCGATCAGGCCCCACGGCGAATGCGCACCACCGGCCAGGCCGAGGCGCATCACGATCGGATCGAAGCGATGGACGACGAAGCCTCGCAGGGCGCGCATCGGCGCTCCGCCCACGGGCTCGGCGGACCGCTTCATGGCCCGACGAGCGGCGACGACGATCACGACCACGCCGCCGACGGCCAGCGCGGCGAACAGGCCCGGCAGGACGACGGGCCTGCGCAGCAAGCGGCCCATCTCCAACGATCGCACCATGATCCCGACGTCCCAGGTCCGCGATCGACGATCGGTCTGCGGCGTGCGCACCATGCGTCCCGTGTCCCGGGACCGCCACGGGCGCTGGGTCCTGAGTGTCCCTATCACGCGTCCCAGGTGCCGGGCCTGCGACCGGCGCTCGATCCTCAGGGTCCTCCCCACGCGTCCGCGGTTCCACGCCCGGCGTCGGCGTCGGAACGCCGGGGTTCGCACCAGGCTTGCCATACCACGCTCCTCTCTGGCGCGAGGGTGCGCCGATCGAGATCCCCGCGCGAGTGCCGGATCGCCTGCGGTCGGGGTGACGTGTCGACGGCTGGCAGGACCGTCGCCCGCCGGCCGGCGGATGGTCCGGATGTCGCTCAGCCGTCCTTGCCGAGCGCTATCCCACGAGGACGAAGTGGAGGTCGTCGCGACCCTCGAGCGAGAAGGTGTCACCGGCACCGGGCGAGATGCCGATCACGAAGCGGGGCTGCCCCCAGCGCTCGAACTGCTCGCGGTCCATGTAGAAGGCGGCGGATGCCGACCTCGCCGAGGAGGACGTCGTTGGGGCCGACGAGCGAGTCGGCCCTGCGGACGCAGACGGGCGAGCTGCCGTCACAGCAGCCGCCCGACTGGAGGAAGACGAGGGGGCCGTGCTCGGCCGCGAGGCGCTCGATGACCTCGAGCGCATCTGGCGTCGCCTGGACCCGGTCTTCCTCCATCGGTCGCCCCGGCTCAGAAGAATCCCTGAGCCTTGGGGTCGTAGCTCACGAAGAGGTTCTTGGTCTGGGTGTAGTGCTCGAGCATCATCTTGTGCGTCTCGCGACCGACGCCGGAGGCCTTGTAGCCACCGAACGGGGCGCCCGCGGGATACATGTGATAGCAGTTCGTCCAGACGCGGCCGGCCTTGATGGCCCGGCCCATCCGGAAGGCGCGATTCATGTCGCGGCTCCAGACGCCGGCACCGAGGCCGTACATCGTGTCGTTGGCGATCTCGAGTGCCTCGGCCTCGTCCTTGAACGTCGTGACCGCGAGGACCGGCCCGAAGATCTCCTCCTGGAAGATCCGCATCTTGTTGTGGCCCTTGAAGACCGTCGGCTCGAAGTAGTAGCCCTCGGCGAGCTCGCCGGGGAGCATCTTCCGATGGCCGCCGGTGAGGAGCTCGGCGCCCTCGTCCAGCCCGATCTTCACGTACCTCGTGATCTTCTCGAGCTGCGCCTCGGAGACCTGCGCCCCGAGCGTCGTGTGGATGTCGAGCGGATGGCCCTGGCGGATCGCGGCGATCCGGCCGAGGCAGCGCTCCATGAAGGGCTTGTAGATGGACTCCTGGATGAGGGCACGTGACGGACAGGTGCAGACCTCACCCTTGTTGAACGCATACAGGACGAGCCCTTCGATGGCCTTGTCGAAGAACTCGTCGTCGGCGGCCAGGATGTCCTCGAAGAAGATGTTCGGGGACTTGCCGCCGAGCTCGGTCGTCGACGGGATCAGGTTCTGGGCGGCGTACTGCATGATCATCCGCCCGGTCGCCGTCTCGCCCGTGAACGCGACCTTGGCGATGCGCTTGCTCGTGGCGAGCGCCATCCCGACCTCTGCGCCGGGCCCATTGACGACGTTGATGACGCCGGCGGGGACGATGGGCTCGAGGAGCTCCATCAGCTTGAGGATCGACCACGGCGTCGGGCTGGCCGGCTTGACGACCGTGACGTTGCCTGCCGCCAGGGCGGGTGCGATCTTCCAGGCCGCCATGAGCAGCGGGAAGTTGAAGGGGATGATCTGACCGACGACGCCGAGCGGCTCGTGGAACTGATACGCGATGGTGTCCTTGTCGATCTCCGAGATCGACCCTTCTTCACCGCGGATCACGCTCGCGAAGTAGCGGAAGTGATCGGCCGCGAGCGGGATGTCGACGGCGAGTGTCTCGCGGACCGGCTTGCCGTTGTCCCAGCTCTCGGCGACCGAGAGCATCTCCGCGTTGGCATCGATGACGTCGGCGATGGCATGGAGGACCCGCGACCGCTCGGTCGTGGACGTCTCGGCCCAGGCTTCCTTCGCCGCGTGTGCAGCGTCGAGCGCGAGCTCGACGTCCTCGGGTGTCGACCTCGGCACCTCGGTGAACGGCTTGCCCGTGGCCGGCGTGAGATCGACGGCGTAGCCGCCCTTCGTCGGCGCCACCCACCGTCCGCCGATGAAGTTGTCGTAGCGCTCCTTGAGCGGAACGGGACTCCCGGCCATGCCGGGTGGTGCGTAGGTGAACTCCTTCTCCAGGATGGTCATGGTGCCTCCTTGTCCCCTTCGGGGGACCGGCGCCCGATGGCGCACGAAGACCGGCCGGGGGATCCCGACTCGACCCCACCGGTCTACGCCGGCCGGCCCGGAGGCGGTAGAGGACCTTGGCACCTTTTGCGCGCGTCGGTCCGTCAAGCGGTCGCCTCGGGCCGCCGGGCCGATGGGCTGCTCCTCAGTGGACCCGTGCCTCGAGGCCGACCCAGAACGGCTCGCGCAGCTCGGCCTTGAGGACCTTGCCCGTGCCGCCCTTGGGCAGGGCATCGCGGAAGTGGATCTCCCGGGGGACCTTGTAGGCGGCAAGGCGTTCTCGACAGAAGGCGCGGAGCTCCCTGGCCGTGGCGGTCATGTCCGGCTTGAGGACGACGACGCCGACGGGAACCTCGCCGCGCTTGTCGTCCGGCGCGGCGACCACTGCGCACTCGAGCACGGCTGGGTGGGCACCGAGAGCGACCTCGATCTCGACCGAGGAGATGTTCTCGCCCGCGCTGATGATGATGTCCTTGGAGCGGTCCTTGATGAGCACGTAGCCGGCCTCGTCGATGGTGGCCATGTCGCCGGTGTGCAGCCAGCCGTTCCGGATCGTGGCCTCGGTGCTCTCAGGGTCGCGGTAGTAGCCGTCCATGACCGTGTTGCCGCGTACGACGATCTCGCCGATCTGCTGTCCGTCGGGCCGCGCGTCGGCGCCCTCGGCGTCGACGACGCGGATCCGGACACCGGGGATCGCCCAGCCCGTCATGGCCTGCCGTTCCTGGCGGCGTTCGGCGGGCTCCTGTTCGGTCAGGCTCGGTCTCGGCTGCGCCAGCGTGACGATCGGTGACGTCTCGGTCAGGCCGTAGCCCACGATCGCTTGCGTCCCGAGCTCCGCTTCGAGGGCACGCACCAGGTCCGGTGATGCAGGTGATCCGCCGATGATCACCTGCCGCAGGCTGGACAGATCGAAGCGAGACCGCTCGCGGCTGTGGAGCAGGGCGTTGAAGATGGTCGGGACGGCCAGGAGACGGGTCACCCGATGCCGCTCGACCAGCGCCATCAACGCGGCCGGTTCGAACCTTCGCAGCATCACGTGCTGGCCGCCGATCATGGTCAGGAAGTGCGGTGTTCCCCAGCCATTCACATGGAAGAGCGGCACGACGTGGAGGACGACATCGTCCTCCGTGAAGCCGAGGCCGATCTGCGCGGCGAGGCTGTGCAGGTGGAGCTGTCGGTGCGTCATCCCGACGCCCTTGGGAAGGCCCGTCGTCCCGCTCGTATAGAACAGCTCGGCGATCGCGTTCTCGTCCATCTCGAGATGGAGCGGGTCCGACCCACCCGAGGCGAGGAGCGCCTCGTATTCGTGGTCGGCCAGCCCGCCGGCCTCGTCTTCCAGGACGACGAAGGTCGGCCGCGTGGCCAGCCGGGGAAGGATCTGCTCGATCAGGGGCCCGAACTCGTGATGGAAGAAGACGACCTTCGAGCCGGCGTGGTCGAGGATGTAGGCGATCTCGTGCGGGGCGAGTCGGATGTTGATCGGATTGAGGACCGCGCCGGCCTCGATGACCCCGTAGTACGCCTCGAGGAGGTGATGCGTGTTGAAGGTCACGAAGGAGACACGGTCACCGGGAGCGACGCCGAGCTCCACGAGCGCGTTGGCCAAGCGGTGGGTGCGCGTCGCGAATGCTCGATAGGTGAACTGTTCCTCGCCGTCGATGACACCGACCTTGTCAGCGAAGAACATCGCTGCCCGGTCGCGGAACTCGAGGATCGACAGGGGCACGAACATGGCGGACCTCCCAGCCCGACGGCGGGCCGGATCAGGCGGCGCGGCCATCCACGTGCCGCTGCTCCGCCAGCCGGATCGCGATCGGCGGGGGCCGCGACCGGTCGCCGGCACACCATAGCAGCGGGTGCGAAACGCAAGGTTCGGCATGGCGATCGCGGGCGACGCGCGATGGCCGCGTCAGGCGATGGGCCACGCTCTGCCGAACCAGCGAAGCGGGCCGACCAGGCCCGCGGGCAACCTGGCCCGAGACACGCGAGTCGTCGTCGTGCGGGTCGTCGCCGATCAGCTCATGCCGCTGCCTCGTCGTCGACCGGCTCGCCGACCTCGATGGGGTTGTTGATGGGGTCCTGGCTCCACTCGAACCAACCGCCGTCGTAGACCGCGATCCGCGGCCAGGCCATGAGGTCGGCATAGAACCAGGTCTCGGCGGCCCGCCAGCCGGTACCGCAGTAGAAGGCGACCCACTTGTCGGGCGTGATGCCCGCGTCGGCCCAGTTGGCGGCGATCTCCGGGTAGGCACGCATGGTGTTGTCCGGGTTCCGGTAGTGCTGCATGTGATAGGCGTCGGTGCCGCAGTTGCCCCAGACATCGCCGGCGATGCGTCCGGCGGGGCCGATGTAGTTGTAGCCGCTGACCTGGCCGATGTGCTCGTTCCAGGTCCGGACGCTGACCAGGGCAGCGCCGTCCGGGTCGGCGATGATGGCCTTCGCCTCGTCGAGATCGACGAGGTACTGCGGCCGCTCGGGGATGGTGGCCGCGAAGACGGTGATCGGTCGCGGTTCGTGGGGCCTCGTGTCGACCGGATGGCCGGCCCCGATCCAGCGGTCGTAGCCGCCATCGAGGAGGCGGACGTCCATCACGCCGGCGTAGCGCAGGATGAGCGCGGCCCGCGTGGCCGCGATCTGCCCGGCCCGGCGACCCGGCCACTTCTCGTTGGCGTCGCCGACCGTGTCGCGGCCGTAGACGACGACCGTGGTCTCGGGCGCGATGCCGAGGCGCAGCAGGGTGGCCTCGATCTCCGCGGGCGAGCGTCGGTTCCAGGTGACCGGGTCCTCGAGCCAGTTCGTGTCGAGGTAGACGGCACCGGGGAGATGCCCCTCGGCGTACTCCTCCGGCACCCCGAAGTTGACGTGCAGGACGACGAACCCGCTGCCGGCGTACGTCTCCGGTGCCTCGCCGTCGACGAGCTGGCGCACCCAGTCGGGGTAGACCAGGCGCTCGTAGCGAGGCAGCCGCTCGACGGGCAGCGTCGCGTCGGCCGACCAGGCCGGGAAGCCCGGCTCGTAGACGAGCACGTCGCCGAAGCCACGGCCCGAGAGCCAGGCGGCAAAGGCCGATGCGTCCCCGGCCGCATCGCCGTAGACGACGATCGTCCGTTCGGTCCTGATGGCCTTGTCCGCCAGCAGGCGCTCGAGCTCAGGCTCATCGACCGTCGATCGCCAGGCGTCGGGAAACGCCCGCGCGCCCGGCACGTGGCCGCCACGCGACTCGCCGGCGAGACGCCAGCCGTTGTAAGCCGCCAACGATCGGACGTCGACGATCGTCAGGTCGGGGTCGCCCAGGCGCTCGGCCAGGGCCACGGTCGAGATGGTCGGATCGGGAGTCGGTCGTGCTTCATCCTGTGTCGCCATGTCATCTCCAGGTGATCGTCCGCCGGACAACAAACAACCCCTGCCTCGCGACAGGGGTTGGATCCGTCTTGCGGACGACCGAGCGAACGATGCTCAGCGACGGCTCATCCCCTGCGCGAGGCAGAGACAACAGTGGCAAGCCGTGTGGTGCTGTCGTGGGACGCTCATGTGTCGGCGCATGGTGCCACAGGATGGAGTGGGACGCAATCAGCATCCGGCAACGCGCGCTCGGCGTCGCAGAGTGGGTCGATCAACTGCGCGGCTGGAGCCGGTGGCGGGTGCTGATCTCCACTCGCCCGCGCTCGTCGGCCGCGGGATGCTCGACCAGCGCGATCAGCCGGTTGGCCATGAAGCGGCCGGTTCGCACCGGCGTCCCGGTGCGGGTCACCTCGCGAACCTCGACCACGCCGCGCGTGGTGACGACCTCGATCCGCCGGCCCGCCTTGGAGGCCACGATCTCGAACGTCTGGACGCCCTGTCCGGTGTCGACCACGGCTTCGACCCGATCACCCTTCATGGTTCCGGCCTCGTCTCCAGGATCTCCTTGAGCCGCTCCGTCGCGTCCATCTCGGCGTCCATCGTCTTCTGGACCGCCCTGCCCATGAGCAGCCTCCTGATCCCGCCCAGCTCAGCGTCCAGCGAGAACGTCATGCGTGTCCCTTCGGCGACCTCTTCCAGGACGAACTCGCCGCTCGGTCGGACGGGACCCGCGATGGCCACGAACGCCAGCCGGCGGTTCGGCTCGAAGGAGGTCACGCGATAGTCGGCATCGATGCGGCGTCCGCCAGGACCTTTGACGCCCTGCTTGTAGATCGCGCCGACACCAGATCCGGAGACCAGGGCGACGTCGATGACGCCCGGTCGCCACTTCGGACCGTTCAAGCCGTCAGCGACGAACGCGAAGACGTCGGCCGGGGATCTACCGATGATCAGTCGATGGCTTGCTGATGGCATGTCCGCCTCATCTCTCGCTACGCCCAGGGCGATGGCAGGTGCGTCAGCGGCTCCCGGTCCGGAAGCACATCGGCCTGCAGCGCAGGGTCGGCCGCCGCGACGTAGCGCTCCTCGAGGCCGAGCTCCTTGAGGACGACGTTGCGCCCCTGGGCGATGCCGGTCGCCTTGTAGAAGGCGACGGTCCGGTTGAAGCCCTGGCGGCCGAAGCCGCAGTCCGAGGACAGGATCAGCTTGTCGGCCGGGATGACCTCCAGCGCGCGCCGGATCCGGCCGGCCACGACCGGCGCCATGTCGGCCTGCAGCTGACGGTGGTTCACGACCCCGACGGCGACCTTCTTCGAGAGGTTGTTCGCGTAGGGCCTGAAGAGGTCGATCTCAGCCAGCTCGTTCTCGGTCGCCTCGATCGTCCACACGTCACCCTTCAGCCGGTTCAGGTAGATGTCGATCGAGTTGGCGTACGACTCGCCGCTGTAGACCTTCTGCATGTTGGGGTTGCCCCAGCAGGTGTGGATCCAGAGCTCGACGTCGTCCAGGCCGTCGACCTCGTGGTTGAACGCGTCGACCATGAAGTCGAGCAGCTCCGTCTCCTCGGGGTGGAAGCAGGCGGTGAAGTGGATGGTCGGCTCCTCGATCTGGATCACCTTCGCCCCGGCCGCGGCGAGCTGGCGGAGCTCGATGTTCATGGCCGTCGCCATGTCCCAGATGAGCTGCTTCTTGTCGTCGAGGTCGTAGTCCTTGGTGTGGCTGTCGAGGAAGATCGAGAGCACCTGCGACGAGCAGGTCCCGAACTTGACGGGCTTGCCCGAGGCCGCGCGGGCCTGCGCGATGCGCCAGAGCTTGGCGTACTCGAGCGGGTTCTTCGGGTCGTGCTCGACCTTGCCGACCACGCGCGGCCAGCGCCAGGTGGTCTCGATCTCGTTCATCAGGGTGCCCGGCGCGAAGGCGAGCAGCGAGTCGCGCGAGCGCTCGTACTGGAGCTCCTCGTGCTCGAGGCCTGTCCAGCGCTGGAGCGGATAGTGGTGCCACGAGCGGCCGGCGAAGTCCTCGTCGAGGTGGTAGTCGCCGTTGGTCAGGATGTCGAGCCCGGCGCGCTCCTGGTCGGCGATGACGGTGGCGTGCGCGTCGAGGAACTGCTCGCGGAAGCGGACGTCGAGCAGCGCCGTGTCAAGGGGGCGTCCCCACAGGCCGCCGTCGTACCAGCGCGGCCGCGGCCACGAGCCCGTGACCGTGGCAGGGAGCATCAGGTCCTTGGTGGCCGTGAGCATCGCGTCTGCGCCTCCTCGCCTTGATCCGATGGTTGGTATCGATCGTCGATCGTCAGGTGGATGGCTCGGAGCGGGAGCATACCTAGACGCAGCGCGCTGGACCCGCCGCGGATGGCGCCTGCGGGGGCCCGGCTGAGGCGATGTCGCCTTTGCCGCGCAAGCATCGTGGCCCGCTCGGGCATGCTCCGCCGACCGGGTGTATCGTATCGTCCTAACAGTTAGGGCTGACCTAACCACCGCGGACGATCGCCTGGACAGCGACCCTGAGAAGGAGACGGCCATCGACCAGCGAGAGCGCGCGGCGCTCATCGAGCAGCTCATCGGCGGATTCGAGGCGACCCTGACCAGGCTCGCGGCTGTCAACACGCCGGAGTTCCTCGAGATCGACATCACGATGACCCAGGCCAAGGTGCTCTACCTCCTGGCCGCGGGCGACCTGAACATGTCCGAGCTGGTGGCTCGGCTCGGGGTGACGATGCCGACCGGCAGCGGCGTCGTCGATCGGCTCGTGGAGCACGGCCTGATCGCGCGTCGCGCGGACCCGTCGGACCGACGCCGCGTCCTGGTCGGCATCACGGCCGAGGGCGGGGTGCTCCTCGATCGCTTCCGCGACCTCAACGCCCGGCAGGTGCGGCTGCTGCTGGGTGTCCTCGATGACGATGACCTGAAACGAGTCGGCGAGTTCCTCGACGCGCTCGACAGGGGCGTCGCCAGGCTCGCGACCGCGGCCGCCGATCGGGACACCGCCGACGATCTTGCACCGCAGCGACCCGCGCTGCAGCTTGGGAGCACGAAGGAATGAACAAGCGAACCGTCGCCATCGGCGCCATCGTGATCGTGGGCGCCGCAGCCGTCGGCCTGGTCCTCGTCGCCGGCGCGTTCGGCGACCAGCAGGAAGAGGTCACCTACCTGACCGCGCCCGCCTCGGTGGAGGACGTTCGTGAGACCGTCTCCGTCAGCGGGTCCATCCGACCGACCGACGTCTATGGGCTCGCCTTCGGCCAGCCCCCGGTGCGATCACCCGTCGCGACCACGGCCGCACTCTCGACCACGGGCGCATCCTCGACCGCGGCCGCAGGTCTCACGGCCTCGGCACCCTGGACCGTCGCCACGGTCGCCGTCGAGCCCGGCCAGGCGGTCCGGGCAGGCGACGTCCTGGCGACCGCCGAGACGGCAGATGCCGAGCTCGCGCTGACCGTCGCCCAGGCCAACCTGGAGGCGGCCGAGGCGCGGTTGCGTACGGACGAGTCGCCGGTGTCGCGGACCGCCAGGCGACAGGCGCGGCTCGGGGTGACCCAGGCCAGGCGCCAACTCTCGAATGCCAGCCAGACGCTCACCCAGACCCAGGCCTCCGGTCGTCTGGCCGTCCGCCAGGCGCAGGCGATCCTCTCCGACGCCAAGGCCCAGCTCGCGGCCGACCGCGACGCCGGGGCCCCCGCGTCGGTGATCTCGGCAGACAAGGCAGCCGTCAAGCAGGCGTCGCGGGCCCTTGACACGGCCAGGCGTCAGGCGTCCTCTACGAACACGCAGGCCGCCAATGGGGTGGAAGCCGCTCGGCTCGGCGTGCAGTCCGCGAACCTGTCGTTCAAGGGCGCGACCGAGGTCGACACGGATGCACTCGTGGCCGCGGACCGCGCAGCGGTCGCCCAGGCACAGATGGCGCTGGCCGACGCAACGGAGGCCCTGGAACGGGCGACCATCAGCGCGCCCATCGCCGGCATCGTCTCGTCGGTCAGCGTCAAGCCCGGCGATACGGCCTCCGGCGTCGTCATCCGGCTCCGCGCACCCGACGTCGAAGTCGCTGCCTCCATCAACGAGAGCGACCTGCCGTCGGTCGCGCTCGGCCAACCCGCGGACGTGACCGTGCCGGCGCTCGATACGACGGTGGCAGGCACCGTGGAGTCCATCGATCTCGCCGGGGCCACCAAGAGCGCCTCGGGTGTCGTCTCGTACGACATCGTCATCGCGCTCGACAAGCCACCCTCGCACGTGGCACCGAGCATGACCGCCGACATCGACATCACGACCGCGAGCGCTCCCGCGGTCCTGGCCGTGCCGTTCTCCGCCATCGGCGGCGAACCGGGCGCCTACACGGTCCAGGTCTTCGAGGGCCCGGGCCGGGTGCGCACGGTGCCGGTCGAGGTCGGGCTGCTCACCCCGTCGTTCGCGGAGATCCGCTCGGGCATCACGGAGGGAACTGAGGTGGTGACCGGGACGGCGACCGCCAAGGATCTGGTGACGAGCTTCCCGACGCCCCCTGGCGCTGGCGGTGGCAGCAACGCAGGGCCGACACCGTGACCATCGCGCCATCTCCGCCCGACCCGGGCGCTTCCGTCGCCGACGTGGCGGGACCGGACGCGACCGCGGAGCATCCGGCCGCATCGGTCATCGAGATGCGGGGCATCGGCAAGGTCTATCGCTCCGGGCGCCTCGAGGTCGAGGCGCTCAGTGAGGTCGACCTCGACGTCCGATCGGGCGACTTCCTGGCGGTCGTCGGGCCCTCGGGCTCCGGGAAGTCGACGCTCATGAACCTCCTCGGGTGTCTCGATCGGCCGACCGCAGGGACCTACAAGCTGGCTGGCATCGACGTCTCCGGTCTCTCCGACGACGAGCTGGCGAAGGTGCGCAACCGGACCATCGGCTTCGTCTTCCAGTCCTTCAACCTCATCGCCCGGACCACCGCGCTCGAGAACGTGGCCATGCCGCTTCTCTACGCGGGGGTGAGAAGGGCCGAGCGGACCGAGCGCGCACGCGAGGCGATGGCGCGTCTGGGTCTCGCGGATCGGATGACGCATCAGCCATCCGAGCTCTCGGGCGGCCAGCAGCAGCGCGTGGCCATCGCCCGGGCGCTCGTCACCCGGCCGACGATCATCCTGGCCGACGAGCCGACCGGGAACCTCGACTCGGCTTCCGGCGCGGACGTCATGTCCCTGCTCCACGAGCTCAACGACACGGGCACGACGATCGTGCTCATCACCCATGACAGCGATGTCGCCGTCGCCGCCAAGCGCAGTGTCCACGTCCGCGACGGGCGGGTCGCCGCGTGATCTGGGCCGAGCTCATCCCGCTGGCGATCTCGCGGCTTGGGGCGGCCCGGACGCGGGCGCTGCTGACGATGCTCGGCATCATCATCGGCGTCGGCTCCATCATCGCCTTGGTCTCGGTCGCCCAGGGTGCGACCTCGGGCATCACGAACCTCATCGAGGGCCTCGGAGCGAATCTGCTCAACATCAGTCCTGGCGCCTCGACGAACGGGTTCATCCGTGGGGTCGGTGGGTCGGTCGACACGTTGACCGTCGATGACGCCGACGCCATCGCCCGGCTCGACGGCGTGGACCAGGTCGCTCCACAGGTCGCGACCAGTGCCGTCGTCGTGGCGGGCGACCGGAACACGGCGACCACGGTCGCCGGCATCACGCCGGCCTTCGCCCCCGTGCGTGCGTACGAGATCTGGAATGGGGCGTTCATCAGCGAGGCGGCCTACAGTGCCGCGCTGCGGGTCGCCGTGCTCGGCTCCGCGACGGCTGACGCGCTCCACCTCGACGAGTCGGCCGTGGGCACGGACATCAACGTCGGAGGCGTCCCGTTCCGGGTCGTCGGCATCCTCCAGCCCAAGGGCATCCTCGACGACCAGGTGCTCATCCCGCTCTCGACGCTGCGGGATCACTTCGTGGCGGGTTCGTCCTTGCAGTCGATCTCCGTCTCCGCCGACCATGCCGAGGACATCCCGCTCACGAAGTTCCGCATCACGCAACTGCTGCGAGAGCGGCACGGGATCGCCGATGGTGAGGAGGACGACTTCACGGTCATCGACCAGGCGCAGCTGCGCTCTGCCTTCGGGACGATCACCGGCTTCCTGTCCCTGCTCCTGGCGGGCATCGCCTCGATCAGCCTGCTCGTCGGTGGCATCGGCATCATGAACATCATGCTCGTCTCGGTCCGAGAGCGGACGCGCGAGATCGGCATCCGCAAGGCGATCGGGGCCAGGGGCCGCGACATCCTCGCCCAGTTCCTCGTCGAGGCGCTCGTCCTCTCGCTCGTCGGCGGCCTCATCGGCGTCGTCTTCGGCGTCGCCATCTCGGCCCTCATCGGAGCACTGGCCGGCTGGGGCCTGAACGTCAGCCTGCCGACCATCGTCATCGCCCTCGGGTTCTCGATCGCGGTCGGGGTCATCTTCGGGGTCTGGCCGGCCCGCCAGGCGGCCCGCCTCGACCCGATCACCGCGCTCCGCTACGAGTAGCGTCGCGGCGCGCTCGCGCCCGCTCTGGACCGGCCGCGCATCGCGGGCCTCCCTGCTTCGCGTGGACACATCGATCTCGCCGACGTCCCTACCCGCTACCATCGCCTCACGATGGGCATCGGGATCGGGTTCATGGCCTGGGCGACGAACGTCGGCTGGCAGCAGCTCATGGCGGCCGGTCGATCGATCGAGGCGTCGGGCTTCGAGACGCTGTGGTCGAACGATCACTTCCTGCCGGCCCTCGGTCCGGAGGCCGTGGTCGGGCCCGTCGACGGCCCGGTCTTCGAGGGCTGGTCCATCCTCTCGGGCTGGGCCGCCAGCACCTCACGGATCCGACTCGGCTGTCTCGTCTCGGGTATCGGCTACCGCAACCCGAGCCTGCTGGTCCGGATGGCGACCGCCCTCGATCACGCGTCGGGCGGCCGGGCTACGCTCGGCATCGGGGCCGGCTGGCACGAGCGCGAGCACCGCATGTTCGGCTTCGCCTATCCGACCCTTGGTGAGCGTCTCGATCGTCTCGAGGAGGCGGCCGCCATCTGTCGCGGCCTGCTCGACGGGCAGCGGGTGACCATCGCCGGCCGATGGTTCGAGATGCGCGATGCGGTCAACGATCCGCCCCCGGTCCAGGACCGGCTGCCACTCGTCATCGGCGGCTCGGGCAGGAAACGGACGCTGAACATCGTGGCTCGCTATGCCGACTGGTGGAACGCGGACGGCGACGATCCGGCGGCCTTCGCCGCGCTGAGTGCCATCCTCGACGAGCACTGCGCGGCGGTGGGCCGAGATCCGGCCCAGGTCCGCCGCACGATCGGCCAGCCCCCGCCCCTCATCCGTGCCTCGACCAAGGAGGCGCGCCGGGACCTGGCCGAGATCCTCGTCGCGCATGGGATGCCCGCGCACGTCGCGCGCGACGTGGCGGAGGCCGATCCGTATGCCGGAACGCACGCCGCAGTGGCCGATCGGTTGGCGGCCTTTGCCGAGGCCGGTGCGTCGCTGGTGGTCTTCGATTGGCCGGCGCCGTTCGACCCCGCGACCCAGGAGGCCCTCGCCGCCATGGCGCCGTCGTTCGCGAGCGATCGGACCCTGTCCTAGCGCCCGGGCCTTCTCCCGCCTCGTGCGCGCTCATCGGCCCGCGCAGCGAGGGTGGCCTGGGCCGAATCGAAGTAGGCGATGAGCCGAGCGCGGTCGACATCCGGAGCGACCGGCGCGACGGACTCCACCCAGGTCCGCGCGCCGTCGATGATCGTCGCGATGACGGCCGCGTCATCGGCGTCGAAGGTCGGTCGGCCAGGCACCTCGAGGTAGACCGGCGAGGTGTGTGCCCCCATGGCGGTGGCGAAGGCCGACTGGATGAGCTCGCTGCTCGTGACGCGAACGGCCAGCCAGCCACCGCGCGTGACCCTCACGCGCTCGGCGAGCTCGATGTGGTCGGTGCCGGCCGACGCGCCGGCCGACGCGACGACCGTGCCGTCGTGGATCAGCTCGATGCCATCGATCACCGGCAGCGCCGCCGTGGCCGTGGCCCTGATTTCGACCGTGCCGCCGCCACGGCCGAGCCGCACGGTGTCACCGGGCTGCTGGCCGTCGACGGCGAGCTCCACGAAGGGGCCCGACGTCACGAACGTTCGTCCTGATCGGACGGCGTCCGCCCAGCGCTCGAACGAAAGCGGGCCCCCCTCGTCAAGCCGCGCGTACGTGCGGATCGCTCCCAAGGGGATCTCGGCCGTCATCTTGTCGGTGCCGCCGACGATCGGCAGTCGGAAGCCACAGTCGAGGAAGCGGTACCACTCGCGGATCGAGGGGCCGTCGACCCCCGGCGTGAGCGCCTGCATCTCGACCGCCTCGATCTTTCCGGCCACGATGTCGGCCGCCACTTCGGCATATGGCAGCGGGAAGTGGACGGCCACCGCCAGACCGTGCTGCGCGCGGGCGGCGTCCGCCCAATCGGCCATCAACCAGGCGAGCGGATCACCCAGCCGACCTTCCGGCGCGCCGCCGCTGGCCATCGGCAGGACCGCTTCGGAGGCGCCGAGGAGTCCGATGTGGCCGAGCATGTTCTGGCGGTTCTCGCTGCCCATGACCACGAGGTGGCGGGCCGTCGGATCCTGCAGGGCGACCATCGGCAGGTCGACGATGCTGGTGTGATGGTCCCCCCACTGCGTGGCCAGCAGGTTGACGACGCCCACCCCCTCGGCCTGCGCCTGCAGGAGCGCAGACGACGGAGAGATGAAGTGCACGTGGCAATCGGCCGCGACCCAGCCGTCGCCGGTGGGTCCGTCGACGGGCTCCAGGGGCAAGACGAGCGGGCCCTCGATGTCGGCGACCTCGACCGATCGCCGCATGGGCCGAAAGCCGAAGCCACGAGCGGCCTCGACGTGCACGGTGCCGAGGGGCAGGTCGATGGCGAACCGACCGGGTACGTAGGCATACGTCGTGCCGCCCAGGACGAGATCGGCTCCGGTGTCCTCGTTGAGCCCTGGGTTGACCTCTTCGCGGTGGCCGAGCGGCGGCAGGTATCGTCCGTCGGCGGCACGGACGTGCACCCGCCCGGCCATCGGACGCCCCGTCGTGGCGTCGACGATCTCGACATCGACGCGGCGGGAGGCCGGCGGCAGTGGCTCGATGGAGATGCCGCCGAACCGCCGTGCACGCCCATCGATCGGAAGCTGGCGCGCCGGGATGGCCTGCCCGTCGACCACGAGCGAGGCGTCGGCCGCCATGGCCACCTCGACGATGGAGCTCGACTGGGATGCCTGGCGCCTGACGCTGCCCCAGCCTGGGATCGAGTCCCGCGGCCAGGCGTCCTCGCCGAGCCGCGTCGGGGCGGGGCGCGTCCGGATGACCTGGCCCAGGTCCACGGAGACCGATCGGCCCTCGATGCGCAGGGATCGTCGCGGCCCGAGGTGGAGCGGGGACGCCGTGCCACGAAAGGCGGTGACGGCCGCCACGATGACGCCACCGCCATCATCCACGGAGGCCAGCGGTTCCATGGACAGACGGGCGAGCTCGGCCGGACCGTCGGGGACCGCGATCTCGTGTAGCCAGAGGACGATCTCGTCGGTCGGGCTGGGGACGCTGTCGGCCACGCCCGTCTGCGCCGGGCCCCACGCTCCGGGCAGGATCGCCAGCAGCCCGGCCTGGCCGGGTGGCGCGTAGCGTGCCGGCTCCTGGCCGGGGAGCGGCCCCTGCCACTCGAGCGGCTCATCCAGCCGGTGGGCACGGGCGGCGAAGGCGCCCTGCCCCCAGCCGATGATCCCCTCGTTGATCTCGAACCGTCGCCGGATCGTCCGCTCCGTCCTTCGTCCGTCGGCCGACTCGACGGTGTAGCGGGCGAGCTCCTGGCCGACCGGCGTGACCCAGCCGACGGGCAGGTCGGGCGGACGGCCGCCCTCCATCGGATGCCACGCGTCGCAGAAGTGGGCGATGACGAGGTGGCTGACCGGTCCGCTCGAGCGCAGGTCGATCTCGACCGGCCGGTCGAGCAGCAGCCAACGGCGCGCCGCGGCGGCGCCGGCCAGTCGGAAGGGGAGGCCACGGAAGACCTGCCGACCGGCGGCGACCCGGCCCAGGGGTCCCCGGTAGGCGGGGTGGAATCGGGCCCCGACGTCGGCGTCGCTGGCCGTCCGATGGCGTCGCAGATCGACGGGCGTGGCCAGCGGTGTCGCCTGCGCCATCGTGCGCGGCACGGTCAACGCCCCATGCCCGCGGTCCTGCCGGTCGCCCCTGCCATGGCCGTCCCTCGCGTCCAGAGCCCGTTGACGCTGCTCGTGTGCGTATGCTAGCGTCGCGCGCAACCGATTGCGCAGGCGGCCAGCGAATCGCGGGAGGCGTCGGTGCCACGTCCCGGGCTCGATCACATCACGGACGGCTAGGCGTGCCGCGGACGCGCCGCCCATCGGAGCGACGGGTCAGGCTGGCCGACGTGGCGCGCGAAGCCGGGACCTCGGAGTCGACCGCGTCACGGGCCCTCAAGGACGACCCACGCATCGGCGAAACGACGCGCGCCGCCGTCCGTGCTTCCGCCGCGACCCTGGGCTATGTGCCGAATGCGGCTGCGGCAAGCCTCCGCGCCAGGCGGACGCACATCCTCGGCCTCTTGCTCGACGACCTCGCCGACCCGGTCCATGGCCAGCTCGCGGCCGGCTTCGAGGAGGCCGCGGCCGGCCAGGGCTATGCCGTCTTCATGATGACCGGCCTGCGCGACGCTGCCCGGGAGCACCGGGCCCTTCGGGCGTTCATCGAGCATCGCGCCGATGGCATCGCGCTCGCCTCGTGCGTCAGCGAACCCGAGACCGTCTTCGCCCAGATGCCTCGCTCGCGGATCGTCTTCGTGCAGCCAGACCACCCCGGGATGGCCGACGCAGGGGCCCCCGACCGGGGCGCACTGCGGAGCGATGATGCGGCGGGCGTGGTCGACCTCGTGCGGCACCTCCTCGACCGCGGCTACCGACGGATGGCGTACGTCGGCGCCGGCGGCGGGCCGTCCGACAGGGCGCGTCGCGCCGCGGCGGCCGCCGCGCTCGATGGGCTCGTCGACGAGCCGCTGCGCGTCTATGATGCCGGTCTCGCGGGCTGGCGCGACCCGACCCGGGTGGCGGAGCTGATCGCGAGCGATCGTCCGGACGCTGCCATCTGCTATGACGACAAGCTCGCTCTTGCCTTGATGGACACCATGCGGCTGACGTCCGTCGACGTCCCCGACGACATGGCGGTCACGGGCTTCGACGGGATCGCGCAGGCGGCCAGGTCGCGTCCTCGACTGACGACGGTGGCCGTGCCGTCGGTGGAGCTCGGTCGACGCGCCGTCGGCATGCTCATCGCCTCCATGCGGGACGGTGCCGCGCCACGGTCGGAGACGATGCCGGTTCGGCTGGTCGTCGGCGAGACCACGCCACCACGGGCCGAGCCGGTCGGCCGCGACCGCAAGGTCGTCTCGGTCGGCGCGGCAGCGGGCGGGCGTCCCTGATGGGCGAGGCGCGTGGGGTGGCGGCCATCGAGCTCATCGACGTGACGAAGCAGTACGGCGACGCCGTCGCCCTGGACGGCATGTCGCTGCGGATCGAGGCCGGAGAGTTCTTCTGTTTGCTCGGACCGTCGGGCTGTGGCAAGACGACGACGCTCAACCTGATCGGCGGCTTCATCCCGCTCACGTCCGGCGAGCTGCGCATCGAGGGCCGGCGGGTCAACGACCTGCCGCCGCACCAGCGCAACGTCAACACGGTCTTCCAGAACTACGCCCTCTTCCCGCACATGACCGTCGCCGACAACGTCGCCTTCGGACTGCGGATGGAGAAGCTCTCCAACGACGAGATCGGCCGGCGGGTGGTCGAGTACCTCGAGCTGGTGGACCTGGGCGGCTTCGGGCACCGCTTCCCGACCCAGCTCTCGGGCGGACAGGCTCAGCGGGTCGCGCTGGCTCGGGCGCTGGCCAAGCGTCCGGCGGTCCTGCTCCTGGACGAACCGCTCGGAGCGCTCGATCTGAAGCTGCGCAAGCAGATGCAGGTGGAGCTGTCGCGCATCCACCGCCAGGTCGGCACGACCTTCGTCTTCGTCACCCACGATCAGGAGGAAGCGCTCTCGATGTCGACGCGCATCGCGGTCATGTCCGGTGGCCGCGTCCGCCAGATCGGCACGCCGCGCGAGATCTATCTGCGGCCGGTCGACCGATACGTGGCCGACTTCATCGGCGAGTCGAACTTCCTCGATGGCGGTCTGAGCAACGGCGGTGACGGCTACACGTTCCGCCTGCAGGACGGGACCGTGCTGCCGGTCGTCTCGCCGCCGTCGGTGGACGCTCCGGCTGGACGGCTGGCGATGATGATCCGACCCGAATCCGTCGCGGTCGGTGCGACGCCGCCCTCAGGCCCGGCGCCGATCGCCATCGTGAAGGGTCGGGCGACCAACGTCGCCTTCATGGGCAATCACACCAGGATCACGGTCCAGACCGACGCCGGGATCCTCGTCGCTTTGCGCTTCCATGAGTCGGACGAGAGGGTCACAATCGAGGAGGGGATGGTCGATCGAGAGGTGCACGTTTGGTGGGATCCGCGCGAATCGATGGTCGTCGCCGCCGGCGACGAACCTGACCCCGACGGGGAGACAGGAGGAGGATCAGCGGGATGACCGTGTTCGATCAGACGTACTCGCGTCGCAGGTTCCTTCAGGTGTCGGGCGCCGTGGGCGCGACCGTCGCGCTGGGGAGTGTCCTTGAAGCGTGCACCACCGGAGGTGGGGCCGCCTCGCCGACCACCGGCACCATCAACTGGATGACCTGGGGCGACCACTGGATCCAGACGCAGCTCGACGAGATCGCAAAGTCCGCCAACATCACGACGAACATCTCCGAGCTGGCCGGGAATGCGGAGGGCTACGCCAAGGTCAAGGAGGTCAAGGGCCAGCTCGACAAGATCTCGGGCGACGCCATGTGGGTCCCGGATGCCTACTACAAGGATGGCCTCATCGAGCCCTTCGACATCAACGAGCTGGACGTCGCCTCTCAGCTCTATTCGTTCGCTCGGGAGTTCCCCTACTGGACGAAGCCAGAGGGCTACCTGGCCTATCCGTTCGGCTGGTCGCCGATCATGATCTATTACAACCCCAAGTTCGTGACCGGATCACCCGACGGCTGGGATGCCATCCTGGATCCGCAGTACAAGGGCCGAGTCGTCATCGAGAACCAGCCCGAAGAGATCGTCGCCTACATGGCGCGAGCGGCCGGCTTCGACAAGCCGTACGACCTGACCGACGACCAGCTGGCCACCGTCAAGACCTACCTCGAGAAGCTCAAGCCGAACGTCCTGCGCTTCGCCCAGCAGGCGACCGACAGCGTCAACGCGATGATCAGCGAGGAGGCCTACCTCATCACCGGCAACATCGGCAACGAAGACCGGGTCAAGGATGGCGGCGGGCCCGAGATCAAGGGCTATGTCCCCAAGGAGGGCACCGTCGGCTGGCATGACGGCGAGATGATCGTCAAGGGCGGCGCCAACAGCTCGCTCATCAAGCCCTTCCTGGAGCTGTCTCAGCAGGCCGAGTACATCGCCGAGAACTTCCTGACGCATGGTCGGCCGCTGTTCAACGAGAAGGCCTATCAGCTCCTGGTCGACCAGGGGAAGCAGGATCAGCTCGATCGGTACCTGTACGGCAAGGCCGAGGAGACCCTGGCCAAGACCGTGCTCAAGGGCCCGGGAACGTCGACCGAGAAGTCCATCCAGCTGTTCAACGAGGTCTTCACCTCCTAGCCCGTATGACGACCGAGTTGGTCGGCGGGGCCGCCTTGGCCCCGCCGACAGCCGCACGTCGCAGCCGCACCGCGAGGCTTCGTGAGCTGGCGCCCTTCACGCCGGCCGGCTTCATCCTGGTCGGCCTCTTCTTCGTGCCGCTGGCACTGATGTTCGTCTACTCGCTCTGGGACACGAACGAGAACCTCGATGTCGTGCCCACCTGGAGCCTCCAGAACTACGAGAGCTTCTTCTCCAATCCCGCCTATGTCCGGACGCTCGCCAAGACCCTCGTCATGGGCGCCGGTGTCACGCTCGTCTGCCTGATCGCGTCGTTCGCGGTCGCCTACTTCCTGGCGCGCTACGTTTCGCGGCGCTGGGCGCGACTCGCGTTGCTCTTCATCATCGTCCCCTTCTGGACGAGCTACCTGCTGCGCGTCTACTCGTGGCAGGCCATCCTCGGTGAGAAGGGCGCCCTCAACCAGGTGCTCATGGCTCTCGGCGTCATCGCCGAGCCGTCGCGGCTGTTCGTCTACAACGACGTCGGGACGTTCATCGTCCTCATCTACGTCTATCTCCCCTTCGCGGCCCTGGTGCTCTACGCCTCGCTGGAACGGTTCGATTTCACCCAGCTGACCGCCGCCCAGGACCTCGGCGCCAGCCCCCGCAAGGCGTTTCGCCACGTCCTGCTGCCGCAGATCCGCCCCGGTCTCATCACCGCCTGCATCTTCGTCTTCATCCCCATCCTGGGTGAGTTCCTGGCACCGTCGATGGTCGGCGGCGCATCGGGCTTCCTGATCGCCAGTCTGGTCGCCAACTTCTTCAAGAACGCACTCATCCCCGAGGGCGCCGCGGTGGGCTTCATGATCGCCGTCTTCGTCCTGGCGCTGCTCATCGTCTTCCGGAAGTACCTGCGGGTGGAGGACGTGTACACGCGTGGCTAGCGGAGCCGATCCCCTCGAGACGATGCCGGTCAGCCCCTACGCTGGGGCGGTCCGCTGGAGCCTCCGCCTCTGGTTCGGCGCGCTGATGGTCTTCCTCTACCTGCCCATCGCCTTCATGATCGCGTTCTCGTTCGACGAGTCGAGCACGCCCGGGCTGCCGATCACGGGCCCGACCCTCCATTGGTATGACGTGATGCTCCACAACCGACAGCTGCTGCTGGCGGTCAGCAACACGATCACGGTCTCCATCATCGTGGCCATCCTGGCCACGGTCATCGGCACGATGGCCGCCTTCGTGCTCGTCCGGGGCCGGTTGCGCTACCCGAACGGCATGCGCATCGCCTTCACCCTGCCGATCATGGTGCCGGCCGTCCTCATCGGCGTGGCCCTCCTGATCTACTTCGCCCGAGCCGCCGACATCCCGCTCTCCCTGGGCACGGTCGTGGCCGGTCAGCTCGTGGTCACGGTCCCGTTCGTGGTGCTCATCGTCGCCTCACGCCTGCAGGGCTTCGATCGGGCGCTCGAGTGGGCCGCGGCTGATCTGGGCGCGTCACCTCGACAGGCCATCCGCCACATCGTCCTGCCGCTCATCGCGCCGGCCATCATGGCCGGTGCGCTCATCAGCGTGACCCTTTCCATCGACGAGTTCGTCATCACCTGGTTCACCATCGGGAACCAGCCCACCCTACCGACCTACATCTACACCAAGATCAAGTTCGGAGTCACGCCCGAGGTCAACGCCGTGGCCACGGTCATGCTCGTGGCCACGCTGCTCATCTTCGCCGTCGCCTCGCTCATCCTCGGCCGCGCCGGGCGGCGCAAGCGAGCTCAGGAGGCGGAGTGATGCGAGCCGCGGTCTTCCACGGC
This sequence comes from uncultured Gaiellaceae bacterium, assembly GCA_963746975.1. Taxonomy (GTDB): domain Bacteria; phylum Actinomycetota; class Thermoleophilia; order Gaiellales; family Gaiellaceae; genus GMQP-bins7. The sequence goes on from CAVVDE010000010.1 coordinate 246,236, forward strand.
GATGGCGTGGTCCGTCTCGAGGATGTCCCCGAGCCCACGATCGAGGCCGACGACGACGTGGTCATCGAGGTCGAGGCGTGCGGGATCTGTGGCACGGACTTGCAGATCCTGAACGTGCCGCCCGGACATCCGGCCGACCCCGGCGTGGTCATGGGTCACGAGTTCATCGGTCGCGTGACCGAGCTCGGCTCTGCGGCCGCGGCGAGCGGCTTGACGGTCGGCCAGCGGGTCGCCGTGGATCCGGACCCGAAGTGCGGGATCTGCCGCTTCTGCCGCGCAGGCAGGCCCGCCAACTGCGAGAACATCGAGGCGCTGGGCATCTTCCGCGACGGGGCGCTGGCCCGGTCGGCCAAGGCGCCCGCCAGCGCTGTGTATCCCATCAGCGATGACCCCTCGCGTGAGGTCGCCGCGCTCATCGAACCCCTCGCCTGTGTCGTGAACGGCGCCAATCGGGCGAACCCGCGCCCGGGCGAGTCGGCGGTCATCTTCGGCGCCGGCGCCATCGGCTGCCTCTTCGTGGCCGTCTTCCGGGCCGCCGGAGCATCGCCGATCATCGTCGTCGAACCGACCGAGGCACGTCGAACGGTGGCTGAGGCCGTCGGTGCGGATCACGCCCTCGACCCGCAGACCTTCGCCGCACGACGTGACGAGCTGCTCCCGGCCGGCGCCGACATCGTCGTCGACGCCGTCGGCAGCCAGTTCGCCACAGCGGTCGAGACGGCCGGCCTGGGCGGGCGGATCGTCCTCTTCGGTCAGAATGCGAACGTCAGCCCGGCCGTCCACCAGTACACCATCACGGCCCGCTCCCTGACCGTCATGGGGACCTACATCACGACCTACACGTTCCCGCAGGCGATCCGCATGGTCGAGCAGGGCATCCTGACGCTGGCCCCCATCGTCACCCACGTCCTGCCGCTCGACCGCCTGACCGAAGGGCTCGACCTGTTGCGGTCCGGCGCCGCGACCAAGGTGGTCATCACGCCGGTCTGAGGGCAGGCAGCTATCCGATCGTTCGGACCTTCTCGAAGGGCTGGCCCCTGGCTTCGGGACCCATCGTCGAGTAGCCGCCGTCGACGAGCAGTTCGGCGCCGGTCACGAACGAGGCGCGGTCCGAGGCCAGGAACAGGACGGCCTGCGCGACCTCCTCCGGATCGGCCATCCGACCCAGGACCTGGAACTCGGCTGCCAGCATGTCCGCTCGCTCCCGCGTTCCGTAGCGGCGCTCGATGTTGCGGCTCCACATCCAACCCGGCGAGACGGCGTTGACGCGGACCCCGCGGGGAGCGAGCTGCACGGCGGCCGTCTTGACCAGCATGAGCAGGGCCGCCTTGCTGGTGTTGTAGACGACGCGAGTCGGCTGGGCATGACTGCCGCTGACCGAGGCGATGTGGACGACGGCGCCGCCCGGCCCCATCCGTTCGGCCGCCTTGGCCGTCAGCACCGCCGCCGAGGTCACGTTCACGTCCAGGACACGGTTCCACAGCTCGCGCGTCGTGTCGAGGCGCTCATCCTCGAACGCGGCGGCTCCGCTGACCAGGATGTCGAGGCGCCCGAACCGCTCCATGGCCAGGCTGACGAGACGGTCGATATCGGCGTCGCTGGTCACGTCGGTCGGCAGGAAGATGGCAGCCGCTCCGAGATCGGCCGCGACCTCGGTGCCGTGCTCTTCATCGCGGTCCGCCAGGACGACTCTCGCACCCTCGGCGATCAGCGCGGCGCCGATCGCCCGCCCGAGGTACGACCCCCCGGCGGTGACGACGGCGACCTTGCCGTCGAGGTCAGCCATGGCTCAGGTCGCCACGCGCTGGCGTCGCTTGTCGACCTCCCATCGCTCGCGCGCCGCGCGGACCTGCTCGCGATCGCTGACCTCGGGGATGCCGACCTCCCACCAGGCGCCGCCCTCGGTCCAGGCGTAGGGGTCGATGGGCACGACGATGACGCAGCTCCGGTCCGCGGCCTTGGCCCTGGCGAAGGCGGCCGGGAGGTCCCTGACGTGGTCGACCCGCTCCGCGATGGCGCCCATCGACTGGGCATGCTTGACGAAGTCGACCTCGACGTCTCGCTCGTGCCGGGTCGTGACCAGCTGGTTGTTGAACTCCGCGCCCCCCGAGTTGACCTGGAGGCGATTGATGACCGCGTAGCCACGGTTGTCGCAGACGATGAAGATGACCTTGTGGCCGGTCATCACGGTCGAATAGATGTCCGAGTTCATCATCAGGTATGAGCCGTCGCCGACCCAGACGATGACGTCGCCATCGCCCCTGGCCATCTTGGCGCCCCAGCCCCCGGCGATCTCGTAGCCCATCGTCGAGTAGCCGTACTCGGAGTCGAACGAGCCGATCGACTTCGAGCGCCAGCCCATGCTCAGCTCGCCGGGCAGGCCGCCGGCCGCGGACAGGCAGTAGTCGTCGTCGTCGCAGACCTCGTTGATGGTCGCGATGACCTCGGCGTAGGCCGGAGGCCCGTCGTGTGAGCGACCCTTCCAGGAGTCCAGGTAGCGATGCCAATCCGCGATCTGGGCCTGCGCGAAGGCCAGCCACTCGCCATCGGCCGTGGCCGCGCCCAGCGCGACGTCGAGTGCCTCGAGCGAGACCCGCGCGTCCCCGATGACCGGCAGGGCGCGATGCTTGTGGGCGTCCCAGCCTGCCGTGTTGATGGACACGAAGCGGACGCCCGGATCCTCGAACAGGGCCCACGAGCCGGTCGTGAAGTCCTGCAGGCGCGTCCCGACGGCGACGATCACGTCGGCACGCCCCGCCACGGCGTTGGCCGCCGACGATCCGGTGACCCCGATGGGGCCGGCGTAGTTCGGGTGGTCGTGCAGGAGCGTGGCCTTGCCGGCCACGGTCTCGACGACCGGGATGCGATGCTTCTCGGCGAAGGCCCGGAGGGTGTCGGTGGCACCGGCGTAGTGGACGCCACCGCCGGCGATGATGACTGGCCGGCTGGCTCCCTGCAGGAGCGTCGCCGCCGCCTCGACGTCGCGCGGATCCGGCCCCGGCCGGCGGATGTAGTGGACCGTCGGCTCGAAGAAGACGGCCGGGAAATCGTAGGCCTCGGCCTGGATGTCCTGCGGCAGGGCGATGAAGGCCGGCCCACGGGTCGCCGGATCGAGCATCACGGCCACCGCCTGGGGCAGGGACTGGACGATCTGCTCGGGGCGGGTGATCCGATCCCAATAGCGGGTGACGGGCTTGAAGGCGTCGGCGACGGTGACCGTCGGGTCGTCGAAGTGCTCGACCTGCTGCAGGACGGGGTCGACGATCCGGTGCTGGAAGGTGTCGCCCGAGAGGAGCAGGACCGGCAGCCGGTTGGCGTGGGCGGCCGCGGCGGCGGTCACGAAGTTGGTCGAGCCTGGTCCGACCGACGAGGTGGCGATCATGATCCGCCGCCCGCGCATGGCCTTTGCGTAGGCCAGCGCCGCCAGCGCCATCGACTGCTCGTTGTGACCTCGCCAGGTCGGCAGGCGATCCTGGACGGGCTCGAGCGCTTCGCCGAGGCTGGTCACATTGCCATGCCCGAAGATCGCGAAGACCCCGGCGAAGAGCGCCACCTCGTCGCCCTCGATCACCGTGCGCTGCGCCAGCAGCCAGCGAACGAGCGCCTGCGCCATGGTCAAGCGGATCGTCTTCATCGTCGTCCACCTCGCACTCGCTCCAGGTGAGCCGTCATGCCGTCCTTGAGGAAGATCTCCAGGCCGGTGGTGAAGTAGCGCGCACCTCGTTCCAGCCACGCCTCGGTCATGGCGGCCGTGCCAGCGTAGATGCCTAGCACCTTATCGGATGGCACGACGACTTCGGCCACCCGTTCCATGGCCGCCACCACGTCGGGGTGATCGGTTCGGCCGGGATGGCCCATCGACTGAGAGAGGTCCGTCGGCCCGAGGAAGAGGACGTCGACACCATCGATGGCGACGTAGTCCTCGATGGCGTCCACCGCCTCGCGGGTCTCGATGTGCACGATGACCATCGTCTCGCGGTTGGCGCGCTCGACGTAGGCGTGGAGCGGCTCCCGCAGGCCCCACTCTGAGGCGCGTGTGCCAGCCAGGCCGCGCTCGCCACGCGGGGCGTACTTGACAGAGCGGACCGCCTGCTCGACCGCCTGGGGCGTATTGACCCAGGGCACGTGAACGCCGTGGGCCCCGCTGTCGAGGAAGCGCAGGATGATGTGCGGCTGGTTCGTGGTCACGCGAGCGATGGGGGTCACGCCACGCAGCTCGAGCGCGCGACAGAGGTCCTCGAGGTCGCCGGGCTGGAGCATCCCGTGCTCCCCATCGAAGACCAGGAAGTCCCAGCCGAGCATCGCGACGTACTCCGCCAGCGACGGCTCCGCGTAGCGCACGAAGCAGCCGAAGACCGGCTCCCCGGTGGCCAGCTTGGCCTTGGTCGTGTTGGTCAGCATCTCGTCCCCTCAGTCGATGCGCAGGCTGACGACGTCTTCCCAGCGCTCGGACGCCCAGGAGCGTGCCATCGCGGCCGCCACCGACGCATTGGCCAGCGCGTCAGCGAAGCCCGGCGTGTGCGCCCGGCCGGCCGCGACCGAGGTCAGGAATTCGTATGCCTCGATCAGCTTCAGATCCTCGTAACCGAGCGAGTTGCCCGCGCCCGGCACGATGTTGCCCTGGTTCAGGAAGGCATCGCCGGCGAGGACCTCGAGGAAGCCGTCGACCGGTTGCTCCTCGGGGAGGTAGAGCTGCAGCTGATTGAGCCGTTCGTGGTCCCACGATGCGGCGCCCTTCGATCCGTTGAGCTCGAAGGCCATCGAGCTCTGGGGCCCGAAGATCGAGCGGTCCGCCTCGAGCGTCCCCCGCGCGCCGCTCTCGAACTCGACCAGGGCGCCGACGTAGTCCTCGTTGGTCACCTGGCCGGTCGGGTCGCCGGCCTGGCCGCGGGCATAGTGCGTGGGGCCGCCGGCGATGGGCAGCGGACGCTCCTTGACGAACGTCTCCTTGACGGCGACGACGCGGGCGATCGGTCCGGCGAGGTACTGGGCCATGTCGATGGCGTGGGACATCAGGTCGCTCAGGACGCCATAGCCGGCCTCCGACTGGAGGTACCGCCACGACAGCAGGCCGAGCCGGTCCCGCCCGTACATCGAGAAGAAGCGACCGCGATAGTGCGTCAGCGCCCCGAGGCGCCCCTCCCCGATGAGCTGGCGGGTGTACTGCACGAGCGGCGCCCAGCGGTAGTTGTAGCCACAGCCGGTGATGACACCGGCGACGCGAGCGGCGCGCTCCATGGCGGCCGTCTCATCCGGATGGATGCCGACCGGCTTCTCGCACGAGATGTGCTTGCCCGCGGCTGCCGCGGCCTCGGCCATCTCCCGGTGGTAGGCGTTGGGCGCGGTGATGTCGATGACGTCGATGTCGTCGCGGGCCATGAGCTCCCGCCAGTCGAGCGTGCCGCTGGCGAAGCCGAAGTTCTCCACGGCCAGGTCCACCCGAGCTGGCACCGTGTCGGCGACCGCGACGAGCCTCGGCCGCAGCCCGCTCTCGGCGAAGTAGACCGGCAGGTCCCGGTACGCGCGAGCATGCGCCTGCCCCATCCAGCCGAAGCCGATGACCCCGATGCCGATCGACGTCGCCATCTGCATCCTCCTACCTGACCGGCCCCGTCCGGCCGGCCCAAACCTCCGGGTTGACGAGGTGATCCGGGCGCTGGCCGGCCAGCGCCTGCACGACCTGGTCGAAGGCGGCGCGGAAGATGCGCACCCTTGCGTCCGCGGTGGCAGACGCGACGTGCGGGGTGACCACGACGTCGTCGCGATGCAGCAGCGGATGGTCGGCCGGCAGTGGTTCCGGCTCGGTGACATCGAGCCCGGCTCCGAACAGGCGTCCAGCATCGAGCGCGTCGAGCAGCGCGTCACCGTCGACGAGACCGCCGCGGGCGGTGTTGACGAAGACCGCGCCGCGCTTCATCTGCGCGAACTGGGCGGCGCCGATCATGCCCCGGGTGGCGTCGCTCAGCGGCACGTGCAGCGAGATGACGTCGGCCAAGCCGAGGAGCTCCGCCAACGATGCCGCTCGGGCGACCGAGGGCGGGAAGTCGGTCTCGGGCAGGAAGGGATCGAAGGCCGCCACGCGCATCCCCAGCCCCTCGCCGATGCGGGCCACGCGCCTGGCGATGCGACCGAGCCCGACCAGGCCGAGGGTCTTGCCGTCGAGCTCGATGGCCTCGTGCCGCGCGTAGTAGTCACCGCCGCCCTCCCGCAGCCGGGCCTCCCCGCGCTTGACGTTCTTGGCGACCATGAGCATGAGGGTGGCGGCGTGCTCGGCGGTCGAGACCGTCGGCGCATCCGGTGTGTTACAGACCGCGATGCCGCGTCTCGTCGCCTCGGCGACGTCGACGCGGTCGTAGCCGATGCCGGTCCGCGCGATGAGACGCAGCTGCGGCGCGTGATCCATGAGCACCGCATCGTAGTGCAGGGTCGATGCCACCGCGGCCACGGCCACGGCCAGGCCGGCGTACGGATCAGCGGCGGTGGACGGCCCCAGGATGGTCACGGCCGCGGCGACCTCCGGCACCAGCTCGGGGACGATGGCCCGCTCGAACCAGACCGGCGGCCGGTCTTGCCGCGTGATGATCGGATCGGACATCAGATGACCGCCCCGAAACGCGGCTCGGCGAGCCCGCGCACCCCGGTCTCGATGGCGAACAGGCCACCCGCATCCGGCTGTCCCGGGGCGCTCGGCCGCGATCCGCCGCTGCCGATCGACGTGACGAACAGGATGCTTCGATCCTGACCGCCGAAGGCGGGCATGGTGGGCTTCTCGACGGGCAGCTCGATGCGCCGGTCGATGACGCCGTCCGGCGTGACCCGGATCACCGCCCAGCCGTAGACGCAGGCGATCCAGTAGCAGCCGTCGGCATCGACGCAGGCGCCGTCCGGACGACCGGGCAGCTCCGTGAAGTCCAGGAACACGCGCTCGTTGCTGGCTTCGCCCGTGGCGAGGTCGTAGTCGTAGGCCCAGACGGTCTCGCGAGGCGTATCGGCGAAGTACATCGTCGAGCCGTCGGGCGAGAAGGCCAGGCCGTTGGCCACGCCGATCTCCGATCGAACGGTGGTCACCTTGCCGTCCGGGCTGACCCGATGGAGCAGCCCGGTGAAGCGTCGAGCGGCGGCAGGATCGTACATGCTGCCCACCCAGAACCGACCGGCGGCATCGCACCGTCCGTCGTTGAGGCGGTTGCCCGTGCCCTCGGGCTCCAGCCGGATCCACGGCTCGCAGGTGCCGCTCGCCCAGTCGAACCAGACGAGCCCATCCTCGAGCGCCACCAGGAGGCGGCCGACCCCTTGGGTCAGCGCGATCGAGCCGGGCCGCCCCGGAACGATGCGCCGATCGTCCAGGTTCGTCGAGGGGTCGTAGCGGTGGATCGCCCGGCCCTCGATGTCGACCCAATAGAGGCGCGCTTCGAGCTCGCTCCAGACGGGACACTCACCCAGCAGCGCTCCCGCTGGAACCACGCACTCGACCCGCTGCTCGGCCAATGGTGGTGCGGCTCAGATCGTGGCCGCGAGCCGCCGGAGGAAGTCGACGCTCTCCACAGCGTCCGCCTTGGGACCCGTCCCGGGGGCCGGTTCGGTGGGCAGCGAGACGTCCTGCTCCAGGACATACCAGCCGCGGAAGCCCTCGCCCTCGAGCGTGCGGATGACGCCCTCGATGTCGACCCCACCGGCCCCCAGCGGCGTGAAGAGCCCGTCGATGACCGCCTGCCGGAACGGCACCGCGCCGCTGCGCACCTGTTCGGCCGCTGCGGCGTCGACATCCTTGAGATGGACGTGCAGCACCCGTTCCGGGGCCATCCGGGCGACGGCGACCGGGTCGGTCCCGGCCAGGTAGAGGTGGCCCGTGTCAAGGCACAGCCCGACGTCAGACGAGGCGAGCAGCCGTTCCACGTCATGGCCGTCTTCGATGGCCATGCTCCAGTGCGGGTGGAGGGCGGTCTGGAGCCCGGCATCGCCGACGATCCCCTCGAGGCGCCGCAGGTTGGCCAGGAAGACCGGCCACTCGTCCTCGCTCATGTCGTAGGGCGTGTCGTAGCCCGGGTTGTGCGATGAGGGTCCGAGCACCAGCACGTTCGAGCCGGTCGCCGCGAGCTGGCTCGAGGCGCGCTGCACGTACTCCAGCTCGGCCTCGATCTGGTCCGGGCGATAAAGCAGGGCGGGCACGAAGCCCCCGACCACGCTCATGTCATGACTGGCCACGTACTCGCGCAGCTCGCCCGGGTCGATGGGCAGGAAGCCGTCCGGGCCAAGCTCGGTCGCCGACAGGCCAGCCTCGGACATCTCGTCCAGGACCCGGTCACGATCCATGAGGTAGCCCCAGCCTGGAGACTCGTCGACACCCCAGGTGATCGGCGCGCCTGCGACGCGGTCCAGCAGGTCGCTCACTCGATCTACCTCCAGTCTCCTGGCCATCGCTCGGGCGGGACGGTCGGCGTGCGAGGCGGCCCCGAGGGCCCGATATTCGCTCGTTGACGCTCATGATATCGGCTGGTACGGTGCTGTGCAATCGCTTGCACAGAAGCGGAGGATGCGATGCCCGGCCCCGGAGTTGAGCTGATCGGCGAGGAAGAGATCGCCGAGGTCCTCGAGGTCCTGAACAGCCGGTATCTCAGCCGTTACGGTCCCTCCGACGACCCGGCCTTCGGTGCGAAGTGTCGGCGTGTGGAGCAGGAGGTCGCGGCCATGGCGGGGGTCCGGTATGGCCTCGGCCTGAGCGGCGGCGGATCGAGCGGCCTGTGGCTGGCGCTGCTGGCCCTCGGGGTCGGGCCCGGCGACGAGGTCATCGTGCCCGGCTTCACGTTCGTGGCCACGATCTCGGCCATCGTCTATGCCCGTGCGGTCCCGGTCCTGGCGGAGGTCGACCAGACCTTCAACCTCGATCCGGTGGATGTGGAGGCGCGGATCACACCTCGGACGCGGGCCATCATCGCCGTGCACATGCTCGGCGCGCCGGCGCGGCTGACGGAGCTGAAGGCGATCGCCGATCGGCACGGCATCGCCCTTGTCGAGGACTGCGCCCAGGCCTTCGGAGCATCGTTCGGCGGGCGCGGCGTGGGCGGCATCGGGACGCTCGGCGTCTACAGCTTCAACGAGTACAAGACCATCACCTGTGGCGACGGCGGGATGATCGTCACGGACGACGAGGCGCTTTATGGCCGCGCCTTCGCCATGCACGACCAGGGCCATGCACCGGACCGCCTCGGATCGAAGTACGCGACCCGCCCCTTCCTGGGCATGAACTTCCGGATGACCGAGCTGTCGGGTGCCGTGCTGCTGGCGCAGGTCCGCAAGCTCGATGGCATCCGCTCCCACCTGCGCGCCAACAAGGCCATCGTCAAGTCGGCCCTGGCGGACCTGCCCGGGCTCGAGTTCCGCGAGCTGGTCGACCCCGACGGCGACATCGCCACCCATTGCGTGGTCGTGCTCCCGACGGCCGACATCGCCCACGGCATCGCGGCAGAGCTCGGCTCGATCACGCTCGACAAGTCGGGCTGGCACGTCTACTCGAACATGGAGCACGTCCTGGAGCGCCGCACCGTGACCGGCAAGGGCTGCCCCTTCGACTGTCGGTGCTTCCACGAGGAGGAGGTCGTCTACCGTCGCGACATGCTCCCGCGCACGGATGCGCTGCTCGCGCGCTCGATCAGCATCGGCATCGGCGTCTTCGACGCGAACCTGGCTCCGTTCGGCCTGCGCATGCGCGACGACGCGGACGTCGCCCGGGCGCAAGCGGCCCGGTTCCGGGATGTGGCCGGGCCGTACCTGGCCGGCTGAGCGCGTCGGGATGGCGGAGGTGGGAACGGTCGGTGTCGGACTGGTCGGCTACGGCCTGGCCGGACGATCCTTCCACGCACCGTTCATCGCCACGATCGACGGGCTCCGACTGTGCGCGGTGGCCACGACCGATCCAGACCGCCGAGCTCGGGCGATCGCGGAGCACCCCGACACCGACGTCGTGGCGGGGGTCGACGCGCTGCTCGGCCGGACGGACATCGACCTCGTCGTCGTGGCGACCCCCAACCGCTTCCACGTCCCGATCGCGATCTCGGCCCTCTCGAGCGGCCGACACGTCGTCGTCGACAAGCCGATGGCCATGGACGTCGGCGAGGCGGAGCGTCTCATCGAGGCGGCGGCGCGCGCCGACCGGCTGCTGTCCGCCTATCACAACCGGCGCTGGGATGGCGACTTCCTGACCATCCGACGCCTGCTGGCCGAGGGCACGCTGGGGACCATCGACAGCCTCGAGTCGCGCTTCGAGCGGGTGGCCGCTGTCGACGGCAGCTGGCGTGAATCGGCGGCTGAGGTCGGCGGGCCGCTGCGCGACCTGGGGCCGCACCTCGTCGATCAGAGCCTGGTCCTCTTCGGGCCGGCGCGACGCGTCTGGGCACAGCTGGCCCGGCGCCGCCCGGCGACGGAGGTCGACGACTCCGCCTTCGTGGCCATCGATCATCTGAGCGGCGTGCAGACGCGGCTCTCGATGTCGCTCATCGCCTCCCGCGTCGGGCCACGCTTCCGACTCCGCGGCGTTGCCGCCGAGTACGTCAAGGAGGACCTCGACGTCCAGGAGGCCCAGCTCCTGGCCGGCATGCGCCCGAGCGAGCCAGACTTCGGTGCCGAGCCGGAGTCACGCTGGGGCCGCCTCTTCCGCCTCGATGGCTCCGCGAGCAGGATCGAGAGCGAGCGAGGCCGGTACGCGGCGTTCTACGAGGGCATGCGCGATGCGATCGGCGGACGGGGCCAGGTGCCCGTCGATCCGGTGGATGCGCTCAACGCGCTGCGCATCATCGAGGCGGCCGAGCGGGCAGCGGCGACCGGCACCGTGCAGACGATCGAGGAGGACTGAGCATGGCCACGAGGTCGATCGGGCTGGGCCTGGTCGGCGCAGGCCGGATGGGCTCCATCCTGGCTCGTGCCATCGCCCGCCACGTGCCCGAGGCACGGCTGGTGGGCATCGTCGACCGCGACCTCGCGGCGGCTCGGCGGCTGGCCGACGAGCTCTCGGTCGATGCCGTCTTCGATGACGCGGACGAGCTCGTCCATCGTCCCGACGTGGCCGGGGTCGTCATCGCGGTCTCGTCGGCCCATCACCTCGGCGTCATCCGGCAGGCAGCGTCGGCCGGCCGCGAGGTCTTTTGTGAGAAGCCCCTGGCCCTGACCATGGCCGAGACGGAGGCCGCGATGGCAGCCACCGCGGCGGCGGGCGTGCGTCTCCAGGTCGGCTTCATGCGCCGCTTCGACGCCGCCTATCGGCGTGCGTGGCGTCGACTGACGGCCGGGGCGATCGGACGGCCGATCATGTTCACCAGCCTCCAGTTCGATCCCGGGGCGCCACCGGTCGCCCTTGCCGACCCGGCGGTCAGCGGCGGCATCCACCTCGACATGGGCATCCACGAATACGACCTGGCCCGCTGGCTCATGGACGACGAGGTGATCGAGGTGCACGCCTGGGGCTCGTCCATCGCCTATCCCGAGCTGGCCACCGTCGGCGACGTGGACAGCGCCGTGGTCAACCTCCGCTACGCGGGCGGCGGGACGGGGTCCGTCAAGCTCGCCCGCAGCGCGACCAGCGAGGACGTCCGGACGGAGATCGTCGGCGAGCGCGGCACGATCGCCATCGGTCGGCGACCGACGACACCCCGCGGGTCTGCGGGACAGGCCTCGGCGGCCACGGCCGGCTGGGGCGCGGGTGCGTTGCGGTTCGACGGCGCCTACGTCTCGGAGCTGCGCGCCTTCGCTCGCTCCATCCGCGACGAGACGCCGGTGACCGTCGGTGGCGCGGAGGCGTTGGCGGCCTTCCGGATCGCCGAGGCGGCCGCCCGGTCGATGCGCGAGGGACGGCCCGTCGCCGTCGGCGAGCGATGAGGGACACCCCCCCATGAGCGACACCATCGGTGTCGGCATCCTGGGCGCGGGCTGGATCACCCGCGCGCACGGCCACGCCCTCCACACCATCGGGCACATGTCGCCGCTGTCCCGGCCGGTGACGCTCGTGGCACTCGCTGCGCGCGACCCCGGGCGCGGGCGCGCCATGGCAGATGAGCTGGGCATCGAGCGCTTCTCGACGGATTGGCGGGACGTGGTGGACGACCCGCGCGTCGACGTCGTCGCCAACCTGCTCGGGCAATCGGCCCACGTGGAGCCGACCGAGGCGGCGCTCGCGCTCGGCAAGCCCGTCTTCTGCGAGAAGCCCCTGGGGATCGACCGCTTCGAGGCGCGTCGGCTGGTCGACGCGGCCGCCGATGCGAACGTGCCGGCGGTCACCGGCTTCAATTACCGCTACATGCCGGCGATGCGGCTGGCGCGCGAGATCGTCGAGGCCGGTCGGCTGGGCGAGGCCCTCCACTTCCGGGCCGTCTACCTCCAGGACCATGCCGCCGGCGCCACGCCGCTCCGCCCGCACAACGGCTCCCACGCCGTGACGGACTACATCCACCTCGTCGACTTCATGCGCTACCTCGGCTGCGAGGCGGATGCGGTGCAGGCGACCATGAAGAAGCTGACCACGTTCGGCCCCGACGTCGAGGACGCCTACGTCGCCGCCGTCGACCTGCGGGCGGGGGGTCTCGGGTCGCTCGAGGTCTCGCGCGTCGCCTGGGGCTGGAAGGGCCGGCAGGTCATCGAGTTCAATGGCACGACCGGGTCGCTGTGGTGGGACATGGAGGATCTCAATCGGCTCCATGTCTTCTACAGCGCCGACGAAGAGACTGGCACCGGGGGCTTCCGCGACATCCTCGTCAGCCAGCCCGACCATCCGTTCATGGACCTCTGGTGGCCACCCGGCCACACCATCGGCTGGGAGCACAGCTTCGTGCACGAGTGGCGGGACTTCCTGAGCGCCATCATCGACGAGCGGCCGATCTCGCCCGAGCAGGCCACGTTCGAGGATGGCTACGAGGCGGCGCTCGTCTGCGATGCGATCGCCCTCTCGTCGAACGAAGGGCGGCGGGTTCGGATCGACGAGCTGCGGGCGGAGACGAGACGATGAGCCGCCAGCGCCCTCCGGACCTGCGCATCGCGATGGTCGGCGCGGGCGTCATGGCGCGGGCCCACAGCGTCGCGCTGCACACCCTCGCCGTGCTGTATCCGGATCTCGGGCGCCACCCGCGGCTGGTCGCCGTGAGCGACGTGAACCGCAACCTGGCGACCGATCTGGCCGAGCGGTTCGGCTACGAGCGTGTCGAGGAGGACTGGCGCAGCGTCGTCGCCGCCGACGACGTGGATCTGGTCGTGGCCTGCCTGCCGCCGGTCCTCAACCGCGACGTCGTGCTCGCGGCTGCGGCCGCCGGCAAGCACATCGTGTGCGAGAAGCCGCTCGCCGTCTCGGCCGTCGTGGCGGCCGAGATGCTGGCAGCCTGTCGGAGCGCGGGCGTCTTCCACGGCCTCGGCGCTGGCTACCGCTGGAGCCCGGCCCTGCGGGCCATCCGCAGCCTGATCGACCGAGGCGAGCTGGGCACGATCCGAAGTCTGCGGGCCTCGTTCCTCATGGACTATGCCGCCGACCCGGACGTGCCCCTCACCTGGCGCTTCCGGAAGGACCTGGCCGGCGGCGGGCTGGCCATCGACACCGGCTACCACCTCGTCGATACGGCCCGGTTCCTGGTCGGCGAGATCGTCGGCGTCCAGGGCTTGACCTCGACGTTCATCACCGAGCGACGATCGGCCAGCGCGGATGCCATCGGCAATCGCGGCGAAGGGGCAGTCGGATGCGCAGGGCGCGAAGGGCGAGGTGGACGTCGAAGATGCGGCGGCCGCGCTCCTCACCTTCGACAACGGCGCCTACGGCGTGCTGGAGACGAGCCGGATCACGCACGGCAAGCGTGTCTCGATGCTCATCGAGGTCTACGGGTCGAACGGCTCGGCAGACTGGGACCTCGAGCGGCCGGACGAGTTCCGGGTCTGCCTGCCGGGCGATCCATCGACGTTCGGGTACCGCCGGGTGATGGTCAATCCCAGCCACCCGGGAGCGTCCGACCTGCTCATCGCCGGGACCGACGGCACGGGCATCGGCTGGCTCGGCTTCGAGGTGGGCATGTGGGTCGAGTTCCTGACGGCCATCGCCGAGGGACGGTCGGTCCACGCCGACTTCGTGGACGGCGTCGTGGCGAACGCGGTCATCGATGCGCTCTACGCCTCCGCTGCGAGCGGCAACCGGACGCCGGTCGCCCTGCCGCCTGGCGTCGATCCGGCCGCGCACCGGATGGACGAGGATGACCGAGGCCCATGGCTGAGCGGCCGGTGACGACCACGCAGTCCCAGCGGCTCTTCGAGCGCGCCAACCTGGTCTCGCCCGGCGGGGTGCAGGGCGAGGGTCGTGGGGCGAGCCCGTATCCCCTGTTCATGTCCCGCGCGCAGGGCTCGCGGATCACGGACGTCGACGGCAACGAGTACGTCGACTTCCACGCCTCGTTCGGGGCCGTCCTCCTCGGTCACAACGATGCCCGCATCAACGCCGCCGTGACGCGGGCCATGGCCGAGCGAGGCGTCTCGTTCTCGGCCGCGAACCCCTACGAGGTGGAGCTCGCCGAGCGACTGGTCGGCATGATCCCCTCGGCCGAGCGCGTCGTCTTCAGCTGCTCGGGGACGGAGGCGACCTACCACGCCATCCGGCTCGCGCGCGGCTTCACCGGCCGCGAGCGCATCCTCAAGTTCGAGGGCAACTACCACGGCTGGCATGACTACGTGGCCTGGAGCCACCACTTCGCGACCGACGACGAAGGCGAGCTGCCGACGCCCGTCGCCGCCTCGGCCGGGATCCCGGCAGCCGTTCGCGACCTCGTCGTCGTCCGCGAGTACAACGACGCGGACGGCGTCCGGCAGACGCTCGCCCGGGAAGGCGACTCGATCGCGGCGGTCATCGTCGAGCCCGTCTTCCACAACGCCGGCGCGATCCTGCCGGAGCCCGGCTTCCTGGAGACGCTGCGCGAGGCGTGCACGGCCGCCGGCACCGTCCTCATCTTCGACGAGGTCATCACCGGCTTCCGACACGGGCCAGGCGGCGCCCAGGGTCGGCTCGGTGTCACACCCGACCTGACGACGCTGGGCAAGGCGCTCGGCAACGGCTTCCCGATCTCCGCCCTCTGCGGACGCGGTGAGATCATGGACCGGCTGGGCCCCAAGGGGGACGTGCTCTTCGCCGGCACGTTCGCCGGCCACACGCTCGATGTCTCGGCCGCGCTCGAATGCACGAGGATCGTCCTCGAGGGCGACATCGGCGACCACCTCGCCCGCCTCGGTCGGCGCCTGACGACGGGCATCCAGGCAGCCATCGACGAGACCGGCGTGCGGGTCCAGGTGCGCGAGTCCGCCGGCGTCTGGACGGTCTACTTCACCGACCAGCCCATCCGGCGCTTCCGCGACTTCGCCCGCTTCGCGATGGACAAGGACCATCCGGTCCAGCGCGCCTACCGGGACTGGCTCCTCGGGCGCGGCATCTACGTCCACCCGCACTACATGATCCGGGGCTTCCTCACCGGCGCCCACACGGACGACGACGTCGATCGCCTGGTCGACGCCACGGCCGAGTTCCTCCGGGCGCATCGGGACGAGCTCTCGGCGCCCTAGCCAGGTCAAGCCTCGGCGCGGGGATCCTCGAGCAGCGGCCGCATGAACCGCGCTCCCAGCTCGACGCCCTCCTGCGGCGTCACGCTGGCGTCCTCGTTCTCGATCGAGAGCACGTCGTCATAGCCGACGCCCCGGAGAGCGGCGATGAACGACGACCAGTACTCGGTCCCGTGGACGCTGCCTACGGTCCGGAAGACCCAGGCGCGGTCGGCCGGATCGGTCGAACGGGCGCTGATCGAGCACTCCGGCCAGCGCGACCTGCGCCGGCAGCAGCTCGGTGTCCTTGAGATGGACGTGGTAGATCGCCGGCCCCAGCGCCTCGATGACCGCGATCGGGTCCATCTGCTGCCAGAAGAGATGCGACGGGTCGAGGTTGGCGCCGATGACCGGCCCGACCGCCTCGCGCATCCGCCGCAGCGTGGGCACGTTGTAGACGAGATGCAGTGGGTGCAGCTCGAAGGCCAGCCGCTCGACGCCGTGGTCCTTGGCGTACGCCCCGAGGTCGACCCAGAGCTCGATGGCGGCCGCCCACTGCCGATCCAGCAGCGCCATCGAGTCGTCGGGCCACGGGTACCAGGTGAAGTTGACCGCCGTCGACCCCGCACCGTCGCCCGGGTTCCCCGACATCGTCACGATCTTGCGGACGCCCAGCTCACCGGCCAGGCGGATGGTCGAGCGGATGAGCTCGACGTGTCGCTCGCCGACGACGGGGTGGAGCGGCCAGGCCGAGCAATTGAGCGCCGCGATGCGCAGGCCGCGGCTCTCGAACGCCTTGGTGAACGACGAGCGTGCCCGGGGGTCGCTGAGCAGGCTGTCGATGCGCAGGTGCGGTGCCGACGACTGGCCGCCGGTGGCGATCTCGATGCCGGTCGCGCCGACACGAGCCGCCAGGTCCAGCGCCGCTTCGAACGGCAGGTGCTTGACCGAATCGGTGTACAGGCCGAGTTCCACGACGCCCCTCTCGGTTCTGGTTGCCTGGCTATCGTCCGACGAGCGGGACGCGCGGATCGGGCGCCATGTGCGACCACGTCTCGCGCACCCGATCGAGGTCGGGGTCGAACGAACAGGCCATCGTCCGTCGATCCCCGGCCAGCGCGTTGAGGTAGTAGGCATCGTCGCCGTGGGCGGCCACGAAGGGGTGGTAGCCATCGGTCACGATGACGCAGTCGCCGCTGCGGACCTCGAACTGGCAGTCGCGCGACCGGTCGGCTCGATAGACACGCTGGATGGCCCAGGCCTCCGGTCGCCGGAAGCGGTAGGCGTAGACCTCCTCGAGGACGGCCTCGTGGGGCATGTCGTCGACGTCGTGCTTGTGAGGCGGCCATGACGACCAGTTGCCGGACGGGGTCAGGACCTCGACGACGAGGAGGCGATCGGCCGGCGACTCGGGCGCCACGATCTTGTTGATCTGGCGGGTCGCATTGCCGGCGCCACGGATCTCGATCTCGATGTCGTCCGGCCCGATGACGAAGGGTGCAGCGGCAGCCTCCTGACGACCGGATGGCGGCGCCTCGGCGATGGCCACGACGACACGCCCATCGTCGGCCGATCCATCAGGCCGACCGACCACCCTGGCCGGTGTGCCGGCCGGCAGGTAGGCCGCCCAGGGCAGGGCATCGAAGGGTGAGATCCGGCCCGGCAGGTCAAGGGGCCGATGGCTGGCACCGGGGTCGACCTGCAGGCCGCCACCCGCGATGACGACGACGACGGCTTCCTGTCCGGACAGGCCCGCTTCGATGGTCTCGCCGGCGGCGAGCGCGGCCGTCCGGAAGGACAGGTAGCGCCAGCCGACGGCCTCGGGCACGACCGACAGGGAGACGCCGTCCGATCCCGGGCGCAGATGCAGCTCCGAGCAGGGCACGCGGTTCGGAGGCGCGGACCGATGGACGACCGGCTCCGGCATCGTCGGCAGGCGCCTAGGAGGCTCGGACGTCCGGGTTCGGCAGGACGGCCTCGGTCACGGCGTGCAGCAGGTCGTGATACGAGGCGATGAAGGCGCGCAGGGTCCGGACCGTCGGACCGAAGGTGTCGAAGTCCTCGGTCCCGATGCCGTCCGGCTCGTAGGCACGGGCGAAGTCCGGGAAACGAGCGAGGAGCTCGTCGAGGATCCATGGCTCGACGGGCTCGTCGATCCGCGAGCGCACCTCGACCGTCGAGGCGTTGAAGCGCTTCTGCCAGCTGGACGGCAGCGTCACGACACACTCGCCGCCGATGAGCTCGCTCCAGTGGTAGTGATGGCGGATGGCCGCCCCGAGCGGGCGGGCACGCAGGCCGCGCTCCTGGAAGATCCGGTAGGCGCGCTTGAAGACGGCGACCCCGGCCCACGGGATGGCATCGGGATCGCAGACGATCCCGTCGCGCTCGGTCAGGACACGCAGCCAATCCTCCAGCCGACCCATCATGATCGTGATCACCGGCCCCATGTCGTCGACGCGCAGGCCCTCGGCCTCGCGCCTGCGAAGCCCGCGCTCGACGGCCTCACCGGCCGCGACGGCCTGGGCGACCGAGAAGCTGACCGTGCAGTTCACGTTGACGCCGCGGTAGGTGGCCTCCTCCATGACCCCGATGCCGACCGCCGTGGCAGGGAACTTGACGATGATGTTCGGGGCCAGCGAGGCGAAGTGGACACCCTGGTCGAGCATCCGATCGGGTGTCCGCCAGAAGGTCGGGTTCGTCTGCATCGAGAGTCGCCCCTTGCGTCCACCGTGGCGCACGAAGGTCGGTTCGAGCAGTCGTGCCCCGGTCAGGGACATCTCCTCGACGACCGCCCAGGCGATGTCGCTCTCCGTCCACTCGCGGTCCGCCTCGGCGATCTCACGTGCACGCGCCCGCCATCGGGCCGGATCCTTGCGCCAGACGTCGTGGACGATGGTCGGGTTGGAGGTCGCGCCGACCGCTCCGAAGGCGATGGCGTACTCGAGCTCGTCAACGGCGCACGAGTCGTTCCAGATGTCGGTCGCTGTCGTGGCGACGGTCCGGGCGAGGGGAGAGGCGGTCAGCGTCTCGGTCATGCGGGTGCCTCCCAAGCGGCTGATCACAGCGTAGCAGGGTCCTCCTGCCGGGCGATCGGGGACTCGATCCGCGGTCAACCTGCACGTCCCACGTGATCCGACGCCTCCTGGGTCGCCGGCAGCACGAAGGGCGCCTGGCGCAGATGCGTCCGGTCACGCAACTGGTCGACGAGCGCCTGACCGACGTCCTCGCGTGTCACGCGGGCTCCGGGGCGTAACCGAAGACTGAGCGTGTAGCCCCGAGGCGAGCCGTCGATCACGAGCGGAGGCCGCAACGCCGTCCAGGCGAGGTCCGATGCCGCGAGGACTTCGAACTCGCGCTGCTTGCCGCCGACGACATGTCGAGCCGCCCGTCGCACGACCTCCGACGCCAGGCGGTCGAGGAACGGCTTGTCATCGCCCGGGACGTCGACTCCGGCGCCCGAGAGCGTGACGAGGCGGTCGATGCCGGACGCTCGGGCGGCCTCGATGACGACCTGCATCCCGCGCTCGAGGATCAGCTCCGACTCGGGCGTGTTCGACCGAGGCCCGACGGCGGCGATGATCGCCTCGGCGCGGCTCAGGGCATGTCGAACGGCCTCCGGGTCCTGGATGTCCCCGACCACGTTCGTGATGCCCGGCACTTCAAGGTTGCGGCCGGAGAAGGCGGTCACGTCGAACCCAGCCTCCTGGGCACGCCGAACAGCGATCTGGCCGATGCGGCCGCTGCCGCCGAAGACGGTCACGCGCATGGCTTGCTCGCGCCCGCTGGCATCGGGCTCAGCTGCCGTCGTGGCTGGCCCGCGGGCGGAGCCGCGGTCACCGTGTCGCGAGCGCGGAGATCACGCGCACGGCTTCCGCGACGCCATCCTCGGACCGGAGCCGAGCGCCGAGTCGCGCCGCACGTGTCCGCATCCCCTCGTCGTCGAGCGCCCGTCGGATCGCACCGGCGAGACGCTCGCGCGTCAGTGCCTGACGAGGGATCGGCGCCGGCCCGACGCCGAGCGCCTGCACCCGCGAGCCCCAGAACGGCTGATCGACGCCGAACGGCACCACGACTGACGGGACGCCGGCGGCGAGACCGGCGCCCGTCGTCCCGGCGCCACCATGGTGGACGTTCGCCGCCATGCGCGGGAACAGCCAGTCGTGGGGGACGGCGGGAGTCACGAACACATCGTCCTGATCGGTCTGGCCATCGAGCCCGCCCCAGCCGGTCAGCAGGACCGCCCGAACGCCGACATCGCGGATGGTGCCCAGGATGGTCGCCGTCGCGGCACGCGTATCACCCGACGCCATGCTCCCGAAGCCGATGCTGATCATCGGGCCGTCGCCGGCCAGGAAGGCACCGAGTCCCGGAGGTGGCTGCCAGTCGCTCTCCGCCGGCAGCGTCCAGTAGCCTGTCACGTGTCGCCCGGGCGCCCGTGGCACCGGGACCACGTGCCGACTGAAGCCGAAGAGGACCGGTTGCCCGTCGATGGCACGCGAACGACCGGTCAGGCCGAGGACGTCGTGGCGCACGGACTTCACCGCGGACCGGAAGGGCAGCGAGAGCATCAACGCCGAGAGGCGGTGGCTGAGCCACCAGCCCGGGCCGCCAAGGCGCGGCGCATGTGGCAGGAGCACGCCGGGGTAGCGGCCCGTGGCGACACCGATGGGCTGGAGATGGCTGGGCGCGAAGGGAAGGCGGAGCTTGTCGGCGACCCCAAGCCCGACCACCATGCCGCCCACGCCGCCGGTCATGAGATCGACATCGGTGCAGGCCTCGAGCGCCTCGCGGGTCCAGGTCCGGAGGCGGGCCTCGAGCTCCTGGCGGACAAAGCGCATGCTCGCCCGGGTGCCACCCTCCGCGGCTCCACCCGAGGCGCGCATGACCTCTTCGACGCTGCCCGACAGCGGCGCGAACTGGAGGCCGGTGCCATCGAGCAGCTGCTCAGCGTCGCTCGGCGCCACGAGCCGCACGCCGTGACCGGCCGCCGCCAGTCCCTTGCCCAGGGCGACGTACGGCTGGATCCCGCCACGACTGTCATTGGCCACGATCGCGATGCGCATCTCGGGGATGATGCCCGGTCTGGGCACGCCTATGTGGATGGGCGCATCGGTGCGCTAGCATCGAGGCACTCCCGAGCGGGAGTAACGCAGCTGGCGGAGTCTGCTTCCCAAGGTGACCATCCGCTCGCCCAGCCTGCTCCCCCCGCCTTCTCCTCGGCCAGCTCGGGCGCGCTAGATGGAGGTTCGGATGAGCAGGGTCGAGGTGGCCGCCGTTGCCACGGGCGATGGCTGGGACTGCGCGGTCACCGTCCACAACGGTGGCGAGACGCATCACCGGGTGTTCGTGACCCGGAGCGACCTCGCTCGTCTCGAGCCGGGTGCGATCGATCCGACTCGACCTCGTGCGGGCGAGCTTCGTCTTCCTTCTTGAGCACGAGCCGAAGGAGTCGATCCTGCCCGAATTCCACCTCACTGACATCGGCAGGTACTTCCCTGACTTCGAGAGGGAGATCGGGCGCCGCCTATCCGACTAGCCCTGCGTTTCGAGGTGCTCGACGACCCCGACGTGCTCCTCTGAGTCCTCTTTCGGTGGTATATCTCTTTGGACGGACGAGCGCACTGACACGGAGACCCACACGATGACTTATGCCGTGACCAACCCCGCCACCGGCGAGACGGTCAAGACCTACGACACCCTCACCGACGCCGAGCTCGAGGCCGCGATCGCCGCCGCCCACGAGGCGCACCGCACCTGGTCGAAGTCGACGACGGTCGATCAGCGCGCGGCCCTCATCCGCCGCGTCAGCGAACTGCATACCGAGCGCCGCCAGGAGCTGGCGGAGCTCATCGTTCGCGAGATGGGCAAGCCGATCGTGCAGGCGCTCGGCGAGGCCGACTTCGCTGCGGCGATCTACGAGTACTACGCCGACCACTCGGCGGGCTTCCTGAAGGACGAGCCGGTCCAGCTCCTCGCGGGCCACGGCTCGGCGGTCATCCGCCGCTCGTCGCTCGGGGTGCTGCTCGGCGTCATGCCGTGGAACTTCCCGTACTACCAGGTCGCCCGCTTCGCCGGCCCGAACCTCATCATCGGCAACACGATCCTGCTGAAGCACGCGCAGCAGTGCCCGGAGTCGGCTGCCGCCATCGAGCGCATCTTCCTCGACGCCGGCTTCCCGGTCGGCGCCTACGTGAACATCTACGCCTCGCACGATCAGATCGAGACGGTCATCGCCGACCCGCGCGTGCAGGGCGTCTCGCTGACCGGCTCCGAGCGGGCTGGCGCTGCCGTCGCCGAGGTCGCCGGCCGTCACCTCAAGAAGGTCGTGCTCGAACTCGGCGGCTCGGATCCTTTCATCCTGCTCTCGACCGACGACCTCGACGCCACCGTGCAGAACGCAGTCGACGCCCGCCTCGACAACAGCGGCCAGTCCTGCAACGCCGCCAAACGCTTCATCGTCGCCGACGAGCTGTACGAGCCCTTCCTCGAGAAGTTCATCGCGAAGATCGCCAAGGTCGAGGCGACCGACCCGACGTCGGCCGACTCCGCGCTCGGGCCCCTCTCATCTTTGAAGGCCGCCGAGAACCTCGACGAGCAGGTCAAGCGCGCGGTCGAGCACGGCGCCACGCTTGTGCGCGGCGGCTCGCGCGAAGGTGCGTTCTACCAGACGACGGTGCTCACGGATGTCACGCCCGAGAACCCCGCCTCCAAGGAGGAGTTCTTCGGGCCGGTCGCCCAGGTGTACCGCGCGAGGGACGAGGGCGACGCGATCCGCATCGCGAACGACATCCCGTTCGGCCTGGGCTCATACGTCTACACGACTGACCAGGAGCAGGCGCTTCGCGTTGCCGACGGCATCGAGGCCGGCATGGTGTTCGTCAACGTCGTGCTCGCCGATGGTGCCGAGCTGCCCTTCGGCGGGGTCAAGCGCTCCGGCTCTGGCCGCGAGCTCGGCCGCTTCGGCGCCGACGAGTTCGTGAACAAGAAGATGATCCGCGTCGGCTGACGCCCGGGCGTCGCGTGGCGTGCGCGACCCCATTGCGGTCGGCGGCGCCCTACGCGTAAGGTTCCGACATGCCGGAGAAGCCGACCCTCGTGATCGTCGATGTGCAGAAAGCATTCGATGACCCGGTGTGGGGAAAGCGGAACAACCCGGGCGCGGAAGCGAACGTCGCGCGGCTGCTCGCAGCGTGGCGGGCCGCGGACGCGCCGGTCATCCATGTTCGGCATCGCGAGACGGATCCCGAGTGGCACTTCTTCAACGAGGGCGATCCTGGGTTCGAGTTCAAGCCGGAAGCGATGCCGCTGGCGGATGAGCCGGTCGTGACCAAGGGAGTCAACTCCGCATTCATCGGAACCGACCTGGAAGAGCGGCTTCGAGCGGCTGGTGCCACCACGGTCGTGATCGCAGCGATCGCGACGGACCACTGTGGGTCAACAACGGTGAGGATGTCGGGCAACCTCGGATTCGAGACGTGGTACGTCGGCGATGCGTGTGCAACCTTCGATCGGCAAGGACCGGACGGAGAGGTCTTCCCTGCCGATCTGATCCATCGCACGAGTCTCGCGAGCCTCCACGGCGAATTCGCCGACGTCGTATCGACCGACGAAGCGATCGCACGACTGGGCTAGGCCTCCGCCGTCAACGAGGCATGGACCGCGGCCTTCCGCGCCGAGTTGCCCGCGGACGGCGCCCCGACCTACGTCAACTTCATGGGCGCCGAGGACACCGATGCCGTCCATGGCGCCTACCCGGCGCCCGCGTACGCACGGCTACGCGAGCTCAAGCGACGCTACGACCCCGACAACGTCTTCCGCGCCAACCACAACATCCGACCGGCGTGACGCCCGGCGGCAGCGCAGGGACTTATGGCGCCCGACGATGCGCGGCCGGAAGGCTGTGGAGCGCGACCGACGGTGCAGGATGCGCCGCAAGAGCCTGGAGATTATCGACTGCGAGCCTCCGACTCGACAGACGCACCCGACCGGCGGCGGTGCATTCGGCGATGATTGGGTGACATGCCTGACTCCCGAAGCTCCTCGGTCGCTCGCTTCTACGAGCCCTGGGCGGTCTACAACCAGCGGATCGTCGAGGTCGTCAGCGTCATGACGCCCGACGAGCTCGCCATCCGGCCGGCGCCGGATGGATGGCCGGTCTGGGCCACGGTCGCCCACACGGCCGGTGCCCGCGTCTACTGGCTATGCGGTGTGTTCGGCGAGCCAGGTGCCGAGACGACGCCCTTTCCGCAGGTCGTCACCGGCGTCGGCTGGGAGGACGACCTGGAGCGACCCAGGACGGCCGAGGAGCTGACCGAGGCGCTCGAGTCGACGTGGCAGGTCATCGCCGGTTGCCTGGAGCGCTGGACGCCCGAGACGCTCTTCGAGGCGGCCGAAGGCCTGGCCGGCAAGCGGACCCAGGTGCACAGCCGTCAGGGCGTCCTCGTTCGCCTCCTCAGCCACGACGCGTACCACTGTGGCGAGCTGTCCCAGACGCTCGGCATCAACCGGCTGGCGCAGATCGACCTCTGGCGCGCCGATGATGATGTCGTCGAACGCAGGCAACAGCGCTCGCCGACGTGGCCCCATCCTCGTCGTGCGCTGACGGTGACCGACTTCGTCCCGCCCGACTTCCAGCCACCGCTGGGGCTCGACCACGCAGCATTTCGGCTCCGACCGCTCGGGCCGGAGCACAACGCCTCCGACTACGCCGCCTGGACCTCGAGCGTGGCCCACATCCGGCCACGCCCGGCTTCGACCGTGGCTGGCCACACTCGATGACCCTGGACGAGAACCGCGCCGATCTCGAGCGTCACGCCGCCGACTTCGCCGCCCGCCGCGGGTTCACCTACCACGGTCATCCTGCGCGCGTTGAGCGCATCGGCCACTGACAGAACGGATATTCGTCGTGTCTGACTCGCCCCACGCTTCGTGCGGCGTTCGTTGACGGACCTCAGCGGCGATGAGACGGTCGGCGCTTGCTGCCATGCGCGAGGGTCACCTCGCGGTCGTCCACCCCGGCTCCCTCGACCCACAGGGGGCAGCTGTCGGGTTGGCGCCCCTCAGTCCGCGAGGACATTTCGCCTGAGGCGCAGTCCATCCGATCCAGCGTGACTCGTGCTCAGGTTCAGGCAGATCCTTGGCCGCGGAGGAGCGACTGCGCTAGGTCAGTGGACCGTCGCCTCGGTCAGGTACCGGCGACGATCGCCGAGTCTTATGGTCGGGCCGCGCACGTTGAGCTCAGCCGTCAGCGGGATGTCGGTCGAGGAGGTTCCGACCATGATCCGCACCAAGCCTGCCTCCACGACACGGCGGAGGTCGGCCCCGACATAGGCGAGCTGCTCGGATGAGAGGGCGAAGGCCACCGTCCGACGCTGTCCCGGGTCCAGAGTCACGCGGCAGAAGCCGGCCAGCTCGCGGCTGGGTCGGGCAACGGTCGCCTCTTCGTCTCTGACGTAGAGCTGGACGACCTCGTCGCCGGCGCGGTCTCCGACGTTGACGACGTCGACGCTGATGGTCACCTCGCCGCCGTCGGTCAACATCGTCGTCCGGTCGAGGCGAAGGTCCGAGAGTCGGAAGGACGTATACGTGAGCCCGAAGCCGAACGGCCAGAGCGGTGCGGCCGGTCCGTCGACGTAGTCACCCTTCGGGTTCGAGCGCCCGCCGGTCGGGTGATGCCGGTACGTACGAGGAACTTGGCCGACGTGGCGTGGCACGGTGACGGGCAGCTTGCCGCCGGGTGAGGTCGCGCCCGTCAGCACGTCGGCCACCGCGTACGGGCCGAAGTCGCCCGGCACCCAGGCCAGCAGGATCGAGCCACACCGGGTCGCCGCCCATGGGATCGAGAGAGGACGCCCACTCACGACCACCAGGGCGACCGGCGTGCCCGTCTCCACGACCGCCTCGAGGAGCTCCTGCTGGCGTCCGGAGAAGCCGAGCTCCAGTCGGTCGCGGAACTCGCCCGTGGTTGCGTCATCGGTCAGGCCGGATCGCTCGCCAAGCACCATGACGGTCACTTCGGCCCACGCAGCCACTGCGACCGCCTCGCTGATGTCGGCATCATCCCCCGTGCGGACGCCGGTGCCGCGAGCGTAGCGGACGTCGGCCGAAGTCAGGCGGGCGGCCAAGGCGTCGAGGATCGTCTCTCGCTGGCTGAGCTCGTCTCCCGGGGCGAGCGTCCTGGCATCGGTCCCGACGCCGAAAGCGCCATCCTGCGCCTGCATCTCGCGCAACGTCTCCATGTGAAGCAGGTGACTGTAGTCGCCGAGGAGATCACGCGCGCTGTCGGCGATCGGCCCGATGACGGCCACGCGGCGAACGCCGGGCGCGAGCGGCAGCAGACCATCGTTCTTGACCAAGACCATCGAGCGACGGGCTAGCTCGAGCCCGACCTGCCGCTCCTCGACGGCCAGGATCTCGAGGCCTGCCTCAGTGGGTGCGTCCACGTACGGGCGGTCGAAGAGACCGAGCCGAAACTTCAGGCGGAGCACCCGGCCGACGGCTTCGTCGAGCCGACACTCGTCCAGGCGGCCTTCGAGGAGTGCTCGATCGAGCGGCGTCCCGTAGGCGACCGTGGCCGGCAGCTCTAGGTCGACGCCGGCCTCGAGGGCGAGCATCGCCGCCATCGAGAGGTCCGCTGTGAGTCGGTGCTGCGTCGCGAGCATCGAGACGGCTACATAGTCCGAGGCCACGACGCCGTCGAAGCCCCACTCGTCGCGCAGGATCTGAGTCAACAGCTCGCGTGAGGCGTGGCAGGGCATGCCGTCCACGTCGCAATAGGCCGGCATCACGCTCACCAGGCCGGCCTCCCGAACCGCGGCCTCGAATGGGTATAGCTGCTCGTTGCGGAGCTCGCGTGGACCGACGTGGACGGGCGCCTGATTCAGGCCGCCTTCTGCCAGGCCATGGCCGACAAGGTGCTTGCCAGTCGCAGCCACGCCTGCGGTCAGGTCAGGGCCCTGGAGGCCACGCACGTAGGCTATGCCCATCGCGGCCGCCAGGTAGGGATCTTCGCCGTAGGTCTCCTCGATCCGTCCCCAGCGGGGGTCGCGCGCGAGGTCGAGGACAGGCCCGAGCG
Organism: uncultured Gaiellaceae bacterium; assembly: GCA_963746975.1. Lineage (GTDB taxonomy): Bacteria > Actinomycetota > Thermoleophilia > Gaiellales > Gaiellaceae > GMQP-bins7. The sequence continues at coordinate 272,853 of CAVVDE010000010.1, forward strand.
CGTGTCGCCCACCCGTGGCGAGCATGCGGCGCCGGATGGTTACCGCCATGGCGGTGACGAGGTGCGGGTCAAACGAAGCGGCGGCGCCGATCGACTGCTGGAAGCAAGGGGCGCCCCAGGCCAGCAAGCCGTGGAGGCACTCCTCGTGGACGAGGACCGGGATCCCCAGGCGCGTCTCCTCGACGAAGAAGCGCTGGATCTCGTTGGCCACCTTGGCGACCTGGACCGGAGGCAAGTTGGTCGAGCCCGCCAGACGAGTCAGCTCACCGAGCCCGTCCGGCGCCAGACTCGCAAGCCGATCGGGCCTGAGGCCGCCCTCGTCCACGAACTCGAAGGCCCAGGCCGATCCGAGTTGGGCGAGCTTCTCTGTCCGCGTCATGCGGACCAGGAGGTCGGCGGTGCGCTCCTCGACGGGTGCGGTCGAGTCGCGATAGCGGGCCTCGATCGTTGTCATCAGCCCTTCACCGCTCCACCGGTGAGCCCGCCTATCAGCTGCCGCTCCGCGATGACGTAGAACACGAGCGCCGGGATGAGGGAGAGCGACGTGTAGGCCAGGATCCTGGCCGTATCGGTCGTGTACTGGGTGCTGAAGTTGGTGAGGCCCAGCGGCAGGGTCCAGTTCGACTGGCTCGAGAGCATCACGAGGGGCAGAAGGAACTGGTTCCAGCTTGACACGATCGCCAGCACGGCGACCGTGACGAGCACGGGCCGCGAGAGCGGGAGGAGGATCCGGAAGAAGAAACCGAGCGAGCCGCAGCCATCGATCGAAGCGGCGTCCTCCAGCTCGGTCGGGATGCTGCGGAAGAACGGCCGCAGGATGATGATCGTGAGCGGCAGCGCGAACGCGGCCTCGGGCAGGGCCAGGCCGATGGGGTTGTCAAGCAGTCCCAGGTCCCGAACGAGGATGAGCAACGGCAGGATCGCGACCGTGACCGGGAACAGCAGGCCCAGCGTGAAGATCGTATAGGCGATCTCGCGGCCCGGGAACTCGCGTCGTGCGAGGACGAACGCAGCGAAGGCTGAGAAGAGCACGACGGCGAGCGTCGAGATGCCAGCGACCATGAGGCTGTTGCCGAGCTGGCGCCAGAACGATGGGGTAGCTAGGATCTCGGCGTAGTTCGTCCACACCCACGGATCCGGCAAGCCAGCAGGGTCGGCGGCCAGCTGAGGGGCATCACGGAATCCACCCAAAACCGCGTACACGACAGGGATCACGACCACGGCCGCGACCGCGAGCAGCAGCCCATAGCGCAGGACCGCGGACACGGTCCGACGTGCCGCTCGTCCAGCTGGGCTCGGCGTCGCAGCGTCGCGGGCGCCGAGGTTCGTGGGGGGTGCGGCGGCTGAGGCCGGAGGCGTCATCTCACCCATACGCCGTCATCGCCCCCTCGACGTCGCGGCGTAGGACCAGGCGCTGGTAGGCCAGCGCAAGGACGAAGCAGATGAGGAAGAGGATCACGGCGACGGCACTCCCGTAGCCAAACTGGAAGCGGACGAAGCCTTGGTCGAACATGTAGACCGCCATCGTGTTCGAGGCGTTGACCGGACCGCCCCGCGTCGTGACCCACACGAGGTCGAAGAGCTGGAGCGAGCCGATGATCGACAGGAACACGCACACCCGGATGGTCGGGCCAAGCAGGGGCAGGGTCACGAAGCGGGTCGACTGGCTGCGGGTCGCGCCGTCGATCGCGGCCGCCTCCTCGAGCTCACGAGGGATTCCCTGGAGCCCCGCCAGGAAGAGGATCACGTAGAAGCCGAAGTACTTCCAGCTGATGATCGCGAACAAGGCCCAGAGGACCGTGTCCGGGTCGGCCAGCCAGGGCTGGTAGAGCGAACCGAGGCCGATCGCGTCCAGGAAGTGCTCGGCCAGGCCGTTGGGCTGGAGGACCAGGCTCCAGACGATGGCAGCGATGACCTCAGCGATGACGTATGGAGCAAAGAAGACCAGACGCAGGATCGCTCGTCCCCGGAACCTGCGATTCAGCATCAAGGCGAGGCCCAGCGCGAACGGGATCTGGAGGACCAGCGAAAGGATGACGATGATCGTGTTGTGGCTGACGGCGCCCAGGAAGATCGGGTCGGACAGGGCGCGCTCGAAATTCGCCAGCCCGACGAACTGGTCGAGCGGCTCTAGGCCGTTCCAGTCATACAGGCTGTAACGCGCGGCCTGGATGATCGGGAACAGCACGAACGTCCCGTAGAGCGCGAGCGCCGGCAGCAAGAACAGACCCGGCACGGCCCACGCGCGCAGGTTTCGGCTCGTGCGGACGCGCATCCTCTCGGCAGTCGCCACGTCGGTCAGTTTGCGACACCGGGTGGGCCGGCGTTGCGCCGCCCCACCCGGGCTGCGGTCAAGAGCCGGCTATTGCTTGGCAGCGGCGGAGGCGATGGCCTTGGCCACCGACTCTGGTGTGCCGGTCCCGGCGTAGAGCGTCGCGACCGCATCATTGATCGCTGCGCCGAGCGCGGGCGTGGTTGCCTGGTCGAGATAGAGCTGGACGAACTTCGCCTTGGCGCGTCCATCCAGGACCAGCGACAGCATCGGGTCGGTAGTCGACGGCTCGGAGCCGACGGTCGTCGGTAGGATGCCCGAGTTCAGCGCGCCCCAACGATTCGCGGCGTCGAGGCTGACGAGGTATTTCAGGAAGTCGACCGTCTCGGGCGGCGCGTCCTTGCCGACGGCGAAACCGTTGCCACCGCCGATGCCGTCGAACGCGTCGCCAGGGGCACCTGCGACCGCTGGGAACGGGAACCAGCCGAGGCCCTCGCCCATGGCCCGGCTGCCGCCCGAGTTGGCGTTGACGGTGCCAGGGAGCCACTGACCCATGAGCTGGATCGCGCCGTTGTAGGTCGCCTGAGCAGCGGCTCCACTGCCGGCGCCGTCCCAGGGAGCGGCGAGGAAGCCTTCCTGGAAGGGCTCGAGGTCGATGAGCTGCTTGAAGTCCTCGCCGGCCTTCACGAAGCAGGGATCGCTCCAATCCCCGGTCGTGACGGCCTGGGTCATCTTGTCCTGGCCGCACTCGCGGACCGCCAGATAGGCCCAGTAGAAGGCACCGGTCCAGGTGTCCTTGCCGGCGAGAGCGATCGGGGTGATGCCCTTGCTCTTGAGCGTCTGGACGGTCGTCAGGAACTCGTCCCAGGTCGTGGGCAGGCTGGTGATCCCGGCGTCCTCGAACGACTTGGTGTTGTACCAGAAGCCGACCAGGCCGAGGTCGAAGGGCATGCCGTAGTTCTTGCCGTCCACCTCGTACATGCCGAGGGCGCCAGGGTTGATGGTGTCCTTCCACGACGCGATGTCAGCCGTGATGTCCTTGACCAAACCGGCCTCCACCTGCTGTCGGAGACCACCACCGCCCCACGTCTGGAACAGGTCAGGCACATCGCCCTGCTGGAGCAGCGCGGTGAGCTTGGTCTTGAACGCCTCGTTCTCGAGGTAGGTGATGTTGACCTTGACGTTGGGATGGGCGGCCATGTACTCGTCGGCCAGGGCCTGCCAGAGACTCTTGCCCGGGTCGTTGTTCTGGATGTGGTACCAGTCGATCTCGACCGGAGCGGCGGCCTCCGACGGCGGCGCTGCGGACGGTGGCGCCGAGGTCGACCCGGCGTCCGTCGGCGCCGTCGTGGCGCCTCCTCCGGTACAAGCACTGATGACAAGCGCGGTGCCCGCGAGCAGGACCGCGAACCTGCGACCGGGTCTCATGGATCGTTCCTCCTCTGTCCACGATGGCTGCGGCATTCGCGGACGATGGCGGCGCGCGTGCTCGCGGTCCGTGTCCCGGGTACGACCTCGTCCCCGCCAAGGAGGAGCGCTGGCGGGAGCGAGATCGTATCCCCCGCCGGCGCTCCAGAGCTGTCCAGGCCCCGGACCCTAGATTGTTTGACCTCCGAAAGTTGCGTACTCGAAGCCGATACGTTCGACTCGTCGGTCTGTGATGGTAGCGCGCCCACTTGCGACGTCAAGTCCCATCCGAGGCTATGTGCGTGCAATTCGCCCAACGCAGCCGAAACTTTCGGGCTACACTGTGGGGATGACCACGCCGAGGGGGCCGAACTCCAAGCGCCCCGCACGACGACGCACGATCGCCTTCATCGCGGAACAGGCGGGGGTCTCGGTTCCGACGGTCTCGAAGGTCATCAACGGCCGCGCCGATGTGTCGGTCGAGACACGGCGCCGGGTGGAGGCGGCGATCATCCGAGCATGGCTATCGGCGACCGGAGCGCACACCTCGTGCCGCGCCGATCCTCGAGCTGATCTTCCATGAGCTCGACAGCGAGTGGGCGCTTGAGATCGTGAAGGGCGTCGAGCGCGTGGCTGGCGAACACCAGTTGTCGGTAGTGCTCTCGGAGATGCAGGGTCGACGGACACCCGGCAGCGGCTGGATCGAAGGCGTGCTCGCCCGGCGGCCGACCGGCGTGATCGCGGTCTTCTCGGACCTGAGCGGCGAGATGCGCGCCCAGCTCCGTGCGCGGAACATCCCGCTGGTCGTCCTCGACCCGACGGGCGAGCCGCTCCATGACACGCCTTCGATCGGCGCGACCAACTGGAACGGGGGACTCACGGCGACGCGCCACCTGCTGGCGCTCGGTCATCGAAGGATCGCCGTCATCGGTGGTCCCAAGGACATCCTGTGCAGCCGCGCACGGATGGACGGATTCAGGGCAGCCATGGATGGGGCCGGCGTCGCCATCGACCAGCGGCTGATCAGCCATGGCGCGTTTCAAGTCGATGAGGGCATCGATCAGGCCCGGACGCTCATGCGCATGCCCGAGCCGCCGACCGCCATCATCACTGGCAACGACCTCCAGGCGCTCGGTGTCTACCAGGTCGTGCGGGAGATGCGCCTCCACATCCCGGAGGACGTCAGCGTCGTCGGTTTCGACGATCTTCCAGTGGCGATGTGGGTCGGGCCCGCCTCTGACGACTGTGCGTCAGCCGCTCGTCGAGATGGCCGTCGCTGCGGCGGAGATGGTGCTGCGGCTCGCCCGCGGTGACCGACCCGGCCAGACGCGCCTGGAGCTAGCGACCGACCTGGTGGTCCGCGAGAGCACCGGACCACCGATCGCCAAGGCCCGCGCCGCAGTCGCGGACTGACTCGCTCGCGTGCTGCGCTAGAATCGGGCCGCTCCCGAGCGGGAGTAACTCAGCTGGCAGAGTGTCTGCTTCCCAAGGGGACCTTCCGCTCCCCGAGCCGGCTCGCTCGCGTTCTCTTGGTCAGCTCAGCCGCTCGGCGCGACCTCGTTCGTCTCGCCAAGCGGCTAGGCTCTCGGCACGCGGCTGTCGGGGTCGGGTGAGCTCAAGGTGGGGGAGCCAGGCGCCGGTCCGCCGCGAGCGATGCTGGAGGGAGCGCCACGACGCCGATGTCCACCGTGACAGACCGCCCCGACCCGTACCCGCCGAGTTGGATCGACCGGCTCCAGGCGTGGATCGACACGCTGCCGGTCCCGGCCTGGGTCGTCTACCTCGGAGTCTTCCTGTGGGTCGCCGTCGCGAGTCACGTGATCGCGTGGGTGGAGGGCTACGTCGCAGTCGGTGCGATGAGTGCCTTTTGGACCACGACCGCCTTCGTCTTCGTCATCGGTTTTGGGGGGATCCACTTCCTCGACCGGATGGCTATCGGCGCCTGGACGAGATTGTCTCGCTCACGTCGCTGGACGACGACGAGGCGGGTCGGGTCGTCTATGAGCTGACGACCATGCCGGTCCGGCCGGTCCTCGTCTGCGTGCTCCTGGGCATCGTGACCGCGGTGTCACTCTTCGCGCTCCAGTACGGCCGACCGTTCGACCTCGCCAGGGGACCGATAGCGTTCGTTGTCGGACTCCCGGCGACGTGCGTTGTCTTCGCCGGGACCTGGGCGCTCGTCTACCACTCGTTTCATCAGCTGCACGTCATCGGACGGGCCTACCGCTACATCGAGTCGATCGACCTGCTGCACCTTGAGCGGTCGCATGCCTTCGCCCGGGTGACCGCCGCGACCGGCCTGGCGCTACTGGCCCTCGGCTATATCGGGTTGGCTACGAATCCCCATGCGCTCTCGAACCCCCAGGTCCTCGCATGGGCTGTCCTGACGACCGCGGCGGCCGTCGCTTGCTTCGTCCTGCCGCTGAACGGGATCCACGAGCTGATCGCCGCCGAGAAGTCGCGCCGACTCGAGGCCGTCGAGCGACTCCTCGGCCGAGTCCTCGACGACCTTCACCTGCGCGCCGAGCGAGGCGACGTCTCCGATGCCAGCGCGGTCAACGACCAGATCGCGAGCCTGCTCGCCGAGCGGGACGTCCTGGCCAGGGTCTCGACCTGGCCGTGGTCGCCGGGGACGCTCCGCGGCTTCGGCACGGCGATCGTCCTGCCGGTCGCTCTTTGGCTCGTCTATCGGGTCCTCGACCAGCTGGTCGCCGAATTGCGATCGATCGGAAGCCGACTTCGGCCGTTGTCGCGATCGCCCGTCGACGCTAGAATCGGGCCCTCCCGAGCGGGAGTAACTCAGCTGGCAGAGTGTCTGCTTCCCGCCAACACGAGGGCCACGCGGATTGGCACGCCGACGAGGATGAGGGGCAGAGCGAACCCCACGCCGAGCGCAAGCGACACGGGCGAGGTCGCGAGCCCCATCCTGGCTCCCCTTCGACGGCCTCGCCAGAGCCCGAGACCGGCGACCACGTCGGCGGCGCAGACCCCGACGAACGTACAAGGGCTTTGAACGCCTCCGGTCCAAGCTGTACGAGGGGGCCGGCCATCGATCGGAACCAGAACGTCATCGGCAGCTCGCCATAGCGGTCGAGATACGCCAGCACGAAGGGCACCGAGGCGCCGAACGCAACACCGAGGAAGAAGTACAGGAGCGCCGCGGATCGAACAGTCAGCGGGAGGCGGCGACGTGTCGAGTCGCTCGTTCCCGTCATCGGCGTTTCTTCTCGACGCAGCGTCGCGATCCGTACACCTCGCCGGCAGCGGTCAGGAGATGGTTCCCGGGAGTTTCGCTCTCGCTGCCGCGAGGTATGCCGCGAGTCCGGCAGCCGCGCCAAGCACGATCAGGAAGACGTCCGTCGTCCATGCCGCAATCTCGTCAGCCTGCTGCACGGTGAGCACGGTATAGAGAACGATCCACACCACCGCGACGACGTTCGACGCGGACACGACCCGGGCACGCGGCCGCGCAATCAGCCCCACGCCGACGACGGCAGCGACCGCGGCCACCGCGATGGTGACGACCCACTGGACGGGGTCGGTCCTGAAGACTGAGCGTCATCGCGATCGCGAATCCTGCCGCGATGAGCCACAGGGCTCCGGCGATTCCGAGCCTATTCATCTCTGCCTCCCACACGCCGCCCATGGGTGGCTGTCGGGCCAACCCACGAATGTTTACGGCGTAGACTAATGTGTACGGCGTAGACTAGCCAGCATGGCCCGTGACGTCAAGGCCCACCGCGGACTGACCACGGAGCGTGTGGTAGATGCCGCGCTGCGGGCAGCGGATGAGGGTGGTATCGAGGCGGTCAGCCTGCGGCGGCTCGCCGGGGCCCTCGAGGTGACACCGATGGCCATCTACCGGCACGTGCGGAACAAGTCCCACCTGCTCGACCTGATGGCCGAGCGGCTGCTGGATCAGGTGGACCTTGCGCCTGTCGAGGCGGCCACCTGGCAGGACCGGCTGCGCCGGCTGCTGGCCAGCTTTCAGGCGGTCGTGGCGGCGCACCCGGCGACGGCCCTGCTGCTCTCGCGACCCTTCGTCTCGCCGGCCGCCCTGCGCGTGAGCGAGGCATTGCTCGCGACCCTCCAGGGCGCGGGCTTCGACGCCGGCCAATCGGTGCGCTTGCTGCAGGTGATCACCGGCATGGTCCTCGGCCCGGCCATCAATCGCGCCACGTGGGCGGCAGCTTCACGCGATCGTCCGCCGGACGCCGACCGCCAGCAGGCGTCCATGGAAGGGCTGTCCGCTGGCGAGTTCCCCTACCTCTCGAGCGCCGCGGACCAGTTCATGGATTGGTCCGCGGGGGCGGACGCCAACCGTCTCACGATCGAGCTCTTGGTCGGCGGTCTGGAGACACTCGCCGCCCAGCCGAACCGAGGCGGGGTGCGTAGGACGGTGAGTCGTGAATAGAAGAAGTGTTCTTGGCGCGCCCGGCAGGTGTCGGACGCGCACCCACGGGGCAGACCCGGTCGGTCGGCGGTCACGTCTTCCGCCCTCGCGATGGCGGCCCCTCACAGGCGAAGCTAGAATGCACAGCACTCCCGAGCGGGAGTAACTCAGCTGGCAGAGTGTCTGCTTCCCAAGCAGAATGTCGCGGGTTCGAATCCCGTCTCCCGCTCCAACTCCTCCCATTGTGCACAACAGCAGTGACTAACTGCACCTGTTAGAACCTGTTACGTCGAGCACGTGGCGCTCCTCAGTGTCTACTTGACATGCTACGATAGGGTGGTGGACACGGACTCACCATCTACTGAGGATTGACCCATGCCGAGACTCTCGCGACCAGCGTCTAACGTGCTGACCCTTGGCGAAGCCCAGCTCATGTTCGAGCGATCACTGCGCGCAGCCAACAAGTCCGAAAAGACGATAACGACATACACGTACGCGGTTCGGAATTTCATCGAACACGTCGGCGACAGGCCCGTCGACACGATCACCCGAGCTGACCACGAGCGCCTCGTTGGGGAGCTTCAGGCCCAGGGCTGGAAGGCGTCCAGCATCTCGACGGTATATCGCAGCTTGCGATCGTTCTGGAAGTGGGCGGTCGAGCACGATGACGTGCCAGTTGCGAGAGATCCAATGAACGGGATGAGGCCACCTCTTTGTGCCTCTTGTCCAGCCGCCGTCATATCCGACCCCTGAAGAAATCCGTCAGGTCCTATCGACCTGCCAGAGCCGGAGCCGGCACAACTTCCTCGGCATTCGAGACGAGGCGATCATTCGCATCTTCGCCACGACCGGGGCGCGTCTCAGTGAAGTCGCGGAACTTCGCGTCCAGGATGTCGACCTCGACACGGCGTACCCCCAGGTCACCGTTCTGGGCAAGGGGCGACGGACCCGTGATCTGCCCCTGGATGAGCGGACGGCGGACGCCGTGCGTCGCTATGTCAAGGTCGCCGCACGACATCCGCGCCACCCTACCGCCGCCACAGAGTGGCTGTGGTTGGCTCGGGCGGGCCGCATGACGGCCTCCGGCATCGCCCAGATGACCAGCGAGCGCGGCAAGGCAGTCGGTGTGGAGCTGCACGCGCATGCGTTCCGGCATTACGCCATCGATCAGATGCTCCGAAGCGGGATGTCCGAGGGCGACACTATCGGCAAGCGGCCATCGATCCCGCTCAATGATGGACCGTTATGCGGCCGCAAGGCGGGCAGAGCGAGCCCACCAGGCTTTCCGCCAGGCGGGCAGAGCCAGCCTCTAGGCGGCCTCACGCAGATCTTAGAGATCGCCCCGAACGACTTCACCCACCTCCACGTCCACTCGGAGTTCAGCCTCCTCGACGGCCTCGGGCGCATCGACGATCTCGTCCTCGCAGGCCAGCGCACAGGGCTTCGACAGCCTGGCCATCACTGATCACGGCGCGCTCTACGGTGCGGTGGCCTTCTACCAGGCCTGCGAGAAGCGCGAGATCAAACCCATCATCGGCGTCGAGACCTACGTCGCCCGACGCTCGATGTCGGACCGCGAGGGCAAGGCCGACGCCCAGCCCTACCACCTCATCCTGCTGGCCAAGGATTGGACCGGCTACCGCAACCTGTGCCGCATCGTCACCGACGCCCACCTCGACGGTTACTACTACAAGCCGCGCATCGATCGCGAGTACCTCGCGAAGCACGCGGAGGGGCTGATCGGCCTGTCCGCCTGCCTCAACGGTGAGATCCCGCGGGCGCTGGAGGTCGAGGACTGGTGCCTCGCCTCTTCGACCTGGCCGGCCGAATACGGCGACATCTTCGGGCCCGGCAACTTCTTCCTCGAGGTCCAGGACCATGGCCTGCCCGAGCAGCGCCGACTGCTCGAACAGCTTCGCCGCCTGGCGCCCGAGGTCGGCCTGCCGCTGGTCGTGACGAACGACCTGCATTACGTCAAACAAGAGCCAGTCAGAGGCGCACGACGTGCTGCTCTGCGTGGGCACGGCCTCCAACCTCGACACACCCAACCGCCTGAAGTTCGAGACCTCCGAGTTCTTCCTCAAGAGCGCCGACGAGATGGCCCGGCGGCTCTCCGAGATCCCCGAGGCGATCACGAACACGCGACAGATCGCCGAGATGACCGAGCTGCAGATGTCGTTCGGCGACCTCAAGCTGCCGAACTTTCCGGTCCCCGAGGGTCACCGTCGAGAGCTGGCTGCGGGCCGAGTGCCAGGCCGGCCTGGAGCGGCGCTACGGGACGGTCACGCGCCAGCTCCAGGATCGCCTCGACTACGAGGTCGACGTCATCATCCGGATGGGCTACGCCGGCTACTTCCTGATCGTCGCCGACTTCACCCGGTTCGCGCGGGACCAGGGCATCGCGACCACGTGCCCCACGGGGTCGAGCGCCTTCTCGGCGCGAAACGCGTCGACGCCCACCCGGACTACGCGCGGGACACCTTCGAGACGCTGCTCGGTGCGAGCTTCCGAATCGCCGAGTCGCTCGAGCTGTCGTCGGGCACGAGGGCGCTGTACCACGCGCATCCGGCATGAGCCTGGCCCTTCCCCGGTACCGCGTTCGGTTCCTGCACCTCACTGCGGTCTGGGCATACGGAGTCAGCCAACCCGTCTTCTCGCTGATCCACGGCAACCCCGATCTTCTCATCGAGCGCGACGAGACCAGAGCGTCCGTTGCGCTGTTCGCCGTGTCCATCACTGTCCTTCCGCCCGCGCTCGTCGCCGGGTATGCATGGCTCGCCGGACGGTTCTCGCAGTGGATCGGAGACATGATCTACCTCGTCGGCCTCGGCGCGTTCTTCGCGCCGCTTGCCGCCCGGCTCGTCAGGCATTTCGATGCGCCGCTGATGCTGACGGTCGCCCTCGTCGTCGTTCCCGCCGTCGCGGCCGTCGTCCTCTACGCGCGCGTACGACCGGTTCGTCTGTTCGTCGGCTACTCGATCGTGCTTCCGATCGTCAGCCTCGTCTGGTTCGTCCACGGCCTTCCCGACCTCACCGACCGCTCGGGCCGCGGCGGTTCAGGTCGAGTCGCCGACACCGATCGTGTTCATCCAGTTCGACGAGATGGCAGGCAGCGCGCTCATGACGCGGGACGGGACGCTCGACGCGGTTCGGTACCCGAACTTCGCGCGACTGGCCCGGGACGGTGTCTGGTACCCGAACGTGACGACCGTGCACGAGTGGACCTCCAATGCGGTCCCCTCGATCCTGAGCGGGCAGATCGGGGAGCCCTACGGCCTGCCCACCCTGCGAAACCACCCGGACAATCTGTTCACGCTCCTCGGCGATGTGTACGCGTTCGACGTGCACGAGGAGAAGACGCGGATGTGTCCCCAGAACTTCTGCGCGCGTCGCGACCCCTCGACGCTCGGGAACGGCTACGGCCTCTTCGCCGACAGCTTCCCGCTGCTCGTCACCCAGCTCTTCCCGAAGTCCGTGAGCGACGAGGTCGTGCAGATCGCGCACGACGTCGACGAGCCGAACGGCCCGCAGGCGATCGCCGGCCTCCACTCGCTACTGCGGGAGACCGTGGACGCCAAGCGCGACAACGTACTGCTGTGGGACCATGTGCTGCTTCCGCACGCCCCGTACAGGTTCTTCCCCTCGGGGACCCAGTACGACCGCCGGTTCCTGGACGGCTGGAACTACGGCGAGAAGTGGGACGACGATCCCTGGCTCACGCTGCAGGGGTACCAGCGCTTCCTCCTCCAGGTCGGCTACGTAGACAAGGTGGTCGGGGACGTCATCGATACGCTCGAGCGAGCAGGCCGCTACGACAGAGCGCTGGTCGTCGTCATGTCGGATCACGGCGTCAGCTTCCGGGCCGGACAGGGCCGTCGCCCGCTGACGGGGAACAACCTCGCCGACATCGTCAACAACACGATGTTCGTGAAGTACCCCCATGGTCTGCGCCGCGGGGTCGACTCGCGCCCCGTGAGCACCATCGACGTCCTGCCGACCATCGCCGACGTGCTCGGGATCCGGATTCCGTGGCACGTCGATGGACGCTCGCTCCTCGGGCCGATCCCGAAGAGCCGCGGCGTCGTCCTCCGCAAGCGTGGCAGCGCCCGGCGGATCACGTGCCGCTCGCGGTAGTGCTCCGCGATCGGGCCGTCACACTCCGCTTCAAGGCGCAGCAGTTCGGAGCGGGTCGCGATTCGCTCTTCCGGATCGGCACGCACAAGACGCTGCTGGGGCAAGACGTCAGCGGCATCACCGGGCGCTCGCAGGCGGTCTCGGTGAGCATCGAGAACCCGAGCGCCTTCCTCGACGTCCGTCGCGACTCGGGCTTTTCGCCCGCGCGTGTCTCGGGACACGTGACGTCGGGAAGGCTCGCGGACGGAGTCGAGCTCGCAGTCGCGGTGAACGGACGGATCCGGGGGCTGACCCGGTGGTTCCGGGACGACTGGACTCCCGGCACGCAGCGCTTCCGGCTGCTCGTACCCGAGGACTCGTTTCACTCGGGATCGACTCGGTCGATGTGTATCTGGTGACCGGATCACGCATGCGACCCTCGCTCGTCGAGGTTGGGTCCACCGGGAGCGAGGGGGGCCGATGACCGACGCGTACGGCTTTACCGAGGGCCGAGCCGCCGATCGCGCGTCTCGGCTCGACGCGTGCGCGCGCGGTCGACGTCGTGCGCAACCCCGCGATCGACTTCGTACTCGTCGCGTTCGTCGCGTTCGTGCTCGGGCTCGTTCGGCTGGGCTCACTCTCCTTCTGGGTGGACGAGACCGCGACCGCCCGCGCGATGCGTGAGTGGTCGTACTGGCAGTACGTCGAGGTCTATCACTGGCTGTACTACTCGCTCCTTCGCCCGTGGGCCGAGCTCGTCGGGGACCTCAGAGGTCGCGCTTCGCCTTCCCGCCGTCTTCGGAAGCGCGGCCGCGTGCGTGCTACTCGTGAGCCTCGGGAGGACGCTCTTCGACCGTCGAGTCGGGCTCGTCGCCGGTCTGCTGCTCGCGACGAGCCCGTTCGTCGTCAAGTGGTCGCAGGAGGCCCGCGGGTACACCCTCGGGCTTGCGATCAGCGTCGGCGCGATGCTCCTGCTTCTCCGCGCTCTCGAGCGTGGCGGGCGGGTCGACTGGGCGCTCTACGGCCTCGCGCTGTCGGCCGTCTTCGTCTGGCATCCCGTGGCGGGGGTCGTGCTCGTGCCCGCGCACGCCGTCCTCGCGTATCAGCGACGCGTGCGTCTGCTGCCACACGGGCCGATCGCCCTCGTGCTCCTCCTGCTGCTTGCGTTCCCCTGGGCCGCGCAGATCGCGATGCGCTCGACCGGGGACAGAGTCGGGATGAACTGGCTCAAGTTCCCGACGACCCGAACTGCAGTGCAGACCGTCCTGGACGTCTCGGGCGCGGCCGGACTCGGCCTCGTGCTCGCCGCGGTGGGGCTCGTGGTGCTCGCGCGCGCCCGTCAGCGCAGCACGGCCTGGTGGCTCGCGACGTGGTCGTTGTCGCCGTTCGTCGTCGCGCTTCTCGTCTCCACGTTCCGGCCCATCTACCTCGACCGCTACCTCATCGTCGCCGCTCCCGCGTTCGCCTTGCTCGGGGGCGTGGCGATCAGGGGAGTCGCGACCAGGTGGCGACTGTCCTCGTCGCGGCAGTCGCCATCGCGACCACGGGGGCCTCGCGCAGTGGTATTCGCTCGACACGAGCTGGCGCGGCGAGGACTGGAGGGGCGCTTCTCGAACAGTGCTCGACCGGCGCGGCGAAGCCGATGCGGTCGTCGTCGTTCCGTGGTCGGCCGCCCCCGCCGCCCGCTACTACGGAGTCCACCCGGTGGACGTGACGAGCGCCGACCGGATCTGGGTGCTGACCTGGTCGGAGAGCGGGGACGACATGACTGCCGCGGAGAGCGCGGGCGCTCGGCTTCGGCGACCACGTCCGCGAAGTCAAGCTCCCGTTCGGTCGCCGCGTGTCGGCTCAGCTGTGGGTCCGCCCGCACCCCTAAACGGCGCTGCTGGGCGCACGAGTGGCTACTGCGGTGGAACGAGCCAGACGCTGATCTTGCCGCCGCGCGCGTACTGGCGGAGGACGGTGCGCCGTGTGCCGGGACGGTCCAGGCACGGAACGCGACCGGCGCGATCGCGTCGATCTGCTCGACATAGAAGACTGCCCGACGGCGGCTGCAGACACGAGCCGCGACGTCCTGCTCCTCGAGCTGCTCGATCGGTTGGTGGGCGTAGAAGCCGAGGTTCCTCTGCGCGTGGCGCATGTAGGCGAGCACCGGCGTCCCGGGCGGAGCGGCATCGACGACAGCCGCCGCGTCGCGGAACGCTTCGCGCGGAAGGCGGACGACGTCCGGCGCCAGGACGCGAACCTCGCGGCGAGGAGGCCGATCGCGACGAGGCAGATGACGGGCCAACGAGAGCCCTGCCTTTTCCCACCGCCTGGAACGTCGTCGCCGCGCCCGTCGCGAGCACGACGAAGAGGGGACGAGGAGGTAGCTCAGGTATCGCGGGATGACGTACGAGCCTCGGCAATCCAGAGGACGACGACCGTGGCGACGGGCGCGGCAAGAGGGCTGCGGCGGTGAGTCGCTCGCGCAGGAAGGGGCTTCGAGCGCCGACGATCGCCGCGACCAGGATCAACGGCAGCCAGATCGACGCCCGCGACGAGAGCCGTTCCGTCGATCCAGAGGAGCGCGGGAAGCAGGATCTGATCGATCGGCGCGGTGAGGACCCACGGAAAGCCGATCTGGACGCCGTCTTCCAGATCCGAGAAGTTCTTGATGGCGTCGGCGTGCGGGATGTACCAGGCTGCGGTCGCGGCGAGCACGACGGCGAGCCCGACCGCCGAGGCACGCCGCGTGCGCGCGTCGAAGAGGAGGACGGCGGCCGTCGCGGTGACGGCGATCGCCCACCTGGGCAGCGTCCATGCGCCCAGGCACACCGGCGACCCACATCGTCGCGACGGCCCAAGAGCCGGCCCGTTCTGAGGGCCTCGAGCGCCGCGACCACGACGACGCTCATGGCGAGGAAGGCGAGCCCGTAGCCGCGCGCCTGGCGAGAGATGTCGAGCAGCAACGGCGAGACGGTCGCGAGGAAGAGGAAGAGGATCCCCGGAGAGCGCGACCCGGCGATGCAGCCACGCGGTCACGAGAGCGACCCCCGCGACGAACGGGACGGCGGAGAAGAGGCGGAACACGATCTCGGACTCCCCGACGACGTGCGATGCGGCCCAGCAGAGAATCGCCATCAGCTGATGGTGTGACCCGTGCGGTCAGGATCACGCGAAGCCCGGGCCGGACGTAGCCGTCGACCATCAGGATCTCGTCGGTCCAAGAAGCTGTGGCCGAGCGAGTACAGCCGCGACCAGAGGAGGCGACGCCGAGGACCGCGTACGCGGACGCCGTTGCGACTCGGCGCCAGTCCACGCGTCACGTCACGCGGCAGCGGACGAGCGTGCGCAGGACGCGGAGGCCGTCGAACGCCGTGAGCTTCTTGCCCGCCTCGCGGCCGCGCGCCTTGTAGGAGATCGGCACCTCGTGGATCCGCTCGCCGGCGCGCAGCACGCGCGCGGCGATCTCCGGCTCGATCGCGAATCCGCGCTCGCGGAGCGGAAGCGAGCGGAAGAGCTCCGTCCGCATCGCCTTGTGGCAGGTCATGACGTCCGAGATCCAGCAGTTGTAGAGGACGTTCGTCGCCATCGTCACGGCCTTGTTCCCCATCACGTACCAGAAGCTGAACGAGGACTGGGACGTCCAGGCGCGCGTCCCGAAGACGACGTGCGCCTCACCCGAGACGAGCGGCTCGAGGACGTGCGCGAGGTCGGCTGCGCGGTACTCGAGGTCGGCGTCGAGGATCGCGGCGAACTCCTCCGTCGCGTGCTGCAGCGCCGTTCGCACGGCCGCGCCCTTCCCGAGGTTGCGGTCGTGGTAGACGACCTTCACGTTCGCCGGCCACTCGCTCGCGCGGAGGAGCTCGCGCGTCCCGTCGGTCGAGCCGTCGTCGACGATGACGAGCTCGCGGCTCGGCACCGGCAGCTCGGCAGTGAGCGCGTCGTCGACCGCCGCCTCGACGGTCGAGCGCTCGTTGAAGACGGGCATGAGGATCGAGAGCCCCCCGCTCATGCGTGTGAGTTCGACCGGCCGGCCGACGTCCTACCGCTACGGCGACGGCCGCGACGCGGCCGAGCATGAGCTCGCCCGGCGCGCCGACGATCGCTGCCTGGTGTCGCGTTCGCCCTGAGCGTGAACGCGGTGACGGTCGCCGGCTTCTTCAGCTGGCGGAGCGTGCCGCCGTGCAGCTGGTCGAACGGCGCGACGTCGGTGCCGAGCGGGACAGTGAGCTCGACCTCGCGCGTGTCGACGTCGAGCCAGCGACCTCCCGGGTACTGACGCACGCGGTCGATCTCGAGCGTCGCCGCTCCTGCGCCGGCGGCGACGAGCTTCCCGTGGAGGCCGAGGCTGAACACGCTCCCTTGCCGTGCGGCGAAGAGCGGCTTCACGGCTCGCTTCAGGTAGCGGAACGGGTCGACGTCGGCTCCGTCGTTCGGGTGCACCTCGAAGTGGAGGTGCGGGTTGCCGTTCGCGTCGCCGGAGTCGCCGTTCCAGGCGATCTGCTGCCCGGCCGTCACCTTCGCGCCGTTCGGGCACGGCGAACGAGACGTCCTTCACGCAGCCGCCCTTGTTGTCGTTCTTCGGCGTGAGGTCGTTGTTCAGGTGGATGTACATGTACGTCGTCCCGCTGCGGCCGTAGAGGTAGAGCATGCAGCCGCCGAGCGAGGACTCCCAGTACTTGATCGTCCCGTCCTCGACCGCGACGACCGGCGCGCGCCACGGGTTCTCCATGTCGATTCCCGCGTGCCGGCCGTTGGGGCGCGGATCGCCGTAGTTGTCCCAGAGGTCGGTCTTCGCGACGAGCGGGAAGACGAGGCGCGGAACCGCGCCGCTCTCGCGGCCGCTGGCCGTGGTCGCGAACGCCGCGGCGGCGAGGCCGGCGAGAACGAAGAGGACGGCTGTCGTCCGGTGGCGTCTCATGACGGTGCGCTCCGGTGCGCGCGCGAAGGGCCGGACGCTAGCAGCCCTCCGTCCGATCGGCTTGGCAGGTCCGCCTGTTCGGGTGGCTCGTGCGGATGCCGATATCGCTTCAAGATGGCGAGCGAGGAGACGTTGGTGCCTTCTTCCAAGCCACGAAGCCTCAAGCGGCGGGCTGCTGCCGTTGCTCCTTGCGATCCCGCTCGGCGCTCATCCCGAGCGGGGCGCTATGCTGTTCGTGTCCGAAGGCAGTCGCGGAAGCGAGCATTCGCGGTTGCCCAGGGCGCTCCGGGTGGAGTCTTCCATCCGATCGCGGGCACGTTCGTCGCCGACGACACTCGTCTGGACGACTGCGGCACACGATTGCGGCCTGTCTCGAGCAGGCGTTCGGCAACCTCGCGTTTCGCAGCAGGGCCCGAAGCCGTACTCTTGCCGTGTTCTACGAGCGGAAGCTCGTCACCGACCCCGCACGTGGAGCAAGGACTGCCATCGAATCGTCCACACTTCGATCGGCTCGGCATCGCTGCGAGCGCTTCCACGGCAACGTCGCGAAGACGTTCGCGCAGGGATCGTCCCTCTGCGTGTCGGGCTACTACCACGGCATCCTCGAGCGCGCATTCCTGGGGATCACGACAAGGCCGGAGCTCGGCGCGCAAGGCGCAGGGGCTTGTGCCTCGCGGACGGCATCCGCCGGCGAGAGCTTTCTCGACTACCAGTGCCGTCACGGCCTCGGGCACGGGCTGCATGATCCAGACGTGGCTACGACCTGCCCCTGGCTCTGCGACATCTGCGCCGGCGCTCGGGACGGGCTGGGACCGCAAGGCGTGCGCGAGTGGCGCGTTCATGGAGAACATCAACACGCGCGTTCGGTTTCCGGTCGTCGTGGCTCGACGACAAGGAGCCGCTGTACCCGTGCGCCCGCATGCAGGAGCTCGACCAGCGGTCGTGCTACCTGCGCGCGAGCTGGCGGATCCTCGTGCTCGCGAACGGGTCGTTCGCGAAGACCGCTGCGAGATGCGCCGAGCTCGGCCGATGGGCGCAGGCCTGCATGCAGGGATTCGGCCGAGACGTCGCCGAGCATGCCCGCTACGTGCCCGTCAAGATCGGGCCGTTGTGTGCGCTTGCAGGTGCACGGGAGGGCGATTGCCTGCGCGGCGCCGCTCGCACGATCGCGAACGCTTCGGGACGGCCGGGTGTCGCGCGCGCACGTCCACTCTGCGCACACGCGCCGAGTCGATTCCGCGCGAACTGCTTCGCCGGCATCGGCCTCGTGGTCGGGATGCTCTATCCGACGCCGTCGGCACGGGAGCGGGCGTGCGCTCGTATCGCCTCGTCGTACGGGCGCGGCTGTGCCGATGCAGCCGAGGCCGAGATCGATCCGAGCGGCTCCCGAGCCTGGGGCTGAGCCCTTCCCTTTCGCGCGAATTCCCCGACAATGAGGGGGGATGCTCTGGGGAGAGCGGGCTAGGCGCCGGCGCGTCGTCGTCGGGCTTCTCGTGTTGTTCGCGGTCGCGGACATCGTGTTCGCGCTGGCGGTCATGCGGGAAGGAAGCGGCGCAGCTGCGGCGTCGGTGAGTTCGCTGCCGCTCCATCCGATCGCGGGGTCCTTCAAGCCCGACGGCACGCAGCTGAGTGAGTGCAGCGACGACCGCTGCTTCCAGCAGGCGTTCGGGAACATCTCCTATCGCCAGGGGCCGAAGGCAGCCCTCGCGTTGGTCGACAACGTGTACGGCAACGGCGCCAGCCAGTCGTGCCACCGCATCGTGCACGCAATCGGCGCTGCTGCGCTCGCGCGGTTCGGAAACGACATTCCGAAGACCTTCGCGAAGGGCTCGGCAATCTGCGGGTCCGGTTACTACCACGGTGTTCTCGAGCGAGCGCTCGTCAAGGTGCGATCCCGGGAACCGGCGACGATCGCGCCCGTCGCGCGTCGACTCTGCGCCTCCGCCAGGAAGATGACCCCGTGGATCGAGTACCAGTGCCTCCATGGTCTCGGACACGGGCTGATGATCGCGACGGGGCTCGACCTCCCGATCTGCGCTCGCCGTCTGTGGGCGTCTGGAGAGGTGGTGGGACCGTGACTCGTGTCGCAGTGGAGTCTTCATGGAGAACCAGTCGTCGTCGTACGGCTTCACCTCGACGTGGCTCAGAGACGACGACCCGCTCTACCCGTGCGACTGGGTCGCGCGCGAGGACAAGCGCCGCTGTTACCAGATGGTGACGTTTCGGATCCTTCCCGCCGTCGGTGACGACTGGGACGAGACGGCGAGCCGTCTGCTCGCGGGTCGAGGCCGCGTTTCGCTTCATGTGCTTCCGCTCACTGGGCTTGTCCGCGTCGAGCCGCTCGAACCGGGACGTCGAGAAGACGGCCGAGATCTGCTCCGCCGCAGCGCGATACGACGGCGAGGGCGAGTGCATCTTCGGGGCGGCGCAAGACATCGCGTCGAACTTCACGTCGAGGTGTCCGCGGAGCCGCGCTGTGCCAGGTCGTCCAGGCGGAGTTGCTTGCCTCCTGCTTCTCCGGCGTCGGGTCGGTTGCGGGGCGATTCCGCAAGACGGAGTCCGCGCGTGAAAGAGACTGCCGGTCGCTCACGACCGTCGAACGCCTCGTTGCTGCTTGCATGCGCGGTGTGCACAGCGCGCTGCCCCGAAGCTAGAGCGCGCTCCTCCACGCTTGCCCGAGGTCGCGGCGGACGCCGCCGATAGAGTCCGCGCCGATGAAGATCGCCGTCTGCGTGAAGCAGGTGCCGGACGCGACCGTGCACAAGCGGATCGACCCGTCGACGAAACGGCTCGACCGCTCCGGCGAGGCGGCTCTCAATCCCACCGACCTGAACGCCGTCGAGGAGGCGCTCCGGATCAAGGAGGCGCAGGGCGGCGAGGTCGTCCTCGTCTCGCTCGGCCCCGAGAAGGCCGTCGACTCGCTCCGAAAGGCGCTGGCGATGGGCGCCGATCGCGCGGTGCTCGTCTCGGACGAGGGAGCCGCCGGATCGGACCTGCTCGGGACGGCACGTGCGCTCGCGGGTGCGCTCGAGCGGGAATCGGCTGATCTCGTCCTGTTCGGACAAGCCTCGGGCGACGGCGACGGCGCCGTGCTCTGGTCGGCGGTGGCGGACAGGCTTCGTCGGCCGGTCGTCTCCCAGGTCGCCGCCCTCACGGTCGAGCCGGGCTCGGTGACGGGCAAGCGCCAGACGGAGCACGGCTATGACGTCATCAGCGCGCCGCTGCCCGCAGTGGTCGCCGTCTCGGACGCGATCAACGAGCCGCGCTACCCGTCGCTCAAGGGGATCATGGGCGCGAAGACGAAGCCGCAGGAAACTCTTTCGCTCGGTGACGTCGGTGTCGAAGCGGGCTCCGCGGGCGAAGCGGGCGCAGAGACGGTCGTCCGCGACCTGGGTCCGCCGCCGTCTCGTGGCGACCAGGTGAAGCTCGAGGACGACGGTCCGCGGCGCAGAAGGTCCTCGACCTGATCGTCGAGAGGAAGCTCCTGTGAAGTTCCTCGTGTTCCTCGAGCACCACGGAGACGCGCTCGAGAAGGGTGCACTCGGCGTGCTCTCCAAGGCTGCTTCCCTCGGCGAGGCGTACGGCGTCGTGCTCGGCGAGGGCGCTGCCGGCCTCGCGGCCGGCGCGGGCGCGTACGGCGCGTCGAAGGCCTATGCGGCCGAGGCTCCCGAGCTCGCGGCGCCGCTTCCCCAGCCGCGCGTCGACGCGCTCGCGACGCTCGTCGAGCAGACGGGCGCGGACGCCGTTCTCTTCGGGGCGTCGGTGCTCGCGGCGGACGTCGCGGCCGGCCTCGCTGCGCGCCTCGACGCCGGTCTCAACTGGGACCTCACCGATCTCTCGGTGGACGGCGACGAGCTCGTCGGCACGCGCCCGGCGCTCGGCGACACGGTGGTCGTCGACGTCGGCTGGAAGAGCGCGCCGAGGCTCGGCCTCGTCCGTTCCGGCGCCTTCGATCCCGTCGAGTCGGGAGGGAGCGCGGAGGTCGAGACGTTCGAGACGACGTTCTCCGACTTCTCGACCCTCGCGACGCTCGTCGAGCAGACGCAGGAGGAGTCGAGCGGACCGTCGATCGAGGACGCGGACATCATCGTCGCGGGCGGCCGCGGGCTCGGTGCCCCCGAGGGCTTCACCATGCTCGAGGAGCTCGCCGCCGCGCTCGGCGGCGCGGTCGGCGCGACGCGCGCCGTCGTCGACGCGGGCTGGTACCCGTACTCGACGCAGGTGGGCCAGACCGGCAAGTCCGTCTCGCCGAAGCTCTACATCGCCTGCGGGATCTCGGGCGCCATCCAGCACAAGGTCGGGATGCAGGGGTCGGGGACGATCGTCGCGATCAACAAGGACCCGAACGCGCCGATCTTCGACTTCTGCGACATCGGCATCGTCGGCGACCTGCACCAGATCGTCCCGAAGCTCACGGAGCTCGTGCGCTCGCGCGGCTAGAGGCATCGTGGCGAGGCCGATCGACTTCAACCCACCGTTCGGCGCCGTCGACGCGGTCGCCGCGCCGACCGACCCTCGCGAGGAGCGCATCGAGGTCGGGGTCGCGATCGTCGGCGCGGGGCCGGGCGGGCTCGCGTGCGCGATCCGGCTCGGCCAGCTGCTCGAAGAGCACCCGGACGTACGGGAGCGGCTCGGCGACGTGCCGATCGCGGTGCTCGAGAAGGGCAAGCAGGCGGGCTCGCATCTCCTGTCCGGCGCGGTCGTGAACCCGTCGCCGCTGCGGGAGCTCTTCCGCGGGCGCCTGAAGACCGCCGACTTCCCGTCGTACGGTGAGGTGCCCGGTGAGGCCGTGTACGTGCTGACGAGGCGCGGCGCGTTCCGCATCCCGCCGCCGCCGACGATGCGCAACCACGGCAACGTGATCATGTCGCTGTCCGAGTTGGGTCGGTTCCTCTCCGAGCAGGCGGAGGCGGTCGGCGCCGTCGTCTTGCCCGAGACGTCCGCGACGAAGCTGCTCGTCCAGCACGGCCGGGTCGTCGGCGTCCGCACGGGCGATCGCGGGCGCGGGCGAGAGGGCGAGACGCTCCCGACGTTCGAGTCCGGGAACGACGTCACGGCGAGTCTGACCGTGCTCGCCGAGGGCACGCAGGGCTACCTGACTGCAGCGGCGGTCGACGAGTTCGGGCTCCACGGGGAGAACCCGCAGATCTGGGCGCTCGGGGTGAAGGAGGTCTGGCGGGTGCAAAAGCCGCTGCGCAAGATCATCCACACGATGGGCTGGCCGCTCCGGACGTCGCCCAGCTTCGGCGAGTTCGGAGGCTCCTTCATCTACCCGATGGGCGACGACCTCGTGACGGTCGGCTTCGTGGCCGGGCTCGAGTCGCGCGACGTCGAGTTCTCGGTGCACGACGTCCTGCAGGAGTTCAAGACGCATCGGCTCGTCTGGAAGATCCTCGGTGGCGGCGAGCGCGTGGCCTGGGGCGCGAAGACGATCACGGAGGGCGGCTACTACTCGCTCCCGAGCCGGTTCAACGCGCCGGGCCTGCTCCTCGTCGGCGAGGGAGCGGGGCTCGTCAACGTCCCGCGCCTGAAGGGCGTCCACTACGCGATCGAGTCCGGACGGCTGGCAGCCGAGGCCGCGTTCCGCGCGCTCCGGCGCGGCGAGGTCGCGAGCCGGCCGGGTGCGCTCGACTCCTACGACGAGTCGCTGCGCGCGAGCAAGCAGTGGAAGGAGCTCCACGAGGTCCGGAACATGCGCCAGGTCTTCGACAAGGGATTCTTCCTGGGCGGGGCGCTCGCGAGCGCGATGACGGTGACGAAGGGCCGCGCACCGAACGGCCGCTTCCCGACGCACCCCAACGCGGCCGCGCCGCTGAAGAAGACGGGCCGCGCGTCCCGCTACCCGACCGCGGACGGGAAGTACGTCTTCGACAAGCTCTCGTCCGTCTTCGCCTCCGGGAACCGCACGCGCGACGACCAGCCGAACCACCTCAAGGTGCGGACGACGGTCCGCCGCCCGGTCGCCGAGGCGTGGCAATGGATGTGCCCCGCCCACGTGTACGAGGTCGGCCGCGACCTGGGCGACGGGATGGTCTCCGTCGAGATCACGCCGTCCAACTGCGTCCAGTGCGGCGCGATCACGGCGAAGGGCGGCCGCCTCACGCCGCCCGAGGGCGGCTCCGGCCCCGAGTACACGTTGACCTAGCGCCGCGTCTCGAAGGCGCGCGCCATCGCGATCCGGTCGGCCGAGCGTCGGGTGCGTGCCGAACACGAGCTGCGCGAGGAAGGGCGGGTCGGGATCGCCGAGCGAGGTCTTCCCGAACTCGACCATGAGGCTCTCGAGCGCTGCGGGATCGCGGGTCACCTCGAGCGCCTTCCAGTCCGCCTCGGCCTCCATCCGGCTCGAGACGCGGTTCGCCAGCGGCATCGTCGCGAGCTGGAACACGGCCACGACGAAGAGGGCGAGCGGAACGGCAGCGGGGTTCCCCATCCCGCCGCGCCTCCGCGTCGCGCGCATGAGGATCCACGCGCCGGGGACCGCGAACAGCGCGAACCAGCCGAGGCCCTTCGGCAGGTGCTCCTGCGAGTGGTGGGCGAGCTCGTGCGCGAGGACGACCTTCTGCTCCTCCTCGGTGAACGGCTTGCGCAGGATCGTGTCCCAGAAGACCACGCGACGCGACGGTCCGAGGCCGAACGCATAGGCGTTCGCCTCGTCCGTGTCGGGGCTCACCTTCTCGACCCGAAGAGGAATGTGGCCGATGCCGAGCTTCGACTCGTACTCGCTCGCCGCCGCGATCAGCGCCCTGTCCTTCAGCGGAGTCGTGGTGAAGTCGAGGTACGGAGCCACGAACGAGAAGACGGCGGCGATGCCGACGAACACGGCGGCGCCCGGCAGCCACCAGCGGTCTCCCAGCTTCCGCGCGAGCCCCATGACGATCAGGAGCGCGGCGCAGATCGAGAGGAACTGCGCGGCGAGCACGGCCCAGTCCTGGAAGAGCCAGTCGAGGTAGCTCAGGTCGTTCTGGTCCCAGCGCCGCTGCCACCAGTGGGCGGCGAGCGCGAACGGCACGTGCACGAGCCAGGCGATCGCGAGCCCGAGCATTCCGAGGAGCATCCCCGTGCCGATCGGCCCGGCCGACGACTCGCGCATGAACGCCGCGCCGCGCTTCGCGTAGATCCAGAGGGTGACGAGCAGCGCGATCTGCGCGAGCAGCCAGTCGACGTAGAAGAAGCGCTCGTAGCGCTGCGCACGCTCGACGAGGTGCGCTCCGAACACCGAGGCGACGTCGATCGGTCCGAGCGAGAGGTCGTCGGGGACGGCGGTCGGGTAGAGGAGGAACGCGCCCAGCGTGAGCAGGGCGACGGTCATGACCGCAGCGGCGGATCTCAGAAGGTGTCCCCGGGGAGCGGCATCGGGAAGTCGACGAGCTCCTCGGGCTCGGCTCCCGCTCACGCAAGACCGGCGCGGCATACGGGTAGCGGCTCGTGAGGAGGAACGCGTAGGCGTACGTCTGCGCCGAGTAGCGCAGGCACGACACTCCGAGGTTCCGCATCCCTTCGGGCATCCGCGCCGTGACGAGCGCGTACCACCAGGCAAGGAGTGCGATCACGAACGCGACGCTGCCGAGCGCGCCCGCAACCAGGAACGCGGGGAAGGCGAGGACGAACCGGAAGAGAATCGTGACCCGCTTCTGGCGCACCGGCGGATCGATCGCGAGGTCGATCTCGTACGAGCCCTCGCGCCCCGTGAAGCCCGGGAACCGGCGCCCGATGAGGTCGACGAACGCGATGAGGTGCGTCGCGTAGCGCACGTAGGCGGCGAAGAAGCGGTGCAGCGGTTGCGGCAGCCGTCCGAGTGCGAGCGCGATCAGCCAGGCGAAGAACCCGACGAAGAAGACCCCGACCGACCACAGCAGGATCCAGACGAAGTGGGGAATCGCGAGGAAGAGGCGGAAGAGGACGGTGAGGCGCGGCCGGCCGAGGTCGTCGGTGACGACCGCTCGCACGGGGTGCTCGGGCAGGTGCGAGTACGACTCGGCCTGGGCGGGATCGGACGTCGGATAGCGCGGTGTCAGGAGGAGCAGGTAGCCACCTGCCTGCGCGCCGTAGCCGATCGCGAACGCGACGAGGTCTCGCAGCCCGCGCGGAGCACGGCCGAGTGCGACCGCGAAGAACCACGCGAGGAAGGCCGCCGCCGCGGTCGCGCCGCCGACGGACGAGACGTTCCACCACAGCGCGTCCTGGGAGCCGCTCGAGGCAGTCCACGATGCCTGACCGGAGGAGCCGGTCGTGAACCCACCTCCGAGTGCGGTTGCGAGGAGGAGGGCGGGAATCGCGAGGAAGAGGCGGAAGAACCCTCCCCAGCGGCCTTGCCTCACGGGCCGGTCGATCTCGAGGTCGACCGGGTACCCGTCCTGGCACCGAAACCACGGATACGGATCCGCCGCGAGGAACACGTACGCGCTCACCTGCGTCGCATAGCGGATGTACGACGCGACGAAGTCGTGCAGGCTGTCCGGCACCTCGCCCTGGACGAGCACGGCGAGCCAGTTGACGAAGCCGACGACGAACGCCGCGATCCCGCGCAGCATCATCCAGACGAGCACGGGGATCGCGAGGAGCAGCCGGAAGAACACCGTGAGCCGGTCGCGACGGAGGTCGTCGTCGCGGACGACGAGCCGGATCGGCCGCTCGGCGGGACTCTCCACGGGCGCATTGTCGCCCGTCGGCCCGATGTCGGCCTACGGCGTGAACGCGCGGGCGTCGGCTCCGGCGAAGCTCGTCACCAACATCGCGTGTCCGGCCCGTGCGAGCGCGAGGGCGCCTGGTCCGGCCCGGGAGCAGGGCGAACGCGGCGAGCGCGCGGATGCTCCGAGTACACCACGCCCTCGCCAGCCGTTCCCCGTACGATCGCACGGTGATCGAGCGGGAGGCGATCGAGCGCGCACGGGACGTGATCGCCGGGCGGCTCCACCGGACGCCGATGCTCTCCTGCAGGTCGCTCGCCCCGAAGGCGTACCTCAAGGCCGAGCTGTTCCAGAAGACGGGATCCTTCAAGCCGCGGGGGATGCTCAACAAGATCGCGTCGCTCTCTCCCGACGAGCGCGCGCGCGGGATCGTCACCTGGTCGGCGGGCAATGCGGCCCAGGGCGCTGCCTTCGCAGCCGCGGAGGCCGGTGTCGAGTGCACGGTCTTCATGTGGGCGAGCGCCAATCCGCTGAAGGTCGCGGCAACGCGCGGCTACGGCGCCGACGTGAACCTCGACGCGGCGAGCCCGGCGGAGGCACACGAGCGTCTCCTCGCCTACGTCGAGGAGACGGGGAGGGTCTTCGTCCACCCGTTCGACGATCCGGTTCTCCAGGCCGGCCACGGCACGCTCGGGCTCGAAGTCGTCGAGGACGTGCCCGACGTTGCGACGCTCGTCGTCCCGATCGGCGGCGGAGGGCTGATCGCGGGTGTCGCCTCTGCCGTCGACTGCCGGGTCGTCGGCGTCGAGCCCGAGCAGGCGCCGTCCTTGACTGCCGCGCTCGAGGCGGGAGAGCCGGTTCGCATCGAGCCGGGCTCGATCGCGGACGGCCTGAATGCGCCGTTCACCGGGCGAGGGAACGCTCGCGGTCTGTCGCGAGCGCGTCGACGAGGTCGTGCTCGTGAGCGAGGACGAGATAGCCGACGGAATGGTCTTTCTGTACACACGCGCGAAGCTGGCGTGCGAGCCGGCGGGTGCCGCTGCGGTGGCGGCGATCCTCGCGGGGAAGGTCGCGATCGAGGACGGTCCGATCGTCGCCGTGATCTCGGGCGGGAACGCGGATCCGAAAGTCGCGGCTGGTATCCTGGCCAGCCGATGAAGGCCGACATCCATCCCGATTACGTCCTCGCGCACGTGACGTGCTCGTGCGGCAACGAGTTCTGGACGCGCTCGACGAAGGAAGAGCTCCACGTGGAGATCTGCTCCGAGTGCCATCCGTTCTACACGGGGAAGCAGAAGCTCGTCGACACAGGCGGTCGGGTGGAGCGCTTCCAGCGCCGCCTCGAGAAGGCCGGCGCCCGCCAGGGCACCGACGACTAGCCGCAACATGGCCGTCAGCTACGGCGGACAGGCCGTTCTCGAAGGCGTGATGATGCGCAGCCCGTCATCGTGGGCGGTCGCCGTACGCACGCCCGAGGGTGAGATCACCGAGGTCGTCCAGGACATCTCCTCGCCCATGCAGCGACGGAGGCTGTGGCGTCTCCCCGTGATTCGGGGTGTCGTCGCGCTCGGCGAGTCGCTCGCGATCGGCTTTCGGGCGCTCGCGATCTCCGCGAACGTCGCCTCACAGGAGCGAGACGAGAACGGCGAGATCCAGACGCAGATCGGTCGCGGC
This sequence comes from uncultured Gaiellaceae bacterium, assembly GCA_963746975.1. Taxonomy (GTDB): domain Bacteria; phylum Actinomycetota; class Thermoleophilia; order Gaiellales; family Gaiellaceae; genus GMQP-bins7. The sequence goes on from CAVVDE010000010.1 coordinate 300,245, forward strand.
CAGATCATCTTCTCGTTCGTCATCGCCATCGGGTTCGCGTTGCTGCTCTTCAAGGTCGGCCCGGCACTCGTCACGAGCTGGCTCCCGGTGGACCAGACCGAGCTCTTCGTGATCGTCGAGGGAGTCATCCGCGTCTCGGTGTTCATCGCATACATCCTCCTCATCTCACTCCTCCCGGACCTCCGGCGCGTCTTCCAGTACCACGGCGCCGAGCACAAGGCGATCAACGCGCTCGAGAGCGGCGCGGAGCTCACTCCCCAGAACGTGCAGAAGTTCAGCCTGATCCATCCGCGTTGCGGAACAGCGTTTTTGCTCTGGGTCATGGTCATCGCGATCTTCGTCTTCGCGTTCGTCGGCCGGCCGTCGTTGCCGTGGCTCATCGCGAGCCGCATCCTGCTCCTGCCCGTCATCGCCGGGCTCGCGTACGAGCTCATCCGGTACGCCGGGAAGCACCAGGACAACCGCGTCCTCATGACGCTCCTCGCGCCCGGGCTCTGGCTGCAGCGGCTGACGACGCGCGAGCCGACGGACGACCAGGTCGAGGTCTCGATCCAGGCGCTGCAGCGCGTCATGGAGAAGGAGGCCGCCGAGACGCCCGAGGAGCGGCGGCTCGAGTCCCGCGTCGAGGTCATGGCGTAGGTGGCCGACTAGTGCCCCGCATCGTCCGGGAAGCGGAGATCGACTGGGAGGGGACGACGGCGCGGGGATCCGGCGTCGTTCGGGCCGTGACCACCGGTTCGTTCGAGCTGCCGTCGACGATCGCGGCACGCGTTGAGGTGCATCCGGGGAAGACGAGTCCGGAGGAGCTGCTCGCGGCTGCGCACGCCACGTGTTGGGTGACGTCGCTGGGTAGCGAACTCGCCCGAGTGGGTACCCCACCGGAGCGCATGCACGTCCACTGCACGATCACCATGGACGAGGTCGAAGGTTCGGGTCACCGCATCGTCGCTTCCCACATCGCGGCGCGCGCCGTGGTGCCGGGGGCGGACGCCGGGGCCTTCGCGGCTGCAGCAGAGGCGGCGGATGCAGGCTGCCCGTTCTCCGCGTTGATCAGAGCGAGTGCGTCAGTCACCGTCGAAGCGATGCTCGAGGAGGAAGCCTGATGGCAGATCGCACCGCTCACGTCACCTGGTCCGGGTCGCTGATGGACGGCGCCGGGACGATCACGCACGTCGGCAGCGGCGCTTTCGGTCCGCTCGACGTCACCTGGGCATCGCGTGCGGAGGACTCCGACGGGCGGACGAGCCCCGAGGAGCTGATCGCGGCCGCTCATGCCGCCTGCTTCTCGATGGCGCTATCGCACGGGCTCGCGCAGGGAGGCACGCCCGCCGAGCGGCTCGACGTCGACGCCACCGTGACCTTCGTCCCCGGTACGGGGATCACGAAGATCCAGCTCGCCGTCGACGCGACCGTGCCCGGGATCGACGAGGAGGCGTTTCTCGCCGCGGCGGAGGGGGCGAAGGAGAACTGCCCCGTGTCGACGGCGCTCGCCTCGGTTCCCGAGATCACGCTCCAGGCATCACTCGCGTAGCGCGGCGCTAACCTCCGGCGATGGCGATCGACCGCCTCGTCGACGAGCTGGACCGCTCCTATGCGGAGGCACAGGAGCGCATGTCCGACCCCGAGGTCTACAACGACCACCGCCAGGCTGCCGACGCGGGACGTCGCCTGAAGGAGCTCGAGACGCCGAAGCGGCTCGCCGACGAGTGGCGTCAGGCCCGCGAGGACCTCGACGCCGCACGGGACGACCCCGATCTCGCGCCGATGGCTGCGGAGCTCGAGGGCGAGGTCGAGCGCCTCGAGGGAGAGCTGACGCTCGCTCTCGTCGAGCGCGATCCGGCTGACGAGAAGGACGTGATCGTGGAGATCCGGCAGGGCGTCGGGGGGGACGAGGCCGCGCTGTGGGCGAGTGACGTGCGCCGCATGCTCGCGCGCTACGCGGAGAGGATGAGGCTCAAGACCGAGACCTTGTCGACGAGCGAGAGCGAAGGCGGCGGCGTGAAGGAGGCTGTCTTCGCAGTCAAGGGTCAGGGTGCGTTCTCGATCTTCAAGTACGAGGGCGGCACCCATCGCGTGCAACGCGTGCCCGCGACCGAGTCCCAAGGTCGCATCCACACCTCGACTGCGACCGTCGCGGTCATGCCCGAGGTCGAGGAGGTCGAAATCGAGATCCACGAGAACGACCTCAAGGTCGACGTCATGCGCTCGACGGGCCCTGGCGGCCAGAGCGTGAACACGACCGACTCGGCCGTCCGGATCACGCACCTTCCGACGGGCCTCGTGGTCGCCATGCAGGACGAGAAGTCGCAGCTCCAGAACAGGCAGAAGGCCATGCGCGTGCTGCGTGCCCGGCTGTACGAACTCGAACGCGAGAAGCAGCAGGCCGAGCTGGCTGCGTCGCGGCGCTCGCAGATCGGGAGCGGCGAGCGTGCGGAGAAGATCCGCACCTACAACTTCCCGGAGAACCGGGTCACCGACCACCGGATCAAGCTCACGCTCCACCGGCTCGACCACGTCCTCGACGGAGATCTCGGCGAGCTCACCGAGGCGCTTCGCGCCGAGGAGCAGCGGCAAGCGCTTGCCGCGGCGTCTGCGTGAAGGTCGCGAAGGCGCTCGCCGAGACGACCGAGCGCCTCGACCTCGCCGGCTGCGAGTCGCCTCGCGTGGACGCGGAGATCCTCGTCGCGCACGTGCTCGGGACGTCGCGCTCGGAGCTGGCGCTCGAGTCGTCGCGGAAGCTCTCGCGTGCCGAGCGGGACGCGCTCGAGGCGTTCGTCTCCCGGCGCGAGACGCGCGAGCCGCTCGCATACGTCCTCGGGGAGTGGGGCTTCAGGCGGCTGACGCTGCACGTCGACCGGCGGGTCCTCGTGCCGCGGCCGGAGACGGAGGTCGTCGTCGAACGCTGCCTCGGCCGGCTCGCGGGGATCGCTGCGCCACGTGTGCTCGACGTCGGGACTGGAAGCGGCGCGATCGCCCTGGCCATCGCGGACGAGCATCGGGGCGCACGGGTGACGGCGGTCGATGCGTCTCCCGGAGCGCTCGAGGTCGCGGGCGCGAACGTGCTCGCGACGGGCTTGGACGTGGAGCTGCGCGAATGGGATCTCTACGCGGGTCTTCCGGACGGCCCGTGGAATCTCGTCGTCTCGAACCCTCCCTACGTGCTTCCCGAGGAGGTCGACTCGCTACAGCCCGAGGTTCGCGAGTGGGAGCCGCGCGAGGCGCTCGTGGGGGTCGGAGCGACCGAGGCGATCGCGCGGGGAGCGTTCGACGTGCTCGCGACGGACGGCGTGCTCGTCCTCGAGGTCGCACCCGGAGACGCCGGGCGCGTCGCGGCGCTGCTGGACGAGCTGGGCTATGCCAACGTGACGACGACCGAGGACCTCGCCGGGCGCGACCGCGTCGTGGAGGCGCTTCGCCCGTGAGCACCGTCTCCGAGACGGTGGCCTCGCTCGAGGCAGGTGAGCTCGTCGTCGTCCCGACCGACACTGTCTACGGCCTCGCCTGCAGGGCGGATCGGCACGAGTCCATCAGCGCGCTCTCCGTCCTCAAGCGGCGTTCACCGGAGCAGCCGATCGCACTGGTCGCGGGGAGCGTCGAGGCACTGCTCGAGCTCGTCCCCGAACTCGACTCGGCGCTCCTTCTGAGCGGGCCGTTCACGCTCGTGCTGTCCAACCCCGCGCAGCGCCTGCCGTGGCTGGCAGGCTCGCGGCCGGACACGATCGGCGTCCGGCTCCCGGCCCTGGCGGGTGCGGCCGCCGCGTTGTTCGAGGAGGTCGGCGTCGTCGCGGCGACCAGCGCGAACCTGCACGGAGGCACCGACCCACGGCGGGTCGAGGACGTACCCGGTGAGATCCTCGACGCGGTCGCTGCCGTGCTCGACGGGGGCGAGCTCCCCGGGTTGCCGTCTACGGTGCTCGATCTGACCGGTACGGAGCCCCGGGTGCTCCGCGAGGGTGCAGTACCCGCCGCCGAGGCCCTCGCGCGAATCGCGACGGTGCTGGATGGTTGATGCCACGATCTCGCGCGTCCGGATGCGCGATCTGGCGCGTCCGGGCCGCTTCCGCCCGGACGCAGGCCGCGAAGCGGCCTGGCGTCGGGCGTGCGCTTCGCGACGGGAGAGCGGCACCGAGGCGTCCAGCATCGCCACCGCTCTCCCGTCGCGCCCCGGAGCGGCCAGCTCACGCCCCGGAGATGGCGATCTCATGGCCTCAACCATCGAGCCGAGTAGCATCCCGCCACATGGCCGCGACGCCGTCGACTCTCGACGATCTCCGGACTGCCGGGCTCGCCGAGGTCGATCCGGAGGTCGCGTCGCTGCTCGAGCAGGAGCTCGAGCGCCAGCGCGGCGAGATCGAGCTCATCGCATCGGAGAACTTCACGTGGCCGTCGATCCTCGAGACCGTCGGCAGCGTCCCGACGAACAAGTACTCGGAGGGGTATCCCGGCCGCCGCTACTACGGCGGCTGCGAGGTCGTCGACGAGATCGAGCAGCTCGCGATCGACCGCGCGAAGGCGCTGTTCGGGGCGGAGCACGCGAACGTCCAGCCGCACGCGGGTGCGCAGACGAACATGGCCGTCTACTTCGCGACGCTCGACCCGGGCGACACGATCCTCTCGCTCGAACTTTCGCACGGCGGTCACCTGACGCACGGGCTGAAGGTCAACTTCTCGGGCCGTCTCTACACGGTCGTCCACTACGGCGTCTCCCGCGAGACCGACCTCGTCGACTACGACGACGTGCTCGGGCTCGCGAAGGAGCACCGTCCGAAGCTGATCGTGTGCGGCGGCTCCGCCTACCCACGCACCGTCGAGTCCTGGCGGTTCCGCGAGATCGCGGACGAGGTCGGAGCGCTCCTGCTCTGCGACATGGCGCACTTCGCCGGCCTCGTCGCGGCTGGTCTGCAACCGAACCCGGTCGAGCACTGCGACTTCGTGACCTCGACGACGCACAAGACGCTGGCGGGCCCGCGCTCGGGGTTCGTCCTCTGTCGCGAGGAGCACGCGCAGGCCGTCGACCGGGCCGTCTTCCCCGGGATGCAGGGCGGGCCGCTCAACCACGTGATCGCAGCGAAGGCCGCCTGCTTCAAGATCGCCGCCTCCGAGCCGTTCCGCGAGTACCAGCAACAGGTGCGTGCGAACGCGGACGCGCTTGCGGGGGCGTTGCAGGAGGGCGGCCTCGACGTGCTGACCGGCGGCACCGACACGCACCTCCTCCTCGTCGACCTGCGCCGAACGAACTGGAGCGGCAAGGACGCCGAGGAACGCCTCGCGGAGGTCGCCATCACGGTGAATCGCAACACCGTCCCGTTCGACGAGCGGCCGCCGACGGTCGCATCCGGCTTCCGGGTCGGGACTCCGGCCATGACGATGCGAGGCCTCGACGAGGACGACTTCCGCGAGGTCGGAGCGATCATGTGCGACGCGCTGAAGGAAGACGCCGACCTCGCCGCGCTCGCCGTCCGCAGCGCATCGCTGCTCGAGCGCCGTCCGCTGTATCCGGGCATGCCCGCCTTTCCTTCCTTCTCGGACTAGGAGGCCCTCGTGGACACCACCGCCGACCTCGAAGCGTCAGCCAGCGGCCTCGTCACGGAGGTCGCACACCCGCTCGTCCAGCACAAGCTCGGTCTCCTTCGCGACGTCACGACGACGACACAGATGTTCCGGCAGCTCGTGAACGAGCTCACGCTCCTCCTCACCTACGAGGCGACGAAGGATCTCGCCGACGAGGAGATCGAGATCGAGACCCCGCTCGAGCACATGAGCGCGCGCCGGATCTCAGGAAAGAAGGTCGCCGTCTGCCCGATCCTCCGCGCGGGGACGGGGATGCTCGATGCCGTGCTTTCGCTCGTCCCCGGGGCCCGCGTCGGCTTCATCGGCCTCTTCCGCGACGAGGAGACGCTCGAACCCGTCGAGTACTTCGTGAAGCTCCCCGACGACCTCGCCGAGCGCGACGTCATCCTGCTCGACCCGATGCTCGCGACCGGGAACTCGACGGCCGCGGCGGTCGAGACCGTGAAGCGGGCCGGGGCGACGTCGGTGAGGCTCATCGCGCTCATCGCCGCGCCCGAGGGCATCGCGCGAGTGCACCGCGAGCACCCGGACGTGCACATCGTCGTCGCGGCCGTCGACCGCGGGCTGAACGAGAAGGGCTACATCCTCCCCGGCCTGGGCGACGCAGGCGACCGGCTCTACGGAACGAAGTAGACGCCACACATGTTCGACGAGCTGCGGGCGACGCCGGAGGTCCTGTACGGGGCGATCATCGCGTTCGTCGTCGTCGTCCTCCTGACGCCGGCCGTCGGCGGGATGGCACGCATGCTCGGCGCGGTCGACCGGCCCGACGCCAGGCGGATCAACCGCCGTCCGATACCGCGGCTCGGCGGGCTCGCCATCTTCCTCGGGATCCTCGTGCCCGCGCTCGCGTTCCTCGACCTCTCGGGGGAGAGCAGGGGTGTCCTGCTCGGTGCTGCGGTCGCGACCGTCGTCGGCGCCGTCGACGACTTTCGCGGGCTGTCGCCGTCCGTGAAGCTCATCGGCCAGTTCGTCGCCGCGTCGATCCCGTGTGCGTTCGGCGTCTGGATCGACCACGTCACGTTCCCGTTCCTCGGGGTGCTCGACATCCCGGCGTGGATCGGCGTGCCGCTTTCGATGGTGTTCATCGTCGCCGTGATGAACATGGTCAACTTCCTCGACGGGATGGACGGGCTCGCCGCGGGCGTCTGCGGGATCGCGGGCGTGACGTACGCGATCCTCGCGCTCTCGCTCGGAAAGCCGGATCCGGCGATCCTCTCGGCGATCGTGGCGGGTGCGTGCCTCGGCTTCCTGCGGCACAACTTCTTCCCGGCACGGATCTTCATGGGCGACTCCGGGGCGCTCTGCCTCGGGTTCATCCTCGCCGCGGTCTCGATCCAGGGGCTGCTGAAGACCGCGTCGACCGTCGTCCTCTTGCTGCCGTTGCTCGTCCTCGCGGTGCCGATCATCGACACGTCGTTCGTCGTGGCCCGGCGCGTGAAGCACAACCGCCCGATCTATGCGGCCGATCGCAGCCACCTGCACCACCGGTTCCTCAACATCGGGTTCTCGCAGCGAAGAGCCGCGATCACGATGTGGCTGTGGTGCGCGAGCCTGGCGGGGGCGGCGCTGGCGACGCGCTTCGTTCCGTTCCGGGAGGGCGGCCAGTGGCATCCGCTCGAGACCGCGGTCGTGCTCGCGATCGGGCTCTCCGCGATCGCGTTCTCGATCTACGTCGTCTATCTCCTCGAGATCGTGAAGCTGGCGAACCCGCGCATCCGCCGGCGCGAGCGCGAGCAGGACGAGTCCCGCGAGCGCCTGAGCGCCTAGCCAGCCGCGGCGCGATCGACGAAGTCGGCGAGCACCTCGTTGAAATCGGGGTGCCGCTGGACGACGTGGCCGAAGCCGGGGAGCACGACGCGCTCGGCCGTCAGAGCTTGCTCGAGGACGTCGCAGATCGCATCGAACGCCTCGTTGTGGTCACCCGACACGACCAGCTTGGGGAAAATCGTCGCCGCGAGTGCGGCAAGCGGGATCTCCGCCTCCCACGGCCCGCGTTCGACGGCGAGCGCGCGGGCGCCCTGCTCGAGCTCGGGTGGAAGGGGCGACGGCGGGTCGAACTCGGAGCCGACGGCCTCGAGGAACTGCCTCAGGAACACCTCTGGCTCACCTGTCGCTGCCGACGCGTAGAGCGTCGCGCCCGCTTCTGCGAAGGAAGCGACCGCCGGATTCCCGGCGGCAACGCGCGTCGCAGGCGGCTCGATCACGGTGAGTGATGCGAGCGCGTCCGGGCGCGCTGCCGCCGTGAGCAAGGCGATGACGCCGCCGTACGAGTGCCCGACGAGGTGGTCGCCGGGCTCGAGCAGACCGGCGACGAGAGCGGCGTCCGTCTCGAAGTCGACGCGCCGGACGGGCGGATTCGGCGGGAAGCCCGGGCGTTCGAGCACGACGAGCTCGAAGCGCTCCGCGAGCGGGCGCTGCCCCGCCCACGTGCCTCGCCCGCCGACGACGCTCCCGTGGACGAACACGATCCGCTCCATCGGGCGATCGTAACGGCCTGTAACGAAGTCGGCCTGATTTCCCTCAATGGAGCGAGAAAGGAGTGTTACAAGCACGCTGATATGCTCCGGCCGGGATGACGCCGGACGCGGCCCCCTCGCCTCACTCGCTCGCCACCGCCTCGGGGCTTCTCCTGGGCGCCCTCGCAGCGGCGATGATCGTCGGCGCCCTCGTCGGCTGGGCTCTCGGCTCCGCCGGAATCGGACTGCTCGTCGGTGCGCTGCTCGGGATCCCGCTCGGAGTCCTCGTCGTCTACCAGGTCTACGGCCGGAGCGAGACGGCGTGAGCGCGGGCATCTTCTCGACACCGCGACCGCTGCCGAGCCGTGTCGGACCGACCATCGCGGGCGGCACGATCATTGCGCTCGCGCTCCCGATCTTCGCGATCGCGGGGTGGCCGCTACAGGGTTGGGCGCTCGCAGCGGTTCTCTGGGCCGCCTCGGAGATCTTCGCGCTCGTACTGGCGCGGCTTCCGGACAGCCCCGATAACCTCGCCGCCGCAGGCATGCGGGGAATCGGAACAACGTCTCGGGCGCTGCTGGTCGGGGTCGTGCTGGTCATCGTCACGGTCTCGAACGAGACCGTCGGGCTGGCCGCTGCGATCCTCTACGCGATCGCGTTCACCGCCGAGCTCGGTGTCGGCCTCGCGACGTACTTCGGCGGGGAGGCGAAGGCGTGAAGCGCATCTTCGGTCTCGCCGTGTTCGCCGCGCTCGCGCTGCCTTCGGTCGCGCTCGCAGCGGGCAGCGACGGCAAAGAATTCGATCCGTCCGAGGAGTGGAACCTCAAGACCTGGGGGCCGGAGCTGAAGATCGGTCCGATCGACCTGTCGATCAACAAGGCGGTCGCCTACCTCATGCTCGGCACGCTCGTCTCGATCGTCATCGGCATCGCCTTCATGCGCATCCGTCCCGGCCGTGGCCCGAACCGGCGGCAGGCGCTCGGCGAGACGATCTACGAGGTTGCGCAGGTTCAGGTCGCCGAGCAGGGCCTCCCCACCAAGGCGATCGGGCGCTGGTTCCCGTATGTCGCGACGCTGATGATCTTCATCTGGGTCGTCAACATCCTCGGCTTCATTCCGCTCCCACTCTCGGACGAGCGCTGGCACGTCGCCGGGATCAGCGTGCCCACGCTCGCGATCTTCGCCGCGACGTCGACGCTCTCGGTGACGCTCGCGCTAGCCCTCATGACCTTCGTGTTCACGCACGTCGAGGGGATCCGTGAGAACGGCTCTTGGGCGTACTTCAAGAGCTGGATACCGGACGTCCCGAAGGCAATGCTGCCCATGATCATCCCGCTCGAGATCCTCGGGCAGTTCATGAGGCTGATCAGCCTGTCCGTCCGGCTCTACGCGAACATGCTCGCCGGCCACATGCTGATCCTCACGTTCATCGGGCTGATCTTCCTCGTGACGCCCTGGGTCTTTCCCTTCTCCGTCCTCTTGGCGACCGTCTTCTACCTCTTCGAGGTCGTCATCGTCGTCTCGATCCAGGCGTATATCTTCGCCGCCCTGTCCGCCATCTACATCGGCTCGGCCATCGAGCCCGAGCACTAAGGAGGAGTCGTCGCAATGCTTTCCTCGTTCTTCTTTCTCGCCGCCGCCGAAGACGGCGCCGATGCCGGCAAGGCGATCGCTCTGGCCCTCGGCATCGGTCTCGGCGCCCTCGGTGCCGGCGTCGGCATCGGCAACATCTTCGGCTCGATGATCCAGGCCGTCGCCCGGCAGCCCGAGCTCCGCGGTGAGCTCACCGGCATCCAGTGGCTCGGCTTCGCGCTCACCGAGGCGGTCGTGTTCTACGGCCTCATCGGGGGCCTCCTCGCGTACGTCCTCGTCTGAGCGATGCCGTCGTTCCTGCTCGCAGCGACCGAAGACTCCTCCGGAGGCCTGATCGACGTCGTCCCGGGTCTGATGATCTGGACGCTGATCTGCTTCGCGATCACGTTCTTCGTGCTCAAGAGGTTCGCGTTCGGCCCGATCCAGAAGACCATCGACGAGCGCCGCGACCGCATACGCGCCGCGGTCGACGAGGCGGACAACGCCCGTGACGAGGCGCGCGAGCTCCTCGAGCAGCACCGCCAGCTCATCGCGGACGCGAAGGGCGAGGCGGCGGACATCCTCGCCGATGCGCGCAAGGTCGCGGACGCGCAGATCGAGCGCGTGAAGCACGAGGCGGAGGACGAACGGGCACGCAGGCTCGAGGAGACGAAGCGGCAGATCGAGGCCGAGACGTCGCGCTCGCTCGACATGATCCGCTCCGAGGTCGCAGATCTCACCCTCGAGGCGACCGCGCGCGTGACGGGCAAGGTGCTCGACGCCGAGGATCAGCGCCGGCTCATCGACGAGGCGATCTCGGAGCTCGATTTCTCTGCGCTGGAGAAGGACGCGAGCTAGTGGCGGTCGCGCAGCGCATGTACGCGCGCGCCCTCTTCGAGGCAGCGCAGGAGGCGGGACGCGTCGACGTCGTATCGGCAGAGCTCGGCGCGCTCGCCGGTGCGATCGACGAGGTGCCCGAGCTGCACGCGTTCCTTCGCAACCCGCAGATCGAGCCGACCGGGAAGGCGGAGGTGCTGGCGCAGCTCGCCGGCGACGCCGACGAGCTCGTACGCAACTTCGTGCGGCTCGCGGCCGAGAAGGGGCGCGCGGGAGAGCTCCCGGACATCAGCGCCGAGCTCGATGCGCTCGTCGCCCAGTCGCAAAACCGTCTTGCGGTCGAGCTCACGACGGCGCACGAGCTCTCGGACGCGGAGACGAAGTCGATCGTGCAGGCGATCGAGAAGGCCTCCGGCCGCACGGTGGAGGCCACGCGCACCGTCGACCCGAGCCTCATCGGCGGCATCGTCCTGCGGGTCGGATCCCATCGCGCAGACGGCAGCGTTCGCGGCCGGCTCGAGCGCCTGAGACACGAGTTGGCAACCACGACCTCATGAGTGACACAAGCACAGCGGCCGCGAAGCGGACGCCTTCAGGGATTTGCGCGCGCGGGTTTCGCGTCAGCGGAATCCGCGTTCGCGCACAAAGGAGACAGCCTTGAAGCTCAGACCCGAAGAGATCACCGCGATCCTCAAGGATCGAATCCAGCAGTTCGACGTCGAGACCGACCTCTCGGAAGTCGGCAGCGTGCTCCAGATCGGGGACGGCATCGCCCGCGTCCACGGCCTCGAGAACTGCGTCGCGCTCGAGCGACTCGAGCTCGAGCACGGCGTGACCGGCATCGCCTTCAATCTCGAGGAGGACAACGTCGGCACCGCGCTCTTCGGGGAGTGGGAGCACGTGAAGGAGGGCGAGCCCGTTCGTCGCACCGGCGAGGTCATGAGCGTCCCGGTCGGCCCGGGCCTCCTCGGCCGCGTCGTCGACCCGCTCGGCAACCCTCTCGACGGGCTCGGTCCGATCGAGGCCGCCGAGCGCCGTCCCCTCGAGTTCAAGGCTCCGGGCGTGATCCAGCGGCAGCCCGTGAAGGAGCCGCTGCAGACCGGCCTCAAGTCGATCGACTCGATGACGCCGGTCGGGCGCGGCCAGCGCGAGCTCATCATCGGCGACCGCTCGACGGGCAAGACCGCTGTCGCGATCGACACGATCATCAACCAGCGCGGCGGAGACGTCGTCTGCGTGTACGTCGCCGTCGGCCAGAAGGGCTCGACGGTCGCACAGGTGGTCGAGCGCCTGCGCGACTCGGGTGCGATGGAGTACACGATCGTCGTCACAGCTCCGGCGCAGGAGGCCGCGCCGATCAAGTGGATGGCGCCCTTCGCAGGATGCGCGATGGGCGAGTACTTCCTCTACTCGGGGCAGCACGCGCTCTGCATCTACGACGACCTCTCGAAGCACGCGGACGCGTACCGCCAGCTGTCGCTCCTGCTCCGCCGGCCGCCGGGCCGGGAGGCGTTCCCGGGCGACGTCTTCTACCTCCACTCGCGCCTGCTCGAGCGCGCCTGCAAGCTCTCGGATGAGCTCGGCGCCGGCTCGCTGACGGCGCTCCCGGTCATCGAGACGCAGGCGGGCGACATCGCCGCGTACATTCCGACCAACGTCATCTCGATCACGGACGGGCAGATCTTCCTGGAGTCGAGCCTCTTCTTCTCAGGCGTTCGCCCCGCGATCAACGTCGGCACATCGGTGTCGCGCGTGGGTGGCAACGCGCAGACGAAGGCGATGAAGAAGGTGGCGGGGCGCCTGCGCCTCGACCTCGCCCAGTACCGCGAGCTGGAGGCGTTCGCGCAGTTCGGCTCCGAGCTCGACGCGGCGACGCAGAGTGCGCTCGGCCGCGGAGAGCGGATGGTCGCGACGCTGAACCAGCCGCAGTACCAGCCCTGGCCCATGGAGGAGCAGGTCGTCGCCATCTACGCCGGTATCAACGGGTGGCTCGACAAGATCCCGGTCGGGCAGGTTCCGCGGTTCCACGACGAGCTGCGCGAGCACCTGCGGACCGAGGGCTCGATCTACGAGACCATCCGGTCGACGGGCGACCTCTCGGACGAGACGGCCGAGAAGCTCGTGAAGGAGCTCGAGCACTTCCAGGGCGTGTTCAACGTCGAGGAGGAGAAGGGCCTCGTCGTCGGCTGAGCATGGCGACCGTCCAGGATCTCAAGCGCCGGATTCGATCCGTCCGCAACACGCGGAAGATCACGCGTGCCATGGAGCTGGTCGCGGCGGCGAAGCTGCGCCGCGCCGAGCAGCGGATCACCGCACTCCGCCCGTACGCAGAGACCATGAACGAGCTGATCGCAGGAGTGGGGAGGGCGGCCTCGTCCGTCCGTCTCCCGCTCCTCGAGCAGCGGGAGACCGTCGAGTCGGTCGCGATCGTCCCGCTGACCGGCGACCGCGGGCTCGCGGGCTCGTTCAACGCGCAGATTCTCCGGCGTGCGTTCGCGCTCGAGCGAGCGGTCGAGGCGGAGGGCAAGACGGTTCGCTGGGTCGCCGTGGGCAAGAAGGGGCGGTCGACTCTGTCCTTCCGCCGCCGCGAGCTGTCGGGCTCGTACATCGGCTTCACCGACCGGCCGACGTACGAGGACGCGCAGGCGGTCGCGCACCGCGTCGCCGAGCTCTTCACGACCGGTGAGGTCGATCGGGTCGTGCTCGTCTACAACACGTACGTCTCGGCGTTGACGCAGCGCGTCACCGAGCAGGACGTGCTGCCGATCTCACCGGAAATCCTCGAGACGGACGAGGAGGAGCGCGCCGACGACAGGCTCCGCGGCGACTTCATCTTCGAGCCGGAGCCCGAGGAGATCCTCGTGCGCCTGCTTCCCGTCTATCTGGAGACGCAGATCTATCGCGCGCTGCTCGAGTCGACTGCGTCCGAGCAGGGCGCGCGCATGACCGCCATGCGGAACGCGTCGAAGAACGCGGGCGACCTCATCGACTCGCTCACGCTGCGGATGAACCGCGCGCGCCAGGCCGAGATCACCCAGGAGATCCTGGAAGTGGTCGCCGGCGCCGAGGCGCTGATCTGAGCTTTCCCGCAGCGAGTGGAATCGGCTGGCGCCGATCCTCCTAGCGCGAAAATCCCTGAAGCGCGATCGCTTCGCGATCGCGGTGTGGGTGATTCGTTGCGCGTTGACGATTCGCTAACAAGTCGCCGCGCTCGACGTAGAACCTCATAGCGCGCGGCATGACGACCCCGGTCCCGGACATCTCCGTAGATACCATCGCGCCGGTGGAACCGGTCGTTTCCGCTGCATCCGGGCCAGAGCGCTTCGAGCGGGCAGGCGCTATCTCGGATCGCCTCGCGGACAACATCGAGACGGTCGTGTACGGGAAGCGCAACGAGATCAAGCTCGTCCTGACCGCGCTCGCGTGCGACGGCCACGTGCTGCTCGAAGACGTGCCCGGCACTGCCAAGACCATGCTCGCCCGGGCGATCGCCGGGAGCATCGAGGGCGCGATCCCGCAGCGGATCCAGTGCACGCCCGACCTGCAGCCGACGGACGTCACCGGCCTTTCCGTCTTCGACCAGCAGACGCGAGGGTTCGAATTCCGGCCCGGCCCGATCTTCGCGAACGTCGTCCTGGTCGACGAGATCAACCGCGCGACGCCGAAGACCCAGTCGGCGCTCCTCGAGGCGATGGCCGAGCGGCAGGTCACGGTCGACGGCGTGACGCGCGAGCTGCCGTACCCCTTCCTTCTCATCGCGACCGAGAACCCGATCGAGTACGAGGGCACGTTCCCGCTGCCCGAGGCGCAGCTCGACCGCTTCTTCCTGCGCACCGCGCTCGGCTACCCGGGCGTGGACGACGAGCTGCGCATCCTCACCGAGCAGCGGTACGCGCATCCGCTCGACGGCCTCGAGCCCGTCGTCGGGCTCGACGACGTCCAGGAGCTGCGCGCGGCGGCGCAACACGTCTACGTCGACGAGGCGCTGCATCGCTGGGTCGTCGAGCTCGTCCGCTCGACACGCGAGCAGGAGTCCGTCGTGATCGGCAGCTCCGTGCGGGGCAGCCTCGCGCTCGAGCGTGCCGCCCGCGCGTGGGCGCTGCTCGACGGGAGGAGCTACGTGATCCCGGAGGACATCGAACGGCTCTTCGCGCCCGTGCTCATCCACCGCGTCGTCTTCACTCCCGGGTTCGTCGCCCGCGCGCGTGCAACGGGCTGGGCGGAGGCGATCGAGGAGTTCAGGGTCAGCTGCCTCGAGCTCGCGCCGCAGCCCGGCTCCGAGGAGGACCCGCTGTTCGAGGCCGGCGCGGTTCGTCCAGCCGGGCCAGAGTCCGACTAGACACAGATGGTCGATCGGCACTACATCGCCGCGCGGGAGGTGGCTGCGACACATCGCCGGAAGGCGCCGCCCTCACTCGCCCATATCCCGATACGCGCTCGCTCGGGCGGCGTCCCCGCTCGGTCTCGGCCATCCCCGCATCGACGGGCATCACCGATCGACCAGCTAGCGTGTCCGGCGCCCGCTGACGTTCCCGCTCGTTCCCAGGCGCCGTGTGATCGGCCTGTCCTACGGGACGATGAAGAGCCTGCGGCGTGGTTCCGGAACCGACGTCGCCGGTTCCCGGCCGTACCGGCCGGGGACGACATGGACTCGATCGACTGGGCGGCGTCCGCGCGGCTCTCGACCGCGCGCGGCTCGGACGAGTTCGTGGTGCGAGAACGGTTCGCCGAGGAGGCGCCGAAGGTCGTGATCGTCTGCGATCGACGACCTGAGATGGCGTGCTTCGGGCCTCCACTGCCCTGGCTCGACAAGCCGAAGGCGATGCGCACGGTCATCGAGCTCGTGCTCGCGAGCGCCGGTGCGGCGGGAGGCTTCGTCGGGTATCTCGACTACGCCGACGGCGATCCGCACTGGCGCCAGCCGAAAGGCGACCGCAAGCTCATCGAGCTCCGGGACGAGCGGCTCTGGTCGACGGAGTACGGCGGGCCTGCCGACTGGCTCGAGCGCTCGATCGACCACCTTGCCTCGCACACACGGCGCGGTCACTCCGGGGACGTTCGTCTTCCTCCTCTCCGACTTCATCCCGTCGCCCTCGCTGGGCACGTGGCTCTCGGCGATCGAGCACCGCTGGGACGTGGTTCCCATCGTGATCCAGGACCCGACCTGGGAGCAGAGCTTTCCCGATGTCGAGCGGGATCGTCGTGCCGATGCGGGACCGCGCACCGGGCGCGTGTCGCCCGTGCGCATGCGACGGAAGGAGGCTCGTCGCGCGACGCGAGGAGAACGAGGAGGGACGGCAGGCGCTGCTCGATACGTTCCGCGGCTCGACGTCGATCCGGTCGTCGTGACCGTCGAGCGACCGGGGGACATCCTCGCGGAGTTCCTGGTGTGGACCGGCCTGCGCCGCACGCGGCGGGTGATCGGGGCGTGAGCCGGTGAACCGGAGAACCTGCTGCCGGCGTCGGCCTCGTCGCGATGCCGCGTCGTCGATCGCGGTCGTGCTTGCTCGTCGCTCGACGGGGGCGGTGAGACCGCGAGCCCGGCGCAGCGGCCGGCATCGCACCGGGCCGCCGCGAGCGATGCCGAAGGCGGGGATCGCGTGCAGTCGCTCGATCCGCGGATCACGCTCTTCGGCGACACCGTGACGGCCCAGGTCGACGTCCTGCTCGACCGCGCAAGGTCGACCCGTCCTCGGTGCGGGTTCGGCGTGCTTCCTCCCTGGAGGTCGTCGGCCAAGCCACGCTGCGTCCGGCAGGACGCCGGCGGCGCGACCTACCTGCGCACGAGGTACATGCTTCGCTGCACTGGCAGCCCCTGTGCGCCGGCGAACGAGCGAGCGCGCTCGACTTCGACACGGCGCGTGTCTCGTACGCGGCGCCGGGCCGGCGCGACCAGGCGCCATTCGGTCGGGTGGCCGAGGCCGTCACTCGAGGTCCGCGTCGCGGATCGAAGCCGACGCGCCGGAGCAGGCGCAGCGCGCCCTGGCGTGCGGACTTCGTCTCCTTCCCCGCTGCTTCGTACCGGATGTCACCGTGGCTCGTGCTCGTGCTCTCCTTCTCGCGCTCGTTCTCGCTTGCGCCGGAGCGTGCTCGGCTGGGCTGTATCCGGCGCCGCGAGAAGCGAGCCGGAACGGAGCCGAGCCGGCCGAGGGCCCGTGTCCTCACACCGCTCGAGCAGGCACTCGTGCTGCTCGAGCGTCGAGCCGCGCGGACGGCACCGAGGAACGCCGCCGCGCACTCGAGCTCGTGGCCGAGGAGCTCGATCTGCGGACGACCCGGATCTCGCGCGAGCCGCTCGAACGCTCGCCTGGTCGGAGGGCGACCCGGGCGACGACGACGGTCATCCCACTCGAGCATGCGTGCGAGCACGTCAGGAGGAAGGCCGAGCGGAGTAGCGGGCGCGTAGAGCGGAGCACCGCGGCCCAGGTGGCCTGGCGAGCCCGGACCCGTCGGTCTCCGTGGCGTGATCCTGCGGACGCGGCCTCGTCCGGCTCGTGCTCGTCGGCCGTCGTCGCGTCTCCTCGTCGCCGCCGCCGGTCTGCACGGCCCGCGCCGAACGCGAGCAGGCCTTCTGCCGCCTGCGGATCGGCGTCGTCGAATGCTCGACCTCTCGCTGAGCATCACGGACGAGGACTACTCGCGATCCGGCGCAGTTGCCGAGGCTGATGGCCGAGCGCGACCATCGGGCTCGCCGTCTTCTCCGATGCGCCGTACGAGCTGCTCCCACCGGGGACGCCTGCGAAGGAGCTGCGGCCGATCCTGCGCCTGCTCGTCGCCCCGCGGATCGGGCCGGTGCGCCGTGGACGCACGACCTTCCGTGCGGGCACGCGTATCTCGTCGGCGCTCGACCTCGCCAAGTCGATGCTCCAGCGAGACCAGGTCGACAAGGGCTCGATTCTCCTCGTCAGCGATCTCGAGACCGCGCCGGACGACGTCGCGACACTGGCCAGACGCTATCGGCCTGCGGCGGTCGTCTCAGCTGCGCGTCGTCCCGCTTCGCCCGTCGAGCGACGCTGCGCTGTTCGGCGGGGCACCTTCGAGAAGGACGCCTTCGTCGAGCCTGCTGAACCGGTCTAACACCGCAACTCCGATCCGGCTTCGAGCAGCAGCGTCGTCGGCGCCCCGATCGCGTTCCTCGTGCTCGGGCTGCTCGCGTTCCTCGCGCTCGCGGCCCACGAGCGCTTCGCGGGTCGACTCGCGCTTCACCATCGCCGAGCCAGCCGCTCAAGAGGGTGGAGGCCGACGTGAATAGGACGAGTCGTCGGGAGCGCTGAGCGTGCGTCGCCGCGCGGCACTCGCCACCAGCGCCGCGCTGTGCCTCGTCCTGGCCTCGCACTCGTCCTCCTTGCGTCGACGACGTGCGCGCTAGCACGACGCGTTCGACAGCGGCGACGCGCAGTACCGGGTCGCGCCGCAGACGAGCTGGCAGCCGCGACGGTCGTCCCGTTCGCGTACCGCGGCGCACGCTCGGGCGACGACGATCTCGCTTCGCCGTGCGCTCCGGGCGTTTCGGCTCGCGCGACCCGAGCGACTCGACCGTCTCCGACCCGAGTTGCGCTCTCGCGCAACGACGCCCAGGCTCGCCTCGCGACGATCGTCGCGATGGCAAGGACCCGCTGCGGCGCTCGCCGGCGGCGGAGCTGTCGGCGTGCTCGGGCTCGCGCGACCCGTCTCGGAGACCCAGGACCGCGTGCGCTCTCTCAGCGCGCTCTGCGAGCTTCAGCGCGGCGATCGCGCTCGACCCGACGAACAACGACGCGAAGTACAACCTCGAGCTCGCGCTCCAGCGCGCGCGACAGGCTCTGATTCGCCGGAGCGGAGGCGGGGCCAACCCGGCCCCCGGCGGCAGCGGCTCCAAGGGCGCGGGCGCGGGACGCCGGGACGGTTACTCGACGGCCGATCGAGCCTCGTCTTCCTTCGCCGGCCGCTGCGCTCGTCGCGCTCGGCGGGCTCGTCCCCCTCGCCGCGTTCCTTCGTGCACAGCGGGCTCGCCGTGTCCGTCGGAGCTCGGCTCGCTCACCCGGCGCGTCCGCTACTGGTCGCGCTCGTCGCTCTTGGCTGCGCGAGCGTCCCTCGTCGGGCTTGCTGCGGCACAGCCTGTCTTCCAGCGCGGGAGCACGCCGGGTGCGGACCGACGCGGAGGTTTCGTCGTCCTCGACACGTCTCGCGCTCGATGCTCGCGCAGCGACCCGGCTCGGCCGAGCGCATCGAGCGTGCGAAGAGGCTGCGGGATCTTCGTCGCGCTACCTTCCGAGTCCCCGTCGGGGTCGCGTCGCTCACCGACCGGGTGCTCCCGCACCTCTTCCCGAGCCTCGACGAGAAGGTGTTCGACGCGACGATCGACCGCTCGGTCGGGATCGAGCGCCCGCCGCCCGCTGTCGGTCCTGACCCGCGCGCGTCACGCGCTCGCGCTCGCTGACCGCGTGGCACCGCGCTTCTTCGCCCGGCGCGCACAAGAGGCTGCGTCGTGCTCACCGACGGCGAGAGCCAGCCGGTCGCGAACGCGGGCTCGCGCGCTGTTCGGGCAGGGCCCGGGATCGACCCGGTCTTCGTCCAGTTCTGGAACGAGGCGAGCGGGTCTTCACGCGCGGCACACCCGAGCCGCGGTACGCGCGGACCCGTCGGCGCGCGCGACGCTCGATCGGCTCGCCGCCTCGACCGGGGGCAGCGTGTACTCGGAGAACCAGCTCGGGGCCGCGGGCCGCAAGGCACGAGCTCCTCGGGAGCGGGCCGACCGTCGTGCGAGGGAGAGCGCGCCGAGGTCGCCCTCGCCCCGTACCTCGCCGGTCGCCGCGCTCTTCCCGTTCGGGCTGCTGCTCTGGCGCCGCGACCGCTGAGCCGCCGGCCGATGCTCAACTCGGGTGGGTACGTCTCGCGGAACCACGGCTCGACCGCTTCCGGGAAGCCGGTCTCGTCCATGTACGAGATCGCCCGGCTCGCGAGCCAGACGACCGCCTCGGGGCTGACCTCGAGAGGCGCCGCGCACCGCGTCGTCGCCGGCTCCGGGCCACCCCTCACCCCGGCACGCGCCGGCGGAGCCTGCAGAGCGGAGCGCGGCGCCGGTCGACGTCGGTTCCGTGCTTGGCGGTACCACTGGACGCCGACCGCTCGCTCGAGGAGCTCCGGACCTCGTCGACCAGGCGTCCGGCATCCTCGGCCGCCACGATGAATTGCTGCGCGTTCCCTCTGCTTGCGTCCTGCTCGCGGAATTTGCATCGCGCCCTCCTAACGAAATCGATCCCGTAACGTCACAGAATATGATCCTGCACTTGACCATGGCGATGAGAGGGCTATTCTCGGCGATCGACTGCGGCTGCCGTGCTGCAACGCCGACGGACGTGTCCTGGGCCGCTGCCCTGGTCGAGCTCGCAGGAGACCACTCGGATGGAGGGAGTACATGCGTAAGCGTTCGATCTTGCTGCTGGCCGGCGCGGTCGCGCATTGTCGCGAGCCTCGTGATCGGCCCAGCAGCAACGGCGAGCGGCCCGCGGTCGGCCGGGACAGTCGTGTTCATTCACGACCAGGAGCCGGCGAACCTGAACCCGTTGCTCGACAGAGGGCTCGCTCGCGGCGACGGCGCTCGTCGACGAACCCGATCCTCGCGGGCGGCAAGATCTACGACAAGAAGGTCGAGCTCGCTCCGTTCTCTTCGACGGCCACCCAAGATCCTGAAGAAGACCCGCTCACGGTCACGTTCACGTACAAGCCGACCGCGAAGTGGTCCGACGGCAAGCCCGTCACCGGCGCCGACTTCCTGGCGACCTGGCAGACGATCATAACCCCAACTGGGACATCACGTCGCGCACCGGCTGCGAGGACATCAGGCGTCAAGGCTGAAGGGCAAGAACGTACGTCGTACGTTAGAAGGGAAGGCGTACGCCGCCTGGGACGCTCGTCGGCACCAGCCGTCCTGCGCACGCGGTCGCCGGGCAGGACTTCAACAAGCTGTGGGGCGACTCGATCCACGTCTCGAGCGGCCCGTTCAAGTTCCAGAGCTGGCAGAAGGGCACGCAGATCACGCTCGTCAAGAACCCGAAGTACAACGGCGCGGCCCGAAGGAAGCTCGACCGTGTCGTCTTCCGGTACATCCTCGACACGAACGCTCGCTTCCAGGCCCTGAAGTCCGGCGAGGGCCAGGCGATGGAGCCGCAGCCCCAGCTCCAGATCGTCGACTTCCGGAAGGACACGAAGTTCAAGGTCAGGCCGGCGCCGGGTACTCGTGGGAGCACATCGACATCCAGTTCGGCCCGAAGGGGCATCCGGCCCTGAAGCAGCCGTACGTCCGGCAGGCGCTCATCACCGGCATCAACCGTCCGCAGATCGCCACGGCGCTCTACTCAGCGGACGCGTCGCTCCGCGAGACTGCCGTCTGCAGAGCAACATCTTCAAGACGTTCGAGCAGAGCTACCAGCAGCATTGGCTCGGTACAAGTTCAGCCAGAAGAAGGTCATCAGCATCGCTGAAGACGAAGGGCTGCACGGGTGGCCCGGACAAGCCGAGCGCGGGCAACGACAAGATCTTCTCGTGCCCGGGCGTCGGCAAGCTGTCGTTCCGCTTCTCGACGACGACCGGCAACCAGCTCCGCGCGCTGACGTTCGAGATCATCCAGCGGCAGCTCAAGAGCGTCGGCATCGAGCTGGTGCCGCGCTTCCGGCCCGCGGGCACTGCTCTTCGGCACGACGCTGCCGTCGGGTGACTGGGATCTCGTCATGTTCACGTGGGTCGGAGGCCCCGGGACGAACATCGACCGTTCAACGACAGCTCGGCTGCGGTGGCGACCAGAACTACAGGCAACTACTGCAACAAGAAGGTGCCGGCGATCTTCCAGAAGGTCGAAGGTCACGACTCGACGAGAACGAGCGGACGAAGCTCCTGAACCAGGCCGAGGCCATGATGGTGAAGGACGTCCCGTCCATCCCGATGTTCGTCGCGGCCGGTCTTCACGATCCTCGGCGAGAGCTGAAGGGCCACGACCTCGACCGACCCAGCAGGGCTGACCTGGAACGCTCGAGCACCTGGTCCTGGCTCGCTTCGTGAGCGACGACTGCGCACGTGCAGTCCTGCGTGACCTGCACGAGACCGCCCCGCCCCCGCCTGCTGGCGGGGGCGGGGCGACCTTCTAAGATACGGAGGCGAGGAATGCTCCACGTACGTGATCAGGAGACTTCTGTACAGCGTCGTGGTGCTGGTCGCCGCGAGCTTCCTCGTCTTCACGTTCGTCGCAGTGTCGGGCGATCCGCTCGCGCTACGCTGCTGAATCCGCACATCTCCCAGCAGTCGATCCAGAACATCAAGGACCGCAAGCACCTCGACGACTCGATCCCCGTGCGTTACGCGTACTGGGTCAGGGACGCCGTCACGAATCAGTTCGGCACCACGCTCCTCGGCGACAAGCCGATCCTCCCCGACCTCTGGCGGGTGATGAGGCACACGCTCCAGCTCGTCATCATCGCTGAGCTCCTCGCGATCCTCATCGCCGTCGGCATCGGGGTGTACTCGGCCTTACGGCAGTACTCGCGTGTTCGACTACACCGCGACCACGTTCAGCTTCGTCGGCCTCGCCATGCCCGTCTTCTGGCTTGCGCTGATGCTGCAGGTGCTGAGTCGTCTACGTCAACCAGTGGACCGGATACAACGTCTTCCCGATCGCCAGCCTGAGTTCCATCGACCCCGGCTCGGGCATCCACTTCTGGATCGATCGCGCGCATCACCTCGTGCTGCCGGTGCTCGTGCTCATGGTGGCCAGCATCGCGACGTACTCGCGCTTCATGCGCGCGTCGATGCTCGAGGTCGTCAACTCCGACTACGTGCGCACCGCTCGCGCGAAGGGCCTGAGCGAGCAGAAGGTCACGATGAAGCACGCGTTCCGCAACGCGCTCATCCCGCTCGTCACGCTCGTCGCCCTCAACTTCGGCGCGCTCCTCGGCGGCGCCATCGCCACGGAGACCGTGTTCTCGCTCGACGGCATGGGCCTCTACTTCGTCACGGCGCTCGGTGCCAACGACCCCTACCCGATCATGGCGTGGTTGATGATCACGGCAGACGATGATCATCATCTTCAACCTGCTCGCCGACATCGCCTACGGCTACCTCGATCCACGCGTGCGGTATGACTGACCCGCAGAACCCGCACGCGGATGGTCCATTCGACCGCGCAGCCCGGCCCGGGCGGCGGCGTGACGATGTCGGAGCCCCACCATCGCTCCCGTCTCGACCGACGCCGAGCTGGCGTACGAGGCCGGCGTCGAGCTCAAGGCTCGGAGCCAGTGGTCGTACGCGCGCATGCGGTTCTTCCGCCACAGGCTCGCGGTCGTAAGCCTGGGGGTTCTGATCTTCTTCGCTCTCGTCGCGCTCTTCGCGAAGCACATCGCCCCGTACGGCTACGACGAGATCGACCTGAACCACCCCGACCCGAACACGGGGTTGGCGCTCTCGCCGAGACTCGCGGGCCATCACTTCCTCGGGACGGACCAGCTCGGGCGTGACTACCTGAGCCGGATCATCTACGGCATCCGCACCTCGCTCTGGGTCGCGTTCTTCGTCGCGATCCTCGCCACGGCGATCGGCACGGCGGTCGGCGCCGTCGCCGGCTACTACGGGGGCCGCGTCGACAACCTCCTGATGCGGCTGACCGACCTCATCCTCACGCTCCCCGGGGTCGCCGTGCTGCTCACCGCAGCCGTCTACTTCGGCTCGAACGACTCCGAGGTCTCGGTCGGCCCGATCACGATCCCGATCGCCCAGCCGATGAAGATCGGGATCATCCTCGCCTTGCTCTTCTGGGTCGGGCTCGCCCGTGTCGTGAGAGGGCTGTTCCTGTCGCTGCGCGAGAAGGAGTTCGTCGAGGCCGCGAAGGCCGCGGGCGCAAGCGACCTCCGCATCATCACGCGGCACATCCTCCCGAACTGCGTCGGCCCGATCGTCGTCTTCACGACCCTCATCGTCGCGGGCGCGATCCTGATCGAGGCCTTCCTCTCCTTCATCGGGTACGGCATCCAGCCGCCGAACGCCGCGCTCGGGAAGCTCCTCGCCGACGGCCAGAGCGAGGGCTTCACGCTCTGGTGGCTCGTGACGTTCCCCGGCCTCGCGATCCTCCTCATCGCGCTCTGCATCAACTTCGTCGGCGACGGCTTGCGCGACGCGCTCGACCCGACGCAGCGACGCCACCGCGCCTAGCGCCTACCATCTCGTCTGTGGCTGAGCCGATCCTCTCGATCCGCGACCTGACGGTGGAGTTCGGCACCGAGGACGGCGTCGTGAAGGCCGTCACCGGGGTCAGCTACGACCTCCACCCCGGGGAGGTGCTCGGCATCGTCGGCGAGTCGGGCTCGGGGAAGAGCGTGTCGATGCTCTCCGTCCTCGGGCTCATCCCGATGCCGCCCGGGCGCATCGTGACCGGCGAGGCGCTGTACAAGGGCAAGGACCTCGTGACGATGCCCAAGGACGAGCTCCGCCATCTGCGCGGCGGCGAGATGTCGATGATCTTCCAGGATCCGATGACGTCGCTGAACCCCGTGTTCACGATCGGCGACCAGATCTCGGAGGCCCTCCTCACGCACCACCCGGACATGAAGGAGGAGGCGGCTCGCGTACGCACGATCGAGCTGCTCGAGAGCGTCGGCGTGCCGTTCGCGGAGCGTCGGGTGGATCAGTACCCCCACGAGTTCTCGGGCGGCATGCGCCAGCGGGCGATGATCGCGATGGCGATGGCGAACGACCCGAGCGTCCTCATCGCCGACGAGCCGACCACCGCCCTCGACGTCACGATCCAGGCGCAGATCGTCGAGGTCATCAAGACAGCGCAGGAGCAGACCCACGCCGCGATCGTCCTCATCACGCACGACCTCGGGCTGATCGCCGAGCTCGCCGATCGCGTCGTCGTCATGTACGGGGGCCGTGTCGTCGAGATCGGGGACGTGTTCACGATCTTCGACTCGCCCCGGCATCCGTACACGATCGGGTTGATGAACAGCCTCGCCCGCGTCGACGCGGACAAGGATCGCCTCGAGCCGATCCCCGGGCAGCCCCCGAGCCTCATCAGCCTGCCCCCTGGTTGCGCGTTCCATCCCCGGTGCACGCACTCGCAGGGGCGGGCCGTGCTGCCGGACGGAGATCCCGGCACTGCGCGCGACCGACGACGCGGCTCCGGAGCATCGCTCCGCGTGTCATTTCTCTGAGGAGCTCGCGTCGGTGCGCTCACCGATCACGGCCGGCGTGGAGGAGGGAGGATGAGCGCCACCGAGGAGTCGACGGCTGTCGCCCCGAGCGATGCGGCCTCGACGAACGGGAGCGAGCTTCTTCGTATCGAGGAGCTCGTCAAGCACTTCCCGATCAAGGCGGGCCTATTCCGCCACACGGTCGGCCAGGTGCGTGCCGTCGACGGCGTCTCCCTCAGTGTGCGCCCCGGTGAGACGCTCGGCGTGGTCGGCGAGTCCGGCTGCGGCAAGACGACCCTCGGCCGCACGATCATGAAGCTGCTCGAGCCGACGTCGGGTCAGATCATCTTCGACGGCAATGACATCACGAACTACAAGCGGAAGCGTATGCGTGCGGTTCGGCGAGACATCCAGATCGTCTTCCAGGATCCCTATGCGTCGCTCAACCCGCGGATGACGGTCCGCGACATCGTCGGCGAGCCGCTGAAGATCCACGGTCTCTACCGGCGCGGCGAGGGTCGTCGCCGCGTCGAGGAGCTTCTGCGCACCGTGGGCCTCTCGCCGGAGCACGCGAACCGCTTCCCGCACGAGTTCTCGGGCGGCCAGCGACAGCGGATCGGCGTCGCCCGCGCGCTCGCGCTGAACCCCAGGATGATGGTGCTCGACGAGCCGGTGTCGGCGCTCGACGTCTCCATCCAGGCTCAGGTCGTGAACCTGCTCGACGAGCTTCAGGGGCAGTTCGGCCTCACGTACATGTTCATCGCGCACGACCTGTCGGTCGTGCGGCACGTGTCGGACCGCGTCGCCGTGATGTACCTGGGCAAGGTGGTCGAGCTCGGGACGCGCGAGCAGATCTATCACTCGCCGATGCATCCGTACACGCAGGCGCTCCTGTCCGCCGTGCCGATCGAGTCTCCCACGCAGCGCGGCAAGCGGTCGAGGATCGTGCTCGAGGGCGACGTCCCGAGTCCCGCGAACCCTCCGTCCGGCTGCCGCTTCCGCACGCGCTGCTGGAAGGCTCAGGAGATCTGCGCGGAGGAGGAGCCGGCGTTCGTCCCCCGTGCGGGCGGGCAGCATCCGGTCGCCTGTCACTTTGCCGAGGTGCTCAGCCCCTTCGACCTCGAGGAGCAGGCGAGGGTGCGGCAAGCCGCGTACGCGGCGAAGCGCGCGGCAGCGGCCGCGCCGGCCGAGGTGCCGGTGGCGACAGCGGTCGAGACTCCCGTCGAGTGATCGCTAACTCGGCGGGATTCATGACGTCTCAAGCAACATGAGCGCGGTGTATCCGCAGTCGGTGTGCGCACGAGTACGCGAGCAGGTCTCGCTCGAGCTCGACGACGAGCTGTCCCAGCTCGAGCAGCGCATGCTCTCGGCTCACTTGGAGCGCTGCGGCGCCTGCGCGACGTTCGCCGACGACATGCGCGACCTGACGGAGCGGATGCGCAGCGCGCCTCTCCACTCGATGCGTCGCCCCGTGGTCGTTCGTCGGGTGCGTCACCTCTCGACGACGAGGCTTCAGGTCGGCATCGCGGCTGCGTTCGCGCTCGCTGCGCTCGGGCTCGGGACGCAGCTCGCCGCGCCGTCTCCCACGGGCTCGCTTGCGCAGTACGAAGGCCGGCCTAATCTCTCGCCCCCGAGTGGAGCTCTCGAGCGCGAGCAGGCGATCCTGCGGGTCGTCAAGGCGGGTCGCGGGCTGCCGCCAGCCGGCTCGGTTCTCTAGATCGCGCGTTGCCCCATATGACCGCCCGCCGACTCGTCCTCGTGCTGCTCGCGGCGCTCCTCCTCGTCGCCGCCGCAGGTTGCGGAGGCGGTGGCCAGCCGTCTCCCGAGGACTATGCGAAGGCGGTCGTTCTCAACCGCGACCGCGTCGACTTCGCCCTCGCCAGGATCACCCGCGCCCAGTCCGTGGACGAGCTGCTCGCACGGATGGAGGAGGCGTCGACCGTCATAGACAAGGCGGCCGGCGAGCTGGACAAGAAGGGTGCACCGGACGAGTACCAGCCCGAGGCGAACAAGCTGGTCAAGCAGATGCGCCAGCTCTCGGTCGACATCCGGGATACGGCCGAGCAGGCGCAGCAGCCGGGCTTCGGCGGGCTCATCACCGATCCCCATCTGCAGGGGCTCAGCTTCGACAGCTGGACGAAGATGAACCAGGCGCTCGCCGGCCTCGCGGGGAAGGGGATCAAGGTGTCGATCGTCCAGCCGAAGACTTCATAGCCCAGGATCGGAAGCCGCTAGCGCGGCCTTCCGATCCGCTGAAGATCCCTAAAGCGCGAGCGCTTCGCGCTCGCGGTCGTCGTGTCGACTCGACCAAGTGGCAGTCGCGGCTCCGGCTCGAGCCCTCCGATAGACTCAGAGGCCGGCGTGCGGACGACCGCCGCCCAGCCCTTCGCCTCAGGAGAACCATGTCCGAGAACGGTGTAGAACGCACGAACACGGGCCGGATCATCGAGATCAAGGGTGTCGTCATCGACGCCGTCTTCGCCGACCGGTTGCCGGAGATCAATACGGCCCTCGAGATCGAGATCGCCGAGGGCGACGCGACCCGCACGCTCGTCGCCGAGGTTCAGCAGCATCTCGGAGACGACAGGGTTCGCGCCGTCGCCATGGACTCGACGGACGGCCTCTCGCGCGGCGCTGTGTGCGTCGATACCGAAGCTCCGATCTCCGTGCCGGTCGGACAGGCGACGCTCGGGCGTCTGTGGAACGTGATCGGCGAGCCGATCGACGAGGCCGGGCCGATTCCCGAGGGCGTCGAGCGCTGGTCTATCCACCGCGATCCGCCCGCCTTCCGCGATCTCTCGCCCAAGATCGAGACCTTCGAGACGGGGATCAAGGTCATCGATCTGATCGCGCCCTACGTGAAGGGCGGCAAGGTCGGTCTCTTCGGCGGCGCAGGCGTCGGCAAGACCGTGCTCATCCAGGAGCTGATCCACAACGTCGCGATGCAGCACGGCGGCGTCTCCGTCTTCGCGGGCGTGGGAGAGCGCACTCGCGAGGGCAACGACCTCTGGCTCGAGATGACCGAGTCGGGGGTCGTGGACAAGGTCGCGCTCGTCTACGGGCAGATGAACGAGCCGCCGGGAGCCCGCCTGCGCGTTGGGCTGTCCGGCCTGACCATGGCGGAGTACTTCCGCGACGAGGGCCAGGACGTGCTGCTCTTCATCGACAACATCTTCCGCTTCGTCCAGGCGGGCTCCGAGGTCTCGGCGCTCCTCGGCCGCATGCCGAGTGCGGTCGGCTACCAGCCGACGCTCGCGACCGAGATGGGCCAGCTGCAGGAGCGGATCACCTCCACGCGCACGGGCTCGGTCACGTCGGTGCAGGCGATCTACGTGCCCGCCGACGACCTCACGGATCCCGCTCCTGCGAACACCTTCGCGCACCTCGACTCGACGACGGTGCTCGAGCGCTCGATCGTGGAGAAGGGCATCTACCCGGCAGTCGACCCGCTCAAGTCCAACTCCCGCGCGCTGCAGCCGGGCATCGTCTCGGACGAGCACTACGAGGTCGCCACGCTCGTGCAGCAGATCCTCCAGCGCTACGCCGATCTGCAGGACATCATCGCGATTCTCGGGATGGACGAGCTGACCGACGAGGACAAGGTCGTGGTCGCCCGCGCGCGCCGCATCGAGCGATTCCTGTCGCAGCCGAACTTCGTCGCCGAGCAGTTCACGGGCACCCCGGGCAAGTACGTGAAGCTCGAGGACACGATCCGCAGCTTCCGCTCGATCATCGACGGCGAGCACGACGACCTCCCCGAGTCCGCGTTCTACATGGTCGGCACGATCGAGGACGCGGTCGAGAAGGCGCGGCAGGCCGAGGCCGTCGCGGCGTAGTCGGGCCGTGGCCGAGTCGCACCCGAAGTTCGACGTCGCGCTCGTCACACCCGACGGCCCGGCGTTCGACGGCGAGGCGGAGATGGTGATCGTGCCGGGCGCGGCCGGCGAGATCGGCGTCCTCGCGCGGCACGCGCCGCTGGTCGCGACGCTCAAAGCCGGCTCGACGCGCATCCATCTCGGCGGCAACGAGGTGCTCGAGTTCGCCACCGGCCCGGGCTTCTTCAAGGTGGAGCTCGATCGCGCGCTCGCGCTCGTGGACGATGCGGTCAGCGTCAACCAGATCGACGACGAGCGTGCCCGCGCCCAGTTGGAGGCGGCGAAGGCCGAGCTCGAGAGGGTCGAGGCGGGCGAGTCGGCAGCCGACCGCTGGCAGCTCGAGCAACGCATCAAGCACGCCGAGAACCAGCTCTCGGTCTCAGGACGGACGACTGGCTAGAGTCGCTGCGCTCGCGGACGTCCACGGCAACGCGCCGGCGCTCGCGGCCGTGCTCGCCGAGCTCGAGCGGGATCGGCCTGACCTCGTTGTCTTCTGCGGCGATCTGACCTGGGGGTCGCTGCCGCAGGAGACGCTCGCGCTTGTGCGAGATCTCGAGCTTCCGGCGCAATTCGTTCGCGGGAACGCCGATCGCATCGTCGGCATCGAGACGGAGGGTCGTGGGCCGTGGATGGCGGAGCACCACGCTGCGGAGGACATGGCTTTCCTCGCGGGTTTCGAGCAGACCGTCACGGTAGGCGTCGACGGCCTAGGTGTCGTCTGCTTCTCCCACGGCTCGCCGCGCTCGGACGAGGAATGCGTGACGGTGCGAACGCCCGAAGCGCGCGTCTGCGAGTTCAGCGAGGGCATCGGCGCAGACTGCTTCGTCACCGCCCATACGCACATGCAGTTCGACCGGCGCGTTGCGGGCCTCCGGCTCGTGAATCCCGGCAGCGTGGGTCTTCCCTACGAAGCGCGGCCCGGCGCCTACTGGGCGCTGCTCGGACCGGACGTCGAGCTGCGGCGAACGGAGTACGACATCGACGCCGCGATCGCCCTGATGCGCGCGACCGACGACCCGCGCGTCGAGGACATCGTCGAGCTGATGCTGACCCCTCCGAGCCAGGACGAGATCATCGAGGACGCGGAGCGCCGCGTCTTCGCGGGCTGAGCAGCGTTAGGCTCGGGACGTGGAAGAGATCATTCCCGGCGTCTGGCACTGGAGCGCCGTGCACCCCAACATCAAGATCCCGGTCCACTCGTACTACCTCGAGTCGGAACGAGTCTTGATCGACC
This sequence comes from uncultured Gaiellaceae bacterium, assembly GCA_963746975.1. GTDB lineage: Bacteria > Actinomycetota > Thermoleophilia > Gaiellales > Gaiellaceae > GMQP-bins7. The sequence continues at coordinate 329,949 of CAVVDE010000010.1, forward strand.
CGATCGCGCCCGACGAGGGTCTCGACTGGTTCGCGGAGCACGGCCCGCCCACGGACGTCCTCCTGACGAATCGACACCACTACCGGTCGAGCGGAGAATTCGCGGAGCGCTTCGGCGCGTCCGTGCACTGCTCCCGGCACGGGCTCCACGAGTTCACGCACGGCGAAACCATCGAGCCGTTCGACCCCGGCGATGAGCTGCCGGGCGGTGTCGTCGCGCACGAGGTGGGGGCGATCTGCCCCGACGAGTCCGCGCTCCACGTGCCGGCGCACCGCGCGCTCGCACTCGCGGACGGCGCCGTGCGCTGGGAGCCGGGCGGGCCGCTCGTGTTCGTGCCCGACTATCTCATGGACGAGCCGGAGGAGACCAAGGAGGGGCTGCGCGAGTCGTACCGGCAGATAGCGGCGCTCGACTTCGACCACCTCCTGCTCGCCCACGGTGAGCCGTTCGTCGGGAGCGGGCGCGACGCGCTCGCAGCATTCGCGGGCTGACGCCCGCCGGAGGAATTGCTCGCACTCGGCCGTATTCGCTAACGTGAGAATCCCCGGAGAGCTTTGAACGGCAGCTTGGCGACCGGGTTACCAAACGCCTAAAGAGCCTCGCGAGCTTCCCGGCTCCCGACCTCTTAGGCGGGAGCCGAATTCGTGAAGCAAGCCCGTGGACATATGGAACTTGATCACGGGGGAACCCATGGTTCCCCCGTGAGCCCCCTCCTGTACCGAATCGAGGCGTCACCGTCGATGAGCCTCTCGCCGGGCGGAGCCCGGCTCCGGCGATGGAGTGGTTCGACAACCCGGACCGCATGAACGTCGAGCCTCGTATGCGCGAGCTTCTCGCGAACAGAATCCTGGTGCTCGACGGGGCGTGGGGAGTCCTCATCCATCGCCGCGGCTTCTCCGAGGAGGAGTACCGAGGCGAGCGCTTCCGCGACCACACACACGACGTCAAGGGGGATCCCGATCTCCTCAACCTCACCGCGCCGGAGATCGTCTCCGAGATCCACGACGCCTACTTCGAGGCCGGCGCCGACATCGCCACGACGAACACGTTCACGGCGACCTCTATCGGCCAGGCCGACTACGCGCTGCAGGGAGCGGCTGCGGAGATGAGCCTCGAGGGTGCGCGTCTCGCGCGTGCATCCGCGGACGCATGGACGGAGCGCACGCCTGACAGGCCCCGATTCGTCGCCGGCTCCGTCGGCCCGCTGAACGTCACGCTCTCGCTCTCTCCGAAGGTGGACGATGCCGCGTACCGCGCCGTGACCTTCGAGCAGGTGCAGGCGGCGTACGAGGAGCAGATGCGCGCGCTTCGCGACGGCGGCGCCGACTTCCTCCTCATCGAGACGATCTTCGACACGCTCAACGCCAAGGCTGCGATCGTCGCGGCCCGAAACGCCGCCCCGGAGCTGCCGCTGTGGCTGTCCTTCACGGCGATCGACAAGAGCGGCCGCAATCTCTCCGGGCAGACGTCGGACGCGTTCTGGATCTCGGTCGAGCAGGCCGAGCCGTTCATCGTGGGCGTGAACTGCTCGCTCGGCGCGACCGAGATGCGCCCGTTCCTCGAAGGGCTGGCCGGCGTCGCCTCGACGTATGTCTCGTGCCATCCGAACGCCGGTCTCCCGAATGCGCTCGGGCTCCACGACGAGCAGGCGGCGGACACGAGCCGCTATCTTGCGGGCGTTCGCGGAGGACGGGCTCGTGAACCTCGTCGGCGGCTGCTGCGGGACGACGCCGGAGCACACGCATGCCATCGCGCGCGCGGTGGAGGGGCTGCCTCCGCGCCGCGTCCCGGAGAGCTCGGGGTTGTCGCGGTTCTCCGGTCTCGATCCTTTCGTGGTCCGGCCGGACACGGGCTTCGTCGTGGTCGGCGAGCGGACGAACGTGACGGGCTCGGCCCGTTTCAGACGTCTCATCGAGGCGAACGACTTCCAGGGCGCGGTCGACGTCGCGCTCGAGCAGGTGCGCGGGGGCGCGAACCTGCTCGACGTCAACATGGACGCCGACCTCCTCGACGCGGAGCAGGCGATGACGACGTTCCTCAACCTGCTCGCGACCGAGCCGGAGGCGGCGCGCCTTCCGATCATGGTCGACAGCTCGCGTTTCTCCGCGCTCGAAGCCGGCCTGCGGTGCCTCCAGGGTAAGGGAGTCGTCAACTCGATCTCGCTGAAGGAAGGGGAGGAGCCGTTCCTCGAGCAGGCCCGCATCGTCCGCGGCTACGGAGCGGCAGTTGTCGTCATGGCCTTCGACGAGCGCGGGCAGGCGGAGACGGTCGAGCGCAAGGTCGATATCCTCGGCCGCGCGTACGACCTGCTCATTGAGACGGCCGGTTTCGCACCCGAGGACATCGTCCTCGACCCCAACATCCTCGCCGTCGCCACGGGGATCGAGGAGCACGCAACCTTCGCGAAGGCTTTCATCGAGGCGATCCCGCTGCTGAAGGAGCGATGCCCGGGCGCGCTCGTCTCCGGCGGGGTCTCGAACCTCTCGTTCGCCTTCCGCGGGAACGACGTCGTGCGCGAGGCGATGCACGCGTCGTTCCTGTACCACGCGATCCGCGCCGGCCTCGACATGGGAATCGTCAACGCCGGGCAGCTCGCGGTGTACGAGGACATCGAGCCGGAGCTCCTCGAACGCGTCGAGGACGTGCTCTTCGACCGGCGCCCCGACGCGACGGAGCGCCTGGTCGAGCTCGCTTCGACCGTGACGGGCGCCGCGACGAGGCGCGAGCTCGACCTATCGTGGCGCGAGGCTCCGGTGGGAGAGCGGCTCGCTCACGCGCTCGTCCACGGCGTCGTCGACTTCATCGAGGAGGACACGGAGGAGGCCCGCGCGGCCGCGGCCAGGCCGCTCGACGTCATCGAGGGGCCGCTCATGGACGGGATGAAGATCGTCGGCGATCTCTTCGGCTCCGGGAAGATGTTCCTACCGCAGGTGGTGAAGAGCGCGCGCGCGATGAAGCGGGCGGTCGGCTATCTCGAGCCGTTCATGGAGGCCGACAAGACCGAGCGCTCGTCCGCCGCCCGGATCGTGCTCGCAACCGTGAAGGGAGACGTCCACGACATCGGCAAGAACATCGTCGGCGTCGTCCTCGGCTGCAACGGCTACGAGGTGATCGACCTCGGGGTCATGGTCCCGGCGGACCGCATCCTCGACACTGCCCTCGAGCAGGACTGCGACATCGTCGGACTCTCCGGCCTCATCACGCCGTCGCTCGACGAGATGGTCTCGGTCGCGAAGGAGATGGATCGCCGCGGCTTCGAGCTGCCGCTGCTCGTCGGCGGCGCGACGACGTCGAGGCAGCACACGGCCGTGCGCATCGCGCCCGAGTACGGGCAGCCGACCGTGCACGTCCTCGACGCGTCCCGGGTCGTCGGGGTCGTGGGCGACCTGCTCGACGCCACGCGGCGCACGACGCTCGACGCCGAGAACCGCGCCGACCAGGAGCGGCTCCGCGCGCTGCACGCGGAGAAGGGGCGCAAGCCGCTGCTGCCGCTGCGTGAGGCGCGATCACGACGGACGCCCATCGACTGGCACGTCGACGATCTCGCCGCCCCTCCGTTCGCGGGCGCGCACGTGGCCGAGGAGGACATCGCCACGCTGCGCCGGTACATCGACTGGACGTTCTTCTTCCACGCCTGGGAGCTCAAGGGTCGCTATCCCGCGATCCTCGACGATCCCGAGAAAGGCGAAGTCGCGCGCGACCTCTTCGGCGCCGCCAACGACCTGCTCGACCGGATCGCGACCGACGGCTCGTTGCAGGCACGCGGGGTCTACGGGTTCTGGCCTGCGTTCGCGGACGGGGACGACGTCGTCCTCGACGGCGGCGTCCGCTTCCCGATGTTGCGGCAGCAGGCAGACCACGCGGACTCGCGACCGAACCGCTCGCTGGCCGACTACGTCGCGCCGCACGAATCGGGTCTCGTCGACCACGTGGGCGCCTTCGCTGTCGCTATCCACGGGAGCGAGGATCTCGCGGAGGTCTTCGCCGGCGATAAGGACGACTACAGCGCGATCATGGTCCGCGCCCTTGCCGACCGCCTCGCGGAGGCATTCGCCGAGCGGCTACACGAGCGAGCACGCGCGGAGTGGTATTCGCCGGGCGAATCCCGTTCCAGCGAGGAGCTCATCCGCGAGGACTTCCGCGGGATCAGGCCTGCGTTCGGCTATCCGGCTTGTCCCGACCACTCCGAGAAGGGCACGCTGCTCGACCTGCTCGACGCGGGTCGCGCGGGCATCGGTCTCACCGAGTCGTTCGCCACCACCCCGGGGTCGAGCGTGAGTGGGCTCTACTTCGGCCATCCGCAGGCGCGGTACTTCTCGGTGGGGCGAGTCGGTCGCGACCAGGTCGCGGACTACGCCGAGCGGAAGGGCGTCGCGATCGCCGAGGCGGAGCGCTGGCTCCGGCAGAACCTCGCCTACGAGCCGTGAGTGTCCGTACTCTGAGACGAATGAGGCTCGTCGTGTTCGTTGCGCTGGTCGCCCTGGTGGCCGCGGCCTCCGCGCTCGCCGGGCGCGGCGATCCGAAGGAGCGGTTCACTGCTGCGGACCAGGCGCGCGCAAAGGCGATGCTCTTGCGTCCCGCGGACTTCAGCCCCGTGTACGCCGCGCAACCCGCGCCGACCGGCGGCGGCGGCTTCTACTGCGCGGCGCTCGACGAGTCGGACCTCACGGTCACGGGGAAGAGCAGCTCGCCCAGCTTCACGACGACCGGTGAGTTCGTGAGATCGACAGCGTCCGTCTACGCGACGCACGCGGATTCGAATGCTTCCTGGCTGCGAAATACGAGCCCCGCGGGAGAGCAGTGCCTGCGCGCCGCGCTTCGTGCCGACCTGCGGAGCTCAGCGGTGCGACTCGTGTCGTTCAAGCGCGTTCCGTTCCCGGCGAGGGGAACGCGGTCCGTTGCGCATCGGGCGGTCGCAACCGTCCAGGGCGTTCGGGTCTACGTCGACGTCGTCGCCATGCAGGTCTCGCGGGCAGAGGCAGCGGTGCTCTACGTGAACGCGCTCGCGCCACCGCCTCAGGGCGAGGTCCGCAGACTCACCGGGCTGGTAGCAACGCGTGCACAGAAGGCGATGCGCGGCGCCTGAGCGGCAGCAGGCACGCGACCGCTCCCGCCGAACCTTCCGCACATGTCCTCTGAGGACACGGCTGGAATGGCCGTAGTCGAAATCGGGACCGAGTGGTAGCGTCACCTCCGGTCGTGGAGAGCTCAAGCCGTCTCGACCTCTTTCGCCGGTCGCGGGCGTTTGCGTATCTCTTCCTCGCTACCGCGGGCTCCAGCTTCGGCACGTATCTCGCCGCCGTCGCCCTTGTGCTCCAGGTCTGGGACCAGACCGAGTCGGGCGTCTGGGTGGCGGCCCTTCTGATCGCGGACTTCATCCCGATCGTCGTCATCGGCTTCCTCCTCGGCCCGCTCGTCGACCGCTTCTCGCGGCGCTGGCTGATGATCACGTCGGATCTCGTCCGCTTCGGGGTCTTCGCAGCGCTGCCGTTCGTTGACCGTACGGAGGGCCTCGTCGTGCTCGCGGGGGTCGCGGGCGTGGCAACGGGGTTCTTCTTCCCGGCCGCGAACGCCGCCATCCCGAATCTCGTGCGGGAGGAGGATCTCGCGAACGCCAACTCGCTGACCGTGACCGTGGACACACTTGCCATGACGGTCGGCCCGCTCGTCGGGACGCTGCTCGTCGCGGCGTGGGGAACCTCGGTTCCGTACCTCGTGAACGCGGTGACCTTCCTCGTCTCGGCGCTGCTCGTCGCACGCATCCCGGAGACGAAGCTCCGCTCGGAGGAGCCGCTCACGCGCGGCCACTGGCGCGACGTCGCCGACGGTCTCAGGCTCGTCGTGACATCGCGATCGCTACTGACGGTGCTCGTGGTCTGGAACGTCGCGCTCCTCGGATCGGGAGCCGTCAACGTCGCCGAGGTCGTCTTCGCGAAGGACACGCTCGACTCGGGTGACATCGGCTACGGAGCTCTCGTCGCGGCGAGCGGGGTGGGGCTCGCCTTCGGAAGCTTCCTGAGCGCGCCGGCACTCGGCAGGGTCGGACTGCGCCGCAATTACGTGAGCTCGCTCGTCCTGATGGGCGTGGGCTGGGGCGCGGCCGCCCTATCGGGGTCGATCTGGCTGGCAGTCGCGTTCGTCGTCGGCGGCGCCGCGGGCAACGGTTCGGTCGTCGTGTGCAACCGGCTGCTCGTCCAGCGCGGCGCACCCGATCAGTACCGAGGCCGTGCGCTGGCGACGATCATGAGCTCGAACTACGCGGTCGTCGGAATCGCGATGGCCGCGGCGGGCGTGCTCACCGACATCGTCGGCCCGCGCGCTGTGTGGCTCGGCGCGGGCGTCCTGTATCTCGTCGCCGCCCTGGTCGCGCTCGTCATGACGCGCTGGCTGCCGGTTGCCCAGGGCGCGGAGTGGGAGGCCGTCGAGGCAAGCTCCGAGTCGGCGGTCGCAGCGCTCGCCAACGGGCACGCGCAGCACGCCGAGCGCGAGGCGGAGAACGGACACGGACCGCACACGCCGCCGCTCGAGCGGATCGCAACGCTCCTCGAGGAGATCGAGGCGCGGCGCGATGCCGAAGCGATGCGGCCCCACGCGCAAGACCGGAATCCGCTGACGCGCGGATTCCGGTCGCGCGAAGATCCCTGAAGGCGGCCGCTTTCGCGGCCGCATCGTTTCGATTACTCGGCCCCGTAGAGGCTCGGCATAGAGTCCCGGCGTGGCGCGGAAGGAGCTGACGCTCGACGAGCTCATCGCCGGCGTGCGGGCGGGTGATCGACGCGCGCTCGCACGTGCCATCTCGCTCGTGGAGGACGGCGATCCGCTCGCGTACCCGCTCGTCCGCGAGGTCTATCCGGACACGGGCCACGCGTCGATCGTCGGCGTCACGGGACCTCCGGGCGTGGGGAAGTCGACTCTCATCGGCGCGCTCGTCGGCCACATCAGGGAGGCCGGGCAGACCGTCGGCGTCGTCTCCGTCGATCCGTCGAGCCCCTTCTCGCGGGGCGCGCTCCTCGGTGATCGCATCCGGCTCTCCGACCACTTCCTGGATCCCGGCGTCTACATCCGCTCGATGGGGACGCGCGGGCACCTCGGGGGACTGGCCGAGGCGACGCTGCAGGCCGTGCTCCTCCTCGACGCCTCCGGCAAGGACGTCGTGTTCGTCGAGACCGTCGGAGCCGGACAGAGCGAGGTCGAGGTGACGGGGATCGCGGACACCGTCGTGCTCGTCCTCATGCCCGGCTCGGGCGACTCGGTCCAGGCGTTGAAGGCCGGGATCATGGAGATCCCGGACGTCATCGCGATCAACAAGATGGAGCACCCGGCCGCGAAGACGATGCTCAACGAGGTGCGCTCGATCGTCGCGCTGGCAGACCCCGATCAGCGCCCCGCGATCCTCCTCACCGAGGCGCTGACCGGAGAGAACGTCCCCGAGCTCTGGACCGCGATCGAGAACCATCGTGCGTCGCTCGAAGCGAGCGGACGTCTCGAGCAGCGCCGCCGGAAGAACCTCGCGGCGGAGGTCTTCGCGGTCGCGTCGAGTCGGGCGGGCGCACACCTGCGCGCTGCGGTCGCGGAGGACGCGGGCCTTCGCGACCTCCTCGCGCAGGTCGAGGGACGTGAGCTCGACCCGCTGACCGCCGTGCAGCGGATCCTGGAGGAGGTGTTCGAGCTCGATGGCGCCGACGCTCGCTGACGTCGAGCTCGCCCGCGAGCGCCTCGCCGGCGTCGCGCGCGAGACGCCCCTGTACCCGACCGAGACCTTTTCCCGGCTCACCGGGCGCCAGGTGTTCCTGAAGGCGGAGAACCTGCAGCGGACCGGCTCCTTCAAGATCCGAGGCGCCTACAACACGATCGCGACGCTCGGCGAAGCGGAGCGACGGGCGGGGGTGGTTGCCGCGAGCGCCGGCAATCACGGACAGGCGGTCGCCTGGGCGGCACGCGAGGCGGGCATCGCCGCGACGATCTTCATGCCCGAGGACGCGCCGATGGCCAAGGTGGAGGCGACCCGCTCGTACGGCGGGATCACCGAGCTGAGCGGCGGCGACTTCGAGGAGGCGGTCGCGGCAGCGCAGGCGCACGTCGAGCGCACCGGCGCGACCCTCGTGCACGCGTTCGAGGACGAGCGCGTGATCGCGGGGCAGGGGACGATTGGGCTCGAGCTCGCCGAGCAGTCGCCGGACGCGGAGACCGTGCTGATCCCGATCGGGGGCGGCGGCCTCGCTTCGGGAATCGCACTTGCGCTGAAGGCGAGGCGCCCTGGCGTCTCCGTCATCGGCGTGATCTGCCAGGCGGGCTACACGATCGCCGACGGCATCGCCGTAAAGCATCCGGGCGTCCTGCCGTCGTCGATCCTCGACAGCGTCCTCGACGACACCGTTCGGGTCTCGGACGAGGAGATCTCCGAGGCGCTCGTCCTCTGCGTCGAGCGGACGAAGCTGCTCGTCGAGGGTGCCGGCGCGGTCGGGCTGGCCGCGCTGCTCGCCGGACGCATCCCCGGGAAGGGGTCGGTGGCGGTCGTCCTCTCGGGCGGGAACATCGACGCGACCACGCTCATCTCCGTGCTCCGGCACGGCCTCACGCAGGCGAGCCGCTTTCTGGCCATCCGGCTGCTCATCCCCGACCGCCCCGGAGAGCTGCGGAACGTTCTCGACCTCGTCGCGCGCGGCCGCGGCAACGTCGTCTCGGTCGACCATCATCGGGAGGGGCGGACGACCACTGCGCTGCAGACCGAGATCGAGCTCGTCATCTCCACGCGCGACGAGGCGCACTGCCAGGAGCTGCTGTCGTCGATCCGCTCGTCGGGCTACTCGGTCGAGCGCCTCGGGCCGCCTGCCTAGACTCGCGCGATGGCGGCCTGTCCATCCTGCGGATTCGAGAACGCCGAGAGCGCAAAGTTCTGCTCGGAGTGCGGCTCGTCTCTCGACGCCGCACCGTCTGCGCGGCGCGAAGAGCGCAAGGTCGTCAGCATCGTCTTCGTCGACCTCGTAGGGTCGACCGCCCGCGCGGAATCGAGCGATCCCGAGGACGTGCGCGCGCTGCTGCGTGCGTACCACGAACGGGCGCGCGTGGAGCTCGAGAACTTCGGCGGCACGGTCGAGAAGTTCATCGGCGACGCCGTCGTCGCGGTCTTCGGCGCGCCGCTCTCGCACGAGGACGACCCGGAGCGCGCAGTGCGGGCGGCGCTCGCCGTGCGAGACGCCGTCGCGCGCCTGAACGAGGAAGAGCCCGGACGCGATCTCCACGTCCGTGTCGCCGTCAACACCGGCGAGGCGCTCGTGTCGCTCGATGCGGCGCCGGACGAGGGCGAGGGAATGGTCGCCGGCGATGTCGTCAACACCGCGGCGCGCCTGCAATCGGCCGCGCCGGTCGACGGAATCCTCGTCGGCGAGCAGACCTACCGGGCGACGGACCGTCAGATCGTCTACCGGGCGATCGAGCCCGTCGAGGCCAAGGGGAAGGCGGAGCCGGTGCCGGTGTGGGAGGCCGTCGAGCCGCGCTCGCGATTCGGCGTCGACCTCGGCGGAGCGGGACGTGCACCGCTCGTCGGGAGGGATCGCGAGCTCGACCTCCTCGCCGACGCTCTTCAACGCGCTCGCGAGGATCGGTCGACGCAGCTCGTCACGCTCGTCGGCGTGCCCGGGATCGGGAAGAGCAGGCTGCTCTACGAGCTGAGCCGCCTCGTCGACGCCGACGAGGAGCTGATCATCTGGCGCCAGGGCCGTTCGCTCCCATACGGAGAAGGCGCCTCGTACTGGGCGCTCGGCGAGATCGTCAAGGCGCAGGCAGGGATTCTCGAGTCGGACTCGGCAGAGGTGACCGAGGCGAAGCTCGGCGACGCCGTCACGATCGTCGCGGACCCGGGAGAGCGCGTCTGGGCCGAAAGACATCTGCGGCCTCTCGTCGGCCTGGCCGGCGACGATCCGACTGCGGGAGATCGCCGTGGCGAGGCGTTCGCGGCCTGGCGCCGCTTCATCGAGGCGCTCGCGCTCGAGGGGCCGACCGTGCTCGTCTTCGAGGACGTCCATTGGGCCGACGACGGCCTGCTCGACTTCGTCGACGGCCTCGTCGACTGGGTCGACGGTGTGCCACTTCTCGTCGTGTGCACTGCGCGTCCGGAGCTCCTCGAGCGCCGTCCCGGCTGGGGCGGTGGCAAGCGAAATGCGACGACCGTCTCACTGGCGCCGCTCGACGATCACGAGACCGCGCGTCTCGTGATCGCCTTGCTCGAGCGCTCCGTGATCGACGCCGACACCCAGCGGGAGCTCGTCGAGCGAGCCGCGGGCAATCCGCTCTACGCGGCGGAGTTCGTGCGCATGCTCGAGGCGGGCGGCAGTGTCGAAGGACGGCTTCCCGAGACCGTGCAGGGGATCGTCGCGGCGCGCATCGATCTCCTTCCCGACGATGAGAAAGCGCTCCTGCAGCAGGCGTCCGTGCTCGGGAAGGTCTTCTGGTCGGACGCGCTCGCCGTCGTCGGCGACTCGGAGCCGTGGCAGTTGCAGGAGGCGCTCCGGTCGCTCGAGCGGAAGGAGTTCATCCGGCGAGAGCATCGCTCGGCAGTCGCTGGCGCATCGCAGTACGCGTTCGAGCACGCGCTCGTCCGCGATGCCGCGTACGGCCAGATTCCCAGAGCGGCTCGCGCGGCTCGCCATGTCGCGGCCGCGGAGTGGATCGAGTCGCTCCCCGAGGATCGCTCGGAAGATCGAGCCGCAACACTTGCACACCACTACACGACGGCCATCGAGCTGTTCGACGCCGCGGGCGTGGAGCGTCCCGGGCTCCGCGGTCCTGCCTCCAACGCGCTATTCGAGGCCGGGGAGCGATCGCTGCTACTCCATGCGTACCCCGCAGCCGCACGATTCCTCGAGAGCGCTCTCGACCTCCTTCCGGAAGGGACGGAGCCGACTCCCGACCTGCTCTTCGCGGCCGGAGCAGCGTTCGGGTTCGCTGGTCGGACCAGCGACGCCTTGCCTCGCGCTGTCGAAGCGTTCGAGCGTGCAGGTGACCCGGAACGCGCCGCGGAAGCCGCCGTCATCGCAAGCCAGCACGGCTGGCATGCGATGGCGGGGGACAGAGATGCCTGGCTCGACCGTGCCGCAGCGCTCGTCGAGGAGCGGCCCGCGTCGCGCGCCAAGGCGCGCGTGGTTGCCGAGCAAGCCCGACGCACGATGTTTCAATACCGTCCGGCGACCGCGGGTGAGCTCGCCGAGTCGGCCGTGCGGCTCGCAGAGGAGGTGGGCGACGTCGAGACAGGAGCGCATGCGCTCGTGACGCTCGGTTGCGCCCGTGTGGCGACCGGAGACTCCGCCGGCATCGAGGATCTCGAGCGCGCGCTCGACCTGGTAGGCAGGAGGGGCCACGTTGCGGGTCGTGCGTTGACGAACCTGGGTTGGGCGTACGAGGTGACCGGCGACTTGAACCAGTCGTATCTGAGGACGCTGCAGTGCATCGAGCACGCTGAGCTCGAGGGGGACGCCCAGACCGCGTGGTTCGCTCGAGGGAATCTCGCCTTCACGTGCCATGCGCTCGGAAAGTGGGACGAGGCGCTCGCCAGCTCCTCGACGTTCGACGATGCGCCGGAAGCCGCTCGTTATCAGGGGTTCCTGGTCCGAACCGTGACGGTGGCCATTCTCGTGGGCCGCGATCGCATGTCCGCGTCCGCGGCGCTCGACGACCTGCGTGAGCGTCTCGAGCTCGTTCGGCCGACTGCGGACGCGCAGGTTCTGTGGCCGTTTCTCGTCGACAACGCGCGCATGGCCCAGCACCTCGGGCTGGCCAACGAGGCGCAGTCCAGGCTCGACGAACTCGTCGAGAGCATCCGAGCGCGCGAGTCCGCCGGCGATCCGTTGTCCTGGCACATCGACCTCGCGATCGCCCTCGTCGACGCGGGCCGCGAGTCCGAAGCGGCCGAGATTGCACAGCGGCTACGTGAGGGTTCATGGCGCGAAGCAGCTCGGGCGATCGCCGTGCACGACTTCGTACCTGCGGCCGACATTCTCGCCCGGATGGGTGAGCGAACGCTGCAGGCTGAGGTCCGGTTGCGCGCCGCACGGGAGTTCGTCGCCGAATCGCGCCCCGTCGAGGCGGCCGCACAGCTTGGGAAGGCGCAGGCCTTCTGGCAATCGGTCGGAGCCACGGCACTCCTTCGTGAAGCCGACGAGCTGTTCGCCGCAGCAAGCTAGCCGCCGCAGCGGCGGAACTCGACCGTCGGCTTTCCGGCGGCGACCCACGAGTCGATGCCGCCGTTGACGACCGGGTGCGCGTCGAAGCCGTGGGCTGCCAGGATGCTCGCGGCGATCGCGGCTCGCGGCCCCGTCTCGCAGATCGTGACGAGCCGCTTGTCGCGCGGGAGGTCCGCCTCGCCGAGCGCCAGTAGGCGGTACGGGATGTTGCGGCTGCCAGCGATGTAGCCGGTGTCCCGCTCGTCCTTCTCGCGGACGTCGATCAGCTCGGCTCCGTTTGCGAGGAGCGCGTCGAGCTGCTCGACGGAGACGAGCTCGAGCGACTCGGTGCCTCCGCCGAGCAGGTAGCCGACGATCTCCAGGAACCCGACCGAGCGAAGGCCGCGCGTCGCGAGGTCGACCTCGTCCTCGTCGGACGCTGCGATCGCGACGGGACCGGCATCCAGCACGAACGCGGCCTTCGTCGAGAACCGTGTCCCGGACACGGGCACGCTGAGCGCTCCCGGGTGATGACCCGCCGCGAACGCCTCGACCGGGCGCACGTCCAGGATCTGCACGCCCCCGGGCGGTGCGGCGAGCTCCGTCGGCTCGGGCTGAGCCCCGACGAACGGTCCGCGGTTCAGCTCGACGATCCGTTCCATATTCGGGGGGCGCGGGGTGGAGATTCCCGCCGCCTCGGCGATGAAGAGCCCGACGTCGTCGTGGGCGAGCGCGGGGTTGAAGCGACGCTCGAATCCGATCGTCGTCGATGCCTTCGAGCTCATCGCCTTCCCGCAGAGCGAGCCCGCGACGTGGCCGGGATAGACCTCGACGCCGTCGCCGAGCTCGACCAGCCGGCGGAGCGAGTGGAACAGCCCCTCGGCGCCCTCGCGCGCCTCGACCGCGAGGTCGGGTCGCGCGGCGTCCCCGACGAAGAGCGAGTCGCCGGTGAGAACGATCCACGGATCTGGGCTGCGGCTCCGATCGCTGACTGCGAGGCAGCAGTGTTCCGGCCGATGGCCGGGCGTGTGGATGCAGCGCAGGACGATGTCCCCGAGGACGATCTCCGCGCCGTCCTCCATCGGGTCGTGCGCGTACTCGGCGTTCGCGGTCGGATGGATGCTCACCGGGATCCCGTGCTCGAGAGCGAGCCTGCCGTGGCCGGAGAGGTGGTCCGCGTGCGTGTGCGTCTCGATCGTGCGGACGATGCGAAGATCGCGCCGGGCCGCCTCGACGAGGTACTGCTCGATCGCGAAAGCGGGATCGACCACGACCGCCTTGCCCGTCCCCGGATCGCCGACGATGTAGGAGGCACACCCGAGCGCGTCGTCGACGAACTGCGTGAAGATCATGGCCGCGGCCGACCGTACCAGCGGGTCCCGCTATTTCTCTTGAAGTACCCGCGCGAACACGGGCGCTCTCAGCGCGAAACGCGGCGGTGCTCGTGCTTCCGGCGGCTGAACCCGATGACGTCCGCAGAGCGGTGAGCGCGGTCGCCGAGTTGCGGCGTGGATGACCTGATCCCGTGCTCCACGCCGCTCAGAGCCCACCGAGAGAAGGCTGTCAGCCGGCGGATGCGCGGGCGACGCCGGCGATGATCGCCGCGAGCTCCTGGGGCCGCGACCACATCGGCCAATGGCTGGTCGGGAGGTCGACCCACGTGACGTTCCGCAACTCCGTGAGGCCGCGCACGAACGCATAGCCCTCCTTCACCGCGTCCTTGTACTGCTCCGACGTGAACCCGGTGCAGATGACGGTGCTCGGGACGTCGAGGCGCGCGTCGTTGGTCAGCACTGCCTCCCCGCGCAGCACACCGCCAGGCTGTGGAACGGCGCGCTGCCGGAACGTCTCGAGCTGCTTCACGCTGAGACCGTCGAGGTTCTCCTCCGCTGCGAGGTCCTCCGGCGACGGCAGCGCGAGCCCGTCACCCTCGAAGTCGGCCTGCATCGCGCCCATCCCGGGTCCGGTGTCGACGTAAACCATCGCGGCGAGGCTCTCGGGGATTCGATCGCTCGCGGCGTAGCCGGGGAATCCGGCGCCGCTGTGCACGGCGAGCACGGCCCGACGGCCGGCGGCGCGAACGGCGTCACAGATCGCGTCGACGTGGTCCGACAGCGTGATCGACGAGCGGTCCGTGTCGGCCGACTCGAGTCCGGGGAGCGTGAGGGCAGTGACCTCGAGGCCCTCGGCGCGGAGGGTGTCCGCGACCTCGTCCCACGCCCATGCACCGAGCCAGAAGCCGGGCACGAGGACGATCGGCGCCGGTGCCATGCCCCGAGCCTAGCCGTCCTCGCCCGGATCGATCGGCAGCGACCGCCGTCGCCAGGCGAGCATCGCGACGGCGACGACGACGAGCACGCCGAGCAGGCCGACGACGCCCGCGAGCGCGAGATTCTGCGACGGGCTCTGTTTCGGCGGGACGACCGTGATCGGGACCGGCCAGCTGACGATTCCGCCGTCCGGATAACGCTGCTCCGCCTTCACGTTCAGGATGCCCGGATCCGCGGTCGCTTTCAGCGTCACGCGAAAGGGGATGTCCGCGCGGGGTTCGAGCGAGCCGCCCGTCCACGTCGCGGTCGTGGTCGAGAACTGCTCGGTCCACCCGTTGACCGGGTGGGCGTGCTCGATCTCGAGCCCGGCGGGCGCCGTGATGGAGAACGAGGTCATCGGCTTCTCGCGCTCGTTCGGGCCCGAGAAGAGGATCACCTGACTGCTCCCGCTCGGCACGAACGTCGGGGTCGCGATGACGTGCGCGGACGCCGTGCCCGCGAACACGAGCGCCAGCCCGCTACAGGCCGAGATGGCGAGCGATGACCATGCGCTGAACCTCATTCGTGCCCTCTCCGATCTCGAGGATCTTCTGGTCGCGGTAGAAGCGCGAGACCGCGGCCTCCTCCATGTAGCCGAAGCCGCCGTGGATCTGGAGCGCGGCGTTCGCAACCCGGTTCGAGAGCTCGCCGGTGTAGAGCTTCGCCATCGCCGCCTCCAGCGCGAACGGTCGCCCCTGGTCCTTGAGCCAGGCGGCCCTGAGGACGAGGGCGCGCCCCGCCTCGATCTCGGTCGCCATGTCCGCGAGCTTGAAACGGATCGCCTGGAACGACGCGATCGGCTTACCGAACTGCTCCCGCTCCCGCGCGTAGGCAGCCGCGAGGTCGTAGGCGCCCTGGGCCAGGCCGACTCCCATCGCGGCGACCGAGATCCGGCCGCCGTCGAGAATCTCGAGGAACTGCCTGAATCCCTCGCCGCGCGGTCCGAGCAGGTTCTCCTCGGGAACGGCGCAGTCCTCGAACGAGAGCTCGCGCGTGTCGGAGGCGCGCCAGCCGAGCTTCTTCATGGGTGCGGATACGACGTAGCCCGGCGCTCCGTTCTCGACCACGATGTTCGAGACCTCGTCGTCGCCCGTGCGTGCAGTGATCGTCACGCCCCACGTGACGTCCGTGCCCGCGTTGGTGATGAAGAGCTTCGAGCCGTTCACGACCCACGATCCGTCTCGAAGGTCGGCGGTCGTGCGTGTCGCCCCCGCGTCCGAGCCTGCATCCGGCTCCGTCAGGCCGAACGCGGCGAGTCGCCTGCCGGAGGCGAGATCGGGCAGCCAGCGCTCCTTCTGGTCCTCGGAGCCGTAGAGGAGGATCGGCATCGTGCCGAGCGAGGTGTGCGCGGCGACGGTGATCGCGACCGAGGAGTCGACCCGCGTCAGCTCCTCGATCGCGATCGCATACGAGACCGTGTCGCCTCCCGCGCCGCCGTAGCGCTCGGGGATCGGGAGCCCCATCAGGCCGAGCTCCCCGAGCTCCGCGACGAGCTCGTACGGGAACCGGCCGGTGAGATCGAGCTCGGCCGCGACCGGCTCGACGCGCTCCCGGGCGAACGTTCGGACGGTGTCGCGGATCAGCTCCTGCTCGGGAGTGAGGTCGAGGTCCACGGCGCGCGAAGCGTAGCCGCGCGCTAGGCTCCGGCCGTTCGCGAACGAGGAGGAGAGGCCGACACGATGGGAACTGTGCAGGAGTTCTTCGAGGGGCTGCCGACCCGCGTCACCCCCGATCGCATCGAGGGGATGAACAACACGTACGTGTTCGACATCGAGGGCGCCGGCGTCTGGACGGTCGCCATCGCCGACGGCGCGGTCACCGTCAGCGACGGCGCGGGTGAAGCCGACTGCACGTTCTCGACGAGCGAGGAGAGCTTCGAGAAGATCGTCGCCGGCGAGCAGAACCCGACGACGGCGTACATGACCGGGAAGCTCAAGATCAAGGGCGACATGGGCGCGGCCATGAAGCTCCAGAAGATCTTCTAGCCGGGCACCGACGAGGCGCGGCCGCCGATGATCTGGATCGCCCTGCTCATCCGCTGGGGTCTGAACATCCTGGCGCTGATCGTCGTCGACTGGATGTTCTCGAGCGTTTCGATCGGGCGCTGGGGCTCGCTGCTCTTCGCGGCCGCGATCCTCACGATCGGCAACACGATCATCAAGCCGATCCTCGCGATCCTGACGCTGCCGCTCATCATCATCACCTTCGGGCTCGCGTACTTCGCGATCAACGTGTTGATGCTCGCGCTCGCCGAGTGGATCACGCCCGACTTCTCGATCGACGGGTTCTGGACCTACGTCGGCGCCACGATCGTCGTCTGGCTCGTGAACGTGACCGTTGGATGGTTTCTCGACAAGGTCCGCGGGGAGCCGCGTTTCGCATGAGCTGGTACGAGCTCTGGCTGTTCCTGCACATCTCCGCCGTCGTGCTGTGGATCGGCGGGGGCGTGGCCACTCAGGTGTTCGGGGCGCTGGCCACGGCGTCGGGTGACCCGGCACGGTCGGCCGCGTTCGGCAAGGACACCGGCGCGATGGTGCGCTGGGTCTTCATGCCGTCGTCGCTCGTCGTCCTCGTCACCGGGATCCTGCTCGTGAACGAGGGGAACTGGGACTGGGGCGAGTGGTTCATCGTGCTCGGCCTCGTCGGCTGGGTGGCGGTTTCGATCACCGCGTTCGCCTATCTCACCCGCGCTCTGCGAAGCGTCGGGATGCGGATGGCGACCGAGGGGCCTAGCCCTGCGCTCGGGGCCGAGATGAACCGGCTGATCCTCATCGCCAGGATCGTCATCGTCGTGCTCTTCGCGATCCTCTTCGTCATGGTCGTGAAGCCGGGCACCTAGCCCGGTCTAGCTCTCGAGCTCGACGAGGACGGTGCCCCCCGCGACGCGGTCGCCTTCGGCGACGTGAACGGCCGTGACGGAGCCGTCGAAGGGCGAGTGCACCGGGATCTCCATCTTCATCGCCTCGAGGACGACGACCGGCTGGCGCGCACGGACGTCGTCGCCGAGCGCGACCTCGACGCGAATCACAGTTCCCGGCATGGGTGCGATCACGGTGCTCGCTCCCTGGCCCGTCGATGGCCGATGCGACTCGACGTCGATGTCCGGCGGTGCCGCTGGAGGGGGTGACGGAAGGTTCAGCCTCCAGGGCGTGCGGAAGGGCGCCGGGGTGCGAAGAAGCGGTGCTGCGGAGAGCGGGGGGTACTCGGTCAGGAATGAAGTCGTCGTCTCCCCCGCACGAACGACCGGGTGCCCGACGAGCCAGCGGAGGAACTCGAGGTTCGTCGTCACTCCGTCGACGCGCGTCTCGGCCAGCGCGGTCGCAAGGAGGTCGAGCGCCTCGGCGCGGTCGCTGCCGTGTGCGACGAGCTTCGCGATCATCGCGTCGTAGGCGAGAGCGATCTCGTCGCCCTCCTCGACGCCGGCGTCGACGCGCACGCCGCTGCCGAAGGCGAGGCGCTCGATCCTGCCGGCCTGGGGAAGGAACGTTCGCGGATCCTCGGCGTAGAGGCGCACCTCGACCGCATGACCGCTACCGGCGGGGGCGGGTGGCAGCGCCTCCCCCTCGGCGATGCGGATCTGGCGCTCGACGAGATCGAGGCCGGTGACCGCCTCCGTGACCGGGTGCTCCACCTGGATCCGCCCGTTCAGCTCGAGGAAGAAGAACGCGCCCCCGTCGAGCACGAACTCGACGGTTCCGGCACTGCAATAGCCGATCGCGCGGCCGAAGGCGACCGCCGCTTCGTGGAGCTCCGCGCGCAGCGCCGGGTAGAGACCGGGGGCCGGCGCCTCTTCCAGCACCTTCTGATGCCTGCGCTGCACCGAGCAGTCGCGCTCGCCGAGCGCGATCACCGCACCGTGCATGTCGGCCAGAAGCTGCACCTCGACGTGGCGCGGCCGCTCGAGGTAGCGCTCGCAGTAGAGCGCGCCGTCGCCGAACGCGCCGACCGCCTCCCGTTCCGCCGCGGCCAGCGCCTCCGTGAGCTCGGCCGGAGAGCGGACGAGTCGCATCCCGCGGCCTCCGCCTCCCGCTGCCGCCTTGACGAGCAGCGGGAAGCCGACCTCGTCGGGCGAGCCGTCCGGGAGCACGGGCACTCCCGCCTCGCGTGCGATCCGCTTGGCCGCGAGCTTGTCGCCTCCGAGCCGGAGCGACTCCGGGGACGGCCCGATCCAGGTCAGTCCGGCCGCTTCGACGGCGTCCGCGAAGTCGCCGTTCTCCGCGAGGAAGCCGTACCCAGGGTGCACTGCATCTGCACCTGCCTCGCGCGCGGCGCGGATGTGCTCCTCGGAGTGCAGGTAGCCCGCGATCTCGACGACCACGTCGGCCGAGCGTGCGTGCAGCGAGCCGTGGTCGTCCGGCGCGACCACCGCGACGGTCTCGATCCCGAGTGCACGGCACGTCCGGAAGACGCGCACGGCGATCTCCCCCCGGTTCGCGACGAGCAGCCGCTCGATCGGCACGGGGCGCACTCTATGCAGCTGTCGGCCGCTGCTATACGCTCCGCGCCGTGATCCGGTTCCTCGTGAGAACGGCGATCGTGATCGTGGGCAACGCCGTCGGGCTGATCGTCGCATCGCTCGTCTTCAGCGGGTTCTCCATCGACGTGACCGGATTCATCGTGTCGCTCATCGTCTTCACGGTCGCGGTCGCGTTGCTGACGCCGTTCCTGATGAATGCGATGCAGCGGGGCCGCTCGAACTCGGCTGCAATAGGCGGCGTTGCGCTCATCTCCACGTTCATTGCGCTCCTCGTCACCGACCTCTTCACGGACGGCCTGAACATCAGCGGCGGCGGCACCTGGATCGGAGCGACCGTCGTCGTATGGCTCACATCCTTGCTCGCAGTCTTCATCCTCCCGTTCCTCGGGCTGAAGAAGTACCTCGAAGAACGGCGCACCTAGCAGCCCTGCGAAATCTGCGCGGGCACGGCTAGCCTGATCTCGTGCGCGACGACATGGACCGCCGGGCGATCGGGACGCTGTCCGTCGGCCACGGCGGCGTGGACTTCGCCTCGGGCGCGATCCCGGCGCTCATCCCCTTCCTCGTCGAGGAGTTCGATCTCGGTTATGCGGCGGCTGGGGCGCTGATGCTCGCGCTCACCGCTTCGTCGTCGCTCGTCCAGCCACTGTTCGGCTACTGGTCGGACCGGCGCGGTGCACTGTGGCTTCTTCCCGGCGGTCTTGCGCTGGCCGCCGTCGGGACGGCGCTCGTCACCGTTGCGCCCGCGTATCCCCTCGTCGTCGCGGTGACGTTCGCGGCCGGGATCGGGATCGCCGCATACCATCCGGAAGGCGCGAAGTTCGCCGCGTACGCCTCGACGGCGCGGCGTGCGAGCGGGATGTCGCTGTTCAACGTCGGCGGCAACTTCGGCTACGCGCTCGGCCCGATCGTCGTCACTCCGCTCGTGCTCTGGCTCGGTCTCGCGGGCGGGGCACTCGCTGCGATCCCGGCCCTCATCGTCTCGGTCGCGCTCGTGCGTGCGCTCCCGCGGCTGGCGCGTTTGCGCCCCCCGCGCGACGTGGCGCGTGCTGCCTCGGGCGAGACGCAGGCAGGTGCAATGGCAATCCTGTCCGGCGTCATCGCGCTGCGAAGCGTCGCCTGGTTCGCGCTGCTCGCATTCGTCCCGCTCTGGGTGGTGTCGGAGGGTGGCAGCGAGGGAGCCGGGAATCGCGAGCTCGCGCTCATGCTGGTCGCGGGGGTTGCCGGCACGCTGCTTCTCGGCCCGATCGCCGACCGCGTCGGGTTGCGGCGGACGCTGCTCGTGACGCAGGGGCTGCTCCCGCCGCTGATCATCCTGTTCCTCGAGGTGGGCGGCCCCCTCGGGACAGTCGCGCTCATGGCCGTCGGATTCTGCGTCGTCGGGACGTTCGGGATCACGATCGTCCTCTCGCAGCTCTACCTCCCGCGCCAGACCGGCATGGCGAGTGGCCTCGCGGTCGGTCTCGCGATGGGGATCGGCGGCGTCGCGGCCGTCGCGCTCGGCGGCCTGGCGGACTCGATCGACCTCGAGACCGCTCTCGTCGTGGCTGCGTGCGCGCCTGCACTCGGCGTCGTTCTCTGCCTGTTCCTCCCGTCACCGCGGCCGCGCGTCGCCCCCGAGCCCGTGGTCGCGCAGCCCGCCTAGCCGACTAGCCGCCGTCGAGCCACTCGGCCGGCCGCCGCTCGAGGAAGGCGCGGAGGCCGTCCTGCCCCTCGTCGCTCGTGCGGCGCATTGCTGCGATGTGCGCGGTATCGATCCCGGTGGGTCGCTCGCGCACGAGCTTCTTGGCCTCGCGGACGGCGATCGGCCCGCCGGCGAGGATGTCGCGCACGACCGACTCGGCGCGCTCGCCCGCGTCTTCGGCCACCTCCGAGACGAGGCCGATCCTGAGCGCCTCCGCAGCGTCGAACCGCTCGCCCGTCAGGAAGTAGCGACGCGCTGCGGCGCCGATCTTCGGCAGGACGAACGGCGAGATGACCGCCGGGATGATCCCGAGCCGGACCTCGGTGAAGCCGAACACGGCGTCGGGCCACGCGACCGCGATATCCGCGCACGCCACGATGCCCGAGCCCCCGCCGAGCGCGAAGCCGTGCACGCAGCACACGACGGGAGCGGCGCACGAGTCGATCGTCTCGCACATGCGGTAGAGGCGCATCGCGTCCTCGACGTTCTCCTCGTACGACAGCTCGATGGACGCGCGCTGCCACTCGACGTCCGCCCCGGCGCAGAACGACGCGCCCTCGCCTTCGAGGAGCACGGCGCGTGCGTCACCGACGTCGGCGAATGCCTCCGTCAGCTCGGCGATGAGCGCCGCATCGAACGCGTTGCGCCGCTCGGGCTTCGCGAGAGTGACGCGAAGAACGTGACCGTCCCGCTCGATCTTCAGCGCGGCCATGACCCCTGCACCCTATGGTTTCGGACATGGCGGGCACGCAGTTCAGTGCCGACCTCGAGCGCGTCGGCCAGACCTCGGCGAGGCCGCGTGTCCCAGTGGATCTCGAGGAGGTCTTCGGGCGCGCGCGACCGCCGCTCGAGGTCAGCTTCGACGAGCTCTCGTTCACGCGTCGTCGCGAATTCGTGGAGTGGGTCGAGGAGGCGAAGCGGCCGGAGAAGCGCACGCGCCGCATCGCGCGTACCGTGGAGGACGTGCGCGCGGGGAGGCATCGCTGATGGCACTGCGCGGCGCGCTGGCGGCATCGGTCACGCCCCTCCGAGACCACGGCAGCGCAGTGGACGACGACGCGTTCGGGTCACTCTGCGACTTCTACGTCCAGTCGGGGCTCGACGGCGTGCTCGCGCTCGGAACCGCGGGGGAGGGGATTCTGCTTCGGGTCGACGAGCGCCGGCACGTGGCCGACCTCTTCCTGCAGGCTGCCGACAATCGCCTCCAGGTGGCCGTGCATTGCGGCGCGCAGACGACCGCCGACACCGTGCTGCTCGCCGCGCATGCGGCCGAGGTCGGTGCCGATGCCGTCGTCGTCATCGGCCCGCCCTATTTCAAGCTCGACGAGAAGGCCCAGTACGCGCACTTCTTCGCGGCGGCGAGCGCGTGCGCGCCGCTGCCGTTCTACGTATACGAGTTCGCGTCGACGACCGGCTACGCCGTCGCTCCGGCCGTGCTCGAACGGCTGCGGAACGACGCCCCGAACGTGGTCGGGCTCAAGGTCTCGGACACGCCTTTCGACGCGTTCGAGAAGTACCTCCTCCCGGGCTTCGACATCTTCGTCGGCCCCGAGGCGCTGATCGCCGACGGGATGGCTCGCGGCGCGCTCGGAGCGGTGTCGGCGCTGGCGTCGGCACTCCCGCGCGAGGTTGCCTCGGTCGTGCGCGACCCCAGCGCGGACGGAGCCGCACGGCTCGGCGAGCTGCGCACGTTCGTCGAGCGGTTCCCGCGGCAGGCCGCGCTCAAGCGCCTGCTCGCGCTGCAGGGGGTTGCCGTGACCGAGGAGGTGCGGCCGCCGCTGCGTGTGCTGACGGCCGACGAGCGGGACGAGCTCGACGCCTGGGCCGAAACGGTCTTGAGCTACGCGGAGTCGAATTCTTCGTAGACGTTCGGCTCGTCGCCGACCAGATCTTGCGCCCAGCCGATCGACTCCGGCAACTCGTCGCCGACGACGATCGCGCCGAAGCGCTCGGCCGCCTCGTTCCAGATCCACGTGCTCGGGGGTGAGAGCTCGGGCAGCGACTCCCGCAGCTCGTCGATCGAGGACTTCGACTCGAGGGCGTTCCAGATGAGCAGTCGAACGAGCATCAGAACGGCCCGCGGGGCTCGTAGCTCCCCCGTCTCGCGCCGATGCCGATCATGGTCATCCCGTCCGGGCCGGCGATCGGCACACGTGTCGTCCCGGGGTCGAAGCGGAGGAACGAGCCGACACGAACGGGAACGTCGACGCCTTCGATGCGGTACACGCCTGAGCCGCGCACGATGACGTTGACCTCTTCCTGGCCCGTCTCCGACTCGTCGTGCTCCCGCCCCTCCGTGTTCGGAGCGAGCTCGAACCAGTTGATCCCGAATGCCTCGACGCCGAGCTCTCGGCGGACGAAGCGGACGGCGCCGCCCGGGCCGGACGGCTCGATGTCGTCGACGTGGACGATCGAGTAGCTCATGCGATCTGTTCTCCTCACATCCGGAAGATGCCGAAGGTCGTCTCCGGCACGGGGGCGTTGGCGGCGGCTGCGAGCCCGAGCGCGAGCACGCGGCGCGTGTCGAGCGGGTCGATGATGCCGTCGTCCCAGAGGCGCGCGGTCGAGAAGTACGGGTTGCCTTCCGCCTCGTACGTCGCGCGGATCTCGTCGGGATCGGCGTCTCCTACCATCGTCAGCACCGTTGCCGCCTGCTCGCCGCCCATGACGGAGATGCGCGCGTTCGGCCACATCCACAGCTGGCGCGGCTCGTACGCGCGGCCGCACATCGCGTAGTTGCCGGCGCCGAACGACCCGCCGATCACGACGGTGAACTTCGGTACGTCCGCACAGGCGACGGCCATCACGAGCTTCGCCCCGTCCCGCGCGATCCCGCCCTCCTCGTACTCCTTGCCGACCATGAAGCCGGTGATGTTCTGGAGGAAGACGAGCGGAACCCTGCGCTTGCAGGCGAGCTCGACGAAGTGCGCGCCCTTCTGCGAGGACTCCGCGAAGAGCACGCCCTGGTTCGCGAGGATCGCGACCGGGTAGCCCTCGATGCGGGCGAAGCAGCACACGAGGGTCTCCCCGTACAGCTCCTTGAACTCGTGGAACCGCGATCCGTCGACGATGCGCCCGATGACCGCCCGCGCGTCGAGCTCGTGGCGGAAGTCCTCCGGGACGAGGCCGTAGAGGTCGTGCCGGGTCGAGGGCGGGCTCCTCGACGGGCGCCAGCTCCCAGGGCGAGGGAAGGGGCGGGTCGAGGTTCCGGACGATCTCGCGCGCGATCGCGAGCGCGTGCTCGTCCGACTGCGCGTAGTGATCGGCCACGCCCGACCGTCGCGTGTGGACGTCGGCGCCTCCGAGCTCCTCGGCCGTGACGTCCTGCCCCGTCGCTGCCTTCACGAGCGGGGGGCCGCCGATGAAGATCGTCCCGGTTCCGCGCACGATCACGGTCTCGTCCGACATCGCGGGAACGTATGCCCCGCCGGCCGTGCACGAGCCCATGACGACCGCGATCTGCGGGATGCCGAGCGCCGACAGGCGCGCCTGGTTGAAGAAGATGCGGCCGAAGTGGTCGCGATCCGGGAAGACCTCCGCCTGCAGCGGGAGGAACGCGCCGCCCGAGTCGACGAGGTAGATGCAGGGCATACGGTTTTGGCGCGCGACCTCCTGGGCGCGGAGATGCTTCTTCACGGTGAGCGGGTAGTACGAGCCGCCCTTCACGGTCGCGTCGTTCGCGACGACGACGCACTGGCGGCCCTCGACCACGCCGACGCCGGTCACGATCCCCGCCGAGGGAGCGTCGCCGTCGTACAGATCCCACGCCGCGAGTGCGTTCAGCTCGAGAAACGCTGAGCCCGGATCGACCAGTCTGTCGATCCGCTCGCGCGCGGTCAGCTTCCCGCGGGACCGGTGGCGCTCGACCGCCTTCTCGCCGCCGCCGGCGGCGACGAGCGCCGTTCGCTCGCGCAGCTCCGCGACCAGGCTTTCCATCGAGGCGCGCCGGCGCTCGAACGTCTCGTCGCGTCTGACGTCGGACGTGAGCACCCCCATCGGCGGCTGAGCCTACCTCCTGCTTGCCCGTCCGACCGGGCTGCGCGAGACTCCGGGCACTGCCGAGAGACCGAGGAGAGGAGCGCGAGATGTCCGACCAGGTGAAGTACGTCCTCGACGAGAGCCGGCTTCCCGAGGCCTGGTACAACATCGCTGCCGACCTCCCGGCGCCTCCGCCGCCCGTGTTGCACCCTGGCACCGGGCAGCCCGTCGGGCCGGACGACCTCGCGCCGCTCTTCCCGATGCAGATCATCCTGCAGGAGGTCTCCACGGACCGGCTCATCACGATCCCCGAGGAGGTGCGCTCGGTCTACCGGCAATGGCGGCCGACGCCGCTCTTCCGCGCGCGCCGTCTCGAGAAGGCGCTCGAGACACCCGCACGCATCTACTACAAGTACGAGGGCGTCTCTCCGACCGGCTCGCACAAGCCGAACACGGCGGTCGCGCAGGCGTACTACAACAAGGCCGAGGGCGTCACGCGCCTCACGACCGAGACGGGCGCCGGGCAGTGGGGCTCCGCGCTCGCGTACGCGGGCGGGGTGTTCGGGCTCGAAGTCGACGTGTGGATGGTCAGGGTCTCGTACGACCAGAAGCCGTATCGCCGCGGGCTCATCGAGGCGTTCGGCGGCCGCGTCGTCGCGAGCCCGTCCGAGGAGACGAACGCGGGGAGGACGATCCTCGCGGAGCATCCCGACTCGACCGGGAGCCTCGGGATCGCGATCTCCGAGGCCGTGGAGGCGGCGGCCGGCCGTGAAGACACGAAGTACTCGCTCGGCTCGGTCTTGAACCACGTCCTCATGCACCAGACCGTCATCGGCGAGGAAGCGCAGATGCAGATGGACGAAGCGGAGGACTATCCGGACGTCGTCATCGGGTGCACCGGGGGCGGCTCGAACTTCTCGGGGCTGTCGTTTCCCTTCATCGGCCGGGCGCTCCGTGAGGAGGCGACGATCCGCGTGATCGCGGTCGAGCCGACCGCGTGTCCCAGTCTGACGAAAGGCCTGTACGCCTTCGACTTCGGCGACACCGGTCACCTGACGCCGCTCGTGAAGATGCACACGCTCGGCTCGACCTTCGTGCCGCCGCCGTTCCACGCGGGCGGCCTGCGCTACCACGGCATGGCGCCGATGGTGAGCCACCTCAAGGAGCTCGGGCTGATCGAGGCGCGCGCTTACACGCAGACCGAGGTCTTCGCCGCCGGCATCGAGTTCGCCAGGATCGAGGGCATCCTCCCGGCGCCCGAGGCGAACCACGCCGTGAAGGCGGTACTGGACGAGGCGGTCCGCTGCCGTGAGGAGGGCGTGTCGCAGGCGATCCTCTTCAACCTCTGCGGGCACGGCCACTTCGACATGCAGGCCTACATCGACTTCGCCGCCGGCAAGCTCGAGGATCACGAGTACGCGGAGGAGGAGGTCGCGATGGCGCTCGCCGGGCTCCCCTCCGTGGCGGCCTGAGCCCGGGCCAGGAAGTCCGCGGCTGCCACCGAACTCACCGGACATGGCGGCCCCCGATGTCCGTGTCGTTGCCGTACGCCCGCGGACGGTCTTTCTCGTGCTCGGCATCGCCGTGCTCGTCGGCCTGGCGCTGTTCCTCCTGCTGCTCGCATGGCACGTCCTCACGTGGATCCTCATCGCCGCGCTCCTCGCAGCGGCGCTGAATCCGGCGGTTGAGGCTTTCGAGCGTCGCGGACTGAAGCGTCCGTACGCCGCTTCTGTCGTCTTCGCCCTCGCACTGCTCGTGCTCACGGGGATCGGCTTCCTCGTGATCCCGCCGCTCGTGCGTCAGGTCACCGACTTCGTGAACACCGTCCCCGACTTCATCGACGACCTGACCGCCGGGCGTGGGCCGTTCGGCTGGCTGCAGGACGAGTACCAGATCGTCGACCGCATCCGCGCGACGATCGAGAAGCAGGGCGTGGGAGGCGTGCTCGGTCTCAGCGAGCCGTTCCTCGACGTCGTGCGGAGCGTCGTGACCGCGGTCGTCGGCGCGATCACGATCATCTTCCTGACGTTCTTCATGCTGCTCGAGGGGCCGAGGACGATCACCGGTCTGCTCAATCTGCTCCCCGAGACGTCGCGACCGCGCTACGAGCGCGTGGGTCGCGACATCTACCGGACGATCTCGGGCTACGTCACCGGGAATCTGCTCATCAGCCTCGTCGCCGGCGTCCTCGCGACGATCGTGCTGTTCGCCGTCGGCAGCGAGTTCGCCGTCGCCCTCGGGTTGCTCGTCGCGATTCTCGATCTCATCCCGCTCGCCGGCGCGACCCTGGCGGCGATCATCGCCTCCACCGTCGTCTTCATCGAGACCGACTGGATCCGCTGCCTGATCGTGATCGCGTTCTTCATCGCGTACCAGCAGTTCGAGAACCACGTCCTCCAGCCGCTCGTCTACGGGAGGACCGTGCAGCTCTCGCCGCTAGCGGTTCTGTGCGCGGTTCTCGTCGGCGCCCAGCTGGCGGGCATCCTCGGCGCGCTCCTCGCCATTCCCGTCGCGGGCTCGCTGCTCGCGATCGCGCGCGAGGTCCTGCAGTACCGCCGCGAGACGGCGGCCCAGCCGAGCGGGACGTAGTTCCTGCGTGTGCGAATACGGGCTTGCGCGGATGGCGCATCCCCGAAGTGCGCACAAGTGTGTGCTGACGAAGGAGGCGCTGACGATGCGTGTTCTGGTGACAGCAGCGAGCAGGTACGGAGCGACGGCGGGCATTGCCGAGGCGATCGGACGACACCTCGAGGCCGAGGGCCTCGACGTCGACGTGGTGCCGATCGAGGACGTCGACAACCTGAAGCGCTACGACGCAGCCGTGCTCGGGAGCGGGGTCTATGCGGGGCGCTGGCTCAAGCCCGCCCGCCGCTTCGCGGACGACCACGCGAGCGAGCTCGCCTCGAAGGCGACGTGGCTTTTCTCGAGCGGCCCGATCGGCGACCCACCCAAGCCGGAGGACGAGGCGGCGGTCAGGATCGACGACATCGTCGAGAGCACGGGGGCGCGAGAGCATCGCCTCTTCGCCGGCAAGCTCGACAAGCGCCGTATGACGTTCGCCGATCGCGCGATCGTCGCGGCCGTACGCTCGTCCGAGGGCGACTTTCGCGACTGGGAGGCGATCGCGGAATGGGCGAACGACATCGCGGAGGCTTTGAAGGCGAGCATGGATCCGACGCGAGAGCGCACTTTCTCGACCCCGACCGCAACTGCGTTGCGATGAGCAAGAAGTACGAAATCCACTCGGGCCGGCGAACCGTGTCCGTCCAGTACTCGTCGAGCCCGCTGCAGGCGGCGGTCGATTACGTCACCACGTTCGGATGCAAGAGGGACGAGATCCTGACCCTGAGCAACGACGCGGTCGCCTGGCGAGGCGCGCGCTTCACGGCGGTGCCTGTGCCCGCACCGTCCGAGACGCGGCCGACCCAGTAGCTCGCAAGGGGCGGTGTGGCCAGCAGGGGCGACAGGGATCGAACCTGCGACCTCTGGTTTTGGAGACCAGCGCTCTGCCAGCTGAGCTACGCCCCTGGGTTCGCGACGGAGTGTAGCCCCGCCCTGTCGACCGCATACGCTTGCCGGGTGCAGCGCACCATGCTCGGTGTCCTGTTCACCGCGCTCGCCCTCGGGCTCGCGCTGATCGCCGTCTACGCGGCCGTCGCCGGAGGGAGCGCGTGGGTCATCGCGATCGCCGCCGCTGCTCTCGCAGCGTGGATGGGAGACCTCGCGCGTCGCGCTCTCGTTCGAAGGCGCGGCTGAGGAGTCCGTGCCTTGGCGGCGTATTCTCTTGCCGTGGCAGCGGCCGACCAAACCCAGACGCTCTGGCAGGAGTACCGCAAGTCCAAGGACCAGGATCTTCGCGACCGTCTGATCCTCACGTACGCGCCGCTCGTCAAGTTCGTCGCGGGCCGGGTCGGCGCGAGCCTCCCGGCGCACGTCGACGAGCAGGATCTCGTGTCGTACGGCCTCCTCGGTCTGATCGGCGCCATCGAGCGCTTCGACCCCTCGCGCGAGATCAAGTTCGAGACGTTCGCGATGGCGCGCATCCGCGGGGCGATCATCGACGAGCTCCGCTCCCTCGACTGGGTGCCGCGCTCCGTGCGGACGCGCGCGCGCCAGATCGAGCGCGCGATCGCGGCCCTCGAGAAGGAGCTGCATCGCGCCCCGAGCGACGAGGAGATCGCCAAGAAGCTCGGCGTCACGGAGGAGGAGCTGGACGACAGCCTCCTCGAGATCTCACGCTCGTCGGTGGGCGCCCTAGACGAGCTCTGGTCGCCCACGGGTGGCGGCGACTCGATCGCCCTCATCGACACGATCGAGGACGAGTCAGGCCCCGATCCGGAGACCACACTCGAGCAGAGCGAGGTGAAGGAGGCTCTCGGCGAGGCGATCTCGGACCTTCCGGAGCGCGAGAAGCTCGTCGTCACGCTCTACTACTACGAGGAGCTGACACTTCGCGAGATCGGCGAGGTGCTCGGCGTCACCGAGTCCCGGGTATCGCAGCTCCACACGAAGGCGATTCTGCGCTTGAAGGCGCACCTTTCCGGCGCCGCCCGCGAGCCTGCCGAGACCTAGCTCACCCGCAGACCGGGCACGACTAAGCTTCTCGGCCGGAAACCGCGCCCGAGGAGGAGAGCCAGCACATGTCCGAGCCCGCAAAGATCCGCAACGTCGCCGTCGTCGGCCACCGCGGGACGGGAAAGACGTCGCTCGTCGAGGCGCTCCTCTTCCAGACCGGCAAGATCAACCGTCTCGGGACAGTGCAGGCGGGGACGACGACCTCGGACTCGGCTGACGACGAGCACGAGCGGCAGCTCTCGATCTCGATGTCGCTCGAGCACACTGAGTGGCAGGACCGGAAGGTGAACCTCGTCGACGTTCCCGGCGACCCGGCGTTCCAGGGCGAGCTGCGCTGCGCGGCGCGCGTCGTCGAGGGCGCGCTCGTGACCGTCTCGGCGGTCATGGGCGTGGAGGTCGGCACGGCACGCGCGTGGAGGCTCGCGGACGAGCTCGGGCTGGCGCGCGTCGTGTTCGTCAACATGCTCGACCGCGAGCGCGCCGACTTCTTCCGCACGCTCGAGGCGCTCCGCAGCCAGCTCTCGACGCAGTGCGTCGCGGTGCACATCCCGATCGGCTCTGAGCACGAGCTGACAGGGATCGTCGACGTCCTCCACATGTGCGCGTACTCGAGCCCGGAGGGTGGCAAGGAGGGCGAGCCCGGCCCGATCCCGGACGCGATGGCGGACCTCGCGGCCGAGTATCGCGAGAAGCTCCTCGACGCAGTGGTCGAGACGGACGAGGCGCTCATGGAGCGCTACCTCGAGGGCCAGGAGCTCGACGCCGAGGAGGTCGCGGGCGCGCTCAAGGCCGCCGTGACGAGCGGGGACGTCTTCCCGGTCGCGTGCGGCGTCGCCACGAAGAACCTGGGCACGCACGCGCTGCTCGACCTCCTCGTCGAAGGCGTGTCCTCACCGGCCAAGAAGGGCTCGCCGATCGACGTCGACGGTGCGGGCGTCGCGGCCTTCGTCTTCAAGACCGTCGCCGACCCGTTCGCAGGTCGCATCAACCTCTTCCGGGTGCTGAAGGGCACGGTCACCGCGGACACCACGCTCGTCAACCTCCGCTCGAAGGGCAAGGAGCGGATGGGCACGATCCTCGAGGTGCAGGGCAAGGAGCACCACCCTGCGCTCGACTTCGGCGAGGGCGACATCGGCGCGGTGGCCAAGCTGAGGGAGGCGCAGACCGGCGATCTCCTCGCCGACAAGGAAGTCACGATCGAGGCGCCCGATTTCGGCTTCCCGGAGCCGGTGATGAGCTTCGCGATCACGCCCAAGTCGAAGGGCGACGAGGAGAAGGTCGCGACCGCGATCAGACGGCTCGCCGAGGAGGACCCGACGCTCCGACTGCGCCGCGATCAGCAGACGGGCGAGGAGATCCTCTCCGGCATGAGCCAGATGCACGTCGAGGTCGCCCTCGAGCGCGCGAAGCGCCGCTTCGGCGTCGACATCGAGCTGCACCCGCCGCGCGTCCCGTACCGCGAGACGATCCGGAGGGAGGCGCGCGCGCACGGTCGCTACAAGAAGCAGACGGGCGGACGCGGGCAGTTCGGCGACTGCCACATCGTGATCGCTCCGACGCCGGATGCGGACTACGAGTTCGTGGACAAGATCGTCGGCGGCGTCATCCCGCAGAGCTTCCGCCCGGCGGTCGACAAGGGAATCCAGGAGGCGATGCACAGCGGTGAGCTCGCGGGGGCCCCGGTCCAGGGCGTGCGGGTCGAGCTCGTGGACGGCTCGTACCACACCGTCGACTCGTCGGAGATGGCGTTCAAGATCGCCGGCTCGATGGCCTGGAAGGACGCGTACTTGAACGCGGAGCCAGTCCTCCTCGAGCCGATCATGGAGCTCGAGGTGACGGTCCCCGACGACGTGGTCGGCGCCGTGAACGGCGACCTCAACTCACGCCGGGGACGATTGCAGGGCATGGAGCCGATCGGCGGGATGACGAGCATCAGGGCCGAGGTGCCGATGGCCGAGCTCCTCACCTACTCGCAGTCGCTCACGTCGATGACGAGCGGGCGCGGCGACTACTCGATGCATTTCCTCCGCTACGAGGAAGTTCCGACCCACGTCGCGCAGAAGATCATCGAGGAGACGAAGCGCGAGCGTGAGGCCGCGAAGGCCTGACCCGACGACTCACTCCAGCACGACGATATTGCGCGCAGTGCACATCTCCTTCAGCACGTGCGGCCACACGGTGACGCTGACCTCGCCGAGGTGCGCTTTCCGGAGCAGGAGCATCATCGTTCGTGACTGCCCGATGCCCGCGCCGATCGAGAGCGGCACCTCGCCGTGCATGATCGCCCGATGGTACGGAGTGTCGAGAAGCTCGAGCTGACCCGAGAGCGCGAGCTGGCGAACGAGCGAGTCCTTCGTCACGCGGATCCCGCCCGACATGAGCTCGTGGCGGCGACGGGTGACGGGGTTCCAGACGAGGATGTCTCCGTTCAGTCCGTGCATCGGCCTTCCGTCGGCCGAGATCGTCTCCGTCGACCAGTCGTCGTAGTCGGCTGCTCGGAGCTCGTGCGGCAACCCGTCTGCGAGTGGCCAGCCGATCCCGTAGACGAAGACCGCCGGGTGTTCCTGCAGGAGCAGCGTCTCGCGCTGCTTTCGCGGCGTTCCGGGTACATCGCCAGGACGTCCTCGGCGTGGAAGAACTCGAGCTCCGAGGGCAAGGCGGGAAGCGGGGAGTCGGAAAGAGCGGGCCAGCGCTCGCGAAGATGGGTGTCGGCGTCGACGAGCACGCTCCAGATGGCGCGCACCGTCTCGGCGAGGTACGCCAGCGTGCGCTGCGCGGGCTCGATCGCCTTCTCCCAGTCCCACTGGTCGACGTACGCCGAGTGGTCGTGATCGAGGAAATAGTCCTTCCGCACGGCCCGCATGTCGGTGAGGATCCCTTCGCCGGGCGACATGCCGAACTGGCGCAGCGCGAGTCGCTTCCACTTCGTCGCCGCCTGGACGACCTCGGCGTCGAGCGAGTGGAGCCCGTCGTTCGCGATGCGGAATCGCACCGGCGTGCGGGATCCGTCGCGGTCGAGATAGTCGTTCACGCCGCTCGCCGACTCGACGATCAGCGGGACCTGGACGAGGGTGAGGCCCAGGCGCTCGCACAGGAGGTCTTCGATGAGTCGCTTGACGTCGTAGAGCGCGACCATCGTCTCGCGTGGCGACAGCATCGCCTCGTAGTCGGTCGGGAGGACGGCTTCGACTTCCTCGTAGGTCCCGATGCCGGGGCCGGCGAGGTCCTTGCGCTTGTCGGTCTCGATCGTGGTCATCTGTCCCTCCGCTCCACGGGGTGCCCTCCAGCCAACTGTCGTACCGGGGGAACGGCCGTGCATCGGGGGTCGCGAGCACGGCGCGCGCGGGTTTTCCGCAGCCTGTGGACAACTCGATGGTCACTGGTAGGGTCCTCGCGATGCGTGTGACGAAGGCAAGCGTGCGCCGTGTGTGCGCGGTGTGCGAGCGGACGTTGCTGCAGGGAGAAGTGGCGCTTCGGTTCTCCCCGGACGGCCTCGAGTTCGTCGACGTGTGCCCGCTGTGCGCGGACATCG
Source organism: uncultured Gaiellaceae bacterium (assembly GCA_963746975.1). Taxonomy (GTDB): domain Bacteria; phylum Actinomycetota; class Thermoleophilia; order Gaiellales; family Gaiellaceae; genus GMQP-bins7. The sequence goes on from CAVVDE010000010.1 coordinate 362,662, forward strand.
CGCTCGACTACGGCTGGGTTCGTGAGGGCGGCCCGGTGTCGCCCGCTCTCTCGCCGCGAATGCGCAAGAAGCGGACGCGCTGGTCGCAGTTTCTCGGCGTCACGAACGGCGAGGCGCAGCCGGTGGTGCCCGAGCCCGTGCTCCGGCGGCTCACGGACTCCGAGGCGGCGCTCGTCGAGGCAGCGGATCTCTTCAACGCGAGCCTGTTTCGGCGGACGATCGAGGGGGTCGCCCGCGCACTCGGGGCTCCGCTCATCTCGATCGTGCCGCTGTCGGGCGTCAACAGCGAGCTCGTGCTCACCTTCGCGTGGGAGATCACGTGGTACCAGTACCGCGTGCTTCCCGAGGCAGGGCAGCCGATCCGCCTCGCGGATCGGGGCGCGGACATCTCGGAGATCGAGGCGGCGTTCACGGAGTGGAACGCCGCGCTCGGCGACGACGGCCGCGTCGTGCCCAATGTTGCGCGCTAGACCGCGAACTCGCTAGCGCGAGACTCGCGGTCGCGCAGAATCCCTGAAGCGCGGAAGCTGCCGCTTCCGCTGATCGCAGCGTTCGTCCGTCCCGCGACCGCGTTAGACCAGCTTGTCGAGGGCGGCCGCTGCCGCGTCCGGGTCGAACTCGAACGGTCCCTGGGCCTCCCGCGTATGCGATCCGGGCGTCGGCGGAGACGACGTAGATCCGCTCGGGCCACGCCGCGAATGCGTTGCTCACGGCGTCGTCCATCCGGTCGACGAGGACGGGCAGCGTGAGTTCGAGGCGCTCGACGCTCGCGCGTGCCGCGGCGATGCGGTCCTCGATCGTGACGTGGTTCGCGACGAGCACGTTCTCCTCGACGTTCGACTCCATCTGCCAGCCGTCGGTCGCGTGCGCCTCGGCGACGTAGACGAAGACCACGGATGCTCGGTCGAGGTAGTCGCGATACATCGTCTCGACGTCGCCCGACCGGCGACGAAACGGCGGTCAGGTGAAGCTGCCGAAGACGAGAACGAGCGGACGGCCGTCGACGAGTGACGGGAGCGAGACCGGGCGGCCGTCCTCGAGACCGAGCACTTCGAGGCGGGGGAGCGGGTCTCCGAGGCGAAGGCGATCCGGCCTCCGGAACCGCGTGACGGTCGACACAACGGTCTCGCGCTCATCGCCCGGCAGCGACTCCGCGTACTCGCGGTCGCGCGGATCGAGGTAGGTCTCGGCGGCTGGGTCCGGGCTCATCGGCCTGGATTGTGGCGATAGTCTGGGTTGCATGGCGACGACAGAGACACGCACACAGCAGAACTACATCGGCGGCGAGTGGGTGGACGCCATCTCCGGAGACACGTTCGAGTCGACGAGCCCGGCCGACGGTGAGCCGATTGGCGTCTTTCCCAGGTCGGGCGCGGAGGACGTCGACCGCGCGGTCGCGGCAGCCAAGGAGGCGTACGAGGACTGGCGTCTCGTTCCCGCACCGAAGCGCGGCGAGATTCTCTTCCGCTTCGCACGGCTCGTGGCCGAGCACAAGGACGAGCTGACCGACCTCATGACGCACGAGATGGGGAAGGTGAAGGCGGAGGCCGGCGGCGACGTCCAGGAAGCGATCGACATGAGCTACTACATGGCGGGCGAGGGCAGGCGCCTGTTCGGCCAGACCACGCCGTCCGAGCTCCAGAACAAGTTCCAGATGTCCATGCGGATGCCGATCGGCGTCATCGGCGTGATCACGCCGTGGAACTTCCCGATCGCGATCCCCTCGTGGAAGATCGCGCCCGCGCTCGTCGCCGGCAACACGGTCGTCTTCAAGCCTGCGACGGACACGCCGATGCTCGGCCAGCGCTTCACCGAGATCCTGATGGAGGCCGGCGTTCCGGCGGGGGTCGTCAACATCGTCCACGGGGGCGGCGGCGCGGTCGGCGAGCGGCTCGTGCGCCACCCGGACGTCCGCGTGATCTCGCTCACGGGCTCGCGCGAGACCGGCGTGAGGGTGCTCGAGGCTGCGGCGGAGGGTCTCAAGCACGTCCACCTCGAGCTCGGCGGCAAGAACGCGATCATCGTCATGGACGACGCCGACCTCGACCTGGCGGTCGACGGCATCGTCTGGTCGGCGTTCGGCACGTCCGGGCAGCGCTGCACCGCGACGAGCCGCGTGATCGTCCACGACAGCCTGTACGACACGCTCGCTTCGCGACTCGTCGAGCGGGCGGAGTCGCTCCGCCTCGGCCCCGGCTGGGAGGACGACACCGACGTCGGGCCGGTCATCAACGGCGCCGCGCTCGAGAAGATCCACTCGTACACGCAGATCGGCAAGGACGACGGCGCGACGCTTCTGACCGGTGGCGAGATCGCCGACGAGGGCGACCTCGCGAAGGGCTTCTACTACCGCCCGACGATCTTCGGCGACGTCGAGCACGAGATGCGCATCGCGCAGGAGGAGATCTTCGGCCCGACGCTCTCGCTGATCCGCTTCCGTGACGAGGCCGAGGCGTTCCGCATCTCGAACGGCATCCGCTACGGCCTGTCGTCGTCGATCTTCACCCGCGACGTGAACCGTGCCTTCCGCGCGATGCGCGACCTCGAGGCGGGCATCACCTACATCAACGCGGGGACGATCGGCGCAGAGGTGCACCTGCCGTTCGGCGGTGTGAAGGAGACGGGGAACGGCCACCGCGAGGCGGGCCAGGCCGCGCTCGACGTCTTCACGGAGTGGAAGTCCGTGTACGTCGACTACTCCGGCACGCTCCAGCGCGCCCAGATCGACAACCAGTAGCTCCGAGCGCGTGAGCGGTCGCGTCAAGCTCGTGTGGTTCGTCCCCGAGGACGCGCTCGCGGCGACACGCGACGCCGTCTTCGAGGCCGGCGGCGGCCGAATCGGTGACTACACGCACTGTTCCTGGTACGCAGCGGGGACAGGGACGTTCTTCGGCGGCGAGGGCTCCGACCCCGCGGTCGGCGAGAGCGGGCGGGAGGAGCGCGTCGCCGAGTACCGGGTGGAGACCGTCGTGCCGGAGGGCCGCATCCGTGATGCGATCGTCGCGCTCAGACTCGCGCATCCGTACGAGCAGCCGGCCTACGACGTCTATCCGCTCCTCGATCAGTGAAGGCGCGGCTTTTCACCGACGGCGGATCGCGCGGCAACCCGGGGCCGGCCGCGTACGCCTTCGTGCTGGAGGCGGAGGACGGGACCGTGCTCGATGCGCGCGGTGAGGCGATCGGCGTCGCGACGAACAACGTCGCCGAGTATTCGGCCCTCGTCGCCGGGCTCGAGCGTGCGGTCGAGATCGGCGTGGGCGAGCTCGAGGTCGTGTCCGACTCGGAACTGATGGTCAAGCAGATGCGCGGGGAGTACAAGGTCAAGAACCGCGCACTCCAGGATCTGTTTCTGGATGCCTCGCGACTCGCGCGGGAGATCCGACGCGTCACGTACACCGCCGTGCGCCGCGAGCACAACGCGCTCGCGGACAGCCTCGTCAACGAGGCGCTCGACGCCGCGACCTGAGAAAATGGCACGGATGGCCCAGCGCCACGTCGTCCGCATCGAGTACTGCGTCCCCTGAGGAGCGCGACCGAACGCCGCCGGTCTGGCGGCGCGGATCCTCGAGGACTGGGAGGACGTCGTGAGCGCGGTCGAGGTCGTCACGGGCGACGGCGGCATCTTCGACGTCCACGTCGACGGCGAACTCGTGTTCACGAAGTCGATGCTCGGCCGCTACCCCGATCCGGACGACGTCGCCCCGCTGCTGCGCGAGAAGCTCGGCGGCTGAGCGCGGCTATACTGCGCCCCCTCGCGGATGTAGCTCAGTTGGCTAGAGCGTCTGCTTGCCATGCAGAAGGTCGAGGGTTCGAGTCCCTTCATCCGCTCTTCCGAAACCCGCTGGAAACGGCGGGTTTTCTGTTTCCATGATGGCGGCAGCACCAGCGAGAATCAGGTGCGGGTCAGCACTTGGGTCAGCAATCTGTGCTCGCCTTCGGCCGTGACAGGCGCCGTCCGCGCAGCAAGAGCGCGGTTACGAGGGCGCGCCAGCGACGACCGTTCCCGCAGTGAGCTTGACCGTCAGGTGTCTATCCAAGGCAAGCGGACCGTCCGTCCACGTGGTGCCGTTCCACAGCGAGTTGCTGCTTTCAACAAGGGTTACCGGTCGGGCAACCCTGGTCGCTGTTAGATACCCCTGCTCCAGCCCTTGCGGCGGGCGACACTCTCAGCGCGGGAGTTTTCGACCTGACCTGAGTCTGACCCGCGTTGGACCGGACTCAGAAGACCCGCACCAGCGCTGGTCTCGCAGCCTGACCCCCAACCTCTGAAGTAGGGGTTCGTCTCGGAGTTTGCTCGCGGTGGTTGCTTCTTCGTCGTGTCCGGACGCTCGTGCGCGTGGACCGATGTGCGTTGTTCGAGTCACGCTTCTGCGTGTACCCGTGGCTCATCTGAGGCTGGCGCCGCTCGCCGGAGGGATCGTCCTGCTCCTTTTGTTCGTCTTGGGCCGAAAGGACGCCCCGCCCTACTGGAACGAGTAAGGGAGCCGAGCTGCTGCGCTTAGCCGCCAAGCCACGCTCGGCTTCCGCTCCGGCTTTCCTTCCCCCTGTCACATAGGCGCGCGAGCGGCGCAACTCTTGCGCGTTCCCGCGATGCGGACCACATCGTGAGCGCCACCAGTGTCCGACCGGACGCTGAGACTTCTTCCGCATGGCTACCGAGGGCTCGCCGAACGACAACGATGCACAACCCTCACTCAAGCGGGTGACTGCCCAGTGAGTCCCTCCGGGTCGGCTGCCGATGTCTCTTATATGGCTGCGGCGGCGGAACTCTACGGTGACCCAGCGTCCGGCGTGAGCCCGGAGCTTGTCTTGGTTGATGCTGCGCTGTCGGCGGAAGCGCGGCATCTTCTCGTAGTACCCGAAGACACCCTTGAGCGACTGCTCGAACGTCAAAGAGGTGGCTCTCGCCCCGAAGCAGTCGAGCCAGCGCCCGACCTAGGCGACTACGGGAAGACAGACGATGAGATCACCGACCATCAGGCCGTCGCCGAGACTTCCGACGAAAATCGCGTCGCACCCTGGCAGGGCTCAGCGGACAGGTCCGTGACACTTCAGGCGGCGGGTCCCGCAGAGGAGCTGGCAGATCTCCTGAACGACGTGGCCCCTGCCTCGGACCGGGCGCTCGAACACACGCCCTCGGACCGGGTTGAACAAGCGAGTAACTCGTATCCGACGCTTCCAAGTCCCCCGCTGGAGCACGCTCAGAAGGACGCGACTGCGGCTGTGCTTCGCCTAATCACAGGACTGCCGAGCCCCAACGCTTAGCGGCATCGACGCCGCCCGCTACGTCTGCAGCAGATCTTCATAGGCTTCCGCCGCACCAGGGCGCGGCGCTGGAGTGCCCCTTGAGGGTTCCCCCACCAACGCCGCGCCCGACCCCTATTCACTCAATCGTCGATGGGCAAGACGTCGCCGTGTGCGCTCCGCCACGCGGCGCGTAACTCAGTACCTGCGGCGCATATGCGGTGTAGCGGTCTACGACTTCTCGAAGACCGCCACCTCGTAACGCTCGACACGCGGCTGGTCGGCCGCGCCCAGCTCCTCTGAGGCAGTTCGCCGTAACTCGTTCGCACGCTCTTCGCTTGCTCGCATGGCCGCTTCGTCTTCCCAGAGTGTGATCGCCATCGCCTTGCCGGACTCGCGGTCGATGAGCAAGACCCCTCCGCGACCGCCGATCTCCTTGACAGCGGGGAGGGTGTTGTCCCGGAACGACGCGATCCCCTGCTCGGCTTGCTCGGGCGATCCCGTAATCATCGTTACTCGGGCGTGCATGGTGAACCTCCGCAGTCGGTGATGTGTACGCCCACCCTACGCCGGTTCGCATCGCAACGCGTGCGGCCAGAGTTGTCTCGACGCGGCGGCAGCTCGACCAGCAACTCCAGCTGCCGACCAACGTCATGCCGCTTTCTTCGTTGCATCCTTGCCTGTGCCCTTGCACTCCGGGCACTCGTCCACCATGCGCTCCTCGTACATGGGGCCGGGGACGTAGGCCGATCCCTGGCACTCGGGGCACGCATCCCCCGCGAGGTCGTGTCGCCTCTTCCACGCGCTATGCACAGTGCTCCCCTTCCTCGAGTGGTGCCAGCTGTGCTCGTTCGCCCTCTTGGATCAAGAACGAGCCCTCAGCACGTCTATCGCACGGTATCCCCCTCACGGGGCAGTGCATATCCCTCGAACGAGCCTTCTCGGCCTCGCGCTAGGTCAGCCCGCTCGGTCGACTCCCACTTTCCGCGCCCGCCTCGCCAGACTCCCGCTCCTCGATCCGCAGGTGGCTCGCGAGCTCACGATCGTCGACTTCGACCTCCTCGATGAACCGGTCGGCGTTTTCGCGGGTTCGCTTGGCAGCGATCCGTAGTTCGCCCGGATGTTGCGCGTCGGCCGGGTACGCAGAGTGGGTGCCGACCATCGAGAGCACCCTTCCGGCATTGAGACTCGATGGATCCAAGACAGCCCGCCCCCTCCACTGGCGGGCTGTCAGGTAAAGGGGGCCGGGTGGTGGGGTGAACGCCAATCTCCGAAGCAGGGGTGATGCTCGGGCCGTCGCCGCGGATGTGGGGCTGGCACGAAGGCCCCGATCTCGTGGGGAGGGCACCCCCGCGAACGGAACGAGGCGGCTGGAGTCCCGGCTGTCTGGGCCCACACTGGTGCCCCAGTCGCGCTCGCCGCCGATAGAGGGCACCTACAGCTCGTGAATCGCGACCGGCGCCCTTTTCGTCCTGAAGTCGCGTTGTCCCTGAGCAGCAGGACGGAACGGTCCGCCCTGCTGCTCGTCGCTTCGCGTCTGCAATGGCTTTGTGATCACCGCGCGGGCTCTCCTAGGAGCAGCTGACCTCCGGATTCCAGTCCACGAACATCCCCGCCGGGTTATGACCCCAGACCCAGGCATGGAGGATGTAGAAACCGACCGCCGGGACGAGGATGTGCATCTGCATCCCTAGCACGGAAGGCGGTTCTGAGACACCAGGCGGGTTCGAGTTCGGGCCCGGGACGACGTACTCCACAGACACGAGTCTCAAGTTCCCGTCCGATCCGGGCGCGTAGACAAGACCCTCGGGCTTCGAGACGTCCACCACGAGATCGTCGATGAGCGCCTTGTTGAAGTAGTGGTAGCCCATCGCCCCCGCCGTGGGGTGCGCGATGCAGCCGGTGATGATCCGCTGCCCGCTGCCATTCACGTACCCGAGCTCGTATCCGGCATCGATCGCGGCGTCGACGCTGTGGAACTGTGCGGTCACCTGCCGCACCTCCGCCAGGTCGTCCTGGCCAGCGCCGGCGTATGCCACGGTGGGGATCAATACCGCCAACGGCAGCACGAGCGCCGCCAGCCCGAGACGAACGCGGCGCTTCCGATTGGTCCTTGCAACCTTCGTCTGCATTTCGATGCTCCTTTCGCGCTCAGATGAGCGATTCACGGGTTTCCGCATCTCGGCGATCCGGTCGCACGGCGAGCACGAGGCCGAGCGCGAGCAGCGTTGCGGCCAGCGCCGCGGCTGCCCCCACGCCAGCGTCGGCCCAGTCGAAGCCGCCGTCGGGAACGCTGACGACGACTGTGGATGGTCGATCACCTTTCGGTTCTGGAGGTTTCGTGTCGGCGTGGCTCGACCCCGCTGTGACCGATGACAGCAGCGCCACTACGACGAGCCAGCGGAGCACTCTCGTCATTGCGAATCCCGCCTCCCTGTGCCAGACAACGAGCAGAAGCATCTGGTGGTGCTCTTGAGCAGCGCTTGATGTCGGCTTGTGCGGTACTTGAGACGGGCGGAGAATGGGTCTCTTGACTGCTCGTGACGAAACGATCGAGTTCCGCATCCTCGGCCCGTTTGAGGTGTCTGGGCGCGGTAAGCCCCTCGAGGTCGGCGCGGGCAAGCAGCGGGCGTTGCTCGCGCTCCTCGTCCTGAGCCCAGGCGAGGTCGTCTCCACGGACCGCCTGATCGACGCGCTCTGGGGCGAAGATCCCCCCGCGAGTGCCCTCAACAGCGTCCATGTCTACGTCTCGCAGCTCCGCAAGGCGTTCAGCAACGGACGTCTGCAGACGCGTGGGCAGGGGTATCTGCTTGCGCTCGAACCCGAGGAGCTCGATCTCGGCCGGTTCGAGCGCCTCCTCGGCGAGGGGCGAGCGCTCCTCGCTACGGGCCAGCCCGAGGGCGCGGCGGAGACGCTGCGAGCCGCACTCGCACTCTGGCGCGGACCGCCGCTTTCGGACTTCGCGTGCGAGCCCTTCGCTCAGATTGAGATCGCACGCCTCGAGGAGCTGCGTCTCGCTGCCCTCGAGGAAAGGATCGAGTCCGACCTCGCCCTCGGCCGCCACGTCCAGCTCGTCTCCGAGCTCGAGGCTCTTGTCCGTGAGCATCCGCTGCGGGATCGTCTGTGCGCTCAGCTCATGCTCGCCCTCTATCGCTCGGGGCGTCAGGCGGAGGCGCTCGCTGCGTATCAGCAGGCGCGCAGGATGCTCGCGGACGAACTCGGCCTCGAGCCGGGACGCAGGCTGCAGGAGCTCGAGCGCGCGATCCTGAGACAGGATGCGGAGCTCGATCTCCCGGGGAATCCGGCCGCGCCGAGAGTCCGAACTCGCCGACGAAGCGGCATCCTGATCGCAGTCGGCGCCGTTCTCCTCTTGTCTGCGGCGAGTGCCGTCGCCGGCATCGAACTGACCGGCGGAGACAGCCCGGGACTCACCTCGGCCTCGGCCAACTCGGCCGCGGCGATCGATACGGGCTCGAATCGGCTCGTGGCCGAGGTTCCGGTCGGCAACGGCCCCACGAGCGTCGCGAAGGGCGAAGGGTCGGTGTGGGTGACGAACGCGCTCGACGGCACCGTCTCGCGCATCGATCCTCGGACGAGTCGCGTCCTCCAGCGCATCGATGTCGGGGACGATCCGAGCGGGATCGCGGTCGGGGGCGGCGCGGTCTGGGTGGCGAACTCCTTGGACGGCACGGTGTCGCGGATCGACCCCCAAACAAACCGCGAGGTCGGAAAGATCACGGTCGGCGTGACGCCGACCGCGGTCGCTTTCGGCGAGGGAGCGGTTTGGGTGACGAGCGCGAAAGAACGTAGCGTCACGAAGATCGTTCGCGGTCGGGTTGTCGACAAGATCCAGGCCGGCGCGCTCGGTCGCGGCATCGCCGTCGGCGGCGGGAGCGTTTGGGTAACGGACGAGTCGAGCCGGAGCGTTGTCCGCATCGATGCTCGGAGTAGCAGCGTCTTAGAAACGGTGAGTGTGGGCAATGGGCCGACCGGTGTCGCGTTCGGCCACGGCTCCGTGTGGGTCGCAAACTCGCTCGATGGCACCGTCTCACGCATTGACCCGCGAACGAACGCGGTTAGGGCGGTGATCTCTGTCGGCGAGGGGCCTGACGCGATCGTGATCGAACCCGGCGCGGTGTGGGTGAGCGTGGAGTTCTCGGAGGCGATCGCACGCATCGATCCGGCGAATGACCAGGTCATGGAGACAATCCCGGTCGCGAACCGGCCAAAGGGGCTCGCGCTCTTGGAGAACCGGCTCTGGTTCGCCGTCCAACCGTCCGGCTCCGGCCATCGAGGAGGGCGCCTGGTGGTTGGAGCCCAAGAAGTAATCGATGGCTCGATCGATCCGAGCTTCTGGACCTGGGCCGGAACAGGCGGCTCGCTCAGCGCCACCACCTATGACGGTCTCGTCGGCTTCGTTCGGCGCGGCGGAAGCGAGGGCACGCAGATAGTGCCGAACCTCGCGGAGAAACTGCCGGTGATCACGAACGGCGAAACGAGGTACGCCTTCCAGCTCCGCCAAGGCGTCCGCTACTCGAACGGGACGTTCGTCGAGGCGAGCGATTTCCGGCGCGCGATCGAGCGGCCGTTTCATGCAGGGCTGCCGTCGGAGGTCCCGCTCGTGGGGGTTGACGCCTGCAGGAAGCGGCCGCGGAGCTGCGATCTCAGCCGCGGCATCCAGACGGACAACGCGACCGGGACGATCGTCTTCCACCTCCTGCGGCCAGAGGCAGAGTTCCTCTCGTACCTGGCCTTTCTGGTTCCGATCCCGGAAGGCACGCCGGACCGGGAACTGGGGACTCGTCCGGTCCCCTCGACCGGGCCGTACAAGATCGAGAGCTACGTGCCGGGACGCGCGCTCACGCTCGTCCGCAATCCCTACTTCCGCGTGCGGTCGCGAGCTGCCCGCCCGGACGGGTTCCCGGACGAGATCGAGTTCAGACTGGCGGGCCCGGTGGGCGTCACGGCCGTCGAGCGTGGACGAACCGACGTCGCCTTTGCCTCTGACCAACCCAAGGCCATCAGGATGCTCGAGGACTTCAAGTTACGCCACGCGTCGCAGGTCCACGTGCAGGCGGTGCAGGCGACGGTCGGGATCTTCCTCAATACGACGAAACCTCCCTTCGACGACGTCCGGGTGCGGCGCGCGGTCAACTATTCCGTCGACCGTGCCGCCATCTCAGCGTCCTCTGGAGGCCGGGAGTTTGCCCAAGTGACGTGTCAGCCGCGACCCCCGGGCACTGTGGGTTTTCGGCGCTACTGCCCCTATACCGCCGCCACGAGCCAGACGGGCGAGTGGAAGGCGCCTGACCTCACGCGTGCGCGCCGGCTCGTTGGAGCTTCGGGGACGCGCGGCATGAGGGTAACGGTGTGGACCTACCCTGGCTTCTGGGAGCCGGCCGCAAAGGGGGCTGTCCGAGCGCTCGAGGAGCTGGGCTATCGAGCGAGCATCGGGCGCGCCGAGAATCTCGACGCCTACATCGCGAAAGTCACCGACGTGAAGACGCGGGGGGTGCAGGCCGGCATTTTCGGCTGGTGGAACGTCCCCCGGGCGGCCTCCTCACTCCTCGCCAGTTTCAGGTGCAGCCCACCGGATGGGAGTTTTCTGTGCGATCGGCGGCTGGACGCACAGATCGCGCGGGCGCAGAGAGTTGGCGCGATCGACCCGGACGCCGCCGTGGCGCTCTGGATGGGGATCGAGCGCAAGATCGTCGACCTAGCGCCGTGGGTCCCCCTGTTCACGCCGTCCGGCGCATCGTTCACGTCCAAGCGCGTAGGCAACTACCAGGACAACCCCGAGTTGGGGATCCTGTTCGATCAGCTCTGGGTGCGATAGCGGCCTCGCCCGATCGTTGAAGAACGCCAACACATCCTTACGAGCCACATCTCTGGAGCGGAGGCGGGGAATCGAAACCGCGACACCGGGCGTGGCTTGGATCGAGCGCATGACGATGCGTTGTGTGATCTGGGTCAGATCTGGGTCAGATTTCCCTGACCAACGGTGACTGATTGTGACCTATGTGGAGTGCGCAAACCCGCATTACTACGTGCCCTGACCACTCCTGACCTCGCTTTCCCGTAATCGACAAGTTGGGGGTCACGGGCGTGTTGACAGCCCGAAATGGAGATGCATCGGTTCATCGCTTCAGGAAACCCTCTGGAAACAAAGGGTTTTTCGTTTCCGGATCGGCGTTTGTTCGCGCTCCGTGGGCCGATAGTCAGGTCCTAGTCAGGTCCAGGGTTTGTGGTCGCTGCGGGTGCGGTCCGATCATCCACCACGTACGACCTGCCGCAAAAGAGAGGGAACGGGTCACGGGTGGCCGCTCTTCTCCGCGCCCCTGGCCGGAAGCGGCAGAAACGTCCAGGGTACGGCCGCGCCCGTTCACTCTCTTTTGATGCCGCGACGCTACGCCGGTCGCGCAGCGCAGTCAACCCCGTCCAGGGGCCGAGTCCAGTCAGGTTCGTAGACGGGTTTCGCTGTCTGCTGCTGTCAGTTGGTGTCATTTCGACTGACGCTTTCTGACATCTCCTGACAGAGCACTCCGAGACCTCCCCATACAGAACGTCGGGGGGTCGAGTCCCTTCATCCGCTCTCGGCACACGCCCGCATGACGGGCGCATGTCGTTAGCCTCGCGTTGGACTCATCGAGTCGTGCGCGGCTGACGGCTGGAAGCTAGTTGCGTCTTTCCACTTGCTCCTGGTCGTACGGCAGGCGGGGCGTCAAAATCGCCCAGCGACCGACCGGCCGCCATTCCCGGAAGCAAGGAGGGGCACGATGGCCGTTGCGTTCAAGATGCGCTTGCTAGGCGCGGTCTGACCCTCGACTTGGGCTCGGCTCACATCCACACAGGCGTACTAGACGCGCGCCAATCCACCGAGGAGGAGAGAGATGCCGAAGGTGTCGAAGCAGACTGCGGCGAACGTCGACGATCACGGCATCGTCGAAGACCGCCACGAGGACTTCGACGGCTACACGATTCAGTTTCTTACGTTTCCCAGGACGCGGACGGCACCCCGCTCATGAAGGGTCTCCCCAACGACATGTGCCACTCGCCGCACTGGGGTTACGTCTTCAAGGGCCAACTCAGGTTCCGCTTCGACGATCACGAAGAGGTCATCGAGGCGGGAGAGGCCTTCTACCTTCCCCCCGGGCACATTCCGATCGTCGAGGCAGGCACGGAGTACGTCCAGTTCAGCCCGAGCGAGCAACTGCACGAGGTGGCCGAGATGATGACCCGCAACATGGAAGCGATGATGCAGGCTGGGTAGCCGATCCTTCGGTCCGCGCGTTTCTCGTACTCGTTCCCGGGGGTAGTGGAGATTCGGATGATGGTTGCACTGGCAATCGCGTTGATCGTCCTGATCGGGCCGCTGGCGCTCCTGTACGGAGCCGACTCTCGCATCGACGACAGGCGTGGTGGGTGGCCGAACAGCCGGCGCTAGACGCTGCACCGAGACGATGCGCGCATGGCTGAGCTGCCGAGCGAAGCCGAACGCCTGCTCGCGGTCGCGCCGGACGACTTCGTCGACGAGCGCAAGAAGCTCGCTCGCTCGCTGCGCGACGACGGCCGTCGTGACGAGGCGAAGGCCGTGGAAACCATCAAGAAGCCGTCGCCGGTCGTCCTCGCCGTCAACCGCGCCGCGAGGGATCGACCACGGGCCGCGGAGAACGCAGCCACGGCCGCCGACCGGGTTGTACGAGCGCAGCTCTCCGGCAAGGCCGATGAGTACCGCGAGCTCGTCAAGGACGTGGACGACGCGTCGGCCTTGCTGAGCGAGGTGGCCCTTGCCAACCTCTCGAAGAGCGGGCGGCCGACCGAGGCGATGCGTCGGCGGGTCGCGAGTCACATTCGGGGAGCCCTCGCGAAGGATGAGACCCGCGGGCTTCTTGCGCGCGGAAGCCTCACGGAAGAGATCGAGCCACGCGGGTTCGATGCCTATGCCGGGCTTCCGATCCCCGAGTCACGATCGCGGACCGGCGCATCCACCCAGGCACAGGTTGCGAGAGAGCGACGAGCGCGCGAGAAGAAGCTGAGGGCCGAGATCTCGGCGGTGCGGACACAACTTGCGCAGGCCGAGCGCCGGCTACGCTCGGCGACGCGCGAGCGAGACGAGCTGGTCAGGCGGCTCGAGGGCCTCGAGGCCGACCTCGGGGGCGACGAGGCGTAGTCGATAGGGGGAGCAGCGAGACTCGACTGCGGCGGGCGAGTCTCTGTAGGGGCCGCCCCCCCTCGCTCACTAAGACGAGGAACCTGAGGAGATTCCTGCCGCGACCGCGAAAGATCGCTCGTTCCAGGGACGTGGTGACCCCCCGGCCGGGGCACCTGTACGCCGCGACGACGTCTGGAGCGGTCGCAACGTTCTCCCTTTCTTCCGCGGGCGCACGCGGCGCCGACAGGCGTCGCGACGATGCGGACATTGTCGACGACGGTCGCAATGTGGAACGCGGCGACAGCGCTGACTATCGTGTGGCGACGAGCGACCGAGAGGGGGCACGCATGAACCCGGTTTCGAAGATCCTCGGTGAGAAGACGGGCGAGCTCTTGAAGATCGACGGCGGTGCGCCGGTGATCGACGCGGTCAAGCGCATGGTGGACGCCAATGTCGGCTCGCTGCTCGTCACGGAGGACGACGACATCGTCGGAATCGTCACCGAGCGCGACTACCTGCGCCGCGTCGCGCTGGAGGGTCGGGACGAGAACGAGGCGGCGGTCAGCGAGATCATGTCCGCGCCGCTCGTCGTCGTGAGCCCGGAGACGACGATCGAGGAGTGCATGGCACTGATGACGGAACGCCGCATCCGGCATCTCCCCGTCGTCGAGGGGGACGAGGTGGTCGGGCTCGTCTCGATCGGAGACCTGGTCAAGTTCACGTCGAAGCAGCAGAGCTTCGAGATCCAGTACCTCACGAACTACATAACCACCGCCGGCTGAGCCTCGACCGGGCTACGCGGGACACCCATCCTGAGGATGCGGGTGCGGTGGGGAGAGTTGCACCATGAACCTCACGGTGTCCGGGAGCTACGAGATCTGGCTAGGCCCCAATCGGATCGCGGTCCGGGAGGCGGGCTCGGCGTTGCTCGCGCTCGTCGAGTACCTACGCGGAGAGGGCGTGGGCAACGAGGACATCGTGCGGCTGGGTCCGAGTGAGGTCTCGTGGAGGGGCGCCACGTACCGGGCGCGCCTCGGCGACCCGGACCGGTCTCCGGCAGCGGTCGGAGGCCCGCCGGCGTCGCCGTCTTCCGATCGCTGAGGTCGGTCGACGAGCGCGGCGTCCGGCTCGGCCGGGCCACGCACTCCAGCAGGTCGGCGTCGAGCGACGAGCTCGGTCGGCGAGGGCCGTGTGCTTTCCTGGCCGGTCGTGACGAGGTACGAGCTCCTTCTCGTGGTGCACATCCTCGGCGCGCTTCTCTTCTTCGGAGGCGCGCTCGTCGCGGGGGTCGTGTTCGAGGCTGCGGCGCGGCGCGAGCGTCCGAGCGAGATCGCGCTCCTGCTCGCGCTCGCCCGTGTCGGTGCCGTGATCGTCGTGGTCGGCGCGATCCTGGTTCTCGGAGCCGGTCTTTGGCTGGCGGCCGACATCGATCAGCTCGGAGCGGGCTGGGTGCTGGCAGCGCTCGTCCTCTTCGTCCTCTCGATCGTGCTCGGCGCCATGGGAGGTCAACGGCCGAAGCGGGCGCGGCGGCTAGCGACGGAGCTCGCACGGAAGGGCGACGACTCGTCGCCGGAGCTCCGCACGCTCCTGAACGACCCCGTGTCGCGGGCCGCGAACTACGCGTCGAGCCTGCTCGTGATCGCGATCCTGGTCCTCATGGTCTGGCAGCCCGGCCGCTAGCGTCGCGATCCGCGTGTTCCGGGTGCTCATGCCCGGCGAGGTGAGGGTGTTCCCCGCGGGCGAGCTCGACGCCGCGCTCGCGTGGGCCGCCGGCTGATCCGACGCCGCTAGTCCCATTCCGCCGAGACGCGGCGTCGTGACGCCGAGCGATGATGGGCGGACGTGACCGCGCGTTCCGCCGGCATGAAGCTCTCGAGCTCGGGCTCCGCCTGGTTCGTGCTCGTCGGGATGCTCGTCGGCTACTTCACGCTCCTGCTCGCGCTCGGCGGCCATCAGGCGTGGGACGAGCTCGGGGTTCCGCCGGTGTCGCCGGGCTTCTTCGATCTCCGCTCGGTCACGTCGGGCTGGGAGTGCGCTCGGCAGCACCTCGGCGCGTGGCCCGACAACCCGTGCGATCCCGGCGGTCGACCGGAGAACTACCCGCGAATCTGGATGGCGGCCTCGGTCTTCGGCCTCGGAGAGGACGACACCTATGTGCTCGGCGGCTTCATCGTGGCCGCGTTCCTCGTGGCTGCGATCCTCGTGCTACCGCGGGACTCGCCGCTCGGCGAGACCCTCCTCTACGGCCTCGCGCTGTGCTCGCCTGCGGTCATGTTCGGAATCGAGCGGGGCAACGTCGACATCGCCCTCTTCAGCGTGGTCGCGGCAGCGGGTCTCTTGATGCGCCGTGCACGGTACGGCCCGCCGATCGCGTCGGCGCTCATCCTCGTCGCCGCAGTCCTCAAGCTCTTTCCGATCGCTGCGATCGGAATGCTGGCCCAGCTCCCGCGGCGAACGGCTGCCCTCTGCGTGGCGTCGGTCGGAGGTCTCTTCGCCGTGTATGCGGCAGCGATCTTCAGTGACATTCGCACCATCCAGCGGGTTCTCCCGCAGGGCGACGAGTACGCGTACGGGATACACATCGTCGGCGGTTGGCTCGGGCGGGTCTTTGCGCCCGGACGGACGTGGGACATCGCCCTCATCGTCCTCGTCGTGGTCGTCGCGCTCGTCGCACGCCGACCCGTTCGCGCTCGTCTCGGTGCGCTCGATCCGTCCCGAGACCTCGATCTCTTCTGCGCCGGTGCGGGAATCTACGTCGCGACCTACGCGCTGCTGCGCAGCGCCGACTATCGGCTCGTGTTCCTCCTCCTCACGGTTCCCCAACTCGTGCGCTGGGCCCGCCGCCTGCATGCGCTGGCGACGGTGACGCTGGTGGGCGTCCTGCTGACGCTATGGCTTCCGAGCCCCTGGAGCGATGTGCCCGTCGTCAACGACCTCATCCGTCGCTGGGACGACCTGACCTTCGCAGGCGGAGGCGCCCTGCCGTTCGCGGCCCCGGCGCAGCTCGTCGCGTTCGCGGGGCTCGCGTGCCTCCTCGCCGCCTCGTTCCCGGCCCTCGAGCACGCGACCGAGGGGGAGCGCGCAGCGGAGCTCGCGGCC
Organism: uncultured Gaiellaceae bacterium; assembly: GCA_963746975.1. Taxonomy (GTDB): domain Bacteria; phylum Actinomycetota; class Thermoleophilia; order Gaiellales; family Gaiellaceae; genus GMQP-bins7. The sequence continues at coordinate 379,157 of CAVVDE010000010.1, forward strand.
GCCTGATCGGACACGAGCTCCGCAGGCGATGAGAGCCGCTAGGCGGGCGCGGGGCGCTCGCGGCGCCACGCGCGAACGACGAGCGCGGCTGCCGCGGCGGCTGCGACCGCGGCGGTCGCACCGACGAGCGTCACCCATGGAGCCTCGATGCCGTCGTCTCCGATCTGGGGTGGCGACGCGGGCAGGCCCACGTCGACGAGGTAGTCCTTCAGGCTCGCCGACGCCTCGTACCAGCCGCCTACGGTCTCCTCCGTCGTGAAGTACGGCTGACCGGGCGCCATGTACGTGGCGGGCAGCGGTGTCGCGTACGGATACACGTCCTGGCGGATCTCGTCGAGCCCGCCGTTCGGTCCGGGCATCTCGTACACGATCGTGTAGCGCGGTCCGAGTGTCCCGACCGGTTGGGCCTTGTGCATCGGGCTCGGGGTCGTCGTGAACATGCCGGGGAAGAACCCGCCCTCCTGCATGATCAGCATCAGCTTCTCGCCGCCAACGGTCCCCTCGCCCGCGAGCTTGATCCCCGCACCCAAGCCGGGCCCGGTGATCGTCGCTTCGCTCGCGCCTTTCGAGAACGCGGTCGTCGGCACGAGCAGCGCCGCCACCCCTACGGCGGCCATGACGAATGTCCAGCGTGTCATCTGTCCTCCCGAGATCGACATCGCCGTGGGTACACCGGTCGGCCGAGGACGGTTCCCACTCAGCGGAAGCTCTCGGCGATCCGGATCGCTTCGTCGAGGCTCGCAGCCCCTTCGAGTCTCATCGTGTAGTCGCCCGTGGTCCACACGAGCGTGTTCTTCGCGAGCCGCTCGGGAGCGTCGGGGAGGGCGAGGACGTGAGGCGCGCCTTCGATCCATACGGCCGGCCCCGTCGAGCCTTCGATCGCTACCGGACGTGTGTTGGTCGTCGTTCCGACGACCTTCTTCACGATTTCGGGCCCGAGAGCGGGATAGTCGATCTGGGTGACCAGTAGCCGGACGTCGGTGGGCGTGCCGTAGAGGAATGTGACGACGTAGTCGCGCACGTAGACGCCGTCCGGCTTGCCGAGGAGAGGAGATTCGCGGAGCGGGAAGGGGGCCTGCTCCTCCGGGATCCGAGTGCCGAGCTCGAGCGGCAGATCAGGCCGTACAGCAGGAAGACGGTCGACGTACTCGATCTGCACGGCACCGATGCCGAACACGCGGAAGATCGCAGAACGCGCCTGGGGGATCGCCAGTCCCGCGATCAATGCCACGCCGACCACGGCGAGGACCACGGCGAGGCGCCGCGGCCATAGGGGAGCGGGGGCCGCGCGCTCCGGAAGTCGAGCGCGAACGGTCGCGGCCAGGCGGTCTGGAGTCGGCGGGAACGCGAGCGACTGGCCGAGCCCGCGGAGCTCTCTCTCGAGATCACGCATCGTCGGGAACCTCCTGCCCGAGTCGGTCGAGGGCACGCGAGAGCCGGGACTTCGCCGTTCCCCGGCGTACGCCCAGCACGGCGGCGGTCTCCGCCTCGTCGAGCTCGAGGAAGAACCGGCACTCGACGACGAGCCGCTGATCGTCGGGAAGGCGCCCGAGAGCGTCGAGGAGCTGCTGCCGCCGCTCGGTGCGGATGGCCGCCGCCTCGGGGGACGGGGCCGCGTCCCCCGGGCGACTTTCGTCGGCCGCTCGCAGCGCGAGCGCCTGGCGTCGAACGCCGGCGCGCCGGCGATTCCGCGCCTCGTTGGCGACGATGGTGAGAAGCCACGGGCGGAACGGCTTCCCGCGGCGGAAACGGCCCAGTGCACGAAAAGCCTTCAGGAATGCGTCGGCCGCGACCTCCTCGGCGTCCTCGGCCGACCTGGTCACCAGATATGCGGTTCTGAAGGCGATCGCCTGGTGCATGCGAACGAGCTCCTCGTATGCGGACGCGTCGCCGCGCTGCGCCCGCACGACGAGTTCGGATTCCTCGAGTGGCCGGCCCACCACCGTGCCTTCTACACCGCTACTGCGATCGAGGTTCCCTTGCTAACCGGTCGGGACGCCGAACAGGAGCGCGATGTGGCGCCGCACGAGCTCGAGCTGCCGACGCATGAGGTCGGGGTCGCTCATCGCCCGCGTCAGGACGAACGCGCCCTCGAAGGTCGCGTAGACGTGGTCGGCGAGCGTCTCGGGATCGACGGGAATCGCGGGCGGATGAGCCTCGGCCGCGAGGCGGATCTTCTCCGCGATGCGCCGGCGCCAGGTGAGGACGGCTTCCACGATCATGTCGTTCGTCCCGTCCTCGAAGAGCTGCCGGTCGAAGATGTACGAGACGTAGAGGCAGCTCGGCTGCTGGGCGACAGTCTCCTCGGCCGCGTCTTCGAAGAGCCGGATGAACTCCACGAGCTGGACGGCGGGATCGTCGCTCGCGGCCTCCGCCTTCGTCATGAACTCCTCGAGGAACTCGAGATCGGAGGCGGCGTACCGCTCGACGAGCGCGCGAGCGAGATGGTTCTTGCTGGGGAAGTGGTGGAAGAAGGCGCCCTTGCTCGTGTCGGACGCGGAGAGGATCGCGTCGATCGACGTCGCCGCGAGGCCCTGGTCGAGGACCAGCCGCTCGGCCCCGTCGAGGATCCGCTCGCGCGTGTCCGCTCCGCTTCTCGCCATCCCGCCACGGTAGCTGGATTTGCAACAGACTAGTCGGTCTGTTATAAGCGTACCGACCAGTTGGTTTGCTATCAGGAGGGATGATGACGTCGACCGTGGATCACCTGGCAATCGCGCTGGACGAGCTGGCATCGACGATGTCGGGCGAGCTCGTGCGCCCCGGCGACGCGACCTACGACGCGGCCCGGAGCGTATGGAACGGGATGATCGACCTGCGCCCGGCAGCGGTGGCGCGCTGTTCGTCCGACGACGACGTTCGTGCGGCGATTCGCACCGCGCGCGCCACGGGTATCGCGCTTGCGGTGCGTGGAGGGGGCCACAATGTCGCGGGCTTCGGGACGATCGACGACGGCCTCGTGATCGACCTGTCTCCGATGCGCGACGTGAGCGTTGATTGCGCGACGCGGCGCGTGCGCGTCGGCGGCGGCGTCACGCTCGGCGAGCTCGACGCGGCGACACAGGCGCACGGGCTCGTCGTCCCGTCCGGCGTCGTCAGCGAGACGGGCATCGCAGGGCTGACGCTGAGCGGCGGGATCGGCTGGGTGAGGCGCAAGTGGGGGCCCACGTGCGACAACCTCGTCGGGGCGACGCTCGTCACCGCCGACGGCGACGTCCTGGAGGTGACGGAGGAGTCGGATTCGGAGCTCTTGTGGGGTCTTCGCGGAGGCGGGGGCAACTTCGGCGTCGTCACCGAGTTGGTGTTCGACGCCCATGCGCTCGGCCCCGAGATCGCATTCCTCTTCACGCTGTACCCGCTGGAGGATGCTCGCCATGTGCTCGCCGAGCACGAGCGCATCGTCGACGCCGCGGGCGACGAGGTCAGCACGATCGTCGTGTTGGGGTGCGTCCCGCCGATCGAGGACTTCCCCGCCGAGATCCACGGTGCGCCGTACGCCGGCGTCCTCGGCATGTACGCGGGGCCGGTCGCGGCCGGAGAGGAGGCGCTACGCCCGCTGCGCGAGCTCGGCGAGGTACTCGTCGACATCTCGGGCCCGATGCCGTTCGTCGACGCCCAGAAGATCTACGACCCGGACTACCCGGCAGGCCACCGGTACTACTGGAAGTCGACGAACGTCGCCGCGCTCTCGGATGAGGCGGTGGACGTGCTCGTCGAGCGCACTCTCGCTGCCCCGTCGAAGCACTCGACCGTCGACGTCTGGCTCAACGGAGGCGCGATCGCTCGCGTCGGCGAGTCGGACACCGCATTCACGGGACGGGGGGCACGGTACGTGGTGAACCCGGAGGCGAATTGGGAGCACGCGGAGGACGACGACGCGAACGTGGCGTGGGCGCGCAGCGTCCTCGCCGCGCTCGAGCCGCACGCTGCCGGCGGCGCCTATCTCAACTTCCCCGGCTTCCTCGAGGAGGGGGAGGATCTCGTCCGTGCGAGCCTCGGCTCGAACTACGAGCGGCTCGCCGCGCTCAAGCGTCGGCTCGATCCCGAGAACGTCTTCCGCCGGAACGCGAACATCGAGCCCGCGTCCTCGTGACGACGAGCACGAACACGGGCATCCGTGCCGGCGCGTCGAGAAGGCGCTCATGGACACGGGGATCGAGTACGAGCTCGTCTCCGGCGCCGCGATGCCGTGACAGCGCGACAAGCGGGCGGAGCTCTTCGAGAAGACCGGCGGGAACCGCTACCCCGCGATCGAGTTCGAGGACGGGAGCGTCTACCGCGAGGATTCCGCGAGCATGGTCGAGACGATCCGGGCGGGGAAGCTCTTCGAGGAGGCCGGCGCGAGCGCGGGCCGCTCCACGCGCCTAGAACCGCCTCAACCCACGAGCCACAGGTTGCGCTGCGGCGTCGAGAGCCAGTCGACGCCGTCCGCAGTGACGACGAGGTCCTCCTCGAGGCCGATGTAGCCGCGACCGGGCACGGCGGTTCCGTACTCCACTGTGAACACGTTGCCCACCTCGACGCGGCCGCGCGGCGCGTCGCCGTAGCGGTCCCAGCGCGGCGCGAGCGTCGTCCCACCGTCGTGCGCAGACCGACCCAGCTGGTGTCCGAGCGCGTGCATGGGTTCGGGGTATCCCGCTGCGACGAGGCTTGCGCGGGCGGCCGCGTCGACCTCCCAGCCGGCGATCCCAGGTCGCAGCACGGCCACGCCTGCGTCCACCGATTCCCAAAGCGCGCCCCACGCGCGTTGCACCTCGTCGGGTGCCTCGGTCTCGCCCTCGTCGAGGAAGTACCAAACTCGCTGCAGGTCGCTGGTGTAGTCGGCGCGCGAGACCCCGAAGTCGACGTGGAGGAGCTCGCCGCGCCGCGTGCGGAGCTCGCCGGGCGGCGCGTGTCCGACCTCCTTCTCCGGCCCGGCGTTGACCGCCGGGCAGTGATCCCGGCCCCACGCGTATCCGAGCCCGCGGCCTGCGACCTCGTCGTGCATGAGCGCGGCGATCTCGAGCTCGCTGAGGCCGGGGCGGAGGGCGGCGGTCACGAGGTCGAAGATCTCCTCGGTCTCGCGAACGGCCTCCCGAATGCGCTCGACTTCAGACGGCGACTTGCGGCCGCGGAGCGCGTTGACGATCGCCTCGGACGAGCGGAACCGATCGGCGAACGTCGTCCCTCCGAACGTCTCCTGCAGCTCCAGCCAGAGACCGTGTGTCAGACCGTCCGCAGCGGGGTCGTTCCTCGAGTAGTTGAGCGCGATCGAACGCGGCGCGAGGCGCTCGACCGCGTCCATGAGGGAGGGCTTGATGCTCTCGTCGTACCCGATCACCTCGTAGCCGCCGACCTGCTCGACGCTCGGGGCGTCGAAGCGTCCGACGATCGCGATCCGCTCGCCCGTCGCGGACACGACGAACGCGCCCGTCCACGCGCTGTACGTGCCGGCGATGAGCTCCAGGCACGGGTCGCTCGTCAGCATCGTCTCGCGAACGAAGGTCAGCCACAGGTCGACGTCCTGCTCGCGCAGGATCGCGACCGCCTGGTCGAGCTTCTCGTGCACGAGGGTGGAGGCCGTGGACACGGCCGGGGACGCTACCAGCGCCGATCGTCAGCGCTCGACGACGACTTCCAGGCTGAAGTAGCCGGGAATGGGGACCTTGATCGCCCGGAGTGCGCGCAACAGCCCGCGCCGGCGTCGAAGGCGCCCACCGACGCGGAAGAGCAGGGGATCCACGAGCGGGAACCACAGCCGGTGCCGTTCGAGCGCGACGATCCGGAGTCCCGCGCTCTCGACGAGCGCCCGGAATGCCGCGAGGTCCGTGTACTCGCGGAGGTGCGACGTGTCGAGCACCGACTCTCCGTCCCGCTTGCGGAAGTACCACGCCCACGTTCTCTTGAAGACCGTCGTGACGTACGCCCGTCCTTCCGGGCGAAGCACGCGCCGGATCTCCGCCAGGTAGGCGTGCTCGTCGGGCACGTGCTCCATCACCATCGTCGAGATCACCGCGTCGAGCGAAGCGTCGGGAATGCCAGGGACGGCCTCGGCCGAGGCGACGAGCGTGTGGATCCACGGGAACCGCTCGGACACTTTGGCGAGCCTGTCCGCCTCGAGGTCGACCGCGTAGACGGGCCGCGACGGAGCGACGAGCCCCTCCCGCACGAGTGCCGCGAAGAGCGGCCCGTCGCCGCATCCGAGGTCGGCGAGGGCGAGCGGTCCTGCCGGCAGCGAGGACGCGACAAGCCCGGGCAGGCGCTCGACGTCGAAATGGATCGCGGTCTCCGTGTACCGCTCGCTCACGCGAGCGAGGTTACGCGCCGCCGGGCCTGCAGTCGCCGGTCTCGCCCTCGCAGCAGCCGATCTTGAACCGGCAGCGCGGGCACTGGAACGTCCCGTGGCGCCACTCCATGTGTGCGCCACAGCGCATGCAGATCTCGACGGCTTGCTGCGCCGGTTGGCTCGCCACGCGCCAACCTTAGGCCGTCGGGAGGACGGCTACGATGAGCCGCTCCGGCGCCGTGGCCGAGAGGTTAGGCAGAGGCCTGCAAAGCCTCGTACAGCGGTTCGAGTCCGCTCGGCGCCTTGAGGCTCGAGTTCCTCCTCGAGTCACCCCAGGCTCCGTCGTCCGCAGCTGCCGCCATCGGCCGAGCCCAGCCGCCATCGGCGTGGGCTCGGCCGACAGGCGTCGTCAGTCAGTCATGGATCTCGAACGGAACGGCAACGATGTTCGAAGCAACTCCGTACGCCTCGAGGTCGACTGCGTTGATGCGTCCGTCGTGGTTCGAGTCGGGAACGACGGCGGGTGCGTCGTTGTAGATCCCGTCTTTGTTCTTGTCCGCGGCGACAGCGACCCGCAGCACCGAGCGGACGTTCTTGCCGAAACTCGGGGCTCCGACGATCCAGGTGTCCCAGATTTCGTTCGTCCGCTGGTTCGTGAAGCCGGTCAGGTTGAAGAGGTTGGCGAGGTTCTGTGCGTTCTTGGCACCGACCGTGGTGGTCGACAGGAGCACGATCAGGCCCGGAACCTTCTCGTCACTGCCGGGCGCGAAGCTGCCCGGGAACGGAGCCTGATTCTGGTGCACCGTCGGCCCGGTCAGCTGGAAGTCTGCCCCGCTTGCCGCGAGGCTCGGGTAGCGGAGGGCGAGATCCACGAAGAAGCCCTTGCTCTGCCTTCCGGCCACGTCGTCCTTCCGCGGTGAGAAGACCTCCACCTCCACTGCAGTCCTCGAGGCCTTGGGCCTGTAAGCCGCAGTCGCAGTTGTCGCGACGACGGTCGCGAGTGCGACGAGGGAGAGGGCGATGAGCAGCGTTCGCTTGTACACGGGAGTCTCCTTTTCTCGGATTGCGTTGCTCGCAACCAAGGACACCGTCGGTCGGCGCCTATTCCCGCGGAGGCTCGATGCGAAGCGGCATCGCCTCGGCCGGTAGGCCGCGTGGAGCCGCGGACAGGCACTCGGCTCTATGCTCGCTCGGACGCAGCGACTGCGACCAGCTCACACGATGGAGCGCATCCTCGACCCTGCCCGGCTTGGAGATCATCTCGACCGGCTCTACCGGGCGGCCTGGGCGCTCTCGGGGTCTCGCGAGGACGCCGAGGACCTCGTCCAGGAGACCTACGCGCGTGTCCTCGGGCGCCCGCGCCTGCTCCGCAACGAGGACGACCTCGGCTACCTCCTACGCGCGCTGCGCAACACCTTCCTCAACCAGAAACGTACCGACAGCCGCCGGCTCCGGCCCGACGCGTTGCCCGACCAGCTCGACCTCGTCGCCGACCCGCACGCGCGGAGCCCGGAGGCTGCGCTCGACGCCCGCGAGCTCTACGCGGCGATCGCCGCGCTTCCAGACGACTTCCGCGACGTCCTCGTGGCGGTCGACGTGACCGGCCTTTCCTACAAGGAGGCCGCACGCGCGCTGCGGATCCGCGAGGGAACGGTCATGAGCCGCCTGTACCGAGCTCGGCAGCAGGTGGTGCGCCGAATCGAGGGTGACTCAGCCTGAGTCGCCGGTGTCGACCGTTCCGACGAGCACTTTCTCGCCCGACGACGACTGATTGCCGTCGGCCTGCTCGCGCGTGACGCTGAGGGTCGTGAAGTCAGTCGGCGGGACGCCGGCCCAGAGGGTGACCTTCCGGCCCTCGTTGAACGTTCCGATCGGAACGAGGACGCCGGCGGTGTTGCGCAGCCATGCCTGGTAGTAGCGCCCGTTCTCGAGGCGGGGGAGTCCGGTTGCGTCGAGCTCGATCCTCCAACCCGACGACGTCTTCGTGAGTGTCGCGTCGCCGCTGGCGTCCGGAAGGAGCGCAGTCGGAGCGAGGGCGGCGCGGAATTGCTCGGGGGACGCTTCGGAACGGAACACGCTCAGTCCGACGGCGACTGCCAGCACAGCGGTCGCAGAGGCTCCGAGCACGAGCAGACGGCCCGGCGCTTCCACGCGGCGCCCGCGTCGCTGAGCCTCGATGCGCGCTCGCAGAGCCGCCGGCGCCTCCACCTCATCGGCAGCACTCCGCACTAGCACGACGGCCCGCTGTTGCTCGTCGAGTAGGTCGGTGAGATCCGAAGAGGCCGCCACTCGCGCCTCCAGCGCCGCGCGACGGTCTGGCGCGATCGTTTCGTCCGCAAGCGCGGCCAGCTCGACGACCTCCTGCGCGCCGTTCTCGTCTTCGCGGCGACGTCTCATAGCTCTCACAGTCTGAATGACCCCTTCCGGGCGTGGCTATTCCCGCCTGCGACGCGATTTTCGCACGCTCGGTCCGACGGGTCCGCGTCAGGAATAGAGCCTGGGTCGGCGGTGTCTCCAGTGGCGAGAGGTCATCTCCACAGAAAGGGGACACGAAATGAACGTGCTGAGCAGTGAGACGCAAGGCGAGGAGACCGACGGCCGCCGGGGCGGCGGGCCGCGGGAGCTGAACGTGCTCGTCGTCGCCCTCGACGCAGTGATTCCGACGCACGTGCCGGGCACCAGGGTGCTCGTCGTGGCACCGGCGCTGAACTCCTGGCTCCGGCGCTGGCTGTCGGACGAAGACGGCGCACGCCGCCGAGCGGAAGAGCGCGCGGCCGTAATCGCCGACCGCCTGGAACTGAGCGGTGTTCGTGCCGAGGCTCGCGCGGGCGACGGCGATCCTCTGCTTGCAATCGCGGATGCGCTGTCGAACTTCCCGGCCGACGAGATCCTGATCGCCGCCGAGACCGGGCGCTCGAGTCAGATCGCGGACGAGCTCGGATCGCGTGCGCGGGCGCGGTTCGCGCTCCCAACGTCCCGTTCCGGCGAGTCGCTCTCGAAGGCGGCGTAGCAGTCGAGGGAATAGACGTCGGCGGCCGGTGTCCTAGCCCACAAGAAGTCAACCCAACGGAAAGGAAGAGCCATGAAGAACGCGATTCGGAGGAACGTGCGATCGATGAAGGTCCGCCGCCTGGGGCTCGCGGCCGTGGCCACGACGGCCGCTCTCGCCGGGGCCGCAGGGGTCGTGGCCGGGCAGGCCGATGCTGCTGCTCCCGAAGTGATGCCGATCCGGCATCCGAAGCTCAAGGAGGGACTACTCACGATCGAGGGCACGAAACGGAGTGACAGGCTCACGCTTCGCTTGCAAGCCGGCGACCCCGGCGTTCTCCAGCTCGATGTCGGCGACGACGGCTCGGCGGACTACGACTTCGCCCGCCAGGAGGTCGCGCGAATCGAGGTCAACGCCGGTGACGGCGACGACCGAGTCCGCATCGACGAGAGCAACGGAGCCTTCGGCGAGATCCCAACGACGATCGACGGCGGAGCCGGAGCCGACAGCCTCGCAGGAGGCTCAGGGGCGGAGCTGCTGCTCGGCGGCGACGGAAACGACTCGATCGACGGCAACCGTGGCAACGACGTGGCGTTCATGGGCGGAGGCGACGACACGTTCGTCTGGGATCCAGGCGACGGGAGCGACGTCGTCGAGGGCCAGGACGGCGCCGACACGATGCTCTTCAACGGCGCGGGCGCGGCGGAGCAGGTCGACCTGTCGGCGAACGGAAACCGCCTCAGGTTCTTCCGGAACCCCGGCAACGTCACCATGGACACGCGGGGTGTCGAGCGGGTCGACTTCGTCGCCCTCGGCGGCGCAGACGTCGTCACCGTCAACGACCTGACGGGAACCGACGTGACCAGCGTGAACGTCGACCTAGCCGGCACGATCGGGGGCGGCGCTGGAGACGGGAGCGCCGACCGCGTCGTCGTCAACGCGACCAACGGCAACGACGCAATCACCGTTACCGGCGACGCTGGTGGCGTGAAGGCGAGCGGCCTTGCGGCGACGATCGGAGTCCTTCACTCCGAAGGCGCGAGCGACCGACTCGAGATCAACACCCTCGCAGGGGCGGACACCGTGGAGTCCGGCGGGTTGGCCCCAGGTGCCGTCCAGCTCTTCGTTGACGGCGTCCTCGTTCCGTAGAGGTCATATCCGAAGACAATGCGCAGGCCCCCGATGGGGGGCCTGCGCAAGCGAGCGTGACTGCCACGAGTGCATCGGCGGCGTCCCTGTGGGAGTCGCCCGCCGATCGCTCCGCGCGCCACTCCGCTCGAAATCGCGGCGAAGCGGCGGATCGAGGAACGGGAGCTGGACGTGGGCGGGCTGGACTGACCCTAGGATCAGAGCGTGGACGCGAAGGAGCGAGCGATCCGGAAGCTCTCCGACGCGCGAGCACGACGCGACTGGGTGCTCATGAGGCCGGGGGCAGCGTGGCCGGGGATCGCGGCCATCGTCCTCGTCGCCATTGCCGCGTCCTTGCGAGTGCCCGAGAGTGGGTGGAACGGGGAAGCACACTTTGCGCTCGTTCAATCGCTGGCGGATGGAACGCCCCGAATCGACGGTCACCTGAACCAGAGCGGAGACATTGCCTACGTCGACGGGCACTACTACGCGGCGAAGGCGCCGGGCCTGGCAATGTTCAGCCTTCCTTTCTATGTCCTAGCCAAGGCTCTTGGAGCTATCCCCGTGGGTAGCCCCACATCGCCACCGGCAGGCTCTCACACGCTCGACGGGAGCACGATGTGGTACGCGAACCTGGTGGTCGTCGCGGCGTTCCTGTGCCTCCTGCTTCTCATTCGGTGGGCAGTTGACCGGAGCATTGGAACAGCCGGGACTCCAGTCGCGTTGATGCTCGGCCTCGGAACGCTGTTGCTCCCATATGCAACGACCTACTTCGCCCACGACCTCGCAGCTGCTCTCGGGTTTGCGGCCTTTGCTCTCGCCGTGTACACGAGACCGGCACGGCCGCTCTTCGCGCTCGCGGGAGCCGGAGTCCTCGCGGGTCTTGCAATCGTCGTAGAGCTTCCGGCCGTGATCGTGGCGGTTGCGGTTGCGCTGTATCTGGCGTTGGATAGCCCGCATCTGGCCCGTCTCGCTTCCTTCGCTGCTGGTGCGCTCGTCGGAATCACCCCGCTCCTCTTGTTCAACATCTGGGCTTTCGGGTCGCCCGTACGCACGAGCTATGCGCACGCGGTGAAGGAACTCGGTGCGTCCGGGCACGACGTAGTCGGGGCCAACGACGAAGGGTTCTACGGACTCACTCACCCGAGCATCGGTGCCCTGCGCGATCTTCTCGTCTCAGAGAGAGGCCTCTTTGTGCTTACACCGATCACGGCGCTTGCGCTCGTCGGCCTGCCTGGCCTCGCTCGGCGAGGGCTTCGCTCCGAAGCCCTCTTCGTTGCGGGACTTACGGCCACGATGCTCTTGTACAACGCGTCGTACTACCTCCCATTTGGCGGGTTCTCCGCGGGTCCGCGGTTCCTCATCCTGCTCCTTCCATTTCTGGCGTTCCCCCTTGCCGACGCATGGCTTCGATGGAGAACCGCCACTCTCATAGTCGCCGCCGTGTCGGCCTTCTGGATGATTTCCGCGACCCTCGCGGGGCCCAACCTCCCGGATGTCGATTCGCCAAGCCTCTGGCTGGCACGGATCGCTGACGGTGACCACCTCACCGATTCGATCTTCATCGGCGGACGCTCCGGTGCTGCGGTGTCTCTGGTTCCCGCGTTAGCAGCAATTCTCCTGGCGGCCGGAGTGGTGGATTTCGTCATTCGACGAATGCGACGTTGAGAGGCGCAAGCAGCGCGAGACGCAGGCTCAGCCGACGGCGTACGTCCTCCGCCGAGCGACACTGGGTCGCTGGCTCGTGCAACTCCCGTCACTCCCTCGCCGCTAATGGCAGGTTGCTGAACGGTGGGGTGGACGATGACAAGATCCGAATGGCGATACGGGTCGACGCGCGTGCCGGGCGAGCTTGAAGGCGCCGAGGGTGATGGCTCGCTTCCGCATCGGCTACCGTCGGCCCGTGCCGCGGCCCACGATAAGCCGCCCCCTCTCGCGCGTCGTGATCGCTGCGGTCGTCGGGATCGTGCTCATTGTCCTATCGGCGAAGATCGCCGCGAGGTTCTACTACGACCCGGCGCTCTGGGCGCTCGCGGGCTGGTGGATGCCGGTGGACGGCAATATCTTCATTGTTGCCGGCGGCAAAGTGCTCGCAGGGCAGAGCCCGTACCTCGATGCCAGCGCCCTTGGCGACAACGTCGACGCCAACTTCGGCTATGTGTATCCACCGCTCCTGGCCGTGGCGATCAGTCCGCTGTCGTTACTTCCTTCTTCGGCGGCGGCGATGCTCTGGAGCCTCGTACTGATCGCGTGTGTCGTCGGCGCTCTCTGGCTCCTCGGTGTCAGCGATTGGCGGTGCTACCTCGTGGCCGTCATGTGGCCATTCAACCGGGTGGCGCTCGAGTGGGGAAGGGTTGATCCGCTTCTCCTGCTGCTGGTCGCGGCCGCATGGCGCTATCGAGATAAGCCATGGTCAGCCGCCGCGTCGACGGGCGCGGCTGTCGCGACGAAGCTCTTCCTGTGGCCCGTCGCCTTCTGGCTCCTCGTCACAGGACGAAGACGAGCGGCCGCGCTGTCAGTCGTCATGACATTCGGTCTGATTCTCCTCCCGTGGGCCGCGATCGGATTCGCCGACTTGCTGCAGTATCCGGAGCTCCTTCGGAAGGTGTCGGGTCAGGAGCACAACAGCTTCAGTGTGAGTGCACTCGCGCATGCGTTGGGGAGCGACGGGGGGTTTGCCAAGACCATCGTCGTTGCGATCGGCGCCTCGCTGCTCGCGTTCTCGGTCAGGTGTGCCCGGAACCCTGACTGGACACGTCGCGAGCAGGATCGTCGCTCGCTGACATTGATCCTCGCCGCTTCCCTCGTCCTCTCACCAGTCGTTTGGAGTGACTACTTCGTGCTGTTGCTCGTGCCCGTTGCGCTGGCTCGCCCAAGGCTCTCGGCACTCTGGCTTGTCGTATTGGCAGCGTCGCTCTTCCATCTGTTCCATCGCGTCTCTCCAGAAGGTGATCTGGACGTCATTGTCGTCGCGATCTTCGTGACGGCCGTCTTCGTCGCCGCGTATCGACCGGAGTGGCCTCGTCCTCTCCGCACCAAGCCGACCCGCAGACGCGGATCACTCGAGTACGAGACCCCGACAGGCTGATCGCCGTTCGGCGCCGCCCAGACCAGCGACGCCGAGTCACCCTTTGGCGGCTTACCGGGACCTCCGGTGCCGCTTACCGTCAGCGGCATCGATTCGAATCGAAGGAGGAACCATGCCGATCGTGCAGCGATCTGGCCGTGACCTCGGCCAATCGCTTCGGATACTCGAGCTGAATCGCGCCATCGGTACCCGGAGCGTCGATCTCCCGACTTCCTGGGCGCGCTCCCACGACGATGTCGTCGTCGCCTTCGAGCAGTTCAGCGAGAGCAACTGGCTGGCGCACCTCGTCAGCTCCGACGGCGACGTCCTGCTCGCCTTCCCGTGGCACGACCACGCCGATCAGGTCTTGCACCGGTGGGACAGCAGGGAGTTTCCGATCCATGCGGACGAGGAGTGGACTGCGCTCGTGGACGGCTGGTGGGCGTGGGTGCACGCCGACGGCCAGCACGTCTATCTCGCCGAGTGCGACGGCGACAGGCTCGGTTCCATCCGTCGTGCTCGCAAGCTCCATCACGAAGGCCCGGGTCTCGTGACGGTCGACGGTGTCGAGTTCAGCTGGAGCCGAGTGCCGCGCGTCGCCTACGAGCGCGCCTGGCAAGACGCGATCGACGCCTGCCGCGCAGGACGCCCCTCGCCGGTCGGCGAGTGGATCAGCGACCATCCCGGCGATCGTCGAATGCGGCTACTCGGCTAGCCCACCGCGCCCAGGTGGCGCCGCCGCCTCGCCTGACGGACCTGCGCGTCAGGTCACGCGCCGGAGATCTCGCCCGACTTCGTGCTCGAGCTCGCGGAGCTCGCGACGGAGCGGCATCTTCGACGCTTTGTCCGTGTGCAACGTGTCGAGCGCGCAGGCCAAGAAGCAGGCGGCACCGAGCGAGGTGTTCCAGTTCGCCGCAGCCAGGTCGAGCATCGAGCCGGTCGAGGGAACGACGTACCCGGCGATCGCGGAGATGCCGAAGAAGACGCAGCCGAGCAGGTTGACGGCCGGCTGCCACCATCCCTCGCCGCCACGGGCCGGCAGGGCGCCCCGCCGGCCGCGGCGAGGCGACGCAACGTAGGCGATCGTTCCGGAGACGAGGAAGCAGATCGATCCACGCCAGTCCGGCCGCCAGACGAGCTCGTCATATTTCGTGTTCGTCACCGCCACGTGCATCGCCTGGTAGGTCGTGACGTTGAAGAACAGCGTCCCCGCCGACTGCACGACGGCCGACCACCACGCTGCCCTGCCACCGCCCGCGCCGGAGCGCCATTCGAGCCACGACAGCCAGCTCTGCACGGCTCCTCCGGCCGTGAACAGGACGGAGCCGACGAAGAACGTGACGGCATCGGCCGATTCGCCTACCAGTTGGACGTATCCGGGAAACGGGCCGACGAGGAAGCAGGTCGACCCGAGAGCGAAGAAGAGAGCCATCCAGCGGCGCCGGGTCACGACCGGATCCTCGCTCACACGGCGCGGCCGCGGCGCCTCGACTACATGGGGATCGTCAGGCTCTCGAGGTCGCGCGGGTAGTCGGTCAGGATCTCCACTCCGTCGCCCGTGACGAGGACGGTGTCCGAGTGGCGGAAGCCGCCGATCGTCGGGTCGTAGAGACCGGGCTCGACGGTGAAGACCATGCCCGGCTCGAGCGTCGTCGAGTCGCCGACGTCGAGGAACGGCGCCTCGTGGTTGCGGAGCCCGATCCCGTGGCCCGTGTGCTGGCGCCAGTAGCGGAGGAGGTCGTGCTCTTCGAAGTAGGCCATGACCGCGCCGTCGACGTCGCCGCACGTCGCGCCGGGGCGGATCGCGGCGAACGCGACGTCCTGGGCGGCGACGGTGTGGTCGAAGAGGCGTCGCATCTCGTCGGTCGGCTCGCCGATCACGAGCGCTCGCTCGAGCTCGGCGTTGTAGCCCCAGATCGGCGCGCTCGTCTCCGTCACGAGCACATCGCCCTCCTGGAACCGGATGTTGTGCGCGACCGCGTGCGCCCACGCGCTGCGGAGACCGATCTGGCCGCGGTAACCGGCCGTCACGCCCGAGGACGACGAGAGTCCGCCTCCGTACGCGTCACCCAGAACCTCCAGCATTGCGAGCGTCGCCTCGTGTCCCGCGCGCAGGCTGGCCTCCGCTTCGGTCGCGCCCGGGCGCGAGTACTCCTGCAGGAGACGATGAGCGTGCGCGCACCAGCGGCCGCTCTCCCGGATCAACGCAACCTCTTGCTCGCTCTTTCGAGCCATCATCGCCTCGATGACGTCCCCGAGCGGGGTGACCGTCGAACCGGTGACGGCGCTCAGGGCAGGGCCCTTGTAGCCGAGGATTCCCGGGTAGCCGTCCGCGTCGGCTCCGACGGCGCCTGCGATTCCGAGATCGCTCAGCAGGCGCGCGAGGATCGACATCGGGTGCTCGGTCCCCGGGTACTCCGGGTACGACTCCACGCGCGCGAACGTCGCCTCCGCGCGGGTGCGCTCGACTTCGAACTCCGGCACGAACACGGCCGACTCGCCGCCGCTGCTCTCGGCATAGACGACCGGTCGCTCGTTCGACAGGAACCAGAACCCGGTGAAGTACTGGATGTAGTCGGCGCCGAACAGCACGTAACCGGACAGCTCGCTCTGCCGCACGTGCTCGAGGAGCCGCTCGCGGCGCTCCTCGAGCTCGGCTGCGGGAATACCGGTGCGTACCTCGGTGCGCTGCTCCACGTCTCCCTCCTGTCGGCTCGCGGTCGTGGCGTCGGTCGAGACTATCGCCGCCTTGATCTGGGAGGGAAGACGGCGCGATACTGCGCCGTCTAGTGGGTAACGAGCGAAGGAGCAGCCATGCAGCAGCTCACCACGACCGCGACGTTCACCGACGGCAGGTTCGACGACGAGGCTTTGACGACGATCGTCGCCCGGAGCGTGCTCGAGGCGGCACTGGCGGAGGACGAAAAGGCGCAGCTCTGGTTCGAGCTGGCCGGCGACGACGAGGACACGAAGCGGCTCGAGATCGACCTCTCGGCTGCCGATCTCGAGGAGATCCTCAGGATGTCGGGCGGCGACGACGTCGCTCTGACGTTCTCCGGTGACGACGTTGCGGGCCTGTTCGAGGATGCGGACGTCGAGGCTCACGGCCTGCGCGGCGCGATCGCCATCGCAGTGACGAGCGCCGCGATCCTGGCGCCGGCCGGCCATGCGGCAACGACGCAGTCGATCGGAGCAGCGTCGACGACGCAGCGCGCGAGCGCGGCGGCAACGGTCGAAGCGATCGGTGCAGCAGCGACGACGCAGGTCTCGAATGCCCAGTCGGCGCGGGCAGAGGTCGCCAACGCACAGGTCGCGAGCGTTCAGGCGAAGCTTGCGAAGAGCCAGGCGGCGCACCTGAAGGTGTTCAGGATCCTGCGGTCCGGCGTCTTCCGCTAAGGGCGCACCTCCATCAGAGGACTGCGGTCCGAGTGCCTCGAGCGACCCGCTCGGGGCACTCGACCATGGCCGGGATCCGCTCGATAGCGCTCGGACCCGCCGAGTAGGATCGCGACGTGCCTGCCGTCGCCGATCTCGGGGCTCGGCTCGCAGACGCCGAGGCGCGCTACATCGAGGCGAATCCCGAGTCGCGCCGCCTGCACGAGGAGCGGGCGCGGTACATGCCGGGCGGGAACACGCGGACGACGATCCACCAGCCCCCGTTCCCCCTGACGATCGTTCGCGGCGAGGGCGCGTGCGTGACGGATGCCGACGGCCACGAGTACGTGGATCTTCTCGGCGAGTACACCGCAGGTCTCTTCGGGCACTCGAACGCTGTCATCGGGGATGCGATCCGACGTGCGCTCGCGGACGGGTTCGTGCTCGGGGCGCCGAACCGGTACGAAGGGGTGCTGGCCGAGGCGATCTGCACGCGGTTTCCCTCGATCGACCTCGTTCGCTTCTGCAACTCGGGGACGGAGGCGAATCTCCTCGCGCTGTCTCTCTCGCGTGCCGTCACCGGGCGGTCCGGCGTGCTCGTCTTCGCCGGCGCCTACCACGGCGGGATCCTGCTGTTCTCCCACGGCGTCTCCCCGCTGAACCCGCCGTTCGACTGGGTGGTCGGGGAGTACAACGACACTGCTGCGGCCGCTCGGATCGTCGAGGAGCACGCGCACGAGCTCGCCGCCGTCATCGTCGAGCCCCTGCAGGGAGCGGCCGGTGTGATTGCCGGCGATCCGGGGTTTCTCCGCGCGCTGCGCGAGGCGACCGTGAGGCACGGCGTGCTGCTCGTGTTCGACGAGGTCATGACCGGACGCTTCTCGCGCGGTGGAATGCAGAAGCTGCTCGGGATCGAGCCCGACCTGACCACGCTGGCGAAGTTCGTCGGCGGCGGCCTCTCGTTCGGCGCTTTCGGCGGGCGCACCGATCTGATGTCGCGCTTCGACCCTTCTCGTCCCGACGCGCTGCAGCACGGTGGGACCTTCAACAACGACGTGCTGACGATGGCGGCGGGAGCCGCCGGCCTCACCCAGGTCCTCACCGACGAGGAGATAGCACGCCTGAACGACCTCGGCGATCGGCTGCGAGACCGGCTGAACGCCTTCGCAGCGGAACGCGGCATCGAGTTCTGCGCGACGGGCTACGGATCGCTCGTCGGCCTGCACTTCACGTCCGGACCGGTGCGGAACGAGAGCGACGTGCCCGAGTCCCTGGAGCTTCGCGGCCTCCTTCACCTCCACGTGCTCGAGCGCGGCTACTCGTATGGCCGCCGCGGGTTCATCGCTCTCTCGCTCCCTCTGGACGAGGACGACGTCGACGGCTTCGCGGCGGTCGTCGAGGAGTTCCTGGCGACCCTTTGATGACCGCCTCCGCGTAGAAACGCGCAGCCCTCTCCGTGTCGGGCCCGATGGCGCCCCGGGCTCTGCGTGTGAGCCTGAGCCCATGACGACCGCCGCGGTAGGTGGTGACGTACTCGAC
This sequence comes from uncultured Gaiellaceae bacterium, assembly GCA_963746975.1. Classification (GTDB taxonomy): domain Bacteria; phylum Actinomycetota; class Thermoleophilia; order Gaiellales; family Gaiellaceae; genus GMQP-bins7. Next base: position 397,520 of record CAVVDE010000010.1, read on the forward strand.
GGTTTGGTCGAGCTGCCCGTCGACTCCGCCCTGTGGGAGCGCGTGTTCACCGTCGCGCCCCTGGTGCTCGTCGGAACCAAGGAGGGCGAGGGCTGGGACTTCGCGCCCAAGCATCTGGCCATGCCGCTCGGCTGGGAGGGGTACTTCTGCTTCGTCTGCACTCCGCGGCACGCGACCTACCGCAACCTGCGCTCGCACCCGCAGTTCACTGTCAGCTTCCCGCGGCCAGAGCAGATCATGGAATCGAGCTTCGCGGCCGGCGGCCGCTACGAGGACGACGTGAAGCCGGCGCTGATCGCAGTGCCGAGCCTCCCGGCGCGAGTCGTGGACGGCCGGATCGTCGCCGGTTGCCCGCTCCACCTGGAGTGCGAGCTCGAGCGCATCGTCGACGGGTTCGGGTCGAGCAGCTTGATCGTCGGTCGGATCGTCGGCGCGTTCGCCGCTCGGGAGGCCGTGCGCGGTAGCGAGGTCGACGACGCCGATCTCGTGTACCGGCTCGGACTCCTCGCCTACCTGCCGCCCGGCCGCTTCGCCGCGGTACGAGAGAGCCTGTCGTTCCCGTACCCCGAGGACTTTCGGAGGTAGGGGTGTCCGACCGAACGTCCCGAGCGCTGCTGGGCTGGCTCGACGGCCATCGGGAAGAGATGATCGAGCTGGTGAAGCGCCTGGCCCGGGCCGAGTCGCCCTCGCTCGATCCCGAGAGCCAGCGCGGCCCGTTCGGCATCCTCGCCGCGGAGCTCGAGCAAATCGACTTCGTCGTCCGGCCGGTCCGCGACGGAGGCGGCGTCGGCGACCACCTGTACGCACGGCCGAGGCAGCGCTTCCGCAGTGAGCCGCGCCAGCTGCTGATCGGTCACATGGACACCGTCTGGCCGGTCGGGACACTCGCCGCGATGCCAATTCGGGAGACGGACTGTGAGCTGTTCGGGCCGGGCGTGGCCGACATGAAGGGCGGGCTGGTGGAGATCGTGTTCGCGCTACGCGCGCTCCACGAGCTCGGGCTGCGGCCGTCTGTGACGCCGGTCGTGCTCGTCAACACGGACGAGGAGATCGGCAGTCGCGACTCGACCAGGCTCATCCGGCTCCTCGCCCGCGGCGCGGAGCGGGCGTTCGTGCTCGAGTCCGGAGAGGGCGCCGACGGCAGGCTCAAGATCGCCCGCAAGGGCCTCGGTCGCTTCATCGTGACGGTCCACGGTCGTCCGGCGCACGCAGGTGCCGACTTCGAGCACGGGGTCAGCGCAATCCTCGAGCTCTCGCACCAGGTGCAACGGCTGTTCGCCCTCAACGACTCGGCACGCGGGATCACGGTGAACGTCGGCACGATCGACGGTGGCCTTCGGCCGAACGTGATCGCTCCGCAGGCGCGTGCCGTCGTCGACGTGCGCGTCCCCGACGCGGCGGCCGCGCACGAGGTCGAGGAGGCGCTGCGAGGGTTGCAGCCGATTATGCAAGGAGCCACCATCGGGGTCGAGGGAGGGGTCCGTCGACCGCCGATGGAGCCGCTCGCTCGCAACCGAGCCCTGCTCGCTACCGCGCAGCGACTGGGCGACGGAATCGGCCTGTCGGTCAAAGATGCGGGCCTCGTCGGCGGCGGCTCCGACGCGAACACGACCAGTCTCTTCACAGCCACGCTCGACGGCCTCGGCCCCGTCGGTGAGGGATCGCATGCGCATGACGAGCGCATCGAGACCACAACGCTCCCGGAGCGCACAGCGCTGCTGGCGCTCCTCGTCCTCGAGCCGGCTCTCGGCCGGGTGCACGTCGCCCTGTAGCTCTCTGCGCGTCGTTCGTGCTCGAGGCCTTCGACGCCGTCCGCTGAGTAGGGTTCGGAGTCGATGACGGCCGTGAGGATCGACGGGAAGGAGCTTGCGCTCAAGGTTCGAGCCGAGGTTGCCGAGGACGTGCGCGCGTACGGCGGGCCCGTGTGCCTGGCGACGATCCTCGTCGGCGACGACCCCGCATCGCACACGTACGTCGGCTCGAAGCACAAGGCGTCGCACGAGGCCGGCATCGAGTCCCGCGACCATCGCTTCCCCGCCGACACGGAAGAGAGCGAGATCCTCGACCTCATCGCCGATCTGAACGCGGACGACGGGGTTGACGGAATCCTCGTGCAGCTTCCGCTCCCGGAGCACATGGACGAGCCGAGGGTGCTCCGGTCAGTCGACCCGGCAAAGGACGTCGACGGGTTTCACCCGTCGAATGCCGGCCTGCTCTTCCTCGGCGAGCCGTTCCTCGTACCGGCGACCCCGTCCGGCGTGATGGTGATGCTCGCCGAGCACGGCGTCGAGCTGAAGGGCAAGGAGGCGGTCGTGATCGGCCGCAGCGAGATCGTCGGCAAGCCGATGGCGATGCTGCTCCTCGCCGAGCATGCGACCGTCACGATCTGCCACTCGCGGACGGTCGACCTCGCCGAACACGCGCGGCGGGCGGACATCCTGGTGGCCGCGGTCGGGCGAGCGGGGCTCGTGACGCCGGACATGGTCAAGCCGGGCGCAACCGTCATCGACGTCGGCGTGAACCGCAACGCCGAGGGCAAGCTCGTCGGAGACGTCGACCCCGCGGTCTTCGAGGTCGCAGGCCTCGTGACTCCGGTTCCCGGCGGCGTCGGGCCGATGACGATCGCGATGCTTCTGCGAAATACGCTCACAGCCGCGCAACATCGCCGCCCACGAGTTGCGGTCGCCGGCTCGTAGGCGCTAGCGTTCCGCCCGTTGTGTACACCCGGCGTCGGGTCCGTATGGGCCGACGTCACGCTGTAGGAGGACAAGTAGTGGAGCAGGGCACCGTCAAGTGGTTTTCGAACGAGAAGGGCTACGGCTTCATCGAGCGCGAGGGTGGGGACGACGTCTTCGTCCACTTCTCCGCGATCGCGATGGACGGCTTCAAGACCCTCACCGAAGGCCAGCGTGTGGAGTTCGAGGTCGTCCAGGGTCCCAAGGGTGCCCAGGCCGCGAACGTCGTCGCAGCGGCGAGCTGACCGAACTCGTATCGACGTAGTGGCGGGCTCCCGACAGGGAGCCCGTCCTTTTACGCAGATCGAGAATCTGCCAGGAGGCAGACTCTCGATCGCGACAATCCCTAAAGCGCACCGGCTCTTGCCGGTGCGGTCGTAGTGACAGACGGGCCTACCACCCGGTCCAGGAGAATCAGGCCAATGGCGATTTCCAGAGACGAAGTCCTGCACGTCGCGCGACTCGCACGGCTCGCGTTGACGGACGAAGAGGTCGAGCGCCTCACCGAGGAGCTCGGCGCCATCCTCGAGGCCGTCGGCGTCGTGGCAGAGCTCAACCTCGCGGACGTCCCGCCGACGTCGCATCCGCTCGACCTCGTGAACGTCTGGGACGAGGACGAGCCACGTCCCTCGCTCCCCCTCGACGACGTCTTCGCGAACGCGCCGGATCGCGACGGCGACCACTTCCGCGTTCCGCCCATCGCGACATGATCGACACTCTGCGACTGACCGCGGAAGGTGCGATTGCGCTGCTTCGGAACGGCGAGGTGTCGGCCGAGGAGCTACACGCCGCCTACCTCGACGCGATCGGCGAGCGAAACGGCGAGCTCCATGCCTACCTGCGGACCTGCGACGAGCCGAACGGCACCGGGATCCCGATCGCGCTCAAGGACGTCATCTCCACGAAGGGGATCGAGACGACGGCCGGCTCGAGAATCCTCGAGGGGTACACACCCGTCTTCGACTCGACGGTGGCCGCGCGGGTGAAGTCGGCCGGGCTGTCCGTTCTCGGCAAGACCAATACGGACGAGTTCGCCATGGGCTCGTCCACCGAGAACTCGGCCTGGGGTCCGTCGCGCAACCCGTGGGATCCGTCGCGTGTTCCCGGTGGCTCGGGCGGCGGGACCGCTGCCGCCGTCTCGGCGGGCCTCGCTCCATGGGGGCTCGGCTCCGACACCGGCGGCTCGATCAAGCAGCCGTCCGCGCTCTGTGGAAACGTCGGCCTACGTCCGACGTACGGGACGGTGTCGAGATACGGGATCGTCGCGTTCGCGTCGAGCCTCGACCAGATCGGACCCGTCGCGAAGACCGTCCGGGACGTCGCGCTCCTGTACTCGATCATCGCGGGCCGCGATCCGCTCGACTCGACGACCGCCGAGCTGCCGGAGGCGTTGCGGCTTCCCGACGCGGACTCTCTGGGCGGCGTGCGGCTGGCCGTCCCGAAGCAGGTCGGCGACCTCGAGGCGATCGAGCCCGGCGTGCGCGACGCGTTCGAGCAGTCGCTCGAGAGCGCGCGCGAGCTCGGCGCCGAGGTGGGGGAGTGCGACCTGCCCCTCTCCTATCGCTACGGGATGCCCTGCTACTACCTCGTCGCACCGGCGGAGGCGTCGTCGAACCTCGCACGGTACGACGGAGTGCGCTACGGGCTGCGCACACCGGCGGAGTCATACGACGAGACGGTCGAGCGCACGCGTGACGCGGGCTTCGGGCCGGAACCGAAGCGCCGGATCATGCTCGGGACGTACGCCCTCTCGTCCGGCTACTACGACGCGTACTACGGCCAGGCGCAGAGGGTGCGGACGCTGCTCATCAGGGAACACCGGGAGGCGCTCGAGGGCTGCGACGCGATCGTCACTCCGACCTCGCCCACGGTCGCCTTCCCGATCGGCGACAAGGCGTCCGACCCGCTCGCCATGTACGCGTGCGATCTCCTCACGATCCCGTCCTGCCTCGCCGGGCTGCCCGGTCTCTCGATTCCGTGCGGCCTCTCCGACGCGCTTCCGGTCGGTTTGCAGCTGATCGGCCCGCAGTTCGGCGAGAACGGGCTCTTCCACATCGGGCACGCGCTCGAGCAGGCGATCGGGTTCGACACCGTTCCTCTCAGGTGGCGAGCGTGACCTGGGAGCCGGTGATCGGGCTGGAGATCCACGTTCATCTCAAGACGCGGACGAAGATGTTCTGCCGGTGCCCGGTCGGCTTCGGCGCAGGGGAGAACACGCAGACGTGCCCGGTGTGCCTCGGCTTTCCAGGTGCGCTGCCGGTGATGAACAAGCGTGCGGTCGAGTGGACGGTCAAGCTCGGGCTCGCGCTCGACTGTGAGATCGCGTCGCATGCGGTGTTTGCGCGCAAGCACTACCCGTACCCCGATCTTCCGAAGGGCTATCAGGTCTCACAGTACGATCTACCTTCTTGCATGAATGGCAAGGTGCAACTACCTACTGCGGAAGGCGACCGTGTGATCGGGATCGTGCGCGCGCACCTCGAGGAGGACGCGGCCAAGACAGTGCACGTCGGTGGCCGCACGGGTCGGATCGGCGGCGCCGACTACTCGCTGATCGACTTCAACCGTGGCGGAACCCCCCTGGTCGAGATCGTGACCGCGCCGGACATCCGCTCCGCGGACGAGGCACGAAGGTTTCTCCAGCTGCTGCGTCAGACCGTCGTCGAGCTCGGGATCTCGGACGCGGAGATGGAGAAGGGCCAGCTCCGTGTGGATGCCAACGTGTCGGTGCGTCCGACCGGCTCCGACGAGCTGCGGACGCGCACGGAGATCAAGAACATGAACTCCTTCAACTTCATCGCGCGTGGGATCGATGCGGAGGTCGAGCGCCAGATCGGCGTCTGGGAATCGGGCGGCGCGGTGGAGCAGCACACGTACGACTTCGACGCTGCGACGGGCGCGCTGACCGCGCGTCGCTCGAAAGAGGAGGCCGACGACTACCGCTACTTCCCCGAGCCCGACCTCGTCCCGGTCGAGCCGCCGCGAGAGCTCGTCGAGGCGCTGCGTGCGGAGGTACCCGAGTCGCCGGCGGCACGCATTCGCCGTATCGAGCCTGCGCTCGATCTCGAGCGTGCGACCGTACTTGTGACCGGCGGCCTCGACCGACTCTGGGACGAGACCACCGCCGCCGGTGCCGATGCGGTCGCCGCGGCGAACGTCATCGCAAACACGCTGGTCGGCGCCGGAGTCGATCCGGCGGCCGTGCCGGCGGCAGAGCTCGCGAAGCTCGTCGAGACCCGCGACCGGATCCCGCGAACGGCATTCGACGAGGCGATCTCGAAGCTCGCCGAACCCGGATTCTCGGCGGACCCGTACGTCGCGCAGGAAGCGGTCTCGGATACAGCGGAGCTCGGTCCGATCGTCGAGCGGATCCTCGAGGAGAACCCCGGCCAGGTCGCCGCCTATCGCGGTGGCAAGGAGGGCCTGCTCGGCTTCTTCGTCGGCCAGGTCATGAAGGAAACGCAGGGCAAGGCGGACCCGCGTGTCGTCAACGCGCTCGTCCGCGAGAAGCTCGGCTCCTAGCCCTTCGGTATCTCGAGCTCGCGACCGACGTACAGGCCCGAGCTCTCGGCCTCGACGAACGGCGCCATCGCTCGCTGCCGCTCGGCCTCGACGTCGGAAAGGCGATAGCGCTCGCGCGACTCGACCGAGTCCCACCACGAGATGCCGACGACCTCGTTGCGGTCCTCCGAGAAGCACTCGTACGCGCGCGTCATTCCCTCGGGGAACGACGTCGGCCGCCAGGCCTTGCGGAACTCCTCGTACGAGCCGGGCTTGATGGTGCGGGTCGTGATCCAGACGACGGACTGATCCGACTCCATCAGCGGAACGTAGCGAACCGGAGCGCGCTCCGCTGCGAACCATGCCGACCTCCTCACGGAGAAAGGAGAAGGGCATGAAGAGGGGAGTACTGCTCCTCGCGCTCGGTGCGGCAGTGGCCTCTGCGGTGGCCGCTGCGGCATTCGTCGGCGCGGTCGGACCGCAGGGCGCGGCGGCGTCCAGCCATCGTGAAGCTCCGCTGATCGCGGACGACCCGGCGGCCGACAACACGGATCTCTACGCGTTCGTGAGCCCGGATCGCCCGGACACCGTCACGATCATCGCGAACTACATCCCGTTCGAAGATCCCGCGGGCGGCCCGAACTACTACCGCTTCGATCCCACCGTGCGGTACGAGCTGCACGTGGACAACAACGGCGACGCTCGTGACGACGTCACGTACCAGTTCAGGTTCAAGACGTCGGTCGGGAACCCGAGCACGTTCCTCTACAACACGGGGCCGGTCTCGTCGCCGGGCGATCCCGACCTGAACGTCAAGCAGACCTACAGCGTGACCAGGACGACGTCGGCTGGCTCGTCGGTGCTCGTCTCGGCCGCTCCCGTCCTTCCGGCGAACATCGGCCCCCGGTCGAACCCGAGCTACGACACCGCACAGGGCGTCGTCGACGTCGGCGGCGGCCGGAAGGTCTTCGCCGGCCCGCGGGACGATCCGTTCTTCGTCGACCTCGGCTCGATCTTCGACCTGGGCGGCCTTCGTCCGTTCAACACGGCGCATCTCCTCCCGCTTGCGACCGCCGCGGGTCAGGACGGCGTGAGGAACTACAACACGCACACGATCGCGATCCAGGTGCCGAAGACCGATCTGCTCGCCGCACCGGCGGCCGACGGCATCGTCGGCATCTACGCGAGCGCCGGCAGGCAGAAGATCCGCATCCTGCGCGGTGACGGTGGCTTCGACGCCGAGGGGCCGTGGGTGCAGGTCTCGCGCCTAGGGAATCCGCTCGTCAACGAGGTCGTCATCCCGGTCGGGAAGAAGGACTACTGGAACGCGTCCTCGCCCAGGAACGACTCCCAGTTCCTCGACAGCTACCGCTCGCCCGAGCTCGCCTCGCTCGTCAACCTCCTGTACCCGGTCCTGCCGGATACGCAGACGGCGAATCGCGACGATCTCGTGGCCGTCCTGCTGACCGGGGTGAAGCTTCCGAACGGGACGCCGTTCACGTTCACCGGCGACAGGAAGGCGGATCTGCTCCGTCTCAACACCGCCGTTCCGCCCACGTCGTCGCCGAGCTCGCTCGGCGTGCTCGCGGGCGACCTCCAGGGGTTCCCCAACGGTCGTCGGCTCGCGGACGATGTCACCGACATCGAGCTCCGGGCAATCGCCTGTGGCTACGGGTCGGTTCTCCAGGGGCTGCTCGGGCTGTGCAACCTCACCCCGAACAACCTCGTGGGTGACGGCGTCGACGCGAACGAGCGCACGTTCTCCTCGTCCTTCCCGTACGTCGCCGCACCGAACAGCGGCTACGACCACACGGGACACAACTAGGAAGCCGGGGCGGAGCGGTGCGGCGTCGAACGATCCTCCTCGTGGGCAGCGCGACTGCGGTCGCGCTCGCCCTCGGGGGTCTCGTCGGCGGCGTTCTCGCCGAGTCTCGGTCTGCCCCGAAGCCGGACTCGTCGGCCGCGCCGAGCGTGCTCGCGGAGCACGTGCTCACCGGCGCGGCCGACGGCGTCACGGCAGCGACGGTCGACAAGCTCGAGGAGGAAGTCCGGGTCGAGCCGCGCGACGCGGCCGTCCTCACGCAACTCGGATTCGCGTATCAGCTCCGCTGGCGGGAGACGGCGGATGCCTCGTACCTCCCGCGCTCGGACCTCGCGCTGCGCCGGGCGATTCGATACGGGTCGGAGGACGCCGACGCAGTACTGGGGCTCGGCTCGCTCGCGCTCATCCGCCACAGGTTCCGTGAAGCGCTGCGCTACGGGAAGCGTGCGCGGACCCTGCTGCCGGGATCGGCCCGTCCGTACGGCGTCATCGGCGATGCTCTCGTCGAGCTCGGGCGCTATGACCGTGCGTTCGCGGCCTTCGATCGGATGGTCTCGATCAAGCCGAGCCTCGCGTCGTACGCGCGGGTCGCGTACGCGCGCGAGCTGAGCGGAGATCTCCTCGGTGCAGCATCGGCGATGCGGCTCGCGCTCGAGGCGACCGGCGGCCAGCCCGAGCCCACGGCGTGGGCGCTCGTTGAGCTGTCGAAGCTCGAGCTGAGCCTCGGGCGGATCAGCGCAGCCGAACGCGACGCCAGGTCGGCGCTCCGCGCGTTTCCCGGGTATCCGAACGCACGGATCCAGCTTGCTCACGTCATCGTCAGCAGAGGGCGCCTGGCTCCTGCGGTCGAGAATGCACGGCGTGCGGCTGCCGCCGTGCCGACGGCGCAGGCCGTTTCGCTCGTCGCCGACCTGCTCGAGCGACGCGGACGCACGGCCGAGGCGCGGCGTCAGCGCGCGACCGTCGAGGTCGTGGAGCGCCTGCTGCAGGCCAACGGCGTACGCGTCGATCTCGAGTCGGCGGTCTACCGGGCGGACAACGGGATCCGACCGCGGCAGACGGTCGAGCTCGCGCGGAAAGCACGAGCCGATCGGCCGTCGATCTACGGAGACGATGCGCTCGGGTGGGCGCTCGCCCGCGCCGGAAGGTGCGAGGAAGCGCTGCCGCACACGACGCGCGCCCTTCGCCTGGGGACCCGCGATCCGCTTCTCTATTTCCACCGTGGCTACGCGGAGGGCTGTGCGGGCGACCGCGCGGCCATGCATGACTGGTACGCGCGCGCTCTCGCGGTGAACACGGAGTTCTCCGTTCGCTGGGCTCCGGTTGCGCGAGCGGCGTTGGCGCCGTAGCCGTCTGACCATCGGAACGGCGGCGTATCATCGCCGCGTGATCCGAACTCGTGCGTGGCTCGTCGTCTCGCCGGTGGTCGCGACCGGCGTTCTCGTTTCTCACGCGCTCGCCTATCGGATCACCTCGACGCCGACGGAACCTTTTCACGCGTATCTCGGGCACGCGCCGCAGGTTCTGCTTCTGTTCGTTCTCGCGGCTATCGTGCTGGGCGGCTTCGGTCGACGGAGAGTTGCGCCGCCCGCGCACGTGTTCCCGCTTCTCGGGGTGGCGACATTCGTGCTGCAGGAGCACCTCGAGCGGATCGTTCACGGCGGGTCGTTCCCGATCCTCGTGACCTCTCCGGCATTCGCGATCGGCCTTCTGTTGCAGGTCCCCACTGCTCTCGCGGCCTGGGCGCTTGCCCGCTGGCTGCTCGCTGCGATGGGCGACCCACCCGGGCGTCGCGCGACCGTTCGTCCCACCTTCGAGCTACCGCTCGTCGCGATGCCGGCCGCAGCGCTCGTAACGCTCGAGCCGCCGGTCGCGCTCGGCCGCGGCCCGCCCGCGCTCCTTCGCTCGCGCTGACCGAGCCGCCCATGGCGGCAAATGACGAAGGAGGAATCGTGAACAAGCTCGTACTGGCCTGCGCGTGCCTGCTCGCAGCAGCGGCGCTTGCGGGGTGCGGCTCGAGCGACAACTCGAGTGCGACGACCGGCGAGACGACGACGACTGCGGCGGCGCAGCCGACGGTCGTGAGCATCGTCGTCGTGAACGGCGAACCCGAGAGCGGGATCGTGCGCCAGACCGTCTCGAAGGACGATCGGGTCGTCCTGGTCGTGAAGTCCGACGTCGCGGACGAGATCCACCTCCACGGCTACGACAAGTCGACCGACGTCACGGCCGGCGGGACGGCCCGGCTGCCGTTCACCGCGACGATTCCCGGCCGGTTCGAGGTCGAGCTGGAGAGTCGAGGCGTCCAGATCGCAGACCTGACGGTCAATCCATGATCTTCCTGGCTCACGGGATCGGCGGGGTACGTGACCTGCCGGTCCCGGAGTCCTTCTTCTTCACGACGGCGGCGATCGTCCTCGTCGTCTCGTTCGTTCTGCTCGGTGCCCTCTGGAAGCGCCCGCTCCTCGAGGCACACGCGGACGGACGTCCGCTGCCGCATGCGCTCAGCGCGTTCTTCCTCTCGACCGCGCTGCGCGTCGTATTGCAGCTCGTCTCGGTCGGCGTGTTCGTCGTCACACTCGCGACGGCGCTCCTGGGGACCACGACCGAGCTCCTCAACTTCGCGCCGACGTTCGTCTACGTCATCTTCTGGCTGGGAGTACCGCTCCTCTCTGTCCTCTTCGGCAACGTCTGGCGCGCTCTCAGCCCGTGGCGCGCGATCGCGGACGGCGCCGTGTGGGTCCTCGAGCTCGGTGGGCGCGAGGCGCGGCCCGTCCTCGAGTGGAACGGGAGGTGGGGCCGGTACCCGGCCGCCGCTGCGCTCTTCTCCTTCGTCGCACTGGAGCTCGCGAACCCGCGGCCCGCGTACCCGCGGACGCTCGCGATCGCGATCGCGCTCTACTCCTACTGGGCGCTCGCCGGCATGGCGGTCTACGGGCGAGAGGCGTGGACCCGCGGCGGGGAGGGATTCGCCGTCATGTTCGAGCTCCTCTCGCGGATCGGGCCGTTCGCGGTTCGCGACGGGCGCCTCATGGTTCGCTGGCCGTTCACCGGGCTCGGCGGCGCCGAGCACGTCCCGGGGTCGCTCGTCTTCATCGCCGTCATGCTCGGCTCGACGAGCTTCGACGGCTTCTCACGGACCGCGAAGTGGCAGAACCTGATCAGCGACATTCGCGCGAACCTCGCAGACTCGCCGCAGCGCACCGTCGATCTCGCCACGACCGGGACGAACATGGCGGCGCTCGCGCTCTTCGTCACCGCTGTGGCGCTCACGTACCTGGCTGCGGTCCGGGTGGCGGCAGCGCTCTCGGGCACGCGCCGGTCGCTCGTTCCCGACTTCGTTCTCCCGCTCGTGCCGATCGCTGCCGCGTACATGGTTGCGCACTACTTCTCGTACTTCCTCATCCAGGGGCAATTCATCGTCACACTCGCGTCCGACCCGTTCGGCCGCGGGTGGGATCTCTTCGGGACGGCCGACTTCGCCCCGAACCTCGCCATCGTGGCGCCGGACACGGTCTGGTACGTGCAGGTCGTCGCGCTCGTGGTGGGTCACGTCGCGGGCCTCGCCATCGCGCACGACCGCGCCGTCGCGCTCTTCGAGAACCGCCGCGCCGCGCTGCGCTCGCAGTACCCGATGCTGGCCCTGATGGTGCTCTACACGGTCGGAGGCCTATGGGTCCTCTCGCGCGGCTAGGCGATGTCCTGCGCGCGCAAATCCCTGGAGGCGGTCGCGTCGCGACCGCGATGTCGGTGCTGTCCCTAGTAGCCCACGGAGGGATCCCGGGCGCGATCGTCGAGGCCTCGCTCGCCGTGGCGGTCGCCGGGCTTCTCGTTGCGGTGTGGCTTCGGGAGCGAGGGAGCGACGAATCCCGCGTAGAGAAGGAGCGCCGCGAGCATGATCGCCGGCGCAAGGGCTCCGATACCGAGCCCCGCTAGGCCGCTTCCGAGCCCGGCGACGGCGATCCCCACGACGATCAGCGCGTTTCCGAGCGGTCGCGCCCGGAACGTGGCGATCGCCACTCCGACCACCGCGAGGGTTCCGAGCGAGTTCCCCACGATTGCCAGGATCCGCGCGGGCCAGAGATCGAGGACGTCCTGCGCCTCGGGGATCGTGGTGCCCGACACGTCCCCGTGGAGCGGGACCGCGACCGCGACTCCCACCGCGAGCCCCGCGTACATGAGCGCGACCGGGACGATCCACCGCTTGCCGACGAGTCGAAGTGACCCGGCGCCGAGCAGCGTCGCCGTCAGCAGCGCTCCGCCGAGGTAGTACACGCGGAAGACCGCGTCGCTCCACCCGGCCGCCGCGCCCCAGGCCAGAGCGCCTGCCGCGAGCGCATACGCGCCCAGGCCAGCCGCCCAGACCGCGAGCTCCGGCGCTCGCCGCCGACGGTAGCGGCGCACGAGATCGCCTGAGAGCCGCAGCGTGACGAGGGCTGCGGCAAACGCGAGCAGGGCATCCACTTCGGAGACTGTATTTGCGTTGTCAGCGCTGGGTACCATGCCGCGCGTGCTCCGCCGCCTCGCCGCGCTCGCCGCGATCCTCGTCGCAGCGTCGGCATTCGCGCTGACGCCGCTTCATGCAGCCCCGAAGAGGGACTATGCGGCGGCGGCGTGGACGATCTTGCCTCCCGGCGAGAACGGAAGCCTCACGTTCGACAAGAACACCCGCGACCAGGCGCAGATGTACGACGCGCTGACGCCGCTCTTCGGCAACGTGACGACCCGCGACATCCGGCGGACGTTCAAACCGGCGCCACTGGGCGCACCTCCGAGAGCAGGAGACAAGCGGGAGCGGCCCCGGCCCGGCGTCACGATCTACCGCGACTCGTTCGGTGTGGCGCACGTCAACGGGAAGACGGAGGCAGACGTCGCGTACGGCGCCGGGTGGGTGACCGCGGCCGACCGTGGGCTCCTGCTCCAGCTGATCCGCGGGCCTGCCCGCATCGCCGCGCTCGACGTTCCCGGGCTCGACCCCCTCCGCCTGGCGTTGACCGGGAAGACCTTCGTCCCGAGTGCCGAGGCGGAGGCGTTCCTCTCGAACCAGCTGGACGCGGTTCGGGCCCAACGCAGCGTCGGCCCGAAGCTCCTTGCGCTGATCAACGCGTACGCGGCGGGCATCAACGGCTACTACCGCGCGAAGGGCATCCCTGCGACGCCGTTTACCGCCAACGACGTCGTCGCCTCCGCCGCGCTCATCGCGGCGCGGTTCGGCACGAACGGCGGACAAGAGGTCCAGAACGCCATGTTCCTCGACGCGCTTCGGAAGCGACTCGGGGACAGCGAGGCGCGCCGTGTCTTTGCCGATCTCCGCGAGTCGAACGATCTCGAGGCGCCGGCCAGCCTTCCCGGCTCCTTTCCACAACAGGCGCCGTCGGCGCCTGCGCCAGGGAGCGCGGTCATCGACGACGGCAGCTTCAAAGGCGCTCCGCTCGCAGCTCCCGCGTTCGCCTCCAACGCTCTCCTCGTCGGGGCAAAGCGGTCGGAGACGGGACACCCGCTGTTCGTCGCCGGTCCGCAGGTCGGCTACTTCTTCCCCGAGTTCTTCACGGAGATGGAGCTTTCGGGCGGCTGGCTTCGCGGTGCGGGGCGCCATGTTTCCGGGTGTGCCGCTCGTCCTCGTCGGACGCGGTCCTGACTACGCGTGGAGCACGTCCTCGTCCCAGGCCGACAACCTCGATCTCTTCGTCGAGACGCTCTGCGACGACGACGTCCACTACCTCTACCGGGGCCAATGCGAGCCCATGCGTCGCTTCTTCGCCGGCACGCTGAAGGCACAGGGCGAGCCGGACCAGGAGGTTTCCTACTGGGAGACCACCCACGGCCCGGTGATCGGCTACGCCGCCGTGGGCGGCAAGCGCGTCGCGATTTCCTTGCAACGCTCGACGCGCGGCCGTGAACTGCTCTCCCTGAAAGCCTTCTACGACCTCGACAGGGCGCAGGTGACGTCCGCCAAGGACTTCCTCTCGACGATGAACGGCGTCGAGTTCAGCTTCAACTGGTTCTACGCGGACGATCGTGACATCGCGCTCTTCTCGAGCGGGCGCCTCCCGATCAGAGCGCCCGGCACCGATCCGGCGTTGCCCACGATCGGCAACGGTGATTACGACTGGCGGGGCTTCGTCTCGTTCGCCGGACATGCGCAGGGGATCGACCCGCCGTCCGGCACGATCCTCAACTGGAACAACAAGCCGGCCGCGAACGTCGGCGCAGCCGACGCCAACTTCTCGTACGGCTCCATTCAACGCGTCGACCTGCTGCGAGCGGCGGTCGCGGCCCACAAGAAGCACACGCTCGCCACGCTCACGGGCGCGATGAACAAGGCCGCGACACAGGACCTCCGGGCCGTGCGCGTGTGGCCGATCATCCGCGCCGTCCTGCAGACGGGATCCGCACCGAGCGCGCGCGCCGAGGCCGCCGCGGGCCTGCTCGACGACTGGCGTCTCAACGGATCGAGTCGGCTCGACCGCGACCTGGACGGCAGGGTCGACGATCCTGGCGCCGCGGTCATGGATGCCGCCTGGCCGCTTATCGCAGATGCGGTGATGTCGCCCGTGCTCGGCCCCCTCGTCGCTCGCCTCGCCGCGCTCCAGGGGCGCAGCGACGACGCGAACCCCGGTGGCTCGGCGTTCATATCCGGCTGGTACGGGTACGTCGAGAAGGACCTGCGCTCGCTGCTCGATCGCGATGTCCGCGGGCCGTACTCGAGGAAGTACTGCGGTGCGGGTGTCCTCGCGACCTGCCGCGATGCACTCTGGGGCGCGCTCGACGCTGCCGCAGCGGATCTCGAGGCGACACAGGGTCCGGCGCCGTCGTCGTGGCGGGCCGACGCGACTGCCGAGCGGATTCAGTTCACGTCGGGCGTCCTTCCCGACACGATGCGCTGGACGAATCGGCCGACGTTCCAGCAGCTCATGTCCTTCTCCTCGCATAGACCGCGGTCATAGCTACGCTCGCCGCGTGAGGAAGCGCTACCTGATGGCACCGGGACCGACGCCCGTGCCACCCGAGGTACTCGCGGCCGGCGCGGCACCCGTGATCCACCATCGCGGTCCCGACTTCCGGGAGCTGATGCGGCGGACACTCACGCGGTTGCAGCAGGTCTGCCGGACTTCCAACGACGTGCTCCTCTTCACCGCCTCGGGCTCCGGCGCGTTCGAGTCCGCGATCGTCAACCTGCTTTCATCCGGCGAGCGCGTGCTCGTGGTCACGGCCGGTGCATTCGGCGATCGCTGGTGCTCCATGGCCAAGGCTTTCGGCGCGGACGTGCACGAGCTTCGGTACTCCTGGGGGGAGACGCCGCAGCCGGACGACCTCCGCTCGCGCCTCACGGAGACGGGGGCGGAGGTCGTGATCCTCGTGCACTCCGAGACCTCGACCGGTGTCGTCGCCGACGTCCAGTCGCTCGCCCGCGTCGCGGCGGACGCGGGCGCGCTCGTCGTCGTCGATGCGGTGTCGAGTCTCGGAGCCGTGCCGCTCGAGACGGATGCGTGGGGGCTCGATGTCGTCGTCGCCGGCTCGCAGAAGGCCCTCATGACGCCGCCCGGGTTGTCGCTCGCAACGGTCTCGGACAAAGCCTGGGAACGATCGCGGCGCTCGACGACGCCGCGGTACTACTTCGACTGGGAGCGCATGCGCGCAGCGCTCGAGTCGGGCTCGACGCCGTTCACGCCCGCGGTGACGGTTGTCGCCTCGCTCGACGTCGCGCTCGGCATGCTCCTCGACGAGGGTCTCGAGGCGGCATTTGCACGGCACGCCGCGCTGGGCCGCGCTTGCCGCGAGGGCGTGAAGGCGATGGGTCTCGAGCTGTTCTCACCGGACGAGGAGCGATCGGCCGTCGTGACCGCGATCCTCACGCCCGAAGGCGTGGACGCGAAGGAGCTCGTTCTCGAGCTGCGCGACCGGTTCGGCATCACGGTGGCGGGAGCACACGGCGAGCTCGGTACGCGCATGTTCAGGATCGGCCACATCGGCTACTACGACGTCCTCGACATCACGACCGCTCTCACGGCCGTCGAGTCGTTGCTGATCGAACGTGGTGCAGCGATCGATTCCGGCGTGGCGACGATCCGGGCGCTCGAGGCGTACCACGACGCCGCCCGCGTCTAGGTGCGCCCCCGAGTTCTCATCCGCGAGCCGATAGCCGACTCGGGCCTCGAGCTCCTGAGGCGCCGCTTCGACGTCGTCGAGGACGCCGACTCGGACCTCGCGTCGATCATCGGGGAGTACGACGCGATCATCGTCCGCTCGGCGACCAAGCTCGACGCGGCGTTGATCGAGCGTGCAGACCGGCTGAAGGTCATCGGCCGAGCCGGCGTCGGCGTGGACAACGTCGATGTCGACGCAGCGACGCGGCGGGGGATCGTGGTGGCAAACGCCGCCGAGTCGACGGTCGACTCCGCGGCCGAGCACGCGATCGCGCTCCTGCTCGCGCTCGCCCGCAACATCCCGCAGGCACACGCAGCTCTGACCGCGGGAACCTGGGACCGCCGGCGCTTCACCGGGATCGAGCTCGCCGGCAAGACGCTCGGCGTGCTCGGGCTCGGCCGGATCGGACGGCAGGTGGCTCAGCGGGCGCTCGGCCTCGGCATGGACGTCGTCGCGTACGACCCGTTCGTCGCCGCCGATCGGTTCCGGGAGCTCGGAATCGAGCCCGCGGCGTCGCTCGGGGAGGTCTTCGCAAAGGCGGACGTGGTGACGCTGCACCTTCCGCTGAACGACGAGACGCGCGGCATCGTGAACGCCGCAGCGTTCGAGCAGATGAAGGACGGCGTGCGGATCGTGAACGCTGCTCGCGGGGGCCTCGTCGACGAGGGCGCACTCGTCGATGCGATCCGCTCCGGCAAGGTCGCGGGCGCGGCGCTCGACGTCTTCGAGGTCGAGCCGTACTCGGGCCCACTTCTGGAGCTTCCCCAGGTCGTCGTCACTCCGCACCTCGCGGGCTCGACAGCCGAAGCCCAGGACCGTGCCGGAGTGGTCATCGCCGAGCAGGTGGCGGCCGCGCTCGACGGGCGGGCGGTGCGGACCGCCGTCAACATCCCTGTCCTCGATTCACGCGAGCTCGAGGTTCTGGGACCGTACGTCCCGCTCGCGGCGAAGCTCGGCCGCCTCGCAATGGCGCTGTGCGGCGGCTGGCCGTCGCAGGTCACGGTGGCCGTGCACGGTCCGCTCGCCGAGCACGACGGGCGGTTGCTCACCGTCGCTGCGCTGAAGGGTGCGTTCCAGGGCCGAGTCGACGAGGCCGTGAACGAGGTGAACGCGCCGCTGATCGCCGCAGAGCGCGGGATCGACGTCTCCGAGCAGCGCTCCGCGACGGCGCAGCACTACACGAACCTCGTCCGGGTCGCCGTCGGGACGGAGGACGAGGACGTAGAGGTCGCCGGAACGGTCGTCGGGCCGGAGCACAGGCTCTTCCTCGCGAGCGCGCTCGGTTTCTCGATCGACGTCGAGCTGGCGCCTCACCTCGCATTCCTCTCCTACCGAGACGTGCCCGGCGTCATCGGCAAGGTCGGGACGATGTTCGGGGAGGCGGGTGTGAACATCGCGAACATGGCCGTCTCGAGGACGACTGAGGGCGGCACGGCGCTCATGGCGTTCTCGATCGACTCGCCCGCACCCGACGAGCTCGTCGAGCGCGTCAGGGCCTCGGGATTCGCCGACGTCCGCTTCATAAGCCTGGACTAGTGCGCGCAAGACGGGAAACCGCGAGCGCGATTCCCGGTCGCGCGAAGATCCCTAAAGGCGGCCGCTTCGCGGCCGCAGGGTTACGTCTTCTCGATGGCTAGCGTCCCTCAGCTCGGCGCGCGCGGCGGCGGGTGGGTCGCGCTCCAGTTCGCGCTGATGCCGCTCGTGATCCTCGTAGGTCTCGTCGCGCCGGCATGGCCGGACGTCGGCGCGGACGTTCTCAAGGCGATGGGAGGAGCGCTCGCGTTCGCCGGCGGCGTTGTCATCTTCCTCGCCGCGCAGTCGCTGGGCTCGAGCCTGACGCCGTATCCGCGTCCGGTCGCCGACGGGCGGATCACGGAGTCGGGGCCGTACCGCTTCGTCCGGCACCCGATCTACTCGGGCGGCGCCCTCTTCTTCGTCGGCTACGGGCTCGCGTTCTCGCCCTGGGCCTTGGCCGTCGCGATCGCGCTCGCAGTCGTATGGGGCCTCAAGGCGATCGTCGAGGAGCGCTTCCTCAGCGCGCACTATCCGAGCTACGCCGACTACTGCTCGCGCACGCGCTACCGGCTCGTGCCGTTCCTGTATAGTGAGGCCCGAAGGTAGCCTGCGCCCCGTGGCGGCGTCGTTCCCCGAACCGGTCGAACGGGTCTCTGCGTTCATACGCGACGCGGGTGCGGAGGCGCGCATCCTGGAGTTTCCGGACGGGACACACACGGCCCAGGACGCGGCCGACGCGGTCGGCTGCGAGCTCGCGCAGATCGTGAAGTCGCTGGTGTTCATGTGCGCTGAGCGGCCGGTCGTCGCGCTCGTGCCCGGCGATCGGCGTGGGGATCCGGAGAAGGTCGCGCGTGCCGTGGACGCCGGTGAGGCGCGGGTCGCGAACGCGCGCGAGGTGGAGGACGCGACCGGATTCGCACCCGGCGCGGTCCCGCCGTTCCCGCTCCCGAACATCGACGTCGTGCTCATGGACCGGACGCTCTACGGCCATCCGCTCGTGTGGGCCGGTGCCGGCTCGCCGAAGCACGTCCTGGGAATGGCGCCGAGCGAGCTCGCGCGGCTCTCCAGGGCGCGCTCACTCGACGTATCCGCCGACTAACCTACGTCTCTCCAGACCGAAGGAGCTGACCCCATGCAAGAGACCGAGAAGATCTGGATGAACGGCGAGCTCGTCGACTGGGCGGACGCGAAGATCCACGTCGCGTCGCACGGACTGAACTACGGCTCCGGGGTGTTCGAGGGCATCCGCTGCTACGACACGCCGAAAGGCGCGTCCGTGTTCCGTCTGAAGGAGCACCTCGTCCGCTTCGAGAACTCCGCCCGCCTGCTCTACATGGATCTTCCGTACTCGGTCGAGGAGCTCCGCTCCGCCGTTCACGACGTCGTCACTGTGAACGGCATCGCGTCGTGCTACCTGCGCCCGCTCGCGTTCTTCGGCTACGGAGAGCTCGGCGTCTCGTCCGTCGGCAACCCGGTCGACGTGGTCGTCCTCAGCTTCCCCTGGGGCGCATACCTCGGTGAGGACAGCCAGACCCTCGGCATCACGACGAAGATCTCGAGCTGGGAGCGAGTCGGTCCGAACGTGATCCCGCACGTCGCGAAGGCGACCGGCATCTACCTGAACTCGATGCTCGCGACGATGGAGGCTCGCCGAGCCGGCTACGACGAGGCGATCATGCTCTCGCACGACGGCTACATCGCGGACGGGCCGGGAGAGAACATCTTCGTGGTCAAGGACGACGTCATCCACACGCCGCCGCTGTCGATGTCGATCCTCCCGGGGATAACGCGCGACGCGATCATCCAGATCGCCCAGGATCTGGGCCACCGCGTCGAGGAGACGCACCTGATCCGCACCGACCTCTACCTCGCCGACGAGGTGTTCATGGTCGGCACCGCGACCGAGGTCGCTCCCGTGCGCGCCGTAGACGACCAGGAGATCGGGGTCGGCCCGGTGACACGCGAGCTGCAGCAGGCCTACCTCGACACCGTGCACGGCCGCAGCGAGCGCTGGAGCCAGTGGCTCGACGTGGTCGAGATGTCGCCCTCGGCGGCGTAGACGCTGTGGCGTCCGTCCGGACGATCCCCCTTTCGTTCCCGTGGCTCGACGAGCGCGAGGAAGAGCTCGTCGCGGACGTGCTCCGCTCGGGTCGTCTGTCGCTCGGCCCGACGATCGACCACTTCGAGGAGGCGTTCGCGGACGTGGTAGGCGCGCCGTACGCGGCGGCGGTATCGAGCGGGACGGCAGGCCTCCACCTGCTGTGCATTGCTGCGGGCGTCGGTCCCGGCGACGAGGTCGTCACCTCGCCCTATTCGTTCGTCGCCTCTGCGAACTGCGCCATCTACGAGGGCGCGACCCCGGTCTTCGCCGACATCGATCCCAGGACCATGAACCTCTCGCCTGCGGCGGTGGAGGCCGCGATCACGTCGAGAACGCGCGCGGTCGTCGCGGTCGACATCTACGGCTACCCGTGTGAGCTCGAGGAGTTCCGTTCCGTGTGCGAGGCACGTGGAGTGACGCTCATCCAGGACTCCTGCGAGGCGCTCGGAGCGAGCTACAAGGGCGCGCCGGTCGGCTCGCACGGGTCGTCGGCCGTATTCGCCTTCTACCCGAACAAGCAGATCACGACGGGGGAGGGCGGGATGATCACGACTCACTCCGAGAGCGAGTGGCGGCTCGTGCGGAGCCTGCGAAACCAGGGGCGCGCGGACTCGGGCGGGTGGCTCGAGCACGCCCGGCTCGGGTTCAACTACAGGCTGGACGACATCGGAGCGGCGCTCGGTCTCGGGCAGCTCGAGAAGCTCGCTGCGATCCTCGAGGGGAGATCTCGCGTCGCGGCGCGCTACGCGGAGCTTCTCGCCGACGTTCCGGGCCTGGAGCTACCGTGCGAGGACGACTCGGATCACGTGCGCTCGTGGTTCGTCTACGTCGTCACGCTTCCGGCGCGAGCGGATCGCGAGGCGGTGATCGCGTCGCTCGCGGAGCGCGGGGTTCAGACCGCCCGCTACCTCCCGTGCATCCACCTGCAGCCGTACATGCAGGAGCGGTTCGGCTACCGGGTCGGCCTGTGCCCGGTCGCCGAGGAGCTCGCGTCCCGCACGCTCGCGATCCCGTTCCATGCGCGCCTGACGGAGGACGATCAGGCGTACGTGGCTCACGCGCTGTCCGACGCGCTGCTCAAGGGGTGACTCCGAGCTTTCGCCGGGACCGCAGCCGCGACAGCAGTCGCGCGTCGAATGGGCAGGGCGAGGCGCTCGCGACCTGGGCTCTGTGGGGAGTCGTCACCGTCTGCGTGTTCGTGACGTACAGCCGCCTCGACCCATCGCTGACGTACCACGTCTCCCGCGATGGCCTCGCAGGCGGGCTGAGCCGCAGTATCACGGTGATCAACTTCCCGATCGGGCTGGTCGCGATCGCGCTCGCACTGGTCTCGGTAGTCGCGCTTCCGCGCCGAGCGTGGTGGGTCGCCGGCCCGGCGATCGCGCTGTGCGCGACCATCCCGTTCTTCAACGAGCAGAAGAACCTCGACGCGCACTGGGGGAATGCGATCCCCGCGCTCGGCGTCCTGCTCGCGCTCGGGCTGACCGTTGCCGCGGCGACACGAGCAGGAGCCTCGTTCGCCGCGAGGCGGTCCTGGGATGTGGCGCGCCTCGTGATCGCGGTCGTCGTACTGCTCGCATCGCTGCCCTGGTTCGCCGCGGAAGTCGGCTTCCACTTCCCGGGCGACTTCTTCATGGGCGAGGAGCTCGGCACGGAGAAGGACGGGACGACCATCGCCGCTGTGCACCTCGGCCATCACCACGGCCAGGACGGCGCGATGCTCGTCGTGACGGCGCTCCTGCTCTCGCGCATGGTGCTCCCGAAGGGCGCCATGCGCGTCGTCGTCTTCGCCTACCTCGGGGGTCTGCTCGCGTACGGCGCCGTGAACTGCGTGCAGGACACCTGGAACGAGCAGCTCGTCAAGCGCGGCTGGGTCGACACGAGCATCCCGTCCGCACTTCTGCCGTCGCTGACGCCGATCTGGCTCGTCGTCGTCGGCCTCGGCATCGCGATGGCGGTCGCGCTTCTCCGCGAGGACAAGACGCCGTCATACTCCGCACGATGACGGCGTCCCGCATGGTGTTCCTCGGTTTCGGGAAGTACGCGCGTGCGGACAAGATCTACGCACTGGAGCCGATCACCGGGGACGACCGCGGGGGCGGCCGAAGAACTCGGGTCTGGATCGAGGGCGTCGCCGATCCGCTGATCGCCTCGCGGACAGAGCGCACGATCCTTCACGACATGGGGCACGAGGCAGGGGACACAGTGCTCCTGGACGGCGCCCTCGACCTGGCCGAGCGCCTTGCAGCGGCTGCAGAGGAGGGTCGCGTCGACCTCGGCGACCTCGGTCGCCGGGCACGCAAGCTCCTGGCCGCGACCGCGAAGCCGGCCGAGGCCGATCCGCTGTTCTGACGGTCTCTCGTTCGTTCTTCGCGCAGGACGTCCGAGCTGTGGCCCGCGCACTGGTCGGCTGGACGTTGCTCGTCGACGGCGTGGGCGGCACGATCGTCGAGACCGAGGCGTACGCTCCGGACGATCCCGCGAGCCACGCGTTCGGCGGCCGCAAACGCAGGAACGCGACCATGTTCGGTCCTCCGGGGTACCTCTACGTCTATCGCTCGTACGGCGTGCACTGGTGCGCGAACGTCGTCTGCGGGGCCGAGGGCTTCGCAGCTGCCGTTCTCCTGCGCGCCATCGAGCCCACGGAGGGACTCGACGAGATGCGTGCCCGGCGTGGCCTCGACGACCCGTATCTGCTCGCTGCCGGGCCAGGGCGTCTGACCCAGGCGCTGGGGCTCACTGGTGACAACGACGGCGACGACCTCACGTCGCCTCCCTACGTTCTCCACGGACCGCCCGGGCCGGTCGAGGTCGTCACCTCGACCCGCATCGGAATCAGCCGCGCAGTCGAGCGCCCGTGGCGCTACTCGCTCGCCGGCTCTAGCTTCGTGAGCCGTCCCCGACCACGAGGCTGACGCGCATCCGGCGTCCGATCGCGACGCCCGGCTCGGGTCGTTGTCTCAAGACAGTCCCCTGACGACCCGGCGCGGTCTTCGCCCGAAGGCGCAGCTTCAGTCGGGCTGCTTCGCGCTGGACGTCGGCGACGCTCGAGCCCACGAAGTTCGGAAGCATCCCGTACTCGGCCTTCGAGACCCAGATGGTCACCGAGTCGTTCGCAGAGAGGCCACCAGAGCGCGGGTCCTGGCTCACCACGATCCCCGGGAGCTTCCCTGCCCTCGCGGGGGCGTAGACGACGTTCGCACCGAGCGGCTGCGCACCGAGTGTCGCCTCTGCCCCTGCCCTCGTCATGCCCACCACGAGCGGAACCGAGACCTCGTTCGGCTTGCAGTCGGCCTCCTTGTCCGGTGCCTCTCCCGAGAAGTACGCGATGAGCCGCGAGCCTCGGCAGTATCCGTTGTCGAGCTGCCACTGTCCGCTACGCCTGACGACCCAGGTCGAGGAGCCACCGAGGTACGGGGGTGAGTCGAAGGAGCGGGTGGGATCGTCCTTCGCCTTCTCGACGAACGCTTTCCAGATCATGGCCGGCAGCGTTCCGCCTGCGACCGGCTCGCCGTTGAACTCCGTCAGCATCGGCTCGAGCGCGTCGGGATATCCGACCCACACCGCAACCACGAGGTCGGGCGTGTAGCCGACGAACCAGGCGTCGCCGTAGTTGTCCGTCGTTCCGGTCTTGCCAGCGATCTCGAGCCCCGGAATCGCCGCCCGTTTTCCGGTGCCGACCCGCACGACCTCCTGGAGCATGCTCGTGAGGAGCTCGGCGTGGCCCTCGTCCATCACCTGCTTCGGGATCGGCGCGTTCGTGTCGATGCGGTTCGCGTTGAACCGCTCCACTGTCTCGACGACACGAGGACGGTTGCCGAACTCGGAGCCGTCCACCCGCCTTCCGTCGTTCGCGAACGTCGCGTACGCGCGCGCCAGCTCGAGCGGGCTCACTGCACCGGAGCCGAGCCCGATCGAGAAGTACGGTGAGAGGTGGCTACCGATCCCCAGGCTGCGTGCCGTCTTCACGATCGCCTTCGGGCCGACGATATCCGTGAGCTGCGCATAGACCGAGTTGTCCGACGAGACGATCGCCCGGGAGAGGCTCACGCGCCCGAGGTACGTGTGGTCATAGTTCGTGACCCGCCAGATGCGGTCGCCAGCGTCGATCGAGACGGGCTTCGACTCGAGCTCGGTCATGGGCGAGATGCCCTCGTCCATCGCGGTCGCAAGCACGATCGGCTTGAACGACGAGCCCGGCTGGCGCTTCGCCTGTGCGGCGAGGTTGAACTGACTGCGGCGGAAGTTCCGGCCTCCGAACATCGCCTTGACCGCGCCGGTGTGGGGGTCGATGGCGACGAGCGCGGCAGCCGGGCCGTCCGGATTCCGCAGGACCGACTCGATCGCCGCGCGGGCTTTGAGCTGGAGGCCCATGTCGATCGTCGTCGTGACCTTGAGGCCGCCGCCAAAAACGCGTCCGGCTCCGTACCGGGCGACGAGGTCGTCCTTCACGTAGTTGACGAAATACGGCGCCGGTCCCTGTGTACCGGGCAGCCGGATGTCGTCGGGCTTCGGCAGCGGAGCCTTGTCCGCGCGGTCGTGCTGGCGCTGCGTGATCTTGCCCTCCTCGAGCATGAGATCGAGGACGTGGCGGCGGCGGAGGACTGCGGTGCGCGGATTCACCGCCGGGTCGTAGAGCGAGGGATCGGACGGAATGCCCGCGAGCAGGGCAGACTCGGGAAGCGTGAGGTCCTTGGCGCTCTTCTTGAAGTACGCCCTCGCCGCCTGCTGGATGCCGTAGGCGCCGTGCCCGAAGTAGATCGTGTTCAGGTACGCCGTAAGGATTCGGTCCTTGCTCCAGCGCTGCTCGAGCTGCCAGGCGAGCGCGGCTTCGCGCACTTTGCGCGCGAGCGTCTGCTCGTTACGGATGTAGGCGTTCTTGACGAACTGCTGGGTGATCGTGGAGCCACCCTCGACGATGCTCTGCTGGCGCACGTCCTGCCAGAGCGCACGCGCGACGCCACGCACGTCGATGCCGTTGTGCTCGAAGAAGCGCTGATCCTCGACCGAGACGATCGCCTGGCGCATGATCGGCGCGATGTCCTCGGTCCCGACGAGGACGCGGCTCTCGTTTCCCCGGAGCACTGCGAGCACGGTCCGACCGTTCGAGGCGTAGACGACCGTGTCGACGTCGGAGTGCTGGGCGGCGGGGTCGAGCGCGGGAATCTCGCTCGCGACCGCGCGAACCAGCCCGAACGTGAACGAGAGCGCGGCCGCGACGAAGAGGACGAGCAGCAGCGCCGCAAGACGACGCTTGCGAACCCGGCGTCGCGGACGCGACGTCCCCTTCTCTCTCCGAACCCGCAAGGGGGCGAATTCTAGCCCCGACCCGCGAACACTCCGGCGCTCAGATGTCGCGCGTAACCGGAAATCCGCATGTGCGGATTTCCGGTGCGCAAACCCCTGAAGCGCGGCCGCGATCGCAGCTCTACACGCTGTCGGAGGCGACGACCGGCTGGCTGGTGGGTGCGTCGACCCCGCCCTCCCGCTCGATGGTCACTGCCACCACGTCGCCCGCCGCGACCTTTCCGTCGACCGGGACGACCGAGCGGCCGTCGCCGCCCGGGAAGAGGCCTGCCGGGCTCGCCTCCTCGATCTTCCCGCCGGGCGCGACCCACATCTCGTACGTCTTTCCCGAAGGGGCGGGGTCGATGCCGTCGAGGACGAGAACTGCCTGCCCATCCGCTCCGACCACGAGCCTGCCGCCGCCTGCCTGCAGCGCGACGGACTGCGCCGCGGGATCCGCCAGGACGGCTGCCGCGGACTCGGAGCGCTCGAGGGCGGCGCGGGTGTCGCCGAGCTGCCCGGAGAGATCGACGGCGCGAATGCCCAGAGCCAGCGCCACGACCGCCGCGAGCGCAGCTGCGGCGGCGAGAACGGGCACGACCTGCCGCCGGCGCGGCTCGAGCGGAACGACGTTCTGCGGCGGCTCGGCCCGCACATCCGCGAGGATCCGCTCGCGCAGTGCGGGGCTCGGCACCGGTCCTGACGCGGCCACCGCCAGCGTCTCCGTGGTCTGCCAGAACGAGCTCAGCTCCTGCTGGCACTGCTCGCAGCCCGCGAGGTGCGCCTCGTAGGCGCTCCGCTCCTCGGGATCGAGCGCGTCGAGCGCGTATCCCGCGGTCAGCTCGTGAATTCCGGCTTCCATGATCCTTCCTGTGTCGATTCGTCGAGAAGCACGCGCAACCTCGCGAGCCCCGCGAACATCCTGCTCTTGATCGTTCCCAGCGGCACACCGAGCCTCTCCGCCAGCTCGGATTGTGAGAACCCTCCGTAGTACGCGAGCTCGAGCGCCTCGCGCTGAACGTCGGGGAGCTGCTTGAGCGCTGACTGCACGCGCTGGCGCTCGAACCGAAGCCAGGCCGCCTCGTCCGTCTGCTCGGCTGCGACCGCGTCGGCGGACGCGTCGTCCGTGAGCGGGTCCGCCTGTCTGCGCTCCTCGCGTCGGACGAGGTCGACGGCTCGCCGGTGCACGAGCGTGAGGATCCACGTGCTCGCCTTTGCGCGCTCCGCCCTGAACGTTGCAGCACTCCGCCAGATCTGGAGGAACGCCTCCTGGACGGCATCTTCGGCGTGGCGGTCGTCGCGCAGGATGCGCAGCGCGAGGCCGTAGGCGATCCGGCCGACCCTGTCGTACAGCTCGGCGAGTGCATCCTCGTCCCCGCGTGCGACGAGCGCGACCAGCGCCTCGTCCGAGAGGTGAGCGTGGTGCTTTCGCATGGCGAGGCCAGCTTGCGACCCGGGCAACGCTAACACGGTGGACGCGAACGCCTCCATGGCGGTGGTTCGCGCCCCGTGGCGATCCGGTTCACCGGCGAACCGGCCTGCGAAGCCGGGCGAACAAGGGCCGTTCCTCAACCGCCATCGAGAGAGGAGTGCAGATGCACAGAGGGATCAGCATCGTCGTCGCCGTCGGTCTGCTCGTAGCAGCGGCCGTCGCCGGCGCGATGATGCTCGGCCCCGGGAACGGCACGGCATCGTCCCACCGCGAGGCACCGCTCATCGCGGAGGATCCGTCGGCCGACCTCACGGACCTGTACGCGTTCCGGAGCCCGGACAAGCCGAACACCGTCACGATTCTCGCCAACGTGCTTCCCGGCGAGGATCCCGCAGCGGGGCCGAACTGGTACACGTTCTCGCCGAACGCGCGCTACAACCTCACGATCGACACGAACGGGGATGCGCGGCCGAACGTCACATACCGGTTCCAGTTCCGTACGAAGACCGGCCCGTTCTTCCTCGGTGACACGGCGCAGCCGTACACCGTGACGCGGGTCGTGGGCCACAGGGAGACCGTCGTCGCACGCGGGACGACGCCGCCGAACAACATCGGCCCGCGCTCGACCCCGCACTACCGCTCGCTGGCCGGGAAGGGAGTCGTCCCGCTCGCGGGCGGCGGCCACGCGTTCGCCGGCCAACGGGACGATCCGTTCTTCGGAGACGTCGGCGCGATCTTCGATCTCGTCGCGATCCGCAAGGGCACGGGCAACATGGGCGGCGGGAAGGACTTCTTCGCCGGCTACGGCGTCCACACGTTCGGGGTGCAGGTGCCGATTGCGGCCCTCAAGGCGAAGAACGGCATCGTCGGCGTCTGGTCGTCCGTCGACCGGCGCAAGGTCACGACTCGGACCACCGCGGGGGCCACGTCGAAGGGCGCGTGGATTCAGGTCGACCGGCTCGCCAACCCGCTCGTCAACGAGGTCGTCATCCCGACGGGTCTCAAGGACCAGTGGAACGGCCTCGTGCCGTGGAAGGAAGGGCGGTTCCGTCAGTACTACGACTCGCCCATCCTCGCGGCTGTCATCAACAAGCTGTACAAGCTCGGCGCTCCGGAGCACGAGCGGGACGATCTCGTCGCGGTGCTGCTCACGGGTGTTCCGAAGCTCAACTTCACGAGCCCGCGGCTCGCGGAGCTCCTGCGGCTGAACCTGGACATCCCGGTGACCAAGAACCCGAACCGGATGGGTGTGCTCGCAGGCGACAACCAGGGCTGGCCGAACGGCCGGCGGCTGGGTGACGACGTGATCGACATCGCGGAGCAGGCCGTCGGCGGCTTCCTCGAGGGGACGAAGCTCCCACTCGGCGACGGCGTCAATGCCGACGATCGCCGGCTGCTTCCGTCGTTTCCGTACATCGCGGACCCGCAGTCCGGGTTCGACGACACCAAGGGAAAGTAGGCAGCGGAAGCTCACGGGGGGCCGGTTTGCCGGCCCCCCGTGAACCGTTCCCGCGCCCGCGACGAACGAGCACCGTGAGGCGCCGCATCGCAATCGCTCTGACCACGGTGTGCGGCGCCTTGGCAGCTTCGCTCCTGACCGTCGCACCGGCCGACGCGCATCCGCTGGGCAACTTCACGATCAACCACTTCGCCGGCATCGAGCTCGCCGGCAGCGACGTGTATGTGCGTTACGCGCTCGACGTCGCGGAGATCCCGACCTACCAGCTCGGGGGTGAGATCCGGCGGCCCGGCTATCCGGCGCGACTCGCCAGCGAGCTCCGTCTGACGCTCGGCGGGCGCCGGGTGCCGCTCCGAGTCGTCAGCCATCGGACCGCCGAACGCCCGGGCGCCGGCGGTCTACCCACGCTCCGGCTCGACGTCGTCTATCGCGCGGCGGGAAGCGGCGCCGCCCTCGAATTCGAGGACATGTCCTTCCGCGACAGGATCGGCTGGCGCGAGGTCACTCTCGTCGGCCGTGACGGTGGGAGGGTCGTGTCCGCGGACGTCCCGTCGACCAGCTCGAGTGACGAGCTGCACGCCTATCCGTCCGACCTCCTGCGTTCGCCACTGGCGGTCTCGTCCGCGCATGCCACGGTCGAGCTCGGTTCGAGACCGGGTGCGCCACCGTCGATCGGCGCAGTGGGTGCTCAGCGTCGCGTCGGGGGCGGGCTCGAGTCGCTGATCCGGCAAGGCGAGCTCTCGGTCGGAGTGCTGCTCGTCTCGCTCCTGATCGCCGCGTTCTGGGGAGCGGCTCACGCGCTCACTCCGGGTCACGGGAAGGCGATGGTCGCGGCGTATCTGGTGGGTACCAAGGGCACGCCGAGGCATGCGTTCCTCCTGGGCGGCACGGTCACGATCGCCCACACCGCCGGCGTGTTCGCGTTGGGTTTCGTGACGCTCGGGCTCTCGGCGTTCATCGTGCCCGAGCAGCTCTATCCGTGGCTGACGCTTGCGTCCGGCATGCTCGTCGTCGTCGTCGGCGCCTCCGTCCTCCGTCAGCGCGTTCGGTCAGCGGGTCACGTCCATCACAGCCACGATGGCCACACTCACCACGGGCACGACCACGAGCACGACAGGCGCAGACGGCCACCACCACGACGACGCCCTGACGTCGAAGGGGATCGTCGGAGTGGGTGTGGCTGCAGGGCTTCTCCCGTGCCCGTCGGCGCTCGTCGTCCTGCTCTCCGCGATCGCGCTCCACCGCGTCGGGCTCGGGCTCGCCCTCATCGTCGCCTTTAGCTTCGGGCTCGCGGCCACGATTACGTCGATCGGTCTCGTCGCCGTGCTCGCCAGGCGCACGTTCGGGCGCATCTCGCTCGAGGGGCGCGTCGTTCGCGCGCTTCCGGCCGTGAGCGCCGCGCTCATCGTAACCGTGGGTCTCGTCATTACCGCTCGCGCGCTCCCTGGCGTCGTGTAGCGGCGCTCCGTACCAGGTTCGAGGCGGACCGCGCTGTAGGCTGCCCCATCGTGGAGCAGCTCCTCACGGTCGACGACGCCGAGCGGCTCGCCGAGCAGGTCGTCGCTCCCGAGGCGTGGAGCTACATCGTGGGGGGCGCTGGCGACGAGCGCACGCTGCGCTGGAACCGGGAGGCGTTCTCGAAGTTTCGCCTGCGGCCGCGCGTGCTCGTCGACGTCTCGAGCGTGACTACGGAGACGACCGTGCTCGGGTCGATCGTTTCGATGCCCGCGCTCGTCGCTCCGATGGCGTTTCAGCAGATTGCACACGAGGAGGGCGAAGTCGCGATGGCTCGCGGTGCCGCAGCCTCGGGCACGCTCATGTGCCTGTCCACTGTCGCGACGGCGACTCCCGCTGACGTCGCCGCAGCTGCCCCCGATGCGCCGCGCTGGCTCCAGATCTACGTCTTCCGCGACCGCGCCGTCAGCGACGACGTGATCGCACAGGCGCTCGAGAGCGGTTTCAGCGCACTCGTGCTCACCGCAGACCTTCCGGTGTACGGGATCCGGCACCGCGAGACCCGTACCGGCTTCGAGTCTCCGGACGACGACGTGCCGGCGCTCGTCGCCGCCCGTGAGCGTGGCGCAGACGGCGAGGAGCATCACACGCTCGAAATGCTCGAGTCGGGCCTCGAGTGGGACTACGTCACGGAACTGGTCGAGCGGTGGAAGGTGCCGGTGATCGTGAAGGGCCTCGTAACCGCGGAAGACGCCGTCCTCGCCTGTGAGCACGGCGCCGCGGCCATTGTCGTCTCGAACCACGGAGGTCGGCAGCTCGACGGCGCGATCGCATCCGTCGAGGCACTTCCGGAGGTGGTTGCTGCCGTCGGCGATCGGGCCGAGGTGTACCTCGACGGCGGAGTCCGCCGCGGGACGGACGTCGTCATGGCGCTGGCGCTCGGCGCACGTGCGGTGCTCGTGGGTCGGCCGGCGATGTTCGGGCTCGCATTCGGCGGCTCGAAAGGCGTCGAGCAGGTGCTCGAGATCCTTCGCGAGGAGACGGAGAACGCGCTCGCCCTCCTGGGCTGCCGCTCGCCGGCCGAGGTCACAGCCGGGCACGTCAAGCCCGCATAGGTTCATGGGCGTCGTCGAGCTCACGCGCAACGCCGTCCATGTCCTGCCGGCCGGTGCACTCGACGCGAAGCTCGCCCTCGGCCGACCTCTCCGTGTCAAGTTCGGGATCGACGTCACATCGCCGGACATCCACGTCGGCCGTGGCATTCCGCTCCAGCGGATGCGCGCTTTCCAGGACGAGGGCCACATGGGCGTCCTCATCGTCGGTGACTACACGACGCGGATCGGCGACCCGTCGGGCCGCTCGACCGAACGTCCGATCCTCTCCGAGGAGGAGATCGACCAAAACGCCGACACGTATGTCGACCAGGCACTGCAGATCCTGATCCCCGAGCAGACGGAGGTCCGGCGAAACGGCGAATGGCTCGCCCGGCTGACCTTCGCGGACGTGATCCGCCTGACGCGGATGATGACCGTGGCGCAGATGCTCGAGCGCGACGACTTCGCGGGCCGCTACGGGGGCGGGCAGCCGATCTCGGTCTCGGAGCTCCTCTATCCGCTCATGCAGGCGTACGACTCGGTCGCCGTGGAGGCGGACGTCGAGCTCGGCGGTACCGATCAGCTCTACAACCTGCTCGCGGGGCGTGAGGTCATGGAGGCCTACGGTCTCGAGCCTCAGGTCGTGCTCACTACACCGCTGCTCGTGTCGTGGGACGGCGAGAAGATGAGCTCGTCGGTCGGCAACAACATCCCCCTCACGGCACCGCCCGAAGAGCAGTTCGGCCGGACGATGCGCATTTCGGACGACCTGCTCGAGGAGTGGTACCGCCTTGTCGTCGAGCACGAGCTGCCCACCGACGCAGACCCGCTCGAATCCAAGTTGGCTCTTGCGCGGTGGATCGTGGCGCGCTCGCACGGAGCGGAGGCCGCGCGGATCGCAGAGGAGCACTTCACCCGCGTCGTCCGCGAGGGCCGTGCGCCTGACGCGATCGTCGAGTACGTCCTTCCAAACGGCGATCCGCTGCACCTGCCCGCGGTGCTCAGCAATGCGTTCGGGCTCTCTACGAGCGAGGTCCGCCGGCTGATCGCGCAAGGCGGCGTCAAGATCGACGGTCGCACTGTCGAGGCGCTCGACATCGCGCGCTCCGAGCTCGCGGGCGCGGTCGCGCAAGCCGGCAAGCGGCGTTTCGTCCGGCTCGTCGGCTGACCCCGAGCACCGCGGAACGGCTTGATTGACACGAGAAGGTCGTGTGCTACGATCCCTCGGCCTTCCGCGAGGAGGGTGCAGGAAGCCTGTAAACTCGACAAGGGAGAAGCCTTCGAGCGAGCGGATACGACCTCCGTTGTTCCGTCCCCGAGGGCCTCTGCCGAGTCAGAGGCTTTTTGTTGGCCGCACTGCCAGTACGAGCCGTGTCGGCGTGGTCTTTGAAAACTCAACAGCGTGAAACGTCGAGACTCCTCGGAGGCGTAAGCCTGCGAGGGGACAGAACCCGTCTTCTTTTCCTTTGGAAGACGACGAGCTCTTCGGAGCTCGATTGGATCAGACTTGTCGTCAGCTTTGGCTGGCGGCGCTAAGTCTCTTCACGGAGAGTTTGATCCTGGCTCAGGACGAACGCTGGCGGCGCGCTTAACACATGCAAGTCGAGCGAGAACCAGGACTTCGGTCCTGGGGACAGCGGCGAACGGGTGAGTAACACGTGGATAACCTGCCCTCGGCACCGGGATAGCCCGGGGAAACCCGGATTAATACCGGATGGCCCTTCCGGCTCACGAGCCGGTCGGAAAAGGTAGCTTCGGCCTCCGGCCGAGGATGGGTCCGCGGCGGATTAGCTTGTTGGTGGGGTAACGGCCTACCAAGGCTCCGATCCGTAGCTGGTCTGAGAGGACGATCAGCCACACTGGGACTGAGACACGGCCCAGACTCCTACGGGAGGCAGCAGTGGGGAATCTTGCGCAATGGGCGAAAGCCTGACGCAGCGACGCCGCGTGAGGGAGGAAGGCCTTCGGGTTGTAAACCTCTTTCAGGAGGGACGAAGCTACTCGGGTTAATAGCCCAGAGGGTGACGGTACCTCCAGAAGAAGCCCCGGCTAACTACGTGCCAGCAGCCGCGGTAATACGTAGGGGGCAAGCGTTGTCCGGATTTACTGGGCGTAAAGCGCGTGTAGGCGGCCACGCAGGTCCGTTGTGAAAACTGGAGGCTCAACCTCCAGACGTCGACGGAAACCGTATGGCTAGAGTCCGGAAGAGGAGAGTGGAATTCCTGGTGTAGCGGTGAAATGCGCAGATATCAGGAAGAACACCAATGGCGAAGGCAGCTCTCTGGGACGGTACTGACGCTGAGACGCGAAAGCGTGGGGAGCGAACAGGATTAGATACCCTGGTAGTCCACGCCGTAAACGATGGGTGCTAGGTGTGGGAGGTGTCGACTCCTTCCGTGCCGTAGCTAACGCATTAAGCACCCCGCCTGGGGAGTACGGCCGCAAGGCTAAAACTCAAAGGAATTGACGGGGCCCCGCACAAGCAGCGGAGCATGTGGTTTAATTCGATGCAACGCGAAGAACCTTACCAGGGCTTGACATGCACTGGAAAACCGTAGAAATACGGTCCTCCTTCGGGACCAGTGCACAGGTGGTGCATGGCTGTCGTCAGCTCGTGTCGTGAGATGTTGGGTTAAGTCCCGCAACGAGCGCAACCCCTGTCCCATGTTGCCAGCGAGTAATGTCGGGGACTCATGGGAGACTGCCGGTGACAAATCGGAGGAAGGTGGGGATGATGTCAAGTCATCATGCCCCTTATGTCCTGGGCTACACACGTGCTACATTGGCCGGTACAAAGGGCTGCAAACCTGTGAGGGTGAGCGAATCCCAAAAAGCCGGTCCCGGTTCGGATTGAAGGCTGAAACTCGCCTTCATGAAGGCGGAGTTGCTAGTAATCGCGGATCAGCAACGCCGCGGTGAATACGTACACGGGGCTTGTACACACCGCCCGTCACACCACGAAAGTCGGCAATACCCGAAGCCGGTGAGCTAACCCCTCGGGGAGGCAGCCGTCGAAGGTAGGGTTGATGATTGGGGTGAAGTCGTAACAAGGTAGCCGTAGCGGAAGCTGCGGCTGGATCACCTCCTTTCTAGGGAATACCGGAGCAATTACTCCGGTAGGCGTCAGGCCCGTCGATGGCTCTCGGGCCGTCCGGAGAACCTGGCTCGCCTGGAACAACGTCGACCTCGATGCCGGCTCTCGAGCCGGCTCACGCTGTTGAGTTTTGAGAGACCCGCCGGCTCACATCGAGCACGCGGTTCTTCTCGTGAGCGTCCGAGCTCACGCGCACCTTGAAAACTCCATAGCGGCAGTAAAACGTGTTCTTTCGAATCAAGAGAACAAGGGCACACGGTGGATGCCTTGGCGCCAAGAGCCGATGAAGGACGTGGGCGGCTGCGATAAGCCCCGGGAAGGAGCTGACCATCCGTTGATCCGGGGATTTCCGAATGGGGAAACCTACGCGTGGTAATGCGCGCGTACTCCTGCCTGAATACATAGGGCAGGGTGAGGCAAGCCGGGGAACTGAAACATCTTAGTACCCGGAGGAAAGGAAAGAAACCTCGACTCCCTGAGTAGTGGCGAGCGAAAAGGGAAGAGCCCAAACCCGTGCGATGTGATAGGCGGCAGCCGTTGTCGCATGGGGGTTGTAGGGCTCGTCTTGATCCGTCTGCCGGCGGGTCGGGAAGTTACAAAGTTGCGTGTTAGTCGAACCGGCTGGAAGGCCGGACCACAGCGGGTAACAGTCCCGTAGGCGAAAGCGCGCAGCCTTCCTTGACGAGCTCCTGAGTACGGCCGGGCACGGGAAACCTGGTCGGAACCCGCGGGGACCACCCCGCAAGGCTAAGTACTCCTTGGCGACCGATAGTGAACTAGTACCGTGAGGGAAAGGTGAAAAGTACCCCGGAAGGGGAGTGAAATAGCACCTGAAACCGTGTGCTTACAAGCGGTCGGAGCAGGCTTTGTCCTGTGACGGCGTGCCTTTTGCATAATGAGCCAGCGAGTTGCTCTTCGACGGCGAGGTTAAGGAAACGGAGCCGAAGCGAAAGCGAGTCTGAACAGGGCGTTCAGTCGTCGGAGGCAGACCCGAAACTGAGTGATCTACCCATGGGCAGGTTGAAGCGGGGGTAAGACCCCGTGGAGGACCGAACCGACGTCGGTTGAAAACGGCGCGGA
The DNA here is from genome assembly GCA_963746975.1 of uncultured Gaiellaceae bacterium. Taxonomy (GTDB): domain Bacteria; phylum Actinomycetota; class Thermoleophilia; order Gaiellales; family Gaiellaceae; genus GMQP-bins7. The sequence goes on from CAVVDE010000010.1 coordinate 432,242, forward strand.
TGACCTGTGGGTCGGAGTGAAAGGCTAATCAAACTCAGAGATATCTGGTTCTCCCCGAAATATATTTAGGTATAGCGTCACGTGTTCACTGCCGGTTGTAGAGCACTGTTTGGTCTAGGGGGCCTACCAGCTTACCGAAATCAGGCAAACTCCGAATGCCGGCAGTTCATAGCGTGGCAGTCAGACTGCGGGGGATAAGCTTCGTGGTCGAAAGGGAAACAGCCCAGACCGTCGGCTAAGGCCCCTAATTCCAGGCTAAGTGGGAAACGATGTTCGATTGCCCAGACAACCAGGATGTTGGCTTAGAAGCAGCCACCATTTAAAGAGTGCGTAACAGCTCACTGGTCAAGTGGTCGAGCGCGGACAATGTAACGGGGCTCAAGCCTGGAGCCGAAGCTACGGACTTCTACGCAAGTAGGAGTGGTAGGGGAGCGTTCCCATGCCAGCGAAGCGGCGGCGTAAGCCAGCCGTGGAGGCATGGGAAGTGAGAATGCTGGCATGAGTAACGAAAGAGGGGTGAGAAACCCCTCCGCCGAATGTCCAAGGGTTCCTGAGTAAAGCTAATCTGCTCAGGGTTAGTCGGGACCTAAGCCGAGGCCGACAGGCGTAGGCGATGGCCAACTGGTTGATATTCCAGTACCACGTACCCACCGCTATCACCGATGGCGGGACGGGGTAGGATAAGGGATCCCAGGCGTTGGTCGACCTGGGGCAACCGCGTAGGGCGGGCGATAGGCAAATCCGTCGCCCATCAAGCCTGAGACGGGAAGCCCACCCCAGAAATGGGGGAAGTCCCTGAATCCATGCCTCCTAGAAAAGCGTCTAGGGAGGTGGGGCGTGCCCGTACCAAAACCGACACAGGTGGACAGGTAGAGAATACCAAGGCGATCGGAAGAACCCTCGTTAAGGAACTCGGCAAAATGGCCCCGTAACTTCGGGAGAAGGGGCGCCCCAGTAGGGTGACGGAATTTACTTCCTGAGCCCGAGGGGGCCGCAGTGAAACGGCCCAAGCGACTGTTTACCAAAAACACAGGTCTCTGCTAAGTCGTAAGACGACGTATAGGGGCTGACGCCTGCCCGGTGCCGGAAGGTCACGAGGAGAGGTTAGCTTTCGGGCGAAGCCTTGAATCCAAGCCCCGGTAAACGGCGGCGGTAACTATAACCGTCCTAAGGTAGCGAAATTCCTTGTCGGGTAAGTTCCGACCTGCACGAATGGCGTAACGACTTGGGCGCTGTCTCAACGAGGGATCCGGTGAAATTGTAGTCTCGGTGAAGATGCCGAGTACCCGTGGCTGGACGGAAAGACCCCGTGAACCTTTACTGCAGCTTTGCGTTGAAGTTCGGTATACGTTGTCCAGGATAGGTGGGAGACTGTGAACCGGGGGCGTCAGCTCTCGCGGAGTCACCCTTGGGATACCACCCTTCGTGTTCTGGGCTTCTAACCCGATTCCGTCATCCGGGTCGGGGACAGCGTGAGGTGGGCAGTTTGACTGGGGCGGTCGCCTCCTAAAATGTAACGGAGGCGCGCAAAGGTTCCCTCAGCACGGTTGGAAATCGTGCGTAGAGCGTAAAGGCATAAGGGAGCTTGACTGCGAGACTGACAAGTCGAGCAGGGACGAAAGTCGGCCTTAGTGATCCGGCGGTGGAGAGTGGAATCGCCGTCGCTCAACGGATAAAAGGTACTCCGGGGATAACAGGCTCATCCTTCCCAAGAGTCCACATCGACGGAAGGGTTTGGCACCTCGATGTCGGCTCGTCGCATCCTGGGGCTGAAGCAGGTCCCAAGGGTTGGGCTGTCCGCCCATTAAAGCGGCACGCGAGCTGGGTTCAGAACGTCGTGAGACAGTTCGGTCCCTATCCGCCATGGGCGTTGGAGGTTTGAGAGGAGTCGTCTCTAGTACGAGAGGACCGAGATGAACAGGCCTCTGGTGTAGCAGTTGTCCTGCCAAGGGCATCGCTGCTTAGCCACGCCTGGATGGGATAACCGCTGAAAGCATCTAAGCGGGAAGCCCACCTCGAGATGAGACCTCCCATCCCCTCGAGGGAGTAAGGGCCGTGGTAGACGACCACGTTGATAGGCGGCACGTGTACGCGCAGCAATGCGCTCAGCGGAGCCGTACTAATTGCCCGAGGTCTTGATTTTGAACACCGACGACTGCTGCTATGGAGTTTTGAGGGATGCGCGTGCGCGGCAACACGCCGCAGCCGGCGCCTCGACAACTTGGGCGGTCATAGCGGCGGGGATACACCTCTTCCCATTCCGAACAGAGAAGTTAAGCCCGCCAGCGCCGATGGTACTCGGGGCGCAAGCCCCCGGGAGAGTAGGACGCCGCCCACCTCATTGGCGGGGGGAAACGATGTTTCCCCCCGCCTGTCCCCCTTCCGCTCCGCAGCGACTGATCGACCGCGCTCGGGCTCCCGCCGGGCAGAGCCCGGCTCCGCCCGCGAAGCGGTGGCGTTGCCATCGATCGAAAGCGCGTGCACACTCGTGCGGGTGGAGCTCCGCGACGGCGATCTCGTGCTACGTGAGTGGACAGAGGACGACGTTCCCGCGATCGTCGCGGGGTGCAACGACCCCGAGATCGCGCACTGGATACCACTGATCCCGCATCCCTACACGGAGGCAGACGCCCTCGCGTTCCTCTCTGGCGACGTGCTCCCCGATCAGCTCAAGCTCGCTGTCGAAGTCGACGGTGCCGTGGTCGGGGGTATCGGGATGGGTCTGAATTCGCAGGACTACAAAGGGACTATCGGCTACTGGGTTGCGGCTGCGGCGCGAGGACGGGGCATATGCACGCGTGCAGTTCGCTTGCTCGCGCGTCACGGCCTCGACGCTCTCCGGCTGCAGCGCATCGACCTCGTCACGGATCCAGAAAACCTTGCTTCTCAGCGCGTCGCCGAGAAGGTCGGATTCCGGCGCGAAGGCGTTCTCCGCGCCCACTTGCGTCACCCGGACGGGCGGATCCGCGACTCGGTGATGTTCTCGCTGCTACCCGGCGAGCTTCGTGAGTGACGGCGGCACGCGTCCGTTCGAGCCGGCGCCGAGCTCGCGCAGCCGGCGCACTCGTGGCTCGAGAGGCGGGTGCGTCTTGAACATTCGCGCTACCCCCTCGGACTCGAACGGGTCGACCGGGTAGAGCGGCTCGGTGGCAGGCGACGCAGCGAACTCGACGAGCTCCGCCGCACGGTCGAGTCGAAGCAGCGCGTCGGCGAGATCATGCGCCGCCCCGGTCGTGCTGACCGCAAGCTCATCGGCTCGCAGCTCACGTTTTGGCGAGAGCAGGATGTGCACGAAGGCGGCCCCTATGGGCGCGAAGACGTAGAGGAGCGCTCGCGAGAACCAGCCGCCGACGCGGCTCAGCTCGACGAGCGTCGCCGCGAACAGAACGACGAACGTCTGCACGAGCACGTCCCGGCGGCGCACGTGGGCGAGCTCGTGCGCGAGCGCTCCCTCGAGCTCCTCGTGCCGTAGTGACCTGAGGGCGCCCGTGGAAATCGCGATCGTCGAGCTCGACGGACCACGGCCGACGGAGAACAACCGCGGAAAGCCGTCGTCGATGAGGTAGAGCGACGGAGAGCGAACGCCGAGCTTGGCGGCGACGGTGTCCGCCGACGAACGGAGAACGGGATCCTCCGCGAGAGCGAACGGCCGGGCGCCGAGCATTCCGAGCAGTGCGCGATCGCCGTACCGATAGACGCCGGTCGCGGCGAGGAGGGAGCAGAACGCGAAGAGGAGCGCGGTCGTCGTCCCGCCGATGAGCCACCCGATGCCGGCGAACGCCGCCGCGAGGATGGCGACCAGCGAACCCGTCTTCGCCAGGTTCAGCGCGACTGCTCGCGCCACGTCTTACGAGTCCCCGGTGTCGTCCTCGATGAACCCGCGGGGGGGCCAGTCGGGCTCGGGTGCGTCGCAGCGGCTCGAACAGTGGAGCGACGCGACGTTCTGCAAGGGGATGAGGATGTGGCCGTTGAGCTCGACGTGGGGGACGTCCTCGAACGAGCAGTAGGCAGTAAGCACTCCTTCCTGGTACTCGCCGCCGAACAGGGCGACCTCGACCTGCTCACCCTTGTACTTGTTCGTGTAGTCCTCCACGGCGCGGAGCGTAGCCGATCGGTCCGCGCGCACGACCGGCGCTTTCTCGGGACGAATCAGCGCTTCCACCGATGCCTCCCGGCCGAGGCGTGCCACGATGAGTAAGTCAATGAAGGAGGATGCGATGCGCACTCGACGCGCGCTACTCCTCACGTTTGCTGCGGCTGCATCGTCAGCGATCGTCGCGAGCGGGGCATGGGCATCGGCGCAGCCGTTGCCCGGAGCGGGGTACGTCTGGGCGCAGCCCGGGACGAGCGTCTCGGGAGTCACGAGCACGTTGCCCGTGATCTCCGTAGGCCCGTCGATGCTGCCGAGCGGTGGCTACGTGTGGGCACAGCCAGGCGCGAGCCTCGTCGGCGTCACCACGACACAGCCCGTGTGAGCATGTCGCGAGAGCGATCGGCGTGAGGTAACCGACAATCGAGGGTCAATCCGCCCGCCGAAGTGATCCGGCGTGGACTTCGAGTTCGACGACGGCACAGTTACCGATGACGTGGATCGACCGGCGTGCTTCCTCGAAGGGCACTCGGTCCGCGACGGCCAACGCAGAGCGGATCGGGCCACCGTGCGTCACGGCGAGCACTCGCTGTCCTCTGTGCAGCTCTCCGATCCGGAGGAGCTCGGACGAGACACGCGCGCCGAGCTCGTCGTAGCTCTCGCCGTCGTCCCAGCCGTGCCCGTACTCGAGCCAGCGCTCGTACCCCGTAGGGAAACGGGCCTCGACCTCGTCGCGCGTCAGCCCGGACCAAGAGCCGACGTCCACTTCCTTCAGACTCGCCGTCTCGATCGGATCGAGGCCGAGCTCGCGGGCGAGAATCGCAGCGGTCTCGACCGCTCGCCGGAGTGGGCTCGTGTACGCGGCCGCGAACGGCTCGCTCGCCAGGTGTCCCGCGAGCACGAGTGCCTGCGAGCGACCGAGGTCGTTCAGCGGCGGGTCGGCGTGACCCTGGAACCGGTTCTCCCGATTCCAGTCGGTCTCGCCGTGTCGCACGAGCACGATCCTCGTCGGCATGCGGGATAGCCTAGGCGCGTGGATCTCGGGCTCGAGGGGAAGCGCTGCTTCGTCACCGGCTCGACGGCCGGGATCGGCCTCGAGGTCGTGAGGCAGCTCGTCGCCGAGGGCGCGCTCGTCGTCTCGTGCGGACGAGGCGAGGCACCTGGCATCGGGGAGCTCGCGCACGTGGTGGGCGATCTGTCCCGCGCCGGCGAGCCCGAACGGGCTGTTCGTGACGCTGCGACGGCGCTCGGAGGGCTGGACGTCCTCGTCAACAACGTCGGTATTGCGCGCATCGCTCGCTTCGAGGACGTGGTCGACGAAGAGTGGGACGAGTACTGGCAGCTCAACGTGATGAGCTACGTTCGGGCGGTTCGGTGTGCTCTGCCGTACCTGCGTGAAGCGGGAGGCTCGATCGTCAACGTCTCGTCCTCGGCGGGGAAGCGACCGTCGACGACCATGCCGCATTACTCCGTGACGAAGGCTGCCGTGCTGTCGCTCTCACGCCTGGTCGCGGATCTGTATGCAGGCGACGGCGTGCGTTGTAATGCGGTGACGCCCGGTCCGACCGCAACCGACATCTGGCTCGGAGAGGGCGGGCTCGCGGAGCAGCAGGGGGATCGCGAGGAGATCCTCGCAAAGGTCGCCGGGGGGCGACCACTCGGACGGCTCGCGGAGCCGGAGGAGGTCGCCTCGGTGATCGTGTTCCTCTGCTCGGAGCGGGCTTCGTACGTCACCGGCGCAGCGTGGAGTGCGGACGGCGGCACCGTGTCGATCATCATCTGATGCGAAACGGACCCCGCGCGGTCGGGATCACGTTGCTCGCGGCGCTCGCCGCTTCCCAGGCCGCCCTCGTCGTTCTCAATCCGCTGCTTCCCGACGTCGCCGCCGATCTCGGCGTCTCCGTCGCGACGGCCGGGCAGCTCCGCACGGTCTCCGGGCTCGCCGCCGGGCTCGCCGCGCTCTCGTCCGGGCTCTTCGCCGCTCGTGTGGGACTGCGGGAGCTCCTGCTCGGTGGCGTCGGCGTGCTCATGGCGGGATCGCTCTTGAGCGCGGTCGCGCCGACCTTCGGGGTGCTCGTCGTCGCGCAGGCGGTGGCAGGCATCGGCATAGGCTTCTCGTACTCCGCGGCGATTGCAGCGACGGCCGAGTGGGCGACCGCCGAAAATCGCTCTCGGGTGCTCGCGCTCGCGCTGCTTGGCCCTCCGCTGGCCTGGATCGTCGGGATGCCGCTCGTCGGTCTCGTCGGCGAGGCGAGCTGGAGGGTCGCATGGCTCGCGATACCCGTCGGCATGGCGATCTGCGCGATCCTCCTGCTGCTGGCAAGGCCGAAGACTCCGCCTGCTCCCGCGCGGGCCGGCCTGCGCACGGTGTTCACGTACCCGGGCGTTCTTCGCTGGTCGGTCGGCGAGCTGCTCGCCTTCTCGGGCTGGGCGGGCGCGCTCGTGTACGTGGGCGCGCTCCTCGTGCAGACGTACGACCTCTCGATCGCGGCGACCGGGCTCGCCCTCGGGCTCGGCGCGCTCGTCTACGTTCCGGGGAACCTCCTGTTTCGACGATGGGTCGACGACTACGGGCCGCGCTTGCTCGTTCTGCTCGCGCTCTCGGCGGCAGTGACGGTCGTCGTGCTCAACGCCATTCGGCCGTCCGTGTGGTTCAGCGTCGCGGCCTTCGCGGTCCTCTCGTTCATCGCCGGCGGACGCACGCTCGCCGGAAGCGCTCGTGGGCTCGGGCTCGCGCCCGAGCTGCGACTCGGCGTGACAGGCGTGAGGACTGCGGCGCTCCAGTCGGGCTATTTCGTCGGCGCCGCGATCGGAGGCGTGGCGCTCGCTGTCGGCGGCTACACCGCACTCGGCTTCGCGTTCGCGGCGCTGTTCGTCGGTGCGGCGATCCCGCACCTCGGCGCTCTACGCTGACCGGCATGTCGTTTCAGGAGAGAGTCGCGGCGCTCGAGGAGAGCCTGTCGCCGTTCGCCCTGCGTTCCGCCGCCACGCGGGGGCGCGAGCGGTCCGAGGAGCCGTGCGGCGTTCGGACCGAGTTCCAGCGCGACCGCGACCGCGTCGTTCACTCGAAGGCGTTCCGGCGGCTGAAAGGCAAGACCCAGGTCTTCATCGACCCGGAGGGCGACCACTACCGCACCCGCATGACTCACACACTCGAGACGACCGCGATCTCGCGCGTCGTAGCGCGGGCGCTACGCCTCAACGAGGATCTCACCGAGGCGATCGGCCTCGGGCACGACATGGGTCACACGCCGTTCGGCCACGCCGGTGAGGACGCCCTCGACGCCGCACTTGTGGAGGGCGGGTTCGACCGCCGCTTCCGGCACAACGAGCAGTCGTTCCGGATCGCGCGCTCACTGAACCTGACGTACGAGGTGTCCGACGGGATCCTCACGCACACGGGCGAGCGCGAGCCGGAGTCGCTCGAGGGAAAGATCGTGCGGCTCGTCGACAGGGTCGCGTACATCAACCACGACATCGACGACGCGGTGCGCTACGGGCTGCTCGCGGAAGACGATCTTCCGCGCGAGGAGATCGCGATCCTCGGCTCGAGTGGGTCGGCACGAATCGATCGGCTCGTGCACGACATCGTCGAGGCGTCGGAGGGAGTTGACGACATCCGACAGTCGGCCGAGGTGGGGGAGGCGATGCTCTCGCTGCGCGCGTTCATGTTCGAGCGCGTCTACCTCGGCCCGCAGGCCGCGCCCGAGCACGAGAAGGCGCACGAGGTCGTCAGCGCGATCTTCGGGCATCTCGCCGAGCGGGGCGATCCGGTCGACGAGGTCGTCGACTACATCGCGGGGATGACCGACCGCTTCGCGCTCGCCTACGCGGAATCGCTCTAGGCTGATGCCGGAAGCAGCGCCTCCGCACGCTGGATGAAGAACGCCGCGCCGACCGAGCGGTAGAACGCGAGCGCCTTCTGCAGCTCGGCGGCTCCCTGCTGTCGCCAGCCTTCACGGACGAACGTGCGCGCAGCGTCGAGGCGTGCCGCCGCCTCCTGGGTGCGCGCTCCGGCGCGAGCGTAGATCTCGGCAGTACGGATGTAGTCGTGCTCGGCTGCCGCGTATGCCGCCTCTTCCCAGACCCCCGCAGGAGGCGAATCGAAGAGATCCAGAACGCGATCGCGGAGGTCGAGGTCGTCGGCGATGCCGGCCATGATCCCGAGGACGCCCCTCATCGCTGGCTGTTGGCGCAGGAGGTCGAGCCCCTCGTCTGCAAGCTCCCGTGCCTCGCTGATCCTCCCAAGGAGTGTCAGGCCGCGCGCGTAGGTGAGCAGCGTCGGGATGAGCGCTTGCGGATCCTTGGCCTCGCGTCCGTGCTTCAGCGCACGGGCCCAGTCCTCGAGCGCGCCATCCGGGTCGCCGCGGGCCAGCCGGATGTTCGCGCGCACGTCACGGGCCTGGTGTTCGAGATAGTGGGGCGAGGTCTCGCACTCGGTGATGAATGTGTTCACGTCCCGCGCTGCATCGTCCCATTCTCCGAGGAAGAAGTCGGCGAAGGAGAGGTTCCCCCTGCTCCAGCGAAGGCCTGAGCCGTCGCCGTAGCGCTCGGCAACCTCGGCGGCCTCGAGGTAGAGCGCTCTCGCGCCGAGCAGATCCCCGGCGCGAAAGCGCGCGACCGCGAGGTTGTTGACGATCGTGGACGCGATCGGAGAGCTCGCATCGAGAGCGATCCGGAGCGCCGCCTCGAGGTCCTCGAAACCGGCTTCGGCTGTGCCTAGAGTCGCTTCCTTCGCCGAGCCGATCGTTGCCAGCGCGTGCGCGCGAAGCTCGTCCAGCCCGAGCTCCTCTGCGAGCCTGAGTGCCTCTCCGGCCAGTCGCTGCGCCTCTTCATCGTCGCCAGCAAGCATCCGGAAGCGAGCCGACAAACAGAGCACGCGTGCCTTCGCCGGAGAACCAGCGCGTCCTGCTACGAGCTCCTCGGCCCGAGCGAGACGATCGTAGGCGGCATCGCGCTGTCCGCGGTACCAGAGGAATTGGGCATGGAGGGACTCGCACTCCGCGGCCGGCTCGGCCTCGCCTGCGGCGAGCAGTGCAGCCCTCGCCTCGTCCAGGGCGTCCCCCGCTCGGAGGTCGTCCGCGATCTGCAGCGCGTGCGCACGACGGAAGAGCAGCTGGGCGAGCTCGCCGTCGTCGTCGGGCCAGAGCGTGAGTGCTTCCTCGTAGTACGAGATCGCGGTGGCGAAGGCGTTCAGGCCGAACGCACGGTCGCCGGCGTCCCGCAACGCGACCCGCGTGCGGTCGACGAGAGTCACGCCGTTCGTGCCGGTTGCGCGGGCCAGCTCGAGCGCCGATCCCCAGTGGTACGCGAGCATCTCGCAGTGGTCCTCGCGGCGGCCGAGGGACTCGATCCACTCCGCGATCCGCTCGTGTTTGGCCGCCCGGTCCGCCCGCGGGATCTGCCCGTAGACGACGTCGCGCACCAGCGCGTGGGCGAAGGCGAACTCGCTCTCTCCCTCGACCGACGAGCGCCGCTGCCGCCGGACGAACCCCTTTCGTTCGAGGGAATGCAGCGCCTGCGCAGCTTCCCATTCGTCGCGCTGAAGACCGCCGGACCAGAAGACCTTGCCGACGACGGCGGCATCCTGGAGAAGGCCTTTCTCGGGGCGCGGCAAGCCGTCGAGGCGCGCAGAGATGATGCCCTGCAGGGTCTCCGGCAGCGAGAGCCCTTCGGCGGAGCCACGTTCGAGGTAGAGGTCGGCGAACTGCTCGGCGTACAGTGGGTTGCCGCCGGCTCGCTCCAGCAGCGCCTGCTGGGACTCGGCGGCGACGACCGGACGGTCGAGCAGGGCGGAGAGCAGTCGTGCTGTTTGCTCGTCCGAGAGCGGGGCGAGCGCGAGGGTCGTCGCATCGAGCTTTCCACCGCCCCAGCCCGGTCGGCGCTCGAGGAGCTCGGGCCGCGCGGTTCCGACGACCAGGAGCGGCACGTCGCTGACCCACTCGACCAGCTCGTCGACGAAGTCGAGCAAGCTCGCGTCCGCCCAATGCAGGTCCTCGAAGACGAGGACGAGTGGCCGTAGCTCCGCGAGCCTCTCGAGGAAGCGGCGCCAGGCGGCGAAAGCCTCGCCGCGCCGGTCCCCACCGAGCTCGGTCTCCTCCGCGAGCCCGACGAGGGCGAGAAGATGCTGCTCCACCCAGGGCGCGTCCTTCTCGTCGAGCAGCGCGTCGACGGTCTCTCGGATCTTCTCGTGGATGTCGGAGGCGGAATCCTGCTCGAGGATCCCGACCTGCGCCTTGACGATCTCTCCGAGCGCCCAGAGCGTGACCCCGTCTCCGTACGCGAGGCAGCGTCCCTGGCGCCAGGTGATCAACTCCACGTCTTCCCGTGCGATCAGCGAGAGCTCGTAGACGAGGCGGCTCTTGCCGATGCCGGGAACTCCGACAAGCGTGATCAGCTGTGGCGTTCGCCCGCGCACGGCCCGCTCGAACACGTCTCGCAGCACAGCGAGCTCCCGCTCGCGTCCGACGAGGTCGGCTCGCGCCTGGTGGGCAACGTCGACGCCGAAGCGGGTGCGCGCCTGCCGCGGCTGCCAGACCGCGATAGGTTCCGTCTTGCCTTTGGCCGCCACCGGGCCGACCTCGTCGTACTCGATGACGTGACGGGTTGCGCGAAAGGTCGTCTCGTCGACGAGAACTGCGTTGACGGGTGCCGCAGACTGGAGGCGCGCTGCGGTATTCACTACGTCGCCGGACGCCATCCCCTCGCCGACCTCGGGGCGCGCGTCCAGGCGTATCACGGCTTCTCCGGTCGTCACACCGAGCCGGACTTGGACCTGGTCGTTCTCGCCTGCCCAGTCGCGGATGACGATTGCTGCGCGAACTGCGCGCTCGGCGTCGTCCTCGTGCGCAACGGGCGCGCCGAAGAGTGCCATGACCGCATCCCCGATGAACTTCTCGACCGTCCCGCCGTAGCGCTCGAGCACCGAGCGTAGGTGCAGGTGGTACGGATCGAGGAAAGCCTCGACGTCCTCGGGATCCATCGACTCGGCGCGCGAGGTGAAGCCGACGAGATCGCAGAACACGACCGTGACGACCTTGCGCTCGCGACGCGCTGCTTCCCCCGCCATGAGGTAAGAGACTATGGCGTGAGCGGCGAGTAGTCTCAATCGGTGGCGCGGATCAAGGACTCCTCGGTGCGCGACGTCGTCGCGGCAGCCGACATGGTCGAGGTCGTGTCCGGCCGCACGCCCCTCCGTCGTGCCTCGGGGTCGCGCTTTACGGGCCGCTGCCCCTTCCACGAGGAGAAGACGCCGTCGTTCTCGGTCAACCCCGTCGAGAAGCTGTACTACTGCTTCGGCTGCGGGAAGGGCGGGGACGTGATCTCGTTCGTGCGCGAGACCGAGGGGCTCGACTTCGTCGGCGCGGTCGAGTGGCTGGCGGATCGCTTCCGGGTGCCGATCGAGGTCGAGGAGGCGTCGCCGCACGTCGAGGCCGAGCGTCGCCGACGCGAGCGCCTCTTCGCGGTGCTCGAGCAGACGGCTGCGTACTTCGAACGCTTCCTGTGGGAGGGAGACGCCGGCGCACCCGTGCGCGAGTACCTGGCGAGCCGCGGGCTCGGAGAGGAGATCGCGAAGGAGTTCCGGCTCGGGCTCTCACCGGGTCGCGGCCTCGCGGAGAAGGCGCGCGAGCGCGGGTTCACGCTCGACGAGCTGAAGGCGGCAGGCCTCGCGACGACGCGAGGTACGGACTACTTCCCGCAGCGGCTGATGTTTCCCCTCGCGGACGCGCGTGGCCGGATCGTCGGCTTCCAGGCCCGCAAGCTGCGCGACGACGACCCGCTGCACGGGAAGTACGTCAACTCACCCGAGGGCGACCTCTTCCACAAGAGCGCGATCCTCTACGGGCTGCACCTCGCGAAGACGGCGATCGGCAAGCAGGACTTCGCCGCGGTCGTCGAGGGGAACACGGACGTGATCGCGCTGCGCCAGGCGGGGTTCGAGCCCGTCGTCGCGTCCATGGGGACGGCGCTGACCGAGCGGCACCTCCGCGAGCTCGGACGACTCACGAAGCGGCTCTACCTCTGCTTCGACGCGGACAAGGCGGGACAGGAGGCGACGCTGCGGGGCATGGAGCTGGCGGCCGGGCAGGGCTTCGACGTCAAGATCGTGACCCTTCCGGAGGGACAGGACCCGGCGGACTCACCCGAAGGATTCGCCGAGCGGCTGCCGGGCGCTGAGAGCTACCTCGTGTACCGCGTGCGTCTCGAGATCGAGCGCTCTGCCGACCGGCAAGAGGGATTCGTTCGCGCGCGCGAGGTTCTCGCGAAGGCAGAGGACTCGCCCGAGCGGCAGGAGGCGCTGCGGTTGCTCGCGGATCGGCTCGACCTTCCGCGAGAGACGCTCGCCGGGCTGGCGCCTGCGCGTGGGGGAGCGACCGTCGCCGACCGCCGAGGCGCCTCGTCTCCTCGAGGCGGGCGATCGGCTCGAGCGCGACGTGCTCGCCGCGTGCGTGGCGCATCCCGCTCTCGTGCGGGGACTGGCCGAGCTCTCCGCGGACCACTTCGACTCGGAGCTCAACCGCCGCTTCCGAGACGTCCTCGTGACGGGCCGGGACGATCCCGAGCTGACCGCGCTGCGAGCCGAGCTCGATGCTCGCGCGGCGCAGGAGGCGATCGACGAGCGGACGGGCACGGAGCTGCTCCTGAGGCTTCGCGAGCGGACGCTGAAGCGCGAGCTCTCGAGTGCGGACCTGGCCCGGACGACGGAGCTCCAGGCGCACCTCGCGAAGGTCCGTCAGGCGCTGGCAGAGCTCACGTAGCCCAGATCTCGAAGGAGGTCGCCGGCTTCGTCCTCGACCTCGGCGAGCTGCTCCGCGGTGAGGTCGGTCAGGTACCGGCCCACGGACGACGCGTGCGCTTTCCGCAAGCCCGACGCGAGTGGGCCCGACGGTGCTCCGAGTCGTTGTGCGATCAGGGAGGCAACGCCATTCGGGTCAGCCGTCATCTCCTCGTACCGGACCTCGACGGCGTTCGTCGCGGTGCGGGCTGCCGTCACGTAGCTCCGCCAGACCCAGGCGGCGCGGCGGGTGTCGCTGGCCGCCTCGAACTCCTCACGCCGGTCCTGCTCGACCCAGAAGCGAGCGTACGAGCCGTACGGCACACCCGCGTCGTCCGCGCTCGGCTGCTCGCGCTTCAGCCACGGCTTCTCGAGAAGCGAGCTGACGACGTCGCGGCCGTCGCGGACGATGTTCACGGTCACGGAGTCCGGGAACGCGAGGGGGAGCACCGTTGCGATGTGCGCGAGCTCCGGGGTCTGCTCGACGGCACGCACGGAACCGACGAGCCCGACGCGGCGTGCGAGGGCGAGGATCCGACGGAGTCGCCTGGCTGCTTCAGGCGGAGGCGCCGCCGCGAGCTCGGGCACGGCTGCCTTGACCGGTGCGACCTCGCCCAGGTCGACGAACCCCGGCAGCGAGCCGATAGCGCCTGCGAGGAACGTCGTGCCCGAGCGCGGCGAGCCGATGACGAAGACGAGCCGGTCGTCGAGGCGCCCGAAGCGCTCGGCGAGCGTAGCGCCGCGCCTCGGGGCGAGCCGCTTGGCGACGCGGAGCTGGTTCGCGGTCGCGTCGATGAATGCGGGCATGCGCGCGATTCTCGCAGTCGCCGCCGAGACCATTCGGGGCGCGCGTGCATTCGGCGTATGCTGGCCGCCGTCACCGAGAGGAGGTCGCAATGGCAATTGCACGAGTCGTGACGTTCGAGGGAGTTCCGGCGGAGCGCATCGAGCGGCTCCGCGAGGAGGTCTCGAGTGGCGAGCAGCCCGAGGGTCTGAACGCGACCGAGATGCTCGTCCTGCACGACGCCGGCACGGAGAAGTCGATCGCGATCGTCTTCTTCGACAACGAAGCGGACTACACAGCGGGTGACGCCGTACTGAACGCCATGGACACGGGCGACACGCCCGGCACGCGCACGTCGGTCTCGAAGTACGACGTCGCGATCCGCATGACCGCCTAGAGCGGACCGGATCTGCATTTCACGCGGGGCAGACGTTCACGCTGCCGCCAAGCACCTGGACGCTGCCCCGCATGACGTAAGACGCATCGCGTCGGCCGATCTTGCGCGTTCGTGCGCAGGTTCACTGAGTCGAGGGACGCCCCCCTTCGATGATCGCGCCTGCGCCTCGAGCGCGCGGAGCTACGTCGTCGGCTCGACGGGTACGGGTACCGCCGTGAACGTGGCGCCACGCCAGACGACTGCGTTCGGGCCGAGAGTGACGAGCTCGCTGCCCTTGCAGCCGAGAGTCAGCAGGTACTCGATCACCGCTTCCGCTCCGGACCACGCCTTCCGGACGCCAACCGACCGCCTACCCGAGTAGACGGAGTACGTGAGCCTCCCGTCGGACGCCATTCGATGCCTCCAATGTGGGTGGTTTCTTGCTGCCGCAGTCCCACACGATCGGGACAGGGCTGACTGTACGCGCGCACGTCTGGAGCTCATGCTCCTCCCGGGTAGAACGCGGGTACCTCGTTCGGGGGGATATCCATCCCCCAGCGCCCGTGGGCCTACCGGTGCGGGTCCCGCTGACCTACGGTAGGTGCGCGGACGTGAGAGCGACGAGCACGACCCAGAACTCGACGCTGAGCCCTATGAGCCCGATGAGACCCCAGTTGATCGGGCGGCGATCCTCCCGCCGTCGTCCGTCCATGGGTCGCGACTCTGCCACATCGGGCAGACGAACGTCGCAGTCCTACTTCGTCATCCACGCGAACGTGAAGAACGCGCACGCCGCGACGGCGACGACTGCGGCAATCACCCAGGTCACAGCTTCCCCTTCCCCCGATTCCCCTGACGGGATGACAGTAACGATGTCGCGGTGCGCGTGCCAGTCCTTTTCAATCGGACCGGTGAGAACCGAAACCCGGGTGCCCCGGTGGGGGCTACCGCATCGTCGACGTAGGCGCCGCCGTCGGGTCAGCTGCTGTACGTACGAAATCCCGCAGGACGCGCTCCAGCTCGTCCACCTACGGCGAGACGCGGGTCGCCGAAGTTTGAGCTCGGCGGCGCGGCGATGGCTTGTTCGCTACGAAGGTCACCGCGACTCTCGCGCGGGACGGGTCAGCCGAGGGCGGCGTGATCGATCTGGATCGTTAGCAACCCGCCGCTCGTACACGCGTTGACGTAGAGCACCGCACCGTTACGTTTGTACGAGACCTCGCAGTTGTAGGGCCTGCGCGAACGATCTCTGGCGTCCATTCGCCACGAACCTGGGTCGTCGTAGTGGTCGATGACCTTGGTGCGAGTCGCACCCGGAGGCAGGCGATAGACCCAGCCCGTCACAAAGCCTCCATACGGGGGTCCGTTCTCGGCAAGCGGGTTACAAGCGTCGGAGGCTCTCTGGCCAATGGAGACGGAGTTCACGAGCTGGGCCTCAGGGTAAAGCTTGAGCTCGTGCAAGATCGCCTCGTTACCGCGGACGTATTCAGCCTCGTCAACACTGCGCCCGCGGCAGCCGACGTCACCGCCCGTGACCCACCACGCCCCAGCCAACCCCGCCAACGCGACTACGACGGCGACTAACGCCACGGCGATCTTCACGGCGGCTGTCAGTATCGCCGCGTCCAGTCTCCTCGTCGCGTTCCTTATCGCCATGCTCCTTGCTCTACCCGCCGCGAGTGCGACTGCCTCCTCCGCGACTTCACCCGCTGCCGTCTGGGTGGTGCGCTACCCAAGGTGCTCCGCGCTGAACAAGCGCTACCCACACGGTGTCGGCAGGATCGGCGCTCGTGACCACACGTCCACGACGCCAGTCACAACGTTCAAGCGGAGCAACACGGTCTATCGTGCAAACGCCCACCTCGATCGCGACAAGGACGGGATCGCCTGCGAGAAAGCCTGACCAGGCATTAGGGTTCCCGCGTTGACAAACCCCAGAAGGAGGCTCAGATGCATGCGCTCGTCGTGCGCGTGACCATCCACAATGCTGACCGCACTCGGGAGGTGCTCAACAGCCAGGTTGTGCCGCAGGTTTCGGGCGCGCCCGGTTTCAAGACGGGCTACTGGACGTGGTCGACCGATGGTGGGGAGTTGAACGGGCTTTCAATGATTATCTTCGACTCGGAGGAGAACGCACGCGCGGCAGGCGATCGGATAAGCGCGATCGCGACTAACGCACCCGACGACGTCACGCTCGACGGCGTCGAAGTCCGAGAGGTCGTCGCTTCGGCCTGAATCAGTCGGGTTGGCTCCGATCTGTGAAGACCGGCGCATAAGCGTCCGCGCGTCGTCGGATCGCGGCTATAAGCTGCGGCTATAGATCGTCTGTTCTCCGGAGTCGCCGACGACTGACGCGGGTACGAAAACGGGTACGAAATCGAGGGCTCCGGAAACGGAGCTCTCGTCGTTTATGCCCATTAGCAGGACTTTTCGAGCTCCCCGGACTGGACTCGAACCAGTAACCCTCCGGTTAACAGATCGTCCGATGGGGGTGCGCTCATGCCCATATCGCACGGTTGAGCCATGCGAGGTCACGCTAGGTGCCCTGAGATCACCTCAGAGGGGTAGAAAGTTGGGTAGAAAGTTTCGCGTCGGCCTGACTAGACGAGCCCCTCGCGCACCCGCCACTCGTGCTCTCGCAGGAGCACGGCTCTCAACTCCGCGAGCCCGTCCGTCGGCGCCTCGTCGAGCGCCCGCAGGATCGACTCGCGGTCGGTGACCGTGAGCGCGACGACTCTCGTCCCGAGAGCAAGTCCGCGCTCGAGCTTGTCGGCGACGTCGGGGAACTCGGCGTGGCGCAGGAACTCGGCGAGCGTCTGTGTGTCGTCGTCGGTGACCGGGATGCCAGGCGAGCATCGGCATGACGCCGAGCGTAACTCCCGAGCTAACCGCGGATTGAGGACCAAGGAGTGCGACTCCCGCTCCCCCTTTTGGGATACCCAAGCGGGGGATTGATGCCCGGATCACGGGACTGATCGTTCGACGTGCGAGGGCGGCGGTCGTCGCGGACACGCGACGCATGAACAAGGCGGCGGCTACATGAAGATCTTGAAGGGCTTGACTCTTGTCACGACAGTCGTGCTTGCCCTCGCGGCGCAGGGCAGTGCAGCAGGCTCGGTCACAACCTCCAACGTCTTCGTCGGACCGAAGACGGACGAGCCGGGCGTTAGCAGCGGGCTAGTTCTCAAGAAAGGACACGGCGTCAGCGTGAGTGCGACGGGCAACATGTGTCCGTTCGGCGGCACCTTCTGCGTTGGTCCTGACGGATACGCCTCATTCGATACGACGCAGAGTGCTTTCGGTGGCTTCGTGCTTCCGGGCGCTCCCGCATGGGGACTTGTCGGGCGCGTAGGCAGCGGGCCCTGGGTACAAGTCGGCGACGGGCCGACGACGCTCTCCGGAAAAGGGGAGCTCGTATTTGCCGTGAACGATGATCTGTTCGGCGACAACACAGGCGACGGCTTCATGGTCACGGTTTCGTATAGGGAGTCCGGCGTGTCGCGCACGTGTTGGCCAGGGTGGGGCTACGGCGACGAAAACCACGAGCACTGTGGGCCGCCAGGGCTCGCCAACAAGCCCGAACAGGGATCCTCGAACGAGCATGGCAAGTCCGAACAGGAGCATGGCAAGTCCGGAGAGGACGAGCATGGCAACGGGAACCCGAAGAAGTGAATTGAGCCGTACTCCCATGTGCAGCAGGAGCGCCTGACGGAGATCAGGAGGAGGGCGGCATGAACAAACTCATCATCTTCCACCCAGCGCCACCAGTCCTCGTGACGTACGGGCTTGAGAACGTCAAGGCATCGGGCGGATGGATCATGATTCACGCGTACGGAGCTTGCGCGTCGCGCCGTGGCACGACGGAGATCTGCTTCAGCCCCGCCCGCCGACTCAGGAGCAGGAGGCGTTCGCGATAAATGTGGCGTCTCCCCGATAGGGGCCTGAGATGCTCCAGCTTCTGCCGCGCACACTGTCCGTCAGGCAGTAGCTCCGGCGCTGTGCAGAGACAACGGCCAGGGTCGGCGGGACGCGTGGGTCGATCTTGAGCAAGTCAGCCGAATCCATGCCGACATATGAACCATGAGCCTGTCTGTACGCGTTCGCCGTCCAGGTAGCGGCAAGCAGGTGTCTTTCGGCGACTTTCTCCGCCCTGCGATCCTGAAAGCCGAGGTATGCCGGCACGGCCGCCGCCACCAGGCCCACAAAGACCACGGCGACAACGACGACAGCCAAGGTCTGACCATCGCTCGCCGCCAAACGTCGCATATCTGCACTTGAATCGGCAGCGTTCGCGACTGCCTTGAACGGGCATACGAGGGGTGTGCCCGGGAAACGCGCAAGTTTTGGACGCATGATGCGTCTACCTGTGTGGGAGGGCTAACCATTGGAACCGGAGGTTCCTCGATGAGACTCAAAGTGTTTTTTGTTGGAGTCGCTGCTGTCGTTCTAACTGCTTCGTCCGCGATTGCCGCGCCCCCGGCTGGGAAGGGCAAGCCGCAGACGGGTGCGGGATGTAGGCCTCAGGTCACCGTCGTACTCAAGGGCACGCTTACCGGCGCTCCTCTGATGGTCGACGTGACAAGTGCGAATCACTGGGGTCAGGCGTATGTAGAGGGCACGGCATCGACCTCGATCACGGTCGCTACCGATACAAAGGTGCGTCGGCAGGGTCAGACGAAGATCACCGATCTCGCGGTCAAAGACCGCGTTCTCGTGCAGGCGAGGGTGTGCAAGCTTGATCTCGCCAACGGTGCAAAGCCGGATCTCACGGCCGTGCGCGTCGTCGCACATCCGGCAAAGGCGTAAGGCGCCCTGAAATGGCAGAAGCCCCGGCGGCGGCGCCGGGGCTTCTGTGGCACGAGGGGAAGATCTGGGTTATTCCCCATCGGCCGAATGCCGCGAGAGCTTGAATGGTGGGGAAAGCCGTCCCTGAACGCAGGCTCGAAAATGAGAGGACCTAGCCGCCGAGCCCTGCCGCCTCCACTCGTGCGAGCACCTCGTCGACGAGTCTCACCCAACCCTGAGCCGCTCGCGCCAAGCCCGCACCGCGGCGACTTCACCGCGCCCGAAGAAGAGCCTGGCCACGCGCAGGGCTCGACAACCGAGCGGTACCTGCACGCGTCGCAGACGAGCTACCCCGACGCCGCCGAACTCGCTGAGGCCCGACTGTTCGGCACGAGGAGTGCAGAATCAGCGAGCGAAGTGTGAGAGCCCGCTCTACAAAGGAAGGGCTTCATGGTTCTCGCCGCAGTGTTGTGGCTCTGGACACTTCTCGCCGTCGCCGTCTGGGTCGCCATCGCGTTCTGGCCAGCCAGGGTTGCATCACGAAAGGGCCATAGCTTCTTTCTCTACTTCCTCTTCAGCCTGGTCTTCTTCCCGGCTGCGCTCATCGTCGCGTACCTGGTCTCCTACAAGAGTGTGCCCTACGACTGAGGGGTAGAAAGTCGGGTAGAAAGTCGTCGCGGGAGGCGACCGCTGAAAGTGAAAAGCCCCGTGTTTGCGGGGCTTTTCTGACTCCCCGGACTGGACTCGAACCAGTAACCCTCCGGTTAACAGCCGGATGCTCTACCAATTGAGCTACCGGGGAAGGCAGCCGCGGGATTGTAGCCGTGGTGTCTTCGGCTGACCGGTGGGAGGATCGTCGTGCCAAACGGCGAAAAAATCCACGCATGCGTCGCTTCGCCGTCGTCGGCGTCGCGGTGTCCATTGGCGTTCTCGCGTTCGCTCCGAGCGGGCTCGCCGCCAGTGCTCGCGTCGCTGCCCTCCAGGTCGGGCTCCGCGCCCACGGGTTCGATCCTGGTCCGATCGACGGTGTCCGTGGTCAGATGACGACGAACGCACTCCTGGCGTTCCAGCGCGCGCACGGGATCCACGCCACCGGACTCGTGGGCCGTCGTACGCGTCGTGCGCTCGGGCGTCGAGGCCGCCCGCTCCTCGGTCAGCGCGAGCTCGGCGTCGGCGCGATCGGGTGGGACGTCGCCGTGCTCGAGTTCAGGCTGCGACGGTACGGACTGGGACCGCGTGCGGTGGACGGACGGTTCGCTCCTCGCACGGCCGTCGCGCTTCGCCGCTACCAGGCTCGTAGGGGTCTGGCCGCCGACGGTATTGCCGGGCCGAAGACGTACCGCTCGCTCGCCGGCCGCGCGGCCGCGCCGACGACGTGGCACGTGGTCGCGCCGGGCGAGAGCTTCTTCTCCATCGCGGCCCGTTACCACTTGAGCCCGTGGCGACTCGCGCGCCGCAACGGCCTCTCGCTCACGACGGTCATCGTCCCGAACCAACGGCTAGCGCTGCCCAAGGGTGCGCGGCTCACGGCGCCTGCAGCCGCCGGCCCGCCGGCGAGCCGCAACTCCGTGCGCTCGGCGATCGACTACTGGGCTGGGGTGTACGGCGTCGACCCGGCACTGGCACGTGCGCTGGCGTGGATGGAGTCGGGGTTCCAGCAGGACGTCGTCTCGAACGTGGGTGCGATCGGCGTCATGCAGCTCCTCCCCGAGACATGGGAGTTCGTCGATCTCGTCCTCCTCGGAGTGCACACGCCGAGGAACTACCAGGGGAACGTACGGGCGGGCGTCCGTTACCTCCGCTGGCAGCTCGACGAGTTCGCCGGTGACCGGCAGCTCGCACTCGCGGGCTGGTACCAGGGAGCACGCGCGGTTCGCGAGCGCGGTCTCTTCGACGACACGAGGGAATTCGTACGCATCGTGCTCGCCCTGTACGGAACCGTGTAGGTCGCTACAAACGCGAGATCGCGGCGTAGGCGCGGCGCGCGGCCTCGTCGACCGGGAGCGCCCAGAAGCCGTCCGCGGTCGAGAAGATCTCGACGTCGAGGTAGCCGTCCCAGGCGACGGCCCGGAGAGCGGCGACGTGCTCGGCGGACCGCGCCCCGCCCTCTCCCGGCAACACGCGATCCGTGCGCCCCGGCTCGCCCGGCTCGTCGGCGACGTGGAGGCCGGTCACGCGATCCGCGACGGCAGCCAGGGCGGACGCCGGCTCGTGCCAGAGGTTGTACGTGTCGGCCATGACCCCGACGTCGCCGAGCCCGGCTTCGTCGAGCAGAACGAGCGTTTCTGAAATCGAGTTCACGAACGAGACAGAGTCGCGCTGCGCGGGATGCGCCGGCTCGAGCCCGAGACGAACGCGGGCGTCCGCGGCGGCCGCGGCGATCTCCCGGAGACCAGCGATGACGACCGACCGCGAAGTCGAGTCGATCGCGGGGCCTGTGAGAACGAGTGCGCACTCGGGCTCGTAGGCAGCGAGTCGGTGCATGCTTCTGCAGAGGGCGTCGATGCGCTCCCGCGGGTCGGACGGCCCCTCCATTCCCGGGATGCCCAGCGGGAGGATGGAGGGAACCGCAGGGACGCAGCTCGCGACGCCGAGCCCGGCGTCGCGAAGACGCGCGACGTTCGCATCGTCGTCGTCCGGGAGCTTCATCTCCCAGATCCCGATCCCGTCGAAGCCCGCGGACGCGTAGGCGACCACGTCCTGCTCGAAGGACGCGTTGACGGTCGAGATCTCCGACAGGGAGAGCTTCATCGGTTCAGCACCGGTACCCGGCCGAGGAGCCGACGCGGAAGGGCCGCCTTCGTGAGCTCCTTGTAGACGAGATAGCCGGAGCCGGCACCCAGGCCGGGGCCGGGGTGGGTGGACGCGCCGATGTGCCAGAGGCCGTCGACACTCGTCCGATGTCCCGGTGCTTGCGGCAGCGGGCGGAACAGGAAGTTCTGGTCGAGCGCACAGGACCCGCCGTAGATGTCCCCGCCGACGAGGTTCACGTTCATCGCTGCGATGTCGGCGGGCGACAGCGTGACGCGCTTCAGCGTCGCGCGCTCGAGGTTCTGGATGTGGCGGCCGAGCCGCGCCGTTATCCGATCTGCGTACTGCTCGCGAAGTTCCTCGGTCCAGGTTCCGTCGCCGACGTCGATCTCACCGGCGGCATCGCCTTTCACCCGCCCGGCGGGAAGCTCCTGCAGCTGGACCCAGACGATCCACGAGCCGTCCGGTGCGCGCGACGGGTCGACGGCCATCGGCTGGCCGCACGCGATCGTCGCCTCCGCGGGGAGGAGGCCGCGCTCGGCCTCGTTCACCGCGCGCGAAACACCGTCGAGTCCCGGGGTGACGTGGACGATCGCGGTCCGGCCCAGACGCTCGTCGCCGTACCAGTCGGGCGGTTCGCTCATCGCGATGTGGATCTGCATCGCACCCCGCCCGTAGCGGAAGCGCTCCGATGCACGGGCGACCGCGGCGGGGACATCCCCCGAGCCGAGGAGCCGTCCGTACAGCTGGGTCGGGGTCACGCCGGCAACGACGGCGCGCTCCGCGCCAATCGTCTCTCCGCCGGTAAGTCGAACCGCGGTCGCCTTGCCACCGGAGACGAGGATGCGCTCGACCTCGACCCCGCTGCGCACCTCGCCTCCGGCGTCGCGGACGATCGAGGCGAGGCCGTCCACGAGGACGTTCCCGCCGCCCTTCGGCACCGGCATGCCGCCGAGCTGGAGCGCACAGGCAATCACCTGCGTCATGAAGCCCGACGTGGCCTGGTCGGGCCCGAGACCAGTGTGGAGAACCCATGGAGCGAGCAGCCCGTGAGCCGCCTCGGACTCGAAGGTGTCGCCGAGCCAGTCGCGGCAGCTCGCGAGAACGCCGCCGACGTACTCGAGCAGGCCGCGACGGCCGAAGCGGCGAAGCGCCTGCCGTCCGAGGCCGAGCCCCGCGGACGACCAGAGCTCCGTCCCGAGGACCCCGAAGGACAGGTCGGCGTTCGTCATGAACGCGTTGAACATCGCCTCCCAGGCCGGGCCGTCCGCCTGTGCGTGGCGCGCGAACTCGCCCACGTTCTCCTCGAGCGAGGTGGTGAGGAAGGCGGCGGAGCCGTCCGGGTAGGCAGCGCCGGTCGGAAGCTCCGTGTTGAGGTACGCGAGGCCTCGCCGGTCGAGCTCCGGCTTCAGCTCGGCGTACGCCGAGGAGCTCGTGAAGAGCGGATGCCACGACGCGAGCACCTCGTGCGTGAAGCCGGGCTCCGTGAGGCCCGTCGAGGTGCGGATGCAGCCGCCGAGCACCTCATTGCGTTCGAGCACGCACACGCCCCAGCCCGCGTTCGAGAGGAGTGCCGCGCTCGCGAGGGCGTTGATGCCCGAGCCGACGAAGACCGCGTCGAAGCCCGCCACGCGAGGACCGTAACCAATGCGGTACTCGCTTGACATGTCACGGCGCCGTGTGACTGAATCTCGTCGTGCTCCTGCGCGAGGTCGAGTACGCACGTCCGGCGACCGTCGAGGAAGCGATCTCGCTCCTCGGAGCCCACGACGGCGCTCGTCCGCTCGCGGGTGGACAGACGCTCGTGAACGTGATGAAGCAGCGTGCGGCTGCTCCCGACGTCCTCGTCGACCTCGCTGATCTCGACGACCTCCGTGCGATCGGTTTCTCGTCCGACGGGATGCTCGAGATCGGCGCGATGGTGACGTGCGCCCAGCTCATGAGCTCCTCTGAGGTCGACGTCGCGCGGCCGATCCTCGGAGAGGTCGCGGGCACCATCGCGGACGTCCAGGTGCGAAACCGAGGAACGATCGGCGGCAACGTGTGTGTGAGCGATCCCACGAACCACTTCCCGCCGCTACTCGTCGCGCTGGACGCGACGTTCACGATTCGCGGTCAGAGCGGCGAGCGGACCGTGCCCGCCGAGGAGTTCTTCGTCGGCGTGTACGTGACGGCGGTCGGCGAGGGCGAACTGCTCACGAAGATCAACGTCCCGCCGTCGAGCGGCGCCGGAGACGGCTATGCAGGTCTCACGATCGGAGCGCACGGGACGTACATAGTCAACGCTGCGGCGACGGTCGCAGGCGACTCCGCGCGGGTCGCGATCGGATGCGTGGCGGCGTCCCCGGTCAGGGCGACCGCGCTGGAGGAGCGTCTTGCAGGCGGGGACTACTCCGAAGACGCGGTGCGTGCCGCCGCCGAGGGTCTCGGCTCGTCGCTGGACCCCCCGTCCGACGTCCACGGCTCGGCGGACTTCAGAAGGCATCTGGCCGAGGTCTCGGCGGTGCGCGCGGTCCTGCAGGCGGCAGGGAGGAGAAAGTGACCGAGCCCGTCACGAGCCGAACCGTCTCGGTCGAGGTCAACGGCGAGCAGATCGAGTACGACGTCCCGACGCGCCGGCTCCTCGTTCACTTCATCCGCGACGACCTCGGGCTCACCGGAACCCACATCGGCTGCGACACGGGGAACTGCGGCGCGTGCACGGTGCACCTGAACGGCGAGCCCGTGAAGAGCTGCATGATGCTCGCGGTCCAGGCCGAGGGCACGAAGATCACGACGATCGAGGGGCTCGCCGCGGACGGTGAGCTCACCGCTCTCCAGCAGGCTTTCAACGAGCACCACGCGCTCCAGTGCGGGTACTGCACGCCCGGGATGCTCATGAGCGCGACTGCGCTGCTGGCGCGCAACCCGCATCCGTCGGAGGAGGACGTGCGCTACGCGCTGCAGGGCAACATCTGCCGCTGCACGGGATACGTGAACATCGTCGAGGCGGTCGTCTCCACCGGAGCGAAGCGATGACCGTCACCGAGCAGCCCACGACGACGCTGAAGAAGGGTTTCGTCGGGCAATCGATCCCGCGGAAGGAGGACAAGCGCCTCGTTCAGGGTCAGGGGACGTTCTTCGACGACGTGCGCCGGCATGGGATGGGGTACGTCCACTTCGTCCGCTCGCCGTACGGGCACGCGAAGATCGTCTCGATCGACGTGTCGAAGGCGCTCGAGCTGGAAGGCGTCTACGGGACGATCACGGGCGACGAGGTCGCGATCCACACGGATCCGTTCTTCGAGATGTCGGTCGAGCCGGGCGGGAACATCAAGGACTACGCGCTCGCGGTCGGTCGCGTCCGGCACATGGGAGAGCCGGTCGCGGCGGTCTGCGCGGCCACGCGCGAGCTCGCCCGCGACGCAGCCGAGCTGATCGAGGTCGAGTACGAGCCCCTCCCGGTGCTCATCGACGCGCGCGCTGCGCTGGAGGACGAGGTCGTCCTCCACGACGACGCAGGCTCGAACGTGGTCTGGTCGGGCGTCTTCGACTGGGGCGACGTCGACACGGCACTCGCGGAGGCCGACCACGTGGTGAAGATCTCGGAGCTGCACTTCCACCGCTTCTCGTCGACACCGCTCGAGTGCGCGGGTGCGCTCGTCGAGTACGACAAGGGCACGGGGGAGTGGACGCTGACCTGCAACCACCAGATGCCCGGAGTCGGCGCGATCTGGATGGCGCCGGCGCTGCGCACGGGGATCGACAAGCTCCGCTTCGTCACGCACGACATCGGCGGCGGCTTCGGAAACAAGATCTGCCTGCACCCGCAGTACGTCGTCCTCTGCCTGCTGTCGCGGAAGCTCGGCCGGCCGGTGCAATGGACGGAGTGGCGAACGGACCAGCACACGGCGAACGCGCACGGCAACGAGCGCTGGTTCCTCGACGTCGAGGTCGGCGTGATGGCCGACGGGACGATGACCGGCTTCAAGGTGAAGGCGCTCGACGACTGCGGTGCGTTCCCGCGCTACGAGCCGCTCGGCTGCATCATCTGGGCGCAGGTCACGCCCGGCCTGTACGGCTGGCGGAACATCCGCGTCGACTTCACGCAGGTCTGTACGAACAAGTCGCCGGTGTCGCCGAACCGCGGGTATTCGCGCATGCAGCACCTGTGGCTGACCGAGCGGATCATCGACATCGTCGCGCAGGAGCTCGGCTTCGATCCCGTCGAGATGCGCAAGAAGAACTACGTCAAGGCCGAGCAGATGCCGTACGAGACGCCGAACGGCTGCGTCTACGACTCGGGCGACTACTCGGCGGCGCTCGACATCGCCCTCGACCTCATCGACTACGGCTCGATCGAGGCGCGGCGCGAGGAGGCGGCCGCGCGCGGCAAGCTCCTCGGGATCGGGATCGGATCCACGCTCGACTCGGGAACGAACAACTTCGGCCAGTCGACGCTTCTGAACCCCGACCTCCAGTTCTCGGGGAACAACGAGGCGGCCTCCGTGAAGCTCGACATCTTCGGCGAGGTCGTCGTGACGCTCGGCACGGTCCCGCAGGGGCAGGGACACGAGACGACTGCGGCGCAGGTCGTCGCGGACATCCTCGGCTGCTCGCCCGACCAGGTGAACGTGCGGCGCGGCCACGACACGTGGTTCAACTCGCACGCGGGGTTCTCGGGCACGTACGCGTCGCAGTTCGCGTTCACCGGGCTCGGTGCCGTGAAGGGCGCGGCGGAGCTCGTGCGCGAGGAGATGATCCAACTCGCCGCAGCCGTGTTGCAGGCGCCGCCCGAGGCGATCGAGCTCGCGGACGGGTTCGCGCGTATCAAGGACGGCCCGGAGGAGGCCGCACTGCCGTTCATGGCGCTCGGCGCGATCGTCAACGCGAACAACGCGTTCCTGCCGCCGGACTTCAACCCGACGCTCAACCACCGCTACGTCTGTCGACCGTACTTCGGGATGGTCGACACGGAGAAGAAGACCGGCCAGCTGACGCTCACGTATGCGACCCAGATCCACGCGGCCGTCGTCGAAATCGACCCGGAAACGGGCGAGGTCGACCTGGTCGACTACGCGGCGGTCGACGACTGCGGGGTTCGCATCAATCCGCAGATCGTCGAGGGCCAGGTGCACGGAGCGACGGCGCATGCGATCGGCGCGGCACTGCACGAGGAGTTCGTCTACGACGAGGAGGGCACGCTCCTCACCGCCAACTTCTACGACTACCACGTGCCCCACGCGATGGACATGCCGCCGCTCCGTACAGGCGCGATGGAGTCGCCGTCGCCAGTGGCCCCGCTCGGTGCGAAAGGCATGGGCGAAGGTGGGGGAGGCGGCATCCACTGCATCTGCTCCGCGATTCAGGACGCCCTGCGCGCGGCCGGAGGCGCTGTCGTCTACACCAGCTGCAACCCGGCGCATAGGGTGTGGTCGATGCTGCAGGACCCGGAAGCCGCACGCGCCAACGTCTCGGTGACGTCCAGGTGATCGTCTCGGGCACGAAGGAGCTCTCCGCGCGGCGCGAGGTGGTCTGGAGCGTCATCAACGAGCCGTCGGAGATGGCGAAGCTCATGCCCGGCGTCGAGTCGTTCGAGATCCAGGACGACAGGCACTGGACGGCGAAGGTGAAGGTGCCTCTCGGCCTCGGCGGTCTCAAGATGACGATGAACTTCGAGAAGGTCGAGGAGCGGGAGCCGGAGTTCGCCTCGATGCGCGCGAAGGGCCAGGGCGTCGGCGCGCTCATGGACATGACGACGTCGTTCACGCTGTCGGAAGCCGGCGGCGGCACCTCGATGGCGTGGGAGGCGGACGTGAAGATCGCGGGTCCGGTCGGCGCGATGGGCCAGCGCGTCCTGCAGCCGATCGTCAACCAGCAGGTCTCGCAGGTGCTCGAGGCGCTCGAGCAGCGCGTCGCGACCGCTTCCTGACGATGACGCCGCCGTTTCGCGTCGGCGTGATGCAGCTGACGATGGAGCCGCTCGAGGAGATGCTCGAGTCGGCGCGCGTCATGGACCGGGCCGGGATGGACACGATCTGGCTCGCCGAGGCGTACCCGTGGTGGCGCAAGCACGGGATGGAAGCGCGGTCGTCGACGGTCGTCTCCGCGCTCATGGCGCGGGAGACCGAGCGGCTCACGATCGGCTGGGGGATCATCTCGCCCTTCACCCGTCATCCGGTGCAAGTTGCGATGGATGCAAGAGTGGTACAAGAGGCCGCGGGGCCGGGCCGGTTCCTCCTCGGCTTCGGGACCTCGAAGATCTTCCTCAACAACATCCGCTCGCAGACCTCGAAGACCCTCGGCCCGATGCGGGACGCGGTCACGATCGTCCGCGGCGTCCTCGGCGGCGAGCCGTTCGAGTACGAGGGGGACACCTGGAGCGCCTCGGTTCCCGGGCTCAGCCCGGATGCACAGACACCGCGCGGGGTGCCACCCGTGTACGTGGCAGCGACCGCGCCGAAGATGCAAGCCCTCGCGGGGGAGATCGGCGACGGCTGTTTGACGCCATCGATCACCACGCCCGCGTTCGTCGGGTACACGCGCGAGAACGTCGCCGCCGACATCGACATCGGCTGTACCGTCGTTGCGTCGATCCACGAGAGCGACCGCGAGGCGGGTCGCGACGGCGCGCGCGAGATCGCGGGGATGTACCTCGCGAACAAGTTCCAGAACATCCGCGGCTCGGCCGACACGCTGCTCGAGCTCGCCGGGATCGAGATGGACGAGCTCGCTCCCATCGCCGAGGCGATGGAGCGGGGTGGGCGACTCGCCGCGAAAGCCCAGGTCTCGGACTCCCTCCTCGACCGCTGCAAGCCGATTGCGGGCACGCCCGACGACTGCATCGCAGCGATCGAGGAGTACCGCGCGGCGGGCTGCACCCACGTCATGCTCGAGCTCTGGGGCGAGCGCCGCCACGACCAGATCAGGCTCTTCGGCGAGAAGGTGCTGCCGCACGTCCGTGGCTAGTGGATCGCCCGGTGCCATCCTCCATGCCCCTAGCGCCCGATTTGCGGCGCGCTGCGTCGTCCTCGGTCGCGCTCATATCGTCTGATATGAACGCTCCCTGCGTCCTAGCATCGCTTGCATCTCGAGCCCAAGGAGCGTGGCAATGACACCGGGCGATCCACCGCTTCGGATCGATCGGGACCGGCTCGTCGACTGGGCGTCGCGCGCCATCGGGACGCCCAGCTTCACGGGCTCGGAGGAAGCCATGGCCGAGCTGATGCGCGAGACGCTCTCCGCCATGCGCCTGCAGGTGCAGTGGCAGCAGGTTGAGGACGGCCGCGCGAACGTGCTCGGGACTCGTCCGGGTGCGGGCGGAGGGCCGAGCCTCATGTTCAACGGCCACATGGACACGTCGTACTCCGGCCGCGAGCTGTGGCTCGCGCACGTGCCGGGCTTCCAGCCGAGTGCCTTCGTGGAGGACGGACGGCTGTACGGCCTCGGGATCTCGAACATGAAGGGCGCGCTCGCCTGCTACATAGAGGCGCTGCGAGCGCTCGACGACGCGGGTATCCGGCTGCAGGGCGACGTGCTGATCGCGGCGGTCTCCGGCGAGATCGAGAAGACGCAGTACGGGGACGCGCAGGGGGCGGAGTACCGGGGATACGCCGCCGGGTCGCGGTATCTCGTCTCGCACGGCGGGATCGCGGACATGTGCATCCTCGGCGAGCCGACCGAGTCCAAGGTCGTCCTCGGGCATTTCGGATCGCTCTGGCTTCGCATCTCGACAACCGGCCCGTTCATCCATACGGCGTTCAGCGAGGGAAAGCGCGATCAGAACGCGATCGTTCGGATGCGAGACGTTCTCGACGCGGTTCTCGCGTGGATCCCGTCCTGGGAGGACGACCCGTCGAACGCGTACCGGGGCGCGAAGGCGATCGTGAACGTGGGCGCGCTGCAGGGCGGCTTCGGCTGGCGCGTGTCCCGCACACCGCACCGCGCCGATCTCTTCCTCGACGTCCGGGTGCCGCCGACGAAGGAGATGGCCGACGCCCGACGACAGGTGCTCGACATGGTGCGAGGTCTTGCCGAGCGGTATCCCGATCACGGCATCGAGGGCGAGGTCTACGTCACCGCGCCCGGCGCCGAGATCGCGGAGGATCACGCACTCGTCGGGGCGCTCGAAGCCGCCCACGCCGAGGTCTTCGGCGCGCCTCCCGAACGCGATGTCACACGCTGGTTCTCGGACGCCTCGGTGCTCACCCGTTACGGGATCGCGACGGTCAACTACGGCACGTCGAGCGGGCTCCTCGACACGGTGAAGGGCGAGAACCTGGAGATCGACGGCCTCGTGAAGACCGCGGGGGTGTACGCCCGGGCGGCGATGAACGTCTGCGGGGTCGTGTGAGTCTGTACACGCTTCCCGAGGGACTTCCGGTGCCGGTCGACGACGGGGCGTGCGACCACCTCGTCGGCATGACGGTTCCAGAGATCACCCTCGCCTCGTCGGAGGGCCCGGTCGACCTGCGCGAGCTCGGAGCCGGGCTCGCCGTGCTCTACGTGTATCCGCGCACCGGTATCCCGGGACGGCCGCCCGCGGACGAGTGGAACGCCATTCCGGGCGCGCGCGGTTGCACGCCGCAGTCCTGCGCGTTCCGCGACCACGCGGGTGAGCTCGCCGAGCTCGGCGCGCGGCTGGCAGGGCTGTCCGCGCAGACGCTCGCCGAGCAGCAGGAGTTCGCGCAGCGTGAGCACATGCCGTTCCCCGTGATCGCGGATCCGGATCGGCTGCTCGGCGGAGCGTTGCGCCTGCCTACGTTCGAGTTCGATGGGCTGGAGCTCTACAAGCGGGTGACGCTCGTCCTCGAAGACGGGCACGTGGCCAAGGTCTTCTATCCGGTGTTCCCGCCCGACCGGAACGCGGGTGACGTCGTCGCGTGGCTTGCGGCCCGAGGCAATAGCGGCGCATGACACTTCGACCGCACCTGCTCGCCGTCGGCATCGTCGCGCTCGCCACCGCCGGGACGACGGGTTCGGCGAACGCGAGCCCGCTGACGTGCAGTCCCGGTGGCAAGGTCCAGGATGGTCGCTACGTGCAGGTGTTCTGCGGCCCCGCACGGGCAACGCTCGTCCTCGGCGCACGGACGTTTCGATTCAGGCCGGGCGAGTGCCGACGCACGAAGGACTTCACGACTGTCACGCTCGGGACGTACACCGTCGGGAATCCGCCCATTGCCAGGTACCTCCGAATCGTCGGGCCTCGTCGCGACGGGACGACGCGGAAGGGCGCGATCACATGGCAGCTGCCCGGGACGAGCGACGGAATCGCGCGCGCGGAGCTGACGCTGACGGCGAAGGGCGCACGCGGCTCCTTCGGAGGTCGCTCGCAGTCGGGACTCGCCGCGCACGGATCCTTCACCTGCTCGTGAGCGGGGAGGACGAATGAAGCTCGTGACGTTCGGCGACGACATGCGCGTCGGCGTGCTCGAGGGCGACGAGATCATCGTGCTCGACGTCCCGACGATGCGCGAGTACTTCGAGCGGGGTGGTGCGGACGAGACCGGCGAGAGGGTCCCGCTCGCCGAGACCCGCCTCCGCGCGCCGATCGTCCCGAAGAAGTTCTTCCACACGGCGGGGAACTTCCGCGAGCACGAGGACGAGTCCAAGCAGGTCGGCTGGTCGCACGAGATCGCGCCCTGGATCGTCTTCTTCCAGAACGTCGACGCGATCGTCGGGCCCGAGGAGCCGGTCGTCTATCCCGAGCACCTCACGGAGGAGCTCGACTACGAGCTCGAGCTCGCCGTCGTGCTGCGCAAGCCCGGAAAGTGGTTCGCGCCCGAGGAGGCCGCGGACTACATCGGTGGGTACGTCGTCTTCAACGACATCACCGCGCGCGACATCCAGCGCAGGGAGATGCGCTCCGGGGTGTTCAGCTTCTGCAAGGCGATCGACACCTTCTGCCCTCTCGGGCCGTGGATCGTCACGCCGGACGAGATTCCCGACCCGCACGATCTCGCGATGGAGCTCCGCGTGAACGGCGAGACGAGGCAGACGTCGCACTCGGGCCGCATGTCGGTGACGATCCCGGAGATCCTCAGCCACTACTCGGCGCTCGGCTATTCCGCGGGTGACGTGCTCTCCACCGGGACGGTGTCGGGCGTCGCGGGCTTCTCTCCGGACGCGGCATCGCTCTACCTGAAGCCCGGAGACGTGATGGAGTGCGAGATCGAGAGGATCGGCGTCCTTCGCAACCCGGTCGTCTCGTGGCGGGACGCGCACGGTGCACCTGCGCCACCCCGCGTGCGCTGGTGACGTAGGTGCGTTGGTAGCGTCCGGCCCGTGGCGGACGACTTTCGTGTGGAGGTGGAGCTCGACGACGAGGCGCACGGTTACCCCCTGCGCGAGCGTCTGCGTGCGCTGAATCTCGACGACGAGGCACAGGAGCGCCTTGGCGAGAACGTGGTGGTCACACGGGACGGGTCGCGGATGTTCGCGTACACGTCGACCGAAGCTCAGGCGCGCGAGGCGGAACGCGTCATCACTGCGCTCGTCACGGAAGAGCGCATCACGGCCGAGGTCGCGGTCACGCGGTGGCATCCGGTCGCAGAGGAGTGGCGTGACGCGTCGCTGCCGCTCCCGGCGACGCGCGCCGAGGAGGACCGCGAGTACGAGGAGCGTGAGGTGGCCGAGACGGAGGAAGCCCGCGAGGAAGGCGCTTTCGACTGGCGCGTGATGGCGGAGGTGTCCGGCCGTGACGTTGCAGGCGAGCTCGCGAGGAAGCTGTCGGACGAGGGCCTTCCAGCCTCGCGTCGCTGGCGCTACCTGACGATCGGAGCCGCGACGGAGGAGCGCGCCGAGGAGCTGGCTGCGCGCCTTCGCACGGAACTCGGGGACGATGCGGACGTCTGGATCGAGGCGAGTCTCGACGACGTCGCCTTCGGCCCGTTCCAGTTCGTCGGTTTCTGAGGTGAGCTGGCCTCGCGACGACGCGAAGCTCGATCGCGTGCGCGCGCTCATGGACGAGCATGAGCTCGACGCCCTCGTCGTCCGCGCGCCGGACAACGTCCTCTACCTGACGAACTTCTGGGGCATGAAGGGCTACGACGCGTGCGTCTTCCCGCGCGAGGGCGAGCCGATCCTCGTCTGTCTCGAGGCGTCGGAGGACGATGCGGCGCGCGCTGCCTGGACCAGCGATGTCCGCTTCTTCAACGGCTACGAGGAGCGTGATCCGCGTCCACCGACGGCGCGGGTGCTCGAGCTCGCGCGTGAGGCTGCGAGTGCCCATGGCCGCGTGGGTCTCGAGCTCACGCTCGGCACCCAGGCGGCGGACCGGATGGTCGGCGAGCCGACGACGTTCACGAGCGAGTGGTTCACGGCGTTCGGCGACGCCGCCGACGCGACGCCGCTTCTCGCCGCTGCCCGCTCGCTCAAGACGGCGCAGGAGATCGAGCGGATGCGCCTCGCGAACGACATCGCAGCCGCGGCGATGGAGCACTGCAAGCTCGTGATCGACACCGGGATGACCGAGGCGCAGATCGCTGCCGAGTGGGAGGGGTTCGTCCACGGCGAAGGCACGGGTTGGGAGGGAAAGGTGGACCTCGCGCTCGGCTTCTCGCTCGTCTGGTCGGGCTCCGGGATACGGACGTTCACCGCAACCGCCTCGCGCCCCGTGCTCGAGGGCGAGCCGACGCTCTTCGAGATCTGGGTGTGCGCCGACGGCTACTGGTGCGACCACACGAAGAACCTCGTCGTCGGCGAGCTGACCGAGCAGTACCGCGAGCTCGAGGACGGCCTGATGGCCGTCTACCGCGACGCGGTCGAGTTCGTCCGGCCGGGGGCGAGCCTCGCCGAGCTCGACCGGCGCATCCGAGAGGGGATCGCCGAGATCGGCTTCCCTGGCCAGCCGTCCCACCCGATCTGCCACGGAGTCGGAGCGCGGGCGCACGAGCCGCCGTACGCGCATCAGGCGGGAGGCGGTGAGATGGCCGCCGGCATGGTTCTTGCAATCGAGCCAGGATGCTATATCGAAGGCGGGGGCGGGCTCCGCGTCGAGGACAACTTCCTCGTCACCGACTCGGGCGCCGAGAAGCTCTCGCCGTTTCCCGACGGGATCGTCGCCGTTTAGCGGAGATCGCGGACGCGCTGGATCTTGCCGCCGTCCGAGCGCGGCGCCTCGCCGGGCTGGACGAGGGTGATCGTCATCACGCAGCCGATCGTCTCGCGGATGAGCACCGCGGCGCGCTCGCTCAACTGCCTGACGCGCTCGTCGTCGAGCGTGACGAGTGTGTCGCTGCTCGGCTCGACGACGACCTCCACCTCGTCGAGCGTGCCCAGGCGACGGACGACGAGACCGAAGTGCGGCGAGAGCTCCGGGATCCGGCCGAGGACGGCTCCGACCTGGCTCGGGTACACGTTGACGCCCCGCACGATGAGCATGTCGTCGCTCCGTCCGACGATCGGGCCCATTCGGACGAGCGTTCGTCCGCACGAGCACGGCCGGTGCGAGAGCGAGCAGATGTCGCCCGTCCAGTAGCGCACGAGCGGCAGCGCCTCCTTGGTGAGCGTGGTCACGACGAGCACGCCCTCGGCGCCGTCCTGGACCGGCTCGCCCGTCTCCGGATCGACGATCTCGGGCAGGAAGTGATCTTCGTTCACATGGGAGCCCGCTCGCTCCTCGACGCACTCGCACGAGACACCCGGCCCGATGACCTCGGACAGGCCGAAGATGTTCGAGCAGCGGACGCCGAGCCCGTCGTCGATCTCCTCTCGCATCCGCTCGGTCCACGGCTCGGCGCCGACGGCTGCGAGGCGCAGGCTGAGCTCCTCGGGTCGGACCCCTCGCTCGGCGAAGGCGTGGGCGAGCGTCAGCGCATAGCTGGGCGTGCACGCGATCACATCGGGCCGCAGATCCTCGATGAGCGTCAGCTGCCGCTCGGTCATGCCGCCCGACACCGGGACGACTTCATGCCGAGCGCTTCTCCGCCCGCGTGCAGTCCGAGCCCGCCGGTGAACAGGCCGTACCCGTATGCGTTGTGGAGCGTCATGCCCGGCTCGGCGCCGGCCATCGCCAGCGCACGTGCATTCACGCGCGCGAAGAGATCGAGGTCGGCGGCCGTGTACGCGACGACGGTCGGCTTGCCCGTCGTTCCGGACGACGCGTGGATCCGCGCGAGGGCGTCCCGCGGCACCGCGAGCATCCCCAGCGGATACGTGTCGCGGAGGTCGTCCTTCTGCGTGAAGGGGAGATCCCGGAGGTCGGCGAGGCTCGAGAGATCCTCGGGCTCGGCGTTCGCGAGTCGATCGCGATACAGAGGCACGGTCCGCTTCACGCGCTCGACGAGTCGGCGGAGGCGGTCGAGCTGCAGTTGGGCGAGCCGCTCCCGCGGCATGGTCTCGAGCTGCGGCTCGAAGATCACCCGCGGAGTATCCCGACCCGGAATGCGATAGTCACCTCGTGACGCTCGACCGCACGAAGCTCTGGACAGGCGACCTCAACGCGAAGGCGCTGGAGCCGCAACCGCGGGTGACCGTCGGCCTCTACGACACGACTCTCCGCGATGGCGAGCAAACAGTCGGAGTCGTACTGTCGCCCGAGCAAAAACTAGATATTGCAAGGGCGCTCTCCGACGCGGGTGTCGACCGGATCGAGGCAGGCTTCCCGCGGGTCTCCGAGGACGACGCCCGCGCGATCGCGCTCATTCTCGGAGCGGAGCTCGAGGCGGAGATCTGGGGGTTCTCGCGCGCGGTGCGCGCGGACGTCGAGGCCCTTGTCGAGCTCGGCCTGCAGGCATCCGTCATCGAGAGCCCGATCTCGGACGGCAAGCTCGCCGCGCTCGGTGTCTCGCGGGAGGCGATGCTCGAGCGCATCCGGGCAGCGGTCTCGTTCGCGGTCGGCGAGGGGATCAGGGTCGCGTTCTTCGGGGTCGACTCGACGCGGGCCGACCTCGAGTTCGTTCGCCGTGTCTACGAGAGTGCCGTCGAGGCGGGAGCGCAGGAAGTCGTCGTCGTCGACACGCTCGGCATCGCGACGCCGGAGGCGGCCGCGTTCCTCGTCAACGAGGTCGTCGAGCGCCTCGACTACGAGATTCCGGTCCACTGGCACGGCCACGACGACTTCGGCCTCGCGACTGCCGCTGCGGTGGCGGCCGTTCAGGCGGGCGCGACGTGGGTGCAGGGAACGGTCAACGGAATGGGGGAGCGGGCCGGAAACGCCGATCTCGTCGAGGTCGCCCTGGCGCTAGAGGCGCTCTACGGGATCCCCACGCGGCTCGATCTCGGCCAGGCGCGGGCGCTGGCGGCGCTCGTGCAGGAGCTCTCCGGAACGGCGCTCGCACCCTGGAAGCCCGTGACCGGGGACAACCTCTTCACGCGCGAGTCCGGTGCCGTCGCCGCGC
The DNA here is from genome assembly GCA_963746975.1 of uncultured Gaiellaceae bacterium. Classification (GTDB taxonomy): domain Bacteria; phylum Actinomycetota; class Thermoleophilia; order Gaiellales; family Gaiellaceae; genus GMQP-bins7. The sequence goes on from CAVVDE010000010.1 coordinate 468,122, forward strand.
AGTTCCACGACCCGCCTGCGATCGAGCCGTACGCCTCGGAGCTCGTCGGCGCCGAGCGCGGGATCGTCCTCGGGAAGAAGAGCGGGCTCGACTCGATCCGCATCAAGGTCGCCGAGCTCGGGCTCGACGTTCCCGAGGACAAGTACCCGGCGCTCCTCGACTCCGTGAAGCGAGCGGGAACGCGGAAGCGCGGGCTCGTCACGGATGGCGAGTTCAAACGCCTCGCAAGTCGGCTAAAGGCTCGTAGTTGACTGACATGTCACGGCGCTGAGATACTCGCTAGGCAGCGTGGAACGGGTCTGCATCGTCGGGGCGGGTGTCATCGGGAGCCTCTTCGCGGGACATCTCGCCCGCGTGTGCGAGGTCTCGGTGCTTACGCGACGCCGCGAACATGCGGATGCGCTCAACGAGCACGGGCTCCGGGTCACCGGGAAGAGCGATCACCACGTCCACGTGACCGCGACGGACGACCCGGATGCGCTGCCTGCGTTCGACGTGGCCATCGTCGCGACGAAGGCCTCCGGGCTCGAGCCGGCCGTCCGCGCGCTCGACGGACGCTTCCCGGATGCGACCGTCGTGACCGTGCTCAACGGCATCGGCGCCGAGGAGATCGTCCGCGCCCACGGGACCTGGCCGATCGTGTCGGGCGTCACCTTCATGAGCGGGACGCGGCACGCGGACACGCACGTCGAGTACATCCTGGACACCGAGACGTGGCTAGGGCCGTACGAGGACACGCCGTTCGAGGTCGTGCAGGACATCGCGGACACGATCATCGCGTCGGGCCTCAAGGCGGAGGCGCTCCCCGATCTGCGTCCCGCGCAGTGGTCGAAGCTGATCTTCAACGCGGCGGTCAACCCCACGGCCGCTCTCACCGGACTCCCGCACGACTTCCACTTCGCGGAGGAGGCCGAGCCAGGGAATCTCGGCCACCTCGTGCACGGCCTCGTCGACGAGGGCAAGGCGGTTGCCGCCGCGGCCGGGGTCGAGCTGCACGACGACCCGTGGGAGATGAACGTGCTCGCGACGCGTCGGGGCTGGGCGCACTACCCGTCCATGCTCGAGGACGTCGACGCACACCGGGAGACGGAGATCGAGCTGATCACCGGCTCGCTGCTCCGCGAAGCGCGGAAGCGCGACGTGCCCGTGCCGCTCAACTCACTGTTGTATGCGCTCGTCAGAGGAAAGGAAGCATCGTGGCAGGTAACCCAGAACCCCACAGGAGGGCACAAATGAGGAATCTCCGGAGAGCGATCCTGGCTCTCACCGCGGTAGCTGTCGTCGCCGTCGCCGCCGTCAGCGGTGGCTCGGCGGCTCCGGCGAAGACAGTCACGATCGGCTGGGCCTACGACGGCATCGGGAACATGGCCGCGTACGACGGGCCCGCGCTCGCGACGGCGAAGGAGCGGATCAAGTCCGTGAACAAGGCCGGCGGCACGAGGCTCCGGTTGATCACCTGCAACACGCAGGGCAACAAGCCGGCGATCGCGAAGGCCTGCGCCGCGAAGCTCATCTCGCAGGGGGCGGACATCATCATGACCACCTGCGACGTGGACTACGCCGCTCCCGTAGTGCAGTACGCGATCGACCGTGGGAAGCTCACCGTCGCCGCGTGCATCGGCACCGACCAGATGGGTCCGAAGCGCTTCGGAGCGAAGGGGCGTCTCGCCTTCTCGTTCGGGAACGTGGCGCAGGACGAGGGCTCCGCGATGGCGGAGTTCGCCTGGAAGCAGGGTTGGCGGAACGCGTCCCTGGCGACGGACACGGTCATCGTGTACTTCCGCAACGTCGTGCAGGCGTTCAAGGCTCGCTGGACGCAGCTCGGCGGGAAGATCGCGACCGAGGAGACCTATCAGTCGGCGGGCGGAAGCCCGGCCTCGTGGCAGAACACGGTCACGCGGCTCAACGCCAAGAAGGCCGACGTCATCGTGACCTCGACGGCCCCGCCGTTCGGGGCCCAGGTGCCCATCATCACGGGCTTGCGGACGCTCGGGAACAACACCCCGATCCTCAACTCGTGGGCCGGCGACGGGAACTACTGGTACGGGACACTCGATCCGCCGCTGTCGAACTACTACTACGTCACGTTCGCGTCGGCATTCGGCGACGACCCGGTGAAGGCGGTGAACGACCTCCGGAACAAGTACGCGGCTGCAATCGCCAAGGGCGGGAGCACGGGCGCGTTCGTGACCGGCTGGTCGGCCATCGACGGGATCGCTCTCGCGCTCAAGCGGACGGGCGGAAACCCGAACGGCGCAGCGCTGGCGGCACAGATGGAGAAGTTCAAGAACGTTCCGACGCTGTCGGGCCTCGTCACGTTCTCGAAGTCCCTGCACACGGTGTCGGGGCGGACGTATCGCGTCATCCGCGTGACGAACAACACTCCGAAGACCATCGGGGTCGTCAAGGCCAAGGTCGTCCCGAAGATCTAGGGCGGCCTTGGCTGAATCCCAGCCCGAGCAGACGCGGCGGTCCGGAGCTTCGCTCCGGGCCGCCGCTGTCTCGCGCGCGTTCGAGGGAGTGCAGGCGCTTCGGGAGGTAACCCTCGAACTTCACCGGCACGAGGTCGTGGGCCTGATCGGCCCGAACGGGGCCGGCAAGTCCACACTCGTGAACGTGCTGACCGGATTCGACTTCCCCGACGACGGGACCATCGAGCTCGAGGGCCGTGACGTCACACGCTGGCCCCCGCACCGCCGCGGCCGGGCAGGTCTCGCCCGAACCTTCCAGCACAGCCGCTCGTTCCGGGCGCTATCGGTGCGCGAGAACGTCGAGGTGGCCGCGCTCGGAGTCGGCGCGGGCCCGCGCGAGGCGAGGCGCCGAGCCGATGAGCTCCTCGAGTCGCTGCAGCTCGAGGCATACGCGGACGCTTCAGCCGGCTCGCTGGCACACGGCGACGAACGGAGGCTCGGGGTCGCTCGTGCGCTCGCGACGGAGCCGCGGTTCCTGCTGATGGACGAGCCGGCGGCAGGCCTGCCTGAGGCGGAGGTGCCTGCCTTCGCGGACGTCGTTCGCTCCGTGCGCGACGACCACGACGTAGGCGTGCTGCTCATCGATCACAACATGGCGCTGATCATGGATGTCTGCGACCGCATCCAGGTCCTCGATCAGGGACGCACGCTTGCGGAGGGCTCGCCGGGCGAGATCCGGGGAAACCTCGACGTCGCTGCCGCGTACCTCGGCGAGTCGGCGGTCGTCGAATGACGCTCGAGGTGCGAAACCTGGAGGTGGCGTACGGCGGCGTTCCGGCCGTTCGCGGTCTCTCGTTCAGCGTGACGCGCGGAGAGATCGTCGGGCTCATCGGCCCCAACGGGGCGGGGAAATCGACGACACTGCACGCGATCATGGGGCTCGTCTCTGCGAGCGCCGGCGAGATAACGCTTGGAGAGAGGTCTCTCCGGGGGCGCTCTCCGGAGACGGTCGCGCGCGCCGGCGTCGCGCTCGTGCCGGAAGGGAGGAGGCTCTTCGCAGAGCTGACGGTCGACGAGAACCTCCGTCTCGGTCTCGCAGCGAGAGCCAGCTCGGAGGGCCTGGAGGAGGACATGGCAGAGGTCCTCGAGCTCTTCCCCGTCTGCGCCGAGTTCCAGCATCGCCACGCCGGTGCGCTGTCCGGCGGGCAGCAGCAGCAGCTTGCGATCGCCCGCGCTCTCGTCGCCAGGCCGTCCATCCTCATGCTCGACGAGCCGTCGCTCGGCCTGGCGCCGACTGTCGTCGACCTCGTCTTCTCGACCCTGCGGACGGTCGCCGGGCGTGGCATCGGTGTTCTCCTCGTCGAGCAGCGCGCGCAGCGCACGGTCGCCCTCGCGAGCCGCACGCACGTGCTGGCGAACGGCAAGCTGCGTCTCACGCTGACGCCGGAGGACGCGACCGACACCGAGCGGATGGTCGCCGCCTACCTCTCATGAATTTCCTCCGCGACGCTCTCGACCTGCAGGTTCAAGTGGACGCGATCGGCTTCGGCGCCATCTACGCGCTGATGGCCGTCGGCATCGGGCTCGTGTTCGGTGTGATGCGGCTGATCAACTTCGCGTACGGCCAGCTGATCATGGCCGGAGCCTTCGCGCTCGCGTTCGCGTCGGATCGCGACTGGCCGGTGACCGTGGGGATCGCGCTCTGCTTCGCGGTCGTTCTCGCGCTCTCCCTGGCCATGGAGCGGGTCGTCTTCAGGCCACTCCGCACGCAGTCGGCCGCCGTGATGCTCATCGCGACGTTCGCCGTCGCTTTCCTCCTCCAGTCGATCGCGCTCCTCTGGTTCGGCCCGCTCGGGAAGACCGCGACCTCGCTCGTGCAGCTCAACCGCCCGATCGATGTCGGCGGCGTCGAGATCCGCAAGATCACGATCGTCGCGATCGTCACGGCCGCGGTCTGCCTGGTGCTCCTCGTCGCGTTGCTGAACCGGACGTCGCTCGGTCTGCACATGCGGGCGGCGGCGATCGACTCGCAGACCGCGCGGCTCCTCGGGGTCCGTGCGAACCTCGTCAGCACCGCATCGGTGCTGATCGCGGGCGCGCTCGCTGCAGTGGTCGCGGTGATGCTGACCGTGCAGTACCCGACCGTCACGCCCACGTTCGCGCTGCAGGAGACGATCCTCGTGCTCGCCGGCGTCGTGGTGGGCGGGATGACCCGGCTGCTCTCGGCCACGCTCGGCGGCTTCCTCATCGGGTATGTGTCCGGCGTCCTCGGCGGCGCGTTGCCGTCGCAGCAGAGCCAGTACCTGCCGTCGCTCGTCTTCGGCCTCGTGATCCTCGTCCTGCTCGTGCGCCCCGACGGCCTGTTCACGCGCGGGCGCGGCCTCGTGGAGCGCGTATGAGGGTCGGACGCGCAGCGGTCGAGGTGCTCGCACCGGTCTTGCTCGTCGTCGCTGCAGGAGTGCTCGGCGCGTTCGCCTCGCAGACGAACGAGATCTATTTCGTCACCGCGCTCATCCAGGTCTCGACGGTGGTCGCGATCTACGTCTTCGTCGGCAACTCGGGCGTGCTCTCGTTCGGGCACATCAGCTTCTTCGCGGTTGGGGTCTGGGCCGCGGGTGTTCTGTCGATCCCGGAGCAGGAGAAGCCGGCCACGATGCCATACCTCTTCGACTTCCTGAGCTCGACGACCGTCGGGAACGTGGCGTCCCTGGTGATCGCGGCGATCGTCGGCGGCGTCTTCGCGCTCGTCGTCGGGTTGCCGCTCATGCGCCTGTCGGGACTCGCGGCGGGTATCGCGACGTTCGCTGTGCTCGGGATCACGAACAACATCCTCCGCTACTACGAGAAGATCGGGCCAGGGCTGAACACGTTCTCGTCCGTACCCGAGACGACGGACCTCCTGCAGGCGACGGTCGGTGCGGTCCTCGTGATCCTCGCCGCATTCGCGTACCAGCGCAGCCGGCTCGGGCGCCAGCTGCGCGCCGCGCGTGAGGACCCGGCTGCCGCCCGGGCCGTCGGCGTCTCGATCTATCGCCAGCGCCTTGGGTCGTTCGCGCTCTCGGGCTTCCTCGCCGGCTTCGCGGGCGGTCTCTACATCCACTTCATCCCGATCAACGTGGACGCCGTCTACCTCGACCTCACCTTCATCACCCTGGCGATGCTCGTGATCGGCGGGGCGACGAGCCTGTGGGGAGCCGTCGTCGGCGCGCTCTTCGTCAGCGCGCTCGACTCCGTGCTCGCCGAGATGGAGGACGGCATGACGATCCTCGGGCGGACGATCGACCTGCCGTCCGGCTCGCGCATCGTCGTCGTGAGCGCCGTCATGGCGCTGGTGCTCATCGTCCGGCCAGGTGGGTTGACGGGCGGCCGCGAGTTCTCGCTCCCTCGGCTGCGAACGGCGGCGACGAGATGAGGGTTTGCATCGTGGGTTGTGGAGCGGTCGGCTCGCTGTTCGCGGCGAACCTCGCGCAGCTCGACGATGTGGAGGTCTGGGCCTACGACGTCTCGCAGGCTCACGTCGACGCGATGAACGCGCATGGGCTCCGCCTGACCGGGGCGGGCGACGTCCTTGGGCGACCCATGGCCACGACCGACTCCGCTGCGCTGCCGCCCTGCGACTTCGGGATCGTCGCGACGAAGGCGATGCACACGGAGGGAGCGATCGCGGCGACCGCGCACGCATTTGCGGACGGTGCCGTCGCGACCGTGCAGAACGGCGTCGGCAACGAGGAAGTCGTGGCCCGTCACGTCGGGCGCGTCATCCGCGGGACGACGTTCCCAGCGGGGAAGATCCTCGAGCCGGGCGTCGTGCAGTGGGACGTGAAGGGCGACACGACGCTCGGGCCGTTCGAGCCTCAGCCGGCCGCGGCGGACGAGATCGAGCGGCTCGCCGACGCGTGTACGCGCGGCGGCATGCCGACCGCAGCCGTCGCCGACGCCCGACCGGCGCAGTGGCGGAAGGTGATCTTCAACGCCGCGACCAACCCCGTCGGCGCGCTGACGGGCTTGACACACGGCCGCGCGTGCGAGCGGGCGGACCTACGCGCGCTCGTCAGCGGTCTCGTCGAGGAGGGAAAAGCGGTCGCGGCCGCGCAGGGCATCGTCCTCGACGCGGATCCCGAGGATCTCGTCGATCACGCGGCGAAGCCCGAGGTCGCATACGACCACAAGGCGAGCATGCTCCAGGACGTCGAGGCGCGGCGGGCGACGGAGGTCGACTTCCTCAACGGCGGCATCGCTGCGTTCGGACGGGATCTCGGCGTTCCGACGCCGCTCAACGACGCGATCACCCGACTAGTCAAGGCACTGGAGGCCTCATGGCAGCAATGAGCCCGGAACTGCAGCGACGACACGCGAACGCCCGCGCCGCGATGGAGGCGAGCGACCTCGACGCGCTCGTCGTCTCCGGAAACGAGTACTCGGGCTTCGAGGGAGCCGTGACGTACATGTCCGGCTTCCAGATCGTGCACCGCTACGCGTATGTGGTCCTCCCGGCCGCCGGCGAGCCATACGTCGTGTTCCCGACCGAGGCGCGCTACGTCGGAGAGCACGGGACCGCCGAGCTCGAGCAGGTCTTCCACGATCGTCCCGGCGAGCTCATCGCCGCGCGCGCGCGCGACGACGGGTGGCGGCGGATGGGCGTGTACGGCCTCGACTACGTCATGACGGTTCGCGACTACCGCGCGCTCGAGGGGGTCGAAGGGCTCGAGCTGGTCGGCTTCGACGTCGAGTTCGACATCGCGCGCGCGGTCAAGACCGACGCCGAGGTCGAGTCGGTCCGGGACTCCGTCCGCATCAACGAACGGGGATTCGAGGTCTTCTTCGATGCGTATGCCCCCGGAAGATCCGCAGCGGACGTCATGGCGGCCGCGGAGGAGTGGTTCGTGGCCGAGGGCTGCGGTCGGCTGACGATGAACATGGTGCTCACCGGCACGGACACGTTCGCGCGGCCGGAGTTCAAGATCGCGCGCAAGGAGGAGGTCCTCGGCGAGTTTCTCCTCCCGTCGCTCGAGGTCGCAGGTCCGGGGATGCACTGGGTGGAGGTCTCGCGCGCGATCGCCTCGGCCGAGGCGGTGCTGTCGGACGACACGGAGCGCATGCTCGAGGCGTACATCGAGTACTACGAGGTAGCGCGGACCGCGATGCGGCCGGGTGCCTCCTGCCACGACGTGCACCGTGCCGTGTCTGCCGGCTTCACCGACCGTGGGTACCACCTCGGTCACGTCACCGGGCACTCGATCGGCATGACGATGATCGAGTTTCCGAAGATCGGGGAGGGCGTCGAGACCGAGCTCGCGGAGAACATGGTCTTCTCGCTGCATCCGCACGCGATCGCGGAGAACGGCGAGGACTGCTTGTACATGCAGGACACCTGGCTCGTCACAGCGAGCGGAGGGATGCCGCTGGCCGACCTCCCGATGCAGGTGTTTCGTGCCTCGGTTTGACGAACCGGGGCGTCAAGGAGGCTAGACTGGGAACGTGAGCTGGCCGTGGCTCGTGTTGCTCGTCCTTGCGGCCGCGCTTGCGGTCGCGGTCGAGAAGCCGCGCCTGGAACGGCGCTTCGGCGGCGCTGCCCGCCGGGATCGCGAGCGACAGAGGCGAAAGAAGCAGCTTCGGGTCATCACGCCCGAGGACGAGAGCGATGAGTTCATCCGCTCCGTCCAGCGCGATCTCGACGCGCTCCCGACCATCGAGGAGCGCGACCGGCAGAAGTAGCGCGCGCTACCGAACGCGGAACGTGGCGGTCAGCCAGCGCGTGTTCGGGAGGATCCGCGCGACGTTCTCGGTGTTCTTGGACTCCTGGTAGTCGGACGCCTGGAGCCGCAGCCGGTGCGTCCCGGGCTCGAGCTTCCGGGTCGAGATCGACACGACGCCCGAGTGGAATGTCGCAGGAACGTCGTAGCCGTCGACCAGCGCGACGATCGAGGCGCCGTAGACGCCGGCTCCCGCGTCCGTCGCCGCGACGCGCAGCGGCTGCCCGCCGGCGACACTCGGCGTGCGCAGGCGGAGCCTGGGAGGCGTGACGTCGTTCACCCAGTAGCGGAACGTGAACGAGCCCGCTCCGGCCCGCGACCCGCTGTCGAAGACGACCGCGTAGTCGCCGGGCAGTGGCGACAGCGCCCCTGCGGCGAGGACGCCCCGCAGGAACTTGTCCATGTACGGGTTGTAGTTGATCGGCAGGCCGGCATACCCGGTGAGGCGGTTTTCGTCGAGACCGGCGACCACCCTCGGCTCGACGTGGCTTCCGCGACCGAGCTGCGTGACGACGACACCGAAGTTCGCGACGCGCTTCGTGAGATGGATTCGGAACACGCGCTCGGGGCCGCGGAGTGTCGTCGTCACCCCGACGCCGCTCGGGGTCTCCGGGTAGCGGTAGCGCGTGACGAACGAGCCCTGGTGCGCGGTCGTGCCGCGATAGACGCCGGGCGCACTCATGAGAACGGTCTTGTGGCGAGCGAGCGCCGCGGCCGTCACGCGTCCCCAAACCGGAACGCGCCTGACGTCCTGGCCTCGCCGCAGCTCGATGTACGCGTCGAGATCGCCCGGCGCCGAGCCGCGCCCGACGGACGTCGACACCGTGAGCTCGCCGGGAACGGCGACGCTCGGAGGGATGCTCACGCGAACGGCCCGACCCGGTGTGTCGCGGACGGCGAGCGAGACGTTCCAGGTCCCGGCGCCGCCTCCGGCGTCGTCGAGACCGATCGTCTGATCCACCTGCTGTCCTCGCTCCAGGAGCCCGAGCGAGAGGGCGGTGGGCTGAGCAAAGAGGAGAGGATGATCCGCGCGCTGGAGGGCGACGACGCCTCCGCCCTGGAATCGCGGGCCGGCCGTGTGACCGTTCTCGTCGACCGAGTCGACCCCCGACTGGACGAGTGCCGACTTGATCTGCGCCACCGTCCACGCCGGATGCCGCTGGCGCAGGAGCGCCGCTGCGCCTGCGATGTGTGGCGACGCCATGCTCGTCCCGGAGAGCTCCGCCCAGCCGCCTCCGGAGACCGAGGACAGGACGTCGACCCCCGGTGCCGAGACGTCCGGCTTCAGGCGAAGCGAGATGGCGGTGGGGCCGACCGACGAGAAGTCCGCGTGTGTCCGCTTCGCGCCGCTGATGTCCACCGCGCCGACCGCGATCGCGTCCTCTGCGTTCGCGGGCGAGGAGACGGAGCCGGCTCCGAGGTCGTTGTAGTCGTTCCCGGCCGCGATCACGGGCACGACGCCGGCTGCTGCGGCCGCGTCGAGGGCGAGCGCGACGATGTCCCGTTTCGGCTCGATCTCCGGCTCACCGCCCGAGAAGTTGATGACGTCCATCCCGTCCGCAACGGCAGCCTCGATCGCCGCCACGATCGCCGGTGAGTTCGCGTTCGGGCTCAACCCCGCATCGGTCTCGACGAACACCTTGTAGTTGCCGAGATATGCGCGCGGCGCGACCCCGGAGATGTGTCCCTGGCCCGTCGGCGTGTCCGCGTTCCCGGCTGCGATTCCGGCCACGTGGGTGCCGTGCGACGAATCGTCCGGGCTGAACGCGAGGCGCACGCTCGGCCCCGTGGCACCGGTCTTCGGCGGGAAGACGCGCGCGACGATCACCTTCGGCGTGGTGAAGCGCAGCTGGCCCTTCGGAAAGCCCGGAGGCATCGTGTAGCCCGTCGGCTTGAAGTACGGATGGTCTGGGTCGATCCCCGAGTCGATGATCCCGATCTTCACGCCCTGACCGGCCGTGTCGAGGCTCTGTCCCCAGAGCTCGGGGGCGCCGATCTCCTGCGGGCTCGAGCTCTCGCGCGGCGCATAGCTGGCAGTCGGCAGAACGTCGCGCACACCAGCGAGCTCGCGGAGTGCCGGTAGCTCACCGCTCGGCAGCGAGAGCGAGAACCCGTTGGCGACGAGCCGGTACCGCCAGCCCACCTGCGCGGAGGGCAGCTGATCCACGAGCTCGCGGCGGAAGGCGCGTTGCTCCGCCTCGATCTTCGAGGCGGTCCCGGGCGCGCGGGCGAGCGGCGGCGAGTCGAGGAGGACCACGACCTCGGTTCGACTGCCGCCCACGGCGGGCATGGACGGGCCCCCCACGGCGAGGAGGACAGCGACCGCGGCAACGCCGATCGAGACGAGTCGGCTCATCGGGGAGTGAGACGACCGCGGGCTAGAATCGTTCGGCCGCGCGGATGTGGCGGAATTGGTAGACGCGCACGGTTCAGGTCCGTGTGCCCGTAAGGGCGTGGAGGTTCAAGTCCTCTCATCCGCATCGAATTGAACCGGAGCGGCGGCGCCAGACCATCGGGACTTCGCCGCAGCCCGATTCGGCGGATCCCTCGTTCGAGGGAGGGCGCGCCAGTCGCAGGCGACGACGACGAGAGGGTGGACGACCTCGTTCTCCGCGTCGCTCTCGTCGTGCTCGCAGTCGCAGTGCCCGCCTGGGTCACGTTGTCTGTCATCGTCGTCGTCGGACGACTGCGATACGAGAGGCACCACCGCGATCCCATCGATCGCCCACTGAGCCCTCGCGCGGCGGACCGACTCGTCCGGCGGGCGGCGGGAAGCCCACAGACCGAATGGGGCCGATGGCGCCGCGTCACCGCGCTGCAGCGGCTGGAGCGTGCGCGTCATCCGGCCGTGCCGCGTCTCCTGGGACGCGTGCTCCACGATCCCGATCCGACGATCGCAGCGGCGGCAATCCGCACACTCGGTGACGTCGGTGACGACTGGGCGATCGACGTCCTCCTCGACGCGCTCCGCACCGGCGACAGCTCGCGCTCTCGGATCGCGTCGGAGCTCGAGCGGCTCGCGCCGACGCCGGGACCAAGGCTCGTTGCGCTCCTCCGCGACAGAGATCCCATCGTCCGCTTCTGGGGTGCGACGTTGCTGCGACCGTATCCGGACCTCGGGGAGACGACGCTCATCGAGCTCACCTGGGACTCGAATCCCAATGTGCGCGCGGCGGCGGTCGAGACGCTCGGAACCCGGCATGGGCGCGCGGTCGAGACAGCGCTGTCGGCACGCCTCGACGACAGCGAGTGGTTCGTCCGCGTCCACGCTGCGCGCGCCGTCGGCCACGTGGTCGGAGCGGAAGCCGCGCCGTCGATCACGAGGCTGCTGTCCGACCGGCGCTGGTGGGTGCGCACCGCAGCGAAGGATTCACTCCGCGGGATGGGTGCCGACGCGGTGCCGTCTCTGCTCGCAATGCTCACCCATGAAGACTTGTTCGCGCGGAACGGTGCGGCCGAGGTGCTGCAGGATGTCGGCTTCGTCGACTTCCTCGCGATCGACAACCCGAGCAGCCCGCTTCTCGAGAGGATCTACGCTGCGGGCGGGGAGCGCTACCGTGAGGCGGCGAACGCTCGTTCGGCTGCGGCTCGGCCGAAGGACCGAGTACGCGCAGCATGATCGAGACCGTCCTCGGCATCACCGTCCTCTTCTGCCTCGGGTATCTGCTGCTGACGAACCTGGCGTATGCGGTACTCGTCGTCGTGGCTTTCGTCGAGAACGGCGTCCGCCGACACGAGGGGGCTTCACAGGACTTCGACGTTCTCGGCGAGTCCCGCTTCACGATTCCCGTGAGCGTCATCGTCGCCGCGTACAACGAGGAGACCGCGATCGTGTCCACGGTCGAGTCTCTCCTCGACCTCGAATACCCCGAGTTCGAGGTGATCGCGGTGAACGACGGCTCCTCGGACGAGACGCTCGCCCGGCTCGTCGAGGCATTCGAGCTGGAGCCGTACGCGGTGTTCGTGCGGCACGTCTTTCCGACCGAGCACGTGCGGGCGATCTATCGCGGAAGGGCGCATCCGAATCTGGTCGTCGTGGACAAGGAGAACGGCGGCAAGTCCGACGCGCTCAACGCAGGGCTCAACGTCGCGCGGTTCCGGTACGTGTGCGGCGTCGATGCGGACACGGTGTTCGACCGCGAGGCGCTGCTGAAGGGAATGCGCCGCGTGGTCGAGGATCCTGCGCGCATCGTCGGCGTCACGAGCCACCTGACGATCGCGGAGAACCCCGAGCGCGTCATGAGTGCTCCGGCCGGCCGACGTCCGATCGACCGGAGCCCGTTCATGGCCTACCAGCATCTCGACTACCTGCGCGCCTTCTTCAACAACCGGCTCGCCTGGTCGCGCCTCGGGTTCATGCTCTGCGCCGTCGGCGCGTTCCAGATCTGGAGGCGCGACGTCCTCGAGGAGGTCGGCGGCTACTCGCGCACGTTCACCTGCGAGGACATCGAGCTCACCTTCCGGGTGCACGAGAAGTTCCTGCGTGAGCAGCGCGACTACGAGATCCACTGCCTGCCCGACAACGTCGGCACGACCGAAGGGCCGGACACGGTGCGGAAGCTCGTCTCGCAGCGCGAGCGCTGGCAGCGCGTCATCAACGAGACGGTGTGGCACTACCGACGGATGTGGTTCCGAAAGCGGTACGGGAGCGTCGGACTGATCGGCGCGCCCTTCTACCTCCTCACGGAGGTGCTCGCTCCGGTCTTCGAGCTACTCGCGATAGCGACGTTCGCAGTGGCCGTTGCGCTCGGTCTCTTCGATCCGGGCGTCTTCGTGCTGATGCTCGTGGCCATCGCGTTCCTCACGGGCGCACTCACGGCGTGCGCGATCCTCCTCGACGACCTGCAGTCACGCACGTATCGCGTCCGCGACCTCGCGCGCATGCTCCTCCTCGCGCCGCTCGATCTCGTCCTCTATCGGCCCGTCATCGTGTGGGCACGGCTCCTCGGCTCGTGGCGCTTCCTGCGCGGAGACAAGGCGTGGCACAAGTTCGAGCGCAACGTGCGCGCCACCTAGAGTCAGGCCGAAGCTACTTCACTCGGTAGTCGATGAACGTGGCGAACGGCGACTGCCGGACGCCGATGTGCTCGAGCTCGAGCGACCGCGTGTAGCCCTCGAACAGGTGCTTACCGCCGCCGAGGACCACGGGCGCGATGATGACGGTCAGCTCGTCGACGAGGCCTGCCTCGAGCGCCTGGCGGATGACGTCGGCCCCACCCATGACGTGAACGTCCTTGTCATCGGCAGCCTCCTTCGCCCGGGCGACGGCGTCCTCGACGCCCGAGACGAACGTGAACCCGCCGGTGTCCGGCTCCTCCTCGGGCCGGTGGGTCACAACGAACAACGGGAAGGCCCATGGGTTCGCCCCGCCCCAGTGGTTGGCCGCCTCGTACGTAGACCGTCCGCAGACGACCGCTCCGAGTCTCGACATCGCCTCGGCGAGCCACTCGGCGTCCTCGCCGGTCGCCTCGCCCGTCGGCTCGTTCTCGTACGTCCACGGGCCGCCGAACACCCAGTAGTGCAGCCGTTCACCGCCTTCGCCGAGACCCTTCCCGGGTCCGTCGTCAGGCCCTGAGACGTATCCGTCGACCGACGTGGTGATTCCCGCGAGCACCTTCGTCATCGTTCTCTCCTTCTTCGTTTACTGCTCGGGAAGGTGAGACCGCGCGTGGCGGCCGAACTCATCGGAGGATCTCTACTCGTCGCGGGTCAGAGCGCAGCCAGCACGTCGTCAGCGTGCTCGGCGGGCTTCACCTTGCGCATGATCTTGACGACGTTCCCGTCGGCGTCGATCACGAACGTCGAGCGCTCCATGCCCATGTACGTCTTGCCGTACATGCTCTTCTCGACCCACGTGCCGTAGTTCTCGGCTACCTCGTGGCTCTCGTCCGAGAGGAGCGTGAACGGAAGCCCGTACTTCGCGCGGAACTTCACGTGCTTCTTCGGGCTGTCGGGGCTGACGCCGAGCACGACGGCGCCCTTGCGCTCGAACTCGCCCCAGACGTCTCGGATTCCGCATGCCTGCGCCGTGCACCCGGGCGTGTCGTCCTTGGGATAGAAGTAGAGGACGACCGGCTTCCCGCGGAAGGACTCGAGCGAGACGTCCTGGCCCGAGTCGCTCGTGAGCGTGAAGCTCGGAGCGGGCTTGCCCTCCTCGACCACGCGACGATCGTAGCCGAGCCCCGCCGCGTTCACAGCTGTTAGCGCTTCAGCGTCAGCCGTCCGGTTGCATGGATCCGTTCCGGCAATGGAGGGTCCGAAGACGACTGTCGCGTGTCTTCGTGCGGGTAGACCCGCTCTGCGACAACAACGACGACGGCCGCGGCGCCGAAGGTCACGAGTCGAGCGTGCGACGCGTCCCAGTAGGGTGCGCGCGATGGTCACCGTGCACATCGCGCTCGGCGTCGCGGTCATGGTCGTCTGCTTTGGATCCGCGCTGATTGCGTTCGTCGCGTACCGTCGGGCGGGAACCGGAGGCGCGTTCGTGTCGCACGCGCTCGCGCTCGCGCAGACGCTCCTGATTGCTCAGGCGGCGGTTGGCCTGCTGCTCCTGTCCGACGGGCGCCGCGCTCCCGAGAAGCTCCACTATTCCTACGGCGCACTCGCGCTCGGCCTCGTCCTCGTCCCGTGGTTCTATGCGCCGGGAGTAGGCCCGAAGCGGCTTCTCTGGTTTGCGGTCACCACGCTTGTCGCCGGGGGGCTGGCGGTTCGCGCTTTCATGACGGGGTCGTGAGAGCACTCTGGGATCGCGTCCCGCCGCTCGCGCGGGGCATCGGAATCGTCGCCGTCATCGCCGCCATCGTCGTCGTGCTGTCGCTCGAGCCGGTGGTCGCCACGGTTGGCGGGATCCTGCAGATCGCGTTCTTCCTCGCGATCGCCCTGTTCTTGTTCATGGTCTGGCGGGAGCGCCGTGGCGACCTCGAGGCGTGGTCGGACTGGAACCGGAAGCTGTTCTATGCGGCAGTCGTGCTCGCCGTGGTCGCGATCGGGCTTGCCGTCGGCTACGGCTTGCCGGAGAGCCGCGACGCGTTCGCGCTCGTGGCCGTCATCGGGGCCTGTGCGTACGTGATCGTTCGCGTCTGGCGGATCGAGCACCGCTACTAGCGGCTACGGAAGCGCGAAGCTCGGCCCGGCCCTGATCGTCGGAGCCGCAGGGTTGACGGGGTGGACGAGGCGGAGCGTGTAGCGGTACCTGCCCGGCTTGAGGTGGCGCGTACCAAGGTCGGCCGTGACGGGCTCGTCGACCTCGGCCGACCCACGAGCAGCGAGCTTGGTCGAATGCGTGACGGCGTTCTCGAGGCGCACCCAGTAGCGACAGTCGAGGTCGCAGCGGAGGCTCGCGCGGAACACGCCCCGTTTGGCGGCGGAGCGCGTGCCGAAGCGGAGATATGTCGCGCGAACCGGGAGCTGGACGCCGGGACAGTGCGTGATCGAACCGCCCGTCGTCCGGTCGAGCGCCTCCGTTACGAGCGGGCGGCTGGACTTGGGCGTGCCGTCCACGTAGTTGATGCCGGACTGCCAAGCGGCGCGAGCGCGCTCGTCGCGCGAAAGGAAGAGGAGCATGCCGTCGACGGTCGGCTGGCAGAACGCCAGCGCGAGCGCCTCCCGGTAGTACGCGGCCTGCGTCGACTCGTTGACGGGCTTCGTCGTCGTCGGCTCCGTGCCGGTGTAGAGCGCGGACTTGGAAGCGGGGATGTCGGACTCGACGCCGAACTCTCCGTAGAGGATCGGCAAGTCGGAACCGGGTTGAGACGTGCCGTCGAACGCCGCGCCGAGGAGTGAGACGAGCTTCCCGTAGTCGGCGACGCCGATCGTCGTCGTGTTCGGATGTGCCGTCGCGGGCGACTGGCTCGAGTTGTCGGCATAGACGTGCTGGACGTACGCGTCCATGACGGGCCGGTCGCGGCCGCTCGCGCGGTATGCGATGCCCAGCTCCTCGATGAACTTCGTCGGCGAGTGCGTCGGGCGGATGCCGCCGGCGCGATCGCTGCCGCGCGGCGAGACGGCTCCGCCGTACACGCGCACGTTCGGCGAGGCCGCCTTCAGCGCGTCGTACGTCTGGGCGAGGAGTGAGAGATAAGCGGCGGGCGCTGCGCTCGTACCGTCCAGATTGAACTGCGGGAGCCAGAACCGGTTGAGGTTCGGCTCGTTCCCGACGATGACGTGTCTGATCGACGGCGCCGCCTGCACGATGGCGGCGGCATACGAGGCGAAGTCGGCGCGGTCCTCGGCGGTGAGCGGCGTGGTGGCGGACCCGGGGCTCATGACCGTGACGAACACCCGAACGCCGTTTCGGAAGCCGGCGTCGCCGACGTTCTGGAGCACGCCGAGCTCGGCGCCCGTCGGCGTCGTCATGCCCGGCCGCCAGTAGCTCGTGACGCGCACCGCGCGGTAGCCCAGGAGCCGGAACTCGGCCATGCGCGCCTCGGCCTCGACCGTCGAGGAGGCGCGCACGTCGTCTTCGACGGCTCCGACGACGAGACCGGGCCCGGCGTGCGCGAGCCCGGGACCGACGAGCGCGACGAGGGCTCCGAACGCTGTCAGGAGTGAAAGACGCACGGGGATACGCTAGCCCTGGAATGCGAGCAAACCTTGAAGGAAAGCTTCGGACGCTTCCCCGAAGCTCCGGTGTCTATCTGTTTCGCGACGCGGAGGGAAACGTCCTCTACGTCGGCAAGGCGAAGTCGCTGCGGTCGCGCGTGCGCAGCTACTTCCAGCGCGGGGACGCACGGATCGGGACTGCCCAGCTCGCCGAGCGAATCGACGACGTCGAGGTGATCGTCACGCGCACGGAGGCGGAGGCGCTCCACCTGGAGCAGAACCTCGTCAAGCGGCATCGCCCGCCATTCAACATCCGGCTCCGCGACGACAAGTCGTTCCCGTACATCGCGGTCACGCTCACGGACGAGTACCCACGCGTGATGTTCACGCGGGAGCGGCACCGCCGCGGGACGGTCTACTTCGGCCCGTACGCGAATGCGAAGAAGGTGCGTGAGACGCTCGACGTCCTGAACCGCGTCTTTCGGTTTCGGCCGTGCGAGGGGCCGCGGCCCGGTCGCCACTCCGGCATCCCGTGCCTCGACTTCCACATCGACCGCTGCTTCGCACCGTGCATCGGAGCGATCTCGACGGAGGAGTACGCCGAGGTCGTCGACGGCGTGATCGGGTTTCTCTCGGGCGACACGCAGACCATCCAGGCGGAGCTGGCCGAGCGGATGCGCGAAGCCGCTGCGGACGAGCGCTTCGAGGAGGCGGCGCGCTATCGAAACCGCCTCTTCTCGATCCGACATCTCGCCGACCGGCAGGCAGCCGACCGTCGCGACGTCGGCTCGGTGGACGTCATCGGGCTGGCGATCGGCGGCGACCAGGCTGCCGTCCAGGTCTTCCCGCTACGCGACGGGAAGATGATCGATCGCTACGGCTTCCACCTCGAGAACGTGGCGGGCGAGGACGCGAAGTCGGTCCTGGAGGCGTTCGTCCTCGAGTACTACGGCGGATCGCCGAGCGTCCCTCCGGAGGTGCTGGTTCCATCGGAGATCGACGACGTCGAGCCGCTGGCCGAGTTCCTCGGCGAGCGCCGTGGCTCCCGCGTCGTGGTCCGGACCCCGCTTCGCGGCGAGAAGCGACGACTCGTCGAGCTGGCGGCCGAGAATGCGACGCTCGCTCTCGAAGCCGATGCCGCGGTGCGCGAGGCGGCGAGGTCGAAGCGGATCGCCGCCCTCGAGGAGCTCCGCGAGGTGCTCAACCTCGAGAGCCTGCCGGTGCGCGTCGAGTGCTTCGACGTCTCGAACATCCAGGGCCAGTCGATCGTCGCCTCGATGACCGTCTTCGTCGACGGCCGTCCGAAGAACGCGCACTACCGCACCTTCGCGATCCGCAGCGTGGAAGGACAGGACGACTTCGGCGCGATGCGCGAGGCGGTCTCGCGCCGGTTCAAGCGCCTCCGGTCCGGCGACGCCGACGAGAGCTTCGCGCGCATGCCGAACCTCGTCGTGGTCGACGGCGGAAAGGGACAGCTTGCGGCGGCGCTCGCCGCCATCGAGGAGCTCGACCTCCCGCGCGTCGCGGTGATCGCACTCGCGAAGCGCGAGGAGGAGGTCTACGTGCCCGGATTCCCCGCGCCGATCGCCCTCGACCGTTCGAGCCCGGCGCTCCAGCTTCTCCAGCGCATCCGCGACGAGGCCCATCGCGTCGCGCTCCGCTACCACCGGCGGAAGCGGGGCGCGCGATCGATGGAGACGATCTTCGAGACGCTGCCCGGCGTCGGGCCCGTGCGCCGTCGCGCGATCATCCGCCACTTCGGCTCGGTGGAGCGCTTCCTCGACGCGTCGCAGGAGGAGCTGGAGGGCGTCCCCGGGCTCCCGCAGAAGACTGCCCGCGACCTCTACGCCCAGCTGCACAAGGCGGGTCCTCCTGAGTTGTGCGCAAGCTCGGGATCCGCGAGCACGGATCCCGATCGCGCGAGGATCCCTGAAGCAGCGCCCGCAAGCGGACGCTGCTGGCAGTGACTACTCGGCCTCGGTGGTCGTTTCCGGTGTCGGCCCGAGCGCCTTGTTGAAGCGGACCGTCCGGAGCGTGAGCAGGATCGCGGTGAACCCCGCGACGACGTTCGTGATCGTCAGCGTGAGCTTCGCCCCGACGCTGAAGGCGAGGAGGACGGCTGCCGAGGCGACGCCGCTCAGGACGTACAGCAGGAATGCCTGCTCGGTGCCGACACCCGCCGGGGTGATCGGAAAGAGCGTCGCGACGCTCTGCGATACCTGCACGAGGCCGACGTTCCTCACCGTCTGCGGGATGTGGAACGCGTCGAGCAGGAACCAGATGGTGACCATGCGCAGCGACCAGTCGGCCGCCTGCCAGATCGCAACCTTCCTCAGATAACGGGTGGGCGGCGACATGACGCGGAACGCCTGCGCGACGCGGTCGCGGAAGTCCGCCACGTGCCCGGCGATCCAGATGCCGACGAGCCCGATCAGGACGAGCGTCGTCGCGATCGAAAGGTCGAAGAGCAGCGGACGCGCGAGGATCCACGCGAAGTCGAAGCTCTCGAGCGTCGAGAGGACGTCGATCCCGGGCAGGCCGCCGATGCTGATCGCCCACGCGAAGAAGAAGCTCGCGGCGAACATGTCGAAGAGGCTGAGGACCAGCGTGCTCGACACGACGGTCGTGTACGTGCTGTTCCGGATCGCGCGGTGCGCAAGAACGATCCGCACGGCATCGCCCGCGCGCGCCGGGATGATCGCGTTGATCCCGACACCGGCGAGGTAGGCGCCGTAGATCGAGATCCACGGGACACGCTCCTCCGGATACGCCGCCGCGAGCACGTTCCGCCAGGCGCGGCTCGTGCAGGCCATCTTCAGGAGGTGGCAGCAGATCGCAAGCCCGAGCGGGACGAACGAGACCGACCCGAGCTGGTCGAGGAAGGCGCTGACGCCGTCGAGGATGCGGACCGCCATGCGGTCAGCTTGCCGAAGACCGGACTGCCGTCAGGGCCAGATTTTCGGTCTTCGACGAATTCGTTGCGCTACTGCTTGCCGTCCGTACCCGCGTCCAGGAACGGATACCGGTAGTCGGTCGGCGGGACGAAGGTCTCCTTCACCGTGCGCGGTGACACCCAGCGGATGAGGTTCCACAGCGATCCCGCCTTGTCGTTCGTCCCGCTCGCGCGCGAGCCGCCGAACGGCTGCTGCCCGACGACCGCGCCGGTCGGCTTGTCGTTGACGTAGAAGTTCCCTGCCGAGTACTGGAGGGCGTCGTGTGCCTCCTCGATCGCGGCTCGCTCCGTCGCGAACACCGCTCCGGTGAGCGCGTACGGCGCCGTCTCGTCGACGAGCTCGAGCGTGTCGCCCCAGCGTTTCTCGTCGTAGACGTACGTCGTGACGATCGGGCCGAACAGCTCGTCGCGCAGCAGACGAAACCCCTTGTCCTCCGTCGCGATCACCGTCGGGGAGACGAAGTAGCCCTCGGAGTCGTCCGTCGAACCGCCGGTCAGGATCTCCGCGCCGGCGGACTTCGCCTCGGCGATCGCCTCCGAGTGCGTCCTGAACGCGCTCGCGTCGATCACGGCGCCCATGAAGTTCTCGAAGTCGGCCGGGTCGCCCATCTTGATCGTGTCGACGTCCGCGACCAGGCGCTCCTTCACCTCGGGCCACAGGTTCGAGGGGACGTATAGCCTCGACGCTGCGGAGCACTTCTGCCCCTGGTACTCGAACGAGCCGCGCACGACCGCGGTGGCGACCGCATCGGCGTCGGCTGACGGGTGCGCGAGGATGAAGTCCTTGCCGCCGGTCTCACCGACGAGCCGCGGGTAGCCGCGGTAGCCGCCGGACGCAATCGTCTTCCCGACGGTCTCCCACATGCCGTTGAAGACTTCGGTCGAGCCGGTGAAGTGGATACCGGCGAGATCCGGGCTCGCGAGCGCTGCGCCGCCGATCGTCGATCCCGAGCCGTACACGAGGTTGATGACGCCGTCGGGCAGCCCCGCCTCCTGCAGGAGACGCATGTAGTAGTAGGCGGAGAGCGTGGCCGTCGACGCCGGCTTCCACACGATCGTGCAGCCCATGAGCGCAGGCGTGGAGGAGAGGTTCCCGCCGATGCACGTGAAGTTGAACGGGCTGACCGCGAACACGAAGCCCTCGAGCGGCCGGTACTCCATCCGGTTCCAGATGCCCGTCGGCGAGTGGGGCTGCTCCGAGTAGATCCGGAGGACGTAGTCGACGTTGTAGCGCCAGAAGTCGCACATCTCGCACACGGCGTCGATCTCCGCCTGGTGTGACGTCTTCGACTGGTTGAGGATCGTCGCGGCGTTCAACGTCGAGCGCCAGGGCCCGGAGAGGAGCTCCGCGGCGCGGAGGAAGATCGCCGCGCGCTCGTGCCACGGCATTCGCGACCAGTCGTGGTGCGCGGCATTGGCGGCCGCGACCGCCTGCTCGACGTGCTCGGGGCCCCCCTTCGCGACGTCGGCGAGCACGTGCCTGGAGCGATGGGGCTCGACCGCCTCGAACGTCTCGCGCGTGTGGACGTCCTTGCCGCCGATGATCATGGGGATCGAGATCCGCTCGCTCTCCATCTGGCGCAGCCGAGCTTGCAGCTCGGCACGCTCGGGCGTTCCGGGCGCGTAGGAGAGGACGGGTTCGTTGTCGTGTGCCGGTGGTTTGAAGAAGCCGTGTGCGCTCATGCGGGCGATTCTAGAGTGGTCTGGGTGACCGTAGTCGAGACGCGCTACGCGGTCCCCGGCTGGGGTGTCGGCGAGATCTGGCGCTCGGACGGGGTCCTGGTCGAACACGACTTCCGGTTCGGGTCCGAGTCGTCGGAGCACGGATCCGACGCGCTGGTGGAGCGCTTTCGCGCGTTCCTCGCAGGCGATTCGGTCGACTTCGAGGACGTCGAGATCGACCTCGGCTGGGCGACTCCGCTGCAGCACGCGATCGCCGACACGCTCCGAGCCGTGCCCCGTGGCGAGGTGGTCTCGTACGGGGAGCTCGCCGCCCTCGCCGGGCGGCCGGGCGCGCCGCGCGCGGCGGGTGCGTTCTGTGCGGCGAACCGGTTCGCGTTCGTCATCCCGTGCCACCGAGTCGTGGCGGCGCACGGCATCGGCGGCTACGGAGACGCGGGTATCGAGGTCAAGCGGCGGCTCCTCGCGCTCGAGGGCGTCGAAGTGTGATCACGTCCGAGGATGTCCGCGAGGAGCTCGCCACCATCGCGCCGGAGCGTGAGTGCGACCGGCGAGCGGAGCTCTCCGCCGTGTTCCACTCGGCGGGAAGCCTGCACCTCCGCGGCGCGGGCGACTGGGGTCTCCACCTCGACGTCGGGAGCGGGGCCGCCGCTCGACGAGCCTTTGCGCTCCTTCGTGACAGCGGGATCCGCTCCGAGATCCGTACGTACCGCCGTCGTGCGTTCGACACGGCGACGCGGTATCAGCTTCACGTCTCCGGCGATGCGGAAGCGCTCCGCGTCCTCGCCGCCGCCGGAGTCGTCGATCGGCGACACGCTCCCCTCGGGCGACCACCGCGCCGCGTGGTCGCCCGGAGCTGTTGCCGCGCCGCGTACCTCCGGGGGGCGTTCCTCGGGGCAGGCTCGCTCACCCTCGGCCATTCGCCTCACCTCGAGCTGCGCGCGTCGTCGCGCGAGTCGGCTGCGCTCCTGGCGCGCCTCGCGCGGACGGAGGGAGTCCCGCTGGCCGCGACCGATCGGGCCGGGCACTCGCTTGCGTACGCCAAGAGCTGGGAGGCGATCGAGTCGCTGCTCGCGCTCATGGGCGCGTCCGAGACGGTGCTCCGCCTCGAGGAGCGCCACGTCGTGGCCGAGACCCGCGCCCACGCGAACCGCCTCGCGAACGCCGACCATGCGAACCTCGTCCGCACGAGCCGCGCGGCTCGGCGCCAGCTGGAGGCCGTCGAGTGGCTGCGTGCGAACGACGAGCTCGATGGGCTGCCGGATCCTCTCCGCGAAGCTGCCGAACTCCGGCTCCGCCATCCCACTGCGTCGCTGCGAGAGCTCGCGGCGCGAACCGACCCGGCCGCCACGAAAGCGGCAGTCCATCGACGCCTGCGCGCACTCGAAGAGCTCGCCGCCGACCGTCGTTAGACTCGAAGCGACCCCGCCCAGACATCGGTACGGAGGAGACGAATGGCTATTCGCGTCGGCATCAACGGATTCGGTCGCATCGGGCGGAACTTCTTCCGCGCGCAGCAGGCGCTCGGGTCGGACCTCGAGATCGTCGCGCTCAACGACCTCGGCGACGCGAAGACGATGGCCCATCTTCTTCGGTACGACTCGAACCTCGGCCCGTTCCAGGGCGAGGTCGAGCTGGCGGACGGCGTGCTGCGTGCGGCCGGCGAGGAGGTTCGCATGCTCTCCGAGCGCGATCCCGCCGCCCTTCCCTGGGGCGACCTCGGCGTCGACGTCGTCCTCGAGTCGACCGGCCACTTCAACGATCGCGAGAGCGCGCAGAAGCATCTCGACGCGGGGGCCAAGAAGGTCGTCATCTCGGCACCGGCGACGGACCCCGACATCACGGTCGTCCTGGGCGTGAACGACGGCGACTACGACCCGGAGTCGCATCACATCGTCTCGAACGCGTCGTGCACGACCAACTGCGTCGCCCCGCTCGCCAAGGTGCTCCACGACCTCGGCAGGATCGAGTCCGGCTTCATGACGACGATCCACGCGTACACGAACGACCAGGTGATCCTGGACTTCCCGCACAAAGATCTTCGGCGCGCCCGGGCAGCGGCCATCAACCTGATTCCGACCTCGACGGGAGCCGCGAAGGCGATCGGCATCGTCATGCCCGACCTCCAGGGGAAGGTGGACGGAATCTCCGTGCGGGCTCCCGTCGCGACCGGCTCGCTCACAGATCTCGTCGTCTCTCTGAGCCGGGAGACGTCGAAGGACGAGGTCAACGACGCCTATCGAGCCGCCGCGGCCGTCCCGCTCGAGGGGATCCTCCAGTACTGCGAGGACCCGATCGTCTCGACCGACATCAACGGGAACGCATATTCCTGCATCTTCGACAGCCCGCTGACGATGGTGCACGGGAGCACCGTGAAGGTCTTCGGCTGGTACGACAACGAGTGGGGCTACTCGTGCCGGCTGGTCGACCTGATCGGGAAGCTTCTCGCCTAGATGCACCGCCCGCGCTCGGTTCGCGACGCGGACGTCACCGGCAAGCGCGTCCTCGTCCGCGCCGATCTGAACGTCCCGCTCGAGGAGGGACGGGTGGCCGACGACACGAGGATCCGGGCATCGCTGCCGACCCTCGAACTGCTGCTCGAACGGGAGGCGGCGCATGTCGCGGTCTGCTCGCACCTCGGCCGTCCGAAGGGCCCCGATCCCGCCTTCGCGATCGCTCCGGTCGCCGCGAGGCTCCGGGAGCTGTTCCCGGACGACCGGATCGACGTGCTCGAGAACACGCGCTTCGACGGGGGCGAGACGAAGAACGATCCGGAGTCGGCCAAGCGCCTGGCCGAAGGCAACGATCTCTACGTGAACGACGCCTTCGGATCGGCACACCGGGCGCACGCGTCCACGGAGGGCGTCGCGCACTTGCTCCCCGCGTATGCGGGCCTCCTGCTGGAACGCGAGCTCGAGATGCTCGGACGCCTCCTCGGCGACGTCGAGCGGCCATTCGTCCTCGTCGCGGGCGGCGCCAAGGTCGACGACAAGCTCGGCGTGCTCGAGCACCTCGGGCAGCGCGCAGACTCGGTCCTCATCGGCGGGAAGATGGCCGAGCAGCTCCGAGACGAGAACCCCTTGCCGTACGACGCCCAGCTGCCCACGGACGTGGTCGCGGCCGCAGCGTTCGAGGAGGACGCGGAGAGCCGGATCACCCCGTACGACGACGTGCCGTCAGGCTGGCTCGGGCTCGACATCGGCCCGGCGACGCGGGAGGGCTTTGCAGACGTGATTCGTAGCGCCCGAACCGTGTTCTGGAACGGTCCGATGGGCGTCTTCGAGTGGCCGCGCTTCGCGGAAGGCACGAAGGCCGTGGCTATAGCCGTCGCCGACGCCGATGCGTTCACCGTCGTCGGCGGCGGAGATTCCGTCCGCGCGATCCAGGAGCTCGGCCTCGCCGAGCGGATCTCGTGGGTCTCGACGGGTGGGGGCGCGTCGCTGGAGCTTCTCGAGGGCAAGGAGCTCCCCGGGGTCGCGGCGATCCCGTCGGGCTGACCAGTGCGCAAGACCGGAATCTGCGAATGCCGATTCCGGTCGCGCGAAGATTCCTAAAGGCAGCCGCTCTGCGGCCGCGCGGTGGCGTCTAGCCCGGCCGCAAGCCGGGGACGTGGCGTCGCAGGAAGTCGCGGGCGGTACCGACGTGCTCGACCTTCTCGTCGACGTCGAACGACGAGTGCCCGGTCTCGTAGACGACGACCTCGTGCGGATGCTCGCGCGCGGCGAGCCTGTCGACGTACGCCATCGCCTGTCCGTAGGGGCAGCGTGAGTCGTTCCGTCCTATGAAGAAGAGGACGGGGGCGCGGACGTCGTCCGCGAAGTTGATCGCGTTGCGCTCGCGCATGAGCCCGGGGAGCTCGGCCGGTGTCTTCCCGCCGAGGAGCGCCCGGTCGTACGCCTGGAGAAGCGGCGACAGGTCCTCGTATCCCGCCTCGTAGTCGCCGACCGGGACACCGGCGATTCCGCACCGCCACAGGTCGGGGTGCTTGCCGAGCTCGAGCAGCGTGACGTACCCACCCCAGGAGTAGCCCGCAACCACGGCTCGCTCGGGGTCGGCCAGCCCGCGAGCGACGAGATCGCGAAGGCCGGAGTTGACATCCTCGAGCTCGGGCCCGCCGATGTTCCCGATGAGCGTGTCGCGCCACTCGCGGCCGTAGCCGACCGAGCCGCGGTAGTTCACGAGCCCGACGACGAAGCCGAGCTCGACGTAGGCCTGCACCTCGGGCTGCCAGCGGTCGAGGTCGAGCCACGTCGGCCCGCCGTGGACGAACATCATCACGGGGAAGGGCCCGCCGGAGTCGTCCGGCGTCACGAAGAAGCCGTGAACGCGCTGACCGTGCTCGTTTTCGAAATGCCACGACTCGTACGGCCGGCCCTCGGGGGCAGTGCCTCCGAGCGTCAGGACCTCGGAGCGCATGTCGTCCAGGACGAGCCGCCGACGGCGACCCTGTTCGTGCAGGAGCCAGACCCTTCCGTCGGGACGCACGCGGGCCTTCCACACGAACCCAGGCTCCGTCGGGATCTGAACGAGCTCCTCGGAGCCGAGGTCGTAGCGGTAGAGGTAGCTCCGTCCTTCGAACGTGTTGATGAGCAGAAGCGCCGACGCATCCGGCCACCAGTCGGTTGCCATGACGGCGCCGCCGAGGTCGAGCACGAGATCGGTGCGCTCCCCGGTCGACAGGTCCCAGATGCCGGGGCGGAGTTCCCCGTAGCGCTCGTGGACGAACGCGAGTCGCTGATCGCCGGCAGCCGGGGACCAGCATTTCGCCTCGAGCGACATCCCTTCGTCGAGCAGGTCCGCGACCGTTTGACCCGTCCGCGGGTCGACGACGCGGAGCGCCGGGTGGATCAGGTCGCCGTGCTCGGCGTGCTCGAGGCAGAGGAGGGTTCCGTCTGCCGACAGCGCGCCCCGGAGGAAGCCGCCGTCGCCCGCTCCGCCGAGACCGACGTAGTCGGTCGATCGGTGGAGTTCGCGCGCTGTGCTGCCGTCGGTCGACACGTGGACGGCGAAGCCGCCACGATCGCCGATCCCTGCGACGACGATCCCCGGCGCCTGCGCCAGCCCGTTGCTCCAGCCGTGTGGAGCGCCGTCGAGGAACGGCCGCGTCTCGCCTCCATGGAACGGCTGGACGACCCATGCCCCCGCCTCGTCTCCGGTCTCGTCCTCGAACCAGAGCACGCCGTCGCCGTCGATCGTCGGAGCCCCGTCGACGACTCCAACAGGGTCATGGCTCGCCTGTTGCGTGTCGCCGCCGTCCGTGTCGAGCGTGTGAACCTGCCAGCGCCCCGACTCGTTCGAGGCGTAGACGGCGCGGCTCGGTGCCAGAGGCGACCACTCGGGGAGGAACGCGACCGATGCACGGAACCGCTGCTCCCAGGTCTCGCTGCCCACGCGCGCGACGCTACCTGCCCGGCGTGAGTCGCCTACGATTCGCCCTCCGTGCTTGTTGCCGGCAACTGGAAGATGTTCAAGGGGGCGCATCAGGCGCGCGAGTTCGCCGCCCAGATTCGCCTCCTGGCCGCCCACGCACCGGGCGTCGACCTCGTGGTCTGCCCGCCGTTCGTCTCTCTCGAGGCGACGATCCAGGGACTCGGGCAGGACAGCGGCATCCGCGTCTACGCGCAGAACGTCCACTGGGAGCTCGAGGGCGCGTACACGGGCGAGGTGTCGGCGCCGATGCTCCTCGAGCTCGGCGTGACCGGCGCGATCGTCGGGCATTCGGAGCGACGCCAGCACTTCGGTGAGTCCGACGCGACGGTGGGCATGCGGGCCGAGGCAGCGCTCGAGGCGGGCCTGCACGTCATCGCCTGTATCGGCGAGACGGAACAGGAACGCGAGGCCGGAAAGACCAAGACGGTGCTCGAGCGCCAGGTGGCCGCGGTGCCGCGCCACGAGCGGCTCGTCATCGCGTACGAGCCCGTGTGGGCGATCGGCACCGGGAAGACTGCGACGCCCGAGATCGCGCAGGAAGCGCACGCATTCGTCAAGTCCCTCCACGACGCGCCCGTGCTCTACGGCGGATCGGTGAAGCCGGACAACGCCGGGGTGCTTCTCGCGCTACCCGACGTGGACGGAGCGCTCGTCGGCGGCGCCTCGCTCGACGTGGCGTCGTTCTATGCGATCTGCCGTGCCGGTGCCGGGGCCCTTTGAAGCCGGTCGTTCTCGTGATCCTCGACGGGTGGGGTATCGCTCCGCCCGGCCCGGGAAATGCGGTCGACCTCGCTGAGACGCCGGTCTTCGACGAGCTCTGGCGGCGGTATCCGCACGGGACGCTGGCCGCGTCCGGCAAGGCCGTCGGGCTGCCCGCGGGTCAGATGGGCAACTCGGAGGTTGGTCACCTCACCATCGGGTCCGGCCGGATCCTGCTCCAGGACCTCGCGCGTGTGAACCATGCGATCGCGGACGGCTCGTTCGCGCAGAACGGGGCGTTGACCGCGGCGTTCCGGCGAGCACGAGAACGGGACGGAGACATGCACCTGCTCGGGCTCGTATCGCACGGCGGCGTCCACTCCCACATCGAGCACCTCCGCGCGTTGCTCGACATCGCCTCGGCCGAGGGGATGGCCGACCGCACGTGGATCCACGCGTTCACGGACGGACGCGACGTCTCCCCGCACGCGGCGGCGTCCGATCTGGCGAGCCTTCCCGCCGAGCGCATCGCGACCGTGTGTGGTCGCTACTACGCCATGGACCGGGACGGCCGCTGGGACCGAACCGATCGCGCCGCGGCCGCGATCCTCAGAGGCGAAGGTGCGCGCGCGGATGATCCGGTCGCTGCGATTCGGGCGAGCTACGACGCGGGGGTGACCGACGAGTTCGTCGAGCCGGTCGTGCTCGATGGCCGACCGCGTCTAACCGCGAACGACGCCGCGATCTTCTTCAACTTCAGACCGGACCGCGCGCGCCAGCTCTCGGAGCGCCTCCTCGAAGCGAGCATCGACCTGACGGCCATGACCCGCTACCGCGAGGACTTTCCGTTCCCCGTGGCGTTCGACGAGCGAGAGGTGCCGAACACGCTCGCCGAGGTGCTCGCCGAGCACGGCCTCCGCCAGCTGCACGCTGCCGAGACAGAGAAGTACGCCCACGTGACGTACTTCTTCAACGGCGGCGAGGAGCGGGAGTGGGAGGGCGAGAAGCGAATCCTCGTCCCGTCACCGCGAGACGTGCCGAGCTACGACCTGAAGCCGGAGATGTCGGCTGCGGAGGTGGCAACCCGAGTCTGCGACGAGATCGGCGGCGGGTACGCCTTCTGCGTCGTGAATTTCGCGAACCCGGACATGGTCGGGCACACGGGCGTGATCCCCGCTGTCGTCTCTGCCGTCGAGGCCGCGGACACCGCTCTCGGACGGGTCGTCGACGCCGTCCACGCCGCGGGGGGTGTCTGTCTGGTGACTGCGGACCACGGGAATGCCGAGACGATGCTCGAGCCCGACGGTGTGAGCCCGCACACCGCGCACACGACGAACCTGGTGCCCCTCGTTGTCACCAGTAACGACTTCGAATTGGGCGAACGGGGCGAGTTGTCCGACCTCGCACCCACCATTCTGGGGATGCTCGGCGTGCCGATTCCTGTTGACATGACAGGGAATCGGCTCGCAACCCCTGCGTAACTGCCCCCGACCGAACCCTTTACAAATCTCCCTCTATACTCGCCGCGCACATGTCCTTGCCCCAGCCAGATCCCGGTGTTCTGCGCAAGGCCCAGCGGGGCGACGAGCGGGCGTTTTCCATCATCGTCAGGACGTACGAGCAGCCGGTCTACAACTACGTCCTGCGACTGACCGGTGATCGGAGCCTCTCCGAGGATCTGACGCAGGAGGTCTTCCTCCGCGTCTTCCAGGGGCTCCCGAGCTTCTCGCTGCGGTCGCGCTTCACCACGTGGCTCTTCCAGGTCACGAAGAACCGGGTGCTCGACGAGCTCCGCGCGATCGAGCGCAGGCCGCGGGCGGTCGTGAACATCGAGGACGCCCCGCCGCTCGAGGTCGTCGACGCTCCTGCCGAACGCGCCGAGACGATCGACGCCGTCTGGCGCGCGGTCGAGGCACTGAATCCCGACCTGAAGATGGCGCTCCTCCTTCGCGACGTCGTCGGGCTCTCGTACACGGAGATCGCCGAGACGCTCGAGATCACGCTCGCCACCGTGAAGTGGCGCATCTACAAGGCGCGCGAGGAAGTCCAGATCGCGCTCCACCGCGACGGCGTCGTCGTGCCGATCACCGCCGCACCTTCGGCCAAGAGCGTCTAGCCCGGGAACGCCGGAACGGCCGCTTACGATGGCGGCTGTGCGCGACGAGTCGTACTGGCGTCGGTTTCTGTGGGCCCAGGTCGCCTTCGTCGGCGTCCTGATCGTCGGCACCGTCGGGTTCCAGATCCTGCTCGGCGAGGGCTGGGTCGACTCGTTCTACCGCGCCGTCGTCTCGACGACACTGACGGGGCTCGCAAGCGCCCCGGCGAGCGACGCCGGAAAGATCTTCACCGTCGTCCTGCTCTTCGCGGGCGTGGCAGTCTTCTTCTACATCGCCGGCGTGGTGGTGGACGTCATCACCCGAGGCGTCGTCGCGGACGCATTCGGCGAGAGAAGGAGGCGGAGAGAGATCGAGGAGCTGCGTGACCATGTGATCATCTGCGGGTACGGCCGGGTGGGCAGGAGCGTCGCGGCGGAGTTCCGGGCGAGCGGAACGCCGTTCGTCGTCGTCGACGTCACTCCCGAATCGGTGGCGCTCGCGCAGCGCGACGGAGCCCCGGTGGTGCTCGGTGACGGGACCGAGGACGGGGACCTCGACCGGGCGGGCATCGTGCGCGCGCGGGGCCTGGTCGCATCCGTCGACTCGGACGAGCGGAACCTGTACATCACGCTCTCCGCCAGGGCGACGCGGCCGGATCTGTTCATCGTCGCGCGGGCGTCGACCGAGGCGGCGGCCGCGAAGATCCGGCTGGCGGGCGCGAATCGCGTCGTCCAGCCCTACTCGCGCGCCGGAGTGCAGCTCGCAAACCTCGTCGTCAAGCCGCAGGTCGCGGACTTCCTCGACATCGTCGCGACCGCAGGCGGCCCGATGCCGGAGCTCCGTTTCGAGGAGATCGAGGTAACGCGCGAGTGCGGGCTGGCGGGCAAGACGATCGGCGAGCTGGACGTCCACTCAGCTACTGGAGCGCTGATCGTGGCGATCCGGCGACTCGACGGAGCCTTCGATGCGACGCCGCGGCAGGACGCACGTCTGAACGAGGGCGACGTCGTCATCGGAGTGGGGACGACCGAGGAGATGGTGCGGCTCGAGTCGCTCTTCGCGGCACGCGAGGCTCCTGTTGGCTGATCCGGTGGCACGACTCGCCGGCGAGCTCAGCGAGATCGTCGGCGCCCTCGTCGCGCTCGAGCGACCTTCCGACGCCGAGCACGGCGACTACGCGACGAACGTCGCACTCAGGCTCGCCGGCGCCCGGAGAGAGCCGCCGCGAGAGATTGCCAATGAGATCGCGGGTGAGGTCCACTCACGCGGGCTCGTGACCCGAGCCGAGGCCGCAGGCCCCGGATTCGTGAACCTCTGGCTGCCGGACGCGTGGCTCGCCGCTGCTGTCGCCGAGATCCTCGAGTCGGGTAACTCCTTCGGCTCCGGGTCTGCGGTCGAGCCAGAGCGCGTCCAGGTCGAGATGGTGTCGGCGAACCCGACGGGGCCGATCACGGTCGCGAGCGCCCGGAACGGCGCGTACGGCGACTCGGTGGCGCGGCTGCTCGAGTTCGCCGGACACGATGTCGAGCGCGAGTACTACTACAACGACGCCGGCGCGCAGATGGAGCGCTTCTACGCCTCCATCGAGGCGATCCGCCGCGGCGAGGAGCCGCCCGAGGACGGCTACAGCGGGCAGTACATGGACGACCTGGCGGCGGTCGAGGGCGACCCCGTTCCGATGGTGCTGGCCGAGATCGAGGAGACGCTCGAGCGCTTCCGGATCCGATTCGACACGCGGACGAAGGAAAGCGATGTCGAGCCCGAGATCCCGGAGGCGGTCGCGCTCCTCGACACGTTCGAGGAGGACGGCGCGGTCTGGGCTCGCACGAGCGCTCACGGCGACGACAAGGACCGCGTCCTCGTGCGCTCCGACGGCGCGCCGACCTACTTCGCGAAGGATGCGGCGTACATGCGCCGGAAGTACGCCGTGGGTGGCTTCGACCGTCTGATCTACGTCCTCGGCGCGGATCACCACGGGTACGTGGCGCGGCTGCAGGCGCTGGCGGAGATGCTCGGGCACACACGCGAGTCGCTCGAGGTCCTCATCTATCAGCTCGTTCAGCTCGTCGAGGGCGGCGAGACGACGAAGATGTCGAAACGGCGTGGCGACGTCGTCTTCCTCGACGAGCTGCTCGACGCGATCGGCGTCGACGCCGGCCGCTGGTACCTCGTCTCGCGGGGACACGATCAGACGATCGAGATCGACGTCGACCTCGCGAAGGAGCGCACGAACAAGAACCCCGTCTACTACGTGCAGTACGCCCACGCACGCATCGCCGGAATCCTCCGGAACGCGACGTCGCCGGTCGGTGAGGCGCCTGCCTCGAAGCCGGAGCTCGCGACCGAAGAGCGCGAGCTCGTGAAGCGACTCCTCGAGTTCCCGCAAGTCGCGAAGGAGGCCGCGGAGCGTCGTGCGCCCCACGGGATCCCCATCTATGCGATCCGCGTCGCCGACGACTTCCACCGCTTCTACCACGAGCATCGCGTGCTCGAGTCCGAGCAGGAGGCATTCCGGCTCGGACTCGTCTCCGCGGTCCAGCTGGTCATCGCGAGGTGCCTCGACCTCGTCGGTGTCGAGGCGCCGGAGCGGATGTAGGATCGGCAGCAGTGAGCGAGGTACCGGACAGGAACCTTGCCCTCGAGCTCGTTCGCGTCACGGAGTCCGCAGCAACGTTCGCGTCGCGCTGGATCGGCCGGGGCGACAAGATCGCAGCTGACCAGGCAGCGGTCGACGCGATGCGCCTCATGCTCGACACGGTCGCCATGCGCGGCGTCGTCGTCATCGGCGAGGGGGAGAAGGACGAGGCGCCGATGCTCTTCAACGGCGAGGCGGTCGGGGACGGCACCGGTCCCGAGGTGGACGTCGCCGTCGATCCGCTCGAGGGGACGCGCCTGACCGCACTCGGGATGCCGAATGCGATCGCTGTCATCGCCGTCTCCGAGCGCGGCACGATGTTCTTCCCTGGGGCCGCCCTGTACATGAACAAGATCGCCGTCGGGCCGGAGGCGGCCGACGCCATCGACATCGACGCGACGCCGACCGAGAACCTCGAGCGCGTCGCCGAGGCGAAGGGCCACGCCGTGAACGACCTCACCGTTGTGGTCCTCGAGCGCGACCGCCACGACGACCTCATCGCGGAGCTGCGCGAGGCGGGCGCCCGCGTGAACCTCATCCGCGACGGCGACGTCGCGCCCGCGATCGCTGCGGCGCAGGCGGGGACGGGTGTCGACCTGCTGATGGGCATCGGCGGAACACCGGAGGGCGTGATCTCCGCCGCCGCCATCAAGTGCCTCGGCGGAGCAATGCAGGGAAAGCTCTGGCCGCGCTCGGACGACGAGCGGCAGCGTCTCCTCGCCGGCGGCTACGACCTCGACCACGTGCTCACCGCCGACGACCTCGTCCAGGGCGAGGACGTCTTCGTCGCGGCCACCGGCGTCACGAGCGGTGCGCTGCTACGCGGCGTGCGCGTCGTCGGGGACCGTGTCGAGACCGAGTCGATCGTCATGCGCTCGCGCTCGGGAACGTTCCGGCGCATCGTCGCATCGCACCCGCTGACCAAGATCCAGAGCCTGATGAAAGGAGCGCGCTAGATGTCTGCGCACGAGCTACACGAGACGGCACGGGCGATCGTCGCCGACCACAAGGGAATCCTCGCCGCCGACGAGTCCACCGGGACGATCAAGAAGCGCTTCGACGGGATCGGGCTCGAGTCGACCGAGGAAAACAGGCGTCACTACCGGCAGCTGCTCTTCACGGCGCCGGACATGGAGGACTTCATCGGCGGCGTGATCATGTACGACGAGACAATCCGGCAGTCGGCCGACGACGGGACGTCGCTCGCCGATGTGCTCGCCTCGAAGGGTGTGATCCCGGGCATCAAGGTCGACACCGGCGCACAGGACCAGGCCGGCTTCCCGGGCGAGAAGGTCACGGAGGGCCTGGACGGTCTCCGCGGCCGGCTCGAGGAATACCGCGAGCTCGGTGCCCGGTTCGCGAAGTGGCGAGCCGTGATCACGATCGGCGACGGCATTCCGTCTGTCGGATGCATCCGCGCGAACGCGCATGCGCTCGCGCGTTACGCGGCGCTCTGCCAGGAAGCGGGGATCGTCCCCATCGTCGAGCCCGAAGTCCTCATGGACGCGGACAACACGATCGAGCGCTGCTTCGAAGTGACGTCGCGGACGCTCGAGTGGACGTTCCACGAGTTGAACGTCCAGCGGGTCGATCTGCGGGGCACGCTGCTCAAGCCGAACATGGTGCTCTCGGGCAAGGGGTGTCCGGAGCAAGCGCCCGCATCACGCATCGCCGAGCTGACGGTCGAGTGCTTCCTGACACACGTGCCCGCGGCGATACCGGGGATCGTGTTCCTCTCGGGCGGCCAGTCCGAGGTGGAGGCAACCGAGAACCTCGACGCGATCAACCAGGTCGGCGGCCCGTGGCCGCTCTCCTTCTCGTACGGACGCGCGCTGCAGCAGTCGGCGCTCGCCACCTGGAACGGAGACGCCGCGAACGTCGAGTCCGCACAGGCCGTGTTCGTCCACCGCGCGCGGATGAACTCGCGAGCCGTCGCCGGCGAGTGGAGCGCCGAGCTGGAGGAGCAGGTCGCGGTCTAGCTCGCCACCACCCTTCGTGACGACCGACCTCGATCCGCTCGAGGAGCATCTCCTCGACGCCCTGCGCGCGCTCGAGCCGAGCGCGGCGCTGCGCACAGCTCCGCCGGACGTCGAGGAGCTGTGGCGGGCGCAGGTCGACAGCCGCCAGTCGGACTACGCCGCCCGCTGGCTCCAGCAGCACGGCCGGAGCTTCTACACGATCGGGTCGGCAGGGCACGAGTCGAACGCCGCCGTCGCACTGGCGTTGCGCGTCGACGATCCGGCGCTCCTGCACTATCGCTCCGGCGCCTTCTATCTCGCACGGGCGGGACAGGCGGGAATCGAGGGGCTTCGAGACGTCATGCTCGGCGTCGTTGCTGCCGCGGTCGAGCCGATCGCGGGCGGACGCCACAAGGTGTTCGGGCGCAAGGAGCTGGCCGTCATCCCGATGACGTCGACGATCGCGTCGCACCTGCCGCGGTCGGTTGGGATCGCACTCGCGATCGACCGGGCGACGCGGTTGGGCGTGTCGAGCCCGTGGAAGCAGGATGCCATCGTCCTCTGCTCGTTCGGGGACGCGTCGATCAACCACGCGACCGCCCAGGCAGCGCTGAACACGACGGCGCAGATTGCTTTTCAGGGCCTCCCGCTGCCGCTGCTCTACGTGTGCGAGGACAACGGCCTCGGGATCAGCGTTCCCACGCCCACGGGGTGGGTCGAGTCGGCTCTCACGGCTCGGCCCGAGCTCCGCTACGAGATCGCGTACGGACACGACCCGGCCGAGGTGCTCGGGATGACCGCGGAGCTCGCTGCCTGGGTGCGGGAGCGGCGCCGTCCCGCCTTGCTCCACCTGCGCTGCGTGCGCTATCTGAGCCACGGGGGCGCCGACGCGGAGATGGCGTATCGGCCCCCTCGAGCGATCCGTGCCGACTACGAGCGCGATCCGATCCTCGGCACGGCGCGGTGGCTCGTCTCGGCAGGCCGAGCGACGGGCGCCCAGCTCGCCGACGACTACCTCGCCGCCCGCGACGAGGTACGAGAGCTCGCGCTCGAGGTGGCCTCGCTCCCGCAGATGACCTCGGCCGAGCAGGTCATGGCGCCGCTCGCGCCGCGGTCGCCGGCGGTCGTGGCGGAGAAGGCGGAACGCGTCGGAGTCGCGGGAAGCGAGCCGCTGACGGTCGCGCAGGCGATCAACCACGGGCTTGCCGCGGTCCTCGAACGACACCCGAACGCGCTGCTGTTCGGCGAAGACATCGCGGTCAAGGGAGGCGTGTACGGCGTGACGCGTGGCCTGCACGCGCGCTTCGGAGCGGGTCGTGTCTTCGACACGCTCCTCGACGAGACCTCCATCCTCGGGCTCGCCCTCGGTTCGGCCGTGAGCGGGTTCCTGCCCATTCCCGAGATCCAGTACCTCGCGTACCTGCACAACGCCGAGGACCAGATTCGCGGTGAGGCCTCGACGCTCCAGTTCTTCTCTCAGCGTGCGTACCGGAACGGGATGGTGGTCAGGATCGCCGGCTACGGCTATCAGCGCGGGTTCGGCGGGCACTTCCACAACGACGACGCTGTCGGTGTGCTGCGCGACATCCCAGGAGTCGTCATCGCGTCACCGGCGCGGCCCGACGACGCGGCGGCGATGCTCGTCACCTGCGCCGAGTCGGCGGCCGTCGACGGGACCGTGTGCGTGTTCCTCGAGCCGATCGCGCTCTACCACACGCGTGACGCACTGCAGGACGGCGACGAAGGCTGGGTTGCCGTCCCGAACGACGAGCACGTGCCCGTCGGCTCTGCGCGTGTCTACGCGGATGGCTCCGACCTCACGATCGTCACGTGGGCGAACGGGCTCCACCTCTCGGCGCGCGTGGCGCACCGGCTTGCCGAGGGGCAGGGCATCCGCGCCCGTATCCTCGATCTCCGCTGGCTCGCGCCGCTTCCGGTCGACGACATTCTCCGCGAAGCGAATGC
This sequence comes from uncultured Gaiellaceae bacterium, assembly GCA_963746975.1. Classification (GTDB taxonomy): domain Bacteria; phylum Actinomycetota; class Thermoleophilia; order Gaiellales; family Gaiellaceae; genus GMQP-bins7. The sequence continues at coordinate 504,243 of CAVVDE010000010.1, forward strand.
GACCGGGCACGTCCTCGTCGTCGACGAGACCCGACGGACGGGCGGCGTCTCGGAGGGGATCCTCGCCGAGCTCGTGGACGCGGGCTACGACGGGCGAATGGCGCGCGTGGCGAGCAAGGACTCGTTCGTGCCACTCGGCGACGCGGCTCGGCTCGTGCTCCTTTCGGAGGAGGAGATCGAGGCCGCGGCGCTCGCGTTGCTCGGCAGCAGTCTAGGCGTCGGCTGGGGCGGGCGCTGTCTCCTTCATCGCGGCGATCTTCGCGCGGCGTTCTCTCGTCAGCTCTTGAACGAAGATCTGGATCGTCGCTGCGATCGGCACTGCGGTCAGAGCGCCGAGCACGCCAAGCAGCGCCCCGAACAGGGTGACCGCGACGATGATGAAGAAGCCCGACAGCCTCACCGCCGTCCCCTGGATCTTCGGTGTGAGGATGTTGTTCTCGACCTGCTGGTACACGAGTACGACGATCAGCATGATGATCGCGGCGGTGAGGCCTTCCTCCGCCCATAGCGTGGGCACGAGGACGAACCCGGCGATGGTCGCGCCGATGTTCGGGATCATGTCGAGAAGGCCGGCGATCACGCCCAGCCCGAGCGCGTAGCTCGAGCCGAGGAGCCACGCCGTCGTTCCCTGGACGGTTCCGGCGATCACCGCGATGATCGCGACGCCGATCGCCCATCGCGACACGGTCTCGGTCACGCGCTCCCACACGTCGAGCCAGCGTTCGTCCTCTCCCGGCGCAAGGACGCTGGCCAGCGAACGCTTGAGGTTCGCGATGTCCGTCAACAGGAAGAGACAGATGAAGAGAATCGTGAAGGCCGCAAGGAAGATCGAGAAGAAGTCGCCGGCGATTCCGAGTACCGACGAGATTGCGTCGGGCACCGAGACCGACACCTGTTGCGCGCCGGACTGGACGTTCTCGGCTGCGCCGCTGTCCCCGAGCCAGGAGAGACCGCCGGCGTCGCGGAGGTCGGACACCGTCTGAGGGAGGTCCTGCAGATAGTCGCGGACGCCGCCGACGAGGGGGACGAGCAGCAGGAGGAAGAAAATGGTCACTGCGACGGCCGTGCCGAGCACTGTCACCGTCGCGGCGAGGCCACGCGACATGCGGGTTCGCCGCATCACGAATCGGACCGGGTACTCGAACACGAGCGCGAGGAAGATGCCGATGAAGACGATGAGGAATGTGTCGCCGATCGCACGGAACGCAGCGATGACGCCGATCGTCGCCGCGAGCAGGATGATCGTGCGCATCGGCAGCAGGAGCTCGACGCGGCGCGTCCCATCGCCGTTCATGGGCGAGACTCTAGGAAGGGGTCCGGTCGAACCCTGTGCCGGCTAGCTCGCCTCGGGACGGCGGGCGAGGAAGACGAACTCCCGCCCGGGACGGTCCGGGAGCGTCGCGAACATCGTCGACCACGTAGCCGTGCGCGACGAAGCTCCGCGTGCACCTCCTCGCGCTCGCGAAAGCGCAACGTCGAGTCCGAGGTGAGCACGTCTCCGTCGGGAAACACGAACGTCCAGCGGAAGGTCACGAGCGGCAGGCTCACGTTCGTGAGCTCTCCCCAGTGCTCGACGGTGCCGACGCCGTCGATCTCGGCGATCTCGTGCGACTCGTCGTGCCACTCCCGCCACGCCTCGCGCGCCGGGTCGCGCGTCTCGAAGACGAGCTGTCCGCCGGGGCGCAAGGCATCGTAGACGCCACGGAGCGTCGCGTTCCACTCCGGCTCGTCGAAGATCGCCTGAGCGACGTTGCCCGTCATCGTGGCGAGGTCGACCGTGAGCGGCGGGAGCGTCGTCGCGTCGCCGAGGATCCAGCGCACACGCTCGGCTCCCGGCTTGGCACGCGCAACGTCCAGCGACGCTCGCGCAGGATCGACGCCGATCACCTCGAGACCGCGCTCGGCCAGGAGCAGGGCGAAGCAACCCGTCCCGCAGCCGACGTCGAGGACGCTCGCCGCTCCGAGCTCGTCGGCGATGGCGGCATAGACGTCGAGATCGCTGCGATCCGGATCGAGCCCGTCGTAGATTGCCGCAAGCCGTGGATGCTCGAAGATCGCGTCCGGCACCCGCGCACCGTCGCCTATACAGCGATCGCAGAGCCGGGGCTCAGTACGCGCTCTGGTACCGGGACTTCGCGGCCCGTGAGCTGTACGTCGCGATGTCGCCCGCGAAGCCGATCGCGACCACGAGCCACCCCAATCCGCTCACGCCATCGAGCGGCCCCCAGGCGAGAACGTAGGCAAGCGTCGTCCACGGCAGGAAGATGAGGCCGAGGAGCGGCCAGATCCAGGAGCTGAAGGCTGCGTCCACCTTGTCACCGAAGATCCACCACAGGAAAAGGGCGATACGGGGGCCGAGGAAGCCGGCGGTCAGGGCGAGGCAGCACATGAGTGATCAACCCTCTCCGATTCGAGGGAGCGCGTCAAGCGTCAACCGTCGTCACCGGCTTCGTCGTCGGACCGACGGAAGACGCGCATGAGGCCTCCGCGTGCCTCCTCGCGTTTCGCCTCTCGCTTTGCCTCCTTCTTCTCCCGGCGATCCTCGCTCATCTCCTCCTTCTTCACCTTCGCATCCGAGTAGGAGTCCTTCACGAGCTTCGAGCCGCCCTGCCAGCCGAAGACCACGCAGACGAGAACGATGGCGAAGCCGACGTTGAACGCCGTTGTGATGAGCTGCTGCCCGAGCGAATAGGCGGTGGCCGTGGTGGACGACGTGTAGCTGTCGAGCGCGAAGGTGTTGAAGGCCTGGTTGACGCCGATTCCTCCGGGCGTGAACGAGAGGAGGTTCGCGAGCTGGTTCGACCCGAGCACGCTCATGACCGAGCCGAAGGTCACCGGGATGCCGTACGCCGCGAGGAAGACGATGATCACCATGACCTTGGCGGCATAGCCGCCCATCTGCGGGAGCAGCACCCACTTCACGTACGCGCGCCCGTCGCGGAGGACGGCTGCGCCTTCCACCGCCTTCTCCCACATCTTCTTCGCCCATGACCAGAAAATCCGAAGAAGGATCGCGATGAGGAAGATCGCGCCCGCGATGATCCCGATTACGAGCACGGGGTGATTCGAGATCGCGTCCCGTTCGTTTCCGAACTGGAAGTCGAACGAGCCGGCCACCTGGCTGAAGAGGTAGACGTAGATCAGCGTGCCGATGACCAGGTAGAAGATCTTCTGCACGACGTAACCGCCGAGGACCCCCGGGAACGTCGCGCCGTTGACGATCGCGACGTACATCAGGAGCGTCACGAACGTCCCCATGTTGGCGGGCACGAAGTTGTTCAGCGCGACTCCCGTCGCGTACGCGGCGAGCACGGGCATGAACGTCACCCCGCCCGGGTACGCGTAACGGAGGATCCCGTACCAGCCGAGGCCGGTGAGCGTCGTCTGCAGCCCCTGGAAGAAACACCCGAGGATGACGTAGCCGATCGAGATCTCGGTGAGGGTGTCCCAGAGCGACTGGAACCAGCCGACGACGTCGATCCCGGCGAGCTGAAGGAGAGCGAGGACGACGAGCGTCCCGACGACCCACGCCGCGATGCGCAGGAACTTGTGCTGTCGAGAGTCGGCCTCGGGCGGCGGGGCGAGAGCGACGTCGGACACCGTACGAGCCTAACGAGCTTTGGCGACGACGGCGCTGGGGGGCGGAGAGTACGCCGACGGCGCTCTCCGCCCCGAAGGAGCGACTAGCCGGCGGCCAGCGCCTTCTGCTTGAGCGTGTCGAACTCGGCCTGCGTGATCGCGCCGGAGTCGAGGAGCGCCTTCGCCTTCTCGATCTCCGCGGCCGAGCCGCCGGCCACGGACTTTATGTACTGGTCGGTCGCTGCCTGTTGTTTCTGCGCAGCCGCGATGTTCCGGTCGGCCATCCCGTCGTGGTTGGCGATCAGATAGATCAGAACACCGAGGTACGGCAGGATGATCACGAAGATGATCCATGCCGCTTTCGTGAACCCAGACGCATCCTTCCGTCGGAAGATGTCCACGAAGACCGTGATCAGGATCCAGATCCAGATCACGAACAGGAAGAAGATGAACATCGTCCAGAGGATGTCCAGGAACGGGTAGTCAGATGCGAGCACAGATCCTCCTAGCGTCGAGAGCGTTGTCGCGCAAGAAGTCATATCGCCTTCTGGTAGCGCGCACAACTCCGTGCGGTGAATCACCCGGGTGAAGCCGGTGGTCGGAGCCGGAATCTATATACGCTTGGGGCTCGGTCGAACACAGGAGGAAGTCATGTTCCGCAGACGCCCGCTCGCGCGGGCCGCCGTCGTCGGCGGTACCGCGTACTACGCAGGAAAGAAGGGCGCGCAGTCGGCTCAGCGCGAAGCCGACCAGAGCGCAGCCATCGAAGATCTCCAGGCGCAGCAGTACCAGCAGCAGGCAGCCCCGGCAGCCGCCCCCGCCAGCGGTGGGATGTCCGAGGACTCGATGGCGAAGCTTCAGCAGCTCGCGGAGCTACATAACCAGGGCATCCTCACGGACGCCGAGTTCGAGGTTCAGAAGCAGAAGATCCTGCAGGGCATGTAAGTGCCCGTGCAGGGGAGAGGAGTTTCATGAGCATAGGTCCGGTGCAGATGCTGATCCTCGGGTTCGAGGATCCGAAGTTCACGGGCGAGAACCTCGCGGAGCTCCAGCGGCTCCGCGACGCGGACATCGTCCGGGTCGTCGACATGCTCGCCGTCTGGAAGGACGCCGACGGGAACGTTGCGGTCCTCCAGGACTCGCAGCTCTCCGAGGGAGAGGCGCAGGAGTTCGGCGCGGTCGTCGGCGGCCTGATCGGTCTCGGGATGGCCGGCGAGGAAGGGCTCGAGGCCGGCGCCGAGGTCGGCGCGGAGGCGATGGAGGACGGGCATCTTCTCGAGGCGGACGACGTCTGGTATGCGGCCGACGCGATTCCGAACAACACCGCAGCAGTCGTGGTGCTCCTCGAGCATCGGTGGGCGATCCCGCTCAGGGACGGCATCGCGCGCGCGGGTGGGTTCGTGCTCGCGGACGAGTGGATCCACGCGAAGGACCTCGTCGCCGTCGGCTTGCTGGCTGCCGAGGAGGCCGCCGCACTGGAGACCGCCGAGGCTTGAGCAAGGCAATGAGCTGATGGGCGCCGGAAGGCGTCCATCAGCTGTCGCTCGCGCGCATGCGAACACATAGGCTCCGCAGGTCGTGACGGAGGTGGCAGGCGCCAGGACCGAGCCGGAGCGAGCGAAGCTCGTCCTCATCTCGCTGATCCTCGTCGCCGCCGTCGCAAACCTGAACCTCTCGGTCGCTAACGTCGCGCTGCCGTCTATCGGCGAGGCCTTCGACTCGTCGCAGGTGACCCTGAACCTCATCGCGGTCGGGTACTCGCTGGGGTTGGCCGCGTCGGTGCTCTACCTCGGGGCGGTGGGCGACCGGTACGGGCGGAAGATGATGCTCGTGCTCGGGACATCCCTCGCCGTTCCGATGTCCCTCCTGGCGGGCTTTGCGCCGTCGGATGAGGTGCTCTTCGTTGCTCGCGTCGGCGGTGGTGTGGCGGCCGGTATGGCGTATCCGACGACGCTCGCGCTCATCGCCGCGTTGTGGTCGGGGCCCGGACGAACCAAGTCGATCGCGCTGTGGTCGGCTCTCGGCGGCGCGATCGCCGCACTCGGGCCGCTGCTGTCCGGTGCGCTTCTCGAGGTGTTCGACTGGGGCTCGGTCTTCCTCGTCACGCTTCCGCTCGCGGCGATCGCGCTGGTGATGGCCGTGCTGTTCGTTCCGAGTCATGTCAACGAGACGGCGGACCCGGTCGACAACCTCGGCGGCATCCTGTCCGTCGTTCTTGTCGGGACCCTGATCCTCTCGATCAACTTCGTCCCGGTGCCGAACGAGACGACGCTCGTGCTCGGACTTGCAGCGATTGCAGCAGCTGCCCTGATCGGCTTCTTCGTCCGACAGCGCCGCGCTGCAAATCCGTTGTACGACCTGAACGTCGCCTCACGTCGCATCTTCTGGGTGGCCGCCTGCGCGGGGATCATCGTCTTCGGCTCCTTGATGGCGGCGGCGTTCGTCAGCCAGCAGTACCTGCAGAACGTCAACGGCTACACGACTCTCGAGGCCGGCGCGGCGATCTTGCCGGCAGCGCTCGTGATGGTTGTCGTCGCTCCGCGCTCGGCGAAGCTCGTCGAGGCGCGCGGCGCGAGGTTCACGCTCCTCTGCGGATACGTGTTCCTCTTCGCGGCTTTCCTCTGGATGCTTCTCGTGTGGAACGAGGGCGCGCCGTACTGGCAGATCGCGCTCGCGTACATCTTCATCGGCGCCGGTGTCGGTCTCGCGGGAACTCCCGCTTCACACTCGCTCACCGGCTCGGTCCCGGTCACGCGTGCGGGTATGGCGTCGGGAACCGCTGATCTCCAGCGTGATCTCGGTGGCGCGATCATGCAGTCGATCTTTGGTGCACTCCTGACGGCGGGGTACGCTGCGTCCGTCTCCGCGCAGATCGGCGAGTCGAACAAGAACATCACCGACTCGACGCAGGCGGCGCTCACGAAGTCGTTCGACAGTGCCGAGGCGGTCGCCCAGCAGCACCCGCAATACGCGGATGCGATCACCGCCGGGGCGAAGACCGCCTTCCTGCAGGGGGACGACTGGGCGTATTTCGCAGGCGTCGTCGCGGTCCTGCTCGGCGCTGCGCTCGTGTTCTTCATGTTCCCGAAGCGCGACGACGAGCGACGACTCCTGGACACGTATCACGCTCAGGACACCGCCGTCGCCGACGCCTGACGCGGGTTCATCCGGGTGAATGCGCCCGTCCGCCCTTGTAACCGAAAGCCCGACGCGGAAGGATCGAACGAGGCGCAGCTTCGCGGCGCCGATTGCGCGTAACGACCCAGAGGGGTGGAAGATGAGCGACGGGACGATCGACCGGACGGTGCTGCCCATTAGGCGCCCTGCGTTCGCGGGCGAGACGAAGCGAACGCTCGAGGGTTCCGTGCCGGACTGGAACCAGGCGACGCATCCCGCACCTCCGGAGGGAGCGCCCAACGTCCTCCTCGTCCTCATCGACGATGCCGGCTTCGGGAACCCGTCGACGTTCGGCGGTCCAATCGAAACGCCGAATTACACACGTATCGCCGAGCAGGGTCTCCGCTACAACCGCTTCCACGTAACCGGGGTGTGCTCGCCGACCCGCGCGGCGCTACTCACGGGCCGCAACCAGCACCGTGTCGGCTACGGCCTCGTGAGCGAGTTCTCGGGGCCGTTCCCCGGCTACAACGCGACGATCCCCCGCGACTGCGCGACGCTCCCGCGGATCCTGCAGGAGAACGGTTACATGACGGGATGCTTCGGCAAGTGGCATCTGACCCCGGATGACCAGCAGAGCTCCGCCGGGCCGTTCAACCGCTGGCCGAACGGACTCGGGTTCGACTACTTCTGGGGATTCCTCGGTGGCGAGGCGGGCCAGTACGACCCGCTGATCTTCGAGAACCAGAAGGCGATTGGCGTGCCGGAAAGCACGGAAGAGAAGCCGTACTACTTCCCGGACGACATGGCGGACAAGACCATCGAGTGGCTGCACCGGATTCGGGCGCAGGACTCGACGACGCCGTGGTTCGCGTACGTTGCGACGGGCTGCAGCCACGCGCCACACCACGTGCCGCGCGAGTGGTCGGACAAGTACAAGGGCTCTTTCGACGAGGGCTGGGACGTCATGCGCGAGCGTACGTTCGCGCGCCAGAAGGAACTGGGAGTCATTCCTGCCGACGCCGAGCTGACGAACCCAGCCGAGGCGTTCGAGGCATGGGATTCGCTCGACGAGACACGTAAGCGCCTGTCCGCCCGGCAGATGGAGGTCTACGCCGGCTACTCGGAGAACTGCGACTGGAACATCGGCCGGATCATCGACGCCATCGAGAACATGGGTGAGCTCGACAACACGCTGGTCGTCTGGATCTGGGGCGACAACGGCGCGAGCATGGAGGGCACGCTCACCGGCACGTTCAACGAGATGACCACGTTGAACGGGATCCCGCTGACCGTGGAGCAGCAGCTGGGGCTTCTCTTCAAGCACGGTGGCCTCGAGGCGTGGGGCGGAGACGAGCTCGAGCCGCACTACTCGTCCAACTGGGCGCTCGCGAGCAACACGCCGTTCCAGTGGGGCAAGCAGGTCGCCTCTCACCTCGGAGGGACTCGGAACCCGCTCGTCGTGCGCTATCCGAGGTCGATCCGCGATGCGGGCGCTCTCCGGAGTCAGTTCACGCACGTGACCGACGTCGGGCCGACCGTCCTCGACCTGGCCGGCATCCCGGCCCCGACGAGCGTGGACGGCATCGAGCAGCAGCCCCTTGACGGGTTCACGTTCACGGGCTCGCTCGGCGACGGCAGCGCGCCGGAACACCACACGCAGCAGTACTTCGAGGCGCTCGGCAACCGGGCGATGTACAAGGACGGGTGGTGGTTCTGCCAGCGGCCCGAACGAGTCCCCTGGGAGCTCGACCCCGAGGTTCTGCGTGGGTTCGGGCCGGGCTGGGATCCCGACGCCGACCCGGTCGAGCTCTACTACCTCCCTGACGACTTCTCGCAGGCGAGGAACATCGCGCAGCAGAACCCGGAGAAGGTCGAGGAGCTTCGCGCGTTGTTCTGGGAGGAGGCTGACCGGAACAACGTGCTCCCGCTGTTCGGCGGTCTCAGCTCGTTCTACGGGATCGTGCCGCCTCTGCCGAAGGACACGAAGTTCACGTACCGCGGGCGCATCGAGAACATCGCAGCCGGCGCCATCCCGAGGATCTACAACCACTCGTACACGATCGGTGCCGAGCTCGTCATCCCCGACGGTGGGGTCGAGGGTGTGATCGTGGCGGCGTTCGACCACCTCGGGGGATTCGGGCTCTACATCCAGGACGGGAAGCTGAAGCACCACTACTCGATGCTGGGAGTGCTCGAGTACACGCAGGAGTCGGAGGGCACGTTGCCGACGGGTGACGTGACGGTCGAGATGGTGTTCGCGGCGGATGCTCCGAAGCCCGCAACGGGCGGGGAGGTGACCCTGCTCGTCAACGGCGAGAAGGTCGGCGGCGGACGGATGGAGCACACGGTGCCATCCCGCTTCTCCGGTTACGCCGGTATGGACATCGGTTGCGATAACGGCCTCGTCGTCGACAAGAGCTACGCGGACAAGGCGCCGTTCCGATTCACCGGCGAGATCAAGCAGGTCGTATTCGACATCGACCCCGACCTGAGCGACGAGGATCGCCAGGCACTCCACGAGCACGCGTCGCAGGCTCTCGCCGCCCACGGCGCGAGCGCCTAGGCGAGGGAGAGATCATGAGTGACTCGGAGCAGCTCGACGTCCTGATCAGCGTCTACCTGATCCCCGACCTGGCAAAGCAGGACTTCGACACGTTCGTGCAGCTCGTCGAGGAGGAGAGGATCGCGACGGACGGGATCGTCCTCGTCACGAAGGACGCCGAGGGGGAGCTCACCGTCGAGGAGACGGGAGACCACCTCGGGAAGAAAGGCGCGAAGGTCGGCGGCGGCGTGGGGCTCGTCCTTGGCCTGTTCGCTCCGCCCCTCTTGGCGGCGACGGCAGTTGGAGCGGGGCTCGGAGCAGTCGCCGGCAAGCTGGCGCGGAAGCGACTGGAGAGTGGGATCGGTGAGAAGATGGACGACGCGCTTCCGCCCGGCTCCGCCGGGATCATCGCCATCTACGAACACGACGATGCCGACGCAGCCGCAGGTGCTCTGAAGAACTCGGTGCGGAAGTCGATCGTCCAGATCGACAAGGCGTCCGCGAAGGAGCTAAAAGCCGGCCTCGAGGAGGCTTCCGCCGGGCTCGGAGGGTGACCGGGCATGAGTGACGCTCGCGGGCACGTCTTCATCACGGGCACCTCGACCGGCATCGGTGAGGCGACCGCGCTCCATCTGGCGGAGCAGGAGTTCCACGTCATCGCGGGCGTGCGCCGCGCGGAAGACGGGGAGGCGCTGCAAGAGCGGGCCGCACGCGAGCTCACGCCGGTCATCGTCGACGTGACGGACGAGAAAGCCATCGCAGCCGCGAAAGACACGGTGGCCGGAATCGTCGCCGATCGCGGGCTCGCCGGACTCGTGAACAACGCCGGCATCGGCGTGCCTGCGCCCCTCGAGTACCAGCCGATGGCGGACTTCCGGCATCAGCTCGAGGTGAATCTCTTCGGCCCGGTCGCGATCACACAGGCGTTCCTCCCGTTGATCCGCAGTGGAGGCGGACGAATCGTCAACGTCGGATCGATCGGCGGGATGCTCGTGCTTCCGCTGAACGGGGCCTACAGCGCTTCCAAGTTCGGGATGCGGGCAATCTCGGACGCGCTTCGTCTCGAGCTTCGGCAGTGGAACATCCACGTGTCCCTGATCGAGGTGGCGCCGGTCAAGACCGCGATCTTCGGAAAGACCTTCGCGGCGCTCGACGGACTCGAGGAGAAGCTCGGATCCGAAGGCTTCACGCTCTACGAGACGCAGATCGCCGCCATTCGAAAGGCGGTGGAGGATGCGGCAGCTTCGGCGGATCCCCCGCTCGTGATCGCCGAGGCGGTCCACCACGCATTGACAGCGGACAAGCCCAAGACTCGCTATCTCGTGGGCCACGGCGGGAAGCAGACCGCGGTCGCGGCCGCGCTTCCCGACCGCGCACGAGACAAGGCGCTCGCACGCGAACTCGGACTTCCGAAGCCCGAATAGCGAGCAGAGAGGAGACGGCGTGAACGGAGCGACGAAATCGAAGGTGCTGATCGTCTACTACACGCTGACCAAGCAGTCCGGGCGCGTGGCGGACGCGTTGGCGACGGAGTTCGAGGCCCGAGGCTGCGACGTGACGAAAGCGCTCATCGAGTTCACGGACGAGCGCTATCTGCCGAAGCTTTCGCAGTTCCCGATGGACCGGCCGATGCTCCAGATTCCGGTCATCCTGCCCGCGCAGCTCCGCCACAAGACGGGCGAGATCCGCACACCGCCCGAAGCGGAGGCGGGCGACTACGACCTGGTCGTTCTCGCCTCACCGACGTGGTGGTTCCAGACGAGCATGCCGATCCGCTCGTACCTCGAGTCGCCCGGTGCGAAAGCGGTGCTCGAAGGCAAGCCCTTTGCAACGGCGTCGATCTCCCGCCGCTACTACAGCATCAACCTCCGGCAGCAGAAGAAGCTCGCCGAGAAGGCCGGCGGCCGGTTCGTCGACAAGACGCACTTCGTCGTCGCCGGCGGGCAGGTCAAGTCAATGCTCTCGTGGCTCGGATACATGAAGCATGGCGAGGCGCAGGAGCGCGTGATGGGGTTGAAGATGCCCCCGCCAAATCTCAAGCCCGATTTCGAGGAGCAGGCGAAGGGCTTCGTCGACGGCCTTGTGGACCAGGTCTTCGGCTCGGTGGCGGAACCCGTGCCAGGCCGGGCCGAGGAGCACGCCAATGCGTGACGACAAGCAGTCGGCCCCGTGCGGCGGCCTGGGGATTGAGCTCGGCCCACGGACGCTACTTCATGCCCTCGCACCCCAAATGACGAGGAGGCAGGCGACGTGACGACAGTGGTCATGCTCGGTCTCGCCGTGGTCATCGCGACCGTGGTCATGACTCGGGCTCACGGCCCAAGGCCCCAGCAGCCGGCGCGCGTCCGTACTCGACGCCCGCGCCAGCGTTGATACGCCGGACGGTGTAGTCGGGAGCCCGTGAGCCGTAACATGTCGCGTCTGGCCGACTCGCCGCGCGAGGAAGAGCTCAGCGCGCTCGCTCCTCGGGCCTTTCATCTTCTCGCGAAGCCCACGGGAGCGGTCTGCAACCTCGACTGCTCGTATTGCTTCTTCCTCTCGAAGGAGATGCTCTACCCCGGCTCGCGGTTCAGGATGGCCGACGACCTGCTCGAGACGTACATCCGGCAGCTGATCGAGGCGCATGCGGGACTCCCGGAGGTCACGATCGCCTGGCAAGGGGGCGAGCCCACGCTCATGGGGCTCGACTTCTTCCGGCGCTCCGTCGAGATCGCCGAGCGATACCTGCAGCCGGCGCAGCGCGTCGAGCACACGATCCAGACGAACGGCACGCTCCTGGACGCCGAGTGGGCGGCGTTCTTCGCTCAGCACGCGTTTCTCGTCGGTCTGTCGATCGACGGCCCCTGTGAGATCCACGACGCCTACCGCGTCAACAAGGGCGGGAAGGGCTCGTTCGACCAGGTCATGCACGGTCTCGAACACCTGCGCGACGCAGCCGTCGAGTGGAACGCATTGACGACGATCCACGCCGCGAACGCCGAGCGAGGTCGGGAGGTGTACTGCTTCCTCCGCGACGAGTGCGGCGCGGAGTTCATCCAGTTCATCCCGATCATCGAGCGCGTCGCGGAGGCGTCCGAGGACGGGACCGTGCCCTGGAACTCGTGGCGCGACCGCCCTCTGTATGTCCAGGCAGGTGACCACGTCACCGGACGTTCCGTGACAGCGGAACAGTACGGACGTTTCCTCATTGATGTCTTCGAGGAGTGGGTACGCCGAGACGTCGGCCAGGTGTACGTCCAGATGTTCGACGTCGCGCTCGCGAACTGGGTCGGGGAGCCGCCGACCCTGTGCATCCACTCGGAGACGTGCGGGCTCGCGCTCGCGCTCGAGCACACCGGCGACCTCTACTCCTGCGACCACTTCGTGGAGCCGGAATACCGGCTCGGGAACATTCGCGAGACCCGGATGCTCGAGCTCGTCGCCTCGCAGCAGCAGCGCCAGTTCGGGCTCGACAAGCGCGACACCCTCCCGCGGTACTGCCTCGAGTGCGATGTCCGCTTCGCCTGCCACGGCGGTTGCCCCAAGGACCGCTTCATCTCGACGCCCGACGGCGAACCAGGGCTCAACTACCTGTGCGCGGGCTACAAGGCGTTCTTCCACCACGTCGACCGCCCGATGCGCTTCATGTCCGAACGGCTACGCGGAGGTCTCGCACCCGCCGATGTGATGCAGCTCTACGCTCAGGAGGATGTCCGCCGTGGGCGTAACGACCCGTGTAGCTGCGGCAGCGGGCGCAAGTGGAAGCAGTGCCACGGGGCCGAACTCGCGCAAGGGGGCCGGTGAAGGGCGAGCCCGGAGACGCGGGCACGGGACTCGCGGCCGAGCGCCGCCTCGAGACGCCGCGCGCCGCAGGCATCGCCGGACTTGTCTTCTCCGCGCTCTTCGTCGTCTCCTTGCTACTCCTGCGCGCGCGCCCCGCCCCCGGGAGCAGCCCGAAGGAAATAGCAGACTTCTACCTCGAGCACGAGGCGGGACGGACGGCGCTCGTCGGCCTCTACCTCGTCCCTTTCGCAGGGATCGCCTTCCTCTGGTTCATCGCTGCGATCCGCAGCCACCTCGGCGATCGTGAGGACCGCTTCTTTGCGACCGTCTTCCTCGGCAGCGGCCTGCTGTTCGTCGCGATGCTCTTCGCGGCCTCGGCGTCCGCCGGGGCGCTGGTTGCGGCGGTGAAGTTCCAGGATCAGCCGCCACCGAACGCGGATACGTTCCTCCTCGCCCGAGCGCTCGGCTTCTCGTTCCTGTTCGTTTTCGCGGTCCGTGCGGCAGCCGTCTTCATGCTCGTCGCCTCGACCATCGGTCTGCGGACGGGGTTCCTACCGCGTTGGCTGGTCGTCTGCGGCTACGTCTCCGGGCTCGTCTTCCTCTTCAGTGTCACCTACGTCGAGGCCCTGGCGCTCCTGCTCCCGGCGTGGGTAACCGCTGTAAGCATCGTCATCCTCAGCCGGCCCGGAGCTCGCCGATGACGCCCACGCGGAAGCCCTGCCAGGGATTGGCGCGCTCGATCCCGACGTTCGCTTCGGGCGTCCGCCCGATCGCCGAGATCCAGAGCTGGTATGCCGGCGCGTTAGCGACACCGCCGTGTGCTCGACGCCATATGCGTGCGTCGCCCGACTTCGGCGAGGGGGCGATGGTGTCGGTCCACTCGACGACGTTTCCACCCTGATCGAGCGTTCCCCAAGGCGAGCGCGTACGCGTCTGGCCGACGGTGCTCACGTTGGCCTGGAACTTGGCCTCGTAGCTCGAGGCGGACAAGCCGAGTGGATTCGCGCTGTTGCAGTCCGCGCCGGCCTGTGACGGACACCAACTCGGGGACATGTCCGTTTCGCCCCTCGGCGTGTACGTCGAGAGAGGCTGCACGTCGGCGTTGGTGACGTCCCCGCTCTCGCCGAGGACCGATGCCCTGGGAGCTTTCAGCGGACCCGTCGGGTACAGCCAGTACGGAGAAGAACCTCGGCCCTCGGGGTCGTAATACGCCGCTTTGATCCATTCGTTCTGACTCGGAACGACGAAGCCCGTGGAGCGCGTCCTCGTCGCGCCAGCGTCGCCCGCCGAGCGGAGGTCGTACATGCCGTTGTCGAAATCTTTCGAGAGCCGAACCCTGTAGCTGACCACGTCGAACCCCTCGCTCGTGGACGTGGTGCGCGAGAGGACGTCGCCGTTGGTGAGCGCGTTGACGAAGGCTGCCGCCCGGGGGAAGTTGGCGAAGCCGATGGGCTTGTCGGCCCACTCCGGGTACGCGACCGCATAGTGCTCGCCCGGCCCGACCCCGTCGCCCGAGAGACGGCTGATGGAGCCGTACTTCGGCCAGCTCGAGGGGCTCATGCTGTCGATGTAGAGATCTCCACGGTTGCTCCCGTCTGGATCCACCGTATTGAGGAAGGCGACGTATTCGGCGACTGTGACCTCGAGCTCGCCGATCTCGTAGTCGTCGTCGACCTGGCCGACCAGTTCGCAGCCGGCCTTGCGCGACGGAGCGTCGGCGCAGCTCTCGTACACGCCGGGGTGGAACGGGACGATCGCCGCAGCCGGGTTCCGCGGATCCCCGACCGCGACCGTACGGATCTCGACGACGGCCCGGGCGGTCTCGTTCGTCGAGTCGTCGCGGGAACACGCGGTGGCCGCGAAGCAGAAGACGACGGCGACCCCGAGCATGACCCGCGATCCGGTCCGGCGTCTCACTTTGCTCCTCCTCCTATGCGCAGTTTCGAACGACGCGACTCTAGATCGGTGTTCCGGCGCTTCCCAGCGGTGTGAGCCCGTTCACCCGGGTGAACTACTGGCGCTCGGCGGGCGCGCCGAGGCCGAGCGCACTCACCCGTGTGATGAGATCCTCTCGCGTGCGGACGCCGAGTTTCCGGTAGATGCCACGCCGATGCGTCTTGACGGTGTTCGGCGAGAGCCAGAGCTCGTGTGCGACTTCGGTAACGGACAGGCCGTCGACGAGGCGCTCGAGCACTCGTCTCTCCGCTGCGCTGAGCTCCTCGCCGAGGAATCCGTCGTGTCGCGTCGGGCGATTGATGGCGTCGTCCGTCTCGTGGTAGAGGTCTCCGAGCGCCCCGACGTCGGGAAGCTCGTCCAGTTCCGTCCGCGCACGAGCGAGCGCGTCCCTGGCGCCGTCGCGATCTCCCGTGCCACGCCGCGCGGCGGCGAGGTGCAGTAGGGCGTGCGCGTGCCAGTACGACGCGGCGTCGACGCTGGTGAGCGCGACGGCGCGCTCGAGGTGCTCTGTGGCTGACAGGAGATCCGTTCTGCGCATCAGGACGCACCCGACTGCCAGATGCGCATTGCCCGCTGCCGCCGTGGAGGCATGTCCGATCTTGGCCGCGGTCGCGAGCGCGTGGTCTGCGAGGCGTTCGGCGTTCTCCAGGTCGTCGCCCGCGAGCGCGATCAGGGAGAGGTACGCGAGAGCCAGGACGGTCGTGGCTCGGCGATTCGCCCCCGGAAGTCTCCTGGCTTCCTCGAGTGGCTCCCGAGCCTCGTCACGGCGACCTTCCAGATAGAGCGCTTGTCCAAGTGGAACGAGGCCGGCGTAGCTCCATTCGCTCCCGTCCGGCTCGACTTCGATGACGAGTCTCGCCGATCGCTCGGCGTCGGCGATGCCGCGGCTGAGGTAGTTGGAGCTCACCATGGCGACCACGGAGCGAATCGACGAGATGCCGTTGGCGAGCGGCCCGTAATCCGGGCCGTCCTCCGCTATGGCGAGCCAACGCTCGACCTCGTCGCGCCCAAGGCCGCTGAGCCCAGCGCTCAGCGCGCGCATCGCCGCGAGTTCGCGGTCTGCTATTGCCTCCGGCCACGCGAGCAGGTCGAACCAGCGGTTCACCGTTGCCATGCGGCCTGCCGAGAGCAGTTGGACGCCAGCGCTCATCACGAGGGCGCTTGCTCGTGCTGCATCCCTGCTCGCGATCGCGTGCTCGATCGCGAGCTCGACCTCTCCGTGCTCCTGGTACCAGAGCGACGCACGGGCGTGCAGCGGACCGATGGAGAGCGGCGCTGTTGCCTCGAGCTCTCGTCGCAGGACCGTCGCGAAGAGGTTGTGATACCGGTACTCGGACCCCGACTCGTCCAGCGAGATAAGGAACAGATTCGAGCGGCCGATCTCTGTGATCACGGTGGCCGATCCCGAGCGTTCGAGTACGGCGTCGCAGAGCGGCGCAGACAGCTTGTCGAGAACCGACGAGTGCACCATGAACGTCCGAGTGTCCGGATCGACTCGGTCGAGCACATCGCGCGCCAGATAGTCGAAGACGTGATGCGAGTCGCCCGAGAACTCCCGGACGAACCGCCCCGGATCTGTCTGCTCTCTGAGTGCGAGGATCGCCAGGGCGAGCCCCGCGAGCCAGCCCTCTGTTCTCTCGATGAGTCGTAGGCCGTCGCGGGCGGAGAGTCGCACGCCAGCCTCGCGGAAGAACGCCGCGGCGTCCGTAGGCGCGATGCGAAGATCGCGTGCCCGAAGCTCCGCAAGTTCGCCATGGGCGCGCAGCCTCGCGATCGGCAGCGCAGGGTCGGAACGGCTCGAGAGCACGACTTGATGCTGCTCCGGCATGCGTTCGACGAGCACGCTCATCGTCTGGTCGCACAGTGGGTTCCTGACCTCGTGCCAGTCCTCGAGTACGAGGACGAGCGGCGGCACCTGCGTGAGCTCGTCGACGAGGAGCGGCAGGACCGACCCGGCGACAACGCTCGGGCCGCCGGCGAGGGCAGGCAGCGAGGCGTCCCCGAGCTGTGGTCGAGCCAGGCGCAACCCGCCGATGACGTGGGTCCAGAGCCGCATCGGATCCGAGTCGCGCTCGTCGAGCCCCACCCAGACGAACAGTCTCTGCTCCCGGTCCGCCGCCTCCCACTGCGCCAAGAGCGTCGTCTTCCCGTAGCCCGCCGGTGCGCAGACGAGCGTGAGCGTCCTCTCCCTTCCGCCTCGGAGCGCCTCGAGCAGTTCGGTGCGCTGGAGCAGCCCGGACCGGAGGTGTGGCGGCCGGAGTTTCGTCGGCGTGACGAAGGGCAGATCCGCCGCCGCGCCGCGACGCGATCGTGCCGAGCTCGACATTCCAGTAATCCTCCTGCAGTCGAGCGTCTCGCGCAACGGAAGTTCACCCGGATGAACCCCGGCCGATGGTCTTCGCGGCGGGTCCTGGAGGTTCATGCTGAAGCAGTGACGACGACATACGAGGTGCTCGTGCGGGGCGAGCTCGACGACGAGGCGGTCGCGGAGTTCGGCGGGCGCCGCTTCGAGCCCCGCCGCGGAAAGACACTGATCGTCGTCGACGTGATCGACCAGTCGCATCTCGCCGGCGTTCTCAGCTGGCTCCAGAGCCGAAACATCGAAATCGAACGGATCAATCCGGTGTGATGGGGCCCCTTGCAATGTTCCGCTCGACTTCGACGTGACGGATGATGCCGTCGCCGGAGCCCGCTTCACCCGGGTGATTCGCGCCGGGTCACCTAGTCACATCGCGTGCGGTGGAGCAGAGTGACTCGACCAAGTCGAAACGAGGGGTGACCGGATGGTGCTCGCAGCAAACGGATGGTGGCTCTGGACGATCCTCGCGCTGGCAATCTGGATCGCGATCGCATTCTGGCCGGCGCGTGTTGCGGGTCGAAAGGGCCACAGCTTCATCGGCTACTTCATCTTCAGCCTGATCTTCTTCCCCGCGGCCCTGATCGTGGCCTACGTGGTCTCGGACAAATCCGCCGCGGCAACCGCGTACTAAGGGGGGTCATGAACAGCATCAGTACCGAACCCATAGAGCAGGGCACGGATCTCGACTCACTGGGTCCGGTCGACTACGTCGTCGTCGAGTTCCCGGTGGGCGCGAGCAACTTCACGGGCGAGATGGCGAAGGAGCTGGTCAGGTTGGTCGACGCCGGGATCATCCGCGTGATCGACGTGCTGATCCTCACCAAGGACGAGGATGGCACCGTCGATGCGATCGAGCTGTCCGATGTCCCCGAACTCGGAGAACTTACGAGGATCGAGGCCCAGCTGGCGGAGCTGTTGGCCGCCGAGGACGTCGATCATCTCGCCGCGGCCATGGAGCCGGGTAGCACTGCCGGAGTGCTCATCTGGGAGAACCTGTGGGCTGCGCCATTCGCGTCGGCGGCGCGACGTTCGGGCGGCCAACTGATCGCAACCGGACGGATTCCTATTCAGGCGATCATCGCCTCCATCGAGGCGGATAACGCACTCGCGACCGAAGGAGCCTGAGATGCCAGTTCGAGCAGCGCGTGTTGGAAGAGTGGGCGTCGTCGGTGCGCCGGTGGCGAAGACCGCAGTGGTTGCGAAGGCCGTCACGCCCGGACCGTCGCCGGTTGCGAAGACGGCGGTGGTGGCCGCGGCCGTCACACCTGGGAGAGCGGGTCGGAGGCGTATCTAGCCGCGCGGAGACAACGCTGGCCCGAGACTGCTTGTCCGGTGGCGACCGCCAGCCCGAGCGTCGCTAGAGCCCTACACACGACCGCGTCACGGACGGAGGAGACATGGCAACCACGACACCAAGGCTGCGCGACCTGTCGGGCGAGGAGCTAGCGGCGCTGGTCTCGCTCATCGGCGGCGCTGACAGCGTCGAGCTGAAGTTGACGATCCCTGAGAGTGCGCAGAGATCGACGGTCGCCGGCCTGCAGCTCGATCCGCTAGATGCCCAGATCAGGCAGGTGTTCTTCTTCGACACGCCCGACCTGGTGCTCAACGGGAACGGAGTCGCGGTTCGCGCCCGCAGAGTTCAGGGAGGGACGGGTGACACGGTCGTCAAGCTCCGACCGGTCGTTCCGGATGAGCTGCCCGACGATGTTCGTCGCTCCGGTGCCGTTGGCGTGGAAGTGGACGCGATGCCCACAGGCTATGTGTGCTCTGCGTCGATGAAGGGAAAGGCTTCCAACACCGATATTCGCGAAGCCGTCTCCGGAGCGAGGCCGGTCAGCAAGCTCTTCTCGAAGGAACAGCGGGCGTTCCTCGGCGCTCATAGCCCGGACGGAGTGAAGCTGAACGATCTATCCATCCTCGGCCCGATCTTCGTCCTGAAACTGAAGTTCGCCCCTAGCGACTTCGGGAGGAAGCTGGTCGCCGAGATGTGGCTCTACCCGGATGGATCGAGGATTCTCGAGCTATCGACGAAGTGCCTTCCCGGCGAGGCGTTCCAGGTCGGCGTCGAGGCTCGGGCGTACCTGGAAGGCTTCGGCATAGACCTGTCAGGAGAACAACAGACGAAGACGAAGACCGCACTCGAGTTCTTCGCGAACGAGCTCTCCGCCGGCCGGCGAAGCTAGCGGGACAGGTCTCTGGCTCCGGGAACTCGGTCGCCGGGGCACGACGAGCCTCGCCCTCTTCGGCGCGACCGGGCTGCCGCTGATCGTCGCCATCGTGGGCATCGGGCAGTCCCGCGAGGATATTTGCGCAAGCGTCGGCGCGTCGCTGATCGGCGCGGGGATGATCTCCGTGCTCGTCTATCCGTTCGTCGCGACCAAGCTCGCTGCACCGTACGGCGATGCCTGTGCACCGCTCGAGCACACGGACGAGACAGGGGAGTACTAAGGTGCAGCCCATGGCGAAACCTGCGTCCGATCCGACTGCGAGGTTCTTCGAGTCCCTCGCAGCTCGCGGTGAGGAGCCGCTCCTTCGCAAGGCGACCGGGAGCGCGCGCTTCGAGATCGTCGACGGCAAGCGGACCAAGCGCTGGCTCGTGACAGTCGACAAAGGACGGCTGCAGGTGTCACGGCAAGTGGTCGCCTCGCCGGACTGCGTCATCCGCGTCGACAAGACCCTCTTCGACAAGATCGCCTCGGGGAAGGAGAACGCGGTCGCCGCTGTGTTGCGGGGTGATCTCGCGCTCGACGGCGACTGGCGCCTGCTCGTCTGGGTTCAGCGGCTCTTCCCGGGACCGCGCCAGCGGCGGCGGACGATGACTGCGGGCTACGCGAGGAGGCGCGGGTGAGCGACGGTGTCGTCAAGATCCTCGACGGGAACACGTTCGTCGTCAGTGACGAGACGGGCGACATCGAAGCATCGCTCACCGATCCCACTGGTCTCTTCTCGTTCGACACCCGCTTCCTCTCGAGGTGGGTCCTGACGATCAACGGTGAGCGCCTGAGCGCGCTGTCGGTCGACGACCTGCAGTACTTCGAGACCCGCTTCTTCCTCGTGCCTGGCACGGGGACCGTCTATATCGACGCGAAGCTCTCGGTCATCCGACAGCGCTCCGTCGCGAACGGGTTCCACGAGGACCTGACGATCCTGAACCACGCCGACAAGAGCGTGACCTTGAACATCCGCATCGAGGCGGCCTCGGACTTCGCCGACCTCTTCGAGGTCAAGGACGCGCTGAAGAAGAAGGGGGCGTATTCGACGAGCACCCGCGGCGGCAAGCTCGTCCTCGGCTACGACCGCGGGCCGTTCTCCCGCGCGACGGAGATCTCCGCGACGAAGGCGGCGCGGGTCGATCCCGAAGGTCTGTCCTTCCGCGTCCGCATCCCGGCTCACGGCGAGTGGACGACCGGGTTGGACGTCGTCACCGCGCGGCTTGGCGCAGGGCAGGCACGGGCGAAGGCCGTCGACGCCGGCGCGCACGCGGCAACGAATGGCGCGCAACCTCGAGAACTGGCTCGCAGAGGCGCCGAGCATCGAGTGCGACTGGGACCAGCTGAAGGCGACGTACCGGCGGAGCCTCGTCGATCTGGCCGCGCTGCGATTCTCGCCGCCGATCGCCGGAGGACGAAGCTTGCCGGCCGCGGGGCTCCCCTGGTTCATGACGATGTTCGGCCGTGACAGCATCTTCACGAGCCTGCAGGCGTTGCCGTTCACGCCCGAGCTCGCGGCCACGACGCTGCGCGCACTCGGCGACTGGCAGGGCGTGCGGCTCGACGACTTCCGCGACGAGGATCCGGGGCGGATCCTCCACGAGATGCGCTACGGCGAGATGACGGCGTTCGAGGAGCGTCCGCACTCCCCGTACTACGGCTCGGTGGACGCGACGCCGCTGTACGTGATCCTGCTCGACGAGTACGAGCGCTGGACGGGGGACAGGGCGATCGTGCGAGAGCTCGAGGTCGAGGCTCGGGCGGCTCTCAACTGGATCGACGAGTACGCGGACATCCCGGGCGACACCGGGTACATCTGGTACAAGCGCCGCAACGAGAAGACGGGCCTCGAGAACCAGTGCTGGAAGGACTCCTGGGACTCGATCTCGTTCCGCGACGGGTCGCTGCCGGGATTCCCGCGAGCGACGTGCGAGCTACAGGGCTACGCGTACGACGCGAAGGTGCGCGGCGCGCGGCTGGCGAGGCTCGTCTGGAAGGACGACGATCTCGCCGACAAGCTCGAACGCGACGCCGAGGATCTCAAGCGCCGCTTCAACCGCGACTACTGGGTCGAGGACGACGAGTACTTCGCACTGGCCCTCGATCCGGACGGCCGCAAGGTCGACGCGCTCGGCTCGAACAACGGGCACCTCCTCTGGAGCGGCATCGTCGACAAGACGAAGGCGAAGGCGGTCGCCAGGCATCTCCTGGGGCCGAAGCTCTTCTCCGGCTGGGGTGTCCGGACGCTCGCCGAGGGCGAGGCTCGCTACAACCCGATCGGGTACCACGTCGGGACCGTGTGGCCGTTCGACAACTCGTTCGTCGCCTGGGGGCTCCGCCGCTACGGGTTCAAGGACGAGGCGGCCGAGATCGCGTCCGGGATCCTCGAGGCGGCCGAGTTCTTCGACGGCAGGCTGCCGGAGGCGTTCGGCGGCTACGAGCGCTCGCAGACGAAGTACCCGGTGCAGTACCCGACCGCCTGCAGCCCGCAGGCGTGGTCGACGGGTACGCCGTTGCTGCTGCTGCGCACGATGCTCGGCCTCGAGCCGCACGGGGAGCACCTCGTCGTCGACCCGGCGCTCCCGGAGGAGATCGGGCACCTCGAGCTCCTGGACATCCCAGGGCGCTGGGGACGGATCGACGCGTTCGGCCGCGGCCGCGTGGACGTCCGTACGCGCCGCTAGCTCGGAGAGACGTCCTTCGACTGCGGCTCGCCCTGGCCCGCGTCGCTCTGCGGCGTGATCGTGATCGTGTGCGACTCGTCGTCGCACGGAACGACGACGTTGCTCGTCCCGCTCGGCCCGAACCCGGCCGGGTTGAAACTGTCGACCCCGATCTCCACGGCGGTCGCGTTCGCCGTCTGCCAGCTCACCGAGACCGGGGCGGTGGTCGCGGCGCCGCAGTTGAGGTCGCCGACGTCGAACGACGTCACCTCGGCGGGCGCGGCCTCCGTCGTGGTCGTCTCCGTCGTCTCGGTGGAGGTCGTCTCGGTCGAAGCCGGGCAGCTCGAGTCGTCGATCGTCCCATCTGTGCGTGTCGTCCCGCACAGCGTCGCGCCGTGCCAGGTTGCTGCCGGTGATGGTTGCGTCGGTCAGATTCGCGCTGGTGAGGTCGGCGTCGGAGAGGTTCGTCCCGACCATGCTCGCGTTCGAGAGGTTCGCCTCGCTGAGATCCGCGCCGCTCAGATTCGCGCCGTCGAGCTTCGCCCCCGAGAGGTCGGCGCGTGAGAGGTCGACGTCTTCCAGATCGGAACCGGAAAGGTCGGCGTTCGGGCACGACGTGTCCGGCTCGATCGCGCAGCCGTTGACGGTCTGCGAGCCGCCGGATCCGCCGCCTCCACAGCCGGCGAGCAGCACGCTCGCGAGCGCGGTTGCCAACACCACCACGACTCTTGCCCCCACCGTAACCCCCTCGTCGTCGGTCCGATCGGTGTCAGATCATGACGAAGTTGCGAGAGGATGTCGCGGTGACCGTGCCGCCCGTGACGTTCCTCGTCGACGTCGACGACACGCTGCTCGACAACGACCGCATCAGGGTCGACTTCGAGGAGCACCTGGGCGCCGCGTACGGGGAGGAGGTACGCGATTCCTACTGGGCGATCCAGGAGCGGCGGTTCGTCGAGCTCGGCTACCGCGACTACCTCGGCGCGGCTCAGGAGTGGTGGGCGGCCTCGAGCTGGGATCCGGCGCTGCTCGCATTCTCCGACTATCTCCTCGACTACCCGTACGCCGAGCGTCTCTACCCGCGCGCGCTCGACGCCCTCGCGTGGCTGCGCACGGCGGGTCCGGTGGTCGCACTCACGGACGGGGACGCCGTCTTCCAGCCGCGGAAGGTCGCGCGGGCGGGGATCCGCGACGTGGTCGACTCGGTGCTCGTGTACGTCCACAAGGAGGAGGAACTCGTCGACGTCGAGCGTCGTCACCCCGCGCGACACTACGTCCTCGTGGACGACAAGCTCCGCATCCTCACGGCGGCGAAGGAGCACTGGGGCCAGCGGGTCACGACGGTGCTCCCGCTCCAGGGACAGTTCGCGAACGACCCCGAGATCTCGGCGCGGTATCCGGCCGCGGACGTGACCGTCGCCGGTATCGGCGACCTGCTGGACCTCGATCCGGAGGAGGCGCTCAGGCGTGAGCGCTGATCACGAGAAGCGGCTTGCGGCCGAGGCGGCCGCCGCGTTCGTCGAGGACGGCATGCGCGTGGGACTCGGCACCGGCTCGACGGTCGCGCATCTGCTCCCGGCCCTCGCGGAACGGGCGCTGTCGCTGCGCTGCGTCGCCACCTCGCCTGCGACGGAGGAGGCGGCGCGGGCGCTCGGCCTGGCGGTGGAGCCGTTCACGGGAGTCGACGCCATCGCGGAGCTCGACATCGCCATCGACGGCGCGGACCAGGTGGACCCGTCGGGATGGCTGATCAAGGGCGGCGGCGCGGCACATACGCGAGAGAAGGCGGTTGCCGCCGCGGCCGCGCGATTCGTCGTGATCGTGTCGTCCGACAAGCTGGTCTCCCGGCTCACCCCGCCCGTGCCGCTCGAGCTCCTCGAGTTCGGGCTCGCGGCGACCCTCCGCCGTCTCGATAGCGGTCGCGCTGCGCGACGTGCCGCGCAGCCCCGACGGGGGCGTCATCGCGGACTACACGGCCGCCTTCGAGGATGCGGAGACGCTGGCCGGATGGCTGTCGGCGACACCGGGCGTCGTCGAGCACGGGCTGTTCCCGGCTGCGCTCGTCTCCGACGTCGTCGTCGGACGCGGGGAGCGCGTCGAGCACATCAGGTACGGCTAAGTGCTCGCCTGCCCGCGCCGCTTCCGTCCCGGGGCGCGCGTCTTCGCCTCCTCGTACGAGGAGGCGACGAGGGCCTTGCCGCCGGCCCAGCCGAACACGAGCGCTACGAGGAGAATCGCGAGGAGAACGTTCCAGGCCGTCGTCACGAGCTGCTGCCCGGCGGAGTACGCCAGTGCCGTCGCGCGGTCCACGTCCTCCCGCGTCAGCGTTGCCGAGTTGACCGCCTGGTTGACTCCGGCGCCCCCGGGTGTCACCGAGACGACGTTCGCGAGCGAGTTGCCGCCGGCAACCGTCATGACGGTGTGGAGCGAGACGGGAATGCCGTACGCAGCCAGGAACACGGCGATGACCCCGAGCTTGCAGAGCCACGCGCCGACCTCCGGAACGAGCACCTTCACGAGATACCGCCGCGGCTCCGAGAGGATCGCTCCGCCCTGCTTCGCGCGCGTCCAGAGGCCGCGCAGCTTGCTCCAGAAGACGCGGATGACGACCGCCGCGGCGACGACGATCGCGACCGGAACGAGAACGGCGAGCGCACGATGGTCGTCGAGGAGCGACAGCTCTAGCGAGAACGAGCCGGGCACCGTGAGGAAGAGATAGAGGTATACGAAGCCGCCGGCAGCCACGAAGAAGAGCTTGTGGACGACCTGGCCGCCGACGAGGCCCGGGAAGGTCGACTCCGGAATGATCGCGGTGAGCATGACGAGCATCACGAGCGTGCCGAGGCTGGCGGGCAGCACGTCGTTGCCCGCGACCGCGACGGCATAGGCGGTGAGGATGGCGAGACTGCTGATCCGAGCCGTCGGATAGGCGGCCCGCAGGACCGCGATCCAGGCGATCCCTGCGAGGAGCGTCTCGAGCGTCTGGAGGACGAGGCCGGCCGCGATGTACTCGGGATCGACCGCCGTGAGCGCGTCCCAGAGCGACGACAGCCAGCTCCCGATGTCGACGCCCAGGAGCTGGAGGAGCAGCAGCGCGAGAGCCGCAGCCACGAGACAGGCCGCGGCGCGGGCGATGCGTCTCGTCAATCCGGGATCCAGAGGCGGAAGCCGCCGAGGAACGCGTCCTCGTTGTGTCCGTGCCGGCAGTTCGGCGGCAGATCACCGAGGACTCGCGCGTTGCCGCCGCCGAGCACGATGTATTCCGGCAGGAGCGCGGCGGAGAGGTGCCCGATCGTGTCGAACACCGACTTCTTCCAACGTTTCTCTCCGTCCCGCTCGAGCGCGGCCTCGCCGACGTAGTCCTCGAACGTCGCCCTCCGGTAGGGCAGGTGGCCGAGCTCCATCGGAGCGATCACGCCATCGACGATGAGCGTCGTGCCGAGCCCGGTTCCGAGTCCGAGGAACAGCATGCGCCCGCCTTCGTAGCTGCCGAGTGCCTGCATCGCGGCGTCGTTGATCAGCTTCGTGGGCTTGCCGAACGCTTTCTCGAAGTCGAATCCCTTCCAGCCCTCACCGAGGTTGACCGGCTCGCGCACGACCTTCCCGTCGACGACCGGGCCTGGGACGCCGACCGATATGCCGACGTAGTCCCAGTCCTCCGTCAAGTCCCGCACGCCCTTGACCATCTGCTTCGCCGTGAGCTCGGGGCCCGAGACGAAGCGGCGCCGCTCGTCGAGGCCATTCAGGACGACCTTCACGTGGGAGCCGCCGACGTCCACGGTGAGCACCTTCGGCGCCCGCGGCTCGACGGGGTACTTGCGCTCGCTCTTCTCGCTCATGGCGCAGATCCTGCCGCAGCGGCGTCTGCGAGGACGAAAGCGTGCTCGGTCGAGACGCGCCCGCTGGGGATCAAGGGGTCGCCCGCCTGCAGCCTGGTGAGCGCGTCGACCTTGTCCTCGCCCGTGACGAGCCAGAGGATCGCCCGCGCGCGGTTCAGAGCCGGGTACGTGAGCGTCATGCGGCGACTGCCCTGGTACTCGCCGGTCAGGGCGACGTCGCGATCGGTGACGTCGAGGACGGGGTCGCCGGGGATCAAGGACGCGGTGTGCCCGTCGGGTCCGAGACCGAGGTGGACGAGATCGAGCTCGGCCGGCAGCGCCCCGGCGTACTGGGCGGCGGCCGCGTCGAGATCGTCCGCCCAGACCGGCATCGCACGCACGTCGGCCGCTCCGCCGGGCGGCAGCGCGCGCTCGAGCTGCGTGAGGTTGCGATCGGGATCGCCGTCGGGCGCGATGCGCTCGTCGACCTGGAAGATCGTGACCTTCTCCCACGGCAGCTTCCCCGCGAGGTCGGCGAACATCGCCCACGGCGTCCGTCCCCCGGAAACCGCGAAGTCGAATCGACCATGATCCGCGATCGCGGCGGCTGCTCGCTCGGCGACGACCTCGGCACCGCGCCTGGCCACGGCGTCGGCGTCGGCCAGGATCTCGATCTCGAGGGGCATCAGCTCGCCTTCTCGTCGTGCCCGCCGAACTGCTTGCGCATCGCGGACAGGAGGCGGTCGGCGAAGTCATCCATGCCGCGAGAGGCGAACCGCGAGTAGAGCGCCGTCGTGAGAACCGGCGTGGGGATGCCTTCCTCGATCGCCGCAATCGACGTCCATCTGCCCTCGCCCGAGTCGGACACGCGGCCTGCGAACTCTTCGAGCTTCGGCGAGTCGTAGAGCGCGGCCGCCGTCAGGTCGAGGAGCCACGAGCCGATCACGCTGCCGCGGCGCCACACCTCGGCGACCTCGGTCGTGTCGACCTCGTACTGGTAGAGCTCGGGGCGCTCGAGCGGCGCCGTCTCGGCGTCCATGTCTCGCTGCCGCTTGCCCATGTCGGCGTTGGCGATCACGTTCAGGCCCTCGGCGTAGGCGGCCATGACGCCGTACTCGATGCCGTTGTGGACCATCTTCACGAAGTGGCCGGCTCCGTTGGGCCCGCAGTGGTAGAAGCCGCGCTCCGCCTGGCTCGGCTCACCCGTGCGGCCAGGCGTGCGCGGCGCGGAGTCCACGCCGGGCGCGATCGAGGCGAAGATGGGGGAGAGCCGGTCGACGACCTCGTCCTCGCCGCCGATCATCAGGCAGAACCCGCGCTCGAAGCCCCAAACTCCGCCGCTCGTGCCCACGTCGACGTGGTGGATGCCCTTCTCGCGAAGGGCATTCGCGTGGCGGATGTCCTCGACGTAGTGCGTGTTGCCGCCGTCGATGATCGTGTCCCCGGGCTCGAGCACCTCTGCCAGCGCGGCGATCGTCTTGTCCGTGATGTCGCCCGCGGGAACCATCACCCACGCCGCCCGCGGCTTCTCGAGCTTCGCGACGAAATCCTCGAGCGACGAGGCTCCGGCCGCGCCGTCCGCCGCGAGCGCCTCGACCGCCGCAGGCGAGACGTCGTAGCCGACGCAGTGGTGCCCGTCGCGCATCAGCCGACGGACGATCCCGGCGCCCATCCGGCCGAGGCCGACCATCCCGAGCTGCATTGGGGTATCCGTGGCCATTCCTAGCTCCTTCCTCTCAAGATGAACTGCTCGATCGCATGTGCGAATCCGTCGTCGTCGTTCGAGCTGGTCACACGGCGCGCGGCCTTCTGGACGTCGTCGCTCGCGTTCCCCATCGCGATCGAGAGCCCCGAGTGGGCGAACATGAGCACGTCGTTCGGCATGTCGCCGATCGTCGCGATCTCCTCGACGTCGAGGTCGTAGCGGGCGGCGAGGAACTGCGCGACGCTCCCCTTGTTCGCCTCCGGATGCGTGACGTCGAGGTAGTACGGCTGCGAGCGCCAGGCCGAGACGTGGTCACCGAGCGCCGCCCGCGTCGCCTGCGCCGCGGTGGCGACCGTGCCGTGGGCGTCGCTCACTCCGACGATCTTCGCGACGTGCGTCAGCCCGTCGAACGCGTCGACGACGGTCGGCTCGAACTGCACGGTGTGGGCCTCCCGCGCGACGTGCGGACCGTCGGGATCGCTTACGAGCCAGTCCGATCCGCGGTAGACCCAGATCGAGAGACCGAACGACCCGAGGAGCTCGAGTACGCGATCGACGACCTCGTCCGGGATCGTGTGCTCCTCGAGCACCTCCATGGACGGCTCGACGATCAGGCCGCCGTTGAACGCTGCCAGCGGCGTCGCCAGCGCGAGCGGCTCGATGAGCATCTCCATCCCGCGCGGTGGCCTACCGCTCGTGACGGCGAAGTGGATGTCGGCATCGTGCAGCTTCCGTACCGCTTCGATCGACCGCTCCGAGAGCGATTTGTCGGAGCGCACGAGCGTCCCGTCGATGTCGGAGAGCAGGAGCTTGATCACTTCATGGACCGGTAGCGGCGGATGAGCGCGTTCGTCGAGGAGTCGTGTGCCAATTCCGGCTCCGTCTCGCTCGTCAACTCCGGGATGATCTTCTGCGCGAGCGCCTTGCCGAGCTCGACTCCCCACTGGTCGAACGAGTTGATGCTCCAGACCGTGCCCTGCGTGAACACGCTGTGCTCGTACAGAGCGACGAGCGCCCCGAGCGTGAACGGGGTCAGCTGCTCGGCGAGGAGGACGTTCGACGGACGATTGCCCTCGAAGATCCGATGCGGCACGACCGCGTCGGCGGTGCCTTCCGCTCGCACCTGCTCCTCCGTCTTCCCGAACGCCAGCGCCTCCGCCTGCGCGAACACGTTCGACATGAGGATGTCGTGATGGTCGCCGAGCGGGTTCAGAGTCTTGCCGAACCCGATGAGGTCGACGGGAATGAGCTTCGTCCCCTGGTGGATCAGCTGGTAGAAGCTGTGCTGGCCGTTCGTGCCGGGCTCGCCCCAGAAGACGGCGCCCGTCTCGTAGTCGACGCGCGTGCCCGTCGAGCGTCACGCTCTTCCCGTTCGACTCCATCGTGAGCTGCTGGAGATAGGCGGGGAAGCGCTTCAGGTACTGCTCGTACGGCATCACGCCGACGGTCTGGGCATCGAAGAAGTCGCCGTACCAGACGCAGAGGAGCCCCAGCAACGCCGGGAGGTTCCGCTCGAGCGGCGTCGTCCGGAAGTGCTCGTCCATGGCGTGGAAGCCGGCGAGCATGTCCCCGAATGCATCGGGGCCGATCGCGAGCATCGTCGAGAGACCGATGGCCGAGTCCATCGAGTAGCGGCCGCCCACCCAGTCCCAGAAGCCGAACATGTTCTCCGGGTCGATCCCGAACTTCTGCACCTCGTCCGCGTTCGTCGAAACGGCGACGAAGTGCTTCGCGATGGCCGCCTCGTCGCCGAGCGCTGCGAGTGCCCACGCACGCGCCGAGTGCGCGTTCGTCATCGTCTCGAGCGTCGTGAACGTCTTGGACGAGATGACGAAGAGGGTTTCGTCCGGTGACAGGTCGCGCGTCGCCTCCACGAAATCGGTCGAGTCGACGTTCGAGACGAATCGGAACGTGAGGTCGCGTCGCGTGTAGTGGCGAAGCGCCTCGTAGGCCATCACGGGCCCGAGGTCCGAGCCGCCGATCCCGACGTTCACGACGCTGCGGATCGGCTTCCCCGTGTGCCCCTTCCACTCGCCCGAGCGAATGCGCTCGGAGAACGCCGCCATGCGGTCGAGCACCTCGTGGACCTCCGCGACGACGTCGCGGCCGTCGACGACGAGCGACGTTCCCTTCGGCATGCGCAGGGCGACATGGAGGACGGAGCGGTTCTCGGTCGTGTTGATCCGGTCGCCGCGAAACATCGCCTCGGTGCGCTCGGCCAGGCCGGACTCCTCGGCGAGCTCGACGAGCAGTCGCAGCGTCTCGTCCGTGACGCGGTTCTTCGAGTAGTCGAGGTAGATGCCCGCCCCCTCGGCGGCGAGCCGCTCACTGCGGGTCGCGTCCTCGGCGAAGAGGTCGCGGAGGTGGGCGTCCCGGATGTCCGCGTGGTGCGCCTCGAGCGCAGCCCAGGCGGGCCGGTCGCGGAGCCGCGTCACCGGGCGGCGACCTCGCGTGCGACCCGGCTCACGGCGTCGGGCGTGAAGCCGAACTTCTGCACGAGCTCCTTGAGCGGCGCCGACGCCCCGAACGTGTTCATCGCGACGATCGCTCCCTCGTCACCGACGTAGCGCGCCCAACCGAGCGCCGATGCCTGCTCGATCGCGACCCGAGCCTTCACGGCCGGAGGGAGCACCCCGTCGCGATACGCCTGGGGCTGCCGGTCGAAGAGCTCGGAACACGGCATCGAGACGACCCGCGCACCTATGCCGTCTACCGCGAGCTCCTCCCGTGCCTCGAGCGCGAGGCTCACCTCCGACCCGGTGGCGACGAGGATCACGTCCGGGTCGCCGTCGGCGTCCGCGAGGACGTACGCGCCCTTCGACACGTCCGGCGCGGCGACCACCGAGCGGTCGAGCGTCGGGAGCGCCTGGCGCGAGAGGACGAGAACGGCAGGCTCGCGGTGGAGCTGCATCACGTACCGCCACGTCTCCACGACCTCGTTCGCGTCCGCGGGACGGAACACGAGCAGTCCGGGCATCGCCCGGAGCGACGCGAGCTGCTCGACCGGCTGGTGCGTCGGACCGTCCTCGCCGACGCCGATCGAGTCGTGCGTGAACACGTGGATGACAGGAATCTCCATGAGCGCAGAGAGCCGGATCGCGCCGCGCGCGTAGTCCGAGAAGATGAGGAATCCCGACCAGAAGGGTCTGAGCTTCGAGAGTGCGAGTCCGTTCGCAATCGCGGCGGAGGCGAACTCGCGGACACCGAAGTGGAAGTTCCGACCCGAGCGATCCGTCGGCGTGAAGTCGCCTGCCCCGTCGAAGGTCAGCCGTGTCTTCGTCGATGGGGAGAGATCCGCCGCGCCGCCGACGAGCCACGGCACTTGCTCCGCGACGGCGTTCAGGACCTGGCCCGACGAGTCGCGGCTCGCGATTCCCTTCGGATCTGCGGGGAACGACGGGATCGAGGAGTCCCAGCCCTCCGGCAGCGCCCGGCGCTGCATCCGCTCGATCTCGTCGGCGAGACCCGGGTGCGCGGCGCGGTACTCCGCGAACAGCGCCTCCCACGCCTCTCGCGCTTCGCGGCCGCGGGCTCCGATCCCCTCGGCGAAATGCGCGACGACGCCGTCCGGTACGAGGAACTCGGCGTCCTCTGGCCAGCCGTAGAAGCGCTTCGCCTCTTTTACGCCCTCGGGGCCGAGCGGCTCGCCGTGGGCCTTCGGCGTGTCCTCGACCGGAGTCCCGTAGCCGATGTGGCTGTGCACGACGACGAGCGTGGGCCGCTCGTCCTCAGCCTGGAAGTCCTTGAACGCGCGCTCGGCCGCCTCGCGGTCGTTCGCGTCCGCGATTGTCGTGACGTTCCAGCCGTATGCGGCATACCGCGCCGCGACGTCCTCGGTGAACGTGAGGTCGGTGTGGCCCTCGATCGTCACGCGGTTCGCGTCGTAGATCCAGCAGAGGTTCGAGAGGCGCTGGTGCGCGGCGTACGAAGCCGCCTCCGACGCGACCCCTTCCATCATGCAGCCGTCGCCTGCCTGGGCGTAGACGTCGAAGTCGAAGAGCGCGAACCCGTCCCGGTTGTAGCGGGCGCCGAGCCACTGGCTCGCGACGGCCATCCCCACCGAGGTCGCCACTCCCTGGCCGAGCGGCCCGGTCGTCGTCTCGACGCCGCTCGTCCACCGGTACTCCGGGTGGCCGGGGCACTTCGAGCCGAGCTGGCGGAAGCGCTTGAGGTCGTCGAGCGAGACCGCGGGCTCACCGAGGATCTCGTACTCGGGGTCGACCGCGCGAACACCGGTGAGGAACAGCAGCGACCAGAGGAGGGCGGAGGCATGCCCCGCGGAGAGCACGAAGCGGTCCCGGTTCGGCCAGATCGGATCGGAAGGGTCGAAGCGCAGGAACCGCTGCCAGAGCGTGTACGTGACCGGCGCGATGCCGACCGGCGTACCCGGGTGCCCCGAGTTCGCGGCCTGGATCGCGTCGATGCAGAGCGTTCGGATCGTCGCGACGCAGACGTCGTCGAGTTCCTGCGAGACGGCCGTCTCGGTCACGCGGGCTCCTCGTCGAGCACGCCGTACATCCACGGAGTCAGTCGTCGCTCGGCAGCCACGGATCTCTCCATCCTCCGTAGTCGCGGGTCAGGTCGTTCGCCGAGGACTGGGCCCCAGCTAGCCGGGCTCGTACACCTCGACCGGCGGGGGAGCGTCGATCAGCGGCTGCACGACCCGCCACGTCTCCTCGACGGCGTCCTGGCGTGCGAAGTGGCTTGCGTCGCCGCGCATGGCAGCGGGAAGCAAGACCTCGTACGGCGTCGGCCCCTCGCCGCCGAAGCTCGCGAACTCCATGTCGAGCTGGACGGAGCGGAGCGCGTCTTCGTCTGCGGCCTTCGCCTGCATGCGGAGGCGCGCGCCCGGGCGCGGACCGATGCGCAGGACGAGCTGGTTCGGTTCGGGGCGCGGTGCGTCCTTCGGGACGAAACCGAGCCACGGCGTGGTGTTGAAGACAACGCGCACCTCGGTGACCGTCACCGGCATGGCCTTCCCGGCGCGGATGAAGAACGGCACGCCCGACCAGCGCCAGTTGTCGATCTCGAGGCGGAGCGCGCAGTAGGTCTCGGTCTGCGAGTTCGGCGCGACCCCGGCGACGTCGCGATAGCCGTCGTACTGACCGCGCACGTAGTACGCGGGATCGGCTTCGGCCATGGCCATGAAGACGTCTCGCTTGCGGTTGTTGATGATGTCAAGGCCGTGTCCCGTGGGTGCTTCCATGGCGACGTAGCTGAGTACCTGCAGAAGGTGGTTCTGGACGACGTCGCGCAGCGCACCGACCGGGTCGTAGAAGTTGCCGCGGTCCTCGACGTCGAAGTCCTCGCCCATCGTGATCTGCACCGAGGAGATGAACTGCCGGTTCCAGACCGGCTCGAGGATCGAGTTCGCGAACCGGAGGTAGAGGATGTCCTCGACGGACAGCTTCCCGAGGAAGTGGTCGATCCGGTAGAGCTGCGACTCGTCTATGTACCGGTGGAGCTCCTCGTTCAGCGCGCGCGCGGAGTCGAGATCGTGCCCGAACGGCTTCTCGACGACGACCCGAGCGTTCTCGGTGAGGCCGGCCGTCGTGAGCCCGCCGACGACGGTGCCGAAGAGCGACGGCGGGATCTCGAGGTAGAAGACCGGGAGAGCCTTGCCCTCGATCTCCTTCGCGACCCGCTCGTAGGTCCCATCGTCGGTGAAGTCGCCGTGGACGTACGCAAGACGGCCGACGAGGCGCTCGAACACGTCGTGGTCGATCTCCTCGCCGGTCGCCGCGATGGCGTCGTGAGCGCGCTGCACGAGGTGCTCGTGCGTCCAGTCGTCGAACGCGACGCCGACGATCGGGCAGTCGAGGAGCCCGCGGCTCTCGAGGCGGTAGAGCGAGCGGAACGTCATGACCCGTGCGAGGTCTCCAGTGATCCCGAAGATCACGAGAACGTCGGCAGGCTGCGGCCCGCCGTTCGCCTGCCGGTTCACGTGAGGAGCATTTCAGCTGGCGCCGCCCCGATACAAGGGCATCACGTCCGAGGCTCAACCCTTCGAGGGCTCGACCTGCTGGAGCAGGTCGGGGCGAATGCGAAACTGACCAGTGAATGGTCGGTCCTGCGACGCGATGAGCACGACGGAGCACGCCATCGCGGACGCGAAGAGCCCGAGAGCAATCGCGGCGGCGAGACGGTTGCCGCTCTGCACGAACGCGATGGCGAGGAGGGTCAGTGCTCCCACGAGCAGCACACCGACCCACTTGACCCAGTTGACGCTCGATTCGCTCAAGATGATCCGCTGGCGGCGGGCATCCAGGGCGTTCTGCAGAGACGCGACGATCTCGCGCTGCGCCGTCTTCTGGCCCTCGGTCCGAGGCTCGAGCGTGAGCGCGAGTTGCAGCGCTCGATCGAGATCGACCGGGACGACGGTCAACGTCGCGTTCCCGTTGGACATGGCGGGCCACTCACGGCTCACAGCCTGTTCGATGTGTTGATGCACGAGAGCCCGGAGTCGGCTCTCGGGCTGCCCGGGAAAGGCATGCCCCAATAGCACGACGGATCGCAGTGCGCTCGCCTCACGGTCCACGGCGAGCTGCGCCCGATCGGCATCGCTCCAAACCTGCGCAGCCAAGAACCCGACGAGCAGGCCGAAGAGCAGACCCAACGGGGGCAGAAGCCCCGGTGATACGGCCTTGAACGCATCTGTGCGGTGATCTTTCGCCAGTGCCGTCACGACGACGAAGATGACGGTGGCGAGGAGCCACGATCCGGCGAAAACGACGACGGCAAGCCATCCGGTCGACAGCTCGTGCAGCCAACCCATGTCTACGACGCCGGCCCGAAGAACTGCGCCAGGCCGCCGCTCCGGAAGGGTTCCGGATCGATGGCGAGGTCCCCTGAGAACGGATAGATGAGCGTTACGAGGACCACGAGCGACATGCCGATGATGAGCGCGATCGCTCCCGCCCCGATCGCGTGGAACCAGAAGCTCCGCGACCCGACGAGTGCCGCGTAGCCGACGATCACGAAGGACCCGACGAATAGAAGCGCCCCGATTGCCCATGGGAGACCACCGTTTGCATCGTCGAGGCGGTTTCGACGGGCTTCGAGGGCGGCGTTCAGCTGCCTCACGGAGTCGTCGTAGAACGCACTACTGGAGCGGGACTTCGGCTCGACACCCTGTAACGTCGAGAAGACGCCATCGACTGCGGCCCAGGCGTCGGAGCTGTCGTCGCCGTCACGCATTCGTGGCCACTCGTCGTCGACGACGGTTCGGACGTACACGCCGATGGAGGCGCGAACACGATCACGTTCCGGCTGCGGGAGCGCGCCGCTGTCCCGCACGACAGCCGCGAGCGCGTCCGCCTCGTCGGTGACGTTGCCCTGTGCGTCGCTGTAGTTCTGGTACGCGATCACGATGATGAACGCGAACAGCAGTCCGAACAGGGCAGCGACGACCCCGAGCATTTGCGACGAGACCTCCGCGTCGAATCCCTCGGCGACGGCGGGTACGAGCCTCCGTATCAGCCAGACGAGCAGCAGGACGACAGCGAGGATCGCTACGACGACCACGACCAGCAGTAGCCAGACGGGCACGTTGTTGAGTACGCCGCGCAGCACCGTCGGAACCGTATGCGACCGGATCGTCCCGCGTGGCTTGGTCTCTGAGGCTCGGCGGGCCACGTCGCCGTATCGGTCGACCTAAACGGCGTCCACGCGCCCCGACACTTCGAACGACGCGAATCGTGAGGTTGTGGTGAACCCGCTTCGCTGTGCATCGGCCAATGTGGAATGCTGACGTCGGTGGGTGGGTCGGCAGGCACCGATGCCCAACCGCGCGTCCTCGTTCTCGGCGGAGGGTTCGCGGGAATCGGCGCTGCGCACGAGCTGAAAAAGGCCGACGTCGACGTCGTCGTCGTCGACAGGCACGACTACCACACCTTCCAGCCGCTGCTCTATCAACTCGCCACTGGCCTCCTCGAGACGACAGCTGTCGGGCACTCGCTGCGCGACCTCGTCAAGGATCAGGACAACACGACGATCCATCAGGCGCCGATCACCGCGATCGACCTCCAGGCGAAGGAGGTCCGCTTCGACGGTCTCGCGTCCATCACCTACGACTTCCTCGTGCTCGCCCTCGGAGCGCAGGTCAACTTCTTCGGGACGGAGGGCGCCGCCGAGCACGCGTTTCCGATGTACACCCTGCCGGACGCGGTCAGGCTCAAGAACCATGTCCTCGAGTGCTGGGAGGCGGCGGACAAGGACAGTGAGCTCGTCGACGACGGCGCGCTGAACGTCGTCGTGGTCGGAGGAGGGCCGACCGGCGTCGAGACCGCGGGAGCCGTCGCCGAGCTCTACCGCTCGAACTTCGTCACGGACTATCCGAGTCTCCCGCAGGAACAGGCGCGCGTGATCCTCGTGGAGGCCGGCGAGGAGATCTTCGCGATGTTCAAGCCCAACCTGCCGCACGTATGCGAAGGAGCGCGCTCGAGCAGCGGACGGTCGAGGTCATGACCGGCGCTCGGGTGCAGTCGGTCTCGCCGACACGCGTGACGCTTGCCAGCGGCGACGTGATCTTCGCGCACACTCTGGTCTGGGGCGCCGGCCTCCAGGGGAACAGCCTCGTCCAGTCGCTCGGGATCGAGCTCGAACGGGGCAACAGGATCGCTGTGGGGCCGGACCTCGAGCTCCCGGGCCATCCGGGCGTCTTCGTCGTCGGCGACGTCGCCGCGATCACGGACTCGAAGACGGAGCAGGTTCTGCCGCAGCTCGGCTCGGTCGCGCTCCAATCGGGAGAGCATGCGGGAGAGACCATCTCGCGCCGCGTCGCCGGCAAGTCGACGAAGCCGTTCAAGTACCGCGACAAGGGCACGATGGCTGCGATCGGCCGCGACGCGGCGGTCGTGCAGATGCTCGGCGGGAAGACGATGACGGGGCACAAGGCGCAATTCGCGTGGCGTACCGTGCACCTCGCGCTCCTTCCGACGAACGAGGACCGTGCGAAGGCGATCGTCGACTGGGCCGGGAGCGAGCTCACCCATCAGCGAGTGGGACGGATCCGCGTCGAGGACGAGTAACGACGATGCAGGAGGAGGCAGGCAAGAGGTGACGGCACCGACGACAGCTCCCGCCGATGTTCTCGTGATCTTCGGGATCACGGGCGACCTCGCGAAGGTCATGACGTTCCACTCGCTGTACCGACTCGAGCAGCGCGGGCTGCTCGACTGTCCGATCGTCGGCGTGGCGTTCGACGATTGGACGATCGAGCAGCTCATCGAGCGCGCGCGCGACTCGATCGCCGCGACGGGCGAGGAGCTCGACGAGGAGGTGTTCACTCGCTTCGCGAAGCGGCTCTCGTACCACCACGGAGACTTCACGGACGACGCAACGTACGCCGAGGTCGCGGAGGCCATCGAGGGCTCCAAGACGCCGGTCTTCTACCTCGAGGTCCCGCCGTCGCTCTTCGGAGCGGTCGTCGGCGGCCTGGCGAAAGCAGGCGTGACGGCAAATGCGAGAGTCGTCGTCGAGAAGCCGTTCGGGCACGACACGGCCTCGGCTCGTGCGCTCGCTCACGAGCTTCACCAGTACATCGACGAGTCCCAGCTGCTCCGCATTGACCACTACCTCGGAAAGATGGGGATCGAGGAGATCCTCTATCTCCGCTTCGCCAACACCATGCTCGAGCCGGTGTGGAACCGGAACTACGTCGAGTCGGTCCAGATCACCATGGCCGAGGACTTCGGCGTCGAGGACCGCGGCCACTTCTACGACCCGGTCGGCGCTCTGCGCGATGTGGTCGTCAACCACCTCATGCAGGTGGTCGGGATGACCGCGATGGAGCCGCCCGCCGGAGGCGACGTGAACACGCTGCAGCAAGCGAAGGTTTCACTGTTCCGCGCGATCGCGCCTGCCGATCCTGCGCATTACGTTCGCGGCCAGTACGAGGGGTACCTCGCGATCGACGGGGTCGCTCCGGACTCGACCACCGAGACGTACGCGGCCCTGCGCCTCGACATCGACAACTGGCGCTGGGCGGGCGTCCCCTTCTTCATCCGGACCGGGAAGCGGCTGCCCGCCACGCAAACCGAGGTCCGGCTCGTCTTCAAGCACGCTCCTCGGCTGGGCTTCGCGGCGTTCGACCGCATGCCCGAGCCGAACCAGCTCGTGATCAAGCTCGACCCGTCGACCGGCGCGCGCATCGTCCTCGATGCCCATCGAGCCGACGCGGGCACTGCGGCGCCGATCCTGTTCGACGTCGAGTTCGCGGAGATGGGTGGCGAGGGGCCGACCCCGTACGAGGTGCTCCTGCACGCCGCACTGGTCGGAGAGACCATGCGTTTCACGAGACAGGACGGAGTCGAGCAGACCTGGCGGATCATGCAGCCGCTGCTCGATGCACCGCCACCGGTCCACGTCTACGCGCCGGGCTCGTGGGGGCCCACCGATGCAGCCGACAAGCTGCTCGCCGGGCACGGCCGCTGGCACGAGCCCTGGTTGGAGTCGTGAGCACGAAGGAGACGCGGCAGCCCGCCCGAAGCGCCGCTGCACCCTCGCCGTTCCCGCCGATCGCCGACTACGCGTTTCTCTCGAATTGCCACACGGGTGCTCTTGTCGCACCCGATGGGGGCATCGGCTGGCTGTGCGTCCCCAGGTTCGACTCGCCGAGCATTTTCGGGACGCTGCTCGACCGGCAGGCGGGGTACTTCCGCTTCGGTCCCTATGGGATCGACCATCCCGCGGCCCGACACTACGAGCCCGGAACGAACGTCCTCGTCACGACGTGGAAGACGCCCTCCGGCTGGGTGGTCGTTCGCGACGCGCTGACCATGGGACCGACGAGCGGGGACGACACGGTCACTCCGCACACCCGTCCGCCGTCCGATGACGACGCGGACCACGTGCTCGTACGGACGGTCGAATGCCTGGACGGCTCGGTCGAGGTCGAGGTGGTGTGCGAGCCGATCTTCGACTACGGCAGAGAACCGGCGGAGTGGACGCTCGCAGATGGCGATCGTCATTCGGCCGACGCAATCGGCTCCGGCGTGGCCGTTCGCCTCTCCTCGGATCTCGCACTCGGAATCGAGGGGAATCGGGTGCGAGCGCGTCACACGCTGGCGGCAGGCGAGAAGTCGTTCTGCGCGCTTTCGTGGGCCGAGGCGCTGCGGGTGCCGGACGGCGTGGAGGACGCCGAGGCACGGATTGCGGCCACCGTCATGTTCTGGCGCAACTGGCTCAGCAAGGCGCGAATCCCCGACCACATGTGGCGCGATCCCATCCAACGCTCGGCGCTCGCCATCAAGGGGCTCACGTACATGCCGACCGGCGCGACGGTCGCCGCGCTCACGACGTCCCTTCCCGAGACCCCGGGCGGCGAGCGGAACTGGGACTACCGCTACACGTGGATGCGGGACACGACCTTCACCCTCCAGGCGCTGCACTACCTCAACCTGGACTCGGAGGCCGACGACTTCATGCAGTTCGTCGCCGACGTCGAGCCGAACGACGACGGCGCGATGCAGATCATGTACGGGATCGACGGTCGCCGCGACCTCACGGAATCGACCCTCGATCACCTCAGCGGGTACGCGGGAGCCCGGCCGGTACGGATCGGCAACGGCGCCTTCGACCAGCACCAGAACGACGTCTTCGGCGCGGTCCTCGACTCGATCCTCCTGCACACACGACGGAGCCAGCGGCTCCCGCAACGGCTCTGGCCCATCGTCCACGCACAGGCCGAGTGCGCCACGAAGGTCTGGCAGAACCCGGATCAGGGCATCTGGGAGGCCCGTGGAGCCCCCCAGCACTACGTGTCCTCCAAGCTCATGTGCTGGGTCGCTCTCGATCGCGCCGCCAAGCTCGCCGAGATCCGCGGCGACGGAGCTTTGCAGTCGGAATGGGCCTCGACGGCGGAGGAGATCAGGGCCGACATCCTCGAGCACGGCGTCTCGAACGAAGGTGTCCTCCGCCAGCACTACGCAACCGACTCGCTCGACGCATCCGTCCTGCTCGCCGCGCTCTTCGGCTTCCTCCCGCACGACGACGAGCGGCTGCGCGCGAGCGTGCTCGCCGTCGCCGACGAGCTCACCGAGAACGGCTTCGTGCTCCGCTACCGGACGGAGGAGACCGACGACGGTCTCTCCGGCGAGGAGGGGACGTTTCTCATCTGTTCGTTCTGGCTCGTGTCCGCGCTCGCGATCGTGGGGGAGATGCAGCGCGCGCGGGATCTCATGGAGCGCCTGCTGCGCATCGCGTCACCGCTCGGGCTCTTCGCAGAAGAGTTCGACGTCAAGACGGGCCGGCACCTCGGGAACTTCCCGCAGGCGTTCTCGCACCTCGCGCTGATCGAGGCGGCCGGCCGGATCGTCCTCGCCGAGCGAGTGGAGGAGATCTGATGAGCCCGGTAATCGCCTGAGGAGGGGACATGGACGCCTTTGACGTCATCATCATCGGGACCGGCGCCGGCGGCGGAACGCTCGCTCGTCACCTTGCGCCGTCCGGCAAGAGGATCCTGCTGCTCGAACGCGGGGACTGGCTTCCCCGCGAGCTCGAGAACTGGGTCACCGAGGCGGTGTTCGTGGACAACCGCTATGTCTCGCCGGACACGTGGTACGACGCGACCGGCAAGCCGTTCCAGCCGGGGGTGCATTACTTCGTCGGGGGCGCGACGAAGATGTACGGCGCGGCGCTCTACCGGCTGCGCAAGGAGGACTTCGGCGAGCTACAGCACCACGACGGCGTCTCACCCGCCTGGCCGATCTCCTACGACGAGCTGGAGCCCTACTACACGCTCGCGGAGCAGCTCTACCACGTGCACGGCGCGCGGGGAGAGGATCCGACCGAGCCCCCGTCCAGCGCGCCGTACCCGCACCCAGCCGTGTCACACGAGCCACGGATCCAGCAACTCGCCGACGATCTCGCCGCGGCCGGCCACCGGCCGTTCCATGCGCCGTGCGGGATCATGCTCGACGAGTCGAACCCGCCGTTCTCTACCTGCATCCGCTGTGCGACCTGCGACGGCTTCCCGTGCCTCGTGCACGCGAAGTCGGACGCGGAGGTGCTGGGAGTGCGGCCGGCGCTCGAGCACGCGAACGTCACCCTGCTCACCAAGTCGAGGGTCGTAAGGCTCGAGACGAACGAGAAGGGCACCGCCGTCACCGAGGTCGTCGTCGAGCGCGACGGCGGCGAGGAGCGCTTCTCGGGCGACATCGTCGTCACCGCGTGCGGAGCGGCCAACACGGCCAAGCTGCTCCTCCAGTCGGCGAGCGAGAAGCACCCGAACGGCCTCGCCAACGGCTCCGACCAGGTCGGCCGGAACTACATGTTCCACGACTCGACC
The DNA here is from genome assembly GCA_963746975.1 of uncultured Gaiellaceae bacterium. Classification (GTDB taxonomy): domain Bacteria; phylum Actinomycetota; class Thermoleophilia; order Gaiellales; family Gaiellaceae; genus GMQP-bins7. The sequence goes on from CAVVDE010000010.1 coordinate 545,245, forward strand.
GCGGTGCTCGCGCTCTCCCGCGAGGAGAACGCGACCGCGTACCAGAAGACCCTCGGCCTCAACGACTTCTACTTCGGCTCGGACGACTTCGAGTTCCCCCTCGGGAACGTCCAGATGGTGGGCAAGTCGCAGGCGCCGATGTTCCGCGGCGAGCGGCCGAAGGAGACGAGGCTCGCGCCCGAGTGGACGCTCGAGCGGATGGCGAAGCACGCGATCGACTTCTGGCTCTCGACCGAGGACCTCCCGCGCCCGGACAACAGGGTGACGCTCGACCGCGCCGGGAACATCACGCTCACATACGCGGAGACGAACCTCGAGACGAAGAAGCAGCTCTACGCGAAGGTCAAGTCACTTCTGGGCCGGCTCGACATGAACCCGGATCACCTCATCCATCGCTTCGCGTACATGAAGAACGACATCCCGATCGCGGGCTGCGCGCACCAGGCCGGCACCGCCCGGTTCGGCACCGACCCGGCGACGTCGGTCCTCGACGTGAACTGCAAGGCCCACGAGCTCGACAACCTGTATGTCGTCGACACGAGCGTCTTCCCGAGCATCGGGGCGGTGAATCCGGCGCTCACCGCGATGGCGAACTCGCTCCGGGTCGGCGACCACCTGCTCGAGCGGCTGGCGTAGCTCCGAAAGAGCGAGGGGCTCTGTGGAGACGCAGACGGAGAGGAGGGTCGTCTACGCCGCGGGCGTGGTGCAGGGCATCGCGCTCGTCACGTTCCCGGCTGCGAGCACCATCCTCACGGATCCATCCGAGTCCGACCTCTTTGAGCACGCTCGACGATTGCTTCACGGACCTCGATCGCGACGAGATCGGTCTCGCGCACATCGGTCTCGCCGACGGACGCGGCAGGAGCCTCTCGTTCTGGGTCGACGACACTTACCCCTACGTCATGGTCTTCACCGGCGACCTTCCCGAGATCGGGCGCAAGGGTCTCGCGGTCGAGCCGATGACTTGCGCGCCGAATGCCTTCCGCAGCGGCGTAGGGCTCGTCACCCTCGGACCGGGCGACTCGCATACCGCTACGTGGGGCATCACCACGCGGCTGCCAGGCCGACGCGTAGGGAACTAGGGTGAGACCGACCATGAGCCCTCTTGCCATATCGGAGCAGTGAAGCTCGTATGACGCACATCGAGCAGGAACCGGAGCTGCAGCCTGCGGCCATCGTCGCCCCGGAGGCACCCGGTGTGTCCATCGCGCTCACGCCCGAGCCGAAGGAGATCGGCCACTTCACGCCGGCCGAGCGAGCCGCGCGAGGCAAGCTCGCACGGCAGGAGCTTGCCCGCTCGTCCCACGGGACGTGGGAGCAGGCGCCGCAGCGCCGTGACCCGATCGAGCTCCTCGAAGAGCAGGCGCACACACGCCTTCCCGAACTCGTCCCGATCCGCTACGGGCGCATGCTCGACTCGCCGTTCGCCTTCTTCCGCGGCGGCGCGTACCTCATGGCGGCGGATCTCTCGGCCGGACCACGGACCGGAATCCACGCCCAGCTCTGCGGCGACGCGCACCTGTCGAACTTCGGGGTCTTCGCTTCGCCTGATCGACGCCTCGTCTTCAGCATCAACGACTTCGACGAGACGCTGCCCGGGCCGTTCGAATGGGACGTGAAGCGGCTAGCCGCGAGTGTCGCCGTGGCGGGACGCGATCTCGACTTCGACGAGTCGACGAGGCGCGCACTCGTCGCCGCGACCGTCCGCGAGTATCGGGAGGCGACGGCCCGCTTCGCGACCATGCGCAACCTCGACATCTGGTACACGCGCCTCGACGTCGCAGGCATGGTGCAGCGCTTCCGCTCAGGTGTTTCTCCCAAGCACATCAAGCGATTTCAGGCCAAGATCGCAAACGTGCGGACCAAGGACAGCATGCGCGCGCTGTCGAAGCTCTGCTCCGCCGTCGATGGCGAGCTCAGGATCGTTGGTCGCCCGCCGCTCGTGACGCCGATCGAGGATGTGCTGCCCGATGCGGAGCAAGAGCACCTCGAGGACGTCGTCCGGCGCATGGTTCGGACGTACCGGCGCTCGTTGCCCCGAGACCGCCGAAAGCTGCTCGAGAGTTATCGATACGTGCACGCGGCGCGCAAGGTCTCGGGCATCGGAAGCGTTGGCGCGCGTACCTGGATCCTGCTGCTCGTCGGTCGCGACGAGAACGATCCACTCTTCCTCCAGTTCAAGGAGGCTCATGCCTCCGTGCTCGAGCCCTTCCTCGGCAGGAGCGAGTTCAACCAGCACGGACAGCGCATCGTCGAGGGGCAGCGGATGATGCAGGCCGCACCCGACATCCTGCTCGGCTGGGAGCGCATCGTCACGATCGACGGAGAGGAGAAGGACTTCTACATCCGTCAGCTCTGGGACGCGAAGGCGTCAGCGGACATCGAGCTCATGGATCCCGCCGGTCTCCAGGCCTACGGACGCGTCTGCGGCTGGACGCTCGCCCGGGCACATGCCCGCAGCGGAGATCGGATCGCGATCTCCGCGTACCTCGGCAGCGGTGATGCATTCGACCGCGCGCTGGCGTCGTTCGCGGAGGCGTACGCGGATCAGAACGAGCGGGACTACGCGGCATTGCAGGACGCGGTCGCGTCCGGACGTGTCGTAGCGCAGACCGGCATCTAATCCACTAGCGAGCGTGCCTGGCCTCGTCTTGCCGGGGCGGCGAGATGCGCTGCCGTCTACGGTAGGGCAATGTCCATCGAGACCGAGCCAGGCGTTCGCCCGGACGGGGCTGCGAACGACGGCCGCGACAAGCCGATGGCCGTCGAGCCCCGCTGGCCGGTCGCGCTTGCACTCGGCTCGTTCATCGTCATCACGATCGTTCTGAGGATCGCGGAGCCGGAGCGGGAGTCCATCGGCCCCCACTGGCTCGTGCCCAGCATCGAAATCGCGTTGCTGCTCGCGCTGCTCGCAGCGAATCCTGCCCAGCTGAGCCACCGGAGGCGCTGGCTGAGACCTCTGTCGATCGGCCTCCTCACCGGGTTGATGGTCGTCACGCTCGTCGCAACCGCGGTCCTGATCACGCAGCTCGTCCAGGGAGGGAAGGTCACGAATTCGGCGACCTCGTTGCTCGCCTCCGGCGCGCTGATCTGGCTCGGAAACTGCCTGGTCTTCGGCCTCTTCTACTGGCTGCTCGACAGCGGCGGGCCGTACGCACGGGTAGTGCGCGAGCGCGAGTATCCCGATTTCGCGTTCACCCACCAGCTGAGCCCGGAGCTCGCTCCGCCGGGGTGGTGTCCGCAGTACGTCGACTACCTGATTCTCGGCCTCACCACGAGCACCGCGTTCAGCCCCACCGATGTCATGCCCATGGCTCGTTGGGCAAAGCTGACGATGGCGCTGCAATCTTTGATCTCGCTAACGGTCGTCGGCCTGGTGATCGCCCGCGCTGTCAACGTCTTCTCGTAGTGAGCCACGTCTCGCGGCGAGTCGCTCGACGGGACTCGACGCCAGGACGTTCACCCGGGTGAACGGGCCGCTCGGATCGGTGCCCACATGAGATGATGCACCGGTGCCGCCAGCGGGATTCGGCGACGGAGCGTACGGACTGACGACCCTCGGGCGGGGTCATGGGCTCGTGCGATGACGCTCGCTGTCTCGACCGTCGATCTCGCCCGGATTCAGTTCGCAACGACCTCGCTCTACCACTTCCTGTTCGTACCTCTCACGCTCGGACTGGCGCCGCTCGTCGCGACGATGCAGACGCTCTGGTACCGCGGAGGGGACGAGGCCTGGCTCCGGCTCGCGCGCTTCTTCGGGACGCTCATGCTCATCAACTTCGCGATCGGCGTCGCGACGGGCCTCGTCCAGGAATTCCAGTTCGGGATGAACTGGTCGGTCTACTCCAAGTACGTGGGCGACGTGTTCGGCGCACCGCTTGCGATCGAGGGGCTCGCCGCCTTCATGCTCGAGTCGACGTTCCTCGGGCTCTGGATCTTCGGCTGGGACCGCCTCTCGAAGCGGGTTCACCTGGCCACCGTCTGGCTCTTCGCAATCGGAAGCTGGGCATCGGCGTTCTTCATCATCGCCGCGAACTCGTGGATGCAGCGGCCCGTCGGATCGACGGTGAACGACGGCAGGGCCGAGCTCACGAACGTGTGGGAGCTCTTCACGAATCGGTTCGCCATCTGGGCGTACATCCACGTGCTCCTCGTCGGGCTGACGACCGGAGCGGTCGTGATCTTCGGTGTCGCGTGCTGGCATCTCCTGCGCGGCCGGAACCAAGAGCTCTTCCGCCGTGCGGCCAAGCTCGCGCTGATCGTCGGCGTCCCGGTCTCGCTCGTCAATCTCGGCGTCGGCAGCCACCTCGGGGTGGTCATCACGGACTACCAGCCGATGAAGATCGCTGCGACCGAGGCGCAGTGGAACACGTGCCAGCCGTGCGCGTTCTCGCTCTTCCAGATCGGGGGGTTCACGGAGGACGACCAGACGCCGACCTTCTCGATCCAGATCCCGCACCTGTTGTCGCTTCTCGCGACGGACTCGTGGAACGGTGAGGTGCAGGGCATGACCCCGCTCCAGTCCTCCGAGGAGTCGCAGTACGGCTCCGGCGACTACATCCCGCCGGTCCGGACGGTCTACTGGAGCATGCGGATCATGGCCTACGCCGGCTCGTTGCTCTTCCTCGTGCTCGCCGTTTCGGCGTTCTTCTACCGGCGGCGCACGCTCGAGTCGAAGCGCTGGCTTCTCTGGGCCGGAGTTCTCACGATCCCGCTGCCGTACGTCTCCGCGCTCGCAGGCTGGATGCTTTCCGAGATCGGACGGCAGCCCTGGATCGTCTGGGGTCTCCTGAAGACGGCTGACGCGAACTCTCCCAGCGTGGGCACGTCGACGATCTGGCTGAGCCTCGCCGTCCTCGCGCTGCTGTACGGCATCCTCGCCGTCGTCGACTTCGTGCTCATGCGGCGCTACGCGCGCCTCGACCCGCCCGAGGTCGGCGGCGACGGAGACGAGTTCTCTCTGCCGGCGGTGGGCTACTGATGGATCTCCAGCTCCTCTGGTTCTGTCTCATCGCAATTCTCTGGGCCGGCTACTTCCTGCTCGAGGGCTTCGACTTCGGTGTGGGGATGCTGCTGCCGTTCCTCCCCGAGGGCGAGGAAGATCGGCGCACGATGCTGCGCACGATCGGCCCCGTGTGGGACGGGAACGAGGTCTGGCTCGTCGTCGCCGGGGGCGCGACGTTCGCAGCGTTCCCGGCGTGGTACGCGACGATGTTCTCGGGCTTCTACGTCGCGCTCCTGCTCGTCCTCTTCTTCCTGATCATCCGCGTCGTCTCCTTCGAGTGGCGCTCGAAGAGCGAGACCCCGGGCTGGCGCGCTGTGTGGACCTGGGCAAACACGATCGGCAGTGCGGGAGCCGCGCTCGTGTGGGGAGTCGGCCTGTCGTGTCTCGTGTACGGCGTCCCGATCAACTCGGACGGTGACTACGCCGGGAACTTCTGGGATCTGTTCAGCCCGTACACGGTGTTCGCCGGGGCCGCGGTCGTCGTCCTGTTCGCCTTCCACGGAGCGACCTTCTTGACCCTGCGCACGGTCGGCGAGCTGCGCAACCGCGCCGAGCACGCGGCACGCAGACTCGCTCTGCCAGCGGTCGTGCTCGCGGCCGCGTTCCTGATCTGGACCGTCGTCGTCGCGATGGACAACAACGACAAGGACCTGTTCCCGCCGGTGCTCCCGGCAGCGCTCGGGATCGTCGCGCTCGGCCTGGCGCTCATCTTTCTCTTCAGGGGAGCGAGCGGTCGTGCCTTCGCGATGACGGGCCTCGGCGCGATCTCGGTCGTCGCAACCCTCTTCGTGAGCCTGTACCCGCGCGTGATGGTGTCGAACCCGGACTTTGGCAACAGCCTCACCGTGGATGGCGCCGCCTCGTCGCACTACGCGCTCCAGGTCATGAGCGTCGTGGCGCTGATCTTCGTCCCGATCGTCCTCGTCTACCAGGGGTGGACGTACTACGTGTTCCGGCGGCGGGTCGGCGGCGAGACGCCCGTCCCGCCGCCTGCAGAGGTCCCGTCGGCCGGTGTGTGACCGCTAGGTGGGCTGGCTCGGATACGTCGGTTCGCTCGGCGACGACGCGAGCCCGTAGATCACGAAGATCGCGAGCGCGATCATCGCGAAGGCATACCAAGGCGCGTAGCCCATGACGGCGAAGCTGTTCACGATCACGAGCACCGCCCAGACGTACGAGACCACGCGTCCGAAGCCCCCGCCTCCGAGCAGCGAGTAGCCCGCCCAGATCGCGATGACCGCGATGATGAGGTCCCAGATCCCCCAGGCCCACATGTTGTCGCCGAACAGCCCGAGCGTGAAGTCGTTGATCTTGTGGCTGTTCACGAGGTAGCTGATTCCGGAGATCGCCCGGAAGATCCCTACCGAGAACATCACGATCGCCGCGAATACGACCCAGCCCCTGCGCGACTCGAGGTCGTCGATCGACATCGAGGTCATCGTTCCTCCTCTCGCTAGCCGGAGAGACGACTCTAGTACGCGGTCGAACGGGAATCCAGCGACCCGGCGTCGCGTCTAGCCTCGCTGGATGCAGATCGTCGATCCGCGCCTTGCCCGCCGCGCGCGGGCCGTCCGGCCGCTGCTCGTCTTCGATGCGGCGCTCGGTGTTGCGGTCGCGCTCCTCGTCCTCGCACAGGCCGTCCTGCTCGCGCGCGTCGCGGCCCGCGCCTTCGAGGGCGCGTCTCTCGCCGAGGTTGCCTGGCCGCTCGTGCTCCTGGTCGCTGTCGTCGTCGCGCGCGCGGGTGGCGCCTGGGGGTTCGAGGTCGCGGGGAGGCGGGCGGCTGGGGAAGTGATCTCGCAATTGCGGCTCGAGCTCGTCGAGTCGAGGTTGCGAACGCCCACGGCACTCGACGGAACCCAGGGCGCGGAAGTCGCGACGGCGGCGGTGTCCGGCGTGGATGCGCTCGAGGCGACATTCGCCCGGTACTTGCCACAGGTCGTGCTTGCGGCCGTCGTCCCGGTTGCAGTGCTCGTCCTCGTCGCGTCGATCGACCTCGTCGCGACGGGTGTGATGCTTCTGACCCTTCCCCTCGTGCCGGTGTTCATGTGGCTCGTCGGCCGCTACACGGAGCGCAGAGCGCGCGAGCGCTGGCAAGCGCTGGCGCTGCTCTCGAACCACTTCCTCGACGTCGTGCGCGGGCTCCCGACCCTGCGGGCATTCAACCGTGGAGCGGCGCAGGTCGGCCGCATCGCCGAGGTGAGCGACGAGTACCGCCGGACGACAATGGGAACACTGCGCGTCGCATTCCTGTCGGGTGCCGTGCTCGAGCTCGCGGCGACGCTCGGGATCGCTCTCGTCGCCGTCGTGGTCGGCGTCCGCCTCGTCGACGGGCGGATCGGGTTCGAGCCTGCACTGACCGTGCTCCTACTCGCGCCGGAGCTCTATCTACCACTGCGGAATTTCGCCGCCCAGTTTCACGCGAGCGCCGACGGAGCGGCAGTGGCGGAGCGCATGCTCGACCTCTCCGAGTCCACGCCGGTCGTCGCTGGCGCTGCACCCGCCCCGGATCCGGCGCTCGAGGCGATCGTCTTCGAGCACGTGGCGTTCGCGTACCCGTTGCGAGGGGGCGACGTGCTCGTCGACGTCGAGCTCGAGCTCCGTCCGGGCGAGATGGTCGCGCTCGTCGGCGTGAGCGGCGTCGGCAAGAGCACGCTCGTCTCACTGCTTCTCGGCTTCACGCGGCCCGCCAGCGGGCGCATCCGCGTCGGAGGCGTCGACCTCGCAGACGTCGATCCTGCGGCATGGCGGCGTCGCACTGCGTACGTGCCGCAGCGACCGACGCTCTTCCGCGGGACCGTTGCCGACAACATCAGGCTGGGCGAGCCGACTGCGGACGAGGATCGCGTTCGCAGGGCCGCGGAGCTCGCGGGCGCGCACGACTTCGTTTCGGCGCTGCCCCGTGGGTACGAGACGCTCGTCGGGGAGTCCGAGCGTCAGCTCTCGACCGGCGAGCGACGGCGCATCGCACTCGCGCGGGCTTTCCTGCGCGATGCGCCGCTCGTGCTCCTGGACGAGCCCACGGCCGACCTCGATCCGGCTCGCGTCACGCTCGTGAGCGCGGCTATCGAGCGGCTCCGTCCGGGACGCACCGTGCTCCTGGTCGCCCATCGGCCCGAGGTCGCCGCGCAGGCCGATCGCGTCGTGCGGCTGGCCGACGGGCGGATCACGGCACCCGTGGAGGTCGCATGATCACGGCCATCCGCCGCGTCCTCGCGCTCGCAGAGCTCCCGAGGAGCCGCATCACGCTCTCGATCGCGGTCGGTGCGCTCGCGGTCGGCTTCGGCGTGGCGCTGATCGCTACCGCCGGCTACCTCATCTCGCGAGCGGCGGAGCAGCCGCCGATTCTCTCGCTGACGACGATCATCGTCACCGTCCGCTTCCTCGCGCTCGCTCGCCCGCTCGCCCGCTACCTCGACCGGCTCGCCTTGCACGACCTGGCTCTCCGCGGCCTCGGGCGAATCCGCTCGTCGGTGTACGCACGCATCGAACCGCTGGCTCCTGCCGAGCTCGACGCCTTCAGGCGCGGCGACCTCGTGAGCCGCCTCGTCGGGGACGTCGACGCGCTCCAAGGCCTGTACCTGCGTGGGCTCGCGCCGCCGGTCGTCGCCGTGGTCGTCGCGAGCCTCTGCGTCGTCGCCGTCGCCCTGGCGTCGCGCGCTGCGGCGGTGGTGCTTGCAGTCGGTCTGGTTCTCGCGGGCGCTGCGGTCCCGCTGTTGGCATTTCGGCTCGCCCGGCACGTGGGGGAGAGGCAGGCGCCGACCCGCGGCGAGATGACCTCGGAGCTCCTCGAGCTGCTGCGCGGGGCGCCGGAGCTCGCCGCGTTCGGCCGGGAGGCCGACGCGCTCGCCCGCATCGGCGAGCTCGACGGCAGGCTCGCGCGACTCGCACGCCGCGACGCGCTCGTGGCGGGGCTCGCGGACGCCGCGTTCATCCTCGTCGCCGGCCTCACGACGGTGGGGGTGCTCGCCCTTGCCGTCTCGGCTCACGAGGCCGGGACGCTCGACCGCGTTCTCGTCGCGACGCTCGCGTTGCTCGCCCTGTCCTCGTTCGACTCGGTCGCTCCGCTGCCCGCGGCCGCGCGGGAGCTGTCCGGAACTCTGGCGTCGGGCGCGAGGGTGCTCGAGCTCGTCGATCGTGTGCCGACGGTTCGAGACCCGTCGGCTCCTGTGCCCGCGCCGAGGGGCGTCACGAGTGTGGCACTGGAAGGCGTAACCGCTCGTTATGGGCCGGACGGCCCGGCCGTGCTCGAGGGGTTCGACCTCGAGCTTCCTCCTGGACGTCGCGTGGCGCTCGTCGGCCCGAGCGGCGCCGGGAAGACCACCGTGACGAGCCTCCTCCTGCGTTTCCTCGACCCGGTCGCCGGGCGGGTCACGATCGACGGCCGCGATCTGCGCGAGCTGCGGCAGGAGGACGTGCGGCACACGTTCGCGCTCGCCGGGCAGGAGGCACACGTCTTCGACTCGACGATTCGCGAGAACCTGAAGCTCGCGAATCCCGACGCAACCGACGAGGATCTGGTCGAAGCGCTCGATCGGGCACGGCTGCGCGCCTGGGTTGACTCGCTGCCTGACGGAATCGAGACGCTCGTCGGTGAGGACGGGGCACGCCTGTCCGGCGGACAGCGTCAGCGGCTCGTCGTCGCCAGGGCATTGCTTTCGGACGCGCCCGTGCTTCTGCTCGACGAGCCGACCGCGCAGCTCGATCCGGATACGGCCGAGGCTCTCGTCGCCGATGTGCTCGCCGCCGCCGACGGGCGATCGGTGCTTCTCATCACGCATCGACCCGAAGGGCTCGAGCTCGTCGATGAGGTCGTCTCGCTCCCGTCGCGTTAGCGGTCCTGGTCCCCGTCGCGCTGCGACGCGATGTAGCCGCAGTTCGGGCACGCGAACGCCGCGACGACGATGCCTCCGAGCACGCCGCTCGATTCGGCTTCCTCGCGGGTCGTGGGCTCGACGAGCTTGTTCGCCTGGTGGTTCATCGCCGTTCCGCATCGGGGGCATGGGATCGCCTTCGTCATGACGCGCCCCCGAGAACGACGTTCTCCCGCCCGTGGCGAAGCGTCTCGGCCATCCAGATCAGCTCGTCGAGGAACTGCGCGATCCGCGGGAGAAACGACTCGTCGAGAAGTGTTCCGTCCTCGTCGAAGCGCGAGTGGACCGACGTCACGTTCACGTCCCAGAAGATCGTGACGAGCCCGAGCTCGCGCAACACCGGGATCAGGTCCTGGATCATCCGCGTTCCGCCGAAGACCCCGGCCGAGACGCCGACCACACCCGCCGCCTTGTGGATGTACTCGTGGAGGTTCGTGTCGAGGACGTGCTTGAGGAGCCCCGGATAGCCGTGGTTGTACTCCGGGGCGACGATGACGAGCGCGTCCGCGCGGTTCATCGCCTCCGAGAAGCCCGGCTCCTTGGCCGCCTCGCCCGCGTCGTCGGTGCGGATGGGAAGCGTGGCGACGTCGATCAGCCTCGACTCCACCCCGGCTCGGAGCTCGAGCTGCGAGACCATGAGCTTCGCGGCGTGCTCGCTCATTCGTCCAATGCGCTGCGTGCCGAGCAGGACGGGGATCGAGAGCGGTCTCGGCTCGGCAGCCACGGCGTGACGTTACAAGAGTCTTCCCGACCTCGACGGCTCGTTGCGTGCGTCCGGAGGCGGGCGTAGGCTCACTCGCCGTGGCCGAGATCCTCGCGCTCGTTGCTGCGTTCTGCTTCGCGCTCGCGGCGACTCTCCAGCAGAAGGGCGCCCTCGGCATTGGCGACTTGCTCGGCTCGGCGAAGTCGTATCTCCAGCTCGCCAAGCAGTGGTGGTGGCTCATCGGCACGCTCGTCCTCGTCGCCGGATACCTCGTCCAGGCCGTTGCGCTCGGCAAAGGACAGCTGGCGATCGTGCAGCCGCTGCTCGTCACGACCATCGTTTTCGCGCTGCCTCTCGGCTACCTGCTGACGAACCAGGAGGTCAACCGCCTGGAGGTCGGTGCGGCGGCTCTCGTCGTCCTCGGGCTGGCCGCCTTCACGATCTTCGGACAGGAGGACACCGGCCGCGACGACGCGCCCACACGCGAATGGGCGCTCGTGCTCGGCAGCTTCGGATTCGTCGCCGTCGTGCTCGTGCTCCTGGGCAGGCGCGGCGACAGCAGGCGGAAGGCCGCGCTGTACGGCGCCGCCGCGGGTGTCCTGTACGCACTCTCGGCGTCCATGTGGAAGCCGACGGCGGACGCCCTCGACACAGGCGGACTCCAGGGCATGCTCTCCAATTGGGAGTTCTACGCGTTTGCGACGGCAGGTCTCGTCGCCTTCGCCGTCCAGCAGATCTCGCTCGCGACCGGCCACCTGGCGTCGTCGGTGGCGACGGTGTCCGTCTGCAATCCGATCGTCAGCATCGTGATCGGCATTGCCGTGCTCGAGGAGCGGCTGTCGGACCCGACGTGGCACAAGGTCGTCGCGTACGCGGGGCTCGGGGTCGCTCTCTGGGGAGCGGTCCTGATCACAGGTGCGACCGAGGGGCCGAAGCAGCCTGCCCGCGAGCTCGACTCCGGTACCGCCGTCCCCGCGCCCGCTTCTGCCGCATAGAGGGTGCTCTCGACTAGGTCGGCGGGCGTGGCGTGAACGGATGCATCTCGTCCTGGCCCGCCTGGACGATGCCGTAGTGCGACTCGGGCACCTCGTTCCAGGCGCCCTTGAGGTCTCCAAGCGGCTCGGAGACGACGAATCTCGACTCGTCCGAGAAGTCCTGGAGCATCGCAACTTCGGGATGCTGCTCTCGCAGCGTCTCGACGAGTGTGGAGTAGTAGAGCGTCCGCGACCTCCCTTCGCTCGAGTAGCGGAACGCCCACACGCTCTTGCCGTCAGTCGTCGCCACCGTCATCTGGATGGGATGGGCGACCCCGGCGCTCCGGCCGACGTGCTCGATGAAGCCCACGGCCCGCTCGACTGCGGCCGGCGGATCGTCCTCGAGCCCCATTGTGAGCGCGAGGTAGAAGAAGACCTCGGAGTCGGTCGACCCCTCGATCGATGGGAACAGGCTCGGATCGATCGCGAGCACGAGCTCGCGCTTGACGTCGCGGAAGTCACCTATGAGCCCGTTGTGCATCCACAGCCAGCTCCCGTAGCGGAAGGGATGGCAATTCGTCTGCTGGACGGGCGATCCCGACGAAGCCCGGATGTGCGCGAACACGAGCCCGGATCTCAGGTGCCCGGTGACGTCGCGCAGATTGCGATCGTTCCAGGCGGGCTCCACCGAATGGAACGTGCCCGGTGTGTCACTGACGCCGTACCAGCCGATCCCGAAGCCGTCACCGTTCGTCGTCTCCGCGCCCATCGTCGAGTGGAGGCTCTGGTCGATGAGCGAGTGCTTCGGTGTGTACAGGAGATCTCGCACGAGCATGGGCGATCCCGAGTATGCGAGCCATCGACACATGTCAGTGGGCGAAGGCGCTCCCGGACGCCTCGTCGTGGACCGGTGCCGGCTGCCGCTGGAGGCGGGGAAGCTGTCGCTGGATGTCGGCGACGAGCATGTCGGCCATGTCGTGGGTGAACCCGCGCCGCACCACCACGCGCAGCGCCGCTAGGTCTGTCCGGTTCTCCGGGAACGTGTACGCGGGAACCTGCCAGCCGCGCTCCCGCAAGGCGTTCGAGACGTCGAAGACCGTGTAGTTGTCTATGCCCCCTCTTAGCGTGAAGGCGAACACGGGCAGCTCGTCACCTCGCGTCAACAGCTCGAATGGCCCGATCTCGGCGATCGTGGCCGAGAGTCGAGTGGCGACGTCACGCGCATACCCCTGAACGCGCCGGAAGCCGTCGTACCCGAGCCGGAGGAAGTTGTAGTACTGCGCGACGACCTGGGCACCGGGCCGGGAGAAGTTGAGCGCGAACGTCGGCATGTTGTCGCCGAGATAGTTGACCCAGAAGATCAGGTCCTCGGGGAGAGCGTCGGCGTCGCGCCAGACCACCCAGCCGACACCGGGATAGACGAGCCCGTACTTGTGCCCTGACGTATTGATCGACGCGACGCGCGGCAGCCGGAAGTCCCACTCGAGATCGGGGTCGAGGAACGGCGCGATCATGGCTCCCGAGGCACCGTCGACGTGCACCGGCACGTCGATCCCGGTCTCCTGCTGGAACGCATCGAGCGCGTCGCAGATCTCCTTGACCGGCTCGTACGAGCCGTCGAACGTGGAGCCCAGAATCGCGACGACACCGATGGTGTTCTCGTCGCAGAGCTTCACCGCCTCCTCGGCCGAGAGGTTGAAACGGTTCCCCTCCATGGGCACGAGCCGCATCTCGACGTCCCAGTAGTTCGCGAACTTCTCCCAGCAGACCTGGACGTTGATGCCCATCACGAGGTTCGGTTTGTCCGCAGGCTTTCCCTCCGCCGCGCGTCGCTTCTGCCAGCGCCGTTTGAGCGCGAGCCCGCCGAGCATCGCGGCCTCGCTCGACCCCGTCGTCGAGCAGCCCGTCGCCTCGTCGGCATCGGGCGCGTTCCAGAGGTTCGCCAGGATGTTGACGCACCGCGTCTCGATCTCGGCGGTCTGCGGGTACTCGTCCTTGTCGATCATGTTCTTGTCGAAGCACTCGGCCATGAGCTTTTCCGCCTGAGGCTCCATCCACGTCGACACGAACGTGGCGACATTGAGCCGCGCGTTACCGTCGAGCATCAGCTCGTCGTGGATGATCTGGTAGGCGACGTCCGGAGGCATCTCGCCTTCGGGGAGCGCGTGTCGCGGGATGGTCTGCGTCTCGAGGCTGAAGTGGGGTGCGACCGCGATGTCCGCGGTGTCCTTCTGTGATGTCTTCGGGTGCGTGAGCGTCACGAGTCCTCCGTCGGTCTGGTCGTCTCGAGTATCCCGGGTCCGGGAACGCTTGGGCGCGGGTTCATCCGGGTGAACCCGCGGGCGCCTTCAACGAGGGATTTTCGACGCTGGCTCGAATGCGCCACGAATGAAGTTCGACTTCTTCGCTCGGTTACGCCATCGCGACGCCGAGGCCAAGGCGGAGACGGGCGAGCCTGCAGCCGAGCAGCCCACGGTCGTCCAGATCGACGCGTCCTCGCTCTCGCGTGTGTTCTCGGCGCCGATCTGGGTGCGAGACCTCGGCCTCCTGGCGTGGTTCCTCGTCGGAGCGGCCGTCCTCGTGGTCGGGCTCACATGGCTGCTGGCGCTGACCTCCACTATCACGATCCCCGTCGCCCTCGGCGCGATCCTCGCGACGGTCGCCGGGCCGCTCGTCACGAAGATGCACGGGCGTGGGATCCACCGAGCTATTGGCGCAGCGCTCGTGCTGCTCGCGTTCCTCGCGCTCGGGGTCTTGATCTTCCTGCTCGTCGTCGGGGGCCTCTCGGAGCAGTCGTCCGAGATCAAATCGTCCCTGAACCAGGCCGTCGACACGATCCAGGGCTGGGCCAAGGACACGGGAGTCGACAGCCCGAGCACCACCGACAACGCGACGAGCGGTACCGCGACGACGGGGAAGACGCTCCTGCAGGGTGTCGTGAACGGAATCCAGGGCCTGACGTCGCTCGTGTTCTTCCTGACGTTCAGCGCGTTCGCGACGTTCTTCCTGCTCAAGGACGGCCCGGTCGTGCGGCGCTTCGTCGACCGGCATCTCGGCGTTCCTGCGTCCGTTGCGACGGTCATTACCGGCAACGTCATCCAGTCGCTCCGGCGCTACTTCCTCGGCGTCACGATCGTCGCCACGTTCAACGCCATCGTCGTCGGTATTGCCGCCGTCCTGCTGGACGTGCCGCTCGCGGGCACGATCGCCGTCGTGGTCTTCGTCACGGCCTACATCCCGTTCATCGGGGCGTTCGTCTCCGGCGCCTTCGCCGTTCTCCTCACGCTGTCTTCGCAGGGGACGACTGCGGCGCTCATCATGCTCGTCGTCGTCATCCTCGCGAACGGCCTGCTGCAGAACATCGTGCAGCCGATCGCGTTCGGCGCGACTCTCGACCTGAACCCGCTCGTCGTCCTCATCGTGACGATCGGGTTCGGGAGCCTGTTCGGGATGATCGGCATGATCCTCGCCGCGCCCCTCACATCCGCCGCGATTCACATCAGCAAGGAGCTCGCGGCGGCGAAGGCCGCCGAGGGACTCGATGACGAAGCTGACGTCGAGCGGCGGCCGCCATCCGAGCCTGTGCCGGGCCTGCTCTAGCGCTAGATGCTCACGGGCTGCGTTGCGAGCCAGACGGCGGTGCCGATGAAGATCACGTAGCCGAACGCGACGAGGGCGACACGAAGGTCTCGGGCGCGAAGCCGGATGCTCAGCGCGGCGAAGAAGAGCGAGATCGCGAAGAGCACGACTGCGAGCATGTAGGTGTCGGAGCGATCGACGTTGCGCTGCACGACGCGGCTGAACTCGCCGGCCTGCGCCTCGAGCGCGTCCGCCTTCGCCGAGGCGGCGAGTTTGTACTGCGGCATCGCGAACGGGGACAGGGGCGCCTTCGGGTTCCGGCGCGGCTTGGTCGCCACCCATGCCTCGAACGCGGGCACGAACTCCTGGCGAAACCGCCGACGATAGAACGACGCGACGTCTCCTTCGTCGCGCGCGTACGCGTCGACCCACTGCGTGAAGAGCGCGATGTCGACCTGCGCCTGCCTGTTGGCGACCGCAGCTTCACGGGTGGACTCGACCCGAGCCGCGATCGAGGCGCTCTGCGCCTCCGCCTGCTTTCCGCGCCAGACCGCGGACTGGTAGGTGGACCATGCAGTCGCGATCGCCGCCACCGCGAGGAGGACCGTCGCGGCAAGCTCGAGATGATGGTCCGGGGATGTGTCGTCGGTCATGACGCGTTCTTGTCCGTGTCATCGCACGGTTCGAGACTCACGAAGCCGGACCGACGGCGTCGGCCCGCGTCCGTGACCGTCACCGGCTACGCGGCGCCCTGGAGCTGCTGGCGCCAGCCTCGGAGCACCCCGTGCACCGACGCGGCACCGACGATCGGCTCGGCCGGGAGCGGGAGCGACGTCGGATACAAGATGAACGGCCGTGTCTGGGGGCCGCCCAGCCCGCCGTGGAAGGAGATCAGCTCCTCGAACGCGCACCCCTCGTCGAGTTGCGGGTCGTAGAAGCTCCCGACCATGATGTCCGCGACGTCGGCGAAGCCGTCCGTCCGACGCAGGTGGTGCGCGGCGGTGGGGGAGAAGTGTGCGAGCGGATCTTCTCCCTCGACGCGATCGTCGGAGAGGTAGCGCACCCCTTCTGCACCGAGCGCAACCGGTCCGTCCTTCGCGGATCGCACCAGGAGCCATCCCACGTGCGCGTGCTCGCGGAGCGCGGGGAGGAGGTTCGGGTGTCGCTCCTCGATCTCCTCGAGTGTCATCCGCCGACGCTCCTCCATAAGGTAGATGAGGCCCAGGTTGCCCGACCCCATGACCACGACATGTCGATCGGACACGTCGTTCTTCGGCTTCTTCTTGGATGTGTCGGCGCCCGTTGCCTCACCCACCGCGAGCCCGACCATCGCGTTCTGCTCGTCGCCGCCGGAGAAGCCGGTGACGGATCCCGTCGCCAGCGAGCGTTCGACGAGCTCCTCGAGCCCGTACCCGTTTCGTTGCTTGAAGGTCGCGCCCTGCGTCTGGCCGTGGTCGGAGAGGACGACGATCTCGTAGGGGCGCGACGAGTACGTGCGGGCGCGGTCGATGCGACCGAACTGTTGATCCAGCTTCCGCAACGCCTCGAGCGTGTCCGCTCTCTCGAGTCCCGAGTGGTGCGCGACCTCGTCGTAGCTGGAGAAGGTCGCGTAGATCGCCGGGCGTCCCTTGAGCATGTCGGAAAGGACGCCGTAGACGATCAGGTCGCGGACGACCACGCACATTGCGGCTCGCATGAGGGGATAGATCCCGCCGCGATGTCCTCTCGGGCTGACGTCGCGACGAATCGCGCGAAACGCGGCGGTCCATTCCAGGAAGACCTCCCACACGAAGAGCACGAGGACGCGCGTGACGTTGAAGCCGTTCGAGAAGAACGCCCGGTAGCCGGGGTTTGCGCCCTTTTCCTCGTCGATGCGGCTTACCGTGAGGATGACGTGGTCCGCCTCGCCCGACAGGAGGTTCCCGCGACTTGCGCCGCCGTCCGTCAGCAGGCCGACTCCAGTGGAGTGGCGGCGCTCGAGCTCTGCGCAGTCGCCGGGCGCCGAGCACGTCATCATCGTCGCTGTCTCCTTCTCGACCCAGCGAAAGGCCGGGATGTTCTCGTTCGAGCCGAGGAGTATCCCCGCCTGACTCGCGCCGGTCTGTGACGAGAGATCGGGCTCCCATTCGGCGAAGCGATGGTCGCCGTCCGCGACCCAGCGAGCCATGTTCGGCGCGTTCCCGTCACGCATCGCCCGCTGGAGGACGGGCAGCGCGAGTCCGTCGATCTCGAGAAAGACGATGCCGGGCACCTCGGTTTCGACTCGCTCGCCCGAGCGGCGCGCGATGCGCTCGATTACGCGAAGCGTGTACGTGTCGTCGTCGTTCGTTCCGAAGAGGACGTCCAGGACGACGGTCACCGCGGACGCGATGAGCGCAGTGAGAAGCGCCCACCCGAAGCTGTCGACCTCGATCGCGCTGTCCGTGATCGCAGACGCCGCGAGCAGCATGAGGGCGTCGAGGATCAGGACGAGCAGGAAGCCGAGGACGAGCGTCAGCGGCAGCCTGATCGCGGCAACGAGCGGGAGGATCAGCGCGTTCAGGACCGCGATGACCAGGGAGACCACGACTGCTCCGAGGAACGTCTTGATCTCGACGTGCGGCACGATCCAGGCCGCGACGAAGAGCGCCGCAGCGGCGACGAGCCAGGACAGAAGGAGCTTGAACGGCCTGATCTTCGGCCGGACGAGCCGCTGTTCGGACGGCGTCATGAGCGACCGCGCGTCATCGTGGTCTGGAACTCCAACGGATCTCCTCTCCGCGGGGGAACGGCCGCCTCGCATACTGACGAGTTCGCGACGCCATCGCGCGGGAGAACGGCCAGCTTCACCCGGGTGAGGCGATCCCCGCTGACGAGATCTCGCTAGCCCGTTTGCTCGAGCTGCTCGAGCTTCATGCGGAGCTGCGCGGTGGTCTGCTCCTGTTGATCGAGGAGGGTGCGGATCTCGGTGATCTCCGCAGAGGACGCCTCTGCGGGCTTCTGCTTCCGCGGTGACAGGAACGCGTTTGCGAGAAAGCCCGAGAAGGTCGCAAAGAGCCCGACACCGACAGTGAGCATGATCACGCCGGAGATACGACCGCCGGTCGTCACTGGGTAGTAGTCGCCGTAGCCGACGGTCGTGGCCGTCACGTAACCCCACCAGAGCGCATCACCGGCGGTGGTGATGTTCGCGCCGGGCGCGTATTCCTCGAAATGGAGTTCGAGCAGGCCGACGACCTCGAGCACCGCGATGCCGATGAAGATGATGAAGTAGAGCGCCCCCGACGCCAGCTCTTGCCGCATCTCGCGGAGGACGCGCGGACCGCCGAGGCGCCTCACGATACGGACGGCACGGACGATCCGGAAGAGGCGAAAAATGCGCAGAGCGGGCGCGCAGCTCAGCAGGTCGAGGAACCCTCTCTGGCCGACGAAGTAGCCGGTCTTCGACGGCGCGGTCTTCAGCCGGTACCCGAAGTCGATCACGAAGACGATCGTGAGGATCCCCTCGATCATCATGACCAGGTCCCATGACTGCGATTCGTACGGAAAGATGAACAGCAGCGGCAGATTGGCGATCGAGAGGATCGCGGTCGCGAGCATGAAGAACTCGTACACGGTGCTCTTGAGATCGCCGCGATCGGCCGTCGAGGTCGCCTGATCGCTCACGATCAGCGAGGTTCGCGTCTAACGACCGCGGATGCCTGCAGCTATGCGCTCTCGCAGCGGGCGACGATCTCCGTGACGACCGCCGACTTCGCGTCGGCGTAGTTCTGCACGTACTTCCACTCGCGTTCGGCGAGCTCGCGCTTGGCGTGCTCGTACAGCTCGCGGTCGTCGTCGTGCGAGCGGAGCCAGTCACGAAAAGCGACCATCCGGTCGACCTCCTCGCACCCTTCGGAGAACGTGTGCACGTTCACGTTCGTGTCGGGGCCCTTGAAGAGCCGGTGCTCGTGCCAGTCGGGCTCGCGGATGCGAAGGACGTAGCCCGCACGTTCGAGGTCCGGGACGTACGCACCCTCGTCCGAGGAGTCGGCGACGACGAGGACGATGTCGATGAGCGGCTTCGCGGCGAGACCGGGCACAGAGGTCGAGCCGACGTGCTCGACGCGAAGCGCCTTGCCGCCGAGTGCACCGCGAATGCGAGCTGCCTCGCCCTTGTACAGGCGGGGCCACTCGGGGTCGTACTCCGCGAGATCGATGGTGGCGTTGTGCTCGACGAGCTCGCCGACCGTCGACTCGCGGATCTCCTCGTCCGTGAGCGGCTCGGCCACCCGCGAGATCTTCCACGGCGTCGCACGTGGACGCAAGCGAAGCTGAGATGCTCACACGGTGGGCCCCACGCGCCGACTCCGGGAGACCCTCCAGCTGTTCGGGCGTGTGGGTCGAAATGCGGACCTCCGCCGGATCATCCTCGCCTGGGCCGCATCGAACCTCGCCAGCCGGGCGTCGGCGATCGCGGTTGCCGTGTACGCGTATCAGGCCGGTGGGGCTGCTGCCGTCGGTGCCATTGCCTTCGTCAGGCTGATGGCGACCTCGCTGCTCGCGCCCGTTCTCGGGGTGCTCGCGGACCGGAGGCAGCGCAAGCGCGTGATGATCGAGGTCGAGCTCGTCCGCGCGGTGCTGTTTGGCCTTCTGGCGGCGTTGGTCGCGACGGACGTTCCCGCTGCCGTCTACGCGCTCGCCGTGCTCGTTGCCATTGCCGAGCCGCTGTTCCGCTCGGCGCAGGCGGCTCTCACGCCATCGCTCGTGTCGACCCCCGAGGAGCTCACGGCCGCGAACGTCCTTGCGAGTGGAGTGGAGAGCGTCGGCCTCTTCCTGGGACCGGCACTCGGTGCCTTGCTCCTCGCCGCGACGGGCGTCGAGACGGTGTTCTGGGTGTCCGCCGTCCTGGTGATCGTGGCGGTTCTTCTCGTCGCCAGGATCGGCGTCGCAGGCGAGCCCTCACCCGAGCTGCACACCGGACGCTGGCGATCGCTCGTCAGCGGCTGGCAGTGCATCGCGGACGAGCCAGACCTGCGTCTCGTGATCGGGCTCTTCACGGTTCAAGGTCTCGTCGCGGGCATGTTCAACGTGCTCGTCGTCGTGCTCGCGATCGAGGTGCTCGACCTCGGGACACCCGGTGTCGGCTTCCTGGACGGGATGGTTGGAGTGGGAGCGCTCCTCGCCGTCGTCGTCGCTGCGGGCGCGACGGCCCGTCGCGGGCTCGCGTCGGTGTTCGCGGTTGGGCTCCTGCTCTGGGGTCTGCCTCTCGTGCTCGTCGCCGGGATTCCCGTGACGGCAGTCGTCGTTCCGCTTCTCCTCTTCGTCGGAGTCGGGAACACGCTGACGGACGTCGCCGGGATCACGCTCTTGCAGCGGTCCGCTCCCGATGCCGTCCTCGGCCGTGTCTTCGGTGCGTTCGAGGCGCTGATCATCGCGTCGATGGGCATCGGTTCGCTGCTGGCACCCGCACTCGACTCGGCCATCGGCACACGCGGCGCGCTTCTCGTCGCCGGTGCGATCCTTCCCGTGACCTTGCTCCCGGTGTGGGGACGCCTCCTGGGGGTCGACGCGCGTGGCCGCGTGGACGAGGAGGCGATCGCGCTCCTGCGCGGGATCTCGATCTTCGAGCCGCTACCCCTCCCCGAGCTCGAACGTCTCGCGCTCGCACTCGTCGACGTGCACGTCGAGCGCGGCGCGACGGTGTTCGAAGAGGGAGACGCCGGCGACCGCTTCTACGTCATCCGCTCGGGCGAGGCAGAGGTCGTGATCGGCGGCGAGCACGTCCGTACGCGCGACGCGGGTCAGTTCTTCGGAGAGATCGCGCTCGTCCGCGACGTTCCTCGGACCGCGACCATCCGCGCGCTGACGGACCTCGAGCTCGGAGCGCTGGAACGCGACGTGTTCGTCGGGACGCTGTCGCGGCACGCCGCGAGCGCCGAGGCCGTCGGGAGCATCGTCGCGGCCAGGCTTCCGAGCCCGGTGATCAGCTGACGGGAAGGAAGCGCTAGCGGGACCAGCTGCGGCGGAGCCCGGTGATCAGCTGACCGCCGTCGAGCTGGCGAAGCGGCACGAGGTTCGTGAGGAGCAACGAGGCGTTCAAGCCGAACGCGAATCCGAAGAGGAGCGGGGCAGGCTCGGGGAGAGTCGTGCCGGCAAGACAGACGAGCGCGAGAGCAGCGGTCGTAGCGAGCCCGCCGAGCGCGACCTTCCACACCTTCTCGGGCTTCCCGTCGGTATCGGCGACGAACGCGAGCCCGTACCAGCGCCAGCGGAACCCGACCACCTTCCAGCCGACCGCTCGTGCAGCCCACGCGTGGCCGAACTCGTGGAGCATCGCCGAGCATGCGACGACGCTCGCAGTCCAGGCGACGATCAGGCCGGCCATGACTCCAACACCTCCGGCATCCCCAAACCCCCTCGTACCGGTTCGCAACCAGTGTGGCAGGTTTGTCCAGTTGTGCGTCGAGCCAGGCGCCGCTGCGCCCCAGGTGGCGTGCGCCGTCATGACGCGATTCGTGGTCGACTGCGGCGTCGTGCTCGAGCTCGCGAGCGGCGCGGTGGAGGTCGCCGCCGAGCACGAGCTCCTTGCTCCCGCGCTTCTTCGCTCGCAGACGTTGTCGGCTCTCCATAAGGCTGTTCACCGTGGCGATCTGCCGGCGGACGTCGCCCGCGATCGGCTCAAGCGTGTCGGCGCGATGCCGATCCGCCTGCTCGGCGACGCCGTGCTCCGCCGCCGAGCCTGGGAGATCGCGGATCAGCTGGGGTTGGCGGAGACCTACGACGCCGAATACGTCGCTCTCACGCAGCTCCAGGCGGATGCCTTCGTGACGGCAAACGCAGAGCTCGCACGACGGCTGGAGGGCATCGTCCCGCTCGCCGCGATCGACGCGTTGCGTACGGCCAAGGACGATCCTTCATCTCCTCGGTGGCGAGGCCGGACGCGCGAAAGCTGAGGTGGAACCGACGGCAGTTCCCAAACCCAACCTTGGCCCCCTCGTGAGGATGGCTGACACGCACCCGGCCTCGGGCATGAGTATGCGCCTCTTCGCCGTCGAAGGGAAGGGGAAGACCCGAACGCGGAGGTGCTCGCGAGTGCAGCTCGAGCGGAGTGCTCTCCGCTCGTTCTCGTTCAAGCCTCTAGACGTCGATGCCGAGCTTGCGGAGCTCGATGATCGCGGATCTACGCCATCGGATCGTGTCAGGCGAGAAGGGAAGCATGAACGGCATCCCGTTCGCCCGTCGTAGCGGCTCGCCGTCGCGCAGCACGCGGTAGTGCCCGGGCGTGGCCTCGACGGTGAGGCCCACAGCCTCGAGTCGTCGAATGAACTCGCGGACGTCTTTTCTCATCTCGGCATTCGCGCAGAAGTAAATGGCTCGTACACGTCAGTGTCCCGGATGGATCCCGACGGAGCCTCGTCGACCTCGTCGGTAGTTCCCCCCGATGGCGCGGCTCGCACCCGCCTCTAGCGTCGAGACGAGAGAGGTTCTCCTCTCCCTAGGTAGGTGTCACACTCGGAAGTCCGCCTCCAACTTCGACGGCTTTGGGAGGCGGGCTTCCGGCTCGATGGGACGGAGGTCGTGTTGTCCTCGCCCTTTGCGACGGTTCGCTATCCGGACGGGGCGTGGGAGCTCACTCCGCGGGAGAAGGTCCCGAACGTTGGCGACCTGCTGCGGCGAAGCGGCGGCAAATGGATCGTCTCGAAGGTCGTGGAAGATGCGAGCGCGCACGTGATCGTTAGCTGGCGGCGCGCTCCGCAGCCCCCTGACTAGGTCCAGCGGTCGTTACGTGAGAGCGGCGTCGATCCCCGGATTCGAGAAGCCTTTGGTCGCGCGGGCTTGCCAAGCCATCGCGGCGAGGCGCCCCGCGTCGTGAGCGGCGCCGTTCGGGGACGCCTGTGCGTGACGTAAGTAGGCCGACGAACCTCTGCGCGTCACAGCGGCGAATCATCCGGCGATCCTGATGAACGACAAGAAATCAACCTGTTTGCGGGACTTTCTCGCGAAGCGGACGACGGGATTCGAACCCGCGACACCTGGCTTGGGAAGCCAGAAAGACGGCACGGAGTAGCGACGGCTGACGACGCCTACGCGGCCGTCACGCGAACGGCCAGAATGGGGGCGTGACGAGCGTCTGGCTATTCGCGGTCATCTTCTTCGTGATCGTGATCGGGCTATTCCTGTTCATGGTGCGTCGCTGACTCACGTCACGGCCACGAGCTCGCGGGGCAGCATCGGTTCGCTCCGCTGCCAGTTGTCCGCCCGCCAGGCGATGCCGCGCTCGATCCGCTCCTGCTCGACCGCTCGTCGAGGAGCGGGACGATCGCCGGCGTCGGACGTCGCGCGGTTCGGCGGTACGAGTCTGACCGCGCTCGAGCGGACGTACGCACATCTCCTGAGGGCGTCGACGGAGGCCGCTGAGGCGGCAGAGGAGGCAGGCAGCGATGGCTGAGTGCCCGATCATCTCCAGCCGATCAAGGCAATGTGAGCGGCGACAGCGTTCAGTCCAGTCCGACTGAGGCCAACGTCGTCATCCGGTACAGGCCGTCCGGACTCGTACTACTGCTCGTAGTGATCGCAGGCGGGTTCTTCTTCGTCTTCGCTCCGGTGGCTGTGGCGAGCGACGCCAGCGCACGGATCGTTTGTGGCTTGCTTGCCGTCTTTCTCCTCGCGCTCGGTGGATACTCGACTGTCTGGGCGGTCCGCGGTCTACTGGCTGATCCGGGGCCGCTCGTGATCGGTCACGACGGCTTGCACGCTTGTGATCTCAAACCGTTTCTTTGATGTGTCGGGGGAACGGATCCCCGAGCTCATCTCGGGCCACGTTGCTGCTGCACGGCCTACGCGAACGGCCACTGATTCCCACTGCATCTACTCCGAATCGGGAGCCTATGCAGCGCCGGGGCCACTTGGTGAAGCCGGACAGGCGTTCAGGCAGCCACCCGGCCCCGATCCACAGGAAGCGAGGCAGCGCGGAGGCCGAAGCACAGAAAGGGGGAGTAGCTGCGGCGACTACGGGCCCCTCGTCGCCCCCTATCGGGAACAAACGGCGCTTCGACCTCCGCGGACTATCTCCCAGTGTTCCGTCACGCTGCCCGGACGTCCATACCCTCATCGGGTCAGGAGGGGTAGCCCCAAGATCGCTGAAGGCGCTGGGGGACGGACGTGACGACCTCCTGCTGGCCCCTCCAGAAGACGAAGGCCTCCCCCGTGGTTCCCCGTCGTGAGCCAACCCTCCAGCGTCACGCCCGTCAAATCACATGTACGGCCGCACAAACGGGAATGCAACCCGTCGCGTGCGGGTCGAAGCTCGCGGCACGTTTCCGGCTCGCGGCGCTCCTGCGGATCGAGGAGCGGGAGACTCGCGGCGGGTGCAGCGACCAGCCCCACTGACCGCTGACTCTCGGGGCGTAGCCTTCGCGGTCTGTGAAAGTTGTCATCACGCTCACGAACGGAAAGAAGCACGATCTGCTGCTCGCTGACAGCGACGCCGATGAGTGGGTGAGGAGATTCGGGGCCAGAGGCACGTCGGCACTGGGCGATTGGGTCGAAGTCGTGCCCGAAGAGGAGGCCGGCCGTACGTTCGTCCGGGCATCAGAAGTGGTCACCGTTCAGCTCGTCGACGATCCCGAGGACAATCCGCAGGCGATTCCTCGACCATAGCTTGGGAGATACCTGCGGATCGAGGAGCGGGAGCTGGAGGGTGGGCTGAACTTGTTTATCCCGCCGATCTACAAAGAGGGGCGGCCGATTGCCGCCCCTCTTCAAGCACGCCTAGTCCTGCGCTTCCCTACTTAGCTCGGAAGCAAGACCAGGTGTCGTTCCGCGGGATATAGATGTACGCCCCATTCGGCTGCTGCGGGCACGGCGGGGTCCCACTCAGATAGATGTCGGGCCGTAGCAGGTGCTGGACGCCGAGAAATTCGCCTGTCACTGAGGAAAAGATCAACAGCTCATACGACGGCCCCCTGTCGGCGAAGCCAGGCGTACCCGGTAGCGGCGGCAAACCCAGACCGGGCGGCGCGCAGATGAGACGAGTCGGATCTGCCTGGGGGACAACGCACGTCCACCCGGCCTGTGCCAGTTGATCCGGTGTTACCCCGGCGCTGCTCGGGGCCACCGTAAAGGCCAATACGGCTGCGAAAGTCGCAGCCAAGACAAGCAGCGAGCGCGTCGCGTGCTTCATCTGAACCCCCTCGTGAAGATTGCGCACGGACTCTGAGCAGGCGCTCCGGGGAGGTCAAGTCTCTTCCCCTGCCATATGGGAACATACGTTCTTGACCGCGCAGCCCCACGCGCACGCCCGCTTTCGCCGAGCAATCGAACGCCGAGCGCTATGGATGGCCGAAGACGCCGCTCGCGAGCTCCCGAACCTGTCGCTCCAGGATGCGCTCCAGCTAGTGCATCTTTACGCCGAGCGTGGCTCTCCGAAGTACGAGAGGGCGGCGCTGCGCTGGCTTCAGCGCTACCTGACGGAAGGCTCACCGAGACTCCAGCACTTCGCAGAGATCGCGACGGATCTCGGGAAGCGGGAAAGAGACGACTAGCGCCGCGTCTCGACGCCGTGGAGGAAGCGTGACTAGGGGGAGGCTGCGGGCCAGTTGTGGGCCAGTCGATACCTCGGTGGAGCGGATTCCAGCGGAGCGCAACAGTACCGTCAGCGGTACCGACAACCCTGTCCTAGAGCGGGATTGCGCTTAGTGGAGCTAGAGCGGACGACGGGATTCGAACCCGCGACACCTGGCTTGGGAAGCCAGTGCTCTACCAACTGAGCTACGTCCGCGAAGCCTGCATGCTAGCCGTGGTTTCGAGTCCACCATCACCGCGTTGGCCATGTCTCGAAGGCGCCTCGAGCTGATCGACACGCGGTTGTGACCTCCGATGACCGGGAGTGAGCGAACCGCTCGTTCGAGGGATGGCCGGTGACCCGTCGGGGGGATACCGTTGAGGGCGGGGAACGACCGGGGAGGATTGGGTGAACACAACTGAGTTGATCCGGCACTGGACGATGGAGGGCGCCTCGGAGGACGTCGGGGCTCACTTCGCACCGATCGACGTCGACCTCGCGAGCTCCGAGGATGACGACAACCTGATCGACGCACCGCCCGCTCCGTTTCGGATGCGGGAATCTGACGAGGAGGAGTGGAGACCGCTCCTGCTCGGAGCAAACGCGAAGTAGTCCCGCCGACCTCAGCTCACCTGCGTCGCGCGGAGCCGCCGAGCGAGCTCCTCGACCATTGCGACGGCGATCGCAGGCTGGTCGCGGAGGAGCTTGAGGAAACGTGAGCGGGTGATCACGAGCGTCGTGATCTGGCCGTTCGCGAGCACCGTCGCCGTGCGCTTGCCGCCGTCGAGCAGGGCGATCTCCCCGAAGAAGCTGCCCGGCTCGCGAACGAGAGCCGGCAGCCCGGGCTGTCGTACGGTGACCGTGCCGTCCAGCACGACGTAGAAGGAGTCGCCAGGATCGCCGGCTTTCACGATCGTCGTCGCGTCGTGGAAGCGGGCGATGCGGGCCGTCGCGGCGACCTTGCGAAGGTGCCTGCGGTTGAGGCCGGCGAAGAGCGGAACGCCCGCAAGGACGTTCGTCCAGTCTGCCGGGATATCCGGGCGTCGACTTCCGCGGTCTCCCGGTGCCGAGCCGGTCAAGGGCATCGCTTTCTCCTCTCGGGATGCGAGACGCTATCGCGCCGCTCGATACCCCGGGTAGCGACTCCTACCCATTGACATCCTCCTCATGAGACGTCCCTACAGTTGCGACGTGCTCAGGCTCGTCGCGCTCGCGCTCCTCGCCGCCGCGATCTGCTCGATCGGCGCAGCGGAGGCGCCAGCCGCGAAGACTGCCGATGCGTCCGTCTTCGGCGGGCTGGGGACGTGGGTCGACATCTACGACGGCTCGGTCTATGCCTCGCCGGAGCGCACTGCCGAGCGGATCGCGGCCCGCGGCGTGCAAACCGTGTGGGTGGAGACCGCGAACGACGGAGCCGCGGTCGACGTCGTGAACCCGGCCCAGCTCGGGCGACTGCTCGACGCCCTACACGCACGTGGCGTCCGGGTCGTCGCCTGGTATCTCCCCGGGCACGTGAAGCCCGCCGTCGACCTCAGGCGTTCCCTCGCGATGCTCGAGTTCCGTTCCGCGACGGGTGGCGCATTCGACGGCATCGCACTCGACATCGAGTCGACGAAGGTCCGGAACGTCTCGCTGCGCTCGACTCGCGCCGTGGCCCTTGCGCGACAGGTCCGACAGGCTGCCGGCGACACGCCGCTCGCGATCGTCCCGTTCAACCCGCGGGGGCTCGAGCGACGTCCTTCGACCTGGCCGCGCTTCCCGTGGGCGCAGCTGGCGGCCACCGCTGATGCGTTCGCCCCGATGGTCTACACGGGCGGGGCGATGAAGGGGTTCGACGCCACGTACGGCTACGTGACGCGGGCGCTGCGGCTGCTGCGCACGCAGACCGGCGAGCCCGACCTGCAGATCCACGTTGCCGGTGGCGTGGCCGATCGCCTCGGACCAGACGAGCTGGCCGGCTTCGTCGCCGCCGTCGAGGACGACGGCGCGACGATCGGCGTCAGCCTCTACGACTGGATGACGACGCCGCCGCGCGCGTGGAAGGCGCTCGCCGCGTTCAGGCAGTAGGCCACGCTGCGCGCAGACGATCGCGCGTCTCGAGCAGGTGCTCGGGGATCACCTTGACGTCGGCGAGGACGGGCATGAAGTTCGTGTCGCCGGACCAGCGCGGCACGACATGCTGGTGCACGTGGTCGGCGATGCCCGCCCCGGCGATGTGGCCGAGGTTCCAGCCGAGGTTGAATCCGTTCGGCGCGTAGACCGACCGGAGCGTCTCGACTGCGTCGACCGTGAGGCGATGCGTCTCGAGGGACTCCTCGTCGGAGAGCTCGCCGAGCTCGCCGAGGTGGCGGCGCGGAGCGACCATGAGATGTCCGGACGAGTAGGGGTACTTGTTCAGCAGGGCGATTGCGGTATCGCCGCGATGCACGAGCAGCGAGTCGGCCGGGTCGATCGTGCCCGCCGCCTCGGCGCAGAAGACGCATTCCTGTTGCTCTCCTGCCTGCTGGATGTACTCGAGTCGCCAGGGAGCCCACAGCGGTTGGGTCATGCGCCGTTTCTACCACCGCTTGCGCCGCGCGTTGCGCTGCTCGTAGACTCGGTTCGTGGCGAGATACGGCCTGAAGCTCGCAGGGGTCGCGATCGGGATCCTTTTGCTCGGCGTCCTCGCGATCCTGATCTTCGACGCGATCTGGTTCCGCATCGGCCTCGGCGCTGCACTCGTCCTCGTGTTCGGCGGGATCCTCCTCCTCGCGTGGAGAACCGACCGCAAGGACAAGGCGAAGCGCGCCGGGCTCGACGAGCTCCCTCCCGTCTGACGTCGTAGCTGCAGGACTGCGCTGCCCGCCGGGGGGAGTCTGTCACTCGGTCGAGGGACGTCGGGTACGGCAACCCAGACCTTCGGAGCGGCGACTCTGGACCTCAAGCGGGCGCCACCGAGAGCCGATGACGCTCAACTGTGACCCAGTACTCGTAGACGAAGAGGGAGGCGGCGCAGTGACTGCGGCCCAGTTCGAATTGATCGATGAGACGGAGGCAGAGGCGATTCTGCGGTGGCGCTTCGAAGAGCTCGTCCGCTCCGGATACGACATCGGATCGGCACTCGTTCTCGCCTCGCACGTCGAGATCGACCTTCACGACGCGTCGTCGCTCACGCGGCGCGGCTGCCCTCCCGAGACGGCTCTCAGAATTCTCATCTAGCGAGTGGCGGCAAGTTGGCCGGGGCCCCGATGCGGCGGGGGACCCGGCCTCTTTCGTTCATGTCTAGAGCCAGCGGCGCCAGCGGAAGAAGCCGAGTGTGGCGACCGCGATCAGGAGCATTGCTCCAGCGATCACCCAGAACGCCTCACTCGTCCCGAAGCCCGGGAACTCAACGTTCATGCCGAAGATCCCGGTGACGAGCGTGAGCGGGAGCAGGGTCACGCTGATGACCGTCAGGAGCCGGAGGACGTCGTTCTGGCGATGCGCGAGCACCGACTCGTTCGTCGACTCGAGGCCGTCGACGACCTCCTTGTAGTTGTCGAGAAGGTCCCAGATGCGCTCGGCGGAGTCGACGATGTCGTCGAAGTAGAGCTCGAGCTCCTCGGGAAGGAACGCCTCGACCCGGCGCTCGAGCACCCGCAGCGTCGAGCGCTCGGGCTTGATGATCTTGCGGTACGAGATGATCTCCTGCTTCACGTTGGAGATGTCGCGGACGACCTCCTGGGACCGACCCTCGAACATCTCGTCCTCGATCCCGTCGAGCTTGTGGGCGATCTTGTCGAGGATCGGGAAGCAGTAGTCGAAGAGGTCGTCGAGGACCTCGTAGAGCAGGCGGCCTGAGCCGCGCGCGAACAGCTGCTCGCGGAAGAGGTCGTCCTCCTCGCAGCGCACGAAGAGGCGCGTGACGGGCCGCAGCTCGTGGTTGGGGATCGTGACGACGTAGTCGTGGCCGACGAAGATGTCGAGCTCCGCGGCGTTGAGCCGCTGAACCTGGTTGTCGTAGAACGGGAAATGGAGGACGGCGAAGATGTAGCCGTCGTCCTCGTAGTCGTCGACCTTCGGTCGCTGGCGCTTCGAGACGATGTCCTCGACGTCGAGCGGGTGCCAGCCGAAGCGCTCGGCCAGCTCCTGTGCCGTCTCGACGTCGGGCGAGACGACGTTGACCCAGGTGAGCCCGCTAGCAGTGAGCTCGTGGACGACCGGCGCCGGCGATACGACCGGCGAGCCACCACGGGCGCGCGAACGACGGATGCGAGGGAGGCTCGGCATGGGTACTCAGCGGATCGTCCTTCGTCAGCGCCATGTTCTCGATTGTAGCCCTGGAGCCTTCCTGCTCAAGCCGGAGCGGGCACGGGAGTGCGGCGGGCGCGCGTCGGCAGCGTGCCCTCGACAACGAGCGTCGCGGCGGCTCCGATCGCGCAGAGCGCCGAGGCAGCGATCCAGACTCCGTTCGGCGAGAGCGCGAGGCCGGCTCCGCCGAGAGCCGGCCCGAGCGCGAACCCGATGTTCCAGGAGAGCGCGTTCAGCGCCATGTACCTCCCCATGAGCCTGGGCTCGGCGAGGTCGGCAGCGAGCGGTCCGGCCACGGCGCCGTGCAGGCACTGCCCGACCGCGAAGACGACCATGACGACGACGAGCACCGCGAACGCGACCTCCGTCGTCGACGCTCCCGCTAGCGGCACGAGCAGCCAGGCACCCGACCACAGGAGCCCGAACAGCGCGAGCGTCGGCATCCGCCGACGCCCTCGCACGAGCCGCGCCGTCGGAAGCTGGGTGAAGACGATGACGAGCGTGTTGACCAGGAACAGCAGGCCGATCTGCGACTCGTCGAGGCCTGCCTCGTTCTTCGCGTAGACGGGGAGGACGTCGAAGCCGGAGAAGCCGGCGAAGATGAAGAGCGAGTTCAACGCGATGACTGCGACGAAGGGCCGGTGCCGTAGCACCTCGCGATACGAGCCCGTGCGTCTCCCGTGGCCGCTGTCGCCGAGCTCGGGCTCCGGGACGAGCACGAGCATGACGCACGCGTAGACGAGGAACGTTGCTGCGTCGAGGAGGAAAAGCACGGTGAAGCTTCCCGGGGAATCGGTGCTCGCGATCAGTCCGCCGGTGAGCGCGCCAAGGCCAATTCCGAGATTCATGACCACGCGCTGCATCGCGAACGCGGACGGCCGCTGTTCGGGAGGCGTGAGACCGGTGATGAGCGTGGACTGCGCGGGCCAGAAGCCGCCGACGCCGATCCCGCTCACCAGCGCCACGAGGAATCCCTGCCAGGGCTCGTGGACGACCGTGTAGCCGGCATAGCCGATCGTGAGGACCCCCAGTGCGATCGCGAGCATCCGCTTTCCTCCGAAGCGGTCGATCTGCGACCCGAACACCGGCCCCGCGACGATGCTCATGACTGCATGCGTCGCGACGACCAGCCCGGCGACGCCGAGTTCCATCCCTCGTACGTTGTGGAGGTAGATGAACATGAACGGGATGACCATCCCGTTGCCGAACGAGTTCACCAGGCCACCCGCCTGGAGGGTGAGCACGGACCTCGGAAGCGGCGGGAAGTACGTTCGGAGGAGTCCTCGCACCGTGGGACACTAGCCAGCCATGCGGGACGGCTTTCTCCTCGATCCCGAGGTCGCGTACTTCAATCACGGGGGCTACGGGGCCTGCACCGGTGCGGCTTTCGACGAGTACCGGCGCTGGCAGGTCGAGCTCGAGCGCGACCCGACCGACTTCTTCACGAGGCGGTACGAGGATGCCCTGTGGGAAGCGCGAGTGAGGCTCGCGTCCTTCGTGGGCGCGACGGCGAACGACCTCGTCTTCACGCCGAACGCGACCTCCGCGCTGAACGCGGTGATCCGCTCGCTTCGCGTCCGGCCCGAGGAGGAGATCCTGACGACGAAGCACGAGTACGGCGCGATCCTGCGGACGCTCGGGTTCATCCGCGCGAACGTCGTGCAGGTCGAGCCCGACGAGCTCATCGAGAACATCTCGATCCGCACGCGCGCGGTCGTCATCTCGCACATCACATCGCCGACCGCGCTTGTGCTGCCGGTGGGCGAGATCTGCTCTGCCGCGCAGAGAGCCGGCGTCCTGTGCATCGTCGACGGCGCCCACGTTCCGGGGCATGTCCAGGTGAACCTCTCGTCCCTCGGTGCAGATGTGTACGCGGGGAACTGCCACAAGTGGCTGTGTGCGCCCAAGGGCTCGGGCTTCCTGTGGGCGAGACCCGAACATCAGGACTGGATCGAGCCCCTCGTCGTGAGCTGGGGGTACCACGAGGGGGCGGGATTCGGGGAGCGCCATGGTTGGCAGGGCACCCGTGACGTCTCCGCGTACCTGGCCGTGCCGAAGGCGATCGAGCTGCACGGCTCGTTCGACCTCGATTCCGCCCGCGCGCTGGCGGACGAAGCGGAGAGGCGGCTAGCCCTCTACGGGCTGCGCCCGCTGCGTGGCGCCCGCTCGCCGCTCATGCGGGCGCTCACGGTGCGATCCGCGGATCCCGCCGGCCTGCAGCGGCGTCTCTACGAGGAGCATCGGGTCGAGGTCCCCGTCTACGAGTGGGAGGACACGACGCTGATGCGCGTTTCGATCGGCCCGTACAACGACGAGGCCGATCTGGAGCGCCTCGCCGAGGCAGTGCGGCACGTGTTGTGAAGCCGCGCCCCGCGTTCGCGTGGCGGTACGTGCTGCCGGTCGCGGTCGCGGAGCTCGTCGTCCAGATCGCGTTCGCCGATCGCTACGGCTACCACCGCGACGAGCTCTACTTCCGCACCGCCGCCCGCCACCCGGCCCTCGGCTACGACGACCAGGGCCCGTTGACCCCGCTGCTCGGGTGGGTGAGCGAAGCCGTGTTCGGCGAGACACCGCGCGGCCTGCGAGTCGTCTCGTCGGTCGTCGTCGCTCTCGTTGTCGTCGTGGTCGCGCTGATCGCGCGCGAGCTCCGCGCGCGGACGGTCGGCCAGCTCGTCGCGGCCGTGGGTGCCGCCGCGTCCGTCTTCGTCCTCGCGGTCGGGCATCTCCTGAGCACTGCGACACTCGACGCGCTCGTCTGGGTCACGGCGCTCGCGCTCGTCGCCCGGATCCTGGGCGGCGGCGATGCGAGGCTCTGGCTCCCAGTCGGCCTGACTGTCGGGGTCGGCCTCCAGAACAAGCAGCTTCCGCTCCTGCTCCTCGTGGCGCTCGCGATCGGACTCGCCGTCGACCGTCGCCTGCTCGAAGTTCTGCGGTCACGGTGGCTCTGGATCGGGGCGGCAGCCGCGCTCGTGATCTGGCTGCCGAACCTCCTGTGGCAGGCGAGCCACGGCTGGCCGCAGCTGGAGCTCGCCGCCGACATCCGCAAGGACGAGGGCACGGAGAGCCGCGCGACGATGTTCCCGCTGCAGATCCTGCTCCTCGGCCCGCTCTTGGCTCCGATCGTGGGAGTCGGGCTCTGGGGGCTTCTCCGCGACGTGGTGCTGCGCCCCTGGCGCTCGCTCGGGTACGCGTACCTCGCGCTAATCGTGCTGCTGCTCCTCGTCGCCGGGAAGCCGTACTACGCGGCGCCGTTCCTGCTCTGCCTGCTTGCCGCCGGTGCGGTTCCGGTCGAGCGCTGGCTCACGACGCGCTTTCGCTGGGCGACGATCGTCGTGGCGTTCGGCATCAGCGCAGGACTGGCCGCTCTCATCGCGTTGCCGATCGTGCCGGCCGACCGGATCGGCGGGACGCCGATCGCCGATGTCAACGAGGACGCCGTGGAGACGATCGGCTGGCCGCGATTCGTGCTGGAGGTGGCACGCGTGTACCACGGTCTTCCCGCCTCGCAGCAGCGGACCGCGGTCGTCTTCGCCGGGAACTACGGAGAGGCGGGAGCCATCGATCGCTACGGACCTGCGCTCGGTCTCCCGCGTGCCTACTCGGGGCACAACGGCTACGCACGGTTCGGGGTGCCTTCCGGCTCGACGGGACCGGTGATCGTGCTCGGCTACGACGACGCCTCGGTCGACTTCGTCGGCTGCCGCGCCGCCGCGACGGTCGACAACGGCCTCGACGTCGACAACGAGGAGCAGGGCGGAACGGTCTTCCTGTGCGACCGCCCGCGAGAACCATGGGCGCTGCTCTGGCCGCAGCTCACGCACCTCGACGCGTGAGCTGCGGGCGGACCAGTGACACTACTCGCGTGATCCAGGGTGCGATCCAGCAGCTCCTCGACGGCCGAGACCTGAGCCGCACCGACGCGCGCGACGTGATGGGGGAGATCATGGGCGGCGACGCAACGCCGGCGCAGATAAGCGGGTTCCTGGTCGCACTGCGGGCGAAGGGCGAGACGGCGGACGAGATCGCCGGCTGCGCCGAAGCGATGCGCGAGCACGTCCTCGCCGTGCAGCCGACACGTGACGACGTCGTCGATGTCGTCGGGACCGGGGGAGACGGGGCGCGCACGTTCAACATCTCGACGACGGCAGCGATAGTCGCCGCGTCCGCAGGTGCGGCGGTCGCGAAGCACGGCAACCGGGCCGTCAGCTCGGCCTCCGGCTCGGCCGACGTCCTCGAGGTGCTCGGATTCGTGCTCGAGCAGCCACCGGAGCGCATCGCGGCGTCGATCGACACCCTCGGGTTCGGCTTCATGTTCGCTCCGCTCCACCATCCGGCGATGCGCCACGCGGCGCCCGTACGCCGCGAGCTCGGGACACGGACGATCTTCAACGTCCTCGGCCCGCTCACGAACCCCGCCGGTGCCCGCGCGGGAGTCTTCGGCGTCTACTCGGGGGACGTGGCGCGAACGGTGGCCGACGCGCTCGCCGTCCTCGACTCCCGTCGCGCCTTCGTCGTGCACGGCGCGGACGGCGTCGACGAGCTCTCCCCGGCCGGCCCGAACCTCGTCTACGAAGTCGTCGACGGTGACGTGCGCGAGCGCGTGATCGACCCGCAGGAGCTCGGTATCGATCCGTGTGATCCAGCCGAGCTGTCCGGTGGGTCGCCCGAGGAGAACGCGCGGACCGCGCGCGATGTCTTTGCGGGCGCTCGCGGCGCCAAGCGTGATGCCGTCCTGCTGAACGCCGCCGGCGCGATCGCGGCGGCGGGGCACGCGTCGGATCTCCAGGAGGGGCTCGAGGTCGCGGCCGAAACGATCGACAGCGGCGCTGTGGCGGCTCGCCTCGAGGAACTCGTCGCGTTCTCGCGAGAATCTTCGTGATGGGTCGCTTCGCGCACGCCCTCACGCAGCCCGGCCTCACCGCGGTAGCCGAGGTCAAGCGGCGCTCGCCGTCGGCGGGCGACCTGCGACCGGACGCCGATCCGGCGGTGCTCGCCGCCGCCTACGAGCGGGCAGGGGCCGCCGCCGCATCGATCCTCGTCGACGAGCGCTTCGGCGGCACGTGGGACGATCTGCGCGCGGCGCGCGCATCGGCGACGCTGCCGCTCCTCGCGAAGGGCTTCTTCTCGACGGAGGAGGACCTGCGCACGGCCAAGGAGGCAGGTGCGGACGCGGCGCTCCTGCTCCTGCGAGACCTGGACGACGCGCGGGTGAGAGATCTCCTCGACGGCGCAGCCCGTCTCGAGCTGGATACCCTCGTCGAGGCGCACGACGCGGAGGAGCTCGCGCGGGCCGTCGCGCTCGACGCGCCGGTGATCGGCATCAACGCGCGCGACCTGTCCACGTTCAGCATCGATCGGGCCGAGCAGCTGCGGCTCGTCGCACGCGCTCCTCGAGATCGCGTCGTGGTTGCAGAGAGCGGGATCGAGTCGCGGGCGCAGGGAGCCGCCGCGGAGCTCGCCGGGGCGGATGCCATCCTCGTCGGCTCGACGCTGATGCGGGCCGCGGATCCTGCCGCGAAGCTCGCCGAGCTCCTCTCGCGCCCGCTCGTGAAGGTGTGCGGGCTCACGCGCGACGAGGACGTTGCGGTCGCGGCCGAGGCGGGCGCTGACATGGCCGGCTTCGTCCTTGCGGAGGCGAGCCCCCGTCGCGCGCCGCGCGTGCTCGACGTGCCGGACACGATGCTGTCCGTCGCCGTCGTCGTCGGCGCGCCCGACGGGGAGGCCGATCTCGTGCAGCTGTACGCGCACGAGGACGGGAAGGTGCGAGGTCGCGATGCCGTGCTGTTGCGCGACGGCGAGGAGGTCGCACGAGTTCTGGACCTCCCGTGGCAGGAGGAGGATCCCGCGCATCTCGATCGCGCGCGATCCATCGAAGGACGAGTGATGCTCGCCGGCGGGCTCGGCGCCGACAACGTCCGCGAGGCGATCGAGGCCGTGCGGCCATGGGCGGTCGATGCGAGCTCGAAGCTCGAGGTCTCTCCCGGGGTCAAGGATCACGCGCGTGTTCGCGCCTACGTCGCGGCTGCCCGGTCATGACGGCGACGACGTACGGCGAGTACGGCGGTCGCTACGTCCCCGAGACGCTGATCCCGGCGCTGGACGAGCTCGAGCAGGGATGGCTGGAGGCGCTCGCAGACCCCTCGTTCCGTGACGAGCTCGACCGCCTGGGCACGTGCTACGTCGGCCGTCCGTCGCCCCTGTACAGACCCAGCGCTTCGCGCCGCCGGGACGCCGGATCGTCCTCAAGCGCGAGGACTTGAACCACACCGGGGCGCACAAGATCAACAACGCGCTCGGCCAGATCCTGCTCGCGTCGCGGCTCGGCAAGCGGCGGATCGTCGCGGAGACCGGTGCGGGTCAGCACGGCGTCGCGACGGCGACCGTGTGCGCGCGCTTCGGGCTCGAGTGCGTCGTCTACATGGGCTCCGAGGACATGCGCCGCCAGCATCCCAACGTCGAGCGCATGCGCCTGCTCGGGGCGGAGGTGCGGGCGGTCGAGTTCGGCACGCGGACACTGAAGGAGGCCACGA
The DNA here is from genome assembly GCA_963746975.1 of uncultured Gaiellaceae bacterium. Taxonomy (GTDB): domain Bacteria; phylum Actinomycetota; class Thermoleophilia; order Gaiellales; family Gaiellaceae; genus GMQP-bins7. Next base: position 581,701 of record CAVVDE010000010.1, read on the forward strand.
GCGAGGCCATCCGGGACTGGATCGCAAACGTCGAGACGACGTACTACCTCATCGGCTCGTGCGTCGGCCCCGCGCCTTACCCGAGCATAGTGCGCGAGTTGCAAGCGGTGATCGGCCGCGAGGCGCGTGCGCAGATGCTCGAGTCGTACGACCGGCTCCCCGACGCCGTCGTCGCGTGCGTCGGCGGGGGCTCGAACGCGATCGGCCTCTTCGCGGGCTTCATCGACGATCGCGGAGGTGCGGCTCGTCGGCGTGGAGGCGGCAGGTGCGGCGAGCCTCGGCTCGGGTCGCGCGGCCGTGCTGCACGGCGCGCGCTCGTCCGTCCTCGCCGACGCGGACGGTCAGGTGCTCGACGCGCACTCGATCTCGGCCGGCCTCGACTATCCCGGCGTCGGGCCGGAGCACGCCGCCCTCCGCGACTCGGGCCGGGCCGAGTACACGACCGCGACGGACGAGGAGGCGCTCGCCGCCTTCCATCGTCTCGCCGAGACCGAGGGGATCCTCCCGGCGCTCGAGCCCGCGCACGCACTCGCTCGTGCGCTCGACCTCGACGCCGAGCTCGTGCTGGTCGGGCTCTCGGGCCGTGGGGACAAGGACCTCGCCGAGGTGCTCGAGCACTGAGCAAGGTCCTCGTCATCTACCTCATGGCAGGGCCGGACACGCCGGAGCTCGCGCGCGCCGCGGAGGCGGGTGGGGCGGACCTGCTCGAGATCGGGTTCCCGTTCTCGGATCCGCTCGCCGACGGGCCGGTGATCCGGACGGGCGGCCGAGCGGGCGCTCGCTCAGGGCATGCGCACGGCCGAGTGCCTGCAGTGCCTGCGTGACGTTCGGGCGACGGTCGCCGCTCCGCTCGTCCCGATGACGTACGCGTCGCTGCTCGAGGCGTACGGCTGGGAGCGATTCGCCGCGGACGCGCGAGCCGCTGGGGCGAGCTCGTTGATCGTCGCGGACCTGCCGGTGGATGCCGAGCCCGAGTTGCGGCGCGTCCAGCTCGTCGCTCCAACGTCCACGGACGAGCGGATCGCGCTCGCGGCGAGCACGACGGACGGCTGGCTCTACCTCGTCACGGTCGCAGGGACGACGGGTGCGCGGAGCGAGCTCTCACCGGCGCTCGGGCCGCTCGTCGAACGCACGAGAACGCTCACCGACGTGCCCTTGTATGCGGGGTTCGGCATCTCGACTCCCGAGCAGGCTGCCGCGGCCGCCGAGCTCGCAGACGGGGTCGTCGTCGGCTCGGCCGCGCTCGTCGCGGCCGAGGACGGGCCGTCCGCGCTCGAGCGCTTCGTCTCTCAGCTCGCGGCATCGCTCGCCTGAGTCACCAGCCAGTCCCGCGCGGCGTGCCACACGTGTGTTCGGGGGTCGATGTGCTCGAAGTGACCCGTATTCGTCAACACGCGCAGCTCGCACGGGTCACCCGCCTCGTTCGCGGCCGCCGCGTAGCTCGTCGCGATGCGCATCGACACGATGTCGTCCCGGTCGCCGTGCAGGACGAGCTGCGGGATGCCGAGCGGAACGCGCGCGCGGGGCGAGGCGAGCTCGTAGCGGTCGGGGTGCTCAGCGGGATCGCCGAGCAGGGCACGGGTCGGCTCGGCTGACGGCATGAGGCCGGCAGCGAGCACGAGATCGAGGATGCCGGCCTGAGACACGACACCGCGTGCGGAGACGCGTGGGTTCGACCCGGGCACACCGTCTGGCAGGGTCGGCCGGGCGGCGATCCAGGCCGCGAGCTGGCCGCCGGCGGAGTGGCCGACGGCAAGGACGCGCCCGAGATCGAGCGGTGCGTCGAGCTCGGCGAGGAAGTCGACACCCGCGGCCACGTCCTCGAACGTCTCCGGCCAGCCTCCTCCGAGGCCGACACGCCGGTACTCGAGGTTCCAGGCCGCGAGCGCGTGGGCGCTCAGGTCGACGCAGAGCCCGTCCATCTGCGAGCGGTCGTACTTCGCGCGCCAGTAGCCGCCGTGGAGGACGATCGCCACGGGAAACGGCCCGGAGCCTCGAGGGAGGAAAAGCTCCCCGACCTGGCTCGGGCCGGGACCGTACGGGTGCGTCGAACGGGCCATGCGCCCGGCAGGATTCGAACCTGCGGCCTCGCGCTCCGGAGGCGCGCGCTCTATCCCCTGAGCTACGGGCGCGGGGAAGAAGCCAGTGTACGCTCGCGCCGTGGAGGTGGACGCCCGCATCGTGCGGCTGCAGCTCGCCGAGACGTTCGTCATCGCACGGGAGGCCGCCGACTACGCGGACGTCGTGCACGTCTCTGTGACTCACGACGGGGTCACCGGCCACGGCGAGGCGGCGCCGGTCGCGCGCTACGGCGAGTCCGTGGAGTCGGCGCTGCGTTTCGTCGACGACCACGGCGCCCTGGTGGGTGACGACCCCTTTGCTCTCGAGGACGTCGGAGAACGGCTGGCGGCGATCCCGGGTGAGCAAGCCGCAAAATCCGCGCTCGACGCCGCCCTTCACGACCTCCAGGGGAAGCTCCTCGGTGTCCCCACGTACCGGCTGCTCGGTCTGCCGCGCACGGGGCCGCCGACGTCCTGGACGATCTGGCTCGGCGATCCGGACGACATGGCGCAGCGCGCCGAGAAGGCTGCCGCAACATATCGGCGCCTGAAGCTGAAGCTCGGAGGCGGAGACGGGCTCGACGTGGAGCGCGTGCGTTCGGTTCGCAGCGTCACCGACCTTCCGCTGATGGTCGACGTGAACGAGTGGTGGACCCTGGACGAGGCTCTCGAAGCGCTGAGTCGGCTCGCGGAGATCGGGGTCGAGTACTGCGAGCAGCCGCTGAAGGCGGGCGATGTGGGAGGGCCGACGCTGAAGGCGCGCTCGCCGATCGCGATCTACGTCGACGAGGACTGCCACACGCTCGCCGACGTGGAGCCGTGCTCCGAGATCGCACACGGCATCAACATCAAGCTCGCGAAGTCGGGCGGCATTCGCGAGGGGATTCGCATGGCGCATGCCGCACGTGCGTTGCGCATGGGTGTGATGCTCGGCTGCATGCTCGAGTCCGGGCTCGGGATCGCGGCCGGATGCTGTGTGGCGCCCCTCTGCGACCACGTCGACCTCGACGGGAACCTCCTCCTACGAGATGACCCATGGCCGGGTGTCGAGCTCGTCGACGGCGTGCAGACGCCGTCCTCGGAACCGGGGCTCGGCGTCTCGGCGGCATGACGCGGCCGCGGCGCATCCTCATCCTCGGTGAGGGGTTCTCCCACGACCCGCACTACGGCAAGACGATGCGCGGGATCGTCCGCTACGGCCCGGACCCCGTCGTCGCGATCCTCGATTCGAACCGTCCGGGTGAGGAGTACGAAGGCATTCCGATCGTGGCGACGGTCGACCAGGCGCTCCTGTACGAGCCGACCGTCGCGGTCGTGGGCGTCGCGACGCAGGGCGGCCGCTTTCCACCGGCATGGCGGGAGCTGCTGAAGGCGTCGATCGTGGCCGGGCTCGACATCGAGAGCGGGCTGCACGAGTTCGTCTCCGAGGACTCCGAGCTCGTTGCGCTCGCGCGTGCGCACGACGTGGAGCTGCGCGACCTGCGAAAGCCCCCCGAGGGGCTCAACGTCCCGACCGGAGCGAATCTCCGGGTCGACGCCAAGATCGTCCTCACCGTCGGCTCGGACTGCGCGATCGGCAAGAAGACCGTCGCGGTCGAGCTCGACCGCGAGGCGCGTGCAAGGGGCATCGAGTCGGTGTTCGTGCCGACCGGGCAGACGGGCATCGCCATCGCAGGCTGGGGAATCGCGGTCGACGCCGTCGTGGCCGACTTCCTCGCAGGAGCCGCGGAGCGCCTCGTCGTCGAGGGCGCCGAACGTGGCGGGAAGCTGCTGTTCGTGGAGGGTCAGGGCTCGCTCGTGCATCCGCTGTACTCGGGCGTGACGCTCGGGCTCGTCCACGGAGCGACGCCGCACACGTTCGTCCTCTGCCACAGAGCCGGTGCGACGGAGATCGAGGGCTGTCCCGGCCATCCGATTCCACCGCTCGCGGAGCTCGTCGAGCTCCACGAGCGGATCGCCCTCCCGGCGCGCAGAGCCAGGGTCGCGTGCGTGGCGGTGAACACCGCTGCGCTCGCGGGTGACGACGATGCGCGCACGGCGATCGCCGAGGTCGCCGCCGAGACCGATCTCCCGGCGGACGATCCCGTCCGGTTCGGCGCGCAGCATCTGCTTGACGCGCTTCTCGCCCGGCTCTAGGCTCCGAAGCCGCTGCGGGCAGAGGGGAGCCCGTGAACGGTGGATTGGGATGCGGATCCTCGCTGTCGCAACGGCTCTCGTCACGGCGCTCCTGACCGGAGCGTCGGTCGGCACGGCTGCGCACATAGGCGCGAACGACGACTCGGCGAAGTTCGCGGACGACGGCGGAGCGGCGCTCTTCACGGAGATGTCCCAGGTCGGGCTCGAGCAGACCGTGATCGGTGTGCGGTTCGTCCCGAGCGATGCGATGGTCATCCAGGACAAGCCGCAGCTCGATCGTGCGATCACGGGCGCGACCGAGGCCGGGCTACGCGTTGTGCTCGCCGTTTACCCGTATCCACCGCGAGAGCTCGAGGCGGGGCTCGGCTCGCCGACGCTCTTCGCGTCGTATGTCGGCGTTCTGGCGTCCATCTATCCGCAGGTGAGGCAGTTCGTCATCGGCAACGAGCCGAACCAGCCCGCGTTCTGGAGGCCGCAATTCGACGGAGCGGGCAACAACGTGTCGGCTCAGGCATTCGGGCCGTATCTCGCGGCGGCGTACGACACCCTGAAGGGGATCGACCCGAAGATCACCGTCGTCGGCGTCGGTCTCTCGCCTCGCGGGAACGATCGCCCGACCGCCCGGAACAACATCTCGACGTCACCCGTGCGCTTCCTGCGCTCCCTCGGGGACTGGTACCGGAAGAGCGGCAGGACGAAGCCGCTGATGGACGATTTCAGCTTCCACCCGTACCCGAACCAGGCGACCGACCCCCTGGAGCGCGGCTATCAGTGGCCGAACGCCGGCTTCGCGAATCTCGATCGTGTGAAGCAGGCGCTCTGGGATGCGTTCGGGGGAACTGCACAGCCGACGACCCTCGGCGGTCTGAAGCTCGACCTCGACGAGGTGGGGTGGCAGGTCGACACGGCCGGCCGCGTCGGCTACCACGGCCAGGAGAACGTGCCCGTGACCGACGAGGTCACACAGGCCACGATCTACGGTCAGCTCATCCGCGAAGCCGCGTGCGACCCGGACGTCGCGTCGCTCAGCTTCTTCGGGTTCCGCGACGACGGGCTCCGCACGGGCTTCCAGGCCGGGCTCGAGCGAGCGGACGGCACCCAGCGTGCTTCCGCGACCACGGTTGCGGCCGCGATCCCCGAGGGTTGCGCGGGGCCTGCGCGCGTCTGGAGCCCCGGCGTCTCCGTGCTGGGCGCGAAGGTCGCGGTTGGAGCTCGGGGCACCGAGGTGACCGCCCGCGTGGCCGCGGGGGAGGACGCGCGCGCGAGGGTGTGCGTCCGCGCCGCCGCGCTCATGTATGCGTCTCCCGAGCGGTGTCGTACCGTCACCGTCCCGGGGCTCCGGTCGCTGAGTGTGGACGTTCGAGCTCCGGTCGTCGCCTCCGCCCGCATCGAGGTCGCAGTCCAGTTTGCCGCCGAGGCGAATCGGGCGCGGCGCACGCTCGTCCAGACCATGCTGACGCGCTAGGCGTCTCCCTTGACAGCGAACACGTGTTCGTGCCATAGTGCGAACACGTGTTCGGTCGGATCGTCATCGTAGTGCTCGTCGCGGTTCTCGTGTGGGCGGTTCTCGCCCGCGACACCGGCGCGAGCGGAAAGCCGCAGCATCACACGGTGCGTGCGGGCGAGACGCTCTGGACGATTGCTGCCGCCCGGTACGGAGGCGATCCGCGCGCCGGGGTATGGAAGCTCCAGCGGGCGAACGGCCTCGCGAGTGCCACGATCGTGCCGGGTCAGCGCCTGGTCGTCCCGTAGAGCCTGCGGCAGCCCCCTCGCGGTGATATGAACGGACGCGATGGCCTCCGATCGGATCCTCGAGCTCCTGCGCCGTCCCGTCGATGCCGACGAATACAGCGAGATCCGCGAGCTGTGGAAGACGCACTCGCTCGCCGAGGACAACCGTGACCTTCCCGGGCTCATCTCGACGCTGACCGAGGACTGCGTCTACGAGGTGATCGGCACCGGCGCCCGCTGGGAGGGGCACGAGGGAGCGACGCGCTTCTACACCGAGCTCCTGACGGCGTTCCCGGACATCCACTTCGACCTCGAGTACATCGTCATCGGGCCGCAGGGCGTCTGCGAGGAGGCGCGAGTGACCGCTACCCACGCCGCGCGCTGGCTCCAGTACGAGCCGACCGGGGAAAAGCTCGAGTGGAGGAACGCGATCTTCTTCCCGTGGGATCCCGCTGCGCGGAAGTTCCGCGGCGAGATGGTCTACACGGACCTCGCGTTTCCCGAGTCAGACGGCGACGACTGAGCTGGCAGGCGCTGCATCCGGCGGGAGGATCTCCGCAGGTCTGCGCTGAGAGACCGCGACGAAGGCGTCGACAACCGCGGGGTTGAACTGCTTGCCGCGTCCGGCGTGGATCTGGACGATCGCCTCGCTCATGTCGAGAGCGGCCGAGTAGGGCCGGTCCGTCGTCATCGCGTCCCAGGCGTCCGCGATCGCGATGATGGCCGCCTCGATCGGGATCTCCTTCCCGCTCAGACGGTCGGGGTACCCGAGCCCGTCCCAGCGCTCGTGGTGATGGCGGATCGCGGGGACGGAGTCCTTGAGGGAGGAGATCCGCGAGACGATCTCGGCGCCTCGGGTGACGTGCTCCCGCATGATCGCCGCCTCGTGGCGGTCGAGCCGGTCGGGCTTCGTGAGGATGGAGTCGGGCATGCCGATCTTCCCGATGTCGTGGAACAGCGCGGCGGTCGCGAGCGCCCCGAGCTGCTTCGCGGATAGGCGCAGCTCGCGGCCGATCGCGAGCGAGACGCGGCGGACGCGCTGTGAGTGGCCGGCCGTGTACGGGTCGCGGGCCTCGACTGCCGCGTTCAGCGTCTCGATCGTCTCGAGCAGCGTCGCCTCGAGCTCCCGCGACGACTCGACGAGGTCGTGCTGGCGCGTTGCGAGGTCCTCGTTCTGCGCGCGCATGCGTATGGATGCGCCGCGGACGAGGAGCGCGAGCACGAGCCAGAGGACTCCGAACACGATGCCGACGGCGTACCAGATCGTCCCGCGCGTGTCCGCGATGACCGCTGTGACGACCGAGTCGTCGAGGGACACCTCGGCAGCACCCACTGCCCGCCCTCGCGGCGTCGTGAGCGGCGCCCAGACCTTCACGACGTCGCCGGTGGGACCCATGGAGTCGACGACCTCGGCCGTCGCTGCGTTGAGCCTCACGGCTTCCTGGAGATCGGGGCTCGTGCGCACCCGGCCCACGCGATCGGGACGCGTCGTGGAGAACACCAGGCTGCCGTCGCGTTGGTACAGGCTGATCCCGCGTACGTCGTCGGGCAGATGCACCGAGCGGGCCAGCCCCCGGCGCTGCGTCTGCGTCACGCTGACCCGGCCGTCGTGCACGACGGCCGGTGCGAGTGCCGTGTCGACATAGGACGAGACGTCCCGTGCCGTGCCCGCGAGGGCCGCCTTGCGGAGGTCGCTCGAGAGCCGCGACGACAGGCCGATCGCACCCACCGCGAGAATGACCGCGGACACGACCAGGAAGGCCCTGAGCAGGGTCAGAGGACGGCCGAGGCCATGGGAGCCGGAAGCCCGCATCCGCCGCATGGGAGCTGTATCGGCTCGCACAAGGTGGACTTTGAGCACCCGAGTACAATCGGCCGCCGTGGACCTCGACGTCGTCTTCCTCGGGACGTCAGGCTCCATGCCGACGGCCAGGCGCGCGCTTTCGGCGACGCTCGTCCGCCGAGGTGGCGAGAGGCTCCTCTTCGACTGCGGAGAGGGAACGCAGCGCCAGCTCCTGCGCAGCGACGTGGGGCTCGTCGAGCTCGAGGAGATCTTCCTGACGCACCTCCACGCCGATCACTACCTCGGTCTCCCCGGCATGCTCAAGACCTTCGCGCTGCGGGGCCGGGAGGTGCCGCTGACGATCTACGGCCCACACGGGCTCAGCGACCTGCTCGGCGCGTTGCGGCGCATCTTCGGCCGGCTCACCTACCCCGTCGGAACCGTCGAGCTCGAGGCCGGGGACTTGCTCGAGCGCGACGCGTATCGGATCGTCCCGTTCGCTGTGGACCACGGCGTGACGGCGATCGGTTATGCCCTGGTCGAGGACGCACGGCCGGGTCGGTTCGACGTCGAGGTTGCCGACCGTCTGGGAGTTCCCGCCGGTCGTGAGCGCGGCGTGCTCCAGCGCGGCGAGAACGTGCTGCTCGCCGACGGCCGCACCGTCGCTCCCGAGGAAGTCCTCGGCCCGGCGCGCGCGGGGCGCAAGCTGGCTCTCACCGGCGACACGGCGCCGGCGGCGTCGGTCGTCGAGGCCGCTGCGAGCGCCGACGTGCTCGTTCACGAGGCCACGTTCCTCGCGGACGAGTGCGCACGCGCACGCGAGACGTCGCACTCCACCGCGGCCGAGGCTGCACTCGTGGCCCAGGAGGCAGGGGTGAAGCTGCTCGCGCTGACCCACGTGTCGACCCGCTACTTCGGGCACCAGGTGGTCGAGGAGGCAACGCAGGTCTTCCCGGCGACGGTCGTCCCGCGTGACTTCGACCTCATCACCATCCACTTCCCGGAACGTGGTGAGCCCGAGCTCGTCCGGTCGGGAGCGCGATCGGACCGGACGACCGCGGACACCGGTACACTCGTCGAGCCGATCCTTTAACCCGGTCCAGAGAGGCCGGAAAGGAGTTGCACGTGACGACGCACGTCCCCGCTGACGCCACCGCGAGGCTCCTCCTCGACGACGAGGCGATCGCGAAGTCGCTCTCTCGGATCGCGCACGAGATCATCGAGCGCAGCGACGACCTCGGCGACGTCGCGCTAGTCGGCATCCAGTCCCGGGGCGCGCCGCTCGCGTCTCGGCTGCGTCGCCTGGTCGCCGAGCGAAGCGGCGTGGCGCCTCCCGTCGGTGCGCTCGACATCACCTTCCATCGCGACGACGTCCACGTGCGCGACGGCGGGCGGCCGCCGGGACGACAGCCGGTCGTCCGTGCCACGAGCATCTCGTTCCCGATCGAGGGGATGACGGTGGTCCTCGTCGACGACGTGCTGTACACGGGACGGACGATCCGCGCGGCGATCGACGCGCTGCTGGAGTTCGGTCGTCCGGCACGCGTCCAGCTCGCGGTTCTCGTCGACCGCGGCCATCGTGAGCTCCCGATCCGGCCCGACTACGTCGGCAAGAACCTGCCGACGGGGCGTGGCGAGCGGATCCAGGTGGAGCTCGTCGAGATCGACGAGCGCGACGGTGTCTTCCTCGTCGCCGAGCCCGAGGACGGCGTCGATGGCTGAGCTGCGTCCGCCGCCGACTCCGCGCCGTCACCTCCTTTCGATCGCCTACCTCTCGACGGACGACGTCCAGCGCGTCCTGGAGACGGCCGAGTCGCTCGCGGCGTCGCTCGATCGCGAGATGAAGAAGCTCCCGACCCTCCGTGGCCGGACGGTCGTCAACCTGTTCTACGAGTCTTCGACGAGGACGCTCTCGAGCTTCGAGCTCGCCGCGAAGCGCCTGTCGGCCGACACGATGTCGCTGCGCTCGAGCGGATCGTCCGTCGACAAGGGCGAGTCGCTCAAGGACACGGCCCTGACGCTCGCGGCGTACGAGCCGGACGTCATCGTCGTTCGTCATCCGTCGATCGGCGCTGCGCATCTGATCGCACGCCTGACGGACGCTCACGTCGTGAATGCGGGCGACGGAAAGCACCAGCACCCGACACAGGCGCTCCTCGACCTGTACACGATGAAGGCGGCGCTCGGCCGGCTGGAAGGCGTCCGCGTCGCGATCGTCGGCGACGTCGTGCATTCACGGGTCGCCCGCTCCCTGGTCCAGGCGCTTCGCCTCGTCGGAGCGGAAGCCGTGCTCGTCGGCCCTCCGACGCTCGTGCCGACGGGCCTGCAAGCCCTCGGCTGCGAGATCTCTTACGACATCGCTGCGATCGCGGACGCGGACGTCGTCTACGTCCTCCGGATGCAGCAGGAGCGGATGGGCGAGGCCTTCGTCCCGTCGCTGCGCGAGTACACAGCGTTGTACGGGATCACACCGGCACGCGTGCTGCCCGGGCAGGTCGTCATGCATCCGGGGCCGATGAATCGCGGCGTCGAGATCGACCCCCGGGTCGCCGACTCCGAGCAGGCTCTCGTGACCGACCAGGTGCGTGCGGGCCTCGTGGTTCGGATGGCGGTGCTCTATGACGTCCTGACGGTCGCACCCGTCGCTGCCGCCGAGCGAGCGGGGGTCGCGTAGTGCTCTCCTCACGGAACGGGTACAGCGGTTCGCTGATCGTCGAAGGACGGGTGCTCGCGCCGGCGCAGGGAATCGACGAGACGCTGCGCGTCACCGTTACGGACGGAGTCGTCAGCGCGATCGAGCCGGGGGTGGAGCACGCTCACGTCATCGCGCCGGCGTTCGTCGACCCGCACGTCCATCTCCGCACTCCCGGCCGAGAGGACGAGGAGACGATCCGGTCCGGCACGGAGGCGGCCGCGGCGGGAGGCTACTGCGCGATCCTCGCCATGCCGAACACGGACCCGGTCGTGGACACGGCGTCCGTGCTCGGTGCGCTCGTCGAGCGCGCGCGGGAGGAGGCCCTCGTCCCGACCGGCTTCATGGCGGCGATCAGCAAGGGCCAGCTCGGCGAGGAGCTGACCGAGATGGCCGAGCTCGCAAGCGAGGGCGCCGCCGCGTTCACGGACGACGGCCGCCCCGTGGTCTCCGCCGGCCTGATGAGACGTGCCCTGCAATACGGCGCCATCACGGACCGTCGCCTCGCGCTCCACTGCGAGGAGCCGTCCCTCTCCCGAGGCGGGCATGCGCATGACGGCTCTGTCGCCGCCGAGCTCGGCCTCGGCCCGTACCCGTCGACGGCCGAGAGCGTGATGGTCGAGCGCGATCTCTCGCTCGCAGGGGCGGAGAGCCGGCCGATCCACCTCATGCACCTCTCGGCACGGGAGTCCGTGGCCGCTGTCGACCACGCCCTCGCGAGCGGCGTAGACGCAACGGCGGAGGTTACGCCGCACCACCTCGTGCTCACCGACGAGGCCGTGCGCTCGCTCGACCCGAACGTGAAGATGAATCCGCCGCTTCGCGACGCCGGAGACCGTGAGGCGCTGCGGGAAGCGCTCCGGCGTGGCGCCATCACCTGCATTGCGACCGATCACGCGCCGCATGCGCGCCAGGAGAAGGACGTGCCGTTCGAGGAGGCGCCCTTCGGCGTCACCGGGCTCGAGACCGCGTTTGCCGCACTGCACACGTACCTCGTCGTGCCCGGCGAGCTCTCGCTCGAGACGCTGCTCGAACGGATGTCGACGGGACCAGCGCGCGCCTTCGGCCTCGACGAGCCGCGGATCGAGGTCGGTGCGCGTGCGAATCTCGTGGTGCTCGACCTCGACGCAGAGTGGACGGTGGCCGAGGACGGCTTCCGCTCGCTCTCCGCCAACTCCTGGCTCCTGGGCGAGACCTTGCGCGGGCGCGTTCTGAAGACGGTCGCAGACGGGCGCCTGGTGTTCGAGGCATGACGGCCGGCTATCTGGTGCTCGAGGACGGAACGGTCTTCCGCGGCCGCTCGGTCGCGGCGTCGGGCATCGCGTTCGGCGAGGCCGTGTTCACCACGGGGATGACGGGCTACCAGGAGACCGTCACCGACCCGAGCTACGCCGAGCAGCTCGTCTGCTTCACGGCTCCGATGGTCGGTAACTACGGGGTTGCCGACGAGCGCGGTGAGTCGCGCGAGCCGCACGCGAGGGCCGCGCTCATGCGCTCTCTCGGCGGCGAGGAGTGGGCAGCCTGGCTTCGCGACAACGATCTCGTCGGGCTCGACGGGGTCGACACGCGCTCGCTCGTCCTCAAGCTCCGGGATGCGGGTGCCATGCGCGCGGCCGCGGTGTCCGACGAGAGCAAGCTCTCCGTCGACCGAGCACTCGAGCAGGTTCGAGCGCAGCCCTCGATGGAAGGCCAGGCGCTCGTCGCGCAGGTCTCGACTCCTGAGCGCTACGTCTTCCGGGAGACCGGCTCGCCGCACGTCGCCGTCGTCGACTACGGGGCGAAGCGCTCGATCATGCGCCGGCTGGCGAAGGCGGGCGCTGCGGTCACCGTCTGCCCTCACACGAGCTCTGCGGACGACCTCGCGACCTTCGACGGCGTCGTCCTCTCGAACGGGCCGGGCGATCCCGAGCCGCTCGTCTCCGAGACCGAGGTCGTGCGCGAGCTCCTCGGCCGCGTCCCGATCCTCGGGATCTGCCTCGGTCATCAGCTGCTCGGCCTCGCGAGCGGCCACCGGACGTACAAGCTGCCTTTCGGCCATCGCGGCTCGAACCACCCCGTGCTCGATCGGCGCACCGGCCGCGTGCTCGTCACGAGCCAGAACCACGGCTTCGCAGTGGAAGCCACGGATGCGGCGGAGGCGACGTACGTGTCGTTGTACGACGGCACCGTCGAAGGGTTCGACCTCCCCGAGCTGCGCGCTCGGTCAGTGCAGTTCCACCCCGAGGCAGGGCCGGGCCCGCACGACGCCTGGCCGATCCTCGAGGGCTTCGTCGAGGAGCTCCGAACGTAGATGCCTCGGCGCACGGACATCGAGTCGGTCTGCGTCATCGGCTCCGGGCCGATCGTCATCGGCCAGGCGTGCGAGTTCGACTACGCGGGCTGCCAGGCGCTCAAGGTGCTGCGCGAGGAGGGGTTCCGCACGATCGTCGTCAACTCGAATCCGGCCACGATCATGACCGACCCCGGCTTCGCCGACCGCACGTACATCGAGCCTCTCGACCTGGAAGGCGTCGCTTCCGTCCTCGAGCGTGAGCGGCCCGACGCGCTCCTGCCGACGCTCGGGGGCCAGACGGCTCTGAACCTCGCGGTCGAGCTCTCGGAGGCGGGTGTTCTCGACGATTTCGGCGTGGAGCTGATCGGCGCCCAAGTCGACGTCATCCGCCGTGCCGAGGATCGCGAGCTCTTCCGCGAGGCCGTGCGCTCGTGCGGGCTCGAGGTGCCGGCGTCCGTGATCGTGACCTCCCTGGGCGGGCTCGAGGGCGTCCCCATGCCGGCGGTCGTGCGGCCGGCTTTCACGCTCGGCGGCCACGGCGGCGGTTTCGCCGAGGATCGCGCGACGCTCGAGTTCCACGTCGAGCGCGGCCTCTGGGAGTCGCCGATCGGCCAGGTGCTCGTCGAGGAGTCGGTGCGCGGGTGGGACGAGTTCGAGCTCGAGGTGATGCGCGACCGCGCCGACAACGTCGTGATCGTCTGCTCGATCGAGAATCTCGATCCGATGGGCGTGCACACGGGGGACTCGGTGACGGTCGCGCCGCAGATGACCCTCTCGGACGAGGCGTACCAGGAGCTCCGCGACGCGGCGGCCGCCATCATTCGCGCGGTCGGCGTCGAGACGGGGGGATCGAACATCCAGTTCGCGCGCAGCCGGGAGACGGGCGAGTTGCGGGTGATCGAGATGAACCCGCGGGTCTCCCGCTCGTCGGCGCTCGCCTCGAAGGCGACCGGCTACCCCATTGCGAAGGTCGCCGCCAAGCTCGCGGTCGGTTACACCCTCGACGAGATCCCGAACGACCTCACCAAGACGACGCCCGCCAGCTTCGAGCCGACGCTCGACTACGTCGTCGTCAAGTTCCCGCGCTTTGCCTTCGAGAAGTTTCCCGGCGCCGACCAGTCGCTCGGCACGCAGATGAAGTCCGTCGGCGAGGCGATGGGTATCGGCCGCACGTTCTCCGAGGCGCTGCTCAAGGCGCATGGCTCGCGCGAGCTCGAGAAGGGAGCGGCGACGCCGTGGCCGGGCCTCGAGGACGACGACCTTCCCGACGGGATCCACCCGTGGTTCCGAACGGAGATCGCGCGCGCTCGGGAGATCCTCGGTAGCGGCGACATCGCCGCGGCGAAGCGTGCGGGGTGGGGGGACGACACGCTCGGAGAAGCGCTCGGACTGTCGGGCGCCGAGGTGCGCCGCAGGCGTCACGAGCAGGGGATCCGCCCCGTCTTTCGCCGGGTCGACTCCTGCGCGGGCGAGGTGGACGCCGCCTCGAACTATCTCTATTCGACCTGGGGAGAGGAAGACGAGGAGCCGCCCTCGGGCGACAAGCCGCGCGTCGTCATCCTCGGGTCGGGCCCGAACCGCATCGGCCAGGGGATCGAGTTCGACTACTGCTGCGTCCACGCCGCCCAGACGTTCCGTGCGCTCGGCTACGAGGCCGTCATGGTCAACTGCAACCCGGAGACCGTCTCGACGGACTACGACATCTCCGACCGCCTGTACTTCGAGCCGCTCTCGCCGGAGGAGGTCCTCGCCGTCTGCGACCGCGAGCAGCCCGTCGGGGTCGTCACGCAGTTCGGCGGCCAGACCCCGCTTCGGCTCGCACGCGCGATCGAAGAGGGCGGATATCCCATCCTCGGAACGCCACACGAGGCGATCGACCTCGCGGAGGATCGCGAGCGCTTCGGTCTCATCGCTCAGGAGCTCGGTGTTCGCTGCCCGCCGTGGGCGATCGCATCCGACGTCTCGGAGGCGATCGACGCAGCCGAGGAGATCGGCTACCCGCTCCTCGTGCGGCCCTCGTACGTCCTCGGCGGGCGCGCGATGCGCATCTGCTACGACACCGACCAGCTCGAGGCCGCGATGGCCGCCGTCCACGGCACCGTCTTGCTGGACCAGTTCGTGGAGAACGCCATCGAGCTCGACGTCGACGCCCTGTGCGACGGAGAGGACGTCTACATCGCGGCCGTGATGCAGCACGTCGAGGAGGCGGGCGTCCACTCGGGCGATTCGGCCTGCGTCCTGCCGGCGCCGTCGTTGACGCTCGCCGCGGCGCTCGAGGTCGAGCACGTCGTGAAGCGGCTCGGGCCGGCCCTCGGCGTGGTCGGGCTGCTGAACGTGCAGATCGCGATCGCGGACTCGACGGTCTACGTGCTCGAGGTCAACCCCCGCGCCTCGAGAACGGTGCCCTTTGCGAGCAAGGCGATCGGCATCAACCTCGTCGACGCTGCCTGCCGCCTCGCTGCCGGTGCGACGCTGGCGGAGCTCGATCTACCGGTGCCACGTCCTAGCCAGGTGAGCGTCAAGGCAGCGGTTCTGCCGTTCGCGCGCTTCCCCGGAGCGGATCCGGTGCTCGGGCCCGAGATGCGTTCCACGGGCGAGGTGATGGCGAGCGCCGCCGATCTCCCCACGGCCCTCGCAAAGGCCGAACGCGCGGCCGGCAGACCGCTGCCGACCTCCGGCACGGCGTTCCTCTCGGTCCGCAACGAGGACAAGCCGGCGGCGGTGCCCGTCGCCGCGGCGCTCGCGGGGCTCGGCTTCGAGCTCGTCGCAACCGAGGGGACGGCGCGGACGTTGCGTGCGGCGGGTCTGGCCATCGACGAGATCACGAAGGTGGCGGACGCGGACGGGGGGAGGAGACGGTCGTCGACCTCGTCAGGAACGGGCGCTGTGACCTCGTCATCAACACACCGCAGGGCAGCGGCGCACGCGCTGACGGCTACCTCATCCGCGAGGCGGCACTCGTCGCGCGCGTCCCCTGCGTGACGACCATCTCCGGCGCGGCGGCAGCGGTACATGCAATTGCCAACGCGCGCGCGGAGTCCGCTCTGTCGCTCCAGGAGCGCATCGGGATCGAGGCGTGAACGCCCTGCGCGAGCCGCTCGCGGTCGTCGGGAGCGAGGCGATCGGGCCGTACACGTTGCTGCGCCTCGAGCGCGGAGCACTCGAGGCCGGGACGCCGGGCCAGTTCTTCATGCTCGAGGCACCGGGGCGCGTGCTCCCACGTCCGATGAGCCTGTGCCAGGCGCCTGCCGGGGAGCTCACGTTCCTCGTCGACCCGATCGGACCCGGGACGCGCGCGCTCTGCGCTCTCCGTCCGGGTGAGGCGATTCACGTTCTCGGCCCGCTCGGCAACGGATTCGACCTCGGCGTCTCGGATCCGCTCCTGGTTGCGGGAGGCATCGGCATCGCACCGATGCCCTACCTCGCCGAGGCGCTCGGGCAACCTCCCGCGATCGCGGGCTTTCGCAGCGACCGCCACGCCGAGGCGGCGCGTCTGCTGCCGGGCGTCGAGGTCGTGGTCGAGCCGCGGCTCGTGACGGAGCTGCTGCCTGACGAGCACCGAGACGTGCTCGCGTGCGGCCCCGAACCGATGTTGGAAGCGATTCGTGCGTTTGCTCCGAACGCCCAGCTCGCCTGGGAGGCGCCGATGGCGTGCGGCTACGGCGCGTGTTACGGCTGCGTCGTCGAGAGAGACGGTCACTACGTCCGCCTGTGCGTGGACGGACCGGTCCTCAGGGAGGCCGCGTGAGCATCCCGATCCTCAACGCCTCGGGCTGCCTGGACGCGCTCACCGCGCCGGAGGTCGCGCGCAGCCTCGATGCGTTCGTGACGAAGACGGTCACGCCGCTTGCGCGCGAGGGCAACCCGCCTCCCCGCATCGCCGAGACCGAGGCAGGGATGCTGAACTCGATCGGCCTGCAAAACCCCGGCATCGATGCCTTCGTCGAGACGAATCTGCCGCGGCTCGAGGAACTGGGCGTCCCTATCTGGGCCTCAGTGGGAGGGTTCTCGGCCGGGGACTACGCGCTCATGTGCGGTCGTCTCGATGACTGCGACGAAATCGCGGTCATCGAGGTGAATCTCTCGTGTCCGAACGTCGAGGAGGCGCCAGAGACTGCCGCGGAACTCGTGGCGGCCGCACGGGCGGCGACGCAGAAGCCGCTCTACGCCAAGCTGTCTCCCGCCACGTGGGACATCGCCGAATCCGCGAGAGCGGTCGCGCATGCGGGAGCCGACGGGCTGTCGCTCGTCAACACGATCCGCGGGCTGATCATCGACCGAGCGTCGGGGCGGCCCGTGCTCGCGCGTGGCGCGGGTGGCTACTCGGGGCCGGCGCTCAGGCCGATCGCCCTGGCGTGCGTCTGGGCGTGCGCCGAGGCTGTCGATCTGCCGATCGTCGGCATGGGCGGCGTCTGCTCGGCGGAAGATGCGGCAGACCTCCTGCGAGCGGGCGCGCACGCCGTCGCGCTCGGCACCGTCCTCTTCGCCGACCCGGGGAGCCCTCGCCGCATACGTGCGGGGCTCGAGGCGATGGACGTCTCATCGGCGGCGGCCCTTGGTGGAATTGGACGGGCATCAACGCCCTCGCGCGATCCGTCGTCCTATCAGACAACATAAAAACCCCTGCAAATCAGCCAAAACGGTTCCGCTTGACCCGAGGGGCAAGCTTGGTAGACTCGTCCGGCTCATGGTCACGACGAAGTCGCACGCGCAGGCGCCAGCCCGTTCGCTCGACCAGAGGATGGAAGCGCTCCAGCGAGCGAACGACGTCCGGGTCCGGCGCGCGCAGCTCAAGCGCGACCTCAAGTCAGGGCGCGAGAGCATCGAGACCATCCTCCTCGACCCGCCCGAATGGGTCGAGACTGCGAAGGTGTTCGACATGCTCATGGCCGTGCCGAAGTTCGGGCGCGTGAAGGCTGCCCGCCTCCTCAACCAGTGCCGGATCAGCCAGTCGAAGACGGTCGGTGGTCTCTCCGAGCGTCAGCGGACCGAGTTGGTCGACCTCTTCAACCACCGCGGCTAAGGCGGACGGTGCCGTCGCGGCCCGTCTTCGTCGTCACCGGCCCGTCGGGGGCCGGTAAGGGAACACTGATCAGGGGCCTGCTCGACCGGGTCGACGGGCTCGAGGTCGCGGTCTCGGCCACCACGCGACCCCAGCGCCCGGGTGAGGTCGACGGCCGCGACTACTGGTTTCTGTCGGACGCTGAATTCACGCGCCGGATCGACGCCGGCGAGTTCCTCGAGTGGGTGCCGTACGTGTCCGGCAAGCGCTACGGCACGCTCGGCTTCGAGATCGACCGGATCGCGCGAGAAGGCGCCGTCTGCATCCTCGAGCTCGAGCTCGAGGGTGCGCTGAAGGTGCAGGAAGACGTCGCCGGCAGTGTCACGATCTTCATCGCCGCGGACGTGGACGAGCTCGAACGGCGGCTCCGCGAGCGCGCGACCGAGAGCACGGGCGAGATCGGCGAGCGCATAGCTCTTGCCCGGGAGCAGCTCGAACGGGCGCACGAGTTCCGCTACATGGTGCGAAACGACGACCTGGAACGTGCGACTGCGGCTCTGGCTGCGATCGTCGAGTGCGAGTTGGCGCGTGCAGGTACCATGGCGCGGCCATGATCTACCCACGCCTCGACGACCTCCTCGACAAGGTCGACGGATCACGCTATGCGCTCGTCCTCGTGGCAGCCAAGCGGGCCCGCCAGATCAACAACTACCACCACCAGCTCGGTGAGGGCATCGGCTTCGAGGAGGCGCCGCCCCCGCTGATCGAGTCCCGCTCGAAGAACTACCTCACGATGGCCATGGAGGAAGTCGCGAGCGGCAAGATCAGACTGCTTCCACCCTCCAGCTGAGGCACGGCGCGTGGCGCGCATCCTGCTCGGTGTGAGCGGCGGGATAGCGGCCTACAAGGCCTGCACGCTTGTCCGGCTGCTCGTTCGCGCCGGCCACGAGGTGCACCCCGTGCTGACGGCCGGTGCCGAGCGCTTCGTCACGGCCGAGACGTTCACCGCCCTCGCTCGACGTACGCCCGGCGACGATCCGTATCCCCATCTCGGCCGGTTCGATCTCTTGGTTATCGCACCGCTGACCGCGAACACCATGGCGCGCCTCGCTCACGGACTCGCCGACGACGTCCTGACCGAAGCGGCACTCGCGCACACCGGCCCGATGCTCGTCGCGCCGGCGATGAACACGCGCATGTGGGGGCACCCTGCCACGCAGGAGAACGCAGCGACGCTGCGGGCGCGCGGTGTCGAGCTCGTCGGCCCCGCGGAGGGCGAGCTCGCCGAAGGCGAGGAAGGGATCGGGCGCATGGCGGAGCCCGAGGAGATCCATGCCCGTATCGAGGCACGTCTCGCTCCCGCGAGGGGGCCGCTCAGCGGAAAGCGCGTGCTCGTCTCGGCCGGCGGCACCCGAGAGCCCCTGGACGCGGTGCGGTACGTCGGGAACCGGTCCTCGGGGCGGATGGGGGTTGCTCTCGCCGAGCAGGCGGAACGGCGTGGTGCCGACGTGACGTTGCTCGCGGCCAATCTCGCTGTGCCCGCACCCGTAGGCGTCGCGGTGGTCGAGACGCCGACCGCTGCGGATCTCGAACGCGAGGCTTTCGCACGAGCAGATGCCGACGTGGTCGTGATGGCGGCGGCCGTCGCGGATTACAGGCCGGTGTCGCCGACGACGGACAAGCGCGCGAAGGACGGGTCCCCGTGGGCGGTGGAGCTGGAGCCGACGGCCGACGTCCTTGCCGCGCTCGGAGCTGCGCGGCGTCCCGGCCAGATCCTCGTGGGCTTCGCGGCAGACGCAGGCAGCGAGGGGCTCGAGCGGGCGCGGGAGAAGCGGGTCGCGAAGAACGCCGACCTCTTCGTCTTCAACGACGTCAGTCGGCCGGATATCGGCTTCGACGCGCCTGACAACGAGGTCATCGTGCTGTCGTCGGGCGGCGAGCGAACGATCGCCAAGGCACCGAAGCCCGCCGTGGCGGCAGCTGTTCTCGACGAAGTGGAGCGGCTACTCTCGTCCACATGACCGACGCCGTACGCGCCGGTGGCCCCGTCGCAGCGCCTTCGGCTGCCGACGTCGTCGGACGCGTCGTCGAGAACCTCGAGCGGGCCGTCCGGGTACCACGCGAAACGCTCGAGCTGTCCGTCCTCTGTCTCCTCGCGGAGGGCCACCTGATCATCGAGGACTTCCCGGGTGTCGGGAAGACGATGCTTGCGAAGTCGGTCGCGCGTTCGCTCCATCTCTCGTTCTCGAGGCTCCAGTTCACGCCCGACCTCCTGCCCACGGATGTCACGGGCGTGAACGTCTTCAACCAGCGTTCCGGCGAGTTCGAGTTCCGCGCCGGCCCGGTCTTCGCGAACGTCCTCCTCGTCGACGAGATCAACCGCGCTTCTCCTAAGACGCAGTCCGCGCTCCTCGAGGCGATGCAGGAGGCGCAGGTCACGATCGACGGCGCGACCTACGAGCTCGAGCAGCCGTTCTTCGTGGTGGCGACGCAGAACCCGATCGAGTACGAGGGGACGTACCCGTTGCCCGAGGCACAGCTCGACCGTTTCACCGCGCGGCTATCGCTGGGTTACCCGCCGTTCGGCGAGGAGGCGCGGATGCTCGCGGAGCAAACGACGGCTCCGCCGATCGACGCCCTCGAGCCCGTCGCGGATCGTGACGACCTCCTCGCTGCGATCGCGGCGGCGCGCGCGGTCTTCGTCGAGGAGACAGTCGGTGAGTACGTCGTCTCGATCCTCGCTCACACGCGGCAGAGCGCACTCCTCGCGCTCGGCGCGAGCCCGCGAGCCGGAATCGCCCTCCTGCGGATGGCCAAGGCGCGCGCCGTTGCGCACGGTCGCGACTACGTCGCGCCCGAGGACGTCCAGGCGGTCGCGCGGCCGGTGCTCGTGCACCGAGTGATCGTCGCGCCCGAAGCGCGGGCAGCGGGCGCAAAAGGCGACGACGCGATCGAGCGCGCGCTCGTCGAGGCGCCCACACCGCGATGAGGTCGGCCTGGCGCGGCGGGCTTGGTCTCGGAGCCGTCGCGCTCGTCGCGGCCGTCGCGTCGGGCTCACGTCCGCTGGGGGTCGTCGGCATCGGCTTCCTGCTCGCGTGGAGCGTCACGTGGCTCTGGAGCTGGCTCGCGGAACGGCCCGTTCAGGTGACGCTCGAAGCAGACCCGGAGCAGGCTGTAGAGGGCGATCGCGTCTTTCTGACCGTGGAGGTCACGCGATCGTCCCGGATTCCGCTCGGCTCCACGGCACTCGACTTCACGGCGGGCCGACTGGGAAGGAGGTCCGAGCGACTTCGGGGGCACGGACGCACGGCTCGAGCCCGCATCGATCTCGGCCCGCTCCCGCGCGGGGTCTTCACCATCACGGATTCGGAGGTCGTCGTCGGAGACTTGCTCGGCCTCGTGACCGTGACGCCGCAGGTCTCGTGCGAGCGGCTCACGATCGTCGTACGACCGCGCCTCACATCTCTCGACGGGATTTTCAGCGAGGCGGGGCGCTTCGGGGGAGACGGTCGGCGACTCCTGCTCCGACGTGCTGCGGGCTTCGACTTCCACTCGGTCCGCGAGTACGAGCAGGGCGAGTCGCTTCGCCGTGTGCACTGGCCGACCAGCGCAAGGCGCGGTCAGCTCATGGTGAAGGAGCTCGAGGATACGGCTCGCGACGGTGTCGTCGTGCTTCTCGACTGCGACTCCGCGGGAGCCGTCGGGGCCTCGCCCGACTCGAGCTTCGACGCCGCCGTGCGCGCTGCCGGCTCCATCCTCCAGGCGCACGTGCTACGCGGGCGCAGCGCGACCCTCGTGACCACCGGCTCCGAAGGACATGTCGTCCCTGTCCGCACGAGTCGGGGCGAGCTCGGCGGGGCGGTGACGTGCCTGGCAGCGGCGAACCCCGACTCTCGGTACCGGCTCGGGCAGGTCCTCCACGGCAACCCGTCGCTCGCAGGAACGGCCGAGCTGACGATCGTCACGTCGACGCTCGATCCCGCCGCCTTCTCGACCGTTCTCGGCATCGCGTCGCGCCGGGCGGTTTCGCTCGTCTGGGTCGATGCGGCGAGCTTCGCGGCACGCCCGACCCGGGCCGAGGCGGGTGTCTTGCGGCTCGTGGCGCACGGGATCCCGACTGCCGTCGTCCGGAAGGGCGACGATCTCGCGACGGTGCTCTCCGCCCGCGCGCTGGGGAGCGTCGCCCATGGCTAGGACTGCGATCGCGTCGACCATCGCTGGGCTCGGCGTGGTTGCCGCCTGGCTCAGCCTGGAGCAGCCCCCGAGCCCGCGGTCAGCTCTCGTCGTCGCCGCCCTCGGTGTCCTGCCGGCACTCGTGCGGCCGCGACGTGTTCGGGCCGTCGCCGTCGGGGGAAGCGCGGTCTGTGCCGCGTGGGTCGCGTTCGGTGCGCAGCCGTGGGAGCTTGCTCCGTTCCGCGACGAGCAGGTGCTCGCCCCGATGCTTCGAGAGGTCGGCACGGGGATCGTCGATTTCTACGACGTGTTCCTCCCGTTCGTCCCGGTTCGAAACCCTGAGATGCATGCGCTCGTGCTCTGCGCAATCTTCGGGTTCACGCTCGCTGCGTCGCTTCTCGTGGCCGCACGGCGCCCGATCGGCGCGGCCGCCGTGACCGTCGTGGGGGTGGGCTGGCCCGCGACCCTGGCGGGCGTCGATGCGATCGCCTTCGGAACGGTCGCGTTGTCCGCCGCTCTGGCGATTCCGCTCGTTCTTCGCGTGAGCTCCGTCCGAACGCTCGTCGTCGGAGTGGCGATCGGCGCGCTCGTCGTTTTCGGCGCCGCCTCCGCGTCCTCGGCGACGACCCTCGGACGAAAGCCGGCGCTGGACTGGGAGAGCTGGAAGCTGCAAGGGGCGGCACACGAGGTGACGTCGGTCCGGTTCGTGTGGGACTCGAACTACGAGGGGATCAGCTTCCCGCCGAAGAAGACGGTCGTCCTCAGAATCTCCGGGCCGACCGAACCGCAGTACTGGCGAAGCACGACACTCGATCTCTTCTCGGACGACCACTGGATCGAGGACCTGTTCTGGCTCGACCAGGTCGACCACGAGTCGCGTGCGCTCCAACTCCCACAGCTCGTGCCGGATCGCGCCGCCGACGAGCGCAACTGGATCGAGCAGCGCGTACGGATCGAGGCGCTCGTCGACGATCACCTCGTTGCGGCCGGAACGCCCGTCGGGCTCGACGCCAGGAGGTTCGCGACCGTCTTCCAGCTCTCGGGTGGCGTGCTGCGCGTCCGCGACCCGATCCGCGTGGGGCAGACGTACACGGTCTGGAGCTACGCCCCCGACCCCGCTCCGCGTGCCCTGGCGACTGCGCCTGTTCGCCATCCGCCTGCCGCGTCGCGCTTTCTCGAGGTGGACGGCCGCGTGTTTCCCGCCTTCGACACGCCGAACCGCGACCACATCGTGCGCACGTTCATGCGAGATCCGTCCTACTCCGGATTCGCGTGGCACGAGACCATGTACGACGTCGCGCGGCGTGTCGCAGGGAGGGCCACGACACCGTACGCCGCAGTGCTCGCGCTCGAGTCGTGGCTCCGCCAGACCGGTGGGTTCCGGTACGACGAGTCCCCTCCACATGTCGCCGGTCACCCGCTCGTCGCCTTCGTGACGAAGACGAAGGCGGGCTACTGCCAGCACTTCGCGGGAGCAATGGCGCTGATGTTGCGGCTCCTCGGGATCCCGTCAAGAGTTGCGGTCGGTTTCACGAGCGGGACGCGTGACGGCGGCGACTGGGTCGTCACCGACCACGATGCGCACGCGTGGGTCGAGGTGTGGTTCCCGGGCCAAGGCTGGGTCCCGTTCGACCCGACTCCGGGACGCGGGACTCTCGGCGGGGACTATTCCTTCGCGTCGGGATCGCCGGCCGCGGTCGCCGCGCTCCGGCGAGGAGACCTCTCCGGTGCAGCTCCGACGAGGCGGACGCGGGGGCCGGACGTGAGCGATCTCGGGGCTGCCGCGAACCGCAGCAACGACCGCGCACCGATGCTCGTCGCGGTCGGGTTCGTGTTGGCCGCGATCTGGGTCCTCGTGGTCGGGGTCGGGAAGGCCGCCGTTCGTCGACTTGGCCATCTCACGCGCGATCCGCGCCGCAGCGCGAGCGCGAGCCGGCGGGAGCTCGAGGGATTCCTCCGCGACCAGGGCGTTCCGGTCTCGACGAACGCGACGCTTGCCGACCTGGAGCATGTCGTGCGCATCGAGCTCGGGCTCGACCCTGGACCCTTCACGCTCGCGGTCGCCCGCGCACGCTACGGCCCGCCCGACACGGCTCATCAGGGCGCGACCGCTGCTCGCTTCGAGCTGCGGGGACTCCTCCGAGCCGCACGCCGCGAGCTGTCCGTCTGGGCGCGAATACGAGGCTTCGTCTCGCTGCGGTCGGTGCGCTCGGTCGGAGCGAGATGAGCGACACCTACGAGCTCTTCCAGCTCGGGCGGAGCCACCTTCGCAACGGCATGGCCGCGCAAGCGACGGTGCCGCTCGAGAAGGCGAAGCGCGCTGAGCCGACCTCGCGCTCGATCCGCGAGGCGCTAGGTATCGCGTACTTCCGCATCGGACGCTGGCAGGAGGCCGAGGCCGAGTTCCGTGCTCTCGTCGAGCTCGCGCCGTCGGACGAGTTCGCCCACTACGCACTCGGGCGCGCGCTCGTGAACCAGGGCCGCCGAGCCGAGGCGACGCCGCACATCAAGCTCGCGCGGTCGCTGCGACCCCGCACGTCGACCGACGGCGACGCCCTCGACTAGGCGTGCGGGCTGTCGTCCAGCGCGTCCGCGAGGCGTCGGTCGTTGTCGACGACACGGTCGTCGCGTCAATCGGCGCCGGTCTGGTCGTGCTGCTCGGCATTGCCGCCGACGACACGGCAGCCGATGCCGAGCGCCTCGCCGGGAAGGTCGCACGGTTGCGGATCTTCGAGAACGACGATGGACGCTTCGACCGGTCGCTCCTGGACGTCCGTGGCGAGGCGCTCGTCGTCAGCCAGTTCACGTTGATCGCAGACACGCGGAAGGGAACTCGACCCGACTTCGCGAAGGCAGCGCGTCCCGATGCAGCCGAGCCCCTGTACGAACGGTTCTGCGAAGGGCTGCGCGTCGAGCGTGTGCCCGTACAGACCGGCGTCTTCGGCGCACGCATGGAGGTCTCGCTCGTGAACGACGGGCCGGTAACCATCGTCCTCGACGTTGACGTCGCTGCGGATCGAGAAGCGTGACCTCGACGGGAGCAGTACTACCGCACTTCCCGGTGGCACCGCATCGCTCTCGTTGGCGATACTTCCGCCGGTGAGGCGAGACGAACGGATCGCAGCCCTAGCCCGAGTGCCCCTCTTCTCCGGGGCGGATCGGAAGACGCTCCAGTCGGTCGAGGCAATCCTCCACGAACCACCTTCGAGGCCAACGCAACGATGGCAGAAGAGGGCACACCGGGTGTCTGCTTCTTCGTCATCGAGAACGGGGAGGCTGAGGTGAGCGTTGGTGGAAAGTCGGTTCGTCGACTAGGCCCAGGTGACCACTTCGGCGAACTTGCACTGCTCAACGAGGGACGGCGTACCTCGACGGTGCGCGCGTTGACGACTATGCACTGTTTCACGATCGACGGCTGGGAATTCAGGCCGCTTGTGAAGGCGGACCCCGACCTTAGTTGGGGTTTGTTGGAAGGGCTCGCAAAGCAGGTTGTAGGCACTCCCGAGACACCGTCTCCGAGTAGTTGACGTTCATCACGCACGAACCCAGGACAGAGTCCGCGCGACTCGGTCTCGCTCGCGCCGGCTCGCACGTTCGGCGCCGTTCGTGAGCCAAGCATGCTGTTCGCGCTCGGCGCGTACGTGCTGTGCGAGCCTGTCGGCCGCTCGCGAGCGGCCGGCGCGGTGCTCGTAGTGCTGGCGTCGCGCACGTCGCTCTCGGATAGGCACATGCACCGCAGCCGCGCTCGAGAGATCGTGCGGCGACCGACAGCAGTGCAGATTCGAGCGGTGCTATCCTGCACGCACCACATTTCACCGGCTTCACGAAATGGGCGCGTCGCGCCCATTTTTGTTGAGAGGGCTCCAACGAACGAGCGATGACCACGACGTACGCGACAGAACGGATGCTGCAGGACGAGATCGCACCCGCGGTCGAGTCGCGCGTACCCGGGGTCGAGGTGCTCGCGGTCGAGCTTCTCTCGCCGAGCAGGTTCTGCGTGTACATCGACCACGCCGACGGCGTCGACCATGCCCTCTGCGAGCGCGTCACGTACGTGCTCGACGCGTACCGCTCCGATTACACGATCGACGTCTCCTCGCCGGGCCCCGAGCGGCCCCTGCGGAGGCCCGAGCACTTCGCCGGCGCCGTCGGCCGCAAGGTCGTCGTTCGCGCGGACGGCGTGAGGAAGAATCGATACCGCGGGCGCCTCATCGCGGCCGACGACCAGGCCATCACACTCGAGACCGGCGACGCCGGAGAGATTCGTATCCCGTACGACGGCATCGTCCGGGCCAATCTGATCGACGAGGGGTTGACGACATGAGCCAAGAGATCATCGAAGGGATCCAGGCAATCGAGAAGGAGAAGGGCATCGAGGAGGGCATCCTCATCACGGCGCTCGAGGATGCGCTTCGGGCCGCGTACAAGAAGACGCCCGACGCCGTGCGTCACGCGGAGGTCACGCTCGACGACGCCGGCGAGTTCCGTGTCTACGGCATCGATATCCCGGAGGACATCGAGGGCCGCCTGCTCGAGGAGGCCCGCGAGGCGCGCATCACCGAGCTCGAGCAGCTCGAGGAGGAGACGGGCGAGCGTCAGCACACGCTGGTCTCGGACGACGACCTCGAGCTCGACTGGTCGCAGGTTCCGCCCGACCAGATCAAGCGCACGGACGTGACGCCGGACAACTTCGGCCGCATTGCCGCGCAGACCGCGAAGCAGGTGATCCAGCAGCGCATCCGCGAGGCCGAGCGGGCGATCATGTACGAGGAGTACGTCGACCGGCAGGGCGAGGTCGTCACGGGCATCGTCCAGCAGGCGGGCGACCGCAACAACGTGCTCGTCGACCTCGGTCGCGTCGAGTCGCTGCTTCCGCGCTCCGAGCAGGTCGACGGTGAGCGCTACGAGCAGGGAAGCCGCATCAAGGCGGTCATCGCCGAGGTGCGCTCCGGCACGAAGGGGCCACAGGTCATCCTCTCGCGCCGCGATCCGGAGCTCATCCGGGCCCTCTTCGAGCTCGAGGTGCCCGAGATCGCAGACGGACTCGTCGAGATCCGCGGCGTCGCCCGCGAGCCCGGCTACCGCTCGAAGATCGCGGTCGAGTCGCACATGCAGGGCGTCGACCCCGTCGGTGCGTGCGTCGGCCCGCGCGGCTCGCGCGTCCGCATGGTCGTGTCCGAGCTCCGCGGCGAGAAGATCGACATCATCCCCTGGAACACAGAGCCCGCGCGCTTCGTCGCGAAGGCGCTTTCGCCCGCCCGGGTGCGCGAGGTCTACATCGACGACGAGACCAAGGAGGCGACGGTCGTCGTCCCGAACGACCAGCTCGCGCTCGCGATCGGCAAGGAGGGGCTCAACGCTCGCCTCGCGACGCGGCTCACCGGCTGGAAGATCGACATCCAGTCCGAGCAGGAGTTCGCCCAGGCCGAAGCAGAGCTCGCATATGCCGGCTCCGAGGACGGCGAGGAGTTCTCCGGCCGCTGCGCGGCCGTGCTCTCGAACGGGAAGCGCTGCCCGAACGCTGCACTGCCCGGCTCGCGCTACTGCGGTGTCCCTGCTCACCAGGCTCTTGCGAACGAGCCTGCGGCGGCCGCCGACGAGCCGCCGGCCGGGGACGACGAGGAGCTCGTCGAGGACGCAATCGAGCTTGCGGCGGTTGCGGAGGCAGTCGAGGAGGCAGAGGAGATCGCCGAGCTCGAGGTCGTCGCGGAAGCCGAAGAGATCCTCGAGGGAGCGCAGGAGCCCGCACGCGAGGATGCGTGATCCTCGCGAGTTCTAGACTGGACGACGATGGCTGACGGACGAAAGGGACCCAACAGACCGATCCGCCCGCGCGGAGGCACCGGCGGGAGGAAGCGGCGCGTCGTCATCGAGGGCGGCGGCGGCCGCAGTGCGGGCCGTCAGGCCCGCGATCGGTCGAGCGCGCCGCCTCAGCCGCGCCAGGCACCGGCACCGCCTCCCTCGGGACCCGTCACCGTCGAGTCGGGCGTCACCGTCAAGGATCTGTCGCATGCCCTCGGCGTGCCGATGGGCGAGCTCATCAAGATCCTCATGGGCCTCGGGCAGATGCGGACGGCGACGCAATCGCTTTCCGACGAGGACGTCGAGATCATCGGCACGGAGCTCGAGCGCGAGATCACGATCAAGCACGCCGCGGAGGAAGAGCTCGAGCCCGAGTCGTACGACGACAGCGACGAGGATCTCGCTCCGCGTCCGCCGGTGGTGACGATCATGGGCCACGTCGACCACGGCAAGACGACGCTCCTCGACGCCATCCGCGAGGCAGCGGTCGTCGAGACCGAGGCCGGAGGGATCACCCAGCACATCGGCGCCTACCAGGCAGAGGTCGACGGACGGAAGATCACGTTCCTCGACACGCCGGGCCACGAGGCGTTCACCGCCATGCGCGCGCGCGGCGCGAAGGTCACGGACATCGCGGTGCTCGTCGTCGCCGCGGACGACGGCGTCATGCCGCAGACGAAGGAGTCGATCTCGCACGCGCGCGCGGCTGAGGTGCCGATCGTCGTCGCCGTCAACAAGATGGACGTCCCCGACGCGAACGTCGATCGCGTGAAGAGCGAGCTCGCGGCCGAGGGGCTGCAGCCCGAGGACTGGGGCGGAGAGACGCAGTTCTCCGCCGTCTCGGCGAAGCAGAAGGAGAACCTCGCGGACCTCCTCGAGAAGATCCTGCTCGTCGCGGACGCCGAGCTCGACCTGCGGGCAAATCCGACCGCAGAGGCGTCAGGCGTCGTGATCGAGTCGCGGCTCGACGTCGGTCGCGGACCGGTCTCGACCGTGCTCGTCCACCGCGGCACGCTCCGCGTCGGCGACGCGGCCGTCGCGGGCGACGCGTCGGGGAAGGTGCGCGCCCTCTATGACTATCGCGGCGAGAAGGTGAAGCAGGCGGGGCCGGGCGAGCCCGTGGAGGTGCTCGGATTCGACCATCCGCCCGCAGCCGGCGAGTTCGTCCGCGTCGTCGAGCACGAGCGCCAGGCGAAGCACCTCGCGAACGTCCGTGCCGAGCGCTTGCGCCGCGAGCAGCTCGCGCAACGCCCGCGCCGTCGCGTCTCCCTCGAGACGCTGCACGAGGATCTCCAGGCAGGCGAGGTGCAGGACCTGAACATCGTCTTGAAGGGCGACGTCCAGGGCTCGGTCGAGGCACTCATGGGGGAGCTCGGCAAGATCCAGCACCCCGAGGTTCGCGTCAACGTCATCCACACGGGTGTCGGCGGCATCACCGAGAACGACGTCAACCTCGCGTCCGCATCCGACGCGCTCGTGGTCGGCTTCAGCGTGCGTCCGAGCGCGGACGCCCGTGCGCTGGCCGAGCGGGAGGGCGTGGACATCCGCACGTACCGCGTCATCTACCAGCTCACCGAGGACATCCAGCAGGCTCTGGTCGGCATGCTCTCGCCGGTCGAGACCGAGGAGACGCTCGGCGAGGCGGAGGTCCGCGCGCTGTTCCGCGTCTCGCGTCTCGGGACGATCGCCGGCTGCATGGTGACCACCGGCGTCGTGCGCCGCGGCGCGAAGGTGCGCGTCGTGCGCGACGGCACGGTCGTCTACGAGACATCGATTGCACAACTGAAGCGCTTCAAGGACGACGTCCGCGAGGTCGCCGAGGGGTTCGAGTGCGGGATCCTGCTCGACGGCTTCAACGACGTGAAGGAAGGCGACATCCTCGAGGCCTACGAGACGCGGGCAGTCGAGCGCACCGACCTCGACACGCCCGCCGCCGCGCCTCCCGCCGCCGACGACGAGTAACGCTGCCGGCCGTGGCGACCGGCTACGTCGGAATCCTGACCGTGGAGCTGTATTTCCCGGAGAACGGCTCGCTCAAGGGCAAGCGCAAGCACGTGAAGTCGGCGAAGGCACAGCTGCACGAGCGCTTCGGGGCATCGGTGGCCGAGGTCGACCACCACGACCTCTGGCAGCGCTCGACGCTCGCCGTCGCCTGTGCGACGCGAGAGCACGCCGAGCTGCACTCGCTTCTCGACGCCGTCGAGCGCTACCTCGGATCGCGGGAGTGGGAGCTCCTTCGGACCGAGAGGGAGGTGGTCGTCCCTGGCGAGCGGTAGCAGCGGCGGAGGCGGGCGGAAGAGGCGCGTGAACGAGGCCATCCGTCACGTTCTCTCCGAGACCATTCCGACGCTGAAGGATCCTCGAATCGGCTTCGTGACCGTGACCGGCGTCGTGACCGCCACGGGCTACGAGCACGCCACCGTCTACATCAGCGTCCTCGGGAACGACGCGGAGCAGGAGCGGACGCTCGAAGGTCTTCGAGCAGCGCGCGGAGTTCTCCAGACCCACGTTGGGCGTCGCCTCGGCACGCGGCGCACTCCGGTCCTGACCTTCGAATACGATCCCGCGATCGAGCGGGGCGTGCGGCTCACGAAGATGATCGACGAGCTCATTCCGCCGGAGACCGATGTCGATTCAGACTGACATGCAGGCGGTGGCGGCCGCGATTCGCGAGAACGAGCGCTTCGTCGTCACCTCCCACGAGGCGCCCGACGGCGACGCGCTCGGGTCGCTCCTCGGCATGGGGCTCGCCCTGAAGGAGCTCGGCAAGGGCGTCGTCATGTACCTCGGAGGCCCTGCACCCCTGCCCGGCGAGTACCGGTTCCTCGAGCTGGAGGAGCGTGGCCTGAGCCGCGAGCGACCCGCCGACTTCGGCGAGCGTGTGCTCGTCGCCGTCGACTGCGCGAGCACGGGCCGTGTGGGGGCGGAGCCGGGCGTGGTCGAGGCCGCGCGGTTCACGATCAACATCGACCACCACCACGACAACCCGCGCTTCGGCGACGTGAACCTCATCGTCCCGGACGCGTCGTCGACAGGTGAGGTGCTGGCGGATGTGCTCCGTGAGCTCGGCGTCGCGGTGACGCCCGAGATAGCCGAGGCGCTGTACATCGCGCTCGTGACGGACACGGGGCGCTTCCAGTACGCGAACACGAGTCCAAAGGCGCTTCGCCTCGCAGCCGACCTCGTGGAGGCGGGAGCGGACGTCCATCGGGTGTTCCAGGGCGTCTACGAGAACGTCCAGTTCGCGAAGCTCAAGCTCCTTGCGCGGGCACTCGAACGGGCTCGTGTCCTCGAAGGGGGCGAGATCGTCGTCTCGCATCTCCTGCGGGGCGACTTCGAGGCGGTGGGCGCGACCGAGCCGTACTCCGAGGGGATCATCGATGTGCTGCGGTCCGTCGAGGGATCGGCCGTATCGGCGCTCATCCGCGAGCCGCCGCGCGACGGAGCACCCGCGCGGAAGGTCTCCCTGCGCTCGTCCGTGGACGAGGTCGACGTGAGCGCGATCGCGCGCAAGTCGGGTGGGGGAGGGCATCGCGAGGCCGCGGGCTTCTCGAGCGACCTGACCGTCGACGAGCTCACCGAGTTCATCGTGCGCGAGGTCACCGCGCAGGTCGGGGCGACCGCGGAGCGGTAGAGATGCCTGACGCCACGAGATCGCCATCTCCGGGGCGTGAGCTGGCCGCTCCGGGGCGCGACGGGAGAGCGGTGGCGATGCTGGACGCCTCGGTGCCGCTCTCCCGTCGCGAAGCGCACACCCGACGCCAGGCCGCTTCGCGGACTGCGTCCGGGCGGAAGCGGCCCGAACGCGCCAGATCGCGCATCCGGACGCGCGAGATTGGGGCGTCAGGCATCTAGAATGCCGCCCCGCGCGCTGCATCCGAGCGGGATCATCCTCGTCGACAAGCCCGCCGGCCCGACCTCGTTCGCGATCGTCGCCGCTACCCGCCGGCGCACGAAGGCACGCACCGGTCACGCGGGCACGCTCGATCCGTTCGCGACGGGTCTCCTGTTGCTCCTGTCCGGTGCAGCGACGCGTCTCCAGCCCCGGTTCGTCGGCTTGCCCAAGCGCTACGAGACCGCAATCGACCTCACGGCGCGAACGACCACCGGGGACGTCGAGGGCGAGCGGGTCGACGAGCACGAGGCGCCGGATGTCGCCGAGCTCGAAGCCGAGCTCGAACGCATGCGCGGAGCCGTGGATCTGCCGGTCCCCGCCGCGTCCGCCGTGAAGATCGACGGCGAGCGTGCGTATGCACTGCACCGCCGCGGCGTCGTGGTCGAGATGCCCGTCCGGACGATGCACGTCCACGAGCTCGTCGTCCGGGGCCACTCGGACGGAGTCGTGCAGCTCGAACTGCACGTGTCGTCGGGGACGTACGTGCGAGCCATCGCGGAGGCCTTGGGAGGGCACTGCGTCGCGCTGCGCAGGACCGAGATCGGCCCGTTCTCCGTCGAGGAGGCCAATCCGGAGCTGATCATCGCGCCCGAGGACGCGCTCGCGAGGCTCGCGTGACGATCGCCCACCATCCGTCCGAGCTCGATGCTCGCCCGCGCGCGGTCGCGATCGGCAGCTTCGACGGCGTCCACCGCGGCCACGTGGCGGTCATGGACGCCGTGCGCGCCACCGGGCTCGAGCCGACCGTCATCACCTTCGATCCGCATCCGCGCATCGCGCTCGGGAACCGCGTCGAGCTCCTGACGACACTCGATCGCAGGCTCGAGCTGCTCGAGGCGGCCGGCGTCTCGGACGTGCTGGTCGCCGCGTTCACGCCCGAGTTCCAGCAGCGCACGCCGGAGGAGTTCGCGGAGCTGTACCTGCGCGCGATCGGCGTGGAGGCCGTCGTCGCGGGAGAGGACTTCCGCTTCGGCGTGCGCCGCTCGGGCGACCTCGCGCTCCTCGAGCGGCTGGGGTTCGAGGTCGTCGTCGTCCAGGAGCTTCCGGGCGTCTCCTCGACGGCGATCCGCACGGCGCTCGCGGAGGGCGAGGTCCGCGCCGCCGCCGCGATGCTCGGCCGGCCGTTCGAGCTCGACGGCGTCGTCGTCGCGGGCGACCAACGCGGCGGAACGCTCGGTTACCCGACCGCGAACCTCCGCCTCGAGCCCGACCTTGCATGTCCGCTCTACGGCATCTACGCGGGGTTCGGGCTCGGTCACCGGGCGGCGATCTCGGTAGGGACGAACCCGCACTACGGCGGATCCGAGCGGCGAATCGAGCCTTTTCTCCTCGACTTCGAGGGGGATCTCTACGGCAAGCGGCTCGTCGTCGAGCTCTGGGAACGCCTCCGGGACGAGGCGGTCTTTGCGGACGAGCAGGCTCTCGTCGAGCAAATCGGGCGAGACGTCGACGCGACGAAGCGCGCCGAGCGACCCGAGTAGTACGCAAGGTGGAACCGCGCGAAAGCGCCAACAGCGGCCGCGTTCGCGGCCGCGGCGGGGCGACCGCCCATCGGTAGCGTTTCGGGCATGACGGGGAACAACGGTCAGCCGCTGGTCCACGCGCGGAACCTCGTCAAGCGCTTCGGCGAGTTCGTCGCCGTCGACGGCATCGACTTCGATCTCCAGCGCGGGGAGGCCTTCGGGTTCCTCGGCCCGAACGGCGCCGGGAAGACGTCGACGATGCGGATGATCGGCTGCGTCTCGCCGGTGACGGACGGGACGCTGCGCGTCCTCGGGCTCGACCCGGCCCGCGACGGCGTGACGATTCGCGGACGACTCGGGGTCGTGCCCCAGCAGGACACGCTCGACATGGACCTGACGGTCCGGGAGAACATCGTCATCTACGGGCGCTACTTCGGGCTCCCGCGCAAGCAACTGCGCGAGCGCGTGGACGAGCTGCTCGACTTCGTGGAGCTCTCCGAGCGGGCGGACGACAGGGTCGAGCCGCTGTCCGGCGGCATGAAGCGCCGCCTCACGATCGCCCGCTCGCTCGTCAACGACCCCGAGATCATGCTGCTGGACGAGCCGACCACGGGGCTCGATCCGCAAGCCCGCCACGTCGTGTGGGACCGCCTGTACCGGCTCAAGCGCCAGGGCGTGACGATCCTTCTGACGACGCACTACATGGACGAGGCGGAGCAGCTCTGCGATCGGCTCGTCGTCATGGACCATGGCAAGATCGTCGCCGAGGGCTCGCCGCGCGACCTCATCGAGCGCCACTCGACGCGGGAGGTCGTCGAGCTGCGGTTCGACGACGGCAAGCGCCCCGAGGACTTCAGCTACTGGACGGAAGGCGTCGTCTCGCGCGTCGAGCCCTTGCCCGACCGCGTGCTCCTCTACACGGACGACGGCGATGCTGCGTCCCACGCGGTGCACGAGCGGGGGCTCGTGCCGGAGAGCGTCCTCGTTCGCCGGAGCACACTCGAGGACGTCTTCCTCCACCTGACGGGTAGGAGCCTCATCGAATGAGCAACGCTCGCCTCCGGCTCGCGTTGGTGGGGGAAACCATGTTTCCCCCACCTGCCCCCTTCTTTCCGAGAACGTGGGGAACCTCCCGGTTCCCCACACCCCTCCACGCTCATCGCCCGAGGTGCGGGCGATGAGCTCCGTCATCCTCGCTCTCCGCCCGCTCGAGTTCTTCTTCGCGCAGTACCGCCGCGGCTGGCGTGGCTCGGCGGTATCGAGCGTCGTCACGCCGGTCGTCTACCTCCTCGCGCTCGGCGTCGGCCTCGGCGTGTTCGTCGACCGCTCCACGAGCCTCCCGGACGGCATCACGCTACCTCGAGTTCGTCGCCCCCGGCCTCATGGCCGCGACGGCGATGCAGATCGCGGCGTTCGAGGCAAGCTGGCCCGTGCTCGGGGCGATCAAGTGGCACCGCCAGTACCACGCGATGCTCGCGACGCCCCTCCGCATCCGGGACGTCATGCTGGGCCAGCAGGCGTATTTCGTGTTCCGTCTGCTCATGACGGCGACGGTGTACTTCGTCGTGATCGTCGCATTCGGTGCCGTGAAGTCACCGCTCGGCGTGCTCGCGATTCCCGCCACCGTGCTCGTCGGGCTCTCGTTCACGGCGCCGCTCGCCGCCTGGGCGGCGCATACGGAGACGGAGGCGTCGTTCGTCGCCATCTTCCGCTTCCTCATCCTCCCGATGTTCCTCTTCTCGGGGACGTTCTTCCCGATCTCCACATTGCCGAGGCCGCTCGAGATCATCGCGTGGTTCACTCCGCTGTGGCACGGCGTGGCGCTCTGCCGTGATCTGACGCTCGGTCACGTCGTTCCCGACGACCTGCTCCACGTGGCGTACCTGCTCGCGATCGTCACGGTCGGGCTCGTCGCCGCACGCTTCACCTATGCGCGGAGGCTCGTCCTGTGACCGAGCTCGTCGCACGCGCCCGCCTCACGGCACCTGCCCGCCCGGCGATAGGCGGTCTCCTGATCGTCGAGCGCAACGTCATGGTGTACCGGCGGACGTGGATGATCCTCTTCTCCGGCTTCTTCGAGCCGCTCTTCTACCTCTTCTTCTTCGTCTACCCGCTGCAGAAGTTCATCGGCGACGTCACGTTCGAGGGGGAGACGATCGAGTACGCCGCCTTCGTCGCGCCGGCGCTGCTGGCGTCGTCGGCCATGAACGGCGCCTTCTACGACGCGACCAACGTGTTCTGGAAGCTCCGCTACGCGAAGGTGTACGAGTCGATTCTCGCGACACCCGTCGGCCCGAAGGACGTGGCGGTGGGTGAGACGCTGTGGGCGGTGGTCCGGGCGATGCTCTACGCGGCTGCCTATCTCCTGGTCATCGTGCTGCTCGGCCTCGTGGAATCGCCCTGGGCGATCCTCGCGCTGCCCGCGTGCTTCGTCATCGGCTTCGCATTCGCCGGGGCGGGCATCGCGGCGGTGACCTTCATGCGGACGTGGAAGGACTTCGACCTGGTTCAGCTGATCATGCTGCCGATGTTCATGTTCTCGGCGACCTTCTATCCGATCTCCGTCTATCCGACGGTGCTCGAGTGGGTCGTGCGCTGCCTCCCGCTGTACCAGGGCATCGAGCTCGTCCGCGCGCTCACCACGGGGGCGGTCGGGCCGTTGCAGCTCGTGAACGTCGCATACCTGCTTGCGATGGGCTTCATCGGGCTCGCGATCTCGGCGCGCCGTATCGACAAGCTGCTCCTCACGTAGCTAGAGCACGAGACCCGCGCCACTCCTGCGGGGGTCTCCCGCCGCGCCGGCCCGGCCGACGCAGCTGACCCCGCCGAAGTAGTGGTGAAGCTGCTCCCAGCGTCGAACCGCACGGCCGCTCTCCTCGAGCTGTGTGAGTGCCGACTCGTCGACACCCGGCTCGGCCGCGACGAACTCGAGCGTGGGGTGGACGCGCGGCAGTCCGACCGCGGTCTCCGCGTCATGGCCCTCGTCGAGGATCGCCGCGAGGACGGTCGCGAGAGCCGTCCGCAGGCGCGTCGCGCCCGCTGCGCCGATCGCGAGCTCGAGCCCTGCCTCGTCGAAGACGAGAGTCGGAGCCATCCGGCTTTCGAGGTGATCTCCCGGCCGCGGCTCGCCGTGCGCGATGTCCGACTCGCCGAGGAGGTTGTTCAGCTGTGTGTCGAAGCCCGGGAGCCACACTCCCGCGCCGACTCCGAGCGAGTGTGTGAGCACGCACGCGCGTCCTTGCCCGTCGACGGCGACCATGTTCGTCGTGTGCTCGCCGCCCTGGGGCAGAGGCTGGAACGCGTCGACGAGTGCGAGCACGCGTTCTGCTGCACTCAGTTCGCGGAGCTCCGGAAGTCGAGGAAGGAGCTCGGGAACACCGGAGAGCCCGCCCCTCGTCGCGACCCGTCGGCCTCGATAGGGCACGAGAACGGGATCGCGCCAGAGCGGCCGGTACCCCTTCAGGTCGTCGGACGTGAGCACGATCCCGTCGATCGCGAGCAGCGCTTCTGCGATCGACCCGCCGTAGACGCTCGCGGCTCCTTCCTCTGCGAGCGCCTCGAGCGTCTGCACGAGCCCCGGTTGATCGAGCAGCTCACCCTCGCCGAGCATGCTCCCATCGCGCATGAAGAGGGTCGCTCCGCGCTCGAGGGAGTAGAGCCCCCCGAACATCTCGAGCGAGCGCGCGTGCATCTCGGGGAGGGGAACACCGGTCCGGGCGAGCGCCAGCGCAGGCTCGCACAGGCGCGTCCACGGGAGCCGGCCGAGACGCTCCCAGAGCTCCCCGAGCGCTCCGGGAAGTCCCGGAACCGCGCACGACGCCGCCCCGATCGCGTAGACGACCGGCTCCTCGCCGAACGCGATCTCGAGCTCGACGAGATCGTCGGAGCCCGCGGGCACGGCGGCGAAGCCGTCGAGGTGCACCACGCGCGAGCCGTCGAACGCGATCGCGTGGGAGCCGGCCGAGAAGCCCGCTCATCACCGTCTCAGAAACACAGGAAGCGAGAGCCATCGCGACGACGGCGTCTGCGGCCGTCCCGCCTTCGACGAGGATCTCGACACCGACCTCGGCCGTCGCCGGGTGCCCGGCTGCAACGCCCGCTCTCACGGGCGGCACGCTAGTTACAGTCGATGTGGCCCGGGGGCGCGCCCGTGAACTGGCCGAGGCGGAACGTGATGTCGCGCAGTGGCCAGAAGACCGCGAAGACCTTCGCGAAGATCGCGTTCCCTTCCACGGGACCGAACGTTCGGCTGTCGATGGCCGCCGAGCGGTTGTCGCCGAGCAGGTAGTACTGCTCGTTCGGCACCTTCACCCGCGGGAACGGCTTGGTCGTGATGTCGTCGAACTTGACCTGGTTGACGAACACGGTGCCGGCCTTGCCGACGATCGTGTCCCCGGGACCTGCCGCGACGCGCAAAACGAGCCTGAGGTCTGTTGCGTCCTTGTCGGGGATGATCTGCCCCGCGTCGGTCTCGGCGGCGTGTACCACGACGACGTCACCGGGGCCGGGGTCGCTGAACTTGTACGAGAGCCCCTGGGCGACCACGCGTCCCTTGCAGCCGGGGATCGTGGTCGCCATGGACGCGGTGTCGTCGGGCCCAACCCACACGAGGAGCTCGGCGAAGGCAAGCACCACGAGCGCGGCGACGACGATCACGAGGATTGCGGCGACGCGAATGAGCCAGCGGAGCACGGCTGCTACCCTTCCCCGAGCCGCGGTCGCGGCCCCAGCGTGCTTCTTCCTTCACGCGGGGCGGGGATTGCGGGGATTTCGACTAGGAGGAGATGCATGAGCCTCACCAAGGAAGTCAAGCTGGAAATCGTCGAGAAACACGGTCGGGGACCTGCCGACACTGGTTCGGCGGAAGTGCAAGTAGCCCTTCTCACTCGACGAATCAACGATCTGACCGAGCATCTGCGCGCGCACCCGAAGGATCACTATTCGCGCCGCGGGCTCCTGAAGCTCGTCGGCCAGCGGCGGCGGTTCCTCAACTACATGCAGAGAAAGGACATCGAGGGTTACCGCGCCCTCATCAAGGAGCTCGGCCTCCGCCGGTAAGCCTCCGAAACGGATTACGACAGGGAAGGTGGAAGTTTGAGCGAGTCCCGGCCGGCTGGGGCTGACTCAAACCTCCACCTTCCGGACACAACGGAAAGGTGAAGGGATACCTCACATGAGCACAAGCACAACCGGGCAACTCGCCTCGGTTTCCGTCGACGTGGGCGGTCAGGAGATCGTCTTCGAGACGGGCAAGCTCGCCAAGCAGGCCGACGGCGCCGTCGTCGTCCGCTCGGGCGAGACCATGATCCTCGCGACCGCCGTCGGCAGGCCCGACGCGCGGCCGGACGCCGACTTCTTCCCGCTGACGGTCGACGTCGAGGAGAAGATGTACGCCGCCGGGAAGATCCCGGGCGGCTTCTTCAAGCGGGAGGGCCGCGCCACCGAGCGCGCGACGCTCACCGCGCGGATGATCGACCGCCCGATCCGGCCGCTCTGGCCCAAGGGCTTCCGCAACGAGGTGCAGGTCATCTGCACCGTCCTCTCGGCCGACCTCGTCACGCCGCACGACATCCTCTGCATCAACGGCGCGTCGGCGGCGCTTCAGATCTCGCCCCTGCCGTTCCTCGGCCCGATCGGCGCAGTCCGCGTCGGCCGCATCGAGGACGAGCTCGTCCTCAACCCGACGCTCGAGCAGCTCGAGGAGTCGACGCTCGACCTGATCGTGGTGGGCACGAGCGAGGCGCTGACGATGGTCGAGGCCGGCGCCGATCAGGTGCCCGAGGACACGATCCTCGAGGCGCTCGAGCTGGCGCACACCGAGATCCGCAAGATCTGCGCAGCCCTGGACGGTCTCCGCGAGCAGGTCGGCAAGGCGAAGTGGGTCGACGTCGACCTCACGGCCGAGCTCGAGGCGGCGCACGGCGAGGCGGTTCGCGCCGCGATCGCCGGGCACGGCGTCAAGGAGGCCGGGACGGTCGTCGAGCAGCTCGTCGAGGAGCTCTCGCCCGCCGTCTCGATGACCTCGACCGAGGACGACATGACGAAGCGAGCGCAGATCCGCGCGAGCTTCGCGGCGATCCTCGAGAAGGCCCGTCTCGGGGCCGTCGAAGGCCCGCTCCGCGAGCAGTTCCTCGCGGGCATCCAGGAGCTCTCGGGCGCCGAGCAGGACTCGAAGGAGCTCAAGTCGGCGAAGCGCGAGCTCCTCCTGAACCGGATCCTCGAGGAGCTGCAGCTCCCGTTCCCGGTCGGCCCGGAGCCGGCCGAGGGCGAGCCGGCCGTGAAGGACTCGCAGACGAAGCAGTACGTCAAGCGGGCGTTCGACGCGGTCTACAAGGACCTCGTCCGCAAGAAGATCGCGGTCGACAAGCGCCGTCCCGACGGGCGCTCCGAGGAGGAGATCCGGCCCGTCTCGGCGGAGGTGCAGGTCAGCCCCCGCACGCACGGCTCGGCGCTCTTCACCCGCGGGCAGACGCAGATCATGACGCTGCTCACGCTCGGGACGATGAAGGAGGGGCAGCGCATCGACGACCTCTCCCTCGAGCAGAGCCGCCGCTACATGCACCACTACAACTTCCCGCCCTTCTCGGTCGGGGAGACGGGCTTCATGCGCGGCCCGAAGCGGCGTGACATCGGCCACGGCGCCCTGGCGCAGCGGGCCCTCGAGGCGGTCATCCCGCCGGTCGAGGACTTCCCGTACACGCTTCGCCTCGTGTCCGAGACGCTCGAGTCGAACGGCTCGTCGTCGATGGGGTCCGTCTGCGGCTCGACCCTCGCACTCATGGACGCAGGCGTTCCCATCACCGCTCCCGTCTCCGGGATCGCGATGGGCCTCGTCAAGGAGGGCGACGACTACGTCATCCTCACCGACATCCAGGGCGCCGAGGATCACCTCGGTGACATGGACTTCAAGGTGGCCGGAACGCAGGAGGGGATCACCGCCCTGCAGATGGACATCAAGATCACCGGCGTGACGCAGGAGATCATGCGCTCGGCGCTCGAGCAGGCGAAGCGGGCGCGCGTCTCGATCCTCGAGACCATGCTCGAGGCGATCCCCGAGCCGCGGGCCGAGATGCCCGGGCACGCCCCGCGCATCTCGACGATCAAGATCGACCCCGAGTTCATCGGGATGGTCATCGGCAAGGGCGGCGAGACGATTCGCGGCCTGGAGGCCGACTTCGACGTCCAGATCGACATCGAGGAGGACGGGACGATCCTCGTCTACTCCACCGAGGGCGAGAAGGGCGAGGCGGCGACCTCCGCCATCCACGCCCTCACGAAGTCGCCCGAGGTCGGCGACACGTACACGGGCAAGGTCGTGAAGACGACCGACTTCGGCGCGTTCGTCGAGCTGAAGAAGGGAACGGACGGCCTGCTCCACGTGTCGAACGTCGGCCCGGGCCGCGTCGCGCACATCCAGGACGTGATGGACCGCGGCGACGTCCTCGACGTCCTCGTGCAGGAAGTGGACAAGGACCGTGGCCGCATCGGGCTCAAGCTCATCGCGAAGCACGAGAACGGTGGGCTCGTCACCCCCGAGGAGCTCGTCGAGCGGGCGAAGGACGCGCCTCCGCGTCCGCCTCGCGAGGAGCGCCCGCGCGGCGGTCGCGACCGCGGCCGCTCACGCGAGCGGGCGTAGCCGTAACGCAAGAGGGGCGGCGCGAGCCGCCCCTCTTCACATTCCGGAGCCGCTCGAAGGACCTGCGGTCAGTCCTGGGTCTCGTACTTGAAGGAGATGCCGAGGCGGACGCGGTACTCGGCGACCTTCCCGTCCTTGATCGTCACGTCGAAGCGGGTCGCCTCGGCGATCCTCAGGTCGCGGATCGTCTGCGCTGCCGTCTCGACCGCGCTTCGCGCGGCTGCTTCCCACGATTCCGTGCTGGCGCCGATGACCTCGGTCACGCGATACACGCTGTCGCTCATCTCCGCTCCTCTCACCGTCGGTTCAGGAGGTACGGATACTTGCGCTTCTCGGCGCTCGCTGCCGAGCTCGCGAGGCGGCTGCGCTACTGCAGCGTCTTCAAGTACGCGACGAGCGCGTCGAGGTTCTCGTCGGAGATGATCCCGCCCCAGTGGGGCATGCTCGTGATCGGCGGCTTGCCGATCACGCTCCCCGATCGGATCATCGACTTGATCTTCTCGTCGGTGTTGAACTCGTCGCGGAAGTCCTGACCGGACAGCGGGGGGATCGTCTTGTCCTCGGACTCGGGATTCGGGACGCCGCCGAGGCCGCTCGGCCCGTGGCAGTTGATGCATCCGTAGTGCACGTACAGCGCCGCGCCGGCGACGGCAGCGCCTTGGTCACTCGGAATGGGAACCGGCGTCGCGTCCTTCACCTCCGGGAGGCCGGCCTGGATGTACTCGACGAGGTCGTTCACCTGGGAACTGGAGATCACGGGCCCCCAGACCGGCATGTACGGCTTCTCCGGGTTCGC
Organism: uncultured Gaiellaceae bacterium; assembly: GCA_963746975.1. GTDB lineage: Bacteria > Actinomycetota > Thermoleophilia > Gaiellales > Gaiellaceae > GMQP-bins7. The sequence goes on from CAVVDE010000010.1 coordinate 623,142, forward strand.
CGACTCCCCGAGCCCGTGGTTGATGATCTCGGTGAGCTGAGCGACGCTGAACTGGCTGCCGATGTCCTTCAGTGCCGGGACGTCGGGCGACACGCCGCCCTTGCCCTGCTCGCCGTGGCAGGCGGAGCAGGCGAACTGGGTGAAGAGGTGCCCGCCCATGGCGACGTGCTCGTCGCTCGGGTTCGTCCCACCGCCGCCGCCACCACAGCCAGCGAGGGCCACTGCTCCGACGAGCACTGAAGCGAGTAGGCCGCCGACCGCGGCGCGGTGACGCATGAGAGAACGAGGATTACACGTCGGCGGCGTCGCAGCAACCGCACTTCGTCGTGCCCGGGCCTGGCCTGTGCGCGGACGGACTCGCCTCAGTCGCTGCCGACGGTCATGAGGAGCGCGTGCGCGCGCACATCCGGCTCGACAAGACCCTTCTGGAAGGCAGTTGCGACCGCCTGCGCCCGAGTGTGGACGCCGAGCTTCGAGAGGATGTGCTGGATGTGGGTCGCGACCGTCTTCGAGCTGATCACGAGCGTCGAGGCGATCTGACCCTGCGTCCGCCCCTCGGCCAGGAGCGTGAGGATCTCGCGCTCGCGCGGACTCAGGTTCGTGTCGTCGCGATGGCCGTTCCCGTTGCCGTTCGTCTTGGGCGGCGTCACCCGGCGTAGTGATCGTCGCACCCGCGCGAGCAGCTCTCCCGAGTCGAGAGGCTTCGTGAGGTAGTCGTCGGCGCCGAGCATGAGCCCCGCCGTTCGGTCGAGCGCGTCGGTCCTGTTCCCCGAGACGAGGATCACGGGAAGATCGGAACCGAAGCGCTCGTGGAGCTGGTGCATGACCTCGAGGCCGTTCACCGGCCCCTCGAGCTCGACTTCGACGACCGCCAGCGTGGGGCGGTCCTGCCCCAGCCGTTCGATCAGCTCGTCGCCGGTCGGCGTCGGACGGGCGTCATACCCGAGCTGGACGGCCACCTGCACGGCCGTCAGGCGTGATGCGTCGTCGTGATCGACGATCAGGATCGTGCCGCAATTCCCCAAAGCCCCAGTCCTTTCTCCCAATGAGGATCATGCGCCGGAAATCGCTGGAAATCAAGCCTTCGCCGTAGGTCGATTGCCGCAGGCCGATTACGGCATCCGCAGCTAGGCGAACAGTCTGACCCGGAGCAAGCTACTCCTCGTACATGCGGTGGGCCTGCGGCGGCCCCCGAGGGGGGAGCCGGCGCCGGCCCAGAGGAGGGGGAGTCTCCTCTTACCGCCCAACTGGTGGGAGGAACGGAATGACAGAAACAGTTCTCGGGCCGACAGGGGGCCGGCGTCGGAAGCGCCTGGCCTTCATCGTGCCCTTCGTCGTGCTTGCGGCACTGATCCTCGCGATCGGCGCGTCAGCAGGGCCAATCGGCAACGCGGCCGGGTTCGAGGACGACGACGCCAACCTCGCTCGACAACGCAGCGAGCCGCACTGATCGACTGGAACAGCTTTGGCGCCGACGACCTGGACGGGCACAGCGCCGATACCAGACGTCGACGAAGACGTCGAACAGCTTCGCGTTCACGGGCCTCGTCCGATGCCGAGGCTGTGACGAGCGACACGAACTTCAACGGTGGCGTGAAGCAGGACGACGACTGGCTGGCGACGGGAACCGGCAAGTCGTCGAACAAGGACGACCTGAAGCGCGATCTACGTCGCGAGCAAGACGGCGGCGAACGGGCACACATACCTCGAGCTGGCATGGGTGCGCATTCCGCAGAACACGACCTCGCCATCGGCGCACGTCGGCGTTCGAGTTCAACCAGAACGACGGCTCCGGTACGACTGGTTGCTCGAGGCGCGAGCCCGCTCGTCAAGCGCTCCACTGCGAACGGCGGCGACATGCTGATCGTCTACGACTTCGAGGGCGGTTCGACCGACGATGCCGCACATCACGCTGAGGCGCTGGGTCGGCTCCGGCGCAGCTGCGAAGTCAGCAGCGACAGCGCCCCGTGCTGGGGGACCGCTGTCGATCTGACGGACGCTCGCTACCGCCGAGGCGGCGGTGAACGTCGCATCCGACCGCTGCGCGACACCATCGGTCGCCGACTCGCGACGAGACGCTGGGGCTGAGCGAGTTCGGCGAGGCCGGTATCGACCTGACCGATGCCTGGCGTGTTCACGCCTCGGGCGTGTGCGCTGGCGTTCGGCAAGGTGTACGGCGTCAGCCGCTCGTTCGGGCAACTCCGGTACGGCTCAGATGAAGGATCTCGGTCGGCCCGGGCAACATCAACCTCACGAACTGCGGCACGGTCAAGATCATCAAGCAGACGGTATCCGCGTCGGCCTCGACCAGAACTTCAGCTTCATCGTCGGCCGTCTCGCGCGTCGCGCACGGCGACTGGCGACCGGCGACTGAACGACACCGGCGACGCTGCAAGCGCTGAACGACGCGGCTCGACACGCGGATACCAGACGACGCTGCAGCGAACAGTTCCTGCCGGGGACGCTACACTGGTGCACCGGCACCGTCGAGCGACGGATCCGACCGGATTCGCGTTCGACAGACCTGACGTGCAGCGGCATCAGCACAGGAACGAGCGCGACCCGGCTCCACGTCGAGTACGACGCGAACCGCGAGCGATCACGCTCGCGGGTGGCGGCTCGTGACGTGTGTCTTACGTCAACACGCAGCAGCTGCGGCGCGCATCAAGGTGACGGCAAGACGTCGACGAAGCGCGGCCGACGGCTCTGTCCGGAGCCACAGTTCTCGATCACGAGGCTCGACAGCGATCGACGGCGGCCCCTAGCACGACCGACTCAAACGGCGAGATCTGCGTCGGCGGCCTCGCGTTCGGCGATTACATCGGTCACTGAGACGGCTGCCTACCACCGGCTATCAGACCGACGACGGCACGTCCGGCCAGTCCGTCGACAGTCGACAACAACGCCAAGTGCGACGACGACGCGCCTGTACGGGCGCGAGACGATCGGCGTTCACGGATACGCCGGTCGCGGACATCCAGGATCACACTTCCAGCGACGGTGGCTCGGGCGAGACAGCTCTCACTCGGGCTACCTCGTCTACGATCCAGCGACTGGCAACCACGGTCAACCGGCTCGATACCAGCGACGGCGATGGACAAGACGACTGACGCGGACACGGAATCAACCGGTCGACGGGTGCTAGTCGCACACGATCACCTGCACAATCACGATCGACCCTCAGGACGACCGACAGAGCGACCGACGATGAACGGGGCCGGCTGAGCCGGCCCCGTTCATGCGTGTAGATCCATATGGTCAGGAGACGACCGTGACTGTCGTGCTACCTGTAGCCGTCCACTTGCCATTGACGTACTGGTATGCCGTGACCGGATAGGTCCCGGCCGGAAGCGTGTCTCCGGACAGCGCTGGGATGCCGGCGATGCTGAAGCATCCGGCGGTGAGCGCGGAGCCCCACGAGCCACCGGTGAAGCCGACGACCACGTTCCCGTACTCGTCGTCGTAGCCGCATCCGCTGACCGTGAAGTAATCACCGGCATGAAGGACGTCCGGATTCGCGGTGAGCGTGCCGGTGTAGCTTCCTCCGCCGCTCGAGCCTCCGTGAGTTCCGGCGTTCCCTCCGCCTCCGCCTCCGGCTCCTCCATTCCCACCTTTGCCGGCGATGGCAGGGGCGGCGATCGCGAGAGCAAGGACAGCGATGATCAATGATGATGTGTCGCATGGCGGCACTCCTTTCCGGGGCACGTTGGCTCTGCGGCGAACGTGCGTCTCGGCACGAATCGGCTGCAAATCGGCCCTGCTGGTGCCCCGGACGAGGGATGCCGGCCAAGGGGATACCATCCGGCGTCGTGTCGAAGCACCAGCTGACCGAGCTCGAGACGGGCGAGCGCGTCATCTCCGAGCGCGTTCCCGGCGTCCGCTCGGTCGCGGTCGGCTTCTGGATCGGCGCGGGGTCGCGCGACGAGTCGTGGTCGCGTGCGGGCGTCTCGCACTTCATCGAGCACCTGCTCTTCAAGGGCTCTTCGCGCTACTCGGCGCAGGAGATCGCGGAGATCTTCGACGAGCTCGGCGGGGAGCTGAACGCGGCGACGTCGCGCGAGACGACCGTCGTCTACGCACGCATCCCGGACGATCGGCTCGAGCGGGCGCTGGACGTGATGGCCGACATGGTCTTCCGGCCGGCATTCGTCGACGTCGACTCCGAGCGCGAGGTCGTGCTCGAGGAGATCGCGATGGTGGAGGACACGCCCAACGACCTCGTCCACGACATCGCTGCGGAGGCGGTGTTCGGCTCGCACCCGCTCGGCCGGCCGGTGATCGGGAGCGCCGAGGTGATCTCGAGCGTCTCACGGCGCGCGCTCGCGTCGTACCACCGGCGCGCGTATCAGTCCGACAGGATCGTCCTCGCAGCCGCGGGCAACGTCCGCCACGACGACCTGACGGCGATGCTCCGCAAGCGGCGCAACGGGGCAGACCCGGGGCCGGGGCTCGCGGCGCGGAAGGGCGTACGTGCACACGGCAAGCCCGGGATCCGCTTCCAGCGCAAGGACACGGAGCAGTACCACGTGTGCCTGAGCGCTCCCGGGATCTCGCGGCTCGACGAGCGGCGGTTCGCGGCCTCGCTCATGGACGCGATCGTCGGCGGCTCGGCGTCGTCACGGCTCTTCCAGGAGATCCGCGAGAAGCGCGGGATGGCGTACTCGGTCTACAGCTACTCGTCGCAGTACGCCGACGCGGGCCAGATCGGCGTGTACGTCGGCACGCGTGAGGACAACCTCGCCGAGTGCCTCGAGATCGCAGTCGCAGAGCTCTCGGACATCGCTGCCGGCAACGTTCGACCCGACGAGCTCGCGCGCGCGAAGGAGAACCTCAAGGGCCGCATCCTCCTCTCGCTGGAGTCCACCTCTGCGCGGATGACGAGGCTCGGCAAGTCCACGGTCACGGACACGCCGCTGCTCGAGCCGGAAGAGGTCGTCGAGCGGCTCGTAGCCGTCACGGCCGACGAGGTCGCGGAGCTCGCGGACGCGCTGCTCACGCCCGACCGGCTCTCGGTCGCCGGGATCGGCCCGGACGAGCAGCGGTTCGCAGAGGCCGTCGAGCGCGTCAATCCAGCGCTCCTCGAGAAGGCAGCCTGATGCGGATCGCGCTGTACGGCGCGGAAGGAAAGGTCGGCACGATGCTCGGACCCGCTCTCACCGAGGCCGGTCACGACGTGGTCGACGCACGCGAAGCAGGTCCGGCAGGTTGCGACGCGGCGGTCGACTTCACGACCCCGGATGCGGTGGGCCACAACGTCGCGCTGTGCCTCGACGCGGGTGTTCCGGTCGTCATCGGGACGACGGGCTTCGATCTCTATGCAACCGACCTCGCCGCCCGGAACGCGGGAGTTCCGTGTTTCCATGCTCCGAACTTCGCTCAGGGGGCAATGCTGATGATGCGGTTCGCGGAGGAGGCGGCGAAGGTCTTCGCGAGCGCGGAGATCGTCGAGCTCCACTCGGACGCGAAGCGTGACGCGCCGTCGGGCACCTCGAAGGCGACCGCGGCGCGGATGGGCACGGATCCGCCGATCCACTCGGTACGACTTCCGGGGCTCGTCGCGCACCAGGAGGTCATGTTCGGCGGGCCGGGGGAGACGCTGACGATCAGGCACGACACGACCTCGCGCGAGGCGTTCGTTCCCGGGGTGCTGCTCGCGCTCGAGAAGGTGCGCGATCTGCCCCACGGCCTGACGGTCGGTCTCGACGCGCTTCAGTGATCACATTCGTCGTCGGCGATCTCACCGAGCAGCACGTGGACGCGATCGTCAACGCTGCGAACGAGGCGCTGGTCGCGGCCGCGGGAGTGTGCGGCGCGATCCGTCGTGCAGGCGGCGACGAGATCTTCGAGGAGTGCGCGCGCCTCGGCGGCTGTGCGACCGGCGACGCGAAGGCGACGGGCGCCGGACGCCTGCCGGCCCGCTACGTGATCCACGCCGTCGGCCCGGTCTGGCGTGGCGGAGGTCAGGGCGAGGCCGACCTGCTGGCCTCCGCCTATCGGAGGGCTCTCGAGGTCGGCGGAGGAGCTGGGCTGCCGCACGGTCGCGTTCCCCGCGCTCTCGACCGGCATCTTCGGGTACCCGGCCGAGCTGGCCGCTCCCGTTGCGGTCGCGGCAGCCCGAGCCGCTCGAGGATCGCTTCGACGAGGTTCGTTTCGTCTTCCTCGACGACGCGATGCGCGACGTGTTCGCCCGCGCCGTCTAGGCCCTGCTCTCCCTGATCGCGGCGACGAGCTCCTGATGGCGGCGCTCCTCGTCCGAGACGGCCTCGTCCTCGGGCTTCCTCGTGCGCGCCGTGATCGCCTCGAAGGGCTTCACGACGAAGAAGAAGATCGCCGCGGCCGTCGAAACGAAGGTGATGGCAGCCGTGATGAACGAGCCGTACCTGAAGACGGCGTCGTTGATCGTGAACGTGAGGTCGCCGAAGTCGGGCTTGCCGATGATCATCGCCACGATCGGCATGATGAGGTCGTTGACGAACGACGTGATGAGCGCCGCGAAGGCGAGGCCGATGACGAACGCCACCGCGAGGTCGACGAGGTTGCCGCGCATGAGGAAGTCCCGGAAGTCCCTGATCATGTGCCTGCCCTCCTCGGGGATAGGATCCTGACGTGCTCGGTGAGATCCTTACCGCGATCGTCACCCCGTTCAAACGGGACGGCGCGGTCGATCTCCCGGCGTTTCGGGCTCTGGCGGCGCACCTGGTGGACAACGGCTCGGACGGCCTCGTGGTCACCGGGACGACGGGGGAGTCGCCGACCCTCTCCGACGACGAGCGCTTCGCGCTCTACGAGGCGGCGCTGGACGAGGTCGGAGAGCGGGCGACGGTGGTCGCCGGCACGGGCACGTACTCGACCGACCATTCGATCCACCTCACGGAACGCGCACACGAGCTCGGCGTCCACGCGTTCCTGGTCGTCACGCCCTACTACAACAAGCCTCCAGTGCGTGGGATCGTCGAGCACTTCAAGGCGATCGCCTCGGTCACCGACCGTTCGATCGTCGTCTACAACATCCCGAGCCGGGTCGTTCTCAACCTCGAGACCGACGCGATCGCGCAGCTCGCCGAGATCCCGACGGTGCGGGCGGTCAAGCAGGCGAACCCCGACCTCGAGCAGGCGCGCGCGATCGTCGACCTCGGCCTCGATCTGTACGCGGGGGACGACGATCTCGTGTTCCCGTTCCTGGAGCTCGGTGGCCGCGGCGGCGTCTGCGTGCACACGCACGTCGTGGGCCCTCAGGTCAAGGAGATGGTGCGCCGCTATCGGGACGGCGACGTCGAGGGCGCGCGCGCTCTCGACCGCGAGCTCGCGCCCTCCATCGATCTCCTTCGCGTCGTGGTGAACCCGATCGCCGTCAAGTGCGCGCTGAACCTCCTCGGTCACGAGGTCGGTGGGCTTCGGCTGCCGCTCGTCGAGGCGACCGACGAGGAGCGCGAAGCGGTACGAGGCTGCCTCGAACGGCTCGGGCTGCTCTCGGCCGTCGCCGCATAGATGCCCCGCTTCGAGGACATGCTCCAGGCACTGGGTGCCAGCGCGGCGATTCCGGGAGTCATGGGGGTCGGACCGGGGCGGACGTGGGACGCGGTCGTCGCGACCCACGCACCGTCGCTCACGGGCGACAGCGTCACCTTCGTCGCGCTCGAGGACGGCACGCTCATCGTCGGCGAGGACGTGCCGGATGGCTCGCTGACGCCCGTCGCCGACCAGATCGAGGAGATGGTGTCCCCTCCGTACCGCGCGGCAGCGGCACGCGGAGAGGGCGACGTCTGGACTGCGGTCGCGGAGAAGGTCCTGATCGTGGAGATCGCGGACGTTCAGGCCGACGAGCTCGAGCTCACCGTCGTGGACGGCGAGCGAACGCTCACGATCGGAGACGAGCAGGACGGGCGTGCGCTCCCTGCGCTCGACGCTCTGGCCGAGGAGCACGGGTCGGTCGCGATCCACGCCGAACGCGTCGACGGTGACCTTTTCGCCGCAGACGTGTTCCCACTCTGAGCAAGACTCGGCGCATCCGTCCGTAGACTCAGTCGGAGATGGCAGACGTGCTCCGGATCATTCCGCTCGGCGGCCTCGGCGAGGTCGGGAAGAACATGACGGTCTACGAGCTCGGCGACGAGACCATCGTCGTCGACGCGGGGCTCGCGTTCCCACGCGACGAGCACCTCGGCGTCGATCTCCTGCTGCCCGACATCGGCTACCTCGAGGGACGGCGCGTGCGCGCAGTCGTCCTCACGCACGGGCACGAGGATCACGTCGGCGGCCTTCCGTACCTCCTGCGCGAGGTCGAGGTCGACGCGGTCGTCGCGACGCCGCTCACACTCGCGCTCGTGAAGTCGAAGCTCGACGAACACGGGCTTGGTCAGAAGTCCGAGCTCGTGCCCGCCGAGCCGGGCGACGAGCCGCTCCAGCTCGGGCCCTTCCGCATCGAGCTGGTTCGCGTCGCGCACTCCATTCCCGACTCCGCCGCGCTCGTGATCGAGACCTCTGCCGGCCGTGTCGTCCACACGGGCGACTGGAAGCTCGACCACACCCCGGTCGACGGCCAGAAGACGGACGTCGGGACACTCGCTGAGATCGGCAATCGGGGCGTCGACCTCCTGCTCGGGGACTCGACGAACGCAGAGCGCCCGGGCAACACCGGCTCGGAGAGGCTCGTCGGCGACGCCTTCCGCTCGATCTTCCCGCTCCGCAAGGGAAAGATCCTCGTCGCCTCGTTCGCGTCGAACATCCACCGGATGCAGCAGGCGACGGACGTCGCCGTCGAGTGCGGGCGCAAGGTCGTCGTCGTCGGCCGCTCGATGCGGAAGAACCTCAACATCGCCCGCAACCTCGGCTACGTGTCGTTCCCGGAGGACGCGATGGTCAACCCCGACGAGGCGGCGCAGCTCCCGGGAGAGCAGCTCCTCGTCCTGTGCACCGGCAGCCAGGGCGAGCCGATGTCCGCGCTCACCCGCATCGCGTACGGCGACCACAAGGCCGTCTCGGTCGAGCCCGGAGACACCGTGGTGATCTCGGCGAAGCCGGTTCCCGGAAACGAGCTGCGCGTGCACGACTCGATCAACCAGCTCGCGCGGGCGGGCGCGGAGGTTCTCCACGAGGAGATCGCGCCGGTGCACGTCTCCGGCCACGCCTGCCAGGAGGAGCTGCGGACGATGCTCTCGCTCCTTCGCCCGCGTCATGTCATGCCGATCCACGGCGAGTACAGGATGCTGGCCGCGCACGCGAAGCTCGCGCGCGACGCAGGCGTCCCCGAGGAGCGCATCCTCATCGCGGAGAACGGCTCGGTCGTCGAGCTCGCGCGTGGTGGTGCGCGCCTCGTCGACAAGGTGGACGCGGGAGTGACCTTCGTGGACGGCCTCCGCGTCGGGGACGTCAAGGACGTCGCGCTTCGCGACCGCCGCCGGCTCGCCGACGACGGAGTCCTCATCGTCGTCACCACGCTCGCGTCCTCGGACGGAGGCGAAATAGCGCCGCCGGAGCTCATCGCGCGCGGCTTCGTCGACTCGGACGAGCTCCTCGACGAGCTGCGCGACGAGGCGGACCGCGTCGTCCGCGAGCTCGCGTCCGAGCACGTGATGGAGATCAAGCTCCTCCAGGAGCACATCCACGACGCGGTCGGCCAGATCGTCTACGACCGCACGAGGCGGCGACCGATGATTCTGCCCGGTGGTCATCGAGATATGAGCTGGGTCACGGTCATCGAGGGCAACGCGGCGAGCGAGCTCACGGCGCGACGCCTCGTCTCACAGCTGCGCGCCTGCGAGGCGTCGTCGCTCGCCTTCTGCCGGCTGCTCGAGCGCTGGGGGAGAGGGGATGCCGTTCCCGCCACTCCGGGCGCCAGGCAGGCCGCGCTGCGCCATGCAGCCGACCGTGTCGAGACCGCCCTCGCCGGCCTCGAGCGGCCGCTCTCGCAGTACCTGCTCGAGCTCGAGCCCGAGCTGGCGGAGGGGCGCTCCTGGTACGCGGGTCCGGGCGCGGGCGAGCTCGTGGAATGGCAACCGGTGCTCGACCGCGCGGGAGTCCGTGTGTGCCCGAACCGGGTGGCAGCGGTCTACCTCGAGCTCGCCGTGCTCGTCCGTGCTTTGGAAGGGCTCGCCACCGCAGCTCGGATGGATGCTGCTCCGGACCGGTCGTCGCTCTGGGCAGGATTGTTCGACCTCCGGGACACACTCCTCGGATCCACGGTCGACGATCTCCGCGCCATCGCTGCGTGACCCCCCGCATCGCGGTCGTCGGATCGATCAACCTCGACCTCGTCGCACACTGCGAGCGCCTTCCGCGCCCCGGCGAGACCGTCGCGGGCGCGACGTTCGCCCGCTACCCGGGTGGGAAGGGCGCGAACCAGGCCGTCGCCTGTGCGCGGCTCGGCGCCGACGTCACCATGATCGGCGCAGTCGGTGCCGATCAGCTCGCCGACGAGGCGCTCGCAGAGCTGCGCGCGTCCGGCGTCACACTCCGTCTCGACCAATCGGAGAGCCCGACGGGAATCGCCGTGATCCTCGTCGACGACGGCGGTGAGACTCAGATCGTCGTCGCGCCGGGTGCGAATGCCGACCTCGCGCGCTTCGACCTGCCGGAGCACGACGCCGTCCTCTGCCAGCTGGAGATCCCCGAAGCCGCCGTCGAGGCCGCCTGGGAGGCCTGCTCGGGCGTTTTCTGCCTCAACGCGGCGCCCGCGCGACCGGTTCAGGTCGACCCTGATCTGACGGTCGTCAACCGGCTCGAGCTCGAGTCACTGACTCGACGGGACGGGCTCGTCGCCGTGACGCTCGGCGCGGAAGGGGCGGTCCTGCTCGAGGACGGGGAGGAGGTCGCACGCGCGGAACCGCCCGCGGTCGACGTGGTCGACGGTACCGCGGCGGGCGACGCGTTCACCGCCTGCCTCCTCGTTTCGCTGCTCGAGGGCCGCGAGTACGGCGACGCGCTCGCGCGCTCCTGCGCGGCAGGCGCGCTCGCGGCGTCGCGCCACGGCGCGCAGCCGTCGCTCCCGACCGCCGCGGAGGTGGACGCGGTCCTCAGCTGACGGCGTCGAGCTCCGCGACGAGTCGCTTCGGGGCGACGATCCGGTAGCTCTCCTCGATCCAGTCGCACAGGAGCTCGTGACTCAGCCCGGGCGCGTCCACCGGGACGTTCACCCACCCGGACGGCCCGAGCCCGTAGCCGGTGGGCTGGACGCCCTCGATCGACAGCGCGTGCGCGTGGGACTCCACGAGCTTCACCGTCATGAGCTTGGGGGTCCCGCCGAAGAACACGAAGACTTTCTTGCGGACCTTCGCAACGGTCTCGTCCCAGGGATGATCCTCGTAGGCCTCGGGTAGCGAGAGCGCGAAGCGCAGGAGCTTCTCGCGGGCGCGATCCACGCTCGATCACGATACTCGCCTCTGTGCCGATCCCGACGATCCTGGACTGCGACCCGGGCCACGACGACGCGATCGCGCTGCTCCTGGCCCTGGCCAGCCCCGAGCTCGACGTCCTCGGCGTCACCACGACGTACGGGAACCAGACCCTCGCCAAGACGACCGCGAACGCCCTACGCGTGCTCGAGCTCGTCGAGCGCACGGACGTGCCCGTAGCCGCGGGCGCGGACCGGCCGCTCGAGCGAGAGCCGGTCGTCGCCGCGCATGTCCACGGCGAGAGCGGGCTCGACGGCCCGGCGCTGCCGGAGGCGGCGACCGCTCCGACGAGCGACGACGCGATCGCGTTCATGGCCGATCTCATCGCGAACGCATCCCGGCCCGTCACGATCGTCGCTACCGGGCCGCTCACGAACGTCGGCCGTTACCTGCAAGGCCACGCCACGGAGCAGATCGAGCGGATCGTCCTCATGGGCGGTGCGATCGCGGAGGGCAACTTCACTCCCGCGGCCGAGTTCAACGTCTGGTGCGACCCCGAGGCGGCTGCCCTCGTCTTCGGGAGCGGCCTCGACGTCTCGATGATGGGTCTCGACGTGACGCACCAGGCGCTCCTCGGCCCGGCGGTGGAGGAACGGCTGCGCGCCGCAGGGCGCGTGGGCTCGTTCGTCGCCGACCTCAACGTCTTCTTCACGCGCTACCACCGCGAGACGTACGGATGGGACGGTGCGCCGATCCACGACGCCGTCGCCGTCGCACACGTGCTCCGTCCCGGACTCGTCGAGACGCATCACCGAAACGTGACGGTCGAGCTCGAGTCGGAGCTGTGCAGGGGCCGCACCGTCGTCGACCTGTGGAACCGGACGGAGCGGCTGCCGAACGCACACGTCGGGGTGCGGCTCGACGTCGATGCATTCTTCGACCTGCTCGTCGAGCGGATCGCGAGCTACCCATGACGGCACCCGACCTGAACGAGCTCGAGCCCAGCCTCGTCGAGAGCCCGGCGCTCGCTGGGGAGGGGAGCGCATCCTCGAGTGGACGCGTCTGAACATGCCGCTGCTGCGAGGCCTTCGGGAGCGCTTCACCGCGGACCGCCCGCTCGCCGGGCGACGCATAGGGATGTGCCTTCACGTGGAGGCGAAGACGGCCGTCCTGATCGAGGTGCTCCGGGCCGGCGGAGCGGAGCTCGTCGTCACGGGCAGCCCGGCGACGACCGACGACCGCATCGCGGCGCACCTCGCGAGCGATCCGGGAATCCGAATGTATGCGAGGAAAGCCGACACGATGGCCGACCATCACGAGCATGTGGCTCGGGTCCTGGCGTCGGCGCCCGACCTGCTGCTCGACAACGGCGCCGACCTCATCGCCGAGACGGTCGGTGCCGCGGCGAGCCGGGTCGTTGCGGCCACGGAGGAGACGACCTCGGGTCGCCACCGGCTGCTCGGCGAGCTCGCCGGGCGGATCGCGTTCCCGGTCGTGGTCATCAACGACAGTCCGATCAAGCTCCTCTTCGAGAACGAGCACGGCATCGGGCCTGCGGTGGTCGACGGCTTCCTTCGCGCCACGAACGGGCTGGTGGCCGCGAAGACGTTCACGGTCGTGGGCTTCGGGTCGTGCGGCCGCAGCCTCGCCCGCACGCTCCGGCGACTCGGAGCCTCGGTCATCGTCGTCGAGCGCGACCCGATCCGTGCGCTCGAAGCGGCGTTCGAGGGGATGCGCGTGATGCCGGTCGAGCGTGCCGTCGGCGAGTCGGACGTCGTGATCACGGTGACCGGTCGCCCCGACGCCGTCACAGCCGATGCGTTCGAGCTCCTGCGCGACCGAACGGTCCTCGCGAACGTCGGCCACTTCGCGACGGAGATCGACGTTGCGGGTCTCGAGCGACTCGCGACCAGCCGCCGTCAGCTGAAGGACGACGTCGAGGAGTTCGTCCTGCCCGACGGCAGGACCGTGTACCTGTTGGCGCGCGGGGAGATGCTCAACCTCGCGGCCGCCAGCGGGCACCAGATCCAGATCATGGATCTCGGCTTCGCGCTCCAGGCGCATTCCCTCAGAGCGCTCTCCGCAGACCCATCCGCATTCGTCGCGGGCTACAACCGCGTGCCGAGCTCGGTCGACACCGCCGTCGCCGAGGAGGCGCTCGCAACCCTCTCGACGGTCGAGGTCGATTAGCCTCCGATCGTGTCCGAGCCCGTGGTCGTCTTCGTCGAGGTTCCGTCCGGATCGCGGAACAAGTACGAGTTCGACGAGGATCTCGGCGCAGTCGTCCTCGACCGGCGCCTGTTCACGTCGATGGCCTACCCGGCGGACTACGGGTTCATCGAGGGAACGCTCGGCCAGGACGGGGACCCGCTCGACGCACTCGTGCTCGTGGGCGAGCCGACATTTCCGGGGTGTCGAATCCGCGGACGCGTTGTCGGCGTCTTCCACATGGCCGACGAGAAGGGGCCTGACGAGAAGATCATCTGTGTCCCGCTCAAGGATCCGGCGTGGATGCGAATCTCCGACGTTCACGACATCCCGGCGGAGCTTCGCAACGAGATCGAGCACTTCTTCCAGGTCTACAAGGACCTCGAGGAGGCGAAGGTCGAGACGCGCGGCTACGGCAACCGAGCCGACGCCGAGGCGCTCATCGCGGACGCGCGCGCACGCGCCGAGACGTGACCGTCGTCTTCGGCGCCATCGCGCCGCACGGCGATCCTGCGTTCGTCGACGGATCGGCGACGCGCGTCGCGTTCGAAGAGCTGGGGAGGAGGCTCGAGCGCGCGGAGCCGGATGTCACGATCGTCTTCACCCCGCACAACGTGCACGTCGAGGGCGCGTTCGCGGTCGTCACGGCGGCGAGGCTCGCCGGCTCGCTGGACGAGCTCCCGGTCGAGCTGGAGTCCCCGGTCGACCGCGAGCTTGCAGCGGGCGTCCTCGCCGCGCTGCGCGAGTCGGGACTCCCTGCCGTGGGCGTCAGCTACGGGTCGAACGACGAGTCGCTGGCCGTCATGCCGCTCGACTGGGGGACGCTGATCCCGCTCTGGTTTCTCGGCGGCCGCAACGACGACCCGAGACCGGTGGTCGTCGTCTCGCCGGCTCGGGACCTCGAGCTCCCCGACCACGTGCGGGCCGGTGCCGCCGTCGCAGCCGCGTGCTCCGGGAGACGGGCGGCGATCGTCGCGAGTGCGGACCACGGGCACGCGCACGATCCAGAGGGTCCGTTCGGGTTCGATCCCGCCGCGGCCGAGTACGACGGCCGAATCGTCGAGCTCGTTCGCGAGAACCGTCTCGGAGACGCCCTCGAGCTCGAGTCGATCGTCGACGCGGCCAGTGCGGACAGCCTCTGGCAGCTCGCGCTCCTCGACGGTGCCCTTGGCGACAGGTTCGCCGTGGAGCTCTTGAGCTACGAGCGCCCGACGTACTTCGGGATGCTCTGCGCCGCCTTCGAGCCGCGCTAGAGGCTCGATGTGAAACTCTCGCTCGAGAAAGTCATTTCACGCGGGAGGCACGCGCGATGCCAGAGGTCGAGACCAGCACGCCACCCAACACGCCTCAGCCGATCGGCCCGTACAACCACGTTGCGAAGGTGGGAAGCCTCGTCACCATCGGCGGCACTGCGGGGGTGAACCCTGCGACCGGCGAGCTCGCTGGGACGGACATCGGATCGCAGACTCGCCAGATCCTCGACAGCTTCCAGGTGATGCTGGAGTCCGTCGGCTCGGATCTCGCTCACGTCGTCCACGTCAACATCTTCCTCGGTGAGATGAGCGACTTCGAGGCGATGAACGCCGCGTACGTCGAGAAGATGGGCGAGCATCGCCCCGCTCGAACCGTCATCGGCGTCCGCGAGCTGCCCACGCCCGGCGTGCTCCTGACGATGAACCTCAGCGCGGTGACCGCGGACTGATACGAGCAAACGCCGCCGAGGCCGCGGGTTTCACATCGCCTGCGCGGAGGAGAGCGCGGGCGTTTGCAGAACCTGCGCGTCATGGCTGCTCGAAGGAAGAAGCGGCCGCTTCGGCCACGCGTCCCCTCGCGCGTGAAGAAGCGGACGAAGCGAACCCGCTCCCAACACGAGAACGAGCTGCTCGGCCTCTCGCTGCTCGCGCTCGGGCTCGTGCTCGCCGCCATCCTCTACCTGGGCCTCGACGGCGGTGCCGTCGGGTCGTGGCTGGCGGGCGCACTCACCAAGGTGATCGGCAATGCGGCCTATGTCCTTCCGGTCGCTCTCGTCGCGCTCGGCGGCTTGCTGCTCGCGCGGAGCGACCTCCTCGAAGTTCGCCCGTTTCGCCTCGGCGTCGGTGTGAGCTTTCTCGGCCTCATGACGCTTCTCGGCAAGGACTCGGGCGGCTTCATCGGCCTCGCGATCGGCGGCACGGTCGCGGCGCTCATCGGCCAGACGGGAGCGGCCATCATCGGCGGCGCGCTGCTCGTCGCAGGCCTGTTGCTGGTCACCGGCGCCTCGACCGGGGCGATCCTCCGCCGCACGGGTCACGCGGTGAAGCGCGCGGGCTCGGGTGCTCGACGGGCCTTCGAGTGGCCGTCGAGCGAGTCTGCGACGGCGGAGCAGCCGTGGTCGCCGAACCGCATGCCCGCACAGGCCGCCGAATCCCAACACCGGCCTGCTCGACGGTGCCGAGGCATACCCGGACGTCGTCGGAGCGACTGCGGAGTCGCAGGAGGCGGCACTTCTCGTCGAGACCGAGCCGGAGGCCGGGCTCGCAGAGCGTCGAGTCCGTCTTCGAGACGTCCTCCGAGCACGCCGAGTACCGGCTGCCCGATCGCGGGCTCCTCCGCGCATCGCCGGCGGCGGCAACGTCGAAGAGCGACACGAGCGCGAAGACCGCCGACCTCCTCGTCCGCACGCTCTCCGAGTTCGGGGTCGAGGCGACGGTCACGGGGCAGATCTCCGGCCCTCGCGTGACCCGCTACGAGCTCCAGCTCGCCCCGGGAACGAAGGTGTCGAAGGTCGCGGGGCTCAAGGACGACCTCTCGTACGCGCTCGCCACGACCGAGATCCGCATCCTGGCGCCGATCCCCGGCAAGCAGGCGGTCGGCGTCGAGGTGCCGAACCTCTCGCCGAAGCTCGTCACGCTCGGCGACATCTTCGGCGATCTTCCCGCGAGCGCGAGCCCGCTCGCCGTCTGGCTGGGCAAGGACATCTCGGGAAACGCCGTCTGGACGGATCTCGCGCGCATGCCGCACCTGCTCATCGCCGGTACGACCGGCTCGGGAAAGTCAGGCTGCATCAACACGATCCTCACGTCGACGCTCCTGCGTTCGACGCCGGACGAGGTTCGCATGATCCTCATCGACCCGAAGCGCATCGAGCTCGGCTACTACGAGTCGATCCCGCACCTGCTGACGCCCGTCGTCTCGAGCCCGAAGGAGGCGGCCGTCGTCCTGATGAACGTCGTCGCGGAGATGGAGCGGCGCTACGAGCGGCTCTCGTTCGTCCGCGCCCGCAGCCTCCCCGAGGCGAATCGCGCGTTCCGCGCGCGCGGAGAGGCGCCGCTGCCGTACCTGCTCGTCGTCATCGACGAGCTCGCGGACCTGATGATGGTCTCGCCGCAGGCGGTCGAGGACTGCGTGATCCGCCTCGCCCAGAAGTCACGCGCCGTCGGGATCCACCTCGTGCTCGCGACGCAGCGCCCGTCGGTCGACGTCATCACCGGGATGATCAAGGCGAACGTGCCGTCGCGGATCGCCTTCGCGGTCTCGAGCCAGACGGACTCCCGCGTGATCCTCGACGGGGCAGGCGCGGAGAGCCTCCTCGGCCAGGGCGACATGCTCTTCAAGCCGCTCGGGACCTCACGGCTCCAGCGCCTTCAGGGCGCTTACGTCACCGAGGAAGAGGTCGCGCTCGTCGTCGAGCAGTGCCGCTCGCAGCGCGGCCAGGACCTCGACGAGTCGCTGCTCGAGGCGCCCGAGGCCGCCTACGAGGAGGCCGACGAGGACAGCGACTTCGACCCCGACGAGGACCCCCTGCTCGACAAGGCGATCGAGATCGTCGTGCAGACCCAGACGGCCTCCGTATCGCTGCTGCAGCGACGCCTGCGCGTGGGCTACACCCGTGCCGGACGGCTCATCGACATGCTCGAGCGGCGCGGGATCATCTCTGGCTACGAGGGCTCCAAGCCGCGCCGCGTGCTGGTGTCCGAGGCCGACCTGCACACGGTCTGAGCTCGCTCCGAATCGGTAGTCTCCCGCCGTTGATATGGCTCTTTACGCACTTGTGAAGAGTCGCAACTTGCGGTTAGATCAAGCGTCCAATCAGGGCGGCAGGCTTACTTGTAAGGAGGGCACGTGAAGGCACGTAGGAACTCAGTCGCGCTCGTCGCGGCGTTGATCGCCGCGCTCGTCGCCGCGCTCGGCGTCACGGCCGGCTCAGGCTCGGCGCAGGGGTCGTTCCAGGCCGCGTTCAACACCGATACGGCGGGTCTGAACGACAAGAGCTTCAACCACCTCGGCAACCTCGGGCGCCTGAAGGCTCAGAAGCAGCTCGGTATCCAGACGAAGGTCTACGTCTCAGCGACGGAGGCCGACTATCTGCCGAACGCGGTGGCCGCAGCGCAGTGGGGCGCCAAGGCGGTCGTCATGAACGGGTTCCTGCTCGCCGATGCCACGAACACGGCGGCGAAGCAGTTCCCGGACATCAAGTGGGCGATCACCGATTTCCCGCGCGTCGCGCTCACGGACCAGCCCGCGAACGCATACGGGCTGACGTTCAAGTCGGAAGAGTCCGGCTACCTCGTCGGCTACCTCGCGGCCGAGATGGCCAAGGCGAAGATCGGGCCGAAGGGCGCGTCGTCAGGCAAGCTCGTCCTGAGCGCGGTCGGCGGCAAGAAGATCCCGTCGGTCGACAACTGGATCGCCGGCTACCGCGCCGGCGCGAAGGCCGTCGACAAGCGGTTCAAGGTCCTCATCGACTACTCGGGCGACTTCCCGCCGTCCGCCGCCCCGAAGTGCAAGGAGATCGCGCTCAAGCACATCTCCCAGGGCGCGCAGGCGGTGTTCCAGGTCGCGGGCGGCTGTGGCCTCGGCGCGCTGCAGGCTGCCAAGACGTCGAAGGTCTGGGGCATCGGCGTCGACGCCGACCAGGCGTATCTCGGGCCGCACATCATGACGAGCGGCGTGAAGCGGGTCGACACGGCCGTCTACACGTTCTACGCGCTCGCGAAGGCCGGCAAGCTCGGAGCGGGCAAGGACCTCGTCTTCAACCTGAAGAACAAGGGCCAGGACGTCGGCAAGATCAGCCCGAAGGTGCCCGCCGCGTTCATCGCCAAGATGAACGCCCAGAAGGCACTCATCATCAAGGGCAAGATCAAGCCTCCGTCGACGCTCTAGGCTCGACGGTTCCGCTCGAAGGGGGCGCCTCGCGCCCCCTTCGTCATTTCACGCCGTAGAATCGCGGCCCATGGCCGACGCTCCGCCCGTCCTGGAACTGCGCGGCATCACGAAGCGCTTTCCGGGGATCGTCGCGAACGATCGGATCGACCTCGATCTCCGCCGTGGCGAGGTGCATGCGCTCCTGGGCGAGAACGGCGCCGGCAAGTCGACGCTCATGAACGTCGTCTACGGCATCTACAGGCCCGACGAGGGCGAGATCCTCGTCAAGGGCGAGCCGATCACCATGCACTCGGCGCAGGACGCGATCCAGCACGGGATCGGGATGGTGCACCAGCACTTCATGCTCATCCCGGTCATGACTGTCGCCGAGAACATCGTGCTCGGCACCGAGCCCAACACGGCCGGGATCTTCCTCGACCACCGCTCCGCGGACCGCAGCGTCCGCGACCTCGCGAAGAGCTTCAACTTCGCGATCGATCCCGACGCCCGCGTTCAGGACATCACCGTCGGCCAGCAGCAGCGGGTAGAGATCCTGAAGGCGCTGTACCGGCGCGCAGACATCCTCATCCTCGACGAGCCGACTGCGGTGCTGACACCGGGCGAGGCGAACGATCTGTTCGCGATCCTGAGATCGCTGACGCGCGAGGGCATGTCGGTGATCTTCATCAGCCACAAGCTCCACGAGGTGCTCGACATCGCGGACCGCATCAGCGTGCTCCGCCGCGGGAAGCTCGTCGGCACGGTTCCGCGCGAAGGCGCGACGGAGCAGGGACTGGCGCGCCTGATGGTCGGGCGCGAGGTGGTGCTGCAGATCGACAAGGAGCCGGCGACTCCGGGCGAGACGCTCCTCGACGTCGAGGAGCTCACCGTCGAGGACGACCGCGGGCTCCCGGCGGTGCGCGGCGTCAGCTTCGGCGTGCGCGCGGGGGAGATCGTCGGCATCGCCGGCGTCGACGGGAACGGTCAGACCGAGCTCGTCGAGGCACTCACGGGTCTCCGAAAGGCGACCGGGGGCCGCGTGACCCTCGTCGGCACCGACATCACGAAGGGCAGCGCGCGCGACCGGCTCGAGGCCGGCCTCGGGCACATCCCCGAGGATCGCCTGCGGCGCGGCATCATCCTCGACTTCTCGCTCGCCGAGAACCTCTCGCTGCACGATTTCCGTCACGAGCCGAACGCGCACCTGGGCTGGCTCCGCCCGAGCCGCATGATCGCCGGTGCGCGCAAGCTCATCTCCGAGTTCGACGTCCGCGGCGGAACGCCGTCGTCGAAGGCTTCGGAGCTGTCCGGCGGAAACCAGCAGAAGCTCGTCGTCGCGAGAGAGGTCTCACGCGATCCGCGGCTGCTCATCGCGGCACAGCCCACGCGAGGGCTCGACGTCGGCGCGATCGCGTTCCTCCACAGTCGGCTGGTCGCGGAGCGCGACGAGGGGCGGGGCATCCTGCTCGTGTCGCTCGAGCTCGACGAGATCATGTCCCTCTCCGACCGCATCCTCGTCATCTACGAGGGGCGGATCGTCGGCGAGTTCGCGCCCGGGGTCGACGCTCAGACGCTGGGGATCGCGATGATCGGCGGAGGCGGAGACGAGGAGGCCGCGGCGTGAGCGACGTGCCGGCCGGCGTCTCGCCGCAGCCGCCCGAGAGCGAGCCCGGCGGCCATACCCCGAATGCCGCCGAGCGGTTCTCTGCCTTCCAACGGGCCGGCGGGCTCGTCGTCCCGCTCGTCACGATGCTGCTGGCGTTCCTCATCGCCGGCCTCGTCGTCCTCTTCACGACCGGTCACAACCCGCTCTCCACGTACCGGGCGATCTTCGACGGCACGGGCCTCAGCTGGTTCTTCCATCCGGGGAGCTACAGCATCGGCCTGCCGTTCACGGATACGAGGGTCTGGTTCCCGCTGAACACGAACAGCCTCGAATCCCGCGACGCCTATGCCCTCCAGCAGACGCTGCTCCTCACGACGACGCTGATCTTCACGGGACTCGCGGTCGCCTTCGCCTTCCGCTGCGGGCTCTTCAACATCGGCGGCAACGGTCAGTTCATCGCGGGCTCGCTGGCGGCGGTCTGGGTCGGATCGTCGTTCGCGAGCATGGCGCAGTTCCCGCACGTCGTCCTCGGGATCGCAGCTGCCGGGCTCGCCGGGGCGCTGCTCGCCGGAATCGCCGGCTTCCTGAAGGCGACCGTCGGGGCGCACGAGGTCGTCGTCACGATCATGCTCAACTGGATCATGTACTGGACGGGCCAGTGGCTCCTCGGCTCCGACGGGCCGCTCAACCACAACGTCGCCACCTCGACCTCGCAGGACGTGGCGGACTCCGGCAAGCTTCCCACCTTCTGGGGCCTCGGTGTCCTGCAGGGAGCACACGTCGGCCTCTTCGTCGGCATCGCAGCCCTCGTCGTCTACGCGATCGTGCTCAACCGGACGACACTCGGCTACGAGGTCCGGGCCGTGGGACACAACCCCGACGCCGCCCGCTATGGCGGCATCAACGTCGCGCGGAGCTACTTCCTCGCGATGGCGATCGCCGGTGCCTTCGCGGGCGTCGGTGGCGCGATGGACGTGCTCGGATATCAGTACCGGGTCGCGGCGAGCACGATCTCGCTCACCAACGTCGGCTTCCTCGGCATCGCCGTCGCGCTGCTCGGCCGAAACACCGCGATCGGCACCGGGCTCGCGGCCCTGCTGTTCGGGGCGCTGCTGACCGGCACGTCGCAGCGCAACCTCGACCCGGAGATCTTCAAGCCGGAGCTCGCGGGCAACCTGACCCAAATCATCCAGGGGCTCGTCGTGCTGTTCATCGGCGCCGACCTCCTGATCCTGTACGCCTGGAACGCCAGGAAGAAGCTCACGCGCGAGCAATCGCCGCCGCCTGCCCCGCAGCCGGAGGCGGCGTCGTGAGCGTGCTGGCCGTCGCCTCGCGTCCGGTGACGCGCCTGACGACGCCTCAGGCGATCGGGGTGCTCGGGATCGTCCTCGGCCTCATCGCCTGCTGGCTCGCGCTGCCACCCATCCACGCGCGCGGGCTCGGCTGGCCGGCCGTGTTCGGGATCCTCGCGCTCGCGGCGGCGATCACGTCGATCACGCGTGGGGGAGGACGTGCCGGCTGGGGCGCGGCTGCCACGGCGATCCTCGGCATGAGCCTCGGCATCGCAGCCCAGCAGTCCGGCCTCGGGAACCTCGACCTCGTGTTCGCCTGGTCCGTGATCCTGGGAGCCACGCTCCGCTACGCAACGCCGCTCGCGTTCGCGGCCATGGGTGGTCTCGTCTCCGAGCGCAGCGGCGTCGTCAACATCGGCCTCGAAGGGATGATGCTGATGGGCGCGTTCTGGGGTTTCTGGGCGGCCCAGCGTTACGACTCCTGGCCGCTGGGAGTGCTGGTCGCCATGGTCGCCGGCGCGGCGCTCGCCGCGGTACACGCATTCTTCTGCATCAACCTTCGCGCCGACCAGATCGTCGTCGGCACGGGCATCAACTTCCTCGCGCTCGGGATCACCGGCTACGCGTTCGTGGACATCTACGGCGAGCAGGGTTCCCCGACGGACGTGCCGACGGTCGGGAGCCCGTCGCTCGACTTCCTCGGGCACATCCCCGACGTCTCGATCGGCCCGGTGGAGTTCGGCGGCACGTTCCTGCAGGCGGTGTTCGGCGACCTGAACTGGATGATCTGGCTGAGCTTCGTCGTCCTGATCCTGACCTACATCGTTCTCTTCCGGACGTCGCTCGGACTGCGCGTCCGAGCGGTGGGCGAGCATCCCCGAGCGGCCGACACCGTCGGGATCTCCGTGTATGGCATCCGCTGGGGGGCAGTCCTCACGTCCGGCGCCCTGGCGGCACTCGGCGGCGCCTACCTGTCGGTGGCGGACGTGAGCCTGTTCGATCAGAACCTGACGGGCGGGCGTGGGTTCATCGCCCTCGCCGCGATCATCTTCGGCAACTGGAGGCCCTTCGGTGCGTACGCCGCGTGCCTGCTGTTCGGCTTCTCGAGCGCGCTCGGCGACCGCCTGCCCGCCTACTTCCCCCAGGGCAGCGCCACGCCTCTGCTCTTCAACGCGCTCCCGTACGTCCTCACGCTCGTCGCAGTCGCCGGCGTCATCGGACGCTCGACGCCTCCTGCCGCCGACGGCCGTCCCTACGTCAAGCAGTAGCGTGGGCGGCGGGGCGCGGTCGGGCACGGCGTGGGCGTCGCTGCTCACGGGACTCGCGTCGGTCGTCACGCTTCCGATCGCCGTCTACCTGACCCGCTTCAGCGACACGTTCGACCTGCTCCACACCGGATTTGCAGTACCGATCGTCGTCGCGCTCGCGATCGCGGCGCTCGTACTGTCGCGGCGAGCAAGCCTGCGCGCGTCGCTGACGCTCTCGGCCAGAGCCCCGGCCATCGCCACGGCCGGGCGAGTCCTCGGGATCGTGGGCCTGTGCATGGCGGCCGCCGCGTTGGTGGCCCTCGGCGTGTACGGGCTCCTCGAGTACGTCGGCTCGCGCGACTGAGTCGGGCGCGCTCGGAATCCGCGAGCGCAGATTCCGAGCGCGCGGAGTTCGCTGACGCTGGTCTGCCGGGTCGAAGCGAGTACCGCCGGGCGCTGCGCTAGACCACCATCTACAATCCCGCCCGAATGTTCGACATCGGCTCCAGCCTGCGCGAGGCTCGGCTCCGTCAGAGTCTCGACTTCCCCGAGCTGGAGGAGCGGACGAAGATCCGCCCCAAGTACCTCCGTGCCCTCGAGGACGAGCGCTTCGACATCCTGCCGGCCCCGACCTATGTTCGGGGCTTCCTCCGCTCCTACGCGGAGGCGCTCGGGCTCGACGGCCAGCCGTTCGTCGACGAGTACAACTCGCGGTTCACGGTCGGCGAGGAGGACGCAGCACCCCTGCGTGCGCGCCGCGTGCCGCAACCTCGCCGGGAGCGGGGACCACGCGAGTCCCGCATCGCGGCCGTGGCGCTCCTCGCGATTGCCATTGCTACCGCGCTCGTCATCGCCGCCTGGAAGTTCGGTGGGCCCGAGGGCGAGCAGGTCCCGGGGCTCGCAACCACGCCGTCCTCGGGAGCGCAGGCGTCGAAGCCGAGGGGGACCGTCCACCTCGTCGTGCGGGCGAGCCAGGGAAGCTCGTGGATGGAAGTTCGCGCGGCAACTTCGTCCGGGAAGCTCCTGTACAGCGGCACGCTCGAGCAGGGCCAGCGCAAGTCCTTCGACGGCAAGAGCCTCCAGCTCGCGCTCGCGAAGCCGCAGAACGTCGTCGTGCGCCGCAACGGGAACAAGGTCGAGCTCCCGCAGGGCACGACCTTCGTCGTGACCTCGAAGAGGATCGTCCGGGCTCCCTCTTGAGCCGCCCGCGCGCGGCGATCGTTGCGACAGGCTCGGAGCTCGTCCGCGGAGAGCGTCAGGACCGGAACGGCCCCTTCCTGGCGGCCGAGGCGGTGCGGCTGGGCCTCGAGCCCGCGTTCATCTCGATCGTCGGGGATGCCGTCCCCGACCTCGAGCACGCCTTCCGCGAAGCGTTCGGGGCCGAGCTCTGCCTGATCTCCGGGGGGCTCGGGCCGACCCACGACGACCGCACGGTCGAGCTCGTCGCGCGGGTCGCCGGACGCCCGCTCGTCGTCGACGGTGAACTCGAGGAGCAGATCGGCTCCGTCTCGCGGATGATCGCCGAGCGCCTCGGCCGCCCATACGAGGACTTCACCGCGGGAGTGCGCAAGCAGGCGACGCGTCCCGAGGGCTCGATCTCCCTCGGGCTGGCAGGCACCGCACCCGGGCTCGTGCTCGATCTCGAGCGGTGCGTCGTCGTGATCCTCCCCGGCCCGCCGCGGGAGCTGCAACGACTCTGGCCGCGCGCGCTCGAGACCGATCCGGTGCAGCGCGTTCTCGCACGGGCGCCCGAGCGCGAGCACAAGGTGCTCCGCTTCTTCGGGACGCCCGAGTCTGCAGTGGCCGAGGCTCTCGCAGCCGCCGGCGGAGAAGGCGACGGCGTGGAGGTGACGATCTGCGCGCGGGACTTCGAGATTCACGTCGACCTCTTCGTCGAGCCGGAGGCCGCTGCTCGTGGACGGCAGATCGCGAAGTCGCTGCGCGACGATCTCGGGAGCTACCTCTTCAGCGAGGACGAGCGCGCGATCGCCGAGATCGTCCTCGATCTCTGCCGCGCGCGCCGCCTGACGCTCGCCACCGCCGAGTCCTGCACGGGCGGAATGGTCGCCGCGCGGCTGACCTCCGTCCCGGGGTCGAGCGACGTGTTCCGTGGCGCGATCGTCGCCTACGCCGACGACGTGAAGGAGGCGAGCCTCGGCGTCCCGGCCGACGTGCTCGACGCCCACGGCGCCGTCTCTGCGGAGAGCGCAGAGGCGATGGCTCGTGGCGTACGAGAGCGGCTCGGAGTCGACGTCGCCGTCGCCGTCACGGGGGTCGCGGGACCGGGGGGTGGCTCGGAGGAGAAGCCGGTCGGGCTCGTGTTTGCGCATGCGACCGGCCCGGACGGCGATCGCTCGGTACGCACCGAACTGCCCGGCGACCGCGAGATGATCCGCGGCCGGGCGACCGCGGCGTCGCTCCATCTCGTTCGGCGATTGTTGGAGAGCCGACACACATCGACATGACCTCGCCGGGTACCGTCGAGGGGGATGAGCGACTCAGGCTCTTCCTCGCGCTCGAGGTGCCCGACGAGGTGGCTTCGACCCTGGCGCGCTGGAGTCGCGCGCACCTCGTCCGCGGGCGACGGCTGGAGAGCTTCCACGTGACCCTCGCGTTCCTCGGACGGCAGCCTCGCAGCGTCGTCGGGCCTATCGTGGATGTGCTTCGGCACGAGTCCGCAGCGACGGAGCCGTTCGAGCTCGAGCCCGTGCGCTACCGCGAGACGCGCTCCGTCGGGATGCTCGTTCTCGCCGACGCGAGCGGGCGTGCGACGGCCCTCGCCGACCGGATCGGGCGCGGGCTCGAGGCGCTAAACGTGTTCGAGCGCGAGAGCCGCAGGTGGCTGCCGCACGTCACCGTGCTGCGGTTCCGTGAGCAGCCCGGGCTCGCGCCTCCCTTGCCCCCGATCGGCGCGTTCGCTCCGTCCGGAGCCGCTGCTTTCCTTTCACGTCTTCACCCGTCGGGTGCGCGGTACGAGGTACTGGAGTCGTGTTCGCTTGGAGTGTCACGGAGAGAGGCCCTAGGGCCGGGAGGATGAGGCGATGAAACGCGAGGAAGCACTCGATGTCGCGCTGGGTCAGATCGAGCGCCAGTTCGGCAAGGGCTCGGTCATGCGGATGAGCGATCGACCGCAGGTGGCGGTCGGTGCGGTCTCGACCGGCTCGCTTTCACTGGACATGGCTCTCGGGATAGGTGGGCTGCCGCGGGGGCGCATCATCGAGATCTTCGGCCCTGAGGCATCGGGAAAGACGACGCTCGTCTACCACGTCATGGCCGAAGCCCAGCGGCGCGGCGGAATCTGCGCGTTCATCGACGCGGAGCACGCGATGGACCCGTCGTACGCTCGACGGATCGGCGTGGACATCGATGCGCTCCTGGTGTCGCAGCCCGACACCGGTGAGCAGGCGCTCGAGATCACGGAGCTCCTCATCCGGTCGGGCGCCCTCGACGTCGTCGCGGTCGACTCGGTCGCCGCTCTCGTCCCGAAGGCGGAGATCGAGGGCGAGATGGGCGACTCGCACGTCGGGCTGCAGGCGCGACTCATGAGCCAGGCGCTGCGCAAGCTCGCCGGCACGCTCAATCGCACCGACACCATCTGCATCTTCACCAACCAGCTGCGGGAGAAGATCGGCGTCATGTTCGGGAACCCCGAGACGACTCCCGGCGGCCGCGCACTCAAGTTCTACGCGTCGGTCCGGCTCGACATCAGGCGGATCGAGACGCTCAAGGACGGCGCCGAGGCATTCGGGAACCGCGTCCGCGTGAAGGTGGCCAAGAACAAGGTCGCGCCCCCCTTCAAGCAGGCCGAGTTCGACATCATCTACGGCTCGGGAATCCCGTGGGAGGGCACGGTTCTCGACGTCGGTCTCGAGACGAAGGCCGTCCAGAAGGCGGGCTCGTACTTCAGCTTCGGCGACGAGCGCCTGGGGCAGGGCCGCCAGAACGCGACGAGCTTCCTCGCCGAGAACCCCGACCTCGTCCAGCAGATCCTCGCGCGCATCCAGGCGGAAGCACCGGACGAGCAGGTCATCTCGGCTCGCCTCCTACCCGCCCAGTCCCCGGGAGACGCGAGCATCGAGGTCGAGACCGTCACGGTCGATGCGGAAGAAGTCGTCTCCGTCGAGAGCTGATCCCTCGTCGGAGAACGACGCTCTCGAGCAGGCGCTTCGAGCGCTCCGCCATCGCGAGCGCAGTGCGACCGAGGTCGACCGCCTCCTGGCGGCGCACGGTGTCGATGACGCGGCGCGAGGCGAGGTCCTCGAGACGCTCGAACGCACGGCGCTCGTCGACGACCGCCGTTTCGCGGACGTGCGAGCCTCGGCACTCGCCGAGCGCGGTGCGGGGGACGAGCTCATTCGACACGAGCTCGCTCGCGCAGGCGTTGCCCCGGATCTCGTCGACGAGGCGATCGCGGCCCTGCCGCGGGAGCTCAGCCGGGCCCAACGCATCGTCGAACGACGGGGCTCGGGTCCGAAGACCGCTCGCTACCTGGCAGGCAAGGGCTTCGCGGAGGACGTCATCCGCGCTGTCGTTGCGCATGCACGCGACGAGCCGTTAGGATGACCGAGCTTTCACCCGGTGTTTTTCCTGCACGCACGCGATTTCTGAATCCATGATCCCGCTTTCCGTCAACGATTTGGTCCACCGGTCGCACTGCGCCCGAAGACGGGGGACGTCCAACCTGACGTAGCGGTCCGGGCAGAGTTCGGCGCTGCCGTGCGGGTTGGCGCCAGGTGAGAGCACTCGCGGACGCACCGTCCGCGGCAACGACAACCTCCAACGGAGGCCACATGCTCTCGGCCGGCGCGGCACTCATCGGAATCGTTCTCGGGGCACTCGGAGCATCCGTCGTCCTCGTCGGCTGGTCGCGGTCGCGTGTCCGAACCGCGAGCACGGAACGCGAGAAGCTGCTCGGCGACGCGCAGCGCGAGGCCGAGGCCGTACGTCGCGAGGCCCAGGTCGATGCGCGCGAGCAGGCGGTTGCGCTGCGCAGCGAGATCGAGAACGAGGTGCAGGACCGCCGCGTCCAGATCGCAAAGATCGAGGAGCGAGTTCTCCAGAAGGAGCTCGACGCCGACGCCGGCCTGACCGAGCTCGAACGGCGCGAGCAGGGCCTCGGAGACCGCGAGATACACGTCAAGGCGCTCCAGGACGAGCTCCGCGACACCCAGCGGGAGGCCCTCGCGGCGCTCGAGAAGATCTCGGGCCTCACGGTGCACGAGGCACGCCAGCAGCTCCTCGACCGGTCGAAGGACCTCGTCCGTCACGAGCTCGCGCGGGAAGTGCGGCAGATGGAAGAGGAGGCCAGATCGGACGCACGGCGGCGCGCTCGTGCGCTCATCGCGGACTCGCTCCAGCGCGTCGCTGCGAGTCACACGGCCGAGGCGACGGTGACGGTCGTCGAGCTCGCGTCGGACGACCTCAAGGGCCGCATCATCGGCCGGGAGGGCAGGAACATCCGCGCGCTGGAGCACCTCACGGGCGTCGACTTCATCATCGACGACACCCCGCACGCGGTCGTCCTCTCCTCCTTCGATCCGCTGCGTCGCGAGACGGCCAGGATGACGCTCGACAAGCTCATCGAGGACGGCCGCATCCACCCGGCGCGCATCGAGGAGATGTACTACCAGGCGAAGGCAGAGCTCGAGGAGCATGTCCTCCAGGCAGGCGAGCAGGCCGTCTTCGAGGCCAACTGCGGCGAGTTCCACGAGGAGCTCGTCCGCATGCTCGGCCGGCTGCGCTACCGCACGAGCTACGGGCAGAACGTCCTCAAGCACACGCTCGAGGTCGTGCACCTCAGTGGCATCATGGCCGCCGAGCTCAAGGCCGGCGTGAAGACGACGAAGCGGGCCGCGCTCCTCCACGACATCGGGAAGGCGGTGAGCCACGAGGTCGAAGGGTCGCACGCGCTCATCTCGGCCCAGCTCGCTCGGCGTTGCGGCGAGTCCGAGGGCGTGGTGCATGCGATCGAGGCGCACCACTACGAAGTGCAGCCGCAGACGGTCGAGGCCGTGCTCCTCATCGCGGCGGACGCGATCTCCGCGTCGCGGCCGGGCGCGAGGGGAGAGAGCCTCGAGAACTACATCCGGCGGCTCGAGGCGCTCGAGGAGATCGCGACCGCCAAGTCTGGCGTGGCGAAGGCGTACGCGCTGCAGGCGGGACGAGAGATCCGCGTCATCGTGGAGCCCACCGAGGTGGACGACGACGGTGCCGTGCTGCTGTCGCACGAGATCGCACGCGAGATCGAGGACCAGCTCGAGTATCCGGGCCAGGTGAAGGTCATCGTGATCCGGGAGAGCCGGGCGATCGAGGTCGCGAAGTAGCCTCCTGCGGCGCGTTCGAGCGCGTGCCGTTCCCCGCCTACACTGTCGCTCTCATGCGTCGCTACCACGTCACGACCTTCGGCTGTCAGATGAACGCCCACGACTCCGAGCGGATCAAGGGCATGCTCGAGTCCCTCGGTCTCGGCGAGTCGCCGACACAGGACGACGCCGATGTGATCGTCTTCAACACCTGCACGATCCGCGAGAAGCCGGACACACGGCTCGCTGCGCACCTCGGCAACGCGGCGTCGATCAAGCGGCGGAGACCCGACCTCGTCGTCGCCGTCGGGGGCTGCTACGCGGAAGCGCAGCGCGACCGGATCTTCGAGCAGTACCCGTTCGTCGATGTCGCGTTCGGCCCGGGCTCGATACCTCACCTCGGTGAGTGGATCTCCGCCGGCGGCTTCGCGCTTCCGCGCGGCAAGTTCGGTCGACACGACCACTTTGCCGCTGACCTGCCGCTGCACGGCGAGCGGCGATTCCAGGCGTGGGTGCAGGTCTCGATGGGGTGCAACTCGAAGTGCGCGTACTGCATCGTCCCGGCCGTCCGCGGGCGCGAGCAGAGCCGTCGCCCGGGCGCCATCGTCGCCGAGGTCACGCGCCTCGCACAGTCCGGCGTCCGCGAGATCACACTCCTTGGACAGAACGTGAACTCCTGGGGGCGAGATCTCGCGCCGGGCATCCATACGGATTTCGGGGAGCTCCTGCGCGCGTGCGACGGAGTTCCCGGCATCGAGCGGATTCGCTTCACGAGCCCACATCCGAAGGACTTCCGTGAGCCGGTCATCGCTGCCATGGAGGAGTGTCGCCGCGTGTGCGAGCACGTCCACCTGCCGGCGCAGTCGGGATCCTCACGCATCCTCAAGGCGATGCGACGCACATATGACCGGGAGCGCTACCTACGCCTCGTCGATCGCCTCCGCGAAGCGATCCCCGATCTCGCCCTCGGGACGGATCTGATCGTCGGCTTCCCGGGCGAGACGGAGGACGACTTCCAGGAGACGCTCTCGCTCGTGGAGATGGTTCGGTTCGACTCCGCCTTCACGTTCATCTACTCGCCACGCGCAGGGACCGAGGCTGCCTCACTGTCCGGCCAGGTTCCCGACGACATCAAGCACGAGCGCCTCGAGCGACTGGTCGAGGTCGTGCAACACGTCGCGACCCGGCGCAACGAGGAGCGCGTCGGGCTGGTCGAGGAGGTGCTCGTCGAGGGTCCGAGCCGCACGGATCATTTGCGTCAGAGGGGGCGCACGCGCCGCAACACCACCGTGAACTTCGCAGGTGCCGGGGTGCCGGGCGAGCTCGTGAACGTGGTCATCGACAGCGCGACCTCCGCGACGCTGAGCGGACGCGAGGCGTCGCTGGTCGCGGCCTGATTGCGGCTTCGATATGCACACTTTCGGCACTGTTCGCGAACCACGCGTACGGAATTCGACGCTATGCTCGCAGCGGGTGGTGGGTCGGGGTGCCCCACGAGCAGTGACCACTTTGCGGCACTCGGTCATCGCGATCTTCGGCCCGACCGCCTCCGGAAAGTCCGATGTCGCCCACCAGCTCGCATCGCGGCTTCGGACCGAGGTCGTCTCCGCCGACGCCCTCCAGATCTACGAGGGACTGCCGATTCTCACGAACCAGTCGCCGTGGCCCGCGCGGTTAACCTCGATCCGCCGCCTCTCGGACGACATGTCGGTGGGTGAGTACGCGGGGCTCGCCCACGATGCGATCGACGACCTCGTGGCCGCCAACGGCGTCGCCGTCGTGGCAGGCGGAACCGGCCTCTACCTTCGGGCCGCCCTCGCCGATCTCGACATCCCGCACGCTGTCGCGCCGGTCGCGCGCGCCCGACTCGAGTCACGCTACGACGCGGATCCTGCGGCTGCGCATGCGCGCCTTGCCCGTCTCGATCCCACCGCAGCGGCATCCGTCCACGTGAACGACCGGCGCCGTGTCGTGCGCGCGCTCGAGCTCGCCGAGACCGGGCGCTCGCTCACTCCGCCGACGAGCGCGCTGTGGTCGGCGACGATGCGGCAGCCGACACTCGTGGTCGGGCTGGACGTGCCGAGCGCCGTGCTGAACGAGCGCATCCGAGAGCGAACGCGCACGATGATCGCGCGTGGCGTAGCCGACGAGGCGCACGCCGCACTCGCAGCCCCGGTCTCACGCACCGCCGGCAAGGCGCTCGGGCTCACGGAGCTCTCGACGCTACCCCTCGACGAGGCGGCCGAGCGCCTCGAGGCGCGCACGCGGCGCTATGCGGCCTACCAGCGCAAGTGGATGCGGCGTATTCCCGGGATCGAGCTCGTCGCTGCCGATCGCCCGACCACGCAGGTGGTTGATGCAATCCTCGACCTGGCACGCGCTCGGTAACACGTACCGCGTCGTCGAGCCGGGCGAGACGCGCCTGGACTCCGCACATGCTGCGGCCCTCGCGACGGGCACCGACGGCGTGCTCGAGATCCTCGACGCGACATCGTCGTCGGTCGACATCGCGATCTGGAACCCCGACGGCTCGCGGGCCGAGCTCTCCGGCAACGGGACACGGATAGCCGCAGCGTGGCTCGCAGAGCGAACAGGTGCGACAAGGGTCGCGGTCACGGTCGGCAACCGTGTGGTCGAGACCACCCTCAGCGCGACCGGCGACATCGAGCAGGTGATCGGAGATGTGACGGTCGGTCCGCCCGAGACCGTGGACGGCATCACGTTCGTGCCGGTGTCGGTCGGAAACCCGCATGCCGTGGTTCTGGACGATCCGGCGCTCGTCGGGGTGATCGGGCCGAAGCTAGAGGCCCACGAGCGCTTCCCCCAGCGGACGAACGTTCAGGTTGCGCGTGTCGACGGCGAGGGAGAGGTGACCGCGCGCGTGTGGGAGCGCGGTGTGGGGGAGACGCTCTCGTCCGGGACGAGCGCCATCGCCGTCGCGGCGGCCACGCACGCCGAGGGCGACGTCGTCGTGCATTTCCCCGGCGGCGACCTGCGCGTCAGCCTGTCCGAAGGGCGCGCGACGCTCCACGGTACCGCCGAACGCGTCGCTTGAGTCAGGACTGGGCAAGCTCGACCAGGCGCCCGTCCGGGTCTCTGAGGTATGCGGACCTGCCCCACGGGTAGTCGCGGGGCTCGACGAGGAAGGCGAGCCCGTTCGCGCGGAGAGCCTCACAGACGGCGTCCAGGTCGTCGACAGAGAGTGCGTGGTGATCCTCGTTCGGCGGGCCGTCCTCCATCGCCGCGGAGCGCTCGTGCACCAGGATCCTGGCGCTTCCGGCGGAGAAGATCGCGCCGCCCGGCCACTCTGCAACAGGCGCCGTGCCGACAAGATTCCGATAGAACGCGCTCACCGCAGCGATATCGTCGGTGAAGAGCGCGATCTCGGCGACGTCCGTCATGTCGCGATCTCGAACTCTCTGAGGACGTCGTTGAGCGATGTCTTGAGGTCGGTCGAATCGCTGCGCGTCCCGACGATCAGCGCGCACGGCAGGTCGTAGGTTCCCGCGGGGTAGGTCTTTGCGCGCGTGCCGGGCAACACAACCGACCGGGGCGGCACGTAGCCACGATGCTCGACCGGCGCGGAGCCCGTCACGTCGATGACCGGAACCGAGGCAGAGAGAACGACGTTCGGCGCGACGACGGCGCCCGCGCCCACAAGTACCCCCTCGACGAGGACCGCGCGCGAACCGATGAACGCCCCGTCCTCCACGATGACCGGGCGGGCTTGGGGTGGCTCGAGGACACCGCCGATGCCCACACCGCCCGACAGGTGCACGTCGGCACCGATCTGCGCGCACGAGCCCACGGTGGCCCAGGTGTCGATCATCGTGCGCGGCCCCACCCAGGCACCGATGTTCACGAACCCGGGCATGAGCACGACTCCCTCCGACAGGAACGATCCGTAGCGGGCGACCCCGGGCGGGACGACGCGTACCCCGCGGTCCGCGTAGTCGCGCTTGACCGGGATCTTGTCGAGGAACTCGAGCCCGCCGACCGTCATCCGCTCGACCTTGCGCAGGCGGAAGTAGAGGAGGATGGCCTTCTTCACCCAGTCGTTGACGACCCATCCGTTCGAGCCTCGGTCGGCGACCCGAACGTCACCTGCATCGAGCAGGGCGATCGACTCTTCGATCGGTCTCGCGTCGATCTCGTTCGTCTCCCAGAGCTCGTCGATGCGTGCCGCGAGATCCATCAGGCGGGATCATCTCCGATCGGGCGGGTGACGAAGCGGTGGAGAACCTCGTAGGCGGTGACGAGCGACGAGATGGCGACGCGCTCGTCACGGTGGTGGGCGAGCGCGGTGTGGCCAGGGCCGAAGTTCACGGCGTCGAGACCCCGCGCAGTGAAGTCGGCCACATTGGTCCAGGCCTGCTTCGGGCGGATCTCGAGCCTCCCGGCCGCTTGCAACGCGCGAACCGCCGGCGTATCGACGACGACACGGGCTGCCGCGGCGTTGCTCACGACGTCGAGTGACGCGCCCTCGGGAGTGAGGCTCCTGAGGTAGGCCTCCGCGTCAGCAGGTGTCCGGTCCGGGGGGTAGCGCAGGTTGATCGTCGCCGTCGCCTCCCCAGGGATCACGTTGTCGGCGATCCCGGACACGAGCCGGGTGACGGTCACGACCTCCCGGAACTCGAGCCCGTGCACGGCGGCGATTCGCGGCTCCAGCTCGAAGAGTGGCACGAGACCACGTGCCGCCCGCTCGAGCGCACTGTCGGCGAGCCACGGGCGAGCGGAGTGACCGCTGGTTCCGGAGAACGTCAATCGCGCAATCACGTTTCCGAGACACCCGGACTGGATCTCGAGGTCGGTCGGCTCGAGGACGACGGCGAGCGCCGCGTCGTGAATCGCAGTCGAGCCGTCGAACAGGGCAGGGAGCGGGTTGTGCTCGGCCGGCAGCTCCTCTCGTCCGAACACGAGCAGCCCGAGGTCGCACGTCGCCGTCTCGAGGTCGAGCCCGCGCGCAAGCTCGAGTGCGACGGCGAGCCCGCCCTTCATGTCGCTCGCACCGAGGCCGTGCACTTCTCCGTCGGAGATATGCCCGGGAAGGTTGGCCTGCGGCGGGACGGTGTCGTAGTGCCCGGCCAGGAGAATCAAGGGGTAGCCCGGTCGCCGCGGCGAGAGGAAGAGGTACGCGTCGTCGCCTGCGTAGTCCGTATCCCAGGCCGGCGGGACGAGCGACAGCACGTGCTCGCGAATGGCAGCTTCGCTGCCGCTCTCCGAGGGGATGTCGACGAGCTCGAGCGTCCGCGCGGCGAGGCGGTCGGCGAGCCCGGTCACCGCCGGAGCGTACCGCGGCATAATCCCGCGGTGACCGCGCGCCAGCCCGATCCCGCACCTGGGGCGGAGCCGGAGCGCGGGTTCCTCCTCGGCGTCTATCCGAAGAGGGCCGACGGCTCAGGCGAACTGTCCGAGCTCTCCGAGCTTGCCCGCACGGCGGGGGTGGAGCCGATCGGCTCGCTCGTCCAACATCGCGCGCATCCGGACCCGCACACGTTCGTGGGCAAAGGCAAGCTGTCCGAGTTGAAGGACGGGTTCGGCTCGAGCGGCGCCGAAGTGCTCCTCGCGGACGACGAGCTCACACCGACGCAGCAGCGCGCCCTCGAGGATGCGCTCAAGACGCGCGTCGTCGACCGCACGCAGCTGATACTGGACATCTTCGCCCAGCACGCGCGGAGCGCCGAGGGAAAGCTCCAGGTCGAGCTCGCGCAGCTCGAGTACAACCTCCCGCGCATGCGCGGGATGTGGCAGCACCTGGAGCGGCTCGGTGGCGGTGTCGGCACGCGCGGGCCGGGCGAGAGCCAGCTCGAGACGGACCGCCGACTTGCACGGACACGCGTCTCGCTGTTGAAGCGCCGCCTCCGAACGCTCGGGGCGCAGCGCTCGACGCGCCGCAAGGAGCGGCTGCAGACGAGCGCTCCGACGATCGCCCTCGCCGGTTACACGAACGTCGGCAAATCAACCCTTCTGAATACGCTGACCGGTGCTCATGCCTCGGTCGACGACCGTCTGTTCGAGACACTCGATCCCACGACGCGCGGTTTCGAGCACGACGGCAAGCGCTACCTGGTGACGGACACGGTCGGCTTCATTCGGCGCCTGCCGACGCAGCTCGTGGAGGGCTTCGCCGCGACACTCGAGGAGACGCTCGTCGCCGATCTCGTTCTTCACGTCGCAGATGCCTCTCTGCCCGAGGCGCGGCTCGCAGAGACGATTGCGGCGGTGAGCGCGGTGCTCGCCGAGATCGGGGCCGACGACATCCCGACGGAGCTCGTCTTGAACAAGGTGGATCGGCTCGATCCGCTTGGGCGCCGTCGGGTCGAGCACGCGTATCCGCGTGCTTTGCTGCTCTCTGCGAGCACGGGCGAGGGCCTCGAGGAGTTGAAGGAGCGGATCGCGGAGCTCTTCTCGGACCGCTTCGAAGACGTCCGCCTGCTCGTCCCGTACTCGGACGGAAGGACGCTCGCCGCTCTCTACGAGCTGGGAGCTCCGATCGCGGAGCGCCGCGATACGCCCGAAGGCGTCCGAATCCGAGCCCGACTTCCGCGTGCCGACGCGGCGCGGTTCGCTCGTTACCTCGTCGCCGGGGAGCACGACCTCGACCACGCGTCGGCGCGATGATCGACGTCTCCGTGCGCCGACTGCGACCCGACGCGGTCATCCCGGAGCGGGCGTACGGCGGGGACGCCGGTGTGGATCTCACGGCGTGCGAAGCGACCCTGCTCGAGCCCGGCGCGCGCGCGGTGATTCCCACGGGACTCGCGATCGAGATTCCGGAGGGCTTCGCCGGATTCGTCCTTCCGCGGTCCGGGCTTGCCGCCCGGCACGGAATCAGCGTCGTGAACTCGCCGGGATTGATCGACTCCGGGTATCGGGGCGAGATCCGCGTCGTCCTGCTCAACTCCGACCGTCAGCGCGCATTCGAGGTCGAACCCGGAATGCGGATCGCACAGCTTGTGATCGCCCCCGTGACATCGGTGCGCCTGGTCGAGGTGGACGAGCTCGCAACCAGCGAGAGGGGCGCGCGAGGCTTCGGATCGTCCGCGAGCTGAGGGGTGGGAGAGCCGCGGATCCGGGTGTCGGCCATCCTCCGCTGGCGCGGACGTATCCTCCTCGCTCGCCACGAGCGCGCTGGCACTCCGGTGTGGCTCCTCCCGGGCGGCGGGGTGCAGTCGGGCGAGAGTCTCGTGCGCGCGCTGCAGCGGGAGCTCTGGGAAGAGACGGGGCTGTTTCCCGACGGAACGGAGGTGCCGCTCGAGGGGCCGGTCGCGATCGTCGACTCGATTTCACCCGCGGCGGGGACGAACCGCAAGCACGTCGTTCACGTCATCTTCGCCGCCGACGTGAGCGGGTCGCTCGAGGAGGTGGTTTCGCGGGACGACGCCGTGCGGGGCCATCGGGCGTTCCTCCTGAGAGAGCTCGACGCCGTGACGCTCCATCCGCCGATCACCCGCTTCCTCCAGCGCTGGCAGCCGGGAGATCCCGCCGTCTACCTCGGCGAGATGTGGGTTCCGTAATCCCGCTCTCAGCGCCTTCCGCCGCGCCGTCGCGCCCGCTCCGCCGACACGCGTAGCGCCTCTGCCTCGAGCACGTCTGGCAGGGGCGAGAGGGCAGGCGGCTCGCCCGCGCCCGCATGCGCCAATGCGTGCGCGAGGAGCCAATCGGCGAGCCATGGGTTGCGAGGCAGCAGCGGTCCGTGCAGGTACGTCCCGACCGCATTCGCCAGTCTGCATCCCTCGAATCCCGACGAACCGTCGTTGCCGAAGCCGTACACGACTCGGCCGAGCGCTTCGGTGCCCGGGTCGAGCAGCGTTCGCCCCGCGTGGTTCTCGAAGCCCGCGAGAGGGCGCCGAACTCCCGGATCGAGCTCGCACTCGAGGAGCACGTCGCCGATCATGCGCGTCTCGCCGGCGACCGTCTCGTGCGGGAACAGCCCTGCGCCGGGCATGAAGGATCCATCCCGTCCGCGATAGCCGCGTCCGAGGAGCTGATAGCCGCCGCACACCGCCAGCATCGCCACGCCACGCGCGTGAGATGCGAACAGCGCCTCCGCCTTCGCGGCGAGATCCGGCGCGACGAGCGCCTGCTCGCGGTCCTGGCCGCCGCCGACGTAGAGGAGGTCGTGCGCGGTCGGATCGAGCTCGTCACCGAGGCCGATCGCCCGAATCTCGACGTCGTGTCCACGCAGCGCAGCGCGACGGCTCAGTACGGCGATGTTGCCGCGATCGGCGTAGATGTTGAGGTAGTCCGGATAGAGGTGCCCGACGCGGATCCTCACGAGCTTCCTTCCCAGTAGGGCCGCACCGCGCCACGTTCCGTGAGGATCCGCCGCAGCTCGAGCATCGCCGTGTAGGTGGGGAGGACGACCAGCTCCGTACCGGCGTCGACGAGGCCGAACCCCCGGTCGAGCGCGCTCTCGAGCGACGGCAGGACTTCGAGCTGCGCCTCCGGCAGCCCCCCGTACGTCATCCGCAGCCCGAGCTCCGCCGCGCGCCCGCCCGAGACGATGACGTGCTGAGCATGCTGGAGGAGCGGCTCGAAGTCGACGTCCCAGATCCATGACACGTCCTGGCCGTCGGCGACCGCGTCGTTCAGCGCGATGACGAGCACGGGCGGCACGCCGGTCTCGAGCGTCCGAACCACCTCGTTTGCTCCCGCCGGATTCTTGATCAAGAGGAGGACCACCGACTTCCCGCCAGCCGAGATTCGCTCGAACCGGCCGAACGCTGCGCTGAAGCGCTCGAGGCCTACACGGACCTCGTCGAGGGTGGAGCCCATGGCAAGCGAGAGCCCGGCTGCGGCCGCGGCGTTGTAGACGTTGTACAGGCCTGGGAGCCCGATCTCGACGTCCACCTCGCCGGACGGCGTGGACAGTCGAAAGCGCGATGCCTGGAGCCCGCGGAGCTCGATGTTCCGCACCGCCAGGTCGAGCGGAGGCCTCGCGTGGCCGCAGCTCGGGCACCGATAGTCCCCGAGGTGGCCCACGTACGCCGCTGCGAACTCGTAGGGTGTGCCGCAGCGCAGGCAGTACTTCGAGTCGGCAGCGTGCTGAAGGCGCGATCGCGCTTGTGTCGGATCGTCGAGGCCGAACCGGATCGCATCCGATCGTCCAGCGGCGAGGTCCGCGACCACGGCGTCGTCGGCGTTGACGACGAGCGTCGTATTGAGCGGAAGCGCTGCGACCATCGCCCGCCACCGCTCGGCCACGAGCTCCAGCTCGCCGTACCGGTCGAGCTGATCGCGAAAGAGGTTGCCGAGCGCAACCACACGTGGCCTGAGCCGCGAGACCGCCTCGGATAGAGCGGCTTCGTCGACCTCGAACAGGCCGACATCCGCTTTCCGCGAAGCGATCAACGCAGACGCGATCCCCGACATGAGGTTCGCCCCGGCCCGATTCCAGGCCAGCCTGTGACGCGCACCGAGGATCTCCGCTGCCATCGCCGTCGTCGTGGTCTTGCCGTTCGTCGCCGACATGACAACAGCGCCGTCCGCGAGGCCGCGCGCGAGTTGGTCGACCGCGCTCGGGTCGACCTTCCAGAGCACCTTGCCGGGAAGCGTGGTTCCGCCGCCGCGACCCGCTGCACGCGAGAGCCCGCCGATCGCGCGCGCGGTCGTCGTCTCGAGTGCGAGCCGGACCCCCATAGCCGGCGAGCGTAGCGGCAAGGGAGGAGGGGAGAGCCTGCTCTGGAGAACTTGCAAGTTAGATAGAACGCTCTAAGCTTTTTGCAGAGATGGCGCGGCCGCGCTCACCCAAGCGTGCCCCGGTACGCATCGACGAGGCGGAGCTCGCCGCGTTCCGCGCGGGCATGCGCCGGCGGTACTCAGACGACGAGATCCTCGCGGAGCTCCGTGCGGCGGCCGAGCGCATGGGAAGATCACCGACGATGCGCGAGTTCGCGCAGGACCCGGACGCGCGAGTTCATCCGCAGACGGTCATCGAGCACTTCGGCACCTGGAACGCCGCCAAACGTGCCGCAGGCCTCTTTCCGAGACGGTTTCTGACGCGTGACGAGCTGCTCGAGCAGCTCCGAACGCTCGGCGACGACCTCGGGCGGACGCCGACAGCGCGCGATCTTGCAGCGCGACGCCGGTCCGTGCCGTCCGCCTCGCTCTACGCCCATACCTTCGGCTCGCTCGGCAACGCGCTGCGCGAGGCCGGGTTCGAGGTGCTCCAGGGAGAGGAGCGGCTCGACCGGGCAATCTCGCAGGGCGCCGTCCTCGCGAGGTCGCTCGGGCGGCTCCCGAAGATGGCCGACTGGGCCGACGCACGTCGTGCCGATGCCTCGCTGCTGTCGGAGTGGCAGGTCTACCGGTTGCTCGACGTTCCTCGCGGCGCCTGGACCGCCTTCCAGTACCTCGTCCGTGAACGCCTCCGCGAGGAGGGCGTGGACGTGCTGCCCGATGGGACGCTAGGCGGGGCTGACTGAGGCGAGCGCGGCGAGGCGCTCGAGGCACGACAACGCCTCGCGGGGCGCGCGCACCGGTGGCAGGTAGTCAGGCTCGCGATATCGGCGGTCCGGCCGGAAGCGGCGCTGTCGCACCACGTCCCCGCCGACGACGTGCAAGAGCCGGCCCTCCCGCACCTCGTCGATCTCGAGGCGCATCTTCAGGGCCGCGGCCGCGATCGCGAGTGCCCTCCGCGTCGAGGCGAAGTAGAGGCCGTCGGCAGCTCGACCGAGCCACAGGGGCCGCAGCCGACCGCGGGCCAGGAACAGCGTCGAGTCGTCTCGCTCGTCGAGCCACGCGGCGGCCATCGCTCCTCGCATCTCGGAGAGCGCGCGCACGTCGTGTCGTCGCTGCTCCATCAGCGCGAAGATCGCCTCCGAGTCGACGGTCATCTGCGGCTCGGCGCGCTCGATGCCGTAGCGGGCGAGAAGGGCGTCGTCGTTCTCGATGATCCCGTTGTGGATCCCGACGACGCTGCCGTGACGGATGGGATGGTTGTTGGCCGCGATCTCGGGATGCCCCTTGGTGAAGTCACGGACGTGAATGAGCGCCTGGCCGGTACGGGCGGGGACGTCGAGCTCGTCCAGGAGGGCGCTGGCGCCGCCGCGGAGCTTCGTGACGTGAACGGAGCTCGACGGCGAGCGGTGTGCGTAACCGACGGCGTCGGCACCGCGCTCCGAGATCCCAGCGAGCAGAGCCTGGGCGGCAAGCGTCCGATCGACGGACGAGTCAGGGCTGAGACTGAATCCCGCTATGCCGCACATGAACCGCTATTCGACTCCGTGGATCGGACGACAACGAGAACGTAGACGACCGGTTGAGAGGACTGTTTGTGAAGGCCGCGTTGCAGCCATCGGCTTCTCTGCGGAGCGGTCGATCCCTCGCGGGAGCTGTCATCCCTCAAGCGGGGCAACTTTGCGACCGATACCCGAGGCGTGGAAGGCTACGCGGCTGAGCATCTCTTCGATCCTGCGGACGAGGAGCCGACGTCCGTTGCGGACGAGCCTGCGACGCCGCGCGAGCTCCCCGGGCTCGCAGGCCCGACGGCCGACGATCCGCTCAAGCTCTACGTTCGCCAGATCGGGGACGGCCGACTCCTCACGCCGGCACAGGAGCGCGAGCTCGCGCGACGCAAGGACCTCGGAGACGAGGCTGCGAAGCGGAAGCTGATCGAGTCGAACCTGAGGCTCGTCATGTCCATCACGCGCAACTACACGCGTGCCGACGTGCCGCTGCTCGATCTCATCCAGGAGGGGAACCTCGGCCTCATCCGCGCGGTCGAGAAGTTCGACTACACGATGGGCTTCAAGCTCTCGACCTACGCGACGTGGTGGATCAAGCAAGCGATCTCACGCGCGCTCGCCGAGCAGGGACGCACGATCCGGCTCCCGGTTCACGTTGCCGACCAGGTTCGGAAGGTCACGAAGACACGCCGTCTGCTCGGCCAGAAACTCAACCGCGATCCGTCGCTCGAGGAGATCGCCGCGGAGATCGACATGACGCCCGAACGCGTCCAGGAGCTGCTCGAGCTGATCGTCGACCCCGTGAGCCTCGAGACGCCGATCGGCGACGGCGACTCGAGCGTCGCCGATCTCATCCCGGATCTGAGCGCGCAGCAGCCCGAGCTCGAGACGGCCGACCGAGCTCGCTCCTCCGAGCTCCTCGAGGCCTTGGCGAAGCTCCAGCCCCGCCAGCGGCGCGTCGTCGTTGAGCGTTTCGGGCTCGACGGCGTCCGCCCGCGCACGCTGGAGGAGGTCGGCTCGAACCTCGGGATCACGCGCGAGCGTGTTCGGCAGCTCGAAGCACGGGCGCTTCGGGAGCTGCGAGCGATCGCTCCCGGGCTCGAGCTCTACCTGCGCTCGTAGCTACGTCACGTCGACTGACTGCATCTCGCGCAGCGACGCGAGACGGCGCAACGACTCGAGCTCGATCTGACGCACGCGCTCGCGCGTGAGGCCGAGGCGTCGACCGATCTCCTCGAGGGTCTGCGGCTCCGCACCCGTGAGCCCGTAGCGCATTACGACGACCTCGCGCTCGCGCTGGGGGAGGGAGGCGAGTGCATGACGTAGCGCCTCGCTGCGCAAGTTCAGCTCGACCGTCTCCTCGGGAAGAGGCTCGTCGCCGGCGACGAAGTCGCCGAAGACGGCGTCTTCGCCGTCTCCGACGGGAGCATCGAGGCTCGTGGACGCGCGCGCGGCGGCCCGCACTTCGAGGACCTGCTGCGCGGTGAGCGATGCCTCCTCGGCGATCTCCTCGAGCGTCGGCTCGCGACCGAGTTGCGTCCACAGCTGGCGATCCGCGCGATTGATCTTCTGCAGGCGCTCGACGATGTGCACCGGCATTCGGATCGTCCGCGCCTTGTCGGCGAGCGCGCGAGCGACCGCCTGGCGGATCCACCAGGTGGCATACGTCGAGAACTTGAAACCGCGCCGCCAGTCGAACTTCTCGACCGCCCGGATGAGGCCGAGCGTGCCCTCCTGAATGAGGTCGAGGAAGGGCAGGCCCTGGTTGCGGTAGTTCTTCGCGATCGAGACGACGAGGCGGAGGTTCGACTGGATCATCCGCTCCTTGGCCTCCATGTCGCCCCGCTCGATCCGCTTCGCGAGCTCCACCTCCTGTGCCGCAGTCAGCAGCTGATGGCGTCCCGCCTCGCGGAGGAACAGCTGCAACGCGTCAGTGGTCGTCTCGACGGGCGCTGTCAGGGCGACGACGGCCTCGGAGTGGGGAGGCTGCTCGACGATCTCGATCGAGCGCTGGTCGAGCTCGCGAAGGATCGCGTCTTGCTCGAGCTCGGTCAGCTCGTACATCTCGGCGATCTCCGCGAGATCGGAGGCGCGCACGGTCCCGATCTGCTCGGCCTGCTCGAGCAGTTGCCGGATGTCCTCGATGAGGAGGATGTGATCGATGTCGATCTGGGTCACGCGGCGGGAAAGGTTGGAGCGGGCGGTAAGTGACAATCTCTCGCGTTCGCGCCCCGATGTCTAGGGGTGCGACGAGATTTCCCTCGTCCGGGTCAGCTGGCGACGAACGCGTTCAGGCTGTGGTCGCGATCAGGAATGCCAGGGCTGCGATCGTCAGCGCGACGATGGCGATGAGAAACAGTCGGACGCTCATGGCCAACATTGGCCGACACCCCCTCAGGTAGACGAGCGCTTTCTCAACCCTAGCGCTTCGGCGGGGGCGAGACGAGTGCATTCCACGCGTCTCTACTTGACATAACGCCGGTTATCGTGCGTTCGGGTCACGGACCTTG
This sequence comes from uncultured Gaiellaceae bacterium, assembly GCA_963746975.1. Classification (GTDB taxonomy): domain Bacteria; phylum Actinomycetota; class Thermoleophilia; order Gaiellales; family Gaiellaceae; genus GMQP-bins7. Next base: position 665,950 of record CAVVDE010000010.1, read on the forward strand.
ACTCCAGTCGCCAGCCCGCGCTCGAGCTCGTCGGCAACGTCGGGGAACTCAGCGTGGCGCAGGAGTACGACGAGTGTCTCCGTGTCGTCGTCGTTGACCGGGATGTAGGTACGCGAGCAGGGATCGTTAGGACGGGCTTGCCTCAACCCTGCGAGCACGTGCCCGCCGTCGAAAGGGCGGGCCGGAACGAGACTTGCAAACAGAAAGATGGCGTTGAAAGCAAAGCCGAGCCCGAACATCAGGGGCGCGGGCTCGGGCAACGCCGTACCAGCGAGAAAGCCACACGCCAGAAGTGCCGTCGCAGCGAGTCCGCCGAGCGCCACCTTCCACAGCTGGTCGGACTTTCCGTCGGCGTCTGCGGCGAGCGCGACCCCGTACCAATGCCAGCGCAACCCAACGACCTCCCAGCCCACCGCCCGCGCTGTCCAGGCGTGACCGTACTCGTGCAGGAGGGTGGAACCTGCAACGAGGCAAATCACCTAGGCCGAGAGCAGCCCGAGCTCAAACGTGGGGTGCCTCCCCCACATCCGGCCCCCGCGCCAAAGCGCAGCGTCCAACCGAGCCGGCGCGCCATCCCCATGTACCCAGCTTGAAACCTCCCCAGGTCTCAGTCGGTGCTTCTAGCCCCAGGCGCAGCATCCGCCGCGATCGGGAAGCTGTCAAGCTGTCTGCCGCAAGAGAGGGGAACCCTCTACGCATGAGCGCGCTCGTCACCCTCCCGGGTGTCTCGTGGCCATGGGCCGCACGACCGATAGCGCTCCCAATGAACACAGTCCGCTACATCCTGTACGGCGCAGCGACCGGCATGATGACCGGCTACCTGTCCCTGTGCGTGACAACCGCGTGGCTGGTGAATTCGGTCGGCGTCGAGTGGCTCGTGGTGGTCCCCGCCGGCTTGATCGGCGGCGGGCTGTGCGGCTATCGCTACGCGAAGAACAGACAGGCCCAAAACCGTGTCGTCCAGGTTCATCCGGAACCGACCCAGGACAGCATTCGCGCGACAGCGGCGTAGCGCCCCAAGCCCCTTCACCCGTTCATCACGCCGGAGAACCTCGCGAAGTGGCGGGAGCCTGCAACATCCAGGGGAACCCGAACGGGTCATGGAAATCCGGCTGTCGCCTACTGACGATGCGTGCTGAGGGCACTCCTAGTCCATAAGGAGACATCGTGATTCGCACCGTTACTGCGGCAGTTCTCGTGCTCGCCGCCGGCGCACTCGTACCGTTTGCGGCGGGTGCCAAGCCTGAGTACACGGCAACATGCAACGCGAATACCCATGACGTGACGCTCACTTGGCCCGGGGGTACCGACATAAAGGCGACCGCAGCTCTGCTCGACTGGGCGAACGGATCCGAAGAGGCTGTGAGCCTCGGGCTGCCGAAGCAGGGCGGCATGCACACGTACACCTGGCTCAACCTCGGCTCGCAGACCGGCTCGCTAAGCGGCGTCGAGGTGCAGTTCCTTCGCAACAGCAGTTTCTTCCCCTCGCCTCGTGACAGCGCTCTGCTCGCAATAGGGCTAGGAAGCGTTGCGTTCCTAGTGCCGACTCATCGAGCTCGCGCTCCTCGATCCGCAGGTCGGGGTCGGCGGCTACCTGAACATCAGGGCTCCCACCGATCCGGACCGGCCTCAGACTTGAATCGACGATGGAGAACCCCTAGAGTCGTCTGACTTGCAACGATCGTCTCGATCCAGTCAGCTCATGCGGCGCTGGTTGCTCGCAACCTCGCTCATGCTCATGCTGGCAGTCGCCGTGGCAGTGCCCGCGAATGCCGAGAAACCAGCGTCGACGACGGCGACCACGACGATCACGGACAACGGAGGGTGCTCGTTCACGGTGACGTACACGTGGTCCGGCTTCTCGGGCACAGGGCTCGAGGCGGAGCTTGCGCTCGGCTACAAGGGGCTCGGAGGCGCCAACGTCTACCTCGGCTGGACTCGTGTCCCAAACCAGGCCGGAATCAGCGGCTCTGTCTCGGCGACGTTCACGCTGACGGGGACTCCGACTTCCCCAGCACATCAGTACCTCGGTCACGGGAACCTGTTGAAGCCATCGAAGAAGTACCCGTCCGGTGTGACCGGTGTCCCGAACGCCTCGGCTTCGTCCGGCTATCTCGGGGCACGAAGGGCTCAATGTGGCGATCTCGACCGTCGCGATCTCGTAGCGCTTCTGCATGGGGCTTCTCGCGCCGCGACGATGCGACGCTCGCCTAGGGACAGGCGCGATCTACCGCCTTTGAGCGTTCCATGCGACGGACCCCGAGTCGCACTCGTAGTGACTCCCGTCGGGAGCGTCGTAGACGACGTGCGCGGAGAGCCTCCCGGTAACCGATGCGCCCGAAGCGTCGAACGTGCCGTCCATCACCTGATCGACGGTGAACGAGCCTCCGCCCGCCGGCTTCGACGCCGGCCGTCGATGAAACGAGAATCCCCCGTCCTCACGGATCGCGTACGTCGTTGGGATCGCCGACGAGACGGCGAATGTCGCCGCCGGACTGCACTCGACCCGAACGAGAAGCTTGAGATTCGTCACCGCCTTCGGAGTGCCGGCAACGTCGAGGCAGAGGTCGAGCCCTTGCTCCGTGAGACCGCAGAATGTCCCAGGCTGCGCCGAAGCGTCCGGCGGAGGTGTCCTCGCACTCCACGTGGCGACGCCGGAGCCGCATTCGTAGCGAACGCCGTCTTGCGCGTCGACGAACTGCACCGAGAGAGAGCCGGTGGCCGACGTCCCTGACTGATCGAACTTCCCTTCGAACGTGGAGACGTACCCAGCAAGAACCGTGCGAGCCGTGAACGAGCGATCGCCCTTGACGGCCACGTACAGCTTCAGAACCTCGAATGAGCGGTCAAGCTGTCGAGTCGGCTCGCAGTCCGCCTGTACGGCGAGAGACGTCGTGCCGATCGTCCGCGTGGCGGAAGCGCCTTGCGAGCCGACGACGAAGCACAGCGGCATGCCCTGGCTCGTCGATCCGCAGTAGGTTCCGAGCGCCACAGGTGGTGGCGGAGGCCGCTCAAGCCCTTTGACGACCTCACAGTCCTTCGCTACCTGATCTTTGGAGTCAGCCCAGGCGATGTCCCGGCCGGCTCCGCAGACCAAGCGGTCGGCTCCCGCGCCGCCGAAGAGCACGTCGTTGCCGCGCAGGCCGAGGAGCCTGTCATTGCCTGCCTTGCCGTAGAGCTTGTCCGCCTTCTGGGTGCCGCGAAGAGTGTCGTTTCCCGTCCCTCCGACGATGATCGACGCTGACACGGCTCCGGCAGCGACAAGTGAACCGACCATGACGACGGTCAGGATGCGAATGCGAAGCACGTTCCGACCTACGGTAACTGGCTCTCGGGTTGCGAGCTAGGCGGAGTTGCACCGACGCGTTGACGACACGATGACGGGCTAGCGCGCGGCTGCCCGTGACCTACGCAACGGTGAAGAACGCGAACATCGAGCTCTCATGCGCTGAGCAGTAGTACTTGTACTTACCGGCCTTGAGCTTGACGGTGAACGTCTTGGTGCCCTTGAAAGGGACGCTCGTGAAGTCCTTTGCGAAGCCCTTGGGGCCGTCGAGCCCGTAGCTGTGGAACGACGACTTGTCGCTGATCACGAACGTGTATGTGCCGGCCTTGAGCTTCGTCACGTTCTTGCCGCCCCGAGCGAGCTTGATGGTGTAGCCGGGACCGACCGTGCCGACGAGCTTGGGAGCCGAGGCTTGCGCTGGGGCGATGGCGAGCGCACCGAGCGCTACCGCAGCGAGCCCGAGAGTGATGCGTTTCATGACAGCCTCCTTCGACGGTGGTTGGATCGTCGTATCCGACGGTGAGCTATACGGCTGCGAGCTGCGATTGGATCTCGCTCGCGCTGCCAAGGAGGCGTAGGGCAACATCGGCCATCAGTCCGCGCCGCGCGGCTCGAGCTCGTGCCCCTCGCGCAGGTACCAGGAACTATACTCAGGTAGCGCTTGGCGGAACGGAGGACTCGACGAGGCTACTGTTGTCCGCGTTCTACGGTGCGACGTTCGGTCTGCCGTGACGGGTCTTTCGAGGACCTTGTCCCGGATGCCTCACTTCGTTGGCTCTCCGAAGCCCGACTCGTCGTTCACCACGACCGGCTGGTCGGAGCTGACCCGAATATAGGCGTCATCGGTGACGGCCACGACCGCATCGTCGGGACGTTGGCTGAGCGCAGCTCGCAGTCTCGCCTGAGCGATGTCTCCGTCGCGCACGGGAAACCGCACCGTGTTGCCGTCGTACTTCAGAACGAGGTACTCGCGTACTTCCAACCAGTCCCACCGATCTGGCCGCAGGAAGCGCGATTCTGCGCATGCGAAAACGCGCATGTCAAGACGCGCGTCCGCTTCGGAAGCGCGGATACCCGCAAGGACCACGATGATTTCGGCGCGACGCATGGTGACGAGTCGGGCACGGCGGCATTGACGCTGCAGTTGCTCGAGTGGATCGGCGAGCGCCCGCGGAGCTACGCCGAGACACTCGAGGCGTGGAAGACCTCGTGCCCGCGCTTGACGATCTGGGAAGACGCCGTCGCCGAGGGGCTCGTGCGTGTCGACCGCGGCAGCGTCTTCCTGACGCCCAGCGGCGTGTACCGGCTCAGTCCGACCAGCTAGTGGACGCCTGCTCCGCCGCCCGCGCGCGTCACGAGGAAGGCACGAGCGCACCGGTCGCAGCGAATCGGCGAGCCCGGCTCGCCTGCGACGGGCTTCCCACAATGCGGGCAGTAGCGAACGGCGTCGCTCGCATCTGCCTTGGCACGCGCAGAGCGATCGACCCAGTGCAACACGGGAACCGTCACGGCCAAGGCAGCAAACGCCACGTAGACGACGCCCATTGTTCGCAGCAACACCTCGGGCGGATCGTCGCCGAGCCACGGCATGACCGCGAACATCGCAGCGCCGAGAGCGAGGAGCGCCGTCGCCACGACGAACACCCATTCGTGGCGCTTCGCCAGCCGTGCGAGCGCGAGCAGGCTCGCGATCGTGCAGGCGCCCGCGACGTCGAGGATCGAGCCCATCGCCTTGCCGTACGTCGCGCTGTCCGGCTCGAACCAGATGCCCCCCACCGCCATGCCGAAGCCAATCGCCCCGGCGATCGCTCCGGCGTACGGGACAGGTCCGAGGAGACCTCGCTCCCACGCCGGCTCACAGGCGAGCGCCACGAGGATGGCGCCGGTGACGCAGAGCGACGACGCGAGGAGCTTGGACTGCGTATCCCCGAACTCGGGTGCCACGAGGGCGTAGATGCCGAGTGCCGCGTTGACGGAGATCGAGGTGAAGAAGACTCCGAGCGCAGCGCGGCGGACACGACTCCCCACCGACCGCCGCGAGGGCCCGTACGTACCGACCGGTGATCGCAGGTGCACAACCGACATCGACAATCACTTCCTCGTCGACCCGAGCGTCGCACCCAACCGTCCCAACGGCATCCGGGCTTCCGCGGATGTTCCAGATGGCCGTGCTGAAGGCGTCAGAAGGTCGCGTCGCGGATACCGGACACGATCGCGAGCAGTACGAGCGCGGCTACGACGAGGCGGTAGACGACGAATACCCCGTACGTGTGCCGCCGCACGTAGCCGAGCAACCACTCGATGGCGAGGAGTCCGCTCCCGAGGGCAGCGAGCGTTCCGACGAGGAAGGGCCCGCCCCAACCGCTCGGAAGGTCGCCGAAGACCACGTCTTTCAACCCCTTTAGGAGGACTGCACCGAGAACCGTCGGCAGCAGGAGGTAGAAGGAGAAGCGAGCTGCGCTGTCGCGGTCGAGCTTCATGAAGCGGCCCGCCGTGATCGTGATCCCCGAGCGCGACACCCCAGGTGCCAGAGCGAGGGCCTGGGCGAAGCCCATGATGAGCGCCTTGCCGAGGCCGAGGTCCCCCATCGAGCGCGATTGCGGCGCTCGGTCCGCCCAGTAGAGAAGAAGCGCGCCCGCGGACAGGAGGATGAGGATCTGCCACGGTTCGCCGAGGTGGTCGGCGATTGCATTCTCGCCCGCGAGGCCGATGATGCCGGCGGGAATCGTCGCGACGAGCACGAACCAGGCGACGCGCTGATCCGGGGTCTCCATTCGGCGGTCGCGGACCGAGCGCACCCACGCGCCCACGAGTCGCACGATGTCGCTCCAGAAGTAGGCGCCGACTGCGACGAGCGTGCCGAGGTGGAGCGCCACGTCGAATGTCTGGTTGAAGCGGTCGTGTTGCTCGAGATACGTCCAGTCGGCAGCCCACGGGACGAGGATGAGATGACCGGACGACGAGATCGGCAGGAGCTCGGTGAGCCCTTGGACCACCCCGAGAACGAATGCCTGGCCGTCCGTCAGGGCGGCGGGGTCGTCCCCCACTCCGAGCGCCGTGAGCACGGCCGCGACCCCGAGCGCCACCCCGGCGACGCTGAACACGACGGAGCGGCGCACGCGCTGATCCTACGCGTGCTCGTCGTCCGACGCGTGAGAAGAATTCGAGCGCAAATTGCGGCAATCCGGTGAACGTGGCGCTTGACCCGTCGGGGCGTGTCCCATAGGTTCCCGCTTGCACCGAGCACGGAGCGCAAGTAGGTCGAAGCTCAGCTCGCAGGCTCTACGCGGAAGCGGACGGTCAGCGGGTCGAGTGGACGAAAGCGCCACCGGCTCGGTGAATTCTTGGTCCGACACGCGGTGTAGGATCGTCGCGCGATGCACCTCCGCGCTCCGAGCGTCGACCAAGGCGTCCACGCCTTTGCGTGGTCGGTGGTCTTCTTCCTCTACATGTGGCTCGGCGCACTCGCCATCGACGTTCCCGGCGGGATCGCATTCGTCGTGTCGCTGGTCGCGGCGGCTGCGATCTTCCTGTTCGTCCGCCTCCGCGGCGGCGACGCCCCTCGTTAGCGAGCGGAACTCAGTGTCGGTGGCCCGACTTGTCGCTCAGCGCTGCGACGAGGCGGTCCGCGAAGTCTCGGCCTATCGCCTGCTCGAGGCGCTCGAGCGCCGGCTCCTTCGGAGCACGGTCGGGCGACACGAGGGCTGAGACGTCCGCGAGGATCCGCGTCGAGGCAGCGGGTGCGACCTTTGTGAGCACGGCGGTACTCATGGAACGGGCATCGGCCATGCCGCGTCCTCCGGCGATCCCTGGCGGGAGTGAACGACGCTCGCGTTCGCTGTTCGAGGACATGCTCTCCTTGTAGGAGAGCCTCCGGACGGTACCGGTCAGTAGTGGATCAGCGAGTGGACGTCGTAGCCTTCGAGGCGGTCGCGCCCGTGCAGGAAGTCGAGCTCGATGACGAACAGGACGCCGGCGATGATGCCGCCTAGGCCCTCGACGAGCTCGACTTTCGCGTGTGCGGTTCCTCCCGTCGCGAGCACGTCGTCGAGGACGATGACGCGCGCGCCAGGGGTTACGGCGTCACGATGCATCTGGAGGCTGTCGGTTCCGTACTCGAGCGCGTACGTCGCCTCGACGGTCTCGCGCGGCAGCTTGCCCGGCTTGCGGGCGGCGATGAACCCCGCCCCGAGCTCGTACGCAAGCGCGGCGCCGAAGATGAACCCGCGGGCCTCGGCACCCAGGATGAGCGCCGGCTCGCGCGGACGCGCCCAGTCAGCGAGCTGATGGATGGTCTCCGCGAAGTACTCGGGGTCCGCGATGAGGGGCATGAGGTCCTTGAAGACGATGCCTTCGGTCGGGAAGTCCGGAACGTCGCGGATCCGATCGCGGAGATCGAGCGTCACGACGTCCTCTCAGCCGTCGCACGCAGGTCGCGAACGAGCAGAAGATGCGAGAGCTCCTGCGCCACGCGCGACAGCGCCTCGAGGTCCTCGAGCGCGTTCTTCCGGCGCTCTGCGTTTCGCGAGCGGAGACCGGGCGCGACGAGCTGCTCCATGAGCGCGGCCTGGCGTCCCGCCCCCGTGAGGAACGTCCGCAGGTGTCGCGCGTCGATGCCGAAGCGCGCCAGCCGTGCGCAGGCAGCTGCGATGTCGGCCTCGTTCTCGCCGTAGAGGTGCTCCCCCGCCTCCGACCGTGAGACCACGAGCCCGAACTCCTCGAGCTGGCGCACGAGGTCGGGCGACACGGACGCGCGATCGCACAACTCCGCCTCGTCGATCTCCTCCTCGTGACCGAGCACGCCGACGCTCCGCCGTCGGGTTCGATCGCCCACTGCGCCCGGCCCGTCGAGCTCCTCGCGGATGACGCGGAGCGGCAGGAACTCGTCGCGCTGAAGGCGGAGGATCGTGGTAAGCCGTTCGATGTCGTCCGGCGCGAAGAGCCTGTAGCCGCCGCGCGTTCGTCGAGGGGAGATGAGCCCCTGCTCCTCGAGGTAGCGGATCTTGGACACGGAGATGTCGGGGAACTGCTCGCGGAGCTCCTCGCACACCGACCCGATGGTGCGCAAGCGCGGCTCGGCTCCCCCTCCCCGCTCCCGGCGTGTCGCGACTGTGCTCATCGCTGGAGGAACGTCAGGCGGTACTTGCCGATCTGCACCTCGTCGTCGTCCTCGAGGACGGTCGACTCGATACGCCGACGGTTGACGTACGTTCCGTTCAGGCTTCCGAGGTCGCGAATCGAGAACGTCTCCCCGTCTCGGACGAGCTCGGCGTGCCGTCGCGAGACGGTGACGTCGTCGAGGAAGATCTCGCACTCGGGGGATCGCCCGATCAGCGTCCGGCCCTCGCTCGGCTGGAACGACTGGCCCGCTATGCCCCCGCCCGAGCGGACCACGAGCGCCGGGCCCTTGATCCCGAGCGCCTCGAGAAGGTCGACCTCGTCCCCGTCGTCAGCCATGTCGAAGCTCATCGTCGTCTCCGATCCCGCCTCGGTCGTCAGGAGCGCCCCGCACCGAGAGCAGTAGTTCGAGGCCTCCGGATTCTGGAAGCCGCACTCCGGGCAGTAGACGTGACTCACTCTTGGTCCGTGGGAGCTGCCTTCGCGGTGAGGATCTCGCTCAGGCGCTCGACGTCGGCGAGCTGTGCCTCCCCGGCGCTCACCTGTTCGCGCAGCCGCGCCACGAGCTCCGCCCGAAGGATGTCGATGCGTCCGTGAAGGACACGACGCCGGAAGGAGATTTCGTCCTCCTCCTTCTCGAGGTCACGGATCATCACGCGTAGGTCGTCATCGGTCACAGAGGACAGATCGGGAAGTGGTTCCACCGGCGGCCTTTCCTCGAAGGTGTCATGAGTAAAGCAGCAGTCCCCGAGAGGGGTCAACCTCAGGTTGAGACTTCAGCTGTCTGAAGGTTCGTGCTCGGGTCGAGAGTCCCTTCCGCTCGGGTGGACGTGCCTCCACGCGCGCAGTCCGTATTGCACCCCGGCACCGAGCGAGAGCGCGATCCCGATCCACAGGAAAACGATCGGCCAGGTCGTCCCTTCGGGGGTGACGAGGGCAAAGGCCAGCGAGGCGTAGATGACCCAGGTCGCCGTCTTCCCGAGCAGCGTGACCTCGAGGTCGTACCCGCCCGGCGAAAGCAGCCGGTAGCCGAGAACCAGTGCGACGTCCCGGCCTAGAATCACGAGCGCCGCCAGGATCGGGATTCGGCCCGTGGCGAGCATGAGAATCGCGGCGGTGCCGATCATCAGCCTGTCCGCGAGCGGGTCGGCGACCTTTCCGAACCGGGACTCGACGTGCCAGCGGCGCGCGAGATAGCCGTCCAGCTGGTCGGTGAGCGCTGCCCCGGCGAAGAAGACCCCCGCCCCCCACGCCGCTCCGTCTCCCGCCTCGAGATAGAGCCATGCGAAGATCGGGATGGCCGCGAACCGCGCGATCGTGAGCGCGTTCGGAATCGAGCGGCGAGTATCCGTCGAGGACACGGCGAAACAGTACGCCGCCCCTGCCATGCGCAAGTCCGGAAGTCCGCCCACGCGGAGCTTTCGGTGGCGCCGACGCCGCTCGAGTCGGCTGCTTCGCGGCCGAGCGGGTGCTACTCCCGAACCGTGCTAGCGTCGCCCCGTGGCGGGCACGCTCCGACTGCCGGGCTTCGTGAACACGCACAGCCACACGTTCCAGCGCGCGCTGCGAGGGAGTGCGGCTGGAGGGGACTTCTGGGCCTGGCGCGAGAGCATGCTCGTCGCGGCGGAGCGCCAGACGCCGGAGCTCGTCCGGGTCGAGTACGAGCGGGCGTATCGAGAGATGCTCGCCGCCGGCTACACGGCGGTCGGCGAGTTCCACTACCTCGGCCTCGCCGAGGCACACGCGGCGGCCGAGGCGGCATCCGCAGCCGGTATCTCGCTGGTCCTCCTCCACGTCGCCTACGCGCGCGGGGGTCTCCCCCGCTTTCGCCAGGAATCGGTTGCCGAGTTCCTCGAGCAGGTGGAGAGCCTCAGGGCCGCGGGGATCGCGGTCGGCGTCGCCCCGCACTCCGTCCGCGCATGCCCCTCCGACTGGCTCCAAGAGATCGCGCGCTACGCGGATTCCGAGGAGCTTCCGCTCCACGTCCATGCCGACGAGCAGCCGAGGGAGATCGAGGAATGCCTCGCCGAGCACGGCTGCCGACCGATCGAGCTCCTTGCCCGCACCGGCTGCCTGACGCCGAGAACGACCGCCGTCCACGCGACGCACGCCGACGGCGCGGAGCTCGACCTGCTCGCGTCAGCGGCCGCCACGATCTGCGCGTGCCCGACGACGGAGGCCGACCTCGGCGACGGCTTCCTTCCGGCGGAGCGGGCGCGAACACGTGCGATCCCGATCTGCATCGGCTCGGACTCGAACGTTCGAATCGACCCGTTCGAGGAGCTGCGCGAGCTGGAAGGCATCGCGCGTCGCCAGACGGGCCGTCGTGGCGTCTTCTCGACGGACGAGCTGTACGCGTTCGGCCAAGACGTCGGTGCTCGCTCGCTCGGCCTCGACGCGTGGCCCGACATGGAGGTCGACCTCGAGCACAGGTCGCTCGCGGGCGTTGCCCCCGAGCATGCCGCCGCAGCCCTCCTCGCGGGCTGCGGCGCAGACGTGGTCGTCGCTAGGTGAAGATCACCTGGGCGCCGGCCGCGCGCTCGTAGAACTCCCCGACGGTCAGGACGTCATCGACTTCCGGGACGAAGTCCTCCGTGTCGAGGTCGAACATCTCCACCGACGCGTGGCAGGCGTAGATGCGGCCGCCCGAGTCGTGGATCAATTCGAGGAACTCACCGATCGGCGGAATGTCGAGCTCCTCCATCTTCCCGCCCATCATCCTGGTCGCGAGCCAGGCCATGCCAGGGATCACGCCGACGATCGACGGGATGTGCATGCCGGGGTTCCCGACCGTCGCGACCCTGATCTTCCGCTGGCGGTCCTTGCGGATCGCATCGAGCCCGAAGAACGTGAAGAAGAGATCGGCCTCGATGCCTTCCATCCGAGCGCCGTTGGCGAGGATCAGCGCCGGATAGATCCCCTCGAGGGAGCCCTTCGACACGACGATCGCGACCTTCGTGAGTGGCTCGGCCGTTGCTGCGTGCCGTGCCTCGATCTCGTCGAGTAGCTCAGTCATCGCCCATCCCTCCTAGATACAGCCTCGGGGCTTCGGGATCCCGCCGATCTTCGCGGCGAGCTTCGCCGGCCCCTTCGGGAACAGCTCGTACAGCTCCTTCACCGGGACGCCGGACTCCTTGCCGAGCGCCCGAATCGACGGCGCCGTGCCCGTCTCCAGGTACTGCTCGCGCATGAACTCGATCACCTGCCAGTGACGGGGCGTGAGCTCGTAGATACCGCACTGGTGCGCGATCTCGACGCCGATCTCCGGCGTCCACTCGCCCGGGTCGACGAGGAATCCTTCGGGATCCCTTCGGAGCTCCTTGCCTCCTATCTCGATGGTCGTCATCGTTTCTCCGCCTCCCTTCAGACCGGATCGGGGTGTAGCTCTTTGCCTCGTGCCGGCATCTCCGGCGAGATGCCCGGGATGTCGCGGCCGGGCAGGAGCACGTGCCAGTAGATCCACGGGAACAGCAGCTTCCCGAGGTGATTGAGCCGCGACTCCTCGAGGAGGCTCAGCGGTCCGACGGACGTCGGGAACCTGCCCGGAAGCGGCTCGGTCTCGTAGTTGAAGTCGATCAGGAGGGCCTTGCCGAAGCCCGTCTCGATGAAGCAGTTCGCGTGACCGTCGTAGGCCGCGGCGAACTCCTCGCCGGCCAGGAAGCGCACGACGTTGTCGGCGAGCGTCTCCCCCTCGAAGTGGGTCACGGACCCTGCCTTCGAGATCGGCAGGTTCGTCGCGTCACCGAGCGCGAACACATTGTCGCGCGCAAGCGACTGGAGCGTCGCCGAGTTGGTCGGAACGAAGCCGAGAGCGTCGCCGAGGCCGTCGGAGCGCGCGACGTAGTCGGCGCCACCGTGCAATGGCACTGTCACGAGCAGGTCGAACGGCACCTCGCGCTCGTCCCAGCTCACGAGACGTCCGCCCGCACCGTCGACCCGGCCGACCGCGAACTCGGTGACGAGCTCGATGTCCTTCGCCTCGAGCAGGCCGGCGAGGCGCTCGGACGCGACCGGCTTCGTGAACGCGCCGTCGAGTGGCGTCACGTAGGTGAGCTCGACGCGATCGCGGATCTTGCGCTCCGTGAAATACGCGTCGGCGAGGAACGCGAACTCGAGTGGAGCAACGGGGCACTTGATCGGCATGTCCACGAGGTTCACGACAACGCGACCCCCGTCGAAGTCGTCGAGCGCCCGAGCGAGCTGCTCGGCCCCGCCGACGTCGTAGAACGTGAACGTGCGCTCGCGCCAGCCGTCGCCGAGTAGCCCCTCCGTCTCTTCAGGCTGCAGCTCGACGCCGGTGGCGACGACGAGCACGTCGTACGGCAACTCCGCTCCGTCTCCGAGTTCCACGCGGTTCTCGTCGAGGACGACACGTTCGACCTCCGCCTCGCGAAACTCGATTCCCCGGCGCAGCTGCCGCTGCCGCGGCTTGACGATGTCGTCGACGTCGGCCAGACCGAACGGGACGAACAGGAGGCCCGGCTGGTACACGTGCGTGCCGTCGCGATCGACCACCGTGATCGTCGCCTCGTCCTCGTCCAGGCGGCGGCGAAGACGGTTGGCGATCATCGTGCCGCCGGTGCCTCCGCCCAGAATCACGATTCGCCGTCCCATGCGTCTCTCAGTCTCGGGACCGCGGGAGCGTGCCGCGAGCGGGGATCCTCGCAACGGCGTTGTGGCCTTCTACGGGGCGCCGGCGGCGGCGGCACCGCTACAGTCGCGGCGGATGAGCGTCGACGTCACCGAGGCCTCCTTCGAGCACGACGTGATCGAGCGCTCGCACGAGCGCCCCGTCGTCGTCGACTTCTGGGCGGCGTGGTGCGGCCCGTGCCGGGCGCTGACGCCGGTGCTGGAGGAGCAGGTCTCCGCACGTGACGGGACCGTCGAGCTCGCGAAGGTCGACGTCGATACCAACCCCGGCCTTTCCGCAACGTTCCAGGTGCAGGGGATCCCCGCGGTGAAGGCGTTCAAGGATGGCCGTGTCGTATCGGAGTTCGTCGGCGCCCGGTCTCCTGTGGCCGTCTCCTCGTTCCTCGACGAGCTCCTCGCGCCACCTCGGGTAGCCGGCCTCGTCGACGAGCTTCGCGAGACCGGCGAGCTCCCCGATGTGCGGGCTGCACTCGAGGCAGAGGATCCCGAGAAGGCGCTCGATCTCCTCCTCGAGGAGATCCCGGGCGCCTCACCCGACCGGCGTGAGCGGCTCCGCGAGGTCGCGCTCGCCGTCTTCCACGACCTCGGGCACGACGATCCGGTCACCGTCGCGTATCGGCGTCGGCTCGCGACCGCGCTCTACTGAGTCGCCGCTACCGCGTCGGAAGGCCGCGGAGTCGCTCTGCCCACTGGGCGGTCTCCGTGAGGTACGCGCGCTGCGCAGCGACTCCGTGCTTCCCCCACGCGCCCTCGTAACTGGGCTTCCCGACCGCGACCCGCGCCGGCTCGATCTGCGTCCCCTCCTGCCACTCGTTGTAGCTCGTGACGGTAACGAGGTCCGGCTTCGCCCGCAGCGCGGTCTTCCACATGCGGTCGTACGTGTTCCCGTCATTGCGGAGTCGCACGGACTCCTCCTGCGTCGCCAGGCGGGCGTCGTAGCCCGGGCCGACCGACGGAGCGCACAGCAGCCCGGCTGCGTGCGCCTGCGTGCAGAGGCGAGCGAACTGCGACCCGTTCCAGGTGATGACGTCGTACGTGTAGAGGCCGTCGAATCCCGCAGCCTTCGCGCGTCCGACGAAGGGTGTGTTTCCGAAGACCCGAACGCCGTCGAGCGGGGCGAGGGCCGCGGCCCACTCCGCAGCGGGATCGCGATCGGCGTCGTACACGTAGAAGTCGCGGAACCCTTGCTCCTGCTGAAGCTGCGCGATGTCCTCCGCGGCCTTGGCCGGCGTTCGGCCGCGGTACGGCTCGATGTGGATGGCGACGTCGAGCCCCTCACGCTTCGCTGCCTGGACTACCGCGGCGAGCCTCGCGTTCTCCGGCGAGTCGAACCCCCACCACGAGACGACGATCGTCCCGACGCCCGCTGCGGCGATCTCACGCATCTGGGCGGCGACGATCTTCGAGTTCGACGACGAGTAGAGGCCGCGGCTCGGGAAGTACTGCGTCGAGAGCACGGGGGCGCCGTCGTGCTCCACGTACCAGTGCGCCCAGCGACCGTCCTTGGTCGGATTGGCGTACCACGGGTAGTAGAAGATCGCGACACGGTCCGAGCGCTCCTCCTGCCTCGCTGAACCGGACGCCGGGAGTAACGCGCAGGCAAAGACGAGAGCCGCAGCAACGAGCGCCGGTATTCGCAGCTGAGTCAACGCCGCGCGGGACTCTAGCGCGGTCACCTGCTCGACGTGGCTACGATCGCCGGCGGGATGGGGGCGTATCGGTACCTGATCGTCGGCGGTGGAATGACGGGCGACTCCGCCTGCCGCGGGATCCGTGATCACGACGCCGACGGATCCATCGGGATGTTCACGCTGGAGCAGCACGATCCATATGCGCGACCCCCGCTCTCGAAGGCGCTCTGGAGCGGCAAGGAGGAGAGCTCCGTGTTCCGGGGCACGCCCGATCTCGACGTGGAGATCCATCGGGGCCGTCGGATCGTCGGGCTCGATCTGGCCGGACACACGGCCCTGGACGACGCGGGTGACCCGCATTCGTACGAGAAGGTGCTGCTCGCGACCGGCGGGTCGCCGCGGCACCTGCCGGCGGACGATCCGAGCGTCATCTACTACCGCACGCTCGACGATTATCGACGGCTGCGCGAACTGGCGGGCGCCGGTGTTCGGGTGGCGGTGATCGGCGGTGGGTTCATCGGCTCGGAGGTCGCCGCCGCGCTGGCGTCGAACGGCTGCACAGTCACGATCGTCTTCCCGGATGCGGGAATCGGCGCGCGGCTCTTCCCCGCCGAGCTCTCCGCCTTCGTGAACGACTACTACCGCGAGAAGGGGGTCACCGTCCTCTCCGAACAGCTCGTCGAGAGCGTCGGCCCCGGCTCGGTGACGACGAAGGACGGGACGACCGTCGACGCCGACGCGGTCGTCGCGGGCCTCGGGATCGTCCCCGTGACGGATCTCGCCGAGGCTGCGGGGCTCGAGGTCGACGACGGCATCCTGGTCGACGAGTACGGCAGGGCGGGGGGACGCGACGACGTGTTCGCGGCGGGCGATGCTGCGCGCTTCCCGGTCTCTGCTCTAGGTGGCACGAGGCGCGTGGAACACGAGGACCACGCGAACACGCACGGCCGCGTGGTCGGTGCGAACATGGCCGGCGCGCAGGCGCCGTACGACCACATCCCGTTCTTCTACTCCGACCTGTTCGAGCTCGGGTACGAGGCGGTCGGCGACGTCGACTCACGCCTCGACACGATCGCCGAATGGGCCGAGCCGAACCGGAAGGGTGTCGTCGCCTATGTGGACGGCGAGGGCAAGGCTCGCGGATTCCTGCTCTGGGACGTCTGGGGCAAGGTCGACTCGGCGCGCGAGCTCATCGTCTCGGGCGCGGCCGTGGACGCCGGTGCCCTGCGCGGCCTTCTCGACTGAAGCAACCTGACGCCCGCTCCCGCGCGCGCGACGAGGGCGAGCGCGAGGACGTCGAAGACGACGTATCCGCTCGCGACACCGCTCGGGGGGTTCCCCTGCGACAGCCTGAGGCCCGGCACCGTCGACTCCCAGGTCCACGTCCCGAGCGCCGTGCCATAGAGCTCAAGAGCGACCACGACCATGAAGACGCCCGCATAGACCGGCCGTCGCGTCACCAGGAGGACCCCCAGCAGGAACGCGCAGCCCATCGTGCCCGACGCATCCGGAGTCGGAAGCACCGTGATGCCGGCCACACCCCAGCCTGCCGCAACGACGCCCGCGGCGACGAGTAGTGCGCGAGAGCGCCCCCTCAGGAGAGTCGCGACCGAGAGCCCGCCGAGGTAGACGAGCCCGTGACCCGGCGGCACGAACGCGGGCAGGTTCTCGAGCCGGTAGTGATAGAGGCCCCAGATCAGCGAGCCGACGACCTCGCCGAGCGTTGCGATCCCGACCACGGCAAGCGTCTGCAGGCGGACCGTCCGGGGCTGCAGCGCGAGCAGCACGGCGAGCACCCCGGCAGTGCAGATCCCGAGAGCGAGCTGCCCTCCGTAGCCCACATGCTGATCGACGACGAGCGTGAGCGCGATCCACACGGTGACGGCGGCGAGAGTCGCGGACGAGAGACGCACCATGACATCTTCGCTGAAGTCCCCGACGCGGATCGATCGGGGGATCACGCGGTCACGCGACAGCGCCGATACGTGCCGCATGATCTGGCCAGTTGCGGCACTGGCGGTCTTCCTGCTCGGCTTCGTGGTCGTCTACGGGTCCGTGCTCCAGGCACGCCTCGAGTCGGGCACCCACCGGGCACCCGAGGACTCCGGCGTCGATCCCGACATCGCCTAGTCCGACCCTCGACCCGCGGTTGTAGGCTGCCTCGGGTGATCCCGTGGATCATCGTGGCCGTCGTCGTCGTACCGCTGGTCGTCGTCGCCTTCTCGATGACGAGACGAAAGACGAAGGCGGACCTGTCCGGCGCCGGCGACACCGTCGAAGCGCAGGCGCGGAGCGAACGCGAGCTCGCGGACGCCGAGGCGTACGACGCCAAGTGGCACGAGGAGGACAAGGAGAGCTTCCACCGCGAGCGGCTTCCCTAGTTCGGCTTCGGAAGCACGCGTCCCTCGTGCGAGTGATCTTCGCGAGGGGAGCGTTTCGAGACGGCGTAGACGGGAATGTCTACCGCCGAACGCTCAAGGGGGCCACGATGACCACTCGCCGCCGTTTCCGAATCGCACGCGACCGCGCCGCGTCGGCGCTTCTGACCTACGTCGAGCAGCGTACGAGCGAGAGCGAGCAGGCACTCCTCGAGGCCGCTCACGAGCTCGAAGCCGTCGCTGTCCGACGTCGGCTGGAACGCGTGTCCCAACGCGGCCGCGCCGCTCAGCTGGCGCGCCTCGGGATGTCGCGCTGACGTCGCGTCAGCGGGAGCGCGTCGGTCGAGCGGGTTTCGATCGAGCCACGCGCGGGAATGATCCGCTCGCTCATCGAACAGGAGGACACCCATGGCGGATCGGACTGCGACCGGTGGAGTCGGCATCACGCTCGGAGGAGCGATCGTGATCGCCGGCGTCCTCATCGCGATCTTCTGGAGCGTGGTCTGGGGCGTGATCGTCGCCCTCGTCGGCTTGCTGGCGTTCGGCGGATTTGCCAGGGGCAGGTGGTACTAGCCGTGGCGCGGCCCGATCGGGTTTGAGCCGACTGCCGCGCGGGTATCGCGTCTTCTCGATACGACCAAGGCTCCTTGCGGGCCCTCCTCCAAGGAGTAACGGCCGGCCGCGACAACTGGAGGCTGGAGGTGCCAGAAGAGGTTGCGCGGCCGGCCACCAGTGCGTCGGGCGACAGCGAGAGGGCCTGCCGTAGCAGGCCCTCTGCACAACGCTCTGCGCCTGACCTAGGTGACCTTGAGGATCAGGTGGTTGTCGTCGGGTGCCTGATGCACCATCGTGATGCGATAGGTGCCGTTCGCGCGGAGCGTCAGCTTGGTTCCAACGCGCTCGATCTTTGTGCCTCCCGGGCCTTTGACGATGAGCGCCGCCTCGTCGAGGTTGAGGAGCGTCACCGGCCCACTGCGCGTGACCGACTCGACGTACTTGCGGTGGTTCGGACCGCCGCCGACGTAGAACCAATGACATCCCGGATCCCGCATGGCGATGATCAGCGGGTCGGCGTTTGCGGCGGTCGGCGCAGCGCTCGCTTGTACGGCGAACGCCGCGAATGTCATGAGTCCGATCACGATGAGGATGATCTTGCGCATTGCTCGTACCTCCCGGTCCTGTGTGGATGTGTTCGCGCATGAGACCGGAGCCGGAAGGCGGTCACGTCCGGAGCGACTGCCGATTCGCAGTACGGGAGAACTACGCGTTCGGGCACAGTGCTACGCAGCCCGAAGCCCAAGAAACATGAGCAATGGCCGAGTAGACGAGCATCTTCCAGAAGAGCTCGAGGTCCGCCTGCCGAGGTAGTGAGTTCCCGGGTCTCAGCTCAGGGGAGCCAGCCGTCGCGATATGCGGATCGGTTCTCTTCCCCGAAGCGGGCATAGGCCTCGTCCGGCTTCGACGTCTCCTCGTGCACGCTCGCGTCGTACCTCGCAGCCATCTCGTTGACGGGGTAGACGACCTCGAATCCACCGGCGCGGCTGCCGGTCATCACGATGACGCACGGCCCGTCGCCCGCCCCGATGAAGACGTGCCGAGTCCACGGCGGGCAGTGGACGAAATCCCAGGCGCCGAGGCGGCGCTCCTCGTCCTCGATCACGAGCACGCACTCGCCGGCCACGACCAGGAAGTCCTCCTGGCCGCTCTCGCCGTGGTACATGCCGTTGCGCTGTCCGGGCATGAGGACATGGATGCGAAAGCCGAGCGCGGACCACTCCTGCCGCCCTTCGAGGTCTGTGTCCTGTCCGCGCTCCTCGCTTCGAATCCACGAAGCGTCGCGCGCGTTCAGCACGAACCACCCCTCGCCCTGAGGGATCAGTCCGGCCTCGGTCTTCTCCAGTGTTGCCTCTTGGACACGCTCGGGCACGAGCGAATCGTTAGCAGCTGGAAGATCAACGGCGGCCGAAGAACTCATGGCGGAGGCGACGCGCCTGCGACGAGCTCAGACGAGGCGTCTGGAGTGCGTCGACGACGTCGTCCGCGACCTGGCGCTGATCGGACGGGAGAGACGGGACGTCGCTCGACAGGTCGAGGCGCGCACGGATGTTGTCTCTCAGCCTGGGTGACCGGGTGATCTCGTCCGCGACACGGTGCAGGTCGCGCACCTGCTCCAGCAGCGATTCGAACGTGGTCTCGTCCAACTCGAAGAGGATAGACCCCGTCGGGGCGCTCGGGCGCCGACCAAGCGCAAGAACCGCGCCGGTCTCTGCTACGGTCAGGCGCTCCGTGAGACGCCGTCCCGAGACCTCACGACGCTTCAAGCTCGCCCTCGCCCTCGCCCTCGTCGGCGTGTTCGCTGCGATCGCCGTGAGCGGCGCGTCGGCTGCGGACTTCGAAACGGATGCGGGTACAGGGGCCGACTGCACGGAGCCTGCGGGCGGAGGATTGCTGCGCAAATGCCCGGCGGCCTCAGTCGGACAGGAGTACGAGGTCGAGATGGAGTCCGAGGAGGGCTCGGGCTGCACCTCGCCGGGGAACCCGTACGTCTGGTACGAGGTCGTCAACAGCTCGCTCCCGCCGGGATTGTCGATGACGCGCGCCGGTGTGATCTCGGGCGTGCCCACGAGCACCGGCTTCTACCGCTTCTGGGTCTGGAATCACGACCTGACCGCGGCGCAAGGCGGGCCTTCCTGGTGCCAGTTCGAGGATCGGTCTGAAGTCGAATTCAGCATTCAGGTCGACCCTGGACTCGCGATCGTCACTGAGTCGCTCAAGCCGGCCTCCAGTGGCCAGCCCTACACCGAGACACTCGCGGCGAAGCAGGTCACGAACCTGAACCCGCTCACGGGCTCCGACGTGCAGGCGACCTGGTCCTTGGAGTCGGGAGCACTTCCGCCCGGCCTCGCGCTCTCGCCACAGGGTCTGGTCACCGGGACGCCCAAGGCCGAAGGCAGCTGGGGCTTTGTCATCAGAGCGCAGAACGCCGGCTCGATTGATTCGCAGGAGTATGCGCTCACCGTCCGCCAGCCCCTGAGCGTGAAGTCTCCGTTCGGTCCGGCGCGCCCGCCGGGCAGCGAGGTCGGGATTCGCCTTGCGAAGGCCTTCACCGCGACGGGTGGAAGCGGCACCTACGCCTGGGCACTTGCCTCTGGGGCCCTGCCCGATGGCGTCACACTCAACACCGCTACCGGAACGATCTCGGGAACGCCGCAGGCGGCAGGGGTCTTTGCGTTCGGCGTCACGGCGACCGATAGCGAGGGGCGCGCAACCACATCCGCCGCCGCGTTGACGGTCGCGCCACGACTCACGATCAGGACCCTCCGCTTGAAGCCCGCGAAGGCCGCAAGCACGTACCAGATCAAGCTGGCAACCGTCGGCGGCGTCCAGCCACTGAAGTGGAGTGTCGTTAGCGGCACGCTCCCGCCCGGCCTCAAGTTGTCGCAGGCGACCGGCACGATCTCAGGAACTCCGCGTCAAAGCGGAAGCTTCCGTGTAACGCTGGGCGCGCGGGACGCACTCGGCGTCAGGACGCAGAGGACGCTCGTACTCCGAGTCACCACCTAGCGCCGCTCCTCACCGGGTAAGTGTCGTGCTGAGACATGACTCGAGACTCACGAGTGCCTGCCCCGGCTACACCACGTCACGATGAAATAGGGCACCGCGAGCCCCAGGCGACGACCAGCACGCCGAGGACGATCTCCGCCACTTGCTTCTTCCCCTGCTCCCGTGGTTAGCCTCGCTCACGCTTGCGAAGCGCGACACCGACGCCGACGAGCGTTCCGCCCACGACAACCGTGCCGAGAAGCGACAGACCCGTGTTCGGAAGGCCCGAATCCTCCTCGGCGACCTGCGGCTGCTTCGCTCCCGTGGTGACGGTGACTCCCTTCACCTTCGTCCCATACTGATCCCTCGCGGAGGACGGCCCATGCGCGTACGCGAGACCCTCGAGCGCAAGGAGCAGACCCACCACGAGGACGACGTATGCCGCGGCGAATGCGATCCCGGACGAGCGAACGCGATTCATTAGTCTTCCTCACCTTCGCTACTCCCACTCTCTGCTGCGCGGAAGGCGCGGCCATCCGGGTATTCGCGGAGTCGACGATGCAGGGCTGGCATTCGTCGGCGTTCCGGGAACCCTCTCCTGAAGGAGCCGACTGACCCAGTCGAGCTATGCCTCCCGGTGCTTCCCGTCCGAAGCGAACGCGTGCATCAGCTCGGGGGAGTCACGAGGACTTTGGCGCAGACGGCTTGACAGCGTCTCGATCGCGGCAGATGCTGCGCCATGGGGTAGGAAAGTACCGACTGAGGCCTGGGGAGGTTCGAAGCTGGGTACGTGGGGATGGCGTGTCGGCTGGGTGGGATGCTGCGCTTTGGTAAGGGGGCTGGATGTGGTGGAGTGACCCACCGCTCGAGCTTGGGCTGCTCTCCGCCTGGGTGATTTGCGTCTCTGCGGGTTCCGCGCTTGTGCACGAGTACGGCCACGCCTTGACAGCGCGGGCGGTGGGCTGGGAAGTCGTGGGGTTGCGCTGGCATTGGTACGGGCTCGCGCTCGTCGCACAGGCCAATGGAAAGTCCGACGAGCTATGGAAGGTGGCACTCGGCGGACTCGCTGCGACGGCCCTTCTGGCGTGTGGTTTTCTCGCTGGTACTGCGCTACCCGAGCCCGCCCCTCTGATCTTCGGGCTCGGCTTCGCGTTCAACGCCATATTTCTGCTCGCAAGTCTCGTCCCGGCTCGCCCTTTCGATGGTGGGCACGTGCTCGCAGGGTTGAGGCGAGCCCGACACAGCGACTCCTGCTCGCGTACCTAGCTCAACCCGCCCGCCTCGAGCTCGCGCTCGTCGACCGGGAGAAGACGTGGCAGCGGCAGGAGGCTGGGGCGTTACGCCGCTGTCGCGCGAGCGCCGTCCTGGGCTCGTTCCGGAAGAACCTGGACGACGCGGTTGGTTCGGAGCTGCCTCTTCTTCGCGTAGAGATGACCGCAGACGCCTCCGCCGATCAAACCGGCGGGGATCACCATGAGCCACACACCGTCTACCGCAGTCACGAGCAAGGCGGTGGTCACCCATAGGGACAGGTAGCCGAACATGCAGCCGGTCGCCGCACCGCACAGGATGGAGCGAACTGTGTTCATACGACCAGCTATCGGTCGTGCGGCGACTGGGGACGAGACACCCGGGAGAGTGACGACCGTCCTCGCATAGGGACGATCATCACCGGCACTTCGAGCATGTTCAAAGTATCGGAGCGCCGATCGAACCCGGGACCTCTGTACCCCGGCGTAATCCAACCACTCGCGGCGCCCGACGCCCGTATCCATGGGGATCGCGGGGCATCGAAGCCCGGAACGCCGCATGGCTACGTGGGCCGATGCTCAGACGTTTGGGCCAGTACTTGGCGAGAGCCGAGTAGAGGAATCAGCACACGGAGGCACGAAGCCAGCCTTGCCGGGCTGCTCGTGTCCTCCGTTTCTTCCCCTCTCCCCTGACGGGAGGAGATACGCGAACGGCCCGGCGTTCGGATTGCTCCCCGCCACCCCTCGAGACGTGTCCTCGCAAGAAGGCCCCAGGCCCACGCACGCTCGAACGCGCGTCATGCTTGCCGGCGGTGCCAGAGCTACGTGGTGGGAGCCGAACTACCGGGTTCGGGCAGCTACCGGCACGCGTCGACCGGAAGCTCTACTCGATCGAGCGAACGGGTCACCCTCCTGAGCAAGCCCTCGCGGGAAGACCGAGTTACGCGGTCGGAGTACCACGGTTCCTCTTCCTCGCCGGCCGCTGAACCTGGGAGATATGGGGCGGTGCGGCCCCCCAAGGAACGGAGAAGGACATGCTGCGGATCTTCGTTGCCGCCGGACTCGCACTCGCTGTGCTGTCGGCAGGTACGGCCACAGGAGCTTCCGGCGACCGTCTCTCAGTAACGGCTGCCGACCTGGCGAAGCGCTCGGTTTCCGTCAAGTGCGCGCGGCTTGCGGTCGGGAACGCTGGCGTGGCCGAGCTGACAGAGGCCGGCTGGCAGATCACGCTGGCACCCGACGAGTGCCGGGCGCTGGCTGCGTCCCCACGACTCGTGTCTCCGCACTACCCGCTCGCCACGAGCGGCGAAGCGGTGTTCGTGTTCGCGCACGAGGTCGGGCACGTCGTCGACGGGCCGAGCCCCGGCGCGATGGCAGAATCGCACGCCGACTGCTTCGCGGACCGGCATTTCGCTCGCGCGGCACTGCTTCTCGGCTACGCACACACCGACCTCGCCGCGTTGAGGGCTCAGACACCGTTCGGATGCTGGCGGTGAGTCTCGTGTTGCGTTCGGGCAGCTACCCGAACCGCCATTTCTGCGTAGGGTGCGACGGCGGGCCCGTTCGTTCGGTGAGGTTCGACCCCTGCATGTACGGGGAAGCCGACGCGGCTGACGAGCTCGGCCCTCTCCCCGATCGCCCTCCCGCTCATTTCGGTCACCGAATCTCCGGATGCGCGGGGTGTCGGCCGAGAGTTGGCTGGAAGCGATGAGCCGCACATACGAGATTCGCTCAGGACGGCGGACAGTGTCGACGCGAGTCTCGAGCTGCCCATTGGAGGCTGCGAGAGACTACGCGTCCATGTTCGGCTCCCCCAACGAGATCGCCATCCTCGGAGTCGACACCGTCATGTGGAGGGGTGCCAGGTTCACCGCCGTACCCGTTTCCGAAAACGACCCCGGCGGCAGACGAGAGCTCGCGCCGCACACCCACTCGTGGATTACCCGCGGATCGGGTGCTTCATCCGGCAAAACGAGGTAACTGAGGGCGAGCTCTGCTCGGCTCAGAGCGTCGAGAGTATTACGACGGACTCGCTGGACGTCTTACCGGCGCATGCATCACCTCTCTGCCCGCGGCGTGCTCGCGACGGTACCTCAGAGCATCCGCTGACCGCGTACCGGGGCTACCCAGCGTGCCTCGGCCGCGCTCCGCTCGGTTGCCAGCATGCAAGACTCGGACAGACGAGCACGGGTTAGAGCCGGGCGGGATGAACTAGCTCGTCGGAGCGAGGTTGAGTTCACGGGCGCGTAGACGCGCGACGGGGAGACCGGCGTGTTCGAGGCCGCACGCGTATCGGTGTCCGAGAGGACAGTGCAGACGACGGCTTATCTCCCCGTCGACTCGTTCGCTGGAAGCTCCGAGGTCGCCCGGGTTCGACCGTCGCGTTCGAGATCGGCCTCTTGAACAGTCCTGGGTCCTCGGGTGGCACTCCCGTCTGCTCGTACTCTCGCTTGGGCCTTCTCGTACGCCGGTGCGATGTCCTCGATCGTCGCGCCGTCGGCCAGCTCATAGAGCCTCGTCTCGTTTCGGACTTCGATGCTGAACACGCCAGCCGCGGGTGTCGTGTCCCCCTCATAGGTGCAGCCGTCGTCGGTGAGGGTGGCCCGCATGGTGCCTCCGTCGTCACCGCCGCATCCCAAGAGACCGACCGTCCCGGCGAGCACCACGAACGACGTCGCAACGAAGCTGCCTAGCGGCATCCGGACGGACCCGACGGTACCAGCCTCGTCAGTCGATGCCCCGTGTGCCGGGATCGGTTGGAGTCGGGGAGGCCGGATTTGAACCGGCGATCTCGTGTCCCCCAGACACGCGCCCTAACCAGACTAGGCCACTCCCCGAAGGTGCTGACTAGATGCTGACCGACTGCCCTACATCGCCTCCGTATTCCGCTTACCTAAGCCATATTCGGGGTGAATAGCTCTCTTTCCCCAGACTAGCCCGCTAACCGCTGCCACGCCCCGTGGCGCCCCGAACCTTAGCCGGTCTCACGCGTTGCGTCGGAGGAGCACGAAGCCGAGCGGGAACGCCGCGAGGAGGGCTACGAGGGGCATGAGCGCCCGGCGGCTGCCCTCGATACGCCGCTCGACGGTCGGTCCCGTGCCGAGCGCCTTGTCGACATCGTCTGCGACCCGGCCGACGTCGCCCTCTTCGACGATTCGACCCCGCGTCGCGGTCGCCGCGGCAGCCAGAGTAGCCGGGGCGGTGGGATCCGGCTCGTAGCCCGCCTCCGCCACCCCGCTCGTGTAGATCCGTTCGCCCGTGCTTCCGACGCGAACGAAGGTCACGTCCACCGTCGGCTTCTTCGAGAAGTCACTCGCGAGGACGCCCGAGATCGGCTGGCTCTCGCCGTCCGTGAAGACGACGAGGGCGCGGCGCTTCACGCCCGGCGTGAAGAAGTTCAGCGTCGGCACGACGCCCAGTGCGTCGAGCGTCGTGACGTTCGTGCCGAAGGACGTCGACGGCGGTGGGCGCTCGATCCCCATCGCGTCGCGGGCCGTCGCACGGAACACGCGTTGGTCCACGGTCGGGAAGAGGTGCGGGAGCACGCGATCGGTGAACGATGCGAGCCCGACCGGGATGTCACCGAGCTCGCGCTGAAGCTGGATCGCCTCGTCGCGGGCACGCTCGAAGCGCGTGAGCTCGCCGCTCCCCTTCGAGGCGAGCATCGAGCGCGAGGTGTCGAGCACGACGAACACCTCGGCGTCGCTTCGCTGGGGAACGGTGCGGACGCTGGTCACGACCGGTTGGGCGGCGGCCACGCCCACGATGACCGGCACGGCGGTGAGGCAGGCCGCGAGCGCGACCCACGATCGCCGGCCGACGCCGTCGAGCCGGAGCGCCTCGCGGATCCTCGCGGCGCGCCGCCTCCTTTCCACGAACACTGCGAGCGGCACCACCGCGAGGAGTACGAACAGCGACGCGACGGGCGTCAGGAAGCTGACGCCCACGTCCTAGTACCCGCTGCCAGCGCGTCCCTGGCCCGACTTCTCCCCCTTGGCTCCCCCCGTGTCGGGAGCGTTCGACGGGAAGAGGATCGGGCTGTAGGCACGGAGCGACAGCTCGAGGTTCAGCTTCGCATCGTCGTTCTTCGGGTCGAGCTCGACAGCCGTGCGGAACGAGCCGATCGCGTTCGTCAGCAGGGCGTTCCTCTCGTCGGGCGACGCGTACAGGTAGCGAGCGAGCAACAGCACGCCCATGAGGTTCTGGAGCTGCGAGCGCCGATGGATGTCGGGGTTCTGGCGGCTCTCGGTGGTCAGGTCGAACTGGAGCTTTGCCCACGCGCTCTCCTGTGCGCCGTTACTCGCCTCGCTCGCGTACCCACCGGGCTCCAGCCTCGAGAAGAGCGCGACCGTGCGCCGGTACCGCAGATCGTCCTCGATCCCGAGCACAGCGATCCGCGCCCGCGTGGCGAGCATGCCGGGCTCGTTCCAGAGCCCGCTGCTGCGGGTAGGCGCGTTCACGAACCGAGCGTCGTCACCGGAGAGCCACCCCGGCGTGCGCAGCACGTCGACCGCGAACACGACGAGGACGATCGCGATGGGAACGGCTACGACCGCGCCGACGAGTGCAAGCCGCTCGCTTCGGGTCATCCACCCACCTCGAGCCGGGCGAGCAACCGCTCGTTGGTTGCGAGAACGAGCACGAGGACGAGACCGAATCCGAGGAAGAGCCATGGCAGGTCAGCGGCAAGGCTGTTCTCACCCGGAGCGCGTACCGCCTCGTTGCCGCTCTTCGGCTCCGGCAGCAGCGACTGCGCGCCCAGGAGCCGCTTGATGAGCTCCCGCTGCTCCGGCCGCGGCGACAGCGGGACGATGCGAACCGTGAAGCCCTCGCTGTTCAGATTGGCCAGCACCGGAACGAGTCGCTGCACCTCGTCCGGGAGGATCTCCAGATCGCTGAGCAGAACGAGCGTCCCGCTCGTCTGGCCCACGCGCAGCAGCGAGTCGCGCGCAGCCTTCAGCCCCTCCGAGATCCTCGTCCCGGCGCGGAAGCGGTCCCACGGGTTCGGCGGGAGAAACCCGGTCGCGGTCGACCTGAAGAACCGAAGGAGCGGCTCGAACTCGCGTCCGGAGGAGCCCGGAGGAAGCAGCTCGTAGCCGACGTCCGAGAAGACGACGAGCCCTGCCCGCTCGTCCGTGCGGACGAGCTTGCGGACGGTGGCCTCGAACCCGCCTTCGAAGACGCTCGCAGAAAGATCCAGCACGATGACGCCGCTCGACCCCGACGCCACGAGCGGTGCGCGCCGCACGTCGTACTGGCGTGCGACGAGCACGCATGCTCCGAGCAGCGCGGCGAGACCAAGGGCGAGTCCGATCCGCGCGACGGTCGTCCGACGCGCGGGCCCGCCGAATCTTGCCGGCTCGCTCGCCGGGACCGGGACACCACGGTCAGGCCTGATTCGCATGGCCCTCTCTCACCGCGGAAGCGAGCTCGGTCATCTCCTCGGGTGTGGGCGACGGTGGGGACCAGCCCTGTGCCCGCGCCCTGGCAGCGGTCGCCTCCGCCTCGATGTCCAGCTCGTAGGCGAGTGCTTCGAGTGCCTCACGCCGCTCGTCGACCGACGGCCGCTTGCTCGCCCATTCGACGAGGCCGAGCGCCCGCTCCAGGGGCGATAGCGCCGTCTTTTCGAGCTTCGGCTCACGTCGCGCGCGCCGGCCGTGGACGAGGTAGCCGACGGGTACGGCGACGAGCGCGACGGCCAGAGCGATGAGCAACAGGCCGACAAGCGTCGGTGAGACGCGGTAGGTCGTGTCCGGCAGCGGAGTCACTGCGGCTACGAACGGGAATCCCTGGCCGACGACACTCGAGTCGTACCAGTTGATCCGGGAGAGCGACCGGAGCGGCGGCCATACGACACGCCCGAGCACCTTGCTCTCCGGGTCCGCCTTCGCCGTGACCAGCGCCGGCGGAAACTGGTACTTCGTCTTCTCATCACGCTGCTGTCCCGGGATGAACGGTGGCATCCCCGGGAGTTGGCTGACCGTCGTCTCTCCCTCGAACGTCCGCGGGACGCAGTTCTCGTCGAGGCAGCGCAGCTCGGTCGTGTAACGAAGATGCGTGAAACGCCCGATGTCCTGACGGGCCACGGTCGTCCCTCCGACAGTCTCGTACGGCTTGAAGTCCGTCTTGAGCTGGACGTCTCCGGGCGAGATCTGGTCGCGATCGACGATCACGTCGACGCTCGCGACTACAGGCTCGCCGAAGAGGTGCACATCGGGCGTCAGCGCACCGTGCACGGCTGCGGCTCTTCCGCTCGCGAGGAGCGGCTTCGTGTCGCCGCCGCCGCAGCCGGCAGCGGCGAGGACGCACAGGGCGACGAGGGCGGCCGCTCTCACGCTCGACCTCGCGTGAACATCCGCTGGTCGGCCCAGCCGAGGAATGCGGACTCGACGTCGCGCGCTTCGTGCGAGTCGACGACGACCGGGTCCATGTCGAGCGCCTGCAGCCCGTCGAGGAGCTCGACCCAGCGTGTCTCGTTGGCGTCCCTGAACCCACGCGCCTCACGCGCCGTCAGCGACACGAGGGTCGGCTGGGTTCCGCCGGGCGCGACGTACGGTACGACCACGCCGCTCACGTCCGGGAAGCTCTGCTCCCAGATCGGATCCTGGACGATCACCGGGATGATCTCGAAGCGACGCTCGAGGGAATCGAGCCACTCGTCACGGCTCGGCGGCGCGAGGAAGTCCGAGACGACGAACACGAACGTGCCTGCGGGCAGGTCGCGCTTGTGCTCGGCGAGGTGTCGGAGGCCATGACGGAGCGTGTCGTCGGGTGCGCCGAAGCGGCGGTCGAGCTCGGGGCGTCCGAAGGCATGCGAGCTCCGCGGCGGATGCCAGTAGGCCTCTCCATCGGCCTCGTCGAAGTAGCCGAGCAGACCGCGAGCGGCCGTGGCGCTCGCACCGATCAGTGTCACGGCATTGCGGATCGCGACCGGCTTCACGAGCCACGGCCAACCCTCGGGGAACACCGACATCGACGGCCGCCGATCGCACAGCACGACCACGCGCGGCGCCTCGTCCGCATAGTGCTCGCGCACGACGAACTCCTCGGAGCCGCGTGCCAGCGACAGGCGTGCGGAGGCGTACCAGTCGATCTTGTCGACGTTGTCGCCCGGTTGGTACGGGCGCGATCCGGCGACGTCCGACCCGAGCCCCCGGCGCAGGCTGTGCAGACCCCCGAACGGGAGGCCGAGCACGCGCCGACGCGGGATGAGCGGGAACGTCGCGGTCACTGCGCGACTGCGAGAGCAGACTCGTCCTCGGGCTCGTCTTCCGGCTCGAGCTCCGCCCCGGGCCGCGGCGCAATCTCGACGCACTGCTCGCGGAAGCGCGTCGCCGCTGCCGCCCAGCCGATCTCCCGGGCGGACGCGACGAAGCTCGGCGTGAAGACGATGCGGTGCAGGACGACCGCGAGGAACAGATCCTCCACGTCGACCGGAGTCACGTACTCGCGGCCGCCGAGCAGCGCCCAGGCGCGGGCGGCCCGCTCGAGCGAGAGGCTGCCGCGGACGGAAGCACCGATGGCGACCCCGTCCGCCTCGCGCGTCGCTCGCACGAGCTGGATGACCCAGCGCCGGATCACGGGATCGATGTACACGCTCTCGACGCCGACGCGGAGCGCATGCACCTCGTCGAGCGTGAGCACGGGCCGGAGATGTCGAAGCGGATGGGCGCGCAACTGCTGCTCGACGATCGCCACCTCGTCGTCCTCGGACGGATATCCGAGCGCGGTGCGCAGGAAGAAGCGGTCGAGCTGCGCCTCGGGGAGGGGGAACGTCCCCTCCTGCTCGATCGGGTTCTCCGTCGCGAGCACGAGGAACGGCTCGGGGAGCGCGCGCGTGACGCCGTCGATCGTGACCTGCTGCTCGGCCATTGCTTCGAGGAGGGCTGACTGCGTCTTCGGCATCGCTCGGTTGATCTCGTCGACGAGGAGGACGTTCGCGAACACCGGTCCGGGTCGGAACTCGAAGTCCCGGTCGCGCTGGTTGAACACCGACAGGCCGGTGACGTCCGTCGGCTGCAAGTCGGGAGTGCATTGGATGCGTGAGAAGGCTGCCCCGTCGACGCTGCCCGCGATCGCGCGCGCAAGGACTGTCTTGGCGGTCCCAGGAACGTCCTCGAGCAGCACGTGGCCACCGCAGACGAGGGCGGTCAGGACGAGCCTGATCTCCTCCGTCTTGCCGCGAACGACCGTTTCGACGTTGCCGAGGAGCCGAGTCGCGATGTCCGGAGCCGGCGTCGAGGGTCCAGTCGTCTCCATTCGAACCTCCTAATCGGGTGAGCAGCTCTTCGCGGCGAACAGCCGCGCGCGACCGGACCGCGTGACGTCGGCGTACACGAGCGGCTTGCCGCCGAGCGTGCGGACAGCGAGCTGCGCCTCGACGATCGGCACATGGGTCGTCCGGTAATCCAGCCCAGCTCTGAGTGCGGCGCTGCCCTGGATGGAGGCACGAACACGGACGATCACCTGCTTGGGCACGAAGCACTCGTACTCGTTCCCGAGCGGTGGTGCAGCGCCGCCCCGCAACCCGGCAGAGCTGAGCGGAATCGAGGCGGATGTCCGCCGGCAACCTTCACGCCTGATGCCGACGGTCCCGGACGTCTTCACGTCGAATGCGTCGTAGTCCTGGTCGATCATGGTCGTCGACACCGGCTTGCCGGAGGTGATCCACGCGACGAGGTTCCCGGCGCCGCCCGAGAAGACTCCACTTCGCACGCCGGCGTAGGGAAGCCTCGCCCACTTCCCGTCGAGTCGCGTTCCGGCGTGCGCGCGGGCGTCGAGCAGATACGCGCCGCCGCGAACGAAGACGGCGCACGCGTACGTGTGGTCGAGCACCGGAGTTCGCCTCGAGTCGGGCCCGGCCAGTGCAGCCGACCCGGCGACGAGCGCGAGCATTGCTGCGAGCACGAGGAACACCGCGCCCGCGAGCCCCCTCACAGGCACCCCTTCGTCGTGAACACGCGCGCCCGCCCGCCGTCGATCACGTCCGCGTACGCGACCGGCTTGCCGGCGAGCGTGCGGACAGCGATCTGCCCCTTGTCGATCCGGCCGAGTGCGCTGACGAAGTCCCCCGCCTTGTTCGGTTCCTCCTCGACGGGATCCCGGAACGTCGCCCGCACCCGGACGAGCACGGTCGTCGGGACGATGCAGCGAATGTCCTCTCCGAACGCGCTCGCCACGCCGCCGGTGAGGCCCAGAGGCGAGAGCGGAACCGCCCTCCGGCTCGGGCCGCAGCGCCCGTTGTCGAATGCGAGCCCGCCCGAAGTGAACGGCGGCGGCGGCGGCCACCCGGCGGTGAGCCCGGCGAGTGTCGGCTGCGTGTTCTGCTTCGAGAGGGCGTTCCCGGCCGTCGACACGGTCGCCTGCGCGAACCAGTCCAGCGTGTCGCCGTGTCGAGCCGCCGAGCGCGCCGTGAGGAAGACGAGGCGCGCGCCATGGAAGTACCCGGTTCGGCATGTGAGCGTCCGATCGACGAGCCGCGTCTTGACGGAAACATCCGGAGCGGCCGGCGACGTGGCCGCCGATGCTCCCATCCCAAGAGCCGCGACACCGATCACGACGAGCGCGCGTCTCATTCCCTCGTGCACCCCTTGGCGGTGAAGAGCCGCGCTGTGCCGTTCTGGGCGACCTCGGCGTAGCTGAGAGGCCTCCCCGCAGGAGTTCGCACCGCGAGCTTCGCCTCTCGCGCGGGCGCGTTCGTGGCAACGAAGATCCTCGCGCGCTCGCGCAGCGCGTCGACGCCGTCGACCGTCGCGCGAATTCGGACGAGAACACGACGAGACACGATGCAGTCGATCGCGAGCCAGGACTTCGACACCGCAGCCGCGCGAAGCCCCGCGCCGCTCAGCGCGACCTTTGCGGACGACGGGTGGCACTGCGACGCATTCACGCCGATCGTCCCGCCGCCTCGCACCGAGAAGACCTCGCCGTTGCCACCCACGGTCGTCGCCTCCGACGGAACTCCGGCCGTGATCCACGCGAGGGAGTAGCTGGGCGCGCTCGGAAGACCCGTGACCGGTGCCGCCCATCCTCCGCTACCGGCGACCACGTACGGGAGCTTCGACCAACTCGAGCCGCTGCGGATCCCCGCATGGGCGCGGTTCTTGAGCTCGTACAGCCCGCCGAGGAACGTCGTATCGCACATGTACGTGCGGTCGATGACGGCGACTGCAGGTGCGACTGCGGAGGAGGTCGTCGTCGCGTGCTGCGGACGGTTCAAGGACCGGATCACGAGCCCGTCGAGCTGGCGTTGGGCGGCATCGAGTTGCAACTCGGTCGGGTGCGACACGCCGAAGTAGGCGACCACGTCGACGTCGTAGTGGTCGATTCGCGCTTTCAGCTGATACTGCGCCAGCGGCTGGTCGGGTCGCACCTGCGCTCCCCATTGCAGGTAGGTCACCCCGTCGCGGATCTGCAGCGGGAGTTCGGCCTTCGGGTACATGGCGTTCGCGAGCACCGGCGCGAGCTGCGGTGGCGCGTCCGGCGTCATCGACGCGACGACGACAATGCCCTTCGGTGGAAGGCTGAGGAGCGTCGAGTACGGAAGTCCCGAAGGCTCGACGAGCCCGTGGACGGTGTCGTCGGAGGCAAACGGGATGTTCGCGGCGACCGCGACCGTCTGCTGTCCGGGCACGGCAGGCGGCGGCGACTGGAGCGCGAACCAGCCCGGCTCCGGTACGAACCCGAGGACGGCGGGCTCCCGGGCGGCATCGCTCGACGGCGCAGTGAGCGACCCGGCCGTGATCCCGAGCACGACTGCCACGACGAGGGTTGCTCCGACGAGAACGAGGGCGCGCGTGCGCCGCCTGCTTCCGCGCAGCAGCGCGAGCATGCGTCCACGTGCACGGCTCGTCGCTTCCTCGTCCGGAAACGGCAGTGACTCCCGCGCGTCGCGGAGCAGACGCTCGAGCTCAGACGACATGCTCTTCCTCCAGCACGACGCGCAGCTCTTCCTTGGCGCGCGCAAGACGAGACGCGACGGTCCCGATCGGGAGACCGAGAACGCCCGCAACCTCCTCGAGCGGCAGGTCGAGCCAGTAGTGGAGGACGACGACGACGCGCTTGCCGGCGCCGAGCGCGCCCACCGCGTCCGCCACCGCCCAGCGGCGGAGGTCGTCCTCGGCCGACTCGCCGAGCGCCCACGTGTGGAAGGTGCTCTCCTCGTCGTGGACGACCTCCAGCCGCCGACTTCGACGGAGGGAATCGACTGCCGCGTTGATGGCGATGCGCTTCAGCCAGGGCGCGAACGGCTGCGTCTCGTCGAAGCGATCGAGCGCGGCGATCGCCTTGACGAATGCCTCCTGGGCCGAATCGTCGGCGAGGCCGCGATCTGCAGTCACCGCGTAGGCGGTGCGCCAGGCGACGACCCAGTACCTGTCGAAGAGCGCGCCGGCTGCCTCTGACGAGCCCCCACGGGCGAGAACGACGAGCTCGGTGTCGGGGCGGCCGCGCACTCTTGCCTCTAGTACGTGGGAGAGCCGTCGAAGTTATCCATTCGACGGCTGAGCTGTCGCGGCGTTCAGGCCAGTCGCTTGTAGAGACGGTCGATCAGCTCGGGCATCGTCTCGAGCTTGTCGGTGATCACACGGATCCGGTACTCCCGGAAATGCTCGGGCTCGACGCCGAGCGAGTCTGCAATCCGAGCGATGACGTCGTTCGACGGCACGGGGCGGTTGCCGTGGACGATGTGGTTGAGATACCCCGCGGAGAGGTCTGCCTTGTCGGCCAGGCCACGATAGGTCGTGCCGGTTTCGACCATCAGCCGCTCGATCGTGGGGCCGAAGGGATCGTCGCTGTATCTGCGCCGTCTCGCCATCAGGCGTCCTGAACCCATTTCAGCACGTCCGCGACAGGCACGCGGCCCTCGCCCGAGCCATCCCGTCTGCGGACGTCCACCGAGCCGTCCTCGAGCGTCTTCTTCCCGACGATGACGCGCGCAGGCGCGCCGACGAGGTCCGCGTCGGCGAACTTCTCGCCGGGCCGCTCGTCACGGTCGTCGAGCAGCACGTCGAGGCCGGCTTCCGAGAGGTTCGCCGCCACCGTCTCGGCATCGGCGAGCACCCCCTCCGCTCCCCCGTGCAGCGCGAGCACGTGGACGTCGTATGGGGCTATCGACGCCGGCCAGATGATCCCGTTCTCGTCGTGCGACTGCTCGACCGAGGCCGCCATGACACGCGCAGGGCCGACGCCGTAGCTCCCACCGATCAGCGGCCGCTCGACGCCGTCCTCGTCGAGGAAGGTCGCATCGAGCGGCACCGAGTACCGCGAGCCGAACTTGAAGATGTGCCCGACCTCGATCGCGGTCTGGAAGCGGAGCGCGCCTCCGCAGCTCGGGCACGTATCGCCTTCGCGCGCCTCACGAATGTCGACGAAGCGCGGCTCGTAGTCGCGCCCCGCCTCGACGCCCGAGCAGGTGCCAGCCGTCGCGGTTCGCGCCGGCGACGTACTGCCCCTCGCGCAGAGCCTCGTCGGCCACGATCTCGGCGTCGATGCCGACCGGTCCGAGCGATCCTCCGCCCGCGCCGAATGCCGCTCGGATCTCCTCGTCGGTCGCCGGGCGATAGTCGCTCCCGAGCGCAGCGAGCATCTTCGGCTCGGACAGCCGGTCGTCTCCGCGCACGAGGCCGAGCACGAGCCGTCCGTCGCTTCGGACGACCGGCATCGCCTTCGAGGTCGCCGCCGCATCGACGCCGAGCATCTCGGCGAGCGCTTCGATCGTCGTGACGCCGGGAGTCGCGACCTCCTTCGGCGAATCGAGCGCGATCCGGGAACACGGCGGCGCGCGGGACGCCGGGAGCGACCTCGAGATCGGCAGCGAAGTCGCCGGTCTCGCAGGTCACGAGCGTGTTCTCGCCGGAGCCCGAGGGCGCGAGGAAGTCCAGAGACTCCTTCCCGCCCATCATCCCGGACTCGGCCTGCACGGCCGAGTATTCGAGCCCGACGCGCTGGAACATGCGGTGGTACGCCTGCTCGTTCTTGCGGTAGGCGACGTCGAGCCCCGCCTCGTCGCGATCGAACGAGTACCCGTCCTTCATGATGAACTCGCGCAGCCGCAGGAGCCCCCCGCGCGAGCGCGGCTCGTCCCGCTCCTTGATGGAGAAGTGGTAGAGCAACTGGGGGAGCTGGCGGTAGCTCGCGATCTCCCGCGCGTGGAACGTCACCGTCTCCTCGTGGGTCAACGGCAGCACGTAGTCGCGTCCGTTCCTGTCCTGCAGGCGAAAGATCTCCGGGATCGCGTCGCGGCCCGACTGCTGCCACAGCTCGTAGGGCGTCAACACCGGCATGAGCATCTCCTGGCCGCCGATCGCGTCCATCTCCTCGCGAATGATCTGCACGACCTTCTGGTGTACCCGCCAGCCGAGCGGGAGGAACGTCCACACGCCAGTGGCTACCTGACGGATGTACCCGCCGCGTACGAGCAGCTTGTGCGAGACGGCGTCGGCATCGGCCGGCGCCTCGCGCAGGGTCGGGATGAAGAGCTGTGACTGCCTCGCGATCATGAAGCGACTTAGGCTAGTCGAGAGGGATCAGCGAGGCCTCGGCCATGGCGAGCGCGGCCGGCTTGGCCATCTTGAGCCGCTTCGGGCGCTTCATGCCGTCGTCCAGCCAGCGGTCGATCTCGACGAAGAGCTCGTCGATCAGCGTCTCCGACGGCACCTTCTTGAGCACGCGGCCGTGCGCATAGATGAAGCCGACGTCGCGGCCGCCGGCGATCCCGAAGTCGGCGTCGCCCGCCTCCCCCGGTCCGTTCACCGCGCAACCCATGACCGCGACCTCGAAGGCCTCCGGATACGTGCGGAGGCGCTCCTCGACCACGCGCGCGAGGCTCTCGACGCCGACGTTGTCGCGGCCGCACGACGGGCACGCGATCATCACGGGGCCACGCTCGCGAAGACCGAGCGCCTTCAGGATCTCCCAGGCGACCCCGACCTCCTTGACCGGGTCCGCGGTGAGCGATACGCGCATCGTGTCGCCGATGCCGTCCGCGAGGAGCGAACCGATCCCGACAGCGCTCTTGATCGCCCCGGCGAACTCGGTTCCTGCTTCGGTGACTCCGAGATGGAGCGGATACGGGACCTTGGCGGCGAGCATCCGGTACGCCCGGATCATCGTGGGCACGTGCGTCGCCTTGACGGAGATCTTGAAGTCGCGGTAGTCGAGCCTCTCGAGGAGCTCGACCTCCTCGAGCGCCGCGGCCACCAGCGCTTCGGCCTGATCCTGCCGCGCCAGCCCGTGGAGGTGCTTCGGGCAGCGATCCCGAGTTCGCGCCGATGCGCATCGGCACCCCGGCCTTCTTGGCCGCACGCACGACCTGCTCGACCTTGTCCGGGCCGCCGATGTTTCCCGGATTGATCCGGACTGCAGCGATGCCGGCCTCGATCGCCTTCAGCGCCAGCGACGCGTTGAAATGGATGTCGGCGATCACGGGGATCGGCGAGAGCCGCACGATGAGCGGGAGCGCGGCGGCGTCCTCGTTCTTCGGGACGGCGACCCGCACCACCTCGCAGCCCGCGGAGGCGAGCGCGGCGATCTGCGCCGTCGTCGCCTGCACGTCGTGGGTCTTCGTCAGCGTCATCGACTGCACGACGACGGGTGCACCGCCGCCGATGAGCACGTCTCCGACGCGAATCTGGACTTCGCTCGCCACGCCTAGAGGGTAACGGTGGACGTTACGAGAGCTTGCCGATGTCGTTCGACAGCCCCACGAAGAAGAGGAGCAGGACGACGGCGAGCCCGACCATCGAGACCCGCTCGTAGATCTCCCTCCGCAGGAACCGCCCCCGCGCACCCTCGATCAGCGTGAAGAGGATGTGGCCGCCGTCCAGAGGGAGCAGCGGCAGCAGGTTCAGGAGCGCCAGCGAGAGCGAGATGAGGCCGAGCACCCAGAGATAGCTGTCGGCGCCGCGCTGCACCGCGTCCGACGACGCTCGCGTGATTCCGATCGGGCTCGAGACTTCGTGCCGCCCTTCGCCGGTCACCAGGCGGCCGAGCGATTTGACGATCTCCTTCGAGACGATCCCGGTGACCTCCACGGCGTGCCCGAAAGCCGGGAAGAACCCGAGACCGCTTCCTCTGAGGCCGAGACCGAGGCGGTAGCGGTCGTCGACGAGCTGCGGCGCGACCGGTCCGAGCCGCAGCTGCTGTCCTCCACGGACGACCGTCAGCGTGAGCTTCGCTCCACCCGAGTTGCCGATCGTGTCCGCGATCTCGTTGGCCCGCACGGGCGTCCCGTTGATCGCGACGATACGGTCGCCCGCCTCGAGGCCGATGACCTGGGCAGGCGACGCGACTCCATCCTGCAGCTCGGGTGCCACCGACTCGACCACCCGAGTCGCCTGGCCGGCAACCGTCATGAAGAGGAACGTGAACAGCACGATCGTCAGCGCGATGTTCGCCGC
The DNA here is from genome assembly GCA_963746975.1 of uncultured Gaiellaceae bacterium. GTDB lineage: Bacteria > Actinomycetota > Thermoleophilia > Gaiellales > Gaiellaceae > GMQP-bins7. The sequence continues at coordinate 703,204 of CAVVDE010000010.1, forward strand.
AGGGCCGGCGCCGATCGCGACGAGCCGCTTCCAGGTCGGCGCCTTCCAGTAGGCGTCGGCGCCCAGGGCGTCGCGAAGCTCGCTGATGCCCTTCTCGGCGGATGCTCGCGCGGCGGGCGAGACGGGGTGCGAGCGAAGCGCCGCCTCGAAATCGTCCACTGCGAGCTCGGCCGTCGCGAGGTCGTCGCGCTCGAGCGAGCGCTTCACGCGGTCGACCGAGCCGCCGAGCGTCGGCGCGTCCTCCACCGAGCGGGCAAAGCGTCGTTCGGCATCGTGCGGGATGGGCCGGTGCATCCCTGGAATGGTCACGAAGCCGCCCAGTGGAATCGCGCCGATCGCGTACTCGATCCCCTTGCGTGTCGTCTTGGCGATGGCGGGCGGAAACCCGATGTAGAAGCGCCGCGGCCGCAGTCCGACCGCGAGCGATGCGAAGAAGTGGCCGGACTCGTGGACGAGGATGAGGAGCGCGAGGCCGAGAATTGCGATGACGAGGCTCACGGACGGAGTCTCCGCCCGTGAGCGTGGAGGGGTGTGGGGAACCGGGAGGTTCCCCGCGTTTCGAGGAAGAAGGGGGCTCGCGGGGGAAACGTGATTGTCCCCGCGAACGCGAGCTGAAGGCGAGCGTTGCTCACGCTGGTGCCAACCTTCGCCCTGCGAGGCGCCGTGCCTCCCCGTCCACCTCGACGAGCTCCACGAGATCGCGCGCCGGAGCTCCGCCCACTGCGCCGAGCGCATCCTCGACGACACCGGCGATCTCCATGAATCGGATCCTCCCGTCGAGGAACGCCGCGACGGCCACCTCGTTTGCCGCATTGAACGTGCACGGGTACGTGCCTCCGCGCTCGCCGGACTCGCGAGCGAGCCGCAGGAGCGGGAAGCGCTCGACGTCCGGCGTCTCGAACTCGAGTGTGAGGCCCTGTGAGAAGTCGAGCCCGGGTACGGGGGTCGCCCGACGTTCGGGGTACGTCAGTGCGTACGAGATCGGCACGCGCATGTCCGGGTACCCCAGGTGCGCGATCGACGCGCCGTCTCGAAACCGAACGAGCGCGTGGACCACCGACGCAGGATGCACGACGACTTCGATTCGCCCGTAGTCGAGCCCAAAAAGGCAATGCGCCTCGATGAGCTCGAGGCCCTTGTTCGCAAGCGTCGACGAGTCGATCGTGATCTTCGGCCCCATCGACCAGGTCGGGTGCGCGAGCGCTTCCTCCACGGTGACTGATTCGAGTTCTTCGCGCGAGTGGTTTCGGAACGGCCCTCCCGACGCCGTCAGGACGATCGAGTCGATCGTCTGCGGGGCGCGCTCGTGGAGGCACTGAAAGACGGCGGAGTGCTCGCTGTCCACGGGCAGCAGGAGCCCGCCGCCGCGCTTCCAGGCAGCGAGCGCGAGGTCGCCTGCGGCCACGAGGCTCTCCTTGTTCGCGAGCGCAAGGGTGACACCCTGCTCGAGCGCCCAGAGCGTCGCGCGGATACCGGCGAACCCGACGACCGCGTTGAGCACGAGGTCGGGCTCCGCACGTTCGAGCAGCTCGACCGCGTCGCCGCCGACCTGGAAGTGCTCGACCCCGTGACTCGCCGCGAGCTCGTCGAGCGGCTGCGAGCCGGACGCCAGCGCACAGACGGAAAGCTCGGGATTCGCCGCAATGACCTCGAGCGCCTGGCGCCCGATGGATCCGGTCGCCCCGAGCAGGGCGATTCGCGTCTCGCGCACGGGCGAAGGCTAACCGTGACCGTGTTCAGGCACCGCTACGTGTTCCCGAACGCGAGAATCGTGAAGAAGGCCGCCGGGCCGGCCCAGAGGAGCGAATCGAGCCGATCGAGCATCCCGCCATGCCCGCCGAGCACGCGGCCCGAGTCCTTCACCTCCAGGTCCCGCTTCACCGCCGACTCGAAGAGATCGCCGAGCACCGCTGCAATCGCGATCACCAGCCCGAGAACCAGGGTCTCGGGGATCGAGAGGAAATCGCCGCGGTCCTTGTAGAGGATCACGAACGCCATCGCGACCGCGGCCAGCACGCCGCCGACAAGCCCTTCCCACGACTTCTTCGGCGAGATCGCCGGCGCCATGCGGTGCCGGCCGAAGGCGCGACCGACGAAGAACGCACCGGTGTCTGCCGCGAACACGGTGAAGAGCACGGCCATGACCGCCCAGAACCCGAAGTCCGGGATGTCGCGAATCAGAAGCAGGCAGCCGATACCGCCCCCAACCCAGACGACGCCGAGAAGCGTGACGCCGAACGACATCGTCGCGGACTGGCGCACGCCCCCCAACCCGTACACGACGAATGCGAACACGAACGTCGCCAGGAGCCCGCCGAGCATCCACTCGATGCCGCCGATCTGCAGCGCGAGCAGCGTCACGACGAAGCCGAGGTAGCCGCCCAGGACGAGCGGGCGCAGCTCGCGAGCCATCTCGTACAGCTCGTGGAGTGCGAGCAGCCCGCCGACGAGGGCGAGCGCGCAGAGCCACCACCCGCCGAAGTAGACGACCCCGATGACGACAGGGAGAAGGACGAGCGCGACGAGGATGCGCGAGACGAGCGGGCTCATCGGCGACTCGGTCGCCGCTGCGCGTGGAGGGGTCTCGAAAACCGGGAGTCTCCCGACGTTCTCAGGAAGAAGCAGGTTCGTGGGGGAAGCATGGTTTCCCCCACGAACGCGAGCCGGGAGGCGAGGGCTCTCACCTTGCGCCGAACCTTCTCGCGCGGTGCGCGTACTCCTCGACCGCAACCCGAAGCCGCTCCTCGCCGAAGTCGGGCCACAGCGTCTCGTCGAACACGAGCTCGGCGTACGCCGACTGCCAGAGCAGGAAGTTCGAGATCCGCTGCTCGCCGGACGTGCGGATCACGAGGTCCGGATCGCGCAGCTCGGGTGCGTACAGGCGTGAGGCGAGAGCTTCCTCCGAGATGTCCTCGGGAGCGACACCCTCCTCGACGAGCGCGCGCGTCGCCCCAACGAGCTCGGCGCGGCCGCCGTAGTCGAACGCAATCCAGAGCTGGAGCCGAGTCAGATGAGCCGTCTCGGACTCCAGGCGACCCATCTTCGTCTGCAGCTCCACCGGAACGCGATCCCGTCGCCCGAAGAAGCGTGTGCGAACGCCCTGCTTCGCGAGGTCGGGGAGCTCCCGATCGATGGTCTCGTCGAGGAGCTCGATTATCGACTCCACCTCGTCCGGAGGGCGGGCCCAGTTCTCGGTCGAGAACGCGTAGACGGCGAGCGAATCGATGCCGAGGTCGATCGCAGCTTCCACGGTGCGTCGCAACGCTCGTGCGCCCTCCCGGTGCCCCTCGGCGACGGGGACGCCGCGCGCTGCCGCCCAGCGCCCGTTCCCGTCCATGATCAGCGCGATCGAGCGCGGGACTACGTCCCCCGCGCGATCGCGGGGTGAATCTGCCCGGACCTCATCGCCTGCGCCCGGACTGGAATCTGCTTCCGTCACGAGCGGAGGTCACACCTCCATGATCTCGGCCTCTTTGGTCTTCAAGAGGTCGTCGATCGACTTCGTGTGGTCGTCGGTGAGCTTCTGCACCTGCTGCTCGGCACGACGTTCCTCGTCGTCGCCGACGTCGCCGTTCACGACGAGCTCCTTCAGGTGCTGCATGACGTCACGGCGGACGTTGCGGATCGCGACCTTTCCGTCCTCGGCGACGCGCCTCACGACCTTGACGAGATCCTTACGTCGTTCCTCGGTGAGCGCGGGGATCGGCAGCCGGACGATCTTCCCGTCGTTCGAGGGCGTGAGACCGAGATCGGACTCCTGGACGGCGCGCTCGATGTTCTTGATCGCGCCCGGGTCGAACGGCTGCACGACGAGCAGACGCGCCTCCGGAGCCGAGATCGAGGCGAGGCTCTTGAGCGGCGTAGGCGTCCCGTAGTAGTCGATCGTGATGCGATCGAGCAGTGCCGGAGACGCGCGGCCGGTGCGAATCGAGTTGAACTCGTTGTGCGTCGCCTCGATGGACCTGTCCATCCGCCTCTTCGCGTCCACGAGGAAGTCCTCGATCGGAGCCATACTCCCCTCCTTCGCTCAGGGTGTCGAGATGATCGTGCCGACCCGTTCGCCGGCGGCGACCCGGCGGATGTTGTCGCCTGCGAGCTCGAACACCAGGATCGGCAGGCGGTTGTCCATGCACAACGACAGCGCCGTCGTGTCCATGACCTTCAGGCCGCGCTCGATCGCCTCGAGGTGCGTGAGCTCGGGGATGAAACGCGCGTCGGGATCCTCGTTCGGATCTCCGTCGTAGACGCCCTGTGTCTTGTTCTTCGCCATGAGGATCGCCTCGGCACCGATCTCGAGAGCGCGCAGGGCGGCAGCCGTGTCCGTCGTGAAGAACGGGTTCCCGGTGCCTGCCGCGAAGATCACGACGCGCTCCTTCTCGAGATGGCGAATCGCGCGACGGCGGATGTACGGCTCCGCCACCTCGGAGACGGCAATCGCGGACTGGACTCGCGTGTGCGCGCCCTGCCGCTCGAGCGCGTCCTGCAGAGTCAGCGCGTTCAGCAGCGTCGCGAGCATGCCGGCGTAGTCCGCGGTCGCGCGGTCCATGCCTTCCGCCGCGGCGGCCATGCCGCGATAGATGTTTCCCGCTCCGACGACGACTGCGAGCTGCGTTCCCGCAGCGTGTACGGCGACGATCTCCGCGGCGATCGCCGTGACGGTCTTGGGATCGATGCCGTATTCGCGCCCGCCGAGGAGCGCTTCGCCGGACAGCTTCAGGAGCGCACGCCGAAATTGCGTCCCGCGCCGGTCGGCGGCGGTTGCCGCCAGCTCCTCGGCGCTGGTCGTCACGAGCCCGCTCCGGGCTCGTGAACGGGGAGAGGTGTGGGGAACCGGGAGGTTCTCCACGTTCTCGGGACGAAGGGGGCACGCGGGGGAAACATGTTTTCCCCCCGACCGCCAGCCGCAGCCGCGCGGTGGTCACGACCCTGCGACGGAGATGCGCACGAACCTGGCGACCGAGGCGCCCGCGTCGGTGAGCGCCTGACCGACGGTCTTCGAAGGCTCGTGGATCCACGACTGCTCGACGAGAGCACCGCCCGGCGTGGCTGCGAAGAAGCGCTTGTTCAGCATGCCGTCCACGATCTTCTCACGCGCCGCCTCCGGCTTCGACTGCACCTCGTCGGTGTTCTCGTAGATGGAGCGCTCCGCAGCGAGAACCTCCGCAGGAACGTCGTCGCGAGTCGTCCACTCGGGCGCGGCGAACGAGATGTGCATCGCGAGCTGACGGGCGAGCTCCTCCGATCCGCCCTCGAGCTCGACGAGGACGCCGATCTTGTTCGCAGGTGGATGCGCGTACGCGGCGACGACGTTGCCGTCCGGCGCGTCGAATCGCGTCGGGGTCACGACGACGATGTTCTCACCGAGCTTGGCGATCAGCTCGATCCGCTCCTCCTCGAACGCCTCGGCGGCGTCTGCTCCGTCGGCATGCACGCCATGGAGCACCTTGCTCGCGAAGTCCTGGAACTCGTCGCTCTTCGACACCGGCTCGGTCTCGCAGCCGATCCCGACGATGGAGCCGACGTTCCCGTCGACGATGAAGCCGACGAGCCCTTCCGTCGTCTCGCGCCCGGCACGCTTGCCTGCCGACGCCATCCCGCGCTCGCGGAGCAGCGTGCGCGCGGCCTCGAGGTCGCCGCCGGTCTCCTCCAGCGCGCGCTTGCAGTCCATCATCCCCGCACCGGTCGCGTCGCGAAGCTCCTTGACGAGAGATGCGCTGATCGTGGTGCTCACTCGGACTCACTCCCTTCCGCGACAGCTGCGGGCTCGAGCTCCGGCTCGGCGGCCGGCGTCTCGTCGCTCTCCTCCGCCGGGTCGTCGGCTGCAGGCTCGTCCGCTGCCGGAGCCGTCATCTCGGCCGCTGTCACCTTCGTGCGGCCCGCGGCAATTCCGTCCGCGACCACCCGCGCGACGAGGTCGCACGACCTGATCGCGTCGTCGTTTCCGGGAATGACGAAGTCCGCCTCGTCCGGATCGGCGTTCGTGTCGACGAGGCCGATGACGGGCACGCCCAGCCGATGCGTTTCGCGAACCGCGAGCTGCTCCTTCTTGAGGTCGAGGACGAAGACGGCGTCCGGCTGGCGCTTCATGTCGGCGACGCCACCGAGGTTGGACTCGAGCTTCTCGAGGTCGGCCTCCATCCCGAGCCGCTCCTTCGACGGCAGCAGTTCGAGCTGTCCGTCGGTCTTCAGGCGGCGGAGGTCGTGCAGGTACGCGATTCGCTCGGAGATCGTGCGCCAGTTGGTCAGCAGGCCGCCGAGCCAGCGGTTCGAGACGTACGGCATGCCGACCCGCGACGCATTCTCGGCGACGGCGTTCTGTGCCTGCTTCTTCGTGCCGACGAAGAGGATCGTGCCGTTTCGCTCGGCGACGTTCCTCGCGAAATCGTGCGCCTCCTCGAGCAGCTCCTGCGTCTTCGTGAGGTCGATGATGTAGATGCCCCCGCGCTCTCCGAAGATGTAGCGGCGCATCTTGGGGTTCCAGCGACGCGTCTGGTGCCCGAAGTGGACGCCGGCCTCCAGCAGCTCTCGCATCGAGACGACTGACACGCGATCAGCCCCTTTCAGGTTGGTTGACGTGATTCACCGACGGGCCGGGCGGAACCGCGCTCACGGCGACGGCACCCCCGCCACGGCTGGTCGCCGGGTCGAAGGGACGAACGAACGTCGGGGAGTCTAGCTGCCGCGGGCCGTATCCAGGGCGGTCCGGAGATCCGCGGGAAGCGCGGACTCGAGCTCGAGCGCGTCTCCCGACACGGGATGCGCGAAGCGCAGCCCGTGCGCGTGCAGGAACTGACGCGCGAGGCCGAGATCGCTCCTGACGCCGTATACCGGGTCTCCGGACACCGGAAGATCGATCGCGGCGAGATGGACCCGAATCTGGTGTGTGCGCCCGGTCTCGAGCCTGACCTCGAGCAAAGCGTGGTCCGGACATGAGCTCGACCACCTCGAACCACGTGACCGCATCGCGCGGCTCGTTCGTGTCGAGCGAGCGCCTGATCGGATCTCGGCGGTCCCGCCCGATCGGCGCGTCGATGCGGCCGGATCGCGACTGCGGCCGGCCGCGCACGAGCGCGAGGTAGCGACGCTCGACTTCACGCCGCCTCATCGCCTCCTGCAGGGCCGCGAACGCCTCTCCGGAGCGGGCGACGACCAAGAGCCCCGACGTGTCGCGATCGAGTCGATGAACGATCCCCGGTCGATCCGGATCTACCACCGGTCGCGCCGAGCGAGAGAAGCTGCGCGGCGAGTGTCCCTTCCCCGGTTCCGGCTCCCGGGTGGACGGTCATGCCCGCGGGCTTGTCGACGACGAGCAGATGGTCGTCCTCGTAGACGACCGGAACGGTCACGGGCTCGGCCTCGAGCCCGGCCGCGACTTCGGGCAGCGTCACCTCGACGACGGAGCCGGCATCCAGCCGATGGCTCTTCGGCCGAACGGCTCCGTCGACGGTCACCACCCCGTCCAGCAGAAGCCGTTCTGCGAGAGATCGTGTGCCGATCTCCGTGCGTCCGGCGAGCGCGCGATCGAGTCGCGATCCCGCCTGCGACTCAGCGACGCTGAAGCGAAGCGTCGCCACCCCGCGCTCCGTGCATGCGGTGCGGCCGGTCGGCGAGGACGAGCGCGCCGAAGAGAATTGCGACGCCGACCACGATGAACGTGTCCGCCAGGTTGAAGGCGGGCCAGGCCACGAGGTCGAGGAAGTCGGTGACGTGCCCGAGCCGCACGCGGTCGATCAGATTCGCGATGCTCCCACCGAACACGAGGCCGAGGGCGACCGGAAGCACGGGATGGCGCCTCCCGGAGCGTGCGAAGAAGACGAGCATCGCCCCCACTGCGATGGCGGTCACACCGATCACGATCGACGTGCGGCTTCCGAAGAGGCCGAATGCGATTCCCGAGTTCTGGACGTGATTGATGCTGAACGGCCCGACGATGTCGACGCTCTCTCCGAGCGCGAGCGTTCGCCCGACGACCTGCTTCGTGAGCTGATCCGCGAACACCGCCGCTCCGGCGACGAGGAGCAGGATGACCCACTGCGCGCGCCCGGCCCCGAGCGAGCGCTCGGCGGACGACACCGGTTGCAGCGCGTTGGCCGTCGACCCGATGCGGACGTCGACCCGCGGCGCCTCGGACCCTGCGGGCTCGCTCATCACGAGCGTTCGATGGCCCGCTTGTCGTCGATGCAGAGGGTCGCGTACGGAACCGCCTCGAGCCGCTCCTCGCCGATCGGACCGCCGCAGGCCGCGCAGACGCCGTACGTCCCGTCGTCGATCCGCGCGAGCGCAGCCTCGATCTCCACGAGGACGTGGCCCGCGTTCTCCTCGAGCCCCTCGTCGAGCTCGCGCATGTACGTCTCGGTCGCGCTGTCCGCGATGTGGTCGTCCGATCCGATCGCGAGATCGCCGGTCTCCTCCAGCAAGGAGCCATCGTGGTGAACCGCCTGGGCCGCGTGCAGGAGCCGGTCGCGCTCGCCTTCGAGAACGCGCCTGTAGCGCTCGAGATCGAGCACGTCCTTCATTTGCTCTCCACCGCGTCGGCGAGACGCCTCTCCGCGGTCTCGGTCGTGATCCCGTGAAGCGTGACGACCTTGTCGCGCGACGCGTGGCCCGACGTGAGCTCGAGATCGCGGCGGGAGACGTCGAGTGTCTCCGCGAGGAGCGCGAGAACGGCGTCGTTCGCTCGCCCTGCCTCGGGCGGGGCGCTGACGCGGAGCTTCCATGCGGCACCGTGGCGACCGACGACACCGGGCCGCCGGGCTCCGGGACTGACACGCAGCTTCAGGATCGTGCGCTGGGCCTCCACGACCCGAAGGATATCCGCGCTCTAGCCGGCGACCTTGCGGATCCCGCCGTCCGTGACCTCGCCGACCGGGATCGGGCGCGTCACGACGGTCTGGGCCTCCTTCTCCTCCGCCGGCTTGTCGCCGGGCCACTCGCCCAGAGACTCGAACGACGCCCGCAGCTGTGCCCGGATCTTGACGATGTCCTCCTCGAGTCGCCGCTTCTCGGCCGCCGCTTCGCGGGTCACACGCCGCGACTCGGCGTGCGCCTCCTGGACGATGAGGTCGGACTCTCGACGGGCCTGCTCCTTCATGTCCTGCGCGGCACGCTCCGCGGAAACGAGCGTCGAGCGCAGGAGCGCCTCGAGCTCGCGGTGCTTTGCAGCATCGGCCTCGAGCTCCTCGAGGCGGTCGGACATGTCGGCACGTTCCCTCCACACGTCCTCGAAGCTGTCCGCAATCTCCTCGAGCAGCTGATCGACGGGCTTGCGGCGGTAGCCGCGCAGCCACGCGCGTCTGAGCTCCACATGTCTGACTTCGACTGGGGTGAGCGGCATCTGACCTCCTACAGGAGAGCCCCGATCAGGGCGTTGACGACTCGCGCCGCAACGAGCAGGACGATGACGGCCACGATCGGGGAGAGATCGAGTGGCCCGAGCGTCGGTATCCGGCCCCGAAAGAGGCCGAGGTACGGGCGAACGACTTCGTCCAGGAATCGTTGCAGAGATGCGGCGACAGTGGAATAGGGCAGCTGTATCCAGGTGAGGAGCACGTACGCGAAGATGAAGAGGATGTAGATCGACGTGAACACGGTGACGAAGCTCTGCAGCGACGACGCAGCGTCCGCGACAACGCCAAGGAAGGCATACCCGCCCATCGGACGCGTGTTCGCCACCGAGACGGTGGTTCCTACGGCCTGGGTGCTCGAGCCTGCGAAGGGTCGGTCGGCTGTAGGACTGTGACGACGCTCAAGTTCTGTCGTTGCGAGCGTCTTGGACGTGAGCGGCCGAAATCCCGCGAATGCGGGATTCCGGCCTGCGGAGGCTGACGGTCCCTACGGGAAAGCTCAGGCGCGCGGAGGTCGGTCAGCTGTAGGACTGTGACGACGCCCGAAACCTGTCGCTACGAGCGTCTTTGACGTTCGCGATCGGGAATCCCGCTAGGGATTTCCGATCTGCGGAAAGGCGCTGCTACGCCTGGTTGTAGAAGCCGCCGCGCTCCATCGCGCGGGCGCGCTCCTCGGCCGAGAGCTCGACGTCGCGCGGGGTCAGCAGGAAGACCTTGTCGGCGACGCGCTGCATGCTCCCGTCGAGCGCGTAGGTGAGGCCGCTCGCGAAGTCGATGAGCCGCTTCGAAAGCTCGGTGTCCGCGCTCTGGAGGTTGATGATCACGGGGATCTGCGCCTTGAAGCGATCGGCGATCTGCTTCGCGTCGTTGAACGCACGCGGAGCGACGAGATGCACCTTTGCAGGCGCCGGAGCGGACACGCTCCGCAAGCGTGACGAGCGGTCGCGCCTGGGCGGCGGCGCGGCGGACTCCTCCGACTCCCAGCCTTCTGCCTCCGCTGTCGACGGAAGACGGCGGACGTTCTGGCGGTCACGGCGGCGGTAGCTCTCCTCGAGCTGCTGCTCGCTCGTCTCCAGGTCGTCGTCCCACTCCTCGTCCTCGGCGATGCCGAAATACACGAGCGTGCGACTCCAGAGATCGCTGAACCCCATGACCGCGGGATATTAGCCCTGGTCGGCGGCGAAGATCGTCGCTCCCACCCGGACGAGGGTGGCACCCTCCTCAGCAGCCACTCGATAGTCCTGCGAGGTGCCCATGCTGAGCTCGGCAAGCCCGTGCTCGGCGGCGAGCTCGCGGAGGCGCCGGAAGTGCGGCCTTGAAGCATCGGGCTCGGCGGCGAGCGGCGGCATGGTCATGAGCCCACGGAGGAGCGGATAGCTCGCGACGTAGCCTGCAATGTCCTCGGGCGCCACGCCGGACTTCGAGTCTTCACCGGACAGGTTCACCTCGAGGAGCCAGGGAACCTCGACACGGCGCGCCGCCGACTCCGAGCCGACCGAGTGGACGAGCTCGCACAGCGGGTTCACGACCTTCACCTTGTTCGACTGGAGGTGCCCGATGAAGTGCCAGCGGAACGCGTCTCCGTACAGCGCGTGCTTTCGCTCGAGATCCTGTGCGCGGTTCTCTCCGACGACCTCTACCCCCGCCTCGGCGAGGGCGGACATCTCCTCGGGGGTCACATACTTCGTCGCGACGACGACCGTCACGCCCGGCCCGACCTCGTCGCGGACGCGCGCGTAGCGCTCGGCGATCTCGGATGTCGTGGCGACGGTCACGCCGAGGCGAGCTCGCGAGCCGCCGCGAGCTCCTCCTCCCGCCCGACGAGCTCGCCGTTCAACTTGCGCCGGCGGAGCTCGCTCAGGATGTCGCCGATCCGCGGTGACTCCAAGAGCCCCATGGCGATGAGGTCTGCTCCGCCGATCTCGAGATCGACGTCGCGCAGCCGCGAGAAGTAGTCCCGAAGCTCTGCGCGGTCCTCGCGCGCGAGCGCGAGCAGCGGCGCGTCGGGCGAGAACGGGTCCGCGAGCGCGACCACCTGGGACGGATCGAGAGATTCATCCCGCAGGCGCTCGGCGATCCGCGGCCCGACCGTGACGGCACCCACGATCCTGTCGGCGTCACGACGGCGCACTTTCAGCCGTTCCAGCCACCCGTATGCCTCGTCGGAGGTCATCTCGTGGGCCAGCGCCGCGAGCCCGATCCGCCAGGTCGGAACATCGACAGCGAGCTCGTTCCGGAGCGCCACCGCCTGCGAGAACAGCCGGGCCGCGACCTCGTCCCCACGCAGGTGTGGATGAATCGCGCGGTCCGCTCCGAGCTCGCCCAGCCGGCGGATGCCGTCGGCCGCACCCGGATCCTCCAGCAGCGCGACCAGCTCGTCGCGCATGCGCGACGACGACAGGTCGCCGACGAGCCCCATCTCGATGCAGCCGCGGACGAGGCGTGCGGAGTGCTCGTCGAACCGGAAGCCGTGGCGCGCCTCGTACCGGATGCCACGGAAGATCCGCGTGGGGTCGTCTATGAACGACAGGTTGTGCAGCACGCGGAGCACGCGCGCTTCGAGATCTCCGCGGCCGCCGAACGGGTCGACGAGGCGCCCGAAGTCGTCCGGCGTCAGGGACGCTGCCATGGCGTTGATCGTGAAGTCGCGCCGGTACAGATCCTCCCGGAGGCCTGCTCGTTCGACGGTCGGGAGAGCACCCGGAGCGTCATAGAACTCGGTTCGGGTGGTCACGACGTCGATCCGCTCGTTCTCGCCGTAGGAGACGATGGCGGTGCCGAACTTGTGATGCGGCGTCGCGCGACCGCCGAGAGCCTTGGCGAGCTCATATGCGAACGCGATCGCATCGCCCTCGACGGCGATGTCGACGTCGAAGCTCTCCTCGCCGAGCAGGATGTCGCGAATCGTTCCGCCGACGAGGTAGACGCCCTCCGCGCGGTCTCCGAGCGCCGCGACCGCGTCCGCTGCCTGGCGCAGGCGAGGCGAGGCTCGCAGCTGCCCGGCGATGCTCGCCGCCCCGTCGGCGGGTTGCGGGACGGTCCCTTCGAGTGCGCGGAGCAGGTCGACGCGTGTGACGATGCCGACGAGCTCGTCACCTCCCAGGATCGCGACGCGGCCGTCGTCGGCGGCCGTGACGAGGCCTCGCAGCTCCTGAACCGTCGTCTCCTCTCCCGCCTCGACGACGTGGCTGCTCATGATTCCGCGGACAGGGGCGTGTGCCAGGCCGTGCCCGACGGCCTTGTCGAGATCCTCGCGGCTCACGCTGCCGACCAGCCGCCCGTTGTCGACGACGAAGACGCCGCTCTGGCCGTGCCGCTGACAGAGCGTCATCGCCTCGCGGACGCTCGCCGACGATGCCACGGCGCGAACGGGGGTGGACATGACGTCGCGCGCGGTGCGCACGTCCGTCCGCGCGGCGCGGAGCGCCGATACGACACGCTCGCGAGCCGACTCGAGGTCGACCCGGGCGATCGCCGACGCGGCCTGGGGGTGTCCCCCGCCCCCGAACTCCGCAGCGATCGTTGCTGCATCGACCGCCTCGGTACGGCTGCGCACGACGACGAAGACGCGGTCGCCCATCTCGACCAGAAGCACGAGCACGCGCGTGTCCGTGAGGTCGACGATCTTGTGCGCGAGGTTCGAGACACCGTCGACGTACTCGGGCCACGAGACGGCCGCGACCAACGCTCCGTCTCCCGCAGACGAGACCGGCTCGAGCCGCTCCAGCAGCTGCTTGAGGAGCTCGCGCTCTGCGGGCGCGAGGGGCGTATGCAGGTACTCGCTGACGAGGTCCTGGCGAGCTCCGTGCCGGACGCACCAGGAGAGCGCGTCGACGTCGCGCTGGGTCGTCGTCGCGTGCGTCAGCGAGCCGGTGTCCTCGTGGATTCCGAGGGCGAAGGCTGTCGCTTCGAGCACGGTCGGCGAGAGCTCCCGCTCCGCGAGGATTCCGACGAGCGTTGTCGTGAGCGCGCCGTCCGTCGAGAGCACCGCTGCTTCGGAGGAGAGCCAGTCCGGGAGCCCCTGCTCGCCGTGGTGATCGAAGAGAACCTTCTCGACGCTCGGATCGAGCGCCACGCTCTCGAGATCGCCGAGCCGGGACGCGGTTGCGACCTCGACGAGGATCAGACGTCGGATCGCGTCGATCTCGAGGCGACCCACCTCGGTGACGGCACCGAGCTCGTCCGCGTGCAGATGGTAGAAGTCCCGGACGTTGCGATTCAGCGTCGCGACCGCGACGACGGCCTCCGGGTAGAGCAGCCGCGCAGCGAGCATCGCTCCGAACGCATCGAAGTCGGTGTTCCCGTGCGTGGCGATGACCTGTTCGGCCCGCATTGGCGCATTGTGACGCTGAGCAGCGCGGCGTCAGGCGACGCTAGACGTGTCCAACGGCCTCGATCTCGACGAGCGCCCCACTCGGCAGGCCCGAGATCTGAACCGTTGAGCGTGCAGGCGGACGGTCGCCGACGTACTTCGCGTACACCTCGTTCATCGCGGCGAAGTCGCCGAGATCCATGAGGAAGACCGTCGTCTTCACGAGCTTGTCGAGACCGCTCCCGGCCGCCTCGAGGATGGCCCCGAGGTTGGTCATGATCTGTTCCGTCTGCTCCGCGACGCCTGCGCCCGCGAGCACGCCCGTGTCGAGGCCGATCCCGAGCTGGCCGGCGACGAAGACGAGGTCCCCGACCTGGATGGCCTGGTTGTACGGCGCGCCCTGGAACGGCCCCGGCGCGCGATCCGTCCGAATGACGTTCTTCTCCGCCACTAGTGCCCCCCTTTGGTCGCACGCGCCAGGGCGATCCCGAGCGCCTTGAAGATCGCGGACAGCACATGCTGGGAGTTGTCGCCCTCGATCAGGCGCACGTGGATCGTGAGGCCGGCCGCGTCCGCGAGCTCGTCCAGGAACGTCGCGGTGAGATCGGCGCGGAGACCGCCGGCGCGCGTCGAGGTGAGATCGGCATTCGAGACCACGAGCGGGCGCCCCGACGCCTCGACGACGACCATCGCGAGCGCCTCGTCGGCGGGAGCGATCCCGAAACCGCGTCCGGCGGAATCCGCCTCGAGCAGCGGCGCGAGCGCGTCACCGAGCGCCTCGCCGGCGCGCCCGACCTCGGCCTCGGGGTCGTCGGGCGCGATCTCGAGCTGAAGACCGAAGCCGCCCGCGCGACCGAGCTCCTCGAGCAGGTGGTCGAGGACGACGACTCCAGTCGCAACCCGCGTCTCTCCGCCGGTGAGGTCGATCCGTGCGGCGCCCGCGCTCGTCACAGCTCGGTGCGCTCGATCGACGCACCCAGGTCACGCAGTCGCTCGTCGATGCGCTCGTACCCGCGGTCGATCTGGCGGATGTTCCCGATCGTCGACGTCCCCTCGGCACACAGCGAGGCGATGAGCATCGCCATGCCGGCGCGGATGTCGGGACTCTCGAGGCGCTCGCCGTAGAGCGTCGCAGGGCCGGTGACGACGACTCGGTGGGGATCGCAGAGGATGATCCGCGCCCCCATCGAGACGAGCTTGTCGACGAAGAAGAGGCGGCTCTCGAACATCTTCTCGAAGATCAGGATCGTTCCGGTCGCCTGCGTCGCGACCGTCACCGCAATCGACGTCAGGTCTGCCGGGAACGCCGGCCAGACGCCGCTCTCGATCTTCGGGATCTGACCGCCGAAGTCGTCCTCGACGAAAAGCTGCTGGCCGGCAGGGACCCGGATGGCCGAGTCCGTGACCTCCATCTGGACGCCGAGCTTTCGAAACGCGGGAACGATCGAGATGAGATCGTCCGGCTCGACGTCCGTCACCACGACCTCGCCCCCAGTGGCGGCCGCAAGGCCGACGAAGCTCGCGACCTCGATGTGATCGGGGCCGACGCGGAAGTCGCCGCCTCCGAGCTCGCTCCGTCCGTGGATGTGGAGCACGTTCGAGCCGATTCCTTCGATATCCGCTCCGAGGGACACGAGGAAACGGCAGAGGTCCTGGATGTGCGGCTCGCACGCGGCGTGGCCGAGCACGGTCTCACCCTCCGCGAGCACGGCGGCCATGATCGCGTTCTCGGTCCCCATCACCGACGCCTCGTCGAGGTACACGCGGGTTCCTCGCAGCCTGTCGGCAGTGAGCTCGTAGACCCCGTCGACGTGAACGTCCGCACCGAGCGCCGAGAAGGCGTGCACGTGCGTGTCGAGACGACGCCGCCCGATCACGTCGCCGCCGGGTGGTGGCACCGTCACGCGCCCGAACCGTGCGAGGAGAGGCCCGGCGAGGAGGAACGACGCCCGGATCTCGCGTGCGAGCTCGGCATCGAGATCCGTCCGCCCCACTCCCGTCGCGTCGACGCGAACGTCGTTCGGACCCGTCCACTCGATGTCCGCGCCGAGATCCGCGAGCAGCTCCACCATCGTCTCGACATCGCGGATGCGCGGCAGGTTCGAGAGGCGCACCTCCTCCGAGGCGAGGAGAGAGGCGGCGAGAATCGGGAGCGCGCCGTTCTTGTTGCCCGACGCGCGCACCGTCCCCGACAGGGGGCGGCCGCCTTCGATGACGAAGGACTGCATCGCGCGGGCAATGCTACTGGCGGTCTTCACGTGCTCCTCCGGGCTACTCGGACAGGTTCTCGATGCGGAGCGTAGGGATAGCACCGGCGGGCTCGAAGCCGAGAACCTGTGCATAGAAGGAGAGCTCGGCTTCGAGCGAGCCGATGAGGTTCTCCGCCTTCCGGAAGCCGTGGCCTTCCCCTTCGTAGAGCAGATACGCGTGGGGAATCCTGCGTTCTTCGAGCGCGCCCACGATCAGCTCCGCCTGCGACGGCGGGACGACCCGGTCGTCCGCCCCCTGGAGGACGAGCATCGGCGTGGCGATCCTGTCCGTGAAGTGGATGGGGCTGCGCTCCCTGTACAGGTCGGCCCGCTCCGGATACGGCCCGATCAGCGTGTGCTCGTACTGGAGCTCGAACTTGTGCGTCTCGCCGCCACCGAACTGCTCGAGATCCGCGATTCCGAAATACGTTGCACCGGCCGCAAAGACGTCCGTGAACGTCAATGCGCAGATGGTCGTGTAGCCGCCTGCGCTGCCTCCCGTGATGAGGAGGCGATTGGGGTCGGCTTGCCCTTGCTCCACGAGGGAGCGCGCGGCGTTCACGCAGTCCTGGAGGTCGACGACGCCCCAGTGCCCGTTCAGCCGCTCCCGATAGGCGCGTCCGTAGCCGGTCGATCCTCCGTAGTCGACGTCCACGTACGCGAATCCCCTGCTCGTCCAGAACTGCACCCCGAGGCTGAACGCGGGATTCGCGCTGTCGGTCGGCCCGCCGTGGCTCTCGACGATGAGCGGCGGCAGCTCTCCCTCGGGCGCGTCGTACTCGGGACTGGTCGGCGGATAGAAGAGCGCGTGCGCGGTGAGACCGCCTTCGGTCGGGAACTCGATCGACTCCGGAATGGAGAGGTAGGCGCCCGAAAGCTCGGACTGCATGCTCGTCCGCACCGTTTCGACCGCGCCGGTGTCGACGTCGACGCGGGCGAGCTGCGTCGGGATCGTCGGCGAGCCTGCGACGACGACTGCGAACCTTCCCTCGGCGCAGACGTACGGCGTTCGCCACGCGTCGAGGCCGATGTCGAGTGCCTCCAGCTCACCCGACTCCACGTCCAGCACGCCGAACCGAGTGAAGCCGCCCCGCTCGAACCCGCAGAGGAGTCGTCCGTCGGCGAGGAAGGCGAACGAGCTGGCGCCGAACACCCACGCCGGATAGCCGAACTCGGCTGCCGCCGGATGAAGCGGCGATCGCCGGCCGTCGCGAATCCGCTCGAGGTTCCACCACCCCGCGCGATCGCTCGCAAAGACGAGGTCTCCGGCCGGGCTCCACTCCGGCTGCCAGATCGACTCTGCGCCGTCCGACCCTGCGACGTGCTCGACGTTCGTGACCGTGCCGTCGGGTTCGAGGTCCGCGACGTGGAGCTCGCAGCCGTCCCACGGCATCCACGGCAGGTTCCAGGCCAGGAAGCAGAGCCGGGAGCCATCCGGAGAGATGCGCGGATTCGAGTAGAAGTCGCGCCCGCTG
The DNA here is from genome assembly GCA_963746975.1 of uncultured Gaiellaceae bacterium. Taxonomy (GTDB): domain Bacteria; phylum Actinomycetota; class Thermoleophilia; order Gaiellales; family Gaiellaceae; genus GMQP-bins7. The sequence continues at coordinate 720,584 of CAVVDE010000010.1, forward strand.
ACGACGACGCGAGGCTCGGACGAACCGTCCGTCGGAACGGCGACGAGCTCGTTCACGACGTCCTTTGCGCGGTCGCTAGCGGCATGGCGCTCGCGAACGCCGATCCAGAGCGCACCGTCAGGGGTGACGCGGCCGTCGGCGTAGCGATGCCGACGCTCGGGCACGTCCGGCGTGATCGCGACCGGTTCCGTGCCGGGCTCCACGCGATAGAGGCGCTGGTCGTCGAAATTCGAGCAGAGCGCAACCCCGCGATGGATGCAGTACGCACCGCCACCGTACTCGTGGACCGACGTCCGCACGTTGAAGCCCGCCGGGACGGCATCAATCGGTGTGGCGCCCGCGCCCAGCCGCACGAGCACGACCCTGCCCGCCTCCGACGCACGGCCCTCGAGCCACCACACGACGCCGTCCTCGATCCACGGCGCGGACAGGCGCACGCCGGCCTGGGCAACCATCTCGGCCGAGATCGGCGACGACCAGGTTCCGTAGGGTGCGACTGTCTTCTGACTCACTGGGGGGTCCAACGGCGGCGGCTATCGTACTCCGCCATGCGGCCGACGAGGGAACAGGCGTGGGAGACACTGACGCGCTACACCACGAGCGAGGCGCTCCTCCGCCACGCGCTCGCGGTCGAGGCGTCGGTCGGGTACTACGCCCGCCTGTACGACGAGGACGCGGAGTTCTGGCGTGCGGCGGCGCTCCTCCACGACTTCGACTACGAGATCCATCCCACACTCGACAAGCATCCGCAGGACGGAGCGGCGATCCTTCGTGAGGAGGGGTACCCGGAAGAGCTCATCGAGTCGGTGCTCTCTCACGCCGAGCATCTCGAGATGCCGCGCGACACGCAGCTCAAGAAGGTGCTGTTCGCCTGCGACGAGCTGTCCGGATTCGTGCATGCCTGCGGGCTCGTCCGTCCGACCGGCCTCGACGGGCTCGAGCCGAAGTCCGTGAAGAAGAAGCTGAAGCAGCCGTCGTTCGCGGCGGGCGTGCACCGCGACGAGGTCTACGCCGGTGCGGAGCTGCTCGGGCTCGAGCTCGACGAGCACATCGCGAACGTCGTAGCCGCGCTGCAGCCGATCGCGCCGGACCTCGGGCTCCGAACGGCCGCCGACGCTCAGGAGTAGCGGTCGAGAAAGGCGAGGACGCGGTTCCAGGCGTCCTCCGAGTCGGCCGCGAACTCCTCGTGCTTGCGATCGAAGAAGCTGTGCGGCGCGCCGTCGTAGATCACGACCTCGTGCTCGACACCGGCGGCGGCCAGCGCGGCGTCGAATGCTTCGGAGTCCTCCTTCGGGATCGCAGCGTCGTCGCCGCCCTGGAGCGCGAGGATGGGTGCGGCCATCTCGCCGGCCCGCTGAATCGGCCCGGGCGAGCCGTCGTTTGCCGGACCCGGCCGGCCGTAGAAGCCGACCGCACCGGCGAGGCCGTGCCCCGCGGTGGTCGCGAGCCACGAGTTCCTCCCGCCGAAGCAGAAGCCGACCGTGAAGATCGACTCACAGCCTGCCGACCTGAGATGCGCCACGCAGGCGCCGACGTCTGCCTGTATGCCCGCGGGCGTCGTCTGCTGCACGTGGGGCATGTACTCGAAGTCGTCGTCCCGCTTCTCCACGCCAGCAGTGCGCCCGAAGAAGTCGAACGCAACGGCTGCGTAGCTCCGTTCCGCGAAACGCAATGCCAGCTCCTCGTAGAAGCGGTAGAGACCGCGGACGTCCGGGAGGATGACGACCCCGACGCGAGCCGGCTCCTCGGGCGCCGCATAGAAGGCCGCGAAGCGATTTCCGTCCTTCGCTTCCAGGACGAGATCGTCGTGCGAGACGGCCGCGCCCGAGATCGGCGGGATCGGCGGAGCGGAGTCGAGATCGAAGCACACGGCGCGCCGCGACCCTAGCGCAGCGGCTCGCGCGTGGTCTGGACGTCGGCCGCCGAGACCGCCAGGAAGAGGCACGGTTCGTCGGAGTCGCGCGGCCAACGGTAGCCGCGAAACGCCGTGCCCGCCTCGATTACGAAGACGTCGCCCGCTTCGAGGATCCGGGCCGGCTGGCCGCGGATCTCGAGCTTGAGGCTCCCCTCGACGACATAGAGGACGTCGTCGCGCGTGAAGATCGTCCACGCCGGGTCGATTTCCTCACGTTCCTTGCGAATCCACCACACGTTCAGCTCGCGTCCGGAATGGAGCAGCCCCACGGCCCCGTACGGCGATTCGGTGACGTCCATCGCGTCGCCTCGTCGAACCGACTGCGGCTCCGCCCCCCGTGACGCCCTTTCGCTCACCCGTCGAGCGCTCCGAGAAGGCGGTCGAGGTCGTCATCGTTCGTCCACCACCCGACCGAAGCCCGGACGAGGCCTCTTCCAGGCAGGTCGCGGACGATCACCCCGGTGTCGGCGAGCCGAGCCACGATGTTGCCCGACTCTTCGACCGGCACGCGCCAGGAGACGAGCGTCGCATGTTCCCGGGACACGACGACGTCGCACCCGGCCTCCGCCAGGCGTGTACGAAAGAGTCCTGCCATCTCGTGCGCGCGCTCGAACGCCCACTCGGGCACCGCGGCGAGCGCGGCCCGTAGCCCCGCGACAGCGGCCGTGGGCGTGACGTTGGGGTCGAAGCGAGCCGCGCCGTCCTTCGCCACGAACGTCCCGTCCGCTTCGTACGACTGCTGCGCGAGATAGCTCGGGCGCGAGACACGCAGCGCCTCCGGATCCGCGACGACGAGCGCGCCCGTGCCTTCCGGTCCGCAGAGCCACTTCTGGCCGGAGATGGTGTAGTAGTCGAGTCCCCGCGCGTCGGCGGGTATGACACCGACGGACTGGGCGCCGTCGACGAGGATCGGCAGCCCCGTGTGCGCCTTCAGCTCGTGGACGGGAAGCACCGCACCCGTCGTCCAGAGGACGTGCGAGATCGCGATCAGTCGCGTGCGCCCGGTCACGGCGGCGAGGATCCGATCGGCGTCGGGCTCGACGACGACCACTCTTGCCCCTGACATGTGCAGCGGCCCGATCAGGCCGAAGTGCTCGTCGGTCGTCGTGATCACCTCGTCCGCCGGGCCGAGGCCGAGCCCGGCGAGGACGATGTTGCAGCCGTCGGTGGTGGAGGCCGTGATCGACACGGTCTCCGCCGGAACGCCGACCAGGGCAGCGAGCTCCGAGCGGAGCTCCTCTCGTCCGTCGAGGAGGCGCGTGAACTGCGCGTGAGACCCACGCCCCTCGGTGAGACCCTGGGCCTGCGCCTCGCGCATCGCCGCGAGCGTTCCGTGCGCGAGCGGCCCGACGCTGCCCGCCTGGAGATACGCGTAGCGCTCGAGCACGGGGAACTGCGCGCGGGCCTCCTCGAAGGTCACGCGCGGGATTCTGCCGACACCGCATCTAACGTTCGCGCCCGATGCGCGTCGTCGTCGCAGACCCGCCTGCATACACGCCTCCTTACGACCGCGCGCTGTCGGCGGCACTCGCTCGGAAAGGAGTCGACGTCGAGCTCGTGACGTCGCGCTTCCGGTTCGGTACGGTCGCTCCGCCCGACGGCTACGAGGCACGAGAGTGGTTCTATCCGCTGTCCTCGCGCCTGGGTGGGAAGCGCCTCCGGCTCGCACTGAAAGCGGTCGAGCATCCGCTCGGGATGGCCCGCTTCGCCACGTTGAAGCCGGACGTCCTCCACGTGCAGTGGCTCGCCGCGCCGGAGGTGGACCGCTGGCTCTTCCGACCGCGGAGCCCGGCCGTTCTCACGGCGCACGACATCATCCCGCGACGAACGCTTGCGAAGACGGCCATGTGGCGCGCACTCTTCGACCGTTTCGAGCGCGTCGTCGTCCACTCGGAGCGCGGAAAGGGTCAGCTCGTCGACTTCGGGCTCCCCGAGGAGAAGCTCCGCGTCATCGCCCATCCAGTGTTCCGTTCGGAGGTAGCTCGCAGAGACGACGGACGCACGGCGCTGTGTCTCGGCCTGATCCGGCCGTACAAGGGCACGGAGGACGCGGTCGAGACCGTCCTCGGCGTCGACGGTGCTCGCCTCCTCGTCGTCGGCGATCCGCGCATCCCACTCGACGGCCTGCAGCGCACGGCGGGCGGGCGAGCGGAGTGGCGGCTCGGCTACCTCCCCGACCCGGAGCTTCGGCAGGCGCTCTCCGAGGCGACCGTCGGGCTCTTCCCGTACCGCGCGGAGATCGACCTCTCGGGCGCGCTCCTACAGGTGCTCGGGGCCGGCGTGCCGGCGATCGTCTACGACATCGGCGGCCTCGGCGAGGTCGTCGGCCGCTACGGCGCCGGTGCCGTGGTGCCGCCGGGTGACGTCGAGGCTATGTCCGCCGCCCTCGCGCGGCTGATCGGCGATGCAGACGTCCTCGCTGCCGCCCGCAGCGGCGCCGAGCGCGCGCGCGAAGAGCTCACCTGGGACGCTTCGGCAGCCGCTCACCTCGAGCTGTACGAGGAGATCGCGTGATCTTCCGCCGGAACCGGTTCCGCGACCTCGTCGAGCGTCAGCTCGACCTCTTCGAGGGCGAGACCGGGCTTCTCGACGAGGCGGCCGAGGCGGACTCCGCCTGGACGAGCGCGAATGCAGCCGAGTCGGAGGAGCTCTACGGTGACTACCAGCTCGTCGTCGACGCAATCGGAACGCAGCTCCACGACATCCGCGAGACGTATGCCGCGACGCTGGACGACCGGACCGCCGAGGACTATCGACGCGACTTCGACCGAGCCGCTCGCAGGCGGTTCGGCCGCCTCGCGTCGTTCCTGGACGAGGACGACTGATGGCGCGAATCGAGGACTACGGCCTCATCGGGGATCTGGAGAGCGCGGCACTCGTCAGTCGCGACGGCGCGATCGACTGGCTCTGCCTCCCCCGCTTCGACTCGGGCGCCGTCTTCGCCGCGCTCCTCGGCGACGAGGCAAACGGCCACTGGACGATCCAGCCCGCGGGCGAGTTCCGCTCGGCACGTCGCCGCTACCGCGGAGACACGCTCGTCCTCGAGACCGAGCTCGAGACTCCAGACGGCACGGTGCGCCTCATCGACTTCATGCCGCCGCGCGTCACGAAGCCCGACGTCGTCCGCATCGTCGAGGGAGTCAGCGGGCATGTGGAGATGCGGATGGAGCTCGTCCTGCGGTTCGACTACGGCTCGATCGTGCCCTGGGCGCGCAGGCTCGACGGGGCCTTGATCGCCGTTGCGGGACCTGACGCGGTGGTGCTGCGAACGCCGGTCGAACACCAGGGGCGAGACCTGCGGACCCATGCGAGCTTCACGGTCGCCGAGGGCGAGCGGGTCCCGTTCGTGCTTCGCTGGTTCCCGTCCAACGAGCCGCCGCCCGACCCCATCGACCCGGAGGACGCGCTCGCCACCACCTTGGGCTACTGGGACGAGTGGGCGTCGCGGTGCACGTACGAAGGCCGCTGGCACGACGCGGTCCATCGCTCGCTCCTCACGCTCAAGGCGCTGACGTACGCGCCGACAGGCGGAATCGTCGCGGCCCCCACGACCTCGCTGCCGGAATGGATCGGCGGCGTGCGGAACTGGGATTACCGGTACTGCTGGCTTCGCGACGCGACGCTCACACTTCTCGCGTTCATCCGCGCGGGGTACGTCGCGGAGGCCAGGGAATGGCGCGACTGGCTGCTCAGGGCGATCGCGGGCTCGCCCGAGGATCTCCAGATCATGTACGGCGTCGCCGGCGAGCGGCGCCTGACCGAGCTCGAGCTGCCCTGGCTCGCCGGCTACGAGGGCTCGGGACCGGTACGCATCGGGAACGGCGCGTCGGATCAGCGCCAGCTCGACGTCTACGGCGAGGTTGTCGACGCGCTCTACCAGGCGCGCAGGCAAGGGCTCGTGCACTCCGACCCGGCGTGGCGTCTCACGACGAAGATCTTCGAGTGGCTCGAGTCGGGCTGGCGCGAGCCGGACGAGGGCATCTGGGAGGTTCGAGGACCACGCCGCCACTTCACGCACTCGAAGGTGATGGCATGGGTCGCTTTCGACCGGGCGGTGAAGACGGTGGAGCGCTTCGGGCGCGAAGGCCCCGTCGACCGGTGGAAGGCGGCGCGGAAGGCGATCAAGGACGAGGTGCTGCGAGAGGGCTACAACACCGGGCGCGGCGCCTTCACGCAGTTCTACGGCTCGGACCGACTCGACGCGAGCTGCCTCCTCATCCCGCTCGTCGGCTTCCTGCCCGCGACCGATGAACGTGTCGTCGGAACCGTGCGTGCAATCGAGGCGGAGCTCTTCGGCAGCGGGTTCGTCGAGCGTTATCGCGCTGATGCAGAGAACGCCGAGGTCGATGGTCTACCTCCGGGCGAGGGCGCGTTTCTACCGTGTTCGTTCTGGCTGGCAGCCGTCTGGTTCCAGCAAGGAAGACGCGACGAGGCGGTCGAGCTGTACGAGCGGCTTCTCACGTTGCGCAACGACCTCGGCCTCATCTCCGAGGAGTACGACCCGGCGAGCGAGCGCCTCGTCGGAAACTTCCCGCAGGCGTTCACGCACATCGGCATCGTCGAGACGGCGTTCACGCTCTCGAGAGCGACCTGAGCACGACGGTCGGTCCACACCGACTGCTCGTACGATTGCCGGGATGGTTCGGATCGGCTCGATCGTGTTGCGCGTCGACGATCTGCAAGGTCAGGCGGCGTTCTGGGCGGAGGCGCTCGGCTACGAGCGCCACGACCTGGATCACGACTTCGTGCTACTGCGGCCGAAGGAGGGCGCCGGTCCCGATCTCTCGCTCGATCGTGTTCCCTCGACATTGCAAGTTCCGCCCCGGCTCCACCTCGACCTGTACACGGAGGATCAGGCGCACGAGGTCGAGCGTCTTCTCTCCCTCGGCGCAACCGAGGTCCACTGGGACAAGCGACCGGCTGACGCCGACTACGTGATCCTTGCCGATCCCGAGGGAAATCGATTCTGCGTCGTGGACACGACCCGCTAGTCGACCGGGGAGGCGGCTCAGCGCCGACCGAAGGAGTGCGGGCGCGGAAGCGAGGCCCAGACGGTGTCGTCGCTCGCCACGCGGCGTGCGAGCGGCCCGAGTGACTCGAGCGAGGAGACAAGGATGTTGCGGTTGTCTCCGACGCGCTCGTAACGACCCCGCGCGAGGATGAGCGGCTCGCCGCGCACCGTCGCGCGGTGCCGCTCGTAGATCTCGGACGGGACGATCAGGTTCACCTGGCCGTGCTCGTCCTCGAGGAGCATGAAGACGATCCCCTTCGCGGTCGCAGGGCGCTGGCGCGCCACGGTCATCCCCGCAAAGGCGACCTGCCGACCGTGGCGCTCCTCGTGGAGCTCGAGGCTCGACAGCGTGCCCTCGGGGAGATGCGGGCGCAGCAGCGTGAGCGGATGAGTCTCGATCGACATGCTCGTGTGGCGGTAGTCCGCGAGCATCCGCTCCCACGGCGTGAGGTCGCGCAGGGAAGGGGTCTCGGCCGTGGGCTCGAGCTCGAGCGGGAGCTGCTTCATCTCACCCTCCGACCCGGGCACCGACTGGGCGCGGAAGACGAGACCGAGCTCCCACAGGAGGTCGCGGCGCGGCTTCCAGAAACCGTCGCAGGCGCCGCCCTTGACGAGCGCCTCGAGCCCGTCGTACGAGAGCCGCGACCGGCGAGCCAGATCGGCGATGTCCCGGAACGGACCGTTCGCGACGCGCTCGGCGACGAGCACCTCGCCGTCGTCCGCACCGATCGACGAGATGTAGTTGAGGCCGATGCGCACAGCCCCCCACTCGACGGCGCAGCGGGCTCCGCTCAGGTTGACATCGACGGGGAGCACGTCCACGCCGTGGCGCTGCGCGTCGCGGACGAGCGTCGCGGGCGGATAGAAGCCCATCGGCTGCTCGTTGAGGAGCGCGCTCAGGAACTCTGCCGGGTAGTAGTGGCGCAGCCACGTCGACTGGTACGCAAGAAGCCCGAACGCGGCCGCATGCGCCTTGGGAAAGCCGAAGCCGGAGAAGCCGACGAGCTTGTCGAAGACGCTGTCGGCCGTTTCCGCGCCCACGCCCTTGGCGGCGGCCCCCTCGATGAACCGCTCGCGGAACGCCTCGAGCGCGTCGTGGCTGCGCTTGCGGCTCATCGCGCGGCGCAGCCCCTCCGCCTCCCCCACCGTGAAGCCTGCAAGCGCGATCGCGACCTCGAGCACCTGGTCCTGGAAGACGACGACGCCGAACGTCGTACGGAGCGGATCGCGCAGGAGCTCGTGGTCGACCGGCCAGACGTAGGTCGGTTCCTCGCGCAGCCGCTGGCGCGCGTCGATGTAGGGATGCACCGCCTTTCCCTGGATCGGCCCGGGCCGCACGAGCGCCACCTGCACGGTGATGTCGTCGAGGTTGGCCGGCTTCGTCCGGAGAAGACTCTGCATCTGCGCGCGGCTCTCGATCTGGAACGTGCCGATCGTGTCCGCCCGCTGGATGTCGTCGTAGACCGCGGTGTCGTCGAACGGGATCCGCGAGAGGTCGATCACCTCGTCGTGGGTACGCGCGATCTGGTCGACGCAGTCCTCGACCGCGGAGAGCATCCCGAGGCCGAGGAGGTCGATCTTCAGAAATCCGGCATCCGAGCAGGAGTCCTTGTCCCATTGGCAGAGCTGGCGGCCGACCATCGCCGCCGGCTGCACGGGAACGAGCTCGATCAGCGGCCGCGTCGAGACGATCATCCCGCCCGGGTGCTGCGAGACGTGGCGCGGCAGCCCCGCGATCTCGGCGGCGAGCCAGGCGAACGCGCGCCAGCGCTTCGACTCGAGCTTCCGCTCGCCGTCGGGGAGCCGTGCCACCTCCTCCCCCACGCGCTTCGCGCTCCAGCCGTCGGAGAGCCGCGCGAGCCGCTCGAGCTCCGCGAACGGAAGCCCGAGCGCCTTGCCCACGTCGCGGATCGCGCCACGCGAGCGATAGGTCGCGAAGCTCGCGACGAGCGCGGCGTGCTCGCGCCCGTAGCGCTCGGTGACCCGGACGATGAGCTTCTCGCGAATGTCGCGCGGGAAGTCGAGATCGATGTCCGGAACGGCTGCGAGCTCGCGGTTCAGGAAGCGCCCGAGCGACAGCTCGTTGGAGACGGGATCGACATGCGAGAGCCCGGTGAGGTAGCAAACGATCGAGCCGACCGAGCTCCCGCGGCCGCGACCCGGCGGGAGGAAGCTCCGCGGCGAGTCCGTGCCCCGCACCTCGCGCGCGCACTCGCGGGCGATCTCGAGCACCTCGTGATGGAGGAGGAAGAACCCCGCAAGCCCGAGCTCGTCGATCAGCTTCAGCTCGTCCTCCAAACGAGCTCGCGCCTGTGCTTGTAGCGACCTGCAACTTGCGGGATAGCGCTCATCGATCGCGCGCCGGCAAATGGCTCCGAGCTGGTCGATCGCCGGATCGGCGCCGTCCGAGAAGTCCGGGTAGCGGTAGCCGAGCTCCTCGGTGAGGTCGAACTCGAGCCGTTCCGCGAGCAGGACGCTCCGCTCCGCTGCGGCACGATCGAGCGAGAAGCGCTCGAGCATCTCCTCGGGTGGGCGCAGGAAGCTCTCGCGGTTCCCGCGCCGCTCCGGCTCGCAGCCCTCGAGCGACGTGCGGCAGCGGATCGCGACGAGAACGTCCTGGAGCAGCGTGCGACGCGGGTGGTGCGCGTGGACATCGCCGGTCGCGACGGTCTCGACGCCGAGGTGCTCGGCGAGATCACGCAGGAGGCCGAGCCGCCGTGCATCCCCTCGCTCGAACGGCCGCTGCAGCTCGACGTAGAAGCGATCGCGGCCGAAGGCGCCCACGAGCCGCGCGGCCGCGTTCGGGTCGAGCAGCCCCAGCCCGCGGCGGGCACAGCCCGACAGGCAGACGAGCCCCTCGCTCAGCTCGGCGACCGTCGCGAGCGGCACCGACGGCGGCAGCGGCTCGCGGTCCTCGCGCCCCGCTCGCCGCGTTCCCGCGTGCGCGACTGTGAGCAGGCGGCACAGGTTCGCGTATCCGCGCCGCGATTCCACGAGCAGCGTGACGTGCGCGCCACCGTCGAGGGTCACTTCCGCGCCCGTGATCGGCCGAACGCCGAACGCCTTCGCCGCGTGTGCAAACTCGAGCGAGCCGTAGACGCCGTCGTGGTCGGTGAGCGCGAGCGCCTCGTATCCGAGCTCGGCCGCGCGCGCCGCCAGCTCCTCCGGCTGCGACGCTCCGTCGAGGAACGAATACGCGCTGTGACAGTGAAGCTCGACGTAGCCGGACATCTAGATGGTTGATGCCCCGAGATCGCCAGCTCCGGGGCGTGAGCTGGCCGCTCCGGGGCGCGACGGGAGAGCGGTGGCGATGCTGGACGCCTCGCTGCCGCTCTCCCGTCGCGAAGCGCACGCCCGACGCCAGGCCGCTTCGCGGCCTGCGTCCGGGCGGTAGCGGCCCGGACGCGCCAGATCGCGCATCCGGACGCGCGAGATCGTGGCATCAACCATCTAGGCTGCCGGGACGTGGTCGAGGTCGCGGAAGGCGAAGTCATCCTGCGGAGCGGGAAGCTCGACGTCACGCTCCTCGTCGACATCGAGCAGTTCGCCGCGGTCGAAGTGCGCGCCGCTCCGGGCTGGGGGAAGGCGCCGCCACACGTCCATGCCCGGCACGGCGAGGCGCTGTACGTGTTCGAGGGAGAGCTCACGCTCGAGCTCGAGGATCGTGTGCATCGGGTCGGCCCCGAGAGTTGGGCGTTCGTCCCGCCCCAGGTCGTGCACGCAGTCGAGGTGACGGGCGACGCCCCGGCGCGGTTTCTCGTCCTCCACGCTCCCGGCTCGGGCTACGGCGCCTACGTCCGTGGGGACGCGGCCGCGTTCGACCAGCGGCCGGCGGCCGATGCCGTTTCGGCCGATCCCGGGCTCGTCGTCGTCCGGCAAGCAGGAGGCACGGAAGGCGACACGATCACCGACCGGCCGGGGCGGCGCGCCACCGTGCTCGTGGAGAGCGACGAGATCACCGTCTCCGAGTTCCACTACGGCTCGGGTGAGCGCGGAGCGCAGCGGCACGTGCACCGCGAGCACGCGGACGGGTTCCTCGTCGTCGAGGGGGAGTTCACGTTCCACTTCGGCGACGGCTCGCGCGCCCTTCCCGCCGGGACGCTCCTCGTCATGCCTCCGAACGTCGTCCACGGCTTCGACAACGACAGCGGTGCCTCCGCACGCTGCTTCAACTTCCACATGCCGTCGTTCGGCTTCGCCGACTACATGCGCGGGAAGAACTCCGGCTTCGACCAGTTCGACCCGCCCGAGGACGGCGCCGGTTCCGGATCTGCCATCGTGACCCGCCTGGGGTAGGTTGCCGGCGTGACCTGGGAGGAGCTCGTCGCCGACGTCACCGCGCGGTATCCGCTCCACGAGTCGAAGATGTTCGGGATGCCGTGCCTGAAGCGCGAGAACGGCAAGGTCGTCGCCGGGAACTGGAAGGACGGTGGGCTCACGGTGAAGCTCACCGACGCTGCCCAACGCGAGGCGGCGCTCGCGGCAGGCGCGCAGCCGTTCGATCCCGGCATGGGCCGCGTCATGAAGGAGTGGGTGCTCGTTCCGGAGACGATGTCCGACGAGTGGCTGCGCCTGGTCGACCAGGCCGTCTGAGTGGACGAGCCGATCGCTCTCGGTCCCGGCGAGGGAGGCACGGTCAAGTCCGACCGGCCGGAGCTCGCCCTCCTCGAGATCGTGTTCGACCCGGGAGGCGGCGTCGACCCCCACTTCCACAAGGCCCACAGCGACTCGTTCTACGTCCTCGACGGCGAGCTCGAGTTCCACATCGGCGACGAGGTCGTCCATGCGACACCAGGCAGCTACATCCTCGCCCCGCCGAGCGTCGTCCACTGGTTCCGGAACGTGAGCGACCGGCCGGTGCGGATGCTCAACCTGCACACGCCCGGCGGCTTCGTCCAGTATCGCCGAGAGCTCGGCGAGCTCCGGGAACAAGGCATCGAGCCCGACCGAGAGTTCTTCGAGCGCCACGACGTCTTCGACGTCTGAGCGAGCTACGGTTCGACGGTGAAGCAGATCTGGCAGGGTCGGGCACTGCAGGTCGCCGCGAAGTACGGCGATCAGGCTCCGCTGGCCACGGTCTGTTGCAACGCATGCCGGACGTGCGCGACCACGAACATCGTGGCGTTCGCCTCTGCGGCAGGGCTCGGAGCGTTGTACGCCGTCGGGCGCTTCGGCAAGCGCGTCGTCGGCCGCCTCTAGGCGTTCTGCGTGAACCAGCACTGCGCCTCGGCGTCGCGGTAGACGCAGACGTTCCGGCCGCCCTCGAGCACGACCTCGAAGTAGTGCCGGTCGACGGGATCGTCCGTCCACCAGCGGTCGACGACCCGCCACTCCTCGCGGACGAGCGTCACCTGCTCGCGGTTCACGATCCGCGGTGTCGGGCCCGGCCCCGTCTCGACGAGCGCCGGCCGCGGCGCGTTGAGACGACCTAGCGCGGGGGAACCCATGGTTCCCCCGCGAACCCCCTCCTTCTTGCCGCGCCATGGCAGGCCGCTGCATGCCTACGGGCGAATGAATCGCCCTTCGGCTTCGAAATCGCATCGCTTCCGAGAGCGAGCAGCTCAAACATCTTTCGGCACGACGAGTGCGCGTGCCTCGGGAATGCGCGACCACGGCGCGACCTCCACCACTGCGCACACCGACCCCGTCCCCGTGCTCGCGCGCACCTGTCGCAACCCTTCGCGCAGGCGCACGACCGCTTCTTCCCCCGCCGGCTCGACGAGCGCGAGCTGCTGCCCCGTGTGCTCTGCGAGCTCGACAGCCTCGAGCCGGAGCTCGACGATCGGCGCCGGAAGCTCCTGCAGCTTCGGCCCGAGCGCCACGCGCAGCCGCGAGATCTCCGCGGTCGCGTCGCGCAGCGTCGTCACGCGCCGCCACGAGCCGCCGTCGACGAGCCGGGCGACCAGCGCGAGTTTTCGAAACGGCCGCCCGGCCCGTTCTGGACGCGCGAGCAGGCGCTCGAGGAGGGAGCCGAGCGCCCGTCGCAGCGTGAGCTCGTTCGCGATCGCCTCGGGGAAGGTGAGCGCCTCGACGAGCTCCGAGGCGGGCTTGCGCCCGCGCACGCGTGCCCTGCGACCGCCGTGGGCGAGCCGCCATGCCTTCGTCCCCTCCACCCCCAACCGCTCAGCGACCGCTCCGCTCGGAAGCTGCGCCAACTCCCCGAGCGAGCGCAAACCGAGGCCCTCGAGCTCCGCGTAGCGGTTCGGCATCATCGGCAGGAGCGAGAGCGGGAGCGGCTCGAGAAACTCCTGCTCCTCCTTCGCCGCCACCAGCAGGATCTGACCGGGTCGCGCGACGCTCGCTGCGGCGAGCGCGGTAAAGCGCCTGTCGGCCGCGCCGATACGAGGATCCCATGCCGGCCCGACCGCCGCGAGCGCACGCTCGAGCGCCGGCTGCACGCCTCCGTAGAGTCGCTCGAGGCCACGTGTCTCGAACACCACCGCTCCCTGCTCGACCGGCTCGACTGCGAAGCCCGCGTCCTCGAGGCGCCGCAGGACGCCCTCCCACTCCCGTTCCACCGTCGCCGGGTCGCGATCGACGAGGACGAGCGACGGGCACGTCGCGAGCGCCTCGCCGAGCCGCATCCCCGGCTTCACGCCTGCCGCCTCTGCAGCCGTAGTGACCGGGCCGAGGAGCGGCTCCTCCCCCGCCTCCGGAGCGAGCGCCGCCGGCACGAGCGCCAGTCTCGGCCGGGTACGCAGCGCTGCCCGCAACTCGAACCCGGGGATGAGCAGACACGCGATCATGGGAACAGATGTTCTATACGAACATACGTTCTCCTGTCAAGCCGAATTCTGTTAGGGTCGCCGCAATGAGCGACTGGGACTGGACGCGCATCGTCTTCGACCACGTCCACATCCGGGTGAAGGATGCCGCGGCGAGCGTGGCGTTCTACCGAGCCGTCCTCGAGCCGCTCGGCATCCCCGCCGTCTGGGAGGGCGAGAACGGCGCGCAGTTCGCGAACCTCGTCGTGACCGACGGCGAGCCGTACACGAGCGGGCCGGTGCACGTCGCCTTCGTCGCGGAGTCGCGCGACCAGGTGGACGCGTTCCACGCCGCGGGGCTCGAGGCCGGCGGGCGGGACAACGGCGCGCCGGGCGTGCGGGATGAGTACAGCTCGGAGTACGGCGGCCGCTACTACGCGGCGTTCGTCCTCGACCCCGACGGCAACAACGTCGAGGCCGTCCGCCGCGAGTTCGACTAGACCCGCTGCAGGTGGGTGTCCTTGAAGCCCGTCGGGTACTTGAGCCCGTACCCGAGCAGGCGGTCGAGCCCGATGTGCGCGAGCCAGATCAGCGCGATCTGGGTGGCTGGCTCGGCCTCCCCGAGCACGCCGACGAGCGCGAGCGCGACGGGTCCGACGTAGGAGTGCACGAGGTCGTACGTGAGAGCACCGACCCGCGGGCCGGCCAGATAGCCGAGCATCGAGAGGTCCGGCACCAGGAAGAGGACGACGAGGAGCAGCCACCCGTACCCCGCATGGAAGTACAGGACGAGGGCTCCGACGAGCACGGCGAGACCCTCGACGTGCGAGCAGCGACCGGGGAAGACGCTCGAGCGTCATGCGTCGCCCGGCTCCTTGAGCTCGACGAAGACCACGTGGGTCGGCGTGTCGCCGATGTTCTCGCCGCTGTGCGTCTGGGCGTCGAGCCAGCGAATCTCCCCCGGGGCCAAGGTCACGTCCCGGGTCTCCCCCGTGCTGCCGACCAGCCTGCGCTCGAAGCCGTTCAGCGTGACCATGATGCTGTCGGGGTGGTCGTGCGGGCGCGTCCTCTGACCGGGGGTGTCCCGATACTCGAGCACGCGCACGCGCTCGTTCTCGAACACGACCGTGTACTTGTCGGGATCGGAGATCGTGGGATCGACCATCGCTACTCCCTTCTCGGGTCGGGGATCGTGGTGGCGCGGAAGCACTCGGTGACATACGCCAGGTGAACGCCGTCGGCGCTCGCCGTCTCGTCGTAGAGCGCGCCGACGGCGTCGAGGACGGGCTGTCGCTCGGGCGGCGGGAGCTTCGCGAGGTAGCTCCTGGAGAGGACGAGGTCGAGGAGGCCGTCGCGGTCGCGCGTCTGTTCGAACGAGAACGGAGCCGTCTCGACCGGGCCGAACAGTCCGCTCGCGTCGAGGATCGGGACGACGTCGGACTCCGCGATCGTCTCGTTCCCGATGATCGCGCTCAGGCGTGCCATCCACGGATCGCGGTCGTCGCGGGAGTTCCAGACGAGCGCGACCCGGCCCTCGTGCCGGAGCACGCGCGCTATCTCCGGCAGCGCCGCGTCGTGATCGAACCAGTGGAACGCCTGGGCCGACGTGACGACGTCGGCGGACGCGTCGGGGAGCGGGATCGCCTCGGCGCTGCCCGAGAGCGCGCGAACACCCGGGACGGCCGCGACGAGCTCGGCGCGCATCTCGTCGAGCGGCTCCACCGCGACGACCCGATGCCCGTGCGCCACGAGCGCGCGCGTGAGCTTCCCGGTCCCCGCACCGAGGTCGACGACGTCACACGCCTCGTCGCCGACGAGCCAGCGGACGGCATCGTCCGGATACCCCGGCCGCCCGCGCTCGTATGCGCCCGCAACCTCGGCGAACGCCGTGTACGGCCCGCGCACCCTCGAGTCGCGGTTGACGATCACAGCGCGATCTCGGCGGCAGTCTCGTGCATCGCCACGAGCCGCGGCACGACGTCGAGGACGCTCTCACGCGAACAGAACGAGATGTCCGCCTCGAGGTCGGGCGCGTTCTCCAACAGGTTTCGGCCGCTCTTCGACGCTCGCAGCGCCTCCTCGGGCTCGGCCCAGGTCGTCACGAGGCGTGCGGCACCCTCGGCTGCGTCGGTGCGCCCCCAGCCGAGGAGCTCGACGATGCGCCCCGCGACGAACGCGTCGTCGAGTGCCAGCGCTCCCTGGACGCCGGCGCACACGACGAGCACGTCCTCCCCGTCCTCGCGTGCCGCCCCCACGACGGCGTCGAGATTCAGGAGCGAGGCGATGTAGACGCGCTCGCAGCGCCGCGCGGCGGCTACGACCGCGCGCGTGCCGTTCGTGGTCGAGAGGATCAACGTCGAGCCTGCGGGCTCCGACGTACTCGCGCGGCGAATTGCCGAGATCGAAGCCGGGGATGCGAACCGCCTGCCGCTCGCCGCCGAGGATCCCCTCGCCGAGCGCGTCACGCAGCGCGCGGGCCTCGTCGACCTCGGCCGCGCAGAACACCCGCTCGTACCCGGAGGCGAGCGCCTGGCAGATCGTGGAGGTCGCCCGGATGACGTCGATGACGATCCCGGTAGGGGCCGCTCCGGCCTCGTCCGGAGTGAACACGACGTCCACACGCACGCGGGTACGCTAACCCGCCGTGGCCGAGCCGCTCCGCTGCTACAGACATCCCGACCGCGAGACGTACGTCTCGTGCTCGGAGTGCGGCCGAGGGATCTGCCCCGACTGCATGACCTACGGGCCGGTCGGCATCCGCTGCCCGGACCACGCGACCGCGGGAGGCAAGTCGTCCGCGCCCCGCCGAGCCGCGCGCACGACCTCGCGCAGGCTGTCGGTGTACGGGCCGTTCGTCACGCTGACCCTGATCGGGCTCAACGTGGGCGTGTACCTCCTGGAGCTCCTGACGGGCGCCGGGCTCAGCGCGAGCAGCGGCTGGATCTACGAGCACGGCGTGCTCTTCGGGCCCGCCGTCGCCGACGGGGACTGGTGGCGCCTGATCACCGCGCCGTTCCTCCACTACGGGATCCTCCACCTCGGCCTGAACATGCTCGTTCTCTGGTTCATCGGACCGCCGCTCGAGGAGTACTTCGGTCACTGGCGCTACCTGCTCGTCTACGTCGTGTCCGGTCTCGCGGGATCCGCCGGAGCGCTGATCTGGTCGCCGAACGCCCTCACCGTCGGTGCCTCGGGCGCGATCTGGGGAATCATGGGCGCCGCCCTCGTCCTCGAGGCGCGGAGGATCTACGTCTTCGGCGGTCAGGCGATGGGGCTGGTGGTCATGAACGCCGCTTTCACATTCCTCGTGCCAGGGGTCTCCATCGGCGGCCACCTCGGCGGCTTCGTCGGCGGAGCGTTGTGTGCTCTCGCGTTCTCGAGCTTCAGACGCTCGCCCGCGCTCGCCACGCTGTCGATGGTCGCGATCGGGGTGCTCAGCGTCGCGGTCGCGATTCAGAGCGTCGGCTAACCGCCGATCGCGACGGCCGTGACCCCGGCCTCGGCGAGGGCGGCCTGCGCCGCTGCGAGCCGGGCGAGCGGCACGCGGTACGGAGAGCACGAGACGTAGTCGAGGCCGAGCCGGTGGCAGAACGCAACCGACCGCGGCTCGCCCCCGTGCTCGCCGCAGATCCCCATCTTGATTCCGGGCTTCGCGCCTCTCCCGCGCTCGACCGCGATCCGCATGAGATCCCCGACGCCGTCCTCGTCGATGACCTCGAAGGGGTTGCGCTCGAGGATGCCGTGCTCGAGGTAGTACGTGAGGAACTTGCCCTCCGCGTCGTCGCGCGAGAACCCGAGCGTCGTCTGGGTGAGGTCGTTCGTCCCGAAGGAGAAGAAGTCCGCCTCGGCGGCGATCTCGTCCGCGCGGAGCGCGGCGCGCGGGAGCTCGATCATCGTCCCGCACTCGTACTCGACGGTCGGCTCCTCGGCAGCGACCTGCTCGGTGAGCTCCCGGAGCCGCAGCGAACTCCTCGATGAAGCCGACGAGCGGATGCATGATCTCGACGAGTGGCGCATCGCCCGTCCGGTCGTGTACGGCACGCGCGGCGCGCACGATCGCGCGCACCTGCATCTCGTAGATCTCCGGGAACTGCAGGCCGAGCCGGCAGCCTCGCGTCCCGAGCATCGGGTTCGCCTCGTGCAGCTGGCGGATGCGGTCGCGCATGGCATCCGACGTCGCCTCCTCGAGCGACGGGAGGAACTCGTGGAGCGGCGGATCGAGCAAGCGGATCGTCACGGGCAGCCCCGCCATCGCCTCGAAGATCCCCTCGAAGTCGCCCTGCTGCATCGGGAGGAGCCTGTCGAGGACCGAGCGACGCTCCTCCTCGTCGCGCGCGAGGATCATCTCGCGGACGACCGGGAGCCGCTCCTCCCCCATGAACATGTGCTCGGTCCTGCAGAGGCCGATGCCCTCCGCACCGAACTCGCGCGCCTTCACAGCGTCCTCGGGTGTGTCGGCGTTCGCCAGCACGCGCATGCGCCGGAGGTCGTCGGCCCACTCGAGGATCGTCCCGAAGTTCTCGTCGATTCCGGGGGGCACGAGCGGGGCGGCCCCGATCATGACGCGACCCGTTCCGCCGTCCACCGTGATCACGTCGCCTGCGCGTAGCTCGTGCTCGCCGATGCGCACGGTCTGCGCAGCGAAGTCGATCGCCAGGTCCTCGCAACCCGCGACGCACGGCTTCCCCATGCCCCGGGCGACGACGGCGGCGTGGGACGTCATACCGCCGTGCGCGGTCAGCACGCCGCGCGCGTGGATGAGCCCGTGGATGTCGTCCGGCGTCGTCTCCCAGCGGACGAGGATGACGTCGTCGCCCGCCTTGCCGCGCTCCTCGGCCGTGTCGGCGTCGAGCACGATCGCCCCGGAGGCGGCGCCGGGCGAGGCGTTGAGCCCCTGGGCCGCGACCTCGACCTTCGCGTGCGGGTCGATCATCGGGTGCAAGAGCTGGTCGAGCTGGGCGGGGTCGATGCGAACGACCGCTTCCTCGCGGGAGATGAGCCCCTCGTCGACCATCTCGGCCGCGACGCGGAGCGCGGCAGCCGCCGTCCGCTTCCCCGTGCGGGTCTGCAGGAGGTAGAGCGTCCCCTCCTCGACCGTGAACTCGATGTCCTGCAGGTCGCGGTAGTGGGACTCGAGGCGGTCGAGCGTGTCGACGAGCTGCTCGAACGCCGCCGGCATGAGCTCCTGCATCCGCTCCATCGGCTCGGGCGTGCGGATGCCGGCGACGACGTCCTCGCCCTGTGCGTTCAGCAGGAACTCGCCGTACAGCTTCCGCTCCCCGGTGGCGGGGTTCCGAGTGAAGCAGACGCCCGTTCCGGACGCGTCTCCGCGATTCCCGAACACCATCTGGACGACGTTCACGGCCGTTCCGAGGTCTTCGGGGATGTCGTTCGCCCGGCGGTAGACCTGCGCCCGCGGCGCGTTCCAGGAGTCGAAGACGGCGCGGTAGGCGCGCTGCAGCTGGTCGCGCGCCTCCTGCGGGAACGCTCGCCCGGTCTCCTCCTCGTAGATCGATTTGAAGGTCGCAATCAGCTCACGAAGATCGTCGGCGGTCAGCTCGACGTCGTCCGAGACGCCCCGCGCGGCCTTGAGGTCCGTGAGCGCCTGCTCGAAGCGCTGTCCGTCGACGCCGTCGACGACCTCGCCGAACATCTGGACGAGACGTCGGTACGAGTCGAGCGCGAAGCGCGGGTTGCCCGTCGACTCCGCCAGTCCCTCGACGGCGACGTCGTTCAGGCCGAGGTTGAGAATCGAGTCCATCATCCCGGGCATCGAGATCGCGGCGCCCGACCGCACCGAGACGAGCAGCGGCTCCGAGTCGTCGCCGAATCCCTTCCCGCTGCGCTGCTCGAGCGCAGCGACGTGCTCGTCCACTTCCGCGTCGAGCCCTTCCGGGACGTTTCCGCCGCCTGCGAGGTAGGCGCGACACGCCTCCGTCGTGATGGTGAAGCCGTCGGGCACGGGGACGCCGAGCTGCGTCATCTCGGCGAGGCCGACCCCTTTCCCGCCGAGGAGCTCACGACCGCCGCCCGAGTCCTCGCCGAAATCGAAGACGTAGCGCATTTGCGGCAGGAATCTACCTGTACCGGCAGGGGGCCGGATCCCGCATGGTTACGTGGTCGTCCCTGCCGTGGATGTCGCCAAATGCTGTGGCGGTGGTGCCTCGGTGGTGCCTCGGAATCGTCGCCAACCCTGAAAACGGTTCTCGCGCGTTTCGCGACATTTGCGCGAGGAGTGGCCGTGGCGCAGGAACTCGGCCAGCATCTGTGTGTCGTCGTCGGTGACCGGGACGCCGGCGAGCATGGGCACGCGGGCGAGGTTATCGGCCCCCTTCCTCGAGGAGGTGCGCGGCGACGATCCCGAACTCGCGAGCCACCTGCGGATCGAGGAGGCGAGAGCTGGAGGGGGGCGGACGGAACTAGCCGCTAGATCGTCCGGAACGCTCGCGTTCCAGCTCGAGGAGCCGAAGCGCTTCCTGCACGCGGTTGGCCATCCGCTCGAGGAGCTTCCACGCCACCTGTGGGCGCGCCTCGACGAATGGCCGGAAAACGAACACGGGAAGGCTCTGGCAGACGAAATCGGTCTTCGCCGTCACCGTCGCGGTGCGCGGTTCGCGGTCGATCAGCGCGATCTCGCCGAAGGAGTCGCCCGGCCCGACCGTCCTGACCTCTCTGCCGCCGATGTCAATCGTCGCCTCGCCGCTCTCGACCACGAAGAAGACGAACCCGCCCTCGCCTTCGAGCACGACGGACTGCCCAGCAGGAAAGCGCCGCTCTCTGAACTCCTCGGCCAGACTCTCTAGATCACGTTCCTCCAGTTCGGAGAAGAAATCGACCTTGCGCAACAGCTCCAGCGTCGGCTTCACCACGACGCGATTCATACACCAAGTCCTCACCACCAGCCATGGAGCTGTCGATGGCTGGTCCGTGCCAAGAGACTGACGCAAGGTGCAACCGAACCTGCCACTCGAGGATGCGCTCCAACTCGTCCACCTCTATGCCGAGCGCGGCTCGCCGAAGTTCGAGAAGGCGGCGCTGGCTCGCCACTACGAGAGAAGCCTCGCCCGCCACGCGGCGCACCGCGGCGACTTCACCGCGTCCGAAGAAGAGCCGGCACCACTCGGCGAGCGTCTCGTCGTCGAAGCGCTCGAGCCAGTAGGCCCTGTCGCCGTCATCCGGCGGTGGGTGCTCGCCGTGGCCGTACCGGCACATTCGGCAGCGGGCATCTGCCTCGCCGCGCGCGACGTGACGGTGCTGGCGAGCCGTGACGGTCCGCCAACCGCCGCACGACGGGCAGCACACGTCCGCGTCAGGCTCGCGCCGCCGCACCACCACGGCGACTACGCGTTCGCGGCGGTCAAGCTCCTTCGTTTCTAGCGCAGGCAGGTAACTCGATCCCCCAGCGCTTGGCGATCTCTCTCATTCGTGGGCCATAGGTGTACCGGCCGATGCCGTTCTCGGGACGCTCTCGGCCATCGAGCCAGCCGTTCTACCGCAAGGTTCCGAGGGTCGGGCCGAGGTTGGAGATGCGTGGAAGCTCAGGAGTCGGCGAAGCGCGCAGCTCGTCGGAGAAGTCTTTGACGAGGACCGACCCGCTCTCCTCGAGCAGGTGCAAGCATCGTAGGCGAGCACGCCGACGTCTTCGTAGTCGAGCGTGCGGATACGCGCTCTGGCCGCCGCCCTGGGTCGGCCGCAGCTGGTAGCGCAGCCCCTCGAGAATCTGGGGGTCGGAGAGCACGGCCGCCGCGACCGAAGCGGCCCTGGGATCAGGCGGGCCGGCCTCGGCGCTTTTCGCTTGAGCTGGCGGAGCTTCTCCTTGTCCTCGCGCTCTCGCTCCTGGGCAAGCAGCGCCTCGTGGTTCTGGCGCATGAGTTCCTTGTCCTCGGGGTTGTTGATGGGCCTCGTTGATCGCGTTCCGGTTCAGCGTCCGCATCATCTCGAGGAAACCGGGCCTGCGCTCGGGAGCCGCGTGCCATGCGTCGGACGCAGCCTTGAGTCGCTCGAGTCTCGGCTGTCTCCCGCCGCAGTGGCCTCGATTTGCGCCGCACGGGCAGGCTCGGCCTTCACGGGGGCAGGCCGGCGCCAGGATCAGAGGCGGCAACCGTGTCGTAGGTAGCGCAGGCGCCTGTCAAGCGCCTCGTCGATCTTGTGCCCCGGCAGCTTCGCAAGCCTCTCGTCTGAGATCCGCTGCGGTGGTCCGTCTTTCCTCGGCATCTCTGCCTCCTCTCAGCCCGTGAGGGCTTCTCGCTCTTCGCGCTCGGCATCGACGCAAGACCGGGCAACTCGGCTTGTGCAGGAATACGCAGTGGCTGACGCCGTGCTCGAGTGGCTCTTCGAGTTGCCGCACCTGCGGCTCGTCGTCATTCCAGCCAACAACCTCGAAGTAGTGCGGCTCGCGCCGCCGCAGATGCAGCAGTCGCTCGTCCTCCGCCGTCATCCTCAGTTCCCGCCCGAGCACCGTCGCCAGGGGGGCGTCGCGCGGAAGCTGCCGCTGCAGGTGCATCCGCCTCTCCCGCCGTCTCTTACGCGAGTCAGGCGTCCCCGGATGTCGCCCGTTTCGCCGGCTCACCGCCTGCGTCCTTTCAGCCAGCCTCCAGCCGGCGCACTTGCCCGGGGTCGTGGCGCGGCAGGCCCTGTTCGGGATCGCGCTCGTTACCGTCAGCGGTAGTCGCAGTACCAGCGCCCCTGGCTGTCGCGCGCGAGTTCGCGAGGACGAAGCAGGCGGAGACGGTGGAGGCCACTCGTTCTCATCCCCGCCACAGCCCTCGCTGCTCGGGCGGCAGTGCCATCCAGGCGAGCAAGTCGTCATTCCTACGTGTTCCTAGGCCCCCGAAGAAGAGGCATCCCGCTCGGCGCATTCAGGCTGTTGTGGAGGCCACTTGTCCGCATCGGCCGGGGGACGCCCTTCGTGTCGAGGAGGAGGACCGCCGAAGCGAGCGCCAGCGCCGTGTCGGCGTGCGAGGTAGCCGTGCGCGGCACCTCGATCAGGTTCCCGCCCGAGTGTGCGCGGGTGCGGATGCGGCCGAGCTCCTCGATCAGGGTCTTGTCCTTGGGCAGGCTGATCGAGCCCGCGACGATTCGCGCCCTGAGCGACCCGAATGCGTCGTTGAGACTGTTCTTGTTCCAGGCCTTGATCGCGACCCGGTCGCGGTCGATCCCGCGCCGGCGCAGTCCCTCGCGAACGACTCCGGGGAGATGCTGATCGCTGACGACGGCTGCGTTGTAGCGCTTGGCGAGTCTTGCGACACCATCGAGCACGACGTCCGCGATCTCCTCCGTCTCGGCCTTGGTCTTCGCGCGACGGCGCTGGCTACGAGACCTCTTCGGAGCCCAGCGCTCGACCTTCGCCACGAGGAGGCGGTCACGGTCATCACGATCGCGACCGACGACGCAGGCAGCGGCCGGATCTGAGGCGAACGAGGGATCGAAGCCGACGATGCAGGCGGTGACGTCGGAGGGTCGACAAGCTCGGTGTAGCGACCGACGACACTCCCGATCTCCTCATCGCTCAGGAACGTCGACGCCGAGGCGGTGAACTCGCCTTCGTACTCGCGGCTATAGGTCGCCTCACCGAGCACGACCCGCTCCTGCTCGAGGAACTGCGGGTCGACTCGCGGGTTCATCTCAAGCGTGGGGGCGCGAAAACCGACGGCGTCCGGAAGCTCTCCCCGACGCGGCCTGGATGAAGATGTGCTCGAAGAACTCCGCCTCACCGGGCGTGGAGACGATGAGGCACTTCCCGAGTTCGCCGTAGGTGATGAGGCTCGGGCGAAGCGCGCTGTAGATCCTCTCCACTCGTTCTCGGGCCCGAGCGTCTCTGTAGACGAAGTGTCCGCACTCGTCCATGCAGATCATCGAGGCCGCCAATCCCCTCGTCAGCCGGTCCTGACAGGCCGCCGCGAGGAGCACCCTCCCCCCGTGAAGACGATCTTGTCCTCACGGCTGAAGGCGATCTGCGCCCGCAGGAGAGGGCTCCGTTCGACGATCTCGCGGGCGAAGGCAAGGAGGATCCCGGCCTGCTCACGCGAGTTTGCGACGGAGATGACATGCCTCGCCGAGCCGCGCGGCGACAGCATCGAGATCCGGCCGAAGCAGGAGGTCCCAGACCGCGGTGCAGGCAGCGAGGAGCGTCTTCCCTGACTGCCGCCCACAGTTCGCCGACGGTCGTGTGGTGGCTCTCGATCAGCCGTAGAAACTCGCGCTGTCCATCGGAGAGTTTGAGCCCGAAGAGATGCCTGTCCTCGGCTGCCTCGGGGAGCGAGACGGCCTGAGGGGTGGTCTTACGACGCATCCTCGTCGCCATTGCGGTCGCCGTACTGGGCGTCGATGTAATCCTCGAGCGTCGGCCCACGGCGTCCCTGGCTAGCCATGTGCTCCGCCAACTTGGACGCAGTGAGCCTGGATGTGTTCAGTAAGGCCAAGTAGGCATTCAGGCTCGGCTCCGGCTCCCCATCCACACGCACGATCCCGTGCTGGATGTAATAGGTGTCCAGGAGTTGCAACTTCGAGAGGCTCCGGGCCAGCAGATCGACCATGACGCCGGCGATCGCGTCCAGGTCGCCCGCACGCACCCCGAGTTGGCGCAGAAGCTTGCGTTTTTGGTTCTTGGCTACCGGTTGGATTCGGCGCTCGCTCGTGGCGCCGTGAACGGTCCCAGCCTGCCGCCGCTGCTCCACCACGGCAGGTGTCACTGCGTATCCACGGGTCGCCACCCCAGAAGTGTAGGGGTAGATAACGGCGTTTCGTGCGCAGGCTAGTTCCCAGAGGATTATATCGTAGGATTCAGTAGCAGCTTTCAGCAGCGCGAGGACATCTGGCTGCCGGTATCGGGGGGTGCCCCCTCCGTGATGGGCAAGCCTCGCAAAGCCAGCATCCATGCGCCTCTGCTGTACATGCAGAAGGTCACGTCGCCGCAATGCCAGTAGTGCATAAGGCTTAGCGAGACCCGTGGCATCCTTGGCTAGGGGTATGGCTAGGTTTCGCTTCGCCGGCTGCGGCTTCGGCGTGAGCTCGCCGCCTGCTCGAGCCCTGCATGCCTGAGATGCCCTCCAGCGGCCCCTAGAAGCCTCCGTAAGACCTGCCCGTGTATCGGTCTGTCTATTTCGTCCATGAGGGCTTAGGCGGCTCGCTGACGCTCAGAATCGTGAAGCGGAGCGGCTCTGCCACCACCAGTAACAGCATCGCTTCTCGAATACCTAGCAGCATTCCGTCTTAACGATATACGTGCCTGCATGGCAACTGGTTAGTGCCAACCAGTTCCCACAGGAGGGACACCCATGAGTAGGAAGCACTACCAGGAGGCCGCACGCATCGTGCGCTCGGCTTCATATCTGAGTGATGAGGCCAAGGCTCGGCTTATCGCTGATCTCGTCACGTTCTTCAGTGACGACAACGCGCGCTTTAGCCGTCTCGCTTCCGTGCTGCCTGTGAGCAGTCGACGGATGGAAAGGTGAGCGATGAACTGGACGCGGCTCGGCGTATGGGGCGTCTGGGAGTACTGGACCCCCGACGGCCACGACATCTATCGGCGGAAGGAATCGCCGCACAACTTCATCGGGCCTGACGGATCCCCGAGCGGTGTTCGCTGGGAGTCGACCTACGAGCACTTCACCCGCTTCGTCGCCGGGCGGCTGGCCGTCTGATGAACGCGACAGAGGCAGCCGTCACTCAGGCAATCGCGCACACGGCGATGCCATCGCAAACGCGGGCCGAGCTCGTGGAGCGGCTCGTCACGTCCCTGAGTGATCGGGGCAGTTTCTCGCCGACGGGCTTCCGGGCTGCCTGTGCCGGGGCCCGACGTCGTTATCGGCCTCCCGCCACCGCGTGGCTCATGACGACTTGTGGTGGCTGGGGCGGCTGAGCCGGGAAGTTGGAGACCTGCTCGCGGGCTACTGCACGCTGCCGGAACTGCGCTCGCTCTACCGGCAGTTTTACGCCAGCCCATCGGTGCAGGCCGACGCGGCTTTCAAAGCGTACGCTGCCGGCGCCGAGTTCCAGGCCGCGCTGATGAGGGCGTGGGAGATGAGATGCGGCGACGCTGGAGGGAACAAGCGCCAACCAGTTCCCGAGCGTCGCCGCGATCTGAGCGTAGACACATCGAGAGGAGAGGGAAAGCGATGAACGCGAGAACATATGAACGGCTGAAGGACAGCCGCGGCCGCCCGGTGGTAGGCCTCTACAAGCGCGACGGGAAGATCGTCGCCGGGGCCAGCATCAAGGGACGCTGGACGCTCAAGACGCTCGAAGCCACCAGACTGACCGAAGCCCGACGCGAGCGCTCGGCGTGGCTCGCGGCGCTGCGGGAGGGCCGCGTCGCCGAGCGGAACGGCAGCACGTTCGAGGAGGTCTTCTCGACTGGCAGGAGGGCCGCTCCATCTGCAGCGGACGAGAGCCCATGAGCGGCATCTACTGCGATCGACATCTGGCCGAACTCAAGGGGCGCCGCGTGCAGGACATCACCCGCCGCGATCTCGCCCGCATCCTCAAGGAGATGAAGGAGCAACTACAGCCCGTGGACGGCGCGGCGGTTCATCGGCTCATGGTCGGCGTCTTCGAGCTCGCCGTGCAGGGACGGCATCATCATCCGTCGCCGACGATCGAAGTTGTCGCCGGCCGAGCGGCCCCGGCAGCAGAACGCGAAAGAGATCGTCCGGTTGGACTCGGCGTCGCTCACGCGGCTCATTACCGTCAACGGTATGGTGAGCGATGGCGGTGTGCCATCGGTCTCGCAGCGCTCGGCGGTCTCCGTCTCGGCGAGGTGCGCGGACTGAGGTGGGGCGACATCCACCTCGAGGAGAACACGCTGTCAGTCGTCAGCCGCTCGCTCCTCCCGGACGGGACGCCGAAGGCTCCGAAGAGCAGATCAGGCACGCGGACGGTTGCCGATCGTCCCCGAGCTCCGGCGACTACTCGTCGCCTGGCGGCTTCGCTCCGGGCACACGCTGCCGGAGGATTACATCGTCTCGACCTGGCGACGGGAATCCGGTCTCGGAACGGAACCTACGCCGTGTGCTCGAGGCCGCGAAGACGGCGGCGGGTCTCGACGGTGTAGACGGCCGACTCTCAGTTGGCATTCGCTCCGCCACTCGGCGGGGTCGGTCTGGCTGACCGAACTCGGGCTGCCGGTGACGACGGTCGCCGCGATGATGGGCCACTCGACTCCGGCTTTCACCCTTGCCTGTTATGGGCGCGATCCGCGCGACGAAGAGACCAGTCGTCGCGCGACGTGCTCGCACGAGCGGAGGCAGTGGGGATCGGCGGCTAAGACTTTCACCTTCGGGCCTGCGCTCAGGACGGGATCTGGGAGACGACCCCGGCGCGCTGACTTAACGTTGACTGCCTAGTCGACAGACCCCTAGGGTCCCCTGTCGGGCGGCGAGTCTCTGCCGGGGGGCGACACCTTCTGTGGCGTGCTTCCTTGCCTGCTGGGCGAACAGGGAGCGCGAGTGCGCTGCCGCAAGAGCAAGGAGGATCATGAAACGTCTGATCTTGCTCGCCGCGTTGGTCGCGGCAGCAACTACAACAGCGAGCTTGGTGGGGTCGCTCAGCGCGAGGGCGGCAACCTGCACTCCGACCGGCTTCTTTCGCGACGGCATCAATCTGACGGCGGCAGTGATCAACCCCTCAGCCCCGTGGTCGGGGACGCTGGATGCGACCGGCTGCAACATCGGCGTCTACTTCGGGCCGGGAGACGACGGGCGACGTGACCTATCCCCCAACGGCCGCCGACACCACCGAGATCTTCGGTGCCAACTACTACGGCGTGGTCGTCAACGCGGCAGCAGTGAACGTGACGACATCTACTATCCATGACATCGGCGAGTCACCCTTGAACGGTTCCCAGCACGGCGTCGGCGTGCTCTACACGACGATCGACCAGGCCGGTGCGTCCACGGGCGCTCACGCGAGCGGTTTTATCGTCTCAACCACACGATCTGGAACTACCAGAAGAACGGCATCGTCGTCAGTGGTCACGGCGCTGCGGTGACGCATGAGGGTCAACGACCGTGGAGGGCGAGGGGCAGATCGACTACATCGCGCAGAACGGAATCCAGATCTCCTTCGGCGCGAAGGCGAAGCTGGACGGAAACATCGTGTTCGAGCAACTGGTACACGCCGCCCAAGGTCACCGCCTGCGGCCTCCTGCTGTACAAGGCCGGGGGCGTAAGTGCCTTTAGCGGCAAGTCCGGAATCTCCGCTATCAGGAATGAGAACGACATAATTGGAAACGAGACGGACATCTGCAACTTCGGCAAGGGCGGTGGCTTCAGCCCGTAGCCGCTAGCCGAGACGCAACGGAATGTCAGGAAGGCCCGCTCCGGCGGGCCTTCTCCTTTCCGCGGTGCGTCAGTTCAGCCCCCGATAACCTCGCCCGTGTGCCGATGCTCGCCGGCATCCCGGTCACCGACGACGACACGGAGACGCTCGTCGAGTTCCTGCGCCACGCTGAGTTCGCCGACGTCGCCGACAAGCTCGAGCGCGGACTCGCGCGCGGGACGAGAGTCGTCGCGCTGACGATCACCGACCGCGAGGCGATGCTGCGGGCGCTCGACGAGGCGCCGACCGACGTGCTCGCCGAGCTTCGTGCCGTTCTCTTGCGCGAGCACGAGTGGCGGGTGCGAGAAGGGCTCGTGTAGGGAAATTCCTGGTCCGGTGTCGCCCGACTGGCAGCACTTGACTCGTGAGTGACAGACCTGCACAGACTCGGCGCCATGCAACGTAAAGGGGGGATTCATGAGGCGAACGATTCGCGTGTCGCTCGCGCTACTCATTGCACTCGGAGCAGTGGCGCTTGCTGCGGTCGGAGGAGCGACGGCGGAGGGGTTTACGCCGGATAAGTTGATTGCTGCGGGCTGGACGTGCTTCCAGGATCCAGCGGCGCCTAGTAGAACTGTCTGCAGCGATCCGGGTCACGGTCGGCCCTTCCCAGGAAATCCGAACGCGCCTCCGTCGTATAACTTCAAGATCTTCGAGGGCGGCAGCTTCATCGGCACGAGTCATCTCATTCGTTGGGACCTCTACAGCGGGCAGCCATGCCCGCCATCGGGAGCTCCCTACTCTGTTCATTGCGCCAATCGGTTACTACCGCTGCGAGCACTTCTAGAACTGCGAGGAGAGAGGGGCCGTTCACTGCGGCCCCTCTCGGTGCTGGTCAAGCCCCGCGGCGTGCTCCTGCGCGAGCACGAGTGGCGAGTGCGTGTGGGACTCGTCTAGTCGCGGTAACGTCGCGGCAATGCGGGTCGCTGGGGTACGACTGGGAGCGCGGGTTGCTCGGTTGCTTTCGGAGACCCTCGTGAGCGAGGGCTACGCCGAGACCGGAGCTAAGATTGCGGACGCGATTGAGCGGAAGATCACCGTCGAAGCACCGCTGACGCTCGATGACTACGAGGCAATCGCCACGGCACTAAAACCGTGACTGCCCGGCGCCGCTCTACAGCCTCCGCACCGCACTCCTCTGGAGTTGCGCCGCCTTCGCCGTATCACCGGCGGGTAGTGCGAGCACGATTGGCGAGTGCGCGCGGCGGCTCGCTGACCGGACGCTCTCTCGTGGGTCGTCGCGCTCGGGTCGAATGTGTAAGGGTTTCTCTACTGCGGCGGGCGGACTTTCTTGGAGGTTCCTCCCACCCTGGGACCGCCCGCCGTGGCTTCGCAGGGCCGCGTATGGATAACGAGCCATTTCAGACCTTGCTCGAACAGGTACGGGACCTGCATCGGCGCACGGATGAGCTGAACCGCTCGAAGGCCCGAAGTGTCCACGAGAGCATCAGATCGCAACTCAACTGGAACACTCCGGCGAGCCTTCCTCGCGATCAAAGGAACCTCGCGGACGAAGTCGTCGAGGCGCTTACAAAGCCACGGCTCTCTACCGCGCAATCGCGGGAACTCTGGCGGGCCTACTTCGGCAAATAGTTCGAGTGGCGCGTGCGCGAGGGACTCGTCTAGCTGCTTGGGAATCCCAGCCGTTCGCCGTTCTGCGAACTGACACCGTTCGCCGTTTTGCAAACAGACAACGGCGCGAAGTGGTGCGACGGCCGACGTCGTCTGTAGAGTGAGCGTCGCCAGTCGTTGGTGGCTCGCGTTCGCATTGCGCGGGCCTACATAAGTCCCGAGAGCGCTCGCACTCGTGCGGGCGTTTCTCGTTTTCCCTGCAAGCGGCCTCATTTTTTGGGGAGCGCTCGGCATCCGGCCGTCCTCCTAGCATCTCCCACTGGACTTATGGCAAGACAACGACCGGCACCATGCAGGACTTTGATCGCCTAGCGGCCGATACCGGCGGCGACGCGGTTCTTCGAGCTCGACGCTAACGAGCGTGCGATCGTTGACGCCATCTCCGAGTGGCTGCGACGACACGATCTGAGCGATCGGCGCTTCAGGAGTGGGATGACGTCACGACTAGACGGCGATCACCTCTTGATGGAGTTCGGTCCGCCCACGCTCGAATGTGAGGATCTCGCGCCGCTAGTCGCACAACGTCTCGGACGCGATGATCCCGATGCCTACGGCTACGCCGCTCACGCACTCAGGGAAGCGGTGGACCGGTTCGGGCCGCTGCCAGCGGATCCCGATGGAGTCCCGCATCATCTCGACCGAGCTGTCCGCTGGGCGACGGGCCGAGCGCGGCAACTGCTCCTCCTACACAACGCGCCAGTTGAGGCATTCATGAAGATGCTCGGACGGCCGCCGGTCGCCTCCTTCGGATGTTCATGGTCACGGCCTCGAGCAGGACGCGCCACTGGCTCCCGACGTCGTGCCGTCCGGCGCCGGGCCCGCTCGCCCGGCCGAGAATCTGACGACCCGCACGATCTAGCCCGCGTCGGCGGGTATCTCGTCGTGGACCGGGGGCGGCGATGACGCGGCTTCCGACGAACTGGCAAGTGGCCGCCCTGTGCGCGCGTGGCTGCCTCGACGACGCCCGTGAGACGCTTTCCGAGGAAGCCTGGCCGCTGTTCGTCGATCTCGTGCAGGTACTGGTAGCCAGAGAGCAGCAGCGCATCCTGCTGCGCGAACTGCGCGGCGAGAGGATGACAGATGAGGCTCTCCACCGAGGAGTGCGCTCGGGTCGACGCGTGGCGGCGCGACCCCGATGCCGCGAAGGCAGCGGACGAGAGCCAGGAGTTGGAGTGCACCGGCGAGCGGTCGTCTCTGGGCGGCGGTGATGCTGGCACCGGACCGGCGCGTGCTGCCGCTCCATTCTCGAGGGGCGGCGCGTGCTCGCCCGCCAGCTCGACGCAGTGGTACTCCGGTGAGCCCTGCGCGGTAGGCCGCTGCCTGCACCAGACATATATCTCGAGGTCAGCGCCGAGATGCTCGACGCGGTCTCCGAGGGCGGGCCGTTTGAGCCACGGGAGACACGGCGATGACTGAGGGCTATCGGTCGTCGTTCGAGCCGGAGGGAGGCGACCGACGTGCTCATGTCGTGCCTGCTCCCTCGAAGCCGCTCGCGGCGGCGCGACTGTTCCTCGACCGCAACTACGCCGACGACCGCCACCCGACTCTCGTCTACCACCGCGGCGCGTTCTACGACTGGGACGGCACCCACTGGCTGGAGCGGGATGCAGATGGGATCGAGGCCGCACTCTACCGCTGGCTCGAAGACGCCGTCTACGCCAAGGGCCAGGACCTCGTTCCCTTCGACCCGTCGAAGACGCGCATCAAGAACATCTCCCATGCGCTCGGCAGAGCCGCCTACATCGACGCCAGGCTCGACCCGCCCGTATGGCTCGACGGACGTGACGACGAAGCGCACGGCTACCTCGCACTCGAGAACGGTCTGCTCCACCTGGCGACGCGCCGGCTGGTCGGCACACGCCTCTCTTCTTCAGCCAGTTCGCACTGCCCTATCAGGTACGAACCCGATGCAGCGTCGCCCGTACGCTGGTTCCGCTTCCTGCGTGAACTGTGGGCCGACGACGAGGAGATGATTTCCACGCTCCAGGAGATCTTCGGCTACATCCTCGAAGGAGGGACAGGCCAGCAGAAGATCTTCTTGTTCATCGGGCCGACCCGAAGCGGCAAAGGGACGATTGCCCGATTTCTCCAGGCCCTTCTCGGCGCAGAGAACGTCGCAGGACCGACGCTCTCGGGACTGTCCACACAGTTCGGCATGTCCGACCTGATCGGCAAGCCCCTGGGGACGATCTCGGACGCGAGGCTGAACGTCCGACGCCGATTCGACGCTCTCGGTTGAGCGGCTGCTCTCCATTAGCGGCGAGGACATGCCTCTCCGTCCAGCGCAAGTACAAGCCCGATTGGATCGGTCGCCTCCCGACGCGCTTCCTGATCCTCACCAACGAACTGCCCCAACTCGCAGACGCCTCGGGGACCATCGCCGGGCGGTTCGTGATCCTCACCATGAAGAAGAGCTTCTACGACCGCGAGGACCCCCGAACTCACGGCGAAGCTTCGTGCTGGAGGCGCCAGGGCATCTTCAACTGGGCGAATGGAGGGACTCGACTCCCTCCTCGACCGCGGCCACTCGTCCAGCCGTCGGCCAGCGAGGCCGCCCTCCGGCAACTCGCGACCCTCGCTTCTCCCGTGTCTGGCGTTTGTCCGCGACTGCTGCGTCGTAACCAGCGCAGGTGAGGTCTGGAAGGACGCCCTCTGGAAGGAATGGCGTGAGTGGTGCGACACAGAGGGTACCGCCCGGGAACGAAGGCCGTCTTCGTCCGCGATCTGCGCGCCGCTTACCCGAGCATCAGCTCTAGCCGTCCAGAGATCGACGGCAAGCGTGTCCATGTACTGCACGGAATCTCGCTAACACTGGAGGAGACCCCTGACACCCCTGACGGAGAAACCACCGCACGCGGCCAGTCAGGGGTCGGAGACAACGCGGATTCGGCTCAACCACGCGCTCCGTCAGGGATGTCAGGGGTTGACCACAGTGTGTCTTCACAGGAGGCCTCCGCGAACGGCATCCCCGGCGATCCCGGCTATCCGTCGTGGCTCTCGGAAGAGATACGGGCCGGTCGCCTGACGCCGAAAGAGGGGCAAGAACGGCTCGCGGAGCACAAGCGGATGAGCGGAGCCGAGCCGGGGGTGAGAGCGCGACGCGCTGGCGAACCCTCGTTGGACGACGTGTTCGTGATCGAAGTCATCGCCGCGATGAGCGAGGGGATCCTCGAGCGCCCCTGCGCGTATGTGACCGACATCCCGTGGATGGAGTTCAACCAGCACGGGCTTCCCTACTGCTCGCTCTGCGGCTCGACCACCTATCGAGACGAGTACCGTAGCGGCAAGACCAGAGTGAGCGAGCACCTGCCGGAACTCCTCGACTCGAAGCGCCTCCAGGACCGAGCTCGGCGTCACCCGTGCCGCGGCCGAGGCGATCATGCGCCGGCTGCCGATCGTGCAGATCGAGGGGCTGCGGAAGGTGTACGTCCGACGCTCCGACGTTGCCGCCTACCTCGAGTCGAGGACGTTCGCGAAGACGGAAGTACCATCGTGAACCGGGGCGGGCAACGGTTGGATCCCCTAGACAAGGACTCCTCCGGGCCCGCCCCGTTGTATCCTTCGGGTGTCTAGGGGATCGACCGAAGGAGGAGCTCTGATGTCAAGCCTGATGATCGTACACGCGAGGCGAAGGACGGTCCGCGCTACCTCGTCCGCTACCGGCTCGGCGGCCGGGCGTACCCGTCGGTCACGCGGGAGCGTTCAAGACACAGAAGGAGGCGAAGGGCCGACGCGACCTCGTCGCCGGTGAGATCGCTGCCGGGAGGAACCCCGCCGATGCTGCTCCGCGCGCTCTCGCGGCATCGCCGGCGACCGTCGTGACGCTCGAGACGTGGGGCGAGCGGTTCCTCGCCAGCCGCATCGACCTCGCCGAGAACACGACGCAAGATGTACCGCTCGCGCCTCAAGAGGATCGGCGAGACGTTCGGCGACCGCGACCCGCAGACGATCACCGCGGCCGAAGTCGCCGAGTGGGTCGCCGAGCAGGCCGAGGAGCGCAAGCCGGGAACGGTCGCGCCAGTACCTCGATCGTGTTCAAGCTGCTGCTCGACTACATCGGCGTCGAGCCGAACGTCGCGCGTGACCCGCGCGTGAAGCTCCCGAAGCAGCGTTACGCGAGGAGGCGAACCCGCCGTCGGACGAGCACTTCCTGGCGATCATCGAGGCGCTGCTCCCGACGCTGGCGGCTGTTCTTCGTCACGATCGAGCAGGGCGCGCTGCGGATCGGTGAGGCGGTCGGCGCTTCGCTGGGGCGACGTCGACGTCGCCGGTGGGCGGCTGCGTCTCCCCCGCTCCGTGACCAAGACGAACACCTGCGCGTTGGGTGCAGCTGCCCGACGTGGCTCATGGAGGCGATCGAGGACACCTGCCCGCTCGAGGATCGTGTCTCTGACCGCAAGGTGTTCCAGGGGTCACCGTCTCGGCCGCACGGCAGGCGATGAGCCGAGCCTGCCGTGACGCGAAGATCCCGCACTACCACGCCGCACGGTCTGAGGCACCGGCGGCTCACGCTATGGCACCAGTCGGGTGTCCCTGCGCGGGAACTGGCGGAGCGTGCCGGGCACTGCGCAGGCCGTCGATGAGCCTGGACGTCTACACGCACGTCATGCCGGTCGGACGAGGTTCCACCGGTCAGGTTCCTGTCCCTACTCAGCGACTACAGCTGAGATATGGGCTCGTTCTTGCGCATTGTTCGCAGCGCTGTTCGGGCCGAGCACGGTTCGGGTCTATAGGGATTGGTCGGCCCCGACGCTACTGCCGGGGCCGACCGAAGACCTTTCAACTACGGCGCGTCCTACTTTCTGGGTGGAGGATCTCCGCCTCCGAAGTTGTTCGGATCCTGCGGATTGCATGCCGTTCCAGGACTTGGGAAGTCGCCCTTTGAAGTCGACAGGATCAGGGACAAGACCGCCTGGCTGAGCGTCCTGCCCCGTACGACTGAGAGCGACCAGGGGGGCCTTCTGTCGGGCTCCCCTCTGGGTGGTCGTTCTGTCCCAAGAAGTAACTGCGACCACGAATTACCGTTCGCAGACGCGCGGTTTAGTTCCTCGGCCAGGGGCCACTTGCCAGTTGTCGGCGGCCGTATCGCTCCCTTTGAATTGCAGGTCCGCCGGGGTCGGTCGCCGCCCCCGCAGTTCCCGGTCGACTCACCAGCGAATGCGACGCTCGCACCGAGACCGGCCACCACGGCAGTTGCAAATGTGGCAATCGCTAGCAATGCCAGCATTGAGCGCTTGCGCATGTATTCCCTCTCCCCGTTTTTATTTCTAACGCCGTGTCGGCGTCGCCGGAACGTACTCGTACGAAAGCATGTCGTCAACGGTCTGACGAGCGATCTCTAGTGCTCTACTCCCTGAACGAAAACGGGCACTTTCGGGATGTCCGTTTCGTCGTGGCGGTGGTGCCTGGGTAGTGCCTCGGCGCTCCGGGTGCGCCGCAACCCCGCTCCAGGCCTCAGAGTAGCGCATTTGCGGCAGGAATCTACCCGCGACGCCCGTCTCGCGTAACCCGCATAACTACGTAACCGTTCCTGCCGGGAATGCCGCAGCGATCCGCGGGCCGCGCAGAACCCGTAGCCCGGCCCCTCGAGCTAGACCGCCATACCCACGTCAGCGGATCGTTGAGAGTCGTCAGAAATGCGATCGGCGATCCAACGGCGCATCTTCGGTACGGCCGCTGCCATCGCTGCGACGCTTCCAAGTAGCAGAAGCCCGGTACGAAGCCGATGACTCTCTTTTCGGCGCATCCGCTCGCTCGCGCTGTCGATGTCGTCGAGCACGGCCTTGAGCTTCTGGCGGAGCTTGCGGTCGTTCGCGAGCTGGGTCGTCACGCTTCCGGCCGCGACGTCCTTCCTGATCTGGTCGCCAGCCTCCGAGCCATGTCCGATCGCGGCTCGCAGATCGGCACGCAAGCGCTCGTCACCCGCGATTTCGTCCAGGTACGCGACGGCCTCGCGTACCGCATCCTTCACCTTGTCCACCTGGCTCCGTCTCTTGACGCGAAGCATTCGCACCCCGGCGCGAGCGGCTATCGCGTCGAGCAGGGCACCGAGACGGTGCTGACCACGCGCGCTCTGACGGCTTCCTAAGGAGTCTGTAAGGGCTTCGAGCCGAAGGGCGACCTCGTGCGTAGGTTGCCGGTGTGGCCCGCGCCGTCCGGCTCCTCGGAGTCCTCGCCGCTCTCTCGATGGCTGCGGTCGCTCTCTCTGCGGCGGCGCCGTCGAAGTCGGGTCGGACGTACACGATCCGCGTCGACGCACGCGACTTCTCGTTCAAGCTCTCGCGACGAGCGGTGCCCGCCGGCTCGACGGTGAAGTTCGTCGTCCGCAACAGCGGCGCGACGACGCACGACTTCGTCGTGGCGAAGAAGCGCACCCGATTCCTGTCACCGGGGCAGTCTCAGACCATCACGGTCGCCTTCCCGCGCAAGGGCACGTATGCGTTCCTCTGCTCGGTCCCGGGTCACGCGCGCCTGGGCATGAGGGGCGTCTTCGGCGTCTCGGTGAAGCCGGTGACCACACCGCCGCCGCCCAAGCCTCCGATCGACACCTCGGATCTCGTCTCGCTCGCGCCCGTCGGCAGCACCTTCGACCAGCCCGTCCTCGTCACGGCCCCGGCGGGCGATCGCGACAACGTCTTCGTCGTCGAGCAGACCGGGATGGTTCGCGTCGTGCGGGACGGCGACGTGCTGCCGACGCCGTTCCTCGACCTCCGCGACAGGGTGACCGACGAGGGCGAGTCCGGCCTGCTCTCCATCGCGTTCGCGCCGGACTACGCCCAGACCGGGCTCTTCTACGCGATGTACAACGCCCGTCAGGGCCCGTACGGCGACCTGCAGATAGCCGAGTTCCGCCGTGACCCGTTCGACCCCGACCGTGCCGACCCCTCCTATGAGCGCGTGCTGCTCACGATCCCGAAGCCGTACGAGAACCACAACGGCGGCATGCTGCAGTTCGGCCCCGACGGCGATCTGTACGCGTCCGTCGGCGACGGCGACCCCGGAGTACTGGACAAGGCAGGAGCTTTCTCCCAGCGGCTCGATTCCCTCCTGGGTCGCATCATCCGCATCGATCCCAGTCGTGGCGATCCGTACGCCGTGCCCACGGACAACCCCTTCGCGAACGACGCGAACGCACGACCCGAGGTGTGGGACTACGGCCTTCGGAACCCGTGGCGTTTCTGGATCGATTCCCAGACGAACCTTCTGTACGTGGCCGACGTCGGGAGCACGTCGCGCGAGGAGATCAACGTGGTCTCGGACCGCGGCGGCGGAGTGAACTTCGGGTGGCCCTGCTTCGAGGGAACGCTCGTCTTCGACGCAAGCGCAACGTGCCCGCGAGCGATGGCGCCGCTGCTCGAGTATTCGCGACAGGGCGAGGACTGCGCAGTCATCGGAGGCGTCGTGATGAGGGACGACCGCCTGCCCGCGCTGGCCGGTCGCTACCTGTACGGCGACCTGTGCGCCGGCGACATCACGGCGATCCTCGTCGAGAACGGCCGGGTCTCCGCGACCGGCGGCCTCGGTCTCAAGGTGCCCGAGCTCACGAGCTTCGGAGTCGACGGGCTCGGCCGGGTGTACGTCATGTCGCTCGAGGGCGGCGTGTACCGCCTCGATCCGAGGCGCTAGTCAGCGGCGAGCGCGCGAGCGAAGCTCGGCCGCCCAGGCCGCCACCCGCAGACCGACCCAGATAGGCGTCAGCACGACGTAGAAGACGAGGTCGCCGAGAAGCATCAGGAACCACCAGAGCGCGAAGCGGTGCGCCGGCACCCACCCCTTCTCGCGCAGATCACCCGTGCCGCCGGGCGGCGGCCGGAACGGATGGCGCAGCGGCGGCTCACCCGGGGAGCCGTACGGGTCGGGAGTGCGCTGCTCGTCGCTCACCGGGCAACCTCGGATGGCAGGTGGGCCCGGTGGGGCGTGGGAAAACGGGAGGCTCTCCACGCTTTCCAGAAGGGGGCGAGCCGCAGGCGAGCGTTGCTCATGCCCTGGCCAGTGACCGCCTGCGTCGCTCGACGAGGCGGATGATCCGCATCGCGGTCTCCTCGACCGAGAGCTCGGTCACGTCGATCACGGGGCAGCGCAGCTTCTTGTGGAGCTTCGCCGCCTCCTCGAGCTCCGAATAGACGGCCTCGAGCTCTGCGTAGCGCTTGCGTGGCGCGCCCATGCTCTTCACGCGCGCCGTCCGAATGTCCGCCAGCCGGTCGGCCCCGATGGTGAGCCCGACGACCTTCGCTGGATCGATCTCGAACAGCTCCTCGGGCGGCTCGATGTCACGCACGACCGGCACGTTCGCAGCCTTGTGCCCCAGGTAGCCGAGGTAGATCGACAGCGGAGTCTTCGACGTACGCGAGACGCCGACGAGGACCACGTCGGCCTCGTCCAAGCCGCGTCCAACTCCGTCGTCGTACTTCACCGCGAACTCGATCGCCTCGATCCGCTTGAAGTAGGTCGCGTCGAGCGGCGCCCGTACTCCCGGCTCCATGCGCGCCGCGACACCGGCGACGCGCGAGACGGAGTCGATCGGGTGCCCGAGAACGTCGCAGTAGTGGACGCGCGCACGCCGGCAGAGCTGGCGCATCGCGTCTCGCATCTCGGGCTCGACGAGCGTGTAGACCATCACCGCCGGGCGCCCGCGAGCCTGCTGCACGGTGATGAAGAGGTCGTCGACGTTCTCCACCCGTGGGTGCCGGATCTCCTCGAAGGGCTGATCGGGAAACTGGGCCTCGAGCGCCAGCACCAGGCGTTGTGCCGTCTCGCCCGTCGAGTCCGACACGATGTGGAGCTCCACCGGAACGCGCTCGTCCACACGACTGCTCATGGAAGGAGGCTAACGCCCGACGCGCTCCACGCCAGTAACGTCTCGCGGATGCCGGACGTCGTCACGATGGACAAGATCGTCTCGCTCGCGCGGAGGCGCGGGTTCGTCTTCCCCTCGAGCGAGATCTACGGCGGCCTGGGGTCGTCCTACGACTACGGCCACTACGGCGTCCTGCTCAAGGACAACGTCAAGGCACGCTGGCTGGAGGCGATGGTGCGGGAG
Source organism: uncultured Gaiellaceae bacterium (assembly GCA_963746975.1). Lineage (GTDB taxonomy): Bacteria > Actinomycetota > Thermoleophilia > Gaiellales > Gaiellaceae > GMQP-bins7. The sequence continues at coordinate 759,202 of CAVVDE010000010.1, forward strand.
CGCGACGACATCGTCGCGCTCGACTCGTCGATCATCCTGCACCCGGCCGTGTGGGAGGCATCCGGTCACGTGGAGGGCTTCCACGATCCGCTCGTCGACTGCCGCACCTGCAAGCTCAGGTTCCGCGCCGACCATCTCGACCAGGCCCGGTGCGGTCGGAAGCCGAGCAAGCACCCGGGCGAGACGCCCGACTGCGACCTCACCGAGGCGCGCCACTTCAACCTCATGTTCAAGACCCGCATCGGGGCGGTCGAGGAGACGGGGCTCGACGCCTATCTACGCCCGGAGACCGCGCAGGGGATCTTCGTCAACTTCAAGAACGTGGCGCAGATCGCGCGCCGGAAACCCCCATTCGGCATCGCCCAGATCGGGAAGGCCTTCCGCAACGAGATCACGCCCGGGAACTTCATCTTCCGCACGCTCGAGTTCGAGCAGATGGAGATGGAGTACTTCGTGCCTCCGACGGAGGGACAGGAGTGGTTCGCGTACTGGGTCGAGCAGAGGGTCGCGTGGCATCTGCGCTACGGCATCCGCGAGAGCCATCTCCGGGTGCGGCCGCACGACCAAGAGGAGCTCTCGCACTACTCGTCCGCGACGAGCGACATCGAGTACCTGTTCCCGATCGGCTGGTCCGAGCTCGAAGGCATCGCGCACCGTGGCGACTTCGACCTCACCGCACACACGGACGCCTCGGGGACGAAGCTCGAGTGGGTCGACGGCGACGAGCGCTACACGCCCCACGTCGTCGAGCCCGCGCTCGGCGTGAACCGCTCGATGCTCGCGTTCATGGTCGACGCGTACGACGAGGAGGTCGTCGCCGAGCGCGAGCGAACGGTGCTCCGCCTCCACCCCGCGCTCGCGCCCGTGAAGGCCGCCGTGCTGCCGCTGATCCCCAGGAACGACGACATGGTCGTGAAGGCGCGAGCGCTCTACGAGGAGCTGCGGCGTGCCGTCGTCGCCGAGTACGACGACTCCGGCCAGATCGGCCGCCGCTACCGAAGGCAGGACGAGATCGGCACGCCCTACGCGCTCACCGTCGACGAGCAGACGCTCGAGGACGACACCGTCACCATCCGCGACCGCGACTCGCTCGCGCAGGAGCGGATCCCGATCTCGGGAGCCCGGGCGTTCGTCCTCGACAAGCTGGCCGCGGACTGGACGACGCCGAAGCCCGACTAGCGGCGCTCGAGCACGCGCTCGCTCGGCTCCGTGAAGCCGAACTTGCGGTAGAGGTCGTGCGCGTCGCGCGTGTGGAGATACCACTTCGTGCCCGCGAGCGGGCCCTCGTCGACCGAGAAGCGGACGAGCTCGACGCCGAGGCCACGTCCGCGGTGCTCCTCGAGCACGTAGACGTCCGCGAGGTACGACTGGACGTATCCGTCCGAATGGCGCGCGAGAAGCCGACCTGCCGCCGTCGTGATAGACACCGACGACACGCGCTGCGCTGTCGATGAGGGCGTCCTGCAGCTGACGGGAGCGGCCCTCGGCCCAGTACGAGCGGCTCAGATACTCGTGGACGGCCTCACGATCGATCCGGTCGGCATCGTCGTCGAGCTCGTATCCGTCACCGAGGTCTCGCTTCACGCCGTGAGCGTACGCAGGCGAAAGCCGCCGTGGAACTCGTACGAGGCGACGACGACCGCAAGCGTGTCGCGTAGTGCGCGTTCGCCGAGGTCGAGGCCGTCGGCGTCCGAGAGCGGGCTCCAGATGAGCGCATGCATGCCGCGGAAGCCTTCAGGTGAGAGGAACACGGTCTCGTCCGGCGCGCAGGGCGAGCACACGGCCCCGCCGGCGCGCGGAAGATAGCCGACGAGGCCGTCGGCTCCACCGCACTCGACGCAGCTCTCGAGGTGCGGGACGTACCCCGACAACCAGAGGAGCTTCAGCTGGAACGCGAGGGCGAGCGGGTCGAGCGCCGCGCGACCCCTTCGGCCGGCGGGAAGCGCGTCGACCGCCCCGAGGAACCGCGTCAGCGCCTCGAAGGCGCGATCGTTCTGCTCCTCCTCGACGAAGAGCCGGAGCATCGCCTCGGCTCCCACGAGCGCGACCGAGAGACGGTATGGATCCTCGCGCGCGGGCCTGTGGGCGTCGACGAGCGAGACGCCCGTCACGGTGTGCAGCTCGCCCGCGCCGTGATGGAGCATGAGCTCGACGTGCGAGAACGGCTCGAGGCGCGCGCCGAAGCGCGACTTCGTCTTGCGCACGCCCTTCGCGATCGCGCCTATCCGACCGTGCTCGGCCGTGTACACGTGGAGGATTCGATCGGCCTCCCCGAACCGGAACGAGCGGAGGACGACCGCCTCCGTCTTGACCGTACGCCCCATCGGGCCAGTGTAGGCCGCGCAGTCGCTGGCCCCCGCGGAGCCAGGCGACGTCGGGCTCCCAGCCGTCGATGACGTCGCCGTGCCCGTGCGCCTCGGGTGCCAGACGAGCCCGGGTACTCGTCGCACACGTCGTCGCGGACGCCTCGCATTCGAGCGCCGGCCGGGCGCCGTACCGAACCTTCCAGGAACTACGGATGCGCGACTGCTCGACCAGTCCGAAACTCGAGTGTCGTAGAGGGACCGCGATGACGCGGGCGCCCTCCGTGCCTCACCAACCGAGAGGTGAGTCCTCATGAACGCGCATTCGACCAGGTTCTGGGCGCTGTCTCTCGCGTCCCTCTTCGTTCTCCTCATTCCGATCACCGTCGCATCTGCGAGCTCGGAGGGTGCGCTCGTACTCCGGCCGACGAAAGTGGTCGTGCAGTGCAAGCCCGGCGCGGTGACCGCCGGCAAGACGACCGAGTGCCTGATCACGGTGTCGGACAACGCTGCCGGACAGAAGGTGGCGCCGGTCGGCACGGTGACCCTCACGACGAGCGGTCCCGGCTCGTTCGATACGCCGACCTGCACGCTCGTCCCCGCAGTGACGGCCTCGAGGTGCACCGCCCACTACACGCCGGCGCGAATCGGCACCGGAAGGCACACGCTCACGGCGAGCTATCCGGGCAGCGAGATCCACGCCGCCGGCTCGAACCACGCTGTCGTCGGCGTCACCCCGCCGAACGACGACAGGCGAGCCGCGGAGCGCCTCGCTCCTCCCCCTTCGACGATCGAGGGCACGCTCGTCGGCGCGACGTACGCGTATTCCGATCCGGACGCGGCCTGCGCCGACGTCGAAGGAACGGTCTGGTATCGCCTCACGGCGACGAAGTCGCAGCGCGTCGCAATTCGCCTGAAGGCGCACGGAAAGCTGGATGCCGCGATCGCGGTCTTCCAGCCCGTGAGATCGCGGTTCAAGACGCTGGGTTGCGCTGTGACCGATGCGAAGGGCATTGCCGGCGTGTCGTTCGACGTAAGGAGAGGAGGCCGTTACCTCGTTCTCATCGGCGCGCAAGAAGACTCGGCCCAAAGCACCTTCCGGCTCGAGTCGTTCGCACCGCCGGTCGCGAGTCCACCCGGCGCGACTCTTCCGGCAAGAGGCGTTCGATCGGTTCTCGATCCCCTGACGAAGCCCGAGGAGGCGTGGTCCAAGGCCCTGGTGGCCGGCCGCAGTTACCGCATCAACCTGGCAGCCGATCGAGGTCGCTGCTTGTCGCTTTCGCTCTTCGCACCCCGGACGAAGTCCTTCACCCACGGAGCGCCGCTGAGACGTGCGAGCTGCGGCGGCTACCTCGTGTTCACGCCCGGCCCTGACGGCGGTGGACGGTACAGCTTCGTCGTCGAGGCCGAGGGTGGGAGCGGGAGCGCTCAGGGCTACCGGCTCAGCACTGCGCCTGCCGGCGCGGACGACATGGCACCCGGCATCGCCGTGTCGAACCGCGAGAAGCGACACGGATCGCTTTCGGGCCGAGGAGTCGATGTGGTCGACCTGTACCGCTTCGAGATCTCGCACCTCTCGGACGTCACACTCCTCTACGCGAGCTCCCGAAACCTGCGCTTCGACCTCCTGCTCGTCTCGTCGACCGGCAGCCGGATCGACCGCGCGTCGACCGAGGGAGGAGGAAAGCTCCGCAGGCAGCTCGACGAGGGCGAGTACTACGTCGCCTTCCGCGCGCGCGAGCAGACCTCGGGGTCCTACACGTTCGGACTCCTCGCCCGCGAGATCACGGCGACGACGGTCACGATCGAAGGGCTCGCTGAGGCGACATCGTCGCCCGGACAGTGGGTGACGCTCGGCGCCCTCGTGACGCCCTCCGCCGCGGTCGGTGGACCGATCAGGTTGCAGGTCGACCGCTTCGACCCGATCGAGGGCTGGCAGTTCGTCCGGCTGTTCAACGTCCGGGTCGGATCCGGAGGCCGCGCGACCGTGTCCTGGAAGCCACCCTCTCTCGGGCGCTGGCGCCTGCACGCCGTGTTCATGGGCTCACAGACCGCGAGCTCGAGCAAGAGCGGCTACGCGTACCTGGTCGTCCAGTCGCACTCCGGAACGTGACGCACGGCTTTCACGTCAGGCGATGTCGAGCGGCTGGCAACGGGGGCAGAACCACGTGCCGCGGCCGCCGACACGCGTCTTCGTGATCGTCGCGCCGCAGCGTCGACAGGGCTCGCCGTCGCGTCCGTACACGCGGAACTCGTCCTGCATCGAACCTGACGCACCATCGGGTGTGGCGTAGTCGCGCAGTGTCGAGCCCTGGCGCTCGATTCCCGCTCGGAGCGACGCACGAACCGCGCGCGTTAGCCGCGCGGTCTCCTCGGACGAGACGTCGTTGGCGGGCCGGAGGGGGTTGAGCCGCGCCCGCCAGAGCGCTTCGTCGGCGTAGATGTTCCCGAGGCCGGCCACGACCCGCTGGTCGAGCAGCACCGCCTTGAGTGGAGCCTGTCGGCGCGCGAGCTGCGCACCGAGCCAGCCCGACGTGAATCGCGACCCCAGAGGCTCGGGGCCGTTCTTCCTCGCCAGGTACGGCTCGAGCTCGGCCTCATCGAGGACGAGCCAGGTCCCGAAGCGGCGCACGTCGCGGTACGCGAGCCTCGAGCCGTCGTCGAGCTCGATCAGAGCCCGCTCGTGCGACACGGGCGAGAAGCCGAAGCTCCCGGTCATGCGGAGATGCACGAGCAGCCCGAGTCCGCTCTCCAGGCGCAGCAGGAGGTACTTGCCCCGCCGCTCGACCCGGACCACGCGATCGCCCTCGAGCTCCTCGGCGACCTCGAACAGGTCGAACGGCCGCGTCAGTCTCGGATCGAGGATCTCGACGCGGGCGAGGACACGCCCTTCGAGACGCGGCGCAAGCTGCGCGCGGATCGTCTCGACCTCGGGCAGCTCGGGCACCGTGGGATCGTAGGCTTCGCGACACATGTCGTCCGAGCAGCCGCAGACCTGGCACTACGGCCTCATCGCCCGGTACTGGGCGGAGTTCAACGACGACTTCCGACCGCACGAGATCCCGTACTTCCGGCGGTTCGTCGAGGACGCCGGCCAGCCGGCCCTCGACGTGGGGTGCGGTACCGGAAGGCTGCTGGTCCCGTTCGTCCGAGCCGGGCTCGACGTGGACGGTTGCGACGTGTCGGCCGACATGATCGCGCTCTGCCGCGAGAAGGCCGAGCGGGAGGGGCTGTCTCCGACGCTCTTCGTCCAGCCGATGCACGAGCTCGACATCCCGCGTCACTACCGGACGATCTACGTCTGCGGAGCCTTCGGACTGGGCAGCACCCGCGAGCAGGACCTCGAAGCCCTTCGCCGCTTCCGCGAGCATCTCGAACCCGGCGGGAGGCTGCTTCTCGACATCGAGGTGCCGTACGCGGACACGGCTCAGTGGCCGCTGTGGACGAAGGAGGGTCGCGCCGGACTCCCCCACACGCCCGAGCCACCCGATCGCGGTCGGCTCGCGCCCGACGGCGCCGAATACGGACTGCGCACGCGCTACGCCGCGTTCGATCCACTCGAGCAGCGCATGTCCTGGGTCATGGTCGCCCGCCGCTGGCGTGACGGCGAGCTCGAGATGGAGGAGACGCATCGCCTCGACATCGGGCTCTACTTCAAGAACGAGTTGCTGCTGATGCTCGAACGCGCCGGCTTCGCAGAGGTCGTCGTGCACGGCGACCACGTCGAGGCCCCGCCGACACCCGACGACGAGTTCGTCGTCTTCGTCGCGACGAAGTGAGGTCGGGCTACTGGATGACGTCGAGGAGGATGCCGTGCACGGGGGGCGCCTCGTCGCCGATCTCGTACGCGGCCGCGACGGCATCCACGGCACGTGCGGCCGACTCGTCGTCACGCGCGTGTACGTCGGCGAGCACCTGACCCGCAGCGACCGTCTGGCCGCGCTTCGCACTGCACACGACGCCGACGGCGTGGTCGATCTCGTCGTCCTTCTCTCGACGTCCACCACCGAGCTCGAGCGAGGCGACGCCTATCGGCAGCGCGGCGAGCTTCGTCACGACCCCGGCTCGAGCCGCCCTCACTTCAGTGAGGACGGGAGCTCGGGGGAGCGCATCGAGGTCGGGATCGCCACCCTGCGCCCGGATCCAGCGCTCGTAGGTCTCCCGGGCGGAGCCGTCGGTCACGGCCTGCTCCGCTCGCGCCCGACCCTCGTCCACGTCCACGCCGAGATCGGAGAGCGCCAGCAGGTGCGCGCATGCGTCGAGGACAAGCTCCGTGAGGTCGGGCGGCCCCTCGGCGGAGATCGTCTCGACGGCCTCGCGGACCTCGAGCGCGTTGCCCACCGCCGCTCCGAGCGGCTGGTCCATGTCGGTGAGCAGACAGACGACCACCCGCCCGGCGCGCTTGCCGAGATCGACCATCTGCTCCGCCAGGATCCGCGCGTCGTCGAGCGTCTTCATGAACGCGCCGTCGCCGACCTTGACGTCGAGCACGATCGCGTCCGCCCCCGCGGCGAGCTTCTTGGACATGATCGACGAGGCGATGAGCGGGACGATGTCCACCGTCGCCGTGACGTCGCGGAGCGCGTAGAGCTTCTTGTCCGCGGGAACGAGATCGCCGGTCTGCCCGATGATCGCGAGACCGATCGTCCTGACCTGCTCGACGAACGCGTCGATGTCGAGCTCGACCCGGAAGCCTGGGATCGACTCGAGCTTGTCGAGCGTACCCCCCGTATGGCCGAGCCCCCGTCCCGACATCTTCCCGAACGGGACGCCGCACGCGGCCACGATCGGCCCGACGGCGAGCGACGTCTTGTCTCCGACGCCGCCCGTCGAGTGCTTGTCGACGACCTTCCTGCCGAGCGCCCTGCCGAGGTCGAGCGTCTCCCCCGACTGGATCATCGCGTCGATCAGCGCGTATGTCTCGCGTCCGGACAGGCCCTTGAAGTACACGGCCATGCACCAGGCGGCCATCTGGTAGTCCGGCACGTCGCCGCGCGTGAACCCGAGGACGAGCTCCGAGATCTCGTCGTCGGACAGTTCGTACCCGTCGCGCTTCCTCTCGATCAGATCCGCAGCGCGGATCACAGCTCGATCTGGCGCCCCGGGAGTCGCTTCCCTGGAGACTTGCCGCCGAGCCAGGCGTTGACGGTCCCGCCGACGTCCGCGAACTCGCCCTCCTCGTGGATCCGGCCCGCAGCGTTGCGGCCGGCCGCGTAGGCGAGGAGGAGCGCGTGCTCCCGTGAGTGGTCGGTCGACTCGGTCGTCGGATCGCAGCCGTGGTCCGAGGTGACGATCAGGAGATCGCCGACCTGCAGCGCCTCGAGGATGTCCGGGAGGCGGCGGTCGAAGTCCTGCAGGCAGCGGTGGAAGTTGACCGGGTCGTTGCGATGCCCCCAGAGCATGTCCGTCTCCACCAGGTTCACGAACACGAGCCCCCGGTCGACGTTCTCGAGGAGCTCGATCGTGCGGTTGATGCCGTCGACGTTCGACTTCGTCGGGAACGAGTCGTCGATGTCGCAGCCGGCGAAGATGTCGGAGATCTTCCCGACGCCGTAGACGGTGTTGCCTGCGTCGCGCATGGTGGTCAGGTAATTCGGGCGTCGCGGCTCGAGCGAGAAGTCGTGTCGGTTCGGCGTCCGCTCGTAGTTGCCGGGCTCGCCGGTGAACGGCCGGGCGATCACCCGTCCCACTGCGTGGCGTCCGGTCAGGATCTCCCGTGCGACCCGACAACCCTCGTAGAGCTCCTCGAGGGGGATCGTCTCCTCGTGCGCCGCAACCTGGAACACGGAGTCGGCTGACGTGTAGACGATCCACTTGCCCGTCTGCTGATGCTCCTCACCGAGCTCCTGGATGATCTCGGTCCCGGAGGCGGGCTTGTTTCCCAGCACCCCGCGTCCCGTCTGATTCATGAACGGGTCGATGACCTCGTCCGGGAACCCGTGCGGGTAGGTGGGGAAGGCCGTCGGGGTGACGACACCCATCATCTCCCAGTGCCCCGTGGTCGTGTCCTTGCCTTTCGAGCGCTCGAGCAACCGTCCCGCGACGGCCGGTGCCCCCGGTTGCGGTGGGCACCCCTCGAGCGGCATGACGTTGCCGAGACCCAGTGCCTCGAGGTTCGGAAGGTCGAGCCCCCCGACTGCGCGCGCAACGTTTCCGAGCGTGTTGGAGCCCTCGTCGCCGTACTCGCCGGCATCCGGCAGCTCCCCTGCCCCGACCGCGTCGAGGACGATCACACACGCACGAGGCACTAGCCGGACCGGGGGCTCTCGTGGGTGCGGGATCTTCGCTCGGGCACGTCGGTATTCTACGGCGGCTTTGAGCGACGCCCTCGGCCTACTTCTCCTCGTGGTCTACATCACCGTCATCGTGGGACTCGCCGCGCTGATCACGTTCGCCGTGATCAAGATCTTCCCGACGGAGCGGAATTCGAAGAAGCCCGACAAGCCGGACGACGACTCCTCCTCGAAACGCGGCGGGGAGAGCGCGGCGGGATCGCTCTTCCGCCGGTCGAAGAAGGCCGCGACCTAGGGTAGGAGGGCCCGGCGGAACATGCGCTGTGCCGCCGGGGAGCGCTGGATCGTCGCGACCCTTCGTCCTCGGTCGCCCCAATACGTCGAGTATTGGGGCTCCCTGCGTCCTCGCCTCGCAACGACCAGCGGCGCCCCTGCGACGAGGCCCGTTCCGCCGGGCCCTCCTACACGACGCCGGCGGCGAGCGCGTCGTCGAGCGGCGTGTAGTCCATGCCGTGCGCCTCGGCGACGGCCTCGTACGTGAGCTTGCCCGCGACGGTGTTCACGCCGCGCGCGAGCTCCTGATTCGCTGTGACCGCACCCACCGTGCCGTAATCCGCGAGCTGCTCGACGTACCGGAGCGTGACGTTGGTGAGCGCGCGCGTCGACGTGATCGGCACCGCACCGGGCATGTTCGCGACGCAGTAGTGGATGACGCCGTCGACCGTGTACACGGGATCGTCGTGCGTGGTGGCCCGCGATGTTTCCGCGCAGCCGCCCTGGTCGATCGCGACGTCGACGAAGACCGAGCTGTCCTTCATCGTCCCGAGCATCTCGCGCGTGACGAGCTTCGGGGCGAGCGCGCCGGGGATGAGCACTGCGCCGATCGTGAGGTCGGCCTCCTTGATCGACTCCTCGAGCTGCAACGTGGACGACATGAGGAGCTGCACGCGGCCCGAGAGGATCTGCTCGAGGTAGCGCATGCGCTCGACGGAGCGCTCCAGGATCGTGACCTGCGCGCCCATCCCCAGCGCGATGACGGCCGCGTTGTATCCGACCATCCCGCCACCGATGACGAGCACGCGCGCCGGCGCCACGCCCGCGACGCCGCCGAGGAGGATTCCCCGGCCGCCCTTCGGTTTCTCGAGATTGTCGGCGCCCGCCTGTGGCGCGAGGCGGCCGGCGATCTCGCTCATGGGCGCGAGCAGCGGAAGCGCCCCCATGTCCGTTTCGACCGTCTCGTACGCGATCGCGGTGATGCCCGAGTCGACGAGCGCGCGGGTGAGCGGCTCGTCGGCGGCGATATGCAGGTACGTGAAGAGCGTCAGGCCCTCGCGGAGGCGCGGGTACTCGGGCGCGATCGGTTCCTTGACCTTCAGGAGCAGGTCGGAGCTCGACCAGACGTCGTCGACGGACGAGATCGACGCTCCGGCGCGCTCGTACGCCTCGTCCGCGAACGCGCTGCCGAGCCCGGCACCGGTCTCGATCACGACGTCGTGCCCGCGCTCGACGAGCTCGCGCGCGCCCGCGGGTGTGAGCGCGACGCGATACTCCTGCGGCTTGATCTCCTTCGCAACCCCGATCCGCATGCGGGCGGGACGATATCGCGTCATACGCGAGCCAAGCGGCCCACGTACTCGCGCATGTCCGCATCGAGCCACGGAGGCTGACCGGCCCCGGCGTTCTCCCCCACGCGGCTCGGCTTCGAGGTCGCGGGGATCACGAGGTCGACGCGAGGATCCGACAGCACCCACTTGAGCAGCGCCTGCGCCCAGGTCTCGATCCCGAAGGCGCGCAGCGGCTCGAGCTCGGCTGCGTCCGGCGTGCGTCGCAGGAGTGGCGCGCCCGTGCCGCCGAACGGCCGCATGACGATCACCGCGATCCCGAGCTCCTCCGCGACCGGAAGAAGTCGGCGCTCGGCCTCGCGTTCGCCGAGGCTCAGGGGTAGCTGGACGGTGTCGAAGCGACCCGTCTGCAACGCCCGCTCGAGCTCGTCGAAGGAGGCCGAGCTCCAGTGGGTCACGCCGACGCGGTCGATCCGGCCGTCGGCCTTCTCCTTCTCGAGCCAGGGCAGGTGCTCCTGCCAGGAGGCGAGGTTGTGCACCTGCTCGATCTCGACACGACCGAACATCCGTCGTTGCGCCTCGTACTGCCTGCGACCCTCCTCCAGGCTCCGCGTCGAGATCTTGGTGGCGATGGTCGCTTCCGAGCGGCGACCTTCGAGCGCGGTGCCGAGCGACGCCTCCGCCGCGCCGTAGACCGGCGCCGAGTCGAAGACACCGACGCCTACACCGAGCGCAGCCTCCACGACTGTTCGCGCGAGCCCGGTGTCGCCGTCGAACGTCCCGAACGTTCCGAGCCCGACGACCGGTCCGAGGCGACGCCGTTCCACGCGACCCACCACCCTAGTCGAGGGTTGTCAGACTCCTTGCAGCGACCAGGAGGTGGACGATGTACTCGTGCGGCGTGTGGATCGTGAAGGAGGGCAAGGAGAAGGAGTTCAAGCAGCGCTGGCAGGCCGGGGCGGACATCGGCGCTCTCGAGAACCCGGGTGTGAAGTTCATGCTGCTGCAGGATCGTGACGATCCGCGGCGCTTCATCAGCCTCGGAGAAGGTTGGCGCAATGTCGAGCAGCTCGAGGCGGCACGAAGCATGCCCAGCTATCAGGATGCGATGGCCGATACGTGGCGCGTGCTCGAGTCGGGCGACCTCTCGATCCTGAATCTCGTCGCGGAGGTCAGCTAGCCGGCGGTCTCGCGCGCGACGTCCACGAGTGCGAGCGTGACCTCGACCATCCCCTCGAGATCGGCGACCGCGATGTGCTCGTCCGGCGTGTGGATCTCCATCATCCCGTTGGCGAGATTGACGCAGCGCAGGCCGCGCGCGTTGAAGACGTTCGCGTCGGCCCCGCCGCCGCTCAGCGCATAGGAGGGGGTGTACCCGGCCCTTTCGAGCGCCTGTGCGGCGAGGCGAACCGGTCGGTCGCTCTCCCGGAACCGGTAGCCGGGGAAGCTCGGACGAACCTCCGACTCGACCTCGCAGTCCGCGAGACTCGCCGCGAACGCGGCGGTCTCGAGCATCTCGCGCGCAAGGCCGACCGCTTTCGCCTCGTCCTGTGATCGCACCTCTGCAGTGAACGAGCACCACTCGGGGACGACATTGCGTGCCGTTCCGCCCGTGATGACGCCGACGTTGGCACTCGTCTCCTCGTCGATCCGCCCGAGCCGGAAGTCCGCGATCGCGCGCGAGGCCGCCGCGATGGCCGAGCGTCCGTCCTCGGGGTGCATCCCCGCGTGCGCAGCGGCACCGTGGAATCGGAAGTCGAGGAGCCGCCCGTGCGGCGACCCGAGGACGATCTCGCCGATCGGTGCACCCTGGTCGTAGACGTAGCCGGTGGTCGCGACGAGGCGCGTGTGGTCGAAGGCGTCCGCACCGCGCAGGGAGACCTCCTCCTGCGGCGTGAACACGAGCTCGATGCCAGCGTGCGTGCGCCGTTCCTCCAGGACGCGGCGCACTGCCTCGAGCATGACGACGACCGCTGCCTTGTTGTCGGAGCCGAGGATCGTCCCGGCCGTGTTGCGGACGACGCCGTCCTCGCCCACCACCGGGTCGATGACCGTCTCCGGAGGCACGGTGTCCGTGTGGGCGCACAGGAAGATCGGTGTCCCACCCGGCCCGTTCGTCGGCGGGATGCGGCAGTAGAGGTTCCCCGCGTCGCCGTCGAGACGGGACGCGGAGTCGTCCTCGTCCCACTCGAGGCCGAGCTGCGTCAGGTACGCGGCGACGCGATCGGCCACCGCGCGCTCCTTCTTGGAAGGGCTCGGAATGGCGCACAGCTCGAGGAAGAGGTCGACGAGCGGCGACGTCAGCGGCTGCTGCACGCGCCGCATCCTACGGCCGAGAACGGGACGGCGGGGGCGGGCGTCCGGGCACCTTCTCCTCGAGCCGGTGGAGGGCGTCGTCGTGAATCTCGCCGACTGACTCATTAGGCTCGCCCTGATGCGAGAGCTCGGCGGGTACCTCGTGGCGGGCGTCGTCTATGTCGCACTCGGGCTCGCATTCCCCTCTTTCCTCTTCTCGTGGGTGGTCGCCGCCGCCTACCTCCTCGTCGCTATCTGGCTCGTTCCCGCGGGTGTCAGGAGGTGGCTGCGCTGAGCTGGGTCTCGCACGACCTCGAGCCGTACGTCATCCAGCGCTACATGGGAAAGAAGGTCGCCTTCGTCCCGCTGCTCATCGGGTCGTACGCGCCGGATCTCGCGACGAAGTGGTTCGTATACGGCGTCGGCGCGTTCGGATTCGAGCTGAAGGCAGACGATCCCGCGAGATTCCATCGGGGATTCCCGGGCGCGGGGTTCACCCACACGCCGTTCTTCGGCATCGTTCTGGCGGGGCTGATCTACCTCATCTGGAGAAACAAGCTGTGGGCGTTGAGCTTCCTGATCGGGCAGTGGGTGCATGCGTTCACCGATGTGTGCGACTCGCTCGGCGTGATGCTCGCCTTCCCGTTCTCGACGCACATCTACTCGATCGGTCTCTGGCCGTACGCAGCGGAAGCAGGGCGTCTCGGCGATGCCGCGGCGTACTTCAGCGGGCCTGCGCTCGTGTGGGACGGGCTCTGGGTCGTGCTCGCGATCGCGAGTTGGAGAGTGCTGACGAAGCAGTACTTCCGTGAGGTCATCGCCCCGACCGACCCCTTCTGGGGCTGGGCGGGACGCCGACTCCCCGAGGTCGCGCTCCTCGCCCTCTATCGAACGTCGTTCTTCTACGGCATCGCACGCTGGCTGACCTGGATCCTCTGGGTGCACGTCGTCAACGCGTACGCGTTCGACTTCACGTGGGGGGGCCCGCACTGGCAGCCCGGCATCAAGAGCACCCAGCTGAACGGGGGAGGTACGTCCTGGCAGCTGCTCATGGCCGCGATGGCGGTCACGATGACGTGCCTCCTCGCCTACCTGCGGATCAGCGGACACGGGCCGTCGGGTGCGCTGCGACGCAGGCTCGCGCGGACCTGGGCGCGCGCCGAAAGCTGACGGGCTAGCCGACGGTCGCGCGCACGCCGGAGCGCGACCGCGCGCGCTCGAGCGCCGCCGCCACGAACTCGCGGAAGAGCGGCGCGGGGCGAGTGGGCCGCGACTTGAACTCCGGGTGGAACTGGCTCGCCACGAACCACGGGTGGTCGGGCAGCTCGACGATCTCGACGAGACGTCCGTCCTGGAACGTGCCCGACACCACGAGCCCCGCGTCGACGAGCTGCTGGCGCAGCTCGTTGTTGACCTCGTAACGGTGCCGGTGCCGTTCGTGCACGACCGGCTCGCCGTACGCCTCCCGCGCGCGCGTCCCCTCCTCGAGCTCGACCGCCTGCGCGCCGAGGCGCATCGTCCCCCCGAGATCCTCGATCTCCTTCTGCTCCGGCAGCAGGTCGATGACGGGGTACGGCGTCTCGGGATCCATCTCCGTCGAGTTGGCGCCCTCCATCCCGCAGACGTGGCGCGCGAACTCGGAGACGGCGACGTGCATACCGAGGCAGATGCCGAGGTACGGGATCTCCCGTTCGCGCGCGGCGCGGCAGGCGAGGATCTTCCCTTCCCAGCCGCGCGAGCCGAAGCCGCCGGGGACGAGCACGCCGTCGGCCTGCTCGAGCTCGTGCACCGCCTCGTCGTAGGACATGTTCTCGGCATCCACCCAGCGGACATGCACGCGGCAACCCGAGTGGACGCCCGCGTGCTTCAGGGCCTCGTGAACGGAGAGATACGCGTCGTGGAGCTTCACGTACTTGCCGACGAGCGCGATCTCGACGTCCTCGCGGAGCTCGCGGGTGCGCTCGATCAGCTCGCCCCACTCCGCGAGATCCGCGGCGGGTGCGTCGAGCGACAGCTTCTCGCAGACCAGCGAGTCGAGACCCTCGCCCTGCAGCACCTCGGGCACGAGGTACACGTCCGGGACGTCCGGGCAGCCGATCACGGCATCCCGGTCCACGTCCGCGAAGAGCGCGATCTTCTCGCGGATGTCGTCCGACAGGTCCTCGGTCGAGCGGCACACGACGACGTCGGGATGGATACCGATGCGGCGCAGCTCGTTGACGGAGTGCTGCGTGGGCTTCGTCTTCAGCTCACCGGCTGCGTCGATGAAGGGAACGAGCGTGACGTGCAGGTAGACCACGTTCTCGGTGCCGACCTCGCGCCGGAACTGCCTGATCGCCTCGAGAAACGGCAACGACTCGATGTCCCCGACGGTTCCGCCGATCTCGGAGATGACGACGTCGGCAGGGGAGACCTTCTCCGCGCGCCTGATCCTCGCCTTGATCTCGTTCGTGATGTGCGGGATGACCTGGACGGTCGCGCCGAGGAACTCGCCCTTCCGCTCGCGGCGCAAAACCGAGTCCCAGATCGCCCCTGCCGTGTGGCTCGCGTTCCGCGACAGGTTCTCGTCGATGAACCGCTCGTAATGGCCGATGTCGAGGTCGGTCTCGGCTCCGTCCTCGGTGACGAACACCTCGCCGTGCTGGAACGGGCTCATCGTGCCCGGGTCGACGTTCAGGTACGGGTCGAACTTCTGCGCCGAGACGGAGAGGCCGCGGGCCTTGAGGAGTCGTCCGAGCGAGGCGGCGACGATGCCCTTCCCCAGCGCGGAGACGACACCACCCGTGACGAACACGTACTTGGCCACGGGTTCTCACCGTAGCAGGCAGCGCTGTCGGACCTACGGAGCGTTCGCACCGAGCGTGGCGACGAACTCCGCGCCGCCGGCCATGCGCTCGATCTCCTCGCGACGGAGAAGGTCGTCGAGCTCCTCGATGCGCGTGTGCGTCGGATCGCCGGCGACCTTCACGACCCGGAAGTGGCTGTCGGCGACGCTGGCGATCTGCGGAAGGTGCGTGATCGTGAGGACCTGCGCGCGCTCGGCGAGTCGCTGCAGCGTCGCAGCGACGGCGTGCGCGGTGACGCCGCCGATTCCGGCATCGATCTCGTCGAAGACGAGCGTCTCGCCGCCTGCGACCGCCGCAAGCGCAAGGGCCACACGCGACAGCTCGCCGCCGGACGCCGTCTCCGCGGCAGGGGCGAACGGAAGACCCGGGTTCGGGCGGACGAGGAACACGACCTCATCGGCGCCGGTGGCGCCCGCCTCGCGCTCGTGGAGCTCGACGAGGAACTCGCCCTCGCCCATCCCCAGCGAGCCGAGCTCCGCGGCGACCGCAGCTGCGAAGGGATCGGCCGCCGCGCCGCGGGCCGACCGCAGCTCGTCGGCGAGCGAGGCCGCGCGAGCTTCGGCCGCAGCCACGGCGCGGGCCGCCGCCTCCGCCGGATCGCCCTCTGCGCCGGATTCGGCGAGGTCGCGCTCGGCGCTCGCGGCAAACGCGAGCAGCTCGTCGTAGGAGGCTGCGGAGAAACGCCTCCTCAGGTCGGCGATGGTCTGCAGTCGCTCCTCGACGCCTTCGAGCGCGCCGGGCTCGGCGTCCAGGCTCGCGACGAAACGGTGCAGGTCCGACCCGACCTCGCGGAGGCGAACGGCGAGGTCGCGGAGCTCCTCGGCGCTGGCGCTCAGCTCGGGGGCGATCCGCTCGAGGGGAGCGAGCGAGCGTTCGGCCAGCGCCGCCAGCGACGCTGCCCCGTTGCCTTCGTCGGGCGCGACTGCAGCAGCAGCCACGGTGGCCGCCTCGGCGAGCTCCTCGACGTGCCGAAGGCGCTCGCGGCGAGCCAGGAGCTCCTGCTCGTCTCCGGCGGTCATGCCCTCGGTCGCGTCGACGAGGGCCTGCAGCTCTGCGATCCGGAACGCCACGGCGTCTGCGTTCCGCGCGAGCTCGTCCCGGCGGCGCCGGGCGGCGACGAGCTCGCGCCAGGCGAGGCGAGCCTCACGCCGTCGCTCGAGCTGCTCGGGACCGCAGTACGCGTCGAGCACGTCGAGCTGGAACGACGGCCGTGCGAGACGGCGCTGCTCGAACTGCCCCGACATCGCGATGAGCTTCTCGGTTGCCGCGGCGACGTCCTCGCGCGCAACCGCACGGCCCCATGCGTACGCGCGCGTCCGTCCGTCGCCGAACACCCGGCGCGCGATCACGAGTCCAGCTTCGCCTTCGGGGCGAAGCCCGGAAAGGGCAGCGATCTCTTCGTCGTCGAAGAAGCCGTCCGGAACGTCGAGCTCCGCCTCGACGTACGCCTCGGATCCGTCGGAGCCGACCGACGACGCGTCGGCGCGCGCGCCGAGCAGGAGCCCGATTGCCTGGGCGAAGATCGTCTTCCCCGCGCCGGTTTCCCCGGTGACCGCGTTCAGCCCGGACCCGAAGGTGAGCTCTGCCTCTCGGATGAGCACGAGGTTCTCGATGTGAAGACGGCGGAGCACGTGTGCTAGCGGGCGAGGAGCTCGGCAAGGATCTCGTCGTGGCTTCGATACGGCTCGAGATGGCCCGCGTCCGTCCAGATCCGCAAGTCCACGTCCCCCATGCGCTCCAACAGCCGTCGAACTGGCTTGACCGGGGCGTTGGCGTCGTGCTCGCCGTGCCACCAGGTCACGCTGCAGCGCACGTTGGAGACGTCGAAGTCCCAGTCCGCGTTCAGCGCCATGGCCTCGTCGGCCCAGCCCTCGGCGCCCTGCCGGAATGCCTCGGTCACGTCCTCGACGAGGACGCGCTGCCAGGCAGGATCGTCCATGACGGCCTTGTCGCTCGCAGGTGCAGCGTCCATCGCCGCTCGGAAGCCGGCAAGCGGGTCGGCGAGAACCTCCTCCCGCTTGGGTGCGAGGAGGTCGTACATCGCCCGCCACCCCTGCCGAGCGGCGTACCAGGCCTGTCGATTGATCTCGATCAGGCCGCGGACGTCGTCCTCGTCGAGCGGAGCCATCCCCACGACCACGGTCGCCGCGAGCACCCGCTCCGGATGGCTCGCCGCGAATGCCAGCACGTGCGGGCCACCTCCGCTCCCTCCCACCGCATGGACGACGTCGAACTCGAGATGGTCGAGAAGCTGCGCTGCATCGTCGGCGACGACGGCGACGCCACGATCCGGAAGCCGCGTGGAGGCGCCGTAGCCCGGTCGATCGAACACGACCGGACGAACGTGGAGGCGCTCGTACGCGTCCTCGTCGGCGTGACGGGACTTCCTCGAGCCGGGCGTGCCCTGGAAGCGGAGCAGAGGCGTCCCATCGTCGGGACCGTACGAGCGCCATGCGAGCGTGCGTCCGTCCCGCAGGGTCAGCCGGCCCTCGCTCACGACGCGAAGCTCTGTCGGTAGCGCCGGACGAAGGTCGCCTCGGGAAGCGTGGCAAGCAGGGAACGCCCGTCGGCGATGCGGACGACGGCGCGCTCCGCCTTTCCGAGCGTCGAGACTCGATGGCCGTCGACCAGGACGCCAGCTTCGACGTCGGCGGTGCGGTTCCAGACGATCACGTCCGAGCCCGGCGGGATCACGAGCGGTCTCGCGTGGAGCGAGTGTGCGGCGACGTACGTCAGGGCGATCGCCTCGAGACCCCACATGAGCACCGGGCCGCCGTTCGAGAGGTTGTACGCGGTCGAGCCCGACGGCGTCGAGCAGATGATCCCGTCGCAGGGTTGGCGGCCGAGCTCCTCCCCGCCGACGGCCAGCTCCAGCTCGACCATGCGACCGAGCTCCGCGCTCGTGACGACGACGTCGTTCACGGCGACCGTGCGGCCGTCGGGGTGCTCGAGCTCGAGCGTGGGCAGCGCGACCACCTCGTATTCGCCGGCGAACACGCGGCCGAGTCCCTCCTCGAGCTCGCGACGACCCATCGAGCTCAGGAACCCGACCCGCCCGAAGTTGACGCCGATCACCGGCACGCCCGTCCCGAGGAATCGCTCGAGCGCGCGGAGCATCGTCCCGTCGCCGCCGAGCACGACGGCGATGTCGGCTGTCGTCGCGTCGCCGGACCCCTCGAGTCCGTGCTTCTCCGCTTCGTCCGTCGAGAGCACGAGCTCGACACCGTGCTCCTGGGCAACCGCCTGCAGGCGGGCGAAGCCCGAGCCGATCTGGCCGGGCGTGCCGTGGGTGAGGACGGCAGCTCGGGAGACGCGCTTACCCGACGGCGTCGGCGATCCAGCGGTCGATGTCATCGGGATTCGGTTCGCCGTGTCGGTGTTCGAGGTGGACGAAGAACTCCCGGTTCCCCTTGGGGCCCGGCAGGCCTGAGTCTACGACGCCGACCGTGACACCACCCCACGGGCGCGCGGCTTCGATGACGGTCTCGAGCACCTTTCGTTGCACACCGGAATCCCTGACCACGCCCTTGACGACCTCCGCGCGGCCCGCTTCGAACTGCGGCTTCACGAGCACGAGCGCTTCCCAGCCGGGGGCCGCGAGCCGCAGCACGGGCGGGAGCGCCTTCGTGACGCTGATGAACGAGACGTCGCAGACGACGAGCTCCGGTTCGAACGGGAGCTCCGTGAGCGAGCGTGCGTTGACGCGCTCGAGGACCGTCACGCGAGGATCCGATCGCAGCCGCGGGTGGAGCTGGCCGTAGCCGACGTCGATCGCGACGACCCGTCGCGCTCCCGCCTGCAACAGGCAGTCGGTGAACCCTCCGGTCGATGCCCCGACATCGGCGCAGTCGCGATCCACAACCCGCACTCCGAACGCGTCGAGCGCGTTCTGCAGCTTCTCGCCGCCGCGCGACACGAACCGCGGTGGGCGCTCGACGTCGAGGACGACGTCGTCCCGAACCTGCTCGCCCGGCTTGTCGTGGCCCCGCACGAGCCCCGCGAGCACGAGTGCCTGGGCCTGCGAGCGCGACTCCGCGAGCCCGCGCTCGACGAGGAGGACGTCGAGGCGCTTCCTCACGGGAGCACGAGCAGCTTGGTATATGGGTCGAGCCCGGCGGTCACCCCGGGCATGATGACGACCCGTCAGGCAGCGACGACGCGGCGTGCGGCGATCAAGCGCGCGCCGTAGTTCGTGCTCGAGAGGCGGACGATCTCGACGTTCCGGCCCGTCTGAGGCGCATGCACCATCCGCCCGCGACCGAGGTAGAGCCCGACGTGGCCCAGCCCCTCGAAGAAGAGGATGTCGCCGGGCTCGAGGTTCGACCCCGAGACCCTGCGGCCCTGCCCGTAGAGAGCATACGAGCTGTGCGGCAGGTCGACCCCGACCTGCGCGTACGCCCAGCGCACGAGCCCCGAGCAGTCGAACCCGGTCGCCGGGGATTCACCTCCGTACCGGTACGGAACGCCGACCTCGTCGAGCGCGAACCGAGCGGCGAGCTCGCCCTTCGTCGGCGTCGGGACGTCGGTGATGGAGTGCGGTCCCGGCCGGCCCTCCGAGATAGCCGCGTTCGCCGGGACGACGCCCGCTACCGCCAGTGTGGCGACGAGACAGAGCACGGGCACGCGGCTGCGGAGAGTGGGCGACATCGAGAGGAAGAGGACGGCCTGCGCACGTGTGCGACGACTGCGCGCACGGCAGGCCTGGTCTGTTCGGGACTCGCCACAGGGTAGCCACGAACCCGGCTACGTCTATCCCTCAACCGGTCCTAAAGGTCAGCGTCTCGACGAGCTCGTGGAGGACTCGCGTGTCGGCATGCGTGTCGTCGAGCTGCGCCTTCGCACGCGCGGCGACGTCGTCGGCGAGACGTCTCGCGTCTTCCTGGCCGAGGCGCTGCGCGTAGCCGTCGCCGTCGAGGATGTCGTCGACGACCTGGAAGAGGAGCCCGGCGTCCTCACCGAACGCAACCCATGCGGCTCGTCCGTCTTCGGGCACGCCCGCCACGTCCAGGCCGATACGAACGGCGGCGACGAAGAGCCGCCCGGTCTTGAGTCGGTGCAGCTCCTCGAGGTCACGGTCGTCTCCCGTGATGTCGCGGTACTGCCCGCCGATCATCCCGAGCGTCGCGTCGACGAGGTCGCGGGCGACGTCGGTCGAGGAGTAGGTCAGCGCAAGCCGCAGCGCCTCGGCGAGCAGCGCGTCCCCGGCGAGCAGCGCGACACCCTCGTCGAACGCGACGTGCGCGCTCGGGCGTCCGCGCCGCTCCTCGTCGTCGTCCATGGCCGGCAGGTCGTCGTGGACCAGGGAGAAGGTGTGGACGAGCTCGAGCGCAGCTGCCGCGGGGAGCGTCGCGTCGACCGTTGCCCCGTTCGCCTCCGCGACGGCCAGGCACAGCACCGGTCGCACGCGCTTGCCTCCCGACTCGAGCGAATAGCGCAGAGCCTCCTCGAGACCGCCGAGCTCGGGAGCGAACGTGAGCGAGCGGAGATACGACTCGAAGACGTCGCGGAGCTCGTCAGCCGGCCGCATCGGCCAGCGTCCGTGCGCGCGTGAGCTCGGTCTCGATCTGACGCGCGAGCTCGGCGAGCTCGGAGATGAGATCGACTGCCGCATCTCCGTCGACGTCGTCGGCAGCCGCCAGGCGCTCGAGCTCGTCACGACGTTCGTTGAGCCGACCGAGGAGCTCCTCCGCCTTCGCGAGAGCGTCGTCGACAGGAGTCGTCACCGGTCGCTCCGCGGCCGGGGACGGTGGAGGGGCGTGGGGAACCGGGAGGTTCCCCACGCCCCCAGGAAGAAGGGGGTAGGCGGGGGAAACATGGCTTCCCCCGCCAACGCAAGACGGAGGCGAGCGTTCACGCAGCCTCCTCACGGGCAACACGTCCGAGGATGCCGTTCACGAGGCGAGCAGCGTCCTCGCTGGCGTAGCGCTTGGCGAGGACGACCGCCTCGTTGATCGCGACCTCGCGCGGAACCGTCTCCTCCTCGAGCTCGTACACGCCGATGCGCAGGATATTCCGCTCGAGCGTGCCGAGCCGGTCGGCCGGCCAGTCGGGCGACGCGGCAGACACCCGTGTGTCCAGCTCGGCGGCTCTCGCCGCAACCGCCTCGGCGAGGGAGTATGCGAAGTCGTCAGGCGCGCCTTCGAAGAGCGATGCGAGCTGCTGGCCCGTGAGATCCCACTGGTAGAGGAGGAAGAGAGCCTGCCGGCGCGCCGCCTTCCGACTCGTCGCCCCGGTCATGCCGGGGCCAGGGAGGGCGCGCGGCCCTCGAGCTCGGTAACCGTCGAGGTCGAGTAGTCGCCGCGGCGAAACTCCGGCGACGCGAGCACGTCGAGGGCGAGGTCGCGCGTCGTCGGGATCCCCTCGACCACCAGCTCGCGAAGGGCGCGCTCGGCACGTTTGATGGCAGCGTCGCGCGTGTGATCCGAGACGATCACCTTCGCGATCATCGAATCGTAGTAGGGCGGGATCTCGGTGCCCGACGCGACCGCCGTGTCCACGCGGACGCCCGGGCCGAGCGGCGGGGTGAAGCGCGTGACCGTGCCCGGCGACGGCAGAAAGCCCCTCGCGGGGTCCTCGGCGTTGATGCGGATCTCGATGGCGTGGCCCTGACGTTCCGCGCGCCCCGTCGCCGAGAGCGACTCGCCGGCCGCGATCCTGACCTGCTCGCGCACGATGTCGATGCCCGTCACGAGCTCCGAAACCGGGTGCTCGACCTGGAGCCGGCAGTTGACCTCGATGAAATGGAACGCGCCGTCGGGTCCGAGCAGGAACTCGAACGTGCCGGCGTTCCGATAGCCGATCGCCTCGCAGGCGCGTGCGACCGTCGCCTCCATGGCCTCGCGCGTCTCGGCGTCGAGCGCAGCGGACGGCGACTCCTCCACGAGCTTCTGGTGGCGTCGCTGGATGGAGCACTCGCGCTCGCCGAGCGTGAGGACTCCGCCCTCCGCGTCGCACAACACCTGGATCTCGACGTGACGGGCGGGTGTCACCAGCTTCTCGACGTAGAGCGCCCCGTCGCCGAACGCCGCTTCCGCCTCCGCGCCGGCGGAGGCGAAGGCGGTGTCGAGCTCGTCGTCAGACGAGACGCGCCGCATCCCCTTCCCTCCGCCGCCGGCCGATGCCTTCAGCAGCACGGGAAAGCCCGCGTCGAATGCGGCGCGGCGCGCTTCGGTGAGATCGACCGCGCCGTCCGAGCCGGGGACGAGCGGCACGCCGGCCGCATGCATCGCCTCCTTCGCGCGAACCTTGTCGCCCATCTGCTCGACGACGTCCGCGGTCGGTCCGATGAAGACGACGTCGTTGTCGACGCAAGCGCGGACGAACCCCGCGTTCTCCGCCAGGAACCCGTACCCGGGGTGCACGGCGTCACAGCCCGTCGTCTCGGCCGCCGCGACGATGTTCGAGATGGACAGGTAGCTCTCCGTCGCCGCCGGAGGCCCGATACACACGGCCCGGTCGGCCAGCTCGACGTGGAGCGCGTCGCGGTCGGCGGTCGAGTAGACGGCGACCGCCTCGACATCGAGCTCGTGAAGCGCGCGGATCACGCGCACGGCGATCTCGCCCCGGTTCGCGACGAGCACTCGGTCGAACACCGCGGGTCTCAGACGGCGGGAGGAGTGAGGACGGGCTCGAGCTCGAACAGGAGCTCGCCGTACTCAACCGGCTGCCCGTTCTCGGCATGGATCGTGCGGACCACTCCCGCGGACTCGGCCTTGAGCTCGTTGAACAGCTTCATCGCCTCGAGGATGCAGAGCACCTGGCCGGGGACGACCGTATCGCCGACGTCGACGAACGCCGGCGCTCCTGGGGTCGACGCGCGGTAGAAGACACCGACCATCGGCGACTCGACGCGCGTGAGGCCGTCGAAGGGCGCGGTTGCGACGCTCGGTGCGCCCGCGATCTCGGTCTCCACGCTCCCGGCAACGGACATCGGCGGCGTCGTCGCGGGCTCGTCGGCACGTCGCACGGAGACGCGCATGCCCTCGTCCTCGATCTCGATCTCCCCCACTCCGGATTCCTGGACGATCTTCACGAGCTCGCGGATCCGCTCGCCCCGCTCGGCGTCGGCGTCCTCCGCGATGAGCACGGAGTCGCGCGAGTGCCGTGCACGGATCACCCTGAGCAGCTCCTCGGCGTCCGAGCCGAACATTGCAATGAGGACGAGCTCCTCCTCGCTCGCCGCAAGGCCCTCCGCCTGCTCGCGAACGTCCTCGGTCGTCACCGGGTCCTCGACGAGCTGCGCGCGCGGAGCGAGCAGCTCGACGGCTCGCTCCACCGTCGGGTCGATCGGCTCGGGGGTCACGCCGTAGCCGCCCTGGACGAGCTCGCGAAACTCGTCGATGACCGACCCGTAGCGGCGGGCCTCGAGGACGTGGAGCAGCGCCTGGGACGCGAGGATCTGCCCGATCGGCGCGGCCAGCGGCGGCCATCCCGCTTCCGCGCGCACGCGCCCGACCTCCTCGAGCACCTCGAGCAGCCGGTCGGCGGCCGCATGCGCCCGGAGGTGGACGTCGAGTGCAGCGACGAGACCGGCGGGGAGGTCGTACTCGGCAGCGCGCACGGCGATCCGCGGGGCGACCGGGGCAACCGGCTCGTCCCCGATCCACTCGTCGATCACGTCCGCCGCCTCCCACAGCTTTTGGACGTCGAGACCGAGGGCGTGTCCGAGCCCCTGGAGCGACTCCGCGACCGACTCGCCGGACACGCGGTGGAGCGTGAGCGCGAGCGGGTACACGGTCGTGGCGACGAGGTCGGCGCCGGAGTCCACGGCGGCGAGTGCCGACGCCAGACCGACACCGGCCGAGCCCTGGACGTAGAAGCCGACGGGAAGGCCACTCGCCTCCTTGATCCGCGCCACGAGCTCCTGCGCGCGGTGCGGAACCAGCGCACCGGTCGGGTCGTTCACGAGGATCCGTGTCGCGCCGAGGTCGGGCAGCTTGCGCGCCTCTTCGACGAGCGTGTCCGTCTCTCCGGTGCGACCGGGGCTGTACACGAGCCCCGCATGGAACGCGCGGCCCGCATTCGTGATCGCGGCGCCGGCCTCACGCAGGTTCGAAACGTCGTTGAGCGGGTCGTGCAGCCGGAAGACGTCGATGCCGTTCTCTGCGGCGCAGGAGACGAAGCGGCTGACGATGTCGCCGCTGACAGGGCGGGAGCCGACGAGGAAGCGGCCGCGAAGGGCGATGCCGAGAGGAGTCGAGACCCGCGCCTGGATCGCGCGAATGCGCTCCCACGGGCTCTCGACGCGGCGCCGGACGGTCGCATCGAACACGCCGCCCCCGGAGACCTCCAGGCACGCGAAGCCCGCCTGATCGAGGATCTCGGCGACGCGGAGGACCTCGGCGGTCGGAAGCTTCCCCGCGAGAGGCTCCTGCGAGAGCAGCCGGATGGTCGTGTCGACGAGCTTCGGCACAGCTCGGGACCTTAGCGGCGTGCCGGAAGCGCGGTCAGGCTCTCGAGATGTACCTGCCCTCGCGCGGATCGACCTTGATCCGCTCGCCGGTGTCGACGAAGAGCGGCACCTGCACGACCGCCCCGGTCTCGAGCGTCGCGGGCTTCGTGACGTTCGTGACCGTGTCACCGCGCACCGCCGGTTCCGTCTGCGCGACGGTGAGCTCGACCGACGCGGGGAGCTGGATCCCGGACGGCTTGCCGTTGATGGCGAGCATCTGAACGGAGCTCGACGGCGGAATGTACGAGAGCTCGTCGGCGACCTCGGCGTGCGGGAGTCCGAACTGCTCGTACGTCTCCTCGTCCATGAAGTGCGCCTCGGAGCCGTCGTCGTAGAGGAACTGGACGTTCTTCACCTCCGTGTGGACCCGTGCGAACTTCTCCCCCGCGCGGAACGTGCGATCGACCACCGAGCCGGACTCGAGCGCCTTCAACCTCGTTCGCACGAACGCGCCGCCCTTGCCGGGCTTGACGTGCTGGAACTCGACGATGCGCCATACGGCACCGTCGATCTCGATGTGCATCCCGTTGCGGAACTGGTTCGTGGAGACGGTCTCTGCCATGGCAGCGCCGCAGTGTAGTCAGGCGACCGCGATCAGCTCCTTGTCGAACTGCGTGAGCCGCTCGCAGCCGTCCTCCGTGACCACCACGAGATCCTCGATGCGTACGCCTGCTCCCTCGTCGGGCAGGTAGATCCCGGGCTCGACGGAGACGACGTTGCCTGCCTCGAGCGTGTCGGTGGTCTCGGGACGCATCGCCGGTGCTTCGTGGATCTGGAGGCCGACGCCGTGGCCCATGCCGTGCCCGTACGCCCACCCGAGGCCGGCGTCCTCGATCAAGGTGCGCGACGCCGCGTCCGCGTCACGTCCGTGCACACCGGGAGCGACCGCCGCGAGACCCGCCAGCTGCGCTTCGAGGCACAGCGCGTAGATCTCGTGCAGTCGACCGGAGATCTCGCCCACGGCGAATGTCCTCGTGCAGTCGGAGCAGTAGCCGTCGACGGCGCAGCCGGCGTCGACGACGACGAGGACGCCCTCCTGGATCGGATCGGTGCCGGGGACCGCATGCGGGCTGGCGGCGGTCGGCCCCGCGGCGACGACGGCCTCGAACGAGACGCCCTCCGCACCTCCCTCGCGGAAGCTCCGCTCGACCCACCACGCGAGCTCGCTCTCGGAGCGTCCGCTGAAGCGCTCGCGCGAGAGAGCGGCGAAGACCTCGTCCGAGAGCGCGCCGGCGCGACGCATGATCGCGATCTCGTCGGGCTCCTTCACGGCGCGCAGACCCTCGACGAGACCGGAGCTCGGCACGGCGTCGACGCCGGCCTCCACGAGAGCCCGGTAGAGCGCGTGCGGGAGGTGCTGCTCCTCGAACTGGATGCGCCGACCCGAGAGAAGCTCCCCGATCGCCGGAATGAGCCCGCGGGCGACCTCGGTGACCTCGATGCCGTCGAGCTCGCGCGCGCGGTTCGCGTAGCGGAAGTCGGTGTACAGCGTCGCGCGCCCGTCCGGCTCGACGAGCACGGCGGAGTTCGAGCTCTGCAGGCCCGTCAAATAGCGCACGTTGGCCTGACCGCCGAGCACGTACGGCGGGCCGGCGACGAGGAGCGGGTCCTCGAGCAGCGCCGCAAGTCGTTGGATGCGTGTCACGCCGCTCCCTTCACGAGGAACTCGAGCGCCTCGCGGTAGCCCTCGGCCCCCTTGCCGATGAACCGTGCAGCGGCGACGTGCTCGACCACCGAGAAGCGGCGCCAGTCCTCGCGTGCCGCGATGTTCGAGAGGTGCACCTCGACGACGGGCACCGTGAAGAGCTCGAGGGCGTCGTGGATCGCCCACGAGTAGTGAGACCACGCGCCGGGGTTCGCGATCACGCCGTCAGCCCACTCGTACGCCTCGTGGCACCAGTCGACGTACTCGCCCTCGTGGTTCGTCTGCCTGCAGCGAACGGAGCACTCGAGGGCGAGCGCCCACTGGTAGATCTTCGTCTCGAGCTCCGAGAGGCCGACGCCACCGTAGAGCTCCGGGTCCCGCTGCGCGAGCACGTCGAGATTCACCCCGTTCAGCACGGCGATCCGCACGGCGTGACCCTATGCGATGAGGGAGTCCAGAGCCGCGCGCACACGTTCGGGCTCGACGTCGGACACGACGCGCGGAGCACCGGGAGCATCGAGAAGGACGAGGTTGATGCGCCCGCCCTTCGCCTTCTTGTCGCGCTGCAGCGCCGCCCACGCGACGTCCGGGTCCACCGACACCGGCGTGGGCGCCAGGACCTCCTCGACGACGATCGCCTCGTTGTCCAGCTCCGACAGCCGAAGTGCGGCAAGGAGCCCGAGCGCGACCGCGTGGCCGTGAGCGATTTCGTAGCCCGACGCCGTCTCGAGGGCGTGCGCAAACGTGTGACCGAGGTTGAGTTGGGTTCGGTCGCCCCGCTCGTACGGATCGCGCAGGCAGACCGCGGCCTTGAACGCGGCGCAACGCCGAACGAGCTCCGGCAACTCGAGCTCCCACAGCGGCTCCCCGGCGAGAAGTCCCGTCTTCACCACCTCGGCCATCCCGTTACGCCGCTCGACCTCCGGAAGCGTCCCGAGGAGCGACGTGTCGACGACCGTCGCCGCGGGCCAGTGAAAGGCGCCGACGAGGTTCTTTCCGCCGAGGTCGATGCCGGTCTTGCCGCCGATCGCCGCGTCCACCTGGCCGACGAGCGTCGACGGAGCCGCGACCCAGTCGATCCCGCGCATGTAGGTGGCAGCGACGAACCCCGCGACATCGGTCGTCGTGCCGCCGCCCAGCGCGACGAGGATGGACGACCGCTCGAGCGCGAGTGCCGTCCAGAGACGCTCCGCCTCGGCCAGCGTCTTCGCGTCGACGACGTGCGCCGCATCCAGCCCCTGCAGCTCGGCGACCCGCCGATCGGCGACGAGCGCGTCGCCGATGGCGTCTTCATGCCGCCCGAAGTGGATTCCCGCAGCGGCGAGGACGACGCCCTGGGCGTCGGCGGCACGCACGTCGGCCACCTCGTCGTACAGCGGCTGCCTGCGCTCGAAGCGACGGCGGAACTCCTGCTCGTCCTGCGCGAGCGGCCGGCGGGAGCCACGAACGCGCTCCCATGCCGTGTCGGCGTCGACGTCCAGGTGCACGATCAGCACGTCGAGGTCGCCGAGGAGCCCTCGGGTCTCGACTGCGCCTCCTCCGACGGCGACGACGCTCGGCTCGCGCCGGCCGCATGCCTCGCGGACGAAGCGCGCCTCGATCTCGCGGAAGGCCGATTCGCCCTGAGCCTCGAAGAGATCCCAGATCGGGCCGTGTGTCGCCTCGACCTCACGGTCGACGTCGTGGAACGGCCTCCCGAGCGCCGCGGCGACCTCCGCTCCGACGGTCGTCTTCCCCGCCCCCATGAAGCCGACGAGGACGAGGTGACGCGCTAGCGCGTGGGCCATGCGATGCGTTCCAGATATGCCGCGTGGGCGGCGACGAAGTCCTGCAGCGCGTCGCCCCCGAACTTCTCGCGCGCGGCACGGGCGAGCTCCCACGCGACCGCGGCTTCGGCGACGACGGCGAGCGCCTCGACCGCCTGCACGTCACTCCGTTCCACGAGAGCCTGCCCGGGCTCTCCGCTCGCGAGATCGACCGACCGCAGCGGGCGCATCAGCGTCGGCAGCGGCTTCATCGCCGCCCGTACGACGACGGGCGCGCCGTTCGAGATCCCCCCTTCGATGCCGCCGGCATGGTTGGTCGCTCGTCCGCGGTCGGGCTCGATCTCGTCGTGCGCTCCGGAGCCGCGCTGCCGTGCGAGCGCGAAGCCGTCACCGATCTCCACGCCCTTGACCGCCTGGATGCCCATCAGCGCGGCCGCGAGCCGTGCATCGAGCCGAGCGGATTTCTCGGCATACGAACCGAGCCCCGGGGGGACGCCGTCGCCTACGACCTCGACGATCCCGCCGAGCGTGTCGCGGTCGGCGCGTGCGGCGTCCGTCGCCTCCTTCCAGCCGTCCTCCGTCTCCGCTCCTCCGATCTCGACGACCCGCCCGACGACGGTGACTCCGATCTCGGCGAGCAGCCGCTTCGCGACCGCCCCCGCGGCGACGTGGACGGCCGTCTGGCGCGCGCTGGCGCGTTCCAGCGCGTTGCGGACGTCCTCGTGCCCGTACTTCAGCGCACCCGCGAGATCGGCGTGACCCGGGCGTGGAAGCGTGACGGGCGAGGTCCCCTTCCCGGTCGGCTCGCCCTCCGGCGGCCAGGGGCTCATGCCCCACTCCCAGTTCGCGTGGTCGCGGTTCGGGACGACGAGCGCGAGTGGCGTGCCGAGGGTCATCCCGTGGCGGAGCCCTGCGAGGACCTCGAGCTCGTCCGCCTCGAACTTCTGGCGCGGGCTGCGGCCGTAGCCCTGCCGACGCCGCTCGAGGTCGACCGCGATCGCCTCCCTTTCCAACCGGAGCCCGGCCGGGAGGCCGGTGAGGATCGCGACGAGCGCCGGGCCGTGCGACTCGCCGGCGGTCGTGAGGTGCAAGGTCATGCGGGCAACCCTAAGGCCTTCCTCATGACCTCGACCGGCGCGGGCATACCCGTCCAGAGCTCGAATGCCACGACGCCTTGCGCGAGCAGTACCTCGAGGCCGCTGACGACAGTCGCACCCGCTCGACGGGCAGCGTCGGCCGTGGCCGTGTCCGGGTAGGGCAGATCGACGAGCGTCTGACCGGGACCGAGCTCGACGAGCACCGCATCGCGTTCCGACGTCGCGTTCACGACGAGATCGGCGCCCTCGGCATCCGGTGGCCAGGTGCCGCGACGCGCGAACTGTCGTGCGCTCGGAAGCGCCTGCATGAATGCCGTTGCGACGCCCCCGTCCCCGATCACGACGGGGCTCTGCCTCGACAGACCGTCGAGAATCGCGGCGTCCGTGCTCCAGCCCTCGACCCGTCCTTCCCGCACGACCAGCGTGTTCACGGAGGGCGCGTCGGTCTCGCAGAACTCCGTCACCGCCGTCTTGTGCGGGGTCGTGACATTCGCGCCGGCGAAGCCCATTGCGGCAAGTCCACGCACCGCATCGCCGAGCCGATCCGGTGGCGTTGGAAGCACGACATACGCCCAGTCCAGGCCGAGAGCGGCGAAGGCGGCGTTGTGCATCGGCGGAGAGAGCGACTGCCTCCCCGGCCAGCGCAACAGCCCCACGAGGGTCGTCTCTGCAGTGATTCCAACCATGGCGCGGAGTATCCCGAAGAGTCGACCGCCGGAAAGTCCGTCCCGTAAGCGACCCGGACTTCTGGCGCTAACAGCCGCCGTAGCCGTACTCCAGCGATTTCTGGCAGAACTCGGACTCGCTCGCCGTGAAGAAGTGGTGGACGCCGTCGGGCTTGCGCACGAAGTAGAGGTAGTCGACCTTGGCCGGTCGCGCCGCCGCACGCATCGAAGCGAGCCCGGGGTTTGCGATCGGGGTCGGAGGCAGGCCGAGGCGCTTCCGCGTGTTGTACGGGTTGTCGCTCTCGAGGTCGGACTGCTTCAGCGGCTCGGTCCCCGGCACGTTGCGCCCGTAGCGGATCGTCGCGTCGATACCGAGCGGCATGCGGTTCCGCAGCCGGTTGTAGATGACGGCCGCGACGAGGCGGCGCTCGGAGGGAGCGACGGTCTCCTTCTCGATCATCGACGCGATGATCAGCACGTCGTACGGCGTCAGGTTCTTCGAGCGCGCATACCGGAGGTCGACCTTCCGCCAGTTGCGACGGAACGCACCGAGCTGGTCGTTGACCAGCCGCCCGGACGACGTCAGCTTCGTGAACTCGTAGGTCGCCGGGAAGAGGAAGCCCTCGATCGAGCTGAGCTTCCAGTCCTTCCGGAACTCCGCCGGAGGGACGGCGGCGCCGGACGCCTGCAGGTAGCCCGTCCGCGTGAGGCGAGGCGTCACGCCGCGCTTGTCCACCGCGATCCGGCGCACCGCCGCCACGCGATCGGCCATCTCGCGTCGCGTGAAACCCTCGGGGAAGATGATCCGTAGCACCACCAGCGGCGGGGTCGTCTCGACGGCTGCCGGCGCCTCGCCGCGCCATGCAGCCCGCGGCCGCGAGCAGGGTCGACGAGCAGCAGCGACGCGAGCAGCGGCTTCATCCCGGCCTCTCGGCGGAGGTAGTCCTGGAGGAGATGGGCTGCGGCGCGGGCGTCCTCTTGGGCGGCGCCTCCCGCACCGGCGGCGAGCGCCGTGGTGAAGCGCTCGTCGTACGTCTCGACCGGAATCGAAAGGATCGCCGCGCAGCGCCTCGACGAACGCCTGCGTGGCGCGTGCCTGGGCTCGCCGACCTCGCCGCGCAGCGTCAGCGGGAGCCCGACGACGACACGCTCGGCGTCGTGGTCGCGGACGATGCTCCTGAGAGCCGTGCGAGACCGTCGCTCGTCGCCGCGCGCTCGACGACGCCGATCGGGGCGGGCGAGCGTGCCGGTCGCATCGGAGATCGGCGACGCCGGTTCTGCGCGGCGCCGTAATCGAGCGCGAGGACTCTCACAGCGCGCCGACGATGAGCTCTTCGGCGCGGGCGAGCGCGTCCGGGAGCCTCTCCGGATCCTTGCCGCCCGCGCGCGCCATCGTCGGACGTCCGCCTCCGCCTCCGCCCACGATGGCCGCCGCCTCGCGCAGGACGTCCGACGCGCTCACGCGCTCGGCCACGGACGCGTCGAAGTTCGCGACGAGATGCACCTTGCCGTCCTCCCTCGAGCCGAGCACGACGGCCGCCGGCGCGTGCCGCTGCTTGTACCGGTCCGACAGCTCGAGGAGCGCGTCGGCGTCGAGGCCGTCGACAGGCTGGACAATCACGTTCACGCCGCCCTCGGTTCGTACCTTCACCTCGAGATCGAGGCTCGCCGACCCAGTCACTGTCTGCGGCTTCACCTCCTTCGCACGCGTCACTAGCTCGGCGCGGAGAGCGTCGGCTTCACGTGCGCGCTCGTCGAGGATCGCCCAGGCCGCCCCCGAGGTAATGGCCTCGACCCGCCGCGCACCGGCTCCGACCGAGCTCTCGGAGAGAAGGACGAAGGGGCCGATCTCGGCGGTGCACGAGACGTGTGTTCCGCCGCAGAGCTCGATCGTGTAGCCGGGCACCTCGACCACGCGAACGATGTCGCCGTACTTCTCGCCGAACAGCATCGTCGCGCCGAGGCGCCGTGCCTCGTCGATTGGTGTCTCGAAGACGTGGACGGGGCGGTTCTCGAAGACGATCTCGTTCACGCGCCGCTCGACCGCCTCGCGCTGCTCGCCCGTGAGCGCCTGGTCGTGCGTGAAGTCGAAGCGCAGCTTGTCCGGTCTCACGGCCGATCCCGCCTGGTGCACGTGCTCGCCGAGGACCTCGCGAAGCGCCCGGTGGAGGAGGTGCGTCCCCGTGTGGTTCGTCATCGTCGGGAAGCGGACGCTCCACGGCACGCTGGCACGGACGCGGTCACCCGCCGCAAAGCCGGTGCCGCGGAAGAGGAGCACCTGGTCACCTTCGAGCCGGTGCGCGTCGACGAGCTCGGCGACGGTGCCGGAGTCGTCGTCGAGCTCGAGGGTCCCCGCGTCCGTCACCTGGCCGCCGCCTGCCGGATAGAACGGAGACTCCCGCAGCTTCGCGAGGAAGTGGCCGCCGTCGAGCTGCTCGAGTGCGCCGATCTGCGTCAGGACGTCGGTCTTCGCGTAACCGACGAACTCCGTCGCGAAGTCCGTGGCACGCGCGAAGTCGATGGCCCGCTGCTGCTCGCTCGAGCCGCTCGCACGCGACACCTCGCGGTGGCGCTCCATCTCCACGCGGTAGCCGTCGACGTCGACTGACTGTCCCCGCTCCTCTGCGAGCTCGGCGGTGAGCTCCAGGGGGAAGCCGTACGTCGCAGCCAGCGTGAACGCCTGCTCGCCGGAGATCCCCTCCTGCGAGCCGAGCTCCTCGAAGAGCCTGAGCCCGCGCTCGAGCGTCTCCAGGAAGCGCTCCTCCTCGAGGCGGAGCACGCGCTCGATCTCCTCCGCGCGCTTCCCGAGCTCGGGGTACGCGCCTGCCATCTGCTCCGCGACGACGCCCGACAGACGGTGGACGTCGTGCAGACCGATCCGCTGTGCCTGCTGGATCGCGCGCCGGACGATGCGGCGCAGCACGTAGCCGCGGCCCTCGTTCGAAGGCGTCACGCCGTCTCCCACGAGGAACGTCATTCCCCGACCGTGATCCGCGAGCACGCGATGGGCCTTCGTCGCCGTCGGCGAGTCGCCGTACGCGACGCCGGACTCGGCGGCGATCCAGTCCATGATCCGCCGGTAGCCGTCCGCCTCGTAGACCGACCGGACGTCCTGCAGGATCGCCGCGCCGCGTTCCAGCCCGAGCCCGGTGTCGATGTTCTGCTTCGGGAGGGGCGTCAGCGTCCCGTCGACGTGCTGCTCGTACTCCATGAAGACGAGGTTCCAGAACTCGAGAAAGCGGTCGCAGCGCGTGCAGGCGGGCGCGCAGTCCGGCTCGCCGCACCCGTACTCCTCGCCCCAGTCCCAGTAGATCTCGGAGTCCGGCCCGCACGGACCCGGACCGCCGACCGACCAGAAGTTCTCGGATGTCGGCAGCGGGACGATCCGCTCGAGCGGCATGCCGACCTTCTGCCAGAGGTCGATCGCCACCTCGTCCGGGCCGAGCTTCATGAGCGGGTCCCCGGCGTGCACCGTCACCCAGAGCCGGTCCCAGTCGAGCTTCATGTGCTCGAGCACGAACTCGCGGGCGAACTCGATCGCGCCCTCCTTGAAGTACTGGCCGAACGAGAAGTTGCCGAGCATCTCGAAGAACGTCAGGTGATGGCCGTCGAGCCCCACCTCGTCGATGTCCACCGTGCGGAAGCACTTCTGCGACGTCGTCGTGAGCGGTGCCGGGGGTGGCTCCAGCCCGAGGAAGAAGGGCATCTGCGGATGCATCCCCGCCGTCGTGAGGAGCGTCGAGTCGTCGCCGGCACGCGGGACGAGCGAGTACGACGGGCAGCGGAGGTGGCCCCGTTCCTCGAAGAACGCGAGGAATCCCTCGCGCAGCTCTGCGGTCGTGCGCATTCCTGGATTCTACGAGGGACCCCGCGCGGCCCCCGGGAGGCTACGCGGCAGGGGGCGGCGCGTCTGACTCGCTGTGGCCTGCGGTTCGGAGCTCCTCGTCGAGCTCGCTCTCGCGGCGCGCAGCTGCATCCTTGGCCACCCGGACCGCCTCGCCCGCGTCGCGTCTCGAGCGGAAAGCCGAGACCCCGTGCGAGACGCCTGCGGCGAACCCGCTCACCTTCTTCACCGGGGTCGTGATCGCCGTCGACACCGCCCGTACCGCGGTGTCCGCGTTGTCGGCCATCGACACCGCGCTGTCCGTCACCACGTCGAGCTTGTCGAGCTGATCGTTGACGCGGTCGACGGTCCCGCCCGCCTTGACGATCACCGGCAGGAGGTCGCGCTCGGAGCCCTTGACGAACGACGAGAGGCGCGCGAACGTCCCTCCCATGCGGATGAAGAGGTAGAGGAGACCGGCGCCGCTCGCGATGAAGAACGCCGCGAGGGCGTAGTCGAGGATGTCCCCGGCCGACGTGGCGAGCACCGTCATCGCGCGGGATCCTAGTTGCTCGGTTCAGGCAACGTCCGTGATCACCCCTGCTCCGACCACGGCGTCGTCGTCGTAGAGGACGGCGAACTGCCCGCGCGCCACCCCGTACGCGGGCTCGCCGAGCTCCAGTGCGAAGCCGCCGTCCGTTTCGGTAACGGTCGCGGGCACGGCCGCGGACCGGTACCGCACCTTCACCTCAGCCTCGTCGACCGCCACGTACAGCCGGCCGCGAGCCTCGAGCGACGTCGTCTCGAGCTCGTCGCGGGAGCCCACGACGACCGTGTTCGTCTGCGGCTCCGTCCGAAGGACGTAGAGCGGTCGCCCACCGCTCACGTGCAGGCCGCGCCTCTGGCCGGGCGTGTACCGCCAGTGCCCGTGGTGCGTGCCGAGCGCCGAGCCCGTGCGGTCGACGATCGTGCCGGATTGCGCGCGCACACCCTGACGCTCGAGAAAGGATCGGTAGTCATCGCCTCCCAGGAAGCAAGCCTCCTGGCTCTCGAGGCTCCCGGCGGCCGCGAGGCCGGCTGCCCGTGCCTCAGCGCGAGTCGCGGCCTTCGTCTGCTCCCCGAGTGGGAAGCGGACGCGTTGGAGGAGTCCAGGATCGACCGCGCCGAGCATGTACGACTGGTCCTTGCTCTCGTCGACGCCCCGCGCGACGAGCCGGATCCCGCCACGCTCGACGACGCGCGCGTAGTGCCCGGTCCACAGCTCGTCGGCGCCAGCACGCTCCACGAATGCCACGAGCTCGTCGAAACGAAACGCCCCGTTGCAGCGCATGCACGGGTTCGGTGTCTCGCCCGCCTCGTACGCCCGCGTGAAGGGATCGACGATCGTCTTCTTGAAGCGCTCGCGCAGGTCGAGCGTCACGTGCGGGAGGCCGAGGGCATGACAGGTCCTGCGCGCCGCCGAAACGGCGGCGGGGGAGCAGCACGCGCGCTCGGTGTCCGGCGCAGCCGGATCCTGCCAGAGCCGGAGGGTGACGCCGAGCGCGTCCGGGCCGGCACGGAGGAGCGCGACGGCGCTGTCGACGCCTCCGCTCATCGCGACCGCGACGCGGCCCGTGCGCTGCGCTGCCTCGAAGCCCTGTCCGAGAGCGGCCGCGAGCGCGTCCACCGCGAGCGGCTCGCCTCCGACTGCCGCTGCCTCGAGGAGCGTCAGACCGACGAGCGGCCGGTCGAGCCCGGGCGGCGCGTCTGCGGCGACGATCGTGCCGCCCTCGACCTCGAGCCGCACGGCAGCCCACGCATCCCCGCGCGTGGCGTCTCCGAACACCTCGTTCCTCACGCGGCCAGGCTAGCCCCTGACGTCGCCGCCGGGATCGGCCGGTGTCGAAAGGTGCTCCACCCTGCCGATGAATCCACGGCCGTTGCGAACCTGGCAAGCCAGGTGGGTGCCGTGCGGAGCGTCGGCAGCGCCTAGCTCCGACGCCGGCTCCCTTCACGTGTCTGTTGGTTCACGTAGAAGCCGTGGCCACGCACAGGGTCGAGCACGGACGATCCTAGCGACTCAGCCGCCGCCGCTCGTGGCGAAGCGCCATTCGAGCTCGACCGTCCCCTCGATCCCGAGCATCTTCGCGAGCGCCTCCGTCACCTCGAGCTGGCGACCGGGCTCGACGAGCTTGTTGTCGATCACCTCGGTCAGCACCTGCTTGTTCCCCGACCGGAGGATGACCTTCGCGCCGCACGGGAGGACCGGATGCGTCACCCCGAGCGACTGGGGCGCGAGCACCTGGCCGCACGTCGTGCGCTGCGCGTCGCCAGTGGCTCCGCGCGAGCCCGCGAAGGCGACGTTCCACCCCGCAGGTGCGGGCGCGCTCGTGAGCGCCGCCGCACCCTCGTTCGTTCCGCGCTTCGCCGCGATGGCCATGGCGGCCACCCCGGCGAGCAGCGCGACCGCGCCGAGGACGGCGAGTCGCTGCGTGAGTGACGGCGACACGCGGGTTAGTGTCGCTGACGCCGCGGCTACGGTGCGGGCGTGATCTCGTACTCGAGCGATGTCGAGCACCTCGACCCCAGTGAGCTCGAGGGCTTCTTCGTCGGTTGGCCCGTCCCTCCGTCGCGCGACGTTCATCTTCGAATCCTGCGAGGAAGCGAGCACGCCGTGATCGCGCGCGACACCGACTCGGAACGTGTCGTCGGTTTCGTCACGGCGGTCGGCGACGGGGTCGTCAGCGGGTACATCCCACTCCTCGAAGTGCTTCCTGCCTATCAGGGGCGTGGCATCGGGACGGAGCTCGTGCGACGCGTACTCGCGCTCCTCGAAGGCCGCTACATGATCGATCTGTCCTGCGACGAGGATCTCGTCCAGTTCTATGAGCGGTTCGGGATGGCGCGGACCGCCGCAATGGCCATCCGGAACCGCGACGCACTCGCGGGCTGATTTCTCAGGAGGGCTCTTCGACGAGCCGGATTCCGAGCTCGTCGAGCTGCGCGGGCGTCACCTCCGACGGAGCACCGCTCATCGGGTCGAGCCCGGCCTGGTTCTTCGGGAACGCGATGACGTCGCGAAGGTTCGGCTCCCCCGCGACCACCATGATCGTGCGGTCGATGCCGAGCGCGATGCCACCGTGCGGCGGAGCTCCCATCGCGAGCGCGTCGAGCAAGAACCCGAACTTCGTCCGCTGCTCGTCGGCGCTGAGCGAGAGCGTGTCGAAGACCCTCGCCTGGAGATCTGGCTCGTGGATCCGGAACGAGCCGCCTCCCAGCTCGTTGCCGTTGACGATCAGGTCGTACGCCTCGGCGAGCGCTGCGCCCGGCTCGGAGTCGAAGCGATCGCGCGATTCGGCGGTGGGCCGGGTGAACGGATGGTGGACGGCGTTCCAACGCCCTTCGTCCTCGTCCCACTCGAACATCGGGAACGCGTCGACCCAGAGAAACGTGAACTCGTCGTCGTGGACGAGACCGAGCTCGCGCGCGAGATGGAGCCTGAGGTGACCGAGCACCGTCGAGGTCGTCGGCCAGTCGTCCGCGCAGAAGAGCAGCGTCGACCCGGGCTCGAGCCGGAGCATCTCGAGCTCCTCGTCCGAGAGGAACTTCGCGATCGGCGAGCGGATCTCTCCGGTCTCCTCGTCGCGGACGAGATAGGCGAGGCCCTTCGCGCCGCGCTCCTTCGCGATCTCCTCGAGCGCCGCGAGCTCGGCTCGCGAGTACGGGCGTGGCACGCGCAGGAACCTGACGGCCTCGGCGGCTGCGAACACTCCGAACTCGGAACCGCGGGTCAGGTCGGTCGCGTCCTCGAGCTCGAGGCCGAAGCGCGTGTCCGGCTTGTCCGTGCCGAACCTCCGGTCGGCCTCTGCATAGGACATGCGCGGGAACGGCGTCTCGATCTCGACGCCGAGGCACTCGTGCCAGATCGCGGCGAACATGCGCTCGATCAGCGCGAAGAGCACCTCACGGTCGGGGAACGACATCTCGACGTCGAGCTGTGTGATCTCCTGGACGCGATCGGCCCGGAGATCCTCGTCGCGGAAGCAGATGGCGATCTGGTAGTAGCGGTCGAAGCCGGCGACCATCGTCAGCTGCTTCAGGATCTGCGGGCTCTGCGGGAGCGCGAAGAAGCGGCCCTTCTGCAGGCGGCTGGGAACCACGAAGTCCCTGGCCCCCTCCGGTGTCGGCTTGAACAGGATCGGCGTCTGGATGTCGAGGAAGCCCGCGTCCTGCATCTCGCGCCGGATGATCCCGACCATCTGCGCGCGCAGCCGCAGATTCCGCTGGAGCTTCGGCCGCCGCAGGTCGAGCCAGCGGTAGCGCAGGCGCAGCGTCTCGTCGACGCCCTCCTCGTCGAGCTGGAACGGCAGCGGCGTCGAGCGCGACACGATCTCGAGCTCGTCGACCTGCAGCTCGACCTCTCCCGTCGGCATCGCCGTATTCACGGTCTCGGGCGCACGCCTGACGACGTCGCCTCGTGCACGCAAGACGAACTCGTTGCGGATCTCCTTGGCGAGCTCGGCGGCGGCAGGCGAACGCTCCGGGTTGATCACGAGCTGCGTCACGCCCGTGTGGTCGCGGAGGTCGACGAAGACGAGGCCGCCGTGATCGCGCCTGCGCGCCACCCAGCCGGCGAGCGTCAGCTCGCGCCCGACGTGCTCCGGTCGCGGCTCCCCGCACATGAGGTCGCGCCACGTCATCTGGACAACCTCGCCGGAAGCTCCTCGTGCGTCACGTCCTCGTCCTCGCTCCCGGGGCGGCGGATCGTTGCACGCCGCGAATCGACGACGACGGTCGTCGCCGCGCCGAGCCGACCCGCCTGCGTCAGCTGACCCCTGACGGAGCGGCCCGCGTAGTCCGTGTCGGCCGACACTCCGGACGCCCGCAGCTGGGCGAGCCACGTCGCGACCAGCTCGCGCGGCGCGCCCGGCTCCAGCGCGAAGAACACGTCGACCGTCGGCGCCGCCTCGGTCGTGACGCCCTCCTCGTCGAGCGCGAGCAGAAGCCGCTCGATTCCGGCGCCGAACCCGACGCCCGGAGTCGGGGGACCGCCGATCTCCTCGACGAGGTAGTCGTAGCGCCCACCGCCGGAGAGGGTCGCATTCTCGTTCTCGAGCGGGCCGATGAACTCCCACGTCGTGCGCGAGTAGTAGTCGAGACCGCGAACGAGGGTCGGCTCCAGCCGGTACTCGACCCCTGTCGCCTCGAGATCGCGCCGGACGACGTCGAAGCGCTCGACGCACTCCCCGCAGAGGGACTCCCCGATCTTCGGCGCCTCCGCGAGTGCGGCCCGGACGGCCTCGGGCTTCGCCTGGAAGTTGTCGAACACACGCAGGGGGCTCGTGGCAGCCTTCTCGCGCGTCTGCTCGTCGAGGCGTTCTGCATGGGCGGACAGCCACGTCCGCAGCTCCTCGAGATAGGCCGGGCGGCACTCGCGGCAGCCGATCGAGTTGAGCTCGAGGTGGTATCGCTCGACGCCCAGCCGGCGAAGCAGCGTGTCGTAGAGCTGGATGATCTCCGCGTCTATCGACGGGTCGTCGCTGCCGATCGCCTCCACCGACGCCTGCCAGTGCTCGCGGTAGCGTCCGCGGCCCGGGGCCGAGTAGCGGTACATCGAGCCGATCGTGAACAGCTTCAGGGGCTGCGGCTCGCGCTGGAACCCGTGCTCCACGTACGCGCGGCAGATCGGCGCCGTGCCTTCCGGCCGCAGCGTCAGCGACCGGTCCGAGCGGTCCGCGAACGTGTACATCTCCTTCTGGACCACGTCCGAGCCCGCGCCGGACGTCCGCTCGAAGAGCGCCGTGTCCTCGAAGACGGGCGTCGTGATCGAGCGGTACCCGTAGAGCGCGCACAGGCGCTCGATCTCGGAGGTCACTCTCACCCACTGTGGGTGCTCCGATGGAACGATGTCGTGCGTGCCCCGCGGCCGCTCGATCCGCGGCGCGCCGCTCACGCCGTGCGCTCCGCGCGCAGCTCCGCGAGGAAGGGGTTCCGCTCGAGCTCCTCCCCGAGGCTCGTCGCCGGGCCGTGGCCCGGGTAGACGACCGTCTCGGGAGGCAGGGTGTCGACGAGCGTTCGGATCGACGCGAGCAGGGTCGTCCAGTCCGCCCCCGGCAAGTCGGTGCGGCCAACCGATCCCTGGAAGAGGACGTCGCCCGAGAAGAGGTGGCCGTCCGAGTGATACGCGAGGTGCGCCGGAGAGTGGCCGGGAACCGATAGCACCTCGAACGAGATCCCGGCGAGCTCGACCGTCTCGCCACCTTCCAGCAGGACGTCAGGTGTGTAGGGACGCAGCACGATCCCCGCCGGCGTGAAGCCCTCGGGGCTCTCGAGAAGCATCCGCTCCCCCTCGGGCATGTACACGGGAGCGCCGGTGCCTTCGGCGAGGTCGGCCACGCCGAGCAGGTGGTCGAAGTGGCCGTGCGTCACCAGGATCGCGGTGCAGGTCGTCCCTAGCCGCGCGAGCGTCAGGCGCAGCTCGGTCGCGTCGCCGCTCGGGTCGACGACGACGGCGTCCTTCGCGGCGGCGTCAGCGCGGACGATGTAGCAGTTCGTCCCGATCGGTCCGAGCGAGAGCTTGTCGACGCGAAGCGCCATCGCGGCCGAAGTCAGCTTCCGCGCCGTCCGTCGGACTGGCGTGAGGCGCGGCGCAGTGCCTGGCGGTAGAAGAGCCGGTCGAGGAAGTAGCTGAACGGGACGAAGATGCCGACGATCAGCAGCGTCTGCATGATCTTCGTCGCCATCGGCAGGCTGGGCGAGAGCAGGAGGACCGTCGCGAACATGATCGGCGCGAAGATCGCGCCGCGCTTGAACGTCCGCTGCCACGACGGGGCCTGCGGCTCGCGACGTGACGAGCGTGCGCGCGAGGCCGTCTTCTCCGGCGGCGCATCCGGAGCGTCGATCTCGTTGCCCTCGTCGTCGATCCAGACGTAGTCGTGCCGGTGCTCCTTCGCCCGGCGCCGCCGCTGCTTCTTCGTGGCCACTCGCGCGATTATGCCGAGCGGCTCCAGGCGATCTCTCCGCCTGCGATCACGGTGTGCACGACCGGGCCGCCCAGGTGGTACGCGAGGTGTCGCCAGTCCTCCGCCCCGACGAGCACCACGTCGGCGTCGTACCCGGGCGCGAGCCGCCCTTTGCGGTCGGCACGCGCGAGGACGTGAGCCGCGTTGACGGTGCACGCGGCGAGCGCCTCCTCGGGTGCCATCGCCATCTGCGTCGCAGCGAGCGAGCACACGAGCGGCAGGCTCTCGCAGAAGGCGCTGCCCGGGTTGAAGTCCGTGGCGAGCGCGACGGCCGCGCCGGCGTCGACGAGAGCGCGGCCGGGCGGCATCGGGCGGTTCAGGAAGAGCGCGCTCGCCGGGAGGAGCACACCGGTTACGTCACTCGCCGCGAGTGCGGCGATCCCGCCAGCGCCGGTCGCCTCGAGATGGTCGACCGAGCGCGCGCCGAGCTCGATCGCGAGCGGTATCGCGCCCGCTTCGGTGAACTGATCGCCGTGCAGGCGAAGTGCGAGTCCTGCGTCGCGGCACGCAACCAGGTAGCGCCGCGCCTGTTCCACGTCGAATGCGCCGCGCTCGAGGAACACGTCGGCCGCCTCTGCGATCCGCGCTGCCTCGGGGAGCACCTCCTCGATCAGGAAGTCGACGTATGCGTCCGCGCCGCTCTCGGCATACTCGGGCGGAATCGCGTGGGCGCCCAGCCACGTAGCGATCCCGCCCGCCCCGACGATCGCGCGCAGCTGCGCGAGCTCCGTGTCGCGGTCGAGCCCGTAGCCCGACTTCGCCTCGAAGGTCGTCGTTCCCGCGGCGAGCATCCAGCCCACGTGCTCGGCAAGAGCGGCTTCGAGGCCAGCCTCACCGGCCGCACGCGTCGCTCGGACGGTCGACAGAATCCCTCCGCCCCGTTCGTGGAGCTCCTCGTACGTCGCGCCGCCGGTGCGCAGCGAGAACTCCTCGACGCGGTCGCCTGCGAAACACGCGTGCGTGTGGCAGTCGACGAGCCCGGGGATCGCGGACAGTCCCCGGCCGTCGACCTCCCGGACGTTCACGCCCGGGGAGCCGAGGTCGCGCATCCGCCCGACCGCGGCGATCCGACCTTCATCGCAGAGCACGTAGGCGTCGTCGACGACCTCGATGTTGCGCAGCGCTGCACCGCGAAGAGGCGCCTCCGTGCCCGCCGGCCAGGCGACCCGCGCGAGGTCGCGGATCAGGAGCGGGCTCACGGAACGGAGGGCAGATCGAGCGCGTATGCGCGCGCCGCCGCGAGCGCCTCGTCGTAGCCGGCGTCCGCATGGCGCGCGACGCCCATACCCGGATCGGTGGTGAGCACGCGCTCGAGCCGCTCCGTCGCACGGACGGTTCCGTCCGCGACGACGACCATGCCCGCGTGGATCGAGTTGCCGATCCCGACCCCGCCACCGTGGTGGACGCTCACCCACGTCGCACCGGCCGCGACGTTCACGAGCGCGTTCAGGATCGGCCAGTCGGCGATCGCGTCCGAACCGTCGCGCATGGCCTCGGTCTCGCGATAGGGAGACGCGACGGAGCCTGCGTCGAGGTGGTCGCGGCCGATGACGACCGGCGCCGACACCGCTCCGGAGCGAACAAGCTCGTTGATCGCCAGGCCTGCCTTCGCGCGGTCGCCGTATCCGAGCCAGCAGATCCGCGCCGGAAGCCCCTGAAACGCGACTCGCCCAGGTGCGAGCTCGAGCCAGCGCTGGAGAAGCTCGTCGTCGGGGAACAACGACGCAAGCTCGCGGTCGATGGCCTCGATGTCGGCCGGCTCCCCGGACAGCGCTGCCCAGCGGAACGGCCCGATCCCACGGCAGAACAGCGGCCGGATGTAGGCGGGGACGAAGCCGGGATACGAGAAGGCGTCCGTCAGGCCGGCGTCGTGGGCCTCCCCTCTCAGGTTGTTGCCGTAGTCGAAGACGTGGCTCCCCGCCCGCACGAACTCGGTCATCGCGCGGACATGGGCGACGATCGACTCGCGGGCCAGGCGGAGGTAGGCGTCGGGGTCGCGCTCACGCAGCGCAGCTGCCTCCTCGAAGGGCACCTCAGCGGGCACGTAGCCGGTGAGCGGGTCGTGGGCGGCGGTCTGGTCCGTGACGAGATCGAAGGGCTCGCCTCGCGCGGCGAGCTCCGGGAACACCGTGGCGGCGTTGCCGAGCAGACCGACCGAGAGCGGACGCCGCTCCGCTGCCGCCGCGCGAACCCGGGCCAGAGCGTCCTCGATCGAGTCCGCGACCTCGTCGAGGTAGCGCGTCTCGAGACGCCGCTCGATGCGGGTCGGGTCGACCTCGACGCAGAGGATCGCCGCCCCGGCCATCGTGGCAGCGAGCGGCTGCGCGCCGCCCATACCCCCGAGCCCGGCCGTGAGGATCGTGCGCCCGCTGAGGTCCGCCGCGCCGAAGTGCTGCTCCCCGGCCGCAGCGAACGTCTGGTACGTCCCCTGGAGGATCCCCTGCGTGCCGATGTAGATCCAGCTCCCGGCGGTCATCTGCCCAAACATGGTCAGGCCCGCCGCCTCGAGCCGGCGGAACTCGTCCCAGGTCGCCCAGCGCGGGACGAGCAGCGAGTTCGCGATCAGGACGCGCGGCGCCCACTCACCCGTCCGGAACACCGCCACCGGCTTTCCGCTCTGGACGAGCAGCGTCTCGTTCTCCCGGAGCCGGAGGAGCGTGCGAACGATCTCCTTCAGAGCCTCGTGGCTGCGAGCAGCACGGCCGGACCCGCCGTAGACGACGAGGCGCTCGGGGTGCTCCGCCACCTCGGGATCGAG
The DNA here is from genome assembly GCA_963746975.1 of uncultured Gaiellaceae bacterium. Lineage (GTDB taxonomy): Bacteria > Actinomycetota > Thermoleophilia > Gaiellales > Gaiellaceae > GMQP-bins7. The sequence goes on from CAVVDE010000010.1 coordinate 802,647, forward strand.
GTTGTTGAGGAGCATCCGCAGCGGGGCTTCCGTGTCCCAGCTCAGCGCATTGAGCGTCGTCCCGCGCGGAGCCCGGACAGCCCTCAGGTCGCCGCAGAGCGACTCGACGAGCGCGTCGCTCACGCCAGCGCGCCGACCCGGGACTCGGCTGCGGCGACGATCGCGCCCGAGCGGATGGCGTCGGCCACGAGCTCGATGTCCGCGCTGAGCGACCTGTCCTCCGTCAGCCGCGGCGAGAGCCCGCGGACGGCGTCGTGGACGGCGCGAACACCGTCACCGGGATGCAGCGGCGCCAGGAACTCGATCGCCTGCGAACCCGCGAGCAGCTCGATCGCGAGCGTCCGCTCGGCGTTGTCGAGCACCCGGAGCGCCTTGAGTCCCGCGGCGTTCCCCATCGAGACATGGTCCTCCTGGCCCGCGCTCGTCGGGATCGAGTCGACGCTCGCGGGGTGCGCGAGCACCTTGTTCTCCGAGACGAGCGCCGCCGCGACGTACTGCGGGATCATGAAGCCGGAGTTGAGTCCACCCTCCTCGACGAGGAACGGCGGAAGGCCGTCGGACAGCGCCGGGTTCACGAGGCGCTCGACTCGACGCTCGGAGATGCTCGCGAGTTCGGCGACCGCCATCGCGAGGGCGTCGAGCCCGAATGCAAGGGGCTGACCGTGGAAGTTCCCGGCCGAGACGATGAGCCCGTCGTCAACGAGCACGAGCGGGTTGTCCGTGGCCGCGTTCAGCTCGACCGCGATCGTCGCGTCCACGTAGTCGAGGAGGTCGCGGCACGCTCCGTGCACCTGCGGCGCGCACCGCAGCGCGTATGCGTCCTGCACCTTGTCGCACCAGCGATGCGATTCGATGATCGCCGAGCCGTCCAGCAGACGCCAGACGTTCGCGGCCGCCTCCTGCTGGCCCTTGAGCGGTCGTGCGCGATGAATTGCGGGCAGGAAGCTCGTCCTCGATCCCTGCAGCGACTCGAGCGAGAGCGCGCATGCGAGGTCGGCCGTGGCCGCGAGGCGGCGGGCCCGCGTCACGCCCAGCGCGGCCATCGCTGCCATGAACTGCGTGCCGTTGACGAGCGACAGCCCCTCCTTGCTTGCGAGGCGAGTGGGCTCCAGGCCGACGGCCCTCAGCGCATCCGCGCCGGAGAGGAGCTCGCCCTCGACCGTCGCCTGCCCCTCGCCGACGAGCGGAAGCGCGAGATGAGCGAGCGGCGCGAGGTCGCCGCTCGCGCCGACCGAGCCGCGCGACGGGACACGGGGGAGCACGCCGCGGTTCAGGCACTCGAGCAGGAGCTCGACGGTCGAGACGTGCGCGCCGGAGAATCCTTTCGCGAGTGCGTTCGCGCGCAGCAGCATCGCGGCCCGAACGACGTCGTCCGGGTATGGCTCCCCCACCCCACACGCATGGCTGCGCAGGAGCCTGAGCTGGAGCTCCTCCGCGAGCTCCTCCGGGATGTGCGCCGAGACGAACCGGCCGAAGCCCGTATTGACGCCGTAGGTGTGCTCGCCGTGAACACCGTCGACGAGCTCGCGCGCCGCTCCCATCCGCTCCCTCGCCGAGTCGGCAAGGACGGCCCCCGCGCGGTCGACCGCGATCGTCCAGACGTCCGCGAGGGTGAGATCCTCCCCCGTCAGCGCGATCGGCGCGGTCACGCCGCGAGTGTAAGTGGTCGCTCCGAGGTGCACGCACCCATCTCACGCGCCTGCAAACGCTTCGCATGCCGTCGTCCTCGGTCGGCCGCGTACGTTGGAGTACGCGGCCTCCCTGCGTCCTAGGCCTGCTCGGTTTTCGCCGGTGAGCCGGGCCTGTGCTCCCCGGAGAGACCACTCGAACGGAGCACGCGCTCGAGGATCTGCGATTCGTCGATCCCCGGAAGCTCCGCTCCCGCGCGGCCGCTGCAGCCTCGACGACCCGCTCCGGAACGAGGCCGACGAGCTCGCCGCCGGCGATCTCCACGCCGAGCTTCCGCGCCTCGACGCGGACGCACTCGACGACCTCGTGCAGCGGCGCAGCGTCGACGTCGACGATGTTCATGCTCACCTGGACGCGTCCGGCTGCGGGGAGCTCCAGGCCGATCGCCTGCACACCGGGCATCCCGCCGCTCGACTGACGAACGGCCGCGGCCACGTCCCGTGCCACCGCGACGTCGTCCGTCGCGAGGTCGAGGTTGTACGCGACGAGCACGTGACGAGCTCCGACGAGAACCGCGCCCGAGCGTGGGTCGATCTCGCGCGGCCCCTCGTCGGGGACGAGCTCGCCGTCGTCGACGCGTGCGCGGAGCTCGTCGAGCCCCCCACGCCGGAAGTAGGCGGGTCGCCGGCCCCCACCGACCTCGCCGTACAGGAAGACCGGAAGCCCGAGCTCGTCTCCGACACGAGCAGCGAGGTCACGCGCGGCCGCGATCGCTCGCGGCATCTCGTCGGAGCGAAGCGGCACGAGCGGCACGACATCGGCGGCCCCCACGCGTGGGTGCACGCCGGCGTGCTCCCGGAGGTCGATGCGCTCGGTCGCTACCGCGATGCCCGCGAGCAGCGCATCGACGAGCGGCGCATCGTCACCGACCAGGGTGAACACCGACCGGTGGTGATCGACGTCCGAGTGGACGTCGAGGAGCTCGACGCGCTGCGCGAACGCATCGGCGATCGCCGAGACGACATCTGGCCTTCTCCCTTCCGAGACGTTGGGCACGGCCTCGAGCACGATCCGTACCCTACGAAGCCGTCCGGGTGGGGTGACAGAAAAGACACGCATCAGAACGCGACTGGTGCCCAATGCCGTGCGGCTCGAGTCCTACCGGCCACGCCGGCGGATTTCTACCGATGGCGCAGCGAGGAGACTGCGCGATAAGACGGCAAGTTTCCGAGAAGGGAAAGGCTCAGCCTCGTGTCGAAGCTGACTGCTCGGGCAATAGCAGACTCGTTCCTCGTGGACTACCTCGACAACGAACCGCAGAGGGCCGAAGAGGCATACCTGGCAGAGCTCATGAGTCGCCAGAGAGCTGCCGGCGAAGAGGGAGCGGCGGCAACTCGGGGTTTCTGGGACGCGCTCATGACACTCGAAGCGCCTGAGGAAGAGGGCCGCTCTCAGTACGACTCTCGCCCGGCGAGGTACGCGACGACCGAGGCAAACTCCGCGAGCGAAGGCGCGCTCTCCGCGAGGTAGCGCTCGGGCAGCGGCTGCGCGTACTCGATCCGTACCCTACGAAGCCGTGCCCGACGAGGAGCCACGAAGCACGGCGGAGAGCGGCTGGCGCACGTTCGTGCGCCTGCTCGGTTTCCTGCGCCCGTATCGCGCCTCGCTGATCGTCTCCTCGGCGCTCGCGATCCTCTCCCAGATCGCGGGCGTCCTCGTCCCCGTGCTGACGGGTGCCGTGATCAACGAGCTGAGCGGAGGAGCGAGCACCCGACTCCTCGTCATCGAGGTCGGGGCGATCGTCGTGCTCGGGCTCATCCGCGGCGGGCTCATGTACGGCAGGCGCGTGATCTCCGGAAAACAGGCACTCGGCGTCGAGTACGACCTCCGCGACGAGCTCTACTCGCACTTCCTCCGGCTCTCGTTCGGCTTCTACGACCGCAGCCAGACCGGGCAGCTCATGTCGCGGGCCACGATCGACCTGCAGTCGGTGCGCTTCTTCCTCGGCTACGGCCTCATCTTCTTCGCGCAGCACGTCGTGACGATCGTCGTCGTCACCGCCGTCCTGTTCGTCTACAGCTGGAAGCTCGCGCTCGTTGCACTCGCGATCACCCCGGTGATCGCGGTCACGGCCTACCGCTACAGCCGCGTCTCTCAGCCGGTGCTGCGCGAGGTGCAGCAGACGCTCGCCGAGGTCGCGATCGTCGCCGAGGAGTCGATCACCGGGGTGCACGTCGTCAAGTCGTTCGCGCAGGAGGAACGCCGCTCGGCGCACTTCGACTCCGCGGCGAACACGGTCTTCGAACGGACGCTCGCGGCCAATGCGCAACGAGCCCTCTACGTGCCGCTGCTCACGTTCCTCCCGCTCGTGGCGCAGGGTCTCGTGCTGCTCGCGGCCGGACGCATGGTCGTGTCGGGCTCGCTCTCGCTCGGCGCGTTCTTCACCTTCAACCTCCTGCTCGCCATGCTCGTCATGCCGCTGCGGATGCTCGGCATGTGGGTCGGACAGGCGCAGCGGGCCATCGCCGCCGGCAGGCGCATCTTCGAGGTCCTGGACGAGCCCGAGGAGATATCCGACCGACCGGATGCGCGTCCGCTCCCGCCGGGCCCGGGACGTCTCGTGTTCGAGGACGTGACCTTCGGCTACGACCCCGAGCGCCCGGTGCTCGAGCGCGTCGACCTCGAGGTTCCATCCGGCCGCACGGTCGCGCTTGTCGGCCCGACGGGCTCCGGGAAGACCACGCTCGCCGCGCTCGTTCCGCGGTTCTACGACACGACCGCGGGGCGTGTGCTCGTCGACGGCGTGGACGTGCGCGACCTCGCCCGCCGCTCGCTCCGGCGCGAGATCGGCGTGATCTCGCAGGATCCGTTCCTGTTCTCGGCGTCGATCCGCGACAACATCGCGCTCGGGATGCCGGATGCGCCGTTCGACGCGGTCGAGTCCGCCGCCCGTGCCGCGCAGGCACACGAGTTCATCCTCGAGCTTCCGCAGGGGTACGACACGGTCGTCGGCGAGCGTGGGATCACGCTGTCGGGCGGTCAGCGGCAGCGGATCGCGATCGCACGCGCGTTGCTGATCGATCCGCGGATCCTGATCCTCGACGATGCGACGGCGTCCGTCGACGCGACGACCGAGGCGCGGATCCGTGCCGGGCTGCGCGAGGTCATGCGCGGCCGGACGACGATCATCATCGCGCACCGCCTGTCGACGATCGCGCTGGCGGACGAGATCGTCGTGCTCGACCACGGGCGAGTCGCGGCGCGCGGGACTCAGTCGGAACTCCTGGAGGTGAGCCCGGTCTTTCGCGAGATCCATGAGCACGGGCTCCTGCAGCAGGTGGTGGCGGGGTGAAGGTCTGGCAGTTCGGCAGTCACCTCACGGACGAGCGTGGCGCTCGGATCGAGGACTGGTCCTGGCGGCAGACGAGCCAGCGCCTGCGCGTGCTCGCGCGCCTCGCGCGCCCGTATCCGGGCCGAACCGCGCTCGCTCTCGCCACCCTCGTCGCGTACACGGGCGTCGCCCTCCTTCCGCCCTACCTCTCGAAGCTCGCCGTCGACGACGGAATCCAGCCGGGTGACCTCCACGCACTGAGCGTCATCGTGGTCGCGTTCGTCGCTGCCGGGATCGCCTCCTTCGCCCTCTCCGGCGCGCAGACGTACTTCACCGGCTGGGTCGGCGAGCGCGCGCTCGCGGACCTCCGCATCCAGCTGTTCGACCATCTCCAGCGACTCTCGCTCGGCTTCTACGAGCGGAACCGCACAGGTGCGATCGTCAGCAGGATCACGAACGACGTCGAGGCCCTCGATCAGCTCGTCACGGACGGCATCTCGAGCCTCGTTCAGAACACCCTCGTCCTCGTCGGAACGGTGATCGTCCTCTTCATCCTCGACTGGCGGCTCGCGCTCGCGACGCTCCTCGTGCTTCCGCTGATGGCGCTGGCGACCGGGTGGTTCCGGTCACGGTCGAACCAGGCGTACAAGCGCGTGCGGGAACGGCTCGGCATCGTGACGGCGACGCTCGCGGAGGACATCTCGGGCATGCGCGTCGTGCAGTCGTTCACGCGCGAGCCGACGAGCCAGACGGCCTTCAGGGGGATCAACGAGCGCTACCGCGCGTCGAACTACGAGACGGTCGTCCTGAACGGCATCTACTTCCCGGCGGTCGACATCCTCTCGTCGGTCGCGACGGCAATCGTGCTCGGCGTCGGCGGCTGGCTCGTCGTCGAGGGGAACATGTCGATCGGCACGCTGCTCGCCTTCACGCTCTATCTCGGGAACTTCTTCGACCCGGTGCAGCAGCTCTCGCAGCTCTACAACACATTCCTCTCGGCGACCGCTGCGCTCGACCGCATCACCGGAGTCCTCGACGAGGAGCCCGACATCGTCGACGCATCCGAGGCGCGTCCGCTCGAGCACATCGACGGGCACGTCCGCTTCGAGCACGTCCGCTTCGGCTACGGCGAGCTCCCGGACGTGCTCCACGACTTCGACCTCGACGTGCCGGCGGGAACGACGGTGGCGCTCGTCGGCCACACGGGCGCGGGGAAGTCGACGATCGCGAAGCTCCTCGCTCGCTTCTACGACCCGCGAGACGGGCGCCTCACGATCGACGACGTCGACCTGCGGGACGTCACGCAGTCGTCCCTTCGGAGTCAGCTCGGGATCGTCCCGCAGGAGGGCTTCCTCTTCGCGGGCTCCATCGCCGAGAACATCGCCTTCGGCCGCCCGGACGCAGCGCGTGCCGAGATCGAGGAGGCTGCGGCCGCGGTGGGAGCCGACGCCTTCGTCCGCGAGCTCCCGGACGGCTTCGACACCGAGGTGGGCGAGCGCGGGTTCAAGCTGTCGCTCGGCCAGAGACAGCTCGTCGCCTTTGCGCGCGCGCTGCTCGCCGACCCGCGGATTCTCATCCTCGACGAGGCGACCTCGTCGGTCGACATCGGAACGGAGCGCAGGATCGACCTCGGTCTCCGGCGCCTGCTGAGCGGCCGCACCGCGTTCATCATCGCCCACCGGCTGTCGACGATCCGCCGCGCGGACACGATCGTGGTGCTGGATCACGGCCACATCGTCGAGGTCGGCACGCACGAGGAGCTCATCGACCGCCCGGGTCCGTACACGCGCCTCTACGGCGACTGGGTCGCCGAGGTCGCGTAGCCGCGCAGTCGGGCCCGAGCTTCTAAGCTCACTGCATGGCTCACCAGCCAGAGCCGGACGACGTCGTCGAAATCCCGCCGGCCGACGTCCTCGCCGAGGCGAGGCTCACGCCCTCCGAGGCAATCGAGCCCATGCACCTGCGCGTCCCGGCCCGTGGGAACCGCAAGCTGCGCCGAGTCGTCGAGCGTGTCAATACCGACGCGGAGCTCAAGGCGTGGTGGCACGTCTCGAACGTGAACGCCGTTCTGCGGCTCCAGATCAACGACCACTCGTGGGTCCATGTCCAGATCGTGGCGAACATCGCGCTCAAGCTGCTCCGTCTGCTCGTGAAGCACGGCGTGCAGCCGTCGCTCCAGCGCGACTACCGACTGAGCGCGGACGACTCCGAGGTCGTCGTCGTCCTCGCGGCGCTCCTGCACGACGTCGGGATGTCGATCCACCGCCGAGACCACGAGGACTGGAGCCTGTTCCTCTCCGAGCCGAAGATGCGCCAGCTACTCGCCGGCGTGTACGAGGAGCCCGAGCTGACGGTCGTCGTCTCGGAGGCCCTGCAGGCCATCACGAGCCATCGTGCCGACGGCGAGCCGCTGTCGCTCGAAGCCGGCGTGCTGCGGGTCGCCGATGCGCTCGATCTCGCGAAAGGCCGTTCGCGCATCCCGTTCGAACGCGGATCGGTGTCGATCCACTCGCTTTCCGCGGCGGCCATCGACGAGGTGCGGATCACGGACGGCGAGACGCGCCCGGTCATGGTCGAGATCGTCATGAACAACTCGTCGGGCATCTACCAGGTCGACGGGCTCCTCAAGGCCAAGCTCCGGGGCAGCGGCCTTGAGCCCTACGTGGAGGTCGTCGCACGCATCGACACCGAGGCGGAAAAGCGTCTGGTGCCCGTCTATCGGCTCGAGATCGGCGAGCCGAAGGCGCCATAACCGACCGGTACACTCCGTCCGCCGTTGCGGGGTCGTCTAACGGCAGGACGCCTGGCTCTGGACCAGGAAGTTGGGGTTCGAATCCCTGCCCCGCAGCCTCGAAAAGCCCCGCTCAGGCGGGGTTTTTGTTTTCCCGGATGACGACAGGATTCTGGCACTCGTGCGGCTGGTGCCCATTGGTGCCCAAACCTCCCTACTAGCTACCTCGTACCCCGTGTCGCTGCATACGACCGCTCAGGCTCGCCAGTTGGGCGGTCAGCCGAGCTTCACTGCGGTCCCGCTCGCCGCGACCATCAGCATGTGCTTGCCGACCTCTGCGTAGTCGAGATCAAGAGCGACAACCGCGTCCGCCCCGAGCGCCGCGGCGGCATCCTCGAGTTCCTTGAGGGCATCCCTGACGCCCTTAGCGACTTCCTCCTCGTACGCCGACGAGCGACCGCCGACGACCCCGCGACCGAACGCTTTGATGTCGCGCCCCATGGAGACGCCCATGATCGCCTGAGCGGTGACGATAACTCCCTTCGTGTCGCGGCGTGGAGATTTGACGCCTCGCAGGTTATGCGCTGACGGCTGGGGCACATCCGGCGAACCGTCGAACACCCCCGACCCGGCCCGGGACATGCAGCAGAGTCCCATCAGTCTTGAGAGGCACGGCCGCGCGCTCGGTAGCCGCGCGGAGCGCAGTTTCATGTACGCATCGAGTTCGCGCTCGGACATCGGCCGGGCCTTGGGCGCAGCGGCACGAGACCTATGCCGACGTGCGCTGTCCGGCGTGCGGCGCCTTGCGCAGGATCACGAGCCGTCAGCACCGGCGCGTGCTCGCGGGCGAGGCCGATGCCCGCTGCCGACCGTGCCGGTACGGCGTCGGCGAGCGTCTGCCGCCGGATGACTTCGACCGCGCGTACTGGCTCCGCCTCTTCTCGGACGAAGAGATCGCCGATTCGGGCGTTGCGTGTTCGGACACGGCGACCCCGAGACCGTGCACGCCTGGCGGCAGAGGCTGCTGTAGCCCTCGGCGACGCGGGGCGGGAGTTGACGGGCGGCAGCGGTACCGACCGGTCGGCGGCGTTGACACGGGCGGCGAGCTCGGGGACGCTTGCGCCGGTGCAGCAAAAGGGCGACGATCCTCTCTAGAGATCGACCAAGGCAGCTTGCAGTGCCGAGAGTTACCGTCAACGGGACTGAGCTCTACCACGAGGCCCGGGGCACCGGGCCGCCGGTCCTGCTGATCATGGGAGCGACCGGCGACGGCGGACACTTCGACAAGCTGGCCGACATGTTGGCCGACGAGTTCACGGTTATCACCTATGACCGGCGTGGGAACGGGCGCAGTCCCGTCCCGGCCGGCTGGCAGACGACCTCCGCGGAGGAGCAGGCCGACGACGCGGCGGCGCTGTTGGATGCGCTCGGTGTCGGTCCCGCCGCAGTGTTCGGCACGAGCAGCGGCGGCAGCTTCGCGCTGTGGTTGCTGGTCCGTCATCCCGAGGCGGTTCGCGGCGCGATCCTTCACGAACCGGGGTTGTACGCCCTGGTTGACGATTTCGACGCGGTCCGAGCACCGGTGAGGGCGCTGGTGCAGGAGGCGATGGAGGGCGGCGGGCCGGCTGCCGCGGTGGAGCGCCTCTGGTGCTACGTGGCCGGGGACGAGGACGCCTGGAATCGGCTGGCGCCCGCGCTTCGTGGGCGCATGTGCGCCACCGCCAGCACGTTGTTCGGGGTCGAGCTCGGGAGCTACGAGCTGAGTCTGCCCGACGAGGAAACGTTGACCTCCCTTGCCGCGCCGGTGCGCCTGCTCGTCAGCGAGGACGGCCTTCCGTTCTTCGCCGAGATCGCCGGCCGCCTGGGCGAGCGCCTCGGCGTCGACGTCGCCACCACGCCAGGTCGACACGACGCATATCACGAGTACCCATGCGAGTTCGCGGAGGCTTTGCGGCCGTTCCTGCGCGAGGTCAGCTTCGGCTGATCGGGACGCTCGATCACGAGTGGGGACCGGCTCGAGCCACTAGCCGCCACCCTCCTCCGGTGTAACCATTCCAGCGTGGTCGGCGTGCCGGTCCGCGTTCACAGTCGGACGATGTGCTCCCCTCGTCCGGCGGCAGCCACGTGCGGATCGAGCAGCCAAGCAGGACTGAACCAGACAGCAACCAGTGGAGGACGGAAAGGAGCCCTGATGCGAGCAGTCATTCCGACCGCGGTCGTGGCGGCGCTCATCGCGGTGGCACCGGCCGCTGCCACGACGAACACGTCGACGACGACGGCCAGCGTGGTCGACACGAAGTCGTGGTGTAAGGCCGTCATCGACGCGAATACGAGGGCCGGGACGATGAAGAACAGGCGGTTCATTGCACCCAGCAAGATCACGCCGACCATGTGGAAGAAGGTCGTCGACGCGGCTGTCGCGAACGGCAGCACATACATCGCGCTCGCGCCGAGCTCGATCAAGACCGCGGTCGTGCATCAGATGGCGTACTTCAGGCACATCAAGGCCAACCACTACTCGAAGACCACGCCGCTCGCGCCGATGACGCTGGCCGACGTCAAGAAGCTCACAGACTTCGAGCGCACCCAGTGTGGGATCAAGTTCACCGCATGAGCGGTGAAGCAGGGGAGGAGCCGTAGGCCAGGAAGCTGCCCGTGGCGACGTTTAGGCACCAGCCCGCGTTCTGGTGCCTAAGTCCCGGGGAATCGCCGGTAATCGGCAGCTATTTGCGCCACTCCTCGCGCTCGTCGCACCTGCCGTAAAGGGCTTGAGCAAGGGAAGAATCGGCCTCTCACGCCGGATTCGGGGCTCTTTCTCTGGACCAGGAAGTTGGGGTTCGAATCCCTGCCCCGCAGCCTCAAAGAACCCGCTGGAAATGTCGGGTTTCTGTTTCCTAGATGGACACGGAGTGGCGGCAGACCATCACGAGTGCCGCGAACGAGTGCCAGTCACCTAGGAACGTCGCAGAGGTCGCCGGGATCTCGCCCTCTACTTACTGCAGAGTTGTCTTTATCCCCGACTGTCCGAGGCGCCCGAGGCCCACAGACGAGTCTCATCGAGTCATGCGCTGCGCACGGCGACCACTCTCAGACGGCGAGCGCGGCCTCCAGCTTGCTGAACGCCTCGAGCCAGCCCTGCTCGCTGGGGGACGCCAGATACTCGGGGAGCCACTGGCGGACCTCGAGTCGCGTCCGTCTGTCGGCCTCGTCGTGGAACTCGATTCGGACCCTCGTCTCGAACGGCTCGAGGCCCTCGGGCAGCTGGCCGGTGACGTGCATGGTGCCGTCGAGGAGCTCGCCGTCGACGACCTGCGCAAGGTTGAAGTGGACGTTGACCCGAATGCGCGGATCGGCTGCGAAGACCTCCGTCCATCGCTGGTGGCCGCCGGGGCGGACGTCGAACTCGATCTCGTCGCGTGGCAGTGAATTGCCAATCGGTCCCCACCACGCCGCCAGCTGGTCGGGGTCCGTGAACGCCTCGTAGACAAGCGCGCGCGCCGCGTCGAAGATGCGCGTAAGGGCGAGCTGTGACGTCGTCGTCGTCGTGGTCATGGCCTCCCTCTCTAGGTCTGGGTGTCGGTCTCGGTCTGGGTCGGGGACGTCAGTTGTTGCTCTGAGGTGAGGCGGGCGAGGTGGTCGTCGAGCCGGTCGAAGCTCTCGGCCCAGAGCCGCTCGTACCGCGAGAGCCACGTCGCCGCGCTGGCGAGCGACGTCGGGGAGAGTCGCGCATGCCGCCATCTGCCTTGCTGGCTTCGGGTGATGAGCGACGCGCGCTCGAGCACCTTGAGGTGTCGGGAGATCGCCGGAAGGCTGATCGAGAACGGGGCCGCGAGCTCCGTGACCGTCGCCTCACCGACGGCGAGCCGCTCGACGATGCCCCGGCGGGTGGCGTCGGCGAGCGCACCGAAGAGCAGGTCGAGATCCTCGCTCGTCCGTTCCGGCACAACACTTAACATTATGGTTAAATGTAGCAGCCGCTCACCCCGGTCGCAAGCCTCGGTGTGGCGGGACCGGTTTCTCTTTCGTCCGCGCCGACGAGCGAACAGGCCGCTCGATCCGCAGGGGATCCTGCGCCCAACCGTCGGCAAGATCGTCGACGAAATGAGGAAGGGGACGCTCCGCACTGAGACGTACCCCACAGCGTCGCTCGCGTTGTCCTCGACGGTTACGCTCGTAACATCCTTTCTTAGCCGTTTGTAAGCACTCGACCTGGACGTCGTGGCACTTCGTGTACGGTGCTGCGATCGAGCGACACGAGCGGTCCCCGTGTGGGCCGCGCCCCTGTCCCCGTTCAGGAGGTAAACCGTTTGAGAGTCCTACTCGTTGGCCTGCTTGCGTTCGTTCTCGTGACGCAGGCCGCTGCGGCTGCGACGAAGGCCCCGTCCGACCCCCCACGCAAGGCGAAGACGACACGACAGACCCTCACGATCGAGCGCCAGCTCGAGCACAAGCTCGCAGCTCTTCGCAAGTACCGCGGCACGGTCCGCTTCTTCCACACGCACCGCTCGCTCCTGGGCTCGTCGGAGCATCGCGAGAACGCGAGGTCGGCGCTGACCTACGCCGAGAAGCGCGTTCGCCAGCTTTCGAAGACGGTCGCGACTCTGCAGGCGAAGGTTCGCGTGCACGATGCCCGCAAGGTTGCCTCGCTGCCTCCGAGAAAGGCGATCTGCGTTGTCTTCGCGGACGATTGCCAGGATGCGATCGCGGTGGCGTGGTGCGAGTCGCACCTGCGGACCACGGCGACGAACGGCCAGTACGTGGGGCTCTTCCAAATGGGTGCGTACGAGCGCAGGCTCTTCGGCCACGGTCCGACCGCACACGAGCAGGCGGTCGCCGCTCATCGCTACTTCGTGAGCTCCGGCCGGGACTGGAGCCCGTGGAGCTGCCGCTGGGCCGCCGCCTGAACGAGAGGATTGGCGCAAACTGCGGACGCCCCTGTCGGGCGCGGGTTTCGCTCGGAGCGCCCTTCTGATAGGTGTGCCGGGTACGTGTGGGGACAGCGGAAGCGCGACCGCCTTCGGCCCCTTGATGAGGCTGCCGCCTACGCGCGCTGCCACGGCGACCGCGACGACAACGTCCGCATCGTGAAGCTTCCACCGCGGCGCGCCCGCTACGAGACCGTTCTCTCGAGCGGAGAGAGCATCCGCCGCGACTTCGAGACCCGTCTCGACACGCGCGAGCCGGAAGCGGTCTAGCCGCACGCCTGGTTTCGGTACCCTAGGCCTCCGCCACGGCCCATTCGTCTAGTGGCCTAGGACACCGCCCTCTCACGGCGGCGGCACGGGTTCGAATCCCGTATGGGCCTTCCAGGGGCGCATGGCTGAGGGGATTTGGCTTAGCTATGCGGATCAGACATGTCAGGGATGTCGCGAGCGCTCATGTGCTGCACACACCCGGCGCACGCCGCCCCGAAAGAACGCGTCCCGAACAACGTCTAGGCAGAACTCGTCGCCTCCGTCATTCTCATTTCCAGGCCCGGTTGCCATAGGAGAGACCCACGGCGTCACGGAGTCCGAGATGCGCCCGGCCCCACCTGCGTATCGAGAAGAGCGAGCTCGAGGGCGCGCGAGCTAGGAACGCAACGCTTCGTCGCCCTATTGCGAGCAGACCACTCCCACGAACGGAGGGTAGAAACCGTTGTTGCGACGGAACTGCACCTCGACGCCGGTCAGCGGGCCAGTCTGGTTACCGAGGTTGCGCCAGGTGTACGTGTGGAGGCCGCCTTCCTTCGGCAGCCCGAGGTTCACAGCCTCGTCGGATCCGTTTGGCCAGTCGAGCCGAGCTGTGGTCGCAGTCACGTCGGTACCCCCGGGCCAAGTGAGCGTCACATCACGGGTATTCGCGTTGCATGCTGCCGTGTACTCGGGCTTGGCACCCGCCGCCAACGGTACGAGTGTGCCGGCGGCGAGCACGAGAGCTGCCACAGTAACAGTGCGAATCACGATGTCTCCTTATCGGACTTGCAGTGCCCTCAGCACGCATCGTCCGCAGGCGACGGTCAGCTTTCCATAACCCGTTCGGGTTCCCCCGGATGTTGCAAATACCCCCAGATCGCGCGCCGCGGTTGCACTTCTTACCTTCTCCCGTATTCGCGTGGAGTGCAAGTGCGCAACACATCTGACGCCGCGTTCAGCGTAGACCGCAGGTCGGCGCGTGGCTCACATCGCTTCGCTACCGACTTGGAGCTTTCCGAGTCTTCCGCGTCTGACTCATGCGAGTGCTCAACGAGCACGCATGTTCTCAGCCACGAGACGGAACGGGACTACGCAAGCACGCTCGGAGGAGATTCGACCTCTCGCGGATGTCGTTGACCTCACGCGGCTGTTGCCTGAGTTCTGTCCTGGGTTCCTTCCGGAAGAACCTGGACGACGCCCGTGCGTCGGGCCTGCTTCTTCCTCGCATGGCAGTAGCCGTAGTAGCTGCCGCCGATCAGGGCGGCGGGGAGAACCATCACGTCGGCGGGACCGAGCAGGCCCAACCCCAATAGCCATGCCAGCAACGCGTAGCCGGTAAGCGCACCGCAGCCGACGTAGCGGACGGTGTTCATACGGAGCTGCTATCGGTCGTGCGCTCTATGGGCGCGAGACACCCGGGAGAGTCAAGAGCATGTTGCGCCTGGCGCATCGTCCCGGCCTCCCGCGATGATCAACGAGGCAATGAATCCAGACCCACCAAGTCAAGACGCGAGGTACGCGGTTACGTCGTACTCCTCTCGCACCATGAGATAGCCGTGGTGAGCGAGAAGCAGGAATGCTTCGTCCAACTCGCTCGGTGGCACATGTCTGTGCTCGAAGCGCACGATGGAGGGCTTGATCCGAGCAAAGTCGAACAGCGTGAGGAGTTGCACGTCGTAGCCTTCGACGTCGATCTGCAGGAGATCGAGGTAGGAAACGTCCGAAAGCACGTCGGCAAAGGTCGTACAGGCGGCGACAATGGTGCCGACGCTGCTGCCCGGGTAGTGACGACCCATCTTCGCGTGGAACGCGCGTAGCGGCCCTTCACGAAACGACGCGATGCCGCCGAGCTCTTCGAGCGGAGTGCCGGTCGCGTCGGCGATCACGTACATCGTTCGGACACCCGGCTGCTCCGCGACCGCAGCGTTTACGAAGGTTAGGCCCTCCGAGCCTTCGTAGTTCTCGAGGAGCCTCGCGAATTGCTCCGGCTGAGGCTCGACCATGATTCCGTGCCAGTTCTTCTCTCGCACATGTCGGTACAAGGGATCATCGCTGACCCCGTCGCGTGCACCCACCTGCAGGAAGAAGAAAGGTCGCGAATCGGCTCGTCCCGCTAGATGGTGCGCGAGCACATACTCGAAGTCGATGTTTAGCGCGAATCGGGGGTCCGCTGCCGGCGAAGGCAGTCGATGAACGGTGTAGCCAAGGCGCTTGAGCTCCGCCTTGACAAGGTGCTTCACCAGGTGGCCGTCGAGCCTCTCCGGCAAGAACCGGCTTGAGACGAGCCAGAACGCCAGCACGATGACTAGCGCAAAGCAAAGAACCTCGGGCCACTCCCAGCCCCGGACCGACCAATCGCGATCGGTCAGGGCTTCGAACAGGACCCCCGTCAATACGACCGAGGCGACCGCTGCGACGAGTCCCGTCGCAAGATCGCCTCTCGAAACCCCGATCGAGGCCCTACCCACCACCGGCTTCGACGGTACCAACACGCTGGCGTTGTGGGTCAGTTGGTGTCAGCCCGCTCACCTCGAGCGCCCGCTCTTCGATCCGCAGGTAGCTCGCGAGCTCTGAGGCGGTGGGCCATGCATCACGGTGAGGTCGAACGTGGGAGGTGCGAATAGCTGCGGCACCACCGCCCCTCGTCGGCCCCTTTCGACGTCGACCAGCCTTACAGACCACGCCCAACCCCTCCTGATGCAAGGCCCAAGGTGCCCATGTCGACCGTGGCGTAGCCATGCTCCGTCCGCGGCAACCATTGGGGGAGAGGGCCGAGCTCGTCAGCCGCGTCGACTTACCCGTACCTGCAGGGGTCGAACCTCACCGAACGGGCCTGCTCCTCACACCATGTGTGAGCCGAGCGGTCGGGTGCTGTCTGCCTGAACACCTGGTATGCAAGCCTGGTCGGCCTCAGTCGTTGCCGCCTTCTTCCCCTCTCGAAGCAAGGCCCCGAGCAGTCCTGAGCGAGGCGAGTCTCTGCAATTGAGTACGGAGAAGTCAATCGTGGACTCGAGTGCACCGACGGGTCCGCGCGTGGAACGGCGGGCGGTCGTCATTGGGGAGGAACCTCCTGAGGAACGGGTCCGCCCGCCGCAGTCCGCCAATCCTTGCACATCGAGCGATTCGTGGCCAGCGGTCACGCCAGCGACGAGAAGTGGCCGCCGAACGACGTCGGCAAGGACGTTCGAGCTGAAGCGTCAGACGCGTCGCGCCGCTAGGGAGCGACGACGATGCGAAGCGTCTTCGTCGCGACCACCTTGAGGCCGTCCATGACCTCGAAGGCCACGCGGTAGCTGCCGGCCTTGGTCGGCTGACCGCTGAGCACTCCGAGGGTTCGATCGAAGTGGATGCCTTTCGGCAGCGGGCCTTTGAGCACCTTCCACTTCTTGACCGGGAGGCCGCCGGTCGACGCGAGCTTCGCTCGGTAGAGGCGTCCGACCTTGCCGGGCTTGAGCGCGATCGTGCTCACGGCGATCCGCGCGGCCACACCGAAGTTCGCGGCGTAGTCGAGGGTCCGGCCCTCGCCGTCGCTCACCCTCACGGTCGCTCGGAACACCCCGGCGGCGTGGGGCGTCCCCAACATCGTCCCATCGGCTCCGAGCGTAAGTCCGGTCGGGAGCGCGCCGGACGTGAGCGTGAACGTATAGGTGCCGTTCCCACCGGACGGAGTGAGCTTTGCGGAGAAGGGAACCCCGACCTCCCATGCCGTCGGGAGCGGTGGCGTCGCCAACGGCTTCACAGGCGTGACGACGAGCGGTTGGCGAACGGTGAGCGTGTACGTCTGGAAGTGACTCGCACCGTTCAGGCTCGCCTGGACACGGAACGAGTACGTTCCCTCCGTCGTCGGCGTGCCGGAGATGACGCCGTCCCCGAGGCTCAGGCCAGGCGGCAAGCCGTTCCCGACGCTGTCCACGATCGACCACGTCGCGCCGGTCGCGGGCGTACCGTTCGTCGGGTTGAGACTCGTGACGACCATCGCCTGCAAGGACGCGGAGTACGCCACCCCCACGCTCGCCGAGTGCGGGATGTCGTTCGTGACGATCTGCAGGCCGGGGCTGATCGTGATGCTGAACTCTCGCTCGGCCGTCTTGACATATGCACAGTTCTCGATAGAGCTGGACGTAGAAGCGTGACGTCCCCGACGTCGTGGGGGTGCCACTCAGCACGCCGTTCGACGCGAGCGACAGCCCCGGCGGGAGGGCGCCACTCAGAACCGTGTACTTGAAGGGCGGACAGCCCGCCCCTGCAATGTGATGGAGTACGAAGAACCAACGGTTCCGCCGGGACAGACGAGCAACGGCGCACCGTTGTCGATCGTCACCGGGCAAGGCGTGCCGTCGTCGAAGGCCGTAGCCTGGGCACCTACAACGACGGTGCCCGCAGCGACTACGGCGAGCGCCGCAGCCAGAGCGAACCGAATTGAGCGTGTCCGACCGGGTCTCACCGGCGGCGCAGGGTAGCAGACATGTCCGCGGGCGCCAGGGAATGTAAGGATGGTGTCAGCGACCCCCGGGAAGCCCACCTGCTCCCGCGCGAAGGCGCACGAGCGCCGCGTCCTTGCCCAGGAGCTCGAGGCTCTCGTACAGGCCGGGCGAGACCCGCGAGCCGGTCACGGCCACGCGAATCGGCAGGTAGACGGTGCGCGGCTTCTCACCGAGGTCATCGCACAGACGCTTGAGTGCGACCTCGATCTCGGCTGCAGTCCAGGGCTCCACCGCTTCGAGCGGGGCGGCCGCCGCCGCCAGGATTCGCGCGTCGAGGAGGGACGGGTCGGGCTCGACGTCGTGGAAGAGGAACCCGGCGAACCCGGCGAACTCGTCGAGGCGGCCGATCTTTTCCTGGACGATCGGCGCCGCAGCCCGCACGCCAACCTCCGGCCAGTCGATCCCCTCCCCCCGCAGGTAGGCGACGAGCCGCGTCGCGTACTCGTCGAGCGGCAGCTCGCGAAGGTACACGCCGTTCATCCAGTCGAGCTTCGCGTAGTCGAACGTCGCCGGGCTCGAGCCGACGCGCTCGAGAGAGAATCGCTCGATCAGCTCGTCGCGCGACATGATCGTCGTCTCCCCGTCCGGGGCCCATCCGAGCAGCGCGAGAAAGTTCATGAGCGCCTCGGGCACGTAGCCGGCAGCGCGGAACTCGTCGACCGACACAGCGCCGTGGCGCTTCGAGAGCTTCTTCCCGTCGGCGCCGAAGACATTGGGAACGTGCGCGTACACGGGCGGCTCCGCACCGAGCGCGCGCAGCACGTTGATCTGCTTCGGCGTGTTCGAGACGTGGTCGTCTCCGCGGATCACGTGGGTGATCCCGTCGAGCCAGTCCTCGAGGGGCGACGCGAAGTTGTACGTCGGTCGACCGTCCGAGCGGACGAGGACGAGGTCTTCGAGCTCGGCGTTCGGGACGTCGATCCGCCCCTTGATGGCGTCCTCCCAGCCGGTCGCGCCCTCGTTGGGCATGCGAATCCGGATCGCGCCCTCGTCCTCGTAGGCCGAGCCCTCGCTGACGAGCCGGCGCGCCTCGTCCTTCGCCCGCTCCATGACCTCGAGCTGGAACGTCGTCTCGCCGTCCCACTCGATGCCCAGCCAGCGCAGCGAGCGCTCGATCTGCTCGACGGACTCGGCGACCTCGCGACTCGTGTCGGTGTTCTCGATCCGCAGCAGGCACTCGCCGCCTCGGCCGCGCGCGAAGAGCCAGTTGAAGAGGAACGTGCGAACGCCGCCTATGTGGAGAAAGCCAGTGGGCGACGGCGCCATGCGGACTCGGACGGACATCGGCGAGTAGCGTAGTCCCGGTGCGGGGGAACACACGTAGCGACCGCGGCGGCGAAGCCGCCGCGCTTCAGGAGTTCTTGCGCGACCGCCGATCCGCTTCTGCGGATCGGCGGGCTTGCGCCTAGAGATGCTGTTCGGCGCCCACGTCTCGGCCGCAGGCGGCATCTCGAAGGCGATCGACCGCGTCGAGGTGATCGGCGGAGGCGCGGTCCAGGTCTTCACGCAGAGCCCACGCATGTGGAGGCCGACCGCACACACCGAGGACGAGATCGATCGCTTTCGAACACGGCGGCGCCAGGCTCGCGTGAAGGCGGTCGCCTGCCACGCGCTCTATCTCGTCAACCTCGCGAGCCGTGATCCGACCGTCCGCGAGAACTCGCTCGGCGCGCTCCGCGCGACGATGGCGACGGCCGACGCGATCGGCTCGGAAGCGGTCGTCTTTCACGTCGGCTCGCACCTCGGGCTCGGCTTCGACGACGCGGTCGCTCTGGTCGTGCCTGCGCTCCGCGAGTTGCTCGAGCTGACGACGGACGACCTCTGGCTGTGCATGGAGAACGCCGCCGGCACCGGCGGGACTATCGGCCGCTCGATCTCGGAGCTCGCCGCGATCGCCGACGCCGTCGACCGGCATCCCCGACTCGGGCTCTGCCTCGACTCGTGCCACTGGTGGGCGTCGGGCATCGACGTGTCCGACCCGACCGAGCTCGATGCTGCGCTCGGTGACCTCGACCGGCGTATCGGCATCGACCGGGTCCGCGTCCTCCACGTCAACGACTCGCAGACGCCCCTCGGCTCGAACCGCGACCGTCACGAGCTCGTGGGGCGGGGGCTCATCGGCGACGGCCTCGCGACGTTCCTCGGCCACCCTGTCTTCACGGGCCTCCCGGCCATCACCGAGACGTGGAAGAACGAAGGTGAGGCAACCGAGGATCTCGATCGCATGCGAGCGCTCCGGCGCCGCGGCCGCCGGCGCTGGTCGCGGCGTCACTCGGCTTAGTCAGTCGCCGACGCGGGCGAAGACGCGGAAGGTCGCGCGCTCTCGCGGCAGCTCGTGGAACTCGGGAATGCGGCAGCCCAGGTCGTCCTCGCGATGCGGGTACGTGCCGACCACCTCGACGTCGCACATGGGGAGGGGCGCCCGACGCGCACGGACTGCGCCGAAGCCGCCCCGCCCGGACTCCGCCTGCTCGAGGAGAGCGAGGTCGATCTCGACGTCGTAGATCTTCTGCATGCACCCGACGTAGGTGTGGCCCCAGGCCTCGTACGCGTACACGAACGGGCAGGCCATCCGGATGCACGCGGCGGGGTACACGACCTTCTCGCAATGGACGTCGCAGTGTCGGCAGGCGACCTCGTCCTGGATCCGGAGCGGGAGCTCGACCCCTGCGACAGCGTCTTCCACGTCCCGATTGTGTTCACCGCGCGCCGCCGGGCGCAAGACTTGACAAAGACGCGGTTTTCAGGCAGTGGCGACACTGCGGGAAGGCGCCGGCCGGGGCGTCGGTAGGGTCCAGCGTCGTGATCCGGCGTGTCCTCCTCGCGTCGCTCGCCCTCGCGCCGATCACGATCGCGCTCCACTACACCGTCCATCCGTCGGAGACGGTCGAGTTCGTCCTGGCCGCCGTCTCGCTCGTCCCACTGGCGTGGCTCATCGGCGAAGCGACGGAGCATGCCGCCGAGCACACGGGCCCCGGGATCGGCGGCTTTCTCAACGCGACCTTCGGCAACGCACCCGAGCTCATCATCGCGCTCATCGCACTCAACGACGGGCTGACGAACGTCGTCCGCGGCTCGCTGACCGGCAGCGTCGTCGGCAACCTGCTTCTCGTGCTCGGCGCGTCCCTGCTCGCCGGCGGGCGCGGAGAGCTCGACCGGGTGTCGAGCTTCGTCTCGCTCGGGCTCGTCGCGTTCGCAACGACGCTGTTCCTCATCCCATCCGTGCCAGGCTGGAACGGAGACCCGGACACGGACGGTCTCGCACAGGTCTCCGCCGCGATCTCCGTGGTGCTCCTCGCCGTCTACGTCGTCGTGACGTGGTTCTCGCTGCGCAGGCACAGAGCCATGCACGTCTCCTCGGACGACGAGGTCGATGCGTGGCCGCTACGGAACGCGCTGTTCGTCCTCGCGATCGCCACCGTCGTGACCGCGCTCGTCGCCGAGATCCTCGTCGGATCGCTCGAGGCGTTCTCGGAGCAGGTGGGTCTCAGCGACTTCTTCGTATCGGCGGTGATCGTCGCGATCGTCGGCAATGCGGCCGAGCACGGCGGTGCGATCGTGGTCGCCAGACGGGGGAAGCTCGCGCTGGCGGCGGAGATCGCGTTGTCGTCCGCAGCGCAGGTCGCGGTCTTCCTCATCCCGGCGGTCGCTCTCCTGTCGTGGTTCATCGAGCCGCTGTCGCTGAGCTTCCGCCCGGTCGAGATCGCAGCGTTGGCCGGTTCGGTCGTCTACACGACGATCGTCCTCCACGACGGCCGCTCGAGTCGCGCGCGAGGCGGCGTGCTGCTCGCCGGCTACGCGGTCGTCGTCGTCGGCTTCTACCTCGCGGGCGAGCGCTAGGCGCGAACAGGCGCGAGAAGCGCCTCGGGAATCGACTCGCTCGCTCGCGCGATGTCCTCGTCCGTCACGTCGAGGTGCGTCACCGCACGCATGACGGTCGGATGGATCGTCGTCGAGAGCCCCACGCCTGCGTCGGCCAGACGCGAGAGTGCCTCGGCACGGTCGAGTCCGAGGCGCGCTGCGTCGATCTGTACGAAGTTCGTCTCCACCTGCTCGAGATCGACGGGAACGCCCGCGTCGTGGAGCGCGGTCGCGAGCCGGCGCGCCCGTGCGTGATCGTCGGCGAGCAGGTCGACGTGATGGTCGAGCGCGTAGATCCCGGCCGCCGCCACGATCCCCGCCTGGCGCATCGCGCCGCCGAACAGGTGCTTCTCGCGCCAGGCCTGCGCCATCAGCTCCTGCGAGCCGGCGAGGAGCGCGCCTAGCGGGCACCCGAGCCCTTTCGAGAGGCAGAGCGTCACGGTGTCGAAGCGTGCTGCGATAGCCGCGGGCTCGACCCCGAGCGCAACCGCGGCGTTCAGGAGGCGCGCGCCGTCGAGGTGCACGCGGAGTCCAAGGTCACGCGCCACGGAGACGACGTCGTCGAGCTCGTCGAGCGGCCAGACGCGGCCGCCCGCGCTGTTGTGCGTGTCCTCGAGCGCGAGAACGGCTGCCCGCTGGTCGGCGACCTTGGTGCTCGGCTCGGCGGCCCGCGTGACCTGGTCGGGCGTAAGGCGTCCACGGTCGCCGGGCACGCCGATCGTCATGAGACCGGCGTGTGCAGCCGCGCCTCCGTACTCGTAGATCACGACGTGTGCGGTCTCCTCCGCGATCAGCACGTCTCCGGGACGCGAGTGGAGCTTGAGCGCGATCTGGTTCGCCATCGTGGCCGTCGGCAGGAAGATCGCCTCCTCCTGCCCGAGGAGCTCGGCGACGCGCAGCTGGAGCGCGTTCACGGTCGGGTCCTCGCGCTTCTGCTCGTCGCCCACCGGGGCCTCGGCGATCGCACTGCGCATCCCCTCGGTGGGACGCGTCGCCGTGTCGGAGCGAAGGTCGATCACCGGCGGCACGGTACCGTCACGTCGTGGATCTCGCGCTCCTGGACCGGACGCTCGCGGAGCGCAGCGCGCCTGCATACCGAACGCGGCAGGTATGGGAGTGGGTCTCGCGCGGCGTCGCCGGATACGAGGAGATGACGACGCTGCCGAAGGAGCTGCGGGCCGAGCTGGCTCGTTCGGTTCCGTTCTCGACGCTCGAGGTCGTGAGCGAGCGCGAGTCGCGCGACGGCACGGTGAAGGCCCTCTTCCGCACGGCCGACGGGCACCCCGTCGAGGCGGTGCTCATGCGGTATCGCGACGGACGGCGCTCGCTCTGCCTCTCCGCGCAGTCGGGCTGCCCGCTGACCTGCACGTTCTGCGCGACCGGGGCGATGCGATTCGGGCGCAACCTGACGGCCTCCGAGATCCTCGACCAGGCGCTCCACTTCCGTCGTCGCGAGCCGGTGAACCACGCCGTCTACATGGGCATGGGCGAGCCGTTCCTCAACTTCGAGGCGGTCGTCGAATCGGCGGCTCGTCTTCCCGACCTCGGGATAACGCCTCGCCGGACGACGATCTCCACGGTCGGCTGGATGCCGGGGCTGCGCCGGTTCGTGGACGAGATCGAGCAGCCGATCAGGCTCGCGTTCTCGCTTCATGCCGCCGATCCCGCGAAGCGGTCGCAGCTCATGCCCGTGAACGATCGCTACCCACTCGCGGACGTGCTCGCCGAGTGCAGGCGCTACGTCGAGCTGCGGCGCAGAAAGGTGTTCGTGGAGTACGTGATGCTCGCGGGTGTCAACGATTCGCCGGCCGACGCGGAGGCGCTGGCGGCAGTGCTCGACCGTCGCGCCTTCAAGGTGAACCTCATCCCGTACAACCCGACTGGGCTCTTCGAAGGCGTCGTCACGAGAGGCGATCGAGCGGTTCAAGTCCGCCCTCGAACGTGCGAGGATCCCGGCGACGGTGCGACTCACGCGAGGACGCGATATCGAGGCAGCGTGCGGCCAGCTCGCATCCGCTCGCTGATGGAGCGGGTCACGGGCATCGGCGGCGTCTTCTTCCGCTCGCAGGACCCGAAAGGCCTCGTCGACTGGTACTCACGGCACCTCGGCGTTCCCGTGCAGGAAGACGGCTACGTGGTGTTCAACGGCGAGCGCGGCTCCCACGTCTGGGCGCCGTTCGCCTCGGACACCGACTACTGGCCGCCCTCGAAGGAGGCGATGGTGAACTTCACGGTGCCCGACCTCGACGCGATGCTCGCCCAACTCCGCGCCGGAGGCGTCGAGGTGGACGAGAAGGTCGAGGAGCTTCCGGGGATCGGACGCTTCGGCTGGGGCGTCGACCCCGAGGGCAACCGCTTCGAGCTCTGGCAACCGGCGGCGGCTCGTTAGTGCGCGACCCGGCCGCGGAGCGGCCGGCCTCTAGGGATCTTGCGCGACCGGAATCCGCGGAAGCGGATTCAGGTCTTGCGCACGTCGAGGATGCTCGTCGAAGAGGTACCGGAGCACCGGTTGCTTCGCGGCGCGCACCTCGTCGAGCCGGCGAACGGGTCGTCCGTGCGGCGCCTCCTTCAGCACCTCGGGTGATTCGCCCGCCTCACGCGCGATCGCGAGCATCGCTTCGACGAAGTCGTCCAGGCGCTCCTTCGGCTCGGTCTCGGTCGGCTCGATCATGAGCGCCTCGGGCACGACGAGCGGGAAATACACGGTCGGCGGGTGGATCCCGTAGTCCATGAGCCGTTTCGCGACGTCGAGGGCCGTGATCCCGTGCTCGCGCTTGAGGTTCCTCGCCGAGAGGACGAACTCGTGCATGCAGTGACGGTCGTACGGCAGGTCGTACGCGTCGCGTAGCCGAGCGAGCAGGTAGTTGGCGTTCAGTACGGCGACCTCCGACATCTCGCGAAGGTCCGGGCCGTAGGCGCGCATGAACGCATAGGACCGGACGAAGACGCCGAACGGCCCGGCGAATCCACGAACGCGCCCGATCGACTTCGGCCGGTCGTGGTCGAGTCGATACACGTCGCCGTCGCGCACGACGACCGGCGCAGGCAGGTACGGCTCGATCGAGTCACGCACGGCGACGGGCCCGCCGCCCGGCCCACCTCCTCCGTGTGGCTGCGAGAAGGTCTTGTGCAGGTTGTAGTGGACGATGTCGAAGCCCATGTCTCCCGGGCGCGACAGACCCACGACCGCGTTCAGGTTCGCGCCGTCGTAGTAGAGGAGCGCCCCCGCGTCGTGGAAGATCGTCGCGACCTCCTCGATGCCCTCGTCGAAGAGGCCCAGCGTCGACGGGTTCGTGAGCATGAGGCCCGCTGTGCGCTCGTTCACCTTCCCGCGCAGGTCGGCGAGGTCGAGGTTGCCCCGCGCGTCGGTCTCGACGCGCTCGAGCTCGTAGCCCGCCATGGTCACGCTGGCGGGGTTCGTGCCGTGTGCCGTGTCCGCGGTGATGATGGTGTCGCGCTCCTCCCCGCGGTCCGCGAAGTACGCGCGCATGAGCATGAGCCCGGTCAGCTCGCCCTGCGAGCCCGCCGCCGGTTGCAGCGTCACCGCCGGGAGCCCCGCCACTTCCGCGAGGATCGCCTGGAGCCGCCACATGAGCTCGAGTGCGCCCTGCGCGTCCTCGTCGTCTGCGTGCGGGTGGAGGTCGCGGAAGCCGGGCAGCGCCGCGAGCCGCTCGTGCACCCGCGGGTTGTGCTTCATGGTGCAGGAGCCGAGCGGGTAGAAGCCGGTGTCGACGCCAAAGGTCCTGTCGGCGAGGGCAGTGAAGTGACGGACGATCTCCGGCTCGGCGAGCTCGGGTAGCCGTGGAGCACGCGATCTCCGCAACGACTCCGGAAGCTCGGGAACGGGAAGGTCGGGCTTCGGAGGCCGCCCCGCCCGTCGTCCGGGACGGGAGCGCTCGAAGATGAGCGGTGGGTCGCGCCAGGCCCGTCCCGGCTCGCTCGTCACGCGCATACCTCCCCGAGAACCGACGCGAGGCGATCGACGTCCTCGACGGTCTTCTTCTCCGTCACAGCCACGAGGAGAACGTCGTCCATGCCCTCGTAGTCGCGGCCGAGCGCATAGCCGGGGTTGACGCCGTGCTCGCGCGCGCGCCGGATCACCTCTCGCGCGGGAAGAGGCGTGCGGAACGCAACCTCCTTGAAGGAGCCGTGGTCGAACGCGGGCACGAGAGGCACGCGCTCGCGCATGTACTGCGAGAGCGCGAGGCATGCCTCGCCCACCTCGCGCAGTCCGTCGGGCCCGAGCCACGACAGCGTCGCGAGCCCGGCGAGCGCGAGGAGCGTCTGGTTCGTCGTGATGTTCGACGTCGCCTTCTCCCGCCTGATGTGCTGCTCGCGCGTCTGGAGCGTGAGAACGAAGCCGCGCCGCCCATCTGCGTCGACGGTCTCCCCGACGATCCGGCCGGGCATGCGCCGCACGTAGTCGATCCGCGACGCGAGGAAGCCGTAGTGCGGCCCGCCGTACGACGGCCAGTTGCCGGCCGACTGACCCTCGCCGATGGCGATCGCTGCACCGTACGCGCCCGGCGCCTCGAGCACGCCGAGCGACATGAGGTCGACGTGTGCAATCGAGAGGGCTCCGGCGTCGTTCGCAGCCGCCGCGAGTGCCGGCGCGTCCTCGAGACAGCCGAGGAAGTTCGGCTGCTGGAAGAAGACCGCGGCTGCATCCGCCGATGCCCCCGCCAGCTCGTCCGGGTCGACGACGCCGCCGCGGTGTGCGAGCTCGACGACCTCGAAGCCGAACCCGCGCGCGTACGTCTTCACGACCTGGCGCACCTGCGGATTCAGCGTCTCGGCGAGAACGACCTTCCGCCTGTCCGAGACGTGACGCGCGACGAAGCACGCGTCGGCCGCGACGGTGCAGCCGTCGTAGCCGGAGGCGTTCGAGACGTCCATCCCCGTCAGCTCGCAGACGACCGTTTGGTACTCGAAGATCGCTTGGAGCGTTCCCTGGCTCATCTCCGGCTGATACGGCGTGTACGCGGTGAGGAACTCGCCGCGGGAGAGCACGACGTCTGCGACGGACGGCACGTAGTGGTCGTAGATCCCGGCACCCACGAACGAGAGCTCCGAGCCGAGGTGAACGTTCTTCGCGGCGAGCTCCTCGAGGTGCTGAGCGAGCTCGGCCTCGCCCAGCGCCGGCGAGACGTCGAGCTCGCGACCCAACCGCACGCCCGGCGGGATCTGCTCGAACAGCTCGTCGACGGACGAGACGCCGATCGCCGCGAGCATCTCCGCGCGGTCCGCGTCCGTCAGGCTGAGGTAACCCATCCGCTACTGCTCGGCTACGTGTGCTCGGTACGCGGCGGCATCCATGAGTGCCTCGAGCTCGGACGCGTCGGACATCCGGATGCGGATGAGCCAGCCCTGGCCGTAAGGGTCGTCGTTCACGGTCTCCGGCTCGTCGACCACCTTCGCGTTCACTTCGAGCACCTCTCCCGACAGCGGCGCGACGATGTCGGAGACCGCCTTCACGGACTCGACCTCGCCGTACGACTGATCCTTCGTGACCGTCGAGCCCGCCTCCGGCGCCTCGTAGTGGACGAGCTCGCCCAGAGAGTCCTGTGCGAACCAGGTGATGCCCAGCGTCGCCTCGTCGCCCTCGACGCGCGCCCAGTCGTGCTCGGGGTGGTAGCGCAGGTCGTCCGGGTAGCTCTCTGCTGCAGGCACTAGGTCTCCTTCCGATAGATCGGCTTCTTGACGACGCGCGCGCGCCGTGGCTTTCCGCGGACGTCGACCACGAGCTCGGTGTCGGGCGCAGCGGACGCGGCCGGTACGTAGCCCATGCCGATCCCGATGTCGAGCATCGGCGAGTGTGTCCCCGAGGTCACCTCGCCGCCGCCTTCGATCGGCATGCCCTGACGCGGGACGGCTCGCTCCTCCATGACGAACGGGACGAGCTTGCGGGCAGGACCTTCGGCCTTGATGCGCCGCAGCACGTCGACCCCCGTGAACTCGGTCTCGAGAGCGCATGCCCAGCCGAGACCGCCCGAGATCGCATCGGTCTCGGGCGAGATGTCGTTGCCGTGGAGCGGGTAGCACACCTCCAGGCGCAGCGTGTCGCGAGCGCCCAGCCCGCAGGGCGTCACACCGCGGGCGAGGATCGCGTCCCAGAGTGCGACGGTGTCGTCCTCGGCACAACACAGCTCGACGCCCCGCTCGCCGGTGTACCCGGTGCGCGCGATCATCACCTCGATCCCGTCGAGCTCCCCCATCGCGTGCGTGAAGGCAGGCGCGTCCGGAAGGTCGAGGCGCTCGAGCGATCGCGGCCCCTGCACCGCGACGAGGCCGTATTCGTCGGAGGCATCGCGGACCTCGCAGCCGTGAGGCTCCCGGTCCTTCAACCACGCGTAGACCGCCTCGCGATTCGATGCGTTGACGACGAGGTAGAACTGTCCGTGCCCCAGCCGGTACGCGATCAGGTCGTCGACGATCCCGCCGATCTCGTTCGTGAGCAGCGTGTACTGCGCGTCGCCGTCCGAGAGGCGATCGATGTCGTTCGAGAGCATCGCCTGGAGGAATGCCTGGGCGGTGGGGCCGTCCACGTGGATCTCCCCCATGTGCGAGACGTCGAAGGCGCCGGAGTCCATACGGACCGCCTTGTGCTCCGGGATGACTCCCTCGTACTGGACGGGCATCTCGTAACCCGCGAACGGCACCATGCGCGCACCCAGCGCGACGTGGCGCTCGAAGAGCGGCGTGCGCTTCAACGTCGCTTCCACGGACCGCGACTCTAACGGCTAGAGGAATGCGACTCCCGGCCGAAGGTGAGATACGAACCGGCTGCGAAGCAGCCGGCTTCAGGGATTTCGCGGGAGTGAGGATCCGCTCGGATCCTCACTCCTCGCGGAGAAAGCTCGGGATGTCGAGGTCGACGTCGCGGACGCTCGGCGCGTCGAACGTCGGGCGCTCGGACGAGGCAACGGCAGCGCCGACCGGCGCCTCGGAGCGCCGCCGGCGCGGACGAGCCCCGAAACCGGTTGCGATGGCGGTGACGCGCACGTCCTCGCCCATCGCCTCGTCGATCACGGCGCCGAAGATCACGTTCGCGTTCGAGTCCGCGGCGTTCGTCACCACCTGCGCCGCCTCGTCCACCTCGGCCAGCCCGAGATCGGGTCCGCCCGTGATGTTGAGGAGCACGCCCGTGGCCCCCTCGAGCGTCGTCTCGAGGAGCGGCGAGGAGATCGCGGCGCGCGCCGCCTCGACCGCGCGGTTGTCTCCACGAGCGGTCCCGATGCCCATGAGCGCTGAGCCGGCCTCGCGCATGATGGTGCGTACGTCTGCGAAGTCGAGGTTGATGAGCCCGGGGACGGTGATCAGGTCGGTGATTCCCTGTACGCCCTGACGGAGGATGTCGTCGACCATGCGGAACGCCTCGGTGACCGGGGTCGAGCGCTCGACAACCTGGAGGAGCCGGTCGTTCTCGATGACGATCAGCGTGTCGACGCTGTCGCGCAGAGACTGGATGCCCTGCTCGGCCTGGTCTGCGCGCAGCTTCCCCTCGAAGCCGAACGGACGTGTGACGACGCCGACAGTCAGTGCGCCGAGCTCGCGGCCGATCTGCGCGACGACCGGCGCCCCGCCGGTGCCGGTTCCCCCGCCCTCGCCCGCGGTGACGAACACCATGTCCGCGCCTTTGAGTGCTTCTTTCAACTCGTCGCGACTCTCGTCGGCCGCAGCCAGACCCACGCGGGGATCGGCGCCCGCGCCGAGGCCGCGCGTTGCCTTCGAGCCGATGTGGATCTTCTCGTCCGCCTCGGTCATGAGGAGGGCCTGCGCGTCTGTGTTGACAGCGACGAACTCGACGCCCGTCACACCGGCTTCCACCATCCGGGTAACCGCGTTCGTTCCGCCGCCGCCGATGCCGACGACCTTGATGACGGCGAGGTAGCTGCCTAGCTGATTGCTCATGTCTCAAGTCACCTCAAGGTGAAGTTCGCATTGAACGTGCGGGTTTTGCAACCCTTCGCCCCCGAGGGTAGGCCTCCTCCGAGGCAATGTCAACGACCCTCCTCGACCACAACATTAAACCTCAACCTGAGACTTGAAAGTTCAGCCTGCGACCGGCCTCTGCGGGACGCTCACGTCGACGTACGCCGTGTCGCGGTCGACCAGCGCGAGCACCTTACGGGCGATGACGAGCTTCATCCCGACGTCGGCGTCCCGCCCGAGGCGCACCTCGGTCCCATGGCGCAGGACGAGCGTGAGCTCCTCGCCGGTGGTCCGCACGCCTTTCACACGGCCGCCGAGACCCGCAGCGTGCGCGGCGGCTAGTGCCTGCGTCGCGGGGACGAGCCCTGCCGGGATCTGCCCGCCGAGCCTGATCGTGGCGCCGCGCGCGAGCCAGAGGCGCGGCATCCCCCGCTCCGTGCCGACTGCGATCCCACGGATGACCTTGCCGTCACCCGTGGCGAGCCACGCCGACTTGCCACTACGAATGACCGCGACGGGGCGCTCGGGCGCGATCCTGACGACGAGCGTGTTCGGAAAGGCGCGGTCGACCGACGCGCCCGCGACCGCCGGAAGCGCGCGCAACGTGCCCTCTACGTGGCCTGCGTCGATCGACAGGAGGCTCCGGCCGACGAGGTCCTGCGTCGCCCGTGTCACGTCGCGCTCGAGTGCCGGCGGAGCTCCGCTCACCACGACCCGGTGCACCGCGAAGAGCGGAGTCGAGTAGGCGAGCCAGTAGGCGAGCCCGACGGCGACCAGCACGCCGCAGGTCAGAAGGAGCGAGCGGCCGGAAGGGACGAAGCGGACGAGATCCAGGCGAGCACCGGCCCCACCCCGCGGAAACGGGACGACGACGTTTGCCGCAGCAACAGGCCGACGCGATCCGCGTTCGCTCCGTCCCCCGACCATGCGGCTGGATTCGGCGCGGGCTCGAGGCTTCCTACGTCAGCGGCGGGAGCTCGGGCAGACCGACGAACACGACCTCGCGCTCGAGGTCGACCCCGAACTCCTCGTGTGCGCGCCGGCGTGCCTCGACCATCAACGCCACGCCGTCCGTACTCGTCGCGGCGTCCACGTTCTCGATGAAGTTCGCGTGCTTCGGGGAGATCTGCGCGCCGCCGATCCGGTGGCCCTTGAGGCCGCAGAGCTCCAGCATGCGGCCCGCGCCGAGCTCGCCGGGCGGGTTCTTGAACACGCTGCCGAAGGTTCGCCTGTTGGTCGGCTGCGTGTCCTTCCGGCGTGCGACGAGATCTGCGACCGTCGCCCGGATTTCCGCCGGGTCGCGCAGCTCGAGGCGGTACTCGACCGCAGCGACGACCTCTCCGGCCCCGAGCCCCGAGTGCCGGTACGAGAGCCCGAGCTCGGGTGGCGACCTCCACTCCGCACCATCGGCGGAGACAACCAGCGCACGACCGAGGATCTCCGACCAGTCTCGCCCGTACGCACCGGCGTTCATGAAGACGCCGCCGCCGGCCGTTCCCGGGATGGCGCACGCGAACTCGAAGCCACCGAGGCCCGCGTCGCGGGCACGGTGGAGGCAGACCGCGTTCGTCGCTCCACCGCCCGCGTGCAGCTCGACGCCCTCGACCGAGACCGTTGCGAGCTCGCCCTCGAGCCGGACGACGAGCGCGTCGAGCCCCGAGTCGGCCGCGAGCACGTTCGACCCGAGACCGACGACGAAGACATCGAGCCCTTCGTCCCGGGCGAACCGGAGCGCCTCGCCGAGCTCCTCCACCGTTCGAGGGCGCGCCAGCGCCGTGGGGAGACCCCCCGTGCCGATCGTCGTCAGCTTCGCGAGCGGAACGTCGCGCTCGAGCCCGATCACGCGGGGAGCCCTTCGACGACTGCTCGGGCGATGCGCCACGGCTCGCCGACGCCGAGCGTGACGACGACGTCTCCGGGTCGCACCCACGCGAGCGCGAGCTGCGCGGCATCGTCGAGCGTCGGCGCCCAGCCGCGCCGGACCCCCGGGGGGACGTCGTCGAGCACGGTCTTCCCAGTCACGCCCGGGACCGGCGCGTCACGGCTGCCGATCACGTCGGTGACGATCGCCGCGTCCGCAATCCCGAGCGCGGCGCCGAGCTCACGATGCAGCTGGCGCGTCCGCTCGTACACATGTGGTTGATAGACGGCGACCAGTGCGCGCGGATCGAGGGCGCGGGCCGTGCGCAACGCTGCCGCGATCTCGGTCGGGTTGTGCCCGTAGTCGTCGACGACGCTGACACCGCCGCGCTCGCCGACGAGCTCGAACCTGCGGCCGACCCCGGTGAAGCCGGTGAGCTCGCCCTCTGCCGCCCGCCTGTCGACGCCCGCGAGCTCGAGAGCGGCCAGAGCGGCGGCCGCGTTCATGCGGTTGTGGTCTCCGGGAACCGCGAGATCCGCGTCGACAGGCTCGAGCTCCCAGCCGCGAACCGCCGCGGGCGCCCGCTCGAGCCACTCCTCGAAGAACGCAGCCAGCTCCGCCTCGGATGCGTACGTTGCGTGGTGGTCGAGCTCGACGTTCGTGACCACGGCGATGTCTGGACGCAGGAGCGCGATCGAGCGGTCGGACTCGTCACCTTCCACCACGAGCCAGCCGTCTCCGGTTCCGGCGTTGCCGCCGAGCTGCGGCACGACGCCGCCGATGATCCAGGCAGGATCCTGGCCGAGCTCGCGCAGGACGAACGCGATCATCGCGGCAGTCGTAGTCTTGCCGTGAGCGCCACCGACCACGATCGCTCGCCGCAGGGCGACGAGCTCGGCGAGAAACTCCGCGCGCGAGCGGCCCTCGATACGTGCCGTATGTGCCGTGGAGACGATGACCTCATACCCCGCCGGGGGGGCGGGCTCTCCGCCGACGTCGACGGCGATTCCCTCGACCGACTCGAGGAAGATCGTCTCGCGCTGATCCCAGCCGCGCACCTCGGCGCCCCACGAGCGAGCGAAGTTCGCATAGGCGGAGAGGCCCGCGCCGCCGACGCCGACGAAGTAGAGGCGGCGCCCCGCGAGCGGCTGCTCGCTCAACGGCGCGACCCGGCCAGCGCAAGCAGCTCGTCGGCGACCACGCCTGCTGCACCCGGTCTTGCCAGGCGCAGCATCGCATCGTGCATGCGCGCGAGCCGGTCCGGATCGGCGAGGAGCTCGATGGCGAGCCCTGGAACGTCCTCGAGGCGGCTCTGGTCGACGACCACCGCGCCGCCGCCCTCCGCGAAGTGACGAGCGTTCAGCGCCTGGTGATCGGCGGTCGCATGCGGGTAGGGCACGAGGATCGCGGGCGTGCCGGCCGCGGCGAGCTCCCAGACCGTGCCTCCCGCTCGCGAGATCGCGAGGTCGGCCGCCGCGAGCGCCGCGCCGAACCGGTCGGTCGACGGAACGAGCACGTAGTCGTCCCGCCGCACGCGCGAGCGCACCGCGTCGTAGTCGCGCTCTCCCGAGATATGCAGGATCGGCGGCCCCTGCTCGCCGAAGGCCGATGCGGCGAGCTCGTTGAGCGCCTGCGCTCCGGCGAGCCCCCCGAACACCGCGAGCACGGGCCCCTCCGGCGGAAGCCCGAAGAGCTCGCGCCCCTCTCGCTTCCCCGCGCCGAGGTGGGCGCGCGGGATCGGCCGGCCAACCACCTGGTACTTGCGACCGTTCCGCCCCGGAATGTCGTACGCGAGGAACACATGCCGTGCGAAGGGCACGGCGAGCCGGTTGGCGAGCCCGAGATGTGCGTCGGCCTCGGTCAGGGCCGCCGGAATCCCTCGCAGCCTCGCCGCGAGCACCATCGGCCCAGCGACGTAGCCGCCGCCGCCGAGCACCACGTCGGGCCGCCGCCTCGCCAGGATGCGGCTGCACGCGAACGGCGCACGCACCGCCTGCGAAAGCGAGCGCACGAGTCCGATCCCGATGCGTCTCGGGAACCCCGAGACGGCGAATGTGTCGAGCTCGAAGCCCGCCTCAGGAACGAGCCGCGACTCGACGCGGTCGGGCGACCCGGCGAACGTCACCTTCACTCCGCGCGCGCGAAGCGCTTCGGCGACTGCGAGCGCGGGTCGAACGTGACCGGCGGTTCCTCCCGCCGCGATCACGCACCGAAGCTCCGACGACCCGTCCATTGACGGCGATGTTAAGGAGAACGCCGACCGCCGCGAGCAGGACCACCAGGCTCGAGCCTCCGTACGAGACGAACGGCAGCGGGATTCCCGTCAACGGGGCGATGCCGAGCGCGGCTGCGAGATTGATCGCCGCCTGCCCGCATACGAGCGCGGTGATCCCGGCAGCGAGGAGCTTTCCGAACGGGTCCTCGCAGCGCATCGCGATCCTGAAGCCCACGACGGCAAGCACCGCGAAGGCGGCGATCACGAGCGTCACCCCGATGAGCCCGAGCTCTTCTCCGATGACGGCGAAGATCATGTCCGTGTGAGCTTCGGGGAGGTACGAGATCTTCCCGACACCCTCGCCGAGGCCGGCGCCCGTGACGCCGCCCGAGCCGATCCCGATGGTCGCCTGGACGATCTGGAAGCCTGCACCCTGCGCGTCCTTCCACGGGTCCAAGAAGCTGAAGACGCGAGCGCGGCGGTACGGCTCCATGTAGATCGCAAGGAGACCCATGCCGAGTGCGAGCACGGTCGCGACTGCCAGGAGCCGGATCGGGACGCCCGCGACCAGGAACAGCGCGAGCATCATCCCGCCGAGCGTGATCGTCGTCCCCAGATCCGGTTCGACGACGATCAGCGCGCAGAAGATCGCCGTGAGCAGACCGAGGGGCTTCACGAGCTCTCCGAACGTCCTCGGCGCCCGGCGCCGCGAGAGGTAGACGGCCGCGAACAGACAGAGAGCGAGCTTCGCGAGCTCGGACGGCTGGAAGCTCGCCGGGCCGACGGTGAACCAGCGGCGGGCTCCGTTGATCGCAGGCCCGACGACGAGAACGGCGACGCACAGGACGAGCGCTGCGAGAAGCAGCGGTGGCGCGAAGTAGCGCAGTCGGTGGTAGTCGAACCGAGACGCGATCGTCATGAGGACGACACCGATCAGTGCGTACACCGCCTGGCGCTTGAGGAAGCTCATCGGGTCGCCATTGCCTATCGCGGCCGATGCCGACGTGGCGCTGTACACCATCACGAGCCCGAAGGCGACGAGCCCGAGCGTGACGAGCGCGACGATGCGCTGGTCGGTGTGGCCGTCGCCTCTCACACGAGCTCCTCGACGAGCGCGCGGAACACGTCTCCGCGGTCCTCGAAGTCGCGGAACTGGTCGAAGCTCGCGCATGCGGGCGACAGCAGGACGACGTCCGACGGCGCAGCTGCCGACGCAGCTGCGCCGAGTGCAGCGTCCAGGCTTCCAGCCTGACTCACGGGCACACCGGCGCGGTGCAGGGCACCCGCGATTTCGGCACCCGCCTCACCGATGACGTACGCCACATCGCCGGACTTGAACGCGGCCGCGAGCGGCTCGTACGGCTCGCGCTTCCCGCGGCCGCCGAGGATCACGTGCAGACGCGAATCCGGGAACGACGCGAGAGCGCGGAGCGCAGCCGCGACGTTCGTCGCCTTGGAGTCGTTGACGTAGCGCACGCCGCGGAGCTCGCGGACGAACTCGATGCGGTGCGGAACGCCCTCGAACGTGCGCAGCGCCTCGGCAATCGCGTGATCTTCGATTCCCGCAGCACGCGCGGCCGCCATCGCCGCGGCGGCGTTCTCGCGGTTGTGCGGGCCTGGAATGAGGGGCTCGGCCGGAAGGTCGTCCTCGGCCGCGAACTCGACGCGCCGCGCCGCGCCGGGAATCGCGCCGAAGCCGCGAGGAACGACCGCCGTGTCGTCCACGAGCTGACGTTCGAACATGCGGAGCTTCGCGTCCGCGTACGCGTCGAACGTTCCGTGGCGGTCGAGGTGGTCCGGCTCCAGATTCAGGAGGACGCCGATCCTCGGCTCGAGCGTCTCGACGTCCTCCAGCTGGAACGAGGAGAGCTCGCAGACGATCCAGGCGTCCTCGGCCACCGCCCCGACGAGGGACGTCAGCGGCCGGCCGACGTTCCCGGCGACCTCGACGGGCCGGCCCGCGGCGCGGAACACCGCGCCCAGCAGCTCACTCGTCGTCGTCTTGCCGTTCGTGCCCGTGACGCCAAGGATCGGGTTCGAGAGGAGGCGCGCGCCGAGCTCTATCTCGCTCCAGACGGCGACGCCGCGCGTCCGCGCGCCGTGGACGAGCACGGTCTCACCCGGAACTCCCGGGCTCTTCACGACGAGATCGATCCCCTGTAGCAGCCTCTCCTCCTCGCGTCCTCGGTGAACTTCGACACCGAGCTCGCGGAGCCTCCCCACGTCGAGCGACTCGTCCCGGTCGAAGCCCACCACCGCAGCACCGGCCGCGACGAGGACGTCCGCGGCGGCCATCCCGGAGCGGGCGAGCCCGACCACGAGGACGCGCGTGCCGGACAGCTCCGAGGCGCTCACCTCACGGGTGGACGAACTGGAGGAAGTCGCGGTAGAAGAGCGCGAAGCCGGAGGCGCAGAAGATCGCGCAGACGATCCAGAACCGCACCATGATCTTGGTCTCCGACCACGCCTTCATCTCGAAGTGGTGGTGGATCGGCGCCATCAGGAAGACACGCCTCCCCGTGCGCTTGAAGCTGACGACCTGGATGATCAGCGAGAGGACCTCGATCACGAAGATGGCCGCTATCAGCGGGAGCAGGATCTCCGTCCCGGTCACCACCGCGAAGCCGGCGATCGCCCCGCCCAGGGCGAACGAGCCGGTGTCGCCCATGATCACCTCCGCGGGGAAGGCGTTGTACCAGAGGAAGCCGATCGTCCCGCCGATGAGCGCGGCGGCGAGCGTCGCGATGTCGAGGTAGGTCTCGCTGCGGTCGCCCGGCGAGCCCGAGCGGATCCATGCGATCCCCGCGACGGCGAGGTAGGTCAGAAGCATGATCACCACCGTGCCGGCGGCGAGCCCGTCGATGCCGTCCGTGAGGTTCGCTCCGTTCACCGTCCCGCCGATGACGAGGAAGAGCAGGACGTAGTAGCCCCACGAGAGGTCGAGGTTCCAGCTGACGACGGGGACGTAGACGTCGGTCGTGAACGTCGTGCTCTCGTTTAGGAGCAGCGCTGCGCCGATCGTCACCGCGACGAGGCCCGCCATCTTCCAGCGGCCGGGCAGCCCGAGCGAGCGGCGGCGATGCACCTTCAGGTAGTCGTCCGTGAACCCGATCAGCGCACAGCCGACCACCATGAACAGCACCGTCAGCCCCTCGACCGTGTACTGCGAGAGGAAGAGGAACGGCACGATCGCCGAGGCGATGATGAGGAGCCCGCCCATCGTCGGCGTGCCTTGCTTGACGACGTGCGTGGCGGGCCCTTCCGCCCGGATCTGCTGTCCCAGGTTTCGCGTGCGGAGGAGCTCGATGAACCTCGGCCCGATCACGACGGCGGCCACCATCGCGATCAGGCCCGCGATCAGTACAGGGACCATGCTCGAGCGAAGTTCGTGATCTCGTCGGCGATGCCTTCGAGCCCGACGGCGCGCGACGCCTTCACGAGCACGGCATCGCCCGGCCGCAGGTACTGACCGGCTGCCTCACCGACGTCCGATGCCGACCCGACCCACAGGACAGGCCCGTACCGTCGTGCCGGCTCCCCCACGCCGATCACGTCGATCCCGAGTTCGGCAGCCAGGTGGCCGATCTCGTCGTGGTACCGAGCCGACGCCTCGCCCAGCTCCGCCATCTCCCCCAGGATCGCGACCCTCCGGCGTTCGCCGGCACGCTCCGCGAGGTGATAGAGGGCTGCCCGCATCGAGTCCGGGTTCGCGTTGTAGGCGTCGTTGATGACGAAGCCCCCGCCGGGGAGCTCGGTCTCGTCGCCGCGCCACGGTGAGAGCTCGATGCCGACGACGCCTTCCGCAGCCCGGCCGAGCGAGAGCCCGAGAGCGTCGTACGCGTGGAGTGCCGCGAGCGTGTTGACCGCGAGATGCCGCTGCGCGAACGGAAGCTCGAGCTCCACGACCTCGCCGCCGACGCTGAACACCGTGGATCCGCCGCGCGGGTCGACGTCGTCGGGCGCGAACCGGCGGTAGACCACGTCGTCCCGCGTGAGGAACGGGTCCAGCGGGCTCGTCGCCGGCACGACCGCGATGCCGCCCGCCGGGAGCGCCGCGATTGCCTCCGCGTTCGCCTCCGCCACGCGCTCGACGGTGCCCAGGAGCTCGAGATGCTCCGGGCCGATGTGGGACACGACGGCGACGGTCGGCCGGGCAACGGCGCAGAGCGCCGCGATCTGACCGAGACCGCGCATCCCCATCTCCGTCACCAGCACGCGTGTGTCCGGCTCGAGGCGGCAGACGGTGAGTGGCAGCCCGATCTCGTTGTTGAGGCTCCGCTCGGCGCGGATCGTCGGCACGTGCGGGGCGCACAGCGCGCCGAGGATGTCCTTCGTCGTCGTCTTGCCCACCGACCCGACGACCGCAACGACGTCGGCCGAGCTCTTCGACCGAACGAGTGCGGCGATCGACGCGAGCGCCGACTCCTGGTCGTTCGGAACGAGCGTGGCCGCACCGCGCGTGCGGGCCTCGTCCACGTACCGCACGCCCGTGTTGAGCGCAACGAACAGATCCCCGGGCCCGACCAGCCGCGAGTCCGCCTTCACGGCGGAGATCACACCGTCGCCTTCGAGCACACCGAGCGCCAGATCGGCGAGCTCGTCGAAGCGCAGCGGGATCACCGACGACCTCGCAGCGCCTCGCGCGCGACGTCGCGGTCGTCGAAGGGCGTCACCACGCCCCCGACGTCCTGCCCCTGCTCGTGCCCCTTGCCCGCGATCACGACGACGTCGCCGTCCTCCGCACCTGACACCGCCCGCTCGATCGCGCTCTGCCGGTCCGGGTCGATCTCGACGTCGAGCCCCGCTCCCTGCAGGACGTCCTGAATGATCGCGAGCGGGTCCTCGGAGCGCGGGTTGTCCGAGGTCACGATGACGACGTCCGCCCCGTCCGCAGCGACCCTGCCCATCAGTGGTCGCTTTCCGCGGTCGCGGTCCCCACCGGCGCCGAAGACGACGATGACGCGGCCGTCGCCGAGGCCCCGCGCAGCCTGGAGCACGGTCGCGAGCGAGTCGGGCGTATGCGCGTAGTCGACCACCACCGCGAACGGCTGGCCCTCGTCGATCCGCTCGAAGCGACCCGGCACGCCGAACATGCTCGCGACCCCCTCGGCAATCGCGTCCTCGTCGAGATCGAGCAAGATGCCCGCCGCAACCGCCCCGAGGACGTTCTCGACGTTGAAGAGACCGGGAAGCGGCGTGCGCAGCTCGATCCCGCCCGCGCGGAAGGCGCTTCCGCCTGCGTCCAGGACGAGACCGTCCGGGCGAATCTCCGCGTCCTCCGTCAAGCCGAACGTCACGAGCGGCGCTCGGTGCTGGTCCAGCAGGTCGTCCGCCAGGCGTCGTCCCCAGGCGTCACCGACGTTGATCGCCGCAGGAGGCGGCTGTGGGCCCGTGAACAGTCTCCGCTTGGCCTGGAAGTACCCGTCCATCGACCCGTGCAGGTCGAGGTGATCCTGGCTCAGGTTCGTGAAGACGAGCACGTCGAAGCGGACACGATCGAGGCGGCGCAGAGCGGAGCCGTGCGAGCTCGCCTCGACCGCCGCGCTGCGGTCTCCGGCATCGAGCATCTCACGGAACAGCCGCTGCAAGTCGATCGCCTCCGGCGTCGTGAACGGGGCAGGGCGCTGCTCGCCGCCGACCTGCCACTCGATCGTGCCCACAAGGCCCGGCCGGTGCCCTGCGGCGCCGAGAATTTCCCTCAGCAGAAAGGCCGTGGTCGTCTTCCCGTTCGTCCCGGTCACCCCGGCGAGCTCCAGCTCTTTCGTCGGTTCGCCGAAGAAGACGTCCGCCGCGACCGGCATCGACTCTCGGACCGAAGGCACGAGAAGCTGCGGGACGTCGACCTCGAGCGCCCGTTCGACGACGACGGCGGCGGCGCCCCGTTCGATCGCCTCCCAGGCGAGGTCGTGGCCGTCGACGCGCTCGCCCC
Organism: uncultured Gaiellaceae bacterium; assembly: GCA_963746975.1. Classification (GTDB taxonomy): domain Bacteria; phylum Actinomycetota; class Thermoleophilia; order Gaiellales; family Gaiellaceae; genus GMQP-bins7. The sequence continues at coordinate 841,794 of CAVVDE010000010.1, forward strand.
GGACGCAGAAGAACAGAGCGCCCTCCCGCACGCGCCGCGTGTCGTATGCAAGGTCGAGGATCTCGACGGGCCGGCTTCCCGTCACCTCGCTCGGCGCAAGAGCCCCCGTGAGGGCGTCGAGTTCCACGGCCGAAGGCTAGAGGTGCCGCAGGATCAGCCGTTTGCGGTCTTCGGTGCGTCCTGCGGAATCTCGAAGTGCTGGAGGTTGAAGCGTGCGATCTCGCGAAAGGCCGGGGCGGCGACGACGCCGCCGTAGATGTCGCCGTGCGGCTCGTCGACCATGACCATGATCACGAGCTTCGGCTTCGTCGCGGGAACCATCCCCACGAACGACGCGACGTAGCGCGAGGTCGAGTACCTCCCGTCCGGATCGATCTTCGCCGCGGTTCCCGTCTTGCCCGCAACCGTGTAGCCGGGAATCGCGGCCTCGGTGCCGGTTCCCTCGAGGACGACGCCGCGCAACATCGACATCATCTGCTCCGAGACCGACCGCGAGACGACTCTGTGGCCCCGCTTCGTCCCGACGGTCTGGCCATCGATCCGGTCGATGAGGTGCGGCCGCACGAGAACGCCGCCGTTCGCGATCGCGGAGTAGGCGCGGGCCATCTGGATCGGCGTCACCGCGATGCCGTGACCGATCGGGACGGTTCCGATCGTCGATCCCGACCACTGGTCGAGCGGTAGCGCGAACCCCGGGGACTCGCCCGGGAAGTCGATGCCCGTCTTCGCGCCGAAGCCGAAGCGGTCGACCCACGAGGCAAGGCGTCCCGCTCCGAGGTGCTCCGCGATCGTGATCGCCCCGACGTTCGACGACTGCGCGACGATCTGCCTCACGGTCAACCTCTCGGTCCCACGCGTCTCGGCGTCGTGGATGACGCGATCCGCCACCTGGATCGTGGGCGCCAGCCGGAACGAGGTCCGCGGTGTCACGACATGGTCCTGCAGCGCGGCGGCGACGGTCACGAGCTTGAACGTCGAGCCCGGCTCGTACGTATCGGTGACCGCGCGGTTGCGACGGCGGTCGGCGCGTGTCGTCGCGAAGCGGTTCGCGTTGAACCGGGGCGCTGTCGCCATCGCGTAGATCTCTCCCGTGTGCGGATCCATCACGATCGCGGTCGCCGCGCGCGCTCCCCAGCGCCGGACCGTGTCCTGCAGGATCTCCTCGGCGTTCGCCTGGACCTCGCGATCGATCGTGAGCCGGACGCTGCGGCCCGCCTTCTCCGGCCTGGTCTCGACGACGTCGAGGGCGCGGCCGAATGGATCCTTCACGATCGTCTGGCTCCCCGGTGTGCCTGCGAGGGTGCTCTCGAGCGAGCGCTCGAGCCCCTCGAGGCCCTTGTTGTCGAGACCGGCGTAACCGATGACCTGCGCCGCGACCGGCCCCTGCGGGTAGAAGCGCTGTTCCTCCGGGTAGAACCCGAGACCGGCGAAGTTCATCGCCTGGAGGATCTTCGCCTTGCGGGGATCCGCCTTGCGCTCGACGTAGACGAAGCCCTTGGAACGGTCCGTCAGCTCCGGGTACAGCGTCGCCGGGTCGAGACCGAGCTGCTTGGCGGCGGCAAGTGTGAGATTGCGTGCGTCGTCGACCTGGCGCGGGTTGGCGTAGACCGTCGTCGCGAGCTTTCCGAGTGCGAATGGTTCTCCGTTCCGGTCGACGATCATCCCGCGCGAGGCGGGCACGATCACCGTCTCGCGATGCTGCCGCAGAGCCATCGCCGCGTACTCGGGGCCTTTGACGACTTGAATCCAGGTTGCCCGCGCAAAGGTCGCCGCGAGGAGCACGAGGAACACTGCCGCCAGCAGCTTGATACGGCGGTTCGTCGCCGCGGGCTTCACCTTGCGAGCTGAATGTAGGTCGTGTCCTCGGGCTGCACCTCGACGAGCCCGAGCTCACCCTTCGCGAGCCGCTCGATCCTCGCCGCCGCCGCCGCGCTCGAGATCTCCCCGCGTAGCCCGGCGATGTCGTTCTTCAGCTGCGTGCGATCGCGTCCCGACTGGTCGAGCTGGAGGTTCAACCGCAGCACCGCGACGTTGATCGCAACGACACCGGCGAGCAAGACGGCGAAAACGACGATCCACAGGACTCCTCCGCTCAGCACCCATGATCGCCGCTTCGGCGCCGACGCCGAGCGCGACCGGCGCGGCACGCGGGCCGTGGCCTCGGCGATAGCCGACATCAGACGCGGACCGCCGCCCGCAGACGAGCCGACGCCGCGCGCGGGTTGTCGTCCACCTCGTGGGCAGACGGCCGAACGGGCTTCCGTGTGAGGACGCGAGCCTCGGGCTCCTTCCCGCACACGCAGATCGGGAGCTCGGGCGGGCACGTGCAGCCCTTCGCGCGGTCGCGGAGGAACCGCTTGACGATGCGGTCCTCGAGCGAGTGAAAGCTGATCACCGCGAGCCGACCGCCGGGCCGAAGCATCTCGAACGCGGCCGGGAGCCCGGCCTCGAGCGATTCGAGCTCGTGGTTCACCTCGATCCGAAGTGCCTGGAAGACGCGCTTCGCGGGGTGGCCCTCGCCGAACCGCGCGGGGGTCGGGATCGAGGCGCGCACGACGTCGACGAGCTGGCCGGTGCGCTCGATCGGCTCCTGGTCGCGCCTGCGCACGATGCCTCGGGCGATCTGGCGCGCGTACCGTTCCTCCCCGTAGGTTCGAAAGATCGTCTCCAGCTCACGCTCGCCGTACGTCGCCACGACGCCCGCTGCGCTCGGCTCGTCCGACGGGTCCATCCGCATGTCGAGAGGCGCGTCCGTTGCGTACGAGAAGCCGCGCTCGGGGCGATCGACCTGCATCGAGGAGAGGCCGAGATCGAGGAGAACCGCGTCCGCCCGCACGCCGTTGCCGGCGAGTTGCGAGAGGACGACGCCGTAGTCGCCCCGGAGGAACCGTGTCTGCACGCCGCGCGCGCCGGCTTTCATGCGGTCGAAGTACGGCCGCACGGTCGGGTCGCGGTCGATGGCGATGAGCTTCCCGCCCCCCTGCAGGTCGCCGGCCAGCATGCGCGAATGACCACCTGCACCGAAGGTGGCGTCGACGACCGTCTCTTCCGGCTGCACGTCGAGGAGCTCGCGCACCTCTTCCGCGAGCACGGGGACGTGATCAGCCGTGTCTGTCCGCTGCACGTTCGGCAACATCTCCGACGCTCCCTTCGATCGCGCTGACATGGGCCGCCCACTGTGAGCGGTCCCAGATCTCGATGTGGTCGTGGACGCCGACGACGGCGACGTCCCTCCCGATCCCTGCGTGCCGCGTGAGATCCGGCGGCACGAGCACGCGCCCCTGCTTGTCCACATCGGTGACGGCGGCGCCGGCGAAGACGAAGCGCTTCATCTCACGCGCCTCCCGCGTGAGCGAGTCGAGCGCGGTGATGCGCTCGACGCTCGACTCCCAGCTCGTGCGGGGATAGACGTCGATCGTGCCGTCGATCCCGCGCACGAGCACGATGTCGCCGCCCAGGCCGTCGCGGAACTTCGCCGGCAGCGTGAGGCGGTTCTTGTCGTCGATCGTGTGCTCGTGGGTTCCGTAGAACATCGGCGGGGTCGTGGCAGGTGATCTCCCACGGCGCCCCACCTTACTCCACTTCCCCCCACAGCGCAACCCCTCTACCCCACATCCAGCCCGCGCGCAGCGACCGCGGACTGGTCGCCTCTTGGCGTGATCGCGCGACCGCAATCTCCACTCGCAGATTCCCGTCTTGCGTCCTCGCTCAGTGCAGCTGTACCACCTCCGCGTGAACGCCTCGTCCCGCGATCGCCCCGGCGCCGCAGCGTGCGGCGAAGTCGAGCGCGTCGAGGCTCTCCAGTCCTGCGGCGAGCCCGAAGGCGAGACCGGCCGCGAAGCAGTCGCCGGAGCCGTACGCGTCGGCCGGCTCCGGAGGGAGCGTCGCCGCCTTGTACGGCCCACCGGGCTGAGCCCAGCCACCGAGCGCACCGGACGTCGTCACGACGAGCCGCGGCTCGGGATCGAGCTGTCCGGAGTGATACAGCTCGGCCTCGTCCTTCCCGCTCGAAACGAGCGCGTCGACCTCGACGGACGCCTGTCTCAGCGTTGCGAGCTCGCGGGCCGTCGCGACGAGCACGCGAGCACGCCGCGCGAGCAGCAGCGCGTCGGCGTCGCCGGCGCAGAAGTAGACGGCGTCGCACCGCGCGAGCTCGTGCCACGGGAGGGATTCGTCGTGGCCGCGGGGGTGCTGCTTGCGCCCGATCGTGATGATCGTCCGCTCGCCCGCGTCGTCCAGGAACACGAATCCGCTTCGCTGTGGAGCGTCCACCGCCGTCGCATGAACCCTGACTCCGCGGGCCTCGAGCTCGGTGCGGGCGAGCTCGCCGTGCTCGTCGTTCCCGAGCGCAGTGAAGAAGTCGACGGAGTCCGCGAGCTTCGAGAGCTGGACGGCCGCGACCGAGCCCCCTCCTGCTGCCTGCTCCCACGAGTCGGCCGCATGCACGATCTCGCCCGGGCGCGGAACGGCTTCCACGGGGACGAACTCGAGCCACTCCACATGTCCGACCACCGCGGCGCGCATCCGGGCATGCTCACAAATCGGCGGCGGCGAGCGTTGACCAGGATGATGCAGGCCGTGGTGATTCCTCCGTTCGAGCGCTTCTACGAGGAGCATCGAGTCGAGGTGCTGCGGTTGCTCCGACGCAAGCTCGGCGCCCAGCGCGCCGAGGATGCATTCCAGGAGACGTTCCTACGCGCACTACGCGCGTACGGACGGCTCGACCACGCCGAGCACCTGCGTGCGTGGGTGCTCACGATCGCGCAGAACGTCGCAGTCGACATGCTCCGACGAGCGCGACCGACGGGCGAGCTCCCGGAACAGGGTGCGGCCGACGCACGGCCCGCGTATGCCGAGCTCTCCGAGCTCACGGACGGCCTCGGCCCGAAGGAGCGCGCGGCTGTCGTGCTCCGGTACGGGTACGACCTCTCGTACGACCAGATCGCGTCTGCACTCGGCTCCTCACCGGACGCAGCCCGTCAGGCCGCGTCGACCGGCGTCCGACGTATTCGAAGGAGGATCGCCTCATGACCGTCTCTCCGGATCTCGATCGGCGCTTCCGCGACGCCGCTGCGATGCTCGGCCTGATCGACGTCGGCTTCGACGTCATCGACTCGCCGATCGGTGAGCTCCTGATCGCGGCCTCGGACCGTGGGCTCGCCGCGATCTCGTTCGACAACGATCCCGGCGACCGCCTCGACTGGCTCTCGCGGATCGCCGGCCCGCGCGTCCTTCGCTCCCCGCGCAGCGTCGAGGGAGCACACGGCGAGCTCGACGAGTATTTCGAGGGGCGCCGCCGAGCCTTCGACCTGCAACTCGATCTGCGCGCTCTTCCCCCCTTCACGATCTCGGTGCTCGAGGAGCTGGCGCGCGTGCCGTACGGGGAGACGACGACCTACGGCGAGCTGGCCCGCCGCGTCGGCCGCCCGAGGGCGGCACGGGCAGTCGGGACCGTGATGCACCGCAACCGCATCCCGATCGTGCTCCCGTGCCATCGCGTCGTGGGCTCGACCGGAGACCTCACGGGCTATGCGGGCGGCCTCGACCGCAAACTGACACTCCTGGAGCTCGAAGGCGCCCGCTGAGCCGCCGTCACTCGAGCATGCGGTACCCGACGCCCCAGACATTCACGACGAAGCGATCGTTCGGATCGACGCACAGCTTCTTTCGCACGCGGGATGCGTGCGATTCCAAGGTGCGGGTTCGCCCTAGCAAGCGTTCTTAACACCCAGAGGACATTACGAGCGGGCGGACTCAGCTGACGAGTCCGCCCGCGTCGGAACCGACGGTTACTTCTTGCCGTTCGCTATCGCGATGAACGCGTTGCAGTACGCGTCGTTGCCCTGCTCAAAGACATCGTGGGGGCCGTGGTACGTCGTGGTTCCGTCTGGGCGGAACGTGATCGTGCCGACATCGTGGAAGAGAAGGCCGAGACCCGGATACGTGACCTTGATGACCTTTCCGGTCTGAGTAACGGTGTCGGTCGCGTAGTCGTAGTGGATCTGTTGATCCCAGTACACGGTGTAGGTGTCCGTACTTCCAGACCGCCAGTTGAGCTCGCTTCCGGACTGATGGACAACGTCCTTCACCGGTGTTCCGTCCGGAGCGTAGATCGTCCTGCCCGTCTCGGTGAAGCTGCCTGAGTAGAAGTCCGTGAACCCGTCGCACTCGGCGCTGAAGGGTCCGTAAGTTCCCGAGTCCGTCCACTTGTCGGGTGCGCCTGCACCTGCAGACGCCGCTAGCGCGAGCGCCACCGCGCCGATAGTCCCAGCAATTCCGATCCTGAACCGCATGCCCCCCCTCCTCTTTTGTGACAACGGCGACAACCCTAGAGCACGATTCATCTCTGCACCAGATGTCGACGTCCCAACTTTGTCCCGTGGCCGTCACACCCGGAGTTGAGAGGAACGGTTCCTGAGGCGTTCTACCGTCGGCTCGGATTTAAGCCAACTGGGAGCTACGACGAAAGGGCGTGGTCATCCTCGCCTTGGAGCTAGCCTCACTCGAGCAGCCGGTAGCCCACGCCCCACAAGTTGACGATGAAGCGATCGTTCGGATCGACGCACAGCTTCTTTCGCACACGCGACGCGTGTGACTCCAAAGTCCTTGTCCGCCCGAGTGCGCGGTAGCCCCACACTTCGCGCAGCAGCTCCTCCTTCGTGAACACGCGATGGGGCTCGGATGCGAGCTTCGCAACGAGCTCGAACTCCTTCGCGGAGAGCAGAACGGCGTTGTCGCGCACTCGCACCCGCCGGGTTGGCCGGTCGATGACGAGATCACCCGCGACAACGGTGTCCCCGGAGGCCGGAAGTCGTCGCCGGAGCAGCGCGCGAATCCGCGCGAGGAGCTCTTCGTACGCGAACGGCCTGCCGATGACGTCGTCCGCGCCGCGGTCGAGCGCACGCACTCGCTCGACCGGGTCGGACGTCGGCGCGAGAACGATCACCGGCACGTTCCGGTCCCAGTTCCGCCCAGGCTCGCCCCGTCGGAGGCTCAGACAGAGCTCGAGCTCGGCGATGACGACGATGTCCGGGCGCGCGGTCTCAGCAAGCTCGAGCGCTTCGCTCCTGCGAGCCGCGCCCAGCACGTCGAACCCGTCGTCGCGAAGCTGTCGGCCGAGGTATTCGCGCGTCTCGGGCTCGGGTTCCGCGACGAGGACCGCGCTCGGCATGCAACCGACGCTAGCCCCGCGCCCATGCGAGCGCCAGATGTCCATTGCGGCGGATGTGCGACAAGCGATCCGCAGCGGACACGTCGCACGCGGACATCCTCGTCAGAGCCGGCCGTGCCGGAGGATGCCCCAGACGAGCCAGATGCCGAAGACGCCCGAGATGAGGAACCCGACGAGCGCGATGAGGTGGATGCCGAGCGCGTGTGGTCCCGTCTTGGCGAAGACGCCGATCATCGCCGAGCCGAGGAGCCCGCCGAGAATGACGAGCGCCACCGCGATCCGGTTCGTGGCCTTGTCGATGTGGTCGTCGATCTCGTCGATCCCAGGGTTCTCGATGTGCACCTGAAACGTTCCCTGGCGCAGCTGCTCCAGCACGTCCGAGACCTGGTACGGCATGTCTCGCGCGACCGAGGCGAGGCCGAGCGCCTCGACGCGAGCGCGTTGCGAGAGCGCGCGCGGGTGGAAACGGTCGGCGAGCAGCCCGCGTGCGTACGGCTTCGCGATCTCGAAGACGTTGAACTCCGGATACACCTCCTGCCCCACCGACGCGAGCGTCGCGATCGCCTTGTCCAGGATCACGAAGCGGCTGGGCAGCTTGAGGTTCATGGAGTAGATGAGCTGGAACCCCTCGCGGATGATCTGCAGCGGGTCGATGTCGGAGAGCCGGCTCCCGTAATAGCGATCGAACAACACCTGCAGCTCGGCGCGGAACTCCTGCTCGCGCTGCGCGTCGTAGCGCACGCCGAGGTCGCGGAGTCGGCGTGGGATGGCGTCCACGTTCTCCGTCGCCGCGTCGACGAAGAGCATCGTGAGCTTCGCCATGTCGTCGTCCGAGAGCTTTCCGGCCTGGCCGAAGTCGACCAGGCCGAGCTCGCCGGACTCGAGGACGTAGATGTTCGCCGGGTGCGGATCCGCGTGAAAGAAGCCGTGCCGGAAGACCATCGTCATCCAGGCGTGGGCGAGGGAGTGCGCGATGTCGCGCCGCTCCTCCGGGCGCATCGAATCGAGGTCGAGGTCCGCGACCTTCGTGCCGCGGAGGAACTCGAGCGTGAGGATGCGGGAGGTCGAGTACTGCTTGATCACGCGCGGGACGACGACCTCTTCGTCGCGCGAGAAGTTCCGGTGGAACATCTCCGCGTTGCGGGCCTCGTGACCGTAGTCGAGCTCCAGTCGGATCGAGCGCGCGAACTCGTCGACGAGCTCCTGCGGGTCCATGAACTCGAGCGCCTTGACGCGCTCCTTCAGGAGTCGCGCCGCCTGGTAGAGGAGGCCGAGATCCGCCTCGATCTGCTCCGCCGCGGCCGGGCGCTGCACCTTGACGGCGACCTCCTGCCCATCAGGAAGCACCGCGCGATGCACCTGCCCGATCGATGCGGACGCAAGCGGCGCGAAGTCGAATTCCAGGAACGCACGATCCAGTCGCAGGTCGAGCTCCGCCTCGACGACCTCCTGAACCTGCTGGAAGGGAATCGGCGAGGCGTCGTCCTGGAGACCACGCAACTCGGCAACGATGTCGGGTGGGACGACGTCCGGGCGGGTCGAGAGGAGCTGGCCGAACTTGACGAAGGTCGGTCCGAGCTCGTCGAGCATGGCGCGAAGGCGCCGTCCCCGATCCGAGGCCGTCGCGACCTCCCCGTTCGCGTCGCCGGAGACGAGGTCGCCCAGGCGATTCCGGCGAAGGAAGTAGCCGAACCCGTGGCGCGCAGCCACCTGCGCGATCTCCGTGAGCCGCCCGAGGTTGCGCGACGAGCGGTCCTGCGTCGTCGCCATGCGCGGATTGTAGGCTCGGCGGAACAGACATCGCGGCCGCGAGCGGCGCGCTTTAGGGATCTTCGCGCGACCGGAAGCTCCGCGCTGGCGACTTCGGGTCTTGCGCAGGACTCTAGCCTGCGGCGTCGCGCTCGAGCAGCTTCAGGCGATGCTCGATCTGTGCCACGCGCAGCTCGAGATCGCTCAAGGCGTCACGTGACGCGGCGCCGAGCTCCGAGGCAGCGCGCGCCGCCATCGAGCCCCCGCTTTCGCCGAGACGCGTCGCTTCGCGGCGCCAGCTGTCGAGCACGTCCGCGATGACCGCACGCACGTCGTCCCGCTCCACGCCGACACGGTTGGCGATCTCGGATGCGAGCTCGTCCGCGTGCTGGGCCACGAGGGCGACCGCGCCTATCCCGGCCAGGCTGAGGGTCTCGAGTGTGCTGCGCTCGCTAGCGGGCACGGCCGTGAGGACGTGACGCGCGCCGTTGTCGACGGCGCTCGCGCTTGGACGAGACCGGTCCTGCAGGAGGCGCCGCGACCGGTGCGGGGCGTCCCGCATCGGGCGCCGCACTCTCGCTCTCGGCGAGCTCCTCTTCGGCGGCGTCCGTTGCGGCTGCGACCTCCTCCGCCTCGACCGCGAGCGTTCCGCCGACGGACGAAACGCCTGCAAGTGCCCCGAGGTCGTCGCGGCGGCGGGCGAACTCCGGCTCGCGCTCCTTGAGGGCGGCCAGGAGCGGCGCCGCGAGGAAGATCGACGAGTAGGCGCCCGAGCCGATTCCGACGAGGAGCGCGAACGCGAAGTCCTTCAGCGTGTCGCCGCCGAAGAAGTAGAGGCACCCGACCGGCAGGAGCGTGATGAACGTCGTCGCGAGCGAGCGCGGGAGCACCTCCCACATCGAGACGTTGCCGATCACGCGGAACGAGGCACGGCGCATGAGCGGGACGTTCTCGCGGATGCGGTCGAAGACGATGATCGTGTCGTAGATCGAGTACCCGAGGACGGTCAGGACCGCTGCGACCGTCGCCGTCGAGACCTCGCGGCCCGTGAGCGCGTAGACGCCGACCGTGATCACGACGTCGTGCGCCAGCGCGACGAGCGCACCGACCGAGTACTTCCACTGGAAGCGCACGGAGATGTACGCGACGATCAGCAAGAGGCTGACGACGATCGCGAGCAGCGCGTTCTTCGCGATCTGGCGGCCGAAGCTCTCGGAGACGTTCTTCGCGCCGAAGGCCTTCGCCTGGACCGCGCTCGCGAGCCCCTGCTGGAGCTCGTTCTGCTCGGCGGTCGTGAGTGACTCGGTCCGGATCTGGAACCTCGTGTAGCTGCCGTTCGCCGACTTCCCACGACCCTGGATCACTGCGCCTGCCTGGCCGATCTTCCCGGCCTCGCTGCGAACCTGCTCGAGCGACGTCGGCTGGGGCGTCGAGAACGTGATCTGCGTACCACCCTTGAAGTCGATTCCGAGGTTGAGCCCCTTGACGCCAATCGCGACCAGCGCGATCGCGACGACCGTGCCGGAGATCGCGAACCAGAGTCGCCGCCTGCCGATGTAGTCCCAGCGGAGCCAGCGCGGGATCCCCTGGCCGGTCGCGCCCATGAAGCGGGGGTTGTCGAACCATTCGAAGCCTCCGAGCACGGCGAGAATCGCGCGCGTCGCGGCGACGGCGGTGAGCATCGAAAGCGCGGTACCGATGAGGAGCATGAGCGCAAACCCGCGGACGCTCGCCGTCGCGACCGCGAACAGCACGAGCGCGGTGATCGCCGTGACCACGTTCGCGTCGACGATCGTTGCGAAGCCCTTCTTGTATCCCTGCGCGATGGCAGCGCGCACGGACCTGCCTGCGCGCACCTCTTCCTTGATGCGCTCGAAGATGACGACGTTCGCGTCGGCGGCGACGCCGAACGTCAGGACGAGGCCGGCAAAGCCGGGCAGCGTCAGCGTCACGTTGAAGAGGAGGATCGTCGCGTAGAGGAACGCGGCGTAGATGGCGAGCCCGGCGACCGCGACGAGACCGAGGAAGCGGTAGAAGACGAGGAGGAAGATCGCGACGAGGATCAGGCCGGCGATCGCCGCATGCCACGCCTGCTTCAACGAGTCCTTGCCGAGGGTCGCCGAGATGTCGGTGCGGTCGAGTGTCTCGAACTTCACGGGCAGCGCACCGGTCTGCAGCACGAGCGCGATGTCCTTCGCCTCCTGCAGCGAGTCGAGGCCCTGGATCTGCGCGCGACCGCCGCCGATGCCGCTCGAGAGGCTCGAGTCGGTGAAGTCGATCTGCGGGAAGGTCTTGATCTCGCGGTCGAGGACGATCGCGAAGTGCTGCGGCTGCTGGCGCAGCTTCCCGCGGATCCACTCGTCGCGCGTGATCTTCTCGAACTTGTCCGAGCCCTTGCCCGTGAACTCCATCGTCACGATCGGGCGGCCGGCGCCGCCGGGGCTCGTGTCGAAGTCTGCCCGCGTGCCCGACAGCTTCAGGTCCTCGCCCGTCATCTGCGGGACGTTCGGCGGGTCGTACTTGAAGAGGTAGTACCACGTTCGATCGGGAGATACGCCCGCACCGTTCGCGCCCGGGCACACGACCGCACCGGCTCCGCAGGTGACGACGACCATGTCGTGCGGCACCGCGAAGAGCTCGCGTCCGGCAGGAAGCTCGCCGCCCGACTTCTTGAGCGCCGCTTCCTTCGATTCGTACGGGCCGGACACGACGCGCTTCGTCTTGGGGTTGACGATGTACCAGGCGTCGGACTGGTCGTCCTTCACCTGCGACTGCACCTGTGCGAGCAGGGAGTACAACGATGCGGTCTCGACCGGCTGTCCCTGGATCGATATCGACGGGCCGACGAGAGACGTCTCGAGGTCGTAGAGCTCGAGCTGAGCAGTCGTGCCGATGATCTGGGCCGCCGCCTCCGGATCCTTCACGCCCGGGAGCTGGATGACGATCTGATCGGAGCCCTGCGTGCGGATCTCGGGCTCCGTCACGCCGAGCTTGTCGACGCGGTTCCGCATGATGTCGACGGAGCGGTCGAGGTCGTCCTTGGTCAGGCTCCGGTTGGGCGGCGGGACGGCCTGAAGCGTGACCTCGAGGCCGCCCTGGAGGTCGAGGCCGAGCGTGGGCTTCTGATGCACAGGCGACATCGGGATCGCCATCAGGGCGACGCCGAGGAGCGCCGCGGCGAGCAGCCCGAGAACGAGGAATGAGTTACGCCTGCTCACGTTCGGCGCCTCAGGTTAGCGGCGGTCGTCTCCAGCCGATGCATCCGCGACAGCGCTCCTAACGGCTTCTTCGCCGTCCGTAACGGCACCTTCATCGCCGTTTTGGGAGCTGCCGTCGGCCTCGGCGACCGTCTCGCCGTCGACCTCGTCGGCGTCAACGGCGTCCTCGTCCGTCTCGTCTTCGCCCTCCTCCTCTGGTGGAAGGACGGCCGCGATGCCGCGCCGCGTCATGTGCACCGTGACCCCGTGCGCGATCTCGACGACGACGTCGTCGCCTTCGGCCTCGGTGATCGTGCCGTAGATACCCCCGGTGGTGAGCACGTCGTCGCCGATGCCGGCGGTGTGGATCATGTTCTGCTGCTGGGCTTGCTTCTGTCGCTGCGGCCGGATCATGAGCACGTACATCACGCCCAGCATCAGCGCCATGATGATCAGGAATTGCACGGTTCCTCCTCCGGTGGGCCGGCGAGCCGCGCGAGGGCCTCGTCCCTGAAGGTCGAGAATGCTCCCCGCTCGATCGCCGCTCGCGCACGCGCGGTCAAGTCGAGTACGAACCGGAGATTATGCAGGCTCAGCAGGCGCAGTCCCAGGATTTCGCGCTGCGTCACGAGATGTCGCAGGTACGCGCGTGAGAACCGCGCACACGCGGGACAGTCGCAGTCGTCGTCGAGCGGGCGCGCATCGGTCCGGTAGGCCGCGTTCCGCAGGTTGAGCCTCCCGTGCCAGCGTGAGCGCGGACCCCGTGCGGGCGGTCCGGGTCGGGAGCACGCAGTCGAACATGTCGATCCCGCGCGCAACCACCTCGAGGATCCCCTCGGGATCGCCGATGCCCATGAAGTAGCGCGGATGCGTCGACGGGAGGCGGGGTGCCGCCCACTCGACGCAGTCGAGCATCTCGGCTTTCGTCTCCCCCACCGCGAGCCCGCCGAGTGCGTAGCCGTCGAAGGGAAGCGACGTGATCTCCTCGATCGAGCGAGCGCGGAGCTCGAGCTGCGTCGCGCCCTGCGTGATGCCGAAGCGGAGCTGGCCATCGGCGCGTGGAGCGTAGACCTGGCGCTCCGCCCAGCGCGTCGTCAGGGCGACTGCGCGCTCGAGGCGGTGTCCGTCCATTCCTGCGGGCAGGCACACGTCGAGGCACATCGCGATGTCCGACCCGAGCCTTCGCTGGATGTCTGCCGCGCCCTCCGGCGTGAGCCGGGCCTCCTCGCCGTCGTAGACGGACCGGAAGGTAACGCCGTCGTCGTCGAGCGCCGCGATCGTGTCACGGAGCGAGAACACCTGGAAGCCCCCCGAATCCGTGAGGATCGGACCGCTCCAGCCCGAGAAGGCGTGGAGGCCGCCGAGCTCGGCGACGACGTCCTCGCCCGGCCGGAAATGGAGGTGGTACGTGTTCGCGAGGATCACGTCCGCGCCGAGCGCGCGCACCTCGTCGGGATGGAGAGACTTGACCGTCGCCTTCGTGCCGACGGGCATGAAGGCAGGTGTGCGGATCTCGCCGTGGGCGGTTTCGATGACTCCGGCGCGTGCAGCGCCCTCCGTTGCGACGAGCCGGAAGCTCATGACCGCCTCGGCAATCCAGCGCTTCCGCGGGGCCACCCCGCGCCTCCACCCGCTGTGAGCGTATCGCCGAACCGCATACGCGTGGGCCACGAGAGCGTGGAGAGAGTGAGACGGAGCATCCCAAGCACTGCCTGCCGCACTTCGATCCGTGGAGGGCCCACTAGAGCGCCATCATCGCGTCACCGAACGAGTAGAAGCGGTAGCGCTCCGCAATCGCCTCTCGATAGATGGCGCGTGCCTCATCGACCCCGACGTAGGCCATGACGAGAGCCAGCAACGTCGACCGCGGCAGGTGAAAGTTCGTCAGCAGAGCGTCGACGCGCCGGAACGCGAACCCCGGCGTGATGAAGAGCATGGTCCTGCCCGCGAGCTCGCCCGTCCGCGCCACCGTCTCCAGCACCCTCACGGTGGTCGTGCCGACCGCGAGCACCCTGCCTGCGCCCACGATCCGGTCCCATGCAGCGCTGCTCACGGCGTACCGCTCACCGTGAATCTCGTGGGCCTCGACACGCGCCGCCTCGACCGGCCGGAACGTGTCGAGCCCGACGTGCAGCGTCACGCAGACAGGGTCGAGCCGCTTTACGAGCTCCGGCGTGAAGTGGAGACCCGCCGTCGGCGCCGCAGCCGAGCCGCTCTCGGCCGCGTAGACGGTCTGGTAGCGACCTGGATCGGTGAGCGGCTCGTGAATGTACGGCGGGAGCGGCGCATCTCCGGCCGGCTCGCCCTCGAGCTCGACGACCCACCGCCCCCGACCGAGCTCCTCGACGAGCGTGACCGGACCGAGACGCTCGCCTGCGCGGAGGCGACGCGACGGCCTTGCCATCGCTTCCCAGGTTTCGCCGCCCAGGCTCTCGACCAGCAGCACCTCGACCGCGCCGCCAGTCTCCCGCCGAAGATCGAGCCGCGCCGGGACGACCTTCGTGTCGTTGACGACGACGAGGTGATCGTCGACGAACTCGGGGAGATCGGAGAACAGCCGGTGCTCGATCGCGCCCGTGGCTTTCCGGTAGACAAGGAGCCTCGAGCCGTCCCGCGGCTCCGTCGGCCGCTGCGCGATGAGCTCGGAAGGGAGGTCGTAGTCGAGCTCCGATGTGTCCATCCGGCGCGGAGAGTAGCCTCGCCGCCCATGGACTTGGACGCGCTCGAGCGGGCGAAGAAGAGGATTGCCGATGCGGCAGCGGGTCGGCCGGCGCCCGCGGCGATCGAGGCGGCGCTCGAACGCTCGAGAGACCAGATCGAGGCGCTCGCCGCGACAGCCGCGGAGCTGGAAGCGTCGATTCCTGCTCACGTGGGCGCCGCCGTTCGGGACGGCCTCCGCACCGAGGTGCTCCCCGTCGCGCGACACAT
Source organism: uncultured Gaiellaceae bacterium (assembly GCA_963746975.1). Classification (GTDB taxonomy): domain Bacteria; phylum Actinomycetota; class Thermoleophilia; order Gaiellales; family Gaiellaceae; genus GMQP-bins7. Next base: position 856,839 of record CAVVDE010000010.1, read on the forward strand.
CGCCGAGATACGTGGCCTCCTCAACCAGGCCGTCCGGAGACTCGAGCGCATCGAGGGAGACCTTCTCGCGGAGCGCCATGCCCGTGTGGACGACCTCGCTCTCCTCGTCGACCTGGTGAGTTCCGGGTGGCGTGGCGTCGACTCGCGCCTCGCTCGGCTCGAGCCGTCGACTGAGGTCGAGCGCCGGAACGGCCAGGTCGAGGAGCTCGCCGCAGATGACGCGATCGAGCGCGAGCTCGAGCACGCCGCCGCGGCGTGAACGACTAGGCGGTCGGCATCAGGGGCAAGACGAGCCGGAAACGGCTCCCCGACCCCGTCTCGGACTGGAGCTCGATCCCCCCGCCGAGCGCGACTGCGAGCTCACGCGCGATCGGAAGCCCGAGGCCGGTGCCGTCGATGTCCTGCGAGACGAACGCCTCGAATATCCGGGCGCGTTGACTCGCAGGCACGCCCGGACCGGTGTCGAGCACGTCCACCGCGACCTTGCCGTTCGACGCGGCGAGCTGGAGCTCGATCCGCCCGCCGTCGGGCGTCCAGCGAAACGCGTTGGACAGGAGGTTGGTGATGACCTGCAGCACGCGATCTCCGTCCGACACGATCACGGGAGCGACCTCCACTCCCGACAGGCGGTAGTCGATCTCACGGCGGCGCGCCTCCTCGGCGAACGCTCCGTACGCCTGATCGAGGACGCGCTCGAGGTCGACCTCCTCGTGGCGCACCGTGAACCGGTGGGCCTGGAGCTTGGCGAGATCCAGGACGTCCCCGACGAGACGCTCGAGCCGGTCGGTCTCGGCGACGACGATGTCGAGTGAAGTGCTCACCTGCTCGGGTTCCGTCACGATGCCCTCCCGCAGTGCCTCGACGTGGCCGCGGATCGCCGTCAGGGGCGTCCTGAGCTCGTGCGAGACCGACATGAGGAACGACCGCTTGAGCTGCTCCGCCTCGGCCAGCTTCGCGACCATTCCCCGGAAGCGCTCCGTCAGCAGCGAGATCTCGTCCGAGCCGCGTGCCTCCGGGATCGTGATGTCGTAGCGACCGGCCGCGACGTCCTCGGTGGCGAGCGTCAATGCTCGGACCGGCTCGGTGAGGCGACGCGACAGCCACAGAAACAGCACTCCGCCCAGAGCGATGCCGACCGCGAGCGCGAGCGCGAGTCGACCGAACAGCGTGAGCCATTGCTCGCGCAACTCGGTCTCCGGCTTCGCAACGATGAGCCAGCCGAACGGCTCCGTTCCTCGCACGAGCTGAACGGGTTGGGCCGCGGCGATGAGGCGGCGTGTCTCGCCGGGAGGCGTGAACGAGACGATGACCTGGCGATCGCGATCGAGCGCCGCACCCCCGAGCGCGCTTCGAGGCAGTCGCGTGAGTCCGAATCGCTGGCCCGGAAACAGCGACAACCCGATGTAGTAGAGCTCGTCGCCGGTCGCGAGCTCGAGCTTCGAAGCGGCGAACTCGGGTGCCTTCGCTCCCTCGTCGGACGACCGGAGCGCAGACTCGGCATAGAGGGCGGCGAGCCCGGTCGCTTCGCGACGTAGCTCCTGGACCGACTGCTTGCGCGTCACGTCCTGGAAGAGCCGAACCGCCAGCGCGATCGACACGAGCCCGAAGACGAGAACGACCGCGAGGAACAGAGCAGTCAGACGGAACCTGAGCGTTCCGAACATCGGCGCCAGGGTATCCCGCTAGATGGCGGCCGGCTGGGTGCGGCCGGAGGCGACCTTGTACCCGACCCCCCACACCGTGACGATCGGCGACGCATCCCCGAGCTTGCGGCGGATCTGCCGTACATGGACGTCGACCGTGCGCGTGTCGCCGGCGAACGTGTAGCCCCACACGCGCTCGAGGAGCTGATCGCGCGTCAGGACGATGCCGCGGTGATCGAGGAGCTCCCAGAGAAGGTCGAACTCCTTCGGCGCGAGACGGATCTCCTCGGCTGCAACGTGCACCTCGCGCTTTCCGGCATTGATCGTCAGCTCGCCGTGCCGGAGCTCCTCGGACTCGCTTCGTCGCTTCTCGGGCGCGGCGCGCCGGAGGATGCTCTTGACACGCGCGACGAGCTCGCGGGGGTTGAACGGCTTCGTCATGTAGTCGTCCGCGCCGACCTCGAGTCCGATGATCTTGTCGATGTCCTCGTCGCGGGCGGTGAGCATGAGAATCGGGACGTCGGACGTCTTGCGAATGCGGCGACAGAGCTCGACACCGTCGCCGTCGGGAAGGTTGAGGTCGAGAATCACGAGTGCGGGCGAGTCCCCGGCGAGCTGGATCAATGCCGTCTGCGCGCTCGGCGCCGTTTTCACCCCGTAGCCGGCGTTGCGAAGGTAGGCGGCGACGAAGGACGCGATCGACGTCTCGTCCTCGACGACCAGGATCGTCGTCGTGGTCGCCACGCTCACGGGCCTGCCCCCGGGTTGGGCTCGCTCGGCGGAGGCTCGAGCGCAAACCGCGCGGGGTCCGTCGGCACCGGCGTGCAGGTCTCCGGCTCGGTGCTGCAGTCGGCGCCGTTGCTCGAGTAGATGCCGACGTCGTCTCCGGGCCAGCGGGGCTCGCCGTCGAGCATGACGACGCCGCGTCCGACCGCCGACACGCTGATCCCCGTGCCGCGCGCGACCATGCGGTATCCGCCGCCGACGAGGCGGAAGCGGAGACCCTGCCCGCGATAGATCACCGTGCGCGGGCCGACGCGCTCCTGGGTGACCTTCTTGCCGACCACGAGCGGCGCGTACTTGTCATTCGGGGTCTGATCGGTCACGCGCAGCGAACCGAGGGTGAGTCGACCGAGTACCGAGCCGCGAAGATCGATCATCACGACACCTTTACCGCGCTCGACGGACAACGTCCCCGAGGTCGGCTCAGCTGCCCACGCGACAGAGGCCGCGAGCGCGAGCGTGGTGAACGAGCACAGGACGACGAAGAGCTTCCGCATGGCTCGCCCTAGTATCGGCACACGGCGTGTGACCGCGATGAGATGCCTGTAAGGAGACTGTTAGCGCCACGGCGAACCAGCACCGACGTAGATTGCCGACACGATGAGCGCGGGAGCGACGAGGACGCGCAACTTCGCGCGCACGGTCCCGTGGTCGCTCGTCGCTCCGGCGGTCGCCCTGGTCGCGCTCGCGGCCACGTGGGGCACGAAGCCCGGCAACGTCGTCCTGTTCGTGGTCGCACTCCTGCTGGCCGGCGCGGTCCTCGCCTCCGTCCACCATGCGGAGGTCGTCGCGCACCGCGTCGGAGAGCCACTCGGGTCGCTGATCCTGGCGGTTGCGGTGACGATCATCGAGGTCGGCCTCATCGTCACGCTCATGGCGTCCGGAGGTTCCGAGACGGACAGCCTCGCCCGCGACACCGTCTTCGCCGCAGCGATGATCACGTGCAACGGCATCGTGGGGCTCTGTCTCGTCGTCTCCACGCTGCGTCGGCGCGTGGCCATCTTCAACGCGGAAGGCACGGCCACAGCGTTGGCCACGGTCGTCACGCTCGCGACGCTCTGCCTCGTGTTGCCCACCTTCACCACGAGCTCGTCCGGCCCGACGTTCTCCTCGACCCAGCTCACGTTCGCAGCGCTCGCGTCCGTCGCGCTCTACGTCCTCTTCGTCTTCGTCCAGACGATTCGTCACCGCGACTTCTTCCTGCCACGCGGTGAGGATCCGGTGTCGGAGGACATCCATGCAGACCCGCCGTCGGACCGAAAGGCGATCGTGAGCCTCGTCGCGTTGGTGGTGTCGCTGGCGGCCGTGATCGGCCTCGCCAAGGTCGAGTCGCCGGCGATCGAGGACGCCGTGAACTACATCGGTGCGCCACAGTCCGCGGTCGGCGTCGTCATCGCGTTGCTCGTCCTGCTTCCCGAGACGCTCGCCGCGTACCGCAACGCGCACCGCAATCGTCTCCAGACGAGCTTCAACCTCGCCTACGGCTCGGCCGTCGCGAGCATCGGGCTCACCATCCCGGCGGTCGCGCTCGCCTCGATCTGGCTCGACGGCTCGCTCGTTCTCGGGCTGAGCTCGCTCCAGATCACATTGCTCGTCCTGACGGCGGGCATCGGCGCGCTCACGGTTCTTCCGGGGCGTGCGACGCTCCAGGAGGGCGCCCTCCATCTCGCGATCTTCGCCGCGTTCCTCGTCTTCGCGCTGAACCCGTGAGCGCGGGACGACGTCAGTCGTCGTAGCGGTAGAACCCGCGGCCGGACTTGCGGCCGAGGAGGCCGGCATTCCGCATCGCCACGATGCGCGGAGGCGGCGCCATGCGGGGCTCGCGCAGCTTCTCGTACAGCGCCTCCGAGGCGTGCACGTGCACGTCGATGCCGACGAGGTCGAGAAGCGTGCAAGGCCCCATCGGCCAGCCGGCCCCAGCCGTCATCGCAGCATCGAGATCGTCCGGTGTGACGCGGGCCTCGTCGAGGATGCGAACGCAGTCGTTGAGGAGCGGGATGAGCACCCGGTTGACGACGAACCCGGGCGTGTCGTTGCAGCGAATCGGGCGCTTGCCGAGCCTCTCCCCCACTGCGAAGGCCGCCTCGACGGCATCGTTCGACGAAAGCTCCGCGCGCACGATCTCGACCAGGGGCATGAGCGGCGCCGGGTTGAAGAAATGCATGCCGACGACGCGTTCGGGCGTCGACGTCGCCGCCGCGATCTCGGTCACGGACAGGGCCGACGTGTTGGTCGCGAGAACCGCGTCGGGCCTCACGATCCCCTCGAGCTCCCGGAACAGCTGTCGCTTCGGCTCGAGATCCTCCACGATCGCCTCGATCACGAGGTCGCAGTCGACGAAGGCGGCGACGTCGGTCGTGAGCGAGAGCGAGGCCAGAGCCGCCTCGCGCACGTCGGCGGTCATGCTCTCCTTGTCGACCTTGCGCTGGAGAAAGTGAGCGATCCGGTCACGAGCCGCCCGCCCGAGACCGTCGGTCACTTCGCGACCGACGGTCTCGTACCCGGCCTCGATGGAGAGCTGCGCGATCCCTGAGCCCATCGCCCCGAGTCCGACGACGCCGACGCGCTTGATCTCGGGGGCGGCCACGACCGGCGATCCTAGCGGGGCCCGTTGGGGCCAGGCCGCAGCGGATCTCAGCCGTTGAAGCCGCGCCGGCGAGCGACGTCGTCGATGCGGGAGTCCGCGCCCAGCGCGTAGACCAGGAGCGCCGCGATGGCGACGACCGGAATCAGGATCAGTGCGAACATGGGCTCATGGTGACAGCAGCTGTCGATCAGCACCAGTCGATGCACTCGGGACATCGATCAGCTGATCTGATCGATGTCGCCTGGTCAGAGCCGCTCGAGAACGCCGGCGATGGCCTGTCCCTGGCCGATGCACATCGTCGCGATGCCGTAGCGCGCACCCCGGTGCTCGAGCTCGTTCAGGAGCGTGGCCGTGATCCGCGCGCCCGTCGCTCCGAGGGGGTGACCGAGCGAGATTCCGCCGCCGTTCGGATTGACGTCGCCCGCCTCCCAGCGCTCATGGAGGCCGGTGTCCGCCAGGAACTGCAGGACGACGGAAGCGAACGCCTCGTTCACCTCGATGACGGACACGTCATCCCAGCCCAGGCCTGCCTTGTCGAGCGCGCGGGCGCACGCCTCGGGGTTCCCGTGGAGCATCCGGTACGGGTCGACGCCGGAGAGACCGAACGCGACGAAGCGCGCGCGCGGCTCGAGGCCGTGGCGCTCCACCGCCGACTCGCTGGCGAGCAGCATCGCGGCCGATCCGTCCACGATCGAGCTCGAGTTCCCGGCCGTCACGACGCCGTCGGCCTTGAATGCCGGCTGAAGCTCGGCGAGACGCTCGAGCGACGTATCGCGCCTCGGAGTCTCGTCCACCGCGAAGAGCACCACGGCTCCACCGGCGCCGACCTCGACGGGAACGATCTCGTTCTCGAACCTGCCCTCGTCGATCGCTGCCACGGCTCGCCGGTGAGACTCGAGCGAGTACTCGTCGAGAGACTCGCGACTCAGCCCCCACTCCTCCGCGATGACCTCCGCGGAAATGCCCTGCGGGACGATCGGCCAGCGCTCGCCGATCTTCTCGTTGACCGCACCCCAACCGGCCTCTCCCAGGTTGGAGCCCATGGGAACGCGCGTCATGTGCTCGAGGCCCGCGGCAACGACGAGGTCGAGGTGCCCCGCCTGCACGGCGGACGCGGCGTTGAACGCCGCCTGCAGCGAGGATCCGCACTGGCGGTCGACCGTCGTCGCGCACACCGTCTCGGGCCAACCCGCTACGAGCACCGCGCCGCGCCCCACGTTCAGCGCCTGCTCGCCCACCTGCGTGACGCAGCCCATCTGCACGTCCTCGACTTCACCGGGGTCGAGGTCGACACGACCCACGAGCCCGTTCAGGATTTGCGCTGCGAGCTCGTCCGCACGGAGATCGGAGAGAGAGCCGTTCCGGCGCCCGATCGGAGAGCGGACGGCATCCACGACATAGGCGGTCTGTGCCATTGCCAAGAGCATAGAACGACAGCGTCGAGCGTCACTACACTCACCGCGTGGCCACGATCACCAGCGAACGCGGGCTCTTCGTGGACGGAGACTGGATCGAGACCGGTGATTGGCTCGACGTGCTCTCGCCGTACGACGGCTCGCCGGTAGGCCGCGTCGCGAAGGGCGGGGCCGAGGAGGCGCGGCGCGCAGTGGACGCGGCGGAGCGAGCGATGGCGGAGCCTCTCGCAGCTCACGAACGTGCGGCGATTCTCGATCGCACGGCGCGATTGATCGAGGAGCGCGCAGAGGAGGTCGCACGAACGATCTCGGCCGAGGCGGGAAAGCCCGTGAAGGCGGCCCGTGTCGAGACGTCGCGCGCGATGTCCACGTTCACGATGGCGGCTGTCGAGGCCCGACGGCTCGCCGGCGACGTCGTCCCGATGGATGCCTCGCCTGCCGGAACCGGGAAGCTCGCGCTTACGCTGCGGGTTCCGATCGGGGTCGTCGGAGCGATCTCTCCGTTCAACTTCCCGTTCAACCTCGTCGCGCACAAGATCGCGCCGGCGCTTGCCGCAGGGTGCGCGGTCGTTCTCAAACCAGCATCCCAAACGCCGATGTCGGCGCTGCTGCTCGCGGAACTCGAGGCCGAGGCGGGTCTTCCACCCGGGTGGCTCAACGTCGTATGCGGCTCGGCGGCCGAGATCGGGGACGTGCTCGTCGAGGACGAGCGGGTAACGCTGATCACGTTCACCGGATCGGCGGGCGTCGGCTGGAAGCTGCGCGAACGCGCGCCGCGCAAACGCGTGAACCTCGAGCTCGGGAACGCCACGCCGGTGATCGTCGCGGCCGACGCCGACCTCGACGACACGGCGGCCCGGCTTGCCGCGAACGCGTTCTCCTTCGCAGGGCAGAGCTGCATCTCGGTGCAGCGCATCTACGTCGAACGGAGCGCGTACGACGCGTTCCTCGATCGCTTCCTCCCCAAGGTCGACGCGCTCGTCGTCGGCGATCCCGCGGACGATGCGACCGACGTCGGTCCCCTCATCGGGTCGAGCGAACGGGATCGTGTCCTCGAGTGGATCGAGGAGGCAAAGGCAGGAGGCGCGCGCGTGCTCACGGGTGGGACGCTCGAGGGTGAGCTCCTCCGGCCGACCGTCATCGCCGACGCGCCGCGCGACGCAAAGGTCTCGTGCGACGAGGTCTTCGGGCCACTGTGCACGGTTACCCCCTACGACTCCCTCGCCGAGGCAATCGCCCTCGCGAACGGAACGCGCTTCGGCCTCCAGGCCGGAGTGTTCACGCGCGACACGAAAGCGGCGTTGCGGGCTGCTCGCGAGCTCGAGTTCGGCGGCGTGACGATCAACGAGGCGCCGACGTTCCGCGCAGACCAGATGCCGTACGGAGGCGTCAAGGACTCGGGCAATACGCGGGAGGGTCCTGCGTATGCCGTGCGCGAGATGACCGAGGAGCGTCTCGTCGTGTTGCAGCTCTAGGGTGCGCGATGGCCGACCAGCACGGGACAACGAGCTCGAGCGGATACGTCGTTCCGCCTGCGCGCGAGCTGAAGCGCGAGCGGAAGGCCCTCCTCGAAGTCCGGGAAGAGCGCCTCCGCGACCTTGGCGGCCTGGCGCTCGAGATGTACAAGCGCGACCGCTTCAACGCCGGTCTCGTCGTCGAACGATGCGCCGAGCTCGTGGCGATCGAGGCGCGCGTCCAGGAGGTCGACTCGCTGCTCGACGGAACCGCGGGCATCCGCCGTGGCGGCGGGGGCGCGGTGTGCATCTGCGGTGCGCCGATCCTGCTCGGAGCGCACTACTGCGCCACCTGCGGTCGCTCGCTCGGCGGGACGGCGACCGTCTCGAGACAGACCGGATCGGACGCCGCTGGATGATGTGCCCCGTCTGCCGCGAGCCGCTGGCGGCGGGTCAGGAGTACTGCCTCGAGTGCGGCGCGCACGTCGTGCGAGCCAGGCGGTCGAAGTCCCTGAGCTCGGGCTGGGCGCGCAGGGCGCTCGTCACGGGCGTCGTCGCGCTCGCCGGCGGCGCCGCAGCCATCGCGGCGACCGGGAGCAACGGTGGAGGCACGACCGTCGTGACCGCGATCGGCGGCTTTGCGACGGCGCCCAAGACGGTCGACGGCGACGCAACCGGTCCGGCGGCCGTCGCCGAATGGCCGACGGGAGAGGGCGGCTGGACGATCGCACTCGCCTCGCTCCCGCAGACGGGCGGACGGGCGCCGGCACTGGCTCGGGCGCGCGCAGCGCGCAGGAAGGGCCTCACCGCGGTCGGCGTGCTCGACTCGTCCCGGTACGCGAGCCTTCACCCCGGCTATTGGATCGTCTTCTCCGGCATCTACGCGAGCGAGGCCGAAGCCACAAGTGCCCTCGAGGCGGCGCGGCGCTACTCGCGGGCGGCGAGCGTGAGGCACGTGGTGCCTTGACCCGGCGTTGCCTCGCCGGACGACCTACGAGCCCGACTTTGTAACACGCTCGAAAAGGCGCTACACTGCCGAGGCGTCGCTTCCGCTTCGCACGTTTTTCGGCCCAGCACCGAGGGATTCGGGGAAGTCGGTTAGGTTCGTTGGACGATCACGCAGCCCAACTTCGCTCTTGTATGTATCAATACTCGCGAGCGATCTATCGTTCCATCAAAGACCTGATCGACCCGTACGTCTCGCGCTACGACCAGCTCGAGTACCGGCGCGCGGTACTCGTCGAGTGCGAACGCACCATGGCTCGATTGGCCGAGGACCCGCACTACTTCGCACGGCCGGACCGCGCACTCTTCGCAGATATCCGGCGGTACTTCCCGATCACCGCGCAGGCGCAAGTCGCGTGGTCGGTTCGTGAAGGCGTCGGCGCCGCGACCTCGTTCATCGAGCAGCAGGTCGAAGCGGGGCTTCTCGACGGTGGCGTCGCCCGCTGCCACGCCACCACACGAAAGGGCAAGGCCTGTCAGCGGACACCGCTCCCCGGCCGCGACTACTGCCCCTCGCACCAGCACCTCGAGCACGCCACGACCGTCGCCGCGTAGCCCGCCCGCGCGCTTCATCGCCACGTCGCGCTCACTGTAAGCTCGCGGTCGATGTCGCATGACGCGGACAAGCTGATCCGACAGCTCTCGCTGGTTGCGTTCCTGATGGCCGAAAGACGGCTCCTGACGGCTCGGGACGTGAAGTCGAACGTCGAGGGCTACAGCGAGATGTCGGACGAGGCGTTCGCGCGCCGCTTCTACTCGGATCGAGCTGAGCTGACCGCACTCGGTGTCCCGCTGCAGTCGCAGCGTGACGAGTTCAGCGGCGAGGAGCTGTACACGCTCCGTTCCGAGAACTACTTCCTCGCCCGCCTCGACCTCGATGACGACGAGCTCGCCGCGCTTCAAACCGCCTTGTACTACCTCGAGGGAAAGTTCGCTTACGCCGAGCCACTCAGACTGGCGCTGCAGAACCTCGCGCTCGGTCGCGCCGGCTTCCCCGAGCCCCCGACCGAGACTGCCGAACGCGTGCGCGTGAGCGCGCCCGACTACTCGCCCGAACTCGCAGGCAGGCTCGCGAAGCTCGAGTCTGCAATTTCGAAGCAACGGACCGTGAAGTTCGGCTACTGGAGTCCGCGCCGGTCGCGGCCGGGCGAGCGAACCGTGAACCCGTACGCGCTGCGTCTCGACGACGGCAACTGGTACGTGATCGGCCACGATCTCGACCGCGACACCACGCGGACCTTCAAGGTCTCACGGATCCGGGGGGACATCCGCTTCGCGACGCGACGCGAGCGCGACTTTCGCGTGCCGCCCGACTTCGACGTCGAGCGGCACCGAATTCCTCGCCCGTGGCAGATCGGCGAGATCGTGGGCCGTGCCCGAGTGGCTGTGTCCGAGGACACCGCGTGGTGGGTCGAGCGCACGCTGTCCGACGCCGGCACGATCGACGACGGCATCTTCGAAACCGAGTACGCCAACGTCGACCTGCTCGCGGGCTGGGTGCTGCGCCAGAACGGGCGTGCGACGCCACTCGAACCGGACGAGCTCGTGGAGTCCGTTAACGAGGCGCTCGCGACGCTCGCGGAGGCGCATGACGGCGAGGCACCCGCGACGGCCGGCCCGAAGCGGTCCGATCCACGCCACCCCCTCCCCGAGCGCCCTAGTGGCCCTGTCGCGCCCGAGCGCTTCGGCGTGCTGCAGGCACTCCTCGCCCACCTCCTTGCCGCCTGCGGCGACGAGCGCTCCGCGACGCTCGACGCCGACGAGGTGGCGGCTCGCTTCTCGATCCCGCTCGAGGAGCTCCAAGATCACCTCTCGCTCTTGAATCTCGTCAACTTCGGCGGCGGGTGCTACGCCGTGTACGCGGAGCTCGAAGGCGGTTCCGTGAGAGTCGAGAAGGAGCTGTACGGCGACGTGTTCCGCCGCCCGCCGAAGCTGACACCGCTCGAAGCGCGTGCGATCCGCCTCGCGATCGAGTACGTGGGGCCGACGATCGCTGCCGATGCGCACACTCCGTTGAAGCGCGTCCGCAAGAAGCTCGAGGAGACGTTCGGGCGCTTCGACCTCGCAGGAACGCCGCAGCCCAGCGACTCCTCCGCGGAGGAGTCGCTGGTCAAGGTTCTGAGCGACGGCGCGGAGAAGCGGCTCGTGGTCGAGATCGAGTACCAGAAGGAAGGCGTGGACGCTCCAAGCCTGCGCCAGGTGGAGCCGTACACGATCGAGCGAGAGCTCCCCGTATGGCGTGTCCATACCTGGGACCTGAGCGTCGACGCGGCCCGGACGTTCCGGCTCGACCGCATGCGCGCTGCCCGCCTCACCGGTGAGAGCTTCGAGGCGCGTGACGGCTTCGACCCGTCGTACCTGCAGAACCCACGAGTCGCGCGCCTCCTCCACTCGCCGGGGGTCGCCCGCTGGAAGCTCGAGCGCGGCGCACGGCCGTTGACGGACGGCTCTGCCATCGCGGACGTTCCGTTCAAGACCGAGGAATGGCTGCTCTCCGAAGTGCTCGCCGATCGCGGCGACACGACCGTGCTCGAGCCGCAACGATTGCGGGACGTCGTCGCAAAGCGCGCGCGGCGCCTACAGCGCGAGCTCGGTCGCGTACCGAGCCGGCGCTGACTCTCACCTGACTGTCACGACATCGCGCCAAGTTCGTCGGGGTGCGAGTCGTCGCACTCCCGAGGCGCTAGCGTTGTCTCATCGGCAAACGAAGGAGCGCTATGAGACGACTCGGGCCCAGCCGCCACATTTCACGACCGTCCATCCTCGGACTCATCGCAGGCAGCGCTCTTTCCGTCTTCGGAATACTCGCGTCGGCGAGCGCCATCGCTCAGCCGGAGCCCATCGCTCCACATCCGGTGCTCGAGGCGAGCCACCTCCCACCGCTCCTCACCGTCCCCGACGAGGTGACCGAGCTGACATTCGACGTCCACTGTGCTCCCGAGGGCATCGACGACCCCGAGAGGGCGTGCGACACCACGGGATCGCTCTTCGTCCGGCCGGGATCGAGCGGTGACTTCCAGGAGATACCGCTGCGGGAAGAGACCAGCAGCGGGCTTCGCCGGCTCACGGCACTCGTCCCCGACCGCGCGGCGAAGAGCCGAGACGGCTTGGAGTACTACGCCGTGATCGAAGCCGACAACGGAGGGCAGCTGCGTGTGCCCTCCGGCCCGGCCGCGACGTACCACTCGTACTTCGTCCCGGATGCAGTCGAGGTCGACCTCTCCCCGAGCCGCTCCGTTTCGACTCGCCGCGGCTCCCGCGTCGTCTTCGCCCACTGGGGAGACGGCGTCGGCGACGCCGGCCTCGAGGCGGGGAGAAGCGCGGCTCCGATCGGTGCCTCGTCGTTCGACGTCGCTCCTGATGGGACGGTCGCGCTCCTCGACGAAGCGCATCGGCGTGTGCTGCGCTGGGCTCCAGCAGCACGTCAGCCCGCACAGGTTCCTTTGGCGATCAGCGGTCTTCTCGCCGACGTGACGCTCGCCGACGATGGGTCGATGTACGTCCTCGAGACCGACGCAGCGCCGGGCAGAACCCCGCTGATCCGAAGCTTCGATCCAACGGGCGGAGAGCTGGACGTCGCCGAATCGGCCGAGGCGTCGCCGTCGCAGATTCGGATCGGTCCCGACGGCCCAGTCGTCCTCGAGCATCCGTCGCACATGTGGATGCCGATTTCGTCGGGCGGCAAGCCCCTGCCGCCAGGTGAGCAGAAGCGGCGAGGCAGCGTCGGACGGCCCATTCGACCCGGCGCAGAGGTCATCACCTACCGGACCGGGAATGAGCTCCGCCTGGCACTGGTCTCTCGTGGACACGTCGAGCGCTCATGGCGGCTCGTGAGCTCGACGCCGCTCGCCGAAGTGCAGCTCGCCGAGCCACTCGGCAGTCGTCTCGTCGTCGTGCTTCGGATCTACGACGGAGACTCCGACGAGTTCCGTGTGGTCGTGCTCGACCGACGGAGCATCGTTCAGGAGTTCTCGGTCGATCCCGTGGACTGGGCCGAGACTGCGCCGTTGAGTCGGTTTCGACTCGTCGGTCACTCCCTGTACCAACTCGGCTCGAACCCGACCGGCGCCTTCGTCGATCGCCACGACCTGGAGGTTGATCCGTGAACCGGGCACTCTCGTTCATCACCGCATTCGTCGTGTCGGCTCTTCTCACGGGCGCCGGCACCGCAACCGCGTACCACACGCGGTTCGTGGCCGACAACTGCAACTACGCGGCCCCGACGCCAACGTCATACATCACCCGCGACGGGTCGGCGACTGTCGCACTCAGGGCGCGGTACGAGGGCTACCAGTGGGCTGGCGGCTGCTGGAACGACAACGATCGCGACGACTCCCCGAACGACCCGCACGAGGATCCAGCGACCGGTGGCGAAGGAGGCGACTGCTCGGGCTTCACTTTCAAGGTCTGGCGCGAGTCGGTCGACTCTAGCAACGCCGGCTTCTACCAGTGGGGCATGTTGCGTAGCGTCCACGGCCCGTACACGGCCGCGGCCTTCAAGACCGGCGCGGGCGCTCCGAACGTGACCGTGTCGAAGGCGAATCTTCTCCCGATGGACGCGCTCGCGAGTGACGGCCACATCGGGCTCGTGTATGCAACCAATCCGGACGGGACCGATCAGATCATCGAAGCGAAGGGCGAGGATTACGGCACGGGTATCTGGACACGCACCTACCGCGGGAGCTCGAGCTACAGCGGCGTCCGAAGGACGGGCTGGAGCTCGTGACATGGCGGACGGCGTCCCAACGACCGCACTCTTTGCAGTGCTCCTGGTCACAATGGTCGCTCTGGGCCAGGTCGGCTGCGCCAGAGCGAGCAAGCCGCCGACGCATCTCGTCGACGGCACTCCGGTTCAACACCCCTTGGTAACACTCGAAGGAGCGCCGTCCGTTCAGATCTTGACGAGGGCGATTGCCGCGGACCCCCGCCGGGCGCTTCCGGGACGGGTCGAGACGTGCCTCAGCGCAGCTCGCGGGCGTACGCCGCGCAAGCCCGCTGTCATACGGACAGGCGTGCTCGGGAGCAGCGTCACATTTCGGACGACGTCCGGCCGCGAAGTCGTCGCCTGCGATGGAACCGGCCCGAACCGCCCGTGGTGCGGCCGTGCCCTCGGTCGCCTGCATGGCGGGCATCTGCTCGACCCTCGTCTCGACCTCGCGAGCTGCTCGACCGTCGGCGGGGATCGCCTCGCTTTCACATGGATCGAGCCCGACAATCGCGCCCGTTACGTCGCCGTGCGGCACGATGGCTACGCAGAGGTGTATCCGGTGCTCGCGCGTCTACCCGTTCGCGTCGCAACGGATACGAACATCGATCTCGGGACATCGAGTGCTTCTCTCGAGATATCGGAGCACGACTCCGCGGGCGGCCTTCTCCGCAGCTACACGGCCACCGCGAGCGTCGCCGGCTAGCGCTCGAGGAGTGGCAGCGAGATCGTGAACGTCGTCCCTCGGTCAGGCACGGAGGCGGCGGTCAGTGTCCCACCATGACCCTCGACGATCGCGCGCGCCAGCGCGAGCCCGAGGCCGGTTCCGGGCAATTCCGGATCGAGCCGCACCCCGATGTCGAAGATCCTTTCCAGCTGATCGGCCGAGATCCCCGCCCCCGTGTCGGACACAGCGATCGAGAGCGTCTCCCCGACGTCCACGTTCACTGAGACCGTGCCGTGGGGCCTGCCGTGCACGACAGCGTTCGTGATCACATTGTCAATGGCCTGACCGAGGCGCGGCGTATCGATCTCGACTGCAGGGGCGGTCGCGGGAGCGCTCAGCTCGACCCGAACTCCGCGAAGCCTCGCAGCTGCGACGACGTCCTCCACGAGCACGACCGGGTCGATGGCGTCGAGGTGGATCGACACGACGGCGGCGTCGGCCACGATTCGCTCGATCCCACGACACGCCAGGACCACCAGGCGCACGAGCTCGCGACGGGTCACGCCATCGAGCTGGCCGTCCGCAACGGTCTCGGAGATCGCCGAGAGCGCGGCGACCGGGCTGCGCACCTCGTGCACGAGCACGGCGAGCCGCTCGGTGTCGAGATGCGAGGTCACGCCCCCCGCTCGGCCAGTCGCTCGAGAGCCCACGCTGCCGTCTCAGCCACGATCGCGTCGTCGGACGCAGCGTGATGCCGAACGCTCTCCTTGAGGTCCGCGCTGCCCACGTTGCCGGCGGCGACGAGCGCATTGCGCTGCAGCCACCGCCCGTCCTTTCGCGGAACGTACAGCCGCGCGTACTCGCGGACGAGGTCGGCCGCGTCGCGCTCGAGCCAGTCCTTCAGGGACACCACGGGCTGCGCATCGACAGGCACGTCCTCCCCGCGTCGCCGCTTCTCGATCCCCCGGTTCCAGGGACAGACGTCCTGGCAGATGTCGCAGCCGTAGACCATGTCACCCAGCTCGGCCTTGTACCCGTCCGGTATCGGCGCCGCAGTCTGCGTCCAGTAGGAGAGGCACTTCGTCGAGTCGAGCGTTCCCGGCTCGTCGAGGGCACCCGTCGGACATGCATCGATACAGAGCCGGCACTCGCCGCAGTCGAGCTGGAGCCGTGGCGACGGCTCGATCTCGACGTCCGTGACCACGACACCGAGAACGACCCATGAGCCGTGTCTCCGCGTGATCGCCATCGTGTTCTTGCCGAAGAAGGCGATGCCCGCTCGGACCGCCGCGCTCCGGTCGACATGGTCGTTGTCGTCAACGAGGACGCGGTATCGGCCACCCAGGCCTCGGCCGAGCGCGTCGAGCCGCTCGCGAAGCGTCGCGTACTCGTCTCGCCACGTGTATCGCGGGAGCCGACCGTGGTCGGGGGCGGTATTAGGCACGTCTCGCGCATAAGAGAGCGCGCCCGCGACGACGGTGCGTGCGCCCTCGAGAACCAACTCGGGATGGCAGGAGATCTCGGGCCGCGCCATCGTGAAGCGCATGTCCCCGAAGAGCCCGCGCCGGCGGCGCTCCTCGATATGTCGCTCCGTGTCGGCATAGGGCTCGGCAGGGGCGGCGCCCACGACATCAAGTCCGAGCTCCGCACCAAGCCGACTGAGCTCGGCGCCGGTCATGAGAGGATTCTGCATCGTGAAGGCGATTCGCATCCACGAGGACGGCGGCCCGGAGGTCCTGCGCTACGAAAACGTCCCAGATCCCGAGCCGGCACCGGGCGAGGTTCTCGTCGCGCTGCGCGCGGCGAGTCTCAACCATCTCGACGTCTGGGTGCGAAAAGGCCTGCCGTCCGTGCCGAAGCCGCGGATCCTCGGAGCGGACGGCGCGGGTGTCGTCGCCGCGCTGGGAGAGGGTGTCCAGGAGTTCTCGGTCGGCGATCGCGTCGTGATCAACCCGGGCATCCCGCACGACGGGCGCATCACCGTCATCGGCGAGCACACCGACGGCACCTGCTGCGAGCTGAAGGCGATCCCGGCGGCACAGCTCTATCCCCTGGCCGAGACACTCTCGTTCGAGGAAGGAGCCGCGTTCCCGCTCACGTTCGAGACGGCGTACCGCATGCTCGTCACGAAGGCGGCAGTGCAACCCGGAGAATGGGTGCTCATCTGGGGCATCGGCGGCGGCGTAGCACTCGCCGCGTTCGAGATCTGCCGCGCGCTCGGCGCTCGCACGATCGTGACCTCGTCGAGCGACGAAAAGCTCGAGCAAGCCGGCGCCTTCGGTGCCGACGTCGCCGTGAACCACGCGGACGGTGACGTCGTGCAGGTCGTCAAGGACGCGACCGACGGAGCCGGTGCCAATGTCGTCGTCGAGACCGTCGGTGAGGCGACGTGGGAGCGCTCGCTCAGCGCCGCGAGCACCGAGGGACGGATCGTCGTCTGCGGCGCGACCTCGGGCCACAGCCCTCCGGCGCGGCTCTACCGCCTGTGGTGGAAGCAGCTCGTCGTGTACGGCTCGACGATGGGCATGCCGTCCGACTTCGAAGGCGCGTACGACCTGGTTCGCTCAGGGCGCGCACGCGTCCACATCGACAGCTCCTTCCCGCTCGCGGAAACGGCGCAGGCGCACGAACGGCTCGAGTCGGGCCTGCAGTTCGGCAAGATCGTCCTCACGATCCCGTAGGTCGCCGCTTGCCCCCGCGGGCTCGAGCAGACGTCTAGCCGAAACCGAGGATGAACTTCGCGTCGTCCGACATTCGGTCGGGCGTCCATGGCGGATCGAACGTGAGCTCGGCCTCGACGTCCTCGACTCCCGGGACGCTCCGAGCCGCATCCACGATGCCGTCGGCGATCATCGCCCCGGCCGGGCAGCCCATCGAGGTGAGGCTGTACAGCACCTTCACGCTCGGGCCGTCGACCTCGACGTCGTACATGAGCCCGAGCTCGACGATGTCCATCCCGAGCTCAGGATCCTCGACGGAGTGCAGCGCCTCGACGACGTCCTCACGCGTGACCACGCCGGAAGTGTAGAGAGGCGCCTCTAGGCGACGGCGACGAGCTGGTCCGCGCGCCGCAGAACGAGATCGAGGACGTCGCCGATCGCACGCTCGAGCGAGTCGTTGTAGATGACGGGTACGTCATGGCGGCGCGCGCGTTCCACGAGGTATTCCTGGATCTCACGAATCTGCGGGAGGGCGTCGAGGTACTTCTCGAGCGGCCGAAGGCCCTCGGTCGCGTAGTCGCGCACCCAGAAGTGGCTCCTGTGCAGGTTTTCGTCCTCGATCGCGATCACGCACTGCAGGACGAACGCCCCCGGGTACTCCGTTCCCACCATGCCCGGAACGAGGTGCACACCCTCGAGCACGGTCGACCATCGCTCGGTGGCAGCGCGCTCGAGCGCAGCATCGACTCCGACGAGCACGTTGCGCGTCTGATCGAGGAATCCGAGGATGGCAGCGTCGCCGGACTCCTCCTCCTCTGCTCGAGTGAGCGCAAGCCGCGCCTCGAAGCTCGAGTAGTGCACCGACGGCATGAACTCCTTGGAGAAGAACGTGCGCATCGTCTGCCGGATGAAGTCCGTCGACGTGACACGTGTGATCCCGAGCCTGTGGGCCGCCTCCGTCGCGATCGTGGACTTTCCCGTCCCGGTCGCCCCTCCCACGAGCAGCAGGAGTGGCTCCTCGAGCCGCTGAAGAGCATCGAGTCGCCTCAGCCGGCGCACCATGCGCTCCGCCTCCTCGTCGCCGATGAGCTCGGCAGCGAGCTCCCCGAGGCGGTCGAGGTCGAGAGACACGGCACCGCGCTCGGCCAGGTCACGGTCGGCACGACGAGCGATGAGATACGCCCGCTCGGGATCGAGGCCAGTCACGACGAGCGCGCGGGCCATGAGCCCCTTCGAGAACGGGACCTCGTCGCCCAACGGCAACGGGAGAGTGTGACGGCGCTCTCTCACCCCTGGAATTTGGCCATCTCGAGGAGGCATTCGTCAAGGTCCGACTCGCCGGCGAGCGCAACGACGTCGTTCGCCGCGAGCACGACCTCGATGTCGCGGGCGCGCGCAGCCTCCGCAACGACGTCGATTGCGGCGGCCTTGAGCTCGACGACGAACACGTCGGCGTCGATCCCGGGCAGCTCCTTTCGCAAGGCGGAACGGTCGGCGAGGCTGCCCGACACGCGCGTGACCGACGCGCCCGACACCGCCTCGAGCTCGGCTCGGAGACGCTCGTGTGCACCCGTAGGAGCCGTGCAGAAGTACGCGATGGAGCGGCCCTCAACGTCCGTCAGCGGCCTCGGCCGCAGCCGCGTTGCGAGCACTTCGACACCGGCGCGCACGACACTCCGAACAGCCTTCCGGACGTCCGCCCACCCAACCGACGCCTCGGCCATCGTCAGGACGACGAGGTCGGCACGAAGCAGGCGATAGGCGTTCAGATACCCGGCAGCAACTGCGGGATCCTGGTGTCCGCCCACCACTGCAACGGTCCGAGTCGCGTCGATCGGCGGCAGTGCCGCACCGCTGCCGTCGAAGACCACGAGCTCGGGATCGAGCTCGACGGCCAGGCGGGCGCCGTCCGCGACATTCGAGGTCGCGACCTCGCCCGCGAGACCACCGCCGCAGCGCCGGCAGCCGACCGTCGTGACGCCGACCAGGGCAGCCGTCTCGAGATGGTCGGACGCGGCATGACGTCCGGAACGCGAGAGCTCGAGGAGCGCGTCCACCGTCGGCTGCACGGTGACGACCTCGGGCTCCGCCGGTCCACCCCGCCCCATCGCGACGACAACGACGCGCCGGTCTCTTGCGAACAGCCGCGCGAGATGCCCCGTGACTGCGGTCTTGCCGACACGCTTTCCCGTCCCGATGACCGCGATCGACGACAGGGAGAACGGCTCGAGCGCGGGAGGGTCGAGCCTGAAGTCGGCGCCGAGGTAGGACAGGCCGTGCGCGAGCACGCGGCTGGCGAGCGCGAACCGCGCGACGGGGCCGAGCACGGGCTCGTCCGACAGATCCACGACGACGTCGGGATGGTGGCTCGCGATCCCCGACTCGAGATCGGCGACGAGCGGAACGCCGTAATCCTCTCCGCCCCGCAGCTTCTCCCGGCCGCCGACGAGCACGGCCGCCACGAATTCGTACGGAAGCTCGGCGAGCGCGTCGCGCACGACGGGGGCGTAGTGCTCACCGTCGACGATGGCGAGGGCCCTCACGTGCGCGCGATGACTTCGTCCTCTATGGCGCCCGTGAACTTCGCGTATTCGAGGGTGTCGAGCGCGAACGAGACGAGTTTGACCTGGCCGTGGAACGGATGGCGCCGCCAGATGTCCACGCGCGTGCCGTCGATCTCGATCACGTTGTAACAAGGTCGTGTGTTCCCGCGAAGTCGGAGCGACGAAACGGTGCCGGCGTTCACCACGAAGAGGTCCTCGAGGCGCCAGACGTACGGAACGTGCTTGTGCCCGGAGAGCACGAGCCGTACTCCCGAACGCTGCAGGCACTCGATCGCGTCGCCGGCGTCGTACACGACGTTCCGCTCGCGACCGGTTCCGGGCACCGGCAGCAGGTGGTGATGGAGGACGAAGATCTTCATCTCCGCCTTCTCGGCCCGGAACTGCTCCTCGATCCAGCGGTACCGCCCACGGCCGATCTGGCCGTGGTCGAGGTCGGGCTCGCTCGAGTCGATGGCGACGATCGCGACGGGCCCCTTTCGAAGCACGGAGTTGCGCTCGCCGAACATCTCCTCGAAGTGCACGTACCCGACGTTGCGGGAGTCGTGGTTCCCCGGGACCACGACGAGCGAGTCGCAGTCGATTCGGTCGAGGTATTCGCGCGCGGTCAGATATTCGTGGCGGAACCCGAATGTCGTGAGATCCCCCGAGCACACCACGACGTCGGGTTGGAACTCGTTGATCTCGCCGATGGCGCGCTCGAGCAGGCTTGCCTCGAAGTACGTCTCCCCGCAATGCAGGTCGGAGAACTGGGCGATCCGGAACACGAACCAAGTCTACGGCCGATCAGGGGTCGTCCGAGGGCGTTGGTACCCTGGCACAGGTGGGGGACGAAAGCCCCGTTTTCCAGGCATATTGTGGATCCGATCCCCCGCGGTTCGCCAATCGCATCGAAGTCGAGTGCGCCAAGATCCTCGACTACTACGGCATCCCTTGGGACTATGAGCCGCACTCCTTCGTCCTCGAGCGCGACGGGAACGGCCGCGTGGTGAGTGCCTTCACGCCGGACTTCTACCTCCCCGAGCAGAAGCTCTTCATCGAGGTGACGGTGATGAAGCAGTCCCTCGTGACGAGGAAGAACCGCAAGCTCCGGGAGGTTCAGCGGCTGTACCCGCACGTCCGCGTGAAGCTGTTCTACCGACGCGACATCGAGCGCCTTGCGCAACGCTACCGACTGCGTCTGGCGTCGTAGGCACACACGTGGAGCATCCGAGCAGCGCCCGCACGGAGAACGGCGAGGTCGGCGAGATCTACCTCTCCCGCACCGAAATCGCGTCGCGCGTGTCCGAGCTCGGAGAAGAGATCGCGAGCGAGTACGCGGGTCTCGACCCGATTCTCGTCGCACCGCTCAAGTCGAGCGTCGTCTTTCTGGCCGATCTCACGAGGGCACTTCGGATCCCGCACATGCTCGACGTGATCGAGCTCGCTCCCTATACGGACGGACAGGACGGTGGCGCGCGCCTGCTCAAGGACACGGACTCTCCGCTCGAGGATCGGCATGTTCTCCTGGTCGAGGACGTCGTGGACACCGGGCTGACGCTGAACTTCCTCTGTCGGACGCTCGGTCTTCGGGGGCCCACGAGCCTTGCAGCCGTCACGCTGCTCGACCGTCCATACCGACGGCTCGTGGACGCGCTGCCACTCAATTTCGTCGGGTTCACCGTGCCCGACGAGCTCTTCGCCGGCTACGGACTGGGGCTCGAGGAGCGGTGGCGCGCGCTCCCCGACCTTCATCTCGTCAGCTCGATCGCCCTGCCCAGCGCCGCGACCGAAGCGGCCTGACCGACCCTTACAGGTACGGCAGAGGGTCGACCGCGATGCCGTTCACCCGTACCTCGAAGTGCAGGTGCGGTCCGGTCGCGTGTCCCGTCGCGCCGACGTACGAGACGGTCTGACCCTGGGAGACGGACTGGCCGACGCTGACGGCGATCGACGACGCGTGCCCGTACGCCGTAGACAGGCCGTTGCCGTGGTCGATGACGACGAGATTCCCGTAGCCGCCCATCCAGCCCGCGTAGATCACGGTGCCGGCTGCCGCCGCTCGATTGGGAGCGCCGTAGGCACACCCGATGTCGATCCCCTCGTGCATCCGCCCCCAGCGCATGCCGAAGCCGCTCGTGACGACGCCGTCGCACGGCCAGATGAGCCCGGCCGCCGAGGGCTGCCCGCTTCCGGTCGAGCCCGCCTGCTCCTGAGCACCCCTGATCGTCGCTGCTAGCGCTGCGCTCTCCGCAGCCAGCGACTCGGCCTCCTGCACGTAGTCGGCCCGCGTCTCACGTGTGCTTGCGAGCGCGCTCGCCTTCAGGGACTGGACAGATGCGAGCCGACCGCGCTCGGCGGCGAGCCGGTCGCGAGCGGTGCGAGCCTCGGCTGTTCGAGCGGCGATCGCCGACACGGCCTCGGCCTGGAGGCGCTTCGTCGCGATCGTCGCTCGTCTCTCGGCCGCCGTTTTCGCCTTGGCCGCCGCAACCTGCCGCGCTATCCGCTGGTCCTGCCTCCCGATGCGGTTGAGGAGCTCGACGTTGTCGATCACCTCGTCGAAGCTCGAGGCCGAGACGAGGAACGCGAGCACGTCCGGCGGCTCGTCGATGTACGCAGCTCGGACCCGCGCGTCGAGAATTTCGACCGCCCTTGCATATTCCGCCCTGAGTCGCTCTAACCGCCTGGTCTGCGTGTCGAGAACCGTCGCGAGCTGGTCGAGGCGCGCCTGCGCAGACGCGAGCTCGGCCTCGAGTGTCGACACGCTCGCCTGCGCTGAAGCGACCGCCGCCTGCGCGGTCTCCAGCTCGCCGACGACCGCGGAGAGCTGCGACGTGAGCACTCCCTCTGTGGCCTTCGACTCGGCGATCTGGGCCTGGAGCGCCGCGATGCGGGCATCGACCGAGGCCTTCTGGTCGGCGGGGTCATCCGCCGAGGCGGGGCCGGCCGCGACCAGCGCGAGGACGAGCCCGAGGAGGGCGAGAGACCGCCGTCCCATCACCGTCAGTTTCGCCTATGCGTCGGCGACCCCTCCCCGGCCTCTACACCCAGCGCCTGTAGCACAGCCGCGACCTCTCGACGCAGCGGGCCGACCTGCGCGCGGTAATCGTCGTCGGAGACCGTGCCGGTGCGATGGTCGAACTCGAGCTCCTTGAGCGCCGCGAGCGCCCGGTCGCGCGCTTCGAGCAGCTCCAGCTTCCGCTCCTCCGCTTCGTCGAGCTCTACGAGCTCGTCGGACTCCGGCTCCGGCTCGCGCAGGAACGGAAGCGCGACCGCGACGACGCACGCGACGGCGAGCGTCGCAGCGAGCACGAGAGCGAGGGTCAACGTGTGGCGGGAAGACCGATCGAGGCCGCTCGCGCGACGAGTCTGCGCTGTTCGCGCCGGTCGGGCCAGAGCGTGATCAGCGAGCCCAGGAGAAAGACGAGGCCGGCGAGCCAGATGAGGTTGACGAGTGGCTTGACGAAGACCCGGAAGTAGACGCTGCCGTCCGGGTTGATCTGCTCCGCGATGACGAACAGGTCCTCGCCGGTCAGCTTGTCACTGCGGATGCCGACTTCGTTCGAGACCTGCTGCTCGATCGTGTACGCGTTCTTGCCTGCCTGCAACGTGCCGAGGTTGCGATCGCCCCGCGTGACCCCGAGCGTCGCCCGAATCTCGGTCGCATTGGCCCCGGCGCGTTCCTGGAGCGACCGGTAGACGAGCGTGTAGTCGCCGATGCGCATCGACTCGCCCTTCGTGAGCTTCGCCTCGGCTACCGAGTCGAATGCGCTCGAGCCCGCAACGCCGATCGCGAAGAGGACGATCGCAGCGTGCACGACGTAGCCGCCGTATCGTCGGCGGTTCCGGGCGATCAGCGACGTGAACGCGCCGAGCCACGATGCCGCTCCCAACGCCTTGCGCGCGCGCGTCCCGCGCGCGAACTCCATCACGATCGTCGCAAGGACGAACGCCGAGAAAGTGTATGCGACGAGGCCGGGAACGGAACTGCCGGCCCCGCGCCACAGGAGCAGCACGCCCGTCACGAGGGCGGCGATCGTCGGCCAACGAAATGTCGTCGCGAGGCTCCTGAGCGACGCTCTCCTCCAGGCGATGAGCGGACCAATCCCCATGAGCAGCAAGAGGGGAAGCCCGAAGACGCGCAAGAAGAAGTCGTAGTACGAGCGCCCGAGCACGACCGACTCACCCCTGACCGCCTCGGAGAGCATCGGATAGACGACGCCCCAGAGGATCGCCAGGCACAGCGCGAGGAGCAGCAGGTTGTTGTAGAGGAACGCAGCTTCGCGCGAGACGACCGACTCGAGCTTCGTCGGCGAGCGGAGGAGCGGCAAGCGCCAGAACACGAGTGCGAGCGAGGCCGCCACGATGACGGCGATGAACGTCAGGAACCACGGCCCGATCGAGCTCTCGGTGAAGGAGTGGATCGAGTTCACCACGCCGGAGCGCGTGAGGAACGTGCCGAAGAGCGCCAGCGAGAACGCGAGGATCACGAGCAGGACGTTCCAGACCTTCAGCATCCCGCGCTTCTCCTGGATCATCACGGAGTGGAGAAACGCGGTGGCCGCGAGCCACGGCATCAGCGCGGCGTTCTCGACGGGGTCCCACGCGTAATACCCGCCCCATCCGACCTCGACGTAGGCCCAGTGGCTCCCGAGCAGCTGCCCGATGCCGAGAGCGGCCCACGCGAACAGCGTCCAGCGGCGCGTGGCTATCAGCCAGCGCTCGTCGAGCTTCCCCGACAGGAGCGCGCCCATCGCGAACGCGAACGGAACCGTGAGACCGACATACCCGAGGTAGAGGAGCGGCGGGTGCGCGAGCATGTACGGGTTCTGGAGGCTCGGCGTCATACCCGCGCCGTCAGGCGGCGCCGGTTGCGTGGCGAAAGGGCTCGCGACAGCGACCACGAGAAACGCGAAGAAGGTCGCAACGGCGGCGAACACCGGCACGACCCACACGATCAGGTCTCGCGCCCACGAGCGGTTCAGGCTCACCGCCGCTGCTCCGAACCCGGTGAGGATGAGGAGCCAGAGGAGCAGCGACCCCTCCTGACCTCCCCAGAAGGCCGAGATCGTGTACGGAGTCGGAAGGGCCACGCTCGTCGTCCTCGCGACGTATTCGAACGAGAAGTCGTTGCGGAGGAGCGCCGAAAGGAGAACTGCGGCCGCGACGACCGTCGACACGAACGACGCGACCAGTGCGTTCTGCGCCGAGCGCGCGAGCCTGCGACGCCCGTGGTACGCCGCATACGCGCCGGCGGTCAGCGCGTAGACGGACAAGCCGAGGGTGACGAGGAGCGCAGCGCGACCAAGCTCAGGCACAGGCCCGCCTCAGGCCGAGTCGGTGCTCTTCTTCGGCGCGTACTTCGACGGACACTTCGTGATCAGCGAGCCGGGCTGGGCAACGAAGGTGCCTCGCTGGAGCTGCCCGTCGACGACGATGTGCCGCCCGACCTTGAAGAGGTCCGGCACCGAACCCGTGTAGCGGACGGCGACCGCGGTGCTCTTGCTGCCGCCGATGTCCTGGAGCTTGAACCGCAAGCCGCCTGCATGCGCGTCTCCCGTCACGGGGCCGACGACGACACCCGCGAGCTGCACCGCCCCGGTGTGTCCCGCCAGCTCACTCGGGGAAACGGATGGATTCCCACCGCCCGCGATTGACGTGTACAGGAGGAAGACGGCGAGTACCGCGGCCACCGAGAGCGCGATCACGAGGCGCGCCGGATTGGCCCCAACCCGATGGCCACTGCGTGCCACGACTTGAAGTCTAGCCCTGGTCGGCCGTCAATCTGCGGGGAGGCGCCTCAGGCAGCCTTCTCGGCGGAATCCCACTCGGCGAGGCGCCGATCGGGCATGCGGTAGCCGTGGTCGCGGCACAGCGAGCCGGGGGACTCCTCCGTGAGCGCATCGCAGTAGCCCTTGCCGTACGCGGCGCGTATGAATGCCGCGACGATCTCGAGGCTCCAGTCGGAGACGTCGACGGCCTCGCGCCAGAGATCGGCGAGACGAAGGTCGATGTCGAGCTCGAGCAGATCGATACGTGACGGGTCAATGGGCACGTTTCGAGCGTACGGAGCGGATCGGACAGCGTGGACCGGAGGTCCGTCAGCTCGTGGTTTCGGGTCGCGCAGCGGCCTGCAAGTCGTGCGTCGCAGCCGCATCGTCCGGGATCGGCAGCGCTACTGTTCCTCGACGCGGACGGTGAACGGCATCGTCCAGTCCTCTCGCGATGCACCGTCGATCGTCAGACGCCACTCGTACCGGCCCGGCTCGAGCGGCAGCGGTGTCGAGTTGACGGCCACCGGAAAGTCGAGGGGCGTCCCCGGCTTCAGACCCGGCGGTCGACCGACCTCGAACTCGCCTCCGAACGCGACCACTTGGTCCGCGTCCTCGTCGCTGTCGAAACCGACCGGAGCGCCGTCGGAGTCGACGAGCTCGACCGAGAACGAGTGGCGCGTGTTCGCCTGATCCCACGGGACCTGAATGAGCAGGCCGATTCCGAACGATGCCGGCTCCGGCCCCGTCTGCGACCATCCGCCGCCGACGATGGTCAGCTTCCCGTCGGAGACGACCGCGTAGTCCGCCAAGAGCATGTTCGCCTTCACAGGCCGTAGGCAATCACATCTCGGTGTCCGGATGGCCGATGACTCGAGACCACCGTCTCCGGAGCGCGAGATCGTGACATCGGCATCTAGGATCGAGGTGTGGCTTCGCGCATCCGTGTCGGGCCGGCCCGCATGCCGTCACGCGAGTCCCCGGAAGAGGCGGTCGAGACCGTCCTCGCACGGGGCTACTCGGCGTGCGAGATCGACTTCGAGAGCGGCTTCTGGATGGATTACCCGTTTGCGGAACGCCTCGGCGAGCTGGCCCGCGCGCGGGATGTCGCGCTGTCCGTCCACGCTCCGCTATTCGGCTTCATGGGCCATCTCGAGGCGAGCGGACGGAAGTTCACCTCCGCCGTCGGCGCCCTCGACCGCAGTGCGGGCATCGCCGCAGCGAGCGGTGCCGAGCTCGTGGTGTTCCATCCGGGATTCCTGCTCGGGCGGAGCCGCGAGGACGCGATCGACGCGGTGGTCGAGCAGCTCGGCACGCTGCGCGAGCGGCTCGAGAAGAAGGGACGTGCCGTGCCATTCGGGATCGAGGTCATGGGGCGCGTTCGCGACCTCGGATCGGTCCACGACGTCGTCGAGATCGCTCGTCGGGTCGAGTGGGTCCGGCCGGTGCTCGACTTCGCGCACATGCACGCGACGAGCGACGGCACGTTCCTCGAGCCCGAGCCGTTCCGGGAGGCGCTCGAGCTGGCGGACTCCGTGCTCGAGGCGAGCGCGCCGTTCCACATCCATTTCTCCGACATCGCGTTCGCCAACCGCAACGAGACGAAGCACCTCCCGTACGGCGACGGGACGCTCCGAGCGGAGCCGCTGCGCGATGCGCTCGTGTCCTTCGACCGTCCCGCGACCGTGATCTCGGAGTCGCCGGACGAGGAGTCGAGTCAGGCGATTCGCTCGGTCCTGCTCGGCTCGGCGGGCAAGAGCTCGGCGATCCGAGCCTCGTAGACAGCGGCGTCCTCGCTCCGCCCTCGGGCATGAAGGAAGACAACGAGGTGCTCGAGAGGATGCAGCTCGAGGAGACGGAGACGCGATCCGCTGGCGATTTCGATGGCCGAGCGGAACAGCTCCTCGGCCTCGTCGTCGCGCGCCTGCGCGGCTCGAATCATCGCGAGCGCCGTCAGGGCGAAGATCTGGAAGCTCGTGTCCTCGGGCACGGCGTGAGCCCGGGCGTCGTTGGCAAGCCGCTCTGCCTCGTCGATCTTGCCCAGCTCGGCCAACGTCGTCGCCAGTGCGGCCTGGAAATCCGGCTCGAGTCCCCGGTCTCCGCGATTCGCCGTGATGCGTAGCGCCTCACGAAACAGCTTCTCCGACCCTTTCAGGTCGCCCTTTGCGCGCGCGAGCCAGCCGAGCTTCAGCAGCGCGGCCGCCAGCACGGGCTCCATTCCCATCTCTTCAGCCGTCTCGCGGACCTCTTCCATCATCGTCTGTGCGGCGTCGAGCTCGCCCTTGACCTTGAGGAAACCGGCGTACGCAAGAGTGGCGCTGATCCGGGCGCGCACGCTCCCGCTGTCCCCCGCAAGCTCGAGCGCTCGCGTGAGCACGATTTCCGCTTCGTCGAGCTCGAGCAGGATCATGTGCCTGGATGCGAGCGCCTGTGCGGCGATCGTCTGAAGATCCTTTCGCCCGGCGTCGAGCGCTTTCACGTAGGCGCGCTCCATGTACCGCACGTACTCGTCGCTGGAACCCAGCCAGACGCCGATAACAGCGCGTGCGACCAGTGCGTCGAAGTGAGCGATCGCATCGGAGTCGGGGGGCAGGAGGTCGAGCGCCTCGTCGACCAGGTCACGCGCTCGCACCGCATCGCCCGAGCGCTTCAAAGACGCCTCGCCCAGAGCCGTGAGAGCCAGGGCTTCGTACACGCGATCGCCCTCCTCCGCAGCCTGGTCTCGAACCTTGGCCATCTCGACCTGCACGGCGCCCCAATCCTGGAGCCTCCAGGCGGCGCGCGCCGCCACGTACCGAGCCCCGAGCGTGGGGCGCAACTCGAGCGCCCTCAGCGCCAGCGAGCGCGCGTTCGTATAGGCCTCCCGCGCGATCGCGCGCTTTGCCGCCTTCACGAGCGCCGTCGCCGTCTCGTCTGCCAGCGCGTCGGGAGGAGCGCCCTCCAGCTCCGTCAGGAACTCGACCGCCTGGTCGAGGTGGTAGGCGCGAATCTCGACGAGCTCCTCGCCGGTTCGTTCGGCGAGCCATTCCGCGAAACGTGCGTGATATTGGGCGCGCGCAAGCTTCGCCATGCCCGTGTAGGCCACCTCGCGGATGAGCGCGTGCTTGAAGCGGTACGCCGTTTCGCCCGAGATCGAGGAGCGTGGCTCGCGCAGGAGGAACTCGCGCTGGAGCAGATCGTCGAGGAGCTCCTCGTGCTCGGGCACGTCCGGCGACAGGTATTCGAGCGCGCCCTTCCAGAAGACGCGCCCGATCACGGACGCCCGCTGGAGGAGGGTCTTCGCCGGAGGCGCGAGGTGGTCGATGCGGGCCGCGATCAGCGCCTGCAGCGTGTCGGGCACGCGATCGGTCGAGCCGCTCCCGTCTCTGCTCTCGATGAGCATGCGGATCGTCTCCTCGACGAAGAGCGGGTTGCCCTCCGCCCGGTCGATCGCCTCCTGGGGGAGTCTCTGTGGCCGCTCGCCCGCCTCGCCGGCGAGCTGATTGAGCAGCTGCTCGACCAACTCCGCGCTCTCCACCTCGGACAGCGGATCGAGCTCGATCGCGGTCGACCGGACGCGCCCCCCTCCCCAGCCGGGGCGCGCGTCCAGGAGCTCCGGCCGGGCGAGGCAGAGGATCAGGACAGGCGCGCGAACCCAGTCCGCGATGTGCTCGATGAGGTCGAGAAGCGGCGGCTCGGCCCAGTGGATGTCCTCGAAGAGCAGGATCAACGGCTGTACGTCGGCGATGCCCTGCATGACCTCACGCGCGGCCCACGCGATCTCCTGCGGGCTCCGCTCGCCCTCGAGCGCCTCCATCAGCCCCGCGGCGAGACCGAGCACGTCCGCGACGGCATCCTCCGCGCAGCACTCCCGCAGCTTCTCGAACGCCTCCTCGAGTGGGTCGTCGTCCGAGATCCCGGCGGCCGCTTTCACCATCTCGCCAAGGGGCCAATACGTGACTCCCTCGCCGTAGGGGAGCGCACGGCCCATGAGAACACTTGCCCGCTCGACGCCGTCGAGGAACTCTCGCGTCAGCCGGCTCTTCCCCACGCCGGCCTCGCCGTAGATCGTGAAGAGGTGGGCACGCCTGTCGCGAAGAGCACGGTTGAACGTGTTCTCGAGCAGCTCGAGCTCGGCGTCGCGGCCGACGAGCGGCGCGCGCGGCCCAAGGGGCCGACCGGGACCTTCGAGCAGGTCGACCACGCGCCATGCGCGGAGAGGACCGTCGATGCCCTTCAGCTCGAGCGGCCCGGCGTCCTCCACCACGAGGCACCCGGCCGCCAGACGGTAGGCGGTGGGGCCGACGAGGATCTCGTTGGGACGGGCCGCGCTCTGGAGCCGTGCGGCCAGGTTCACGGCCTCTCCGGTGGCGAACGTCGAGTCGAAGCCCTCGACGACGACCTCGCCCGCCTCGATCCCGATGCGCGCCTGGAGCTCGAGGTCCTCCACCGCATCACGGATCGCGAGCGCAGCGCGGGTAGCCCGCTGGGCATCGTCTTCGTGCGCCTGAGGGATGCCGAAGGCGGCCATGACCGCGTCGCCGGCGAACTTCTCGACGAGACCGCCGTGCTGCGAGACGCATTCGGACACCGTCTCGAAGAACTCGTTCACGCGGCGCCGCACGACCTCCGGGTCGGCTGCGGCTACGAGCCGCGTGGAGTCGACGATGTCGACGAACAGGACTGTGGCGAGCTTCCGCTCCACGTGTGCAGTGTAGAAACGACGCCGAACGCGCCGCCCATCCCGATGCGGCTCTAGCATCTCGTCCGTGCTCGATCCCTCCGTCTTCAAGGCGTACGACGTGCGAGGCGTCTACCCGTCGCAACTCGACGAAGACGGTGCCTACCGCGTCGCCCGCGCGTACACGGAGCACTTCGAGCCTCGGACGGTCGCCCTCGGCCACGACATGCGGCTCTCCTCACCGCTCTTGGCCTCTGCGGCGGCTGACGGAATCGCGGACGCGGGCGCCGACGTGGTCGATCTCGGACTGATCGGGACGGAAATGCTCTACCACGCCGTCACGGAGCTCCGGCTCGACGGCGGGATCTGCGTGACGGCGTCCCACAACCCCAAGGAGTACGGGGGCATGAAGATCGTCCGCCGAGGTGCGCTCCCGGTCGGCGGCGACTCGGGGCTCGCAGAGATCCGCACACGGGCCGAAAAGGATTTCGCGCCGGTCGCCCACCGCGGAGCGATCGCGCGAGCGGACGTCTGGCCGAGCTTCGTGGCGAAGGTGCTCTCGTTCGTCGACGTGGAAGCGATCCGACCGCTCAGGATCGTCGTCGACGCGGCGAACGGGATGGCCGGA
Organism: uncultured Gaiellaceae bacterium; assembly: GCA_963746975.1. Taxonomy (GTDB): domain Bacteria; phylum Actinomycetota; class Thermoleophilia; order Gaiellales; family Gaiellaceae; genus GMQP-bins7. Next base: position 887,357 of record CAVVDE010000010.1, read on the forward strand.
GCGATGCTCCCTCCGGTGCTCGAGCAGCTCCCGCAACTCGACGTGGTGCGCTGCTACTTCGATCCGGACGGCAGCTTCCCGAACCACGAGCCGAACCCACTCCTCCCCGAGAATCGCGAGTTCATCGTGAACAGGGTGAAAAGCGAGTCCGCCGACCTCGGCGTCGCGTACGACGGCGACGCCGATCGCTGCTTCTTCGTCGACGACACGGGAGAGTTCGTGCCGGGTGACTTCGCGACCGCACTCCTGGCTCAGGCGATTCTCGAAAGGGCGGCCGGTCAGAAGGTGATCTACGACGTGCGGGCGAGCTGGGCGGTGCCGGAGACGATCCAACGTGCAGGTGGGATCCCGCTCGTCAACCGTGTCGGCCACGCTTTCATCAAGCAGCGCATGCGCGCGGAGGACGCCGTCTTCGCCGGAGAGGTGTCCGCGCACTACTACTTCCGCGACTACTCGCAAGCCGACACGGGCGTCGTCCCGTTCCTCGTGATGCTCGAGCTCGTGTCGAAGAGCGGGCGGAAGCTCTCGGACCTCCTTCGTCCCTTTCGGGAGCGCTACTTCCTCGCGGGTGAGATCAACACACCCGTCGCAGACGTGCCGCTCAAGCTGCAGGAGCTCAAGGAGCGCTATACGGCCGAGGGTGGGCGCCTGTCGCATCTGGACGGGATCTCGATCGACTTCGACGACTGGCACTTCAACGTCAGGCCCTCGAACACGGAGCCGCTGCTCAGGCTCAACCTCGAAGCGCTCTCCGAGAGGCTCATGGTCGAGAAGCGGGACGAGGTGCTCGCGCTCATTCGCTCGTGAGCGACGAACTCGAGCTCGGTCGCGTCACCGACAGGCGCCCGCCGTTCAAGTACTCGGCCCTGGCGCGCGTCTGGTTCTCGGACACCGACGCGCAGGGAGTCGTCTACTACGGTCGGTATCTCCCCTACTTCGACCATGCGCGGACCGAGTACCACCGACACGTGGGCACGTTCGCGAATCCGGACCACGAGTTCGTCATGCGTGCATCGAGCGTCGAGTACCACGCGCCGGCCCGCTTCGACGACCTGATCGAGGCATTCGTGCGCATCAGCAGGATCGGTCGTTCGAGCGTGACGTACGAGTGCGCTGCCTACCGGCTGCCCGACGACACGCTGATGGTCACCGCACAACAGACGCTCGTGCTGATCGACCGCGCGGGACGGAGGCCCGCGCCCGTGCCGGACGAGCTCCGGGCGACGATTCGGAGTTTCGAAGGAGACGACCTCGAAGCATGAGCGAAGCCGGCGGCGTAATCGAGGAGATCGTCGAGCGAGGTGGCGAGGCCGACGACGTGCTGCGCGGAGTCGTCTCGGCTCTCGCCGAGAGACCTGACGTCGCCTGGGCCGGGATCGCCTTCGTCGAGGACGGCCCGCTTCGCCTCGGCCCCGTCGCCGGCCGGCCGGACGAGAGTCGCAGGCGCCGCACACCCATCTCGTTCCAGGAATCGGCCGTCGGCGAGCTCTGGCTCGACGGGGAGATCCCTATGCACGAGCTCGAGGGGATCGCGGCTCTCATCGCGCCGCTCGTTCTGATCGGCTGGGACACGGGCGGCGAGGTGTGGGAGCCGTGATTGGGCACTCTTCGCATCCCTCGAACCAGTGATCGTCCCTCGATCGAGAGGGGTACCTCGATCGAGGGATTGAATCCCCCGTTCGCGTGATTACAAGGAGATCTGGGGAGAGGGGAAGGGAGCCGCGCGCTCGTCCCGATGGACGAGCGCGCGGTATTACCCCGACCCCCACCGGTCGGGGCCGGCTCGATCCGCTCTCCCCGCACTTTCCGCAGCGCGTGAATCCGCGAGTGCGGATTCACGCGCGCAAACGTCAAAGACGCTCGTCATGCGAGGTCGCACCCCCGCGTTTGCAGTCCTATGAGGTACTCCAAGACGCGGCGGGGCCGAGCGTTTCGCCCGACCCCGCCGCTGAATGCCTGCCTAAGCCCTCGGGCCGCCGAACACCGGTGGTGGCCCCCGCGGGAAGCCGGAGCCGGGCCAGAACCCGGGGTGCAGCCCATCGCCGGGAGCGCGGAGCTCGCCGTTGACGAGCGCCTGCATCCGCTCGTCGAGCTTCGACTTGATCTCCGTCGCCTGCGCTTTCGTGATCCGCCCTTCGACTACCGCCTGGTCGATCGTCTTCTCCTCGGCGGCAACGAGGGCGGCAACGAGGCCCGACACACTCTTGCCCTTGTCCTTCGCGATCTCGGCCAGCGTCTTGTCGTGCAGTGCGTCGCGGAGCTCGGCCTCGGTCATCCCGAGGTACGAGGCGGCCGTTTCCACGATCGCAAAGGGGCCGCGATGCCCGAAGCCGCGCGCTCCGAAGTCGTGACCGAATCCGAAGCCGTGACCGTCGATGCCGTGTAGCCCGAAGAGCATCGGGTACTCGCCCGAGTCGACGCGATCCTTCAGACCCTGCGCCTGGTCCTTGGTCAGGACGCCGGCGGCGACCGCTGCGTCGATACGGTTCTTCAGCGCCTGCTTGAGCGCATCGGAAAGCGCCTTCGGCTTCACACCGAGCTGAGCCGCTGCATCGTCGATGACGGCCTTGCTCTCGTCGTTCGGCGACAAGATCCGCGTCGCTGCGACCGCGCCAGCGGCACCGAGACCGACGACCAGCACGGCGGCGGCGATCGCAGCGGCGACGATCGAAAGCTTCTTGTCCCGCGTCATCCCGCTCATCTGACCATCGTTCACTAAGAGAGCCCTGAGAAGAGGCTAAGAAGATGCGACGAGCGCGGATCGGGTGCTCTCGGCCGTGTCGTCCTCGCCGACCAGGCGACCGTCGCGCATGCGAACGACGCGCTCGGCGCGCGACGCCACGCCGTGGTCGTGCGTGACGAGGACGACGGTTCGCCGTCGTTCGTCACCCGACAGCGACAGCAGGAGATCGATGATCTCCGATCCGGTCGTCGAGTCGAGGTTCCCGGTGGGTTCGTCGGCGAGCAGAACGTGTGGATCGTTCGCGAGCGCTCGAGCGATCGCGACCCGCTGCTGCTCACCCCCCGAGAGCTTGCCGGGAACGTGATCGGCCCGCTCTGCGAGCCCGACCGATTCGAGGAGCTCCAGTACCCGCGAACGTCGCTCACCGCGTGAGGCCGGAGTCGGCGCAAGCGCGACCTCGACGTTCTGCGCGGCTGTGAGCGTCGGGATGAGGTTGAACTGCTGGAACACGAAGCCGAGCGACCCGAGTCGGAGTTGCGAGAGCTCTCGGTCACCGAGGCGGACGATGTCTCTCCCCTCGAAGAACAGCTCGCCGACGCTCGGTCGATCGAGTGCGCCCAGGAGCTGAAGCAAGGTGGTCTTGCCCGATCCGCTCGGCCCGACGATCGCGATGGACTCTCCCGCCGCAACGGCGAGATCCACGTCGCGGACGGCGTGCACCTGCGCTGCGCCGAGGCTGTACGTGCGCGACACCCCGCGCAGCTCGTAGGCGGGGACGAGTTCGTTCGTGGTCATAGCCACCTCCTTGACTCAGTCGATGTGACGAAGGGCGTCTGCGGGGCGCAGTCGAGATGCTCGGAGGCTCCCGACAAGACCGGCGACGAGGCCGCCGAGAAGAGCGAGTCCGACCGCCCAGAGCACCATCGTGATGCTCACGGGTGCGTCGAGCGCGACCTCGGTGGCCGACGGCTGGACGGCTCCCTGTCCGAACGGCCCGAAGAATCGCGGCCCCTGTTCGGCGGCGGCTCCCACGGTCGCCTGGAGCGTCGGTCCGAACACGCTGATCGCGAGCGCGCCGACGACCCCGACGACCACGCCCACCGCTCCACCGAGGAGTCCCTGGACGAGCGACTCGCCCGTCACCTGGCGAACGACGAGCCGCTGGGACCAGCCGAGCGCCTTGAGGGTTCCGAGCTCGCGGACCCGCTTCGTCACCGACGACAGCGTGAGGAGGCTCGCGATGAGAAAGGCGGACAGGAGACCGACGATCCCGAGGGCCTTGCCGAGTGAGCCGGCAAGGTTCCTCGCGTCGACGAGTGTTCCCGATACACGCCCGGCGAGGTCGGAGGCGGTCGTCACCGATGCGCCGTCGAGCGAGGTCTCGATCGCGCTCGCGACGGCGTCGACGTCGTCGGCGCTCTCGGCCCGCACGTAGACGGTGTTCACCCTGCCCTTGCGGCCCGAGAGAGCCTGCAGCTGGGCGAGCTTGACGTAGACGTCCGACGACTGACCGCCGAGCGGCGTCTTCGCGATCCCCACCACGGTGAAGGTCATTCCGCCGAGCTTGATGGTGTCACCGATCCCGAGGCTCTCGCGGCCGGCGTAGCTCTCGTTGAGGATGGCTTCACGCGCGCTGCCGGCTCGGAAGTAGCGCCCCGTTGCGACCTGCCCGGGGGTTATTGCTCCGAGCGCCCTCACCCGCTCGTCGACTCCCGAGACGCTCAGCGCGGTTGCGTCGATGCTGCGCGGGCCGACGGAAGTCCGAGGGCCACCCTGGTCCTGCCCGAATACGCGTGGCCCGCTCGGCAGCTCCGATTGCTTCGGAACCGTGCCCTCGACGTGGATCGAGTTGAGGGTGAGCCCGCCTGCCGATGCCGCGACACCGTCGATATTGGCGATCGTCGTCACATTCTTCGCGGGAAACGAGAGCTGAGCAGCCGAGACGAAGTCGTCGCGAGAGAAGTGTGACCCGGGCTTTCCGAGGTTCCGGAGGCCGAAGCGGCCGCCTCCGTTCTCCTGCTCGAGCTGCTGCCGCTCCTCTTCGGACAACTGCGGGAAGCCGCCGCCCTGCGGCGGCGAGAAGTCGATCGGGCGCGACACGGACATGTCCGTGCCGACGCCTGTGAGTGGCTCGAGGATCTTCGCCTGTGCGTCGTCGAGCCCCGTGGAGAGCGCGTTCACCGTCACGACGAGGCCGACGCCCAGCCCGAGGCCGAGTGCGGTGAGGACCGTTCGCCCACTCCGCCGACGGAGCTCCGAGAGGATGTATGTGAGGAAGAACATGGCGCTGAGAGAAGCGCCTCGGGCTGAGAGTGTCGTGAGCGGCGGCTAAGACGTCGCTAAGAAGCGGCGCCGGCGATAGCCGTGCGGTCCGCTCCGAGGGTCAGCACCATGCGTGTGCCGCCGCCCTCTGCGTGCTCCGCCACGACCTCGCCGCCGTGCGACTCCGCGACCTGGCGCACGATCGCGAGCCCGAGTCCCGATCCAGGCAGCCCGCGGGCAGCTCGTGCGCGATAGAAGCGGTCGAAGACATAGGGGAGATCCTCGTCGGGGATCCCGGGGCCGTGGTCGCGGACGACGAGCCGACTGCCACGGACCTCGACGTCGACCTCGGCCCCCAGCGGGCTCCACTTGGCCGCGTTGTCGAGCAGGTTCACCACCGCCCGCTCGATGGTCGCCGGCACTCCTTGCACGGTGGTCGGCTCGACATCGACGTTGTAGGACACCTCCGGCCGGTTGCGACGGGCGCGCTCGACCGCATCCGAGACGAGAAGGTCGAGCCGTACGTCCTCGGGCTCGGTCACCTGCTGTTCCGCCCGCGCGAGCTCGATGAGCTCCGAGATGAGCGTGGTCATCTCGCCGAGCTGTTCGACGACGTCCGAGAGCAGACGGCGTCGCTCCTCCGGAGGCAGCGTCCGGTCGCCCGCCAGCACCTCGATATTGGTCCGAACGCTCGTGAGCGGAGTTCGTAGCTCGTGCGACGCATCCGCAACGAGCTGGCGCTGCGCGCGGGTCGACTCCTCGAGCGCCCCGAGCATCGTGTTGAAGCTCGCAGCCAGCCTGCTGAGCTCGTCCTTTCCTCCGACCTCGATGCGCTCGGACAAGTCCTGGGTCTCCGTGACGCGCTCGACGGTGGTCGTCAGGCGCGTGACCGGTGTGAGGGCGGCACGCGCCACGACGAGCCCCAGTACGGCCGCGATCACGATCCCAGCGAGAGCGACGAGGATCAGGTAGAGGCCGATCCGATTCAGGGACTGCTCGACCTCGTTCAGCGGCCGGGCGATCTGGACTGCGGCACCCGGTCCGTACGAGAACGTGAAGACACGCAGGTGGTTCCCGTCGACGTTGACGTCCTTCCAGAACGCGGCATCGTTGTGCCCGGCCACTGCCAACACGTCTTGGTCGACGGGGATCCGGACGTCCTGACGTGGCGGCACGAGCACGTCCCCGTCGGTCCGCACGAGCTGGACGTAGCCACGCGCCTCGCCGAACTCGGGCTGTATCGCCAGGTACTGCGTGCCGTCCGGTGTCTTGGCGACACCGAGCGGCTGAACCGAGATCTGCGCAGCCCGATCGCGGAGTGCGGCGTCCACCGGCGCACGCAGCTGCTCGCGCGCGATGAGGTAGACGATTACCGAGGCGACCACGATCGACAGTGCGACGGCAGCCGCCGACCCGACCGCGATACGCGCCCGGAAGCTCACTTCAGCCCTCGCGGAGCGCGTATCCGACGCCGCGAACGGTGTGGATGAGCCGAGGCGCTCCATCGTCCTCCGTCTTGCGGCGGAGGTACCCGATGTAGACGTCGAGAGAGTTGGAGCTCGGGCCGAAGTCGTACCCCCAGACCCGTTCGAAGATGATCGATCGCGTCAGCACCTGTCGCGGGTTTCGCAGAAACAGCTCGAGCAGCGCGAACTCCGTCCGCGTCAGCTCGATCGGCCTCCGACCGCGCCGCACTTCTCGCGTCCCGAGGTCGAGCTCGAGATCGGAGAAGCGAAGGACGTCTCCGGTCTCGTCGCCGTTCCCGGCGCGACGCAACAGGGCGCGGAGCCGAGCGAGCAGCTCCGCAAGAGCGAACGGCTTCGGCAGGTAGTCGTCAGCACCGGCGTCGAGCCCCGCGACACGGCTGTCGACCTCTGCGCGCGCCGTGAGCATCAGCACCGGCACGCCGTTGCGCTCTGCCCGCAGACGGCGACACACCTCGAGACCGTCGATGCCGGGCATCAGCACGTCGAGGATCACGGCATCGGCGACGGAGGTCGGGCCGAGGCGCTCGAGTGCCTGCTCGCCGTCCTCGGCGAGATCGACTTCGTACCCTTCGAGCTCGAGGGCACGGCGGAGCGACTCGCGCACGGCACGCTCGTCATCGACAACGAGAATCTTCATCCAGTGCGAATTGTGCGCAAGCTCGCGGGACGAGAGCCCTGGTCTTAGCGAGTTCTTAGCCCGTGCTCACTGCACGTTCAGCCGGAACCGACGCCTTTCGGCCAGACTGGTCGAGGACGCGACGGTGACCGAACAACCCCGCACTGGACTCGTGCTCGCCGGCCTCGTGGCGGCGCTCGGCCTCGGCCTCGGGCTCGGCGCGGCCTCGTTCGCCGTCCTCCACGACAGCACGACCACGATCGTCCGGCAGGTGACCGTGCAGGGATCCGAGCAGGTCGGCTCCGGAGAGCTGCCGGTCAGCGAGATCTACGACCGGGCATCGAAGGCGGTCGTCGAGATCGCCGCGACCGGCGGGTCGACGTTCGGCTCCCAGGCGAGCGCGCAGGGATCGGGCTTCGTATACGACGAGGACGGGCACGTCGTCACCAACCAGCACGTGGTCGCCGGAGCGTCGTCGATCTCAATCAGCTTCTGGAACGGAACCGAGCTCGAGGCGACGCTCGTTGGAACCGACCCGTCCACCGATCTTGCCGTTCTGCACGTCGATGCACCGCCGTCGCTTCTTCAGCCGCTGCGCCTCGGGAACTCGAGTGCAGTCGAGGTCGGCGACGCGGTTCTTGCCTTCGGGAGCCCGTTCGGCCTCGAGGGCACGGTCACGAGCGGGATCGTCAGCGCACTCCACCGCGAGATGACAGCGCCGAACAACTTCACCATCACCGACACGATCCAGACGGACGCGGCCATCAACCACGGCAACTCGGGCGGGCCGCTCCTCGACCGCAATGGACGCGTGATCGGCGTGGATGCGCAGATCGAGAGCGAGTCCGGCGGATCCGACGGGGTCGGCTTCGCCATCCCGTCGAACACCGTCCGGTCGATCGCCGATCAGCTGATCTCGGACAGGAAGGTCGAGCACGCGTACCTCGGAATCCGCATGGCCCGGACCGCCGAGGGTGTGACAATCACCGAGGTCCTCCCGGGGACGCCCGCGGCCGCCGCAGGCCTGCGGGCCGCTACAGGGACGACCGTCGTCGACGGGCAGGAGCAGCCGACCGGCGGCGACGTCGTCGTCGAGTTCGACGGGGAGAAGGTCACGTCGGCGGTCGCGCTCCAGAGTGCGGTCGACGCACACCGTCCCGGAGACAAGGTGTCCGTGACGATCCGGCGAGACGGCTCCAGACAAACGATCGAAGTCAGGCTCGGCGTCCGACCCTGAGCAGATCCTTCACACCTAGACCAAGAGCTAGTGTCGACACGGGACCAGTCGTCTGTATGCTCAGACGCGGGAGGTTGAGGAATGGGTAAAGGTCGTTCGTCCGCGTTTGTCTTCGCGGCTGCATACATCGTTCTGATCGTCGGGCTGTTCCTGGCGCTGGGTGGGGCCGCATATGCGCAGTCACCATCCTCGGCCACGGACCAGTACGGCACCAAGGTCAAGGGCGTGAAGGTCTCGGCGACTGCGGGCGGTCAGACCGCTTCGGCCGCCGCCGAGAGCAGCGCGCTTCCCAACACCGGTCTCTCGCTCCTCGGCGTGGTCGTCGTGGGTGGCGCCCTCGTCGCAGGCGGGCTCGTGCTCAGGCGGCGCGAGCAGCGGAAGAACTAGCCGGTCCGGAAGCTCACGCGCCCGGCAGGCCCTCTTCGCGAGGGTTGAGATCGCGAACGCGTCGATACGCATCGGCGCGTTCGGTTCCTCGTGCGACCTGCGCCAGGCGCAGCCACGCGACCCAGCTTCGCGGATCGGCAGCGACCGCGTCGCGGTAGGAGTCCAGCGCCGCGGAACGGTCACCCAGGCCTGCGGCAGCATCACCGAGCACGAGATCCGGCTCGGCCGACCAGAACAGCAGCGCACGCGCACGGCGTGCGTGGTCGCGCGCGCCCGCCCAGTCCTTGCGCGCCAACGCGTCTTGACCGGCGAAGAGCGCCTGGTTGCCGACGAGGCTCCAGACCGCGCACACGCTCAGGAGGACGCCGGCGATGACGAGCAGCGGTCCAGCCGGGGCGCGAAGACGAGACCGTGTCCCCCTCTCGGCAGCGACGAGTCCGACCGCTCCCGCAAGGAGCGCAACCAGGGTCACGCCGACCATCTCCCAGTGCCAATCGACTGCCACCGCTACGGACCACGCGACGAACGCACCGAATGCCGAGGCGACGAATCTCGTCCGCCGCGCGCGGACCGCAGCAACGGCGAGCACGAGCAGCGCGGCGACGAGAACCCCGAGACCGATGACGCCGAGCTCCGCGAACGTCTCCACGTAGAGCGAGTGCGCGTCACGCACGACGAGAAGGTCTGGTCGGTGCTCGTACCAGATGTACTCGAACGTCCCGGAGCCGTTCCCACGAATCGGCCGCTCGCGACCGGCGTTCCAGGCGACGCGAAGCTGCTCGCTCCGGCCGTTTCCTGAGGCGCTGAAGAGCCGGTTGTTCAGATCTCCGTCGGCGGCCGAGGGATCCGCGTTGAAGCGGCTCTGAACGTTGTCGAAGGCCGCGACCGGCCCCCCGGCCGCGACGAGCGCGCCGACGACGACCGCTGTGGCCAACGACGCAAGGCCCACGGCGAATCTCCGTCTGCCGCGCGGCGACACTCCGACCCTCCCGGAGATCCAGCGTGCCCCCCAAGCGGTGAGCGCTGACGCCACAGCCGCGACGCACACCACGATCGCGAGTCGATGCCCTTGTCGCATGGCGTCGGCCGCCGACGCGTCCTCGTTCGTGAGCGCGTCGAGCGTCGATGCGTACGCGGTGCACGCCGCAGCGGGGACTGCCACGGCCGCCGAGATCCACAGCAAGCGAACACGTCTCGGATCGGCGGCGACTGCGGCGACGAACCCGAGACCGAGAGCAACCCAGGCACCGCGTGAGAACGTGAAATACAACGTCGCGACTGCGATCGGAATCGCCGCCGCGCTCGCCAGAGGGGCAACCGTCCGCCTCGCGTGAGCAACGAAGCCGAGCAGGCCGAGCACGCCCATCGTCGCCAGCAGACCGAGCGAGTTCCAGTAGCCGAGCGGAGCGGCAAGACGGTAGGAATCGATCGAGTCGTCGAACGTGTGGAGGCGATCGGGAAGGAGCCGCGTGGCGAGCGCATAGCCGCAGATCAGCGTGGCACCGAGCGCAGCACCGCCGAGCACACCGGGGCCGTCGCCCCGCCGGAGCACCAGCGCAACCGCCAGCGCGAGCCCGATGTACACGAGAATTCGCTCGACCTCACGCACCGACGCAGCGGAGCTGATCGACCAGATCGCCGAGAGCGCGATCCACACGCCGAGAGTGACCATCAGTGCTGCAAATGCAGCGCGGAGACGCCCGGGCGCGGACACGCGGTCGAGGATGAGCAGAACCGTGGTCGGGACGAGGAACGCGAGCGCGACCCATCCCCACGACTGCGAGAAGTAGGCACCCTGGCTCGCGTTCGCCGCGGTCACGATTGCGGCGACCGCCGCAGCGACGAGGAAGGTCCGGCGCGTTCGCGTCAACACCATCGCGCTACTCCGGTCCGCTCCCTACTCTGTGATCGGCAATGAGACATCGCGTCGGCACGTTCCTTCTCGTCATCGGCTTCGGCGTTCTCGCCTGGGCCGCCACCGTGTATCTGTGGAAGGACCCGTTCACGACGGCGTACACAGCGTACGAGCAGAGACAGCTCGAGTCGAAGCTGAACCAGCGGTTCGAGACATGGCAGCCGGCTCGCCGCCCCACGTCGCATGCGACGGCGCGACCGAAACCACAGATCGAGGACGTCCGGCGTGAGGCGCGGCGGTTTCGTCTCGAGAGCCACGAGGGCGATGCCATCGCGAAGCTGAAGATCCCCCGAATCCACCTGAATGCGGTCGTCGTGAACGGCACGGGCACGGCGGATCTTCGTCGCGGCCCCGGAAGACACCTCGAGTCGTACATGCCCGGCGAGCGCGAGCTCGTCTACATCGCGGGGCACAGGACGACCTACGGCGCACCCTTCGGGAAGATCAACGAAATCCGGCCCGGCGACCTGATCACGACCGAGCTCCCGTATGCGACGGTCGTCTATCGCGTCACGCGACATCGGATCGTCGACGACAACGACCTGTCCGTCCTGAAGACACCGCACCACGAGCAGCTCGTCCTGCAGGCCTGTCACCCACGCTTCTTCGCGAGCGAGCGCTACCTCGTATACGCGACGCCGGTCTCGGTGAAGCGTCGCGACTAGATTCCCGGCATGGCCGACGGTTGGCGGAGCGTGCGTCTCGACGAGATCGAGCCGATCTCGGTCGTGAAGGACACACTGCTCTGGCGCCCCGTTCGTCGCACCCTCGAAATCGGCGCCTTCGGCATGAATGCGTACATCGCGCCGAACGCGGGCGATGACGTCGTCGAGGAGCACGACGAGGCGACGCTCGGGCACGAGGAGGTCTACCTCGTCCTGAACGGGCGAGCCACGTTCACGCTCGACGGAGAGGCGCTCGACGCCCCCACCGGCACGATCGTGTTCATCCGAGACCCCACCGTCGTGCGGCATGCGCGGGCAGAGGAGCCGGGTACCCAGGTTCTCGCCGTCGGCGGGCCGCGGGACGCCGTGTACCAGGTCTCACCCTGGGAGGACTTCTTCGCAGCGACCCGTCTTCGCAACGCCGGCGACTACGACGCCTACCTCGCCGAGCTCGAGGAGGCGCTCGAACGACGGCCGGATCATCCCGCGGTCCTCTACAACGTCGGGCGGGCGAAGCTGCTCCTGGGACGACCGGACGAGGCGATCGTCGACATCCGCCGCGCCTTGGAGCTGAACCCGGCTCTGCGCGAATACGCCGCCTGCGACGACGACGTCTCGTCGCTGCGCGGGCGCGACGACTGGCCGAACTAGCTCGGAGTCACGCGGTACGCGTCGAAGACGGCATCGAGGTTCCGTAGCGCGGTGAGGAGCGAGCGGAGCTCCTTCACCTCCCCCACCTCGGCCGTGTACCAGTTGCGGGCCATCCCGTCCTCGACGACGCCGCCGTAGGAGACGATGTTCGAGCCGTGTTCCGCGAACGTCCTCGCAACGTCTTCGAGAAGCCGCGCGCGGTCCCACGCATCCACGGCGATCTGCACGAGGAAGCCCGCGGACGCGCCTCCCTCCCACTCGACGTCAGTGAAGCGCTCGGGGTTCCGCTGGAGCGCGCGCACGTTGGGGCAGTCCCGTCGGTGGACGGTGATGCCACGGCCCATCGAGATGTAGCCGACGATGTCGTCTCCGGGAACCGGAGTGCAGCACTTCGCGAGGCGGACGAGGACGTCCTCGACGCCGGTCACGTGGATGCCGACGCGATCGCTCGAGACCGCCTTCCGCGCGCGAGACGGCTTGGTCGTGATCACCGGTTCCGCGGCCACCTCGTCCGTCTTCAGCCGCTGAATGACCTTGTTGACGATCTGGGTCGGTGAGAGCTTCCCCGCACCGAGCGCGACGTAGAAGTCCTCCGCTTTCTTGAACCCGGTCTCGCGGATCACCTGCGCCAGCACGCTCGATCCCTGGAGCTTGCGGTACGGCAGCTTCTGCGCCTTCAGGGCCTGATCGAGGAGGTCTCGGCCCTTCGCTTCCGTCTCGCCGCGCGTCTCGCGCTGGTACCACTGACGGATCTTGTTGCGCGCCCGCGACGAGGTGACGAGGGCGAGCCAGTCCCGCGACGGGCCGCGCCCCGATTTCGAGGTGAGGATCTCGACGAAGTCGCCGCTCCGCACGCGGTAGTGGAGAGGAACGATGCGGCCGTTCACCTTCGCGCCGACGGTGCGGTGGCCGACGTCCGTGTGCACTGCATACGCGAAGTCGATCGGCGTGGCACCGGACGGCAGCACCTTCACTTCGCCCTTCGGCGTGAAGACGTAGACCTCGTCGGAGAACAGGTCGGTGCGGAGGCTCCGCATGTACTCGCCGGGGTCCTGGTCCTCCTGCTGGCCCTCCATCAGGGACTTGACCCACGTGAGCCACTCGTCGTCGTCCGCCCTCGCCCGGCTGCCCCGCTTGTACACCCAGTGCGCGGCGACGCCGTACTCCGCCTCCTCGTGCATCTCGCGGGTTCGCACCTGGATCTCGAGCGGTCTTCCTTCCGGCCCGATCACGGTCGTATGCAGGGACCGGTAGCGGTTCAGCTTCGGCATCGCGATGAAGTCCTTGAACCGCCCCGGCATCGGCTTCCAGAGCGAGTGCACGAGCCCGAGCGCCGCGTAGCAGTCGCGCGTGCCCTCCTCACCCGATCGCTCGCAGATGACGCGGAGCGCCGTCAGGTCGTAGATCTCGTTGAACTCGCGCCCGCGCTTGGCCATCTTGTCGTAGATCGAGTAGAGGTGCTTCGCCCGGCCGGTGATGTCCGCCGGGACGTCCGCCTTTTCGAGCTCGTCGCCGAGGATCTCGGCCGCTTTCTCTGCCTGCTCCTCGCGATCCGCGCGCCGGTCGGCGACCATCGCCTTGATCTCCGCGTACTTGCGTGGATGCAAGGTCTGGAATGCGAGGTCCTCGAGCTCCCACTTCAACGCGTGGATCCCGAGCCGGTGCGCGAGGGGTGCGTAGACCTCGAGCGTCTCCCGGGCCTTCTGCGCCTGCTTCTGCTTGCCGAGGTACTCGATCGTCCTCATGTTGTGCAGGCGGTCCGCGAGCTTGATGAGGATGACGCGCACGTCCTGCGCCATCGCGACGATCATCTTGCGGTAGTTCTCGGCCTCGGCCTGCTCGCGGCTCTGGAAGCTGATCCGCGTCAGCTTCGTCACGCCCTCCACGAGCTGCGCGACGTCGGCTCCGAACTCGGTGCGGAGCTCCTCGACGTCCGCCTCGGTGTCCTCGATGACGTCGTGGAGCAGCGCAGAGGCGATCGTCTGCTCGTCGAGGTGCAGCTCGGCGCAGATGCGCGCCACGCCGAGCGGATGGTGGATGAACTCCTCGCCCGAGCGGCGGGTCTGGCCCGCGTGTGCGTTCTCGGCGTACTCGAACGCACGCCGCAGCAGCTCCTTGTCGACGTCGGGGTTGTACGCCTCGACCTCGGCGATCAGCTCCTCGACAAGGTCTTCGCGATGCCGTTTGGCGTCGAGGACCGTCATGGGATCAGTGTACTGAGCGCCGTTTCGAGGCCCTTCTCCGCGGGAAGGAGCCGCGTACGTGCCAGCGAACTCGGTCCGTCCATGAGCAGTCTCCGCCGCTGGTGGCGCCGCCGGAACGCGCGACGCCTCGCCCTTGTCATGCGCGACGCGCTCGTGCCGTCACGCCCCGGCCTGGGCTGAGCTACGCAGCACGCGGGAGCGTGGCGTCCAGAAGCAAGGCTCTGAAGGACTCGGACTCGAGCAGCTGCCGACGACCCGCGCCTGCCTGGTCGAGAGCCAGCTCGGCGAAGACGCGACGCACGTCCGAGGTCCAGGCACTCTCGCCCTGACGCCAGAGCTCCGCGAACGACGCCCTTAGCTCCTCGTAGCCCTCGGCCGTATCGAAGATGCGTCTGACCACGAGCTGCGGCGCGACGGTGCCGTTCCACTGGTTCTCCTTCAGGCGGAACGCGACGTCGAACAGGCCGACGGCGCGCAACCGGTCGAGCTGCGAACCCTGACCGAACGCGATCGCAGTCCCCGCGTCCCGCCCGTTTTGGCGCACGCGAAAACGAAGGTGCTTCCCGTCACCCACCGTCGACGGTGTCACCGCCTCGGTTGCCGGGACGAGCAGGGTCACATCCGGGTTGCCGAGCCCGAACGGCGCGAGTCGCGCGAGCTCCTCGGCGAGATCGAGCGTGAGATCCTGGGCGGAGACGACGGCGTCGATCCGGACCACCTCGAACAGGTCGTCCGCAGCGATGTTGGCGTCGGCGTGCGCCGCGAACGCCTCCGCGAAGGCGGGGATGCTCTCCGCAGCGATCGACAGCCCCGCGGCCGCCTTGTGCCCGCCGAAGCGCTCGAGGTGCTCGGAGCACGCGGCCAGCGCACCGTGGAGGTCGAAGCTGGCGATCGACCGGCCCGAGCCCTTCCACCCGTCGTGCGAGCGCGTGACGAGGACGACCGGTCGGTGGAACCGCTCGACGAGTCGCGAGGCGACGATGCCGATGACCCCCTCGTGCCAGTCCTCGTTCCAGAGCACGTATCCCCGCCGCCGGCGCTGCGCCTCGGACATCGATTCCACCGCTGCGATCGCCTCGCGCACGATCCTGTCCTCGACGGCCTGGCGATCGCGGTTCAGGTCCTCGAGCGCGTCCGCGTGCCGCTTCGCTTCGGCGGCCTCCTCCGTGAGCACGAGCTCGAGCGCGATGTCGGGTCGTCCGAGCCGACCCGCTGCGTTGATTCGCGGAGCGAGTCGGAAGCCCACCGCACCGGAGTCGACCGTCGCAGGATCAACCCGAGCGTTGCGCATGAGCGCCTGGAGGCCAGGGCGCGCCGTCGCCGCGAGGGACCGTAGGCCCGCAGCAGCGAGCGCGCGATTCTCGTCGACGAGCGGGACCACATCCGCGATCGTTGCGAGCCCGACCAGATCGAGGCTGCGCCGAACGGCCGGATGCTCGCCGCCGAGGAGCGCCTCGCCGAGCTTGTGGACCACGCCGGTCCCGCAGAGCTCGGGGAAGGGATAGCTCGAAGGGCGCGTCGCGACGATCGGGCAATCGGGGAGCACGTCCCCCGGACGGTGGTGGTCGGTCACGATCACCTCAAGGCCGTGCCGCTTGGCGTCGGCGACCTCCTCGACGGCCGTGATGCCGCAGTCGACGGTGAGGACGAGACCGACACCCTCGTCGGCCAGCCGCCCGAGCGTGTCGCTGGACACGCCGTAGCCCTCCTCGAACCTGCTCGGAAGGTGCCAGCGAACGTCGGCTCCGAGCTCGCGAAGATGGAGGACGGCGACCGCGGTGGCGCAGATCCCGTCGACGTCGTAGTCACCGTGAACGCAGATTTGCGTTCCGGCGGCAATCGCGGATCTGATGCGATCGCATGCCTCTCTCATGTCTCCGAGCAGGAAGGGGTCGTACGCAGGCAGCGCGGCCTCGAGGAACCTCTGGGCCGCCGCCGGTTCGGAGTACCCGCGGCGCGTCAGCACGGACGCCGTCGTCTCGCTCACCCCGAGCTCGCGGGCGAGCACACGCGCGG
The DNA here is from genome assembly GCA_963746975.1 of uncultured Gaiellaceae bacterium. Lineage (GTDB taxonomy): Bacteria > Actinomycetota > Thermoleophilia > Gaiellales > Gaiellaceae > GMQP-bins7. The sequence goes on from CAVVDE010000010.1 coordinate 903,480, forward strand.
CCGGCACGTCCAGCGGGGAGATCGACCAGGAATTCGTCACGCACGGTGACGGTACGGAGACGGTCGGACGCCGTCGGCACCCGCTGACTGATCACGGCGACGCGCCCACGAGCGTCGCCTTCAAGGGTCTTTCACATGACCGAAATCAGGCCGTCGGCGGATTCGATCGTGCTCATTCTCAGTGCTGGGAGCGTCGACGCCGGACGGAGTCGGTGATGACCTTCACCCAGAGGATGACGAGGCCCACCGTCGCCCCCACGACGACGACCGCGATCGGCGTGTAGTACGCCATCCGCTCGAGCGAATAGCGCGTAACAGCGGCCCCGACGAGCCAGATGGCGACCACGATCACGGCCATCGCGGCCCACAAACGCCGATCGTTCACGCCGGAAGCGTAGATACGCTGCGACCGATGCTGGCCGCCAACTACCGCTCGGGCGACGACTTCGTCGTGGAGTTCCTGGGCCACCGGTTCGAGTTCTCCGCGACCGACTTCGAGGAGCGTGTCATCGGCGCCGCTGTTCGCATCGAGCTGATCGCGACGAACGAAGTCGACGACGAAGAGTCGGCGGACCTCGTGGAGCTCGTCGCGGACGGCCGGATCGTCGACCCGCGCAGCGGGCTCGGTCTCTACCTCGTTCGACACTGGGAGCGTGTCTCGCTCCAGAACGGCGAGTCGCTCGTGTACTGGCTGCGCAAGCTCGTGTTCCGTGGCGCATGGCTCGACCATCGCGTCAAGGAGGGGCTTCTCGACGTGTCCTGGATCGACGACACCGGCGACTTCGGCTACGCCGAGCCTCAGGGCGGGCGAACGCTCCTCGAGCTCGCGCCGGTGCCGTCCTGGAGCGAGCTGCAGTACCGGGGCTGATTGCGTGCTCGAGCCTGGGGCCGACACGTCGCGTGTCTCACCTGCGGAAGGTGTTCCGCAGGTCGCGTTCGGATCCCACGCGCTTCAGATCCTCACGACCGAGCACTGGAGCCTGATCGCAGCTCGCAGTCTCGTCTATACGGAAGCTATGAGCCGAGCGTCGATCTTCGTCGCCGCGCTCTCGGGAGCCGTCGTCGCTCTGGCGCTCGTCGCGCAGGCCACCAGCTTCGGATCAGGGTTCGTCGCATTCGCACTTGTGCTCTTGCCGGTCGTCTACTTCCTCGGGGTGGCGACCATCGCGCGGCTCGGACAGGTGAACCACGAGAACAGGCTCTGGGTGCAGGGTATGAACCGGATCCGCAACGCGTATCTCGAGTTCGCACCAGAGCTCGAGCCGTACTTCGTCACCAGTCGGTACGACGACGCCGCCGGAATTCTCGTGTCGTCGCTCGGAGCGCGGAACCCGTTGCCGCGGCTGCAGGCATTCGTCTCCATTCCCGGTGTCATCGCGGTTATCGATTCGGTCGTCGCCGGAGCCGCCGCCGGCATCGCAGCGCTTGGCCTCGACCTCGGAGTAATCGGAGCGCTCGCGCTCGGCGGAGTCTTCTTCGTCCTCTCCGTCGCCTTCTTCGGGACGTGGGCGAGAAGCCAGATCGGCGGAATTTCGACCGGCTTGGAGCCGATCTTTCCGTCTCCCACATCAACCCTCGACGCCTGAGCGCGCTTACTCGGTCGGAACGAAGCCGAACGGGCGCTCGGGATCGGGCGCGGAGATCTCGATCGAGCGGACCGCACCGATCGGGACGATCACCCTCCTCGGCTCGTCACCCGACTCGCGGTGCGGCGTGAACGAGAAGAAACCGAACCCCGGCTCCGCGCTCGTCGTGGCGAGTGTATGCCGAGAGCCGTCGACGAGCTCCACGCACACCTCCGCCTGCTCGAGCCCGTTGTCGCTCGCAAACGTCGTGACCATCCGCGTCAACCGACCCACGAACTCGTCGAGCGGGCCGGCGGCTCCCGGCGTCCACACGTGCGTCGACATCAGAAGAGCTCACCCGCCCGCTGCGCGCCGATGTGCTCCCGCCCGAGGTCGGTGATGACCCGGCCACGGGGCGTGCGCTGCAGGAAGCCGAGCTGGAGCAGGTACGGCTCGTAGACGTCCTCGATCGTGTCCGGCTCTTCACCGAGCGCGACGGCGAGCGTGGACAGGCCGACCGGCCCTCCCCCGAACTTGTGTGAGATCGCCGAGAGAAGCTCGCGGTCGATGCGCTCGAGCCCGGCCTCGTCCACCTCGAGGAGTTCGAGCGCCTCCCTGGTGACCTCGATGGTGACCGCTCCTGCGTGCCTCACCTCGGCGACGTCGCGGATGCGACGGAGGATGCGGTTCGCCACGCGCGGCGTGCCGCGTGCGCGACGGGCGACCTCGTCCGCCGCTTCGTCTGCGACCTCGACGCCGAGAATGCCTGCCGAGCGGCGGACGATCGTCGCGAGCTCGTGCTGCTCGTAGTAACCGAGGCGGAACGTCATCCCGAAGCGGTCGCGCAGCGGCGTCGTCAGCAGGCCGGTACGCGTGGTCGCGCCGACGAGGGTGAACGGCGGCAGATCGAGGGTGAGAGTGCGCGCTCCGGCGCCCTGTCCGACGACGATGTCGAGCCGGAAGTCCTCGAGCGCCGGATAGAGGATCTCCTCGATCGCACGGTTGATCCGGTGGATCTCGTCGATGAAGAGCACGTCCTTGGTGTCGAGCCCCGTCAGGATCGCCGCCATGTCGCCTTTCCGCTCGAGGGCCGGGCCTGCGACCGTGCGGATGCCCACGTCGAGCTCCTCGCGGATGATCGTGGCAAGCGTCGTCTTCCCGAGCCCCGGCGGCCCCACGAGCAGGACGTGGTCGAGCGCCTCGCCGCGGCCCTTCGCCGCCTCGAGTGCGATCTCGAGCTGCTCCTTCGTCCGTTCCTGTCCGACGAAGTCGTCGAGTCGCCGCGGCCGCAGCGACTGCTCGACCTCCTCGTCGCCGTCACGCAGCACGGGCGCCAGGAACTGGCTATTCGTCACGCGGCGCTCCGTAGCGCCTCGCGCACGCGCTCCTCGACGGGCAGGTCGGGATCGACGCTCGCGAGCGCCTGCTCGGCCTCGACGAGGGAGTAGCCGAGCTCGACGAGCGCGTCGCGGGCGACGAGCTCGCGCGGTACGCCCGGCTCGGCGCTCGCAGAGGGCTCGGCGATCGAGCCCTCGAGCTCGAGGACGATCCGCTCGGCGGTCTTCTTGCCGATGCCCGGTATCGCCTGGAAGCGGGCCGAGTCGCGCAACGCAATCGCTCGCTGCAGCTCCTCGGGCGAGGTGCTGGAGACGACGGCGAGCGCCACCTTCGGCCCGATGCCGCTCACGCCGAGCAGCTGCACGAAAAGCGTGCGCTCCGCGGCGTCGGCGAACCCGTAGAGCTGGAGCGCGTCCTCCCGGACATGGAGGTACGTCTCGATCGTGACCTCGGTCGCACCGTCCGCACGACGGACGACGCTCGGCGTTGCATTCACGAGGTAACCGACACCACCGACGTCCACGACGAGGCCGTCGACCGTGCGCCCCACCGGCGCTCCCCGGAGCCTCGAGATCACGGTGCCACCACCCTCGCGAGCGGAGATGCGAGCGCGTGGCAAATGGCCACCGCGAACGCGTCCGCCTCATGAGACGACCTCGGCTCCTCGTCCAACCCGAGGATGAGCTTCACCATCCGCTGCATCTGCACCTTGTCCGCGCGCCCATATCCGCAGACCGTCTGCTTGACCCTCGCGGGCGCGTGCTCAGCGCACTCGACTCCGGCTTCGGCGGCCGCGACGAGCACGGCGCCGCGTGCCTGCCCGACGGAGAGCGCGATGCGGGCGTCGGCACCCACGTAGGACTCCTCGAGCGCGACGGCGTCGGGCTCGTGCTCCGCAATGAGCGCCCGCACTCCCTCGAAGATCGTCAGCAGCCGCGCGTCGAGCCGCTCCCGTGCGGACGTCCGCCAGCAGCCCGACACCCCCGCCCGGAGGCGCCCGTCGCTTCCGTGGACGATCCCGTACCCGCACGCAGCCGTCCCTGGGTCGATGCCGAGGACCTTCACGTGTGGAAGTTACGCAGGAGCCCGGACGTTCCTCCCGCGCGAGAACGTCAGCCGGTGCAGTTCTGCTTCGACCACGCCTCGATGTGGTTCGAGGCCGCGGTCAGCTCCTGCTGGTTCGAGCTCGAGCTCGAGATCGCTGCCTGAAGCTGCTGGAGCTGATCGGCGGTCGGCGTCTGTCCGGTCTTGATGCCGATGTCCTTCAGCTTCGCGGTGTAGTCGGCGAACCACTGAGCGAGCACCTGGACGTCCGCCTTGATGTCGTCCGGCACCTTGTCCACGAGCTGCTGCAGCTCGGCAGCGGCCTGCTCGTCGGTTGCGCCCGTGACCGCCTGCGCGAAGGTCGCGCCGACGCCGGCGAGTGCGAGGCAGTCCTTGTCGTTCAGGATTCCCGAGAGGTCGGTGGTGCCGGTCGACTCCGTCGTCGTCTCGCCGGTCGTGCTGGTCGTCTCGGTGGTCGTCGTCTCGGTCGTGGCCGCCGACTCGTTGCTGCTACCGCCGCAACCTGCCGCGACGAGCGCAGCGGAAAGAACGAGGAGTGCGAGCCACCGCATCGCGCGAGACCCTAACAGCGAATCACGCGAGGTGCTGACCGAAGAACCCGACGATGGTGTCGTAACAGCGAACGCGATTCGCCAGCTTGAGGACGTCGTGGCCCTCGTCGTCGAAGACGAGGTAGTCGACCTCGCGGCCGAGGTCACGAAGCTGCTCGACGACGTCGCGCGACTCGCGCTCGACCACGCGAGGGTCGTTCTGGCCCTGGATGACGAGGAGCGGGCACGAGATGTCGGCGATGTGCGTCTTCGGAGAGCGGTCGACGAGGAAGTCGGCGTCCTTCTCGGGGTCGCCCACCGCGAGCGCGAAGTATGGCTTCCACGTCTCCGGCAGCCGATCCATGAACGTGAAGAGGTCGTATGGACCGAACATGTCCACCGCGGCCCGCCACAGTTCGGGATGGCGCGCAGCGAGCGTGAGCGTCATGTAGCCGCCGTACGACCGCCCCACGACGCCGGCACGTGTGACGTCGACGCGCTCGTCCCGCGGGAGGACCTCGGTCATCGCGTGCACGTGGTCAAGTCGATCGAGCCCTCCCCAGTCGCGGTCGACCTGCTTCGAGTAGTCGAGCCCGTATCCGGTTGAGCCGCGGGCATTCGGGACGAAGACCGCGAAGCCCTCGAGCGTGAGGACCTGAATGAGCGGCATGGAGAACCACGCGAAGTTCGGGCGCTCCTGGCTCTGAGGGCCACCGTGCACGTAGTAGACGAGCGGGCGTGGGCCGTCGTACCCCAGCTCGGGCGACGGGAGGTAGAGCCGCGAGGAGATGCGGAGCCCGTCGTGCGACTCGAACGACGCGTCCTCGCCGGAAGACAGCAGCTCCCGGGCAAGCCCGAGGGCGCGCTCGCGCGTCAGCACCGCGGACGATCCGTCCACGGCAGGCAAGACGTGGAGCTGGGTCGGGATCGTCGCCGTGCAGAACGCAGCGACGAACCTGCCGCTGCCCTCGTCGTAGTGGATTCCGTGCAGGACGCCGCCGGCGAGCTCGCCCGCGCCGACCAGCACACGCTCGACCGTGAATGTACGCGTGGCCTCGTCGAGAGCTCCGGCGTACACCCACGAGCAGCCGTCGATGTTGTAGACCAGCGAGTAGCGATCGTCCTCGAGATGGTCGAGACCTTCGAGCTCACCCATTCCGTCGTGCGCGAGACCCTCGAGGGAGACGGGCTCGACCTCGCCGGGCACCGAGCGGTCGAGATAGCCGAGCGTGCCCGCGTCGTCGAACAGCGTCGTCGTCAGGAGGATGCCCGCGCCGCTCGCCGTTCCGTACGCGGCGCGAAACCCCGAGAGTGGGTACTCGGTGTCGGGGTCGCGATCGTCGATCGGCGTTCCCCAGAGCATCGTCCGCTCGCCGGACGCGTCGACCTCGTACAGCACGATGTCGCCCATCGTGTAGCCGTCGACGAGCGCCACGCGCGAGTGATCGGGTGTCCACGCTGCCACGAACGCCCCGTACGGGCTCTGCCAGAGACGCTCCGCCGCGCCGTTCGCGAGGTCGACACGCACTGCAGTCGTCGACGCCTCCTCTCTCGATTCGACGGCGAAGTACGCGACGCGGCCGGCGTCGTCGACATGCACGAGATGCGATCTCCCACCGGCGAACGCCTCTTCGGCGAGCGGCTCGGGAAAGCCGCCCTCGAGCGGGATCGTGAACGGGAGGTAGTTCTCGTCGCCGTCTGCGTCGATCATCACGACGATCCGGCCGAGATCCGCCAGCACGTGAAACAGATGCCCTCCGACGAGCTCCGGGTTCTGGAGCGCGATCTGTGGCGGAAGGAGAGGCTCGGGAACTCCGCCCGCTGCGTCCATCGCATACAGGCTCAGGTGGCCCGAGAGGTTCGAGACGAAGACGATTCGGTCGTCGGCGAGCTGCGGCTCGACGAAGAGGCGCGCGGAGAGGAGCGACTCGATCCGGTCCGCTCGCCTACCCGCAGTGTCCGCAGCCACGATCGCCACAGGTCTCCTAGGAGGCTACCGCCTCCAGCACCTGCTCGGGGATGTCGAAGTTCGCGTAGACATCCTGCACGTCCTCCGTGTCCTCGAGCCCCTCGACGAGACGCACGATCTTGCGTGCGGTCGACTCGTCCGCGACGGCCACCGTCGTCTTGGGCACCATCGCGAGCTCGACCGACTCGATCGCGAAGCCGCCAGCCTCGAGCGCCTGGCGAACGGCACTCAGCTCTTCCGGCGCACTCGTGACCACGAAGCTCGACGTGTCGTGCTCGACGTCGTCGGCACCGGCATCAGCCGCGACCAGAACGAGCTCGTCCTCGTCGACGCCGTCGGCGGCCACGAGCACGACACCGCGCCGCTCGAACTGCCAGGCGACGGCGCCGGTCGTCCCGAGGTTTCCACCGTGCTTCGTGAAGGCATGCCGAACCTCGGACGCCGTCCGGTTCCGGTTGTCGGTCAACGCCTCGACGAGGACGGCGACGCCCTCGGGGCCATACCCCTCGTAGACGACCGTCTCGAAGCTCGCTGCTTCCGCGTCGGCTCCCGCACCCTTCGAGATTGCGCGTTCGATGTTGTCCTTCGGCATCGAGTACGAGCGCGCCTTTTCGATCGCGTTCTGGAGCGCGAGGTTGCTCGTCGGGTCGGCACCACCCTCCTTCGCGGCGACGATGATCGCCCGCGAGAGCTTGGAGAAGAGTTGGCCGCGCTTGGCGTCTGCCGCCCCCTTCTTGTGCTTGATGCTCGACCACTTGCTATGCCCGGACACTGCTCGCCTCCTCGGCCATCGTCATGAACAGCTCGTGGATGCGCAAGTCGTCGGTCAGCTCCGGGTGGAACGACGCGAGCAGGAATCGCCCGTCGCGCACCAGCACGGGCTCGCCGTCGAGCTTGCCGACGACCTCGACGCGGCCTCCGAGGCTTCGGATTCGCGGGGCGCGGATGAAGACGCCTCGGAGCGGAAGCTCGTCCGCGGCGAGATCGACATCCGCCTCGAAGCTCTTCACCTGCCGGCCGAAGGCGTTTCGGTCGACGACGAGGTCGACGAGTCCGAGGTGCTCGCGGTCGAGGACGATCATGCCCGCACACGTGCCGAAGACGGCGCCGGCGTACGAGCGGATCGCATCGTCGAGACCGTAGAGCTCGGCGAGGCGCGTGATCGTCGTCGACTCACCACCGGGAATCACCAGGCCGTCGAGGCCCTCGAGCTCCTCGGGCAGGCGCACCTCGACCACGTCGGCGCCGAGCCGGCGGAGTGCGGTCGCGTGCTCGCGAAACGCGCCCTGCAGCGCGAGGACGCCGATACGCAGCGACCTGCTCACGCGTGAGCTACCAGCCGCGAACTTCGAGCCGCTCGTCGTCGGCGAGCGAGCTCGATGAGATCCCGACCATCGGCTCGCCGAGGCCTGCCGAGACGTCCGCGAGGACGCTCGGGTCGTCGAAGTGCGTCGTCGCCTCGACGATCGCCTTCGCGCGCCGCTCCGGGTCGCCGGACTTGAAGATGCCGGAGCCGACGAACACGCCGTCGGCTCCGAGCTGCATGCAGAGCGAGGCATCCGCGGGCGTGGCGATGCCGCCGGCGGTGAAGGTCACGACGGGAAGCCGTCCGTTCTCCGCGACCCAGCGAATCAACTCGTACGGCGCTCGATGCTCCTTTGCGGCCGCGTGGAGCTCGTCCTCGCGCATCGCCCCGAGCGCGCGAATCGCGCCGAAGACGGATCGCATGTGCGTCACCGCGTTGACGATGTCGCCCGTGCCGGCTTCGCCCTTGGTACGGATCATCGCGGCACCCTCGGAGATGCGACGAAGTGCCTCCCCCAGGTTCGTCGCGCCGCACACGAATGGAACCGTGAAGGCCCACTTGTCCACGTGGTGCTCGAGATCGGCAGGAGTCAAGACCTCGGACTCGTCGATGTAGTCGACCTCGAGCGCCTCGAGGATCTGCGCCTCCGCGAAGTGCCCGATGCGGCACTTCGCCATCACGGGGATCGTGACCGACTCCTGGATCTCCTTGATCTTCTCCGGGTCGCTCATGCGGGCGACGCCGCCGTCGCGCCGGATGTCGGCAGGCACACGCTCGAGCGCCATGACGGCGCACGCACCAGCGTCTTCCGCGATGCGCGCTTGCTCGGCGTCGACGACGTCCATGATCACGCCGCCCTTCAGCATCTCGGCCAGTCCCGTCTTCACCCGGAGCGTTCCGTACTCGGCCACGTTCGCAGTCTAGCCATGCCGCAGTTCCACGACCCCTGTGGATACCGGCTGCGGAGTTCGCCCAAATTGCGGCATTTCGGGTGTGGAAATCGCGTGGAGAAGGTCGTGTCCGTCCGCACGATGTGGCATAGGTACCGGCTACCGGCGCGACTCCTCTCCCCGCAGGCGATTCGCCTGGCCCCGAAGTTGCGCCGCTTCAGCAAGAGGCCCGCCCACCCGGGTCTCTTGCGCAGTTCAAAGGGCCTGCGACTGCAGGCCCTTTGAATGCGAAAACGCTGATCTCGGCAGCTCGAACCCCCTGAAGCGCGATTGCTGCGCAATCGCTGGTCGCTCCTACCGACTGGCCAAGACTCTGTTCCTGCTCAGCTCGGGCTCTCGGCCAGAACCTCGGACTCGGGCTGAGGGACGATGCGGATGTACGGCTTCGGCGACTCCCAGCCGTCCGGCCAGATCTCCTTCGCCTCCTCGTTCGACACCGACCCGGCGATGATCACATCCTCGCCCTGTTTCCAGTTCACCGGCGTCGAGACGCGGTGCTTCGCGGTGAGCTGCAGCGAGTCGATCACGCGAATGACCTCGTCGAAATTCCGCCCCGTCGTCATCGGATAGACGAGGACGAGCTTCACCTTCTTGTCCGGGCCGATGACGAAGACGTTGCGGACGGTCTGGTTGTCGGCCGCGGTGCGATCGCCGGCCGCGCCGTCGACTTCCGCGGGAAGCATCCCGTACAGCTTCGCCACCTTGAAGTCGTCGTCTCCGATGATCGGGTAGTTGGGCGCGGTGCCTTGCGTCTCCTCGATGTCCCTCGCCCACCCTTCGTGGTCGCCGGTCGAGTCCACAGAGATCCCCATGATCTTCACGTTCCGGCGGTCGAACTCGGGCTTGATCTTCGCCATGTAGCCGAGCTCCGTCGTGCACACGGGCGTGAAGTCCTTCGGATGCGAGAAGAGCACCGCCCACGAGTCGCCCATCCAGTCGTGGAACGAGATCTCTCCCTCGGTCGACTGCGCCGTGAAATCGGGCGCGGTGTCGTTGATCGTCAGGGCCATTCCTCCTCCTTCCGGGGCAGAGCCCCGCGTTTCCGGGCGCGCGAGACCTCCCTCGCGCTCGAGTCACCCAGTCCTACGAGACGCCTGAACGCGCGTCGCGCTTGCATTGTTCCGGGCAGCCGCTTACGAAAGGAGCGTTCGCGGAGGTAACGGGACGCGATCGAACGGGCCAGACCGCCAACCGGCGCCCCGTACCCCCCTGTCCTACGGTTACCTCACCTGGCGAGACCCAAACGACGTCATCGTCGGATTGCCTCGAATGAGTGAGGCCGCCGACGCCCTACAGCACGCCGATCGGAATGTGAGCCGCGACGAGGATCACCGCTTCCCCCCAAAGCGCAACGACGCCGGAGAGCGCGAGCCTCGGACGACGACTTCTAGCCGGATTCACGTCCGACAGCGCGCACAGACGCCGGAGTGCCACGCGTGGATCGGACTCGACTCCACGGAGGCCATGGGGAGCGAGAACTCGTTCGTCACGAACGGATTCGGCGATCGCCCGGTCGACGAGCGCGAGCTCGGGGCTGATCACGTTCGAATCGTGCTGAGGCGGCAGCGGCGGCAAGGTTGTGCTCCTCCTCAGGTGATCGTCTCCGGGATCGGACACCGTGCCCCCCGGAAGGGTGTTCTCGCGATGGATGACGAGGGGGGGCGCGAGCGGAGACGCCCGACCGAACGAATGCATGTGGATCAGGTAGCCGGGCCGGCGGCGTATCTCCTCCCGTCAGGGGAGAGGGGAAAACGGAGGACGCGGGCCGACCCGACGGGTTCGGCTTCGTGCCTTCCCGCGCCGATCCTTCCCAGGGTGTCGGGCGTGGCGTCGTCTGTCCCTCCCGTTGGCGATCACGTTTGCGCACGCACGTCGGTCCGGCCGCGACATACGTTCGGGCCGCGAAACGGCAGGACACGGCGCGCACCCGGAAGCGAGCATCAGTGTGAGGCCGAACGTGGGAGGAGGGAATAGCTGCGGCACTACGGCCCCCTCGCCGACCCCCTCATCGGAGCCGACCATCTCATCAGACCACGCCCGACCTCTCCTGATGCGACACGTGCATGGTGCCTCTCCGGCTGACGCGTGACCATGCTCCGTTCGGGGCAACCGTTGGGGGGAGAGGGGCCGAGCTCGTCAGCCGCGTCGGCTTCCCCGGACCTGCAGGGGTCGAACCTCACCGAACGAACGGGCCCGCTGCTCGCACACTATGTGACGGGAGGTGCCACGTCGCGTCCCGAGCGACCAGTTTCGGCTCTCCCGACGTGGACCCGGCAGTGTCCACCCCGCACAACCATGCGGATCTGGCTCCAACGCTGACTTTGTTACGCCAGGCGGACAGAGACGCGCTTGAGGAGCTCGGATTCGCGCCCAGCCGGTTCGCCGGCGTCGACTGCCGCCGTGATGTCTCTCGCCAGCATCTCGTGTACCTGGAGGCGAGGAAAGCGACCTCGCGGAGCGTCATATCGCCCGTTGTGAAGCGGAGCGTCATAGCGCCCGTCATGCATCGCGCGAATCGCGGACGAGAAGTTCTTGCGCGGACGGGGAACGACCCTCACGGCCTGGTCGAGCAGCGCGTCGAGTTTCGCGAGCAGCGGGTCGGTCGAACTGGAGGACTTCGAACTGGAGGACATAGCGCCTCCCTTTCCGCTCGTCCTGACGCAGTGGCTCGGATGAGTGCAGTCAGGGCGGAGGAGGAGCTAAGTAGGTAGTTCTGATTGTAGCCCAGGACTCCGGGATCGCCCGCCCGCCGACCGCTCTCACCGCAGCACCTTCGCGTAGGAGAACTCCCGGCCACCCCAGAGAACGTGTGTGTGGGCGGGGCCCCGCGCGATTAGCAAGTCGGCGTGACGGGGTGCTCATTTCGGCATTTCCGGCACACCCGAACCGCATAACCATGCGGATTTGGCTGTATGACTTGCGTTGGAATGGGCCCGCCTGGACTCGAACCAGGGACCAACCGATTATGAGTCGGCTGCTCTGACCAGCTGAGCTACGGGCCCGCGGCGCTGAGCGTAACCAACGGTTTGCCCGAGCCGAGCGCATGCGCTACTGACAGAATGTCGGAGTCGTGAAGACCTTCCAGGCCGAGCATCAGCTCCGGACGGCTGGCGGACTCACCGTCACGGACATCACGGAGGACGTCCAGGAAGCGGTCCGCCAGAGTGGCATCGTCGACGGCATCTGCTCCGTCTACTCGCCGCACACGACGTGCTCGGTGCGCGTCAACGAGTGGGAGCGCGGCTTCCTGGAGGACTTCGCGGTGCTGCTCAAGCGGCTCGTCCCGACCGAGCACTACTACGCGCACGACGATTGGGACCGTCGGACGGAGAACGTGTGCGAGGAGGACATGGAGATCGGCAACGGCCACTCCCATTGCATGTCGATGCTTCTCGGGCCGGCCGGCGAGTCGATCCCCGTGCGCGACGGCGAGCTCTGTCTCGGCCAGTGGCAGCGCGTTCTCTTCCTCGAGCTCGATCGCGAACGCGATCGCCGCTGGCTGGTTCAAGTCGTAGGCGTCTGAGCGACTACTCCGGCGTCACGTAGGCGGACGTGATGCCGCCGTCGACGACGAACGCCGAGGCGTTGACGAACGACGACTCGTCGCTCGCGAGGAAGAGTGCCGCGTTCACGATCTCGCGCGGCCTCCCGAGGCGACCCGTCGGCCAGTGGACCTGCCGACGTGCGAACGCGGCCGGATCGTCGCCGAAGATAGCCAGCAGGAGCGGCGTCTCGACAGGGCCGGGACACAGCGCGTTCACGCGGACGCCCTGCCGCGCGAACTGCACGCCGAGCTCCTTGGACATCGCGAGCACCGCGCCCTTCGACGCCGTGTAGGAGATCTGCGAGGTCGCTGCGCCGAGAATCGCGACGAAGGACGCCACGTTGATGACGGAACCGCCGCCGCGCTCGAGCAGGTACGGAATGCCGTGCTTGCAGCAGAGGAAGACGCCCTTCGTGTTCACGTCCTGCACGCGCTGCCATGCCTCGACGGGCGTGTCGAGGACGGATGCGTCGTCGCCGGGCGAGATCCCGGCGTTGTTGTAGAGAACGTCGATCCCGCCGAACCGCTCGGCGGTGGCGGCCATCAGCGACCCGACTCCATCCTCGTCGGCGACGTTCACGGGAAAGGCGAACGCCTCGCCCGAGCACATCGTGACGGTCTCCTCCGCAAGCGAGGAATCGACATCTGCGGCACACACCTTCGCGCCTTCCTCCGTGAACACGATCGCGGCCTCGCGACCCATGCCGCCGCCCGCTCCCGTGATGACGCAGACCTTTCCGTCCAATCTCCCCATTCGCTCAGCCCTCCGTCGAGATGAAGACGCTCTTGACCTCGGAGTAGCCGTCGAGCGCGTGCAACCCGAGCTCTCGGCCGAACCCCGACTGCTTGAAGCCTCCGAACGGCGTCTGCACGCGCACCGACGTGTTCGCGTTCACGGACAGCACGCCCGCGTCGGTCGCGCGAGCGACGCGCAGCGCCCGCGCTCCGTCGCGCGTCCAGATCGATCCCGACAGCCCGTACGGCGTGTCGTTCGAGATCCGGATCGCGTCGGCCTCGTCCTCGAAGGGGATCACGGCCGCGACCGGCCCGAAGACCTCTTCGCGTGCGACGCGATCCTCGTTCGACGCCTCGACGACGGTGCAGGGGTACCAATAGCCAGGACCGTCGGGGACGTCGCCGCGAAACGCCGGCTCGCCCTCGACGAACGATGCGACGGTCTCACGGTGTCCTGCCGAGACGAGCGGCCCCATCTCCGTCGACTCGTCTGCCGGGTCGCCGACCTTCACTCCTGCGGTGGCCTCCACGAGCAGCTCCAGGAATCTGTCGTAGACGGCCTTCTGGACCAAGATGCGCGAGCGCGCGCAGCAGTCCTGGCCTGCGTTGTCGAAGACCGAGTACGGCGCGGCAGCGGCGGCCTTCTCGAGGTCGGCGTCCTCGAAGATCACGTTCGCCGACTTGCCGCCGAGTTCGAGCGTGACGCGCTTGATCGTTCCCGCCGCGCCCTGCATGACGAGCCGCCCGACCTCCGTCGAGCCTGTGAAGGCGATCTTCGCCACATCCGGATGCTCGATGAGCCGCTGACCGACGACGGATCCCTTGCCGACGACCACGTTGACGACGCCCTCCGGGATTCCCGCCTCGAGACAGAGCTCTCCGAGCCGCACCGCCGAGAGTGGCGTCAGCTCGGCGGGCTTGAGGACGACGGTGTTGCCGCATGCCAGTGCGGGCCCGAGCTTCCAGCTCGCGATGTTCGCTGGGAAGTTCCACGGGACGATGAGGCCCACGACACCGAGCGCCTCGCGGAACGTCGCCGCGACACCGCCCGCGACGGGAATCGTCTCGCCGCCGTGCTTGTCGACCGCCCCCGCGTAGAAGTGGAAGACCTGCGCGACCATTCCGACCTCGCCGCGCGCGCCCGAGATCGGCTTGCCGACGTTCTCGGACTCGATCCGCGCGAGCTCCTCGCCGTTCTCCTCGACCAGGGTTGCGACGCGGCGCAGGAGTCGTGCCCGGTCGGCCGGCGCGACGCCCCGCCACGCAGGGAACGCCGCCTTCGCACATGCAACGGCTGCGTCGGTTTCCTCGACTCCGGCCTGCTCGAGCTCGGCGATCGGCTTCTCCGTCGCCGGGTTGACGACCGTCAGCGTCACAGGCGCGATCGCTTGATGCGCCAGAATCCGTAGACAAGCCACGGAAGCACGGGCACCAGGAGGAAGGCCACTATCCAGAGCGCCTTTCCGACGCCAGAGAGAGCAGTCGACGGTTGCCGCACGACGTCGACGATGACGGCGAGAACAAGAACGTAGTAGATGGCAGCGAACGCGAAGTACACCCCTGCTCCTTGGTCGTTGGAGCGTGGAGCCTACTTCGTGCGAGACGCGCGGTACTCGCGTGCCTGCTCGACCAGAGCCTCGAAGAGCGCGGCGTCCTCGCTCGCCTCCGGATGCCACTGCACACCGACGACGAAGCGTCGCGCCGGATCCTCGACGCCCTCGAGCGTTCCGTCCGCGGCCCACGCGGTCTCGACGAGACCGTCGCCGACCCGGCCGAGCGCCTGGTGGTGATGTGACGTCACTTCGGGCGTCCCGCCGACGATCGAGCCGAGCCGCGAGCCCTCCTTGACCTCGACCGGATGCACGGCAAACTGACCAGGCACCTCCTTGTGCACGTCGTGCCCGACCTCGTCGGGGAGGTGCTGGATGAGGTCTCCCCCACGCGCGACGTTCAGGAGCTGGAAGCCGCGGCAGATGGCCAGTGTCGGTATGTCGCGCTCGAGCGCAGCGTGAAGCAGCGCCATCTCGCCCGCATCTCGCCGCGTTTGGGGTGTGTCGGTCGCGGGATGGCGCTCCGCCCCGTAGTGCGTCGGATCGACGTCTGCGCCGCCCGAGAACACGATCGCATCGAGTGCGTCGAGCGTTTCTTCGACGTCCTCCTCCGCCGGCGGAATCACGACCGCGCGCCCGCCTGCCCGCTCGATCGCGTCGACGTACGCGAGCGGGACGAGGGCAGCCGGAAGGTGCCAGACGCCCCAGCTCGCCTCCTGCGCGTACGAGGTGACCCCGACGACAGGCCTCATGCCTGCTCCGACTCCACGATCCAGAGTGTGCCGTCTCCGCACTCGAGCTCGCGGCCGGGACCGGGCTCGAGCCGGGTCCGCAGCACGCGGACCACCTCCCCGTCGAGCTCCGTCAAGGCACCCCGCTCCCCCGGCGCCTGCGACGCGAACCGCCACGCCTTGACCTGCCGGTAGATCTCGCGCGCCGGACGCGCCCGGTCGATCCAGACGTAGTCGGGGCCGAAGAACGAGAAGTAGCTCGCCTGCGCCTCGTCCTGGGGATCGCCCGGCTCGCCGGCCTCGAGCCGGGCGAGCGCGCGCGGAAGGAGCTCGCCGACGATCGCGGCGAACTTCGCCTCGAGCTCGTCGTACGTGTGCTCATCGTCGAGCTCGATGGCGCCCTGCGCGAGGATCGCGCCCGTGTCCAGCTCCGCGTCCATGCGGTGGAGCGTGAACCCGATCTCGTCGTCGCCGTTCCGGATCGCCCACGCGACGGGGCTCGGCCCCCGGTACCGGGGCAGGAACGACGGATGCCCGTTGACGGCGCCGAGCCGAGGGACGGCGAGCGCGTCGGCCGGGATCTTCCACGGGAAGCCGAGACAGAGAAAGACATCGGGCTCGAACGCGCGGAGAAGAGGCGCCATGCGTGCGCGGGCCGCCGGCACGACGACGTCGAGCTCCGCGGGAGCGTCTCGGACGAGTTCGTCGAACTGGTCCCCGTAACGCCCGGCGTGCTCACGGGAACACAGCACCGCGACCGGCTCGTGTCCCAGAGCGCGCAGAAGCTGGGTCAGCCCGTGGACGGCGGCGGGGACCTGCGAGACGAGGACGACGCGCACGTCGTCAGCCGCGCTCGAAGTAGCGGACGCGCTCCCAGTCGGTGACGACCTTGTCGAAGAGCGCCTGCTCCGTGTGCGCGTAGTTCAGGTAGTGGTCGACGACCTGGTCGCCGAACGCGCCCCGCGCGAGCGTACCCAGCTCGAGCGCGAGGATCGCCTCGCGAAGCGAGGACGGGAAGCGCTCGGCGTCGGACTCGTAGGCATTGCCCTCGAGCGCCGGTGGGAGCTCGAGCTCGTTCTCGATCCCGTGCAGCCCCGCCGCGATCATCGCCGCGAAAGCGAGGTACGGGTTCACGTCGCCGCCGGGAATCCGCGTCTCGACGCGCCGCGAGGCGCCGTGCCCGACGACGCGGAAGCCACACGTGCGGTTGTCGTTGCCCCAGGCGAGGGTGGTCGGCGCCCAGCTCCCGGCCGCGAAGCGCTTGTACGAGTTGATCGTCGGCGCGAGGAAGACGGCGAGCTCCTTGAAGCAGGTGATCATCCCCGCGAGGAAGCGGTCGAAGAGCTGTGCGTCGTCGCGGAAGGCCGGCTGGCCGTCGCGGAACAACGACGCGTGGATGTGGCACGAGTTCCCGATCCACGATTCGAACGGCTTGGCCATGAACGTGATCGAGCAGCCGTTCGCGTTCGCGATCTCCTTCGCGCCGTTCTTGTAGATGACGTGGTTGTCGGCCATCGTCAGCGCGTCGGCGAAGCGGAAGTTGATCTCGTGCTGGCCGGGCCAGGCCTCGCCCTTCGAGGTCTCCACCTTGATCCCGGCGGCGTGCATGCCGTTCCGGATCTGGCGGATGAGGTCCTCGTCGTAGGTCGCGGCGAGGATGTGGTAGTCGAGGATGTAGGGCACGGACGGCGTGAGATCCTCGTATCGCTGTGCCCACGCCTCCTGGTACGTCTCGCGCAGGAGATAGAACTCGAGCTCCGATCCGGCCATCGGCGTGAAGCCGAGGCCGGCCGCGCGATCCATCTGCGCCTTCAGCACCTGACGCGGCGACGGCTGCACCGGCGTCCCGTCGTGCCAGGTGACGTCGCAGAGGACGAGGGCGGTCGCCTCGAGCCACGGGATCCGGCGAAGCGTCCCGAGGTCGGGCCTCATCGCGAAGTCGCCGTACCCCCGCTCCCAGCTCGCGATCTCGTAGCCCGGGATCGGGTCCATCTCCATGTCGAGCGCCAGGAGGTAGTTGCAGCCCTCGACCGGATGCTCTTCGGCCATCTCCTCGCAGAAGAACTCGGCATGCAAGCCGCTTGCCCATGAGGCGCCCCTGCATGTCCGTGAACGCGACGACGACGGTGTCGATCGCGCCGGTCTCGACCTCCTCGTTCAGCCGCTCGAGGGAAAGCATCGGACGATCCTAGTGCGCGGGCGGCGTGGTTGACATGTCATCGCCGGAGTGCACGTAATACGCGCCTGAGTTCGACCGGCGACCGCTAGGAGGGCAGGCAATGAGCACAGGTCCGGCGCCCAGCTACCGCACCTCGGAGGACGAGCAGATCCTCCACAAGCTGGGCTACGCGCAGGAGCTCTTCCGCGCGATGGGAGGGTTCCGCAACTTCGCCATCAGCTTCACGATCATCTCGATCCTCGCGGGGTGCCTGACCTCGTACACGATCGCCTTCGAGCACGGGGGCCCGATAGCCGTGACCTGGGGCTGGCTGCTCGTCGGCCTCATGTCGACGCTCATCGCGCTCTCCATGGCGGAGATCGCCTCGGCGTTCCCCACTGCTGGCGGCCTCTACTACTGGGCCTCGAAGCTCGGGAGCCCCGGCTGGGGCTGGGCGACCGGATGGTTCAACCTCATCGGGCAGATCGCGGTCACCGCGGCGATCGGCTACGGCCTCGCGATCTTCGGGCAGGTGCTGTTCGACAGCTGGTTCTCTTACACCCAGCACATGAACGACTGGTTCGGCGCGTCGTTCAACGCCTCGACCTACATCCTCTACGCGATATTCCTGCTCGCTGCGTGCCTGATCAACGTCTTCGACATACGCATCACGTCCGGGCTGAACATGTTCTCCGCGTGGTGGCACATGGTCGGCGTCGCGTTCATCGTCGGTGTGCTGATCTTCGTCCCGGATCACCATCAGTCGCTGTCGTACGTGTTCACGGAGCGCGTCAACAACTCCGGGTACGGAGGCGGCACGCTCTCGTTCACCAACCCCGCCTTCTGGTTCGTCTTCGGACTCGGCCTGCTGATGTCGCAGTACACGATCACCGGGTTCGACGCGTCCGCGCACACGGCGGAGGAAACGCACAAGGCCTCGCGCATGGCCGCGACCGGGATGTGGACGTCGGTTTTCGTGTCCGTCGTCTTCGGGTTCATCCTGCTTGTGGCCGTCACGTTCGCCATCCCGGGCACGTCCGAGGAGGCGCTCAAGCAGATCAACGCCTTCGTGCCCGTCGTCCCCTGGATCTGGACGGCGTCGATGGGAAAGAACTGGTCGGACGCCTTGCTCTTCATATGCGTGGTGGCGCAGTTCTTCTGCGTCACGGCCTCGCTGACGTCGGCGTCCCGGATGATGTTCGCGTTCTCGCGCGACGGCGCGGTGCCCGGCCATCAGCTCTGGCGGCGTGTCTCCAAGCACCGCGTCCCGGTGTACTCGGTCTTCGGAGTCGCGCTGTTTGCCGGCGTGCTGATGGTCCCCGCCATCTGGAACTACTTCGTAGGCTACGCCGTTGGCACAGCCATCGCCGTGATCGGCCTCTACATAGCGTTCATCATTCCGGTCTACCTCCGCTGGAGGAAGGGCGATAGCTGGGATGAGCCGCGGGCCTGGAGCCTCGGTCGCCACTACAAGTGGCTCGACCCGATCAGCATCCTCTGGGTCGGGATCATCACGATCCTCTTCGTCTTCCCGCTGTACACGGTCGGCCTACCCTGGCACGACCCCTTCGACAAGAACTTCGCGAACTACACCGTGCTCTGGTTCGCGGGCATCGGCCTCGTCTTCGGCGGCTGGTGGGCACTGTCTGCCAAGAACTGGTTCAAGGGTCCGGTGCGCATGGGCACCGAGGAGGAGCTCGAGCAGCTCGAGGCCCAGCAGGAAGGGGTGTTCGAGCTGCCTGCGGACACGCAGTACGAGGGGTAGCCGCGTTCTCTCATACCCGCTACGAGGGGCGCCGGAAGGCGCCCCTCGTCGTCCACCGCGCGAGTGCTTGCTGGAAGTCGGGCTCGGCCGCCGTCCGGCGGAGTCGCTCGAAGTGCTCGCTCGCGTAGGCGTCGAAGTCGAAGTCGAGCTCGGACACGGCCGACTGCACGACGCCCCACATCGCCTCTCTGAAATCCGACATGAACGTCATCAGCTCCAAGGCAGCTGCCTGCTCGCTTCGAAGCTCGCCGAAATAGGCCACGAGGAGCGCTTCGCGCTCCTCGGCGCCAAGGTCATGGTTGATCGAGAAGTTCGCGAGGTCGAAGAAGCGGTCGCCCATCCCCGCGTACTCCCAGTCGACGATCCAGAGCCGTTCGTCCTTCTCGAGGAAGTTCGCGTTCAGCAGGTCGTTATGGCAGGGGACATGCACGTCCGCGGAGCGTCGTGCTTCGATGCGTCTCGCGATCTCGTGTGCCCACGCATAGTCGTCGGGCACGGCCCCGCCTCGGTCGAGCGCCGTGCGCCGATAGGTCTCGACGACCCGGAACGAGTCGAACGCACCGGAGATGCACGAGCTGCCGTGGAATGCGCGCAACGCCTGCGCGACCCGCTCGAGCATCGCGGGCTCGTGCATCCGCTCCATCGGCGGAATGGCGCCTTCGACGAACCGCGTCACGAGCCATCCCTCGGGCTCGACGAACGCGACGACCTCCGGCCCGATGCCGAGCGCAGCTGCAGCCCGCGTCGCCGCGAGCTCCACCGTGCGATCGATTCCGAGCAGGCCGGTGTCCTTCCCGGCCACGCGTAGGACGAACGCCTCGCCGTCGACCTCGACCTTCAGGTTGTGGTTCGTGATTCCCCCGCCGAGCACCTCGACGTGCACGTCACGTCCCGGCCACACGCGCTCGACCGCTGCCGTGACGTCGTTCACGCGCGGATCCGCTCGCCTCTCGGATCGAAGAGCGGCTCTTCGGCGACGATGCCCGGGATCCACTCGCCGAAGATCTCGACCGCGACCTCGGTGCCGAGGTCGTGCTCCGCCGGCAGGTACGCGTACGCGATCGACTTCTCGACCGTATAGCCATAGCCGCCGCTCGTCACCCGTCCCACCGCCTCGTCGCGTACACGGACGGGCTCCGACCCGAGCGCGATCGCGCGCGGTTCCTCGAGCGTCAGGCAGCGCAGGAGCCGCCCGGGCTCCGACGCCCCGACGAGCGCGTCGCGCCCGATGAAGTCGCCCTTGTCGGACCTTCACGGCGAATCCGAGGCCGGCTTCGGGCGGCGTGTCCTCCGGACGTGATGTCCGCTCCCCACACGCGGTAGCCCTTCTCCAGGCGCAGCGAGTCGATCGCCTTGTAGCCGCCCGCGACCAGCCCGTGACTCTGCCCGCCTTCCCAGAGCGTGTCCCAGAGCGCGAGGCCGAACTCGGAGCGGCAATAGAGCTCCCAGCCGAGCTCGCCGACATACGTCACGCGGAGCGCGAGGCACGGCACGCGGCCGATCGCGAGCTCCTGAGCGCGCATGTACGGGAACGCCTCGTTCGACAGGTCCGCGTTCGTGAGCGGCTGGAGGATCTCGCGCGCGTTCGGCCCCCAAATGCCGAAGCACGAGTACGCGGAGGTCTCGTCCTCGACCTGGACGGACCCGTCGTCGGGCACGTGCTGCCTGATCCACGCGAGATCGTGCTGGCCGAACGCCGTCCCGGTGACGATCCGAAACGTTCCTCCGCCAGCCTGGTCACGGTGAAGTCGCACTCGATCCCGCCTTTCGGATTGAGCATCTGCGTGTACGTCACCTGCCCGACGTCGCGCGCGACCCGGTTCGCGCAGAGCCGCTCGAGAAGCGCAGGCGCTCCTTCGCCGGAGACGAGGATCTTCGCGAACGAGCTCTCGTCGAAGATCGCCGCAGTCTCCCGGCAGGCACGGTGCTCGGCGCCGATCGCAGGCGACCACAGCTTGCCCGCCCAGCCGCGGGGACGAAGCGACTCGTCTCCGACGGCCGCGTTGGGCTCGAACCAGTTCGCGCGCTCCCAGCCGGACTTCTCGCCGAACGCGGCGCCGAGTTCCTGCAGGCGCCCGTAGGCGGACGACACGCGCAGTGGACGCCCAGCGGAGCGCTCGTGGCCGGGGTACTTGACGTCGTAGTACGTCTCGTAGATCTCCTTCGTGCGGGCGAGCGTGTACTCCCGGCTGCGGTACGCGAGCCCGAAGCGCCGCGAGTCCATGTGCCACACGTCGAGCGACGGAGTACCGTCGACGATCCATTCGGCCACGAGCTTCCCCATTCCGCCCGCACCGGCGAGCCCGTGGGCACAGAAGCCTGCGGCGACCCAGAAGCCGCGGACGTCCGAGGGCCCAAGGATGAACTCACCGTCCGGCGTGAACGCCTCGGGCCCGTTGATGAGCTTCACGACCTCCATCTCCGCGAGCGACGGCACTCGGACGACCGCGTTCTCCATGAGCTCCTCGAAACGCGGCCAGTCCTCCTCGAGCAGGCGGGAGTTGAAGTCGGCGGGAATGCCGTCGAGCCCCCAGGGAGCGCAGTGACGCTCGTACCCGCCCACGATCAGGCCGCCGGACTCGGGCCTGAAGTACACGAGCAGCGACGGATCGCGCATCGTCGGCATCTCGAGTGGGAGCCCGGTCGGCTTCGTGATCAGGTACTCGTGGGCCATCGGCACGATCGGCACGTTCACGCAGGCGAGTGCGCCGATCTCCTTCGCATACATGCCGCCGGCGTTCACGACGACGTCGCACTCGATAAAGCCGCGGTCGGTCTCGATGCCGGTTACCCGGCCGCGCTCGACCACGACACCCGTCACCCGAGTGCCGGTCGCGATCTCCGCACCGCGGCGGCGGGCGCCCTCGGCAAGGGCGAACGTCAGCTGGCTCGGGTCGATGTACCCGTCCGTCGGGAGGAACGCCGCGCCCAGGACGCCGTCGGTCGACATCGGCGGGAAGAGCTCGCGCGCCTCGTCGGCCGAGATCAGCTCGAGCGGCAGGCCGAACGTCTTGGCCCAGCCTGCCTGCCGGGAGAGCTCCTCCATGCGCTCCGGCGACGACGCGAGCCTCAGTGAGCCGACCTCGTGCCAGCCGGTCTCGAGGCCGACCTCGCCCTCGAGCGACCGGTAGAGATCGACGCTCTCCATCATCATCTTCGTGAGCGAGAGCGTGCTTCGGAGCTGGCCGACGAGCCCTGCCGAATGGAACGTCGACCCGCTCGTGAGCTCCGCTCGCTCGACGAGCACGACGTCCTCCCACCCGAGCCGCGCGAGCCAGTAGAGAACGGAGCAGCCGCCCACTCCTCCGCCGATCACGACCGCGCGGGCTCGGCTTCGCATGTCGAGGAGCCTAAACTCGGTCCTGTGAAGCTCGTGGTGCAACCGCCCGCCCGCGACCACATCGACGACCACGGCGGCGCTGTCTACGTCTGGCCGAAGACCGTGGGCTGCTGCCGTGGGCGAACGCTCGTGCTCGAAAGCGCGACCGAGCCTCCGGACCGCGACTTCGAGCTCGTGCACGCGGCGGACGGCGTCCGCGTCTACGCGACGCCGGGACTCATCGAGGCGGACGAGCTCCACCTCGAGCTCTCGCGGCGCGGCCGGCTCGAGGCGTACTGGAACGGGCAGGGCTGGATCGGCTGACGACCTCCGGATTCGTCCGCAAAGAGCGAAAGAATTCTTCGTCCGATCCCCTTGATCGGACACGTCCCGTGTCGTAGGTTTCTGCCTGCGCCGAGCACGGGGCGCCGGTAGGACGAAGCCCCCCGAGGAGCACTACGCGGAAGCGGAAGGTTCGTCGGGAAGGTGGACGAAAGCGTTCCCGGCTCGGCGAACTTGTGGCCGAGCCTTGTTGCTCGGCCCTTTTTTCGTCCTCAGCCATTTTAGAGCATAGGCGCTGAAGCGCAGTCGAAGCCTGTGTGAAAAGAAAAGATCGCAATTTGCGACAAGTTCGCTTCCGGACGCCTTGACGGCTCCCCGGGGCCACCCTAGAGTCCGCGATGCACCGAGTACGGAGCGTCCGAGGTTGATGGCTCTCCGATCGGCAGTCGCTTCGGCGGCGGTCAGTCGGAAAGCCGGACGAAGGCGCAACCGGCTCGGTGCATTTTCTTTGGTCCGCTGACCTCGCACGACTCGCAGAGCGAACGCGGAGCGGGGCGAGCGGCAGAGATACCCGTACGACCGAGCCGCGAGCGCTGCGCATGCTTCGTCCCTGCGCCGAGCGTCAGGGGATCGCGCCGCCCGCATCGCCGGCCCCTCCGGGCGTCGGTCGCAAATTGCGTCGAATTTCGTCCGTGTGGTGCTTGACCGGTGACGGCCAGGTCCCTAGAGTCCCCGATGCACCGAGAACGGAGTGTCTGAGGTTGATGGCTCTCCGAGTGGTTGTCGCTTCGGCGGTGGTCAGTCGGAAGGTCGGACGAGGGCGCCACCGGCTCGGTGCATTTTCTTTGGCCGCGTACCCTTGAGCGATGCGGCGGCTGCTCCTCCTCGTCAGCGCGATCATCTTCGTCGACGCGCTCCTCTTCACTGCGCTCACGCCGCTCGTGCCCGCCTACGCGGACGAGTTCGACCTGTCGAAGGCGGGAGCCGGACTCCTCGTCGGCGCGTACGGGGCCGGTGCGTTGTTCGGCGGAATACCCGGCGGCCTCGCGGCGGCCAAGTGGGGGCCGAAGCGCTCCGTCGTCGGCGCGCTCCTCCTCCTCGCGTTCGCGAGCTTCGCGTTCGCGTCCGCCGACAGCGCCGTGGGGCTCGGCGTCGCCCGGTTCGTCCAGGGCATCGCCAGCACGGCGACCTGGGCCGGTGCGCTCACCTGGATCTCGGTCGAGTCCCCCCGGGAGCGCCGCGGTGAGGCGATCGGCGCGACGTTCGGGGTCGCCGTGTTCGGAGCCATCATCGGCCCGGTGTTCGGCGGTGTCGCCGAGCTTGCCGGAGTCGGCCTGTCGTTCGCCACCGTCGGCGTCGTCACGCTCGGGTTCGCCGGGCTCGCCACGCTCGGCCGATCCTCGCGGCGGGAGTCGATCACGTTCGACGGTCTCGCACGTGCGCTCGGAGACCAGCGATTCCTCGGCGGGCTGTGGTTGAACATGCTCCCCGCGATCCTCTTCGGCGTGCTCCTCGTGCTCACGCCGCTCGCGCTCGACGACGCAGGCTGGGGCGCCTTCGCCATCGCCGGCGTGTTCTTCGGCGCCGGCCTCGTCGAAGTCGTGCTCAACCCCGTCCTCGGCCGGCTCAGCGACCGCGTCGGGCGTCTCATCCCGATCCGCACCTCTCTCGCCGCGTCGGCCGTCGCCGCCACGGCACTCGCAGCCGCCTCGGGAGCCGTCGTGATCGCAGCGCTCGTCTGCCTCGCATCGATCAGCTTCGGGAGCCTGTACACGCCGAGCATGTCGCTGACGTCGCAGCGCGCCGAGATCGTCGGCCTCGCACAGGGGCTCGCATACGGCGTCGTGAACACCGCCTGGGCGTTCGGCGAGCTGATCGGACCGACGGCAGGCGGCGCGCTCGCCGAATCGTCGGGGGACGCCGCGCCGTATCTGGTCGGCGCGGCGTTGTGCGCGCTCACATTCGCTGCGACGTATCGTGTCGCAGGAAGGATGAGTCCGAATGAAGCGTGAGGATTGGGACCGGCGGTACGCCGGGGTCGAGAACCTCTGGGCGGTCAGACCCAATCGCTTTCTCGTCGCGGAGGTGTCCGAGCTTCTACCCGGCCGCGCGCTCGATCTCGCGTGCGGCGAGGGGCAGAACGCGATCTGGCTCGCGACGCTCGGCTGGGCGGTGACTGGCGTCGACTACTCCGAGGTCGCGATCGCAAAGGCGCGGGCCCGCGCCGAGCGCGAGAGTGTCGACGTCGACTTCATATGCGCGGATCTCGTCGAGTACGAGCCCGGGGCGGCCGCTTACGACCTCGTCGTCGTCCTGTACCTGCACATCTCGTCGGCCGAGCGCGGGTCGGTGCACGCCAAGGCGAGCGCGGCACTTGCTCCCGGTGGCACGCTCTTCCTGCTCGGGCACGACCTCACGAACCTGTCCGACGGTGTCGGCGGGCCGAGCGATCCGGACATCCTCTACACGGCCGACGAGATCGCGTCGGAGCTTCCCGGGCTCGAGATCGAGAGAGCGACCACCGTGCTCAGGGACGTCGACGGGGAGGACCGAGACGCCATCGACACACTGGTCAGGGCACGGAGGCCTGCAGGGAGCTGAAATCAGGCGGGAACCGCTCGAGCACCCAGCGGGCGTCGAGCGGGTCGAGGCGATAGTCACGCCCGTTCACGAGCGCGTAGTCCCCTCGTCTCGGATCCATCGGCAGCCGCGACTCGACCGGATACCAGCGGTTGTGCCGGTCGATGAGGTCGTTGAGCTCGTCGAAGGACCACGCCTCGGCGACGGCGATCCACGCGTCTCGGAAGCGATCCGAGTCCCCCTGGGCCTCTCGGGCGACGGCCTCCCACGACTCGCGCAGCGATTCCTCGGCGTCGGCTGTGTGCTGCTCGATCTCGCGGAGGCGGAGCATGTAGGGGAGCGGCCCGCGCGTGGCCACGAGGTACGCCTCTGCGCTCGGGCGGAAGTGTCGGGCCCGGATGGGGAGCGGCTTGCCCGTCAGGGTGATCGTGTCGAGGTCCTCCTCCAGGGCTGCGAGCTCGCGCCGTTGTCGAGGGGTCTCGGGAAGGACGATGCCTTGGCGCAGGATCGCGTCGCGCTCCGCCTTCTCCATGCGTGCATTAGACCTGGCGCGGCGACCGTCAGGACGAGAGGAAGCGCGCGAGCCACGACCGCCGTTCGGGCTCGATATCGGGCGCGGGGTCGCGACCCGGCTCCTGCTCGTCCAGCCGCTCAGGCTCGTCCGACTCCGGATCGACGACGCGCAGCAGCTCCTGCTCGCCTCGCCGTTCGGCGAGGCGCTCGAAATCGCCCCTGATGGCGTCGCGCATGTCGTCGAGATGGCTCTCCTCACGCACGGCCGGTCCTTCCCGGCGCGAGTTTCGACTCCTGCTGCGCGACTAGCGGCGGGAGCCGAACGTCGCGGTCCAGACGACCGCGTCGCCGCCGTCGAGCAATCCGTGCGCGCGCACCGGCGCAGCACCGATGTCCCGGAAGCTCGAGCCCAGGACGTTGGCGCGATGGTCCGGCGACTGGAGCCATGCCGCGACGACATCCCGTGCGGAGACTTGCCCCCAGGTCCCGGCGAAGAGGTTCTCGCCGAAGCTCGCGTACCGGTAGCCGGCCGCACGGACCTCGGCGGTGACTGCGGAGCCGCACGGACTGTGCGAAAACTGCCCGCACGACGCGACCCTCTCGCCCTTCAGCGTCGCGGCCAGCTGTAGCGCCGAACGACGCACGAGCCGCTTGCGGCCGTCGTGCGCTCGCGCCCAGTTGACGAGGCACGCGACCGCACCGACCTGCACCGCAGCCGGGGCCGCCGGATCGCTCGCCGCGCGGCAGGCGCTTTCGGGAGCCAGATACGCGCTCCACGCCGTACCGGCGCCGTCGGCCCGGCCGGCGACGAGGACGGCCGAGAACGCTGCAATCGAGAGCACGATCGCAGCGAAACGCACCGACGCCGCCGCAGGCACAGAGGTCACGGTTCCCACCGTGCCTCAGCCATGAACGCGGATCCTTCCCCTGGCCGGGTGAGTTGTGGTCACTCGACTCAGTGATCCTGCCCCTCGTCAGGGATCACTCGGGGAATCTATCGACTCCCCTGGATGGAGTGTGCGCCAAGTGGCGGCCGCGAGCAGTCCGAGAGCCAATGTGGGCGCCACCGTGAGCGCCCGGTAGAGGAGCGTCGCCGCGACCGCCTCCGCGTTCGGCGCCCCGAACGCGACGAGCGCCCCGCTGAGACCCACCTCGATGATGCCCACGCCGCCGGGCGTGAGCGGAAGGACGCCGAGGATCCGGACGAGCGCCCACGCGGCGAACGCCTCGATACCCGTTACCTCGGAACCGGTGATGCCCGTGACGCGGAGGCAGACCAGGAGGAGCACGAAGACCGTGAGGTGGCCCGCGAGCGTCGCGATCGTGATGACGTGCCAGCGGCGACGGAGCAGGCCGAGCGCCTGCGACCTGAACCGCGCGAACGACTCCCCTCCCCACCCGACCGGGCCACGCCGGGCGAGCCGCAGTGTGCGATTCGCGAGGCGCGCCGCGAGGTTGCCGATCCGGCGAGCGCGCTCCGCCTGGGAAAGGACGAGGGCGAAGCCGGTGAAGGCAACGACGAGTACCCCGACACCGATGAGCGCAGCCGTCGTCAACGCCGGATGGCTCTCGTTCGAGAGGGTCAGAAGCGCGAGCGCGACCACGGGGAACGCGAGGTTCGCGAGCTGATTCCACAGTCCGGCGATCGCGACCGCCAGCGTGACCGCGCTTGCCGAGAACTTCCACGATCTCAGCATCGAGTACGACGCCCCCATCCCGACCGCCGCACCGGCCGGCGACACGATCGAAAGCGCCGTGGAGGCCTGCGTCATCGCCATCGCGTCGCGGTAGCCGAGCCCGGGAAGCGCAGCCATCCACGGAGGCGGGAAGGTCGAGAGATTCAGAACGACCGCTCCCGCGAGAAGCACCCAGTCTTGCCAGTCGAGGCCGCGGACGACGTCGAGGACCGAGCGATAGTCCGCGATCTGGGGGAGGATGAATGCGAAGACGAGGACGACGACGACGATCGACCCGGTCGCACCGAGGATTCGCTTGTGCGTCTTCGTCAGCCCCCGGCGGCGCGTCGCGGTGCCGTCCGACATCGACGGGAACCTACCGTGCGATTCCCATCCAAGCCGGAAGGAGCCCACCATGCCGCGTCGCCGTCGACCCACGATCACACCCGGCACTGCAATCGCCCTGATCGCCCTCTTCTTCGCGCTCGGCGGGTCCGCCTACGCGGTTGGCGAGCGCGTCCAGAGTCCCGCCGTGGCGCAGCCACGCTGCGCGAACGGCGCTGTCCGAGGCATCGCGGTCGTCACCGGGATCGCGAGCCAGGGCATCGCGAACTTCCCCGACAACTTCACGTCGGCGGGCAACCTCTTCGGGCGCAAGTTCAACTGCACCGGCAAAGCCGTCCAGGCGCGCCGTGTCGAGACGGGTGTCTTCGAGGTGCGCTTCGTCGGGATCTCGGGTGGCAGCGCGGTCGCGAGCGCGACGAACGACGCGGTTGCCACGGTTCAGGCCGGGCCGAACGGCACGTTCAGCGTCATCATGCATCCGGCGGGGCGCGACGACCGGTCAGATCTGCCCTTCACGATCGTGGTCGTGTGACCCGCTACTAGGGCAGTCGCGGCGACACGAACGTCCCGACCGCCGTCGCGACCAGGAGCAGCACCGCCGCGATCGCGACGAAGAGCCACGTGATCTCGCTCTTGCCCGACTCGCGACCGAGGCGCGAGCCGAGGTTCGCGTAGGCGCGCTTCAGCGTGTCCGCGTTCCGCGCCTCCGTGAACTCGCCGCCGGTCGTCTTGGCGATCGCACGGAGCGTCTCCGGGTCGGGAGGCACCGGAATCGTCTGCCCGCTCTGCGAACCGTTTCCGAAGCCGCCGAAAGGCCCGCGCTCGATCACGCCATCAGGCGTACCGAGTGCGACCGTGTAGACGGGGAAGCACGCGTCCCGTGCGAGCTTGGCACCCTCGAGCGGCTGCAACAGCCCTCGCGTCTGTGCGCCGTCCGACAGGAACAGAATCGACACGGGGCTCTTCTCGTCGCCGCACTTGGCCGCCTGGGCGAGCGTTCGCGTCGAACGCGAGCTCGCCGGCAGCGTGACGCTTCCCTGGTCCGCGGGAACGAGATCGGTGACCTGGCGCCCGAGCAGAACTGCCGTCTGGAGCGCGTCGCCGATCGCGGTCCCCCCGTACACGAGGAACTGGTCTGCGTCGTCGAGCGCCGTCTCCACGAGCTGGTGGTCCTTCGTCGGGGGCGTCGCGACCTGTGCCTCACCGGCGAACACGATGAAGCCGACCCGCAGGTTGCGCGGGGCTTGGTCGAGGAACGTCCGGATTGCGCCCTGCGCGGCGCCGAGCCGCGTCGGCGCCACGTCCCGCGCCTGCATGGAGCGCGAGGTGTCGAGGACGAGGATCACCGTCGCTCGATCCCGCAGAACCGTGCGGTTGATCTCGGGACGAGCCATGCCGACGATCAGCACGGCGAGACCCACTGCGACCAGTGCGGACGGGACGTACCGCAGCCACGAGCGGCCCGAGACGACGGTCGCGAGGACGTCGACGTTCGTGTACCGGACCGTGTAGCGCGCCCGGCGGCGCTCCGCGAGGAGCCAGAGTCCGATCGCGAGCGCGAGGACGAGCAGGCCGAGGAGCAGCCAGGGGCTCTTGAACGTCATGCGGACCTCGAGCAAAGCGCATGGACCTGGACGTAGGCACGGACGCCCGCGAGCTCCGCGTCCCCGCGGACCGTCACAGTGACGCTCCGGTCACCGACCGCCTGAGTGCCGGAGACACTCGAGACGAGACTCGCGCTCGGGGGCGTGCGGGTGGCAAAGCCGAAAGCGTACGAGCCGCCGATGACTCGCTCGCCTCGCAGGCACCTCTGAACGACGGTCGCCGAGCCCGGCCGGACACGGACCGTGCTCACCCGCCTCGTCACCGACTGCACGGGCTTGAAGACCGTGCTCGCGCCGGCTGAGGTCGGCACGCGAGAGCCACCGCCCGCCATCGGCATGCAGCCGATGAACGGCTTGAACGTCGGCCCGCGGTCGGATCGACCGGCATACGTGGCAACGAAGACTGCGGAGCGTGTCGTCGAGATTCCCGGGTTGACCGGGCTACCGAGCTTGCCGAGGAAGGACACGTCGATCGCGCGGACGCTGAGCCGGGCGTCGAGCCCCCCGACCACGTATCCCTTGGGGCACGTGAGCTGATACTCGACCCGCTGACGCGAGGAGCCCGTCGAGGCGGGCACGACGACCCACGGCCCGGGAACCGAGACGCAGATCTGGAGGCCGTCGCACTCGTCGGCCGCTCCCGCGGGAGTGGCAAGGACGGCGACCGCGGCGAGGGCGACGGCAAGCGTCCACAGGACGCGCACGATCCTCACCAGGTACCCCTCAACAGGAAGGCGGACGTGAGACCACTGATGAGCAGGAGTCCCGCGGCGAGCGCGGCGAACACGTCGGTGATCTCACGGTCCTCCTTTCGCGTGCCGAGCCTCGAGCCCAGATCCTCGTACACCTTGTTGAGCTGGGTCGCGTCGAGAGCTGCAAAGTACTGGCCGCCCGAGTCCGTGGCCACCTGCTGCAGCGTCTCCGGGCTGGCCGGCACGTGGATGATCCTGCGAAGCCCGCCGTTCAGCTTCTCCTCGACGACGCCGTCGGGCGTGCCGACGAGCACCGCGTAGACGGGAACGCCCTGCTTCTTCGCCCGCTGCGCGGCCTCCTTGGGATCGATCCGCCCGCCGTCCTGCTTGCCGTCGGAGATGAGGACGATCGCCCGTGGCGGGACCTGAGCCCCTTGCCCCTGCGGTGGCTGGCCGACGCGCAGTCCCAACGCGACAGCATCGCCGATCGCCGTCCCCTCACCCGGCTCGAGCGTGTCGAGCGACGCCGTCACGAGCGCGCGGTCCTCCGTGGGAGCCACCCCGACGGCAGCGCGCGTCGCGAAGGTGACCACACCGACGCGGAACTTCGTCGGCACCTGGTCGAGGAACGTCTTCGCGGCGATGCGAGCCGCGTCCAGCCGCGTCGGCTGGACGTCGTTCGCCTTCATCGAGCGCGAGACGTCCATCGCAAGGATGATGGTCGCCTCCTCGCGCTGGACCTTGACGGTCGCGTGCGGGCGTGCGACCCCCACGATCAGGAAGACAAGCGCCACGAGGAGTGTGAGCGGCGGCAGGTAGCGAAGCCGGCCGGGGCTACGGTCCACGACGTTGGGCAGGAGATCGGGATTGCCGAACTCGGCCTGGGACGCGACGCGCCGGCGGTCGCGGTCGATGTACAGCGCTACGAGCACCGGCAGGGCGGCGAGCGCGATGAGCGCAAGCGGCCAGTCGAACCTCACGCGCGGCTCCTTCGCAGGAAGGTGACGAGCGGCCGGAGCCAATCGCCGGAGGTCGAGAGGACGACGTGCCTGACACCCGCCGACGCAAGCATGCGCTCGAGCTCCGCGCGCTCCGCCGCTGCGGCGACGGCGAACCGCTCCCGCAACCGACGGCTCCGCGTGTCCACGCGCAGCTGCCGACCGGTCTCGGGATCAACGAGGTACAGCAGGCCGACGTCGGACAGCTCCTGCTCACGCGGATCGCGCACCTCGACGGCGACGACGTCATGATGCCCGGCGAGCTCGAGGAGCGGCCGCCGCCATTGGCGGTCGCCGCGGAAGTCGGAGACGACGACGACGAGCGAGCGTTGGCGCGCGAGAGCCCCGGTTCGCCGGAGCGCGGAGCCGAGCGTCGTCGATCCCGGCCCGTCGGGCGGGGGCTCGCCCCGAAGTGCCGTGAGCAGCCCGATGAGGCCGACCCGCCCCTGCCGTGGAGGCAACGCGCGCGACTCCTCTCCGCCGAAGGTGACGACTCCGAGCCGGTTGCCCCGTCGAGTCGCCAGGTGCCCGATCGCGACCGCCACACCTTCTGAGACGTCCGCCTTCCGCCGATCGGCGGTACCGAACTGCATCGAGACGGATCCGTCGAGCACGAGCCACGTGACGAGAACGCGCTCGGCGAGATCGACGCGGACGTGCGGCTCGCCGGTCCTTGCCGTCACCGCCCAGTCGATGCGCCGGACGTCGTCGCCGGGGACGTACGGCCGGACCATCGCGAGCTCGGTACCCGAGCCGAGGAGGTTCGAGCGGAAGTCGCCGGCGAGGAGCCCCTCGACACGCCGTCCGATGGAGATATCCAGGGCGCGGAGAAGGCCCTCGGCCAGCGGGCCTGGCCCCGGACGATCCGGGGTCGGCCGCGAGAGGAGCGCGCCGGCGTTCCTCACGAGCTCCTCAGGCCGCGCTTGCGCGCGTGAGGTCGAGTTGTGGCACGGGGACTACCGCGAGCACCTGGTCGAGGATCGAGTCGGGCGTCACCTCTTCCGCGAGCGCCTGGTACGAGAGCACCAGCCGGTGTCGCAGCGCGTCGCGCACGAGCGCCTGCAGATCGTCGACGACCGCGTACTCGCGGCCGCGGATCAATGCGAGCGCACGCGCGCCCTGCACGAGGCTGATCGGTCCGCGCGGGCTGGCGCCGTACGAGATGTACTGCGCGAGCTCCGGAAGACCGTGAGCCTCGGGCTCGCGCGTCGCGGTCGCGATGTCGACCGCGTAGCTCACGAGCGAGGGGTCGACGTAGATCTCGAACACCGCGCGCTGAAGCGCGGCGAGATCCTCGAGCGAGAGCACCTGCTTCAGCTCGGGATGAGCGACGAGCTGGCGCTGGACGACCGTGAGCTCCTCGTCGTGCTGGGGATAGCCGATGAGGACCTTCAGCAGGAAGCGGTCGATCTGCGCCTCGGGCAGCGGGTAGGTGCCCTCTGACTCGATCGGGTTCTGCGTCGCCATCACGAGGAACGGGGACGGCACGGGATGCGTCTCGTGCCCGATCGTCACCTGGCGCTCCTGCATGACCTCGAGCAGTGCCGACTGCACCTTCGCCGGAGCCCGGTTGATCTCGTCCGCGAGGAGGAAGTTGCAGAAGACGGGGCCGAGCTCGGTGTCGAACTTGCCCTCCTGCGTTCGGTAGATCCGCGTCCCGACGAGGTCGGACGGGACGAGGTCGGGCGTGAACTGCACGCGGGCGAACGACCCGCCGAGGACGCCTGCGGTCGTCTTGATCGTCAGCGTCTTCGCCAGCCCCGGCACGCCCTCGATCAGGAGGTGTCCCTGGGCCAGGAGGCACACGAGCACGCGCTCGAGCATCGCGTCCTGCCCGGCGATGATGCGACGGATCTCGAACAGCGCCTGCTCGAGTTGCTCCTGCGCCTGCTCCGGCGCGGGGCGAGGCGGATCTGCGGTCTCGGTCATGCGACGTCCCTTCTCTCGCGGCTCAGAGGTTCATACGTAAGCATGCGAGCCAGCGGTTGTCGGTTAGCACGTGGTGAAGCGGGGTTCGGCGGGGCCGTTACGAACGTTGGACACCCATCGTGATGGAGCCGGTGTACCCCACGCCGCCGCGGACGAGCTCAAGCGTCGAGCGCTTGCCGCCGTTGCGATAGATGCTGTCCCCAGCGTTTCTCGGGTTGCGGCTCGGTCGCCGGCTGTACGGGCTCCGTTTGTAGACGACGTCGGTCACGGCGTCGGAGAAGTAGAGCTGACCCGTGTGCACGACGTTCCCGCCCAGGTGCACCTTCGTGTGGATGTGCACGGTTCGGCCCTGGTACCAGCCGGGGTAGATCGTCCGGAACATCGCGAGACCCTTCGCGTCCGTGCGCTGGACGCCCCGCAGGAAGGTCCCGGTGTCGCCCTGGACGCCCGAGTAGACGCCGCTCGCGTCGCAGTGCCAGATCTCGACCGCTGCGCCTGTGACCGGCTTGCAGGTCGCGACGTCGACCACGGACAGCCTGAGCGTGAGCGGAACGCCGCGCTTGCCCTCAGTCACGTTGCGGCGAACGGCCGCGTCCTCGACGTAGTACGGCCCCTCGGTCTGCTCGGGGGCGAGCACGCAGCTCACGAGCCCGGCGGACACCGCGGCCGGCCCGTTGCCGGCTGCGTCGGCCTCGTCCGCATCGAGGAGCTCCCGGGCCCCGAGCGTCGTCCCGCCGCCGAGCGCAACGACGGCGAGCCCGCCGAGCTTCGCGAGCGCACCGCGGCGGCTGAGAACGGCGTCGTGATCGTGAGAGTCGTGCTCGCTCATGGCGGCAAGGCTAGGGCGGCGTTCTAAGAGCGCGCTGAGAACGCAGTGGCCGTTTCCCAAGAGGGCCGCTCAGTACGATCGAGCCATGTCGGCTGCCCGCGCGATCGAGACGGCCGGGCTGACGAAGACGTACGGAGAGAAGGTGCGAGCCGTCGCCGATCTCGACCTGACGGTCGAGCACGGCGAGGTGTTCGGCTACCTCGGGCCCAACGGGGCCGGCAAGTCCACGACGATCCGTCTGCTGCTCGGGTTGATCCATCCGACCGCCGGGCGCGCGCTCGTGTTCGGTCGAGACGCGCACTCCGACGGGGTCGCCGCACGTCGCGAGGTCGGCTACCTTCCGGGCGACCTGCGCCTGGCCGACCGGCTGACCGGACAGGAACAGCTCGACTCGCTGGCTCACCTGCGCGGGAGCGTCGACGTGGAGTTGCGCGACGCGCTCTGCGAGCGCCTGCAGGTCGACCTCGACCGTCCGATCCGGCAGCTCTCGAAGGGGAACCGCCAGAAGATCGGGATCGTCCAGGCGTTCATGCACCGGCCGGCCCTCGTCGTGCTGGACGAGCCGACCTCAGGCCTCGATCCGCTGCTCCAGAACGAGGTGAGAGCGCTTCTCCGCGAGACGGTCGCCGACGGCCGGACCGTCTTCATGTCCTCGCACTCCCTGGACGAGGTGCAGCACGTGGCGGACCGGGTCGGGATCATCCGCCGCGGGCGTCTTGTCGACGTCGATGCGGTCGAGAGGTTGCGCGAGCGGTCGCTCCGGCACGTGACGATCACGTTCCCGGGCGCGCCCGACCCGAACGCCTTCCTCGGGATCGACGGCGTGCGCGTCGTCGAGGTCGACGCCGCGGCGCTGAAGCTCTCGTGCCCCGAGTCGGCCATGAGCGCGCTCGTGAAGCGCATCGCCGAGCACGACATCGTGGATCTCGTCTCGCAGCCCGCCGACCTCGAGGAGATCTTCCTCGAGCTGTACCGCCGGGACGACGATGGCAGCTGAGCTCTTCCGCCGCGGCGTGCAGCGACCACCGTCGCGCGCTGGCCGGTTGGTGCGTGGGGATCGCTGCGTACGTCGCCCTCGTGTCGTCGATCTTCTCGTCCATCGAGAGCTCGCCCCAGCTCAACGACCTGATCGAGAGCTACCCGGAGGTCCTCAAGTCGCTCTTCGGCATCACCGGCGGCGGGAACATCACGACCGGCGCCGGCTATCTCGATATCGAGCTCTTCAGCTTCATGCTTCCACTGCTCGTCCTCGTGCTCGCAATCAGCTCCGGCGCGCGGACGTTCGCCGGAGAGGAGGACTCCGGCCGGCTCGAGCTCGTCCTCGCGTACCCGATCGGGCGACGGAGCGCAGTGGTCGCGAAGGGCATGGCAATGGCGGTCGAGGTGCTCCTCGCCTGCCTCGCCGCCGTTTCGGCGATCCTCCTGTTCGACGTCGTCGTCGGCCTCGATCTCTCCCTCGCTCACGTCGCCGGAGCGTTCGTGTCGCTCGTGGCAATCGGGCTCTTCTACGGCTGGCTCGCTCTCGCCGTCGGCGCGGCGTACCCGAGCCGCGCCCTCGCTCTCGGGATCGCGGCGGGAACCGCGGCCGTCGACTATCTCGTGGGCGGTCTCCACGAGCTCGCGGGCTGGCTCGATCCCTTCCGCTTCCTGTCGCCCTTCTGGCTCGTCGGCCAGTCCCCGCTGCAGGGAGGCACGGATGCAGTCGGCGTCGTGGTCGTGTTCGTCACCGCTGTCGTGGTGCTCGGAGCGGGTGCCGTCCTCGTGGAGCGGCGCGACCTGGAGGTGCCGTAGCTATCTAGAGAGGCTCGACGCGCGCGACGGCTTTCACGGCGTCGCCCACGACGAACGCGACGCCATAACGTCCGTCGTGAGTGCTTTCCACGAGCTCGACCTTCTCGCCGAGATCGATCGGATGCCGGTAGTCGAGCCGGGCACGGAGCGGCCGCCGCGGATCGAGCCCGAGCTCGCTCAGACGCTGCTCGACCGCGGCCCAGTACGCGGCGTTGTTGACGTGACCCATGCGGTCGACGTCGGTGGCCCGCAGGGGCCAGACGCGCCGCTGTCCGTCCGCGGGCGGAGCGAGCGTGAGCTTCGTCGACGTCACGCGCCCCTGCGCGGCCCTCGCGTACTCGTCGAAGCCCTCACCGATGCGCGCGGGCCGGGCGTCAGGCCCGAGATGAATCCACGTGCTGTCGACCTCGATCGAGCCGCCAGCGTCGCCGCTGAGCGACCACCGACGCCCCGCGGCGAGCGCCGAGAAGCTGCTCCCCCACGTCACGATGTTCACGCCCTCGTCCTCGAGGAACGGCTCGAGCACGTCGATCCGCACCGAGCGGAGCACCCACAGGTGCTCGGGGGCGCCCCAGCCGGTCTCCCCCACATCGTCGATCGCCGCGTCCTGCAGATAGCGGGCGACCGAGTCCAGCCGCAGCCGCCCGGTCGCGTCCGCGTCGGCGAGGCGGATCTTGTACGAGACGCGGAACGTCCGGCCCGTCGTCGGCTCGGGAACGAGAGCGTCCACGCGCGAGACCCTACGACAGCCGGGGCCTCAACCCAGCTCGACGATCATCCTCCCGTTCTCGGCGTCCGGCTCGAGGTCGACGTAGCCGAGCCGGAGGTACAGCCGCCTGGCCGGATTGTCCGGGTCGACGCTCAGCGAGATGCGCTCGACGCCCTGTGCCCGCGCGCGTTCGTGGACCGCGAGCATGAGCGCCGCTCCGATGCCTCGCCCGCGCATGCCGTCCACGACCGCGATCGCGACCTCGGGGGTCGCGGGGTCGACGAAACCTTCGCCGTGCTCCTCCTCCGTGAAGAAGCGATACCACGCAAGCCCGCACGGTGTGCCGTCCTCCTCGGCTAGGAAACCGGTGTCACCCTCTTCGCCCCAGGCCGTGTGGAACGGCACGACCTGCGGATGCTCGAGAACCCATTCGCGCGGCGGGAGCTCGACGTCGGGCCGCCAGTCCAGCGCCGTGTAGAGCATCTCCCGCAGGAAGGCCGTCTCGTCGGGACGCAGGTCGCGGATCTCCACGGCGTGAGAGACTAATGAGCCGTGTCAGCCTTCGATCATCTCGACACGATCGGCCCGATCGGGATCTGGGACGGCGTCATCGCGCGCGCGATCGACGGACGCAACTGCTCGATCGGCATCGTCGAGCTCGATCCCGACAGCCACGTGCCCGAGCACAGCCATGCGAACGAGCAGCTCGGGCTGGTCGTGAGCGGATCCGTCTCGTTCCGCGTGGGCGACGAGACGCGCGAGCTCGGACCGGGTGGCACCTGGAGCATCGCGCCCGACGTCCCGCACGAGGTGCACGTCGGGCCGGAAGGCGCCGTGGTGATCGACGTCTTCTCGCCTCCCAGGGCGGACTGGTTGGCGCTCGAGCGGCTGAGCCCGCGGCCCCACCGTCTGTAGCGGCCCGGAAGAGCGTCAGAGGCCGAACCAGCGAGCGCGCCGCGTGGCGCCGAACTGCCGCTTCTCCTCGACGAGCGCGAGCGACGGATCCGAGAACGTGCCGGTCGGCTTCGGCCCCGACAGGAAGTCCACGTCGACCCGTCCCACGAGGCCGGCTCCGAACTCGACATAGCAGGCACCGCGACCGTCGAAGCCCTCGGGCGGTGAGCCACCGGTCCTGCGGGCGCTGATCTCGGCGGCCACGACGCGCGCGGCGCCTTCCGAGAACACGCCCGCTTTCGGAACGCCGACCGTGGCGACGTCACCCACCGCGTACACGCGGGGAAAGCGCGTCTCGAGCGTGCGCGAGTCCACCGGGATGTAGCCGTCCTCGGCCATCCCGCTCTCGAGCACGACGTCCGGCGCGCGGTGCTGCGGCACGCCGAGGAAGAGGTCGTAGGGAATCTCCGTCCCGTCGGCGAGCACCGCGACCCTGCGTCCCTGATCGAGCGAGGCGACTTTCCGACCGCTCACGAACTCGATGTCCCGCTCCGCGAACGCGGCGAGCAGTGCGTCGGAGGTGTCCGGTGAGGGCGGAACCGGCGTGTCGAACGGCATCACGAGGGAGATGCGGCAGTCGTCGCGCACTCCTCGCTCCCTGAGGAACTCGTGCAGGAGCAGCGCCGCCTCGCTCGGCGCAGGCGGGCACTTGAAGGGGGCGCCGCAGACCCCCACGACGGCGTGACCTCGCGTGAACGTCGGAAGCACGCCACGCAGATGCTCGGCACCGGCCACCGAGTAGAACTCGTTCCGTCCCGCCTCCAGCCCGGGCGTGGCATCGAAGGCATAGTCCGCTCCGAGCGCCACGACGAGGACATCCGCCTCGTGCTCCGCCACGTCCGTCGTGACACGGCAGGCGACGGGGTCGATCGCGGTGACCGTCTCTTTGAGGATTCGCACGCCCGGCTTCACCACGCCCGAGTACGGGAGCTTCACGGCGCCCGGCTCTGCATGGCCGAACATGACGTCGAGCTTCGAGTAACCGAATACGAACGCGTCGCCGTGCTCCACGATCGTCACACCGGCGTCCTCCCCGAATCTCTCGGACAGGATCGTCGCGAGCTCAAGGCCCGCGAAGCCGGCGCCCAGAACCAGGACCCGCTCGCTCACGGGGCGAGACTAGCCGTCGCCCGCCTCAGGTCGTGACGACGATCTTGCCGCGCGGATGCCCGCCGCCCATGTGCTCGAGCGCGTCCGCGATCCGGTCGAGCGGATACGTGCTGTCCACGACCGAGGTCAGCTTCCCGGTCTCGAGGAGATCACGCAGCGTTTCCGTGTCGGCCTTCCCGAGCTTCGCGAGGAAGAACTCGGCCTTCTGGCTCGCGAACGCCGATGCCAGCCTGCACCCCGCAATGTGCGCGAGCGGCCCGAGCAGGCGGTTGGCTCTGCTCCCCCCGACGACCACGACCGTGGCGTCCCGGATGAGCACGCGCCGCAGCTCCCGGAAGGATCGGGTTCCAGCGATGTCGATAGCGAGATCGAAACGGCGGTCGCTGCGGGTGACGTCCTCCTCCGTGTAGTCGACGACGTCGTCGGCGCCGAGCGAGCGCGCAATCTCGACGCTTCGCGACCCGCACACGGCGGTCACCTCGCCGCCGAGTGCTTTCGCGATCTGGATCGCATAGGTCCCCACGCCGCCGGACGCGCCGTGGACGAGGACGCGCTGCCCCTCCTCGAGCTTCCCCTGGTCTCGGATCGCCTGCAGCGCCGTCGTGGCGGCGACGGGGACGGCTGACGCCGCCTCGAACGTCACGCTCGCGGGCTTCCTCACGATCGCTCGGTCGGCCTTCGCCACGACGTACTCGGCGAAGGCGCCGGTCCTCCCTCCGAAGACCTCGTCGCCGGGCCGGAACTCCGTGACCTCACCTCCGACCGCTTCGACGACGCCGGCGTAGTCGACGCCGATTCGCGTCTCCTTCGGTCCGCGGAGCCCGGTCGAGCCGCGCGCGATCCACGGGCGACCCGTCACCGCGTACCAGTCGGCGATGTTCACGGACGCCGCGCTGATGCGGACGAGCACTTCGTCGGGCCCGGGCTCCGGCTTGTCGAGCTCGCGCAGCTCGACGACGCCCCCCGGAGCGCCGTAGCGCTCATGGATCGCCGCCCTCACGAGCCCGCGCCGTTCAGCGTCAGGACGACGTTGCCCACCTTCTGGCCGGTCTCGACGTACCTCGTGGCCTCGACGACGTCCTCGAGCGGGTACACGCGATCGATCACCGGCCGATAGCGACCCGTCTCGAGCAGCTCCGCGAGGAGGAGGACGTCCGCTTGCCGGAAGCGTGGGAACTCGAAGACCACCTTCTTGTCCCCGAACCGCTTGTGCAGGAGCCAGAAGAAGATGTTCCGGAACCCGTCCGTCGGGAGGTAGAAGCCGCCGGGGTTCAGCGAGCCCTTGGAGCGGCTGAACGAGTGCTTGCCCACGGCGTCGAAGATCACGTCGTAGGTCTTGCCGTTCTTCGTGAAGTCCTCGCTCTCGTAGTCGATCACCTCGTCCGCGCCCAGCGAGCGCACGAGCTCGACGTTCTTCGCGTTGCAGACGGCGGTGACGTTGGCACCGAGGTACTTCCCGAGCTGTACGCCGGCGGTCCCGATCGAGCCCGAGGCGCCATAGACGAGAACGTCCCTGCCCTTCACGTCCACCGGCCGATACGCGTTGAAAGCGCAGAGCGCGCCGTCGCCGACCCCGGCGACCTGCTCGAAGTCCATCCCCTCGGGGATCCTCGCGAGCGGCCAGCCCTCCGGGATAGCCATGAAGTCCGCGTACGCGCCGGTGCGAAGGGCGAGGTACGGCAAAGCACCGAAGACGCGGTCGCCGACCTCGAGCACCGTGACTGCGGATCCGGTCTCCACGACCTCTCC
The DNA here is from genome assembly GCA_963746975.1 of uncultured Gaiellaceae bacterium. Taxonomy (GTDB): domain Bacteria; phylum Actinomycetota; class Thermoleophilia; order Gaiellales; family Gaiellaceae; genus GMQP-bins7. Next base: position 943,766 of record CAVVDE010000010.1, read on the forward strand.
GGCGAGCTCATGCCCTAGAACTCGCCGCTTCGGCCGCCGCAGTCCCGACTGGAAGCGCTGGACGAACGGTGTGCCGGCACGCAGATGCGCATCGGCACGCGTGACCGACGTGGCACGGATGGCGACGAGAATCTCGTCGTCCTTCGGAACCGGGCGCTCGACCTCGTCGAGACGCAGTACCTCGGGCGGCCCGTAGCGGTCGTGAACGACGGCTCTCACGACGACGCGGCACCGAGCGTCAGCACGACGTTGCCGGTCTTCTGCCCGGTCTCCACGTACTTCGTCGCGTCCACGACTTCCTCGAGCGGATACCGCCGGTCGATCACGGCGCGGTACTCACCGGCCTCCACGAGGCTCTTGAGGAGCACGACGTCCTCCTTCGTGTACTTCGCCATCCCGAGCGTCACGCGCTTGTTCGTCAGCGCGAGCAGCGGGACGTGCCACATGAAGCCGAGATCGGTCTCGATGTACCTCCCTTCCGGCTTCAGCGACCGTCGGCAGCGGCGGTACGAGTGCTTGCCGACCGAGTCGAAGATCACGTCGTACGTCTTGCCGTTCTTCGTGAAGTCCTCGCTCTCGTAGTCGATCACCTCGTCCGCGCCGAGCGAGCGCACGAGCTCGACGTTCTTCGCGTTGCAGACGGCGGTGACGTGCGCGCCCCGGTGCCGAGCCAGCTGGACTGCTGCCGTGCCCACGGACCCCGAAGCGCCGTACACGAGGATGCTGCGCCCCTCCCTGAGGTCGGCGTTCTTGAGGCAGGACAGCGCGATGCACGCTCCATCACAGATCGCGGCCGCCTCCTCGAACGTCAAGCTCGCGGGCTTGTGGGCAACTGCGGCGCTCTGCTTGACGGACACGAACTGGGCGTGGGCGCCGACGCCCTTGACGCCGAAGACGTGGTCGCCGACCGCGAACTCGCTGACCTCCGAACCGACCTCCTCGACCTCGCCGGCGAACTCCATCCCGAGGACTCGCCGTCTTGGTCGGCGAATGCCGGTGAAGTAGCGGACGAAGAAGGGCTTCCCACTGCGCCAGCCGCAGTCCGTTCGGTTGACGGTCGTCGCGTGGCTCCTCACGAGAATCTCGTCCGCACCGGGCACAGGACGCTCGACGTCGGCGACGTGCAAGACCTCGGGCGGGCCGTACCTCTCGTACACGACCGCTCTCATTTCCTGCCCCTCCTCTTTTCGTTCCCCTGCGGAAACCTGATCGGCCCGCCCTGCTTCCACATGCTTCCCGCCCGGTAGAGCTCCGCCGGCTTGCCGCCGCTGGCACCGGGCCGCGCGCGGCGCCCGGTCGGGATGACCCACCCTTCCTCCGCGACGACGCTCCGCCGGAAGTTCGCGCCGTCGAGGTGAACGCCCCAGACGGCCTCGTAGACGGCGCGCAGCTCCGCCAGCGTGAACGTGTTCCCGACGAACTCGGTCGCGATGCCGGTGTTCTCGAGCTCGACGCGCACCCGCGCGATGGCGTCTCGAACGATTCTCTCGTGGTCGAACGCGAGGTCGAGCGTCCCGTCGAGAACATCCGACGCCGGCACGAGAGCGGCGTGCGCTGCGTCCGTACCGGCGGCGAGATCACGGACTTCGCGCAGCACCGCCAGGTACGCCACCGTGACGACGTTCATTCGCGGGTCGCGTCCCGGGTCGCCGTAGGCGCCGAACTGGTTCAGGAGCGTCGCGCCGTCGAGGCCCGTCTCCTCCGCCAGCTCACGCGTGGCCGCCTCGTCGAGCGTCTCGCCCGGCTGCTTGAAGCCGCCGGGGATCGCCCACATCCCCTCGTACGGCGGCACGCCGCGCTTGACCAGGAGTACCTGGAGTCGGCCGTCGGCCATCGTCAAGATCACGACGTCCACCGTCACCGCAAAGGGCGGGAACTGCGACGGGTCATAGCCGGGCGGCGCGCCCGCGCTCTCGACGGCTCGCGTCATGCCCACTCCAGCGAGATGTGCCACGAGGTCGTGGACGTGGTGTCGTCGTTACTGCGTCTTGCTTCGCCGCACCCGGATCCCATCGGCAAGCGTGCGTGAACGCCGAACGCGCTCGCCATGGCCCAGGTGCTGCAGGTACTCGAACGGAAGTGCGCCGAGTTGCATGAGGGCCTCCTCTTGGCCGTGACGGAACCGGCGAGCTCCACTGAGCCCTCCGCCGCCGTCGTCATAGTTTTGGTCGACATGACGGTTACCGTACCAGGGGGTTCTGGTCATGTCAACCAAAACTTGGCGACGTCATTCCTCGGGCGTGTCGAGCTCGAAGTGGCGGAAGAGCGCGTAGAGGCCGATGTCGTACACGCTCTTCACCGGCGCGCCGGCGATCAGGAACGGCGCGTCGACGGCGACCGCGATGAGCGGGCCGGAGACTATCGCCTCGTCCGACGATCACGAAACGCTTTCGCCCGCTCGCGGAGTGCGCACATGTGTCTAGCATGGCCGCGAGGTGGTGTCCGAGGCGAAGCTCGAGAGGACAAGCCATGGCGTGGCACCCCGCGGCGCGGGGTGGTACGTCCTCAACATGCGCGACGCGGAATGGCGGCACGCGGACGGGCGAGGCGCCGTGTGCGTCGTCGGGGACGATTTCGAGGGCTGGCGCCGTGAGTCCGACCAGCTCGGCTTCAACCCGTTCGTGCTGCAGCCGGGCGAGCCGATGGCGATGTACCACTCGGAGGCGGACCAGGAGGCTTTCCTCGTCGTGTCCGGCGAGGCCCTGCTGATCGTCGAAGGCGAGGAGCGGCCTCTGCGTGCCTGGGACTTCGTGCATTCCCCGCCGGGAACGAAGCACGTGATCGTCGGCGCCGGCAGCGGGCCGTGCGTCGTCATCGCGGTCGGCTCGCGCGAGCACGACGGCCAACCGGACTCGCTCGGTTTCCCGGTCGACGAGGCTGCGGCACGATATGGCGCGAGCGTCGTCGAGGAGACGATGGACGGAGGCGTCGCGTACAGCACGGTGCCGGGCCGCGAGCCGACGTCCTACCGTGAGGGCTGGCTCCCCGACTGACGTGTCGATGACCGACCTCAGGATCGTCCCCGCCAACGAGGCGACCTGGGAGGACATCCAGACGGTGTTCGGCACGCGCGGCGACCCGCCGCGTTGTCAGTGCCAGCGCTTCAAGATGCAACCCGGCGAGTCCTGGGCATCGGTCGGCCGTGACGAGCTCGCCTTCCGACTTCGCAAGCAGACCGACTGCGGTCACCCGAAGTCGCGCACGACCTGCGGCCTCGTCGCGTACCTCGACGGCGAGCCGGTCGGCTGGTGTGCGGTCGAGCCTCGCAACGCCTACCCGCGCCTCCTGCTCAGGACGCGCGTTCCCTGGGAGGGCCGCTCGGAGGACAAGGCCGACAGCGGCGTCTTCGCCGTGACCTGCTTCGTCACGCGCGCCGCGTACTGGCGCCGCGGCATCAGCTACGCGCTGGTGCGAGCCGCCGTCGACTTCGCGCGGACGCGCGGCGCCCGCGCGATCGAGGGCTACCCGATGCTGACCGAGCCCGGGCAAGTCATCACCCGGGGAGAGCTGCATGTCGGCGGCCGCAGCATCTTCGATGCGGCCGGGTTCGACGAGGTCAGCCACCCGACTCCTCGCCGGGTGGTCATGCGCATCGACTTCTAGCCCACGAGACGGCGTTCAGGCGGGGAGGTATTCGTGCCCGGGTACCTCATAGACGTCGAACGACACGACCTCGAGACCGGCCATCGCCATGAGCTGGTCACGCATCGCACCGCGCGCCATGCGAGCAGCGACCTCGTCCTGGGCGGTCTCCCAGAGCGTGATCACGCGCGACGTCTTCTCGCCCTCGTCGGCGAACACGAAGACCCCGCGGTAGCCGTTGTACTCGCGGAGCCACCCGCCCACGTCGTCGGAGAGGTTGGTCAGCGCGGCGAGGCTCGCCGCCGGGCCGGACACCGTCGCCATCGCCGCAACCATGGGCGTGGACGCTACCCACGCCGGACCGGCGTGCGTCCGGTCTGCGTGTTGGCGATCGCCGCAGACCGAGCGAGTTGGAGGGAGGGAGACTGAGGCAGGGTTCCCTCGCCAGAGGAGGGCTGGCTGACTCGCTCGGTCTGCGTTGTCCCGTGTGCGTACCCTCGTTGCGAACGGATCAAACACACGCAACACCGCGTCGGCGGTAAGAGCATGTCGGCGCGAACCGGCGGTCTAGAGTGCGCCGACACATGACGGTTTTGCGCCGCCTATCGACGAACCCGGAGCTCACATGCCGGACGCCGTGATAGATCTGCTTCGAGGCGTACCGCTCTTCTCCGGACTCGACACGAACTCGCTCGAGCAGCTCGCAGAGTCGATGCGCGAGCGGCACTTTGCCCCCGGCCACGGCATGACCGAGGAGGGGGAGCAAGGCTTCGGCTTCTTCGTGATCGGCCAGGGTGAGGCAGAAGTCACGGTCGGCGGCGAGCAGCGCGAGGTGCTCGCCGCCGGCGATTCGTTCGGTGAGCTCGCCCTCCTTACCGGGCGAGAACGCCTGGCCACCGTGACGGCCACCACCGATCTCCGCTGCTTCGTCTTGATGGGGTGGGACTTCCAACGGATCGTCCGAGAGAACGCCGACGTCGCCTGGCAGCTCCTGCAATCCGTGGCGCGCCTGCTCGAGGACGAGCGACGAGCTCGCTGAGCTCCCGGATCTGGCGGCTTCACGACGCGGGGTCGTCCGCGCGGGCAAGCCGTTCTGCAGATCCGCTCCGTTGACACCACCTCGCGCGGGTTCGACGGGAAAGCCTCGGCAGGGCGCGCCGAGTGCCGGCGTTCTCAGCCGGTCGTGATCGTTCCGAACGCCCGCGCGACTCATCGTCGGGTCCGGCCGTGAAGAAGAGCTGATCGGGCGAGCCGTTCGAGCCGGAGCTTCCGAACTCGAGCGCCCACAACCCGTCGATTGCCAGCTTCTTCCCGCGGATGTCCCGCAGCGTGCCGCGGTGCTCGAAGCCTCGGCAGGGCGTCCTCGCGACCGAGACGCAGCGCGGCAATTCGATGAGGGCCGAAGTGCGGCGTTCAGCAGCCACCGCATTCTGCTAGTTAGGCAGCCGTGATAGTTGCCCTCCACGTTGCGACGGGCGCCGCGGCTGGCGCCGCCAGCGGCTCACGGCTCGCCGCACTCGTTCTGGGGCCCGTTCTCCACATCGCGGGCGACCGTCTCCCGCACCGAGACTTCCACTCGCGTCGGTTCGAGATCGGTAGCGGTGTGGCGGGCATCCTCCTGCTCGCCGTTCGGCGCGGGCCGCTCGATCCGGCGACACTCGGCGCTGCCGCGAGCTCCGCACCTGACCTCGAGCACGTCCTTCCGCTCCGCCTCCCGGGTGGTAGGAAGCTCTTCCACGACCGCGGCTGGCACCGCTCGGGTCCGTTCCCGGCACGGCTCCAGCTACTGCTCGCCGTCGCGATTCTCGCGGCACTCAGCGCGCCACGCAGCTGGGGAGTGAAGAAAAGCGGCGTGCCCGTCAGTGGGCAGGAGCGTCTGCGACCTCGGCCTCGTCGAGGCTCTCGAGTTCGTAGCGAATGATCTTTCCGTCGCGCACGGTGTAGACGAGCCTCGCCGTCTTCACGTCCGCGACCTCGCCGGATTCCTTCGACGTGTAGATCAAGCGATTGAGCGAGCCGACTCGGCCCTCGCCAAACTCCTCCAGCTCGCCGCGCTCTTCCGAGACGGCGAGACTCTCGAGCCCCCCGAGATCCTCAGACACTGCCTCGTCGGCGGCCCCACCACTCTCGTACCACTCGAGAACGGCGTCGATCCCACGCAGGGTCGTTACACCACCGCGTCTCGGGACAACCCACTCGACGTCGGCTGCAAGGACTTCCTCAACCGCTCCACGTTCGAAATTCGATGCTCGCCAACGGTTGACGACTTCCATCGCCTCGCTCACGACGAGAGCCTACGTCGTGCGCGGGTCGGTCGCCAACATGAGCTCTCTTCGTTCGGCCATGTTGCGGCGGAGCTCAGGTCCCGCCATCGTGGGGCGATGAGCATGAGCAGGCCGCACCGAAGGGCGGTCGCAGCCCTCGCCGCCGTCGCGGTCGGCGGAACGATTCCCGCTGTTGCTGTCGCGGGAAGCCCCAAGGTCATCAAGCTCGTTCGGGAACAGCCACGCATCGTGCGCCTTGCGTGCACGGAGTCGAAGAAGACTGCTCGAGTGCGCGTGGTCTGCCCGACGCTCGTCCCGGCGACCCGCTACATCCGGGTGGCAGGCCTGTGGGGAACGCTCTCCAGCTCGCCGTCGTGGTGGGGCATCACCTTCAACAACGGAGACAACGGCCAAGGCTACGTGCACTGGATCGCCGGCGGAGGAACGATGAAGGCGATTCGCTACTACGTGCTCGGCGATTCACAGAACGAGGTCAAAGGTCTGCCTCGTCTCGTATCGCACCGCAAGCTCTCTGGCTTTTCAGTCGCGATCTACACCTTCCCGGCGTATCCGGCGGGCGGACCCAACGGAGGCCACACGCTGGCACTCGTGCAGTGCGGCGGGCTCGGTCTCTTCGCCAGCATCCACTCGAGCATCTGGAGTGGCTATGTGGCCGCAGTGACTGCGATGGCGGTGGATCTAGCCCGGCGATCCGGTTGCCACGCATGATCGTTCATCGCCCTCTGCCCCTCATTCCTCGTCGGACGTCTCCCCCGACGCAACGTCGTCGACGGTGAACTGCTGCGTCGAGTGAGCAGCCGCACGCTCGTCGTCGATGTGACGGCGAGCGGCGGCGAGCGCCTCCCGGCGAGCTTCCCCGCGCTTCTCGAGCTCGCCGTCGATGGCGCGGATTCGCTCCAGCAGCGTCTGCGCGAGCGACTCGTCGTCTCGGTAGACGGCGTCCCCGAGCAGGCTCAGGATCGGCTCACGCTCGCGACGAAGCGAGCGCGACTCGCGGCGCAACCGAACGAGATCGCGAGTGGCATGCGCCCACGCAACGATTGACGCGATCGCGAAGCTCGCCCAGCCACGCAGATGGTGGCCCGAGGAGACGACCGATCGGGCCATCCGATCCTCGGGATTGCGCCGCGCCGCGTCGTAGAAGAGGACGAAGGCGATGACCGTGACGGCGAGCAGGAAGAGGGTGGCAATCAGGCTCCCGGCGATCAGCGCGACGGCGGCCGCGACGAGCAGGAGGCACCCGAGGACGAAAGCGGGGCCGGGCGCGAGCACGCCGTAATACCGCGGCGCCCTCTCGCCGAGCGGGCGGCCGCATCGTTGGCAGAACCGCGCGTCCCAGCCGGAGGCGGCGCCGCAGGCGGAGCAGACCCGGGGCACCGAGTTCATGGCGCTCTGGTACCCGCTCGGCTCGACACCTACACGTAGGCAACTGGACGGTTCAGCGCGCATCCGCCCGCGGAGACGTGACGATGTGGATGACCGACCGTCCTCGCGTCCACGCGATCAGCCCGAGCGCCTCGAGACGTTCCAGCGCCCACTGAAATGCCGCCGCCTGAGCTCCTGATCCGTATCGCCGACGTATGTCGAACGCGAAGCCCGTCGCATGCACGCTGGCATCTGCCGCAGCGCCGGGATCGTGCGGAGTGAGCATCGCCGCACTCTCCTCGTCGTAGGCCGCTCGTGTGACCGCCAGCGGGCGCCCTTCGCCGCTCAGCTCGTACACCCTCCCGGTGAGATACGTCAGCAGGTGCGCCGCGCGCGGACGGAGAGCGGCATACCTCGTCGGGTCCTCACCGAGACGCGCCGCGATTCGCTCGAGCTGCGGATCGACGGCGAAGTGAGCGTCCTTGCCGGGCCGCAGCGGGAGGAGCGTGCCACGCGCGACGGCGGCCCCGAGCTGCCCAGAGTTGAGGTAGCGCCCACGCTCCGCGGGCGGATGAAGGACGAGCTCGGCGCTTGACAGGTGGTCGTGGAGCTTGGCAAGCAGCTCGAGCCGGGCCGGGTCGGTTCGGAAGAGATGCATGACTCCGACCGCGGCGAGAACGCGCCAGTAGTACGTCTGCGAGTCGTCTCCGAACGAGGCGAGCCGCTCCCAGGCCGCTCGATGGACGATCGGCGATGAGTCGAAATAGAGGCGGGCGTAATCGACGCTCGCGTCGCGGACGACCGAGTCGATCGGATCGTCGTCCCGCGCCGTGTACGCGCGCACGACACCTGCGAGATTGCCGATGCCCATGTGGTACGAGACGACGGCGAGGTCGTCGCGGCCGAAGACCTTCTTCGCTTCGGTCAGGTAGCGCACGGTGCCGGCGAGCGCCTGTTCCGGATCGAAGCGTGGATCCACTCGTCGGCGCTCGGAGCGAAGTCGAGCAGCCTCTGCCTTGTCGCCGCGACGAATTGCCTCGCCGAGTTGGTGGGTGAGCCTGCGGCTTGCATCGAGATCGACTGGCATGCCGAGAAAGCTCGTTGCCGTCTCGGCGAGGATCTGGGTGAGACCGGACGCATTCTCAGGGTCGTCTCCGGCGATCACGTCCTCGCGCCCCGCACTCTCGAGCAGGACGATCGCTTCGACCGTGTCTGCATCGATGCTGCTCCCCGAGACCGCCTTGTCGACGATCTCACGAAAGCGAGCCGTCCTTTGGGCCGCCCGCAGCACCCCGCCCGGACTCTTCTCGAAGAGCACGTGACTCAGGCCGAAGGCGGCCGCCTGCTCGTACTCCTTCGTCCTGCCCGGCGCGTACAGGAGAGGATCGGGGCGGGCGATCTGCGCCGGCAGCTCGAGCGCGATCTCGTTTGGCGACGCCGTGTCGCGGCGAGTGAACAGCACCGCCGCAGCGATCACAGCCGCCAATACGGCGACGAAGGGGAGTCCGATTGCCGCGACCTTCACCACTTGAACAGCGGGTTGAGCACGCTCTGCAGACTGCCCGACGCCCCGCGCTCAACGCGGAGCAACCGACAACCCGCGATCGACCAGCTCGTCGAGACGATGCGCGTCGTTCTGGACAGCGAGTGAATCACTCCCGGCCGTGTCAGGAAATCCCTGCAAATCGCGTCTTCATGGAGGCGATGGATTCGGGAGCCATGAAGATTCGGGCAGCGAAGCGTGACCGAGCCCGCCCGGGAGCCGCGGCGGGCGGACGCTCTACCTGGCCAGGAGTACGACATCGCCGAATGCAGCCCGTGTTCGGGAAGGGAGCATCGTGAACCCGCAGCTCGGAGCCACGCTCGACCGATGAGATCCGCGCCTCGGCGCGGTCAGCACGAGAAAGACCACCACGAGAGAAAGGACGAACCCATGAAGCTGACGACCATGACTCAAGTAACAGTCGATGGAGTGATGCAGGGAAACGGCGGCGCGTCGGACGAGGACCGCAGGAACGGATTCGTGCGGGGCGGATGGGCCTTGGGGGTCGGCGACGACGAAACGATGACGTTCATCAACCAGACCTACCAGCGCGCCGACGCGTTCCTGTTCGGCCGGCGGACCTACGAGCTCTTCGCCGGCTACTGGGGCTCGGAGGAACGGGCTCGCGCCGCGGCGGAAGATCCGGACGACCACCCGATCGCAGCCGCCTTGAACGCGAAGCCCAAGTACCTCGCATCGACCACGCTCACCGAACCGCACTGGGCGAACACGACCGTCCTCTCCGGTGACCTCGCGGCTGCCGTCGGCGAGCTGAAGGCGAAGCCGGCGGGTGAGCTGCAGGTGCACGGCAGCGGTGCCCTGATCCGATGGCTGCTCGAAAACGACCTCGTCGACGAGATCAACCTGCTCATTGTCCCCGTGGTCCTCGGTCAGGGCACTCGGCTGTTCCCCGACGCGGGCCCGGACATCGCGCTAGACCTCATCGACTCGCGAGCCGACTCGAAGGGCGTAACGATCCAGGTCTACCGGCCCGCCGGGCGCCCGCACTATCCAACCGCGACCGCTGCGTGAAGCCCGATCACGCTTCCGCCTCGTGAACGATCTCACTACCGCGATTCGCTGCAACGATCCAGGCATATTCGACCGGCCGGCCGCCCTCCAGCTGAGATTCGAACTCGGTACTCGCGACCCATAGGCCGGCATCCTGGAGCAGCCGCACCAACTCGTCGGTGGGGATCGTGTTGATGAGCATCGGCACGCCCAGCCAGGTGTAGGACTGCCACGGATCGTCTCCAGGCTCGGCACTCAGCAGCACTCGCCCATTCGGCCTGAGCAACCTTGCGAGGCGCCTGAAAAAGGCGGGATAGTCCTGGCGAGCGATGTTGTCGATCAGGTAGAGGGCGACGATTGCGTCGAACGCTCCCAGGGGAAGATCGACGTCACGAGCGTCGCCACAGATGAGCGTCGCTGTGGGGACGTTCGACCGCGCGCGAGCAAGCTGCTCTTCGGAGATGTCGATCCCTGTCACCTCGTGCTTCAACGCCAGTTCTCGGGTCGCCGGGACGCCGTTCCCACAACCGATGTCGAGAATGCGCGAGCCTGGCGGGAGGTCAGCTGCGAACGCACGCACCCGCTTCAGACGAGGCCATGGCGCCTCAGTAGATTCCAACGCCTCGTACTCGCCGGCCACCCGGTCGTAGCCGCGAGCAATGATCTCCCCGTCGCGCCTCACCATCACCATTCC
>CAVVDE010000011.1:0-251969 GCA_963746975.1 uncultured Gaiellaceae bacterium
AGTCACGGATAGAGGGAGAACCGCGACCCGACCGGCGGCTTTGTGAAACGAGACGGCCGACGCTGACGCGCGGCGCACCATCACTACTCTTCGCGAGCTTGTCGCTCTCCGAGTCCTGCGGCTCGCGCGACGAGGCCAGCTTCTGCGCGGTCGGCGACCTGGAGCTTGGCGAAGATAGCCGAGACATAGTTGCGAACGGTCTTCTGACTGAGGAAGAGCTTCGCCGCGATCTCCGCGTTCGTGCGCCGCTCAGCCAGGAACTGGAGGATCTCGAGTTCGCGGTCGGTGAGCTGCGGAAAGGCCTGGCTCGGGTCCGTCACCGGCGGCGCGGCAAGGAAGCGCCGGAGCCTGTCGGCGACCCCCGGGCTGAAGATCGCTTCGCCGTTCGCGACAGAGCGGATCGCGCGGAGCGTCTCGTCCTGGGCAGCGCCCTTCAACTGGTAGCCGTGCGCCCCCGCGCGGATGGCCGCGAAAACGGCCTCGTCGTCGTCGTGCATCGTCATCACGAGGACATTGATCCGATCCGATTTATCGACGATGCGCCGGGTCGCATCGATACCGTTGAGGCCGGGCATGTTGATGTCCATGACGACGACGTCGGGCATGAGGCTCAGCGCGACCTCGACGGCCTCCTCGCCGGTTTCGGCCTCGCCCACCACCTCGGTATCGGCAACCGAATCGAGGAGCGCTCGGAGCCCTGCCCGAAACAGCGGATGGTCGTCGGCGATGAAGATCCGGATCGGTTGGTTCATCAGGCAGTCGCCTCCACTTCAAGCCGCGGAAGCGACGCCGTCACGAGCGTCCCGCCGCCGGCTCTGGAGCCGATCTCACACGTGCCACCGATCTCGGCCGCACGCTCTTTCATCGTGTGAAGCCCGATACCCGTCGACCCGCTCGTAAATCCTCCGCCGTCGTCGGCGACCTCGAGCCGCAGCGCCGTCGGCTCGACCGCCACGCGGACACTGCAGGTGCTCGCATGAGCGTGCCGCCTCACGTTCGTGAGTGCTTCCTGGGCGATCCAGTAGGCCGCCACCTCGACGGCGGCAGGTAGCTGGGGCAGCGAGCCCGGAGCGTCGATGGTCACGGAGGTTCCCGGCGAGGACTCCTGTGATGCCAGCCCGCGGAGTGAAGCCGCGAGCCCGAGCTGGTCGAGCGTTGCCGGGCGAAGGCCATAGATCAGCCGCCGGACGTCTCCGATCATCGTCTGCACCTGCTCGGTCGCCGAGACTAGAAGCTCGTCGGCGCGGCGTAGATCCGACTCGGTGAGGTTTCGGACGGCCTCGAGCGTAAACGTGAGCCCTGCCAGAGCAGGCCCGAGGCCGTCGTGTAGGTCCCGGCGGATGCGCCGCCGCTCCTCCTCGCGAAGCTGCACGATGCGCTGCCGCGCCAGCTGAAGCTCCTGCGAGAGCCCCACTGCGTGGACTGCGGCGGCAACCTGCGGCGCAAGGTCGGTGATCAGGTGATGGTCGCGTTCACGCAAGCGCTCGCCAGGTCTCGCTGCGAGCCGGAGTTCACCGACGGCGATCCCCTGATGGACGAGCGGAAAGGCGAGGACGTCGGTGCTCGGTGTTCCGTACTCGGCTGCAGTCCCACCTTCCCGCGAAGCGTCAGATCCGACGAGCACGAGCCCGACGTACTGCAACGCGAGCGTGCGACCGATCGTCTCGACGACGGTCGAGAGCACAGCGTCGAGCTGCAGCGAGCTTGCGAGCGTCCGGCCGAGCCCCGCGATCGCGGTGTACGGATCGGCACGTTCCCCGTACATCAGCCGGTTGACGAAGCGCTGCACCCGGGCACGCAGGGGCTGGAAGCAGACGGCCACGACGCCCGTCACGACAAGCGAAAGGACGAGGTCGCCGCCGGGTGAAACCAGCGCGCCGACGAGGCCGACGACCGCGACGTAGCTGCCGACGACACCCACCGTCATCAGGCCGTAAACGAGCGCGCGATTGACGACGAAGTCGATCTCGTAGAGCCGGTACTTGAGTACGGCGACGGCGATGCCCGTCGGTAGAGCGAGGGACGCCAGCACGGGCAAGACCTCGGCGCCAGGGACGACCCCCCACAGGAGGGCACCGAGGACGAAGAGAGGCACGGCGAAGCCGAGCGATACGCCAACCCAGCGCAACTGCTGGCGCTCGTCACCGGCGGACACCCGGTAGCGCATCACGAATGCCACGAGCGACGCTCCGAGCCCGCCGATAACGAGGACTGCTCCGATAACGCCGGCAGCGATCATCGCCGGGGTGTCGAAGGCGAGCGGATTCTCGATCGGCGTGGCCGTACCGAGGTCGAAAGTCGGAGAAGCCGCAACTGCGGCCGACGCGAGGATCGTCCCCGCCGCAACGGCGGTCGGAACCGGCCACCACCCACGCGATACCAGACGGCCGTCCGGCATTAGGAGGAGCAGTGCACTCAAGGGCAGGGCAAGCCCGGGAAGCCACCACCAGTTGTCGAACCAGGCTGCGGCAAGCCCACCCGGGATGGAGCCGGGGTCCGCGACGAGCGCCTCGATCGCGTACGCGTTTAGGAGGCCGCCGATCGACCCCCAAAGGGCCGTGATCGCCAGAACCCACGAAATCGGATGCTCCGGCCTGCGCGTCGTCAGCAGGAGGCCGATCAGAGCGAGAACGACATCCACTCCGAGGAAGGGAAGGTTCTTGTAGGAGCCGGATTGCACGTCGAGAGCGAGTGCGGCGACGACAGCGGTGGAAGTCAGAGCGCAAACCCCACGGCCCAGCCACACCCTCCTCCGCCCACGCCGCGCAGTCGAGACGGCGCCCGCCATCGCCACGCCCTCCATCACACCGGCCTCTCCGTCCGCCATGCGACGAGCGTAGATGCGTTTGCGCGCACCGGCGAGGAAGGCGACGCGATCGTGACGCCGATCGGGACTCAGTCGGGACACTGCCCCCTGGCAGCAGGACGCACCGTGCTCGTACCGTCGTCATCGACCGGCGCACCGACGCCGACCGACCAGAGGAGAAGCGAGACATGAGCGATCTGGCAGTCACACGGGCAGGAAGCGGACACGGGCGCACGGCACTGGTACTCGCTGTCGCATCAGTGCTGCTCTACATCGTCGGCGGGTTCACCTTTGGCGGGGTCTTCTGGGTGCTCGGACCGCTCGTCGGGCTCGCTGCGATCGTTCTGGGCGTGGCCGCGCGACGGAACGGCGGAGGACGCGAGGCAACGATCGCGATCGTCCTCGCCGCGGTTCCCGTCCTCTGGTTCGCCGCTTTCATGGTCGTCGCAGCACTCGACTGAGACGGCGTCCACCGATTCGGCCGCCCACCGCCGCTGGTCATGGATGGCGCTCGCTGTGATCGGCGAGCGCGACCAGCTAGGTCCCCTCACGACGCAGATCGACCCTAGAGAGGAGCTAACGTGTCGTCAGACCGATTCGCACGTTTCCTGCCGCTCGCAGGAGTTCTTGCTGGACTCTTGCTCGCCGGTGGGCTCACCTTGACGTACAGCATTCCGAGCAGTGAGACGTCGTTCGAAGAGACGTTCGCATGGTGGAAGGACAACCGGGGACAGCATCAGATCTCCGGCCTCCTCCTCGCACCCTTAGTTGCGCTCATGCTCGTCTTCTTCGGGGCTGGGCTGCAGCGAAGCCTCCGACATAACACCCGCGACTCCGGTCATGGTTCGGTCGCATTCGGCGGGGCGATCCTCGGCGCTGCGGGGTTCGCACTCATCGGAGAGCTCGAAGGTGCAGCAGCGAACGCAGCGCACGAGGGTCACCAGGAGGCCGTCTACGCGCTCAGCCAACTCCATTCGTACGACTGGCTGACGTTCAATGCAGCGTGGGCAGCCGTACTGCTCGCTACAGGACTCGGCGCGCGTCGCAACGGAATCCTGCCTAGCGCGCTTGCATGGGCAACCATCGTCCTTGGAGCAACACAGCTGACCCCGATCGGCTTTCTCGGGTCACTCCTCATCCCTCTGTGGTTGATCGTGGTGGGAATCTGGCTCTTCGGGAAAAGCAAGGTCGCCGTCCCGGCCGAACCAGTCGTCGGGCTGGCAGACGACGAGGTCGCCGTCTCCACGTCATAGCGCCACCGCGGCGACGATCCCGACCTCGCGAGACACCTGCGGATCGAGGAGCGGAAGGTGGACGCTAGAAGCCCGATTTAGGACCGATCCGTGATCGCGGTGGGGACCAGTTCGGGACACTGGCCCCTTGTCGTGGGACGCACCGTGCTCATACGGTGGTGACCGACCGGCACATCGGCCGACGAACTACGGGGGACTGAAATGACGGCTTCACGAAGGTTCGGGCTTTGGACGGCCCTTGCGGCGACCGCCGTGGGCGCGGCCGCGCTGACGCTGGGCGTATCGGTCTCGCTGGCGGCCCCGATCGAGCAGGGACGGTTCGACGAGCAGAGCAGTTGGATTGTCCGCCGATACTGCGGCGATTTGCGTGTCCAGATCGACTTCCACGACCAAGGCGTCGTCGTCGGTCGACCAGCGGGCAAGGAACGGTTCCTGCGCTACACCGCCAGCCACCACGGAGAATCGACCCACACCAATCTCGCAACCGGGCGAGCGTTCACGTTCGTCTGGAACTACCTGGAACAGGACATCAAGGTCACCGACAACGGCGATGGCACCATCAGCATTCTCTCCCAGGTACCGGGGCCTGAGACGATCTATGGCCCGGACGGCCAGCTGCTGTCAACCAACGGCGGCACGATGCGGCTCCTGACGGTCATCGACTTCGCTGGCACGCCCCTCGATCCGTCAGACGATCAGTTCGTCAGTCACGAGCTTGTCAGCTCGAACGGCGGGAAGCCACAGCCCGACACCAACTACTGCGACAGCTTTCACACGCTTACCGGCTGACTCGCCCCAAAAAGCAACGGCCGCCCGCGGAGTTCCTGACGCCCCGCTCCACGACGATTCCTGCCAACACCGACGATCCGGAGGAAGATTGATGAGCACCGAAACTCAAGAACTGGCTCTGCGCTACGGCGCCGCCTGGGCCGAGCACGACCTGGACGCAATCATGGCCATGCACACCGACGACACGATATTCCACCTTCACGGAGGCGGCGAGCCTGCCATAGGACTCGCTGCGACAAGGGCGGCATTCGCCGCCGCAGACTCCCAGTGGCCCGACATCCGTTTCAAGAAGAGCAGGGTGTACATCGGCGACGGTCACTTCGTCAGCGAGTATCAGATGAGCGCAACCTCGGACGGTAAGCGAATTACCTGCGATGGCGTCGACGTGATCGCGGTCGCCGACGGTCGCATCGCGCGGAAAGACACATACCTCGATTGGCGGGCCATCGAACGGCAACTCGGACCAGAGTTGGCGACGTCGTTGACCGCCTAACTCCCTCAGGCAACCGCTCGCCATCCCTGTCTCCGACTGACGCTCTGGTGACATCCGCGAACACTGGCGCAGGCGAGAGAGACCTCGCGCGATAGCGACGCGCTTCCAGGCGGAAGTGTGGCCATCCGGTCGACCGAGCTGGAGCGCCTTCCACAGCCGACGCCATATTTCGGGGGATGCGAAGCGCTGACGCTTCTCACATTCAGACGGTAGTGCGAATCGCGTGCATCGTCGCTGTGCTTGCTCTCGCCGGCTGCGGCGCAGCGGGGTCACAGGCGCCGTCGGTCAGCACGCCTGACGACATCGTCGCCCTCGTGGACTCGCCGCGGCTCACGTCGCTCACGAAAGAAGGAAACGTCCTCACTGCAGAGGGACAGGCCAGCAAAGCCGGGGGTGACTCCCTCCGAACGTACTGGTTCACGCGAGGCTCGTCGCTCAGGGCCCAATGCTGGACGTTCAGATCGCGGAGGCGCTGCCGGTGCGCGGAGAGCGGCCGTTCGTTGGCGCGCGAGACAACCTAACCTGCGATCGCCGCCGTGTAGATGTCGAGCTTCTTCAACGTTCCGTCCGGGTTCCTCCCGGTGCTGTTGGAGTTGTCGGACCACGCGGGGTGCGCGACGCCACCGTAGAAGGCGACGCCGCTGTAGTCGCCGTAGTCGATGCCGTTCCCGGAGTCGTGTGAGTTCGAGGTCCCGGCGCTGATCTGGACGTTCGGCGTGAAGGTGGTGCCGTCGCTCGTGAACGCGCCCCAGAACTGCGCGTCGTCGTTCGGAACGCCGTCGGTGTCGCCCGCGCCTCCGGCCCCGAGATCGTTTCTGGCGTCGTACCAGACGACTGCAGCGTGACCCGTCGTCGGGTCGAGCGCGATCTTCGACATGAACTGGCTGTTGGTCCCCGTGTCGTCGTTGACGCGAGCCGGCGCGCTCCACGTCTTCCCGTCGTCGTCGGAGTGGCGGACGTAGACGTTCGTGTCGTCGCTCTCGTTCTTCTCCTCGAGCGTGTAGACGAGGTAGACGCGGCCGCGATGTGAGCCGGTCGTCCGGTCCCACGCGAGTCCGGGCTCAGCATCGACCGAGCGGTCGGGCTGCGCAGGGATGAAGTCGAAGCCGCCCACGTGCGTCGCCTCGACGAACACGCGGTCGCCGAAGCCGGCAGGGCCGAGCCCGTCCGGGTCCACGTTCACGAAGAGCTTGCCGCCACCTTGTCCCGACTCGGTCAGCGTGCAGACGTTCATCACCTTCCCGCCCGGACCGACCGCTATGTCGCCGTACGTGCAATTGTTCGTACCGGGAATGACCTCCGCCGGGAGGAAGGTGCCCACCTTGCCGAGGCCAGTGACGGGGGCGCCCGTTGCGCTCATCGGCCCACCGCTGTTGACGATCACCCAGACGGATCCTTCGCCTGTGACGATCGTCTCCTGGTCGACAAAGCGGTACTCGCCGTGTCGCGATGGACCCTTGGTGCCCGGCGGCTTCGGCGGCTTTGCGATGTTCGCGATCACGTCGAAGCTCAGCCCTCCGTCCGTGCTCAGCGCGACCGGGACGACGTTCTCAAGGTTGTAGAGGTAGGAGAGGAAGAGGTTGCCGTACGCGTCGAAGGCGAGACTCGGGTCGCAACACGAGTCGCCGAGACCGCCGGGGCCACCGCCGATGGTGTCCCCGGTCGCGATGATCTTGCGCGTCCAAGTTTGTCCGCCGTCGAACGTGACACCCTCGAAGAGACCGGAGAAGCCCTCCTGGACATTCGTCACGACAACGATGTTCTGCGGGTTCGTCGGATTCACCGCAATGGCCTCCTCGGACTCGTTCCCGAGACGTTGGCTCACGTCGACGTTGGTCGGGATCGCGCCGCCTCCGGCCGGGATCGCGACGAGCGCGAGCATGACCAGGACCGGCAAGACGCTGACAAGCGGCCGCTTCAACATCATTCCCCTCCCCTCGAGTGGTCGAGCCGAGGCTACACCTGCAACCTTGCCGGCTGCAAACTGAGCGGCAGCGCTCCCGTCCTCGATGCGTTGCAGCCACGCATCCAGACGTTGCGTGACCCGACTTCCGGAGAGGGGATTGCGCAGGGGAGTGCGTCGCATTCGTTGAAGCACCGCTAAGGGACTGTGAAGAACGGGCTGTTCTCAGCCGTCTCTCAGGAAGCTCTCAGGACGCTCTCACGCACCGGTGCTCCCATCGCTGTGCAGACCTCATAGCTCAGCGAAAGGACCGAGATGCTTCGGAAGCGAACCACAACAGTCGTCGCGGCAAGCGCTCTCGCCCTCGGCGTCGCCGCGGGCGCCGGCGGGTACGCGGCGCTCGGGGGCGGCCCCGGAACGACGACCGCGACTCCCGCGTCGTCGGCGTCCGCGAACATGGCCGCGTCCTCGTCGTCGAACCTGACGGTCGGCGAGATCTACCAGCGAGCACGCGACGGAGTCGTGGAGATCACGGTCACCTCGCAGACGTCCGACGGCTCCTCGAGCTCGCCGTTCCCCTTCGGCGACCAGAAGCCGCAGACGCAGCAGGCTCAGGGGTCCGGCTTCGTCTACGACGACGCCGGTCACGTCGTCACGAACTACCACGTCGTCCAAGGCGCGACGTCCGTCAAGGTGACGTTCGCCGACGGCTCGACGTACGACGCCACCGTCGTCGGCTCCGATCCGTCGACCGACCTCGCCGTCATCAAGGTCGACGCACCCGCAAGCAAGCTCGTGCCGGTGACGCTCGGCAACTCCGACTCGGTCGCCGTCGGCGATGGCGTGGTGGCCATCGGCAGCCCGTTCGGCCTCGAGGAGACGGTCACGAGCGGCATCGTCAGCGCGCTCGACCGCACCATCGACTCGACGAACAACTACTCGATCCCCGGCGCGATCCAGACCGACGCGGCGATCAACCACGGCAACTCGGGCGGCCCGCTCTTCGACCTGCACGGCCGGGTCATCGGCATCAACAGCCAGATCGAGAGCGACTCGGGCGGCAACGACGGCATCGGCTTCGCGATCCCGTCGAACACCGTCCGCTCCGTCGTCGATCAGCTCGTCAGCGGCCAGAAGGTCGAGCATGCGTACCTCGGTGTCTCGCTCCAGACGGCCCAGAGCGGTGGAGCCCAGGTGGGCGCAGTGACCGCCGGATCGCCCGCCGCCGATGCGGGGTTGAAGGCAGGCGACGTCGTCGTCTCGTTCGACGGGAAGTCGATCTCGAGTGCGGACGATCTCAGCGCCGCCGTCCTCGCGAAGCAGCCGGGTGACACCGTCAAGGTCGCTGTCGAGCGAAACGGATCGACGAAGACCTTCACGGTCACGCTCGGGACGCGACCCTCTTCGTAGAGCGCTAGACCGACTCGGTCCAGACCACGGCGTGACCGTCCAGCACGGTCACGCCGTTCTGGTTGGCGACGGTCGTGCGGAGCCGCGTGACGGGCTTGTCCTCTCGAGCCTCGAGCACCTCGACCTCCGCGGTGATCTCGTCACCCGGACGGACGGGCGCGAGGAAGCGCCAGCTCACTTCGAGGAACACGCTCCCTGGGCCGGGGAGATCCTCCGCCACGACGGCATTGAGGAGCCCGCTCGTCACGCCGCCCTGCACGATGATCCCGCCGAAGCAGCTCGCGACGGCGGCCGCCTCGTCGTAGTGCAGCGGGTTCCGGTCGCCCGTGATCTCGGTGAAGAGCTCGATGTCGCGCGCGCTGACGAGACGCGCGCGCCGCGCCGTGTCGCCGACGCTCGGCATCAGAAGATCTCGGGGCACCAGGGGGCGCGCGTCGTCGCGAACATCGCGTCGGCGCGGGCGGCGGCGCCACGGCGGAGCTCCTCGACGCGTCCGCCGCGGACGAGCTGGGAGAACGTGAACCCGCCGAGATGGACGGAGCCGAGGGCGCTCACGTCGAGACGAAGCTGCGGCGCGGCGGTCGTGCGCTTTGCGCGGCCACTCGAGAGCCGCCAGACACCCGTGTTCCACGGGCAGAAGTCGTCGACGACGTCGAAGACGACAGCACCGTCGGCCGCATACGCGCGCGCGGAGAGCGCGGCGCCGACGTCGACCAGGCGCACCCAGAGCCCGTCACCGACACGCGGCCGCATGTTCCTCGGCGTGGCGAGGAGCCACCACAGGGGGTGGTCGACGGGAAGCAAGCTCGCCGTCGTGCGCGCCGCCCAGTCGATGTCGAGGAGGTAGCGCCACAGCTCGGCGGTCGGCCGTCCGTCGAGCGCGATCGCCTCGACGACCTGCAGCTCGGAGTTGGAGATGCCTTCCTCCCATTTCGGCTTGTGCCGGTAGATCGCGTAGCCGTCGGGACGTCCGTCTCGCTCGAGGACGACGAAGCGCTTCGGGCCTGCGCCCTCGCCTCCACCCTGCGTCTCGAAGACGATGCGGTACTCCCACCAGTTGCGGGTGCGTCCGAGCATTCCGGGCGTCTTGCGGCGAACGGCCTCCCACACACGGGGGAAGAGCCTCAGCGCCTCATCGGCCTCGACGAGCCTCACCGTCCTCTCGCGTTCGATCGGACGGGCGAACGCCGAGTGCTGACTCGGGATGGACACGTCGGTGCACTGCGATGCCATTCCGTACCCGAAGCGGCCGTAGATGGTGTCCTCGGAGGCCCACAGGAGCGCGAGAGGCTCGCCACGGGCGTGCACGTCGTCGAGCTGCGCGCGCATCATCGCCCGGAGGACCCCGCGGCGGCGATGCGTCGGGAACGTGCCGACGACGGTGACGCCCGCGCTCGGAACGACGCCTCCGGGAACGGTCAGCTCGAGCGGGAATGACCCGGCGCCGCCGACCGTGACGCCGTGCTCGCGACACGCGTGCATGCGCTCGATCGGGAGGTTCTTCGAGAAGCGCTCCAAACGCTCCTCGGTCAGCTCCATGCCGAAGTACTGGCCGATTGAAAAAACAGCCTGTCCGAACTCGTCGAGGTTCGCGCAGGGCGCGACCTCGAAGCTCACTCGATCCTCTCCAGGGGTGCGTACTCGACCATCAGCCGCCGCTCGGTTCCATCCGATGCGAAGCGAACCGTAACGACTCCACCGGGCTCGATCCCGGTCACGATGCCCTCGCCCAGAGAGCCGTGCCGCACGGCGTCTCCCGTGGACAGCGCGAGCCCCGGCCGAGGCTCGATCGCGGCGGAGGACGGCGATCCGTAGCCACTCCACGAGGACGGCCGCAGCCGCTCCCGCTCGACCTCCAGGGGCAACTCGTCGAGGAACCGGGACGCGAGGTTGTACTCGCGGCGGCCGAAGAGCGACCGCGCCATCGTGTGCGTCAGCGTCAGCCGCTCCATCGCGCGCGTCATCCCTACGTAGCAGAGGCGGCGCTCCTCCTCGACGCCCTGCTCCTCGATCGACCGCGAGTGCGGGAAGATCCCCTCCTCCATGCCGATCATGAAGACGGCGCGGAACTCGAGCCCCTTCGCGTTGTGGAGCGTCATCAGCGTGACGAGCCCGCGTTCGTCCCGGATCGTGTCCTGGTCGGAGACGAGCGAGATGTCCTGGAGAAAGCCGGCGAGAGACGCGTCCTCCCCGCTCTGCCGGTGCTCGCGGGCGACGCCGACGAGCTCCTGCAGGTTCTCGATGCGGCCACGCGCCTCGATCGTCCTCTCCGCCTCGAGCGCGTCGAGCGTTCCCGTCTTCTCGAGCACGCGCTCGAGCAGCTCGTCCACGTGGAGCTCCTGCGAGAGCGCCATGAGCGATTCCATCGTCGAGTGGAATCCGCGGATCGCCCGGCACGAGGCGGCGGTGACTCCTGCCGCCTCGGGATCCGCCATCGCGTCGAAGAGCGTGCGCCCGGTGTTCTCCGCGTGCGAGACGAGCCGTTGCAGGGACGTGTCGCCGATACCGCGGCGCGGACGGTTCGCGATGCGCAGAAGGGACGTCGCGTCCTGCGGGTTCACGAGGACGCTGAGGTATGCCGTCGCGTCGCGGATCTCCGCACGCTCGTAGAAGCGCGGGCCGCCGATGACCTGGTACGGGACGTCCTGCCGCACGAGCACGTCCTCCAGCACCCGCGACTGGGCGTTCATCCGGTAGAAGACCGCGATCTCGCTCGCCGACAGCCCGCCCGAGATGAGCGACGCGATCTCCGCCGCGACGAACCGCGCTTCCGCGTGCTCGTCCTCGACCTCGACGACGTGCACGGGCTCGCCCTCTCCGAGCTCCGAGAAGAGGCGCTTCGGCTTGCGCTCGGTGTTCTGCTCGATGAGCGAGTTGGCAGAGCGCAGGACGTTGTTCGTCGAGCGGTAGTTCTGCTCGAGTGCGATGACCTGCGTCCCGGGGAAGTCGCGCTCGAACTCCATGATGTTCCGGATGTCGGCGCCGCGGAACGCGTAGATGGACTGATCGGGGTCGCCGACCGCGCACACGTTCCCGTGCTCGCCGCCGAGCAGCTGGAGGAGGCGGTACTGCGCGTGGTTCGTGTCCTGGTACTCGTCGACGAGCACGTACCGGAACGCCTTGCGCCAGCGCTCGAGCGCCTCCGGGAAGCGCTCGAAGACCTGCACGGTGAGCATCAACAGGTCGTCGAAGTCGACGGCGTTCGACGCGTGCAGGCGGCGCTGGTACAGCTCGTACGCCTCGGCGACCGTCTGATCCCAGAACGAGGCGACGCGCGCGGTGTACTCGTCGGGCGACACGAGCTCGTTCTTCGCTCGCGAGATCTGCGCGTGGATTCCGCGCGGCGAGAACCGCTTCGGGTCCTTGCCGAGCTCCTCGAGGCACGCCTTCACGAGCCGCACCTGGTCCTGGTCGTCGTAGATGGTGAACGTCGACCGGTACCCGAGCCGCTCCGCCTCGCGGCGCAGCATGCGACCGCAGGCCGCGTGGAAGGTGAGGATCCAGATCGCACGCGCCGTCTGCCCGAGCATGCGCTCGAGCCGCTCGCGCATCTCCCCCGCCGCCTTGTTCGTGAACGTGATCGCCAGGATCTCGTTCGGCTTCACGCCGCACGCGCGGATGAGATGAGCGACGCGGTAGGTGAGGACGCGCGTCTTCCCCGAGCCGGCGCCGGCGACGACGAGGAGAGGACCTTCGGTCGCGAGCACGGCGTCGCGCTGGGCCTCGTTGAGGTCCGCGAGGTAGGTCTCGGGCGTCGCGACGCTCACCGTCCGACTCTAGCCACAGGCGCGGAGGCTGCTTACCAGCGCACGGTGAGCTCGACGTGCGCCGGCATCTTGGGGCCGGCCTGCGTGACGCTCACCCAGGTGATGCGCCACGTGTACGTCCCCTTCGGCAAGGGCTCGTACGACGCGGTGCAGTAGAACGACCCGGCCGCGCCCTCGCAGGCGCTCGACTGGCCCGACGTGTTGCTCGTCTTGATGAGCGGGCCGCCCTTCGGCGCGTGCTTGCCGAGGAGGTAGAGCCTCGCGCGACCGGCGGTCGGAACGCGCAGCCGAATGCGGAACGACGCCGCCTTGTGCGTCGTGATCGTCACGGACGAGGACGAGCCACTCGGGATCGAGTCCTCGAAGAAGACCTGGCCCTTCGCGAGCGCGACCGCCGGCAGGAGGAGTGCTATCGACGCGGCGGCGAGGAGGACGCGCACGCGGACATGGTACGGAACGCTGCTCCCCCGACGCCTACCCCGCTCGGCGCGGAACGACCGCTATCCGGTCGCCGACTGGCACCACGTCGATCGAAGCGCCGTAGTGGCGCGCGATCACCGCAGTCGTCAGGACCTCTGCAGGAGCGCCGTCCGCAACGATGCGACCGCCGTCGAGGAGCAGCATCCGATCGGCGTACTGGGCGGCGAGTGTGAGGTCGTGCATCGCCGAGACGAGCGTCAGGCCCGACTCGGCCCGGAGGCCGTCGAGCAGGTCGAGTGCCTGTTGCTGATGGCCGATGTCGAGCGCCGCCGTCGGCTCGTCGAGGAGCACGATCGCCGCCTCCTGCGCGAGAGCGCGTGCGACGACGACCCGCTGCTTCTCTCCTCCCGAAAGCGTCCCGAGCCTGCGCTCGAGGAAGCCGAGGAGGTCGAGCCGTGCCAGCGAGCGCGCGGCGGCCTCGCGATCGCGGGCACCTTCCTTCGCGAGCGGGCCGAGGTACGGGGTCCGCCCCAGGAGGACGTACTCGGCGACGGTCATCCACGGCGGCGTCGACGGCTCCTGCGGCACGACGGCGACGAGCCGAGCGAGCTCGCCGCGTCCAAGCTCGGAGAGCGGCCGGCCGTCGAGCTCGATCTCGCCGCCGAACGAGACGAGACGCGCCAGCGCACGCAGGAGCGTCGTCTTCCCCGCGCCGTTCGGCCCGATGAGCGCGACCCACTCGCCTTCGGCGACAGTCGCATCGACGCGGTCGACGACCGCACGCCCGCCGAGCTCGACCGTGACGCCTCGCAGCTCGATCGCGCTCATCCGGAGCCACCGCCGCGGGTCGTGCGCAGGACGAGTGCGAAGAACGGCGCCCCGAAGAACGCCGTCACGACGCCGAGCGGGATCTCGGCCGGCGAAAGCGCCGTTCGTGCCACGACGTCCGCGAGCACGAGGAAGCCGGCGCCGACGATGACCGAGAGCGGCAGGAGGGCTCGGTAGCCGACCCCCGTGAGGAGGCGGATCGTGTGCGGGACGATGATTCCGACGAAGCCGATCAGGCCCGTGACGGCCACGGCTGCCGCGGTCCCGAGCGTCGCGGCGATGACGAGCGCGAGCCGCACACGACGCACGTCGACTCCGAGGCTCGCCGCCTCGTCGTCGCCGAGCGTGAGCACGTCGACCACGCGCCGCAGTGCGAGGATCACGACGACGGCGACGGCGATGTACGGAAGGACGAGGACGACGTCCGACCAGCCCGTGCTCGGGATGTTCCCGAGGATCCACGAGTAGACCTCCTGCAGCGTCTCCGAGTTCTGCTGCTGGACGAAGGTCTGCCACGCGGTGAAGAACGCGGTGACGGTGACACCGGCGAGGATCAGCGTCGCGGCGTCGCGCTCGCGGCGCGCGGAGCGCCCGACCGCGTACGTCAGCATCACCGCGACCGCCCCGCCCACGAATGCCGCGATCGGCAGCAGTCGCTGCCCGCGTAACCCCTGCGGGAGGTAGGCGATCGCGATCGTCGCGCCCAGCCCGGCCCCGGCTGCGACGCCGAGCAGGTAAGGGTCGGCGAGCGGGTTCCGGAACACTCCCTGGTACGTCGCACCCGCAAGCGACAGCATTGCTCCCACGAGCGCGGCAAGCACGACACGGGGCACGCGGATCTGCCACAGGATCGCCTCGTCCGTCGGCGAGAGGGAGGTCGAGACGCCCGGGACGTGCAGGCGCGCGGCGGCCGACTCGAGCACTGCTCCGACACCGATGTCGACCGGCCCGGCGAGGACGCCGATCACGAGCGACACGACGAGGAACGCGACCGCGGAGCACGCCCACAGCGGACTGAGCCCACGTGCGCGGACGTCCGGAACGCGCTCCGCGATCGAGGTCGTCATGGACTACTGGCGCAGGCGGGCGAGCGCGGAGGACATCGCCCGAAAGAGATCGACCAGCCGCGGCCCCCAGCGCGACGCGATCGAGTCGTCGACGCGAACGATCGAGCCGGTCCTGACGGCGCTGATCCGATCCCAGCCGGGGCGCGCGGCGACCGTCGACGCCTTCTGGCCGCAGCACACGGTGTCGGCGAGCACGATCACATCGGGGTCGGCGGAGACGACGTACTCGGCGGAGAGCTGCGGGTAGCCGAATCCGGCGGAATCGGCGGCGTCGGCGATGTTCTTGAGCCCGAGCGCCGTGTAGACCTGGCCGACGAACGTCTTGGAGGTCGCGGAGAACAGGCTTGGATCGAGCTCGTGATACACGGAGAGACCGCGTCGCGCCTTGCGCGCGTCGGCGACGATCCGCCCAATCCGCACCTTCATCCCGGTGACGAGCTTCACCGCCGCGGACTCGTGTCCGGTCACCATGCCGAGCTGGCGGATCTGCTGGTACGCGCCCTTGAAGCTCTTCGCGCCGTCCTGGTGCAGGACCGTGATGCCGAGGCGCCCGAGCGCGGCCGAGAGACCCTTCGGGTCGTATGCGATGACGACGAGATCGGGCCGGTACGCGGCGATCGCCTCCACGTTCGGCGTGAAGCCCGAGAGGGCCGTGTGCGGCGCGTTCTTCGGATAGTCGGATTGGTCGTCGACCGCGACGACCTGCGACCCGGCGCCGATCGCGAACAGCGTCTCGGTCGCCGTCGGCGACAGCGAGACGATGCGCGCCGGCCGCTTCGACACCGTGACCTTGCCGTTGGAGGCGACGACGGTGACGGGGAACGCGGACGTCGCGGAGCGGCCGCCGGACGCCCCGGCGACGGACAGCGCGAGCACGGCGAGCGTCGCCGCGACGAGCAGGACAAGTGAGCGGAGCACCTGAATCCTCCCTTCCACGAGGGGATCGGGTTGTGGGAGCGCGGCAGGTCTTCTGACTCGGGGCTCCCTCCCTCGCCGCCTTCCCGGCCTCGGCCAGTGGCTTCGTGGCGGGGGAGCTTCTCCCCTTACAGCGGCGGGACCGTCCCGGATTCGCACCGGGTTCCCTCACCGTGCTCTCGATTGCGGCCGAGCCTATCATCGGACGGTGCGCGGCTCGATCGTCCGGGACTGGCTGCCCGTCCTCCTCTGGGCGGCGGTGATCTTCACCTTCTCGTCCATCCCCGACCTCGGGACCGGCCTCGGCGGGTGGGATCTGGTCTTGCGGAAGATCGCGCACGCCGCGGAGTACGCGATCCTCGGCGCGCTGCTCGTGCGGGCCACGGGTCGAGGCGGGCTCGCCTTCGGACTCGCCGTCCTCTACGCGGCCTCCGACGAGTTCCACCAGACGTTCGTCGAAGGCCGCGTGGGTGCGGTTCACGACGTGGCGATCGACGCGGTCGGCGCGGCGATCGGCATCGTCCTCTATCGCTCGGCGCGCGCCCGGCGCTTCGCGTGACAGCGCTCGCGATCGACCTCGACGCGATCGGGGACACGCGGCCGCTGTGGACGGCGTGGCTCGCATCGGTACGCGATGTCCTCGCGATCGACCCCGAGGCCTTGCCGACGGACCGCGCCGCCGCCGCCGAGGCGCTCGACCAGTCCGGTGCCGGGAACTGGAGAGCGTTGCTCGAGCGCTTCAGCGAGGATCACGCTGGTGCGTATCTCCGCAGGGACGCCGCGACGAGCGCGGCCTTGCAGTCGCTGTCGGCAGCGGGGGTGATACTCGGAGTGTTCACGGACGCCCCCGGGCCGCTCGCGGAGGTCGCGCTCGCGCAACTCGGAGCCGCGCGGCGTGTGTCGACGCTCGAGACGGGACCCGGCGCGCTCGACCGCCTCCGGGCGACTCTCGGCACCGATGCGGTCGTGGTTCTCACGCGCGACGACCTCCTGAGCCGTCCGTAGAATCCCGGGTCGTGGAGCAGCACGACGTCGGAGATCGCCAGCTCGACGCACTGCTCGAGCGACTCGATCGGATCGCCGACGAGCTCGAGCGGCTCAACCGGACCGCCGAGCGCCAGGAGGGCTTCATGCTCGTCGCGCGCGAGCTTCACGACCTGCAGGAGTCACTGAACGCGCTCGCCTACGCCGCGCTCGGACAGGCCCCGCCGCGCGTCAGTCGGCGGCGCGCTAGCTGATCCTGTAGACGACTCCGTCGTGTGACGTCGCGTAGAGCTCGCCCGCCGCGTCCTCGCCGAACGACGTCAGGCTCGGGATCCGGAACGGCTCGGTGCGGATCGCGGTCGCCTTCCCCCCGGACACGCGCAGGCTCCAGACCACACCGGAGCAGTAGTCGCCGAACGTGTAGCGGCCGCGCTCGGCCGGACGCGCCGTCCCGCGGTAGACGAAGCCGCCGACGACCGTGCAGCCCCGGCCGTGCGAGTACTCGTAGATCGGCGAAACGAGCCGGCCAGGCCCGGGCGTCTTCTCCTCGTAGGGGTGCGTCCCCTCGAAGACGTCCCAGCCGTAGTTCAGGAGCCCGGTGCTCGACCGCGGCGTGTAGTCGACCTCTTCCCAGGAGCCCTGGCCGACGTCGCCGACGTAGAGGTCACCGCTCAGCCGGTCGAAGGAGTAGCGCCACGGGTTCCGCAGGCCGAGAGCGACGATCTCCGGGTCGGATCCCGGCCGCCTGACGTCGAACCGGAGCATTTTCCCGAACAGGCTCTGCATGTTCTGGGCGCGGTTCTCGGGGTCGCCCCCGGATCCGCCGTCACCGGTTCCGACGTACAGGAAGCCGTCCGGGCCGAACGCCAGGTCGCCGCCGTTGTGGTTCGGGTACGGCTGGTCGAGGAAGAAGAGCTGCCTGGCGGTCGCAGGGAGCGCGCGCGTGCCGTTCGTCTTGTAGCGCACCACCCGCGTGTCCCCGTTCGTGTCGGTGTAGTCGACGTAGATGAAGCGGTTCGTGCGGTACTTGGGATCGAACGCGAGCCCGAGGAGCCCCTGCTCGCCACTAGAGGCAGTGAGCCCTCTGATATCGAGGAAGAAACCGTCCCGGAGCTTGCCCCGGTCGACGACGCGGATCGTCCCCCTCTGCTCGACGACGTAGAGCCTCTTCGGCTCGGTGCGGGGCGCGGTCACCATTACGGGCTCCTCCAGACCGCGCGCGACGACTGTCCTGTGGAACGCGCTCTCCGCCCCGAGAGCCGAGCCGGACGCGGTGGCGAGCGCCGCGATCGACGCGAGCGCAGCGAGGACCAGTACGAGCCGCATCGGGTCACCGTAGCCGAGGCGTGTAAGCGCTCCGTGAGCCGAAGTACGCTACGCGCTCGTGCGCGTCTTCGTCATCGGCGCCGGGCAGGTCGGCTCGACCATCGTGGAGGCTCTGCACGAAGACCATCAGGTCACGGTCATGGATACCGAGACCTCTCGGCTCGAGGCATTCACGAGCCGCTTCGACGTCGCCGTCCACGAGGGTGACGGGACGAGCCGCAAGGATCTCGCCGCGGCCGGGATCGACTCGGCGGACCTCGTGATCGCCTGCACGTCACGCGACGAGGTGAACCTCGTCGTCGGAATGTTCGCGCGGCGCGAGGCGCCAGGGGCCACGACGGTCATCCGCACGTCGAGCGTCGAGTACGTCGAGCTCTGGCGAGAAGGGCAACTGGACGTCGATTTCGTCGTCTCCTCCGAGCTCGAGACGGCGCACGCGATCAGCCGTATCCTCGGCGTCCCCGCCGCCCGGCAGACCGACGTGTTCGCGGACGGGCAGGTACAGGTCGGGGAGTTCGACGTCGACGAGGACGCGTCGCCCGACGTTCTCGGCGTCCCTCTCCGCGACGCGCAGATCCCGACGGACTCGAAGGTCGCCGCGATCATCCGCGGCGAGGAGACGACGCTTCCGGGAGGGGATCACGAGATCCGAGACGGAGACCGCATCGTCGTCATCGGCTCGCCGCAGGCGATCAAGGCATGGAGCGTGCTCCTGTGGCCCGAGGGCGGCACGGTTCGGGACGTCGTGATCTACGGCGCGGGACGAGTCGGATCGGCGATCGCGCGCGTCCTCCTCTCGCAGGGGATCATGGTCCGGATGGTCGAGGCGTCCGGCGAGCACGCACGGCGGGCGGCCGAAGCGCTTCCCAGAGCCCGCGTGTTCCACGCCACCGGCTTCGACCCGGACTTCCTCGAGCGCGAGCGCATCGGCCAGTCCCAGGCGGGCATCTTCGCCATGCGCGACGATGCGAAGAACCAGTACGCGGCGTCGATCGCACGAGTTCACGGCATCCCGTTCACCGTTGCGATCGCCCACGAGCCGCTCTCGGTGCGAGCGTTCGAGCAGGCGGGCGTCGACGTGTCGATCAACCCGCGGGCCGTGACGGCGGAGGAGATAGTCCGCTTCGCGCACGACCCCCGCACCCAGCAGGTCGCGATGATCGAAGGCAACCGCTACGAGGTGCTCGACGTCACGACGCGCGAGTCGAGCCGCTACATCGGCATGTCGTTCCGAGACATGCCCGTCCACGGCTCGATCATCGGTGCGATCGTGCGAAACGGGTCGGCGATCTTCCCGCATGGCGGCGACGTGCTCGAAGCCGGCGACCGTGTGATCATCTTCACCGAGGCGGCCAACGCCCCGTGGGTCGTCGAAGCGCTCTAGGGACGGCGTGAGCAAGCCCGTCGCGCGGATCGGCCCTCCGCGGCGGCTCGCCGTCGACCTCGCGGCGGTGGTCAATCTCGTCGGGATGCTCGGCAAGTACCTCGGGGTCGCCGCGCTCTTCCCCATCGGCGTGGCGCTCTGGTACAGCGAACCGGTCTGGCCGTTCGTCGTCGCGGGCGTCGTGACGTCGGGCGTCGGGTACGGGCTCGAGCGGCTGACTCCAGGTGCCTCGTCCCGCATCGGCGTCCGCGAGAGCTTTCTCGTCGTCGCGCTGACCTGGCTGCTCGCGGCCGGGTTCGCCGCCATCCCGTACCTGCTTGCCGGCGGCGATCAGCTCTCGAGCCCGATCGACGCCTACTTCGAGGGGATGTCGGGGTTCACGACGACGGGGGCCACCGTCGTGACGAACTACGACGACCTCGAGCGCTCCGTCGACATGTGGCGGCAGTTCACACAGTGGCTGGGCGGGATGGGGATCATCGTGCTCGCGATCGCCGTGCTCCCACGGCTGCGCGTCGGCGGCCGGCAGATGCTGGAGTCGGAGCTTCCGGGTCCCGAGATCGCGCAGCTGTCGGAGCGGATCCGGAGCACGGCACGCTCGCTCTGGGCGCTGTACGTCGGACTCACGATCCTCGAGGCGCTGGCGCTCGCCTCGCTCGGATGGCTCGGGATCGACGACGCGATGACCGAGTTCGAGGCCCTCGCGCACGCGTTCACGACGATGCCAACGGGCGGGTTCTCGACGCAGCCCCGCTCGGTCGAGGTGTTCTCCGCCGAGGCTCAGTGGATCATCGTCCTCTTCATGCTTCTCGCCGGGGCGAACTTCGCCCTCCTCTACCGGGGGCTCGTTCGCAGGCGTCCCCGAGCGTTTCTTCGCGACGAGGAGTTCCGGCTGTACGTCGGGCTCCTGGTGATCGCATCTGCTGCCGTGACGGCGATGATCTGGGGCTACGGCATTGCGGAAGGCGAGGCGGCAGTGCGTGCCGGCGTCTTCCAGGTCGTCTCGATCGTCACCACGACGGGCTACGCGTCCGCCGACTTCGCGCTGTGGCCCGCCCTGCTCATGCTCGCGTTGTTCGCGCTGATGTTCGTCGGCGGATCCGCGGGCTCGACGGGCGGCTCGATCAAGGTCGTGCGCCACCTGCTGCTCGGCAAGATCCTCCGCCGCGAGGTCGACCAGACCTTGAGCCCCGAGTTCGTCATGCCGATCCGCCTCAACGGCTCGCCCGTCGACGAGCGCACGGTCCGCGCGATTGCGGCGTTCATCCTTCTCTACGTGGGGCTGTGGGCGGCCGGGGCCGCGGTCATCGCGATCGACTCGGCAATCACCGGTGCCGGCCTCGGCACGCTCGACGCACTCGGCACCTCGGCCACGGCGCTCGGCAACATCGGCCCGGGGTTCGGCCCACCGGACCGATGGGCTCGTTCGCCGACCTGGGCGACGTCGCAAAGCTGACGATGATCGGCCTGATGTGGGCCGGACGCCTCGAGATCATCCCGGTCGTCGTGCTCCTGACCCGGCACTACTGGAGGTTGTGAAGCGCTATTTCGGGGCGCCGAGGAGCGCGCGACGCAGATCCGCCGCGTCGTTCGTGGGCACGACCGCCAGCACCTGGTCTCCGGGTCTGAGCACGGTCGACGCCTCCACGAGCTCCGTACGGCCCTGGCGGAAGACGGAGATCAGCCGCGACCCGGGCGGAAGCGTGATCCCGCCGGATTTCTTCCCCGCCGCCGGCGAATCACCTTCGACCTGCACCTCGACCACGACGAGGCCCTCCTTCTGGAGCTCGAGCAGCCGGACCAGACCGTGCTCGGGCACCTCGTGCTCGACGAGGCCGAGGATGCTCGTGGTCGCACATACGGTCTGCGTGATCCCCAGAAGATCGAAGTGCTGCTGGTTCCGCGGGTCGTTGACACGAGCGATGGCCTTGCGGACGCCGTAGCTCTCCTTCGCGATCTGCGAGATGACGAGGTTGTCCTCGTCGTCGCCGGTCACGGCGAGCATGAGCTCGGGAGGGCGAGCGATCCCGGCCCGCTCGAGGACCGCGATCTCCGTCGCGTCGCCGCGGATCACGGTCGGGCCGAATTCCTCCTCGAGACGCGCGAAGCGGTCGGGCCGCTGCTCGATCAGGGTGATCTCGTGGCCGAGGTCGAGAAGCGTCCGCGTCACGTTCGAGCCGACCTTGCCGCCGCCGGCGACGATTGCGTACATCAGGCCTGACCAGCCTTCGGCTTCGCTTCCTGCATCTTCGCCAGAAGCTCGGAAATCGCCGTCTGGGTCGGGCAGACGATGCTCATCCCGCGGTCGCCGAAGAGCTTCGCGCGTGCAGGGTCGAGCACACGCACGACGACCGTTCCGATCCCGTAGCGCCTCTGCAGCACCTGCCCGATCACGATGTTCGTGTTGTCGCCGTCCGTCGCGACGACCGCCGCCTCGGCGTCGGGCGAGCCCGGCGCGCTCGAGGACCGTCACATCCATCCCGTGACCGACGACGAACCCCCCGCGCCAGCCCGCACCGAGCCGCCCGAGCGCGTCCTCGTTCTCGTCGACGACCGTCACCTCCCAGCCGTCCGCTGCGAGGCCCTTCGCGACGGCCGATCCCACCCGGCCGCAGCCGATGACGACTGCGTTCACGGTCGCGCAGCCTACTCCTCGAAGACGCCGTCGGGGAAAGCGACCACGAGCACTTCGCACGGCGCGTTGCGCAGGACGAAGTCGACGGTCGGCGAGAAGAAGCGGGATTGCCGCCGCCAACGCGGAGAGGAGCCGAGCACGATGAGGTCGGCGTGCCTACGCTCCGCCTCGTCGACGATCGCGTAGCCGATCGAGCGGGCGCGGACGACGTCGCAACGCACCTCCACGCCGTGGTCGGAGCCGAGCGCACGCGCCTCCTCGAGCGA
Organism: uncultured Gaiellaceae bacterium; assembly: GCA_963746975.1. GTDB lineage: Bacteria > Actinomycetota > Thermoleophilia > Gaiellales > Gaiellaceae > GMQP-bins7. The sequence continues at coordinate 22,247 of CAVVDE010000011.1, forward strand.
AGCGCGCACGCGTGCAGCGACGTCCTCCGGGAACTCACCCTCGAGCTCGTACTTGCGAGGCACTCGTACGACGGTGATCGCCTCGATCTCGGCGTCGCGCTCCTTCGCAAGGGCGATCGCGGTCGCAACCATCTCCTCGCCGATGTCGCCGAGCTTCATCGGCACGAGGATGCGCTCGAACTCGGCGACCTCCGGGAGCGCCTCGAGTGGCTCGACGTGCGCCAGGAGCCCTGTGTGCCGCTTGCGCCGGACGACGACGAAGACGACGAGGCCGGCCAACAGCCATGCGGGTCCGGCATAGCGCGCGCCGGGATGCGTGAGCAGAGCGAGAACCCAGATCGCGAAGGTCGCGGGAGCGCCGACCAGCGCGGCGAGCGGGAGGCGATGGCCGCGTACCGTCACGTTCGGTCGGGCGACGTAGGGCCGCAAGAGCTCCGGCTCGCGGATGCGGAGCCGGATCACGGCCAGCTGTGCGGCCGTGAAGGCGATGAGGACGCCGAACGAGTAGAGGCTCGCGAGGAACGTCGGGTCGCCGCCGGCCACGACGCTGGTCAGCACGATCAGTCCCACGGCGAGCCCGGCGGCGATGAGGATCGCCTCGCTCGACACGACCGCCCGCCGTTCCAGACGCGCAAACTCGCGCGGCAGCGAGCCGTGCTCGGCAAGGGAGTACGTGAGGCGTGTGATCCCCGAGAACGAGGTCGTCGCCGCGCCGAGGAGGATGAGGACGCCGGAGATCCCGACGGCGACCTCGAGCACATCCGCGATCCAGGTCGGCAGGGGTCCGTCGAACGCTGCGGCGATCCCGACGAGCGGGAGCTCGAGCCACTGCTCGCCGAGGGCGGTCTCGCCGCCGGAGACCGGGTACGCCGAGAGGCCGATCGCGCCGATCAGCACCGTCACGACGACGACGAGCCCGATGGCCGAGAACAGCGAACGCGGGAGCGTGCGGCCCGGCTCGCGCGCTTCCTCCGCGAGGTTCGCGACCGTCTCGAGACCGGTGTACGCGAGCATCGCGAGCGGGAGCGCGAAGGCCAGGTCGCTCCAGTCCTGGCCGTTCTCGAAGCCGAGGCCGTCGATCAGCGTGTCCGGCGAGACGAGGAGTGCGAGACCGATCACGACGAGGAGCCCCTGCACGAGGAGATCGAGGAGGGCGACGACGAGCGCTCCCGTGTGCAGGCGCGTCCGCCGCACGAGCCGCACGCCCGCGATCGTGAGAATCACGCCGCAGCCGACGATCGCATCCCAGGGCGACTGGCGTAGCGAGTCGACGCGGAACGCGCCCGCGAAGTAGTGGGGCACGAACAGCGCCGACAGCGCCATGACGATCAGGAAGTCGAGGAACAGCGCCCAGCCGGTGATGAATCCGGCCAGATCGTTGAACGCGCGCCGGACGAAGGTGGCCGCGCCTCCGGTCTCGGGGAGTGCGGTCGTGCCCTCGGCGTACGAGAGCGAGACCACGACGAACACCGCGCCCGTGACGAGCAGCACGAGCGGAGTGAGGCCGAGCGCAGCTCCGGCCACGATGCCGAGCGCGATGTACAGCGACGACGCGATCTCCCCGTAGGCGACCGCGAACAGCGAGGGCGCATCGAGTACGCGCTCGAACCCACGGAGCTTGCGTGCCAACTAGCGCCGCCTCTGCCGCTCGAGCGAGAAGCGTGCGACCCCGAGCACGATGAAGAGCGCGCCGATGACGTAGCCGACGACTCCTCCGCCGGCGGCGGCGGTGCGGACGAGAAGCGCGACTCCGAGCACCACGAACAAGGCACAGAACGCGAGGACCACGAGCGTGTACGTCCTCATGCGGCGGTCACCATGACGCGGCAGCTCGCGTGCTTCAGGACGTAGTCGACCGTCGATCCGAAGACGGCAGACTGCCGTGCAGTCAGCCGCCGGCGCGGAGAGCCGAGCACGATGATCTCCGCGTTTCGCGCGTCTGCCTCGGCGACGATCGCCGGCCCAGCCGCGTACGCCCGTTCCAGCCGAGTGAGGACGCGGACGCCGTACGAATCCCCGATCGCGGCCGCCTCGTCCAGCTCCGCGTTCGCGGCGTTCTCGAGCTCGCCGAACCGGTCGCCGAGGTTCTGGTCGAGCGGGACCTCGAGGACGTTCAACGCGATGATGCGCGCCCGGCGCTCCGCGGCGAGCTTGCAGGCGACGTCCATCGCCGCGTCCGACGACCTTCCGGGAACGACCGGGACGAGCAGATTCCGGTACTCGAGCGCGAGCGCGGGCCCGAGTGCCGGAGGCGCCTTCTCGATCGCCCGCATCGGCGCGTGCACCCATCGTCGCCGGTAGAGGGTGTAGCCGATGAGGCCCGCGACCATCCAGCCGAGCCCCACCCACCGCGTCAGCGGGTTCTGCACGACCAGCACGAGGAACGAGAGCCCGGTGGCGATTCCGCCGAGAAAGGCGAACAACGGCCACGACACCCCGCCGACGCGGAGGTTCGGGCGTGCGAGGTACGGGATCTCGGCTTCCTCCGGATCGGCCATTCGGAGCCGAACGATCGAGGCGTGCGCAACCGTGAACGAGAGCGTCGCGCCGAGCGAGTACAGCGTTCCGACGAAGTTCACGTCGCCGGGGAGGATCAGCAGGATCGGCGCGATCCCGGCGAAGAGGACGAGCGAGAGCCACGGCGTCTTGAAGCGCGGGTGCAGTCTCCGCAGCGCCTCGGGCAGCTGCCGATAGGTCGCCATCGAGTACGTGATACGCGACGCCCCGATCACGCCCGCGTTCGTGGCGATGAAAAGGATCGTCGCAGCGAGGATGCCGACATAGATCTCCGCCACGTCGAGCAGGTGCCCTTCGAGCCCGATGTTCTCGACGACGCCGAGGATCGGGTCGTTCGCATACCCGCCGTCCTCCGGCGGCAAGGCCAGAAGCGTCGTCAGCTGGCCGTCGATCTCCTGGACGGGGAGCGCCGACAGCGCGACGAGCGGCAGCGTGAAGTAGATGGCGAAGACTGCGCCGGCGACGAGCTTGTACGCGTTCGGGACCGTCCGGATCGGATCGCGCGCCTCCTCCGCGAGGTTCGAGACGGTCTCGACCCCCGTGTACGCGAGCATCGCCACCGGAATCGAGATCGCGAAATTCGACCACGTCGGAGCAATCCCCCAGTGGACGTTGTCGACCAGGACCTCCGGGCTGAAAACGAGCGCGAAGCCGATGACGACGAGCAGCAACTGCGTCGCGAAGTCGACGACGGCGAGCGAGATCGACAGCTTGGCCGCCTCCTGTACACCGACGACGTTGAGCGCGACGAGGACGACGATCACGATCGCACCGCCGACGATGTCCCAGGGGTTCGTGCGGAGGGGCTCCCAGAAGACCGAGAGGTAGTGCGGGACGAAGAACGCCGACACCGCGACCGTGACGACGTAGACGAGCATCTGCGCCCACCCGGCGGTGAAGCTCACGACCTCGTCGAACGCGTGCCGCGAGAAGCTCGCCGACCCGCCCGCCTCCGGAAAGCGCGCGGTCCCTTCCGCGTAGGTCGCCGCCGTCGCGGCGAAGACGACGCCCGCGACGACGAACACGAGCGGGGTCAGGCCGAGGGCGTAGACCGCGGTGAGCCCGAGCGCGTAGTAGATCGAGGAGCCGACGTTCCCGTAGGCGGTCGCGAAGAGCGCGGGCGTTCCGAGCACGCGCTCCATCTCCACCTCACGCCTGCGCCGGCGTCCGGGCACGGCGGCGAAGCCTACTCCTGCGGGAAGACCGAGGGGCCGGCGTGCGCCGGCCCCTCGTAAGTCGATCTGTGGCCGGTCGTTACGGCCGGTCGATGATGATGGTCGGCGTCGTCCAGGTCTCCCAGTGCGCGGGATTCTTGGTTTCGCCGCCGGCCTTGAGAGCCTTCACGACGATCTTGTACGAGCCGTCCGGTACGACCTTCCGATGGTCCGGGGTGCCGGCACCGTTGTCGTGCATCCGCGTCCCGTCCCACGGGAACGCGGTGACATCGTCGTTGTTCGGATCGGTGTTGAACGGACCACCGGCCGGCGGCCGAAGGCCGTTCCTCGCGACGAAGTCGCGCTCGAGGAAGTTCGAGAACACCGGATGCACTGGCTGACCCGTCGCGGCATCGACGACCTGGAGCTCGAGGTGACGCACCTGGTGGTCGAAGTGGATGAGCACGTTCGGGATCTCGTCGGGTGACTGCAGCGTCCAGTGATGCCCGGCCGGTGCAACCGAGTACGTCTGCTGCGCCTTGATGAACGGGGGTCCGTTCAGCTTCCCGATGGCGGGCGCCGTCGGAATCGCGACGATCGACTGGTAGTCGCCCTTGTAGCCCCCGTACGGGACGCTGAGGACGCTGTCCGGGTTGCTGTGATCCTGGAAGACCAGGTAGCCGCCGTACAGACCTCCGGTCGGGATGTCGTCCTCGACCGGATCGGCTGTGATCGTGACGCTGACGGTCGCCGATCCGTGCGCTGGCACGGTGACACTCGGCGCGTTGAATACGACCTGCGTGTCCGGCAGCCAAAACGACAGCGGGGGGAACGTCTCCGGCCCCGTGCCGATCGCCTCGACGTGGTCGAGGTCGTACGTCACGGCTGCATTCGCGTCGTTGGTCAGCGTGAGCGTCCTCGTCGCAGGTCCGGCCTGGCTCTCGCCGAGCGAAAGCTTGCCCGGGACGATGCGCGTCGTCGCGTTGATCGCGTCGTCGATGTCGACCATCCCAGCGCCTTGTCGGTGCACGCTGTCCAGGAGTCCGAGCCCTGGGCTCCCCGACCAGACCGCCGGATCGGCGCTGTTCTCCAGCACGTCGCGGAACCGCGCAGCTGGAAGCGACGGGTAGGCCTCCTTCAGAAGAGCGGCAGCGCCGGCGACGTGGGGTGATGCCATCGACGTCCCGCTGATGGTCGTGTAGCCGCCGTTCTCGAGCGGGTACGTCGACCTGATGAACCCGCCCGGTGCACCGATGTCCGGCTTCAGGTTGAGCTCTGCCTCCGTGCCGTAGGAGCTGAACCCGAGATGAGCCCACCGGTCGGATTCACGGCGAGGACCGACGTCTGCCACGTGATCTGGACAGGCCCGGACAGCAGGCGATTGTGGATGAGCTCACCATCCGCCTTCTGGATCGCCACGACCGGAATCGCCGTCTGCGGGTTGAGCGTGACGAGCGGCGAGATCCCGCCCGCGGAGTGGTTGTACAGGACGACGGCGGTCGCCCCGGCGGCTTCCGCGTTCTGCACCTTCACGTTGAAGGTGCAGGAGCCGCGGCGAATGAGCGCCACGGTTCCGCTGAAGTAGCCGGCGGGGAACGGTAGACATCCGTCGGGGAACGTCGTCCCGCCGGGAAACCCGTTCGGCGGCACGAGACCGACCGCGGCTGCCTCTGCCGTCTGCTTGATCGTGGCGGTTCCCGACGTCGGAGGATTCGGAGGATCCGGGATCCCGGGAACGTTGCTGCTCGAATCGGTGTACGGGACAGCCGTTCCGTCAGGCGAGACGGTGAAGCCCGGCGCCTGGACGTGGCTGTTGTCGTACGACGCCACGCCGATCACCTTGTCTCCAACGCCCGGCGCGCCAGCCGAGTAGATGCCATTCGCGCCGCTGTTGCCGATCGACGCCACGACGACGACGCCTGCGTCCACGAGGGCGTCCGCAGCAGCCGCGGTAGGCGTACCCGCCCAGTTGTTGAACGCATCGCCGATGGACATGTTGAGCACGTCCATGCCGTCAGCCTTGATCCGCTCCATGGCGGCGATCATCACGTCGTCCGTAACGGAGCCGTCACAGCCGAACACGCGATACGCACCGAAGCTGACCTTGGGTGCGACACCAAGGGCACCATTCGGCCCGGATGCCTTGTCTGCACCGATGATTCCCGCGACGTGCGTACCGTGCCCGTTGCAGTCGTCAGGCAGCGCGTCGGGCTGGGGCACCGGGTCGTAGCCCGGGCTCTCCGGATCGGCGTTGTAGTCATCGCCGACGAAGTCCCAGCCGGTGATGATGCGCGCAGTTGGGGAACGAGTGCGGAGCTGCCGCGTTTCCGTCACCACCCAGGTCCGGATGGTCTACGTCGATCCCGGTGTCCATCACGGCAACCTTGACGCCCGCCCCCGTATGGCCCTCCGACTGGGCGATGTCGGCGCCCGTCATCTTGATCGCGGTCGCAAGCTCCGGATCGGCGGCCGGCTCCGGGCCGAGGGTGTAGTAGTGCGCCGGAAAGACCCGGGAGACGCTCGCGATGCCCGCGAGCTTCCCGACGTCGCTCGGGTCGATTCGCACCGACACGCCCTTGAAAAGACTCTTGTATGCGTAGCGCTCGGTGTACTTGAGACCGACGGCCTTCGCCTGTTTGCGGAACGTGTCGGCTCCGTCGGCGAGCTGAACGAGGAAGATGTCAGGCGATTGGCCTCCCCCTCCGACGCTGCTCGAACTCGGGCTCGGCGGCGAAACGGTGGGTATCACCCGTCCGTGGTCTCCACCGGCTGCCGACACGGTCGCCGGTACGGCGAGCGCAGCTACGAGTGCCGCGAGCACGATCCTGCGGCCTCGGAAAGGACTGCCTGTCATGGACGTCTCCCCTTTTGACTGTTTCCGGGCACCGACGGCGTGCCCATGCCCCTGAAGCGCTCGAATCCTATTCAGGGGGAAAAAGCCCTGCATGACACACAAGGGGTGACTTCGCGTCACCCCTTGTGTGTCATGTCTGGAGCTGCTCGGAGCTAGCCGTGGATCGAGACCAGGAGCGGGATCATCAGGATCGCGACGATGTTCGCGATCTTGATCATCGGGTTGATCGCAGGCCCGGCCGTGTCCTTGTACGGGTCGCCGACGGTGTCGCCGGTGACCGCGGCCGCATGCGCATCGGAGCCCTTCCCGCCGTAGAGACCGTCCTCGATCGTCTTCTTCGCATTGTCCCAGGCACCACCGCCCGAGGTCATCGCGATGGCCAGGAAGAGGCCAGTGACGATCGTGCCGATGAGAAGCCCGCCGAGCATCTCGACCGAGATGATCCCGACGACGATCGGGATCGCGATCGGGATGAGCGCCGGAGCGAGCATCTCCTTGATCGCGGAGCCCGTGACGATGCCGATCGCCTTCGAGTAGTCCGGCCTGGACGTCCCCGCCATGATCCCGGTGTCCTCGCGGAACTGGCGGCGCACCTCCTCGACGACCTGCCCGCCGACGCGACCGACTGCCTGCATGGCGAGGGACGCGAACAGGAAAGGCATGAGGCCGCCGATGAACAAGCCGGCGACGACCCATGGGTTGTCCAGCGAGAAGACCGTCGCGAGCCCGTTGTCCCGAAGGCCACGGCCGTATTCATCGAAGAGGATCAGAGCCGCGAGACCGGCCGAGCCGATCGCGTAGCCCTTCGTCACGGCCTTCGTCGTGTTGCCGACCGCGTCGAGCGGGTCGGTGATCCCGCGCACGCCCTCTGGGAGATCGGCCATCTCGGCGATCCCGCCGGCGTTGTCGGTGACGGGGCCGTAGGCGTCTAGCGCGACGATGAGTCCGGCCATCGAAAGCTGCGCCATGACCGCGACGCCGATGCCGTACAGGCTCTGGCCGGCCGCGTAGTAGGAGCCGACGATGCCGGTCGCGATGACGACGACCGGAAGCGCCGTCGCCTGCATCCCCACTGCGAGCCCGGCGATGATGTTCGTCGCGTGCCCGGTTTGTGAGGCCTTCGCGATGTCCTTCACGGGCTTCCAGCGCGTGCCCGTGTAGTACTCGGTGATCGCGACGAGCAGGAAGGTGACCGCGAGACCGATGAGAGCGGAGCCGTACAGGTTCCAGAAGTCGAAGGCGCCACCGTCGTATGCCATGGTCACCGGGATGAACCCGAGCGCGGAGAGGACCGTGGCGACGATGACACTGCGGTAGAGCGCGTTGATGATCGCGTTCGGCCCCGAGGTGACCCGCGTGAAGAACGTGCCGATGACCGACGCGAGGATCGAGATGCCGCCGAGCGCGAGCGGGTAGAGCCAGAGCCCTTCCTGGCCGATGCCGATCCCGAGGAGCATGACTGCGACCGCCGTGACGGCGTAGGTCTCGAACAGGTCCGCGGCCATTCCGGCGCAGTCGCCGACGTTGTCGCCGACGTTGTCCGCGATGACGGCCGGGTTGCGCGGGTCGTCCTCGGGGATTCCCGCCTCGATCTTCCCGACGAGATCGGCGCCGACGTCCGCGGCCTTCGTATAGATGCCGCCGCCGAGTCGCGCGAAGACGGAGATCAGCGAGCCACCGAAGGCGAGCCCGATGAGGTCGTCGACCGCCGACTGCGGGCTGTTGCCGATCCAGTCCGTGAGCACCCAGTAGTAGCCGGCCACACCGAGCAGGCCGAGGCCGACCACGAGGAGGCCGGTGACCGAGCCCGCGCGGAAGGCGACCTTGAACGCGGGCTGCAGACCCTCGCGCGCAGCCTCGGCCGTCCTGACGTTGGAGCGTACGGCGACGTTCATCCCGATGAACCCGGCAGCTGCCGAGAGGATCGCGCCGACGAGGAAGCCGAACGCCGCTCCCCAGCCGAGCTTGTCGTAGAAGCCGAGCAGGAAGAACGGCACGATCGCAACGAGCGCGATCGTCGTGTACTGCTTGCGGAGGTACGCCGCGGCGCCCTCCTGCACGGCGCCCGCGATCTCCTGCATCCGCTCGTTCCCGGCCGGCTGCTTGAGCAGCCACCAGGTGAGGTACAGCCCGTACAGAACCGCCACGGCCGAACACACGAGCGCGAACGCGACGGCGTGATCTACGAAGAAGTCCATGTCCCTCCGGTTCTCCTAACCCGTTACAAAGTGAGGCGCCGAGTCGCCTCGGCGCGGCCGATTATGTATCACAAGTCGCGCACGTCGCTCCGCCTAGGCGTCAGCCGATTCGCTCCAGCACGGAGCGCGCCCGCTCGAGCTCCTGGACTGAACGAAGCGCCTGGAACACGTCGAGTGCGGCCTCTGCGGCCTCCCGCGCGTCGGCGTGAGCGCCTGCCGCGAGCTGCGCTTCGCCGAGCCAGAGCCGCGCGAGTGCCGCCTCCCACGACGCTCCGAGCGCCGTGAATCCGTCCCGAGCACGGGCCAGAGCGTCGATGGCGCCCGATGCGTCACCGCGCGCGAGTGCTGCGCGGCCTTCGAGGCGGTCGGCGTGGAGCGGGAGCGCCAGGAGCAGAGCGCGCTCCGCGAACGCTCGTGCATCGGCCGTCGCCCCGCCGGCAAGCTCCCAGCGCCCCAGCTCCGCGATCACGTCGCAGAGCGCCTCGAGAATCGCGCCCTTGGCCATGTCCCGACCGACCGTCGACTGGGATTCCTCGATTCGCTCGAACGCCTCGTCGGACCCTCGATGTGCCGCAATCCGCGCGAGCCAGGGAAGCCTCCGGATTGTCACAGTACCGGGGATCTCCGCCACCGCGCGCGCGACCAGCCTGTCGGCTGCGACGCTCTCGCCGCGAAGCTCGTGAAGCAGCGCGACGCAGCTCCACATGGTCAGGGTGAAGTACCCGACCGAGCCGAAGCGCGTCGTCGCACGAGCCGCCTCCATCTGGTCGAAGTCCTCGAGAGCTCCGTCCCAGTCGCCGAGCTTGAAGCGCGCGATCGCGCGCCATGCCAGGCCGGCGCGCCAGACGTCGGGGCCGCCCCGTGCACGTTCGTACCCCTCGTTCGCCAAGCGCCGTGCGTCGTCGTACCGACCGATCGCGAGCGCAGTGTCCGCCCCGGTCTGGAAGGCATCTCCGAGCTCCCAGGGATCCGTCATACGATCCACGATCGCGAGGCGCCGCTCGACGACGGGCCACGTCCGACCGTGCAGACCCAAGATGAACTCGATGCTCATCTCGCCGTCGAGCGCAGCGCTCGCGAGATCGTCGCGCCCGAGCGCCTCCGCGAGTGCAAAGGCCTCCTCAGCCGCCTGCCGTGCGGCGTTGGCCTGGTCATCCGTGTACCCATCGCGTCCGAAGGCGAACACCCACAACGAGCGCGCGAGGAGAAGTCGAACGCGCGCTTCGCCCGCCTCGGCGGCGTTCTCGAGTCCGATCTCGACGTACCGCGCGACGTCGGCCTGGTCCGGGGCCGCAGCCATCGAGGCAGGCCACCGCGTCGGAGGCTCGACGGCGCGGGCACACAGCATCGCCAGCGACTCTCCGTGCTCACCCGCGGCGAGCCGCTCGTCGACTGCCTGCGAAAGGTTCCGCCAGGCATCGTCCCCGCGATAGTCCCAGAGCGCGCACAGTCCGAGCGCCTCGAGGGCGAGCGACCTCTCGAAAGCGTCCGCGGCGACGCCGAGTGCGGCTTCGGCGAACGCGTTCGCCTTGTCGAGGAGCATCCTGTTGCGCGCCTCCGTGGAGGCTGCCAGCGCGGCATGCAGGCTCCGCTGTCTGAGCTCGTCGCGGCGTTCCTCCGAAACGCTCGAGTCCGACAGCGAGCCTTCGTACGCAAGGCCGAGGTGGTGCGCGAGCAGGTCGGCGAACTCGCGCTGCCGCTCGCCGGCAGCTGACTCGATCCACGCCGCGACGTCCGCGTGCGCGCGTCCTCGGTCGCGGCGGGCCAGCGTTCCGTACGCGACGTCGCGTGTGAGTACGTGCTTGAAGAGGAACTCGCGCTCGCCGGCGATTCGCGACCCGAGCTGAGAGAGAACGAGCTCGCGATCCTCGAGCCGTCCGAGGACGTCGTCGGCGAGCTCGTTCCCGTCGTCGAGGAGCTGCGCAACGGACCCGCTCCAGAAGACGCGCCCGACGACCGACGCAGACAGGAGGGCGCGCCGTTCGTCCGCGGGAAGCAGGTCGATGCGTGCGGCGAGCACCGCCTGGACGGTGTCGGGAATCACGATCTCGTCGATGCCCTCGGTCGCCCTCCAACGTTCGCCCTCGTGAACGATCCGCCCCTCGTCGATGAGTTGCCGGATGATCTCCTCGAGGAAGAGCGGATTCCCGTCGGCGCGCGCGAGCATCGCCGCACGGGTCTCATCTGGAAGCTCATCGACCGCGAGAAGGATCTCGACCAGCCGGGCGGCATCGTCGTGCGAGAGGGGCTCGAGGAAGATCGAGCTGAAGTTGCGCTTGCCGCCGCCCCAGCCGTTCCGGTGCTGCGCGAGGTCGGGTCGCGCCGGACACACAAGGAGAAGCGGGCCCGCGACTCGATCGGCGAGCTCCTCGAGGAGGTCGAGCAACGGATCGTCCGCCCAGTGGATGTCCTCGATCACGACGATCGCCGGACGATCGGCGGTAAGGCCGGTGAAGAATGCGCGCCATGCCTCGTGGGTCTCGAGGCGCACCTGGCGCGGAGAGAGCGACGCCAGGCCGAAGCGCGCGTCCTCCAGACCGAAGGTGAACGCGAGGACGGCCGCGGAGCGCGCCGGATCGGGCACTGCGGCGAGCACGTCGTCCGCGAGGGCCGCGATCTTCGCGAGTGCCGCGTCGGGCGGATCGGAGTCGAGCACGCCCGTATGCGTCTTCAGGATCTCGCCGAGCGGCCAGTACGTGATCGCCTCGCCGTACGGCAGGCACCGTCCCTTCAGCACGGTGACACCGTCGCCCTGACCGTCCGCCCACGCGAGCAGCTCGCGCGTGAGACGGCTCTTCCCGATGCCGGGGTCACCGTAGATCGTCACGAGCTGCGCCCGGCCCGACGACGCGAGCCGGCCGTACGTGGACTGAAGGAGGTCGAGCTCGTGGTCGCGGCCGACCATCGGCGCACGCAGCCCGGGAATGCCTCGCTCCAAACCGCCGGGAGTCGCATCCACGCCGTCCTCGACGAGCTCGACGGTCACCACCGGACGCGACTTCCCTCGCACGGTGAGCGGGCCGACCTCCCGGAAGCGGAACCCACGGGCCGAGCGTGCGGTCCGCTCGGAGACGAGGATCTGCCCTGCGTCGGCGGTCTGCTCAAGGCGGGCGGCGGCGTTGACAGCGTCGCCCGTGACCAGCCCGGTCTCGGCGCGCGGCTCGCGCGAGGCGACGACGTCGCCCGTGTTGACGCCCGTGCGCATCGCGAGACGGACTCCGTGCCTGCGCTCGAGATCGGCGTTGAGCTCCTCGAGCCGGCGACGCATGCGAAGAGCGGCGCGAAGCGCTCGCGAAGGATCGTCCTCGTGCGCAACCGGGACGCCGAACACCGCCATGACCGCGTCCCCGATGAATTTCTCGACCGTGCCTCCTTCCGCCTCGATCTCCTGACGCATGGCATCGGCATAAGCGCCGAGGACGTCCTGGAGGTCCTCCGGATCGAGCTCCTCGCCGAGGGGTGTCGAGCCCGTGATGTCGGCGAAGAGCACCGTCACGAGCCGGCGCTCGGCCGTTCCAGAGGTCTCCTCGGCCGCAAGCGGCCGTCCGCAGTGCGAGCAGAAGCGGGCGTCGTCGGCGTTCTCGCCCGCACAGGCCGGGCATGCCGTCATGAACGCGCGAGTCTACGCGTCCGGCTGCTCGGGAACGTCCGGGGCCGCCTCACCGAGGGCGCTCGCGTAGGCGAGCTGGAGATTCGCACGCGCCTGCTCGAGATCGCGGACGATCGCCTCGTCGACCCCCGCCTCACGCAGCACCGGGTCGAGGGCACGGAGAGACTCGATCGCGAGCTTGACCTGACCGAGGTCGCGCGCCTCCGGCAAGACGCGCTGGAAGCCGATCGACGCCGCCGCCGACAAGGCATTCAGAAGGATGTCTGCGACGCCAACCCGGGCGAGGGCCTCGCGAAGCTCCTCCTCGGAGGGAAACTCGGGCTCGTCAGCCACCGATTGTCTCCGTCGCGCCGACCTGCTCGGCGTAGATCTCCTCGAGCGAGGCGCCTTGCTCGAAGCGCTCGATCTGCCGTTCGGCCGCGTTCTGGTCTGGGACCGCGAGGTGCGGGGTGGCGCCGATCTCCTCGGCCGCGGGCAGAACCCACTCGACGAGCTCGTCGACTCGCTGCCGGGCGGGAATCGACTTGCCGCGCGTGAAGTCGATGAGCTCCCCTGAGAGGCCCCAGCGGATCGCGCGCCAGAAGTTCTCCTCGATCAAACGATGCGGGAGCGGCTCGACGGGCTCACCCTCGTCGTAGGCACGGGCGATCCGCACGGTGAGCGATGCCGCGAGCGCGGCCAGCGATTGCGCCTCCGAGAGCTCGGGCTGGCCGTCACAGATCCGGATCTCAACCGTCGGAAAGGCGAGGTGCGGACGAACGCTCCACCAGATCTGGGTGTGCTCGGTGATCGAGCCGGTGGCATAGAGGAAGCGCACGAAGCGCTCGTACTCGTCCCATGAGGCGAACGCGTCGGGCACCCCGCAGCGCGGAAAGAAGCGCGTGAAGATCTGCGTCCTCGCCGAGTGCAGCCCGGTGTTGACGTACTCGACGAAGGGCGAGCTCGCGGACAAGGCCAGAAGCTCGGGAAGGAAGTTTCGAAGCCCTGCCATCACTGCGATCGCGCGATCCGGGCCATTGATCGCGACGTGGAGATGCAGACCGAACGTGTTGTTCCGCCAGACCACGTATCGCAGCAGCTCGTCGTTCCGCCGATAGTGCGGCGTGTCGATGATGCGCTGCTTCTTCCAGTCCGCCCACGGGTGGGTCGCCGTCGCTCCGAGGAGGAGCCCCATCGGCTCGACCAGCGCCTGGAGCTGCGCGCGGCGCTCGGCCATCGCGCTTGGAACGTCTGCGAACGAGGCCTGCCTGCCGGTGCGGATCTCGACCTCGGACGCGATGAGCTCGCCCACGAGGTGCTCTTCGAGCGCCGATCCGCGAGCAGCCGCCTGGACGTCTTCGAAGCGGTTCGTGAGGTCGAGCGTCTCCGGGTCGAGGATCGCGAACTCCTCCTCGACGGCCATCGTGAAGTCGGTCGCCGACGCGAACTGCTCGCGTGACAGCGTGATCAGCTCGTCGGCGGAGAGGCGCTGTTCGTCACCCACGGGCGCCTCCTTGCCCGTGGGTGTGGAGGGGTGCGGGGAACCGGGAGGTTCCCCGTGCTCTCAAGAAGAAGGGGGCACGCGGGGGAAACATGGTTTCCCCCGCGACCGCGAGCCGTGTGCGAGCGGTGCCCATGAGCCGCACTACAGTAGTTGAAGTCTTGGCTACCGACCGAGCGCCAGGAGGCGGTCGGCGACCGAGGCCCAGCTCCAGCGCTGGAGCGCCGCGCGCCTCGCAGCTGCCCGAATCGTGGCGCGCTCGTCGCCGTCGAGAGCGAGCAGCCGACCGAGCTTCCACGAAAGGTCTACCGCGTCACCCGACGTGAACGATGCGAGGTCGCGGAGGCCGTCGGGGTACTCCGCCTCGAGCCCTTCGGCGACCTCTGCGAGGCCTGAGTGGCGGGCGACGAGCGGCGGGCAGCCGGCGGCTGCAGCTTCCGCCGCGACCATGCCGAACGCCTCGGGGAAGATCGACGGGACGACGCACGCGTCGGCGAGCGCCAGCAGGTGGACGAGGTGTCGGTGCTCGAGCGGCCCGGTGAACAGCACGTGCCTTGGCCCCGCCAGCTCTTCGAGCTCCGCTCGGTAGTCGCCGAAGCCCACGACTACGGCACGCGCCTCGATGCCCTGGAGCGCCTCGAGGAGCACGTGTACGCCCTTGTTGCGCAGGAGCTTGCCGAAGTACACGACCACGGGCTCGTCGCCTGCGAGGAACGCAGCCAGCCGGTCCGCATTGCCCTCATCGGGCATGCGCTCGTTCGCGCTTCCCGGATTCGGCGGGTCGCGTCTCGCCTCTTCGACGAGAGCCGCGAGCGCGTCGTCGCGTGGCCGGGGGCGCCACTCCTCGACGTCGACCCCGGGCGGCACCTCGTGCACCCGCTCGACATGCCCGCACACCTCGTCCACGACCTCGCGGATGTGCGCCGAGCCCACGAACGTCGCGCGCGCGGACGCGAGCACGTGGCTCCCCCACGCCTCGAGCTCCGGTCGGCCGCGCATGGAGTACTCGAGCTCCGAGCCGTGCGCCTTGACCGCGTACGGCGCCCCCGCCGCGGCTCCGACTGCGCCGCCGAGGAGCACGTGATTGCAGAGCACGAAGTCCGCGGGCAGGTGCTCGCGCATGGCGGCCGCGTTCGCCTCCACCCAGACGTCGAGCTCGTCGCGCGAGCAGTCCTGCAGGAGCTCGACCCGATACCCCTCGTAGTGGTCGAGCACGAACACCGGCAGCAGCCCACGCACGTCAGGGCGAACGACCATCGCGCCGCCCACGTCGTAGCGCTGCGCGTGAGGCTCCTGGCAGAGCACGGTGACCTCGTGCCCTGCCCGTGACCACTCCCGCGCGAGCTGGCGGGTGTAGACGTTCGAGCCCGTCCCGCCGAGCAGGTACCCGTGCCAGATCAGGATCTTCATGCCAAGTGACACTGTGTCACTTGGCGAAGCGGCCTCACGCCAGGTGGAAGTAGAGCGCGTAGAGAAGATCGACGGCGGGGTTCGACGTGTGGACG
The DNA here is from genome assembly GCA_963746975.1 of uncultured Gaiellaceae bacterium. Classification (GTDB taxonomy): domain Bacteria; phylum Actinomycetota; class Thermoleophilia; order Gaiellales; family Gaiellaceae; genus GMQP-bins7. Next base: position 37,565 of record CAVVDE010000011.1, read on the forward strand.
TTCACGTCCGCGGGGACGTCGAGGAGTGCTTCCGAGTAGTTGAAGATGATCTTTGCTCCGGCTCCGATGAGCGCATCGGCCGCGTCCTGCGCGGAGTCGGCCGGGACCGCGATGACGCCGACGATGATGTTCCGCTCGCGCGCGATCTCGGCGATGTCGGAGATCGAGCTGATCGTGAGGTCGCCGATGCGCGCCCCGACCTTCTCCGGGTCGTTGTCGAGGACGGCAGCGATCGTGATCCCGTGCTCCGCGAAGATCGGCGAGCTCGCGATCGCGCTCCCCAGCCGGCCGGCACCGACGAGCGCAATGTTGTGCTGACCCTGCGTACGCAGGATCTGCCGAATCTCCTCGAGCAGCGCGTCGGTTCGGTAGCCGACGCCTCGCTTGCCGAAGCGCCCGAACGCGGAGAGGTCGCGCCGGATCTGCGTCGCGTTGATGTTGGTGTACTCGGCGATCTCCTGCGACGAGATCCGTTCCTTGCCCATCTTTCGTGCCTGAGTCAGCACCTGCAGGTACCTGCTCAGGCGAGCTGCGACTCCAACGGTCAGGCGTTCGGTCACGTGCGGTTCCCCCTGTCGACGGTTTGTGACAAAGCGTCACGATTGTGCCAGCGACCTTCGCACGGCCGCCCGAGAACCGTCGACGTCAGCTTGCGAGCCGGGCCCGGAGCGCGTCGGCGTCCACGAAGTACGTGAACGCGAGCTCACCGTCGATCTCGACGACCGGCAAGAACGCCCGGTAGCGCGACTCGAGGTCGTCGTCACCGCCGATGTCGATCACCTCGAGCTCGAAGCCGAGCTCTTTCCGAACCGTCTCGACGACCTGGAGCGCACGCGCGCAGAGGCTGCAGTTCGCAGCGTGGTACACCGTTACCTGGCGACCTACGGGTACAGGCCCCTCGTCGTCGTCGCCTCGGCGACGCGCTGCACGGCGAGCCCGTACGACGCCATGCGCAAGCTCGTGCCGTACGTCTCCTGCGTCTGCCACGCCTCCTCGAACGCGCGCACGACGATGTCGTGGAGCTTCGCGTTCACCTCGTCCTCGCGCCAGAAGTACTCCTGCAACCCCTGCACCCACTCGAAGTAGGACACGACGACGCCGCCCGCGTTCGCGAGGACGTCGGGAAGGACGAGGACTCCGCGGTCTTCGAGGATCGAGTCCGCCGTAGGAGTCACCGGGCCGTTCGCGCCCTCGCAGATCACCGACGCCTTTACGCGATCCGCGTTCGCGTCCGTGACGACCTGCTCGAGCGCGCAGGGAGCGAAGACGTCGCACGGCAGCTCGACGAGCTCCTCGTTCGTCACCGGCTCCGCGTTGGCGAGTCCCGCGAGCGTGCCGTGCTCTTGCTTGTGCGCGAGCGCGGAGGGCACGTCGAGGCCGGCCGCGTTGTGGACGCCGCCCTGCGAGTCGGACACCGCGACGACCTTCACGCCCTCCCGATGGAGCAGCTTGGCGAGGTTCGCGCCGACGTTGCCGAAGCCCTGGATCGAGACCGAGTACTCGCTCATGCGCCTGCCCTGCTTGGTCGAGAGCGCCTGAATGCAGTAGAGCGCTCCGCGGGCCGTCGCCTCCTCGCGCCCGAGCGAGCCGCCGATGGACAGCGGCTTGCCGGTCACGACACCGAGAACCGAGTGCCCCTTGTTCATCGAGTACGTATCGAAGATCCATGCCATCACGCGACCGTCCGTGCCCACGTCGGGCGCGGGGATGTCTCGCTCGGGGCCGATGTCGTTGATGATCTCGCTCGTGTAGCGCCGCGTGAGGCCCTCGAGCTCTCCGGGGGTGAGCGACTTCGGATCGCAGACGACGCCGCCTTTTGCGCCGCCGAAGGGGAGTCCCATCAGCGCGCATTTCCACGTCATCCACATCGACAGGGCCTTGACCTCGTCGATGGTGACGTCGGGGTGGTAGCGGATACCGCCCTTGGACGGACCACGGGCGATGTTGTGGGTGACCCGGAAACCCTGGAACACCCCGGTCGAGCCGTCGCCCATCGACACGGGAATCGAGACCTCGACGGCCTTCTTGCACTGCGAGAGGACGCGGATCAGGTTCGGGTCGAGCGCGAAGATCTCGCCGACCCGCCGGAGCTGCGTCTTCGCCAGTTCGTAGGGATTCTCCCGGAGATGGGATTCCGCCGCGGCGGTTGACATCGAGTTGTCGCCTCCTGGCTCGCTAGACGCGGCGAGTATAGGGCGCCTCAGCGGACGCGATACTCGATCGAGTCGACCTGCTTCCGCGTGCCGTCGCCGGGGAACGCGAGGAGCCGGATCGTGTACGTCCCCCGCGGGAGCCGCGCGCCCGTCGGCCCGCGGCCGGTGAGCCCGAACGTGTAGCGGCCCGGGAGTAGCTCGCGGCGCCGGGAGAGCAGCCCGAGTCGGGTGCCCCGGTGCCAGAGCTCGACGTCGAGCAGCTCGACCGCGCGCACCTGCGGCTCGGGCGTGCCGGTCACCGACCCCGCCACGAACGAGAGCGCGGCGGGAGTCGTATCGGACACACGCGTTCCGGTCATCTTGATCGAGATACGGGACACGAGATCGACCGGAGCCGGCACCGCCACCGCCCACGGAACGTGAACCTCCGTCGCGTCACCGGCCCGCAGCACGAGCTCGCCGGTCGCCGCGCCCGCCTCGGCCGAGAGCTGGGCGGTGTCCGCGCGGACGACGATGTCAGCGCTGCGGCCGGGGCGGATCCGGGCACGCTGCGGGTCGACGGTGATTTCCACGCCTTTCGGCGCGATCGCGTTGTTCCCGATCGAGACCGCGAGCGCCCGCGTCGACACGTTGATGATTCGCAGCGTGCGTTCGGCACCGGACTTCCCCGCCGCGCCGAACGAGAGCAGCGACGGCTGGGCGTAGGCCTCCTGCTGCACCGCCGCGCGAAGGTCGATCACCCCCGCTCCCGATGCCGTCGGGTCGAGGTCCGCGCGCTGTGCCGAGCCTACGAGGACGCCCTGGAGAGCACGCGCGTCGAGCGAAGGCCGACCCTGCGCGAGCAGCGCCGCGACGCCCGCAGTCACCGCAGCGGCAGCGCTCGTTCCGCTGATCGTTCCGAAGCGCACGTCGCCGTCGTCGCCGCGTCCGGGCTCGGAGGTCGGCACGGACACGCCCGGCGCCGCGAGACTCGGCTTCAAGCTGCCGTCGAGGACGAGGCCGCGCGAGGAGAACGCCGCGATCGATCCCCCTTCCTCCCGTCTCGCGACCTCCACGTCGCCGATCGCAACGGTCACCGGGATGCCCTCGGCAATCATCGTGCGAATCTCGGCGACGACGTCGCCGGTGAGACCGACGACGGGCACCCCCGCAGGCACGTCGAGACTGAACGCCCCGGCCGGCAGCGGTCCGTCGACCAGCACCGCAAGGGCGCCCGCGGACGTCGTCTCCTCGACGGTGTCGTCCGAGAGGGCGCCCCGCGGAATGAGCACCGCGTGCCCCGCGACCGCGCTGAGACCTGCGTCCGAGAAGAGCCCGTCGATCCCTCGCGCCGCGGTGCGCCGGTCGATCGGAACAACGTCGGCGGTCACGGTCTTGCTCGGCGCTCCGCCGAGCGGCACGGCGTCCTCGAAGAGCACTCGGAGACCAGCACGGACTTGCACGCGCACGGTCGGAGATGCGTTGCGACCGTCGGCAGCGGCGACGGTGATCGCCGACTCCGCGGCACCGGGGCCGGCGATGCTGCCGTAGCCCGGGCCGGCGCTACCGTCGTTGCCCGCGGGGACGATCGTGAGCATGTCCAGCTCTGTCGCCCCGGCGATACCGCGCGGCAGCGGCCCGTCGGCGAACGCGGCGTACGGCTCGACCATCCCGATGAGCGCGATACGTGCAGCGTCGTGTGCGTCCCCGTCGTCGTTCGGATCGACGGCCGCCTCGAGCCCGGCGAGGATCTGATCGGTTCGGGAGTAGATGCTGTACGTGCCCTCGGAGTTCGGCTGCCAGCCGCCGACACGTACGGGAAGGATCGAGGCTCCCGGCGCGATACCGTGGAGGCCATCCGGTCCCTCGGTTCCCGCGACGATGCCCGCGAGCTCGGTCGCGTGGCGCTCGGGGCGCCCGGGGATCGTCGGGTGAGGCTGCGCGATCCCGCCGCTTCCGGGATTCAGCACGTCGACGCCCGGGAGCACGCGCTGCCTGAGGAACGGATGCGACGGGTCGACGCCGGTGTCCAGGACCGCAACCGTCACGCCCGAGCCGTCGAGGCCGGCAACCTCGAGGTCTGCGACCGCCGCCGGGAGCACCCCCGCATCCTCGCCCGGCTGAGCCTGTGCCGGGTACGCGATGCGAACGGGGAAGATTCCCGTCACCTCGCGATCGCGGTCGAGGAGCGCGAGCGACGTCGGATCCAGACGGGCGGAGAACCCGTTGACGACCTTCGTGTAGCGGTACTCCGGAGCGATCCGCGCGCCGACCGCCGAGAGCCGCGCGAGGAACTGCTCCTGCTGCGCGACCGCCGACGCCGACCAGGCGACCATCTCCTTCTCCGTCGCCGCCCCGCCGTTCGTGCGGACGCGGTCGGCGAGCGACGGAGGCGAGAGGAGGACGACGTACCGCTGGGCGGTCGACACCGGCGCGCGAACGCCGAGAACCCCTTGCCAGTCCGCTTCGTCGATCGCCGTCGGCGCCTCCTGGGCGCGTGCCCCGACCGTGCCGAGGAGAACGGTCGCGGCAGCCGCGACGCCTACGAGAGCCGAGACGCTAAGCGATCGACGCGTACGCATCGAGCCCAAGGTAGCGAGGGTACGGAACGGCCTCCACGAAGCGCGCGCAGGAAGCGATCATCGCCGCGTTGTCCGTGCACAGCTCGAGCGGCACGAAAGCGGCGTCCGGGAGCGCCGCACGCAGCTCGGAGTTCGCGGCGACTCCCCCGACCACCGCGACTCGCGGAAAGCGCGTGACCGCGGCCGCCTCCTCGAGGCGGCGAACGAGAGCGCGCACGATCGCGCGCTGGTAGGACGCCGCGAGATCCGCCCTCCTCCGCTCGACCTCGTCATCACCGAGATCGCGGACGGCGTAGAGGAGCGCCGTCTTGAGACCCGAGAACGAGAAGTCGAGCCCGGGAACGCGGGCGACGGGGAAGTCGAACGCCCCCGAATCGCCGTCTCGGGCGAGCCGATCGATCGCGGCTCCTCCCGGGTAGCCGAGGCCGAGCAGGCGCGCACCCTTGTCGAACGCCTCCCCCGCCGCGTCGTCGAGAGTCGTCCCCAGCCGCTCGGACCGACCTCGGTCGCGCACGGCGAGGAGCAACGTGTGGCCGCCGCTCGCGAGCAGGCACGTGAACGGCGGCTCGAGTGGATCGGGCTCGAGGTAGAGCGAGGCGAGATGCCCCTCCAGGTGGTCGACGGGGACGAGCGGCAGCTCGCGCCCCCAGGCGAGCGCCTTCGCGACCGAGATCCCGACGAGAAGAGCCCCGACGAGCCCCGGCCCCTGCGTCACGGCGACGCGCTCGATCCCGTCGAGCGCGACGTCCGCCGACTCGAGGGCAGCACTGACGACCGGCGACACGAGCTCGAGGTGTCGGCGCGACGCCACCTCGGGGACGACACCGCCGAAGCGGGCGTGGAGGTCGGCCTGCGAGGAGACGACCGAGGACAGCACACGCCCGCCATGGGTCACGACGGCCGCGGCGGTCTCGTCGCAGGACGTCTCGATGCCGAGAATCACGATGCGCGCTCGGACGTCGCCGGCTCGCGCCACATGATGAGCGCGTCCTCCCGGTTGTCCGTGTAGTAGCCGCGCCGAAGTCCGCGCCGCTCGAAGCCGAGTCGCTCGTACAGGCGGATCGCGCCCGTGTTCGACACCCGGACCTCGAGCGTGTACCCGCGGCGGGAGTCGCTCTCCGTCACCTCGAAGAGCCGCTCGAGAAGGGCCGACGCGATCCCGCGGCGCCGGAAGGCGTCTGCGACGGCCACGTTCATGACGTGCCACGCATCCACGTAGCGCGAAACGAACGCGTACCCCGCGAGGATGTCCTCCTCGGTGAACGCGCCGAGGGCGAGCGAGCTCGGCTTGCGGAGCTCGGCGTCGAACATCGCGCGTGACCAGGGCGTCTGGTACGACTCGCGCTCGATCGTCTCTACGACGTCGAGGTCGCCGGCATCGAGGCGCCGGAGCTCGACCTTCACGCGAGCGCCGCCTCGGCATCGGGCATGCGCACGTAGATCGGCTCGATGAGGTCAACAGGGTCGAAGCTCGTCGCGAGTCGTGCGTGCAGGCGCGCATGCGGGACATGGCGCTCGTCGTCGTCCGGCGGGACGAGCGCGCCCTTGCGCTCGAGCGTGCTTCGGTAGCGGACCGCCCCGCTCCCGATGCAGACCACGCCGGGCTCGAGCTCGAGATCGTCAGGGGAGATCGCCCGCGGGCCGTCCACGAACACCTCGCGACGACGAGCGTCGATGACGGGATGGACGCCCGTCCCGACGGATGCGAGCGCGGTGAGCGTCGAGACGCCGGCGCCGGGGATGCCGAGCGCAAGTGCGAGGCCGCGAGCAACCGCAAGGCCGATGCGCGTGCTCGTGAAGCTTCCGGGACCGGTCCCGACGACGAGCGCGTCGAGGCTTCCCTTCGAGGCGTCTGCGTCTGCGAGCAGAGCATGAACGTCGTCGAGAAGGGACCGCGCAACGCCGTTGCGCTCCGCAAGCACGTTGCCGTCCTCGAGGAGCGCACTGGTCGCGACGTCGGTCGCAGTGTCGAAAGCGAGAACGAGCATCAGCCCACGCCTTGTAGCAGCGCCTCTTCGGAGGAGGCGAGGAGGATGCGGCGAGCGTCGCCGCCCTCGTGCGCGAGGGTCACCGCGAGACGCGCAGCGGGCAGCGCTGCCGCGCCCGCCTCGGGCCACTCCACGAAGACGAGCGCGTCCTCGAAGTAGGGCTCCAGATCCGCCCATTCGGCAGCCGAGACCGTGGTGAAGCGGTAGAGGTCGAGATGGGAAACGGTGACGTCGCCGCTCTCGTAGCGGTGACCGATCGTGAACGTGGGGCTCGTCACGGGCGCGTCGACCCCGAGAGCACGGCAGGCTCCGCGCACGAACGTGGTCTTGCCGGTGCCGAGCTCGCCGGAGACGGTGACGACGTCGCCGACATCGAGACGGACGGCGACGGCGGCTGCGATCCGCTCCGTCTCGCCCGCCGATGCGCTGGCGAGCTCGACGCGGACCACTAGAACAGGCCGAGCTGCACCGACTCGGGGTCGGGCTCGGCCGCCGCATCCGCATGCTCGATCACCGCCGGCTCGTCGAAGGCGCGGTCGAGCAGCGCAGGGATGCGCGAGAAGTCCTCCTCGAGGACCTTGAGCATGGACGGCGTGTACAGCGCCGCGGCAGGATGGAACAGCGGATAGAGCAGCACCGTGCGCGCCCCGAGCGTGACCTCCTGCTCGTATCCGTGAACCTTCGTTATCCCGGCCGGCTTCCCCGACAGGAGCTTGGTCGCGAAGTTGCCGAGCGTCGCCACGACCTTCGGTTGGATGAGCTCGATCTGGCGGAAGAGGTGCGGCTCGCAGGCCGCGATCTCCTCGGGCAGCGGATCGCGATTGCCCGGCGGCCGGCACTTGAGGACGTTCGCGACGAAGACGTCGGCCCGGGTGAGGCCGATCCCGCCGAGCAGCTTGTCGAGGAGCTTGCCCGCCTGACCCACGAACGGGATCCCCTGCTGGTCCTCGTGGAAGCCCGGCGCCTCTCCGACGAACATGAGGTCGGCGCCGGGGCTGCCCGAGCCGAACACGACCTGCGTGCGACCCTGCGCCAGCGCACATCGCGTGCAGGTCGCGGTGTCCTCCGCATGTGCTCGAAGAGCGGCGGCACGCTCGACGGCGTCCATCGGCGGCCAGTCTACGCCGCTGCGCGGATGGCCCCGAAGACGCTCTTCAGGCTCAGTGGCCGCAGCCGCACGAGCCGCCGCAGCAGCCGCCACCGCCGCCCGTCGGCCCGCTGAACACCGGCTTCGACGACGCGCCGTGCACCGCGAAGCTCGACAGCTGCTTGAGCACCTTCGCTGCGCCGCACTCGGGGCACGTCACCGCCTGGTCGCTCGAGCGGACGAGCTCTTCGAAGTGCGACTCGCACTCCATGCACGCGTACTCGTAGATCGGCACCGGGCCGAGTGTACTGTCGCCGACGTGACGGCGTGGACCGCACCGATGCTCGAGGGTCGCATCGCACGCCTGGAGCCGCTGCGGCCGGACCACGAAGACGCGCTGTGGCAAGCGTCGCGCGATCCACGCACGTGGCAGTGGCTCAGCGTCGTTCAGCCCCGGACTCGCGACGAGTGGAGCGCATTCGTGGCGCAGGCGCTCGAAGCGATGGAGGGCGGGACGGAGATTCCGCTGGTGACCTGCCAGCGCGACGACGGAAAGGTCGTCGGCTCGACCCGCTTTCTCACGCTCCGGCCCGAGCACGGCTCGGTGGAGATCGGCTGGACGTGGCTGCACCCGTCGGTCTGGGGCGCCGGGGTGAACGTCGAGGCGAAGTTCCTCCAGCTGCGGCATGCCTTCGACGTCTGGGGCTGTCGCCGGGTCGAGTGGAAGACCGACGCGCAGAACGAGCGCTCGTGCCGCGCGCTGGAGGCTCTCGGCGCGACGTTCGAGGGTGTCCACCGCAACCACATGCTCGTTCGCGACGGAGAGAACAGGGACAGCGCCTGGTACAGCGTGACAGGCGAAGAGTGGCCCGAGGTGCGGGCTCACCTCGAGGCGCGGCTTGCCCAGAAGGCGGCGGACTAGGCACACTCTCGGTGCCCGGTATCCCGAGCGGGAACTGGAGCCGCGAATGATCGAACGAATCCGAATCGTGGGCGCGGGTGGCCGCGTCGGCTCGACAGTAAGCGCCCGGCTCGCCGAGCGTGGCATTCCCGCCGTCGCGAGCGACCCGGAGCTCGTCCTTCTCTGCGTGCCCGATCGCGCAATCGCCGAGCTCGCCACGGAGATCCCCCTCGGGCCGTGGGTCGCTCACGTCAGCGGCGCGACGCCGCTCGCGGCGCTCGACCCGCACGCGCGCCGTTTCTCCCTCCACCCGCTGCAGTCGTTCTCCAAGGCACTCGGCCCGCGACAGCTCGACGGGGCGTGGGGTGCCGTCACCGCCGAGTCGGAAGAGGCGCGTGCCGTCGGTCGGTGGCTCGCCGAGAAGCTCGGGCTCCGACCGTTCGACCTCGCCGACGACGCCCGCTCCGCGTACCACGCCGGGGCGGTCATGGCGTCGAACTACCTCGTGACGCTCCGGGCAGCGGCGGGCTCGCTCCTGGAAGCAGCCTCCGCTCCGCCCGAGGCGCTCGATCCGCTCATCCGCGGCGTCATGGATACCGGCTTCGAGCTGACGGGACCGATCGCGCGTGGCGACTGGGAGACGGTCGAGCGACATCTGGCCGTCATCCGCGCGGAGCGCCCCGAGCTCGAGGAGCTGTACCTCGTGCTCGCCGCCGCGACCGCGCGAATCGCCGGTCGCGATCCAGCCGAGGTTCCGGCATGAAGATCGTCCGCACGATCGCCGAGATCCGCGAGGAGCTCGGGCCGCTCCGCTCGGGATCCATCGGGCTCGTGCCGACCATGGGCGCTCTGCACGAAGGCCACCTCTCGCTGCTGCGCGCGGCACGCGCCGACTGCGACACGGTCGTGATGAGCCTGTTCGTGAACCCAGCGCAGTTCGGCGAGGGCGCTGATCTCGCCTCTTACCCGAGAAACGAAGAGCGCGACCTGGAGCTTGCACGCGACGCGGGCGTCGACATCGCGTTCGTGCCACCCGCGGAGGAGATGTATCCGCCCGGGTTCCAGACCTGGGTCGACGTCACCGAGTTGGGCTCGATCCTCGAGGGCAGATTTCGCCCCGGGCACTTCCGCGGCGTGGCGACGGCCGTCCTCAAGCTGTTCACGATCGTGCGGCCGACGCGCTCCTACTTCGGTCAGAAGGACGCGCAGCAGGTCGAGGTGGTCCGGAGGATGATCCGAGACCTCGCCCTCGAGGTCGATCTGCACGTCGTACCGGTCGCCCGCGACGTCGACGGACTCGCACTTTCCTCCAGAAACGTGCTGCTCTCGCACGAGGAGCGCGCGCGCGCCCTGACGCTCTCACGGGCCCTCGTCACCCACGACCGTGACACCGCGCTCGAGCAGCTCGCCGATGCCGGCCTCGAGGTCGACTACGTCGAGGTCGCCGACTTCGATCCGCCCACACTCGTCGGCGCCGTCCGCGTCGGCTCGACCCGCCTCATCGACAACGTCCCGCTGGAAGGAGACCTGGAATGAGCATCCGCCCGCAGCGTCCTGTGCCCGCAACGCCCGCACCCGGCAAGCTCCCGATCACGGAGCTGCCCGAGATGAAGGCGCGTCACCAGCCCATCGTGATGGTGACCGCCTACGACGCCCCGGGCGGGCGCCTGGCCGACGAGGCCGGCGCCGATCTCGTGCTCGTCGGCGACTCCGCGGCGATGACGGTGCTCGGTCACGACTCGACGGTCCCCGCCTCGATGGAGGAGATGCTGATGCTCACGCGGGCGGTCACGCGCGGAGCGCGACGGCCGCTCGTGATCGCCGACATGCCGTTCGGCTCGTTCCAGGTCTCCGACGTAGCGGCGGTCGAGAACGCGATCCGCTTCGTCAAGGAGGCGGGCGCCGACGCCGTCAAGCTCGAGGGCGCCGGCGCGATGCTCTCCCGCGTTCGTTCCATCGTGGATGCCGGCATCCCGGTCATGGGGCACCTCGGCCTGACGCCGCAGTCGGCGACGATGCTCGGCGGGTACAAGGCCCAGGGCCGCTCGGCCGAGAAGGCGTTGGCGCTGTACGACGACGCACGCGCGCTCGAGGCCGCCGGCTGTTTCTCGCTCGTGCTCGAGGCCGTGCCCTCGCCGGTCGCGGCGAGGATCACCCGCGACCTGACCATCCCGACGATCGGGATCGGCGCCGGCGCCGACTGCGACGGACAGGTGCTCGTGTGGCACGACCTCCTCGGCCTCTACGAGGGACGAACCGCTCGCTTCGTGAAGCGCTACGCGGAGATCGGAACCGCGATCCGCGAGGCGCTGACCGCGTACGCGGACGACGTCCGCGAGCGTCGGTTCCCGGAGGAGCAGCACACGTACGCGATGCCCGAGGACGAGCTCGCGCTCTTCGAGGCGAGCGCCTCAGATCATCACGAACACGCCGAGCACAGCAGCTAGCAGTGCCGCGGCGGCGGCAACGGACGCAAGAGCTCGCGGCCAGCTCCAGCCGTGGGTGACGCGTACACCCAGCACGAGGAGCGCGAGCGACCACGCCGCGAAGGCGAGCTGAACCACGAGCAGCCCTCGCTCGCCGGTTCCAGTGTCCGCCCCGCCAGAGCGGAAGGTGTCGCCTCCGTAGATCGCCAGGCGGAGCGGGAGGACGAGAACGAGTGACACGACGAGCGGCACGAGCGCAAACCCGACCGTCTGGCGCGCACGCCGGTAACTCCCGAGACTGCCGAACAGGCGCACCCCGAAGAGAACGGCGAGGCCGGCGACGAAGTACCCGACGAACCCGTACAGACCGCCGGCGATGAACGCCCAGATCGCGAGCAGAACCGAGTCGTAGTCGGGGTCGTCGAGGATGTCCGCCGCCGTCGGCGTCGCCAGGACCGCGGCGATCCCGGCGAGCCAGATGACGAGCAGCAACGGCTCGGAGCGCGCCGCGACGTCCTCGTCGTCCTCTTCGCGCAGCGCGAAGAACACGGAGCGCGGGCTCAGGATCGTCGCGGGAACGCGCAGCCACCAGGCCCGTGAGGGCGAGATCTCCTCGCGCGCAGCGGCGGTCTCCGACACAGCCGAGGGAGCGTAGCCGCATGCGATTGAGCGGCTACCGACACCGGAATAGAGTGAACACGTGGCCGACGTCGTCGCGTGCTCCTCCTGCGGCTCCTCGAACGAGGCAGGACGCAAGTTCTGCGGCGAATGTGGTGCTGCGCTCGCTCTGGCCTGCTCGTCGTGCGGAGCCGCGAATCCGCCGACGGTGAAGTTCTGCGGCGAGTGCGGCACGGCGCTGACTGCGAGCGCACCGGCAGCGGTCACACCCGCTGCGGCCCCCGCCGCCGAGCGACGGCTCGTCTCCGTCCTCTTCGCCGACCTCGTCGGCTTCACGACGATCTCGGAGAGCCGCGACCCCGAGGAGGTGCGCGAGCTCCTCTCCCGCTACTTCGACACCTGCCGGCGGCTGATCGAGCTCTACGGGGGCACCGTCGAGAAGTTCATCGGCGACGCGGTCATGGCGGTCTGGGGAACGCCGACGGCGACCGAGGACGACGTGGAGCGGGCCGTGCGAGCGGCGCTCGACCTCGTCGCCGCCGTCTCCGCGCTCGGCGACGAGGTCGGTGCGCCCGAGCTGGCAGCTCGCGCGGGTGTTCTCACCGGCGAAGCCGCCGTTACGCTCGGGGCCGAAGGGCAGGGCATGGTCGCCGGCGATCTGGTCAACACGGCCGCGCGGATCCAGTCGGCCGCGACACCTGGCACCGTCTTCGTGGGCGAGGCGACGCGGCGCGCGAGCGAGCAGACGATCGTCTACGAAGGAGCCGGGACGTTCGAGCTCAAGGGCAAGGAGGGCCTCACACCACTCTGGCGTGCACAGCGTGTCGTGTCGGGCCTCCGCGGCTCTCTCAAGTCGCAGGGGCTCGAGGCGCCGTTCGTGGGGCGCGATCGCGAGTTCCGGCAGATCAAGGATCTCTTCCACGGGTGCGCGGACGAGCGCAAGGCGCACCTCGTGTCCGTGACCGGAATCGCCGGCATCGGCAAGTCGCGTCTCGGGTGGGAGTTCTACAAGTACTTCGACGGCATCGCGGACACCGTGTACTGGCACCGCGGACGCTGCCTGTCCTACGGCGAAGGTGTGGCGTACTGGGCGCTCGCCGACATGGTGCGGATGCGCTGCCGCATCACCGAGGACGAGGAGCCGACATCGGCGCACTCGAAGCTTCGCGCGACGCTCGAGGAGCACATCCTCGACGCCGAGGAGCGCGAGTTCCTCGAGCCTCGCCTGGCGCACCTGCTCGGCCTCGCGGAATACCAGGCTCGCGACCAGAACGACCTCTTCGCCGCCTGGCGCCTCTTCTTCGAGCGACTCGCCGAGGGCTATCCCACGGTGCTCGCTTTCGAGGACATGCAGTGGGCGGACGCGAGCTTGCTCGACTTCGTCGAGTACCTCCTCGACTGGTCTCGCAACCATCCGATCTTCGTCGTCACGCTCGCACGACCCGAGCTCCTCGACCGCCGCCCCACCTGGGGCGCGGGGCAGCGGAGCTTCACCTCCATGTACCTGGAGCCGCTCTCCCAGCAGGCGATGGAGGCGCTGCTGACCGGTCTCGTGCCTGGGCTCCCTGCCGAGGTACGCGAGCGGATCCTCGAACGCGCCGAGGGTATCCCGCTGTATGCGGTCGAGACCGTGCGCATGCTCCTCGACCGCGGGCTCGTCGTCCAGGACGGGCCGACGTACCGGCTCACGGGCCAGGTCGAGACGCTCGAGGTGCCGGAGACGCTGCACGCGCTCATCGCCGCGCGCCTCGACGGTGTGTCGGCAGAGGAGCGACGACTTCTTCAGGACGCAGCGGTGCTCGGGAAGACGTTCACGAAGGAAGCACTGTCGGCGCTTACCGACCCGCAGTTCGACGTGCAGACACTTCTCGGGAGCCTTGCTCGTAAAGAGATCCTCGGGATCCAGGCCGACCCTCGCTCACCGGAGCACGGGCAGTACGGATTCCTCCAGGACCTCGTCCGCCACGTCGCGTACGAGACGCTCTCGAAGCGAGAGCGCCGTGCACGTCATCTCGCCGCCGCCGCGTACCTGAGCACTGCCTTCGCGGAGGACGAGGACGAGGTGGTCGAGGTCATCGCTTCGCACTACGTCGCCGCGAACGAGGCCGCACCCGACGCGGACGACGCAGCCGAGATCAGAGGCAAGGCACAGGCGATGCTCGTGCGGGCCGGAGAGCGAGCTGAGTCACTCGCCGCAGCTGCCGAGGCGAGGCGATACTTCGAGAAGGCGGTGGAGCTCACCGGCGATTCGTCGACGAAGGCCGCACTTCTCCGCCGCGCCGCCGAGATGGCCTCCCGGTCTGCGGATCTCGACGGCGCGCGTCGGCTTTTCGAGGAGTCGATCGCGCTCTTCGAGGAACTGGGGGACACCCATGCCATGGCCCACGCGCTCTGGAGACTCGCGAGAGTCGACACTTCCGCAGGCCGTCACGACGAGGGGCTCGAACGGGCGGAGAAGGCGTTCTCGATCATCTCGATCGACGAGCCGGGCGAAGATCTCGCAGTGATCGCGGCGGCCCTGTCGTTCCGATACTGGTACCGCGGTGATCTCGAACGCGCCGCCGAGCGGGTCGAGCTCGCCTTGGACATCGCCGAGGCGCATTTCTATCCCGAAGCTCTGGCGATGGCGCTGCGCGCCAAGGCGGGGATCGTGTACAGCCAACGACACTTTCAGGAGTCCGAGGCGCTTCTCAAGCAATCTCTCGAGGTGGCGCTCGAAAACGGGGTCGTAGAACAGGCAGGCATCGACTACTTCTGGCTCTCCGACCGCTGTTTCCAGGAGGACTCGTACGTCGAAGCGCTCGGCTACCTCGACCAGGCTCTTGCGCTCACCCGGAGGCTCGGAGACAGACCGAGCGAATGGTCGGTCCTCGCGGAGCGCACATACCCCCTCTTCATGCTGGGTCGGTGGGACGAGGCGCTCGACACGGCCGAGGAGTTCACCCAAGACCAGGTCGACGCAGGCGGGACCGTATTGAGCCTGCTGCAATCGGCGGTCGAGATCTACCTCAACCGGGGGGAAGTCGACGGAGCACGGCGTGTCTTCTCGATGTTCGCCGCACTCGCGGAGTCGAGCGACCTGCAGGAGCGCTCCTGCTACCTCGCTTCGCAGGCGTCCCTCGTCCGCGCTGAAGGTCGTCCCCGCGAAGCACTCGCCGACGGAGAAGCGGCCATCGAGGCCGGCCGAACGCTCGGCATCGCGGCGCAGGCTGTGAAGCAGGGTGTCGTGGAAGCCGTCGAGGCGGCGCTCGCATTGGGTGAGACGGCGAAGGTCGAGGAGCTGCTCGCCCTCGTGGACGCCGTTCCGCCCGGAACACGACCGCCGTACCTCGACGCGCAGACGAGGCGGTTCCGTGCGCGGCTGGACGCGGACCCGTCGGGCTTCCCCTCCGCGGCAGCGGCCTTCCGCGAGCTCGGCCTTCCCTTCTGGCTCGGCGTTACGCTCCTGGAGCATGGCGAGCTGACCGGAGACTCCGAGCTTCTCGACGAGGCCCGTGAGATCTTCGAGGGACTGCGGGCGACTCCATGGCTCGAGCGACTCGACGCACTCGCGGCGAAGAGCTCGCCCTCCCCCATCCCGGCCTGAGTCGCCCGCCGCAGTTGGCAACCGGCTCACGCGCGTACGCCGCCGTCTAGTCTCCACCTGTGGTGGGAAGGACGCGGTTGTTGCGTACCGCGTGGATCGCGGCATCCGTCGCTGTGCTCTGCGGTGCCTTGTTCTGGGCGCTACTCAACCTGACGCCTCTTCGCAGCGCGCGACTCGGCCCCTTCGCACGCGGCCTCGTCACTCCGGCAGCCGCGCTCGCCGCGGCGCGGCGCGAACATCCCACCGCGAGTTGGCCGATGTTCGGAGGGTCGCCTTCCCGCGTGCGCTTCGCGGCGTCGCCACTCCGGCCGCCGTTTCGGATCGCTCAGGTCATTCCCGGTGAAGCCCTGATCGAGATGCCGCCCGCCGTCGCACAGGGTCATGTCGTCTTCGGAACACACCACGGCACCGTCATCGCTGCCCGATCGTCGGACGGGGCGACGCTCTGGTCCACTCAGATCCACGGGTGCATCGCCTCCTCGCCTGCTGTGCGGGAGGGGATCGTCTACATCGGATGGTCAGGCCCGGCGCCGTGCGGGGAACCGAAGGACGGGACCGGCGGTGTCGTGGCGCTCGGGCTCCGTACCGGGCGGATCCTCTGGAAGTTCGGAGCAGGGAACGTCGAGGCGAGCCCGGCGGTGGTCGCCGACAGGCTCTTCTTCTCCGCCTTCCGGAACCGGAGGAACTCCACCGTCTATGCGATGAAGCTCGGCCCGGGTCGACATCTCGTGTGGAGCTACGAGCTCTCCACCAAGGTCGCCTCGAGCCCGGCGCTCCTCGGGCGACGCCTCTACGTCACCGCGTACGACCGGAGCGTGTACGCGTTCGATGGTTGGAGCGGACAGCTCCGTTGGCGGACGAGCGCCTTTGCCGACGACCCGGAGATTCGAGTCCTGCTGAACCTTCGCAGCCTGGTGCGAAGGCGGTCGTGGTCGGAGGGGGGCTACTACGCGACGCCTGCGATCGCCTACGGCCGCATCTACGCCGGCGTCATCGACGGCGTCTTCTCCGCGTTCGACGCCTACACGGGGGAGCATCGTTGGAGCCACAAGCTCTCCGGCTCCATCTACGGCTCTGCCGCGCTGTGGAACGAGACGGCGTACGTCGGGACGACGAGCGGGACGTTCTACGCGCTTTCGGCGCTCACCGGCCGCACGCGCTGGGAGGCACATCTCGGCGGCAAGATCCTCGGCTCCCCCACGGTGACGAACGGGCGGGTCTACGTGGCGACGACGAACCGCGAGACGCTCGCGCTCGACGCGCTCACGGGAGCCGTCGAGTGGCGCTACTGGGACGGCTACTACTCACCGCTGGTGGTCGACGGCGCCCGCGGCTTCCTCGTCGGGAAGGGGCGCGTGTACCTGATCGAGAACGGGACCTCCGTGAGCTGGTCGCGGCACTTCGCCGCCTCGTAGCCGACGGCGTAGGTCAGGCGGCTGCGGCTGCGCGCTCGGCGAGCACGCCACGCAGGAACTGGCCCGTCGCAGAGTCGTCGACCTCCGCGACGTCCTCGGGGGTTCCGGTGGCGATCACCTCGCCGCCCTCGTCGCCGCCTTCCGGCCCGAGGTCGACGATCCAGTCGGCCTGCTTGATGACATCGAGGTTGTGCTCGATCACGAGCACCGTGTTGCCCGCGTCCACGAGCCGCTGGAGCACCTCGAGCAGCTTCTCGATGTCGGCGAAGTGGAGACCGGTCGTCGGCTCGTCGAGGATGTAGAGCGTCTTGCCGGTCGCGACCTTGGAAAGCTCGGCAGCGAGCTTCACGCGCTGCGCCTCGCCGCCCGAGAGCGTCGTCGCCGGCTGACCGAGCTTGATGTAGTCGAGCCCGACGTCGTGCAGCGTCTGCAGGCGTCGCCGGATCTTCGGGATCTTCGCGAAGAAGTCGAGGGCCTCCTCGACGGACATCTCGAGCACGTCCGAGATCGACTTCCCCTTGAACCGCACCTCGAGCGTCTCGCGGTTGTAGCGCTTCCCATGGCACGTCTCACACGGCACGTAGACGTCCGGCAGGAAGTGCATCTCGATCTTGATCGTCCCGTCGCCCTTGCACGCCTCGCAGCGGCCGCCCCTCACGTTGAAGGAGAAGCGTCCCGGCTTGTAGCCGCGAACCTTCGCCTCCGGCGTGAGCGAGTAGAGCTCGCGGACGTGCGTGAAGAGATCGGTGTAGGTCGCCGGGTTCGAGCGCGGCGTCCGCCCGATCGGGCTCTGGTCGATGTCGATGACCTTGTCGAAGCAGTCGATCCCCTCGACGTCCTCGTGCTCGCCCGGCTTCATGCGCATCTTGTTGAGCCGGTTCGCGAGCGCCTTGTAGAGGATCTCGTTCACGAGCGTCGACTTGCCGGATCCCGACACGCCGGTGACGGCGACGAACCGTCCGACCGGGAAGTCGACGTCGATGCCCTTGAGGTTGTGCATCGCCGCGCCGCGCACCGAGAACCAGCCACGGTCGTCGTCACGCCGCGGCGGCACGAGGATCCTCCGCTCCCCACTCAGGAACTGCCCCGTGATCGAGCCCGGCGTCGTTGCGACGTCCTCTGCGGTCCCATCGGCGACGATCTCTCCCCCGTGCTCGCCGGCGCCCGGGCCGAGGTCGACGACCCAGTCCGCCGCCCGCATCATCTGCTCGTCGTGCTCGACGACGAGCACCGTGTTGCCGACGTCGCGTAGGCGCTCGAGCGTCTCGATCAAACGTCCGTTGTCGCGCTGGTGCAGGCCGATCGACGGCTCGTCGAGGATGTAGAGAACGCCCACGAGCTGCGAGCCGATCTGGGTCGCGAGCCGCAGTCGCTGCGCCTCGCCGCCGGACAGCGTCTTCGCCGCGCGGTCGAGCTGCAGGTAGCCGACGCCGACGTTCTCGAGGAAGGTGAGCCGCTCGCGCACCTCCTTGAGGATGCGCCGACCGATGAGCTCCTCGGTCTTCGTCAGCTGGAGCTCGTCGACGAAGCGAAGCGCCCGCGAGACCGACATCTTCGTGAACCCGTGAATCGAGAGGGCGCCGATCGTGACGGCGAGCACCTCCGGCTTCAGCCGAGCGCCTCCGCACTCCGGGCACGGCCTGAAGCTCATGTACTCCTCGATCCGGTCGCGCGCGTGGGACGAGTCCGTCTCGCGATACCTCCGCTGGAGGTTGTTCAGGAGCCCCTCGAACGCCATCGTGTACTGGCGCTTTCGACCCATCCGGTTGCGGTACGTGACGAAGATCTTCTCGCCTCCCGTCCCATGCAGGAAGCGATCCTGCTGCTCGGTCGTGAGCTCGCGCCACGGCACGTCGAGCGGGATCTCGTAGCGGTCGGCGATCGCCTCGATGACCGAGTCGTAGAAGCTCTGGCTCCCGATCGTCCACGGGACGAGCGCGCCCTCCTCGATCGAGACGGACGTGTCCGGGACGAGCAGGTCCGGGTCGATCTCGAGCTGTGCACCGAGGCCCGTGCAGCGCGGGCATGCGCCGTGTGGCGAGTTGAACGAGAAGACCCGCGGCTCGAGCTCCGCGAGCGAGACGCCGTGGTCCGGGCACGCCAGGTTCTCGGAGAAGGTGAGCTCGTCGCCTTCGACGACGTCGATCACGACGAGCCCCTCCGCGAGCGAGGTCGCGGTCTCGACCGACTGCGTCAGCCGCTGCCTCAGATCGGGCTTCATCACCAGTCGGTCGACGACCACTTCGATCGTGTGCTTGAACTTCTTGTCGAGGACGATCTCCTCCTCGAGCAGCCGCTGCTCGCCGTCGACCTTGACGCGCGTGAAGCCGTCGCGGCGCAGCTCCTCGAGGACGTCCTTGAACTCGCCCTTGCGGTCGCGCACGACCGGGGCGTTGACCGTGAATCTCGTGCCCTCGTCGAGCCGGAGCACCTGCTCGACGATCTGGTCGAGCGACTGTCCTGCGATCGGGCGCCCGCAGACCGGGCAGTGCGGCCGGCCGACGCGCGCGTAGAGGAGGCGAAGGTAGTCGTAGATCTCCGTGACCGTCCCGACCGTCGAGCGCGGGTTGCGTGACGTCGTCTTCTGGTCGATCGAGATCGCCGGCGACAGCCCGTCGATCGAGTCGACGTCGGGCTTCTCCATCATCTGCAGGAACTGGCGCGCGTACGCGGAGAGCGACTCGACATAGCGGCGCTGCCCCTCCGCGTAGATGGTGTCGAACGCGAGCGAGGACTTCCCCGAGCCCGACAGCCCCGTCACGCACACGAGCGCGTTCCGCGGGATGCGGACCGTGACGTTCTTCAGGTTGTGCTCACGCGCCCCGTGGACGACCAGCTGCTCGGTCTGGCTCATGAACGCGCCATTGTACCGAGGCGAACAGACGTTCGGTGGCGGGTGCTGAGCCCGGAGCCACAAAGGCCCCGGGCTCGTGCCGGCTAACCGTCCGAGACCTTGATCTGGCCGCGAATCTCGCCGCCCGCGTTCTTCGTCGTGTGGACATTCACGTACCCGGCGCCCGCCTCCAGCTTCGCGAGCTGCGCGTGCGTCAGCATCCCGGTGCCTTTCTGCCCGCTCTTGCAGGGGCCGCAGAGTGCGAGCGCCACGGGTCCGGCCTTGCCCGGCTTGCCGATGTGGATGTGCGCCGCGATACCCGCCCCCGAAAGGTGCGAGAACGTCAGCCTCCACGTGACCTTCGCCTTGTCGTTCGCGAGCTCGACGGCCGTGCCCGCGAAGCTCCCCGTCGCCCCGGCCGGGACACCCTTCGGCTTCGGCACCTCCGAGCTCGCCTTGAGGCCCGCGGACACCCTGTACGACTCTCCCTGCGCCGCCGCGAGCGCGAGGCCGGCGAATGCGAGTGCGATCACGGCGACTGCTCCTATCGTCTTGAACATCGGTCCTCCCTCGTTCGCTTACCCCGGTTCTTCGCGTGAGCGCGAGGAACGGATTGCGCGAGGCGGCCCGACGTCAGCGGCGAGCGGCGCGCCAGCGGCCGAAGATCAACCCGCCGACGGTGAATCCCAACCCGAAGGTCCCGAGCGCGAAGGCTCCGATTGCGACGAACTTGCGCCAGAGCGAGAGGCGCTGCCAGCGGCCGATCGCCTCCTCTTCCTCGGCCGACAGCGGCTCGCCGCGACGCTGCTTGCGCGCGGCGCCGCCGGCACGAAGGCCGAGGTAGATGTCGTCGAACAGCTCCGCGGACTCGTCCGCCACGGCGCGAGTGTACCCCTGCCCCCGGCGGTGCCTGCAACTCCCGGGTCGTGCGCCACCTCGCGGTGGGTAGAGTCCGCGCCCGATGGAGACGGCATTCGCGGAGCTCGAGAAGCGCCTCGAGGTCGTCACGGACCTCAGGCGGACCCAGGGGCTCCTGCTCTGGGACATGCAGGTCTTCATGCCACCCGGTGGGGCTCCGACCCGCGCAGCGCAGCTCGCGTCGATCGAGGAGATCGTGCACGAGCGAATCGTCGACGAGCGCTTCGGCGAGCTCTTCGAGGAGCTCGCGCCGTACGAGGCGGACCTCCCCCAGGACTCCGACGACGCCTCGCTCATCCGCGTCGCCCGACGCGACTGGGAGCGCGCACGGCGAGTGCCCACCGAGCTCGCCGCCGAGTTCGCGAAGGTCACCGCCGAGTCGTATGCGACGTGGGTGACGGCTCGGGAGAACTCCGACTTCGCGGCGTTCGCACCATGGCTCGAGCGGGTCGTGGAGCTCCGTCGCCGCTACATCGAGTGCTACGCGCCGTACGACGACGCGTACGACGTTCTCCTCGAGGACTACGAGCCGGGGATGAAGACCTCGGAGATCCGCGAGATCTTCGCCGTGCTCACTCCCGAGCTTCGCGAGCTCGTGGCCGAGCAGGCGACCGACGAGGAAGACGGGTTCATGAAGGGGCCGTTCCCGATCGCCGACCAGGACGCGCTGTCGCGCGAGCTCTGCGAGGCGTTCGGCGCAAGATGGGACCAGTTCCGCCTCGACACCACGGTGCATCCCTTCGAGATCACGTTCGGGCTCGGCGACATCCGGCTGACGAGCCGTTACGCAGAAGACGACCTGCTGGCGCTCTTCACGGCGATGCACGAGTGCGGTCACGGCCTCTACGAGTGGGGAGTCTCGAAGACGCTCGAGCGCACTCCGCTCTGCGCCGGAGTCTCCGCGACGCTGCACGAGTCGCAGAGCCGGCTCTGGGAGAACATCGTCGGGCGCTCACTGCCGTTCTGGCGCTGGTTCTACCCCCGCGTTCAGGAGACCTTTCCCGGCCCGCTCGGGACCGTCTCGCTCGAGGAGTTCCATCGCGCGGTCAACCGCGTGCGGCGCTCCTACGTCCGCGTGGACGCCGACGAGACGAGCTACGGCCTCCACGTCATCCTTCGGTTCGAGCTCGAGCAGGAGCTCCTCACGGGACGACTCGCCGCCAAGGACGTCCCCGACGCCTGGAACGCCCGCTTCGAGGAGCTGATGGGCATCGCCGTGCCCAACGACGCGCTCGGCGTCCTCCAAGACGCGCACTGGTCGGGCGGCGGGTTCGGCTACTTCCCCACCTACCTCCTCGGGACCGTCCTCTCCGTCCAGGTCTGGGAGAAGGTGCGCGAAGCCATCCCGACGCTCGACGAGCAGATCGAGCGCGGCGACTTCGCTGAGCTGCACGAGTGGCTGCGCGAGAACATCTACGCACTCGGGCGCAAGCTCACACCGGCACAGACGATCGAGCGGGCCGTCGGCGGGCCGATCGATCCGCAGCCCTACCTCGCATACCTCCGCGGGAAGCTCGCGACTCCGGTCGGCTAGGCCGCGCGGCCGAAGCGCTTCTCGGCGCGAAGCCTGGCGCGGGCTGCCTCGACCTCACGATCGCGCGGCGGCGCAGTCGTGACCAGCTCGCCGAGAAGGCGGTTCGTCGCGGCAGCGACCTCTGCGACGGCACGTGCGAACGCCGCATCGTTGGCTTTCGAGGGCTTCGCCGACCCGCTGACCTTGCGGACGTACTGGAGCGCGGCGGCGTTGACCTCGTTCTCGGTCGCCGGCGGCTCGAAGTTGTGGAGCGTCTTGATGTTGCGGCACATGCTGACCACGCTAGCTCACCACGGTGGTCACGTCGCTGGCAGCCGACGCCCGCGGCCATGCGCACAGGACAAGCAGAGCGGTCACAAGTGCGGCGACAACTGCCAGCGGCAGCAGATCTCCGTCGGGCGAGGCTCGTACCAAGGGAACAGATCCAAGACCGCACTCGCGATGACGGCGAGCCACACGATGGAGAACGTCGGGTAGGCGAGGGAAACAGGGACGAGGACGAGCACGAGATAATGAAGCCAGACGATCGGCGTCAGCACGAGCGAGGCCGTGAGGACGGCCGTCAGCGAGAGGCGATCGCGATCCCGTTGCGACAATCGCTCGAGCCGCACCACCCGAGCTCCAAGCGCGAGCAACGACACACCGAACGCCCACGACACCGCAACCGCGATGCCGCGCGACGCTCCGAGGGACTGGACGAGCGCCTCGACGCTGTAGGAGCGATACCCCTGACGCGCCCCGACCTTGTCGAGGAGTTCCGGGTACTGCGCGAGGCCCGAGAACCCTATCGCCGCCCACGGGACGAGGACGAGGACGAGCGTCGCGACGACCGAGAAGGCAGCAGCCCGCGCGCGCCCGGTGATGAACAGCCAGATCGCCAACGGCCAAAGGATGAGCTTCGTGGCGATCGCTGCCGCCGACGTGAAGGCTGCCCAAGCAGCGCGGTCACGAAACGCCCACGCCGCGGCGACCAGCAGGAAGAGGAGCGGACCGACCGTCCCGTACTCGAACCCCGCCCTGCTGAAGGGACAGACGAGGATAGCGACGTAGCAGCGCCAGTCGAAGACGCCGAGCATCCGTGCGCCCGCGATGAGACTCGCGGCCATCAGCAGCGTCCATAGGGATGCGGCGGCCGATTCCGGAAGAACCGACAGCGGACTTCGCCCACGCGAGCAGCGGTCGAGAGACGTAGCCGAAGTGCTCCCGACCGTGCTTGCGCCGCGGTACGGATCGTCTCCTCGGAGGACGGCGTGGCCAGCCTCGATAAAGACCGCCAGGTCCGGCGGCACCCAGCTGCCGGAAAGCGCCCCGAGGCCCGGGTCCCAGTAGAAGCGTGTAACGACTCTGGCGAGGAAGACGGCGCCTGCGCAGGCAACCAGGACGCTCAGGCCCCGACGAGTCATTCCGGGAGTGGACTATGACGCAGACCCGCGACGGCGCCCGACGGCGGCCGGGATTCCGGCACGAGCACTCAGGCCTCGGCAAACGCGAGTCGAGCTCGCGACGGAGCTCCTTGATCTCGTCCCTGAGCTTCGCGGCGTACTCGAAGCGCAGTTCCTCGGCAGCGAGGTACATCTCCTCCTCGAGCGTGATGACGAGCTTCTCGAGGTCCTCGGGCGACATACCCTCCACCTCCGCTTTCCCTCGTCTGCGACGCGATGACGGTACGTGCGGCGACTCGAGCGAGAGCAGCTCGGAGATGTCGGAGACGCCCTTCACGATGGACTCGGGAGTGATCCCGTGCTCCTCGTTGTAGGCGACCTGGATCGCGCGTCGACGTGAGGTCTCCTCCATCGCGCCGACGATCGCCTCGGTGCGCTTGTCCGCGTACAGGATGACCTTCCCCGCCGTGTTGCGCGCAGCGCGGCCGGTCGTCTGGATGAGTGCCGTCTTGCCCCGTAGAAAGCCCTCCTTGTCGGCGTCGAGCACGGCGACGAGCGAGACCTCCGGGAGGTCGAGTCCCTCGCGCAGGAGGTTCACGCCGACGAGGACGTCGTATTCGCCGAGGCGGAGCTCGCGGATGATCGCGATCCGGTCGAGCGTGTCGATCTCGGAGTGCAGGTAGCGCGCGCGGACGCCCGCCTCGAGCAGGTAGTCGGTCAGGTCCTCGGACATCTTCTTCGTCAGGGTCGTGACGAGGACGCGCTCGCCGGCCTCCTCGCGGTGCCGGATCTCGTTGAGGAGGTCGTCGATCTGGTTCCGCGTCGGGCGCAGCTCCATCTCCGGGTCGACCACGCCCGTCGGGCGGATGAGCTGCTCGGCGACGACCTTCGAGCGGGACAACTCGAACGGCCCGGGAGTCGCGGACACGAAGACGAGCTGCTTCACCTTTCCCAGGAACTCGTCGAAGCGCAGAGGTCGGTTGTCGAGCGCGGACGGCAGCCGGAAGCCGAAGTCGATGAGCGTCTGCTTGCGCGAGCGGTCGCCCTCGTACATACCTCCGAGCTGCGGCACCGTCTGGTGCGACTCGTCGACGAAGCAGACGAAGTCGTCGGGGAAGTAGTCGATCAGCGTGAACGGATGCGACCCGACCGGGCGGCCCTCGAGAGCCCGCGAGTAGTTCTCGATGCCGGAGCAGAAGCCGAGCTCCCTCATCATCTCGAGGTCGTACTCGGTGCGCTGCCGGATGCGGTGGGCCTCGAGCATGCGGCCCTCGTGCTCGAACCTCGCGACCTGCTGCTCGAGCTCCGCACGGAGGTCGTCGATCGCGCGCTCGATCGTCGGGCGGGACGTGACGTACTCGGTCGCCGGCCAGATGACGAGGTTGTCGAGGTGCGAGTACACCTCGCCCGTGAGCGGGTCGAAGTGCGTGACCTGCTCGACCTCGTCGCCGAAGAACGAGACCCGATAGGCGGTCTCGACGTTCGCCGGCTGGATCTCGACGATGTCGCCCTTCACCCGGAAGCGACCGCGCCCGAGCACGGTGTCGTTGCGGACGTACTGACTCTCGATCAGCTTGCGCAGCACCTCGTCGCGGTCGTGCGTCTCCCCCACGTCGAGGATCAGCACGCGCTCGCGCCACTCTTCGGGCGAGCCCAAGCCGTAGATGCACGACACCGATGCGACCACCACGACGTCGCGCCGGGTGAGCAGCGACGAGGTCGCCGACAGCCGCAGCCGCGCGATGTCGTCGTTCTGCGACGAGTCCTTCTCGATGTAGAGGTCCGCCTGCGGGATGTACGCCTCGGGCTGGAAGTAGTCGTAGTACGAGACGAAGTACTCGACCGCGTTCTCGGGAAAGAACTCGCGGAACTCGTTGCAGAGCTGCGCGGCCAGCGTCTTGTTGTGCGCGATGACCAGAGCGGGACGCTGCAGGCGCTCGATCGCCCAGGCCATCGTCGCCGTCTTGCCCGTGCCGGTCGCGCCGAGGATCGTCTGGAACCGGTTGCCCGCCTCGATCGACTCGGCGATCTGCTCGATCGCGCGCGGCTGGTCGCCCATGGGCGCATACATGTCCGACGCCTTGAACGGGCGCATCGGCTCAGCGTAGCCGCCGCGCGAGCGAGTGCTCCGACCCGCCGCAACTCATGCGGTCCATGACGACGCGTACCGTCGCGGTCGGTCTGGGGCGGGGTTGGCGGCGGTCGCCGCCGGCGCATCCGCAGCGAGGAGCGACGTGCGACCGACGCCGGGACGAGCTCCGAGCGACACCGGCCTCGTCCCGGCTGTCGAGGCAGCCTTCCGGCTGCTCCGCGTCTGGTTCCCCGTAACCTCCGGAGCGCGTTCGCGATCAGCGCGCCGCAGCTCGAGCTCTGCCGCGACGGTTACCTCCCAGGCGGCTACTGCGGACGGCTTCAGCTGCAGTCAGCCGAAGTAGAGCTCGCGCTCCTCCGGCGTCAGCTTGCGCCCGGTCGCGTCGAGGCGCTCGTCCGCCAGGTCGAGGAGCTCCGAGATCCTTCCGCAGATCCTGCAGTCGTATGCGGCGACGACCCCGGCTTCCGTCTTCGTGACGATGGTCTGCGAGTCCGGGAGGAACGCCGCCGCAGTGAACGGCCCCTCGGGGCCGACGAGGAGGCGGATCAGGCGACCGTCCGACGCTCGCCAGAGGCCGACGGACCTCGGGCCCGCCGTGACGATCCAGCGACCGTCCGGGCTGAAGCGAGCGTCCGAGACCGATCCGAAGTGGGCACGGAGGGATCTCAGCTCCTTCCCGGTGGCTACGTCCCAGAGGATCGCGTCGTGGTCGCGCCCGGCGCTGACGAGCCGCTTGCCGTCGGGCGAGAAGGCGACGCTCGACACGTCCAGGCGATGACCGACGAGCTCCGAGGTCGTGCCGTCCGAGCCGTCGAGCCGGACGACCGGACCAGCGGCCGTAGCGGTCATACGGCCATCGGGGCTCGTCGCCGTCGACGTCGGCGGTTCGGGCGGGACGAGGCTCGACCTTTCCAGCTGGGGACGAGTCCCGGCGTCCCAGACCTTGACGATTCCGTCCGCGCCGCCGGTGGCGACGGAGTAGCCGTCCGGCGAGAAGCGCGCAACGTCAACGACGTCGGCATTTCCTGCAAGCGTGGCCAGCCGCCTGCCATTGAGCGCCCAGGTTCGGGCGGTGCCGTCTCTGCTCGCCGTGACCACCGACTCACCGTCCGGGCTGAAGGCGACGGACCGGACGAAGTTCGTATGCCCGAAGAGCGATGCCGTCAGCTCGCCCGTGACGGCGTCCCAGATGCGGCCCGTGCCGTCGGTGCTGACCGTCGCGACCTCGGTGCCACCCGGGCCGATCGCGACATCGAGCACCTGCCCCTGGTGACCGGTGAGCTCGTGGATGAGCTTGCCGTTGAAGCCGTTCCAGATCCGTGCGAGGCGGTCACGCCCTCCGGTCACGATGCGTCGCCCATCGGTCGAGAAAGCGAGGCTCGTGATCTCACCCGGATGCTGGACCGAGAACAGCACTCGGCCGTCGTCCGTGGCCGCGATCTTCGCGCGCCGACCCGACAGGAACGCGACTCGACTGCCGTTCGGGCTCGCGACGATGCGAACCGCGGTGCTCCCGATGTTGTCGATGACGCCGACCGACTTGCAGGTCTCGAGGCTGTAGAAGCGCGCCGTCGCGTTCCGCACCACGACTGCGTGCCCGTCGGCAAGTGCGGCGTCGGCCGGAGCGCTGCCGGCGTCGTCGAACGTGCAACGCACGGCGCCCGTCGGTACATCGAGAGCCGCTGCAGGCCCGTCCGAACCGTGAACGAGGAGGAGTCGACCGTCGTCGGAGAAGACGAGACCACCCGCCGTGCCCACTCTCCGCGCAAAGAGCTCCTCGCCCGTTCGCACGCCGCGGACGTGGATCATCCCGTCGTCGCTCGAATAGGCGAGATACCGACCGTCCGGCGAGTAGGCGAGACCCGTGACGGCGCCGCCGGAGGTGTAGTGCTCACGAACCTGTGACGTCAGGAGAGCCTGGAGCAGCGCATCCTCCGCGGCGGCGGCGGGTGCGAGTCGAGCCGATTCGCGTGCGAGGAGCAGGCTGAGCTCGGGATCCTCGGACAGCAGGGCGATCGCGGAGGCGTCGAGTTGTCGCGCCTGAGCGGCGCGGCTCTGCTCGTTCGCATTACTGCGCTGGGCGATCGCGAAAGCCATGATCGCCATGACGCCGGCGAGAACTGCGAGACCGATGACGCCCAGCCGGCGAGCCCGCGTCCGCCTACGGTGACGCTCCTCGACCTCCTTCTCGACCATCCGCTCCGTGCGGTGGCGCGCGCGCCAAGCGAGCACAGGGTGCGCGAGCACGTCGTGGAAGATCTCGTAGCGGACGATTCCACCTTCCTCGAGCGAGCGAAGGATCCGAGACTCGGTGAGAGCCTGGAGAACGGGCTCCACCTCCTCGACGGACACGTCCCCGAAGTCCGCGAGATCGGAGACCTCGTGAGAGATCTTGGTGCCGGACGGCGTGACGAGGTGGTTGAAGAGCTTCGCCGCGACGTCCTTCTGCACCGGCGAGAGCCCTTGGAGCGCCCCCTCGAGATGCTCCTCGACGATCTGCCGCGCACCTCCAAGGCGATCCAACGTCGCCGCCCGAAGCTCGCTGGAGCCCTCCGCCCGCTCCTCCTCCCACAGCCTCTGCATGACCAGCTGGAGGTAGGGAGCCTCGATTCGCGCGGACGCGCGCTCGTCCTCGACGCCACCGAGCCCGCCGAGGGCCGACTCGATGCGTCCCGTCCCGACCTCGTCGAGGACGCGTTCGGCGAGTGCGGGCTCGACGGTGATCTCCTCGCCCACGATCTCCGAGAACCGCTCGACCGGGCGGACGATCGCCGCTTCGGCCGCGACGCGATCGAGCCGGTCCAACCGAAGCGTGTTCGAGAACAACCCGGAGATTCGGCCTCCGAACCGATCGAGCTTCGCGAGCGAGTCCTCCCGCAACGAGACGAGGACATTGACCCGGAGGGGAGCCGAAAGCAGCGCGGGAAGAGCCTCGGCGAACGATCCCGGCCCGGCGTCGTCGGCGTGGTAGAGGAAGTACTCCTCCGCCTGGTCCAGGACGAGGTAGACGTCGCGCTCGGACTGGGCCTCGGCGAGCGCCTCGACCAGCGGGAGAGCCTCCGAGCCGACCGCAGCAGCGAGCGCACGCGCGGGGTCCCCTCCCCATCTCGAGAAGACGACGACGAGCGGCTGCTCCGGGAGCTCGCGCAGCGACCGTGCGACCGCCGCGCGGAGAAGCGACGACTTGCCGACTCCGCTCGGCCCGTACAGGACTGTGAATCGCGACGCGATGAGGTTCGCCACGATGATCTCCCGCTCCCGCTCCCGCCCGAAGAAGAGCAGCGCGTCGACGTCCGAGTCGTCGAACGCGCTCAGGCCCTTGTACGGCGAGGACGGCAGCCGGCTCATGCCGCCACCAGCCGGCGCTCGAGCAGCTCGGCGTATGCCGCCGGATCCACGTCGAGCGCGGTGACGTCGTACCTCGTCCAGAACGCCCGGGCGAGCAGGCTCGGAGACCGCTGGACGGCCCAGGAGCGGTACGCGACCGGACGGTCGCCCCAGATGCGGTTGAGGATCAGCCGCAGGTTCCAGTCCGCCATCTCGTAGCCGAGAAAGAGGAAGTGACTTCGCCTGAGGCGGGCGACCAGGGAGACGGGCACGACGGTCGTGAGCTCCGAGTGGCCGAGGTAGTCGATGTAGTCGTCCTCGGTGATGACGAAGCTCTCCCATTCGCGCTCCGGGAGCGGGTCGACCGCGCCGTGGAGCTTCAGGAGGATCGTCCGTCGCTCGAGCGAGAGCTCCGTCGCGTACGTGTTCGGCACGTCGATCGGGTGCGGCTGCCCGCCGGGAGGGCGATGCCAGAAACGACCCCGATTCGATCCGGTCGCGACGTACGCCACGATGTCGAGCTCCTCGCCCGCGTCCTCGAACGCACGCTCGAGCGCCAGGTCGTAGTTCGTCGTGACGATCAGCTGATGCGGCGCGCCCCGCTCCCGCAGGAGCGGCGGGAGTCGTGCGAGGAACTGGTGAAGCGGCCCCGGCTCGACAGCAGCCTCGAACCGCGTGTGGAGCTCGTCGTAGAGCGGTCCCGACCCCTGCATCGTGGCCACGTACTGCGACACGCGGGCGAGGTCGATCGGGCGATCCGTCGGCACCTCGAACGCCCGCGCGAGGTGTGTCGCCAGGTCGGCCGCGCCGTCGAGCCCGATCACCGGGACGAGTCGTCCCGCCAGCAGCGCCTTCAGAATCTCGCCGTCCTCGTCAGCGGTGGAACCGTCATGAGCGAGCGCGATTCCGGTGTCGTGACGGAGGATCTCCCCCTGGAGCTTCTGGAGCTCAGGCCCCGGCTCGATGCCGAGCTCGTCCACGAACCGCCCACGGGCGTCCTGGTAGGCGTCCAGAGCCTCGGCCTGGCGTCCCGACCTGTACAGGGCGAGCATCAGCTGGCGTCGGAAGGTCTCCCGGAGGGGGTGCTCGCGAACGAGTGCTTCGAGCTCTCCCACGACCTCTGTCTCCCGACCAAGCTCGAGATCGGCGTCGATCCGCTCGCCCAGCGCGGCGAGTCGCAACTCGTTCAGACGGCGGATCTCTGACTGCGCGAAGTCGTCGAACGCGAACTCCGCGAGCGGCGGGCCCCTCCACAGCGCGAGCGCCTTCGCGAGCAACTCGCGTCGCTCGTCAGGTGGGAAGTGACGCGAGTCCCGGAGGGCGCGCTCGAAGCGGTACGCATCGATCTGCTCCGACGAGATCTGCAGGAGGTAGCCGGGCGCCTGCGTCACCAGCACGTCGGGGCCGAGGAGCCGGCGAAGCTGCGAGACGAGGTTGTGCAACGAGGTTGCGGCCGTCTTCGGAGGCTCATCGCCCCAGAGATCGGCGACGAGCTGATCGGTCGGGACGACGCGGCGAGCCTGCGTGACGAGCGTAGCGAGGAGGGCTCTCTGCTGCTTCCCGCCGAGCGCGACGGGCTGGTCGTCGACCCGAACCTCGAGCGGGCCGAGGATGCAGAACTCGAGCCTCACGATCGACTTGTAACAGCCCTCGCGAGCGCCCGAAATCGGGATTACCCGCACGTTTTTGCGGCATTAGCGTGCCGTTTCCGGGCGGCTCGACGGTGGTCTCATGACCACCGAGAAACACATCAGAAGGCACGGCCACCACCGCCGGCTCGCACTCGTCCTTCTCGTCTGCACCACGTCGCTCTTCGGAACGAGCAGCCTCACGGCAGCAGGCTCAGCCGCTCCGCAGGCCGCCGTCCGGACGTGGACGATTCACTACAGGGCGCACAACGGCGTCGTTCGTGACGCCACTGTGATTCTTCCGAGCTGGTACGGCTCGAAGCGGAACCCTCGAGTCCCCGTCGTGATCTCGCCGCACGGACGGAACGGCACGGGACTCGGGAACGCAAAGTACTTCGGGAACCTCCCGGCGATCGGCCGGTTCGCGGTGATCTGCCCAGACGGAATGGGCAGGCGCCTCGCCCTCAAGTCCTACGCGTACCGAGGTCAGATCGACGATCTCGCCAAGATGCCCGACATCGCAGAGCGCGCCCTCCCGTGGCTGCACCTCGACCGGACTCGCATCTACGCGCTCGGAAGCAGCATGGGCGGACACGAGACGCTGATGCTCCTCGCCCGCCATCCCAAGCTGCTCGCGGGGGCTGTCGCAATGGACTCCGTCACGGATCTCTCCCGCCGGTACCGCCAGCTTCCCGACACGGCCTGCGACGCCACCTGCGTGAAGAGCCACGGCAAGCCGTACGGGGTCGTCCTCCAGGCCGCGATGCGGAACGAGGTCGGCGGAACGCCCACACAGGTTCCGAGGGCCTACGCGGCGCGGAGCCCGCTCGCGTTCGCAGAAGCGATCGCGACGTCAGGTGTGGCGCTCCAGATCTGGTGGAGCACCGAGGACCGGATCGTCACCGACCAGCAGCACCAGTCCGGAGTCCTCTTCGCGACGCTTCGAAATCTCCGCCCGGACGCTCGCGTCAGCGCGTACGTGGGTCGCTGGCCACACTCGAAGGAGATGAAGGCGAGCCAGCTTCTTCCGATCGCGCTCCACGAGCTCGGCCTCCTCCCCAGCACGAAGACGCTGCCGAGGTCGGTCTCCCACCTCACGATCCCGGGCCAGGATCTCTAGCTCCCGGGCGACTCCGAACGGCTCAGGAGCGCAGGTACGCGAGCACCGCAAGCACGCGGCGGTGCTCGTCCTGCGCGGGCACGAGCCCGAGCTGCCAGAAGATCGAGTTCACGTGCGTCTCGACCGTCTTTCGGGCTGACGACGGGCTTGGCCGCAGATGCCCTTGTTCGAGACCCTGCGCCATGAGCTCGAGCACGTCGGAGTCGTGCAGGTGGTCTGCCTCAAAGTAGGGGGAGGTAGGACGACCGCCGGCGCGTCCGTCCCGCGCCGCCGGTCGTCCTACGCCTGAGTTGCGACGAGCTCCGGCAGCGGCTCGCTGTCGGAGTAGCGCCACGTGATCGCGGCGAACACGATCGCCATCCAGGTCATCCCGAGGACGACGGCGGTGAACAGCGGGACGACGCCCCAGCGCTCGAGCACCTGGCCTGCGACGAGGAATCCGAGCGGGGCCGCGACGGTGTTCGCGCTGATCGCTGCGGTCATGACCTTCGGACGGAGCTCGGGAGGCGTTCGTGACGTCATGACGCCGAGGGTCGGTCCGTTCACGAGCGGCGTGAACAGGGTCGCGAGGAACAGAGCCACGAACACGACGGGCCATGGCGGCAGGAACGGCAAGACCCAGAGCGGGACGGAGAAGGCGAGGATCCCGAAGGCCGCAAGCCGGAGCGGCGGCACCTTCTTCACGAAGAAGACCGCAAGAACGCTGCCGACGACCGCACCGGCGCCGAGTGCCGCGTAGAAGAGCCCCGCGATCCAGGACCGTCCGTCGAACTGGTCGTACGCGTAGAAGGGCAGGCCGGCGGACATCCCGGCGCCGAGAAAGCCGAAGGCGGTCACCGTCGCGGCGAGCGGCCCCAGTAGCCGGTCGGATGCGAGGAAACGGAGCCCTGCGAGAACGCCCTTCCGGGCCGCTCCGGTGATCGCCTTTCTCCGCGGCACGAAGACGAGGACGAGCAGGAACGCGACGAGGTACGTGGCCGCATCGACGTACAGCACGTTCGGAGCGCCTATGAGCGGGATGAGCACGCCTGCGAGCGCCGGCCCGATCAGTGCGGCGAGGGCGTTGCCGCCCTCGATGGAGCTGTTCGCCTGGGACATCCGGGTCTCGTCCTCTCCGACGAGCTCCGGGAGGATCGTCCGCTGAGCCGCGAAGTACGGCGGCGCGAACGCCCCGAGGAGCGCGACGATCGCGAGCAGGAGCCCGAAGTCGAGGATGCCTGCGGCGTGAAGGAGCGGGATCGAGGCGAGGATCGGCGCGCGTGCGAAGTCCGCCACGAGCATCGTCGTCCTCGAGCCGAGCCGTTGCACCAAAGCACCGCTCGGGACGCCGAGGACTGCCATGGGCAGGATCTCGGCCGCGAGGACGAGACTCATCTTGCTCGCCGACCCGGTGGTCACGAGCACGAACCATGGGAGCGCGAGGTACGTCATGCGCGTGCCGAGAACCGAGATGGTCTCGGCAGCGACGAGCGCCGAGACAGCAGTCTTCTTCACGGCTTGATGCGTGCGACCGAGATCCGCTGACACGCCGATCTCGGTCACGTCAAGACCTCTGAAGCCGGCTGCTTCGCGGCCGGGGGGCCGCAGTCTCCGCAAACCTCTGCTGTCGCTGCCGAGTCGACCATGGCGCGATGATAATAAAACGTCCGTACGGTTTTGTAAAGTACGATCCGGCGATGCCGAAGATCTCGGAAACGCGAAGGACCGAGCGCAAGGAGCAGATCCTCGGCGGCGCGCGACGCTGCTTCGCCGAGAACGGCTACGAGGGCGCGACCGTCGCGAAACTCGAGGAGGAGGTCGGCCTCTCGCGCGGCGCGATCTTCAACTACTTCCCCTCCAAGGAGGACCTTTTCATCGAGCTTGCCGTGGGCGACACCGCGCGCATGTCCGAGATCTGGATCAACGAGGGCCTCGACGCGGTCGTGCGCGAGGTGGTCGAGCTCGATCCCGCGTGGCTCTCCGTCTACCTCGAGCTGTTCCGGCGAGTGCGGAACGACCCGGAGTTCCGTGAGCGCATCGAGTCGCGCCAGAAGCAGATCGCGCCTGCGAACCGCGAACGCATCGAGCAGGCGCAACGGGACGGCGAGTTCCGCGACGACGTCGGGCCGAAGGACATCGGGATGTTCGTCAACCTCGTCCTCAACGGGCTCGCGCTGATGCGCGCAGGAGGAGAGGAGCTACCGAGCACCGAGCTGGTGCTGGAACTGCTGCGCGACGCTATCGGCCCAGATCAGGCCCGTACGCTCGCGCGTACATCTGCCTGACGCTGCTCACCTCGTCGACGTACGCCCGCGTCTCCGGGAACGCGATGCCGCTCCCTTCGGCGAGCCAGCGATCGACGTTGCCCTGCCCTGCGTGGTACGCGGCGAGCGCGAGGTTCATGTCGCCGTCGTAGTGGTCGCGTAGGTGGTCGAGGTACCACGAGCCGTAGCGGACGTTGATCTCCGGGTCGCGCAGGTCGGCGACCACGAACCTCGTCCCGCCCGTGCGGAGGGCGATTCCCTTCGCCGTCTCGGGGAGGAGCTGCATGAGACCGACCGCGCCGGCATTCGAGACGACGTTCGGATCGAACCGGCTCTCGGCGTAGATCACCGCCGCGAGGAGGGGCGGGTCGAGGTCGTAGTTGCGCGCATGCGTGCGCACGATCTGCTCGTACTCGAGCGGGTAGCGCGTGCGGAGATACCAGTCGGGCTGGGCATCGACGACCCAGGCGGCCGCTCCCGCGACCACGAGGACGAGCGTTGAGGCGACGACGAGGATCCGCATGAATGCTCCGGCTACAGAGCCCCGCGACCCGATGTCACGTGGCTACGAGACGCCGTTTCGATCGTGCTGCTCGGCGATCAGGGTAGCCATCAGGCCAGCGACCCACGCGTCCAGCTCGTCAGGCGTGCCGGTGTTCACGTACGTGAAGTCGGCGCGCTTCGCCTTGTCGCGGTCCGTGATGAGGCGCGCCTCGCGATCATCGCTCCACCCTCCACGGCGTGCCTCACGCAGCTTCGTCGGAGCGGTGACGACGACGACCTTGTCGAACCGCTCGTCCGCCCCGACCTCGTAGAGCAAGGGCACCTCGGTCACGCACACGGCTGGAGGATTCGGAAGGGCCGCGAGTTGCTCGCGCCATGTCATGTACTCGCGCGAGACGAGCGGGTGCAGCAGCTTCTCGAGGAAGTCGAGCGCCTTGCGATCCTTGAAGACGCGGAACGCGATCCGCTCGCGGTCGGGCGCGCCGTCCTCGCCCAGGATCTCCTCACCGAGGCGCTCAACGAGCGCGCGCTTGACCTCGGGATCGGCCGCGAGCAGGTGATGGACGATCTCGTCGCTCGACACCGTGGCCGCGCCGTGGCGGCGGAAGCACTCGAGCGCCGTCGACTTCCCGGCTCCGATCCCTCCGGTGATCGCGACCGCGAGTGGAGGAGGCAAGCGTCAGTCGGAGTCGGTCTCGTCGGAGCCGGCCTCGTCGGGCTGCTCCTCGACGGTGTCCTCTTCGGACTCCTGCTCCGGCTGGGCCGACGCTTCCGACACCGGCTCGACCTCCGCCTCGACGACCTCCGTGTCGTCGAGGACCTCGACATCGTCGGGGACCTCGACATCGTCGAGGACCTCGACAGCCGCGGCAGTCGGGAACGCCTCCTCGGAGAGCTTCAGGTCGGGCATCGTGTGCACCGACTCGGCGCCGTCGGCGCGCGGGACGGGCACGTCGCCCTCCTCGACGCGCTTCAGCGAGAGCGAGAGGCGGCGGCGCTCACCGTCGATCTCGAGGATGCGCACGTTGACCGCGTCGCCCTGCGAGACGACCTCGCGCGGGTTCTCGACGTGGTGCGGAGCGAGCTCGGAGATGTGCACGAGGCCCTCGACGCCGGGCAGGATCTCGACGAAGGCGCCGAACGTGACGACCTTCGCCACACGGCCCTCGACGACGTCGTCCTCTCGGTAGGAGTCGACCACCTGCTGCCACGGATCCGTCTGTGTCTGCTTGAGGCCCAGCGAGATCCGCTGACGGTCGCGGTCGATGTCGAGCACCTTGACCTTGACGGTCTGGCCGATGTCGAGCACCTCGGACGGGTGGTTCACGTGGCTCCACGAGAGCTCCGAGATGTGGATGAGGCCGTCCATGCCGTCGAGGTCGACGAACGCGCCGAAGTCGACGATGTTCGAGATCTGGCCCTCGATGACGTCGCCCGGGCTCAGGCGATCGAGAATCGCCTGGCGCATCTCCTTGCGCTCGTCCTCGAGGACGGCGCGACGGGAGAGGACGACGTTGTTGCGCGAGCGGTTGAGCTCGATGACCTTGCACCGGAGCTCTTTGCCGAGGAACTCGTCGAGGTCCTGGACGCGCCTGATGTCCACGAGCGACGCCGGCAGGAAGCCGCGCACGCCGAGGTCGAGGATGAGCCCGCCCTTCACGACCTCGATGACCTTGCCCGTGACCGGCTCGCCGGACTCCGCGGCGGCCTCGATGCGCTTCCACGCGAGCTCGAAGCGCGCGCGCTTCTTCGAGAGGATCAGACGCCCCTCGGCGTCCTCCTTCGTCAGGACGAGCGCGTCGATCTCCTCGCCGACGGATACCTCGTCGGCCGGATTCACGGACCGGCGGATCGTCAGCTCGGCAACCGGGATGACGCCTTCCGACTTGTAGCCGATGTCGACCAGGACCTCGTCCTTGTCGACGCGCACGACCGTGCCGTGGACGACCTCGCCCTCGTTGATCTCGGGGAAGGCAGCGTCGTAGTCGGGGACGAGCTCCCCGTCCGGGCCCGTTGTCCAGACCCCTTCTTCGGCGGCAGCCTGCTTTTCGGCGATGTCGTTCGCCATCGGATCGCGGAGTATAGCCGGATGCAGCGTAAATCCAGATCGAGCGTCTGTCGAGCGGCGTGAGGTAGAAACCGGCGGTGCGTCTCACCCTCGTCCGCAACGCGACCCTCGTCCTCGAGCTCGCCGGGAGGCGGATCGTCGTCGACCCGATGCTCGACGACGCCGGCGCGCGCCCGCCGATCGAGGGAACGCGCAACCAGGTTCCGAACCCGACCGTCCCCCTGCCGATTCCCGCCGAGGACGTCGTCCATGGGCTCGACGCCGTCGTCGTCACGCATCGCCACCGCGACCACCTCGACTCGCGAGCCGAGGAGCTGCTCCCGCGAGACGTGCCCGTCTTCTGCCAGCCCGATGACGAGCAGGCGCTCCGCGAGGTCGGGCTCGACGCGCGGCCCGTCCAGGACTCGCTCGTGTGGGAGGGCATTCGGATCGCGAGAACACCCGGCCGCCACGGCTCGGGCCGCATGGCGGAGCTGCTCGCTCCCGTCAGCGGATTCGTGCTCGACGACCTCTACGTCGCCGGGGACACCGTCTGGTACGAGGGCGTCGCGGCGACGATCGAGCGCTTCGACCCTCGGGTTGCGGTGGTGAACGCCGGCGCCGCCGAGTTCGCGGAGGGCGGCCTCATCATCATGGGCATCGACGACGTGCGCGAGGTCGCCGCACGCGTGCCGACCGTGGTCGCCGTCCACCTCGAGGCTCTCAACCACTGCTACCTCACGCGCGCAAGCCTGCGCGCAGCGCTTCCGGACGTGCTCGTCCCGGACGACGGCGAGACGCTGACGCTCTAGCGAGCGAACCGGCTCAGCGAACCTGGATCGACGCGCTGTCCGTGTCGTTGGCCGCGGTCGGGTCGCTCGCGGCGCCATCCACCGTGGCCGACGCCGACAACGTGCCCTTGCTCGGCGCGGTGCCTGCGATCCGCACAGTCACGGTTGCGCCCGCCGCGAGCCCGCTGAAGGTGCAGCTCACGATCGAGCCCACCAGGGAGCAGCGGGAATCGCTCACGGAGACGGCCGCCGGCTGGCCACCGAGCTGAACGGCGAGGGACGCAGAGGTCGTGTCGGGGCCGCCGTTCCTCGTCTCGACATCGAACCAGAAGCCCTTCTTCGGCTTCACCCGCGCGGCCGACCCCGTCACATCGACCGACATGTCGGCGACAGGGAGCGGTGCAGTGCCGTAGAGGGCGACCAGGCCGTGGTTGTAGTCGGCGATTGCGAG
Organism: uncultured Gaiellaceae bacterium; assembly: GCA_963746975.1. GTDB lineage: Bacteria > Actinomycetota > Thermoleophilia > Gaiellales > Gaiellaceae > GMQP-bins7. Next base: position 75,170 of record CAVVDE010000011.1, read on the forward strand.
GTCCGTGGCGCCGTCACCCGAGAAGTCGCCGACGGCGAGTCCCTGCGCCTCGTAATGACTCGCGTACGGGATTGCGTAGAGATCCTCGGCCGCCAGGCCCCCGCTCGGCTGCCGGACGTACACGCCTGCGTTGTTCCAGCCCCCGTGGAGCGTGACGACGTCGTCGCGACCGTCGCGGTTCAGGTCCGCGACGTCGACCGGCTCGGGGATGTCGTAGCTCGGATACGCGACCGGAGCGCCGAGGGCACCGGAGCTCGTCTGCGGGAACACCGCCAGGTTGGAGCTCGGGCGGTTCCCGCCGTAGCTGACGACGACGTCGTTACGACCGTCACCGGTCACGTCACCCACTCCGACGCCGTTCGTGTTCGTGTCCGGCGCAACGCGATACTCGGCTGCCGCTCCGAACCCGCCACCCGCGAGCTGTGGGACGACACTCAGGTTCGGGACCGCATACAGCTGCCCGGACATGACGACCAGATCGTCACGCCCGTCGCCCGTCACGTCGCCGACCTCGAGATCGTCGTAGCCCGCGTGCTGCGCGGGATACGAGACGGGAGCCTGCAGCCCGCCCGCCCCATCGTTGAGGAGCACGCTCACCGTGTTCGTCCCCCAGCCGACCGCCGCGACGTCGACCCGCGCGTCGCCGTCGAGCTTGCCGAGGCGAACGAGGCGACCGTCCGCGGTCGGAGTGAGCGTCGGCGCGCCGAGCGCGCCGGATCCGAGCTGTGGGTACACCTGAACGCCCACGCCGTCGAGTCCGACGACCACGTCCTTGCGGCCGTCCCCGGTGACGTCGCCGATCGCAACCGATTGCGGCGTCGTCGTATAGCCGGTGGGATACGAGACGGGCGCCGCGAGGTCTCCGGCACCGGTCTGCGCGAATACCCAGACGCGGTAGTCGTGCGCCGGGTCGAAGTAGTAGCCGGTCGTCATCACGACGTCGGGGCGCCCGTCGCCGGTGACGTCGCCTATCGCGACGGCCTCGGGCCACGAACCGACGGGAAATGCCTGGTACGGCTGGAACACCGTGCCCGCGGCACCGGCCACGCCGACTGCGATCGCCAGCGCTCCCAGCGCTCCCACCACGGCAACCAAAATCGCACTCCGCCCCACGCTCTGACGGTACTGATGCCCTTCGGGACGGTCAACGACCCGAAGGGGGAGTCTCACTCAGGACTTCGCCTCGGCCCAGATGGATGCGCAAGACCGCGCGAAAATCCCCAAAGGCGGCTGCTGTCGCAGCCGGCATCGCTGCTCAGGACTTCGCCTCGGCCCAGTCGTCGCCGACACCGATGTCGACGGCGAGCGGCGGGTCGAGCGGATACGCGCCGACCATCTCCTCGCGCACCAGTTCGCGCACCTTCGAGACCTCCGTCTCGGGAACATCGAGCAGGAGCTCGTCGTGCACCTGGAGCACGAGCCGCGCTCCTCTCCCCTCCGCCCGCAGGCGATCGTGGATCGCCACCATCGCGACCTTGATGATGTCCGCATTGGAGCCCTGCATGACGAAGTTCACTGCGACGCGCTCGCCGAAGCCGCGTGTCTGCCTGTTCATCGCGCGAAGCTCGGGCACGGGACGGCGGCGCCCCAGCAGGCTCGTGGCGTACCCGTCCTCGCCCGCCTGGACGATCGTTCTCGCGATGAACTCCTGCACCCGCGGGAACCGGGCGAGGTAGGCATCGATGTACTCCTGGGCCTGCTCCTTCGGGATGTCGAGGTTCTCCGAGAGGCCGAACGCCGAGATCCCGTAGACGATCCCGAAATTGATCATCTTGGCGACGTTGCGCTCGTCCTTGGTCAGGGTCGCCGGGTCCTTCCCGAGCACTTCGGCGGCGGTCGCCGTGTGGATGTCCTCGCCGCGCGCGAACGCCTCGCGCAGCTTCGGCTCGCCGGACACGTGGGCGAGGATCCGCAGCTCGATCTGGGAATAGTCCGCGGAGAGCAGGCGGTGCTCCGGCTCGGCGACGAACGCGGAGCGGATCTCGCGGCCGAGCTCCGTGCGGATCGGGATCGCCTGGAGGTTCGGGCTCGACGTCGAGAGCCGCCCGGTCGCGGCAACGTGCTGGTTGATCGTCGTATGCAGGCGCCCGTCCTCGCCGATGAGAGTCGGCAGCGGGCCGAGGTACGTGTTGACGAGCTTCGTCAGCTCACGCCACTCCTCGATCACCGGAACGATCTCATGGTCGCCACGGATCGCGCGGAGCACCTTGCCGTCCGTCGAGTATCCGGTCTTGCCCTTGCGGCCCGGCGTGAGCTGGAGCTTCTCGAACAGGACGCGGCCGAGCTGCTGCGGCGAGCCGATGACGAACTCCTCACCGGCGAGGTCGTATGCGCGCGCTTCGAGCTCCTCGACGCGGTCCGACAGCCGTGCCGTGATCTCCCCCATGCGGTAGGTGTCGATGCGAACGCCCGCGTCCTCCATCGCTCCGAGCACGACCGTGAGCGGGAGCTCGATGTCGCGATACAGGCGCTCGGAGCCGCGCTCGGTGACCTTCGCGACCAGCGGCCCGGCCAGGCGCCTCGCGGCCTCGGCGTGGCGGACGAGAGCGGCGGTCTCCTCCTCCGCCGGCGGATCGGGCTCGAGCTCGATTCCGTACTCGGCCATGAGGTCGTCGAGCGTCGTAGTCGGCGCGCCCCGGGTCGATGAGATACGCCGCGATCAGCGTGTCGTCCGCGGCAGGCTCGCCGAGCCTCAGCTGCTTCGCGTCGTGCGCGACGACCTCGAGGTCGCCTCGCGACACTGCGTCACTTGGCTGTCTCGGCCCCAGAACGACGTCTCCGGCATCGTCGGCGACCGCGACGCGCTCGGCGTCGGCGGCGATGCCGACGCGGCCGTGCACATCGCGCAGGTCCCCCTCGCGCCACGGCACCTTCTCGGTGGAGACGGCCGCGGGCCGCTCCGCCGCGGGAAGCGCCTCGTCCAGCGTGTCGACACGACCGAGCAGCCCTCGAAACTCGAACCGCCGGAAGATCTCCTTGAGCTCCGAGCGGTCGGGAGGCTGGAGGACGAACGTCGCGGAGTCGACCCCGAGCTCGAGATCGCGGCGCATCGTCGCGAGCAGCTTCGATGCCGCCGCCTGCTCCGCGTTCTCCGCGATCGCCTTCGAGCGCGCGGGCGACAGCTCTCCCGCATGCTCCACGACCTCCTCCAGCGAGCCGTACTGCGAGATGAGCTGTCCGGCGGTCTTGTCGCCGATTCCGGGGATGCCGGGGATGTTGTCGCTCGTATCGCCCTTCAGCCCGATGAAGTCCGGAATCTGGTCGGGCCGGATGCCGTACCGCGCCTCCACGCGCTCGGGCGTGTAGACCTGCACGTCCGCGACGCCGCGCGGCGTCATCATCAGGCAGACGTTCTCGGAGACGAGCTGGAACGCGTCGCGGTCGGTCGAGACGACGCACGTCCTGACCCCCGCTTCGTCGGCCTGGCTCGCGAGCGTCGCGATGACGTCGTCCGCCTCCCAGCCCTCGAATTCGAGGTTCTGGTAGCCGAACGCCTCGACGATCGGGCGGAAGTGCGGGAACTGCTCGCGCAGGAGGTCCGGCATCGGCCGGCGCTCAGACTTGTACTCGGCGTCGATCTCCTTGCGATGGACCGGCTTCGTGTCCCAGGCGACGGCGACGCCGCGCGGGCGGTAGTCCGAGAGGAGCTTGAACAGCATGTTCGTGAACCCGAGCAGCGCGTTCGTCGGCTGTCCGTCCGTCGTCTGCAGCTCCTCCGGCAGCGCGAAGAACGCCCGGTACGCGAGGTTGTTGCCGTCGACCAGGAAGAGCTCGGCGTCACGCGCAGGCCCGTCGTCGAGGACGAGCTCCTCACCGGTGAGCGTCTTGGGGGCCACGCCCGGACTCTAGTGCGGGCCTCCAGCCACCCGCGGGGCAGCTCGACGAGCCCCATGCCCGCGCCAGGGGCCATCCACTGGTTGGATGGCGTGGTGCGCCGCGTCCCGCTCCTTTCCGGTTCGCGTGTGGTCCACGTGCCGCTCGCCGAGAACGATGTCGCACTCACTCCTCCTCCCCCTCCAACGCGGGTCGTGGACGTTGCCGCCGCAGTCCGAGATGCGCTGCGGTTCCCACTCGACGGCCGCCCGCTCGCGGAGCTCCTCCCCAAAGCAGGGCGAGTCACCGTCGTCGTCGAGCCACCGTCCCTACCGATACCGGGGGCGCAGGTCGATCCGAGGAAGATGGCACTCGCCACCGTTCTCGAGGAGCTGTCCGGGCGCGGGACAAACGACGAGCGGCAGACGATCCTCGTGGCTGGCGGGCTCGCGCGGAAGCTTCCGCGCCGAGACCTCGAGCGGCTCCTGCCGCCGTCGGAGGCACGCGACTATCGAGGTCGCGTGCTCGTGCACGACGCCGCGGACCCCGACCTCTCGCCCCTCGACCTCGCCGACGGCACGCGCGCCCGTGTGCACCCGGCGGTCCTGGAGTCCGACCTGGTCGTCGTCGTGACCTCCGCCGAGACCGTGCTGCACGGTGGGCCGGCCGCACTTCTCGCCTGCTGCGACGCATCGACGATACGGCGATCGGCCGGCGCCGACTCGCTGCTGCAGGCGGCCGGCGAGCCGGCCTGGCGGCTCGCGCTGGACGTCGAGCGAGCCGTCGCGCGTAGCGCGCCGCTGCTTGGCGTCTCTCTCGCTCTCGACCACCCGCGACTGACCGGCCGGTTCCGCGACTACCCACACGATCCAGCGTCGTTCGAGCACGTATCGACGTCCCCGTTCAGGCGGATGTACTCGGCCCTCCCCGCATCGCTGCGCCGCGGGATCCTGCGCGATCTTCCCCGCCGGATCTCGGCAACGGGCGCGTTCGCGGGGACTCCGTCCGTCGCGCATGTCGAGACGCTCCTACGAGACGTCGAGCTCCGTGGAGATCACCGTCTCCGAGCCGTTCGACGCGCTCGTCGTCGGAGTGCCGTGGGTCGGGCCGTACGTCCCGCGCGAGCTGCTCAACCCGATCACGTCGGCAGCCACGTCGCTCGGAATCGGGCTGCGGATGTGGCGCGACGCGTTCCCCGTGCGCGAGGGCGGAACGTTGGTCCTCGTCCACGCGCTCACGCGCAGCTTCTCGCACGGAACGCAGGGCCCCTACCGCCGGCTGTTCGACAGCGCTCGCAGGCGGAATCGATCTCACGACATCGGAAGGGATCGCGGCCGAGGACACACAAGCGATCGAGGCATACCGTGCCGGCAGGGCCTGCCACCCGTGTCTCCCCTACGCGGACTGGGCCGGATGCCAGCCGGCGCTCTCCCGGCTCGGCTCCGTCGTCGTCGCGGGTAGCCGTGACGCGGTTGCTGCACGCGCGCTCGGTTTCGTCCCGAGCCACTCGGTCACGAGCGCGCTCGAGATGGCACACGGCCTGGCCGACGGGCGTGCGCGCGTCGGCGTGCTCGTGGCGCCGCCGTACGCGCCGCTCCTCGTCGGCTCTGGCTAGCCCTCACCCAGGTAGGTGGCTTGCGAACCTGCTCGTTCGTCTTGAGCTCGCCGGCAGGCCCTGCGAGCGCGATCCGACCCGTCTCGATCACGTACGCGCGCCTCGCGACCTCGAGCGCCATGAGCGCGTTCTGCTCGACGAGGAGCACGGGCGTCCCGGCCTTGTTCACCTCGACGATCGTCTCGAAGATCCGGTCGACGAAGATCGGGGCGAGGCCCATCGAGGGCTCGTCGAGCAGGAGGAGCTTCGGCCGCGCCATGAGCGCGCGTCCGATCGCGCACATCTGCTGCTCGCCTCCCGACATCGTCCCCGCCTGCTGGTTTCGCCGCTCGTGGAGCCGCGGGAAGAGCTCGAAGACGCGATCCATGTCCGCCGCGAAGTTCTGCCTTGTCGGACCGCTGGAACGCGCCCATCTCGAGGTTCTCCGTCACCGTCATCCGCGGGAAGAGGCGCCTGCCTTCCGGGCTCTGCGCGATGCCGCCCTTGACGATCGTGTGCGGCGGCGCGTTCGTGATGTCGCTTCCCCTCGAACCTGATCGTCACCCTGTCGCGGGTCGATTCAGGCCGTTGATCGCCCGCAGCGTGGTCGACTTGCCCGCACCGTTCGCTCCGATGAGCGTGACGATCTCGCCGGGCTCGAACCGTCCAGCGAGACCCCCTTGAGCGCATGGATCGCGCCGTAGTAGTCGTGGATGCCGTCGAGCTCGAGGACGGTCGCCTGTCGACGGCGGCCTCGCTCATTCGGTCTGCCGCCGCTCCGCGCCCGAGGTACGCCTCGATCACGCGCTGGTCCGCCTGGATCTCCTGCCGGCGTCGCCCTCGGCGATCTTCGCGCCGTACTCGAGCACCGTGATGCGCTCCGAGACGCCCATGATCACCTTCATGTCGTGCTCGATGAGAAGCACCGTCACGCCCTTCTCGTCGCGGACGCGCCGAAGACGAAGTCGATGAACTCGAGCCGTCTCCTGCGGGTTCATCCCCGCGGTCGGCTCGTCGAGGAGGAGAAGCTTCGGATCGGTCGCGAGCGCGCGTGCCACCTCCAGCCGGCGCTGGTCGCCGTAGGAGAGCGTTGCGCGCGTACTCGCTCCTCGTGGCGGCGCGGAAGTCCGCAGTACGACGAGCAGCTCGCGCGCCTTCTCTGGCGGCTCCGCCTCCTCGCGCCTAACGCTTCGGCGGGTCCGAAGATGCGCGCCGAGGATCGCCGGCGTGCAGGCGGCAGTTCATGCCGACCAGAACGTTCTCGACGCGCCGACATCTGCTGGAAGAGCCTGATGTTCTGGAACGTGCGGCCGATGCCCCGCTTCGTGATCGTGTGCGGCGGAGGTCCGACCGATCTCCTCCCGTCGAAGAGGATCGCGCCGGCCGTCGGCTTGTACACGCCGGTGAGCATGATTGAAGAAGGTCGTCTTGCCGGCGCCGTTCGGGCCGATGAGGCAGACGATCGCCCCGCGCGGGATCGTGAAGTCGACGTCGTCGACTGCGACGAGGCCGCCGAACTCCTTGCGGAGCCATGGGTCGCGAGGAGCGAGTTCGGTCACGCTCGGCCATCAGTCGTCCACGGGCGCAGGTCGCGAGCATCCCTCGAGCTGCACGTCGTGAACGGCGTGTCGTCCACACTCTCCATCTCGATGCGCGCGACGCTCGGGGATGAGCCCTGCGGGCCGGAAGAGCATCACGCCACGATGATGGTGCCGTAGATCCCGGACGCTACGAGCGGCGCGTTGACGCATCCACTGCTGACTGACCGTCGCGGGATCCTGCCCGGTCGCATCGAAGGGAGCCCTTGTCGTTGAACCACGCCGAGATGTTCGCGAGTCCCTCGATGTTCAGGTACGAGAGGAACACCCGCCGGCGACGACACCCCAGACGCTTCCCATACCGCCGAGGATCACCATGGAGAGGAGGAAGACGGAGATTCTGAAGTAGAAGTCGTCGGGGAAGCCCGCCTGTTTGAAGCGAGCCGAACCAGGCGCCCGCAACGCCGCCGAAGAACGCCCCGAGCGCGTAGGCCCACGTCTTCGTCCGCATGAGCGGGACGCCCATCGCCGCGGCCGCGGTCTCGTCCTCGCGGATCGCGATCCAGGCGCGGCCGAGCCGCGAGTCGCGCAGCCGGACGCTGCAGAAGACGGTGATCAGGAGCAGCGCGATCGCCGACCAGTAGAAGAGGCTCACGAAGTTCGCGTACTGGCCGACGTCTGGAGATAGTTGGCGGGCAGGCCGAGATGAGCTCGCGAGCCAGGATCCGAAGCCGGGCGGGTCGATCGGGGTGATCCCGGGCGGCCCGTCCGTGAGGTTGAAGCCGAGCGTCTCGTTGTCGCCGTTCGCGCGCGACCTGCGGCGACGATCTCGCCGAACCCGAGCGTGACGATCGCGAGGTAGTCGCCGCGCAGCCGGAGCGTCGGCAGGCCGATGAGGATGCCGCCGAGCATCGTGACGATCGCCGCGGCGAGGAGCGACGACCCAGATCGAGATGTGGATGCCGCCGAGGCCTGGCGTGACGCCGATGCCGCCGAGTGACGTGATCGGCTTGGATGTTGAACTGGACGAACTGCGGCGAGGCGAACCAGGCGGCCGTGTACGCCCCGAGCGCGTAGAACGCGACGTAGCCGAGGTCGAGCAGGCCAGCGTAGCCGACGACGATGTTCAGCCCGACGGCCATCATCGCGAAGATGGCCATCACGACCATCGTGTCGATGCTCGGAAAGCTGTTGAAGATCGGAACCTCGAACAGGAAGCGCTGGTAGTTCGACTGCTGAATGAGGAACGGGTACGCGACCGCGATGGCGAGCACGGTCACGGGCAGGGCCCACCTCCGCCAACGTCGCGGCAGGATGTAGAGCGCGTACACGATCGCGAGCAGGACGATCGCCGCTGGGTCCGGAGCGCGCAACGGCAGCATCACGAGGATCACGAGCGCCGCGATCACGAGCGGCGGGATCGCGCGCTGGAGGAATGGGGACTGGCTCTCCCACCGCGTGCGTGCGTTCTTCACGCCGATCGCCTCGAGGAGGCGGAAGACGCCGTTGTAGAGGCGTCCGCCGTGCCGCTGGCCGACCATCAGCCGCCCTCGGGCGTCTGCTCGCCGAGGAGTCCCTGCGGACGAAAGACGAGGATGAGGATGAGGATCCCGAAGACGATGGAGTTCGTCCAGGCGGAGCCCGGCGCGTGCCATGAGAGGCCTTCGTTGTAGTCCTGGATGAACCCGATCAGGAGACCGCCGAGCACGGCACCGGGAAGGTTCCCGATTCCGCCCAGCACGGCTGCGGTGAAGGCGATGAGGCCAAGCGTGAAGCCCGTGTTGAACTGGATCGTCGTCCCGTAGAGCGTGAAGATGACGCCTGCGGCCCCGGCGAGCGCACCGGCGACGAGGAACGTGAACGAGATCGTTCGGTTGACGTCGATCCCCATCATCGCCGCAGCATCCCTGTCCTGCGCCGTCGCGCGCATCGCCTTCCCTCGCCTCGTGTAGCGCACGAGCCACACGAGCCCGAGCAGGACGGGAATCGTCACGAGGAGGACGAAGAACTGGTCCCACCTGTACACCGCGCACTTGGGACACGACCCGAGCGTGAAGACCGCGCCGTTCGGGAGCGTGTTGGGCGGGAGCGAGACGGGCCGCGGCCCCTTCCAGACGAACGCGATGTTCTCGAGGATGAACGCCACCCCGACCGCAGTTATCAGCGGTACGAGTCGCGGCGCGCCTCGTAACGGTTTGTATGCGACCCGCTCGATCGTCGTGTTGAGGAGCCCGCAGCCGATCATCGCAACTGCCAGCGAGATGAGGATCACCGGCACGAGCGTGGACAACGACGGGTTCGAGCCGAGATCGAAGATGTTGATCACGACGGTCGCCGTGATCATCCCCCCGATCATGAAGACGTCGCCGTGGGCGAAGTTGATCAGCTCGAGGATCCCGTAGACGAGCGTGTAGCCGAGAGCGACGAGCGCGTACATCGACCCGCGCGTGAGCCCCGAGAACGAGAGCTGGAGGAACGTGCTCCAGTCCTTCACGAGGTTGATGCCGAGCCAGAGGACGACCAGCGCCACGAGGGTCGAGCCCGATCGGCGGAGACGACGAGCTCCGACACCGGCCTTCGCCGCCGCCGGGCCCGGATCGGTTCCGCATGTGCCTGGGTCGACATCACGGCCTTCTGCGCGGGTGGGGAAGGGCCCGCCGGCCCTTCCCCACTCGCTTACAGGTCCGGTCGCCAGTTAGGCGTTCACCTTCGTGATGACGACGCCCGCATAGACGCCGGCATTGCCCTTGAGCACTTCGATGGTGATGTACTTCGTCGGCGATGATGTCGCCGAACTTGTCGAAGTGGAACGTGCCCATGATGCCGTTCTTCACGTTCGTCTTGAACAGCTGGTCGCTCACGGAGCTGCGCGTGCCGTTCGAGCGCGCGATCGCGTCGAGCAGGACCTGAGCGGACTGACCCTGGTACACGGGGTAGGGCGGCATCTGGCCCTTGACCTTCGCGTACGCCCGCAGGCCGGCGATGAAGGCCTTGCCCTTCGGGCCGAGCGTCCCCAGCGGCTGTCCGGCGTACGTGATGTAGAAGCCCTGCGCCGCCGAGCCTGCCGCGAGCGTGGCCGACTCCGGGGTCCAGCCGTCGGGGCCGCCGATCGGGATCGTTCGGCCCGAGCACGGAGCGGAGGTCCTTCAGCAGCTTCACGCCGTTGTCGCAGACGAGGCCGCCGAGGTACACGGATTGCGCGCCCGAGTCCTTGATCTTCTGGGCGATCGCCGTGTAGTCGGTTGCCTTCTCGCTCCAGGCCTCGAAGGCGAGCACCTTCAGGCCGAGCTTGTTCGCGCGAGCCTGGAAGCCCTGCGCGACGCCTTTCCCGAAGGTCGTGTTGTCCTGGAGGATGTAGACGGTCTTCTTCTTGCGGTTCTTAAGAAGAAGTCCGCCATCGCCGGACCCTGGAAGTCGTCGGTGGCCGCGACCCGGACGTAGTTCCGCTTCTTGGTCGGGTAGTAGATGTTCGGCTCACCCGGGTCGTTCCACGGTGCGTAGTGCGTGAGGCCGACGGCGGTGTTCGCCGACGAGACCATCGCGACGCTGCCCCCCGGAGCGCGGTTCAGGATCGGGACGATCGAGCTTCGAGCAGCCCGAGTTGAACGTCCCGAGCACGCCGATGACCTTCTTCTCGGCGGCATAGCCTCGGGCGTTCGACGAGCAGACTGCCGGGTCGTAACGCCCTGCCTGCGCGGTCGAGTCGTCGCACTCCTGGTAGCCGACCGTGTACTTGCCGGCCTTGAACTTGTACTGCTTCTCGAGGGTGTACCGGATCGCCTGCCCCATGAGCAGGTTCTGGGCACGGCCAGCGCCCTGGAGCGGCAGATCCGAGACGACGATGAACTGCGGCGTCCCCGAGCCCTTGTAGAACAACGGGCCGCATGTCGACGGCAGCGCCGACGCGGTGCTGCTCGAACCCGGCCCAGCGATTGCCGACTGCGCCCGCGGCGAGCAGCGCCACCGCCGCGATAGCGCTGCCGATCAGGATCCTGTTCTTCACGCAAGTCCTCCTCTGTCGGGATCGACAGTGACGTCGCGCAGGCATCGCGCGTGTGCCTGCGCCCGACGAGGTCGCAAGTATCCCCCCTCGCGGCGTCCGGGTTCAACCCTCGTTAACGGCCCAGGATCTCGGAGAGCGGGAACGAGCGATGGATTCGCGGCGGGACGAGGAAGTTCTGCCGATGCGTCGTCCGCAGGATCGAGTTGAACCCGCGACCGGTGGAGCCCGTCTCGAATCCGAGCTTCGTCCCGTCCGGCATCACCCCGTCCATCGCCAGCCGGTTCCGGCGGAAGTCGTCGCTCGTCGGGTTGAACACGACGAAGTGGAGTCCGGCCGCCGGCGTGTCGGCGTACTCGTCTCGGCCCGCGTGCGCGGTCCAGAAGAAGGGGTTGTCGAGCGTGTTGAAGTCCGCACGCTGGGGAACCGCCGTTCCCTTCGGGTACACCGTGCCGTCGCGCCCGACGGCGTCGCGCTCGAGCCGCGACGCCGGCTGGATGGAGCCCGAGTGGCCGATCCGCCTGTAGCGGGCGTAGTCGCGACCCACTTGGGCCGCCGTTTGCACGTGGTCGGGCCCCTGGGCGACGGTCTTCGTGTAGCGCGGCACCTCGAGCCCGGGTCGAAAGGTGGTGTCGACGCGGTCCTGGAAGTCGAAGATCAGGTACCAGGCCGCGAGATCCTCGAAGAGGTGCGAGAGGTGCATGTGGGTGCCGTGCGCGAAGTACCCGCTCGGGCCGAGGTCCGCGTAGCCGAGCGTCTCGATGTTCGCGATCCGCGACGGCCCGAGCCCGGCCTTCTGCGTCGAGGTGAAGCCGAGGAAGAGCTCGGGCCCGTGCGGGATGAGGTCGGCGCCGTCGATCCCGGCCGCCTGGGCCATCTGCCTGGGAAGGCCTGGACCGCCGTCGAAGCCTCCTCCGACGAAGCCCTTGCGGATGCTCGTCACGTCGAAGAGCCCGTGCAGGTCGTCGAACACGGCCTTCGCGCCCGCGGCGATGTGGCCGAGCGAGTCGCTGCGGAAGAGGACCGCGACGTCGTTCGCCTCGAGCTGCGTCGACGCGGGGTCGGTGGGGAACCGGTTCGCGTCCTCGAGGACGCGAACCTCGTGCCCGCGCGTCTCGGACGCGCGCCGATCGAGGGGAGGTGCACTGCCGCCTGGCCCGGCGTATAGCGGCGGAAGTACGGCAACCCCCAGGCGACCGTCACGCCGAGCCCGGCCGGCGTCTCCTCGAACTGCGCCTCGAGCTGCGCGAGTGCCTGCTCGAGTGACTCGCGCGCGTCCGCGAGCGCGGCAGGACTCTCGTCGACGCGCAACCTCGCGGTGACGACCTGGTGATGGAGCGGCGGCACCAGCACCTCGACGTCGTTGTCCGTCACGATGCGGATGCCGTCGAGGAGGTGCTGCTCGGGTGGACGGGGGCCGGCCACGACGCGGCCGGGCGCGGTCGTCATCCGCTCTGCGAGCTCGTAGATGCCGGCAGCCGCGAGCGCCGAGGCCGCGGCGCCGCCGACGAGCTGCTTCCGGGTCAGTCGCACCTCAGGACTGTGCCGCAGTCCGGGGTCGGATCCGCACGAGCGTGCGCATCATGCGATTCAGGTTGTGAAGCACCTGCTCGTAGGTGTACGGCTGGGCAACGTGCTCGCGAAACCGTGTACAGCGAGCTGTTCTCGCGCCACGCGTAGAGCAGGTGCCACTGATCGGCACCCTGGTTGGAGGTGTACAGCGTCGCAAGCTTCGACCCGAACCGTCTCTCGCCCTTCGGGATCGGAGAAGCACGCGCTGAAGTGGTGGACGACCTTGCCGCTCCTCGACGGTCGAGTTGTCGCACCGGGGGAGCCGCGGGTTGCCCGGATATCCGCGGAAGATCACGTGCACCTCGTGCGGGCCGCCCGGAAGTCCGGCGTCGAAGAAGAGGAACTTCACGAGGTACGAGCGATCCGGATCCACCGTCTGGCCGTTGAACACGCCGTCGAACCGTGCGTCGAGCGGGTACGGCAGCCACGAGGGGCAGTACACCGGCGCCCGGATCCGGTCGGCGAGCTCTTGCCAGCCATGGCGGTACGTGCACGCGGGCTCGCTCGCCGCAGGCGCCGCGCTCGGCTCGTCGGCGCCCCCGCGATTCGCGATTGCGACGCCGGCGACGACTGCCACGACCACGGCACCGACGAGAAGCGGCACGGCGACGGCCTTCACGGGGCAAGTGTAGAGACGTTCCGGCGCGCCCTAGCGCCTCGTTCGGGAACAACGTCTGCGCAACCGAGGCGTATCGGGCGTCGAGTCGAGCCCTCCGAGTGCGTCGAAGTCGGAGCCATGAGACGGAGCTGCGGCCTTCCGTCCAAGCTTCGTTCGAGCGCGCCGGAAGCGAAGACGGTCGCAGTCGATGACTAGCCTGCGCCCATGAGCACGGCCGAGGCCGGACGTCATCGCCACGGGCGCTTCGAGCACAGCCACGCGCACAGCGGCCCGCATCGACACCTGCGACCGCCGTTTCGTCTCTCGCGATCCGCGGGGCACGACGACGACCACGGCCACTGCCGCACGGGCACGGGCAAGCCCACCACGGTCACTCGCATGGCCTCGTCGACCGCTCGATCGTTCGCTCGCACGAAGGAGTCAAGGCAGTCGCCGTCAGCTTCGGCATCCTCGGGATCACCGCTCTGGCGCAGTTCGGCATCTTCTTCCTCTCCAGCTCGGTCGCCCTCCTTGCCGACCTGATCCACAACGTCGGAGACGCGCTCACGGCGGTTCCGCTCGGCATCGCGTTCGCGCTGCGCAGCTTCCGCGCCGAGAAGCTCGCCGGTCTCGCGGTCGTCGCGGCGATCTTCGTATCCGCGAGCGTCGCGCTCTACGAGACGATCCAGCGCTTCATTCACCCCGAGGACCTGACGCACCTATGGGCACTCGCCGCCGCGGGCGTGATCGGCTTCGCAGGCAACGAGCTCGCGGCCCAGGTACGGCTTCGGGCCGGCCGGCGGCTAGCGAGCCCGGCGCTCGTCGCCGACGGCAATCACGCACGGACGGACGGCTTCGTCTCCCTCGGGGTCGTGGCGAGCGCTGCTCTCGTCGCCGTCGGCCTGCCGCGCGCCGACCCGGTCGTGGGGATGGCGATCACCGCGGTGATCTTCAAGATCACCTGGGACTCGTGGCGCCTGATCTCGACCACGGAGCCGGGCGAGATCGTGGAGCACGAGCACTAGGCCCAGCTGCGCGTACGCAGATCCCCGTAGCGGCTTCGCCACGGTCTACCGATGACCGGGCGGCGAGAGAGCGCGAACGTGGGCCCGAAAGGAGGAAACGATGACCACTCACGCTTTCGGACGCGAGAGCGCCGCTGGCGTACGCGTGTGGCACGGCCTCTCGGTGCACTGGGCGTGGCTCGCGGGTGGATTTGCGTTCGCCTTCGCGGTGCCGTTCGTGCTCGCCGACACACTCGAGATCAACCGCGACCTCTTCTACGGCCTCTACGCGCTGTCCGTCGCAGGCCTGTTCGTGCTCTGGTCTCGGTCGACCGGTTACGACCTCGTCGCTGCCGCGAAGCGCCGCTGGCCGGCGGCACTCCTGCTCGGGCTCGGCACGGGGGGATTGCTCGCGGTGATCGTGGTTCGAACGGACGACGCGACGCAGAGACCCGGCGGGTTGGAGCTCGCCGGCGCGCTCGCGTGGCGGGGGATTCTCTACGGCGTCACCGATGGCTTGTTGCTCTCGGTCTTTCCCATCCTCGTGGTGTTCGCCGCGTTCGCCGGCACTCGCCTCGATCGGCGGTTCTCCGGCAAGGTCGCCGTCGGAGCCGTCGCACTCGCGGCGTCTCTGGCGATGACCGCGGCGTACCACGCCGGCTACAGCGACTTCCGCTCCGAGAAGATGCGCAAGCCGCTCGTGGGAGATGCGATCTGGAGCGTCCCGACACTCGTCACGCTCAACCCGATCGGGTCGCCGATCGCTCACGCGGGCCTGCACATGTCGGCCGTTCTGCACAGCTACGAAACGGACACGTTCCTGCCGCCGCATCGCTAGCGGCGTTATCGCGGAGAGACCTGGTCAGGCGGGCTCGGGGTCGCGGACGACGAGCTTGCCGGTCTGCGGCCAGGCAAGCCGCTTACGTAGCCAGAGCGCGACGTAGACGAGACCCACGAGCACCGGCACCTCGATGAGCGGACCGACGACTCCTGCGAGCGCTTGTCCCGATGCGGCCCCGAACACGCCGACGGCGACCGCGATGGCCAGCTCGAAGTCGTTCGAGGCGACGGTGAACGAGAGCGCCGCAGTCTGCGGATACGGGAATCCCATCCCTCGGCCCACGCCGAATCCGAGGACCCACATGACCCCGAAGTAGACGAGAAGCGGGAGCGCGATCCGCGCCACGTCGAGAGGGGAGGATGTGATCTCGTCGCCCTGGATCGCGAACAGGAGCACGATCGTGAAAAGGAGGCCGTACAGCGTCCACGGGGCGATCCGCGGGATGAACCGCTCCTCGTACCACTCGCGGCCACGGCGCCGGATGCCGACCCGGCGAGTGAAGAACCCGGCCGCGAGGGGGATGCCGAGGAAGACGAGGACGGTCCGGGCGACTTCCCAGATACCGACCTCGAACCCCTGCGTGTCGAAGCCGAGCCAACCCGGGAGGGTGGTCAGGTAGAAGTAGCCGAGCAGGGCGTACGCAGCGACCTGGAAGAGCGCGTTGAAGACGACCAGCACCGCCGCGCGTTCTCGATCACCGAGCGCGATGTCGTTCCAGACGAGCACCATCGCGATGCAGCGGGCGAGGCCGACGATGATGACCCCGGTCCGATAGGCGGGCTGGTCGGCGAGGAAGAGCCAGGCGAGCGCGAACATGAGTGCGGGTCCGACGACCCAGGAGAGGACGAGCGACGTCCCGAAGAAGCGCCAGTTGCCGACCCCGTCGTCGCTCATGCGGCCGATGTCCTCGTAGCGAACCTTCGCGAGGACGGGGTACATCATCACGAGCAGGCCGATGGCGATCGGCAGCGAGACCGTCCCGATCTGGAGCTTCGCCAGCCAGTCGTCCAGACTCGGAACGATCGTGCCGAGCACGAGCCCTGCTGCCATCGCCAGCCCGATCCACAGCGGGAGGAAGCGATCGAGGGTCGACAGTCGCCTGACGACGGCCTCGTCACCGGACACGGCGACATGCCCAGCTTGCGGTGGCTTCTCGACGACGGCCATACCGCGTCTAGCGGCTTTCCGGATCGTCGAGCAGCTCGCCGATCAGTCGCCGCACGCGCCCGTCGATCTCGTCGCGAATGCGCCGAACCGTGTCGAGATCCTGACCGGCCGGATCGTCGAGCGTCCAGTCCTCATACCGCTTGCCGGGGTAGATCGGGCAGGCGTCCCCGCAGCCCATCGTGATGACGACGTCCGCAGCGCGCACGACCTCGTCAGTGAGCGGCTTCGGGAACTCCTCGCTCATGTCGACGCCGACCTCCTGCATCGCCGTGACGACGGCGGGGTTGATCTCCTCGCCGGGATCGCTGCCGGCCGAGCGGACGTGGACGCGCCCCTCGGAGCGCAGCTTCACGAGACCTGCGGCCATCTGACTCCGTCCTGCGTTGTGGACGCATACGAAGAGAACCTCGGGCATCTCCTTCACGATGAGCCCCTCCGTCTGGGCGAGTGCCTTCAACCGCTCGCGCGCGAAGCGGTGCGCGAGCACGGGGACGAACACGTTGATCTTGCCCTCTCCGAGCAGGTCGACCGACTCCGCGATGTAGCGCTCGATCGTCTCCTCCGAGAAGACGCCCGCGAACTCGTCGGCGAGCGCAGCGGCCGCCTGGCGGACGTGGTTCCGGGTCACCGGGTCGAGCATCTGGCTCATGGCCGTTCTCCCTCCTCGTCGTCAGCAGCAGCCCGCGGTCGCCGCGGGTTGGATCACCGGCAAGCCTTTGCTCACGGGCTCGCGCGTCTTCACGGCCTTGACGATCGCGCCGTGCATCCCGTCCGCGACCTCGTGCGTGAACTCGACGCTGATCTCCTCGAAGCCGGCCGCCTCGAGCCCGGCCTCGTACTCGCCAACGGAGAGCGCGCCGGCGATGCAGCCGACATAGCTTCCGCGTTTCGCACGGTCGGCGGGTGACAAGAAATCCTCGGCGACGATGTCGCTGATCCCGACGCGGCCGCCCGGCCTCAGGACGCGCCCGATCTCGACGAACACCGCGGGCTTGTCGATCGAGAGGTTGACGACGCAGTTCGAGATCACGACGTCGACCGAGTCCGCCGGAAGCGGGATCTGCTCGATCACGCCCTTGAGGAAGTGTGCGTTCGCGATGCCCGCCTCGTGTGCGTTGCGTTGCGCGAGCGCCAGCATCTCGTCCGTCATGTCGAGGCCGTAGGCGACGCCGGTCGGCCCGACCCGCCTGGCGGACAGGATCACGTCGATGCCGCCGCCGGAGCCGAGGTCGAGAACGGTCTCACCTTCGCGGAGCTCGGCGACCGCGGTCGGATTGCCACACCCGAGCGACGCAAGCACCGCGGCGTCCGGGAGCTCGCCGCGCTGCTCGGCGTCGTACAGCGCCTCGCCGAACGTCGCATCCGCGGCGCTGTCGGTGCAACAGGAACCACTTCCGCATCCACAGCCGTCCGCGGCGTCCAACACGGATCGTGCGCTCTCCGCATAGCGCCGCCGGACCTCTTCGCGCAGCTCGTCAGCAGTCGTGGTCATCAGCAACACGCACCTTTCAGATCTGCGACCAGGGCGAGCTTCTCGACCGCGTCCGCCTTGAGCGCGAAGTACGCCCACTTGCCGCGCTGCTCGCGCTCGACGAGGCCCGCATCTAGCAGCCGCTTCATGTGATGCGAAACGGTCGGCTGCGAGAGCCCGAGAGGCTCGATCAGATGGCAGATGCACACCGGCTCGCCGCCACTCGTCGCCAGCAGGTTCACGATCCGCACGCGAGCCGGATCGGCGAGAGCCTTGAACAGGTCTGCGGTCGCCTCCGCCTCCGTGGCGGACATCACGTCCGCGCCGAGCGGCGCACAGCAATCGATTGCGTCGAGCGTCGCGGTCACGTCTCACCTCGCAGGTTCATATCGACATCTATGAATATATCGAACTTCGTCGATACGTGGCAAGCGCACGCCGGAGGCTCAGGCTGCGAGCGCCTTGTCCACGACGTACTCGGCGATCGCCATGCTCGAGGTCGCGCCCGGCGACGGCGCATTGCGAACCGCCGTCACCGCGCCGAGGCGACTGATCCGAAAGTCGTCGACCAGAGAGCCATCGGGATCGACCGCCTGCGCACGGACGCCTGCTTGTGCGTCCACGAGATCCGCGACCGAGACTTCTGGCACGTAGCGACGCGCCTCGGCTGCGAAGGCTCTCTTCGACAGCGATCCCCGGACTTCGCGGAGGCCCATGCGCCACTGGCTTCGTGCGAGGCGTCGGAAGCCGCGGGAGCGAAGCGTCTCGCTGAGATCCGCGAGGCTGATGTCACGGCGCCGATACCCCTCGCGCGCCATGGCGAGCACCGCGTTCGGGCCCACATCGACGGCGCCGTCGATACGTCTCGTGAAGTGGACGCCCAGGAAGGGGTATGCGGGATCGGGCACGGGATAGAGCAGGCCTCTCACGAGATGCTCGCGCTCGGGCTTCAGCCGGTAGTACTCCCCGCGGAACGGAACGATCCGCGGCTCTGGCCCGTCACCTGCCAGGCGGGCGACTCGGTCGGACTGAAGGCCGGCGCAGACGACGAGGTGATCGAACTCGAACGCGTCCACGGACGCGTTCACACGCGCGGTCCGGCCGCGGACGCCGATCGACCTCACCTCCGCCCCCACAACGACGTTTCCGCCGGCCGCTCGGATGTCTGCTGCAAGGGCTGCAGCGACCATGCGGTAGTCGACGATCCCCGTGGTCGGAGAGTGAAGCCCGGCAACTCCGCACGCGTTCGGCTCGATGTCCCGCAGCCCATTCGCGTCGACCCAGCGGATCTCGGGGACGCCGTTTGCCAACGCACGGCGCTTCAGCTCCCGTAGCCGGGGGACTTCACCTGGATCGAGCGCGACCACGAGCTTCCCACACTCCCTGAGCGGGATGTCCCGCTCGTCGCAGTAGGCGTGGAGGAGCTCCACGCCGCGCCGGCAGAGGCTCGCTTTGAGAGATCCCGGCTGGTAGTAGATGCCCGCGTGCACCACGCCGCTGTTGCGACCGGTCTGGTGCAGCGCGATGTCCCGCTCCTTCTCGATGACCGTCACGATCGCGTCGGGAAGAACCGAAACGAAGCGCTTCGCCACGGCAAGGCCGATGATTCCCGCCCCGACAACGCCGATCCTCGTCATGGCCACGCCAGCAACCGTAGTGAACGTACTCGGTGACGGGTCCTACAGCCCCAGCCTGGACGCTGCCGAGGCTCGCTCGGCCGAGCGCACGGCCCGTGGTACCTGCCACGTGAGATGCCGGAGGTGGGGGTCGAACCCACACGTCCCGAAGGACACGGGATTTTGAGTCCCGCGCCAGCACTGGGGAAACGATGTTTCCCCAGTGAGCCCCCTTCCCGTCGCATGCACCCAGAACCGCTATGCGCCTTTCGGCGGGCAGAGCCCGCCTTCGGCATCGACTGAGATCGTGCACACGACGCGTGTGCCGGAGGTGGGGGTCGAACCCACACGTCCCTGAGGACACGGGATTTTGAGTCCCGCGCGTCTGCCAGTTCCGCCACTCCGGCGCGAGGCGGATCGTAGCCCGCGCAGCGTTGCTCCCTCGCCCGCGCGGAATCCGCCAGGATTCCGCGTGCTGAGTTCCGCCACTCCGGCGCGAGGCGGATCGTAGCCCCGGGAGGCGGATCGTCTCGCGAGCGTCCGGGATAGGCTGAGGCGATGCGTCTCGCAGTGCTCACCGGAGGAGGCGACGTCCCCGGACTCAACCCATGCATCAAGGCGCTCGTGACGCGCGTCGAGCATGCGGGGCACGAGGTCCTCGGCATCCGGCGTGGCTGGGCCGGCCTGCTCGGGTGCAATCCGGACGACGAGACGAGCTTCGAGGGGAACGTGGAGCGCCTGGAGCTCGCCGACGTCCGCACGATCGACCGCACGGGCGGCACGACGCTCCACACCTCGCGGACGAATCCTGGGAACGTCCGCGCGAAGGAGGTGCCGGACTTCCTTTCCGACCAGGCCGACGGGGACGGTCCGTTCGACTTCACCGAGCACGTGCTCCGCGTGATCGAGAAGCTCGGGATCGACGCGCTGGTCGCGATCGGCGGCGACGACACGCTCTCGTACGCGCTCCGTCTCCACGACGAGAGCGTCCCGGTCCTCGCGATCCCGAAGACGATGGACAACGACGTTCACGGAACCGACTACTGCATCGGGTTCTCGACGGCGGTCACGCGCGGCGTGCAGTTCATCCACAACCTGCGGACGAGCGCCGGCAGCCACGAGCGGATCGCGGTGGTCGAGCTGTTCGGCCGCTACAGCGGCGAGACCTCGCTCATCACGGCCTACCTCGCGGGCGTCGATCGCGCCGTCATCTCGGAGGTGCCGTTCGACCCTGACCGCCTCGCGGAGCTGCTCCTCGCCGACAAGCGCACGAACCCCTCGCGCTACGCGATGGTGACCGTCTCGGAGGGTGCGACCGCCGCGACCGGCGAGCTCGTCGTCTCCGGCGAGGCCGACGCCTACGGCCACCGCAAGCTCGGAGGGGTCGGACTGCTGCTCGGCGAGCTCCTGAAGGAGCGGACGGGAGGCGACATCATCTACCAGCAGCTCGCGTACCTCATGCGATCGGGAAGCCCCGACTCGCTCGACCTGATGGTGGCGACGAACTACGCGGTCATCGCCGCGGATCTCGCCCTCGAGGGGGACACGGGCCGGATGGTCTCGCTGCGCAACGGCAGCTATACGACGGTTCCGATCTCGGCGACCCGCGAAGGCGTGAAGCGCGTGGACGTCGACGAGCTGTACGACGTCGCGGAGTACCGGCCGAAGGTGCGTCACGTCCTCGGCAAGCCGATGTTCCTGTACTGACGTGAGCAACGCTCGCCTCCGGCTCGCGTTCGCGGGGGAAACCATGTTTCCCCCGCGTGCCCCCTTCTTCTGGAGAACGCGGGGAACCTCCCGCTTCTCTCGCGGGGGAACCCATGGTTCCCCCGCGGCCCCCTCCTTAGGCGCAAAGCGCTTGGGTTCCCCGCACCCCTCCACGCTCACAAGCCAACCGAGGTCGGCCTGTGAGCGCCCTCGGCGTCCTCACCGGCGGAGGCGACTGCCCCGGTCTGAACGCAGCGATTCGAGCCGTCGTCCGCGGCGCGATCGTTCAACGCTACGAGGTCGTGGGCATCCGCGGGGGGCTGCGGGGCCTCGCCACCGGCGAGACGATGCCGCTGACCCGTCACTCCGTCGCGGGGATCCTGCCGCGCGGAGGGACGATCCTCGGCTCGTCGAGCTTCGACCCCTTCCGAGAGCCGGACGGGGTCGAGTCCGTGATCGAGACGGCCCGCGCCCTCGAGCTCGACGGCGTGGTGGCGATCGGCGGCGAGGGCACGCTCTCGATCGCGAGCCGCCTGCACACGGAGCACGGCTTTCCGGTGGTCGGCATCCCGAAGACCATCGACAACGACATCGCCGGGACCGACGTGACCATCGGGTTCGACACGGCCGTCCACATCTGCACCGAGGCGATCGACCGACTCCACACGACCGCCGAGTCGCACAACCGCGTGATGGTCGTGGAGGTCATGGGGAGGGACACCGGCTGGATCGCGGCCGCCGCCGGCATCGCCGGTGGCGCGGACGTCATCCTCGTCCCCGAGGTCCCGGTGACCATCGAGGAGGTCGCAGACCACGTGCGCAAGCGCCATGCGCAAGGGCGAGACTTCTCCATCGTCGTCGTGGCAGAGGGGTACCGGCTCACTCGCGAGTCGGGCGGACAGGATGCGCCGGTCGTCCGAGACGTGGACGAGTACGGCTACCTGCGCCTCGGCGGCGTCGGCCAGCGGGTGGCGGACGAGCTCGAGGGCATCACCGGCTTCGACACGCGCGTGACGGTGCTGGGGCACGTCCAGCGGGGAGGCACCCCGACCGCACGCGACCGCTTGCTCGCGACCAGGCTCGGGCTGCGGGCGGTCGAGCTGGCCGCCGCCGGCGAGTGGGGACGCATGGCCGCGGTTCGAGGGGACGAGATCGTCGACGTCCCGCTCTCCGCCGCACTGGACGCCCGGCGGCAGGTCCCTCGGGCGTGGATCGACGCGGGTCGCGTCGTCGCGTGACGTCTCTAGACGTCCGGTGGGCCAGCCTGCACGAGCTCGGCGAGGCCGCCGTGCGCCACGAGCACGGCGTCCATCCCCGAGCGCTCGAGCTCGGAGACGTCCTCCGGCGTCGCATCGTGGAGCTCCGCGATCGCGAGCTTGCCTGCGGGCACGTCGTGGAGGAGCTCGAGGAGGACGGCCAGCGGATCGTCGTCGACGTCCTCGCCGACCGTGAGCAGGAACACCTCCGGGTCGAAGTAGCGCATCGCCCTCTCGATGTCCTCCGACTCGGAGATCCGCACGACGCACTCGAGGCCGAGCGAATGAGCCTCGTCCCACATCGCCAGGTCCGGCCTGATGACGACGGCCTCGGCATCGGCGCCGCTCGCGTCGAACATTCGCCCGAGGTGCAGGAGCGGAAGCTGCGACGTCACGCGGACCGCGTTGACACCCTCGATCGCCGCCAGCCCGTCGGCTCCCTGCGACTCGGCCGAACGGGCGCTGGCCGCGTCGTTCACCTCGACGATGAACGAGATGCCGTCGCCCTCGGCAATCGCATGGCTCAGCTTGCTCACGAGTGCGGATCGTAGTCGGCTAGTGCAAACCCGGCGTCACAGGAGGCGTCCCATTCAAGCGATGCGTGTCGCGGCCGTCGCCCTCGTTGCCCTGGTCCTCGTCGGGGCGGCGGGCGCACGCGTCATCACGGGTACCGCGAGGAACGACCGGCTGGTCGGAACGCCGAAGGCGGACAGCATCCGTGGCCTGGCCGGCAGCGACCAGTTGCTCGGTCGCAGCGGAGACGATTTCCTCCAGGGCGGCCCGGGGCGCGATACCGTCGACGGCGGCCCGGGCGGGGACCGCGTGGCGGTGTCCTACGACGGTGCACGGGATTTCGTCCGCTGCGGTTCCGGCGTCGACGTCGTCAACGCCGACCAGGACGACACGGTCGCGCGCGACTGCGAGCTCGTCGGACGACGGCTGTCGCGCGACCCGTACCGCGACCCTGTCGGACAGCACGAGAGCGAGGTCGAGCCGGACAGCTTCACATTCGGGCGGACGACGGTCGCGACGTTCCAGGTGGGACGCCAGTTCGAGGGCGCAGCCACGAACATCGGCTTCGCGGTCACCACGGACGACGGCCTGACCTGGCACAGCGGGCTCCTCCCCGGCCTCACCCATGCGAGCGTGCCGGCCGGAGTCAACGAGCGGGCGAGCGACCCGGTGGTCGCCTTCGACGCGCGTCACTCGACGTGGCTCATCTCGTCGCTCGCCCTCGGAGAGGGCATCACCCGGCTCGCGATCAACCGCTCGCCCGACGGCGCGACGTGGAGCGGAGCCGTCAACGCCGCCGAGGAGAGCGGAGCGGG
Source organism: uncultured Gaiellaceae bacterium (assembly GCA_963746975.1). Taxonomy (GTDB): domain Bacteria; phylum Actinomycetota; class Thermoleophilia; order Gaiellales; family Gaiellaceae; genus GMQP-bins7. The sequence goes on from CAVVDE010000011.1 coordinate 98,675, forward strand.
CGGCGAGGAGGGAGTCGCCTTCGACAAGAACTGGGTCGCGTGCGACAACACGCAGGCGTCGCCGTTCTACGGGCGCTGCTACCTCGTCTACACGCACTCGGCGGCGCGCGACACGCTGACGGTGCAGTGGTCGGACGACGGTGGCCTGACCTGGTCGGCGGGGGTCGACATCGGGGTGCGGCCGGGAGTCGGTGTCTTTCCGGCGATCACGCCGACGGGAGAGCTCGTCGTCGCGTACCTGTGGGAGCTGCAGGCATTCGCGATCGGCGCCTCGACCTCGACCGACGGCGGCGCTACGTGGAGCGCTCCCGTCAGGATCGCCGACGTCGCAGCGACCTGCGGCGTCCGTGGCTTTCGCGGCTTTCCGCTGCCGTCTGCGGACGTCGACCCGACGGGCCGCGTCTGGGTCACGTGGCACGACTGCGAGAGCCCCGGCTCCACGACGAGCGCGGTCTTCGTCTCGACATCATCCGACGGCACGACCTGGAGCGCGCCGGTAGCGGTGACACGCGGCAGGCAGGCCGTCCTGCCCGCGATCGGGATCGACCCCGGGACGGGCCGCGTGGCCATCGCGTACATGCGGTCCGTGGCAGCCGGGATGGACGTCGAGCTCGTCGAGTCGACGGCGACCGGCTGGAGCGCGCCGCGACGGCTCTCGGCCCAATCGATGCCGCTCGCGTGGATGCCGAACACCACGTCCGGACGGATGCTGGGCGACTACATCTCCGTGCACTACGCACGCGGTCGGCCCCTCGTCGTCTGGGTGCTCGCGAACGAGCCCGTCGGCAAGAGCCTCAGGCAAGCCGTCTACGCCACGCGCGGGTAGTTCGACTTCCCAGCGATGCTCCGGCGCGGGCGTGAGCCCGGGCGCTGGCGCGCGGCATCAGAGCCCTATGGGGTGCCAGACGGTCTTCAGCTCGAGGAACGACTCGATCTCCCAGGGGCTAGCCGCGTCGACGGACGAGCGCACGACCCGCTTGACGTTCTCCGCGGCAGCGCGCTCGAGCTCCACCGTGGAGCCCTCGATGCCGCTGAGGTCGATCGCGTTGACGTCCATGTGCCCTGCCAGCCAGGGTCCGAGCTCGTCCGCGAAGCCCGTGAGGACGTTCACCGAGCCGGCGGGGAAGTCGGAGGTGGCGAGAGCCTCGGCGAGCTCGACCGCAGCGACCGCAGCCGGCTCGCCGGCGACCGCGACGACCGTGTTCCCGCCGACGAGTGCGGGCAGCACGCGCGAGACGAGTCCGACCAGCGGCGGCTCGGCCGGCGCGAGGATCGCGACGACGCCGGTCGGCTCCGGGATCGTGAAGTTGAAGTACGGACCTGCCACCGGGTTCGAGCTTCCGATCACCTGCGCGAGCTTGTCGGCCCACCCCGCGTACCAGACCACGAGGTCGATCGCGGCATCGACCTCGTCGCCCCCGGAGCATGCGCGTTCGAGGTCGGTCGCGCGTGCCTCCATCATCTCAGCGAGCCGGTAGAGGACCTGGCCCTTGTTGTACGCGGTCATGCCCGACCAGGCGGGAAGAGCGGCGCGTGCGGCGCGAACGGCGTCCCGGGCGTCCTTGCGGGACGCGCGGGCGACGTTGTGCCCGCTCGCCTCGAACGTCCGCCCGGACTCGGAGCGCGGAAAGGCGCCGCCGATGTAGAGCTTGTAGGTCTTCTTGACCGAGAGCCGAGTCAATCGTCGAACCTCAGGTACGGCTCGAGGCCGTGACGTCCGCCTTCGCGCCCGAAGCCTGACTCCTTGTAGCCGCCGAAGGGCGAGGTCGGGTCGAAGCGATTGAACGTGTTCGCCCAGACGACGCCCGCCCGCAGCCGCTCGACCATCCAGAGGATGCGCGATCCCTTCTCCGTCCACACGCCGGCGGAGAGCCCGTACGCGGTGTTGTTCGCCTTCTCGACAGCCTCTTCCGGCGTTCGGAACGTGAGGACCGACAACACCGGCCCGAAGATCTCCTCCTGCGCGATGCGGTAGCTCTGGGCGACGTTCGTGAAGACCGTCGGGACGAACCAGTAGCCCCGCTCGGGAAGCCGGCACTCCGGCTGGAAGATCTCCGCGCCTTCCGCCCTCCCGCTCTCGACGAGCTCGGTGATCTTGTCGAGCTGCTCGCGCGAGTTGATCGCGCCGACGTCGGTGTTCTTGTCGAGCGGGTCGCCGACCCGGAGCGTGCCCATGCGGCTCTTGAGCTTCGAGATGAGGAGCTCGTGGATCGACTCCTGGACGAGGAGCCGCGAGCCCGCGCAGCAGACCTCGCCCTGGTTGAAGTAGATGCCGTTGATGATCCCCTCGACCGCCTGGTCGAGCGGGGCGTCGTCGAAGACGATGTTCGCGGCCTTGCCGCCGAGCTCGAGCGTGAGCTTCTTCCCGGTTCCGGCGAGCGCGCGCTGGATGTCCTTCCCGACCTCGGTCGAGCCGGTGAACGCGATCTTGTCGACGCCCTCGTGCCGGACGAGCGTCGCGCCCGTGTGGCCGTCGCCGGTGAGGACGTTCACGACGCCGGGCGGAAGCTCCGCCTGCCGAAGGACGTCGCAGAAGAAGAGAGCGGAGAGCGGAGTGGTGTGCGCCGGCTTGAGCACCACCGTGTTGCCGCACGCGAGCGCGGGCGCGATCTTCCACGCGAGCATGAGCAGCGGGAAGTTCCAGGGGATGATCTGCCCGGCAACGCCCACCGGGCGGGCGCGCCGGTTGGGGAACGCGTACTCGAGCTTGTCCGCCCAGCCCGCGTAGTAGAAGAAGTGTGCGGCGGCGAGCGGGACGTCCACGTCTCGCGACTCGCGGATCGGCTTCCCGCTGTCGAGCGACTCGAGGACGGCGAACTCACGCGAGCGCTCCTGGAGGATGCGCGCGATCCGAAACAGGTACTTCGCTCGCTCGGAGGGTGGGATCTCCGACCAGCGCTCGACGAACGCCTCCTTCGCTGTCGCGACGGCGAGGGCCACGTCTTCCTCGCCTGCGAGCGCGACCTCCGCGAGCTGCTCCTCGCTCGCCGGCGACTCGGTCGCCATCCACTTGCCCGAGAGCGGCTCGACCTCCTTGCCGCCGATGAAGAGCCCGTAGCGCTCTTCGAGCCGAACGATGTCGCGCGCTTCGGGGGCGGGCGCGTACTCCCACTCGAAGGTGGCAGGAAGGTTCGGCGGGCGCTTCTCGACCTGGGCCATCAGTCGATCGTGAAGGAGTCCTCGGACACAGCGGCTCCGTTCAGTCGATTGTGAAGTAGTCCGGAGACTGGTAGCGCCCCGTCTTCTCCTTGCGGAGCTGCATGAGGACGTCGTTCAGGAGCGACGACGCGCCGAACCGGAAGAGGTCGGGTGTCATCCACTCGGGCCCGAGCGTCTCGTAGAGAGTGACGAGGTACTGCACGGCCTGCTTCGACGCGCGGATCCCGCCTGCCGGCTTGATCCCGACGATATGCCCCGTCTCCGAGTAGACGTCGCGAACGACCTCCATCATGCAGAGCGTCACCGGCAGCGTCGCGGCCGGGCTCACCTTCCCCGTCGAGGTCTTGATGAAGTCGGCGCCGGCGGCGATCGCGATCAGCGATGCGCGACGGACGTTGTCGTACGTGCCCAGCTCCCCGGTCTCGAGGATGACCTTGAGGTGTGCGTCGCCGCAGGCCTCCTTGACTCGCACAATCTCGTCGAACACCTTCGAATAGCGTCCGGAGAGGAACGCGCCGCGGTCGATCACCATGTCGACCTCGTCGGCGCCGAGCTCGACGACGGCGTGCGTCTCGGCCACCTTGATCTCGGTGGGCGACTGGCCGGACGGGAAGGCGGTCGCCACGGAGGCGACCTTCACGCCGCTGCCCGCGAGGCGCTCCTTCGCGACGCCGACGAGGTTCGGGTACACGCAGATCGCTGCAACGGACGGAACCGAGAGGTCGACGGGATCGGGGCGCATCGCCTTCGAGCAGAGGGCGGCGACCTTCCCCGGCGTGTCCTGGCCCTCGAGCGTCGTGAGATCCATCATCCGGATCGCCAGCTCGAGCGCCTGCACCTTCGACTCGCGCTTGATCGAGCGCTTCGCGAGCGTCGCTGCGCGCTCCTCGAGCGCGACGGCGTCCACGGATCCGATCCGCGGGAGCCGCGGGCCGGACGGGAGCTCGAAGCCACCGACGAGTGCGGGCGCCTTGGCCACCCTCCGAGTCTAGTGCCGCGAGCCTTGGCTACTGGTAGCGCAGGGCCTCGGCGGGGCGGATGCGCGATGCGCGAAGCGCCGGGAGGAGCGTCGCTGCAAGGGCTACGACGTACACCACGAGGAAGATGATCAGCAGGTTCATCCAGGGCACGTACAAGCTCATCCCTGACCAGCTCGGCTGCTGCCGGGTGTCGTCGATGATGTTCCAGGCCAGCAGCAACCCGAGCGCGGTGCCGACGACGATCGCCGTCAGCGCGACGAACGACGACTCGAGCAGGAACGCGAGCTGCACCATCCCGCGCCGAAAGCCGATCGCTCGCATGACCCCGATCTGCTGACGCCTCTCCACGACTGCCCGGGCGCTGATGACGCCGAGCGCCGCGACGCCCACGAGCAGGCCGAGACCCAGGAAGCCCTGGATCAGGCGGTTGAAGGTCATGCTCGCCGCGACGGAATCGTCGACGACCTCCTGGATGGACTGCGCGTCCAAGCCGTTCTTGAGGAACGCGGACTCGAGCTTCGTGGCCGTGACCTCGGGATCGACGCCGGGGGCGAGGCCGAAGTAGTGAATCGTGGGCAGCGCGCGTCCCGGGAACGCGGCCGCCAGCGTCTTCTGCGACGTCGTGATGCCGACCATCTCCATCGGAGCCGTGTCCTTGAGGATCCCGATCACCTCGAGCGTCGTCGTCCTTCCGGTCTGCTTGTCGAGGACGCGGATCGAGATCGGGTCGAGCGTTCCCTCCTCGAACAGGAATCCGCTGAGCGCGAAGTCGGGGGCGGCTCCGAAGTTGAAGTTGTCGCGGCGCGGCACGATCGTCGAGTCGACGACCGCGAGACCCGGGTGCGTGCGCACCGCATCCCAGACCTCCTGCGCCGAGCCGTAGCCGCGGGCGATCTGCCCGAAGCCGAACGTCGTGTGCTCGAGGAACGAGGAGTCGAGGCCGCGGACGAGATAGCTCTCGTACCCACGGCCGGTCCCGAGCTGCTTCGCCTCGACCGCCAGCACCGACTGGCTGCCCACGTACGGGATGTCTGCCGCCCGGATCCCCGGGGCCGTCCTCAGGGCGCTCGCCATGTCCACGATGGGAGCCGCTCCGACGGTGCCCGCGCGGACCTGGAAGCCGCCGCCGTAGTCCTCGACGCCGATCGCATGCACGAACGAGCCGTTCGCGGCGGATCCGGTCACGAGCGTGAAGACGACGAGCGTGAACATGGCCAGGGTCGTGCCCGTCCGGAAGCGCGCGCGGAGTGGGTACGCCATCGACATGCGCAGGACGGGAGCGAGGCTCTTGATGCGCCCGAAGACGCGTGTAACGCCGCCGAGCAGGATGTCGGCGTTGAAGACGATCACCCAGACGGTGCCGATCACGATCAGCAGACCGGACACGATCCACGTCGAGAAGTTGCCCGCGAGCTGGCCGAAGACGGCCTCCTGCCAGCGCCAGGGGAGCATCAGGAAGACGACGACGGCGAGCCCGCAACCCGTGAAGGCCATGCGCTCCGAGACGCCTGCGAGTCGGAGCAGCGGCACGAGGCTCATGATCGCGAGCGAGACGCCGAGATCGAGCGGGGTCGCCTGGTCGCCGGACATGCCCAGGAACACGAGCAGCAGGCCGAGCGCGAGACCGGCAACGGCGAGCACGAGCCGGCGGCGGCGGCGCGGCTGAGCCGGCTCCGGCAGACCGCGGATCGCGGCCGCGACCGTCATGACGCTCACGCGCCACGCCGACACGGCGACGACGACGAGCGTGAGCAGGAGCCCGATCGCAAATGCGACGACGAGGCTATTCCAGGAGGCGGCGAATCGGATCTGGAGCCCCTCGTCCTGCGTCGCCGGCGCCGAATGCCTGCGCCATGACGAGCACCATCCCGAACGCGAAGACGACGCCGAGGAGTGCGCCGACGGCAGCGGCGAGCAGATCGTAGGCGGCGCCCTCGAACGTGAACATCTGCACGAGGTGCCCGCGGCGCGTCCCGATCGCGCGAGCGATCCCGAGCTCACCGCGCCGCTCGGCCGCGAGCATGACGAAGATCAGGAAGATCAGGAGGATCCCGGCCGCGATCGAGAACATCCCGAACGTCGTGAAGAACGCGGTGAACGCCGCGCCCATCTCGTCGGCGGAATCGATCGCGTCCTGCTTCACCGGCGTCACCTCGAGATCGAGCCGATCGGCCAACGGATTCAGGCTCGCGACGACCTGATCGGTGAGCCCTGCGCCGGCCGTGGCTCCTCCACGGTTCGAGATCAAGACGGCGCGGATCTCGCCCGGGCGGCCCAAGAGTTGCTGTGCCTGGCGAAGCGGGACGAGAACGGCCGAATCGGCACTACCGGCTCCGTCGAACGCGACCACGTCGCGCACGCGGCGCGGCTGCGGCTCGGCGCCTCCGGCGTAGACGACGACCCGATCCCCCGGCGCGACGCGGAGCTTCTTCGCCGCCTTGTGATTGAGGTACACCTCGTTCGGACCGAGGTCTGCGAGCGAGAGCCGCTCGCCTCCCGAGCCGACGATCGGGGAGAAACCGGCCATGCGGTCGGGGTCGGCCGCGAAGAGGACGACGCTGGGCTCGCTCTGGCGCTGCACCGGAGCCTGGAGCGCGACCTGGTCGACGATCGCTCCGGTCACGCCGTCGCTGAGATTCGACGGGCCGAGCACCCGGGCCACCTGCTCGACGGTGCTCTGGGGCAGCCAGCCGGTGCCCGTGGCCGCGCCGAGCGCGCCCGGGATATCGTCGACGGCGCCCTTCGGCGCGATCGTCTCGTCCGTGGTCCCGAGGGTGTCCACGGCCGTCGCGCGGATCGTGTTGTTCATCGTGTCGCCCGTGACGAGCGCGGCAGCGATGATGGCCGTGCCGAGCATCAGGCCGACGACGATGAGCGCCGTGCGTCCGCGCCGACGACCGGCGTTACGAAGCGCGAGCTTGACGAGCACGCGGTTCCGGAGCGCGAGAACGGCCAGCACGCCGAAGGCGAGGCCGAGCGCGACGGCCAGGATGACGAGGAGCGTGTCGACCGGAACGCCGAAGACCTCTCGCATGTCTGCCTCCTCTACGCGAGTGCCTCGTGGGGCGCCTCGGCCACGACCACGTCGTACGCCTCACGCCCTGGGTCCTGCCTGAAGACCACGAGGTCCGCGAGCCTCTCGATCTGCTCCCCGTAGAAGCCCGAGAGCCGGGTCGCGCGAGCGGCCTCGTTCGACTCCCAGAAGGTGAGAACGAGGACCTTGCCCTCCTCCGAGAGGAGGACGTAGCACCCTTCGTAACCCGCCTGCTCGTGCAGAGCGGAGATCACGGACTGCTCGAACATCTCGATCGCGTCGTACGGGTTCGTGCGGACGACGTCGATCTCGGCCTCGGTTGCCCGAACGACCATCGCTATCTCACCCCCAGGACTTCTTCGCCGCGGATCTGGCCGTCGACCATCCGCACGATGCGGTCGGTCCTGCGGCCGACGGCGATGTCGTGCGTGACGATCAGGAACGACAGCCCGCGTTCACGGTTCAGGCTGCGCATCAGATCGACGATCTCGGCCGCGTTCTCCGAGTCGAGATCGCCCGTCGGCTCGTCGGCCCAGACGACAGCCGGATCGTTCACCAGGGAGCGGGCGATCGTCACCCGCTGGCGCTCACCGCCGGACAGCTCGTCCGGCACGTGCTTCGCCCGGCGCTCGAGGCCGACGAGCGCGAGTGCCGCGAGCGCTCGCCTGCGCGCTTCGGCACCATCGACCTGCGCGACGAGAAGCGGAAGCTCGACGTTCTCGACCGCGGTCAGAACCGGCATCAGGTTGTAGAACTGGAAGACGAAGCCCATGCGTCGGGCGCGATAGTCCGTCCGTTGACGGTCCGACATCGCGGACAGAGGCGTGCCCTCGATCAGCAACTCGCCTCCGTCGATCGAGTCGAGGCCGGAGAGGCAGTTGAGCAGCGTCGTCTTCCCGCAGCCGCTCGGCCCCATGATCGCGACCATCTCTCCCTGCGCGAGCGTGAGATCGACCCCGCGAAGAGCGTCGACCTGTACCACACCCGTGTCGTAGGTCTTACGAAGACCGCGGGCCTCGACGATGGCGACGCGAGCCTCCGGTGCAAGCTCCACGACCTCCCGGACCGGAAGCAGTTCCTGCACGGCCATCACGGCTCCTCCTTCTGCGTCTCCCCCAGGTTCCCGGCGGAGGAGGAGCAGTCCATCGGTGCTCGGCCCTATTGCCGCTTCGGCGAACTACGGAGCAGTGCTAGAGGCCAAGCCGCTCGAGCATGCGAGGGTCACGGCGCCACTTGGGGCGCACCTTGACCTGGAGCTCGAGGAAGACCGGGCGACCCAGGAACGCCTCGACCTCGGGGCGAGCTCGGGTGCCGATCTCACGCACCATCGAGCCCTTCTTGCCGACGAGGATCCCCTTCTGCGACTCCGTCTCGACGTAGATCAGGGCGCGAACGCGCCTCTCCTCGATCTCCTCGACCTCGACGGTCACCGCGTGCGGGACCTCCTCGCGTGTGAGGTGGAGCGCCTTCTCGCGGATCACCTCCGCGATGCGCTCCTCGAGCACGAGATCTGTGCGCTGGTCGGCCGGGAAGTACGCAGGTCCCTCGGGAAGGAGCGAGACGAGATCACCGCGAAGCTCGCCGACGCCCTCCTTCGTCTTCGCGCTCACCGGGTGGAGCGCGTGGAAGTCGCCGAGCGCCGCCGCCGCCTTCATCTGCGTCGCGATGTGGCCCGGCTTGAGCCGGTCGACCTTGTTGAGCGCGATGACGACGGGCTTGTCGAGGCCGAACACGCGCCGCGCGACGAAGCGGTCGCCCGAGCCGATGTGCGCGCGAGCGTCGACGACGAGAACGACCGCGTCGACGTCGTCGAACGATGAGTCGACGGTCTTCTGCATCCGCTCGGTGAGCGTGTCGATCGGGCGCTGGAAGCCCGGCAGGTCGACGAGTGCGAGTTGGTAGTCGGGGCCGTTCGCGACGCCGAAGATCCGTCTCCGCGTCGTGTTCGGAACCACGGAGGTGATGGCGATCTTCTCCCCGCAGAGCGCGTTGACGAGCGTCGACTTGCCGACGTTCGGGCGGCCGGCGACGGCGACGAAGCCTGATTTCACGGGCGCCTTCCTTTGGGGAACCCGAGGTTCGAGCTGTCGAACGACTCGGGCAGGAGCTCGTCGGTCGTCATCGTCACGACTCGACCACCGTTGCGGAACACGACCCGCTCGACTCCCATCTCGTGCAGCCATTGACGGCAGCCGCCGCACGGCGACGCCGTGATCGCGGCGACGACGAAGTCCCCGGGCCGGTAACCCTCGGCCACCGCCCGCGAGAACGCCGTGCGTTCCGCGCAGACCCCGAGTGGATACGCGGCGTTCTCGACGTTCACTCCCTCGATCATGCGACCGTCGCGCGCGAGCACCACGCAGCCCACGTCGAAGCCCGAGTACGGCGCGTACGCGCGCGCTGCGGCGGCATCCGCAGCCGCGAGCAGCTCGTGGTCGGTCGGCCCCGCGTCGGTCATCCGAACGCCTGGAACAGGAACAGGGTCACGAGCGCGCCGAGCAGCGCGCCGCTGGCCACCTCGGAGGCCGAGTGCACACCGGTCTCGACACGTGTCTGCGCCACGAGCAAGGCCATGATGAACGTCACCGATGAGATGAGGAAGCGCCTGGGCGAGTCCTCGAGCAGGAGCGTGACCGCCATCCAGCCGGCGAACGCGACCGCGGCGTGGCCGGACGGAAGCCCGCCGCGCAACGGAGTGCCGCGCCCGGTATAGGCCTTCACGGCGATGACGAGGATCACCGTGACGGCGAGCGCGACGAGGGTGAGCTCCGCCGGAGCGTCCGAGAGCCTGGTCAGAAAGCGTGAGCTCCGGGTGGCGACCTCCCCCGAGAAGACGAGATAGCCCACCGCGACGGCGTTCAGCGCGGCGACGAGCACCGCGCCGGCGGCGATGTCCTTGGCGATCTTCGCCATCGGGTCGAACGACGTCGAGGCGACGTCGACCACCGCTTCGACGGCCGTGTTCACGAGCTCGGCGACGAGCACGAACGTGATCGCGAGGAGCAGGACGGCGAGCTCGAGCTTGCTCGCCCCGAAGCCGATTGCGGCCACGAGCACGGCGACGGCGACGGCGAAGTGGATCCAGAGGTTTCGTTGTGTGCGGACCGCGTGGACGATCCCCTCGGCCGCGAAGTTGAAGCTCTGGAACAGTGACTGGCTGCGCTGGCGGGTCACGACTCGCTGTACGCGTCCTCGCGGGCTTCCATCGCGTCCCCGTGGTCGTAACCGAGCAGGTGGAGCAGCCCGTGGACGAGAGGCTCCCTCCACTCGGCCCCCACGACCTCGGGGCAGAGTACGACGTCCCCGAGCGCGCGCGGCATGCCGTCGGGCAGCTCGTCGAGCCCGTCGAGTGGGAACGAGAGGACGTCCGTCGCCTCGTCGATTCCGAGGTGCTCGCTCTTGAGCGCCCGCATCTCGTCGAGCCCGACCCAGATCAGCCCGAGCTCGCCCTCGGTCACGCCCTCCCCGGCGAGCACGGTCCGAGCGACCTCCTCGGCGCGCTCGTCCTGCACGGACCTGCCGCTGCGGTTCGTCGACTCGACGACGATCACCGTCGGCGTGCCGTGCCGGTCTCCTCGGCATGGCGCTTGTACGCCTCGACGATCCGCTGCACCAGCTTGTGGCGCACGACGTCCTCGTTGCCGAACTCGACGAAGCCGATCCCTTCGATCCCGGCGAGGATCTGACGGACCTGGATGAGCCCGGACGCCTGCTCGCGCGGGAGGTCGACCTGGGTCACGTCGCCCGTCACGACCATCTTCGAGCCGAAGCCGAGTCGCGTCAGGAACATCTGCATCTGCTCGGGCGTCGTGTTCTGCGCCTCGTCGAGGACGACGAAGGAGTCGTTGAGCGTCCGCCCGCGCATGAACGCAAGCGGTGCAACCTCGATCGTCCCGCGCTCCATGTAGCCCGCGAGGCGCTCGGGGTCCAGCATGTCGTAGAGCGCGTCGTACAGCGGCCGGAGGTACGGGTCGACCTTCGCGAGCATGTCGCCAGGGAGGAAGCCGAGCCGCTCGCCCGCCTCGACCGCAGGTCGGGTGAGGATCAGGCGGCCGACCGCCCCCTCCGAGAGGGCGGACACGGCCAGGGCCATCGCCAGGTACGTCTTGCCGGTGCCCGCTGGGCCGATCCCGAACGTCACCGTCGCGGCGCGGATTGCGTCGACGTAGCGCTTCTGGTTGACGGTCTTCGGCGTGATGTTCTTGCCGCGGTGCCGCCACACGACGTCGTCGAACACCTCGCGGACGTCTTCGGCCTGATCGATTGCCGCGAGCACCGCGCCGACGGTGTCCGGCCCGAGCTGGTGACCGCCCTCGACGAGCTCCACGAGCTCGTCGACGACAGCTCGAGCAGCCGTGACGTGCTCGTCGTCGCCGCCGAGCGTCAGCCGGTTGCCGCGCAGGGCGATCGTGCAGTGCAGGCGCTCGCGAAGCGCGTCGAGGACGCCGTCCTCCACGCCGGCCAGCTCCGCGGCGACTTCGTTCGAGACGTCGAGCACCTGCTGCACAGGCGCAGTGTAGGAACGCGACCCGCCAGCCTGGCGTCGCAGGGGCAGCGCTCGCAAGCGAGCCAAGGGCTCGCCGCGCAGGGCAGTACTCGACGTACGACCAAGCGGCGAGCCCGCTGGATCGCGCCGCGAGCGTCGTCAGCCGGTCGCGGAGGCCGGCCCCGCCGGCCGGGAGCGATCGGCGGCCTGCGGCGTCAGGCCAGCTTTTCCTTGACCAGCTGGGAAACCACGGAGCCGTCGGCGCGGCCCGAGACCGTGTGCATGACGCCGGCCATGACCCGGCCCATGTCGCGAATGCTCGTCGCGCCGACCTCGGAGATGACGTCGTCGATGATCTCCTCGAGCTCCTCCTCGGACATCGGCTCGGGCATGAACTCCTCGAGGATCTCCAGCTCGTACTCCTCGTCCTCGGCCTGCTCCTCTCGCCCGGCGCCGCGAAATGCCTCGGCTGCCTCGAGGCGGCGCTTCCGCTCGCGCTGGAGCACCTGCAGCTCCTCGTCGTCGGAAAGCGGGCGCTGCAGCTCCTTCTGCGCGTTCTGCAATGCGTTGAGGACGAGGCTCAGCGCGTCACGCCGGTCCTCGTCACGCGCGAGCCGTGCCGCCTTGAGCTCGTCCTCGATGCGGGAGATGAGCATCAGGCCGTCTCCAGCTCTAGCACTCGGGCCAGCCGGCCCGTGTCGAAGCGACCGCCGAGCACGTGCCAGTGGAGGTGGAAGACCGTCTGGCCGCCCCCCGCTCCGACGTTGACGAGCACCTTGTAGTCGTCGAGGCCGGCCGCCGCGGCCGTGTCGGCGACGAACCGCAGCATTCGCGCTGCCTCGTCGTCGGGGAACGCGCCGACCTCGCGGAACGTGTCGACGTGACGCGACGGGAGCACCAGCAGGTGCGTCTCGGCGATGGGGTTGATGTCACGAATGGCGACGAACCCGTCGGCGGCGTGCACGTGGTCGCCCTCGGTCACGAGGCGACAGAAGAGACAGCTCTCAGGCGGCGACGGCAAGGATCCCCTCCTCGGAGACTCCGACGGCACGTGCCCGCAAGAGCTGGCCGACGTCACCCTCGACGAGCCAGGGCGTGTAGTCGTCGCCGTAGCCGCGGCCCGGTCGATCCACGAGCACCCGGTCGGTGCTGCCGAGCCGCGAGACCCAGCGTCTCCGCGACAGCTCGTCCGAGAGACCGCGCAATCTCGCGCTTCGCTCTTTCTTCACGCCGGCGGGCACCGTGTCCGCCGCTTCCGTCACCGTTCCGGGCCGCGGCGAGTACGGGAACGAGTGCACTCGGGTGATCCCCGCTCGTTCGACCACGGCGAGCGTCCGCCGGAAGGCCGCCTCCGTCTCGTCGGGGAAGCCGACGATCACGTCGGCGGTCAGGTTGAAGTCGGCAAGCGGCTCGAGCTTTGCGACGTACTGGCGGGCCGTGTATCGCCGGCGCATCGCACGGAGCACGTCGTCGTCTCCCGACTGCAACGGCACGTGCAGGTGTCGCGACGCGGCCGGAGTCTCCCGCATGGCCGCGATCAGGTCGTCGGAGAGGTGATTCACCTCGATGGAGGAGAGCCGCAGGCGCTCGATGCCGGGTATCGAGCCCGCCTCGCGAACGAGGCGCGGGAGGGTGAACCCGGCCTCCCGGTCACGGAAACAGCCGAGATTCACGCCCGTGAGGACGATCTCGCGATGCCCCTGGCCAACGCGCCGCTCGACCTCGCTGAGGACGGCCTCGGCGCGTCGGCTCCGGGTGCCACCGCGAACGAGCGGGATCACACAGAACGAACACGCGAACGAGCAACCGTCCTGGATCTTCACGAATGCGCGCGTTCGCTCGAGCTTCGCCTCGGCCTGGACGCACGCGATCGCGCCGACGTCTCCGGCGACCGCCTCCGGCAAGTCCTCGCTTCGCGCCGAGATCACCGAGACATTGGCCGCGGCTGCACCGAAAGCGCCGGCGAGATTGGCACCGCAGCCGGTGACGTACACGCGGCCGTGAGTCCGCGCTGCGCGCGACACCGCCTGCCTCGACTTCGAGATCGCCTCGTGCGTCACGCAGCACGTGTTGACGACGGCGACCTCGCCTCCGTCGGCGACCTCGGCGTGACCGTCGCCGAGCAGGCGCTCGCGCACGGCCTGTGCATCCGCATACGAGACCTTGCAGCCGAGGAATCGGACCGAGAACGTCGCCATCGAAGCGCCAAGCTTAGTGCCCTGCGGCGAGAACCTCGTGACACCGTGTCACTTGGCGATCAGAACGTCGGCCGCCCAGCCGTCGAGCTCGAGTCGCTCGCGCGGTAACCAGTTGGGCACGTCCGGACGTTCGGACGCGAGGTAGCCCGACGTGATCGCGACCATGGCCTGAGCCCGTCCGAGCAGCCGCTCGACCACTCGGAGCTCGATGTTCGCGACGAGGACGCCGACCGCCGGAAGCTCGTCCGCGAGCACGTCCCCGTGCGAGACGTCCACGTCGACACCGTTCTCTTGCACCGTCACGGCGGCGACCTCGACCGCGACCTCGTCGAGATCCACTGCGCGCACGGGCCCGAAGCCGAGCCGGGCGGCCGCGACCGCGACGACCCCCGAGCCGCAGCCGGCGTCGAGGAGACTCCCGCTCTCGACGCGAGAGAGCAGCTCGATGCAGGCGCGGGTCGTCGGGTGCGCGCCGGTGCCGAACGCTCTCCCCGGGTCGACGACGACGGTGGGCACGTCTGGTGGAGGCGAGATCCATGGCGGGCCGATCCACAGCCCGCCGACCACCGCCGGCTGGTGGAACTCCTTCCAGCGGCCCTCCCAGCCGGCCTCGACCGGCTCCGAGACGGCATGCGGGAACGCCGCGAGCACGCCCTCCAGCCCGGCCTCGTCCGTGTACACCGCGAGCTCGATCGTCTCCTCCGCCTCGCGCTCCTCGAACCCCTCCGGATAGCGCTCGACGAGCCAAGCTCGCGCGAGCTCCGCCTCTGCGCTCGAAACGGAGAACGCAACGCGGAGCAGGTCGTCGCTCAGCGCAGCGCGCTCTTCAGGCGGCTGAAGAACCCCTCGTCGTCGTCCCGCGGAGCGTATGCCTCGTCGTCGAGCTTGTCGTCCAGCTCTTCGAGGAGCTTGCGCTCCTCCTCGCCGAGCGCCGTCGGAACCGCAACGTCGAGCCTGACGTGGAGCGAGCCGCGACCCGAGCCGCGCAGCGTCGGCATCCCCTGCCCGCGCAGCACCCGCACCTCGCCCGGCTGGGTGCCCGCGGGAATCTCGAGGTCGACGTCGCCGCCGAGCGTCGACACCGTCGCACCCGTGCCGAGCGCCGCCTCGGTCATCGTCAGCCGGAGCGCGGTGTGCAGGTCGTCGCCGTCGCGCACGAAGCGCGGATCGGGGCGGACGCGGACGACGACGAACGCGTGGCCGCGCTCCGCGCTTCGGAACCCCGCATGGCCCTCGCCGCGCACACGGATCTGCTGGCCGTCGTGAATCCCCTTCGGCACGTCCACCTCGAGCTGGTGTCGCGTCACGACCCGCCCTTCTCCGCCGCAGTCGCGGCAGGGCTGCTCCAGGACCTCGCCGACACCGCCGCACTCCGGGCACGACCGTTGCTGGACGAACTGGCCGAAGATGTTCTGGGACACGCTCCGAACGATCCCGCTTCCGTTGCAGGTCGAGCACGCACGGGTGCCGGTACCCGGCTCTGCGCCCCGGGCCTCGCATCGCTCGCAGGGCAGCGCGACGTTCAGCGGAACGGTGACCGTCGCGCCGCTGAACGCTTCCTCCAGGTCGATCTCCACGATCGCCTGCACGTCGCCGCCCCGCTGTGAGCGTGGCCGACCACCGCCGACGAGGACGTCCTCCCCGAAGAAGGCGGCGAAGATGTCGGACAGGCTCCCGAAGTCCGAGAACGCCGACTCGAAGCCACCGCGCTTCAGTCCCGCCTTCCCGAATCGGTCGTACACACCGCGCCGCTCCGGGTCCGAGAGCACCTCGTAGGCCTCGGCCACCTCCCGGAACCGGACGTCCGCATCGGCCTCGGTCGAGACGTCCGGATGCAGCTCGCGAGCAAGTGTCCGGAACGCGCGCTTGATCTCGGCGTCGGTGGCATTCCTGGGCACGCCCAGAAGCCCGTAGTAGTCGCTCTCGGTCGTCGCCATGGAGCAGTTACGCGTCTTCGTAGACGTCCTCGACGAACCGGGACAGCTCGAACGCTGCCGCACGCACCGTGCGGATCGCCTTCTCGTAGTCCATCCGCAGCGGGCCGACGAGCCCCACCGCCCCGAGCGGTGTCGAGCGGATGCCGTACGTCGCGCCGACGAGCGAGACGGAGTGGAGCTCGGCTCCGGCCACTTCCGGCCCGACATGGACCACCGGCCGCTGCGGCTCGAGCGCCTCGCTGACGAGCTCGAGGACGGCAGCACGACGCTCGAGCAGCTCGACCAACCGCATCGTCGCTTCGAGCTCCTCCGCCCGCGCACCGCCGACGAGACCGGCCGTGCCACCGACGAAGACCTCGGGACCGACCTCCGCGCCCACCGTGAGCAGCGTCTGGCCGATCAATGCGAGAAAGGCGCGCTCGCGCGGGGCGAGCTCGGGCGCTTCGAGCCGTCTGCGAACCGTCCGCGAGCCGAGCCGCTGGCCCACGAGCTGCTCCTCCAGATACTCCCCGGCCCACGCCACGAGCCCCGGGTCGACCGGCTCGTCGAGCCTGAAGACCTGCTTCGTCACACCGCCTGCCGACGTGATCACGACGACCATGACGCTCGTCGGCTGCAGCGTGAGCACCTCGACGTGCCGGATCGACGCGGTCTCGAGCGAGGGCGCGGAGACGAGCGCGAGGAGTCGCGTCGCGTCCGAGAGCATCTCCGTCGTGGTTCGCAGCGCCTGCTCGATCTCGTTGCGCATCGAGCGGAGGTCGACCCCCAACCCGTCCGGGCGTCCCTCGAGCGTGTCGACGAGCTCCTCTGCGTATACGCGGTAGCCGGTCTCGGTCGGGGTCCGGCCCGCGGATGTGTGCGGGTGCGTGAGCAGACCGAGCGTCTCGAGCTCCGCGAGCTCGCTGCGCACGGTCGAGGAGGAGAAGCCGAGGCTGGCCCGCTCGACGAGCAGGCGCGAGCCGACGGGCTGGCCGGTCTGGACGTACTCCTCGATGACCCGCCTCAGGATCTCGCGCTTCCGCGGCGTGAGCTGCATCTCGGTCCGATGGTAGCCGGGTACGCCGCCGATACCAGGCGTCTCAGGCCATCAGCTCGGCCGTCACGGCGCCGCCGAGGAAGCGGCCGCGCGGCGTGAGCCGCAGCTCCGGCCCGCGGCCATTTGCCGCCAGCTCGACGAGGCCGCGCTCGGCGAGCCGTGCGAGCGCTTCGCTGTCGAGCGCATGGGCGACATCCGCGAGCACGAGCGGCTCGTCCAGCCGGAGTCCGAGGAGCAGCACCTCACGTACGTGCGTGGCGCTGTCGATGGGCTCGATCTCAGATGGCGGCGATCCGCCGGCGGCGAGCGCGCCGACGTAGCGCCGGAGGCTCGGCAGGTTTCGCCGTCGGATGCCCGAGACGGTGGATACGGCACCGGTACCGATCCCGAGGTAGTCGTGTCCGAGCCAGTAGCCGAGGTTGTGCCTCGCGCGGAGATCGCGATCGCCGGCACGACAGAAGTTCGCCGTCTCGTACCAGCGGTAGCCCGCCGCCACCAGCGTGTCCACGACCTGCTCGAAGTAGTCCTCCATCGCCTCCGCCTGCCGCTCGAGCTCCACGCCGTGCGCGTGCGTGAACCGCGTCCCGGGCTTCGCCTCGAGCTCGTAGCACGAGAGGTGCTCCGGCTCGAGTGCGAGTGCCTCTGCGAGATCGGAGCCGAGATCGGTGGCGCTCTGGCCGGGAATGCCATAGACGAGATCGAGCGAGAGGTTGTCGAAGCCCGCGGCGCGAAGCGTGTGCACCGCGCGACGGACGTCGTCGGGAGAGGCCTGCCGCTCGAGCACGTCGAGCAGGCGCGGTTGGAAGGTCTGCGCCCCGAGCGAGACGCGCGTCGCGCGACTGTCACGGAGGAGCCGGGCGAGCTCCGGCGTCACGGTCTCGGGATTCGCCTCGACCGTCACCTCGCCGGCGGGCGGCAGGGCGGCGAGCAGCCGTGCGAGGGCACGCGGCTCGGTGAACGTCGGCGTCCCGCCTCCGAGGAACACGGTCTCGACATCGTCGGCGAGCACATGGCGCTGCGACTCGAGCTCCGCCAGCAGCGCGTCGACGTAAGAGTCGTGCTGGCCGTTCCGGCCCACGACGGTGACGAAGTCGCAGTAGCCGCAGCGGTGCGCGCAGAACGGGAGGTGGACGTACAGGTGCCGGACGTGCCCCATCAGCGCCGCCGCTCCGAGTCGAGATTGAGGACGGCGAGGAACGCCTCCTGCGGCACCTCCACGCCCCCCACCTGCTTCATCCGCTTCTTGCCCTTCTTCTGCTTCTCGAGCAGCTTCCGCTTGCGCGTGATGTCGCCGCCGTAGCACTTCGCGAGCACGTCCTTGCGGCGTGCCTTGATCGTCTCGCGGGCGATCACGCGGGAGCCGATCGCGGCCTGCACCGGGACGTCGAACATCTGCCGCGGGATCTCCTCCCGCAGGCGCTCGACGAGCTGACGACCCCGGTCGTACGCGGCGTCGCGATGGACGATCAGGGAGAGGGCGTCGACCTGCTCGCCGCCGACGAGGATGTCTACCCGTGCGAGCTCGCCCGGCTTGAAGCCGGCGAGGTCGTAGTCGAAGCTCGCGTAGCCGCGCGTCCGCGACTTCAGCTGGTCGTAGAAGTCGAGGACGATCTCCCCGAGCGGCAGCTCGTAGAGGAGGAGAACGCGCGCTTCGCTCAGGTACTCGAGGTGATCGAAGCTCCCACGCCGCTCGTTCGCGAGCTCCATGACAGCGCCGACGTAGTCCTTGGGGACGATCACGGATGCCTTCACATATGGCTCCTCGACCTGCTCGAGCTCGCGCGGCATCTCGGCAGGGTTGTGCACCTCGACCTCCTCCCCGGTCCGCGTGGTCGCGCGGTAGGCGACGTTCGGAGCGGTGATGAGGAGATCGAGGTCGAACTCCCGCTCGAGACGCTCCCGGACGATCTCCATGTGCAGGAGGCCGAGGAAGCCGCAGCGGAAGCCGAAGCCGAGCGCATGCGACGTCTCCGGCTCGTAGGAGAGCGACCCGTCGTTGAGCTTCAGACGCTCGAGCGCGTCGCGCAGCTCCGGGTAGTCGTCGGAGTCCGTCGGGAAGATCCCGGCGAACACCATCGGCTTGACGTCCTGGTAGCCCGGCAGCGGGGCGGCGGCGGGGCGGCGGCGGGATGTGAGGGTGTCGCCGACGCGCAGGCGGGACACGTCCTTGAGCCCGGTGATGACGTAGCCCACCTCGCCCGCGGAGAGCCAGTCGACCGGTGTTCGTGCCGGCGACATGACGCCGATCTCCTCGGCGTCGAACTCGGTGCCCTGCGCCATCGCACGTAGCGATTCTCGGGTGGAGAAGCTGCCGTCGACGACGCGGACGAACGCGACGACGCCGCGGTACTGGTCGTACGACGAGTCGAAGACGAGCGCCCGGGCAGGCGCGTCGGGGTCGCCGGACGGAGACGGGATGCGCGCGACGATTGCGTCGAGCACCTCGGGCACACCGGCGCCGGTCTTCGCAGAGATGCGCAGGACCCGGTCGGGCTCCTCGCTCAGGAGGTCGCCGAGCTCCTTCGCGGCACCCTCGGGATCCGCCTGCGGGAGGTCGATCTTGTTCGCAGCCGGGACGATCTCGAGACCACTCTCGATCGCGAGGTAGGCGTTCGCGAGCGTCTGGGCCTCGATCCCCTGGGCCGCGTCGACGACGAGCAGCGCCCCCTCGCATGCCTGCAGGGAACGGGACACCTCGTAGGTGAAGTCCACGTGCCCCGGGGTGTCGATGAGGTTGAGCTCGTGGCCCTTCCAGACGACGCGAACGGCCTGCGCCTTGATCGTGATTCCCCGCTCGCGCTCGAGCTCCATCGAGTCGAGCACCTGCTCGCGCATCTCGCGCTCCGAGACGGCGCCGGTCAGCTCGAGGATGCGATCGGCGAGCGTCGACTTGCCATGGTCGATGTGCGCGATGATCGCGAAGTTGCGAATGCGGTCTTGCTCCATAGGACGCTCAGCGCTGGTCGGGGTCGTCGCGCCGGGCTCGCAACAGTAGCAACGCCTCGAGCTCGCGAAGCCCGAGCGCCCGGGCCGCTCCGACGTACGCGAGGCCCGCGACTGCGAACCCGGCTCCGAGCGACAACAGCTGCGCCACGATGCCCTCTCCGAGGAGAGCGTCGGTTCCGTACCACGTCGCGTATGAGAGGCCGGCTGCGACGGCCGCGCACACGGTCACACGCAGGACGACCATGAGCGTTCGGCCGACGTGCTCGAGCCCGACGCGGCGACGCATCATCACGAGCAGCAGGGCCGACGCCACCACGTTCACCGTCGACGTCGCGAGCGGGATCCCCCAGATGCCGAGCCGGTAGAAGACGGTGTCGAAGAGTGCGTTGAGACCGACCGCCCCGAGCGCGATCGCCGTCGGCACCCAGTTCGACTGCACCGCGTAGAAGCTGCGATTGAGAATGAGCAGCCAGCCGTTGAACACGAGCCCGATCGAGAAAGCCTGGAGACACTGGGCCACGATCACGGTGTCCTCGGCCGTGAACTCCCCGCGCTGGTAGACGAGCTCGACGATCGGCTTCGCGAGAACGATCGAGACGAGCGCGGCGGGGACGAGGAGGAACGCGATCTGACGGATCCCCCCGTCGAGCGCGCGCCGCAAGCCGCCGAAGTCGCCGCGTGCCGCGAGTCGGGCCAACGTCGGGAAGAGCACCGTCGTCACCGCGACGGCAAACATGCCCTGCGGCAGCATGTACAACCGGAAGGCCTTGTCGATCGCGGCCGGCGCGAGCTCCGGGTCGAGGAGACGCGACGCGAAGATCGTGTCGACGAGCACGTTGACGTTGACGAGCCCGATCGTCAGCGTCACCGGCAGCATCAACACCAGCACGCGCTTGACTGCCGGATCGCGCCAGTCGATGGCCCGCGTCAGTTGCCCGTCGAGCCGCCGGAGCCACGGGATCGGCAGGAGGAGCTGCACGAGCGTGCCGAGGACGACGACGCCCGCATAGAGGTAGAGCTGGGCGCTCTCGCTGTCGATCTGCGGGACGCCGAGGACCAGCCCCACGATGATCACCAGGTTCCAGGCCACCGGCGCGAGCGCCGGCAGCGCGAAGTGGTGGTACGTGTTGAGGATCCCGACGATGATCCCCGACAGCCCGAGCAGGACGACGATCGGGAACAGGACGCGCGAGAGTCCGACCGTGAGCTCGTAGTCGCCGCCGGGGTCGCCGAACGGCTTCATGAGCAGCGGCGCGAGCAGGATGAACACGGCGGTGACGCCTCCGAGAACGAGCAGTGTCAGCCAGAGCAGCGTCGACGCGACACGCCAGGCCCGCTGCTTCTCCCCCTTCTCGAGGAGCTCGCTGAACACGGGCACGAAGGCACCCGAGAGCGCGGCGTCGCCGACGAGTGCACGGACGAGGTTCGGGATCTGGATGGCCACCGTGAAGGCGTTGATCAGGCCGGAGACGCCGAAGAAGTACGCGCTGACCATCTCCCGCACGAGTCCGAGCACACGCGAGATCGCTGTGGCCCCCGAGAAGACCGCGGTCGAGCGCGCGAGGCGGCGGCTGTGCCCGCGATCCTCCTCGGGATGCAGGGTCGGTGTGGCTTCGGCTTCGGTGTCCATCGGGTCGGGCTCGCGAGCGATTCTCCCAGCCGGTCCTGCTACCATCGCGCGGCCCGCGGGAGCGGGCATTTCCTCGGATGGCAAACATCAAGCAGCAGAAGAAGCGCGTCCTGATCCAGGAGCGGCAGCGGACGGAGAACCTCCGCTACCGATCGACGATCAAGACCCTCACGAAGCGACTCGAGGCTGCCGTGTCCGACAGCGACGCCGACCGGATCGCGAACGAGCATCGCGAGCTCGTGCGAACGATCGACCGCGCGACGACCCGTGGCGCGCTTCACAAGAACACCGCCGCTCGCAAGAAGTCGCGCGCGGCGCATCTCGTCGCCGGCGCCTCCTAGCGCTCGCCGACTTGTCCGCAGATCGGCGATCTGCGGATGCATATATCGCCGATCGCGAATGTCAAAGACGCTCGCCGCGATGGGCCTCGTCGAGGCGTCCGAGAGTCACGTCGGCGGACCGGGCCGCCGCGTGAGATCGACGAGTGCGCGCTGCACCTCGAGATCGGGTGCGATCCTCGACTGCCCCTTGAGGGCGCCGTCGAGCGCGGCGAGCCTGACGACCGCGTCGTCGAGCTCCTCCGGAGAGAAGCCCTCCGCCTGCCGCATCAGCTTCTGCGTGCGGAACGGATGCAGCTTCAGGCGCTCCGCAGCCTCCTTCGATCCGACACCCTCGGCCGCGAGGCGCTTCAGTGCGCGGATCCGGGTGACGTGGCTGCCGAGCGAGCCCGCGAGCCGCGGGGCGATATCCCGTCGGGGCCGCGACTCGTGCTCGAAGATGGACTCGCTCACGTCGAGCGCGCGGCCGGAGTCGTGAGCGGACCACGCCTCCGTGAGCTCGTAGGTCGGGACGTCGGCGTTCGCCGCCACGAGCGTCTCGACCTCGCGCTCGCCGATGGGCTCGCCGGCCGCCCAGATCGCGAGCTTGTCGACCTCGGTCTTGAGCGTCGTCAGGTCGTCGCCGACGAGCAGGATCAGCGCCGATACGGCCTCCGGCTCGGCACGGACGCCGCGCTGGCGGAACTGCTCGGCCACCCACCCGTGCAGCTCCTTCTTCGCGACCTCGAACGAGAGCACGGTTCCCGTCTTCGCGCAGGCTTTCCACAAGGCCGCGCTCGACTTCAGCTCCTCGGCCACGAGCGCGAGCACGGTCGCGGGCGCAGGGCTCGCGAGGTAGTCGGTGACGGCCGTGACGTCGGCCGCCTTCCAGCCGCCCTTTCGCCTGCCCTCGCCGTCTCTCTGACCGTCGACGTCGCGGACGACGATGAGTCGCGCGTCCCCGAAGAGACTGCCCGCATTGCATAGGCCGACCGCATCGTCGCCCGACGTGTCGACCGCGGTCACGAACTCGATCGCCTCGGGCGCGAAGTGGGCCCGCAGGCGTTCCAGCGCCGTCTCGATCTTCGGCCGATCCCCTCCGGTGATGAGATAGACCGGCTTGTCGGGAGCCTCGGCCACGGAGCCCAGCCTATCCGCGCGAGTCCAGGATCCGCGACCGCGGATCCTGGACTCGCGAAGATCCCTAAAGGCGGCCGCTTCGCGACCGCTATGTGAGCCTCGACTCAACCGGACGTGCTGACGACCAGGTTGTGCCCGTCCGACTCGACGACGACGCGGCCGTCCTCGTCGGTGCGATAGAGGGCAAGACCCGGATACGCCCTGAGTGCGGCGAGCGTGTCCGGACGCGGATGCCCGTAGTCGTTGTGGCGACCGCAGGAGATGACCGCGACCTCGGGGCGGAGCGTTCGCAGCTCGTCGGCGAGGCCCGCGTCCTCCGACCCGTGGTGCGCGACCTTCATGATCTCGACGTCGGGCAGCGGCAGCCGCGCCGTGACGTCCGACTCCGCGTCCGCGGACAGGTAGACGTCGGTCTCACCGTACGACGCGATGAGCACCACGGCGTTCTGGTTCGGATCTTCTGCCGGGGTGCCCGCGTCCTCCGGCCATAGCACGCGGACGCGGAGCCGGCCCGCGCGAAAGGTCGAGCCCGCACGGATGACGCGAACAGGCACGTGACGCTCACGCGCGGCTGCGAGCGCATCCTCGCTCTCCGGGCCGGTGGCGGCGAGTCCGGGGTCGAGGAGCACGCCGACCCGGAGCCCGCGGACGACCGCGGCCGCGCCACCGACGTGATCGCGCTGCGGATGGGAGAGGACGATCGCGCTGAGCGAGCGGACTCCCATCTTCGCGAGCTGCCCGGCGACGTCCGCCTCGGGCGGGCCCTCGTCGACGAGCACCCGGGCTGTGGGCGTCTCGAGCAGCGTCGAGTCCCCCTGGCCGACGTCGAGGAACGTCACGCGAAAGGCGACCGGACGGTTCCAAGCGGGAGCAGGTCTCGTGGCGAACCAGACCGCGACGAGTGCCGTGGCCCCACACGCCGCGAGCACCGTCGGGCCTCGGCGGGTCGGGTGTGCGAGTTGCCTGCGGGCTCGGGGCGCCGCGAACCAGATCGCCGCCGCCGCGATCCCGAGAACCGCGGCGACGTGCGTCCCGATCTGTGCCGACGGCAGGCCTGCGGCAACCCGAGCGACGAGCTCGAGCCATGCAGCGGCCCAGCCCGCGAGCGCGGCGAGCCCTGCAGCGGCCGAGGGAGAGACCGGATCGACGACAGCCGCAAGGAGCCCGAGGCCGAGAACGATCGGCGCCGCGGCGAAGGCGGCGAGGTTGGCGGCGACCGTGTACAGGGGCGCCTTGCCGAAGTCGAAGAGGAGGATCGGTGCGGTCACGAGCCCGCACGCGAGCGAGACGGCGAGCGCGTCGGCCGCCCCGGCCGGTAGCGGGTACCCGTCGAGCCGCTCCCGCATGCGGGGCACGGCGACGAAGATCGCTGCCACGGCAGCGAACGAGAGCTGGAAACCCGGGTCGAGGAGTGTCGTCGGCATCCAGGCCATCAACACGAGGGCACCGACCGCCAGCAGGTACCAGCGATCGCGGGGACGTGAGGTGAGCCACGCGAGGGAAGCGAGCGCCCCCGCAACGGCTGCGCGGGCGACGGACGGCTGCCAGCCGACCGCCAGCACGTATGCGGCGATCACGACGAGCGTCGCGATCTCGCGCCAGACACGCGAGAGACGCACCAGCCACGCGAGTGCGAGGACACCGGCGGCGAGGAACGCGACGTTCTGCCCCGAGACTGCGAGCAGGTGGTAGAGACCAGACGCCCGGAAGTCGCGCTGGACGTCCGCGGGGAGCCCTTCGTCCTCGCCGAGGACGACGCCGAGCACGATCCCTCGGCGAACTCCGCTCGTCCCGCGGCCGACGGCACGCTCGACGCGATCGCGAAGCCGGTCGCCTAGCCCTTGCAGCCCGCCGCGGCGGCCGATCTCGTGCCAGCTCGACGCATCGAGGACGACGTGGATGCCTTGCCGTGCGAGCCACGCGCGCTCGTCGAACCCGTCCTGTTCCGGACGCGGCTCCTGGACCGTGACCGTTGCATCGAGGACCGTCCCGCGCGGCGGCGAGCGGCCGGCCGGCAACACCAGCAGGACGCGCTCATGTAATCGCCGGTGCCGGAACTCGCGCGTTACGGCGATCGCCCGCGTCGACCACGTCGATGGGCGAGCAGGGGCGATCGTGACGAGCGTCGCCCGGCCGGATTCGCCGATGCGTCCGGCCAGAACGCTCGAGCCGAGCGCATCCATCCGCAGCGATCCCCACCCGAGCCCGAGCACCGCGAGCACACCCGCCAGCGCGGCCACCCGATACGGCCCATCCAGGCTCAGGACCGCAGCGAGTCCGACGAGGGCTGCGACGGCCACGAACGCGAGCGGCGCGGCGATCCAGATCGAGAGCGCGAGCCCGAGGCACGCGGAGACCACGAGCAGCGTAGGCCAGTGCAGCTCGACGATTCGCCTCACGGGCCAGTCCCATCCGATGAGGCTCGACCGAGCAGAAGCAACCGCCTCACGGAGTGACGAGGTCGCGTAGCTGCTCGATGCGCGTCGGGCCGATTCCCGGCACCGCGTCGAGATCGTCGACCGACGCGAACGGCCCGTGCTCGGTCCGGTAGTCGACGATCTTCTGGGCGGTGACAGGTCCGACTCCCGGTAGCCGGTCGAGATCCTCGACCGTTGCGGAGGACAGGCTCACAAGCGGCCCCGCCGCTCCCACCGAGGTGCCCGTCCCCCCTGTGCCGGAAGACGGAGCAGCCGTCTCCTGTGCCTGCGCGGGCACGACGACCTGAATGCCGTCGACGAGGGGTGCTGCGAGGTTCAGCGCGGCGAGATCGGCGCCGCGGAGGGCGCCCCCGGCCCGGCGGACGGCGTCGGCGATCCGAGCACCGTCCCGCAGTCGGTAGAGGCCCGGCCTCCGTACCTCACCCACGACGTCGACGACGAGAATCGCGCGCGCGGGAGCCGCGGCAACGGGCTCGAGCGGCGTCGCGACCGTCTCCGGCGCGCTAGCCGCACCGGCGTGCGCCAGCCGTTGGCCGACGAGGACGAGCGCGGCGAGAGCGAGACACACGCCGACGAGCGCGGTCGAGCGGGAGACGGCGAACGGCACGAGCCCATCGTCGCCCGGAAGCCGTCACCCGTGAGTCAGGACTTCATCAGAAGTCCGTGCCAATCGAGGGCGCTGCGACGGGAGGTGCCGACGTTCAGTCCCGCGGAAAAGTCCGTCGCGTAAGCGACTCGGACCTTTCCGCGATAACGAAGTTGACGAGCTTGCCCGGGACGACGACGACACGCGTCGCATCGCCCCCGTCCAGGAACGCCTGCACCTTCTCCGACCCGCGCGCAAGTGCAACGAGCTCGTCCTCCGCGACGTCGGGCGCCACGTGCAGCCGGTCGCGGATCTTCCCGTTCACCTGGACGACGACCTCCACCGTCTCGACCTCGAGCATCGCGGGATCCGCGACGGGCCAAGGCGCCTCCCACAGCCGCTCGTGCCCGAGGCGTGACCACAGCTCCTCGGCGACGTGCGGCGCGTACGGCTGGATCACGGACACCGCCGTCTCGGCCGCGAAGCGCGCGTCACGCCCACCGCGATCCCGTGAGAGCTCGTTCACGAGCTCCATCACCGCCGCGATGGCGGTGTTGAACGCGAAGCGACGGCCGATGTCGTCGGTGACCTTCGCGATCGTCGCGTGCGCCTTCTTCGCGAGCGCACCGCCCTCGGGCTCGCCCTCCGGCGCGCTCTCGACGACCTCGTTCACGACCGCCCAGAGCCGACGGACGAAGCGGTTCATCGCCTCGACGCTCGTCTCCGTCCACTCCATGTCCTCGTTCGCCGGCCCAAGGAACAGGATGTTCAGGCGGCACGCGTCGGCGCCGTAGCGGTCGAGGAAGTCATCCGGCCCGACGATGTTCCCGGCCCGCTTCGACATCTTGGTCTTGCCGAGCGTCACCCAGCCGTTCGAGTAGAAGGCTGCGAACGGCTCGCGAAAGCCGACGAGGCCCATGTCGTTGAGCACCTTTATCCAGAACCGCGCATAGATCATGTGCACGGTCGCGTGGTCGACGCCGCCGATGTAGAGGTCGACCGGGCTCCAGTAGTCGACGGCGGCTCGATCGAAGGGCGCGGTGTCGTTGTGCGCGTCGCAGTAGCGCAGGAAGTACCAGGACGAGTCGACGAACGTGTCCATCGTCTCGACCTCGCGCCTCGCGGGGCCGGCGCAGGACGGGCAGGGCACGTTCACCCACTCCTCGGCCTGTGCGAGCGGCGGCACGCCCTTCGGCTTGTAGTCCTCGATCTCGGGGAGGACGACCGGCAGCTCCGCGTCCGGCACCGGGACGATCCCGCACGAGTCGCAGTACACGACCGGGATCGGGCAGCCCCAGTAGCGCTGCCGCGAGAAACCCCAGTCGCGCAGGCGGTAGTTGATCGTGAACTGCCCCCGACCCTCTGCGGCCAGGTTCTCGACGATCCGGCGGCCGCCCTCCGGCGCCGGAAGCCCGTCGAACTCGCCCGAGTTGGCGAGCACCTCGCCTTCGGAGTGCTCGACGTACGCGACGCTCTCGTCCACCTCCCGGTCGGCCGGCTTCACGACCTGCCGTATCGGGAGATCGAACGCCCGCGCGAATTCGAAGTCGCGCTGGTCGTGCGCGGGCACGGCCATGATCGCGCCCGTCCCGTAGTCGGTCAGGACGTAGTCGGCCACGTACACGGGCAGCCGCTCGCCGTTCACCGGGTTGATCGCGTGCAGGCCCGTGAAGACGCCGGTCTTCTCGGCCGCGGCGGCTCGCTCGGCGGTCTTCTTGACCGAGGCACGGCGCACGTAGTCGCGCACCTCGTCCGAGTCGATCCGCGGAACGAGCTCGTGCTCGGGCGCGAGGACGAAGAAGGTCGCCCCGTACAGCGTGTCCGGGCGCGTCGTGAAGACGGGGATGTCCTCGTCCAGCTCGTCGATCCGGAACTGGATCTCGGCGCCCTCCGACCGGCCGATCCAGTTGCGCTGGCGTGCCTTGATCGACTCCGGCCAGTCGACCGTCTCGAGGTCGTCGAGGAGCGCCTGTGTGTAGTCGGTGATCCGGAAGAACCACTGCTCCATGAGGCGCGACTCGACCTCGGCGCCGCACCGCTCGCAGCGCCCGTCCCTCACCTGCTCGTTCGCGAGCACGGTCTGGTCGTTCGGGCACCACTTCACCGGTGCGGCCTTCCGGTACGCGAGGCCGCGCTCGAGGAAGCGCAGGAACTGCCACTGCTGCCAGCGGTAGTACTCGGGCTCGTGCGTCGACGTCAGGCGATCCCAGTCGTACGCCCAGCCGACGCGCCGATACGAGCGCGTGATGGCGTCGATGTTGCGCTCGGTGCTCTCTCGGGGGTGAACGCCCTCGCGGATGGCGGCGTTCTCCGCCGGGAGCCCGAATGCGTCGAAGCCTTGCGGATGGAGCACGTGCATGCCGTTCCGCGCGCGGAAGCGGGTGACGACGTCGCCGATCGTGTAGACGAGCATGTGCCCCATGTGCAGCGTCCCCGAGGGGTACGGCAGCATCTCGAGGACGTAGCTCTTCGGCTGGATGGGCTCGTTCGAGACCTGGAACGCCCTCGCGTCCTCCCAGACCCGCTGCCAGCGCTCCTCGATCGTCTTCGCGTCGTACCTGTCCATTCGTCCTTCAGTTCGCTTCGGAGAACAAAAAAGCCTCTCGGCGAGAGGCTCCACGAGAACGGCCGCGGCGGCGCCGGGTTCGTTCCCTGACCTATGCAAGCAGCTGCTTCACGAGCCGAAAACGGTACCAGGCAAGATCCGGGGATGCTGGAGCTGCTCCCGGAATCCGCCCGCGTCGAGCAGGACGAGCTCGTCCTCGGCGGAGTCCGCGTGTCCGAGCTCGCCGACCGCTTCGGAACTCCGCTCGTCGTCTACTGCGAGGAGACGCTGCGCGGCCGTGCGCGCGCACTGCGAGCCGCGGTCGGCGGCGGGAGAGTGTTCTTCGGGACGAAGGCGTTTGCAAACGTGGCAGTCCTCCGGCTGCTGCGCGAAGAGGGCGTCGGCTCCGACGTCGCATCGTCCGGCGAGCTGGCGTTCGCCCGTGCCGCCGGGCTGACCGGTGACGAGCTCGTGGTGCACGGCAACAACAAGAGCATCGCCCTCCTGCGCGAGGCGGCGGCGGAGCAAGCCCCCGTGGTTCTCGACGCACCCGATGAGGCCGCGCTCGCGGCCGACGCGGGAGTCGAGCACGTCCTCGTGCGCGTGACGCTCGGCGTCGACGCGGACACGCACGAGGCGATCACCACCGGACACCACGGGTCGAAGTTCGGGCTGCCGCCCGACGAGGCACGGGAACTGGTCGCGGACGCGCTCGCGCGAGAGCTCGACGTCGTCGGGCTCCACGTCCACGTCGGCTCCCAGCTCCCGGACTTCACGGCGCAGGCCGAGACGATCCGACGCCTCGCCGCGTTCGCAGCCGAGTGCCGCAGCGCCCTTGGCTGGGAGGCACGCGTCGCCGATCTCGGCGGCGGCTTCGGCATCCGCCATCACCCCGACGAGGTCGTGCCGGACGCTGCCGAGCTCGCGCGCGCCGCGGCGACCACCGCGCGCGAGGAGTTCGCGGCGGCCGGGCTGCAAGAACCGTTCGTCTGGCTCGAGCCGGGCCGGAGCCTCGTCGGCCGCGCCGGGGTGACCCTGTACCGCGTCGGCGCCGTCAAGCGGCTCGCCGAGAGGACGTGGGTCGCCGTCGACGGCGGCATGTCGGACAACCCGCGCCCGCAGCTGTACGACGCCCGCTACACGGCGCTCTCGGCGACGCGCGCCGAGGAGACGCCCGGCGAGGCGGTGAGCGTGGCAGGCATGCATTGCGAGTCGGGCGACGTGCTCATCGACGACGTCCTTCTCCCCACCCCACGGCGCGGCGACCTCCTGGCCATCCCGGCGACCGGCGCATACACGCTCGCGATGAGCTCGAACTACAACGGGGTCGGGCGCCCGGCGGCCGTGCTCGTCAGGGACGGAGAGGCACGACTCATCCGGCGCCGCGAGACGGTCGACGACCTCCTCGCCCTCGAGACTCGGTGAGATTCCGCTTCTGCGACGACCTCGGCGCCGACGGCTTCGGCTGGGTGGTCGAGGAGGCGGCAACGCGAACCTCGCACGTTCTCGCCGCAGACGGGAAGGTCTGGTTCGTCGACGCCCTCGACTGGCCCGACGCGGTGGAGCGAGCGCTCGCGCTGGGAGAGCCCGCCGGAGTGATCCAGCTCCTCGACCGGCACAACCGCGACTGCGCGGCGCTCGCGGTACGGCTCGGCGTGCCGCACGTCGTCGTACCGGCGGAGCTGCCCGACTGCCCCTTCTCGTTCGTGCAGGTCCTGAGCTGGAAGCGCTGGCGCGAGTCGGCGCTCTGGTGGCCGGCGGCGCGGACACTGATGGTCGCGGAAGCGCTCGGGACGAACCGCTTCTACACGGGCGGGAAAGCACAACTCGGCGTGCACCTGCTCCTGCGGCTCACGCCGCCGAGGCGGCTGGGCGAGCTCGATCCCGAGCGGGTCCTCGTCGGCCACGGGGAGGGGCTCCGAGGGCCGGGGACGAGCGACGCGCTCCGCGACGCGCTGGCGACGAGCCGGCGCCGACTTCCCGGCGTGCTCCTGCGCCTACCGCTTGCCGGCCGCGGCCAGTAGCCCGGGACGCACGAGTCGCGGTGGCGCGACGAGCCCCGCGTCCCGGACCGGCGGATTCAGCGGCTCGGCAAGCGGCGCCGCGCCGAACGACGAGCGCATGCGCTCCTCGGGCGCATCCTCGTAGAGCGTCGTCCGTTGGCGCGGCGTGCGGCCGGCCGAGCGGATCAGCTCCTCCATGTGCTCCGGAGACATCTCCTGTCCGAACGCGGCGCCGGCCGAGCGCGAGATCGACTCGTTCATCAGCGTGCCGCCGAGATCGTTGACGCCCGCGGCGAGCGCCTGGCGTGTCCCGTCGGGGCCGAGCTTGACCCACGACGCCTGGATGTTCGTGATCTCCGGGTGAAGGGCGAGCCGGGCGACCGCGTGCACGAGGAGCGCTTCGCGGAAGGTCGGGCCCCGGCGCGCGCGGCCCTGTAGGTAGATGGGCGCTTCCATCGGTACGAAGGGGAGCGGCACGAACTCCGTGAAACCGCCCGAGCGACGCTGCTGCTCCTGCGCGCGCAGGAGGTGCCTTGCCCACGAGCGCGGCGACTCGACGTGGCCGAACATGAGCGTCACGTTCGAGTGGAGGCCGACGCGGTGTGCAGTGTCGTGCACCGCGAGCCACTGCGCCGTCGTCACCTTGTCGGGGCAGATGATCCGCCGCACCTCGTCGTCGAGCACCTCGGCGGCGGTTCCTGGAAGCGACCCGAGGCCGAGGTCGCGGAGATGCCCGAGGTAGTCCGCGAGGGAGAGGTCGAGTGTCGCAGCGCCCTGCCACACCTCGAGGGCCGAGAACGCGTGCACGTGGATCTCGGGCACGGCGTCGCATATCGCGCGGACCACGTCTGCGTAGTAGTCGCCCGTGAACGCGGGGTGGATCCCGCCCTGGAGGCAGACCTCGGTCGCGCCGCGCTCCGACGCCTCCTGCACGCGGCGGACGATCTCGTCACGCGGCACGAGGTACGGCGCGCCCCGAAGATTCGCCGCGAGCTTCCCCTTCGAGAACGCGCAGAATCCGCAGCGGAAGTAGCAGACGTTCGTGTACTGGATGTTCCGCGTCACCACGTACGAGACCGTGTCCCCGCAGACGTCGCGGCGGAGACGGTCGGCAGCCGCGAAGACGCGCTGCACCTCCTCTCCCCGTGCTTCGAACAGCCGCACGATCTCGTCCTCGCCGATCTCGGCGCCGACGAGCTCGACCGGCAGGGCGTCGCGACGCACGACGAACGGCGGCGTGACCGGGTCGCCGGGCGCCCACGAGTCGTCGCGGGCGAGCGAGGTCGCGTCCGCCGCGCGGCGCACGAACGGCATGACCGCCGGATCGAGCCAGCGCTCGGCGACGTACTCCGGATGGACGGGAAGGCGCGGCGCGAGCTCGAGCCCGCGCGATCGCGTCGCCTCGGCGAGACGCTCGATCTCCGGCCACGGCGCCTCCGGGTTGACGTGGTCGATCGTGACGGGCGAGACGCCGCCCCAGTCGTCGATCCCTGCGTCCAGGAGGCGGGCGAAGTCGTCGAACGCGAGGTTCGGCGGCGCCTGGACGTGCCAGCGGGGACCGAGCAGGATGCGCGCCGCGGCAATGGTCCACAGGTGGTCGTCGAGCGCCGGCTCGGGATGCGCCGCCATGCGCGTGCCCGCCTTCGCCCGGAAGTTCTGGACGATGACCTCCTGCAGGTGGCCGTGCTCCTCGCCGAGCGCCTTCAGGGCGAGGATGGCGTCGATCCGCTCCTCGCGCGTCTCGCCGATGCCGATGAGGATCCCGCTCGTGAACGGGATCGCGAGCTCGCCCGCGAGTCGAATCGTCTCGAGGCGGCGGGCGGGGAGCTTGTCCGGCGACGCCCAGTGTGGCCCACCCTTCTCTGCGAGGCGCTCGGCGGTCGTCTCGAGCATGATCCCCATCGAGGCCGAGACGGGCCGGAGCCGCTCGAGCTCGGCCCGCG
Source organism: uncultured Gaiellaceae bacterium (assembly GCA_963746975.1). GTDB lineage: Bacteria > Actinomycetota > Thermoleophilia > Gaiellales > Gaiellaceae > GMQP-bins7. Next base: position 131,053 of record CAVVDE010000011.1, read on the forward strand.
TCATGACCCCCGGGTTCAGATGCGGGAGGAGGCCCGTCTCCTCGAGCACGAGCCCCGCGCAGCGCTCGAGGTACTCGAGCGTCGACTCGCAGCCGAGCGCGCGAAGCTCCTCGCGGGCGACCTTGTAGCGCAGCTCCGGCTTGTCACCGAGCGTGAAGAGGGCCTCGCGGCAGCCGGCGGCCGCGCCCGCCCGTGCGATCTCCAGCACCTCGTCCTCCGTCATGAACGCGCGCTCGCCGCGCCGCGGCGGCCGCGCGAAGGTGCAATAGCCGCAGACGTCACGGCACAGCGTCGTCAATGGGATGAAGACCTTCGGCGAGTAGGTGACGAGCGGCCTGCGCCGCACCCCCTGCGCCTCCGCGAGCAGCTCGTCGAGAGGGGCGTCGAGCAGCTCGCGCACGCACCCATCCTCGCATGCACGCGATCCCCGCCGGCGGCGATACGTAACATCGGAGCCCCGTCGCGCCATCTCCCGGGAAACGACGTGGAGGTGTGAATGACGAGGGACGTGAGTAGCGAGTGACCACCGATGCAGAGCTCATCCGCGTGGCGCGCTCGGACTCCGGAGCCTTTCGGAAGCTGTACGACCGCTACGCCGAGCGCGTGTACCGGTTCCACCTCGCGCGATCGCGAAACGCCGACGCGGCGCACGACCTGACGGCCGAGACGTTCGCACAGGCCTGGCTCGGACGGGCGCGGTTCCGGGACGAGGCCGGCGGATCAGCCGGCCCCTGGCTGTTCGGGATCGCACGAAACGTGCTCTCGGCCTCCGTCCGTCGTGGTCGGCTGGAGCGGGCAGCCTGCGCGCGGCTCGGCATCCTCGAGCGGCTCGACCGCGAGCCTGCCGCAGCCGACCCCGACGAGAGCTGGCTCGATGGCCTCGACGAGGCCCTCGCCGAACTGCCCGAGAGTCAGCTCGACGCGCTGCGGCTCCGCTTCGCCGACGACCTCCCCTACGACGAACTGGCGGACGCGCTCGGCACGAGCCCGGAGGCCGCCCGCGTGCGGGTCCACCGCGGGCTGTCCGCCCTCCGACTCCGTTTCGCCCAATCGAAGGAGGGCTCCAGATGACCGATGTCCAGACGACGCTTCTACGGCTCGGCGACGCGCTCGAGGGCGCTGCCGAGGCCGACCTGCGCGCCGGATCGCCAGCACCTGCTCGCCGTCGGCGTCGCTCGACGCGGTTCGCGATCGCGGTTGCGGTCGTGGCCGTGCTCGTCCCGGGGATCGCCGTTGCGGCGAGCCAGCTGATCGGCACCCACGACGTCGAGCAGAGCCTCCCTGCCGGGACACTCGCCCTCGCCGGTACGAACCCGTCCTGCGAGGTCGTCGTCCCGGGCGTCGAGTACCTGTGCACGCTCGAGCGTGCTCCGGCGCCCGAGATCTCCGACTGGAAGGGGACGGTCGAGCCCACGGTCGACACGACCAAGCACGTGAACGGCGGCTGTCGCTCGCTCACGTCCGACGGACGGCAGTGGCGCTGCTACCTCGGCCAAGCGGCGGTCGACCGCCAGATCATCGGGCAGTCGTTCCTCGGCGAGTACGCACCGTCTCCCGGTCAGGGCTAGGACGGCGTCGAACCGCTCCTCCTTCGTTCGTCGTGTACATACACCGACGAACGAAGGAGGAGTGATGCGTTTCCTGTTCCTGATCCACGGCGATGCCGCGGCCGAGGCAGCACTCACACCCGGCGAGCGGCGCGCGATGGTCGAGGGGCACATGGCCTACGGCGCGATGCTCCGCGAACGCGGCGCGTTCGTGCACGGCGACGCGCTCGACGACATTTCGACGGCGGCGGTCGTCCGGCCAGGAGCCGAGCCTCTGGTGACCGATGGGCCGTTCGCCGAGACGAAGGAGGCGATCGGCGGCTTCTACATCGTCGACTGCGCGAGCCGCGAGGAGGCGATCGAGCTCGCCGGCCGTGTCCCGCAGAGCCCGGGCGTCGCGGTCGAGGTCCTCACGATCGCCGAGATCTGACCCTGGGATCAGGCGGCCGACGCGCGCAGGTAGGTCACGACGGCGAGAACGCGGCGGTGCGTATCGCCGTCCTGCGGGAGGTCGAGCTTGCCGAGGATCGAGCGCACGTGAGTCTCGACCGTCTTCTCGGTGAGCCAGAGCTCCTTCGCGATGCTGGCGTTGGAGCGTCCCTCGGCAACGAGCGCCAGCACTTCGCGCTCGCGGGGTGTGAGCTCCGACAGCGGATCGTCGCCTTGCGGCTGCGAAAGGAGCTGCTTGACGACCTCCGGGTCGAGCGCGGAGCCGCCGCGACTCACACGGTCTGCGGCGTCGAGGAACTCCCCGACGTCGAGCACACGATCCTTCAGCAGATAGCCGAAGCCACCTTCGGAGCTGACGAGCTCGATCGCGAAGCGACCTTCGACGTGCTGCGAGAGAACGAGCACACCCGTTCGCGGATGCAGCTTGCGGATCTCGACCGCGGCGCGCATCCCCTCGTCGTCGTACGTCGGCGGCATGCGGACGTCGACGATCGCGAGGTCCGGATCGTGCTCCGCGACCACAGCGAGCAGCGAGTCCGCATCGCCGACTCGCGCGAGCACGTCGTGGCCCGCATCCTCGAGGAGCCCCGCGAGACCCTCCCGCAGGAGGACCGTGTCCTCGGCGATCACGACTCGCATGGAATCGCCACCTCGATGCGCGTCCCGCCGCCGCGCGGGCTCACGACATAGAGCGTGCCCCCGTGGGCCGCGACGCGATCGCGGAGGCCGGCGAGCCCGGACCCGCGGCGAACGACCGCGCCTCCGACGCCGTCGTCCGAGACGCTCACGCGGAGCGTTCCGTTGTCGCGGTACGTCCGCACGGCGACCTTCGACGGCGAGGCGTGCTTGACCGCGTTCGTGATCGCCTCGCACGCGACGAAGTAGGCGGCTGCTTCGACGCTGGCGGCCACGCGCTCGCGCGAGGCGTTCACGTCGACCGATACCGGCGTCGTTCGAGCGAGATCGCGCAGCGCTGCGGCGAGGCCGTCGTCGAGTCGCGCCGGACGCACACCCGCTGCGATCTGCCGGAGGTCCCCGATCGCCGCTCCCACCTCCCCCACGATCTGGTCGAGCGCAGGCGAGAGGATCTTGGCCTCGCGCGGAAGGCTCAGCTGCAGCCTCCTGAGCTGGACGCCGAGCGAGACGAGGCGCTGCTGGGCTCCGTCATGGAGGTCTCGTTCGAGCCGTCGCCGCTCCTCGTACCCCGCCTCGACGATCCGCGTCCGCGACGCCTCCACCTCGGCGAGCTGGATGCGCACCTCGACTCGCAGCCTCGCCATCTCGATCGAGAGCGCCGCGGCGGCAAGAACGCCGTCGAGCAGGTCCCGACGCCCGAGGAGCGTCGGATCGTGCAGAAGCACGGCGGTGCGCGCGTCGTCGCGGCGGATCTCGCGCGGCACACGCTCGTCCATCGGGAGCTCGCCCACCTCACCCGCGGAATCGGCGTACGCCTCGGTCTCGGGCAACCAGAAGAACAGCTCTGCCAGCGGGTCGCCGAGCGCTTCGGCAAGTACGACGCCGATTCCCTCCGGGGCTCGGCGCCCGTCGCGGACCTCGTCCTCGAACGCGCGCACAAGCCGGACACCTTCGTACCGCGCGCGACGGAACTTGCGGTCGACCAGATCCTGGATGCGTGACCGCAACGGCCGGAACACCACTGCCACCACGAGCGTAGCGACAGCGACGACCCAGGCCGAATCACCGCCGACGAGTACTCCGAGTCCGACCGTGATCGCGGCGTAGAGGACGAGCAGCAGGAACGTCACTGCGCCGTAGACAAGTGTGCGGTTGACGATCCGCTCGATCGCGTAGAGGCGGTAGCGAAGGACCGCGATTCCGATCGAAGCGGCCACCGCGACCTGCGTGACGAGCAGGAACGGGAACACGACGTCGCCGACGAAGTCGAACGCCGTCCAGCCGGTCGCACAGATCATCAGCCCTATCGGGATCAGCGCTGCAGACCACGTGAACCACATCATCTGCAGCCGCTCGACGCCGGTAGCCCGCCGGAGCCTGAGGACCATGGAGACCGCTCCGAGGATCAGCGTCGCGAGGATGCCGATCCAGAACGGGACCCACATCCCTTTCCCGAGCAGCCAGTGGCCCACGGCGTTGTCCGCGAGCGGATTCGGAACCGACGCATCTGCGCCCTCGAACGGCTCTGGATCGAGCAGCGCCATCGTCATGAAGCCGACGAAGCTGATCACGCCGAACAGGCCGACCCAACGCCAGCGCGGTGTGAGCAAACGGCCGTTCGGGAAGACGAACGTGACGGCGATCGGCCAGGCGTAGAGCAGTGGCCAGAGTGCCCGGTCCATCTGCAGCCGCCAGCCTGCGCCCTCGACGACGCCGATCGGGAACTGGACGGTCAGGGCGAGCGTCCCGAGCAGGAGTATCCAGGCAACCCTGTTGCCGGGTTGCCGGTTTGCAATCAGCACGCCCACGACAGACGGCGCGAGGAAGCTCACCAACACGAACGGCTTCAGTTCCCACGGCAGGTAGCTCGCCGCGTTGTGCACGCCCGCGACGGCGAGCCCCATGAAGACGAAGGTCGCCGTCGCGACGGCCCATGCGGCAATGCGGAGACCGCGCATGGACTGAATCTTTCGCCTCACGGCGCTGAAACCGCAATAGGTGCCAGCACCGAGATCAGGTCGCTGGCTGGCCCCGACCCATTTCCCGCGCTGGCGCCGATGTGCCGCGCGGCCTTCCGTCCTAGCGTCGTTCGCGACCCAACCGGAAGGAGCTTCACATGATTCGCGCAGGCGACACCATCGAGAACCCGGTCACCGGGGAGCGCCTCGTCTTCAAGCAGACGTCGGCCGACACGAACGGCGAGTACGTGCTCTTCGAGTGCTTCGTGAAGCCCTCGGGCTTCGTCGCGGCCGCGCACGTCCACCCGTTTCAGGAGGAGCGGTTCCAGGTCCTCGAGGGGTCGGTGACCTTCAGGATCGACGGGCAGCAGATCACCGGCACGCCCGGGGACACCGTCCTCGTGGCAAGGGGGAGGAAGCACCAGTTCTGGAACGCGAGCGACGCCGAGGCGCGCTTCGCATGCGAGGTGCGACCGGCCCTCCAGTTCGAGCAGCTGATCGAGACGATGTTCGCGCTCGCGCAGGCTGGGAGGACGAACCGGAAGGGCATGCCGAACCCGCTTCGGCTCGCAGTCATCGCGCGAGCGCATTTCGACACGGTGCGGCTGCCGTTCCCGCCCGTCTGGATGCAGCGAATCGGGCTGGCTCTCGGCGCACCCCTCGGCCGGGTTCTCGGCTACCGGGCGACGTTCGAGTCGGGCGACGAGCACATCGACACCGAGGCCGTTCCGGCGTGACCTGGCGACGGCGATTGCGGCGGCGCCTGCTCTGGGCGGGGTTGCTCCTCGGCCTGGTGGCGCTGCTCGTGGCGGTCTCGGCCCTACGCATCTGCGTCTGGGGTCGCGACCTCCTGATGCAAGACACGGGCCGCCTCGGGCGGCGAGCGATCGACAGAAAGGGAGGAAAGATGACTCGCACACTCACACTCATCTTCGGGATCGCGGTCGCAGCGATGGCGATCGTTCCCTTCGCCCTGGGTGAAGGACGGCTGGCGCCACCCTCCGCCCCGAGCCAGGCGGCGACGTACGGCGACGCAGGCGCGCGACCCGCTGCCCTATCGAGCGGGCTCGACCTGGCCGCCGCGGTGGGCCGACTCGACGTCTCCACGGTCCAGAAGGCGTTCACGACCTATCGCGACGCCGGAGAGCGCGCGAATCCTGTCGGCACGTCGGTCGGCACGACCGTCGAGACGCCGAGCGTCGCCTCCGGCCGTGACCTCGACTGGGCGCAGCTCGGCGTCGGCTTCACGCTCGGCATCGTGCTCGTGATCGGGCTCGGGCTGGCCGTGCAGGCAGTGCGCCCGGTCGCCCACTAGCTGCGAAGTGCGGCACGGCGCCTGAGGCGCCGTGCCGCGCACGGAAAGGAGTCTCAGATGAATTTCGGCAAGCTGTTTCCACTCACCGGGATCGCATTCGTCGCGCTCGCCCTGGTGGCGATCATGGGCCTCAGCGGCAGTACGCCCGGCACGGATGCGTCCGCCGCGAAGCTCGCCTCGTTCTACTCGGACAACGACGTGAGGCAGTTCGTCACGAGCTTCGTGCTCGCTGCCGCGGCGCCGTTCCTGGTGCTCTTCGGCATCGCGTTGGTGGACGCGTGGGGCCGGGTCGAGTCCGGCCCTGTCTCGACCTGGGGATTCGTCCTGCTCGCCGGAACAGTCTTGTCCGCAGGGGCCGTTCTTCTCACTGCGTTCGTGCACCTCGCGCTCTCCGACGCCGCCGAGGTCGGGGACGCACCGACGGCTCTCCAGGCGCTGAACTCGCTCGACGGGAACACGTGGATGACGTTCAACCCCGCGTTCGGGATCATGATGCTCGGCGCCGCGGGAGCCCTGTTCTCGGTGGGTGCTCGACGGTGGGTGTGCTGGATGCCGCTCCTTCTGGGCGTTGCGCTGTTCATCCCCTTCGCCGACTTCTTCGCCCTCCTGGCGACGCTCCTCTGGATCGCGGCGACGAGCATCGTCCTGGCGCGCGGGCCTCTGCGCGCCTCCTATGTGGCCGCGCCCGGCGCGGCTTAGACATCGGGCGACGGCGGCGTCGGCTCGAGCGACGCCGCCGTCAGTTCCGCTTCGACTGCCAGAGCCCGCCGAACGGGACGAAGCGACCCTTCGTCCAGCGCTCGAGCTGACCCTGCTGGACCGGGAAGTTGTCGCCGGCGCCGGTCTTCACGACGACTCCGGGCAGGAGGAACGGGTTCTTCGGGTCGTTCAGCGAGCGTGCCGCCTTCATGAGCGCCGCCCTGGTGGGATTGGCGCCGAGCCGCTTGAGCAAGGCGACGGTCTCGTACCCGACCGCCATGCCGTACACGTGGTAGACGTCGTTCGGGCTCGCGCCCTTCGCGTACTTGCCGAGGATCGCGCGGTACTGCTTCATCCCCGGATCGTTCTTCCACCTCGGGTCCGTCGGGTCCTTGAGGATCGTGTTCGTGATCGACCCCTCGACGAGCTTGTTCTTCCCGCCCTCGGAGGCGAGGGTCATGATGTTCGACGTCCCGGAGACGCCGTTCACGATGACCTGCGGCTTCCAGCGGAGACGGTTCGCGAACACGTACGCCTGGATCGCGAACGTCGGAGTCGCAAAGATGGCGAAGACGTTCGCACCGGACGCCTTGAGCTTCGCTATCTGCGAGCCCACGTCCGGCGAGGTGACCTCGTACGGCTGGGCGGCGACGACCTTCGAGCCCGAGCGGCCGAGACCGCTCTTCAGCGAGCTCAGGAGATCCTTGCCGTAGTCGTCGTTCTGGAAGAGCACGGCGATCTTCGCCTTCTTCATGTTCCTCGCGACGTACTGCCCGTAGACGAAACCCTCGGCCGCGTAGCTCGGCTGGAAGCCGATCGTCCACGGATACTTGGCCGCGTCCCGCCCCCACGTGGTCGCACCCGAGGCGACGAACAGCTGGGGAACTTTCATCTGATTCAGGTAGTCGCGCACGGCGAGGTTCGCCTCGGTGCCGAGCGTGTTGAAGACGGCGAAGACCTTGTCCTGCTCGACGAGCCGGCGCACAGCCTGGACGGTCTGCGGCGGGCTGTAGGCGTCGTCGACGATCCGGTAGTCGATCTTCCGCTTCGCGACGCCGCCGGCCGCGTTCACGGAGTCGAAGTACGCCTTCGCGCCGCGCGCGACCGAGGCGTACGAGGCTGCGGGGCCGGTCAACGGGGACGTGCCGCCGATGACGATCGCGGTCGAGCTCACGCCCGGATCTGCGCTCGAGCCGGCCAGCGCGACCGGGAGGGCGACGACGAGTGCGGCCGCGGTTGCCGCGAGAACGGTGAGACGGCGGCGCTTCACTCCGGCCGAGAGTACCGGCGGCGCGCGAAGATCTGCCCGACCCGCCGGAAGAGGCCACCGACGCCGTTCGGCAGGACGAACATGAGCAGGATCAGCACGACGCCGTAGACGATCGAGGGGCCGCCCGGCTTCTGCGTCTCCTCGACGATCCGGCCCGGCAGCAGCGAGCCGAGATCCTGGCCCTGCGCCCACAGCGGCAGGAACGCGATGAAGATCGCGCCGAACACGAGCCCCGACAGGCCGCCGAGACCGCCGATGACGATGCCGACGAGCAGGAAGATCGACAGCGCGACCGGGAACGAGTCGGGGTTGATGAACGCGCGTGAGATCACGAGGAGGCTCCCGGCCACGCCCGCGTACGCGGCGCTGATGCCGAACGCGAGCGTCTTGTAGCGCGCAAGGCTGACCCCGGACGAGACCGCGGCCGTCTCGCTGTCGCGCACCGCGCGGAACGCACGGCCGGTGCGCCCGCGCAGGATCAGCCACGCGACGACGAACGAGACGAGCGCGATCGACCAGGCGAGGTAGTAGATCCAGTCGTTCGGTGTGAGCGTGCGCCCGAGGACGTGCACGTTCGTGATCGATCCCGTCAGCTCGGGCGTCCCGAAGAGCTGGATGCCTGTGCCGCCGCCGGTCCACTCGGCGAAGCGCTTCGCCGTCGACGGCATCGCGACGGCGACCGCGAACGTCGCGAGCGCGAGGTAGAGGCCGGAGAGCCTGAGAGCCGGCAACCCGAAGGCGAGCCCGACGAGACCCGCGACGAGCGCGGCGATCGGGATCGTCCAGACGTCCTTCATCCCGCCCGAGATCGGGCCGCCGAGATCCTCGTTCCCGGCCATGAGGATGGCGGTCGTGTACCCGCCGATCGCCATGAACGCACCGTGGCCGAGCGAGATCTGACCGGTGTAGCCAGTCAGGATGTTCAGGCCGAGCAGCGCGATGAGGAAGATGCCGACGTCGGACCACTCGCGCGCCTTGAAGTCGCCGATGAACGACGGGAGCACGGCGACGACGACGACGAACACCGCGAACGCGACGAAGCCGATGATCGTCTGCGTGCGCGGCCTCATACCCTCTTGACCTCCGGCTTGCCGAAGATGCCCTGCGGCCGGACCAGGAGGACTACGAGGATGATCAGGAGCGCGGCCGGGAGGCGCAGCTCCTCCGTGAACCACGAGACCGCGTCGTACTGGCTCAGGTAGCTCAGCAGGTTGAGGAGCACGCCGACGTGAGCCCGCCGACGACGGCTCCGAGCGGCGAGTCGATCCCGCCGAGCACTGCCGCCGCGAACGCATAGATGAGGACGGCGGCCATCATGTTCGGATCGAGACCGACCGTGGGCGCGGTGAGCATCCCGGCGACGGCGCCGAGCAGCGCCGCAAGCCCCCAGCCGAGCGCGAGCATCCACGACACGCGGACCCCGACGAGCCGCGCCTCCTGCGGATTCACCGCCACGGCGCGCAGCGCGAGCCCGACCTTCGTGTACTGGAACAGCCCCCAGAGGAGGACGACGATGCCGAGCGCGACGGCGATGGTGCCGATGTCCTGCGCGGAGACGATGACGCCGCCGATGTCGTACGTGCCCGTCCCGAACGGGCTCTGGAGCTGCTTCGGCTCGCCGCCCCACTTCCAGATGACGAAGCCGTTGACGGCAACGAGGAGGCCGATCGTCACGATCACGATCCGGAGCACGTTCCCGCGCTCGACCGGACGGATAACGACGCGGTGGATCGCGACCCCGCCGACGAAGGAGAGCAGGAGCGTCGCGACGAACGCGGGCCAGTAACGCCACCCGTGCTCCGCGATCAGCGCCCACGCGATGTAGCTGGACAGCGTCGCCATCTCCCCCTGGGCGAAGTTGATGACTCCCGTCGAGCGGTGGATGATGACGAGTGCGAGCGCGAGCAGCGCGTAGATGCCGCCGGACGCGAGCCCGGAGACGATCTGCTGCAGGAAGTCGGTGAGAGCCGCGACGACCACGTCGGTCAGTACCCGAGGTAGCTCCGTCGGATGGACTCGTCGTCGCGCAGCTCGCTGCTCGCCCCCGTGAGCGCGACGCGCCCGACCTCGAGCACGTAGGCGCGGCTCGACGCGTTGAGCGCGATGCGCGCGTCCTGCTCGACGACGAGGACGGTAAGGCCCTCCTTCTCGTTCAGCTCGCGGACGATGCGGAAGAACTCGCGGACGATCAACGGCGCGAGGCCGAGCGAGGGCTCGTCGAGGAGCAGGAGCTTCGGCCGGCCCATGAGCGCACGGCCGAGCGCGAGCATCTGCTGCTCGCCGCCGGAGAGCGTGCCCGCCCGCTGGGCGCCCCGCTCGGTCATCCACGGGAAGTACCCGGCGATGCGCTTGATGTCCGCCTTCACCGAGCGGTCGCGGCGCGTGTACGCGCCGAGCCGGAGGTTCTCGTTCACCGTGAGATCGACGAACGTGCCCCGGCCCTCGGGCACGTGCGCGATGCCCGCCTTCGCCGCCGCCTCCGGCCCGCCCTTTACCTGCTTGCCGTCGAGCTCGATCGCCCCCGAGCGCGAGACGGTCCCGGAGATCGCGCGCAGCGTCGTGGTCTTGCCCGCGCCGTTCGCGCCGAGCACGGCGACCACCTCACCCTCGCGGACGACGAGCGAGACGTCGTAGAGGGCCTGCACCGGGCCGTAGTGCGCGGCTACGGAGTCGAGCTCGAGGAGCGTCTTCATGCAGCGTCCCCTTCCGGCTCGGGCGGCTTCGCCTCGTGCACGTCCGCCGGCTCGGGCTCGTGCTCGTCCTCGGCGCCGAGATATGCCTCGATCACGGCGGGGTCGGCGCGCACCTGCGCCGGCCGGCCATCCGCGATCTTCCGCCCGAAGCTCATCACGTTCACGTGGTCGGAGATCCCCATGACGAGGTTCATGTGGTGCTCGACGAGGAGCACCGTGAGCTCGAACTCGTCCCGTATCTTCTTGATGAACTCGCCGAGCTCCCCGACCTCCTCGTGGTTCAGGCCGCCGGCCGGCTCGTCGAGCAGCAGGAGCCGTGGCCTGGCCACGAGCGCCCGCGCGAGCTCGACTCGCTTCTGGATCCCGTACGGCAGCGCAGCGGCCGGGAAGAGCGCCCGTTCCCGCAGGCCGACGACGTCGAGCACCTCGAACGCCGCCGCCTCGCCCCCCTTCCGGCCGCGACCGTGCGCCCCGACCATCACGTTCTCGAGGACGGACATGGTGCGGAAGAGCTGGATGTTCTGGAACGTCCGTGCGACGCCCTTTCGGACGATCTTGAAGGCCGGCTGCTTGAGGAGGGACGCGCCCTCGAGGAGCACGTCGCCCGAGTCCGGCTTGTAGAGCCGCGTGATGACGTTGAAAGCAGTCGTCTTCCCAGCGCCGTTCGGCCCGATCAGCCCCGATATGTGCCCCTCGTCCACGTCGAAGGACACTCCGTCGAGCGCGACGATGCCGCCGAACCGCAGGGTGACGTCCCGTACCTCGAGGAGGGCCATGGGTCCGAGGAGCCTAAACGGGCTCGCGAGGTGGGAGCAACGAGACGGCTAGCGAACGATCAGCTCGTAGCCGTACGCATCGTCACGGGGCGACCAGATCCGCACCTGCGAGCCGGCCGGCGCGTCGACGGTGATCGAGAAGAATCCGCTCTCGTCGGTCCAGCGGGTGCCGCCGAGCCAGCTCACCCGCTCGTCGTCCTCGAGCCGCACGCGGAACGGCTGCCTGCCCGAGCGCGGGCGGACCTGGCCCCACAGGCCGACGAGATTGCCGCGACGCGACGTCTGCCGGAGCGGGAAGCGGAAGGCGGCGTACGACGGCTTCACGAGCCCGTCCGACGTGAAGAAACCGCTTTGCCAGCCGGCCGGAGAGCTGTCGTCGCGCACGATGAAGTAGATCAGCATCGTCACCGCCGAGGCCCTGTACACGCGAAGCGCAGCGCTCGCGTAGTAGGTGGCCTGCTGCTCCGGCGAGACGCCGATGAAGATGTCGGGTGGATTCGTCTGGTAGCCGTACTCGGTCAGCCAGATCGGCTTGTGCCCGAACGCTCGGACGACCTCGCGCTCGAGCCGCTCGAGGTCGGCCATGGTGATCGTCTGGCAGTTGACGCACTTCGGCCCCCACGGCGTCTCGCTCTGAGGCCTTCCCGGATACGGGTGATGCGCGTAGGCGTCGAGCTTCGCGTGGGCAGCCGCCATCCCCCGGATCCACGGCACGGGTGCGACCCCGGCGGATCCCGCGCGAGGGCTGGTCACGCCCCCTGCGACCTGGACGCCCGCGATAGCGGCGTGCAGCTGTGCGTATCCCGGATTCAGCAGCCTGTCCACATACGTCTTGGCCGTCGTCGGCCGTAGGAAGACCGAGCTGTTCGGCTCGTTCCAGATCGTCCACTGCCGCACCCAGGGATATCGTCGCGCAGCCGCACGCGCGAAGCTGCCGAACGACGCGGCCGAGGACGGCGCCCAGTTGGGCCCCCGCCCGCCGTTCGCCCATCCAGGCGTGCCGTACAGGGTCACGACAGGATCGATCCCGTAGCGGCGAAGGCCGTGGAGGACGGCATCGAACTCACGCCAGTCATACGCGGGGTCGCTCGGATCGCGTGGATCCGACGGGCGAGTCCGGGCAACGCCGTCCCACCTGACCGTGAAGCGGACGACGTCGGGGCCGAGCTTCGAGAGCACGTCCAGCCTCGATGCGAGCGTTCCGGGGCCGTGTGCGAGCCAGGCATCGTCCGCGACTCCGAACGCGACGTCTCGTGTCGAGCCCGAGCCCCCCGACCCGGAGGCCGAGAGGACGAGGGCCGCACATGCGGCCACGACGACGGTCAGCGAGATACGGATCGTCGACCTCATCTCTCTCGCCTCCGTCGGACGAGTGCGGCTGCGAGCCCGCCCGCAACGAGGACGGCCAGCAACGCCCCGAGACCGATCACCTCGGTCGGAAATGCGCGCAGCGCGGCGTCCGCGGGGGGAGTCTCACCGGCGAGCCGACGCGGCGCGGCGTTCTCGTCCACAGCGCGGCTCGCCGCTATCTCCGCCCGGGTGATGTCGTCGGCGGCGGTCGTGTACGCCCGAAGATCCTCGGGCAGCGCGTCGATGGCAGCCTCGTAGCACTCGGGCGAGTAGCTGGAGTCGAGCGTGCCCGCCGTCCAGTCGTCGAGAACCGCCTCGGCGCACGCCGGCCGGGCTGCGTCGGCAACCCTCGGAAGCGCCAAGCGCCACGACCGCGGCGCATGCAAGCGCTCACAACGACGATCGAGCGACGGCCCACCCTGTGTGCGCACGCTTCGCGCCACATTGTCCGTAGGTACCCCCCTCCGGCCATCCTCTACCGTCGCAGCCGCGCTTGAGGCATGCCTGAGGCTCGGGTAAGGGCTTTGTAAGACGTCGTGACCGACTGGAGAACGGGCGTGGGTTCCTGGCTCTCTCGTCGGACGACGCTGACGGCACCGATCGAGGTGACTAGGATCGGCCCAGATGGAACTGCGCGACACGCCGGAGGAGGCCGCGTTCCGGGCAGACCTGCGCGCCTGGCTCGAGGAGCACCTCCCCGAGAACCTCCAGGGACACCGCGGCGGCGCGACGCGCTTCGAGGGTCCGGAGATGCGCGAGTGGAGCCGTGCGCTCTACGAGGCGGGCTACGTCGGCCTCACCTGGCCGGAGGAGTACGGAGGTAGGGGCACGCCGTACACCCACCAGGCGATCTTCCTCGAGGAGATGGCCCGCGCCGAGGCACCGCCGCACGTCGGTGTCATCGGCATCGGCATGGCCGGGCCGACGATAATCGCGCACGGTACCGAGCAGCAGAAGGCGCGCTACCTTGCGCCGCTCCTGTCCGCGAAGGAGATCTGGTGCCAGGGCTTCTCGGAACCCGGCGCCGGGTCCGACCTCGCCGGCGTACGCACGAGCTCGACCATGGACGACGGGCACTTCGTGGTGAGCGGCCAGAAGGTCTGGTCGTCGTTCGCGCACATCGCCGACTTCTGCATTCTCCTGACCCGCTCCGATCCGGACTCGACTCGGCATGCAGGGCTGACGTACCTCATCGTCGACATGCATGCGCCGGGCGTGGACGTCCGCCCGCTGCGCCAGATCACGGGCGAGTCCGAGTTCAACGAGATCTTCTTCAACGACGTTCGGGTGCCCATCGAGAACCTCCTCGGCGACGTCGGCGGCGGCTGGCAGGTCGCGATGACGACGCTTCTCCACGAGCGGGGAACGCTCGGGTTCGCGCTCCAGGCGACGCTCGAGGTGCAGATTCGGAAGCTCGTGGCGCTCGCCCGCGACCGCGGCGCCGATCAGCTCCAGCGCGACCGGATCGCACGCGAGTGGATCGAGCTGCAGGCCCTGCGCTACACGAACTACCGCTCTCTCTCCGCCCTCATGAAGACCGGGATGCCGGGGCCGGAGGGGTCCATCTCGAAGCTCGTGTGGTCCGAGGCGAACCAGCGCGTGACGAAGCTCGCGCTCGAGATCCTCGGCCCGGACGCCGCGCTCGGAGAGGACAACGCGCCCTACGGCGGCTACTGGCAGTACCAGCAGCTCCGCAGCCGCGGCAACACGATCGAGGCAGGCACTTCCGAGGTGCTCCGGAACATCGTCGCCGAGCGCGTGCTCGGCCTCCCCTACTCCCGCTAGACACATGGACTTCACCTTCACACCCGAGCAGGAAGCGCTTCGCGAGCAGGCGCGCGAGTTCCTCGCCGCGAACCCGGAGCCGACCTGGTCGCAGCTGGCCGAGCTCGGATGGACGGGCGTCTCGATCGGCGAGGACGAGGGCGGCGCGGGGCTCTCGTTCGTCGAGGAGGCGGTGCTCTTCGAGGAGCTCGGGCGCGCCCTGTACAAGGGGCCGTACTTCGCGACGATCGCGCTGACGCTCCCCGCCCTCCCCTCGGACCTCCGTGCGGACGTGGCGGCGGGCGCGGCGAGCTGGACGCTGGCGTTCGGCCCGCTCGTACCCGACCTGGACACTGCGGACCGGGTCGCCTTTGCCGGTGGCGACGGCATCTACGAGCTCGAGGGCGCCGAGCGCGAGGTTCTCGCCACGACCGATGCGTCGCGCACTCTCGGCGTCGTCCGCGGCGGGCAGCCCGGACGGCGGCTCGCGGATTCGAGCGTCCTCGCCGAGGTCGAGGCCCGCTCGCAGACGGCGCTCGCGCTCGAAGCGTGCGGCGTTGCGCGGCTCGCCCTCGAGGACGCCATCGAGTACGTGTCGTCCCGCGAGCAGTTCGGAAAGAAGATCGGCGTCTACCAGGCCGTGTCGCACCCGCTCGCGGACGCGTACACGCGCGTGGAGCTCGCACGCTCGCTCGCCCTCTGGGCCGCGTGGTGCGTCGCGACGGGCGACGCGCAGGCCGCGATCGCGGCATCCGCGGCGAAGACGTACGCGGGCGAGAGCGCGGTGTGGGTTTGCGAGACTGCGATCCAGTCGCTCGGCGGGATCGGCTTCACGTGGGAACACCGCCTGCAGCGTCTCTACAAGCGCGCGCTCGGGATCGAGAGCTTCGGAGCTTCCGGAACGAGGCTCCGTGCCGAGATCGCGGCGTCACTCCTGAACAACGAGCCCGCTCCGGACGCGAGCCCACAACCTGTAGCGATAGCCCAAGGAGAGTGACGTGGACGGCCTGATGATGGACTACCAGCTCAACGTGCCCGCGATCATGCGCCGGGCGGACGAGCTGTACGGCGAGAACGAGATCGCGAGCCGCCTGCCCGACAAGAGCTGGCACACCTACACGTATGCGGACTTCGTCGCGCGTACGAAGCGGCTCGTCGTCGCTCTCCGGAAGCTCGGGCTCGAGGACGGCGACCGGGTCGGCACGTTCATGTGGAACCACTCGAACCACCTCGAGGCGTACGTCGGTGCGCCCGCCGGTGGGTTCGTCACCCACACGCTGAACCTCCGCTTGCACCCGGACGACAACGTCTACATCGCCACGCACGGCGGCGACCGCGTGCTCATCGTCGACAAGGTCCTGTGGCCGCTCGCCGAGCAGTTCGTCCCGCGCTGCGCCTTCGAGCACGTGATCGCGGTCGGCGCCGGACCCACGCCCGAGGGCGCGATCGACTACGAGGAGCTCCTCGCGGACGCCAATGAGGCGGAGTTCTCCTACCGGGATCTCCCCGAGAACACGGCGGCGGCGATGTGCTACACGAGCGGCACCACCGGTCGCCCGAAGGGCGTCCTCTATTCACACCGCGCGATCGCACTCCACGCGCTCACCGTGAACGGCTGCCTCGGCGTCCACGCCGGCGACGTCTCCCTCCCTGTCGTCCCGATGTTCCACGCGAACGCGTGGTGCTTCCCGTTTTCGTCCACCATGGTCGGCGCCAAGCAGGTCTTCCCCGGACCGCACATGGACCCCGAGACGCTGCTCGACGCGCTCGCCGAGCAGAAGGTCACGGTGACCGCAGGAGTCCCGACCATCTGGATGGGGATCCTGCAGGCGCTCGACGCGAACCCGGGCCGGTGGGATCTCTCGGCGCTCCGCGTGATGACCGTCGGCGGGGCCGCGCCTCCGCGGGCGATGATCGAGGCGTTCTCCGAGCGCCACGGACTGCACATCGTCCACGGCTGGGGCATGACCGAGATGAGCCCTGTCGGCACGATGTCGGGCACTCCCGGCCAGGAGATCGGGCTCGAGCCACAGGAGGCGTACTCGCGGCGGGCGCTGCAGGGGCTCCCCATCCCGTTCGTCGAGATCCGTGCGAGCGGCGCCGACGGATTCGTTCCCTGGGACGGCCAGACGATGGGCGAGCTCGAGGTGCGAGGCCCTTCGGTCGCATCCGGCTACTACGAGTCGGAGGAAGGCGCGGACCGCTGGACTGAGGACGGCTGGTTCAAGACCGGAGACGTCGTGACGATCCATCCGGACGGGTTCGTCGAGGTGCAGGACCGAGCGAAGGACCTCGTCAAGTCGGGCGGCGAGTGGATCTCCACGGTCGCGCTCGAGAACGCCCTCATGGGCCATCCGGCGGTCGCCGAGGCCGCGGTCATCGCCGTCCCGGACGAGAAGTGGTCCGAGCGGCCGCTCGCCGTGGTCGTCCTCCGCGAGGGCGAGGACGCGTCGCCGGACGAGCTCCGGGACTTCCTGGCGCCGAGCTTCGCGAAGTGGTGGCTCCCGGAGCGCTTCGAGTTCGTCGACGAGATTCCGAAGACGGCGGTCGGGAAGTTCCGCAAGACCGCGCTGCGCGAGCAGTTCTCCGCCCAGCCCGAGCCTGCGGAGACCGCGTAGGTGGGCGGCAGCTTCGTCTCGACCGAGCGCGACGGCCCGGTCGCCGTCGTCACGATCGACCACCCCCCGGTCAACGCGCTCTCCGCGCCGTTGCTCGAGGAGCTCGAGGCGGAGATCGACGAGCTCGACGCCGACGACGACGTGCGCGCGATCGTGCTGGTGGGGGCCGGCGAGCGGGCCTTCGTCGCCGGGGCCGACATCTCCGAGTTTCCGTCTCTGCGCGAGGCCGCGGCCGAGGCGCAGGACAGGGGGTCGGCGCGCGGGATCCAGAAGCTCGGTCAGCGCATGGACGCCGCGCACACGCCGTTCGTGGCGGCGATCCAGGGCTTCTGCCTCGGAGGCGGGCTCGAGCTCGCCATGTGTTGCGACATCCGGGTCGTCTCGGAGGACGCACAGCTCGGCCAGCCGGAGATCAAGCTCGGCCTCATCCCCGGAGGAGGTGGCACGCAACGGCTCCCGCGACTCGTCGGCATCGGCCGCGCGATGCTCCTCAACCTGACGGGCGACTTCGTCGACGCCAAGACCGCCTACGACTGGCGTCTGGTCGACAAGGTCGTGCCGCGCGAGGAGCTCCGCGAGACGGCCCTCGGGATCGCGCGCACGATCGCGTCGCGGTCCCCCGTCTCGGTCGGGATCCTCCGCGAGCTCGCGCGGACGACGCGCGACCTTCCGCTGGAAGAGGGCCTCCGGCGTGAGGCCGACGGCTTCCGCCGGTGCCTCGAGTCGGATGACGGCGCCGAGGGCGTCGCGGCGTTCCTCGAGAAGCGCGAGCCCAACTTCGTCGGCCGTTGAGAGCAGCCGTCCTGAAGGGAACGGGCGGGCCCGAGCAGCTCGCCGTCGAGGACTGGCCCGAGCCGGAGGCGGCGGACGGCCAGGCCGTCGTCGACGTTCGCGCCGCAGGAGTGAACTTCGCGGACATCCTGATCCGGCTCGGGATGTACCCGCAGCCACCCGAGCTGCCGGCGGTGCTCGGCTCGGAGTTCGCCGGGGAGCTCGACGGAGCGCGCGTGATGGGATTCGTCATGCAGGGCGGCGGGACCTACGCCGAGCGAGTGGCCGCGGACCGGCGCTGGCTGCTTCCGCTTCCGGCGTCGGCGAGCTTCGCCGAGGGCGCGGCGTTCCCGATGGCGTTCCTCACGGCCTGGATCCCACTGACCGAGCTCGTTCGGATCGCGTTCGGCGCGCGCGTGCTCGTCACTGCCGCAGCCGGCGCCGTCGGGACGGCGGCCGTCCAGGTCGTTCGGGCACTGAACGGCCACCCGGTCGCGGCCGTCGGCAGCGAGTCGAAGCTCGATCTCCCCCGCTCGCTCGGGGCGGTCGAGGCGGTCACGTACGAGCAGGTCGCTGAGCTCGCTCAGGTCGACGTCGTGTTCGACCTCGTCGGCGGCGAGCTCTTCCAGACGTCGCTCGGCCTCCTGAAGCCGATGGGGACCGCGATCGCGGTCGGGTATGCGGGGGGCATGTGGCCCAAGGTCGACCCGGCCTGGCTCGTCGGCCGCAACATCGGCGTGCAGGGCTTCTATCTCGGCCGGCTGATCGGCCGTGACCCCGAGCTCGTCGCGCGGGCGGCACAGGACGTCCTCCGCCTGTGGGAGGGTGGTGCCGTGCGGCCGATCGTCGGCGCCGAGTACCCCCTCGACGAGGCCGCGGAGGCACATCGCCTCGTCGAGTCCAGGCAATCGACAGGAAAGGTCGTGCTCATTCCATGACTGCGTTGGTCACCGGAGCAGCCGGAGGCATCGGCAAGGCGATCGTGGCGAAGCTCCGCGGTGAGGGCTTCGAGGTGAAGGAGCTCGATCTCGTCACCGGGTTCGACGTCTCGAACCCCGAGGCATGGGAACACGTCGGCTCGGTCGACCTCGCGTGCCTGAACGCCGGGATCGTCACCGGCAGCGAGGACCTCGCGACCCTGACGGACGAGCAGTACCGGCGCGCGGTCGGCGTCAACGTCGACGGCGTCGTCTACGGCGTGCGCCGTCTGGGCCGTGTCATGCCGAAGGACAGCGCGATCGTCGTGACCGCATCGCTCGCGGGGCTGACCGCCATCCCCGACGATCCGATCTACGGGCTCACCAAGCACGCGGTGGTGGGCTTCGTGCGCTCTGTCGCACCGCAGCTCGCCGCGCGTGGCATCCGCATCCAGGCGGTGTGCCCGGGCTGGGCGGACACGGGGCTCACGACACGCGAGTTCAGGTCGGAGCTCGAGTCGCGGGGCTACAGGCTGCTGAATCCCGACGCCGTGGCAGCGGGTGTCTGGGCGGCGTACAAGAGCGAGGGCACGGGCGAGGCCTGGGTCGTCCAGCCCGGCCGCGAGCCCCTCACCTACGAGTTCAAGGGCGTCCCGGGGCCGCGCTAGAGGCTTGATGCGAGATTGGCGCGACGCCGGGGTCGGGCACGACCAAGCCGGGCGACGCCGATACGCCTCGTGCAGGCTTGAAGCCTGTGCGAGGCGCGGCGGTGGCGCTCCGGCGCCGTGTCGTGGCCGCCATCCGGCCCGCGTGAATTTCGCATCAAGCCTCTAGTCGTCGGCGATCGGTCGTCCGACGACGAGCACCTCGCGGACAGACGGATCGAGCTCGGCGAAGCTCGCATCCGGTCGCACGCCCAGCCCGTCGAGCGTCTTCGAGAAGAAGCACCTCGCGGCCGCGGTCAGGACGACGTCCATGATCTCGGATTCGGTCAGCCCGAGCTCGCGCAACGGCCGCAGATCCTCGTCGCCGATGGACGTCGCGTCGTCGACCACCCTCTCGGCGAGATCCATGACCGCGATGTCGATCTCGTCGAGGCCGGCCGCCCGGCGGTCGAGGGCGATCTCTCTCACCGGCGCGCCGAGTTGCTCGAGCAGCACGCGGCCGTGCTGGAGCGCGCAGTAGCTCGAGTGCAGGCGTCGAGCCGCCGCGAGTGTCGCGAGCTCGTACCGGCGGAGATCCATGTTCGCCTTGATCGCGGTGTTCAGCTGCACCCACCCCGCCAGGACGTCAGGCCGCGCGCCGAACGCGCGCTCGGCGTTCTCGGGCATGCTCAACCGAAGCGCCAGGGCTCGCCTGCGGCGAACGACTTGAGGATCCGGCGGGCAACGACCATGCGGTGCACTTCGTCCGGTCCGTCGTAGATCCGGGCGCCGCGCGCCATCGCGAGCATCGCCGCGAGCGGGGTCTCGTCCGTCAGACCACGGGCGCCATGCACCTGCACCGCGCGGTCGATGACGTCGTGCAGCACGCGGGCTGCGTAGAACTTGATCAGCGAGACCTCGACTCGCGCCTCGTCGCCTTCGTCGATCTTCCGCGCGGCGTCGAGGGTCATCAGCCGGCAGGCCTGGATCTCCGCTGCCGAGTCCGCGATCCAGTTCTGGACGGTCTGCTTGTCCGCGAGCGGCTCCCCGAACGACTCGCGTTCGAGCGCATACGAGCACATGAGCTCGAAGGCCCGCTGCATCTGGCCGAGCCAGCGCATGACGTGATGGATGCGGCCGGGCCCGAGCCGCTTCTGCGCGATCCGGAATCCGTCGCCCTCCGCGCCGAGCGTGTTCTCGACGGGAACGCGGACGCCCGTGTAGCGCACCTCGCAGTGCGTCGTCCAGCCCCGACCTCGATGCCCCATCGTCGGGACCGCGCGCACGACGTCGACTCCCGGCGCATCGGCCGGGACGACGATCTGAGTCGCGCGGCGATGCGGTTCGGCGTCCGGGTCGGTGACGGCCATGACGATCCCGAAGGCCGCCCCCTCGGCGCCCGACGAGAACCACTTGTGGCCGTCGATCACCCACTCGTCGCCGTCGCGCACCGCGCGCGTTCGCAGCGTCGTCGGATCGGAGCCCGGCACCTCCGGCTCCGTCATGGAGAAGAACGAGCGCACGTCGCCCGCGACGAGCGGCCGCAGCCACCGCTCCTTCTGCTCCTCCGTGCCGAACAGCCACAGAATCTCGGCGTTGCCGGCGTCCGGCGCCTGGCAACCGAGCACGAGCTGTCCCCAGACCGAGCGGCCGATCTCCTCGTTCAGGTGCGCATATACGAGGAAGCTGCCGCTCGAGCCGCCCGCCTCGGGAGGCATGTGCGGAGCCCAGAGGCCCTGCTCCTTCGCGAGGCCGCGCAGACGCGCCACGAGCGTGTCGGCCTCGTCGTCCTCGCGGTTCAGCGCCGGCTCGTTGGGATAGACGTGCTCCTCCATGAACGCGCGCACACGAGCACGCAGCTCGAGCACCTCGTCGGTCGGTCGCAGGTCGGCGACGGCCATGGCGTTAGCATCGCACGAGGGAGATGCCTGTGCGACCGGGAAAAACATAGTGCGCCTCGGCTTCTACATGGGATACGCGCCGCCCGGCACGAGCCCGCTCGAGACCATCGCGATGGCGCAGGAGGCCGAGCGGCTCGGCTACGACTCCGCCTGGGCGGCCGAGGCGTGGGGCACGGACTGCGTGACCGTCCTCGCCTGGCTCGGCGCGACCACGGAGCAGATCAAGCTCGGCTCGGCGATCATGCAGATCCCCGGCCGGACACCGTCCAACACGGCGATGACCGCCGCGACGCTCGACCTGCTGTCGGAGGGTCGCTTCCTGCTCGGCCTCGGCACGTCGGGGCCGCAGGTGGTCGAGGGCTGGCACGGCGAGCCCTGGGGCAAGCCGCTCGAGAAGACGCGCGAGTACGTCGAGATCGTCCGCACCGCACTCCGGCGCGAACTCGTCGAGCACCACGGAACGCACTACGACATCCCGCTCACGAACGGCACCGGGCTCGGCAAGCCGCTCAAGCTGATGGCGCGTCCGCTGCGGGCGGACATCCCGATCTATCTCGCGGTGATGGGACCGAAGGCGGTCGCGCAGGCGTTCGAGATCGCCGACGGCTGGCTCCCGATCTTCTGGTCACCGGAGAAGGCGCGCGACGCCTTCGGCGAGGTGATCACGGACGCGCGCGAGGGCTTCGACATCGCGGCGACGGCGCCCGTCATCCTCATCGACGACGTCGAGGCCGGGCGCGAGTTCCTCAAGCCCTACTACGCCCTGTACATCGGCGGCATGGGAGCGCGCGGGAAGAACTTCTACAACGATCTCGCCTGCCGGTACGGGTTCGAGGACGCCGCGCGCGAGATCCAGGATCTCTACCTCGACGGGTTGAAGCGCGACGCGGCCGCCGCGGTGCCGGATGCGTTCGTCGACGAGGTCGCCCTCGTGGGGCCGAAGGAGCGGCTCGCCGAGCGCCTCGACGCGTGGCGCGAGTCCGGCGCGACCTCGCTGCTCGTCTCAACGCAGCAGCCCGAAGCGTTGCGAGCGCTGGCCGAGATCGCGCTCTAGCGCTCGAGCGCGGCCGCCGCCGCTTCCGCGAGATACGGCACGCCCTGCTCGAATCGTGCCGCGCGTGTGTCCTCGGCTCCGAGCTCGCCGCGCACGAAGCGGCCGTAGATCGCCTCGCAGAACACCGCCGCCTTCCACAGCGCCAACGCCTCGAACCAGGCGAGGGGCTCGACGTCCCGTCCGCTTCCGGCGACGTAGCGCTCGACCAGTTCGCCGCGGGACGGAAAGCCGCGCGTCGAGGTCACCGGCGACGTGCCGAGCGGGTTCGGCGGTCCGCCCGGCTCGCTGTAGGTCGCGAGCAAGTAGCCGACGTCCGCGCGCGGATCGCCGATAGCCCCCATCTCCCAGTCGAGCACGGCCGCGATGAGGCTCGGATCGTCGTGCCCGACCATCGTGTTCCCGAGCCGGAAGTCTCCGTGCACGACCGTGGGCGCGAGCGGCTCCGGGACGGTCGTCGCGAGCCGCATCCCGACGTCGTCGACTGCCGGGAGCTCACGCGTCTTGTTGATCTCCCACAGCTGCGCGAAACGGCGAACCTGACGCTCGTTGTAGCTTCCCGGTCGCGCGAAGGCGGCGAGCCCGGGCGTCGTCACGTCCGCCGCATGGATCTCGACGAGCGCGTCCACGAGATCGTCGCCGAGCGCGCGCCGGCTCGCCTCGGACTCGAGCCCGGGCGGCAGCGCCTCGGTCGGAACGACTCCCTCGAGCTCCTCCATGACGTAGAACGGAACGCCGAGCAGGTCCTCGTCCTCGCAGACGGCGACGATCGTCGGCAGCCGCGTGAATCCCGCATCCCGGAGCGCCAGCTGCAACCGGGCCTCGCGCACGACGTCGTGCGCGGATGGCGGCAGAGGCGGCCTCGGCGGCCGTCTCAGGACGTACCGCCCGGACTCCCGCTCGAGGAGGAACGTGAAGTTCGAGCCGCCGCCCTCTCCGATACGGCGGGCGCGCAGCTGGCCGGACCCGAGCCCGTGGTCGTCCAGGAACGCGCCCACACGGTCGAGCACCACGAGGGGAGGCTTGGAGAGCCTCTCCGCTTCGGCCGCGGTCTCGACGATGTCGCCCGACGCGGAGAGCACGCCTGCGATCCTACGGCCGATGCGCCGGCGCCTTTACCTCATGCGGCACGGGGAGGTCTCGTACTTCCAGCCGGACGGCAGACCCGTGGACCCGACGCAGGTCCCGCTCAACGCGGACGGCGTCGAGCAGGCACGAGCCGCTGCGATCGCGCTCCGCGGCATCGAGCTCGACCGCGTGCTCACGAGCGGAATGCCGCGCACGCTCGAGACTGCCGCGATCGTCGCGCCGGCGATCGCGGCCGAGTCGTGGCCCGAGCTCAGGGAGATCCAAGGTGGACGGCTCTCGGAGATCCCGCTCGACGTCCTCGAGCACGAGTTCGTGAACGCGTTCCGCGGCGTGATCCCCAACGACGAGCGCTTCCTCCGGGGCGAGTCGATCGGCGAGCTGTTCGACCGCGTCCTCCCCGCGCTCGCGAGCCTCGTGGCCGACGACACCTGGAACACCGCGCTCGCCGTCCTTCACGGCGCGGTGAACCGCGCCATCCTCTCCTACGCCCTCACGGGTGAGCGCATGTTCCTCGGGCACTTCGAGCAGGCACCTGCGTGCGTCAACGTGCTCGACGTCGGCGCCGATGGCCAATGGATCGTCCGCGCCGTCAACGTCGCGCCCTACGACCTCCTCCACCTCGCTCACCGCCAGACGACGATGGAGCGCTACTGGGAGGAGTACCGCACGCTCACAGACGAGGCGCAGACGCAGTAGAGGCCGGTCGCCCGGCCCCTACTACCAGTCACATGCAGGGGAGAAGCCTTAGCGCGGGCGAGCCTCGATCAGCTTGCCGAAGGGCACGTAGAGCTTCGTCGTCGAGTTCAGCCGTGCGAGCTGCATCTGGCTGATGACGAAGTGGTCGGTCTTCGACGTCTTCATCACGATGCCCGGAAGCAGGTACGAGCTCTTCGTGTTCAGGCTCAGGAGCGCGTTCATGAGCCCCTGGCGGGTGAGGTTGCCGCCGGCCTTGTACAGCGCCTGGACGAACGCATCGGCCTTCGCAACTCCGTAGAACACCTGCGGGTCATTCGCGTTCGCGCCGCCGCCGTACTTGGCGATGATCGTCCGGTACAGCTTCATGCCGGGGTCGTTCGCCCACTTCGGGTCCTGCGGATCCTTGGCGTACTGGATCGTGATGAGCCCGTTCACATAGGGGGCACCGGCGGCACCGACCATCCCGTCCGTCGCCGGCTTGATTGCGGCCACGTTGTTCATGTAGATCTGGTCGAGGCCGAGGCCGAGCGCCTTGGCCGTCGCTATGGACCGGACGGTCGGGGTCGGCAGCTGGAACACGGCGAGGATCTGGGCACCGGCCGCCTTGATGCGCGTGATCTGCGGCGCCGAGCTCGTCGCGGTCGGCTCGACCGCCTCCTGGGCGACGACGTTCGCGTCGGCGTATTTCTTGCCTAGCGCGGCGCGGAACCCGTACAGGTAGTCCTTGCCGTAGTCGTCGTTCTGGTAGATGACGCCGATCTTCTTGCCGGCGTAGTTCGCCTTGGCGTGCAAACCGTACAAGCGCCCCTCGGCGATGTAGTCGGGCTGCCAGCCGATCGTCCACGGAAACTCGCGCCACTGCGCGTCGAACTCCGTAGCCCCGGTGGAGACGAACACCTGCGGGACCTTCTGCTCGTTCAGGTACGAGCGGACCGAGAGCTGCGGTTCGGTGCCGAGGCCACCAATGGTCGCGAACACCTTGTCCTGCTCGACGAGCCGCCGCGTGAGCTGAACCGTGTTCGCGGGGTTGTAGCCGTCGTCGTAGTACTTGAAGACGATCTGCCGGCCCATGACGCCGCGCTTCTTGTCGGGCCCCTTGCGTGCATTGACCCAGCTGAAGTACGCCTTCATGCCCAGCGGGATGGGCGCGTAGGACGCCGCGGGACCCGTGAGCGGAAATGTTCCTCCGACGACGATGGACTTGGCCGTTACGCCTGGTGTCTGGCCCGGTCCGCCGATGGCGCCGGGCACCGTGAGCGCGAGCGCCGCGACCAGGACGGTCGCAAGTGCAACGAGCTTTCGCACCGAATCTTCCTCCTTGTGAACCCTCTGATTCCTGCCTGTCAGCCGCGAGCGTACAGCGGGCACGCCCACGCCGCTATAGCTTGAAACGACGCCTCCGCCGTCGCGGTTAGTGTGTCGAAATGATTACACGGAGCGCCTCGTGTATCAATATGCCGAGAGCATGACGCAGAGTCCGGCGACCCTCGACCGACGCCGCGGCCGCCCGCCGGCAGCGAGCCGCGAGGACGTCCTCGACCTCGCCCTTCGCGTCTACCTGCACGGTGAGCGCGTCGACGTGCAGGCGATCGCCTCGGAGCTCGGGCTCGGGCGGACGACGATCTATCGCTGGTTCGGCTCGCGCGAGGGTCTCGTCGGCGAGACCGTGGCCCGCGCGGCGGAGCCGCTCTTCGACGAGGCGCGGGCTGCAGCACGAGGCGCCGGAGGGCCGGCGCTGCTCGAGACGTTCGATCGCATCAACCGGGCGCTCGCGACAGCCCCGGCACTACGGAGCTTCCTCGAGCTCGAGCGGGACGCGCTGCGGATCCTCACCTCGAGCGGGGGCGTCACCCATGCACGAGCGGTCTCGAAGATCGAGAGCTTCATCGTCGACGAGGTGCGCCGAGGGACGTATCGGCCCCCGGTAGACCCGGCGACGCTTGCGTACGCCATCGTGCGTCTCGCAGAAGCGTTCCTCTTCAACGACGCGACCGCCGCGCTGCGCGGTGACGTCGACCGCCTCCGGGAGATCGAAGCGGCGCTCCTCGGGGTTCGCTCCTAGGAGAGCCCGATACTCATGCGCAAGATCTGGGACTCCGCCAGCGCGGAGCCCCAGATCGCGCAAGTCCCTGAAGCCGGCCGCTTGGCGGCCGGATCGCAGCTCTAACGCAGGCCGATGTCCACTGCGAGGGCCTCCGCCTCGTCGAGCTCGACGGCGAGGGCGTCGATGCCCGCGTCCCAGATCCGTCTGTCCGTGAGGTCGAGCCCGACCATCTCGGCCAGCTCCTCCGGCGTCTTCGAGCCGCCCGCGCGGAGCACGTCGAGGTACGGCTCGACCATCGAGTCGCCCTCGAGCTCGTACTTGCGGAAGATCGAGAGCGCGAACAGGAATCCGTAGGAGTACGCGTAGACGTAGCCGGGCGTCCCGATGAAGTGCGGGATGTAGCTCCACCAGGTCGCGTACCCGTTGGTGTCGACCGAGTCGCCGAACAGCTGCAGCTGCGACTCGAGCCAGAGCTCCTCGAACTTCTCCGGCGAGAGCTCGCCCTCGTCGCGCCGCGTCGTGTGCACGGCGTGCTCGAAGCGGTTCATCGCGATCTGGCGGTAGACCGTCGCGATCGAGTCCTCGATGCGCCCGGCGAGGAGGTTGAGGCGACGCTGCGGATCCTGTTCATGCGCGAGCAGCCGCTTGAAGGTGAGTGCCTCGCCGAAGACCGAAGCCGTCTCCGCGGTCGTGAGAGGAGAGCTGGCGTTGAAGAGCCCGAGCGGCTGCGCGAGGTACCCGTGCAGGCCGTGGCCGAGCTCGTGCGCGAGGGTCAGCACGGAGCGCCGCTCCCCCGTGTAGTTCATGAAGACGTACGGGTGGACCCCGGGTACGTTCGTCGCGCAGAAGGCACCCGGCCGCTTGCCGTCACGCGGCGGAGCGTCGATCCAGCTCTCGGAGAAGAAGCGCCCGATGATCTCGCCCGTCTCGCCCGAGAAGTCCGAGAACGCGTCGAGTACGAGCTGCTTCGCGTCGGCCCACTCGACCTGGGTCGTGTCCTCGGCCAGCGGGGCCATGCGGTCGTAGAACGAGAGACGGTCGAGCCCGAGCAGCTTCGCCTTGAGCGTGTAGTAGCGCTGGACGACGTCGTAGCGCCCGACGACCGCGTCGATCAGCGCCTCGACAGCCTCGTCCGTCGTGTCGTTCGCGAGGTTGCGCGCCGAGATCCAGGTCGGGTATCCGCGCAGGCGATCGTCGATCGACTTGTCGACGGCGATCGTGTTGAAGACGTACGTTCGCGTGCGCAGGCCGGGCGCGAGCGCCTCGGTGATCGCCTCCGAGGCGCGCCGGCGGAGGTCACGGTCGGCCGAGTGGAGCTTCGACATGGCCTCCTCGAAGCCGACCTCGGTCCCGTCGAGGTCGACCTTGATCGCGCCGAGCAGCTCGTCGTAGAGCCGGTCCCAGGCTGCGAAGCCGGAGACGGCCTTCTCGGTGACGATCTTCTCCTCGGGCTCCGTGAGGACGTACGGCCGGAACTTACGGATCGTGCGGAGCCAGTGGCGCCAGTGCTCGAGCTCGTCGCTCGCGACGAATGCGTCGGCCTGGTCGTCCTCGAGGGCCGCGAGCTCGAGGCCGAAGAAGAGAAGCTGGGTGTCGACCGCCGCGCCCTTCTCGGTGAGCTTTGCGACCAGCGCGCCGCGTGGCGAGTCGTTCATGTCCGTCGAGAACCGGAGGTGCGCGAAGTAGATCGCGCGCGTGAAGATCGACTCGATCCGCTCGCGCTCCTCGATCGCCTCGCGCAGCTCTGCCGGGCTCAGCTCCGCGACGCGCCCGTAGTAGCGCTCACGGAAAGCCGCTGCCGCCGTCGCCGTCTCCTCGACGTCCTGCTCGATACGTGGGTCGTCGCCGCCTTCGTACAGGTCGGAGAGGTCCCACGCGACGTCCTCCGCACCCGTGAACTCTGTCGTCGTCATGAGGCAGGACGCTACCTAACCGAGCAGTGGCAGCAGCCGTTCGCCGGCCAGCTCGAGCATGTCGTCGTCCGTGTGGTTCAGGTGCTGGAGCAGCACCCGCGACACACCGAGCGCACGCAGACCCTCGATCCGCTCGACGACGTGATCGACCGTGCCGACGAGCCAGCGGTCCCTCCGCTCGCGGATCAGCGTCGCCGGATCCGTGCCGTCGCCGCGAATCGCGAGGAACCGGGCAACACGCTCCTCGACGTCGGCATCCGTCTCTCCGAGGAAGCATGCCGTCATGACCGAGTAGCCGAGGCTGGCCGGATCGCGACCCGCCTCCGCGCATGCGCGGTCGAGCGCTTCCCTGCGCTCGCCGAGCTCGTCGTCCGGAGCACCGAGCGTGTTCACCTCGGTCGCGTACCGCGCCGCCAGCGCTGCGAACTTCGGCTTGACCGTCCCTCCGAGAACGAGCGGCGGGTGCGGCTGCTGCACGGGTCGCGGCAACGCGAGCTGGTCGCGCAGGGTGTAGGCGGGACCGTCGTGGTCGAAGCGCTCCTCCGTCCACGAGCGCACCACGATCTCCACCTGCTCGGCGAAGAGAGCAAACCGCTGCTTTCCGTCGAGGAACGGGAAGCCGTGAGCGAGGTGCTCGCGCTCGTACCAGCCGGAGCCCATTCCCACCTCGACGCGACCGCCCGAGATGTGATCGACCGTCACCGCCATCCGTGCGAGGACGCTCGGATGCCGGAACGTCGCGGGCGAGACCATCGTCCCGAGGCGGATCCGCTCGGTGACCGCGGCCAGGCCGGCGAGCGTCGCCCACGCATCGTGCGCGTCGGCGTCCGGCCGGATGATCGCCGTGTAGTGGTCCGAGCGGAAGAGCCCTTCGAACCCGTTGCTCTCGGCGAGCCCGGCGAGCCGCACCCAGTCGTCCCAGGTCACGCCCTCCTGGCCCTCGATCATCAGGCAGACCCGCATCAGGCAGCGACCTCCTCGGGCTCGGTGACGGGAGCCTGGCAGGCGAAGCGCTCGCAGACGTACACCGCCGTCTTCCCTGCGACCGGCTCCTTGCCGGCGAGGAGCGGGACATCGTCGGCAGGCCCGACTGCGACGACCGCGTTCGGCTGAAAGGGCGCAAGCGCCGCGCGCGCGACCGGAGCGTCGACGTCGCCCGCGATCGCTATCTCTCGTGGCGGGCTCAGCCACAGATCCAGGCCGCACAGCATCCACGCGAAGAACCCGGGAGCGCGCCGGAGCGCCTGCTCGCCAAGGCGGAAGATCGATACGGCCTGCCGCTCGAGCTCGTCGTCGCCCCAGATCCGCGAGAGCCGGAGCAGCACATGGGCGAGCATCGAGTTCCCGGACGGGACCGGCGAGTCCTGGAGATCTTTCGTGCGCGGCACGCGCACGTCGCCGTCCGCGGGCGAGAGGAAGAAGCCGCCGTGCTCGTCGTCGGCGAAGAGCTCGACCGCGACGAGCGCCAGTCGCCGCGCCTCGTGCAACCACCGGAGCTCGCCGGTCGCAGCGTGCAGCTCGAGGAGCCCGTGCGCGACGTTGGCGTAGTCGTCGAGGAAGCCAAGCCCACTCGTCCTCCCGTCGCGGATCGAACGGAACAGGCGACCGTCCTCCGCGGAGAGCGGCCCGAGCAGGAACCCACCGAGCTCGCGTGCCGCGTCGAGCCAGTCGGCGCGCCCGAGCCGGTACCCCGCCTCCGCGAGGGCCGCGAGCACGAGTCCGTTCCAGGACGCGAGCGCCTTGTCGTCGCGGAAGGGCTGCGGCCGGAGCTCTCGCGCGGCGAGGACGCTCGCACGGAGCGCCGGCTCGAGCTGGCCGCGGACGACGTAGCGCCCGTGCTCGAACGGCTCGAGGAGCCCCCGCGAGAGCCCGACGTCGTCCGCCTCCGCGGGCGTCCAGGAGTACGTCAGGCCCTCGACGCCGTCGGTGTCGGCGTCCTGGGCCGAGGCGAACCCACCCTCCGTGAGCGCCAGCTCCCGGAGGGCGTAGTCGAGGGTCTCCTCGACGACCTCGCGGTAGCGCCCGCGGCCCGTGACGACCCAGGCGTGGAGGTACGTCGCAGCGAGCGTCGCGTTGTCGTAGAGCATCTTCTCGAAGTGCGGGACGAGCCAGCGGTCGTCCACGGAGTAGCGGTGGAAGCCTCCTCCGACGACGTCGTAGAACCCACCCGCCGCCATGCCGTCGAGGGTCGCGGTGACCATCGCGAGCGAGGCCTCGTCTCCGCGTCGCAGGAGCAGCTCGAGCGTCGACGAGGCGGGGAACTTCGGCGCGCGTCCGAAGCCGCCGAACGCGGGCTCGAACGTCGCCGCGATGCCACTGGCCGCCTCGGTGAGGATGGACGAGGTCAGAGGCTCGGCCGACGCCCCCGAGCCCGCGGTCGAGCGCAGCGCACCGTCGATGCGGGACGCCTGCTGCTCGATGTCGCCGCGTCGCTCCCGCCATGTCTCCGCGACGGCCCGCAGTAGCTCAGGGAAGCTAGGGATCCCGTGCCGCGGCTCGGGCGGGAAGTACGTACCGGCGTAGAAGGGCTTCGCGTCGGGCGTCATGAACACCGTCGTCGGCCAACCGCCCGACCCCGTCATTCCGACGGTCGCCTCCATCGTCACGGCGTCGACGTCCGGCCGCTCCTCGCGATCGACCTTCACGTTCACGAAGAGCTCGTTCATGAGCGCCGCCGTCGCTGCGTTCTCGAACGACTCGTGCGCCATGACGTGACACCAGTGGCACGAGCTGTACCCCACCGAGACGAGGAGTGGCTTGTCCTCGGAGCGCGCGCGCTCGAACGCCTCGTCTCCCCACTCGTGCCAGTCGACCGGGTTCTCGGCGTGCTGCAGGAGGTACGGGGAGGTCGCGCCCGCGAGACGATTCATCTCCTAGATGGTTGACCGGTGATGCCCGTCGATGCGGGGATGGCTGAGACCGAGCCGGGGACGCCGCCCGATCGAGCGCGTATCGGGAATACGGGCGAGTGAGGGCGGCGCCATCCGGCGAAGTGTCGCAGCCACCGCCCGCGCGGCGCGGAATTGCCGATCAACCATCTCGCGCTAGCGAGCGCGCCTCAGGTGTCCTCGACGCCCGGCGCCGAGCGGCGCTGGCGCAGGTGCCTGACGGCCTCGACGACGAAGCCGAGCGAGAGCGCGATCCCGAGTGCGATGAGCAGGCCGAACCACGGGTGGTTCTCGAAGGTCTTCCCCCCGAAGTAGCCGAGCAGTGCGGCATACGAAGCCCACAGCAGGCAGGCGACGGCGTCGTAGACGACGAACCGGCGCCAGGGAAAGGTGGGGATGTAGCCGGAGGAGAACGTCACGGCGACGCGCCCGCCGGGGATGAACCGCGCGATGAGGATGATGTAGGCGCCGCGCTCGTCGAGCATGCGCTCCGCCCATTCGAGGCGGCGCTGTGACTTCTCGCCGGAGAACCAGCGCTTGACGGTGCGCTCGCCGACGAGGGTCCCGATCCCGTACGAGATGTTGTCGCCGACGGCCGCGCCGGCGGCGCCGAGGAGGATGACGAGCGGGAGGCTCAGGTCGCCCGAGGCGGCGAGGTTGCCCGCGATGATCACGACGGTCTCGCTCGGCACCACCGGGAAGAACGCGTCGACCATCGCGACGGCGAAGATCAGCGGATAGCTCCACCAGGCGCCCGAGACCCAGTCGGCGATCTGGTTGAAGTCGAGCCAGCTCGGCACGTGCCCCATCCTCGCCAGACGCGCGCGATGATCTCCCGATGCCGTTCCTCCCCCTCGACGGGATGCGCGTGATCGACGTGACGACGTCGATCGCAGGCCCTTACTGCGCGGAGATCCTCGGCGCTCTCGGCGCCGATGTCGTGAAGGTCGAGAGGCCGGACACGGGCGACGACGGGCGCGCGTGGGGTCCTCCGTTCTGGAACGGCGAGAGCGCGATGTTCCTCGCCGTGAACGCCGACAAGCGCTCGCTGGCGGTGTCGCTGAGCGACCCGCGCGGCCGCGACGTCGTCCTGCGCCTCGTCGACGCGGCGGACGTCTTCGTGCAGAGCCTCCGCCCCGGTCTCGCAGAGCGACTCGGTCTCGGCGCCGACGAGCTCCGCGCAGCGGAACCCCCGCCTCGTCCACTGCTCCGTCGGCGCGTACGGCCGCGTCGGACCGCTCTCGACCGAGCCCGGGTACGACGCTCTCATGCAGGCGGCGGGAGGGCTGATCAGCATGACCGGCGAGCCGGGAAGGCCGGGCGTGCGCGTCGGCTCCTCGCTGATCGACATGGGCACCGGTATGTGGTCGGCGCTCGGCGTCGTCGCGGCGCTGCTCGAGCGTGAGCGCACCGGCGAGGGCGCGGTCGTCGACACGTCGCTGTACGAGACGGCCCTCGGCTTCATCGGGTACCACCTCGTCGGCTACCTGGCGGACGGCACGGTCCCTACCGGTCAGGGGACGGTGTTCCCGATGGTCGCGCCGTATCAGGTCTTCCCCACGCGCGACGGCGAGCTCATGGTCGCGGCCGGGAACGACCGCCTGTTCGTCGCCATGTGCGACGTTCTCGGCGTTCCAGGGCTCGTCGACGACGAGCGCTTCCGGACGAACCCCGAGCGCGTGCGCAACCGGGACGAGCTCGTGACGATCGTGTCCGCGCGGCTCCGAGAACGCGACAGCACTGAGTGGCAGGAGCTCCTGACCGCAGCGGGGGTCCCGGTCGCGCCCGTTGCGGACGTCGCCGACATCGTCGCCGCGCCGCAGACGAAGGCGCTCGGCGTCCTCCAGGAGCTCGAGCACGAGGCCGTCCCGGGTCTCACGCTCCCCGCGTTGCCGCTCTCCTTCGACCGCGAGCGCGCGACGTTCCGTGCCGCGCCGCCCGCGGTCGGCCGGCACACGGAGGAGATCCTGGCCGAAGCCGGCTACGGTCCCGACGAGATCGCCGCGCTCGAGAAGGAAGGCGTGATCCGGATCGCGGGGAATCACTAGCCTGACTCGGAGATGACCCACGTATCTCCCTCCTTCAGTGCCACCCTCCGACTAAGGCTGAAAGACACCCCCGGCACGTTCGCGCGCGTGGCGGAGGCGATCGGCGAGGCAGGCGGCTCGCTCGGCGCGATCGACATCGTGAGGGTCGAGCGCGGACACAAGATCCGCGACGTCACCGTCTCGGCATCCGACGACGCGCATCTCCATCGCATCGCCGAGGCGGCGCACTCGGTCGAGGGGGTCGAGGTCCTCCGCATCTCCGACCGCACGTTCCTGATGCACCTCGGCGGGAAGATCGAGATCGCGTCGAAGGTTCCGCTCAAGACACGCGACGACCTCTCCATGGCGTACACGCCCGGGGTGGCGCGCGTGTCCCAGGCGATCGCCGACGACCCGGCGGCCGCCTGGAACCTCACGATCAAGCAGAACACGGTCGCGGTCGTCTCCGACGGCACCGCGGTGCTCGGCCTCGGCGACATCGGGCCGGAGGCTGCGATGCCGGTGATGGAGGGCAAGGCGCTCCTGTTCAAGGAGTTCGGCGGCGTCGACGCCTGGCCGATCTGCCTCGCGACGCAGGATCCCGACGAGATCGTCTCGATCTGCAAGGCGATCTCCCCCGGATTCGGGGGCATCAACCTCGAGGACATCTCCGCGCCGCGCTGCTTCGAGATCGAGTCTCGGCTGCGGGACGAGGTCGACATCCCCGTGTTCCACGACGACCAGCACGGAACGGCGATCGTCGTGCTCGCCGCGCTCCTGAACGCGCTGAAGGTGGTCGGGAAGCGGCTCGAGGACGTGAAGATCGTGAGCACCGGAGTCGGGGCCGCCGGCATAGCCACGATGGACGTGCTCATCGCCGCGGGAGCGCGCAACGTCGTGGGCTGCGACCAGGACGGAGCGGTCTACCCCGGACGGCCCGGGCTTCCGGCTCACAAGGCGGCGTTCGCGGAGCGCTCGAACCCCGACGGCGACTGCGGCAGCTCGGACGAGGCGCTCCAGGGTGCAGACGTGTTCATCGGACTTTCCGTCCCGGACGCGGTCAGCGCCGACGCCGTCCGCACGATGGCCCCGGACGCGATCGTCTTCGCGATGGCGAACCCGACACCCGAGGTCGTTCCCGAGGAGATCGTGGAGCACGTCGCCGTCGTTGCGACGGGCCGCTCCGACTATCCCAACCAGATCAACAACGTCCTCGCGTTCCCCGGAGTGTTCCGCGGCGCGCTCGACGTGCGCGCGACGACCATCACCAGCGAGATGGAGGTCGCCGCCGCCCAAGCGATCGCGCAGACGATCGGCGAGGACGAGCTCGGGCCCGAGTACATCGTCCCGAGCGTGTTCAACCGCGACGTCGCTCCGCGCGTGGCGGCCGCGGTGGCCGAGGCGGCGGAGGCAGCAGGGGTCGCCCGCCGGCCCCGCCAGTCCTGATCCGCATCCCGTTCCCGGGGCGTCGCTCGCAAAGGAGGCGAGCGCGAGGGGCGCAGGACAGTACTCGACGTACGGACAAGCCCCGAGCGCGACGCATCCTGCCGCGAGCGGCGTCAGCGTCCGGCGGAGCCCGGCTCCGCCGGGCGGGAGCCGGATGCGTCCGGGGACGGGGGGCTATTCGTAGGCGATCGCCTCGAGCGGGTTGAGCTTGGCTGCGCGGCGTGCGGGGAAGATCGCGGCCACGATCCCGACGACGATCGCGGCGATGACGAAGACGATCACCTGCGTGGTCGGGAAGGCGAATACGAGGAAGTCCACGCGGGCGATGAGCAACGCGGCGAGGACGATCCCGAGCGCGATCCCGAGCACGGCGCCGATGAGCGCCGTGATCACGCTTTCGTGGCGGATCATGCGGCGCACCTGGCGGCGCGTCATCCCGATGGCCCGCAGCATCCCGATCTCGCGCGTCCGCTCGAAGACCGTGAGAACGAGCGTGTTCACGATCCCGAAGAGGCTGACGATGACCGAGAGCGCGAGCAGCACGTACAGGATGTTCAGCACCGAGCTGAGGCCGGAGATCTGGTTGTCGATGAACGCCTGCCGGTCCTGCGCCTTCGCGTTCGGGAAGTCCGCGAGCGCCTTGTCGAGCGCCGCCTGGTTCGCGTCGGTCTCGCCGCCCTGCATCTTCACGAACGAGTAGAGGTTCCTCGGCTGCGGCGTCTGGCTGTCCCAGACGGCCGCCGACATCGTCACCGGCCCGAAGGGCGAGCCGCCGGTCGGCGGCTTGAAGATCCCCTTCACCACGAAGGTCTTCGTGTTCCCGTTGGCGAAGGTCACGTCGACCGTCGAGCCCGGCTTCAGGTCGTGGTCATCCGCGAACGAGTCGTCGACGAAGATCCCGTCCTGCCCGAGCTGGGAGAAGACCGCCGGCGACCCTTCCTTCCAGTCCATGTTGATGACCTGCGCCATGCCGGGGTCCGCGGCGGTCACGAACTCGGACTTCTTGTAGACGAGGGCCTCGCCGGTGCGCACGTTTCCGATCGCGATGACGCCCGGCGCCTTGGCGGCGGCGTCGGCGGCGTCGATCGGGATCGGCGAGAAGTTGTTCTGCGCGGTGATCGCGTAGTCGCCGGTGAAGAGCTCGTTCACCGCGTCCGTGAACGACGAGACGATCCCGGCGGCGAGCGTCGCGACGAGCGTGACGAGCGCGAGCCCGATCATGAGCGCAGCGGCCGTCGATGCCGTGCGCTGCGGGTTGCGGCGCGCGTTCTCCGTCCCGACCCGGGAGGTCGACCGGTCGGGAACGACGCCGGGGAACTCCATCGGCCACTCGGGCTCCCACTTCGTCAGGGCCTTGCGCAGCCACATCAGGAGCACGATCACGAGAAGGAAGACGTTGATCGCTCCGACGACAAAGGCCGGTATGCGCTTCCACACCGGTCCCGGCCCCCACGCGCCGTAGCGCAGCAGCCAGTACGGGAGCGTGAAGAAGGGCCAGAAGACGACCGAGAAGAGGAAGAGCGCCCAGCGGGCAACCGGCGACACGAGGACGGACAGCCGCGGGATCAAGCGAGTCGAAACGCGCGCGACGCCGAAGAAGAGGAGCAGCACCCCGACGCCCATCCACAGGAGCACGCGCGTCGTTCCGAGCCCGGGGACGAACAGCCCGTACAGGAGCGCCGCGAAGCCCAGCCCCATGGACACGAGCGCACCAATGGTGCGCGACGGGAAGAGCGCGCAGCCGAAGAGGATCAGGATCAGCCCGAGCACCGCGAGCAGTGAGCTGACGAGCGTGTTGCCGGGAGTCGCCGTGATCGCGCCCGCACCGACCACGACGCCGAGCGCCGTCACGAGGATCCCGCGCAGGAGCCCACGGACGCGGTCGAGCGGCTCGCCCGGAAGCTGTGCACCTTCGCGAACAGCCGCGATCGGCGGCACGGTCGTCGCGCGCAGCCCCGGGTACACGCTCGCGAGCAGCGTGACGAGGATTCCGACGGCCAGCGCGATGACCGCCGCCCGCGGCTCGAACACGAGACCCGAGTTCGGCAGCGTGAAGCCGACCGTGTCGAAGAGCTTGAAGAGGCCCTTCGCGAGCAGGAACCCGAGGAAGAGCCCGACCACAGAAGCAAGCACGCCCACGACGAGCGCCTCCACGATCACGGAGCCCATGATCTGACGGTTCGTGGCGCCGATCGTCCGCAAGGTCGCGAACTCGCGCGTGCGCTGCGCGATCGTGATCGACAGCGAGTTCGCGATGACGAACGAGCCGACGAAGAGCGCGATGCCGGCGAAGGCGAGGAGGAACCCGCGCAGGAACGAGATGAAGTCGTTCGTGTCCGCGGCATCCTTGGCCGCCTGCTGCGTGCCCGTCCGCACCTGCGCGGTCTCGGGCAGGATCGGCTTGATCTGGCCGACGAGCTCGGCGTCCGTGACGTCCGGCTTCGCCGCGACCGCGATCTCGTCGAACTGCCCGACCTTCTTGAACAGCCGTTGCGCGGTCGGAAGATCGAATCCCGCGAGCGTCGCGCCGCCGAGCGAGAACCCCGAGCTGAACTGCACGATCCCCGAGATCCGAAGCCGCTGGACCGGGCCCTCGGCCTGAACGCCAACGGTCTGACCGACCTTGAAGTCCTCCTTGTCGGCCGTGTGATTGTCGACGACGACCTCGTCGTTTCCGGGCCAGCTGCCGTCGAGCAGGGTGAGCGAGTTGAACGGCGAGCTCGGATCGGAGATCGAGAACCCGAGGTTCGGGGCGCCGCCGAAGACGACCGCCTTGCCGTCGTCTCCGATGAACTGGGTCGCATCGGAGCTCACGCTGCCCTCGGCCTGGGCGACGCCCGACAGCTCGCGCACCTGGGGCAGAAGCGACTCGTCGAGCGTGGGCGGGGTGAGACCATCTTGGTTCGAGAGGTCGACGGCCGACTTCCCGGTGATGACGGCGTTCGAGCCCTTGCGGATGTCCGTGAAGATCGTGTCGAACGCCTGGTTGATCGAATCCGTCAGGACGTAGGTGCCGCTGATCATCGCGACCCCCAGGACGATCGCGATCGCGGTGAGGGCGGCGCGCAGCTTCCGCCCGAGAAGGCCTCTCAGCGCGAACTTGGTCACTAGCCGGCGGCCAGCTCTTCCATGACGGAGTGGATCGTGTGCGCGTCGCACTCGCCGAGCTCGCGCACGATCTCGCCGTCCGCCAAGAACAGGACGCGATGCGCGACGGCCGCGGCACGCGCGTCGTGCGTGACCATCACGATGGTCTGCCCGTATTCGTCCACCGAGCGCCGAAGGAGCTCGAGGATCTCGCCGCTCGTCGCCGAGTCCAGGTTACCCGTGGGCTCGTCGGCGAAGAGGACGGTCGGCCTCGAGATGAGGGCTCGCGCGATTGCGACGCGCTGCTGCTGACCACCGGACAGCTCGGCCGGTCGGTGCGTGAGCCGGTCCTCGAGACCGACGTCGTGCACGACCTGCTCGAGCCATCCGTCCGCCGGCTTCTCGCCGGCGATGGTCAGCGGCAGGAGGATGTTCTCGCGCGCGTCGAGCATCGGGAGCAGGTTGAAGAACTGGAAGACGAATCCGATGTGCTCGCGGCGGAGCTTCGTGAGGTCGTTGTCGCCGAGCGATGTGATCTCGGTGCCCGCGAGGTCGACCGATCCGGAC
Source organism: uncultured Gaiellaceae bacterium (assembly GCA_963746975.1). GTDB lineage: Bacteria > Actinomycetota > Thermoleophilia > Gaiellales > Gaiellaceae > GMQP-bins7. Next base: position 169,170 of record CAVVDE010000011.1, read on the forward strand.
GTCGGCTTGTCCAGCCCGGCAAGGATGTGCATCAGCGTCGACTTCCCGGAGCCAGACGGCCCCATCACGGCCGTCGCCTTGCCCGGCGCGATGTTCACCGAGACGCCGCGCAGGGCGTCGACCGCCGTATCCCCTTCTCCGTAGCGGCGGGTCACGTCGCGAGCGACGACGACGGCCCCGTTGTGGGTCTCGCTCATTCCTCCCGGCTCCTCTCGATCGCGAAGTCCCGAACGAACAAGGCTAACGATCGGCTTCGAGTCGCGGCGCAGGCAGGCGGTTTTCGACCGGAGTCGACGGGTATCCCCCTTCTGCCCCTGGCCAACAGCCGGTCCTTCGGCCACAGTGCGACGGTGGAGAACCTGAACGAGATCCGCCGGGAGTTCCAGCGCGGCCGGACGACGACGGAGGAGCTCGTCGCCCCCGTCTCGGACGACGAGCTGGCAGCCCAGCTGTCGCCGCGAGTGCCGCCGCTCGTGTGGAGCTACGCGCACGTGGCGCGGTTCGAAGAGCTCTGGATTCTGCGTACCGTCGCAGGCGCCCGGCCGATCCCCGACGCGCACGACCACGTGTACGACGCGTTCCGGCGCGAGCGGCAGAACGGCGCGAAGCTGCCGGCGCTCAAGCCGAGCGCCGTCCGCGCGTACGCGAGCGACGTGCGCGAGCGCTCGCTCGAGATGTTGGAGCGCATCGACCTCGAGGCGCCCGACGTCCTCGTGCGCCGCGGGTTCGTGTTCGGCCTCGTGCTGCAGAACGAGCTCCAGGCGCACGAGTCGATGCTCGAGGCGCTGCAGTGCCGAACCGGCACCACCTACCCGGTCGTCGACTCGACCGCGCCCGATCGCGCGCCGTCGGGACCGGACGAGGTCGTCGTCCAGGCCGGCCCGTTCACGCTCGGAGCGACCCACGAGCCATGGGCGTACGACAACGAGCTCGAGCCCCACGAGACGGAGATTCCTGCGTTCCGGATCGACCGCATGCCCGTGACCAACGGCGAGTTCGCGGAGTTCGTGGACGACCGCGGGTACCGCTCGCCCAAGGTCTGGAGCGACGCGGGCTGGGAGTGGCGTGAGCGCGAAGACGCATCGGCGCCGCTCTACTGGGAGCGGTCGGACTACGGCTGGGAGCGCGTTCGGTTCGGGCGGCGCGAGCCGATCACACCGTGGGAGCCGGTCCAGCATGTGTCGTTCCACGAGGCGGAGGCGTTCGCACGCTGGTCTGGGAAGCGACTGCCGACCGAGATCGAGTGGGAGCGCGCGGCCGGCTGGCACGACCACGAGGGCAAGTTCCGCTACCCGTGGGGTCAGGCGTGGATGGGGTTCGAGGCGAGCCTCGACCGGCGCCGCTGGTCTCCGGCGCCGTCTGGCTCCTATGCGGGAGGGGTCAGCCCGGTCGGGTGCGTCCAGATGGCCGGCGACGTCTGGGAGTGGACGTCTTCGTCGTTTCAGCCGTATCCGGGGTTCATGCCGTTCCCCTACCCGGAGTGCTCGGAGGTCAACTTCGGAGACGACGTCCGTGTCCTCCGAGGCGGCTCGTGGGCGACGGACGCGCTCATCGCACGAAACTCGTTCCGCCGCTGGGAGAGCCCCGAGCGGCGCGAGGCATTCACAGGTTTTCGCTGCGCGCAGGACGCCTGACGGCGCGCTCCTGCCGCGGCGCTAACGCATCAGCGACGACGCTTCGGTCAGCACCTCGCCGAGAATGGACGTGATCTCGTCGAACTCCGCCTGCCCGGCGACGAGCGGCGGCGAGATCTGGATGACGGGGTCGCCGCGGTCGTCGGCGCGGCAGATCATCCCGGCGTCCCAGAGCGCCGTCGAGAGGTAGCCGCGAAGCAGGCGCTCGCACTCCTCGTCCGAGAACGTCTCACGGGTGTCCTTGTCCTTCACGAGCTCGATCGCCCAGAAGTAGCCCGTCCCCCGAATGTCACCGACGATCGGCAGGTCGAGGAGCTGCCCGAGCGTCGAGCGGAATGCGTCCTCGTTCTCGCGCACGTGCTCGACGATCCGCTCCCGCTTCATGATCTCGATGTTCTTCAGCGCGATGGCGCACATGACCGGGTGGCCGCCGAACGTGATGCCGTGCGAGAACATCGACGTCGCGCCCATGAACGGCTCCATCACGCGCTCCGTCGCGACGACGCCGCCGATCGCGCCGTACGACGAGGACAGGCCCTTCGCGATCGTGACGATGTCGGGCCGGATGTCGTAGCGCTCCGAGCCGAACCAGTGGCCGACGCGTCCGAACGCGGTGATCACCTCGTCGGCGGACAGCAGGATGTCGTAGCGGTCGCAGATCTCGCGGACACCGGCCCAGTACCCCTCGGGCGGCGTGAAGCAGCCGCCCGCGTTCTGCACCGGCTCCATGTGCACGAGGCATACCGTCTCCGGTCCCATCGCGACGATCGCCTGCTCCAGCTCGTCGAGCAGGAACTGCGTGAACTGGGCCTCGGTCTCGTCGTGCGGCCGGTGGTAGCGGTTCGTGTTCGAGACGTGGCGCACCTCGGCCAGCAGTGGCTCGAACGGCGCGCGAATCGCGGGGATGCCGTTGATCGAGAGAGCCCCGAGCGTCGTCCCGTGATAGGCGATGTGGCGCGCGATGGCCTTGTACCGCCGTTGCGGTAGGGCCGCACTGGCCACGATCGCGTCGTGATCCACCTCTGGCTCCTGTGCTCCTGCGCGTGCCCCTGGAGTCACGGCGCCTCGGAGCTGCTTCTCGCCACGGGCGGTGTAGTACTGCCGTGCGAGCTTCCACGCCGACTCGACCGCCTCCGAGCCGCCCGAGCAGAAGAAGACGCGGTTGAGGTCGCCCGGTGCGAGCGACGCCACCTCCGCCGCGAGCTCGATCGCGCGCGGGTGCGCGTACGACCAGTTGGTGTAGAAGGGCAGCTCGCGCATCTGGTCGAGCGCCGCCTGCCCGATCTCCTCGCCGAACGAGTAGCCGATGTTGACCGAGAAGAGGCCCGCCAGCGCATCGATGTAGCGCCGTCCGTTCGAGTCCTCGAGGTGACACCCGTCGCCCCTGACGATGATCGGGACGTCAGCAACCTCGAACCCGCCCATGCGGGTGAAGTGCATCCAGAGGTGCTCCTTCGCGGCTTTCTGCAGGTCGAGCGGGATCGGGGCGATCGTGGTCATGTGGCTCCTCGCGTTCGTTTGGCGCTGCGGTACTCCCAGAAGACGTTAGTCAGGGCGAGGGCGATCGCGATCAGGAAGATCGCGCTCGCGACGACGTTCACCTGCGGCGGAACGGCCACGCGTGCGATGCCCCACACGAAGATCGGGAACGTCTGGGTCGGGCCCGCATTGAAGTACGTGATCACGAAGTCGTCGATCGAGAGCGCGAACCCGAGGAGCGCCGCGGCGAGCATCGCGGGTGCGATGAGCGGTAGCGTCACCTTGCGGAACGTCGTGATCTCGTTCGCGCCGAGGTCCATCGCCGCCTCCTCGAGATGCCGGTCGAAGCCGATCAGCCGCGCCTTCACCGTGACGACGACGAAGCTCACGATGAACATCACGTGTGCGATGAAGATCGTGACGAACCCGAGCTGGAAGATCGCCGTCGTGTTGAGGAACAGCGTGAGGAGCGACGCGCCGAGAACGATCTCCGGTGTCGACATCGGCAGGAACACGATCACGTTCGTGGCGCCGCGTCCGACGAAGTGGTGGCGGACGATCGCCATCGCGATGAGGGTCCCGAGCGCCGTGGCGACGATGGTCGCGAGCAGTCCGACCTCGAGCGACGTGACGATCGCGCCTTGGATGCCGAGGACATCGTTCCAGTGCGCCCAGTTGCCGAACGTGAACTGCTCCCACACGTAGTTGAAGCGGCCGGAAGGCTTGTTGAACGAGAACAGGATCACGACGGCGATCGGCAGCATCAGGTAGGCCACGACGAGGAGCGCGTACACGGTCAGCGCGTGGCGCCTCGCGAATGCCCAGGCCCGCGTAGCGAGACCGCGCCGGACGCGCGGAGTCGATGCCGCGACGGTCGTCATGAGTCGAGCCTCGACTCATGACGGTGGAGGGGTGTGGGGAACCGGGAGGTTCCCCACGTTTTCAGGAAGAAGGGGGCTCGCGGGGGAAACATGGTTTCGCCCGCGAACGCGAGCCGGAGGCGAGCAGTTGTCATCCGGTGAGCCTCTCGGAGCCGACGATGCGCGCGTAGACCAAGAGCGCGACGAGAATGAGGCCCATGAGGATGAACGAGAGCGCGGCGGCGCTCGGGTAGTCGAGCGACTCGAGGAACTTCGACTGGATGACGTTCCCGATCATCGCCTGCTTCGGAGTCCCGAGGAGCGCCGCGTTGATGAAGTCGCCGGCGGCCGGGATGAAGGTGAGAAGAGTCCCGGCGACGATCCCCGGCGCCGACAACGGCAGCGTCACCCGTAGGAACGCCTGGGTCGGCGACGCGTAGAGATCCTTCGCCGCCTCCAACAGCCGCGGGTCGATCTGCTCCAGCGAGACGTACAGCGGGAGCGCCATGAAGGGGAAGAAGTTGTAGGTGATGCCCGACACCACCGCGAACGTGGTCGCGAGCAGCCGCCCGTCGGGTCCCAGGATGTGAAGGTCGCGGAGAAGGCCGACGACCGGCCCCTGGTCGGCGAGGATGTTCAGCCACGCGATCGTGCGCACGAGGTAGGTGACGAAGAACGGCGCGACGATCGCGAGCAGGAACAGGTTGCGCCAGGGGCCTGCCCGGAACGCGATCCAGTACACGAGCGGATACGCGAGGACGAGGCACGCGACCGTTGCAATCCCCGCGTAGACGAACGAGCGGATGAACTGCTGGTGGTAGTCGCGGATCCCGTCCGAGAAGTTCGAGAACTGCCAGGTGAACTCGAAGTTCGGGAAGAGACCGGACTGGAGCGACTCGTAGCCCAGGAATGCGAGCGGGATCAGGAAGAAGATCGCGAGCCAGAGGATCCCCGGCGCGAGGAGCAGATACGGCGTGGCGCCCCGGTGCCGGTGGAAGAACGTGCCCATGCGTCTCGATCGATTCGCTCTACTTGCCCTGGACCGCCAACCACTTCTTCTCGTAGTCGGGATTCGAGAACATCGCGGGGTCGTTCTGGTGCATCTGCCCCAGCATCTCGCCGGTCGGGAAGGCGAGCGTGTTGCTCGCGGCGTCCGGATTGAGCTTGGCCGCCTCGTCTTTGACGCCCGTGACGGACGAGATGTAGCCGGCCCCGAGTGCGAGCTGGGCGGAGATCTTCGGGTCGTAGACGAAGTTCATGTACGTCGAGGCGGTGGGCACGCTGCCGCCTGTCGGGATGATCATGTTGTCGGTCCAGATGATCCCGCCCTTGTCCGCGATACCCCACTTCACGTTGGGCTTGGCGAGGAGGAAGATGTCGCCGGACCACGCCATGCTCGCCGCCAGGTCGCCGGTCGCGAGCGGCTGTGCGTAGTCGTTTCCGTAGAAACGTCGGATCTGTCCGGCGTCCTGCGCCTTCTGGATCACCGCGATCGCCCGGTCGAACGACTCGTCGGTGACCTTCGCGGGATCGTCGCCGTTCTCGAGCATGACGAGCCCGAGCGTGTCGCCCATCGAGTTCCAGACGCCGACCTTACCCTTCAGCTTCGGATCCTCGAGGAGCTGCGTCACGCTCGTCACCGGCCCCGTGACGTCCTCGTTCCACGCGATCCCGTCCATCCCGGAGAACCACGGAAGCGAGTACTCGCGATTCGGGTCGAAGGGTGGGCTCGCCTGGGCGTCGATGAGGTTGGAGATGTTCGGGATGAGGCTCTTGTCGAGCTTCTGCGCCCAGCCGTTCGAGATGTAGTCGCCGAGGAAGCGGTCGTTGTCCGTCGACACGAGGATGTCGCGCCCGATCCCCTGACCCTGGCGCAGGCGACCCTGCACCTTCGCGAAGTACTCCGAGTTCGAGTTGACGTCCTCGTAGTAGTTGACCTTGATGCCCGTCTTGGAAGTGAACTGCTGGAGCGTCGTCGGGCCTTTCAGCCCCGCGTCCTTTCGGGACTGCGGCGTGTCGATGTAGAGCTCCCAGTTCGAGAAGTTGAGGACGTCGTTCACCTCGCCGCCTCCGGAGCTGCCTCCGCCACCACCCCCGCAGGCGGCGAGCAGAGACGGCAGGGCGAGCAGCGCGCTCCCCGCCGCGCCGCGCCGCAGAAGCTCTTGTCGGGTCAGCCTCGCGTTCATACGTCCTCCTCCTCGCTCGCCGAGCCGTCGCGGTCGACGACGAACGTCGACTCGGGAGCCCAGCTGAGTACGACATTTGTCCCGGGCGGTGGAACCCGTCCGCCCGAGTCCATGTTCTGCGCGAACACCTGCACGGTGCCGGCCGCGGTGCGTACCGCGACCTGCGTCGCGACGCCGAAGTATGCGCTCTCGGCGATCGTGCCGGCCAGCTCGTTGGCGCCACCACCGGCACCGATCGTGATCTTCTCCGGCCTGACGCCTGCGGCCACCTCGCCCGAGCGGCCGTTCACCGTCGCGCGCACCATCGTCCCGTCGTCGAGCCTGATCGCATCGGGGCCCTCGATCGTGCCGGGCAAGAGGTTGGACGCGCCCAGGAACCCGGCGACGAACGCCGTCGCAGGCCGCTCGTAGAGCACGGCGGGCGGGCCGAGCTGCTCGATCTTGCCGTTGTTCATGACGGCGATCGTGTCGGCCATCGTCATCGCCTCCTCCTGGTCGTGCGTGACGTGGACGAACGTGATGCCGACCTCGCTCTGGATGCGCTTGAGCTCCATCTGCATGTTCTTGCGGAGCTTGAGGTCGAGCGCGCCGAGTGGCTCGTCGAGAAGCAGGACGCGTGGGTGGTTGACGAGCGCACGCGCGAGCGCGACGCGTTGCTGCTGGCCGCCGGACAGCTGCTTCGGCTTTCGTTTCACGAAGCCGGAGAGCCCGACGAGCTCGATTATCTCCGCGACGCGCCCCTTCAGCTGGTCCTTCGGCACGCCCTTGCGCTCGAGGCCGAAGGCGACGTTGTCCTCGATCGACATGTGCGGGAAGAGCGCGTAGCTCTGGAACACCGTGTTCACGTCCCGCTTGTAGGGGGGCAGCCCGACGACGTCCTGGTCGCCGAGGAAGATGCGGCCCTCGGTCGGTTCCTCGAAGCCCCCGATCATCCGGAGCGTCGTCGTCTTCCCGCACCCTGAAGGGCCGAGCATCGCGAAGAAGGACCCGCGCGGGATCTCGACCGAGATGCCGTCGACGGCGACCGCCTCGTCGAAGTGCTTGACGACCTTCTCGAGCCTGACGTCAGGAGCTGGCGCTTCGGTCGTCGTCATCCGGCGAGCTTCACGCAGACGTGCTTGATCCGCGTGTACTCCTCCATCGAGTAGATGGACATGTCCTTGCCGTAGCCCGACTCCTTGAAGCCGCCGTGCGGCATCTCGGAGGTGAGCGGGAAGAGGTGCTCGTTGATCCACACCGTCCCGAAGTCGAGCTTCGCGGCGACCTTCATCGCCCGCCCGACGTTCTCGGAGAACACGGACGCCGCGAGGCCGTAGCGCACGTCGTTGGCCATCTCGATCGCCGCATCGTCCGACCCCGCGGACTGAACGGTGACGACCGGGCCGAAGACCTCGTTCTGAACGATCTCGGCGTCCTGCGCGACGTCCGTGACGATCGTCGGCTTCACGAAGAACCCGCGGTCGCCGACCGACTCCCCGCCCGTGACGATCGTCGCCTTCGCGTCGCTCGCTCGCTCGAGGAAGCCCAGCACGCGCTCCTGCTGCTCCGCGGAGATGACCGGGCCCATGCCGATCTCGTCGTCAGTCCCGGGATCGCCGACGGTCAAGGACTCCACCGCCTCGACGGTCGCGGAGAGCACGTCGTCGTAGATCCGCTCGCTCACGAGGATGCGCGACGACGCCGTGCAGTCCTGGCCCGAGTTGAAGTACCCGCCGATCTTGATCGCCTCGGCGACGGTGGCAGGGTCGGCGTCGTCGAGGACGACCATCGGCGCCTTGCCTCCGAGCTCCAGATGGACGCGCTTGACGGTCTGCGCCGCGTTGGCGGCGATGATCTTCCCCGTCGCCGTGTCGCCGGTCAGCGAGACGAGGCGGACGTGCGGATGCCGCACCAGCGCATCTCCCACCGGGATCCCGTCTCCGGTGACGACCTGCAGGACTCCGGGCGGGATGACCTCCTGGGCCAGCTCGACGAAGCGGAGCATCGTGAGCGGTGTCTGCTCGGCCGGCTTGATGATCTGCACGTTCCCCGCAGCGAGCGCCGGACCTATCTTCCACATCGCCATGAAGAGCGGGTAGTTCCACGGGCAGATGCCCGCGACGATGCCGAGCGGCTCGCGCCGGATCATCGACGTGTATCCCTCGACGTACTCCGTTGCGGCCTTGCCCTCGAGGTTGCGGGCCGCGCCGGCGAAGAACCGGAGGTTGTCGGACATGACGCCCGGCTCGTCGACCGCGACCCACCACGGCTTGCCCACGTTCAACGATTCCAGCCGTGCGAGCTCCTCGGCGTTCTCGTCGATCACGTCCGCCAGCTTCAGGAGAAGCCCCATGCGGTCCTTGGGCGTCTTCGACTGCCATTCCTCCCACGCCTTCATCGCTGCGTCGACGGCCCCGTCGACGTCCTCGGCCGTCCCGCGCGGCACCTCGGCGATCACCTCGCCGGTCGCGGGGTTCAAGACCGCCATGGTCTCTCCCGAGGACGACTCCACGAACTCACCGCCGATGAACTGCTTCTGCTGGGTTACGGAAACGCTCACACGACCTCCGATCCGGGAATCTCGGGAGGAGCGTATCGCCATCGAAAGTAACGCGACAGGGAGAGGCATTGGTGTAGAACCCCTGCGCCGTGCGGATTCTCGTCGTCGGAACCGGAGGCGTGGGCTCCGCCTTCGCCCGTATCGCCGCTCGGCGCTCCTTCTTCGACGCCTGCGCGCTCGCCGACTACGACGGCGCGCGTCCGCAGAGCCTCGTCGCCGAGCTCGACGACGGCCGGTTCTCCGCCCACGCCGTCGACGCGTCGAGCAGGGCGTCGGTCGTCGCGCTCGTTCGCGAGACGCGCGCCGATGCCGTCCTCAACTCCGTCGACCCGCTCTTCAGCGTCCCGATCTTCGACGCCTGCCTCGAGGCCGGGGTCACGTACCTGGACATGGCGATGACGCTCTCGGAGCCACACCCGACGCGTCCGTACGAGGAGGTCGGCGTCAAGCTCGGCGACTACCAGTTCGAGCGTGCGGCGGCGTGGGCCGAGAAGGGGTTGCTCGCACTCGTCGGAATCGGCGTCGAGCCCGGCGCGGCGGACGTCTTCGCGCGGTACGCCGCCGACGAGCTCTTCTCGGAGATCGACGAGGTCGGCATCCGCGACGGCGCGAACCTCGTCGTCGAGGGCTACGACTTCGCACCGACCTTCTCGATCTGGACGACGATCGAGGAGTGCCTGAACCCGCCGGTGATCTGGGAGCGGGACCGCGGCTGGTTCACGACCGAGCCGTTCTCGGAGCCCGAGGTGTTCGACTTCCCCGAGGGAATCGGGCCGGTCGAGTGCGTGAACGTCGAGCACGAGGAGGTGCTGCTCGTCCCGCGCTGGATCGACTGCCAACGCGTCACCTTCAAGTACGGCCTCGGCGACGAGTTCATCGACGTACTGAAGACCCTCCACAAGCTCGGCCTCGACTCGAAGGAGCGGATTCCGGTCAAGGGCGTCGAGGTCGCCCCGCGCGACGTGGTGGCGGCCGCGCTCCCGGACCCCGCGACGCTCGGAGAGCGCATGACCGGGAAGACCTGCGCCGGCACGCTCGTCACCGGTCTCGGCAAGGACGGGGAGCCGCGGAAGACCTACCTCTACCACGTCGCCGACAGCGAGACCTCGATGCGCGAATACGGGTCGCAGGCGGTCGTCTGGCAGACCGCCATCAACCCGGTGATCGCGCTCGAGCTGCTGGCGGGCGGTGAGTGGTCGGGAGTCGGCGTGCTCGGGCCGGAGGCGTTCGCGCCACAGCCGTTCCTCGGAAAGCTCGCCGAATACGGCTCGCCGCACGGCGTCCTCGAGCTCGAGCCCTAGTCATCTACCCGTCGGCACTCGCCGTCTTGTAGACGCCACAGGCGTAGAGCGCGTTGACGAGCTCCTGGTACTGGTTGCTCTCGATCGGATCCTGGTACCGAGCCTGACCGATGCAGCCTGCGTAGTCGGGTCGCACGGCCCCACCCGAGCGGCCGGGCAGCGTCACGACTGCCACCGCCGCACCTGCAGCCAGCACGCTGGTCGCGACGAGCCGTGCGGGCCGGCGGATCCGGCGGGGCGACCGCACGCGAGACCGGGACACGCGAGGCTCGGGACCAAGGCCGGCTTCCGCGCGGCGACGCCACTCCTCCCGCTCCGCGTGCGCGAGCTTCAGCACCGACCGCTGTACGACGGGCAGGTTCATATGAGGTCGAGGCTGATCGCGATGGCGACAGCGTGCGCATTCGTTCGCGCCTTGAGTCGTGCACGCGCCATCTTCGTTTGCTTGCGTACGGTCTCGAGCGACTTGCCCAGCCGCTGTGCTACCTCGACCTGCGTGTCGCCCATCGCGATCTGCCGTAGCACGCGCGCCTCCGTGGCGGTGAGCCTCGTGCCCTCCGTCTGCAGACGGAGGAGCCCGATCGGCATGCTTGCGGCGCTCATGCGACTCTCCTCGAGGCGTGCTCCTCGCTGAGGAACTGCAGGAGCACGGCGTCGCACCAGGACTCGCCGAGCCCTCGCTCGCCGGCATAACGACGGATCCGGCGATGTGCGATCCGCAGTGCGTCCCGTCGTGGTGTGGACGACCGCATGGACAGCAGTCGCGCAAGTTCACTCATGAGCTCGACGAGCTCGGACATTCGATCACCTCCGCAGACGGCGCACGCGCCGCTGATCGTCGAAACACGACTGGCAGCGAGCCGAGCTCGCGTGCGCCGGATGGGGTGAGGCCGCCAGGCGCGGAGACGTACGGGGACGAGCGGCTCGTGCGAGCCGACCACCGCCCCGGCGGCGCCCCTCTGCGCTCGACCGGCTTCTCCGGACCCTCCGAGCACGAAACCTCGTGCCGCGGCCCCTGATGAAGTCGCCCACTATGTCAGAGCGATTCGAGCGGCGCGACGACCTTTACAGAACCCACACGTAAGTCGCCGAGTCGGCAAACGCTTGGAGCTCTTCTGTGACGAACGCGATCGGATGTCGATGATTTCCGGTCCCGTTCGTCGTCTAACCGACGATGCGATGTGAGCACTAGGATCGACGCATGGCGGTCGTGAGGCTTCGCGCCCCGCTGTCCGAGCTGGCCGGGGGGCACCGTGAGCTCGAGCTGGACGGCTCGACGGTGGCCGAGGTGCTGCTGGCGCTCGAACGCCGGCATCCGGACGTGAAGGGCTGGATCCTCGACGAGCACGGGTCGATCCGCGAGCACATCAACGTCTTCGTGAACAAGGAATTCGGACGGGAGGACACGGCCGTCGCGGCCAGCGACCGGCTGCACGTGCTCCCCGCGATCTCGGGAGGTTGAGTTGTGACTGAGCTTCTGGTCGGAACGAAGAAGGGCCTGTTCGTGCTCGAAGGCGACGCGGGCTCGCCCTTCGAGGTCACGTCCCGCCACTTCGCGGGCGAGCCGGTGGAGTTTGCGACGCGGGATCCGCGCAACGGGCGCACCTACGCAGCTGTCACGTCCGCGTTCTACGGCCCGAAGCTCTTCTACTCCGACGACCTCGCCGGCGAGTGGCAGCAGGCCGACGGCATCGTGCTCCCCGAAGACGCAGAGAAGGCGATGACGCGCCTGTGGTCGGTCGTGCCGGGCGAGAAGGAGGGTCTCCTGTACGCGGGCGGCGATCCCGGAGTCCTCTTCGAGAGCCATGACGACGGTCAGACGTGGGCGCTGAACAAGGCGTTCTGGGAGCAGCCCACCCGCCCCGAGTGGTCTCCCGGCGCGGGCGGAATGTGCATGCACTCGATCGCGACCTGGCCGGGCGACCCCGCACGCGTCGCGCTCGCGATCTCCGCGGTCGGCGTGTGGCTCACCGACGACGGCGGCGAGACCTGGCGCAACGGCAACAAGGGGCTCTATCCCCGCTACATGCCCGAGGAGGCCCGCGAGGACACGCTCCAGCTCTGCGTGCACAACATGCACCGCGCGGCCGCCCGCCCGGAGCGGATGTTCATGCAGTTCCACGGCGGCGTCTACCGCTCGGACGACGCCGGCGAGTCGTGGACGAGCATCGCCGACGGGCTGCCCTCCGACTTCGGCTTCCCGATGGTGATCGACCCCGCCGATCCCGACAGCGCGTACGTCATCCCGCTCGTCGCGGACATGGACCGCACGACCCCCGAGGGCCGTGTGCGCGTCTACGAGACGCGCGACGCCGGCGAAACTTGGACCGCGCACGGCGACGGCCTTCCGCAGGACGATGCGTACCTCACGATCCTGCGCCAGGCGTTCTGCGGCGATGGCTCCGGGGCGAGCATGGGTCTGTACTTCGGCGCGACCTCGGGCGACGTGTTCGGCTCGGGCGACGCCGGAAAGACGTGGTTCACGGCGTCGACGAACCTTCCGCCGGTGCACTCGGTCCGGGCGACCTAGGCAGCGATGAGTCAGGGCGATCGCCACCGCTTGCGGTCGCGCTTCAGGGGTCTTCGCGCGATCAGGATCTGCGCCCGCAGATCCTGATCTTGCGCGTCAATGCAGCCCTCTCGCCTCGATCCAGGTAGGGGAGATCCGCACCGAGACGCGGGTCTCCTCCGGCTTGTGCCAGGGGTAGGAGTCGAGCCCCTTGTACTTCTTCGCGAGGCGGTCGATCTGCTCGTCCGCCCCGTCCTCGGTGAGGGTGGCGACACCGCTGATCGACACCCAGCGGTACTCGTCGCCGGGGTCGACGACGAGGAGGGCAACCCTCGGGTTCGCCCGGAGATAGCGCGGTTTCGCGCGCGGCCAGGCGGTGTTGAACGAGACGCCCTCGTCGTCGACGTCGACCCACACCACGGTCGAGTGCGGGGTGCCGTCCGGCCGCAGATCGGTCACGACCCCGACGTACGGATTCGCGAGAAACGCGCGCTCCGCGTCGGTCAGGGTCTTCACCGTCGCCGTGCCCACGTGAGGCAGAACGTGTGCCACCACAGTGGTGTTCCCGCTCTCAGGAGATCGCAACCATCCGGTCGATCGCGCCCCGGGCGCGCTCGGCGATGTCCTTCGGAACCGTGACCTCGAACTTCCAGTCTCGCAGCGAGTCGCGCAGCTTCGGCAGCGTGATCATCTTCATGTAACGGCAGATCGCCTTCTCCGAGACGGCCTCGAACCGCTTCTCCGGCGCCTCCTTGTTGAGCCGGTGGATGATCCCCGTCTCGGTCGCCACCAGGAAGCGCTCCTTCGGCGACGACTTCGCGAACTTGATCATCCCCTCCGTCGAGAGGATGTGCGTCTTCTCGTTCCCGAAGGCCATGCACTGGCTCGCGCAGCCGCATTCCGGGTGTACGAGGAACTCGGCGTCGGGCGCGTCGGCCTGCCAGCGCGTGATGTCCTGCGGGCGGATACCGGCGTGCACGTGGCACTCCCCCATCCAGATCCGCAGCTTGCGTCCCGTGACCTTCTCGAGCCAGAGGCCGAGGAACATGTCCGGAAGGAACAGGATCTCGGTGTCCTCCGGGATCGACTCGATGACGCCCTTCGCGTTCCCGGACGTGCAGCAGTAGTCGCTCTCCGCCTTCACCTCGGCGGTGGTGTTCACGTACGAGACGACAACCGCACCGGGATTCTCGGCCTTCCACACGCGGAGCTGGTCGGCGGAGATCGACGCCGCGAGCGAGCACCCCGCGTCGAGGTCGGGGATGAGAACCGTCTTCTGCGGGCTGAGGATCGCGGCCGTCTCGGCCATGAAGTGGACGCCGCAGAACACGATCGCGTCCGCGTCCGTGGCCGCGGCCTCCCGCGAGAGCCCGAGCGAGTCGCCGACGTAGTCGGCAACGTCCTGCACCTCGGGCACCTGGTAGTTGTGGGCGAGGATCACCGCGTCGCGCGCGGCGGCAAGTTCGCGGATCTCCTCCTGCATGGTGGTGATCTCTGCTGTGGTCATGCTGCCGTTCGCCTTTCTAGAGGAGGGGGCTCACGGGGGAACCAGGGGTTCCCTCGCGTAACTCCAGTGAGACGTCGAGTGAGCGGGCGGAATGAGTGAGCGCGCCGACGGAGATCTCGTCGACACCGGTCTCCGCGATCGCGCGAATCGTCTCGAGGGTGACGCCGCCCGATGCCTCGAGACGTGCGCGGCCGTCGACGAGAGCGACAGCCGCGCGAAGCTCGTCGAGCGACATGTTGTCGAGGAGGATCGCGTCGACTCCGACGGTAATCGCCTCGTCGACCTGCGCGAGCGTCTCGCACTCGACCTCGATCGTCAGGTCGGTGGCGGTGCGCACGAGCTCGACGGAAGCACCGATCGAGCCCGCAGCGCGAAGGTGGTTGTCCTTGATCAGCACCGCATCGTCGAGGCCGAAGCGATGGTTGCGACCGCCGCCCGACGCGACGGCGTGCTTCTCGAGAGCGCGGAGGCCCGGCGTCGTCTTCCGCGTGTCGAGGACGGCGGCGCCGGTCCCCTCGACCGCGTCGACATAGCGGCGCGTCAGGGTCGCAATGCCCGAGAGCCGACCGAGGAAGTTCAGGGCAACGCGCTCGGCCGTGAGGATCGCGCGCTCCGAGCCCGTCACACGTGCGACGACGGCCTGTGCCTCGACCACGTCGCCGTCGCTCGCAAGCGACTCGAAGCGGACGTCGGGATCGAGCGCGCGGAACGCGGTCGCAGCGACGCCGAGGCCACAGACGACGCCCGGCTCCTTCACGAGCAGCTCGGCCGTGCCGACGGCGTCCTCGGGAACCGTCGCCTCGGTTGTCACGTCGCCGGCCCCGATGTCCTCGGCGAGAGCGGCGAGCACGACGCGCTCGACGGTGTCCGTCGCTACAGCCATCTCTCGAGCTGCGACCCCGACCCGTGTCGCATGACGACGTGCCGTTCGAATTCCTCGTTCTCCGACGGGAAGTCCGCGCGGAAGTGCGAGCCGCGGCTCTCCTCGCGCGTGAGCGCCGTCTCCGCGATCAGCCGCGTGAGGAGATGGGGAGCGTCGAGGAGGTGCCCGAGACCTGCCGCGTCGCGGATCAGGCCGCAGTCGCGCCAGAGCGCGGAGCGAAGCTCGGGCGAGACGTGCTCCGGTATGGGCAGCTCCGGCAGGTCCGGCAGGCGGCTCGGCAGTCCGGGCTCTCCGAGCGCCGCGAGCGCCGCCCGGCGGCCGAACACGAGGCACTCGAGCAGGGAGTTCGACGCGAGCCGGTTCGCGCCGTGAACGCCCGTCGCGGCGCACTCGCCGGCCGCGTAGAGACCGTCGAGCTCGCTTCTGCCGTCGAGGTCGGTCAGCACTCCCCCGACCGTGTAGTGCGCCGCCGGCGCGACCGGAATCGGCGCCTGCGCAGGGTCGTAGCCCTCCTCCACGAGGCTGCCCATGAGCGTCGGGAAGCGGCCGCGGTCGATCGGACGGAGGTCGAGCAGGACCGTCCCGCGAGCGGCGATCGCGCGTGCGACCACGTCGCGCGGCGCGAGCTCGTCCGTGAAGCGGTTCCCCTGCTCGTCGAGGAGCAGCGCGCCTTCCCCGCGGAGGGCCTCCGAGAGGAGGAGCGACGAGTCGACGAGCGTGGTCGGGTGGAACTGCACGAACTCGAGATCGGCGACGGCCGCTCCGGCTCGATAGGCCGCCGCCATCCCCTCTCCGACGGCGCCGGCCGGGTTTGTCGTGCGCTCCCAGAGGGCGGCGGCGCCTCCGGTGGACAGAAGCGTCGCGCGCGATGCGACTGCGCGCCGATCGGTGACGACGCCGACGCAGCGACTGTCGTCGCGCCAGACGGAGAGCATGCGCTCGCCCTCGGCGACCTGGATGCGGGGGTGCTCGAGCACGCGCTCGGCGAGCTTCCGTGCAACTCGGTCGCCGGTCGCCGCCCCGCCCGCGTGAACCACTCGCCGGCGGCTGTGCCCGCCCTCGAGGCCCAGGCCCTCGTCGAACTCGACGCCGAGCTCGACGAGATCGCGGATACGCGCGGGAGCCTCCTCGGTCAGCACGGAGACGGCACTCGGGCGGCAGAGGCCGCGACCGGTGCGAAGCGTGTCCTCCGCGTGGAGCGCGGGATCGTCGTCCTCCCCCACCGCTGCGGCGATGCCGCCCTGGGCGAGGAGGCTCGTCGAGGAAAGCAGTGAGCCCTTCGTCAGAACGAGCACGTCACCCTCGGTCGCGGCGCAGAGAGCTGCGAAGAGCCCGGCCACACCACCTCCGACGACGACGAGCGCGGGCTCGCGGTCACGACCTGTATCGGCGGAGTCGCTCATGGTAGTTTTAGCCTCTGAGTCGATAACCTCGTGGCTGAGTCTAGCACCCCATCTCCCTCCCCCGCGCACGTCGCACTTGCAACCGTGTTCCAGGTTCGCGACGGCGACTTGACAGTGCTCCTCTGGAAGCGCGCGCGGGAGCCGTTCACCGATTCGTGGGCGCTCCCGGGCGGGACGCTCGCGTCAGGCGAGACGCTCGAGGCGTCGATCTCGCGGCACCTCGCGACCAAGGTCGACGTGCGTGAGGTCTCACACCTCGAGCAGCTCGGCACGTGGAGCGAGCCGGACCGGCATCCGGAGCGCTGGGAGCTCGCAACCGCCTATCTCGGGCTCGTGCCACTCGGCATGGATCCCCGCGTCCCGGCGGACACACGCTGGCATCCGGTGGAGGCGCTGCCCGAGCTGGCGTTCGACCACGAAGCGATCGTCCTCGCCGGCCGCGACCGGCTACGCGCAAAGCTCTCCTACTCGAACATCGGCTTCGCGCTCGCGCCGGAGACGTTCACCCTCGCGGAGCTGAGAGACGTCTACGAGGCGGCGCTCGGCTACGAGGTGTCCGCGACCAACCTCAAGCGCATCCTGCTGCGACGAGGAGCGATCGAGGCCGTGGGACAGCGTCGCGCGCACGGACCTGCGGGAGGCCGGCCGGCCGAGCTCTACCGCTTCCGCGAGCGGCAGCTCGAGGTGACGGATCCCTTCGCAATTCTCCGCCCGCCCGACTGAGTCCCTGCGCGAAAGGGCCCTGAAGACGGCGGCTCCACCGCCGCATGGTGTGGGCCTTCAGTGGCTGGGGTAATCGGTCGATGAGTGGCAAATGCGGCACTTTCGACAGTGGCTCCTCGTCATCGGCCTGGCGAGCCTCGTCGCAGAGGCGATCGCGGCGGCCGCCGTGTTCTGGCACGGCGGGGCGCCCGCGCGGCGCTCCTAGACGGCGAGACGAACGAGCGCGGTGACGACTGCGGCGATCGCCATCGCCACGATGATCGGCGCACGCAGGGCGATCGCGACCGCGGCTGCTCCGACGCCGACGACGCGCGCGTCGATCTGAATCTCCTCGCCTTCGGCGAACGTCTGGGTGACGACGAGCGCGGTGAGCATGACGGGTGCGAGGAGCTCGACGCACGCCTGCAGTCGCGGAGGGAGCGAGCGGCGGCCGACGAGCACCGGGCCGGCAGCCTTGAACGCGATCGTGGCGACGCCCACGAGCACGACCACGATCCACGCGTCGCTCATGGGCCGGCCCCCGTTGGGCCATGAGCGTAGAAGGGTGCCGCGTTGCTCATCGGCGAAGTCCCAGCAGGCAGGCGGCCGAGGCGGCGACGATCGGCACGCCTGCGGGCGCGATCGGCGTCAATGCCAGGGTGATCACCGCCGCGAGAGCGGCCGCCTCGAGACCGCGGCGGTTGTGGAGGTAGGGCATCGCCAGTGCGAGGAAGAGCGCAGCGAAAGCCGCGTCGAGGCCGAGCGCATTGGGATCGTCGAGAACGCCCCCGATCGCGGTGCCGAGAGCGGTGCTCCCGACCCAGAGCACGTAGAAGACGAGCCCCGAACCGACGAGGATCGGCCACTCGAAGCGTCCGCGGCGTCCCGACAGCGCCCACGACTCGTCCACGATGGCCTGCGACTCGACGAGGCGACGCGCCTTCCCGCCCGGAAAGATCGAGGCCACCGTCATGCTGATCGCCACGTAGCGCGCGTTCAGGAAGACCGCCGCGAAGATCGCGGCCGTCACGGTCCCGCCGGCGTCGAAGACCGACGCGACGGCGAACTGCGCCGCGCCGGCGAAGGTCGTGGCGGACATGACGATCGCGGCCGCGGAGCCGAAGCCGGTGGCGTGCGCCAGAACGCCGTACGAGAGGCCGAACAGCATCGGGCTCGGGGCCAGCGGCAGGGCGGCGCGCATGCCGTCGCGAATCCGTGGCCCGGCGGCGGGGTCCGTCACGCGGCAACCTTAGACAGCCGGCCCGTGGGAGCCACAGCCACAATCGCGGCATGAAGATCGTCGTCGGCGGCGCTTCCGGTCTGATCGGGTCGGCCCTCGTGCCCGCCTTCCGGGCACAAGGTCACGAGGTCGTCCGCCTGGTCCGTCGAGATCCAGCCGCTGCCGACGAGATCCGCTGGGATCCCGGCGCCGGCGTGCTCGCCGGCGGGCAGCTCGGGGCGGTCGACGCGATCGTCAACCTCAGCGGTGAGAACATCGGCCAGCGCTGGACGGCGAGCCGGAGGCGCGAGATCCTCGAGTCCCGCGTCGGGGCCACCGGCCTGCTCGCGCGCACCGCTGCTGAGCTCGATCCCCGGCCGAGCGTGATGGTCTCCGCTTCTGCCATCGGCGTCTATCCCGATCGCGGGAACGAGATCCTCACCGAGGAGTCCGAGACCGACACGGGGTTCCAGGCCGACGTCGTGCGCGCCTGGGAGGCAGCTGCCGATCCGGCGCGCGAGGCCGGCGTTCGCGTCGTGAGCCTTCGTCAGAGCCCGATCCTCGCGAAGGACGGCGGTGCGCTGGAACGCATGCTGCTCCAGTTCAGGCTCGGGGTCGGCGGACGTCTCGGGAGCGGCAAGCAGTGGTTCAGCTGGGTGGAGATCGGCGACCTCACCGCCGCGTACTCGCACGTGTTGTCGACGGACGTCGACGGCGTGCTCAACGTCAGCTCGCCGAATCCCGTGACGAACGAGCAGTTCACGCGGGCGCTCGGGAAGGCACTGCGCCGGCCCACGATCCTCCCCGTGCCCGGATTCGCGATTAGGACGCTCTTCGGCGAGATGGGCGAGCGGATGCTGCTCGAGGGCAAGCGGGTCCTCCCGGCGCGCCTGCTCGACTCGGGCTTCGAGTTCTCGGCGCCGACGATCGACGTCGCGCTCGAGCGAGTCCTCGCCGGCTAGGTGGAGGGCCGGCCCGAAGGCCGGCCCTCGGATCGACTTCGCTCTACGGAGTCGGGACGATGCGAGCCAACGGTGGGACCGCGATCCCCGCCGGCTCGTTCGCGCCGAAGTAGGCGACGAGAGCGTCGAGGTCGACGGCTCCGCCGAGCGGATCCGTCCCCTCGTTGAAGACGGTGAAGCCGTCCCCGCCGGTCGCCAGGAAGTTGTTCATCGTGACCCGGAAGCTGTCGGTCGGCTTCACCTCGACGCCGTTCACCCACATCTTCCCGATCTTGCCCTCGCACGTCGCCGCGCTCGGATTGGACTCGTACTGGAACGTCGACGAGATCTGAAGCACGCGCCCGCTGGCCGGCGCCGTCCCGCCGTTACAGGCTACGCCGGCGGCCTGGAACTGCTGCTGCAGCACACGGCGGATCATGTCTCCCGTCATCGTCTTCGTGACGAGTGTGTTGCCGAACGGCTGGACGGTGAACGCCTCGCCGTACGTCACCTCGCCATCCCCCTCGGTTCCGGCCTGCTGTCCCGTGAGGAGGAAGCCGACACCACCACGGATGCCGCCCGGGTTCATGAACGCGACCTTCGCCTCGCCGAGTCCGACCGCTGCGGTCGCGGCGAGCTGCGCGTCGGCGATCACGTCCCCGAGCGTCGACTCGCCGAGCGCGTTCTGCGTCGGAGTCAGATCGCCCTGGACTCTGCCGATGACCCGGTTCGCGAGCGGTGCAGATGCGGTCACGTATTGATCGACCAGCGCCTGGACCGCCGGGTCGGCCAGCGACGGGTCGGGTGCGCGGACGACGCCCGAACCCGGCGCATTAATCGCGTTGCGGATCAGGAGGTTGTTGGCGGTCGCCCCGAGGAGCTTGTCGTTGTTCTCGTCGATCGTCAGCGTGATGTCGCTCAGGGCCCGACCGAACGACGACGCGCTCGTGATGAGCCGCGTCACCCCGCCGGCCGTGATCGTGCACCGGTACTCGGCATGCGTGTGCGCCGAGACGATGACCTGGATCGACGGATCGAGCTTGTCGGCGATCTTCACGATGTCGCTGCCGGCGAGATTGCCCCCGCAGGTGTTGACCACCGACGGTGCGGGAGTCTGGAAGCCGCCCTGGTGGACGACGAGGATCGGGATCTTGACGCCTTTGTCAGCCAACTCGGCCGCGGCACGGTTCGCGTCGTCCGCTTCCTGCTCGAACGTCAACCCCGCAACGCCGGTCGGCGTCACGATCGTCGGCGTGGACTCGAGCACCTCGCCGATGAATCCGACCTTGTACTTCCGCTTGCCGTCCGTTGACGTGAACTGCTTGACGCCGTACGGCGGGAAGAGCGTCGTACCCGTGGCGTTCTTCACGACGTTCGCGGACAGATACTGGAAGTCGGCGCCCGGATAGACGTTCGTCGTCCCGCCGTTCGCGAGCGCGTAGGGAGCCGCTTGGCAGCCGTCCGTCGGATGACATCCGCCGTTCTGCATCCGGAGCAGTTCGGCGGAGCCCTCGTCGAACTCGTGATTTCCGACGGAGCCGAAATCGGCGTGCATCAGGTTCGTCGCGATTTCCGTCGGCTCGTCGTGGAACAGGGCGCTCGCGAGCGGGCTCGCGCCGATGTTGTCGCCCGCGAAGATCGTCGCCTGGTAGGGCCCGTACAGCGCCTGCAGATCCTTCACCTTCTTGGCCAGGAACGCCGCGCCGCCTGCGAACTGGCCGTACAGCGTCTGATTGCCCGGATCGAGCGTCCCGTGCAGGTCGTTGAACGCCAGCAGATGGACGTCTCTGGACGTGTGCCCCGGTGGGAGCTTCTGAAAGTTGACGGCCACACCCGGGTCAGCAAGGGATTGCGCGCCGGCTATCACGACATCCGCGGACGCCCTGCTCGGCGCCGCGAATGGCACGGCGAGCACGACCGCTAGCGCAACGACTGCAAGAGCGAGCGGCGTTCTCCAGCTCGCTAGAGCTCTTCCGATCATTCGAACCCCCTCCTCGTGATCGACGTTCGAACTGCCAGACGGCACATCTTGGCACCCTCAGGCATCTCGATTGGGTGAATCGACAGCACGGCTTCGGTAACCGATCCGAGCGCCCCGTAAACCGCTCGACGACAATGGGCTCGTGCCGGATCTCGCGACGCTCGGCTGGGACGAAGGCTGGGAGGGCGCCTTCGAGCCGTACACCGGGCTGAGGCCGGGACGCGTCGCGGTGCAGCACCGCGGTGCGTACGACGTCCTATCGGCCGAGGGCGAGGTTCGTGCGCGGATAGCGCCCCGCCTTCGCAGGTCGGCTTCCGTCGCAGAGCTGCCCGTGGTGGGCGACTGGATCGCACTCGACGGAGAGGTCATCGAGGCCGTGCTCCCGCGCCGGGCCGCGTTCGTCCGCCGGGCGGCGGCGGGCACTGGCTCGGGAACCACGCGCGAACAGGTCGTCGCGGCGAACGTCGACGTCGTCCTCGTGACGGCCGCTCTCGGCCAGGACCTCGACCCCCTGGTCCTCGAGCGCTACGTGACGCTCGCGCTCCAGAGCGGCGCGAAGCCGGTGATCCTCCTGACGAAGGCGGACCTGGAGGAAGACCCGGCAGCCGTCGCCGCCGAGATCGAAGACGTAGGAGGCGACATCCCGATCCATTTCGTCTCCGCAAGGACCGGGCTCGGCGTCGACCGTGTCCGATCGCTCGTCGGGCCGGGACTCACGGGGACGCTCCTCGGCCCGTCCGGAGTCGGCAAGTCGACGCTCGTGAACGAGCTCGCCGGGGATGCGCTCCTCGAGACCGGCGGAGTCCGGGCGGACGGCGCAGGCCGGCACACCACGACGAGAAGGCAGCTGGTCCCGATCCCCGACGGCGGCCTCCTCATCGACAACCCCGGGATGCGTGAGGTGCATCTGTGGCTGGCGGACGAAGGACTCGAGGCCGCGTTCGAGGACATCACCGAGCTCGCGGCGAAGTGCCGGTTCGCGGACTGCGGGCACGAGACAGAGCCGGGCTGCGCCATTCAGGCCGCGCTCGCCGACGGCACGCTCACGCGCGAACGTTGGGAGCGCTACCGCGCCCTCGAGCGCGAGCTCGAGGAGCTAGCCGAGCGTCTGAAGCGTCACGACCGCTCGCGCGGAGGACGCACGCGACCCTAGGCCTCCGCGAGGGTTGGCATGCCGCAGCGAGAATCTCGACGCTATGTCGTGGGAGCCCATCAGCCCCGAGCTCGCGCTCGTCGACCCCGAGCTCGCCGCGCGCGCGCGTGCTGCGCTCGCCGACTCCGCGCCACCCGCGCGCACCGGGCGTCCGCTGCCGCCATCTGCTTCGCGCTCGGCGCCCGCACGCGACCACCGCTCCTACCCGTTCTGGGCGCGCGTGACCGCCGCGATGTGGCTCGTCGTCCTCGGGATCCTCATCGGCGGCGCCGCCATCCCGCACGCGCAGGACAAGCCACGCATCGTCCCGCCGAGCGAGGACGCGAAGTTCTGCAAGGCTCCGCCGGTGCAGCACGCTCAGATCGTGCCTCCGCGTTCCGGCCCGTGACGGGACGCGCCGCTACAATCGGCCTCCGCCCGGGGCTATAGCTCAGTTGGGAGAGCGCCTGGATCGCACCCAGGAGGTCGGCGGTTCGAGTCCGCCTAGCTCCACTTCGAGGCCTGACGAACCCCTGGCCACTCGCGTGCGGCTCGGGGTTCGCTCGTGCGGAAGCGCGTCAACCTCGGCTGATCTTGCGGGCGCTCCAGCTGCCGCTTCCCCCGTCGCCGGACCTCCAGTGACCGGACATCGACCTTCCCGACGACCCGACCGAGCCGTTGTAGACGGCACCGACGCCGACGGCTCCGAACGAGATGGCGTTGCGGTTGACCTTGCCGTTGATGGGATACGTCCCGTGCGGGTTCGAGAGCGCGATCGAGCCCTTCAGGGCACCCGAGCGGCCCTGAGTCCAGTGGATCGTGAACGTGCCCCGATACGAGCCGCTGTAGCTGCCT
The DNA here is from genome assembly GCA_963746975.1 of uncultured Gaiellaceae bacterium. Taxonomy (GTDB): domain Bacteria; phylum Actinomycetota; class Thermoleophilia; order Gaiellales; family Gaiellaceae; genus GMQP-bins7. The sequence continues at coordinate 192,301 of CAVVDE010000011.1, forward strand.
GACCAGATGCCGCCGAGCCCCGCCTGCGACGACGTCGTCGCCGCGGCGATGGAAGCCGTGGCACAAGTCGCCAGGAGCACAGAGACCACGAGGACGGGGAGCAGCCGCAGGATCGTGTGCCGACGAGAACGGTTCATGAGGGTTCCTCCTTCGGTTGATGTGCACTGGGTCGGGAAGGCACCGGCCTACGTCACCTCGGGCTCCGACCAGGACGAGCGCTCGGCCTCGATGATGCGCTCGAACGGCACCTCCGCGCGCTCGGCGGCGATCCGGACGTCCTCGGCGTCGCCGGCGAACAGGCAGAGCGCGACCTCGTCCGTGCGCATGAGAAGTGAGCCGAGGTAGCGCACGGGCCGGCCCTCCGCCACGAGCCCAGCCGCGGAGGCTCGCGCGCGCTCGTCGAGCGCGCGGAGCTCCGTCTCCCCCACCCCGGGCCAGAAGCACTCGGCCACGTGCTCGACCTCGATGCCGTCCATGCCGCCCAGGCTAGGAGCCGGCCGGCCCGCGGGAAAGAGGGAAAACCCTCGCGTTACGAGAGCCTGCGCGCGAGCGGATCCCGAGCTTGCGGTAGACGCGCGTCAGGTTCGCCTCGACGGTCTCCGGCCTCGGCTGGCCCGAACGCTGACCTCAGGAGAGGAGCGATCGGTCGCCGCCGCGGCACTCCTTCAGATGGCCTGGTTCCGGGGGGACACCTATCTATTCCCCGAAGATCTCGAACCCGACGGCCTTCGCCGCGGCACTTGCGCATGCCTCGTCCTCCTCCGGGGTGCCACCGCTCGCACCGACTGCGCCGACGAGTCGGCCGCTTGCATGGAGCGGCACCCCGCCTGCGTAGACGACGATCCTCGGGTCAGTGACGTTGAAGCCCCAGTCGTCGCCGCCCGGTTGCGTGCTGTTCATGAACTCGCCGCTCGGCATGCCCCAGAGCACCGCCGTGTACGCCTTACCCATCGCGAGCTGCATCGCGCCGAGGGCCGCCCCGTCCATGCGCTGGGTGGCTACGACCTGGCCCCCGGAATCGACCACCGCCGCTGCTGTCAAGCCGGGGTCGCCCTCAGCCTCGGACGTCAGAGCTCGAGGAGCGCGACGGGAACCCCCGCGATCTCGTCGGGGATGCGATCGGCTTCGCCCTGCTCGAGCCACGTCGCGTCCTCCCCGCTCCGCAGCACGACGAGAATGCGGTCGGGATCGTGCTCCGCGATCGCGTCGAGCACGGCTTGGCTTGGCGGGTCGGGCTTGACCTCGACCACCGGCGCGTCGGCGGGCGCGCGGTCCGCGACGGAGGCGCCGACCTCCTCCGCCCGCGCCCGGGCGTCGCCCTCGTCGTTGGCGAGCCAGGCCAGGCGCGACTGCTCCACTGCGGGGGCGACGACGGCGAGGTCGTCATCGGGTGCGACGTGCTGCGCGAGCTCGTCGCGCGCAACGGGTGACGTGGCAACCACGACGACGCGAGCCATGTGCGATCGATACCCGTCGTCGACCTTGTTCAATCTCGCTACAGCGAGTTGGGGCTGACGAATCGGTTCCGGCCGCCTGAACGCTCTCGATCGTGTGCGTCAGCCTGTGCCGTACAGCCGAGCCGAGACGGTTCGAACGCGATGCGTGGGGGTACATCGCGTGAAACCAATTCGGAGGTGAGAAACGTGATCTGGCTTCTCGTGCTGTTGCTGCTCGTCCTGGCGATCGGCGGCGGGGTCGCCCTGTCGAAGTTCCTGTTCCTGTTGCTGGTCGTCGCGCTCGTGCTCGCGCTCTTCGGAGCGTTCGGGCGGACGACCTAACTCGTCGGACGAGGACCAAACGAAGAGGGCCGGCGCTGCCGGCCCTCTTCCGTTTGCCGTCAGCTCTCTCGCTAGGTGCGTTGCTCTGCGAGCTCGTCGTCGTGCTCGCGCTCTTCGCCTCGCTCGTCCCAGCGATCCTCGGCCTCGTCAGCGACGTCCTCCGCCTTGTCCGTCGCGTCCTCCCAGACGTCGCGGGCCTTGTCCTTGGCCTCGCCCCACTTCTGCTGGAGCTCGCCTTCGGTCTCCTTCGTCTTGCCCTTCACGCGATCGCTGTCCACCGCGTCTCCTTTCGTCGCGTTCCCACGGTCACGCGGCTGAATGCCCTCGCCGCGGCACGGCGAAACGCGCGCAGACATACCGAGGGCGGCTTGCGCCGCCCTCGGTCGTCGCTGACTGCCTCAGTCGACTACGCACTGCTCGCCAGGCGCACCTGAACCAAGCGGTACCCGGCGATGCCGCCCAGCGACGGGTCGCCGACGCGGTACGCCTTGATGAAGAACTGAACGTTGTGGCCGCTCCGCGGAGTCGGGAACAGCTGGTTCGGCACGAGCGTGATCGTGGTCCAGCCGTCGGCCTGCGTCGACTGCGTCTGCCCCTGGACGACGCGCGGGGTACCGCGCATGAACACACGCGCGCCGTTCACCGCACGACCGCCGCGGGCAGTGACCTTGACCCGTGCGGTGATCGGCGAGGTGCTGCTCGTCACCGGGTTCGGGCTGAACTGCACCTGCGCGACGACGAGTCGGTCGCCCGCAGCCTGCAGGTTGCCGACGTCGATGCCGCCGCTCGGGGGGGTCGTCGATCCACCGCCGACCACGCCGGTCGGGTTCGAGAGCTCGGACGTCGAGCCCCGATCGTTCCGCGCAGTCACCCTGACCCGGATCGTGTGCCCGGTGTCCGCGTCACGGACCTCGTAGTCCGTATCGGTCGCGCCCTGGATCTCGCTGCAGTCGTCGCCCTTGGCGCTGCACCGCAGCCAGACGTACGCGTACGTGATCGGCTGCTCGCCGGCCCAGTCGCCGCGGTTGGCGTGCAACTGGCTACCGACCGTCGCCGCCCCCGAGATGGTCGGATCCGTCAGGTTCGTCGGACGCGCCGAGACGATGACGGCCGTCGGATTGGACGTCGCCCGTGCCGAGCCGTCGGCGTTGGTCGCGACGATTTGCGAGCGGATCCGGAAGCCGGCGTCCGCCTGTCTCAGGACGTACGTGTTGTCAGCGGCGTTCGAGATCCGCCGACAGTCGGATGCGTCCGGAGCACCGCGTCCGTCACACCGGAACCACCGAAATGCGTACTGGATGGGGTCCGTCCCGGTCCAGCTTCCGCGCGTCGTCCGGAGCACCTGACCGACACGGGTCGTACCCGTGATGCTCGGCTCGCCCGTGTTCGTCGGCGCGACGGTCGGAGCCGCAGTGGACTCCGACGCCCAGGCGGCGAAGAAGCCACCCGCAAGGGCGACTGCCGCCGCGAGTCCGAGGATCACCATGTACGTGCGCTGAAGGTGCGCTGTTCTCTTCGTGCTCATTGCAACTCCCTTCGTCTGCCTACACGGGGCGGATACCCGGGGTCGCACGTCACGATTCGTGGCCTTACCAAAGGCTTACTCCCTGCTAACGGGCCCTTTCTGTGCTTGTTTCCGGTTGCCCCGGCGGGGGAATTCAGTTCCTATCCCGATCAGGAGGGACACAATGAAAACCTGGGAATGGATCGTGCTCGGCGCCGCGATCGCCGTTGCACTGCTTCTGCTTCTCGCATTCGTGCGGATCCAGCGGCGGCGCTCTCATCTCAAGGAGCGCTTCGGCCCGGAGTACCAGCGAACCGTCGCCGATCGCGGGCTCGGCGCTGGAGAGTCGCACCTCGGGGAGGTCGAGACCGAGCACGACGAGCTCGAGCTCCGCGACCTTCCGCCCACGACGCGAGACCGGTACCTCGAGGAGTGGCGCCAGGCAGAGACGCGTTTCGTGAGCGACCCGCGTGACGCCGTTCGCGCGGCGGAGCGCATCGTCGTGCGCGTTCTTCAGGATCGCGGCTATCCCGAGAGCGAGGACGACAACGGGCGCCTGGTGTCGCTCGTCTCCGTCGACCATCCCGATATCGCCGACCGCTATCGGCACGGTCACGCGATGCTGGACAGCGTCGACGGAGCCGAGAGCACGGAGAACCTCCGCAAAGCGATGCTCGACTTCCGCGCGGTTCTCGAGGACGTTCTGCACAGTTCGGGCGCGGCCGCATAGGCCCGCCCGAGTTGTGCGACGGAGTTAAGGGGCTCCGGCTCGGCCGGACTCGAGCGCCACGGCCTTATAGACGGCGCCGCGCCACGCAACCTCGTGAGTCGCGAGCCTGACGATCTCGGAGTCGCGGCAGCCCATCGACTTGAGGTAGTCGACCACCGCATGTTGCGGGGTGCTCGCGTCGCGGACCGACACGGCCCGTCGACCCGACCGGATCTCGTACGTCGTCATGGGGTGGCGCGTTCCCGATATGCGCGACGAGAAAACCCGAGCCGGGGTTTTCGCGCTGTCGTAGGCGGGAAGTACGCGCGCATGGACTGGATGAATGCGGTGATCGTCGTGACCCTCTCCCCGGATTCTTATCTATTCGGGTGGATGTCGGAGGTGGTGTAGTGCCTGACCTCGTCCGCATGACGATCGCCGAGCGAGAGCGCTACGTTCGCTGGTGGATCGAGGAGTCGGGCCTGACGCGGGGCGAGCTGCGGGACGTGGCGGCGAGGTTGTGGAGCGACCGCGAAACCGTCAGCTTCGAACGGCACGCCGGGCGCGACCGCAGGCGCGCGCGGTCGACGTCGCGGCTCTAGTCAGCTCGGCGCCGGGGCAACCGTGCCCGAAGCATCCTCGAGGGATGCCATCACGAAGTCGTCGGAGAAGCCCGCGACCCGAAACGTCCACGCTGCCCTCGATGCGGGAGGCGCGACGGCGAGCAGCGATCGCCCTACGTGTGCGAGTCGCGCGTGCTCGGCATCGATCGCCCGAACGCCCGCGCTGTCGACGAAGAGGAGGAGAGTCAGATCGAGGACGACCTTCGCCGCCTCCGATGCCTCGACGGCGGCGGCGAGCCGATCGACGTTCGTCAGGTCGAGCTCTCCGCGCAAGCGGACGACATCGAAGCCATCGGCCGCCTCGACCGAGATGTCGAGCCTCGCGTCGTCGCTCACGTCGGCACCGCCGTCTCCGCCGGCAGGCACATGCGGACGACCGTTCCCCCGTTGTCGGTCTCGATCGAGATGTCGTCCATCAGCGCCCTGATGATCTTCGTGCCTCGACCACGCTCCGGACCACCTGCCGGCGCGCGCCATTCCCCCTCGTCCGAGATCGACGCGAACAGCGCACCGGATTCGTCGCAGCGCACCTCCACGTGCACGATCCCGACCCCGTCGAAGCGATACGCGTGCTCGACGGCGTTGGCCGCCGCCTCCGACACCGCGAGGACGAGATCCCGACGCCGCTCGAGATCGACGCCTCTTTCCAGGAGCCAACCGTCGAGCGAATGCCTGAGCCTCGGTATCTCTCCGGGCGCGGCCGGGAAGGACGCCGCGAAACGAGCGACGCCGACGCGACGGAGCGCAAGCACGCAGACGTCGTCCTCCTGACTTCCGTCGGACAGGAGCCCGTCGAGCACGGCATCGACGAGGCGAGCAGGGGGGATGTCGGCGGAGCGCTCGACCACGTCGCAGAGTCGGTCGAGCATTCGATCGATGCCATGACCGCGCCGCTCGACGAGGCCGTCGGTATAGAGGACGAGGGTCTCGTCGATGCGTAGCTCGTCCTCGGCCTCGGAGCGAGCCCTCCCGATCGACGACCCCAGCGGAGCGGACCGTCCGTCCCAGAGGAATCGGGCGCTGCCCTCCGCCCCCGCGATGATCGGAGGCGGATGACCGGCGCTCGCGTAGCGGATGCGGCCGGTGGTCGGGTCGAGCTCCACGTACGCCAGCGTCGCCATCTCGGCCTGGGGAAGCGACCCGACGAACAGGTCCAGATTGGAGAGAAGATCGCTCGGCCCGCCGATGGCTGCCAGTGCGCGGACCGCACCCCGAAGGTTCCCCATCGCCATCGCTGCGTCGAGCCCGTGACCGACCACGTCACCGACGACGAGCGCATGCTTGCCGTCAGGGAGATCGAAGACGTCGTACCAGTCGCCGCCGATTTCGAGCGCCGCGGTACCCGGAAGGTAGGCCGAGGCGACCTCGCTTCCCGGCGGAGACGTCGGCGATCCGCCGAGCAAGCTCATCTGGAGCGAATGGGAGACGCTTCGCTCCTGCTCGTACAGGAGCGCGTTGTCCAGGGTCAACGCCGCCCGCGTCCCGATCCGCTCGAGAAGGACGGCCGAGACGCGCGGATCCGACCGGGCCGCGAGCGTCAGCGCGCCGAGATCGCGTCCGCGCGCCCTGAGCCCGATCGAGTAGACGTCGAGCTCGCCGATTCGCTCCGCGTGCGACCCGGGCGCTGAGAGAGCGCGGGCGGCCATCATCGCCGACTCCTCCTCCGCGAGGGCGGGCAGCTCGGGGGGGCCCGCTACCGCGACCAGGCGAGGCGCGCCCGAATCGTCGACCGTGTGCACGATCGCGATCGCCCCGAGACCGGCCGCAAGTGTCTCTGCGAGCGCCCTCGAACGGTCGAGCGTGCTCGTCAGCCGCTCGAGGACCTCACCCAACCGTGCCAGCAGGGCGGCATCGGCCGCGGCACGATCCGCTTCGACCTGCAGCTGCGCCCGCTCGAGCGCGAGCCCGCACTGCTCGGCCAGACCCACGAGCAGCTGCCGGCGATTCTGGTCGAGCCAGCCCCTCTCGCGCGCCGTGAAGCTGAGGACGCCGAGGATCCTCCCGGAGGCCGACCGGAGCGGAACGGAGACGAACGACTCGTACCCGAGGACTCGCCGGCCGATCGCTGCGTCCGGATAGCCCGCGTCGAGATCGGCGCCCGTCGCGACTGCCACGAGACTCGCAGAGCGGACCGCCTGCGCGGGCGGTGTCGTATGCGTGAGCGGATAGCGGGCGTACCTCTCGAGGTTCTCCGCGGGGACCCCGGCCGCGGCGATCAGCTCGAGATCCTCTCCGACGACGAGCTGCACCCACGCACCGGAGGCTCCCAGCGCCTCGACGTCCGCGATCGTCGTCGAGGCGACATCGTGCGCCGTCGAGGCCGCGGCGAGCCGTGCCGCGTGGTGCTCCAGGAGCTCCGCTCGCCTGCGGGCTGCGCGCTCGGCGTCGAACAGCCCGGCACGTTCCTGCGCTGCTGCACGCTCCGACTCGGTTCGGGCCAGCTCGGCGGCCATACGCTCACGCTCCGCGATCTCGGCCGCCAGGGCGAGCACGGCCCCGAGGACGACTGCAAGACCGAGCTGGAGGTACAGCACGCGGTTGGCCGGTGTGATGTCGACGGACCGCCAGAACTCGTTCGCCTCTGCCGCCTCCGTGGCCGCGATGAACGCGACACACGCCCCCGTGAGGGCAACCCCGGCCGTCCCCACCCGAAACGCCATGACGACGAGCAAGGCGATCGGAACGTAGACGAACTCGAACCAGCCGAACTGGAAGACGAGAGCCGTCAAGGCCACGGCCGAGCCGCCCAGGAGTGCGCCTTGTAGGGCTCGGCGGCGAGACAGCCGGGGCCTTGCTCGGAGCGACAGGATCGCCGAGCCGACGACGAGGACGCCCAGGCCGTCGCCCGACCACCACTCGAAGGCGAACTTCCACCAGTCCGAGCCTCCGAGAACGTAGACGAACGTCGTCGCGGCGATGGCTGCCCCGACCATCGGCGCAGTCACGACTGCGCACGCGAGGAAGGCGGTCAGGTCCCGCGTTCGCCGCAAATCGAGGAATGGAACGAGCAGGGCGAGGAGGGTCGCCCCGACGAGCGGCTCGGTCACGTTCGCGAGGACGAGGCCCAGCGTGCCGAGGGGGCCCGTGCCACCCGAGAGGTCGAGCACGAGCTCGGACAGAGCGGCCGCCGCAAGAACGACCGCCCATTGCCGGCGCACGACGAGAACCAGCGCAGCGAGCGTCACACCTGCCGGTGGGAAGAACGATGCGCCCTGATCCTCCGCGCTGAACCAGTTCTGGGCGAGCTTGTAGCCGACCACGTAGCCGCCGGCCACGAGGACGAACAGAAGCAGCCAGTGAACCCTGACCCGCTTCGCCACCGTCTCCATTCCATACCCGCGTGCGGCCACGTCCAACCTCCCGCCTCGGTGGAGCTCGATCGTAGTGTGGCCTCGCACGAGCCGAAAGTCGCCAGATGCCGGCCCGCGGACGACGTCGTCGCACGTCGCCAGTGACCGGCACGTTGTTTCGAGCCGTCGGCGCTCGGGCATCAAGTCGACACATGGGCACGACCACGAAACGACGAAAGGCTCGGCGTACGGTCATCAGCGATCCGGGGCCACCGACACCGGTTCCGCCCCCAACTCCCGATCCCGAGCCCCCGATACCTCCGATGCCCGCACCTGATCCCGACCCCGAGCCGGACCGGGCGTCGGAGCTTCTCCGCCTCGCCGAGTTGCCGCGCGCACTGATCGAGGAGTTGAGAGGCCCGGGCTCGGCCTCCATGTCGACGGCTACGCGGTATGACCCAGCGTTTGGCGGGACACGTCGCGGGCGGAGCCTTGCGGACGCCGTCGCGTGAGCTCAGCGCTGGGCCGCGAGAATCGCCTCGGCCTCGATCAACGTCCGCGCCGCGATGAACCGGAGCAGCAGTTCGTCGCGGAACTCCATCGCCCAGATCACCGGATCGTCGCGAATCACCCGCTCCTCGTCGATCCATCTGACGCGGCCCTCGACGATCACGCGCCCGTCATCGACAGGCGCGTAGACCTCGGTCGACGCCTCGAACAGGCTCGGACCGATCTCCTCCTCGATGAAACGGGCGACCTCGCTCCGACCGTGTACGACCGTGCCCGGCCGTACCTTCGAGACCAGCTCGGCGTCCTCGTGGACGAGCTCCGCCAGTTCGTCGAACGCACCGCGCTGAACGGCCGCGAACCAGCGGCGAGCGAGACGCTCGCTCGCGGGGCTGTCGGGCTGGGACGGCTCGGCGATGCGCTGGAGTATGCGCAGGACCGGGCGGCTCCGCCCACATCCTGGTTTGGCAGCCGCGCGACCGGGTGGCCAGGGGGAGCGCAACCCGAGCCAGGGAGACGAAATGGCGACAGTCAAGTCGCCCGCAGAGCTCTTCGAGCACGAGCTGCAGGACATCTACTGCGCAGAGAAGACCCTGACCGACGTGCTCCCGAAGCTCGCCCGGGAAGCCAGCGACAACGAGCTCTCGCGTGCGTTCGCCTCGCGTCCGAAGCAGAGCAGCGGGAGAGGACGCGCCTCGTAGGCGCGCGTCGCAGGACCGCGGGCGGAGGTGGGCACCGCCAGCGAACCGTCGGGCGCCCCCTCCTCGGCGATGAGGCGATGAGGCGATGAGGACGCTCGACGAGCTCCGCGACTCCGCGACGACGTGCACCCGCTGCCCGTTGTACGAGCACGCAACGCAGACCGTCTTCGGCGAGGGGGATCCGAGCCGGCTCATGCTCCTCGGCGAGCAGCCGGGCGACGTCGAGGATCGTTCTGGACGCCCGTTCGTCGGACCTGCGGGGGTGCTGCTTCGCGAGCTCCTCGACGAGGTGGGAATCGCTGCGGAGAACGTCTACGTCACCAACGCCGTGAAGCACTTCAAGTGGCGCCCGGCCGGAAAGCGGCGGATCCACGAAAAGCCGAACGCTTCCGAGATCCGCACGTGTGGTCACTGGCTCGAGCTCGAGCTCGCGGTAGTGGCTCCCGAGCTCGTCGTCTGCCTCGGAGCGACCGCAGCCCAGGCGCTCTTCGGCCGCTCGGCGCGCGTCGGAGAGCTGCGCGGCCGTCCGCATCCGCTCTCGCCCGGAACCCACGCCCTCGTCACGCTCCATCCATCCGCAGTCCTTCGTGCCGGGGATGCGCGCGAGGAGCGGCGCGCCGACCTGCTCGCCGACCTGTCACTCGCGGCACGTTTGCTCGAAGGCTCCGAGCTTCCTCACACGGTGAAGACGACGAAGTCCTGACCGGTGACGTCCACAGCGACGTCGTGCACCGGCGCAGCGCGCTTCTGACCCGCGGGCCGCAGAACGGCATGAGAAACAGGTTCCCGGAGGCCGGGATGCGGTGGCGAGAAAGCCCGGCCTCCGGAACCTCTCCGCGCGGCTGCGCGCGGCGCGGTGCGGGAACGCCTTAGAGCGTCTCGTCCCAGTCGCGGTAGCCCGAGCCACCGGGCCCGTAGTACGTGCCGAGGTCCGAGCGGTACATGTCCTCCTGCCCGAGAGACTCGTCGTACTCCGGTGCGTTCTTGATCTGTTCCTTCGTGCGGTGGACGAAGACGAGCTCCTCCGTCTCGTCGATCCCGCGCACGATGCCCGCCGGCAGCATCACCTTCTTGCCGAAGATCCACGGACCGGTGTCGACCACGATGTAGCTGCTGCCGACGTCGTACGTCGCCTCGTCGACCTTTCCGATCGTCCCGTCCACGGCCTCCACCTTGTACCCGCTGATGTCGGCGTGCGTGTCTACGACGTTCGAGCCGAGACTCGACTGGTCGCGGTAGCTCCAGATGTCCATCACCGTCAGGTTCTGCATGTCGCCTCCTCTCGAGGGTTGCTCACGTGTCTGCCCGTACCCGTGAGCCGATCGGTCAAACACGGCCTCCGGACCGGGTTGGCGCACGAGGGCCTCGGGTAAGCCGTGCTCATGACCTCCGAGAAGGACGGCCGCACGGTCGAGCAGGAGCTCGCAACCGGCCACGCAGAAACGACCGCGGCGATCGGGCTCTCGGCGGTCATCGCCGCGGTGGCCGTGCTCGTCGTAATCGCGCTCGCCCTGGTCACGGTCGCATACGTGCTCGCGTAGCCGAACGAGAGACGTTCGCTCGGGCGGGATCGCGGGTATCCAGGCGACGTGGCGTCCGCGCTCCTGTTCGAGCACGACGAGGTCGAGGAGATCGGCGACTGGGAGCGGAGCCTTCCTCGGCTTCGGCGTTCATCCGTCCTGTGGATCGACCTCGAGTCCCCCCAGGAAGGCGAGCTGGGCCGGCTGGCAGATTCTCTCGGCCTCAGCGACAGGAGCGTCCTGCTCCTGAGGGACAGGGCCTCGCGAGCGCCCCACTTCGAGGACTTCGAGAACTACCTGGAGGTGTCGGTGCAGGTGCCGACCGACGGCCGCGAGCTCACCCGTGTCACCTGCCTCGTCTCGAAGAACTGGGTGGTGACGGTGCGCGACCAGCCGCTGGAAGTGCTGGACACGTTTCGCAAGCGCGCCTGCGGCTCCGGCGAGATCGGCCGCCTCGAGGGGCTGGAGTTCCTGGCGAACCTGCTGGAGTGGGTCTTCGAGAGCTACTTCGACGCGTTCGAGGAGATCGACGTCGTGCTCGAGGAGATCGACACGGTCGCGATGTCCGGCGAGATCGACAGCCGCGACGAGGTGCTCTCGCGCCTCGTCGAGGCGCGCCGGGAGATCGGCAGGCTGCGCCGCGCCCTGTCGTCGCACCGCGAGCCGATCCTGGCGCTCAGCCGACCAGAGCTGGATGCAATCTCGAGCTCGGGCTCGGCAGAGCGCTTCGCCGCACTGCGTGGTCGGCTCGACGAGGCGATCCAGGCGGCCCGAGACAGCCGCGAGTCGGTGGTCGGCTCGTTCGACGTCCTCATCGCGACGACGGGGCAGCGGACGAACGAGATCATGAAGGTGCTGACGCTCGCCTCCGTGCTGATCCTCCCTGGCTCGCTGCTGGCGGGCGTCATGGGCATGAACTTTCGACTGGGGCTGTTCGACGACACGCTGTACTTCTGGGTCGTGGTGGCGATCATGCTCGTCGTCGCACTTGCAACGCTCGCGATCGCACGCATGCGAGACTGGATCTGAGCCACGACCTCGACCTAGGGACACGTGAACTCGCGAGACGAGCCCAGGCAGCGCCCGCAGGAGGACCGTCGCAGGCCCAAGCCGGTGCTCGTTCGCTACCTGGTGGCGCTCGCCGCCGCCACCGCGGGCGTGCTCGTCACGGTGGCGTTGTTCGAGTCGAGCATCAGCGATCAGCCCATCTATGCGCCGCTCCTGGCGGCTGTTGCGCTGACGTCGTGGTACGGCGGCCTTGGGCCCTCGGCGCTCGTCATCGCTCTCGGCTGGACGGCCGCCCTTCTCCTTCTCGTGTCGCCCGAGGGAGACCTCGCGATCGGCAATTCCGACGACCTGGTGCGGTGGACGATCAATCTAGTGGTTGCCCTCGTGCTCGCCGCCATCGGTGGCTTGCTGCGCTTCCGCGAGGAGCGAAGTGCCGTAGAGGCGGAGTCGGCCCGGTCGGCGGTTCGCGAGATCGAGTCGTTGCAGCAGCTGTCGATCGCTCTGACGAGCGCGGTCTCGTCGGCGGACGTCGCTCGCGCCGTCTCGACGCACGCCGCCGAGATCCTCTCGGCGAGCGGCGTCGCGCTGGGGCTGATCGAGGGACAGGAGCTCGAGATCGTCGATCCCGGTGGGCTCGCGGCGACTGCCCGACCCGACGGCAGCCACCTGGAGCTGGCCCGGAAGGCGCTCCTCACGGCGGCGGTACGGACGCAGTCGAGCGCGATTGCCCGCGATCGCACCGAGCTCGAGGCGGCGTTCCCGGAGAGTGCCGCGGTCTTCCCGAAACGAGTGGTGGGAGCCCTGGCGATTCCGCTACGCGCGGAAGGCGTCGTAATCGGTTCGGTCGGGTTCTTCTTCGAGGAGAATCAGCCGCTCGACGAGGACGTGCAGGCACTCGGGAGGATCGTTGCGGACTTCGCTGGTCAGGCGCTCGAGCGGGCGCGACTCTACGAGGCTGAGCGGGAGTCGCGCCGTGCGCTCGACCGCATCCTGCGCGTTGCGCCGCGCTTCCTGGCCGAGGACAGCGACGAGGTCGTCAACGCGATCTGCCGCGAGGCGCGAACCACCTTCGGCGCGGACTACGGCGTCCTCTGGCGCGTGCGCGACGACGGGATCGAACTGCTCGCAATCGATCCTCCTCGTCCGGAGATCGCCGGCCGGCGTCTTCCGCTCGACGACTTCCCCCAGCTCCGCGACGCGCTTCGAGGCCTCGGTGCGTCGTTCGTCCCGGACGTCCTCGAGACGACCCTCGGGGAGGGGCTCGAGTTCGTCCGCGAGCTGGGTATTCGCTCTTCGCTGAGGACGCCGGTGGTCATCGTCGGCGCGAGCGAACTCGTCCTGGCCGTGTCCTGGCAGCACGTGATCTCGGAGCCCGACCCGGCGACGATCGTCGTCGTCCGCCGCTTCGCCGATCAGGCCGGGCTCGCCTTGGAGCAGCTCCGGCGCCGGAGTGCCGAAGCCGAGGGCGCAGCGCGTGCCGATGCGACGCGACGGCTCCAGGAGGTCACGGCAGCCCTCTCGCTCGCCGCGACGACGCTCGACGTGAGCAATACGTGCCTCGAGCACGCGCTCGCCTCGATCGGCGCGGAGGCAGGGTTCGTCGTCCTCACGGGTGCGAGAGGGACGCGCACGGTCGATCTCGTGACGAGCACCGGCTACGACGACAACGAGCTCGAAGGCTGGCGTGCGCTCGATCTCGACGCCGATGTCCCGTTCGCGCGGGCGATCGCATCGGCCGAGCCGGTATGGGCTCTCTCACGCGAGGAGATGGCGAGCTACAGCGGGCTCGCCGAGAAGCGCTCGGTCGCCTGGGTGACCATCCCGCTCGTGACGAGCCAGGGCGCGCGTGGCGCTCTCCACCTCTCCTTCCGCACCCCGCGACGGCTGGCCGACGCCGAGCGCGAGTGGCTGCTGTCGATGGTGGGTCAGTGCAGCCAGGCCCTCGAGCGAAGCAGCCTCTACGAGGGCGAGCGGCAGTCTCGGCTCCGGGCGGAGCGCCTCCAGGGGATGACGACGCTGCTCTCGAACGCACTGTCGACGAGCGACGTCGCGACGGTCGTCGCGGACGAGGTCGCAGCGGCGGTCGAGGCAACCGCTGTCGCCGTCGCAGGCGTGCACGACGGCCATGTCGCGGGGACGCTCGCGGCGAGCGGAGACGGCGAGGCGTTGGAGCCGCTGCTCGCGACCCGCGACGTGGACGGTCCGGCTGCGACCGCAATACGCGAGCGACGGTCGCTCACGTACGCGTCCGGGACGGAGCTCGCGAAAGCATTTCCTCGAGCGGAGCTCGGAATCGCTCCGGATGGGCCGATCCTCGTCGTTCCGCTCGTCTCGGCGCGCCGCGCCAACGGCCTGCTCGTCGCGAGCTGGAACGAGCCACGGCGCATCGCAGACGAGGAACGCTCGCTCGTCGAGGCGCTTGCGGGCCAGGCCGCTCAGGCGCTCGACCGGGCAAGCCGCTTCGAGTCAGAGCAGACGATCGCCGAAACGCTTCAGCGCAGCGTGCTGCCGACGTCGCTGCCACGCGTCGAGGGCGTTCAGCTCGCGGCGCGGTACCTGCCGGGAAGCGCGCAGCTCGATGTCGGCGGCGACTGGTTCGACGCGCTCCAGCTTCCGGACGGCAAGCTCGGCCTCGTCGTCGGCGACGTCGTGGGCAAGGGCGTCCAGGCCGCCGCGACGATGGCGCAGCTGCGCAACGCGACGCGTGCCTTCTCCGTCGAGCGGCTCAAACCGGCATCCGTCCTCGCGCGCCTCAACCGTCTCGCCGACGAGGTGCTCGACACGTCGTTCGCCACGCTCGCGTACCTGTGGCTCGACCCTGAGACCCGGATGTGCCGTCTGGCATCAGCGGGTCATCCGCCGCCGCTCGTCGCGGCCCCCGACGGTCGGGTCGAATTCCTCGAAGCCGTCAGGGGGCTCCCGTTGGGAACCGGAATTCGTGCCCGCTACCGACAGGAGACGGTCGAGCTGCCCGCCGGCAGCGTGCTGCTTCTGTACACGGACGGGCTCGTCGAGCGGCGCGGCCGCTCGATCGACGAGGGGCTCGACCTCCTGCGCGCGGCTGTCGCGGATGCTCCGAAGGACCCCGACCGGTTGCTCGAGCACATCCTCGGGCACGTCGTCGGGGCCGGCGAACGAGGTGACGACATCGCGCTTCTCGCCGCGCGCGTCCTCCCCGTCGCGCCGCATCGGCTGGAGCTCGTGCTCGACGCCCGCTTCGAGTCCATGGACATCGTGCGCGACGCCATGCGGAACTGGCTCGAGGGAGTCGAGCTGGAGCGCTCCGCAGGCGAGGACGTCGTGCTCGCGACGTGGGAGGCATGCGCGAACGCCATCGAGCACGCGGTCGAGCCGCGCGAGAGCCTCGTGGCTGTCAGCGCCGCGGTCGAGGACGGACTCGTCCGTGTGACCGTCTCCGACACCGGCCGCTGGGCGCCACCTTCGGCGCGCGATGGTCGCGGCCTCGGCCTTCGTCTCATCGAGTCGCTCGTGACGTCGCTGGACGTCGAGGAAAGCGACGGGGGCACGACGGTGACGCTCGAGAAGAGCCTCAGGAGCGTGGCCCCTGCACGCCGCTAGAGGCTTGATGCGAAATTGACGCGACGTCGAGGACGGGCACGACCAAGCCGGGCGACGCCGATACGCCTCGTGCAGGCTTGAAGCCTGTGCGAGGCGCGGCGGTGGCGCTCCGGCGCCGTGTCGTGGCCGCCATCCGGCCCGCGTGAATTTCGCATCAAGCCTCTAGGTGAGCCAGATCAAGAGCACGATGACGATGATCAAGAACAGGACTCCGCCGCCGATGTACATCGCTCCCTCCTTTCCTCGTTCGAGTCGACCCGGTATTCCCGCTCGCCCGACCGGCTGAAACCCCGCCGAGGTTTCGCGTGCCGTCTCCCGCGGGTAGGCGCAGCTCTGAGTCGACGCGAAGGAGAAGAGATGCCTCCACGAGGAGTCGAGAAGGGATCGAAGCGCGCACGGCAGTACGAGCACATCAAGGACTCGGTCGAGGAGCGTGGTGGTTCCGAGAGCGAGGCCGAGGAGATCGCGGCGCGCACCGTGAACAAGGAACGAGCGCGCCACGGCGAGGCGAGGGAGTCCTCGAAGCTCTCACGCGAGGACATCTCGTCCGGACGGAGGGGCGGGCTCCGGAGTCACCGCAAGAGTCCTCGCGGACGAACGCGGGACCAGCTGTACGAGGAGGCCAAGGAGCGCAACATCCGCGGCCGTTCTCGGATGACGAAGGCGGAGCTCCAGCGCGCCCTCGGCGTGCGCCGGTGACACCAGCCGCGATCGGCGCCGACATCCTCGGCGCACGCGTCGAGATCGACGGAGAGGACGCCGGTCACGTGACCGGCGTCCTCGTGCAGCCGGCGACCGGGCCGATCGGGCTCGAGGTCACGGGCTCGGGATTCGGGCGACGCTTCCTCCCGCTCGTCGCGGCGACCATGAGCGACGGAGTCGTGGACGTGCCGTCCGCCTTTGTCTTCGTGGACTCGTGCGACGCATACGTCGCGCGCGGCGCCGTCCCCTGCCGTGACGCAGCGTGCGTGTCCGAGCACGTCGTGGCGCGAAGAGAGGTTTCCGCCGCGGTCGTAGCGGGTAGTCCCCCTTGGTGATCGAGGTGCTGCACCCGCCGGAGGCGCGGACCGACGCGGTCGTGATCGTCGAGATGAAGCGCGCGTCGCCGGTCGACCTGGCGCGACTACTCCGTACCGCGACCGGCTCCGGCGACATCGGCGTGATCGTGGACCTGGGCGAGCAAGGCGATGCCAGCTCCGATCTCCTCATGGTCCTGCACCGCACCGCTCGCCAGCTCCGAGCGCTCGGAGGCAGGCTCGCCGTGGTCTGCACAAAGCCGGAGCTGCGCAGGCTGTTCGACGTAACGCTGCTCAGCCAGGGGTTCGGGGTGTACGCGTCGCGGGACGAGGCGCTTCGGAGCTGGGCATAGGAGTCGTGCGCGCGTAGCGCGTACTCTCAAACCCCGTGTGACGCACGGAGATGAGCCCTGTCATGGATACGAACGTCGATGCCCTCCTCATCGCGTATCACCGCGACGGTGACGAGAATGCCCGTGAGCAGGCGCTCGTCGAGCTTATGCCGCTCGTGCGCGCGCTCGCCTCGCGCTACGCGGGACGCGGCGAGCCGCTCGAGGATCTCGTGCAGGTCGGATCCATCGGACTCATCAAGGCTGTCGACCGCTTCGACGTGGACCGCGGCGTCGACTTCGCCAGTTACGCCGTCCCGACGATCGTGGGCGAGATCCGGCGCCACTTCCGGGACAAGGCGTGGGCCATGCACGTCCCACGACGCCTGAAAGAGCTCAGCCTCCGCCTCTCGCGCACGCTCGACCAGCTGACGACCGAACTCGGCCGCTCTCCCACGATCGCGGAGCTGGCCACGGCCGCCGGGGTCGAGGAGGAAGAGGCGATCGATGCGCTCGACTCGATGAACGCATATTCGACTCGCTCGCTGCACGCGCCCTTCGACGACGACTCCGACGACAGTCTGTCCGAGAAGCTCGGCACCGACGAGCTCGGCTACGCGGAGGTCGAAGACGGCACGATCATCGCCGCCGGCCTGGACGCGCTCGACGAGCGCGAGCGTCAGATCGTCGAGCTTCGGTTCTTCCACGAGCTGACCCAGTCCCAGATCGCGTCCGAGATCGGGATCTCGCAGATGCACGTCTCACGCCTCCTGCGCCGCGCCCTGGCGACGATGCGAGGCCGAATCGACGAGGTCTCGGCGCAATGAGCGAGGTCGTGCGCATCTCCTTCCCGGCCAAGCCGGACTACCTCCTCCTGGCGCGGCTCGCGCTCGCGGGAATCGCGCGCGACGTTCGTGTTTCCGACGAGCTGCTCGCGGATCTGAAGCTCGCCGTCACCGAGGCGTGCGGCAACTCGGTGCGCCATGCCTACCCCGAAGGCGAGGGTGAGGTCTCGGTCGCGTTCGCCCTGGAGGGCACGACGTTCGAGATGATCGTCGAGGACCAGGGCGTGGGCGTCGATGTTCGGTCGAGCGGAGAAGAAGCGCGGCCCGACGGCGGAATGGGGATGTCGATCATCCGCACGATCGTCGACGACCTCGCCGTCGGACCGGGCGCGGACGACCGCGGGACGGTCGTCCGCATGACGAAGCAGCTGCCCCCCGCCGACGCCTAGCGCGCGTTGAGCTCGGTCAGCGCGGCTTCCCGGTCGTGGGCGACCGGAAGCGCGCCGTCCAGGGCGGTGATCTCGAAGATCCTGCGCGCGGTTCCGTGGGGAAGCACGACGCGGACGTCGGCGCCGTTCTCGCCCAGCTCTCGCACGGCGCGGACGAGCGCGCCGAGCGCCGTCGAGTCCATGAACGAGACGCGCCCCAGGTCGGCGAGGACGTCGGCGCTCGGCGCGAAGCTCCTCGAACGCGGACTCGAGGTCCGGCGCCGAATAGGCGTCCAGCTCGCCCGACGCACGAACGATGCTCACGCTGCCGCTTCGCTCGAGGACCACTGCATGCATTCGGAGAGGAAGGAAATCACTCTGCCGCGGCCGGCGCGCGAGTCCGGCCGCGGCAGAGTGTGTCGGGCGGGGCACCGCGTTCCGGTGAACGGAACGTTGCCGGCCGCACGTCCTAGACCGGGCGATCGCGCTCGACGATCGTCGTGTTCTGCCCGGCGCCGGCCGCATCGCGGTTGCCGAAGCCGCCCCAGCTCGACCAGAACACGATCGACGCGATGAAGCCGATCACGCCGACGACCACGAGGATGATCCCGGCGGCCTGGATGTCGATGCCCGATACCTGGGCGTCGACGGCCCACGCGAGGATCGCACCGACCGCGATCAGGAAGATGCTCAAGCTGATTCCCATGTTCACTCCTTCTCTCCCGTTTGTGCCGGACTGGAGCCGGCACCGAGACGCCAAGTACCCGGCGCGGCCCGGAGGCGAAACCCGGCTTCTAGGTGCTGCGATGACGAGAGAGGGCCGTCACCGCATCGTCCCGCGACGGCACCACCGTCGCCGCTCGGCGGAAGTCGACGATCTCGAGGGTGGTTGCAACCGGCGAGCTCGGCTCGATCACGATCGCGAAGCCGTCCCGCCCGCGTATCCGCGCGACTCGAAAGAGCCCGTTCAGGGCGGCGCTGTCGAGGAACAGCAAACGGTTGAGGTCGAGCACGAGCGCCCGACCGGCGGCGATCGCGTCGAGCTGCTCGACGAGCGCGTCGGCGTTCGTGAGGTCGAGCTCGCCCACGAGCGCGATGAACGCGACGTGAGGGTCGTGCTCCTCCACGTACTCGAGCTCGAAGGAGTCCACCGCGGCGCACAGGATAGGTCGCGCGGTCGTTTGAAGCCCGCGCATGCGGGAAGCATTCGGAGATGGCTGTCGACTTCGCGCATCCCGTCGAGCAGGCGCTGGCCCGCGTCTTCGACGAGCACGGGATCGCCTGGGAGTACGAGCCGCATACGTTCGTGCTCGAGCGAGACGAGCGAGGCAATGTGCGTGAGGGCTTCACGCCGGACTTCTTCCTCCCCGACCTCGGCGTCTACATCGAGTGCACGGTCATGCGTCAGGCTCTGACGAGGCGGAAGCGGCGCAAGGCGCGCAAGACACAGGAGCGGACGGGAGCGATCGTCGAGATCGTCTTCCGGCGTGACTTCGACCGCCTTGCCCGACGATGGGGGATGCCTGCGCTGCGGATTGCCAGCCGTTCACCCACCGATGTTTGCGACCGTGCCCCGGTGGGTACATGCGTCCGTGTCATGCCCCAGCACGCAAGTGCCTTGGACCAGGACACGCGCATTCACATCGGCGTCGAGCGCTCGGAGGGCGCAGCCGTCGTCGTCGTGAACGGCGATGTCGATCTCCACTCGGCTCCGGAGCTTCGGGAGCGCCTCGCGCTCTTGGCGGACGGCGAGACCGAACACGTCGTCGTCGACCTGTCCGGCTCGACGTTCCTGGACTCGATGGCGCTCGGTGTCCTGCTCGCCGCGAAGAAGCGCCGCGACGCCGACGGCAAGCAACTCGACATCGTCGTCTCGACGCCCGACGTTCGGCGCATCTTCGAGATCACGATGCTCGACCGGATCTTCGACCTGTACGCGACGCGCGCGGAGGCTCTGGGCGGTCGTGACGACGGCGCTCGCTAGAGAGCGGCCTCCACGGTCGGGTGAACCGCAATCAGCGTGTCGACAGCAGTGATCTCGAGCACCCTCAGGGTGCGCGGGTCGTCCGTGACGACTCGCAGGCTACGGTTATCGGCCGTGAGGGCGCGGGCACCGGCCAGGAGCACACGCACACCCGCGGAGTCGAGGAACGTGCATTCCGAGAGATCGATCACGACCGGGTTCGTACCGAGCTCGGAGATCGCCTCGTCGAGCGCCGGCGCGGTGGCAAGGTCGAGCTCACCGGACACGTGGAGAACGCCCGCACCGGCGGGCGTCGTCTCGCTGCGAACGTCAAAATCGCGCGGCGTGGTCACCGCAGGCGAGTGTAGTCGGTCATGGAGCAGCGCCCGTTCGACGTCCTCGAGGTACTCGTGAGCGACCGCATCGTGCTGACCATCCCGTCGCACGAGCGCTTCCGCAGCGTTGCGACGCTGGTGCTGGGCGGCATCGGCAGCCGCGCCGAGCTGCCGTACGAGCGCATGGACGACCTCCAGCTCGCGGTGTTGAGCGCACTCGACGCAGCCGACGACGAGACCGTGACGATCGAGGTCGACGCCGACGGAGCCTGGCTCCGACTCGCGCTTGGCCCCGTGCGCGACGGAAGCAGCGCAGACGACGGCCTGGTGCGTGTCCTTTCTCGCCTCGTCGACGAGGTCGGCCAGGAGAGCCGGAACGGCACCGAATGGATCACACTCGGCGTGTCCGCCGGCGTTCGCTGACGCTCGGCCTGGGTTTCCTCGTTGCTCCCCCCGGGTAGCCACAGCCACCCGCAACAAGGAGTGGAGCATGCAGCCGGAGCCTGAACGGCTCGGCGACGACGAGGTCTACGAGCTCGATCGCAAAGCTTGGAACCTTCCGCGCCCTCGGCCCCAGCTCGGGACTGCGCCCGTCGAGTCGTCGTCCTCCGACGACGTCGTCGGGCACGGGGCGCACTCGAACAGCGAGGCCGAGCCCGCGGAGTGACCACGCCGAAAGTCCGCGGGCCGGGCACGAGCCCGGCTCGCGGACCCGCGTCTACTCCGAGATCTCCTCGACGAGCCGGCCGGTCGACTCCGGACGGGAAGTTCGCGCGATATCGGCCTGGGCAAGGATCCCCACGAGCTTGCCACCGGTGACGACCGGGAGTCGCCGGACCTGCTGCGAGGCCATTCGCTGAAGCGCGTCGTCGAGTGGCTCGTCCGGCTCAGCGGTGACGGGATTCTCCGAGCAGATGTCGGAGATCGCCACCTTGTGCGGGTCGAGGTCTTTCGCCACGACCTGGAGCACGAGGTCGCGGTCCGTCACCATACCGACGAGCTCGTCTCCCTCGATCACGGGCAGGGATCCGACGTCCTCGCTCAGCATCTTGCGGGCAGCTTCGACGACCATCTCCTCGCTCGAGACCGATGTCGGCCGAGACGTCATCACGTCCTTCACTGTCGTGCCAGGCATGTTCGCCTCCTGTCTGGGGTGTGCAAAGGGGAAACAGATGGAGTTCCCGTTGCCCCGCCTGCCCAAACCGGCGGTTTCGAGACGGGCTGACACGGGCACCCACCTCACATGCGGACCTCGGGCTCTGCAGGGCCGCGGGCCGACACGAATCCCGACGTCCCGACACTCGTCTTCGTCGGACGTCGGCACTGTGGCGCGTCACGCCGGATGGAGAGCCTTGTCGCCTGGGTCAAGGTGACGCAGAAGAGACGCCTTCGTGTCGTCGACGTGGATGCCGACCGAAATCCGGACCTTGCGGATCATCTCGGCGTCCGGAGGACGCCCACGCTCCTCGTCCTCGACAGGGGCTCGGTCGTCGGACGGCACGAGGGGCGCGCGACGGGGCGCCAGATCGAGGAGCTGATCGCCCCCTTCGTCGAGCGCGCAGCCTGAGTCTCAGGCGGCGACGCCGACAGCAGCGCGCAGCCGTGCGACGTCCTCGTGACGCGACGGGATGTCGTCGCGGGGCGCGGCGAGACGGAGGTCGCGGAGGACCTCGAGCGCGGAGAGCAAGACCGGCAAGGGAGGCCCGCTCGCGGTCACCTGCGCGAGGTGGCTCTCGTCCAGCGCGCGTGAGGGCGCTTCGATGAACCTCGCCACGAGCCGGTCGTGGTGCTGGGCGGCGACGCGCCCGTGTGAATCGCAGACGCGCAGGAACGCCTCCGCGTTTCGCCGGAACCAGTCCGTGTCGGCACTCGCGCCGAGTGCCTCGAGAAACTGGTCGAGGAAGCTCTGCCGGCGAAGACAATCGCGGAGGCTCGCCTGGTCCTCCGGCCGCATGAACAGCATCTTGTCGACGAGCAGCTGCGAGTAGTACGGGTCGTTGCCCCGGCACAGCCCGAGCAGCAGGTCGATCTCGTTGATGCCCGAGAAGTCACCCGCGTTCGCACCGCGATACTCCGTGCGCCCGACGAGATACGGCTTGTAGTACGGCCGCACGCTGTAGAAGAAGCGGTCGACGTCGAGCTCGCTGAAGAGGACGTCGTTGAACCTTCCCACCGCCTCGAGCGCGTCGCGCGCGTCGTCGAAGAGCGTCTCCGCGACCGGATGTGAGATCCCGAGCGGCGGGATCCGCATGAGCGCGTCGGCCGCGCGCTTGTAGGCGAGGATCCCGCGCGTGTTGTAGTCGAGGAAGAGGAACTCGTCGTGAAGCGACGTAAAGCTCTTCTGCCGGCCGTCGCGCGCGAGGTTGTGCGTCGCGAGGTGGCTCGTCGCAAACCGTGGCACGACACCGACGGACGCGCCGATGTGCAAGCCGAGCGCCGTCGCCTCCTCGTGCGGCGACTTCTCCTCCCGAGCCGGGTTCGTGAGCTCGTGCCGGCGGAGCGACGCCATGTACAGGCCGAGGTCACCGAGCACGTCGAACGCCTGGTCGAACCCCTCGTCCGTGTTGCCCTCCTCCGCGAGCGCGCGGACGAAAGTCCTCCCCTCGTCGAGGATCTGCTGCTTGAGCTCGCCGCCGACGCCCTGGACGTCGGCGCGGTCCTCCCGCTCGAAGTACAGGTCCTCGAGCGCCGTGTTGAGCTCCACGAACGTCGAGCGGATCCACGCGTCGAAGGCCTCGACATTCCTGCTCATCGGACGAAGCTAACCACGCGAGCCTCGCGAGCCGAGGAGCAGCCAGGTCTCGACCGGACCCTTGCCCTTCACGTCGACGAGGCCCCGCGGCTCCGTGATGAACTCGTCGCCGAGGAGATCCTGGGTCGACCCAGTGATGTGGATCGAATCCGGCGCGCCGTGCGACTCCATGCGGCTCGCCATGTTCACCGTGTCCCCCCAAAGGTCGTAGAGGAAGCGCCGCCGGCCGATGACGCCGGCCACGACCGGCCCGGAGCTGATCCCGATGCGAAGCCTCAGGTCGTGCCCGCTCGAGTCGGTGAGGCACGACGCCGCACACACGCGCATCTCGAGCGCGAGGCGGGCAAGCGCCTGCGCGTGGTCACTCCGGTGGCGCGGCACGCCCGCGGCAACCATGTAGCAGTCGCCGATCGTCTTGATCTTCTCCACCTCGTAGCGGTCGACGAGGTCGTCGAACGAGCCGAAGAGCCGGTCGAGGAGACCGACGACCTCACGAGCGTCGAGTCTGCTCGACAGCGGGGTGAAGTCCACGACGTCTGCGAACAGGACGCTCGCCTCGTCGAAATGATCCGCGATGGTGCTCGGGTCCGTCTGCAGTCGCTGCGCGACCTCGTCCGGGAGGATGTTGAGGAGCAGCGCCTCGACCCGCTCCTGCGCGGCGTCTCGCCCGCGCGCAAAGGTCACGAGCAGCAGCATGGCCACCGACGAGACCGCGACGATGTTCAACACGTCGAACGTTCGGACGAAGGCGCTCGGCAGGTCGGCGCCCTCCGGTCGAACGAGCTCGGAGAGGACGAGCGCGATCCCGATCGTCGCGACGAACGCGGCGAACCATGGCCATGCGCGCTCCGGTCGGCCGAATGCAACCGCCCCGAGAGGCGCGAGGAGCGACCACAGGATCACCGAGCTCGACTCCTCGAGGCCGCCGAGCATGATCATCCCGAGCGCAGGCGCGATGAGGATGAGAAGCAGCTGCGCCGTCCGCAGGAACGCGAAGTTCCGCGTCCGGGCGAACACGGCGAGGCTGACGATCGATCCGACGACGTAGCCCCACGGGGTGAGCGCGACCGCCTCCTCTCCGACGAGCCAGTACAGGAGCCCCCACGTGAAACCGGCAGGCAGGATGATGAGCGCGACGCCGACGAGAAGGCGCTTACGAAAGCGCTCGTCCGTCGAGTCCGCGGGATCCGCACCGATCTCCAGCGCGCGCTCGACGACCTCCCGGAGCCACGCCCTCACGGCGGCGAGGGTAGACGATCGGGCTGGGTCAGCTCCCAGCCGCGCGACGCGCGAGCTCGTCCTCGACCGCTGCCGGGTCGAGACCTCGCGCCGCGAGGAGGACGTACGAGTGGAACCAGAGGTCGGCGATCTCGGAGACGAGCCGCTCGTCGCTCTCCCCCGCCCCGGCGAGCGCAGCCTCCAGGCCCTCCTCGCCCACCTTGCGCGCCACGGCGGCGGGACCTTCGGCGACGAGGCTCGCGACGTAGGAGCCCTCGGGCCTCGTCAGAGCACGCTCGGCCACGCGCCTCCAGAGCCAGGGCGCGAAGCACGACGTCGATCCCGTGTGGCACGCAGGCCCTGCCGGCCGGACGCGCAGGAGGATCGCGTCGCCGTCGCAGTCCTCGCGCAGCTCCTCCACGGAAAGCGTGTTCCCGGACGTCTCGCCCTTGCGCCACAGCCGACCGCGGGAGCGGCTCCAGAAGTGCGCCTCGCCCGTCTCCCGCGTCGCACGGAGTGCCTCCTCGTCCATCCAGGCGAGCATGAGCACGCGGTTCGTGTCCGCGTCCTGGACGATCGCGGCGGTCAGCTCAGGCTGCATCGCGCAGCGGGACTCCGAGCTCCCGCAGCTCGTGGCGGAGGGTCACCAGGCGTGCAGGTCGCTCGTGCAGGATCGACGCGAGGAGAGCGGCCTGTGCGACGACGAGAGCGTCCGCGACGTGCCGAGCGGACCCTGCTCCGCCCGAGGCGATCACCGGGAGCGACACCGCCTCGGCGACCGCGCGCGTGAGCTCGAGGTCGTAGCCGTTTCGCATGCCGTCCGTATCGATCGCGGTGAGCAGGATCTCGCCCGCGCCAAGCTTTTGCGCCTCTCGCGCCCACGCAACCGCGCTGCGGCCGGTCGGCTCCGAGCCCGCACGGGAGCGAACCTCGCCGCCCGCAGCGTCGATCGCGACGACGACCGCCTGCGAGCCGAGGCGCGCGGCGAGCTCGCTCACGAGCGCGGGGCGTTCGAGGGCGGCGCTGTTCACGGACACCTTGTCCGCGCCCGCAGCGAGTAGAGCCTCGGCGTCCGCCACGGTGCGAACGCCTCCACCCACCGTGAACGGGATCGCGAGTCTGTCGGCGATGCGGGTGACGAGCCCGAGGAGCGCCGAGCGCCCCTCCACCGTCGCCTTCACGTCGAGGTACACGAGCTCGTCGGCGCCCGCGTCGGAGTAGCGCTCGCCGAGGTCGACGGGGTCGCCGACGTCCCGGAGGCCCTGGAAGCGCACGCCTTTGACGACTCGGCCGCCGGCGACGTCGAGACACGGGATCAGCCGCGGGAGAGGCATTGCTCCAGGAAACGAGCGCCCGCTGTGCCGCTCTTCTCGGGATGGAACTGGACGCCGACGAAGCTCCCCGCCTCCGCGATCGCGACGACCCCCTCGGAGCGCGCGGTCGCCGCGGGCGTCTCCACGGCGTACGAGTGGGCGAAGTAGAACGCCTCGCCGGCCGGCTGCACCGTTGCCCAACCGATCCGCGGCACGCGGCCCTCGCGGATCCTGACCGCACGACCGCCGAGGATCCCGAGACCGGCGATACCGCCGTCCTCCTCCGTCTCCTCGAGGGCGAGCTGGAGACCGAGGCAGATCCCGAGAGTCGAGCGTCCAGCGGCGACCCGGTCTTTGAGCGCGTCGTCCAGCCCGCGCTCGCGAAGACCTGCCATCGCGCTCGCGGCCGAGCCGACACCGGGAAGGACCGCGAGGTCGGCCGCGGCGACGTCGGCCGGCTCGGACGTGACCGTCGCGGTTGCACCGAGCCGCTCGAACGCGACGACAACGGAGCGCACGTTCCCGGCGCCGTACGCGCAGACTGCGACGTTCACACGATCCCCTTCGTCGACGGAACGCCCGTGCTTTCGACCCTGACCGCCGCGCGGAGCGCGCGGCCGACCGCCTTGAAGGCGGCCTCGGCGACATGGTGGTCGTCGCGCCCGGTCGAGTCGACGTTGATCGCGAGCCTTCCGGCCTGCGCGAAGCTCCCCAGCATGTGCTCGGCGAGGCCGGGGTCCCTTTCGAGCCGAAGCTCGGACGCGGGCCGTCCGCCGAGATCGACCGCCGCCCGGGCGAGCGCATCGTCCATGGGCACGACCGCGTCGCCATAGCGCGCAATGCCGCGACGATCGCCGAGCGCGGCGTCGAGCGCCGCCCCGAAGGCGAGCGCGGAATCCTCCGCCGTGTGGTGATCGCCGGTCTCGAGGTCACCGACACCGTCGAGTACGAGGTCGAAACCCGCATGGAAGGCGAGCTGCTCGAGCAGGTGGTCGTAGAGGCCGGCTCCGGTCGCCACGCGAACGAGGCCCGAGCCGTCGAGCCCGAGGCGAACGCGAATACGGGTCTCCGCCGTGGCGCGGAGGTGCCGCGCGCGGCGTCCGGAGGGAGGTGATGCGGGCGAGGGACGATCGAGCACTCGTGCGAGCGCGTCCAACAGGAGGTCGTCGTCCTCGCGATCCCGCATGCTGAAGCGCAGCCCGTCGGCGTAGACGCGAACGACGATCCCGGATCGAAGCAGGGACGCCGCGACCGTCTCGGGCTCGTCCAGTGGCACGAACAGGAAGTTGGTCGCGGATGGAAGCGGCTCGAGGCCGAGCGCACGCAGTGCGCGCGCACACCGCTCGCGCTCCTCGACCTGCCAGCCGACGTCCGGCGGATCGGCGAGGCCTGCGAGCGCGAGCGCCGCCGAGATGCCCGAGATCGGCTGCGGCGCCTGGCGCCGGTTCAGCTCGGCCGCGGTCTGGCGGTCTGCGAGCGCATAGCCGACACGGGCGCCGGCGAGTCCGAACGACTTCGAGAACGTCCGCAGGACGACCACGCCGTCCTCGATGAGGTCGACCGCCGTCTCGCCCGCGTACTCGAAGTACGCCTCGTCGACTACGAGCGGACGCGCCTCGGGGAGCACTCCCAGCTCGCCCGTCGGGTTGTTCGGGCGACACGAGAACGTGACGACCGCTTCCGCGGCACCGACCTCGGCCCCGGCGAGCTGCGCCCCGATGCGATAGAGCGGGTACGTCGGATCCTCGGCGACGGCGACGATGTCGCCCGGGCCTGCGAACGCGCGCGCACACAGGAGGATCAGGTCGTCGGCGCCCGCGCCGAGGACGACGTTCTCCGGGCCGACCCCTGCGTAACGGGCGATCGCGTCGACGAGCTCCGGGAAGCCGCCGTGCGCGTAGCCGTTGACCTCCGCGAGAGCGCCGGCGATCGTTCCCGGGCGCGCGAACGGCGACGGCTGCGCCGGCACGTTCCCGTCGAAGCGAACGATCTGCAGCGGGTCGAGCTCCATCGACCGGGCGATCTCCTTCGTCGACCCGGCCCACCGGTACTCCGAGAACGCTGCGGGGAGCGCTCTCATCGCCGCACCGCCGCCGCGTGAGCCGGCATCCCCTCGGCCGCGGCGAGCGCCTCGACGGTGGGGCGAAGCGCAGCCAGGCCCTCGGCGGTCACGCGCTGGATGGTGACGGGCTTGAGGAAGGTCTCCAGGCCGATGCCCCCGACCGATCGCGCCCAGCCCGCCGTGGGCAGGACGTGGTTCCCTCCGGTCGCGTAGTCGCCGGCAGCCACGGACGACCAGGGCCCGACGAAGATCGCGCCGGCGTTCCGGACTCGTCCAGCGAGCGCCTCGGCGTCGTCGCCGAGCACGACGAGATGCTCGGGAGCAATATCGTCCACCTCAGCCACCGCCGCCGCGGAGTCGCCGTCGACCGAGACGAGACGGCAGACCGAATCGGGGCCGTGTTCCGCCTGCGCCGCCAGCTCGAGCTCTGCAACAACGGAGTCCGCGCCGTGTCCCGCGAGCACGACCACCTCGGACGGGCCGGCCGGGAGGTCGATGGCGACGTCGCGGGAGACGAGGAGCTTCGCCTCGTTCACGTATCTGCCGCCGGGGCCACAGATCTTGTCCACGCGCGGGATCGTCTCCGTCCCGTACGCGAACGCCGCGATCGCGGGCGGTCCGCCGAGCGCCCAGACCTCGTCGATGCCGAGGAGCCGAGCAGCGGCAGCGACGAGGCCCGCACCGTCCGGGGGAGTCGCGACGGCGATCCGCTCGACACCGGCCACGAGCGCGGGCACGGCGCACATCACGAGCGTCGACACGAGCCCTCGCGGCACGTAGACGCCCACCGTCGCGAGCGGAGCCCAGCGCCGCTCGAGCTCTACGCCAGGACGTATCTCGACGCGGATGTCCGCAGGTCGCTGCGCCTCGTGCCAGCGCCGGACGGAGTCGGCAAGCGCGAGCACGGCTTCCTGCGGAAGCCCTTCAGCCGGCTCGGCACGCGCGGGTTCGACGCCGTCGAGCCGGACCGCCCACTCGTGGACGGCAGCGTCCCCGCGCAGGCGGACATCCTCAAGGATGGCAGCCACGCTGCGCATCAAGGCAGCATCCGCTCGACGGGGACGAGCAGGATCGAAGAGCCGCCGGCCGCCTCGAGCTTGGGCAGGAGCCGCCAGACGTCGCCTGCCGGGACGAGCGCGTGGATCGCGACCATCCCGGGCTCGGCCAGGGGAAGCACGGTCGGCGAGCCCGAGCCGGGCACGAGCCGTGCGATCTCGTCGAGCGCCGAGGCCGGCGCGTTGAGCATGAGATAGCGCGTCTCCCGCGCCTGCACGACGCTCCGCAGGACGGTCGCGAGCTCGCGCGTGCGATCGTCGCCGTCGGACCGGGCCACGAGGACGGCCACGGACGAGAAGAGCGAGCCGAGCGAGCGCAACCCGTTCGTCCGCAGCGTGCTTCCGCTCGAGACGAGATCGACGATCGCGTCGGCGAGGCCGAGCCGCGGGGCCACCTCGACCGAGCCCGTCACGCGGACGAGCTCGACCTCGAGACCTCGCTCGTCGAGCAGCTCCGTCGCGAGCCGCGGATAGACGGTCGCCACGCGCAGGCCGTCGAGATCGTCGAGGCTCGCGGCGCCCGACTCGGTCGGAACCGCCGCCTCAAGTGTGCACGCGCCGAAGCCGAGAGCGAGCAGCTCCTCGACCTCCGCTCCGCTCTCGCGGACGAGATCGGCGCCCGTCACGCCGCAGTCGACCACGCCGTCCTGCACGTACTCCGGCACGTCTGCGGCACGGACGAGCATGACGTCGACCGGCGCGTTCCGGCACGGGAAGGCGAGCGCACGCTCACCGGGCTGCTCCGGCCCGAGGCCCGCATCCGCGAGCAACGCAACGGCCGGCTCGCGCAGCCGACCCTTCGCCGGAACTGCGATCGTCAGGCGGTCCGTCCGGACGGGCTCTTCCTCCGGTCGAGCACCAGCCGATAGCCGTCCGCGCCGCGCTTGAGCCACTGGGCCACGCGCGTCACCGTCGTCGTCGACGCGCCCGTTCTCGCGGCCACCTCGTGGTACGGCAGGCCCTCGTCCAGCAGGCGGGCCGCCTGCCAGCGATGCGTCAGCGCCTCCAGCTCCGCGAGGGTGCAGAGGTCGCGGAAGAACCGCTCCGCCTCGTCCACCGTCCGGAGGCTGAGGATCGCCTCGAAGAGGTCTCGTGTCTCGTTCGTTCGCCATTCGTGGGGAAGCTCGCTCATGTCCGAGGGTGCATTGCGATGCCTTGCTTGAGCATAGTAGCATGTTAGCGTGCTAACACAGCAAGCAGAAAACTCTGCCGATTTCGTCGTCGTCCCGGCGGTCGACCTCCTCGGAGCGGACGCGGTTCGGCTGCTGCGCGGCGACTACGGTCGGGTGACGAACCGCCGCAGCGACCCGCTCGCACTCGTCGAGACCTACCGGGACGCGGGCGCACGGCTGATCCACCTGGTGGACCTCGACGGCGCACGCGACGGGCGCGTTCGTCGGGATGTCGTTCGCAGCGTTGCGCTCGTGGCGACTCCGGCCCGGATCCAGGCGTCCGGCGGGGTCCGGTCGCTCGCAGACGCCGAGCGGTTGCTCGGCGCCGGCGCGGCTCGGGTGGTCGTCGGGACAGCGGCCTTCGCCGAGGAGGACGCTCTCGCCCGCTTCTCCGCGGCGCTCGGCGATCGCCTGGTCGTCGCCGTCGACGTCCGGGACGGCCGCGTCGCAGTCGGCGGCTGGACGCGCACGACGTCCGTCACGGTCGACGACGCCCTCGACCGCTGCCGCGCCGCCGGCGTCAACCGGATCCTCTGTACCGCCATCGACCGCGACGGGACGCTTGCAGGCCCCGACGTCGAGCTGCTCGCGCGAGTGTGCCGTGCCCGCGAATTCGCGGTTCTCGCGGCGGGCGGCGTTCGCTCCCCGAAGGATCTCGATGCGATCGCGCGGGCCGGCTGCAACGGAGCGATCGTCGGCCGCGCGCTCCTCGAGGGCAAGCTCCCGCTGTCCGTCCTCGGCACTCAGACCTTGGACACTGCTCGCGCTCCGGCCGTCCGCGAGACTTGAGCTCGTGCACGGACGACTCCGCTCGGCTCTCGCCGGCTCCGCGGCAGCGCTGGTCTGGGCCGCGCAGGAGCCGCTCGACCGGCGCGTCTTCGGGTGCGACTACTCGGACGTCGCGGTGCTGGGGAAAGGCATCACGCGCGGACGGGGTTGGCGCGCAACGGGTCTCGCGCTCCACGCGCTGAACGGCGCCGCATTCGGCCTCGCGTTCCACGAGGTACGGACGCGCGTGCCGGTCGACGTCAGGAAGCTGGCATTCGGAATGGCTCTTGCCGAGCACGCCGCCCTCTACCCCATGTGCTTCTTCGTCGACCGCTACCACCCCGCGCGCGGCGAGCCGGGCGTCCCGCCGCTCCTCCGCAACCGCCGCGCGTTCGCGCAGGCGACCTGGCGCCACGCGTTGTTCGGCCTGATTCTGGGCAGAGCGGCGTAGACAGCTGCCGCAGAGTGCGGCATCCTGGACGGAGGCCGTGTGGCGCCGGGTCGCCTTCCCGCTCTCGCTCGTGGCCGCGATCGCGGTCGCCGGACTGGCTGCGGCCAACCTCCCCGCGGCGTCGCGAGCCCCGAAGGGGTTCGCGCCGAACTTCCCCGGCGGTCCGTACTACGCGCTCGCGTGCAGCTTCAGCCACCGCTCGAACGACGACCCGATCGTCTTTCCCGGCCAGCCGGGCGCCTCGCACAACCACACGTTCATCGGCAACCGCTCGGTGAACGCGTCGACGACGCCCGCCTCGCTCATCGGTGGAAAGACGTCGTGCGAGTCCGACTTCGACTCGTCTGCGTACTGGGTGCCGACCCTGTACGTCGGCCGTCAGGACGTCGAGCCGCTCGCCGCGGTCGTCTACTACGTCAACCGCTCGAACGAGCGGATCTCCGCGCCCCCGGCGGGGCTCGTCATGCTCGCCGGCAACGCGTACGCGAAGAGCCGCCAGCCGAAGGGCATCGCGGCCTGGAGCTGTGGTGCGGTCGGCGGACGACCGCGCTTCGCGACCGTCCCCGCGTGCTCGGCCGACTCGATGCTCCAGCTTCAGGCGACGTTCCCGAACTGCTGGGACGGCCGACGGCTGGACAGCCCCGACCACCGCCAGCACGTGAAGTACGCAACGCGCGGCATCTGCCCCGCATCGCACCCGGTCGCGATGCCGACGATCGTCCTCATCGTCCTCTACCCGCCCGTGCCGCTCGGCTCGCAGGTCGCGTCGGGGAAGTTCGCAGCGCACGCGGACTTCATGAACGGCTGGGACCAGGCCGAGCTCGAACGGCTCGTCGAGGAACGAAGCCTCCGCAGGTAGCGTCCGGCCGTGCCGTCGGATGCACTCGAGCATCTCCAGAGACCCGCAGCCGGCGAGGCCGAAGGACTGCTCGTGCTCTTTCATGGGCGCGGCGCGGACGAGCGCGACCTCTTCCCCCTGCTCGACATCCTCGACCCCGACCGGCGGCTCCTCGGAGTCACGCCGCGCGGGCCATTGCATCTTCCTCCCGGAGGAGCGCACTGGTATGCGGTACACGAGATCGGCTACCCCGATCCATCCACCTTCATCGAGACGTTCGCGCTCGCGTCCGAGTGGCTCGACGGCCTCGCCACGGACGCGGGGATTGCCCACGAGCGGACCGTGCTCGGCGGGTTCTCGCAGGGAGCCGTGATGACCTTCGCACTCGCTCTGGGCGAGGGACGACCGCGCCCCGCCGGGCTCATCGCGCTGAGCGGATTCATGCCGACCGTGGCCGGTTTCTCGATCGATCTGGCGCCACCCCTCCCCCGCGCCGCGATCGGGCACGGAGCTCTCGACCCGGTGATCTCCGTCGAGTGGAGCCGCGAGGCGTACTCCGTCCTGCACGACGCGGGCGCGGACGTCGTCTACCGGGAGGCACCGAGCCTCGCGCACTCGATCGATCCGGTCTTCTTCCGCGAGCTTCCCGAGTGGCTCGCCGACACGCTCGGCAGTCGCGAGTGAGGCTCGCCACCGGCGCCGAGATGCGCGTCACGGGCTCCGGCGGCCAGGCCGCGGTCGTGTGTGTGAGCGGCGGGCAGCATCGCGAGGTCGACGGCACCTGGAGCGCCTCCGTGGAATGGCTCGTCGAGACGCTCGCGCCGCGCCTCCCCCAGCTCGCGTTCGCGGAGGTCCGCTACCGCGTGAAGTCGTGGCGGCGCCTCGAGTCCTGCGTCGAGGACGCACGCGCCGCCGTGTACGAGGTCGCCGCGCCGCGCGTCGCGCTTCTCGCCTTCTCGATGGGCGGCGCGGTCGCCGTGGCGGTCGCGCGGGAGCCGAAGGTCGAGGAGGTCGTCGGCCTGGCACCCTGGATCCCCGACCAGCTGGACGTCTCGACGCTACGCGGAAAGCGGCTGACCGTCATCCACGGCGCCCTCGACCGCTGGCTGCCGGGCATCCCCGGAGTGTCGGCCTCGCATTCGAAGAAGGCGTTCGATCGCGCCCGCGAGCGCGGCGCCGACGGCCGCTACCTGGTCATTCCCGGCGCGCTCCACGGCGTCGCCGTCCGCGCTCCCTGGGGCAAGCTCCTTGCTCTTCCGAAGGCGGATCGCTGGGCCGAACTCGTCGAAGACGAGCTGAGACGGTTCGCCGACGGCGCCGGGCCGTCGCCCTCGTGACTACGCCGCCAGGACGAGAGCGTCGATCATCTCGTCCTTGCCGCGAAGCGTGAGCGTCCGCGCCTCGAGCCCCGCGTCGTCGAGCATCGACGCGTCGGCGGCGGCCTTGCTGACGAGGATCTCGCCAGGCCCGGCCGACGAGGCGAGGCGGGCCGTCGTGTTCACCGCGTCGCCGACGGCCGTGAAGTCGCACGCGTCGCCCTCGCCGACCCGGCCCACGTAGGCGACGCCGGTGTGGACGCCGATGCCGAGCGGAACCCACGGGTCGTCGCCGTCGTTACCCGTTTCGTGGATCAGCGAGCGCGCCGCCTCGACCGCGAGAGCAGCGTGGTCCTCGCCCGCGAAGCCGGGAACGAACAGCGCCACGGCCTCGTCTCCGACGAACTTGTCGACGATTCCGTCCCACGCGTCGACCACGCGTGCCGCGGTTCCGTAGAAGCGGGAGATGAGCCGCGAGAACTCCTGCGGTTGCATCTTCTCGGCTAGAGACGTCGAGCCGCGCACGTCCGCGAACAGGAGCGAGAGCTCGACCTCCGCGCCCCCCGGTTGCTTGTCGAGATGTCGGAAGCACGCACGACAGAGCCGGCGGTTCAGCTTGGACGGGCCGAAGCCGAAGGGCTTGAGGATGACGCTCCCCGGAGCCTTGAGCGGAGCGAGGCAGAGCTTGCAGCGCGGCCCGGCCGGGATCTTCCCGAGCACGGCGCGGAAGTACTTCAGCGCGCCGAGGTCCCCGGTGAGGACGGCCCGCCAGGCCTCGTCCACCTCCGGGTCGACTTCGTGGATGTGCTCGTGGTCCTGCTCGACGACCGGGTCGGTCACGCTCGCATTCTCGTGGTCGGCGATGGCGTGCCGCAAGCCTGCCTCTCGGCCTTCACTGCTGCGTGGTTCCCGCGACTTCGACTGCTCCTGCCCGCCTCGCACGCTGTAGCACGCGAAGCGAGAGGCCTTGCGCCGTCGCGATGCCGCCGACGACGAGGGCGGCGCCGAGGGCAAGCCACACGGTGACGGGCTCGTCGAGGACGACGGCGCCGATGACGAGTGCGAGCGGCGAGATCGCATACGTGTAGGTCACGGCCCGCGTCGGGCCGAGCCCACGAAGTCCGATGTTCCAGCCGATGTAGCCGAGCAGCGTGGCGAGGACGCCGAGGTAGAGCAGGAGCGCCGCCTCTCCCGTCGTCGCCTGGGTCGCGGTGTCGATCGTCGATCCGCGGACGAAGGGGACGAGCCCGATCATCCCGAAGAGGCTCGTCGCCGCTGTCAACGCGAGCAGGTCGTGGCGACCGAGGAGCGGCTTGAGGATGACGTTGTACAGCGCGAAGGACACGGGCGCGCCGAGCACGATGAGAGGGCCCTTGGCGCTCCCGAGCGACAGGGTCTCCCCCGTCCCGAGCGTCACGACGACCGCAACGCCGACGAACGCGACGAGGAGCCCGGCGACACGCCGACGTGTCATCCGCTCGAGCCCGAGGGCCGCAGCGAGCACGATCGTCAGGCCCGGCGCGAGCGCCACGACGAGCGCTGCGACGCCCGACGTCGTGTAGCTCTCCCCGACGTTCAGGAACACGTGGTAGCCGACGACGACGAGGAGCCCGGCCGCGGCGACGCGAGCCGCGTCCCTTCTCGTGAGGCCAGGAAGACCGCGCGCACGCCAGAGGATGAATGCGAACCCGGGCGCGGCGATCGCGTAGCGCAGGATCGCGATGTCAGCCGCAGCCACTCCGTCGTCGAGCAGCTGCTTGATGACGGAGAAGGATCCGGCCCAGACGACGACGACTGCGAGCAGCGAGAGGTGTCCCTTGCGCATCGACCGTGAAAACGCGCGGCGCGACGGCATCGTGAGATGTCAACGCGGGCCGCGAGGGGATACTTCCGACGTGGGCCACGCGCTTCTCGCATTCGTCCTCGTCTCTGCGATCGTCATCTGCACGCCGGGGCCGGATACGGCGCTGATCGTTCGCAACACGCTGTCGGGAGGGAGATCGGGCGGGATCGCGACCGCGGGTGGCGTCACTCTGGGGATCCTCGTGTGGGTGCTCGCGGCCAGCGCCGGCGTCGTTGCCTTGCTGCGTGCGTCCGAGCCGGTCTTCGAGGCGCTGAAGCTCGCCGGAGCGGCGTACCTCGCGTACCTCGGTCTCGTGTCCCTGCTGGCGGCGATCGCACGACGTCCTCGTGAGCGAAGACTGCGCGGCTCCGCACCGCTCCTGCCGAGCCGTGCCTTCCGTCAGGGTCTGCTCAGCAACCTCGGCAACCCCAAGATCGCGGTCTTCTTCGCGAGCCTGCTGCCGCAGTTCGTTCCGGACGGCTCCGGCGCATTCGCCACATCGCTCGCACTCGGCCTGCTCTTCGCAACGATGGGCATCTCCTGGTTGACGATGTACGCCGTCGTCGTCGCGAAGCTCGGTGACGTCTTGTCCGGCCACGTGCGTCGCGTGCTCGACGCGGTCACCGGCGCCGTCCTCGTCGCCCTCGGCGTTCGCCTCGCGACCGAGGACTGCTGACCGCCATGCCACCCGCTTTCCTCGCTCGAAAGTGCGAGGCGTAAGCCTGTCGCACTTTCGAGCGCCAGCTAGCGGACGCGTGCGAAGCGATGAACCGCGTCGAGGAGCTCCTTGCGCTTCGTCTCGGCCTCCACGGGATCGCCCGACGCGAGCGCGCCGGCGACGCAGTGGTTCACGTGGTCGTCGAGGATCTTGAAGGCGAGGCTCTCGAGCGCCGTGTTGACGGCGGCGATCTGCGTGAGCACGTCGATGCAGTAGCGGTCCTCCTCGACCATGCGCTCGATGCCCCGGACCTGCCCCTCGATCCGGTGCAGACGGCGGACGAGCGCATTCCTGTCGGCCGAGTAGCCGGGCGGCGCGTGCTCGCTCACGCAGCCTCCTCGCGGGTCGAATGGAACCGCCGGAGCCGGAGCGAGTTCGTCACCACGAACAGGCTCGAGAACGCCATCGCCGCGGCCGCGACGATCGGGTTGAGGAGGCCTGCGACGGCGAGCGGGATCGCGGCCACGTTGTAGGCGAAGGCCCAGAACAGGTTGCCCTTGATCGTGCGCAGCGTCCTCCGTGCGAGCCGGATCGCGTCGCCTGCAGCGCGAAGGTCGCCGGACACGAGCGTGATGTCCGACGCCTCGATCGCAACGTCCGTCCCCGTCCCGATCGCGAGCCCGAGATCCGCCTGTGCCAGCGCCGGAGCGTCGTTCACGCCGTCGCCGACCATCGCGACGACCTCGCCGGCTGCCTGCAGACGCTCGATCTCGGCCACCTTGTCCTCCGGGTAGACCTCTGCGAGAACGCGCTCGATGCCGACCTCGTCGGCGACCCGCTCGGCCGTCTCTCGCGCGTCACCGGTCAGCAGTACGGGCTTCAACCCGAGCCGCTTCAGCTCGGCGATCGCGCCCGCACTCGTCGGCTTGACGGTATCGCGGACGACCAGTGTCGCCCGGGGGATGCCGCCCCAGCCGACGGTGATGCCGCCGTCCCCGCGGCCGACCTCGACCGCGTGGCCCTCGACATCGCCGCGCACCCCCACTCCCGGGACGTTGCGGAAACCCTCGACTGCGGGAAGCTCGCCGACCTCGACTCGCGCCGCGGTCGCGATCGCCTGCGCGATCGGGTGCTCCGAGGCTGCCTCGACCGCCCCTGCAAGCCGCAGGATCTCGGACCTGCTGGCGCCGTTCAGCGCGGTCACGTCGGCGAGCTCCATCCGACCCTCCGTGACGGTGCCTGTCTTGTCGAGCACGATCGTCCCGACCCTGCGCGTCTGCTCGAGGATCTCGGGGCCTTTGATGAGGATGCCGAGCTGCGCTCCGCGGCCCGTTCCGACCATGAGAGCGGTCGGCGTGGCCAGGCCGAGGGCGCAGGGGCACGCGATGATCAGAACGGCGACGGCCGCCGTGAACGCAGCCGCAACGGATGCTCCGGCGGCGAGCCACCCGAGGAGCGTCGCCAGCGAGATCGCGATGACCACCGGAACGAAGACGGCCGACACCCGGTCTGCGAGCCGCTGCACCGGGGCCTTGCCCGACTGCGCGGCCTCGACGAGGCGCGCGATCTGCGCCAATGCGGTGTCCGAGCCGACTTTCGTGGCACGAACCACGAGCCTGCCGTACGTGTTGACCGTGGCGCCCGCGACCTCGTCGCCGACCGCCACCTCGACCGGGAGCGACTCGCCCGTCAGCAGCGACCGGTCGATCGCCGACACACCCTCCTCGACGACGCCGTCCGTCGCGATCTTCTCGCCCGGGCGCACGACGAAGCGGTCGCCGACATGCACGTCCTCGAGCGGAACGAGCACTTCCTCACCGTCGCGGAGCACGCGAGCTTCCTTCGCCCCGAGCTCGAGGAGCGCGCGGATCGCCTCGGACGAACGGCCCTTGGCGCGCGCCTCCAGGTAGCGGCCGAGGAGGATCAGCGTCGTGATGACCGCGGCAACCTCGAAGTACGTGTCCTCGTCGAGCCCGCCGACCAGGACGACCGTCGACCACGTCCACGCGGCAAGGGTGCCGAGCGAGATGAGCGTGTCCATCGTCGCCGCGAGATGGCGCGCGCTCTTCAGCGCGGCCCGGTGGAACCCGAGCCCGCTCCAGAAGACGACCGGCGTCGACAGCGCGAGCGCAAGCCACTCCCATCCCGTGAACTGCAGCGGCGACAGCATCGCGATGAGCGCCAGCGGTGTCGTGAGAGCGACGGCGACCGCAAGCCGGCGGCGGAGCAGGTCGACCGGCTCGTCGTGGTGGTCGTGCCCGGCGTGTTCGTCGGCCGAGCGCGCGTGGTACCCGGCCGCTTCTACAGTCGAGACCAACTCCTCCACCGTCACCGACAGCGGGTAGTGCACCGTCGCCTGCTCGGTCGCAAAGTTCACCGACGCGTCGACGCCCTCGAGCTTGTTGAGCTTCCGCTCGATGCGCGCGACGCAGGACGCGCACGTCATGCCCTCGAGATCGAGGCGGACCTCCTGGCGGGGTGCCTCCGAGGTCGTCACGCCGCCTCGTACCCCGCTTCCACGATCGCAGCGCGCAGCGCCGCGTCGTCCAGCTCGCGCCCGGTGACGGTCACGACCTTGGCATCGAGATCGACATCGACGTCGTCGACACCATCGACCTCGGACACCTCCTCGCGGATCGACATCGCGCAGTGAGCGCAGTGGATCGCAGGAACGCTGTAGGTGACGGTCTCGCTCATGCACTCCTCTCGATCGGTTCGAGAGAAGTATACCCCCTCTGGGTATAGAGGGTCTACGTGATCTGGATGCGAGAGGCGCCGACGATCGCCTCCGCGCCGTCGGCGAGCCGCACGAGCGCCTTGCCCTTGCCGTCGTAGTCCGGCGACCAGACCACGATCGTCGCCGCGTCACCCGCGACCGTGCACGCACGCCCGTCCTCGTGGTCGAGCCCTCGCCAGAAGCGGACGAACGGGTTGTGCTCCCACTCGCGGCCGATGGTCGTCTCGTCCGTGTGGCCCGGCAGCACCCGCGTCTCCGCCGGAAGCGCCATGAGCACGTCCATCACGGAACGTCTCATCTCGTCTGCGGGACCGCCCCCCACCGCGTCGCGAAAGAGCGTGTCTCCGGAGAAACAGAGGTCGCCGACGACGAACGAGACGCCGTCGTCGGAGTGGCCAGGCGTCGCGAGTGCTTCGATCCGAAGGCCGCCGGTCTCCACCGGCCCGGAGGTCACCTCGAGCCCGAAACGCTCGACGAGCTCGTCGTTGCCGGCGACGTGGTCGGCGTGTCCGTGCGTGACGAGGAGATGCGTCGGCGTGACGCTCTCGCGCTCGACCGCCTCGAGGAGCGGCTCGAGCGGAGCGCCGCTGTCGACGAACACCGCCGTTCCGCCCGCCTCGTCCGCCAGCAGGAACGCGTTGGACAACCAGCCGGGGTGCATGCTGCGCTCGACGATCACGTCGCTGATCCTACGGGAGGAGTCCGCGCCGCCTGGGAGAATCGCGCCGCGACCGCACAACCATCGAGGGAGGAACGATGAACGAGATGCTCGGCCCGCGCGAGATCGTCGAGGAAGCCGCGGATCGCTGGTGGATCTTCCTCGTGACCGGCATCGCCTGGCTCGTCTTCGCCCTGCTCGTGTTCCAGTGGGACTACACGACGGTCTACGCGATCTCGATCCTCTTCGGCATCGTCGCGATGATCGCCGGGATCAACGAGTTCATGGCGATCACGTACTCGACGACCGGCTGGAAATGGGCGCACGGCTTCCTCGGCGTGCTCTTCTGGCTCGTCGGGATCTACGCGCTCTGGAACCCGTACGACACGTTCGCGACGCTCGCGGCGCTCGTCGGCGTCTTCCTGCTGATCAAGGGCATCTTCGACATCAGCGTCGCGTTCATGACGAAGGACGAGTTCGAGCTCTGGTGGCTGCAGCTCGTGCTCGGGCTCATCGAGCTCCTGCTCGCATTCTGGGTGGCGGGTGACTTCCGGGAGAAGGCCATTCTGCTCGTGGTCTACGTCGGGATCATCGCCCTCGTCCGCGGAATCAGCGAGATCTTCGTCGCCTTCAAGCTCAAGGGCCTGAGGCGGCGCCTCGCGGCCACGTAGGCGACGTCCAGCGGGGCCGCCTCGAGCGGCGGCCCCGGCCGTCTCTCACGACCGCGGGCGCGGCAGGAGCAGCAAGGGCTCGGACCGCGGACGCGCGAAGTCGAAGTCGGCCGCGAGGTTGCCGAGCTGCGGCACGGTCTCGCGCACCGTCGGGCGCGGGTCGGGACGGCCGTCCGTCTTCGGGTCGAGGCGCGCCCCTCCGAGGAAATCGTCTTCGATGAACCGCAGGTAGGCGTCGAACGAAAGCGTCTGGTGATCGACGTAGCCGCGCTTCGCATACGGGCTGATGACGAGCGCCGGGACCCGAAGCCCGTACCCGTTGCGATCGACCGTCGGCGGAACGACGTGGTCGTAGAAGCCGCCCCAATCGTCCCATGCGACGAAGATCGCCGTGCTGCTCCAGTCGGGGCCGCGCATGATCGAGTTCACGAGGTGCGTCACCCACGCCTGACCCTCGCCGATGAGCGCTCCCGGATGCTCGCTGTGGTCGAAGTCCGGAACGACCCACGAGACCGCCGGGAGCCGCCCGCTTCGCGCCGCCTGCACGAAGCTGGTCATCGGCTCGATGTTCCCGAGCTGCCCATCGCGGCGCACCGTCGTGAAGTCCGGCAGCGGGTTCCAGACGCTCGGCGTGCTCGCGTCCAGCCGGTGAGGGTGGCAGTCGAGCAGGCCACCCTCGGAACAGTCGGGCTCGCGCCCGGGAACGACGTAGTACCCCCAGCTCACGCCGGCGCGATGGAGGAGGTACGTCAGGTCCGTCCACCCGTAGAGCGGGCCGTTCGGGAA
This sequence comes from uncultured Gaiellaceae bacterium, assembly GCA_963746975.1. Taxonomy (GTDB): domain Bacteria; phylum Actinomycetota; class Thermoleophilia; order Gaiellales; family Gaiellaceae; genus GMQP-bins7. The sequence continues at coordinate 232,674 of CAVVDE010000011.1, forward strand.
GCGCTTGCGCGTGACGGCAGGCCCGTTCGGCGGGTCCGAGAGGTCGTTCCTGCAGCTGAACGGGTCCGCCGGGTTCGAGCACCGCGCGGACCACGCCGAGACCTGGAAGAGGTGTGCGGGGAGACTCCACCCGTAGTTCGGCTCGAACATCCGATCCTGGAGCACGTAGTTGCGCGCGTACGCCCAGTAGTTCGGGATGTCGCGGGCGTCGTGATAGCCCATGACGTCCACCGGCTTCCCGAGCTCGCACCTCGGGCCGACCGTCCCCTGTTCCTTGCAGCCCTCGATCCGCTTCTTCAGGCGGTCCCCGTGCGCGAGCGCGAGCTTCGCGGCAACGGCCTCCCGCACGAAGCCGTCCATCTTCCCGCCGTCGATGTCGCGCAGCGCGTTCTGCGGTCCGTGCGGCCCGCCCTCGTTCCGCAGGTTCGTGTCGTGGAACGGACGGACGCAGCCGTGGAGCAGCGGATCGGGGACGCAGACGTTCGGGCTTGCCGTCCTTCATGGGGTATCCGTCAGCCCCCGGATACGTCCCGAAGTAGGAGTCGAAGGAACGATTCTCCTGCATGATCATCACGACGTGCTTGATCGCGTGGATGCCAGGGTCGACCGACGCGTCCGCGGCGGGATCCGCCCCTCGCGAGGCGCCACAGGCCACCGCCGTCGCCGCGATGAGCACGGCGAAGGCCCCGATCGCAGCCGACCGGACAGCGCCCCCCGGCGCAGCTGACCACCGCACGGCCGACGAGTGTACGGGCGCCGTCGGGTCGCCGTGTCCACAACGCGCCGTCGTGTATAGGATCGCCCGGATGCGTCGCGCGGCCCTGCTCCTCGTCCTCCTCGTCGCGGCACTCGGATTCGCGGCAGCGGGATGCGGCGGCGAGCAGAGTCAGACGGCAACGCCGGAGACGGTCGAGGGCCAGGTGACGACGACCGAGACGACCACCACCGAGACGACGACCTCGGAGTCGACGGAGACTCAGACGACCACCTCGGAGTCGACGACGACCGAGACCAGCGCCGCCCCCGAGGGCGACCCGGTCGCAGGCAAGGCGATCTTCACCGGCGCATCCGGCTGCACCGGCTGCCACACCCTCGCCGACGCCGGCTCGTCCGGGACCGTCGGCCCGAACCTGGACGATGCGAAGCCGAGCTTCGATCTCGCATTCGACCGGGTCACGAACGGGCAGGGCGGCATGCCCTCGTTCAAGACGTCGCTGACCGACCAGCAGCGCGCGGACGTCGCTGCGTACGTCTCCTCGGTCGCCGGCAAGTAGTACCGGGCACTTCTTAGACTCCAGCTCGTGATCGACCTGAAGGCCGCACGCAGCGACCCGGACGCGTGGCGCACTGCGCTCGCGCGCAAGGGCGCCGCCGCAGAGTTCGACGCCCTCCTCGAAGCGGATGAGCGCTGGCGCGCCCTCGTCCCACGCGTGGACGAGCTGCGGGGCCGGATGAAGCTCGGCGGCAAGCCGACCCCGGAGCAGCTCGAGGAGCTTCAGTCCGTGAAGGCGGAGCTCAAGCAGGCGGAGGACGAGCTGACTGGCGCCGAGGCAGCGAGGGAGGCCGCGCTCGCCCTCGTCCCCAACCCGCCGCACCCGTCGGCACCGGACGGCGACACCGAGGACGACGCCGAGGAGCTACGACGTGTCGGTGAGCCGCCGGTCCTCGAGCATGCGCGCGAGCACACCGAGATCGGGCGCTTCGACATGGAGCGCGCCGCGCGCGTCTCGGGCGCACGCTTCGGCTACGTCATCGGGGACTCCGCACGCCTCGCGCTGGCGCTGTACCAGTTCGCGCTCGAGCACCTCGTGGAGGCGGGATTCGCGCCCGTCCTCCCGCCCGTGCTCGTGCGGGAGGAGGCGATGTACGGCACCGGCTTCTTCCCTACCGAGCGTTCGAACATCTACGCGCTCGAGGAGGACGGGCTCTTCCTCACGGGAACGTCGGAGGTCGCACTCGCCGCGCTGCACATGGGCGAGAGGCTCGACGAGCTTCCGCTCCGCTACACGGGCTTCTCGACGTGCTTCCGCCGCGAGGCGGGCGCCGCCGGAAAGGACACGCGCGGGATGTTCCGCGTCCATCAGTTCAACAAGGTCGAGATGTTCGTCTTCGTCGAGCCGGAGACGTCCTGGGACGAGCACGAGCGCATGCTCGACCTCGAGGAGCGGTACATGCAGGCGCTCGGGCTGCCCTACCGCGTCATGAACGTCGCCGCCGGCGACCTCGGCGCACCGGCGGCGAAGAAGTACGACATCGAGGCGTGGTTCCCGTTCCAGGAGCGCTACCGCGAGGTGACCTCCTGCTCGAACACGACGGACTATCAGGCACGCCGCCTCGGCATCCGCTACCGCGCCGAGAGCGGCGGCCTCGAGAGCCCGCACACCCTCAACGGCACGATGGTCACGGACCGCGCGCTCCTCGCGATCCTCGAGAACTTCCAGGGCGGCGTGCCCGACGTGCTCCAGAAGTACGGCGCCCCGGCCGAGATCCGGCCCTCGTAGGTCACAATGCTGCTCCGGCGGGGTGCCGGAGCGGTCGAACGGGGCGGTCTTGAAAACCGTTGGGCGTGCAAGCGCCTCGTGGGTTCGAATCCCACCCCCGCCGCTCGCGAAAGGGCCTGCTCTGGTGCCCGTCTCGACCGTCGACACTTTCGGCGCGGCCTGCCGATACCACGCCTAAAGATGACCTCGAACGCCCGACAAGCGAACAACAACGCCACCACCCACGGCGTGTATTCGGAGCGTCGAATCAGACCACTAGCCAGGGCCAAGAAACGCTCGTTTCTGCGTCGAAGCGGACTGCTCGCGAGCCGCCTGACCGGGCCGCAGCTCTCGCACCTGAATCGGTGGGCGCGGCTGGAGTCGATGTGCGACCTCGCCCGCGACTGGCTTGACGCGAACGGAGGGCTTGTGCGCGAGGACGGCGAGACGCAATCGATCGTGAAGTTCATCGTCTCGGTCGAGAACAGCGGTCGGCTCGCGATGAAGGCCCTGGAGGACTCCCTACGCGCATCGGCTGCGGCGGAGGAGGACACGCTCGACGCCTACCTCGCGGCGACCTATGGCGACGGCGATGGCGACACCACCTAAGGTCGGCCTGGTCGAGGCGCTGGACGACCCGCGCCTCCTCGGCGCAGGGATCAGGGCGCACCCGCGCCAGCGCGAGCTGCTCGCGGCGATCGCCGGGACGCGGCTGACGATCGCGTGTTGCGGGAGGCGGTTCGGCAAGACGAAGGCGGCCGCCGCGGCCGGGGTGCACAACCTCCTGCTCGTCCCCGAGCTGGACGCGCTCGTCGCGCCCGGCGAGAAGCGCTACGCGATCTCGATCGCGAACAGCCAGGCGCAGGCGAAGATCTTCGTGGAGCACGCGCTCGCGCTCGTGACGGCGTCACCGACGCTCCGCCGGGAGTTGGTCTCAGAGACGGCGACCGAACTCGTCTTCACCCGCAACCGGATCCTGGCCGCGTTCCCCTGCACATCGAAGTCGACCCGCGGTTTCGCCGCGAGCTTCATCTGCCTCGACGAGTTCGCACACCACTTCGATGTCGAGGAGGGCGGCCCCGCGGACGCCTCGCGCATCTGGGCATCGATGACCCCGTCGGTCGCCCAGTTCGGAGACCTCAGCCGCATCGTCGTCACCTCGACGCCGCTCGGGTCGGACGGGATGTTCGCTGAGCTGTACGCCAAGGCGCGGAACGGCGAGATCCGCGCGCCGTCGCCTTCCACGCACCGACGAGCGCGAACCCGCGGGTCGACAAGACGTACCTGGAGGAGCAGGAGGCGGTGCTCGGCCACGACGACTACCGGCGCGAGTTCGAGGCGGAGTTCATCGCCGGGGGCGCGAGCTTCATCGAGAACTCGGCGATCCGGGAGTGCGTTGCCGACTGGAAGGAGGCGTTGCCTGCGGACGGGTGCGACTGGGTGCTCGCGTTCGACGCCGCGTTCAGCTCCGACCCGTCGGCCGTCGCCGTGGTGGGGCGCTCACGCACCGATCGCACCCACCTCATCTGCGGGCACACGCAGCGCTGGCTGCCCCCTCGGACACGCAGCAAGATCCGCCGCTCCCGCGACGAGGACACCGCCCGGATCGAATCGGTCATCGCCGCCGTCGCGTCGATCGCGACCACGTTCCAGGCGCCGGTCGTGGTCGATCAGCACCAGCCCGGCGTAGTCGTGCACGAGTTCCTCAAGCACGGGGTGCACGCGAGGGTGCGGCCTGCTCGCCGGGAGCGTCTACTAACACGAAGGCAGGCGGTCTTCGTTAAGGGGAACTGGGGAGGCTATGGACCGCGATTGGTATTTGACGCCGGCTCTCCCCCGGAAAAGTTCCCGAATCGGGGTTACTGCCGCTGGTGGCGGTGGCGCGCGGCGACCTTGACCGCTGCGATCGACGCGCACCCTGAGACGATTCCCCCGCCTGAGTGAGGTATCAGGATGGGAGCGTGCCGATACCTTCGTCGCGGCCGGATCCAGCACGCGGCATGAAGCCTTTCGCCTCTGGCGGGCAGCCCTCTGGATCCGGCGCTCATAGCGGCGTCCGCAGTCACGAGTACCTTCGTCGGCGTGACGATCGTTGCCGCGATCACCACGGTCTCTGACGCTGTGCTAGGTGTGATCCGTCTCGCCACGTACTTGCGCGATCCATTCCGAGGGCTGCGACGGTTGCACAAGCCGATGCCGGGACGCATCGCGGTGTACCGGATCCCCACGACCGGCCAGACGACGAGCGACCTGCCTCAAGGAGCCGACCCTCGCGCGTGGTCGTGGCGAGCCGCCCGGTCGCGTCGCGTGCGGCGACCGCGCACATGAGCCGCGTCAGCGTTCCGTTCGTGGCCTAGCTGAGCGCCGCCTGACCCCGCGCGGCTCTGCGCAAGAACGGTTGGCCTGGAACGACGCAGCGGCCACGAAGGGCGCTGCGCCGGAAAATTTCACCCAACCACCTTACGACTTGGCGACATCTGATCGTGCTCCGTCTGCGTTCAAACGAATAGCCGGGCGATCCTACGGGAACAGCGGTTGCGGGAGCGTCGGGTGACAAGACACAGCGGTGCGCTGATTTTGGCTTAACCAAGCGGTTGAACCGGCGTTCTCCCATACGGGGCGGTCTGATCAACCGCCCGATCTGACATCAGTCTGACACGGCTTTAAAAGGCGTGTGCTCATCACACTTTCCGCGCCGACCGGAGTCTTGACCACGAACGTGTGTGACGACGTCGTCGGACGGGCATTCTGCAGCCATGCCCGAGATCGATACCACGGAGAAAACCGGCACTTTCCTCGCGATTCCGCGCACCCTGGAGCGCACCGCGGGAGACGTGGTTCACCAGGCATTCGAGCGCCTGCTCTCATCGGGCGTCGAAGTCAAGACCGCTGCCGAGGCAAAGCGCATGCTTGCGGACCACGAGGACACGGAGCAGATGACGGACACGATTCAGCGGTTCGTCGCCATCGCGACGCCCATCGCTCGAATCGCGCTTCGTGGCGCACGGTTCACGCGCGTCCCGTGGGTGTTGCTGGCGTCCTCCGCCGTGTCGATCGGAGTGACCGTTAGAAACGGCGTCCGCGAGTTGCAGGCGATCGCCGCGCTGCTTGCCCACCGCTTCGAGCAGGAGACGGGCGCAGCGCCCGATCCCGCACTTCTGCAGAAGCTGACGCTCGAGCTCTATCTCAAGCCGCGCCGTACTCCAGACGTCTCCGATCCCGGCCTACCACTTGCCCGGGTCGCCCGCCGCTGGGTCGTTAGTGGCGCTTTCGGTCGGAACACGCGTGGAAAGACGGAAAAGGCGCTCGACGCCGCAGAGCGTCTTGACATCTCATCGCTTGCCGGGCGGGCGCCTCGATAACAGCGGATGTCGGCGCAACATTATTCCGAGACACGGTCTCGTTCGAGCGCGCTTCGTACGATAGGAATGCTTCGCTCCAAGCGCTTACGCTCTTCTCCGGAGTCCGCGTTCGCAAGGTTCACGCTGAGGTCGGCCAACTTGACGCGTTGTGCGGTAACACCGACTGCCCCCGGAGTGGCACAGATCCGAGCGACGAACTGCTCATGTTCCTCATCCGGCCCCCGCGTGAGCGTCTGGACGGCGTCCAGGACCGGGGCTTCAACGCCCGCTTCTGCGAGATCGTCCTTCGTCCAGCCAGTGTCTTCGAGGACGTCATGCAAGACCGCGGTGCTCAACTCAAGCACCGTCGCATTTGGGCCAAGTGCCTGCGCAACATCAAGCGCGTGAGTCAGGTAAAGCTCGCCCGGATCGTCTCGACGATGGTCCTCAAACGCCAGCGCGGCAACGTATACGGAGTGAACGAACATGTTCGGAGCCGCCATGACCCTTGACCTCCTCCTTGTTTCACGGAGACCTAGTTCCTCTCCGTACGCCCGACTGGACACGGATCCGCAAAATCACCCTGCACGCACCGGCTGTCAGGCGAGCAGCCGGGGTAAGCAACATCGAAGGTATGCGGGGCGACGGATGCGCCGCCCCGCAGGTAAGACGTAAGCGGGCACCCGCGCGAGATGCCCCGCAGCCAAGACGCGAAAACCAAGCAGCGAACGACGCTCGACGAAAACGGGGCCGTTGCGGACCTCATCTTCTTCGCATCCCCACGTTCGATGGGCTTCACGACGTACTGCTACCCGTACCTGCCGCCAGGGATCGACGTGAGTGTCGGCCCGCACCGATAGCGGAGCGATCATGACCACTGACGCATTCAGGTCGTTGATGGAGATTCCGGTGGTCGGCGCGCCGCTGGCTGGAGGCTCGTCGACGCCGCAGCTTGCGGCGGCCGTGTCTGACGCCGGCGGGCTCGGCTTCATTGCTGCCGGCTACAAGACGGTCGAGGATGTCCGTCGAGAGATCGGGCACGTGCGGGCGAGGACGCGGCGGGCGTTTGGCGTCAATATCTTCTTCCCGACGCAGCTGGCGGCGGATGAGGCAGCAGTCGGTGAATACGCCGTGAGGCTCGCCGGAGAGGCCGAGCGCTACGGCGTGCCGTGTGGAGAAGCGCACTGGAGCGACGACGAGTGGGAAGGGAAGGTTGAGCTCATTGCGCGCGAGCAGCCGGCCGTAGCGTCGTTCACATTCGGGTGTCCCGACCGCCCGATCGTCGCGCGTCTACAGAGCAGCGGAATTGCTGTGTGGTGCACGGTGACGGGGCCAACGGAGGCAAAGGTCGCAGCCGCCGCCGGCGTCGATGCGCTCGTCGTCCAGGGATCAGAGGCGGGCGGTCACCAAGGCTCGTTCGACGACACCGACGCGGCGCCTGTCGGCCTTCTCGCCCTGCTCCAGCTCGTGCGCGACGCGACCCATCTGCCGCTCGTTGCCGCAGGCGGGATCGCCAACGGCGAGGGGGTTGCGGGCGTCATCGCAGCGGGTGCGTCGGCCGCTCAGATCGGGAGCTGTCTGATGCTGACCCCGGAGGCCGGAACCAGCGCGCCGCACCGGGCAGCATTCGCTGGCGATGAGCCGACTGCGCTCACTCGCGCCTTCAGCGGCCGCCGCGCCCGAGGGATCGTCAACCGTTTCATGCGCGACCACGACGCCGCGGCGCCGAAGGCATACCCGCAGGTCCACTACCTGACCGCGCCCCTTCGGGCAGCCGCGCGCGACGCTGCAGACGCCGATGGAATCAACCTGTGGGCCGGGCAGGCCTACTCGCTGGCTGAGGCCGTGCCAGCTGCAGAACTCGTTGCACGCTGGGGAGCGGAGGCAGATGCGGCGCTTCAACGGTGATCGGGGCCGAGGTCGGCGCGACCGAGGTACGTCTGGGTGGCCGCAACCGCGGTTCGTAGTGCGTCTTCGATCTTACGGCGAGCAGCCCTGGCTCGGAGCCGCGGGAGGCGAGGAGACGAAGGGGGCGGGCCGCAGGGCGGCGGGCGCGCCCCCTCGATCTCGGCAAGTAGGAATCGGACGCCCTCGGATGGTGAAGCGCCCGATCACTAGACCGAGCGCACGCTCAAGATCTTCCCGAAGCGTTCGGGCTGCGTGTTACGCGAGCGTCGAAGGGAAGGGTCGGCTCGGTAACCGGCGAAGGGGGCCCGTGGCCGGGTCGGACCTTGGCGTCCCCTTTCCCTTCCCCCTGGGGATGCGATTGGGTGGCTGGCCCGGCCCTAGCTCGCAACGGTTTGCAGAGTCCGAGACGGCGGTATCCCTGCGATGCCGCGACGCGCAGCGGCACAGCGCTCGCGGGAGGGTTGACTGCGAACCCCTCGTTTGCGTCGCCTTCCCGCTGAGCGCCACTTCACGGTCCGGCGCAAGTTCTGCCCGCGCTGAGCATCTACGCATCAGGGGGAAGGACCCGCTTGGGGCGGCGCGCTCGGCGGCAGCGGCGCCGCCCTTCGGGGCCTTCGTCATTTCGGCTCTGGGCGGGGTCGGGCAGTGGGAGGGCTGGGAGTCGACGCCCCCCTCGGCGCCGTCAGGGGTTCCACCCGACCCCGTGTCGGCAGCGTATGACGTAGGGGCTAGTCTCGGCAAGTAGCGAGAAGCCCGCCCCCGATGTGAAACCGTCGTGAGCTTTCGGAAGCGGGCTCCTCGTCGGCAGGCCGGAGTCTGTCGCCACGCCCCGGCCCTTGAGAGCCTCGGTCGCTAAGGGAGCTGGCCGCGAATCGCGCCACCCGGAAACGCCGTTGTGTGGTAGTTGACGTAGTAGGCGCTCGGGTCTTGGCAGGTGGTCCCTGCGTTCGGGGTGGCGACGCCGCTCTGCCTGCTGTGGCGTGCGTTTGTCGGCGGAGGTAGGCGATACAAACAGGGTTTCAGTCGATTCGTCCAGCGTGGCCCGGAATCCAATTCGTGCCGGCAAGAGGCACTCGGGCCATTGCCGCAGCCTCCACGGTGAGTGCAACGAGGTCCTCGGGCTCGAGGTTGTGGACGTGCGACTTGCCGCACGCACGGGCGAGCGTCTGCGTCTCGAGGGTGAGCACGCGAAGGTAGTTGGCGATGCGACGTCCGCCGAGGACGGGGTCGAACGTCGCCGCGAGCTCGTCGTCCTGGGTCGAGATCCCGGTCGGATCACGGCCGGCCTGCCAGTCGTCGTAGAACCCGGCGGCACTGCCGATCTCGCGATAGGCGTCGTCGTGCTCGGGCGCGTTGTCACCCATCGCGATCAGCGCCGCTGTCCCGATCGACACGGCGTCGGCGCCGAGTGCGAGCGCCTTCGCGACGTCCGCCCCGCTGCGAATCCCGCCGGAAACGATCAGCTGCACCTTCCGGTGCATCCCGAGCTCCTGCAAGGCGTCGACCGCGATCCGGGTGGCGGGCAGCGTCGGGATCCCGACGTGCTCGATGAAGACGTCCTGCGTGGCGGCCGTGCCGCCCTGCATCCCGTCGACGACGATCACGTCCGCACCGGCCTTCACCGCGAGCTGCACGTCGTAGTACGTCCGCGTCGCTCCAACCTTGACGAAGACCGGCTTCTCCCAGTCCGTGATCTCCCGGAGCTCGTGGATCTTGATCTCGAGGTCGTCCGGCCCGGTCCAGTCCGGGTGGCGCGACGCCGAGCGCTGGTCGATCCCCTTTGGCAGCGAGCGCATCTCCGCCACCCGGTCCGAGATCTTGTGGCCGAGCAGCATCCCTCCCCCACCGGGCTTCGCCCCCTGGCCGACGACCACCTCGATCGCGTCCGCCTTGCGCAGGTCGTCGGGGTTCATGCCGTACCGCGACGGCAGGAGCTGATAGACGAGCGTCTCCGAGTGCTCGCGCTCCTCGGGCGTCATACCGCCGTCCCCGGTCGTCGTCGACGTCCCGACCTCCGTGGCGCCACGGCCGAGCGCCTCCTTCGCGGGCGCGGAGAGCGCGCCGAAGCTCATTCCCGCGATCGTGATCGGGATCCGTAGCTCGAGCGGCTTCTTCGCGAACCTCGTCCCGAGCACCACGTCCGTGGCGCACCTCTCGCGGTACCCCTCGAGCGGGTAGCGCGAGATGGATGCACCCAGGAAGAGGAGGTCGTCGAAATGCGGGACGCGACGCTTCGCGCCGAACCCGCGGATGTCGTAGATCCCCTCGGTCGCGGCACGCTGGATCTCGGCGATCACCGTTCGGTCGAAGAGGTACGACTCGCGAAGATTCCAGGGGCGCTGCTCGGTCGTCGACATCGGACTCAGTACGCGGCCGCGTTGTCGACCTTGAAGGTGTAGAGCTGCCGTGCCGAGCCGTAGCGGCGGAAGGCGGCTGGGTTGGCGTCGATCTGGGCGGCTTCCAGAAGCTCGGCGAGATGGGCGAAGTGCTCGTCGCGCATCTCCTTCTCGATGCAATCGGCGCCGAGGCTTGCGACTGAGCCGGCGACGTAGAGCCGGGCCTCGTAGATGGAGTCGCCGAGCGCTTCGCCGGCGTCGCCGCACACGACGAGACAGCCGGTTTGCGCCATGAACGCGCTCATGTGTCCGACGGAGCCGCCGACCACGATGTCGATCCCCTTCATCGAGATGCCGCAACGCGACGACGCGGTGCCACGCACGACAAGCAGGCCGCCGCGCCCGGTCGCACCCGCCGATTGGCTGGCGTTTCCGTCGACGACGACACGGCCGGACATCATGTTCTCCGCGATTCCGGTCGAGGCGTTTCCGTGCACCCGAACCGTCGCAAGCTTGTTCATGCCCGCGCAGTAGTAGCCCACGTGCCCATCGATCTCGACGTCGATCTCCGCGTCGAGCCCGCACGCGACGGCGTGCGCGCCGCTCGGGTTGACAATCCGCCAGTGTCGCGGCCCAGCGGGGTCACCCGCGAGGTCGTGGAGGCGCTGGTTGAGCTCGCGGAGCGAGGTCCTCGCGAGATCGACAACCTCGACCGCGTGCTCGCGCTGGCGGCGACGGCCATCAGACGAGAGCCTTCTCCCAGGCGTAGACGATCCCTGGCTCGGGCTCCCACGCGCGCGCGTCGGCGGCACCCGGAAGCACGGCGATTGAGCGCCACTCGGACGACATCGCCACCCATTCGTCGGTCTCCGCCAGCACCGCCGGCTTGCATGCGATGGGATCTCGAAGGACGGCAAAGCCGTCCGCGGTGCCCACGGCGAAGGTGTAGAAGCCGTCGAGGTCCTCGAGGCAGCCTTCGAGCGCCTGCTCGAGCGTTGCGCCTTCACGCAGGCGCCACGTGAGGTACCCGGCCGCGACCTCCGTGTCGTTTTCCGTCTGGAACGCGATCCCCTCGCGACGGAGGTTCTCGCGCAGGCGGTTGTGGTTCGAGAGCGACCCGTTGTGGACGAGGCAGAGGTCGTATCCCGTCGAGAACGGATGCGACCCCTCCGTCGTGACGCGACTCTCCGTGGCCATGCGCGTGTGCCCGAGTGCGTGGGTACCCCGGAACTCCTCGAGCGCGAATGCCTTGGCGAAATCCTCGGGGAGGCCCGTCTCCTTGTAGATCTCGATGACCCGGCCCGCGCTCATGACGCGCAGGTCGGGCCGGTTCGCACGAATCCAACGCTCGGCGTCGGCTGCGTCGCTGCCGACGACGAAGACCGCGTGACTCGCCCGAACCAGGGCTTCGGCGCAGGTCCCGAATGCGTCGCAGAGGCCGTCGCGGACGGCACCCCAGTGCTCGTGCGGGCCGGCCGAGTAGAGCGTCAGCTTGCTCGAGCCGCTCGGGGCGGGATCGCGGTAGACGGCAACCCCGGCGGAGTCCGGGCCGCGGCTCGACATCTGGACAAGCATCGCCGCGAGGTGTTCGCCGAGATGTTCCTCCACCTCCGAGGACTTCGCGAACAGACCGACGATGCCGCACACGTCTCAGTCTCTCCACACGGGAAGTGACGCTGCACTTTGGCGCTTCGATGTTGAGATCGTCTCCATATCAGCCTGGCTAGAAGCGGGTCAGATACTCGCGGATCTCCCAGGGCGTCACCTGCTCGTGGTATCGGAACCACTCGTCGCGTTTCACCCGAGCGTAGTAGTCGAGGTAATCCTCGTCGCGTCCGCGCCCGAGCGCGGAACGGAGGACGTCGTCCGCCTCGAGCTCCCTGATCGCGTCGAGAAGGTTTGCCGGGAGCGACGTTAGGCCGCGTCGGGTCAGCTCCTCGTACGAGAAGTCGTAGAGGTTCTCCGAATTGGGCTCGCCCGCGTCGAGCTCGTTCTCGATCCCGTCGAGACCCGCCGCGAGCACGGCAGCGGCCGCGAGATATGGGTTGCACGAGCCGTCGATGGTGCGGTCCTCGACGCGACCCGGCCCCGGGATGCGGAGCATCTGCGTGCGGTTGTTGTACCCGTACGAGATCCAGACCGGCGACCAGGTCGCCCCGCTCGAGGTCGTCCCGAGCTTGAGCCGCTTGTACGAGTTGACCGTCGGGGCTGTCACGGCACTGTAGGCGCGCGCGTGCTTCGTGAGGCCACCGATGAAGTGGTACGCGGTTTCCGAGAGCCCGAGACCGCGAGGGTCGCCCTGGTCGAGGAAGAGGTTCGTGTCGCCGTCCCACAGCGACATGTGGAAGTGGCAGCCGTTCCCGGTCAGGTGCGTGAACGGCTTCGGCATGAACGTCGCGATCATCCCGCCCTGCTCTGCGAGCGTGTGCACCATGTAGCGGAAGAAGATCGCGCGGTCACACGAGACGAGGGCGTCGTCGTATGCGAAGTTCTGCTCGAACTGCCCGTTCGCATCCTCGTGGTCGTTGGCGTAGTTGCCCCACCCGAGGCCGTTGCAGTAGCGGGAGACCGTCGTCAGGTGCTCGTAGCGGCGGGTGAGGCCGGCCATGTCGTAGCAGGGCTTGTCGAGCGTGTCGTACGCGTCGGCGATCTCGATCGATCCGTCCTCGAGCTTTCTCACTAGGAAATACTCGAGCTCGAGGCCCATCTTGAAATCGAAGCCCTTCTCCTTCGCGCTCGCCATGACGCGCCGGAGGATCGTGCGCGGGCAGTACGGCCATTCCTCCCCCTCGACCGTCACGTCGCACGCGAAGCGCGCGAGGTTCGACTGCCAGGGAACCGGCGTGTAGCTCTCGAGGTCCGGGATTGCCGCGATGTCCGGATCGCTCGGCATCTGACCGATCTCGCCCGCCGCGAATCCCGCGAATCCCGCGCCGTCTGCGAGCAGGCCGTCGAAGGCCTCGCGCGAGCCGACCGGGACGAGCTTCGCGCTCGGTCGCGCATACATGTCCACGAACTGCGCGAACACGAACTCGACCCCACGTTCCTGCATGTCATTCCAGATCGCTTCTCTTGCTGCGCCACTACCCATACAGGGTCCTCCTCCATACGCGCGTGGTTGCCGAAGACGTTGCCATTCCACGAGCTTCGGGCTATTTCATGAGGCCGCCGTGGACTCTCATCTCCGTGGCAGTGACGAACGTCGCGACGGCGGCGACTTCCTCTGGTTCACCTCCGCGTCGCACGGCTGTTGCGACAGGCTCGGTAGCCGTTCGGTCCTCCAGAAGCCAGTCCACCATCGGCGTCGCACTGAACCCTGGACGCAGCGCCTCGTCAAGCAACGCTCGAGGTTGAAGCTGTGGCTGTCCAGGCGTCCGCGTGAACCAAGACCTTCCCGGGATTGAGAATGTGGTTGGGGTCGAAGCTGTCCTTGATCGCGTTCATCAGCGGAATGAGGTCACCGTGCTCTTGCTCGAGCGCCTCGCGTTTTCCCAGGCCAATCCCGTGCTCGCCGGTGCAGGTGCCGCCGCGTGCGAGTGCGTCGTAAACGATGTTGTGGATGAATTCGTCGGAGCGAGCCATTTCATCAGCGTCGTCTGGATCGACGAAGACGGCGACGTGGACGTTTGCGTCGCCCGCGTGCCCGACGATGCCCGCGTGCAGACTGAGGCGACCGATTTCGGTGTGGGCGTACTGGATCGCCGCTGCCAGCTCCGTCAGCGGAACACAGACATCTGTCGTGCGTTCCTTTCGACCCGGCATCTTCGCGGCGGCCGCATGCGTTGCATCGTGCCGCGCCTTCCATAGGCGCGAGCGCTCCTCGGTGCGCGATTCAGTAGCAATATCGAGTGCGCCAGCCTCCTGCGCAAGCGTCTTCACGATCTCAAGATCCTCCATCACCGTCGGCTCACTACCGGCGAGTTCCACAAACAACGAGCTCTGTTCCGGGTACGGCGTATCGGAGAAAGCATTGATCGCCGAGACCATCCACGCATCGATCAGCTCGACTCGTATCGCGGTGACCCCGGCTCCAATGATCTGCGCAGCCACCCGACATGCGCGCTCGACATCGGGGAGCGTCATCCGCATGGCGACTGCGTACTCCGGAATTGGATAGAGGCGCAACGTCAGCTCGCTGATGACGGCGAGCGTGCCCTCCGAGCCGACAAGGAGTCCCGTCAGGTCATAACCAGCTGACGTCTTGGCCGACCGACTACCCGTTCGAATGATCGTCCCGTCCGCAAGTACTGCCTCGAGGGCGAGGATATTGGAACGCATCTTCCCGTAGCGAACTGTCGTGGTGCCGGCGGCGTTGGTCGCCGCCATTCCGCCAAGCGTCGCATCAGCGCCAGGGTCGACCGGGAATGTGAGCCCGTGATTACCCGCGGCGCGATCGAGGGTAAGCCGGGTGACGCCCGCCTGCACGGTCGCGGTCATGTTTGCCGGGGAGACGTCGAGGATCTCGACCAACCGAGTGAGGTCAAGACTGATCCCGCCGTACACGGGGATCACATGCCCTTCGAGGCTCGTGCCAGCACCAAATGGCGTTACAGGCACCCTTAGTTCGTTTGCGATCGCCAGGACGCGCGAGACGTCGTTGGTTGAGCCAGGGTAGACGACGAAATCCGGCCGATGCGGCTCGTGAAAGCTGAAATCAGCCCCGTGTAGGTCTCGCTCGGAGTCGCCATCGCGCACCGGCTCGTCGCCAATGGCCTCGCGAATTCTTCGCTTCGCCTCGGCAGCGCGCTCACCGTGAGCGCCAATCGTCTGCGCCATCACGGCCACGATAGCTTGGTCGCCGCCTGGCTCATACGTCACAGGAGCCCGAAACGCGCGCGGCGCCCGGCTCTCGTGTTGGCGAGCTTCGGCGCGGTGTTACGGCGCGACTTTCGGCCCCCACCCGCGTCGATGCTGCTTCGTGCCTTTAGCCGCGAGATTAGCGACTTCGTCGGTGCTCAAGTCAAGTACCACCTGACTACGCCGCGCGCCGTCGTTCTTGAGCGCGATTTTTCGAAGCCTATTTATCGATCTCCTACCCAGGTCCGAAATGAGAACTGTGCGCCGCGCCATTTCTCAGAGCCTCCGATTCTGTCCATTTCGCGACGACGCCCACGCCGAAGGGATCGCCGTAGCGTCGGAGTCGGGGCGGCGCGCAAGCTCGGCCGCCTCGTCCACGCTAACGACGCAGCCCCGTACCCGAATCACGCCACGAAGCTCTACGAGAGCTTCTCGATCACTTCGCCGTCGACGAGTGAGAAGTCTGCCCGCCAGTGAAACGCCTCGACGACCTCTCGCATTGGAAGAAGGTGCACCGGGACCTGGGCGTTCGGGCGGAGCTCGAGCGTTCCCTGACCCCGCCAGACCTCGTGCACCACGACGTCAGCGAGGGTCCGGGCAGTCAGCTCCCTCACCGCCGCCCCGGATCCGTCGACGCTGGGGATCACCTTGAGGTTGATGTTCGTCCGGAAGGGCGCGTGCTTCTCGAGATCGTCGGACGTGCCCGCCACCTGCTTGTAGGCCATCGTGGCCGTGATGATCGTGATGTCGTTGCGTATGACGGTCCCGACGAGCAGATCGCCGCGCGCCTCGAGCGTGACGCGTCCGGCCTTCTTCGGTTGGCCGTAGATCTCGCGGCCTGCAGCGACGGGGCCATCGCCTTCGACGACGAGGAGCGGCGAGAACGCACCGATCGTCTTGCTCGCTTCGTGCCGCACCGGGATCTGAACGGCCGACTCCCCGTAGACACCGAACCAGTCGGCATCGTGCATGCGGTAGACGTGTACGAGCACGAGGTCACCCAGAGCGCTAAGGGGCGCCGGCAGCATTCCCTCGATCGCATCAGGGTCGCTGCGGTAGACGACCGTGAGGATCTCGGTGTTGCGCATTCGCAGCGGAAACTGCGGAACGAGTGGCGCGCCGTACGGCGTTGCACGTACCTCGCGCGGGTCGTAGCTCATGGGTGCGTCACCCCATCGCGAGCCGCCACACAGAGAAATCGCGACTGCATCTTCGTCGTTACTCGGAAGGGTTCCTCAAGCTGTGGCCCTCACCGGGGTCGAAGAAGTGGGCTCGCTCGACGTCTACCGCGAGCTGAAGCTGCTGCCCGGGACCCGAGCGAGTGCGCGGGTCGAGGCGCGCGACGAACGCTCCGCCCAGCTCGGCCTCGCCCTCGCGGCCGAGCGCTTCCGCGGCCACGCCCTCGATACGGAAGTAGACGAGAGCCTCTGATCCAAGCTGCTCGGTGATCTCCACGGTCACGGGGATTGTCGGTCCCTCCTCGAGGCTCGAGACGACGGAGAAGTGCTCTGGCCGGAGCCCGAGGATCATCTCGCCTTCGCGGCGAACGAGTCCAGCTACAGCATCGGGGAGCGGCAGGTGGTGGTTCCCGAACGAGATGTGTTTTCCATCGCTTTGCACGCGTAGCAAGTTCATTGCGGGGCTGCCGATGAACGAGGCGACGAAGAGGTTCACAGGGCGGTCGTAGAGGACATCCGGAGGGTCGACTTGTTGGACGACCCCGTGGTCGAGCACGGCGACGCGCTCTCCTAGCGTCATCGCCTCGACCTGATCATGTGTCACGTACAGGGTCGTCACTCCTAGTCGCTGGTGCAGCTTCACGAGTTCGGCTCGCATCTGCACTCTGAGCTTCGCGTCGAGATTCGAGAGCGGCTCGTCCATCAGGAAACAACGCGGGTGGCGCACGATCGCGCGACCCATCGCGACCCGCTGTCGCTGGCCACCGGACAGCGCTCTCGGCTTTCGGTCGAGGAGGCCCTCGAGGCCGAGGAGGACCGCGGCCTCCTCGATTCGCCGCTCACGCTCGGACTTCGGTACGCGCTGCGTCTCGAGCGGGAAACTGATGTTGGCGCGCACCGTCATGTGCGGGTAGAGGGCGTAGTTCTGGAACACCATCGCGATGTCGCGGTCGACCGGATCGAGGTCGTTGACGACCGTCTCGCCAATCAGGATCTCCCCTGCAGTCGGACGTTCGAGGCCGGCGAGCATGCGGAGCGCCGTTGTCTTGCCGCACCCGGAGGGCCCCACGAAGATCATGAACTCGCCGTCTGCGATGCGAAGGTCGAGATCGTCGACGGCGACGGTTCCATCGGTGAACTGCTTCGTGACTCCGCGGAACTCGATCGCAGCCATCTACTCCACCCGGTACCGACTCACGGCCGCCTCGTCGAGCTCGACTCCGAGTCCGGGGTCGTCGGGCAACGCGAGTCGGCCGTCCCGCAGGACGAAAGGCTCTCGGAGGATTCCGTTGACGAGCGGAGACTGCGCGACCGAGTACTCGGACCACGTCGGGCGCTCGAGCGTCGCGACGAAGTGGAGTGACGCAGCAACGAGAACTCCGCTCGAGAAGCAGTGGGGGACGATCTCGACCGACGACGAGCGCTCGAGGACGGCGATCTCCCGCGCGACGGTGAATCCGCCGCACCGCGCGAGATCTGGTTGCAGGACGTCGAGATGCCCGCGCTCGACGAGCGCCCGAAACGGCGCGAACGTCTCGTCCGCCTCCCCGGCGGCGATTCGCACCGAGGCCGCCGCGGTCAGCCGCGCATAGCCGTCGAGATCGTCGGGTTGGAGGGCTTCCTCGAACCAGTACAACCCGTGCTCCTCGACCCGATGGAGAAGCTCGATGCGCGCTTGACGGTGTAGGCCCTTCCGCCATCGAGCATCAGCGCGCGGTCGGCACCGAGTTCCTCGCGTGCTGCGCGAACGAGCTCCTCGTCCTGCCCCAGATCGCGGCCGAGCGGCCCCCAGCCGAGCTTCAGTGCGCCATAGCCGGATTCGACGGCCGCCGCCGCGATCCGGCGAACCTCGTCGGCAGTCGACGGCATGACCTCGCTTGCGTAGACGCGAACCCCGCGACCCGACGCCCCCCGAGAAGATCGGAAACCGGAACGCCTGCCGCCTTGCCGGCGATATCCCAGAGGGCGATATCGATCGCGCTCATGACGTGCAGAGCAGCTCCCCGGCGTCCGTAGTGGTCGCTCGCGCGGAACATCTTCTGCCAGAGCCGATCGACATGGAGCGGGTTCTCCCCGACGAGCACCTCGCGCAGCCCGCGGGCGGCGAGTGCGACGACGGCATGTCGATGATTGTGCGAGCAACGAGTGGTGCCGTATCGGCCTCACCGATGCCCACGATGCCCTCGTCGGTGTGGACGCGGACAAGGAACGCATCTTGCGTCCCATCCGCCCGTGTGGCATCGACCTGCGGGAGGCGGAGCACGATCGGCTCGACGTCGGTGATCTTCATCGTTGACTCCTCGGTGATCGCGCGAAAGCATGCACCATCGACGGAATGCAAGTCACAAGGGCTGCCACGACCTGCGGCGAAGCGCCGGGGGCGACGACATGAGTCCGGAAGGGGTCGCGGGATGACGCTGCTCGAACACAGAATCGCCCTCGTCACTGGCGCTGCCAACGGCATCGGACGGGCTATTGCTGAGCGCTTTGCGGCCGAGGGAGCACGTGTCGTGGCCGTCGATCGTGAGGAGATCCCGGACCTCGGGAGTCCGTCCATCCGCTGCCGTGGGATCCTGGGACTCCCGGCCCTCGACGATCTCGTCTCGGAGGCGGAGGCGGACGTTGGACCGATCGACGTTCTCGTGAACAACGCTGGCATCTTCCGACCGGCTCTGGCCGTCGATCTCGACCTGCAGAGCTACAACCAGGTGCTCGCCGTCAACCTGCACGCCCCCGTCTTTCTCGCGAGCCGTGTCGCACGGGGAATGATCGCGCGGGGTTACGGGAGGATCGTCAACATCACGTCGATCCACGGTCGCTTCGGCGAGGAGAGAGCGCTGGCGTACGACGTTGCCAAGGGAGGTCTCGACCAGGCAACGAGGACGCTGGCGATGGAGCTCTCACGCCACGGTGTGCTCGTGAACGCGATCGCCCCCGGCTTCGTCGCCACCCGCATGTCGATCATTGAACGGAAACGACTCGAGAGCGAATGGTTCGCGACGATCTGGCTCGAAACGGGAAGCTGCCCATGCGCCGTCACGCCGCGCCGGCCGAAATCGCCGATCACGCCGCGTGGCTTGCCAGTGAAAGGAACACGTACGTGACCGGCCACGTCATGACCGTCGACGGCGGGCTGACCGTCAACCTCGATGACCGGACGCAGAGAACGAGCGCTCGCCGTGGCCGACATGGCGGGCGCCGCGTCCCTTGTCGTCTCGGGGCCGAGCGCCGTGACCTGGTTAACGGGCTTCGCACC
>CAVVDE010000012.1:0-952850 GCA_963746975.1 uncultured Gaiellaceae bacterium
TCCAGGGCACATGCGGAGACGTGAACGGCGCAATCGTGAACTCCTTCCTCGCCACCGCTTGGACGTTCCTGCCGAAGACGAACCCGGTTCGCTCCCAAGCTGCGCTTCTCCGAAGCATCCTCAAACGGCCCGTCTCGAACTTCGACGGCGATGCGGCCGGCGCTCTTTGGGCGTATAAGGCGGCGATCGAGCGAGGCGCCGCGACCCGCGCGGGGATCAACAACGCGCTTGAGACGAAGCTCCGCGGACTCGTAACACCGGCGGGCAAGATCTTCCTCTCGCCAAAGAACCACCAGGGCCTCCAGCTCGACTCGATGTGGGCCGGGCGGATCCAGAATTGTCAGGTCAGGCCGCTCTTCGGCCCGGCCTTCAAGAAGAAGTAGGCCTGCGAGCGCCGCAGACGCTGTCTCCATCCGGCTGCGGCGCTCGTGAACCTCGTGCACCACCTTGCCGACGGGATGCTCGAGCATCCCGAGCCCCCCGCGCTCTTCGTCGCGGAGCTCCCGAAGAGTCCGAGGGGGAGATCCTGAAACGGAACATCGACCTCGGCCCGCTCCGCGAGATTGGCCCGCGCCGCACCCTGAGCCCGCCCGCCCCGACAGTATCAGGGTGTTTGACAGGTAGCCTTCACCGTTCAATACTCCCAGCGTCATCTGCCGGCGAAGGCAGAAGTGGCCCCGCGCCGGCTCGAGCGGGGGGAGGTCGGTCGTGAACCGTCTCGGAATCAGGCTGCGAGGAACGTTTCTCGTGGTCTTCGTCGCCTTGGCGCTCGTCGCGGGAGTCGGATCCACCGCGTCCGCGTCGACGGCGCACTTCACTGGAACGCTGGGCAACGGAACGACGTGGATCGCGGACGTGCCGTCGAGCTGGAACGGCATTCTCGTCCTCTACAGCCAGGCTTCGGGCCGCCGCTGCCGGCAAACGCGCCGGACCCGGCAACGCGCGACGCACTGCTTGCGCGCGGTTACGCGCTCGCCGGGTCGTCGTACGACCCCGCCGGCTCCTGGTGGGCGCTGAACACGGCAGTCAGCGACCAGTTCGCAACGATCGGCGCCGTGACGGCGGCAGCGCTGCCGCAAGCGCCCGAGCGCGTGCTCGCATTCGGCACGTCGATGGGTGGACTCGTGAGCGCGCTGGAGGCCGAGCAGGGCGCCGGAGTCATCGAAGGCGCGCTCTCGACGTGCGGGCTCGTCGCCGGCGCGATCCACCTCAACAACTACCAGCTCGACGCGGAGTACGCGATCGCGAAGCTCCTCATGCCCGCTCCTCAACCAGCTCGTCGATTTCGCGAACCCGGGCGAGGGCGCCGCGTCGGGAGCCGCGCTGACTGCGGCGGTACAGACCGCCCAGACGACTCCAGAAGGCCGCGCACGGCTCTCGCTCGTCTTCGGGCTGCTCAACGTCGTGCCCGTCGCGCCCGGCGTCTCGGAACCGGCGTCGAACGACGCCGCGGCGATCGAGGCCGCGCAGTACGCGAGCGCGGTTCAGTCGTTCCCGCTGCTCAACTTCATCCAGTTCGGCCGGTACTGGATCGAGCTCGCGGCCGGCGGCAACGGATCGTGGACGCGAGGTGAGGACTTCGCTGAGCTTCTCAACCATTCGCCGTACCGCGACGTCGTGCGGAACCTCTACCGCGCCGAGGGCCTCGACCTGAAGGCCGACCTGGAGGCGCTCACTGCCGGCGCCACGATCGGTGCCGATCCGGACGCCATCGCGTCGCTCGAGGAGACGTCGGTGCCGACCGGCGACCTGGAGGTTCCAGAGCTCACGCTGCACACCACCGCCGACCCGCTCGTCCCCGTCCAGCACGAGGGCGTGTACGCCGACGTCGTCCGGCGCGCCGGGGCCAACAGCATGCTGCGGCAGGCATACGTCGACCACTGGGGCCACTGCGCCTTCACGCCGGCAGAGTTGGTTGCGGGCCTCGAAGCGCTCAGACTCCGGGTGGAGACCGGTCGCTGGGACTCGGTCGCCCAATCACAGGCGCTACAGGCGTCGGCGACCGCACTCGACCTCGGGGACGCGGCGTTCGTGCACTTCGAGCCGCCGGCGCTGTCCGGCGACAACGGCTCGTTCGACCCGGCGAGGAATGGACGCTGACGTCGAGCTGACGACGACAGCTATCCGAGTGGCGGCGGGCAGCAAGGCGTCGGGTTGCCCGCCTGAGCCTCGCGCGCGATGTGAAACGATGCGCCGGTGAGCGGGGCCGTTGGAGTCGAGGAGGCGACGGCTCGCACGGAGCCCGGTGTCGCGTACGCCGTCGCCCGCCTCCATCAGCGAGTGTTCGCGGGCATCACCGAGCGGGTTTCTCCCAGCGGTCTTACGACCCTCCAGTTCACGACGCTCAGCGTGCTCAGCCGGCACGGCGCGCCGCTCTCGACGTCGCAGCTCGCGCGACGCGCCTTCATGACGCCACAGTCGATGAGCGAGGTCATCCATGCGCTCGAGCGCAAGGGCCTCATCAAGCGAAACCCCCATCCGAATCACCGCAGGACGCTGCCCGCGACCCTCACCGCGAAGGGACGCCGCGTGCTGACTGCGTGCGACGAGGTTGTGAGCGAGTTCGAAGACGCGATGCTGGACGGATTTTCGGAGGCCGACCGCGCGACGTTCCGCGACATGATCAAGGCGGCTGCGCGCAATCTCGGCGGCGGCTTTCCCGAATGACTCCTAGCCGCAGCGAGTTGCAGGTAGCCTGAATTTGGTGGGAGCGGTTTCTGGCCCGCTCGCAGCGCAGACTGTCGAACGGCTCGCGTGCGATCTCTCGGGCGTCACGAAAGCGTTCGGTGCGGTCAAGGCAGTGGACAGCGTCTCGCTGGGTATCTCAACCGGTTCCCTCACCTGCCTCATAGGCCCGAACGGAGCCGGAAAGTCGACGCTACTGGGGTGCATCTCGGGCTTCCATCTCGTCGATGAGGGAGCGGTTCGCGTCGACGGACGGGAGGTCACGCGGTGGCCCCCGCACCGCCGGGCACAGCAGGGATTGGCGACTGTCTCCCAGACGACTCGCCCGCTCAGTGAGCTGAACGTGCTCGACAATGCGGCAGTCGGCGCGCACGTTCGGTCGCGCTCTGGATTCGTCGAGAGCATGCTGCGTCTGCCCTGGCAGCGGCGTGAGCAGCAACGGGTCCGCCAGGAAGCTCATCGAGCCCTCGAGATCGTCGGGCTCGAAGGCCGCGCTTCGGATCCGGCGGCTGTCCTCCCGCTCGGGCAACTCCGGCTTCTCTCGATCGCTCGCGCGCTCGCGCAGCGACCGTCGGTGCTCCTGCTGGACGAGCCTGCAGCCGGGCTCCGCGCGGGGGAAAAGGCCCGGCTGATCGAGGCGCTGCGAACCCTCTCCCGGCGTGGGCTCACCATGGTGCTGGTCGAGCACGACATGCAGTTCGTCGGGGCGCTCGCCGAACGCGTTGTCGTGCTCGACCGCGGGCGTGTGATCGCTGACGGCACGCCCGACAGAATCAGGAGCGACCCGCAGGTGATCGTCGCGTACCTGGGCTCGAGCTCGCTGTGACCGCGCTCGTCCAGGTCGACGAGCTCGTCGTCCGCTACGGGCCGGCGGTAGCGCTGGACGGGGTCTCGCTGACGCTCGGGGCTGGCGAGCGAGTCGCGCTCATCGGAGCGAACGGGGCGGGGAAATCCTCACTCCTCAACGCGGTCTGCGGCGTCGTTGGCCCCGCGGGAGGGACCGTCCATGTCGCTGGCGACGATGTGACGGGGAAGACGCCGAACCACGTCGTGCGTCGAGGGCTGACCCAGGTTCCCGAGGGGCGGCAGGTCTTCCCGAGCCTTCCGGTTGAGGCGAACCTGCTGCTCGGTGCATTCGGTCGCTCCTTTCGGACCGAGATCGTGACGTCGACGATCCGCTATCTCAAACGCCGCGCCGAGGCCCGCGAGCGGCTCGAGCGGATCTACACGCTCCTGCCGAAGCTCCACGAGCTCCGCGACCGACCGGCCGGACGCACCTCGGGCGGCGAGCAGCAAATGGTTGCGATCGGACGAGCGCTGATGGCCGAGCCGCGTGCGCTCGCGATCGACGAGCTCTCGCTCGGCTTGGCACCGCTCATCGTGGAGCAGCTCGTCGCGTTCCTGCACCGACTCAACGACGAGGAGCACGTCGCCATCCTGCTGGTGGAGCAGAATGCGCTCCTCGCGTTCGACCTGTGCGACCGCGCGTATGTCCTTGAGACGGGGCGGGTCGTCCTCGAGGGTCAGAGCAAGCAGATTCGCGACCGGCCGGAGGTGCACGGCGCATATCTGGGAGGCGGCCCCGGATGACGGAGTTCCTGCAGCTCGTCGTCGTCGGCCTCTCGACCGGATCTGCGTTCGCGCTGGTCGGGATGAGCCTCGTGCTCGTGTACCGCACGACCGGGATCGTGAACTTCGCGCAGGGCGTGTTCGTCGTGATCGGGGGCCTCTTCACGTTCCGGCTCTCGGACGACATGCCGCTCGCACTGGCGAGTCTGGTCTCGATCCTCATCGCCGCGCTTCTGGCGTCGATTCTCGCGGTCGTCGCCGTTGGCTTCCGTGGCCGAACGACGAGTCTCGCGAGCACGATCATCACGCTCGGAGCCGCGTTCCTCGCCCAGGCGCTGCTCCTGCTCGAGTTCGGCGACATTCCGCGCAGCTACCCCGGCATCTCCGACCGCGCCTGGAACATCGGGGGCGTTCTCGTCCAGCCGCAATACGTTCTCATCGCAGGGGTCGCGCTGCTCTGCGCCGTCGCGCTGACGCTCTTCCTTCGCTTGACGATCGTCGGACAGGCACTCGTTGCCTGCTCGGACTCGCAGCGCGCCGCTGAGCTCGTCGGTCTAAACATCCGCTCGCTCGCGGTCGTCGCGTTTGCCGGCGCCGGCGCTCTCTGCGCACTCGGCGGCGCGCTGCTCGCGCCGAGCAACCCCATGACGTACAGCTCGGACGTCGCGATCACCGTGAACGGCTTTGCGGCGGCTGTATTCGGCGGGCTCGGATCAATCCGTCTTGCCCTCCTCGGTGGGTACGCGCTCGGGATCCTCGAGCAGTTCGTGGTCGGCTACGTCGATCCGCAGTACAGCCTGATCATCGCCCTGATCGTGATGCTCGTCCTGATCGGCTGGCGGTCACGGGCCGAGATCGCCAGTGCATCGCGTGACGCGCACGCAGCGATCCAGCGTGCGCGTGTGCCCTGGCCTGCGCCGGTCCGGATCGGGCTCATTCTTGCCGGAGCGGTGTTCGCGTGCTGGCTTCCCTACCAGCTGTCGACGTTCGACGTAGCGCTCTACGACCGCATGGGGCTGTACGCGCTCGTGACGATCGGTCTCACGCTTCTGATGGGATACGCAGGACAAGTCTCGCTCGGGCAAGGGGCGTTCTTCCTCATCGGTGCCTACACGTCGGCGATCCTGACGGTGGGCATCAACCCCGACACTCGCTTCGTTAATCCCGAGGCTGGCTTTCCGCCGGTCCTCGCGGTGCTTGCGGCGCCGGTCGTGGCTGCGGCGCTCGCCGCGGTGATCGGCGTGCCGCTGTTGCGCCTGCACGGTCACTACCTCGCGTTCGCGACGCTCGCGCTGGCCCTCATAGCCTTCTCCGTCCTGTCCGCATGGGACCGGTTCACGGGTGGTCAGTACGGGATCACGGTCACGAAGCCGCTCACCGTATTCGGGCACGACCTGCGCGGCCCGCTGCACGCAGCCGTCGTCTGGGCGGTCGTTGCGATCGCCTTGCTGCTGGCGACAAATCTCGTCCATTCGCGCGTCGGGCGGGCCTTGCAGGCGATCGCGACCGACGAGGCCTCCGCCGCGGCTTCGGGCATCCCCGTAGCCAGCTACAAGCTCCGGCTGTTCGTCTTCGCCGCCGCGCTCGCCGGGCTCGGCGGTGGCCTCTTCACGTTCGCGTTCCTCATCGTTTCTCCGGATGCGTTCCCGATCGTGCTCAGCATCGAGTTCGTCGTCATGGTCGCCGTCGGCGGGCTGGGCAACATCTATGGCGCCGTGGTCGGGACGGTGGCCATCCTCTACTCGAGCAGAAGCTCCGCGACTTGGGCACGCGGCCGGACCTCTTCGGCTGGGACCTCCCCGACGCCGCCCCGACCGTGTTCTCCTTCGGTGTGTTCGGGCTGATCCTCATGGCGATCATGCTCTTCTTCCCACGCGGGCTGCTTCCGGCGGTCGGTGACGCGACGGCGGGCGTGGTGGAAAGGACCCGCGGCCGCCGGCGGGGCGCTACTCCGTCAGCCCCAGCAGCTGGGCGGCGTTCTGCTTGAGGACGAGGGGTCTCACCTCGGCCCTGCAGCCCGCGCGGGCGAAGTCTTCAAGCCAGCGAGATCGGCGGTCGCGCCGTTGATTTCGCCGACACGAAACGATCGCGGATTCGGACGGAACCGTGACCAACGCCGCCATAAGAGCGCGGGGGCAAGGCATTGGCAATCCCCAATCGGGTGAGGAGATACGACCGCCAAGAATTAGAGCCATGCGACGCACTTCGGTCCGACGCGCGCTCCTTCGGCTCACAGGCCTCGCCACGTTGGTGAGTAGCGAGATGACCAATAGGTTACGTATGAGGAAGCCCAGTGTTCGCAGCTAACGACTGAAGCGCGGGAAGAGACTAATGCGAGCGTGGATCGCACTCGTCTATCAACGGCACCATCCGGGCGCTCACGGGAGAAGCGGAAAGCTCAAACGCCCATCCGCTCCAAGCCGAAGCAGAAAGTGCGCGATCCCGGAGCACCCGACCATGAGATCAGCCGTGGGAATTAGTCCGTCCTCGGCGAGCCATACGACCCCGTGCTGTCCGGGGCGAGCAAGTTGTATGAGCGTGTGTCCAACTTGCTCGGCCCGAGCTAGCCATTCTCGATTTTCCAGCACACGGGCCGCCTCGAGGTAGATCTCGCCCAATCCAGAGAGACCATGGCAAACGCTCAGGTTCGAATGGCGAACATCGCGCGGGTGCCAGCGAAGTGACTTGACCGCGAGGTCAGCATGTGCTCGATCCCCATAGCGTTCGAAGAGCTTGAGCCAGGCGAGCGCAATTCCGGGCGACCCGTGGCACCACCAACGCCAGACGTCCTCGGCCCCTTCGCGCGTTGGCCATTCAAGAACATCTCGTCTCAGCGACGTTCGAGCGTTTCGGACGAGCCAGTCCGCACCGCCGAGACCAGCGTTCTTGGCGTGGAGATCTCCCGTCCGGGCGGAGTACTCGGCGAGGAAGTACACGATTCCAGCGACGCCGTGGGCGAAACCGGTCAGACGAGCGCCGGAAAGTCCGTCGACACCTGGCGCTGCTCGAGCCCCCATCCGCGTCCTGGCAGTCGACCAGGAATCGTGCGCAGCGCTCTGCGGCCGAGATCAGACCGGGCTCCCCGAAGATGTCGGCACAACAGAGTGCGGCTATTCCCTGGCCCGCGGCACCGTGAGTCAAATCAGGCCAGTCGATCGGGTCCGCCCAACGCTTCAGTCAAATACTCGTCGAACCAAGGCCCCCGCTCGATGAGTCCAGCGGGCGCAATCGCCTCCGCCACCGCGAGAGCCACTCCAGCCTCGCCGAAGTGGAGTCCAGGAAGCTGGTCGTCGGATGTTGGATGGTGCGCCAGCAGCCAGTCGATCGCCGTATCGGCACGGTCTTTGAGCTCTTGGGAAAACAAGCCGTTCCGAGAGAAGCGGGCAAGGAAATAGACAACGCCGGCGACGCCACGATTGGCGCTCCGGTAGAAGCGATAGTCGGACGCGGCGATTGTCTTGTTCTCATCCGGAGCCGGGACCTGCGAGAGCCAGAGGCCCATCTCGGAGTCGAGGCAGACGTCGTGGAGAAGTCCCTCTGCGGCAAGCGGAAGCAATTTCCGCGCAGTCGACCGTACGGCGGTACGGCCAGGTTGGGTTCGAGGGTTGCTCTTCCCTTGATCGAGATCGTCAAGGGCTTCGGTCAGGGCGTCTTCAACTTCGCCCAGACGCGGGCGCGCTTCGGGCGAAAGGCGCCAAGGCGCGCGCCACGACGTCGGTCAAGTCCGTTGAGCTCAGCGCCAGTTCGCAGACCTGAGAACCTGACACTTCGCTATTGGAGAAGACGATTCGGAGAGGGTGGATACCGGTGAACAAGTAAAGGGCGACTGCGCCGAATCCGTACACGTCATCTGCGATGGACGGTGGATCTTCGGCTTGCTGCTGCGGTGACATGAAGCCAGGTGTTCCCCTTCCATAGGGAACAACAACGGTGTCGAGTGCATGCGCGAGCTCGACATCGATCATGTACAGCTGTCCGTCGACACCAACCCGGAAGTTCGATGGCTTGATGTCGCGGTGGACGTACCCCCGTCCATGGAGGGCGCTCAGTAGTCGGCTCAGCTGGAGCAGACGCCTGATGATCTGGCGCTGATCACCTCGCGCCAGTCGACCCCACGCGCCCCGGACCTCCTGGTGAAGATCCGCGCCCGCGATGTAGCCGAGTGGCAGATATCCATTCTCAGCGACTTCGAAGTACGGGTCAGCGGTAGGCAGCGTCACATGGTCGCGAATAGAGTTCTAACATGGCTGCTTGATGCCGCAATCGGCTGCGCATGTCACGCCCGAGGTCGTCTGAAGCAGTGTTGTCGACCCTCTTTCAGTACGCGTAACGCCGTATGTTTGTGTCCGTCTCGTGCATCGAGAGCGAGGAAGACCGAGCCGCGCGGACTTGATCGGATCAGGTCGAGGATGAGATAGCCTGGCCCGAAGAGCCTGCCCGGGTTTACCTCCGAGTCATTCGAGCTGACAAGGTCGCGGAAGGGGATCACCTGCCTTCGCGGAAGCTTCGAACGGGACGCGGGACCCCGGCGGAGCTGTCCATTCGGCCGCCCGCGCAGCGCCACGGTTGTGTGCCCCAGCCGGTCACGAGTACATGTGTGAGAAGGGCCCATAGCGGGCATAGACGACATCTCCGAGACGCAAATCGGTGACGATCACCGGCCCCGAGAATCCTTCTGTCAGCTGCCTGAGTGCGACCGCGAGGTCGCGCGCGGCCCGATTTGTCTGCGGATAGGCGGTGAGGAACTTGCCCACCTGGGTAGCTCCGAGTGCCCCCTCGTTCAGCTGGTGAAGAACAGTCTCCTCCCGAGCGATCTTGAAGGGGATGTCGCGCTCATGCAGCAGTGGGACGACGACCTCGAGCAGAGAGCGCGCCTGAACCGGGATCGTCGAGACATGCAGCTTCCAGCCCTGCTCGCGTCGAGTTCGCCCGACCACCGCCCACGGGCCACGGATTGCAGGCTGGAGATCCAGCCTCTCAAGCGCCGTGACGTAGTTCACGAGTGACGGCCGGGCGTTCTATTACCGACGATCGCCGATGTGTCGCTGACCCGGCGGGCGACCGGACGGGAAAAAGCCACGTCTGCGTAGCGGCGCGGGATCCCCCTCGAAATAGCGTGACGTGAATTCGACCGTGATGTCACAGCTTCGAGCACCACAAGTGAAGTCGCAGCTGGTGCTCATACAGGTTCCAAAACAGCTGCCCGCTCCGCACGTGTCCCCGCAGCTGTCGTGACATGAGTAATCGCACACTGCGGCGGCACTGCCGGGCGTCACGATCAATCCGGCGATCCCGGCTATGACGTCTTCGGGGTCGAGCGAAACGATGGCGCCCTTCTCCCGACGGTCGAGATACCCGACATCAGCGAGCGCTCTCTCAGGTTCGAACACCAGTGCATGAAAGAACGTGGGGTCCTCTCGCGCTTGCTCGACAAGACGAGTTAAACCTTCACTTCGCGAGAGAGGTTCAGCGCCGGATGCTGCCGGAGGCGCCGGTCCGCTGCCTAGGCACGAGCTCACCTCCAGTTGCCGCAAATCGCCTTTTGCCGCAGAGGTTGCCCACCAGTATGGGTGCAGTGCCCGGTCTGGCGTCAAGCCGGCCGGGGATGTCCCGAGACTCGTGCCATCCGACGCGAACGTGATGTGTCCTATACGAGTGAAGCGGGCACGCAAGCGTATTCCGACCAGGCCGGTGAGCCTGGCTTGCAAAGCGAGGGATTGAGGATCCCGCGCGCCATCAGGTCGAGATGGAACCGTTCGTGTCGGTCACTCCTGGAGCGGACTCAGCCGGGTCTGGGCGCGCACCCTGGTGCGCACCTGGTCGCAAGGTCAACTCTCTCTTGCAGGAGCGTTCGAGTCCAACGCGGACGCGAACCGGGTCGCTTTTCGTCCTTCTAGGCCCGCATCAATCGGGCTCACGTAGCGTGCGTTGGCAAATAAGAGACGGTCGTCGAGTCGGTAGACGACGACGCCCCGGCGTGATCCGGACTGCCTCACACGGCTGTGCGGTCGCTTCCAATCGCGACCTTGCACGTCTTACTGTGGCGGCCCGCTCGTGAGCGTCAATCTGGCCGCATCACGGGTCCCGAATCTGTCCATCCACGCAAGTCGCACGGTGTCTCCGGGATGCCAGCGCAGCAGGCGGGCGACGAGCTTCGGATAGCTTCGAACGGCGTTGCCGTTAAACGAGACGATGACGTCTCCGGCGTCGAGTCCTGCCCGCGCTGCAGGAGAACCCGCCTGGACGCCCGTCACGGCGACGCCTCCGACCTCGCCGAACGGTCCACTTGCTCTGGTCATGATGCCAAGGAACGGCGTCGCCCCGATGTGGACGGATGCCGAGGACGCGCCGCGCTCGATCTGACTCGCGATCGCTGTCGCGCGGTTGATGGGGATCGCGTAGCCGTCGCTCGACGTGGAACGAAAACCGAGCTCGATGGACGCAGCCGCAGTCATGCCGATCACTCGTCCGGCGGAGTCGAGCAGGGGGCCGCCGGAATCGCCCGGCTGAACTCCGGCATTGGTCTCCAGCAGATGCGTCAGGCGGGCCCTGCCGCCCTGTCCGTCATCGACTGTGATCGTCCTTCCGGTTCCCGTGATCGTGCCGCTCTTCCTCGTGAGCTTGCCGGTTCCGCCTGCATTGCCGACAGCGGTGACGTCGTCACCTCGGTTGACGGTGGACGAGTTGCCGATCGACACCGTGTCGAGACGCGAAGCGCGGGTGAGCTTTAGTAGGGCTACGTCGGCAGAGACGTTGTATCCGAGCACGCGAGCGTTGTATGTGCGCCCCGTCGCAGGGACGCGAACGCGGATCTGGGTCGCCCCGCGGACGACGTGGTTGTTCGTCAAGACCTCGCCCGCGGACGTGAGAACGATTCCCGTCGCCGCTGCCGATTCGTTGCTGAGGCCGAGTTCGGTCCGGATCACGACCACGCCGGTCGTACTCGAGGTGGGAGCCCCGCTCGCGGACGGGGTGCCGCCCACGATGCCCGCCGCCAGCGCCAGGCCTACAGCGGCAACGGAGATTCGGACGCCGACGGTTCGCAGAACGTTCACACCGCTTCCACTAATACGGTGCGAATCTGAGGAGCCGCTGAGAGCGACGTAAGGAAGTGGCGCAGCAGCAGCGGGACTTAGGCGCTTCTCACCCACGCTTAAGCGGGCTCTCACGAACCAATGGTTCTGTTGCGGCCCATGTTCTACGTCACCTACATGTTCGCGGAGCTGCGCAGGCGGCTTGGACGCACGATCCTCACCGCGCTGGGCCTTGGCATCGGCGTCGGCCTGGTCGTCACCGTCACCGCGCTCTCCAACGGACTCGACGACGCGCAAGCCAAGATCCTCGAACCACTCACGGGTGTCGGCACGGACATGTCCGTGTCGCGACCGATCCAGTTCACCGATTCGGGCACCGGACCCTTCGGTGGGCTGTCCGACAAGGAGCGAGAGCAGCTGCGTAGAGAGAACGGCGGCGGACGCTTCGGGCTCCAGAACCTGGGCAACCCCGGCGACAAGTTTTCGCGCGACACGTTCGTCTCGACGGCGCAGCTCTCGATGCCGGCCACCGATGTCGCGAAGATCTCGAAGATCGACGGCGTCGATAGCGCCGCAGGCGGTCTGACGCTGAACTCGCTCCACATCGAAGGCACGGTGCCCGAGCAACAGCAGCAGCCGGGTCAGTTCGGTGGACCCGGCTCCGGTGGCGGCGGCCCCCCGCGGAACATCAACGCCACCTCGCTCAGCGTGGCCGGTGTCGACCAGACGCAGAAGGCGCTCGGCGCTGTCACGCCCGGACAGATCGTCAAGGGGCACTACTTCGGATCGGGCGACAAGCGCCAGGCGATTCTCAACGAGAGCTACGCCTCGAGTGAAGGGCTCTCGGTCGGTGACACCATCAAGCTCGGCGGCAAGGCCTTCACCGTGATCGGGATCGCAGAGACGCCGCTCGGCGGCCAGTCCTCGGATGTGTACGTGAAGCTCTCGCAGCTGCAGCAGCTCTCCGATCGCAAAGGGCGCGTGAACACGATCTATGTGCGGGCCGACAGCTCGAACGACGTGAGTGCCGTCTCGTCCCAGATCGAGAACACGGTCGACGGAGCCTCGGTTACGACGGCGGCCGACCTCGCCAAGCGCGTTTCCGGAACGCTCGTCGACGCCAAGAACCTGGCGTCCAAGCTCGGGTCTGCGCTCGCGATAGTCGCCCTGCTCGCCGCCTTCTTGATCGCGAGCTTGCTCACCCTCTCGTCGGTCGCGAAGCGAATCCGCGAGTTTGGAACCTTGAAGGCACTCGGCTGGTCGCAGTGGCTCGTCGTCCGTCAGGTGACGGGAGAATCCCTGTTCCAGGGGCTACTGGGCGGTGCGCTTGGGGTCTGCCTCGGCGTCGCCGGTGCCGCTGCGATTGCCGCATTTTCTCCGTCTCTCACCGCGACCGTCTCGAACGGCGCTCAGCAGGCCGGCGGCTTCTTCGGCGGCGGCGGGCCCGGACCGTTCGGTCAGGGCCAAGTGGATGCGCAGGCGACGGAGGTCGCGCTCGGCGCCCCGGTCAGCGTCACGCTCGTCGTGGCCGCGGTTGGACTCGCCGTCCTCGGGGGGCTCATAGCAGGAGCGGTCGGCAGCCTCCGTGCCTCGCGGCTGCGTCCTGCCGATGCTCTCCGCCACATCGACTGAGGTGATGACGATTGTGAGCGAGAACGGAAACGAGTTTCCGTCCGGCCAGGAGCGGGTGCCCGTCTACCAGCTGGAGGGCGTCTCGAAGACGTATGCCCTGGGGGGCGGGCAAGTGCATGCGGTCAGGGAGCTGGGGCTGACGATCGAGTCCGGCGACGCGAGGAATGCAGCGGCGGCTCACTTCGTTCTACTTTCTGCGCGGAAAAGGCACGGGCTCGCAGTGTTCATGCGCTCGAGCGCCGTGTGTCTGCGTACCTAAAGCGCGACACTGGAAGGAGAACGACGTGAAGGGGAAGCATCCCGATCTAGTAGCGACCCACGTGCGCTGTAGCGCCTGTGGAAACGAGTTCACGACGCGCTCAGTGCGAGAAGCGCTCGTGCTCGAGGTGTGCGCGAACTGCCATCCCGCGTATACGGGCATCGCGCGTCCGCTTGCACAAGGCAGTCGGATCGAGCGCTTCGAGCGACGGCGGCGCCGCTCACTCGCAGCCGCCTGAGGACGCCTGAGGAAGAGGAGGAAGAGATAGACACGATCTTTGACACGACGGAAGTCACGAACTTCATCGAGGCCGTCGACGGCGACGGCCTGATCGAGGCGACTGCGCTCGAGATGAGAGCGAGCGAGCTCGATCTCGACGACGACGAGCTTGCGCTCCTGCGCAGCGAGCTCGAGTTGCGCGGCGTTGAGATCAGGACAAGCGACGAGCATGACGACGCGCTCGACGTTTTGGATGCGTCCGAGACGGACGACGTCCGAGATGCGAATGAGCCCGACCGGCGGCTGGAAGCCGACCTCAGCGGGGTCACCGACTCAGTGACGCTCTTCATGCACGAGCTCGGTAAGCACGAGCTACTGACGGCGGCGGAGGAGGTCGCCCTGGCAAAGCGGATCGAACGCGGAGACCCGCAGGCGAAAGAACGGATGATCAATTCGAACCTTCGCCTTGTCGTCTCGATCGCCAAGCGCTATCGCGGACACGGCGTCGCCTTCGGCGATCTCATCCAGGAAGGGGTCATCGGTCTCAACCGGGCGGTCGAGAAGTTCGACTGGCGAAAGGGCTTCAAGTTCTCGACCTATGCAACCTGGTGGATCCGGCAGGCCTGCCAGCGCGCGATCTCCAATCAGTCGCGAACGATCCGTGTGCCGGCGCACGTGCACGAGCGGCGAATCAAGCTCGCCCGTCTGGGCCGCGAGTTCGAGATCGAGCACGGCCGGGAGGCGAACACTGCTGAGCTGGCCGCGCTGAGCGGCTATGAAGAGCAGCACGTGGACGAGGCGCTCAGTGCGGTCGAGGCGTCCGTCTCTTTGAACCAGGTCGTGGGTGACGACGGCGACGGCGAGCTCGGCGATCTCTTCGCAGACCGTGAGGCTCTCGACCCCGCGGAGGAAGCGGGAGATTCGCTTCGCCGGCAGTCGGTCCGAACGGCCCTCGCCACCCTGCCCGAGCGCGAGCAGCGTCTGCTCGAGCTTCGCTTCGGGTTCGCGGGTGAGCAGCAGTCGCTCGATGCGATCGCACGTGAACTCGGCGTCTCGCGTGAGCGGGTGCGTCAACTCGAGCAGCAGGCACTTGCTCGGCTAGCGGGTGAGCTCGAAGGTGTCATCGAGGTGAGCGAGCAGGAACTAGCCGAGTCGGCGTAGTCGTCGTGGATGAACTGAGGCGGAGCGACGCCATGCGGTCGTCGCTTCGCCCCAGGCTCTTCCGTACTAGCCATCCTCAGGCGCTGCAATGAAGAGCCGAAGCGAGGCCGCGACCTCCTGCAGTCGATCGGGCGCCCAGTGTTCGATCACCGTTGACGATGTGCGCGCGCCCGATTCCGTCGTTCCCACAAAGCCGGCTTCTCTAGTTCGCGGCGATGCCAATGAGGTGGCCCTGCGGATCCGCGAAGACGCCGAAGGTCACACCAGGGACACTCTGGGCGGGCTGGATCGTCTTGCCGCCGAGTTGCTCGGCTCGTGCGAGCGTCGCCTCGACATCCTCGACGCCCACGAAGAACAGGACGGCATCGGCGCCGCCCTGCAGGGGCCCGATGGCGGTCGGAAGCGCACCTTCGACCCCGGTGTCGGCGAACGTGTAACCGGGAAAAGCGCCGTCCGAGTACGCCCAGCCAAAGAGCTCTCCGAAGAACGCGCGTGTTGCGTCTGGATCGCCCGAGCGGATCTCGGCGTGAATGACGGGATGGGCCATGACAACCTCCTTGCGTGCGGTCGACGATTCCGACTTCTCCTACGACGACGAACCGGTGGCGCCAGAATCGACACCGGCCGAAACTCCTATCGGGCTAGGCCCTCGATCGCAGGCGAGGTTCGCGCGTCGACGCCGCTCCTGCTCTCCGACGTGCTTTCTGCGAGGAGAGTTCGCCGCAGACGTTCCGACAAGACTCTTGATCCCAAGGTCGCAGGTTCGATCCCGGCCCATCCGGCTCGCGAAGGCGCGGATCGGCTGCCGACACCGCGAGCTATCTACGCAGTTGGCACCACCTCGCCGCGAACGTGCCGTGGTACCCGTAGACCTTCCCATTTGCGTACGTCGCATGCGGCACGTCGAACGTGCCGTGCCAGACGCCGCCGGGATACGTGTCGACACGGGTGAAGGTGAGATGTGCGACGTGCAGTGCCGCTGCAACGTCCATCGGCTTTTCCGGATACACCGTCACGAAAGCGACCTGTGGGTCGGCCACCGGTCGGCCGACGCGCACGCTCGGCTTGCCCGTCACATACACCTGGATCAGGTGGCCCGGCGTTTGCGTCGCGGCGTGCAGCGTCCCGCACGTCACCTTCGCGCGCGGGAAGAGGTAGAGCGTGAGGGAGCCCCAATGCCTGTTCCACACCACCAACGTGGTGCGAGGCACGTATCGATCTCCGTCGACGACTCCGCCGCCCGAGTTCACCTCGTTTCCGACACCGGCACGGATTCGCGGGTACGCCTTCTGCATCTCCGATGCGACGGCCGTCGACGCGACGACGAGCGCCGCGAGCGTGAACAGAGCGACCGACCTCACGCCGACAACGTACGGCCCGAGACGGCGGAGAAATATCGCCTGACCGGGGTATAGAAGATCACCCGCCCGATCTCCTAGCTTCCCGCCTCGAGAGGGCTCGCACGTTCACCCAGGGGGGCAGGCCTATGAAAGTTCGATTCGCAGTCGCGCTCGCGACAATCGCGGGCGCGTTCTTCGTGCTGGCGCCGTCGGCGTTCGCTGCGCCCATTACGAAGACGCTCAACTTCCCGTTGAGCGGCACCTCGTCGACGAACATCTTCGACGAGCCGTTCAGCTGTTGCGGGATACACATCGGGTCCCCGATCGACTACACAGGCGACATCCACGGCGGACTCAAGCTCGACCTCGGCACATCGATGAGCGCGCCGAGCCACAACGACCTGACGTTCACGGACACGAACCTGCGTCAGGGCAAGACGCTCGACCTGACGAACACCTTCACGAACGACTCGGGCTCGCTCGATGTGGAATACACATTGAGCGGGAGCCTCGACGTCTATCCGCTGCACTTCGAGCTCGACAAGTCCGCATCGGACACACTGTCGTGCGGCTTGCCGTTGCTGGCCGACACGTGCTCGCACGACAAGAACATCGACCTCTTCCACCTCGACGTCTTCGACATCGTCACCAACTACGTCACCCTCGACGTGTCCGCCGTAATCACCACGACGGCAGAGATCAACGGCGACGGCGTGGCGTCGCATCGCACGTTGACCGTGTCGGGCCAGGACATCAAGCCGCCCGCGGACCTGACATTCACGTCCTCGCCGGAGGCGAAGGACGAGAGCACGTTGCTGTCGTGCTCGCTGCCGGCCAACGAGACCGTGAACTATGCGATGGGTGACCCGTCGAGCCACATCACGGGAACGGTGACAGAGGGCCTGGGCATCGGGGTCGGCGGAAGCGTGTGGCAACGGGATATCCCGCCACTTCCCGACTTCGTGCTCTTCAGCATTGGGCCGGAGAACTTCGACAACCTCATCACCTTGCCCGACGTCGCGTTCAACCAGATCGATCTCAGCGCGGCCGGGCAGAACACCGACCTCGGCGTCCTGCAGGCGAACAACATTGCGCCGACGGTCGCGATGGACACGATCCCGCAGGACGGAACGGAAGGCGCGCCGATCCAACTCGGCGTCAAGGGCACGGGGCCTGGCGGAAGCATGAGCCCGTGTGGAGACGACAGCCTCGACGTCCATTGGTCGTTCGACGACGGGGGCTCCGCCTTCGGCAAGACGGTCCATCATGCGTGGGCGGACAACTTCCTGGGCAACCCTTCGCCTCCGCACACGGGCCAGGTCGTCATCACCGACCCGACCGGCCTCAAGACGACGCTCAACTTCTCCGTGCCCGTTGCGAACGTTCCTCCAACGGTCGACGCAGGTCCGAACAAGACTCAGCTCTGGGGAGTTCCCGTGCTCCTCCACGGAAACGGCACGGACCAGGGCTCGACCGACGACCCGATCCTGACTTATCTGTGGGGCTTCGGCGATCCCAACTCGCCACTGGGCGCCGCAGGGCAGGACGTCAGCCACGTCTACGGCATGCCGGGGGATTACGTGGCCCAGGTAACAGTGACCGACAACGACGGCGTTCAGGGGACGGACACGGTCGACGTCTCGATCCTGAAGCGCGGAACGACGCTCTCCTACACCGGTCCGCTGAGCTCGAATCCGAGCAAGGACGTCACGCTCACGGCCTCGCTGGTCGATGAGCTCAATCAGCCCGTCAGCGGGCGGACGGTCGTGTTCACGCTGGGGAGCCAGACCACGAGCGCGGCCACCAACGCTTCCGGCGTTGCAACCGCAACCATAAAGCTGAACCAGAAGCAGGGCGCCTATGCAGTGAGCGCCTCGTTCGCCGAGGACGCCAAGTACCTCGGGGACTCGGACAGCAGGACGTTCACGATCGGCCCCAAGTAACCCGCTGACGTCCGATCGAGCGCGAAAGGCAGCCGACCGGCTGCCTTTCGCGCTGTCGGCATCGGCAGCCTGAGGCGCTCGAGCTGGTGGGTCCTTCCGGAGCCCCTCGTAGCCTCTTCTGGCGATGCTGGTCGAGGACAGGGCGGCATTCGTCGAGCGCCTCGAAGTCCCCGCGGGGGGAGACGACAAGCACCACCTGCGCCTGACGCGGGCCAAACACGACGTGCTCGGAGCCCGGTGGGAGGTGCGCCTCGCGGAGAGTGCCGTCCTGGAGCTGGAGCGGCTGCTCCAGGAAGAAGAGTCCGCGCGGCGTCTTCGTTCGCTTCGGCGAGAGCTCGGGGCGATGCGCAAGCACCTGCACACGAGCCAGGACGAATTGGCGGTCAACCTTGCCCGTCTCGACCGCCTCGAGACGAAGGTACGCGATCGCACGGAGCGCTCCCAGCCCTATGTGGCGTTCCGACTCCACTCGACTCCGCACTACATGGACTACTCCGAGGGTCGGTTCGCGAGCCTGGCCTCGACGCAGCTCCAGCGGCCCGTCTTCGTGCTGAACAGGGACGGGCGCGCCTGGTGGTGGTACCTCAACCGCAGCTGGTGGGACGACGGGAAGCTCAGGCGACGCCAGCTCGCTGATCTGGTTCTGCGGAGGGATCTCCAGCGAATGCTCGAGGCGGACGCACTTGCACGGGCACGCATCGCAATTCTCGGAGAGACAGAGGGGCCGGAGGAGCTTCCAATTCCCGACTCGCTCCACCTCGACGTCTGGTCGAGGCACCGCGGACGCTGCGTCGACTGCGGCTCGAGCGAACGCGTGAACTTCGACCGCATCATCGCCAGCACGGAGCGACGCTCGGACGCGCCCCGCAACTTCGAGCTTCGATGCCAGAACTGCCGCGATCGTCGCGAGCACAACGAAGGGCGTGCACGGATCAGCCGGGCCGCGAGCGCGATCACGTATCAGCGCATCTACTGAGCATCGGCCGCGGATCGCTCACGAGGCGTTCGGCTGGCGGCTGTCAGACCGGGCAGGCATTCGGACCGAAAGCCGCCAGCACTACTTGGTCAGACGGAGAGCAACGTCGTCGGCTAGGGCACTTCACGGTCTCCGAACAGGAGCTTCTCGCGAACTTCTCTCAGGAGCCCGGAGTCATGTCACCCAGCCGAGCGCGCCACAGTACAGCCACGACGCGAACGCGTCGGGGAGCTCGCCCCACTCGCGGAGAGCCGCGATCAACGAATCGAGCTCGGCCCGCGTCGCCCACCCCTCGTCCAGGATCACGTCGGTCATCGCAGGCGCCGCGAAGAGCCCGGTGGCGAACTCGGCGAACCAGCGGGTCGACTCCAGGTCTCCGTAGACCTCGGGAGCATGCGCGACGCCCTTGGTCCGTGCGAACCCGGCTTCGAGCATGAGTGTGCGCAGACGTCGTGAGTACCGGGCGTTGCCGCCTTCACGTGCGACGGCGAGCTCGAACAGCCGGGGTCCGAGCTCGAGCTCCGGACGATCGGGAGACATGACGACCGTTCCGAAGTCGTCGTCGACGACGGCCGCGAGACCGTCGGGTCGGAGGACGCGCTGCATCTCGCGCAGCGCCTCGACCTGGTCGCGGACGTACATCAGCACCGCGTTCGCGTAGACGACGTCGAAGGTCTCTCCGGCGACGGGGAGCTCGTAGACGGAGGACGTCACGAACTCGGCGTTGTCGATGCCACGCTCGGCGGCTGCTCCGCGGGCAACTTCGATCTGCCCGGCATCCGCGTCGATGCCGACGATGCGCCCCGGCGCGAGCATCGGCGCGAGATCGAGAGCAATGCTGCCGATGCCGCAGCCGACGTCGAGGACGTCCATCCCCGGGCGCACGTACGGGAGCAGGAAGGGCAGAAAGCGGCCAGCGTCGCGATTCGCGACGTACCTGTGCTGCACACCCTCCTCGATTACATAGCGCTGATCGATGAGAAGACTGTAGACCCGGCCCCGCCGCCTCCCGTACTAGAACGGCTTCCGGTACGTCGTCCAGGTCTGGACGACCTCGTAGCCGAGGCTCTCGTACAGCTGATACGCGCCGTTCGGGTTCTCCGTGTGGACGCCGAGGGCAACCTCGGTCATCCCACGCGCTGCGAGCTCGCGGATCGACTCGACGATGAGCGCCTTCGCGACCCCGCGACGCCGCCAACGGCGCGACGTCGAGATCTGCTCCGTCCAGCCGCGCTTGCGCCCGTGCGCCTCGTTCTGGACGGAGTCGATGAAGGACTTCACCTGGCCCGCCACCCCCTCGTCGTCCCAGGCGATCTTCCACAGCGAGGTGTCCATGTACGGGAACGAGATGAACTGCTTGTACCACTGCTCCGTCGGCTCGACGTAGCCCCAGTGATCCCTGAAGGCCTCCATGTCCGCCTCCCAGATCGTGCGGATGTCCTCGTCGCGGACCGGCCGGATCTCGAGGCCGGCCGGGAGGCGGTGATCCGGGAGATCGTCGACCGTCGGTCGGACCATCTGCGCCATGTACGTGATCGGCTCGTAGCCGGCGGCGCGGATGATCGCGGCCGCGCGCTCGTTCCGGTCCGAGGACCACGACTCGAGGAGCTTGTCGGGCGCGTCGTGGTTGGCGGCGATCTCGCGGAGCCGCCCGTCGTTCCAGGCGAATAGCGCCGATCCGATGCCGCGACCGCCGTAGTCCGGGTCGACGAAGCACACCTGCTTGTAGACGCGCGGGCCGTCGGGCTCCTGGTCCCACCAGACGCGGCTGTAGCCGACGGGCCGCCCGCCGACCTCCGCGAAGATGAGGTCGCGGGTCGGATCGCACCGGTCGAGGTGGTCGTACGCAGACGCGAGCCCGTCGGTCGTCTCGACCCGGTCGTCGCCCTCACCGCGGGCGGACGCGTTGATGATCCGTGCAAGGTCGGGATAGTCGGCGCGCCCCCGGAACATCCGGAAGTCGACGCCGTCGAGCTGCGGAACCGGTGTCACTGACCTTCTCTCCTTTGTCGTCGCTTGTGTCGAAGGCGCGGCTGCACATCCGACGAAGGGTCAGATGCGCAGCCGCGTCCAATCGAGCTCACTGGGTCGCATGGCGTCGGGCGGTCAGCAGCTGCCCGAGGCCCGCTGCCAGCGCCAGCCGACGAGCACGTCGGAGACGCCGACCTCGAGCCTGCAACGCCAGGCGCTCGGTCTGAGCCTCGAGCTCGCGCTCGTAGCGCCGCTCATGGGTCAGCTGTCGAAGTGCCTCGTAATGCAGCATGGCCTTTCCTCCTTTCTGGTCTCGCACGCTTGACGACTCGGCTCATCCAGTCACTGGCGAGTGATGGATCGGTCACGAGTTCTCCCTTCCGGTTGATTGGTGGACGGACGATGGGCACCCGAAAAAACGGGCGCGGGTGAAGCCTCTGGATCGAGACGAGAGGCTCTAGACGAACGCGAGAGGCCAGCTCGCGTCGATCGTGAGTGCGATCCGCATCAAGTGACCTCCCTTCGCGTCAGGCTGGGCGTGCCCCGGCCGAAGCGGCCACCATGACAGCTCCCGGGGGGAGTGTCAAGAAGAACGCTCAAGCGGCGCTCGAAGAGTGGGGGCGCTAGACGACGATGCGCAGCGCGAGGTGCAGCGGGCAACCGGCTCCGATGAGCGACCGCGTCAGCTGCAGATCGGCTCCGGAGTCGACGAGCATCCACGCATCCTCGTCGCCGAAGCCGAGCTGGCGGAACTGCTCGAAACGCCAGCCGACCACGCGCTGATCCTCGAGGGACAGCTCATAGGCCTGAGGTGGGTGCTCCGCCGCCGACACACTTGCTCTAACGAACGGAGAGGGGTTGAGTTTGTTGGCAGAACGTAAGGCCTGGTTGCGACCGCGTTGCGCAGCCGCCCGACGCGGCGCGTTAGAGTCGCCCGACGGCGACCGAAGGAGGCGAGTTGGCCGACTACACGATCAAGCGGATCGAAGAAGTGGGGGACGTTCTCGGTGACTACCCGGGCGAGATGCGGATGATGACGGGCGATCTCGAATCCGAGCAGGTCGCCTTCACGTATCGGCGCATGCCCCAGCACACAGGTGGGAAGGGCTCGTACGGCCATCGCCACAAGGAGCAGGAGGAGGTCTATTTCGTCGCGTCGGGGAAGCTCCAGTTCAAGCTGAACGACGACGTCGTCGAGCTCGAGCGCGGCGCCGCGGTCCGCGTGCCACCGGAGACGTGGCGCTCGGTCTGGAACGCCGAGCCCGAGGACGCTGAGCTCATCATCGTCTCGAAGGTCGTCCCGGGCGGCTCCGCCGACGACGCCGAATATCTCGAGAGCTTCTGGCCCGAGTAGCTTCCGCAGGTCGAGAGTCAAAGACGCTCGCGGCATTGGCTCCGGTCGCCCCTACAGTCCCAGGAGGTGGCCGCCTCGCGGCCGTGGGGCTTGCATCGACCTGGCCGGAGAGCTCTTCTCTTCCGCGGGTCGGAACCCGCTCGTTCCGCAGGTCGGAACCCGCTAGCGCGGATTCCGACCGCGAGAGTCAAAGACGCTCGCGGCGTTGGTCCGGTCGCCCGCACAGTCCTAGGGGGTGGCCGCCTCGCGGTCGCTGGCATGCGTGGTCTCGGTGTCGAGTCCGTCGCCTCAGCCGAGCGGCCAGCTCATGGCCTCGGTTACCGGCCGGCGCCACTGCGCGTGGAACGCCGGCCCGCGCGGGCCGGCGCCGTACGCCACGGGCGGGTTGTTCGGGAAGTGCAGGTATCCCGTCTCGCCCCACGCGCCGGCGAACGTCATCCAGGAAGGACTCGTCGCCGTGACGCGCGCGAGCCGTAGTCGGATCGTCCTTCCCCGTGCCGTGCGATCGGCCAGTCGAAACGCGCGGACGACGTCCCGGACCTCTCGCGGCCAGCACGCCGGGTCGTGCGGGTGGCGGCCGGGCCCGAAGTAGTTCGCGTGCGAGCCGAGCGCCACGTACACGACGGGGTGGGTCCCGGCGCGCTGCACGCCGGACCATGCGCGGCGGGTTCCGCTGCAG
Organism: uncultured Gaiellaceae bacterium; assembly: GCA_963746975.1. Lineage (GTDB taxonomy): Bacteria > Actinomycetota > Thermoleophilia > Gaiellales > Gaiellaceae > GMQP-bins7. The sequence goes on from CAVVDE010000012.1 coordinate 22,823, forward strand.
TGGGCGGAGAGCGCCACGGTCAGCGGGGCTCCCGCGGGATCGAGGATCACGGACACGGATTCCCAGTCACCCTCGTGCACCTGCCACACCTCGCCCGGAGGTTGCGTCGCGCTGTAGTCGTCGTACGGATACCAGAGCCAGTACTGCAGGTCGATCCTGGTCTTCGTCCGGAGTGCGGCGCCGTAGACGACGGGCGACGCGGCGTGCGCCGCCTCGGCCCCGGCGTAGCAGGGTGCCGCCGCGAGCCCGTCGATCGCGGCGCAGTAGCGTTGATCGAGCCGGAGGTCGGCGCCGCCGGCGGGCAGCGGCCCGGGGACGGGCGCCCAGCCGCCCGAGGACCTCTGGGTCAGGTCGGAGTCGGCGAGGAATCCGTCGACCGGAACCGGCTGGAACTGCTCGTCCGGATGAAGCACGAGAACGGGCGCATGCCGGGCGAGGAGCGTTGTGAGGGAAGGCGTCGGCGCTCGACCACCCGACGCAGCTCCGGCGACCGCGAGCGCGCAAACCAGCGCCAGGTTCGCCGGGCCTGTGAGGCGACGCACGAGCTGAGTATGGCGCTACGCGACGTTCGCGCTGACGAGCATCGAGTCCAGCTCGTCGGCCGGAACGGGGCGCGAGTAGAGGTACCCCTGCCCGTACCTGCACTTGAGGGCGCGCAGGCGATCGCGCTGGCGCTCGATCTCGATGCCCTCCGCCACGGTGTCGAGGCCCATGGTTGCTCCGAGCCGGAGGATCGCCGCGACGAGCCGGTCCTGCTCCGGGCTCGTGCCGATCTCCTCGACGAACGCACGCGCGATCTTCAGCGTGTCGACCGGGAAGCGGCGAAGGTAGTTGAGCGACGAATAGCCGGTTCCGAAGTCGTCGATCGCGATCTTCACGCCGATCCGCCGGAGCTCCTCGAGCCGGCCGACCACGATCGGGCTGTCCAACAGGGTGCTCTCGGTGATCTCGAGCGTCAGCGCGGACGGATTCAGCGACCGGCCGTCGAGCGCGTGCTCCACCTCGCCCGCGAGATTCGCACTGGCGAGCTGCTTCGCGGAGATGTTGACGCTGACCCCGAGGTGCGAATGCCCCCGGTCGTGCCACACCGAGGCCTGGCGGCACGCCTCGTTCAGGACGTGGCGGCCGAGGGGCAGGATGAAACCCGTCTCCTCCGCGAGCGAGATGAAGTCCACCGGAGCGATGAGCCCTCGCTCGGGATGGTTCCAGCGGACGAGCGCCTCGACGCCGACGATGCTCCCGCTCTGGAGCGTGACGATCGGCTGGTAGTGGACGGCGAACTCGTCGGCGACTACCGCCCGCTGCAGGTCGGCCTTGAGCTCGAGCCGCTCCAGGACACGCTCGTGCATCGACGGCTCGTACAGCGCGTAGCGCCCCTTGCCCTCGCTCTTCGCGCGGTACATGGCGAGATCGGCGCTGCGCATGACTTCGCTCGCCGTCTCTCCACCCGAACCGAGCGCGATGCCGACGCTTCCCTGCGCACGCACCTCCGAGCCGGCGACGACCAGCGGGTCGGCCATCGCGCCGAGGATGCGCCTGGCGACGACGATCGCCCCGTCGGGGTCGTCGATGCCCTCGACCATCACTGCGAACTCGTCGCCGCCGAGCCGGGCACACGTGTCCTCGGGGCGGAGGGACGAGCGAATCCTGTCGGCAACGCTCATCAGCAACTCGTCGCCCGCTGCGTGGCCGAGGCTGTCGTTGACGGTCTTGAAGTCGTCGAGGTCGATGAAGAGGACCGCGATGAGGTTCTTCCGGCGGACGCCGCGCTCGAGCGCGTGCGTGATCCGCTCCGAGAAGAGCGCACGGTTCGCGAGCCCGGTGAGCGAGTCGTGGAACGCCTGATGGCGGAGCTGGTCCTGGAGCGCACGGCGCTCGGTCACGTCTCTGGCCGTGACGACCATGCCGCCGACGCTCGCGACGCCCGAAAGGTTGTTGAAGACGGTCTCGAGCAGGACGAGCGCTCCGTCCTTGCGGCGCATCCGCACGTCGTGCGGCATCGGGGACTCCGAGGTCTCCCGGACCTGTGCGACGAAGCCCCGAAGGCGCTCGGCCTCGTCACCGTGCAGGAGCTCGGGCAACATCGTCCCCACGAGCTCGTCCTCCCCGTACCCGAGCACTCGCTCGACCGACGGGGTGTGGTAGCGGATCGTGAGGTCGGGAGCGAGGAGCAGGATCACGTCGCTCGAGTTCTGGACGAGGGAGCGGAAACGCTCGGCGCTCTGTCGTTCGTGCGCCTCGTCCGCGTAGCGGACCGCTTCGAGCGCCAGCGCGGCCTGCGCGACGAGCGTGTCGACACCTTCTCCTGCCTGCTTCGACAGGGCCTGTCTCGTGCGAAAGACGAGCGAGCCGTCCTCCTCGCGGTCCGAGATCGGGAGGACGGTGACGACGACGGCCTCCGGAGAGGGACGCCCGGTTTGGGCAATGACCACATCGCCCGAGACCAGCTCGACGCTTCCGCCGTCGTCGCCGACGATCGCATGAGCCGAGTCCGCAACGACCTGATCGACGTCGTCGCGGGTCCATGCGGTCACGAGCGCAGCTGCCGCCGAGCCGAGCACGCGTTCCCGCCGCTCCGAGCGCTCGTGACGGGCGACGAGCCCGGCGAGCCGCACGATCACGAGAGCCGAGAGCGCAGCCCCCGCGCCGACGATGACGAGAAGCTCGCTCGAGCCCGCTGCGACCGCGGCGACGGCGAGCATCGCAGGCGCGGTGAGCGTGGCGGCCGAGAGCACGGCGAGACGCTTCCCAGTGAGCCGCTGCTCCGGATCGGGGTTCGGCTCGGTGAGCTCGACCATCGAGGGGTGCAGGGCGGCCGTACCCCAGAGGACGGCGGCGATCACGAAGAAGAGGTCGACGGAGTCTCCCACCTGGTACCAGCCGTGCAATGAGCCGAAGCCGTAGAGCGCGTCGCCGGCCAGCTGGAAGACGAGTGCCGTCGTGACCATTGCGAAGGCCGGCGAGCGGAGCCCCGGGCCTAGCACCATGCGGGCAGCGAGCGAGACGAGGAGGACGTCCATCACCGGGAATGCGAGGGCGATCGCAGTCTCGAGGGCGCTCGTCTTGCCCGAGAGCGTCGGTTGCACGATGAAGGTCCAGCCCACGATCGCAACTCCGACCGTGACGATCCCCGCGTCGATGAGGCTCGGCCAGTCGCGACCCGGGGCCTGCTTGCGGATCATGAGTAGGAGCGCGAACGCGAGAACGACATACGAGGCGAGAGAGAGGTAATCCGCGGCGGACGGGAAGGGCACGTCGCCGATCTCCTCCAGCTGGATGGCGTAGAGCGCGTCCGCCGTCGCCGCACACAGGCCGCTGACGGCCACGAGGTACCAGGGCGCCTTCGACCTGGGTCGGTTCAGCCAGACGCCGGCGAGCGTCGCGACGACTGCCGCGACCGGGAAGAGCTGGTACCAGCGGTCGTAGTACGCGGTGTCTCGGGGCAGCGAGAGATACGCAAGCCCGCATGCAGCCGCGATGAAGAAAAACGCGCGATCCGGACGCGCGATGCTCACCCGGTGCCTATCGGCACCTGTTCGCGAATTGTTAAGGCCGCTGCGACATGGCCTGAGGCCGCGGCGGCAGCGGGCACGCGACGAACCGGCGACCGGTGAGCACGTACCCGAGCTTGTAGGCCTCGCAGCCTGCGCAGAAGCCCGTCGCGGCGGCAAGGAGGGCGAGCGCCGCCACGACGAGCCCCAGCACCGCGCCGAGGACGTCCACGCCGAGCACGTCGCACAGGAACGACGCGGTCAGGAAGACCGCGCCGACCGTGTTCGCAAACCGCGGCGGTCGAGCGTCCTCGAGCCGGCCCTCACCCACGAGCGGCTGCACGAGTTCGAAGTACGCGAGACACGGGAGGCAGTACCGCCGGCCCAGGGTCAGTCCGACCACGAGCTGCAGCGCGAGGAGGGCGAGGAGCCACGGCCAACCGACGACGACCGCGACGAGCGCGAGCGCCCCGATGACGACCTGATTGAAGCGCGGCGCGCGAGAGTCGATGACGTCGAGGTCCCGGTACGGGTCGGCCAGCCTCTCGCGTCGTCGCTTCACTTTGGGAAGTATTACACCCGGCCGGGCGAGGCGCACAGAGCCACTCACTGACAGGATGGACCCGGTGATGCCCGTCAGGCATCCATCCGATCGCGGCGCCCTCGAAGGCCACGTGCCGATCGATGGAGCGCAGCTCTTCTACCGAGCCATCGGCGAGGGCCCGCCCATCGTCGTCCTCCATGGCGGACCCGATTTCGACCACGTGTACCTCGTGCCTGAGCTGGACCGTCTCGCCGACTCGTTCCGCCTCCTCTACTACGACCAGCGGGGACGGGGCAGGTCGGCAGGCGACGTGTCACCCGACGAGGTCTGCATCGCCTCCGAGATCGAAGACCTCGACGCCGTCCGAAGCTGGTTCGGATTCGACTCTGTCGCTCTGCTCGGCCACTCGTGGGGCGGTCTGCTGGCGATGGAGGCCGCGACGCGCATGCCGGATCGCGTGTCGCACCTGATCCTGATGAACAGCGGGCCTGGGTCAGCCCAGGACTGGGCCGTGCTTCGCCGGGAAATGCGGCGCAACCGACCGCCGGGCGACGTGGAGCGTATGCGGGCGATCGCGGCGACCGCGGAGTTTCGGGCAGGCGACCTCGAGGCGGAGGCCGAGTACTACCGGATCCACTTCCGCTCGACGCTGCGCCAGCCCGACTTGCTCGAGCACCTGCTCAAACGACTGCGGGCGCACTTCGACGAGAAGGGCGTGCTCAGGGCACGGGCGATCGAGCAGCGGCTGTACGGCGAGACCTCGGACTCGCCCGGCTACGACCTGCACCCCAAGCTCGGTCTGCTCGAGACTCCGACGCTTGTCCTGCATGGTGAGGACGATTTCGTTCCCACGGCGCTCGCCGCCCGCATTGCGGAGACGATGCCACGGGCACGGCTATCCGTACTCGCGTGCGGCCACTTTGCCTATCTCGAGCGGCCGGAGGACGTGTACGAGCAGGTCGTCGCGCTGTTCGCGCGCGGGTGACTCGCGTCAGGCGCGCGCCCACGCAGTGAGCGCGTCGAGCACGTCCTTGAGCCGACGCCCCTCTCCGGTCAGGACGTACTCCACGTGCGGCGGGCGCGCGTCGCGCACCTCCCGCTTGAGGACGCCGGCGCTCTCGAGCTCGGCGAGCCGCTGGGCCAGTGTCGCCGGCGGGATCGTCCCCAGTGCCTGACGGAACTCGGTGAAGCGGGTGCACCCGTGGTGCGAGGCGTAGAGGATCGACACCGCGTAGCGCCGCTCGAGGACGCCCGCCGCGCGGCGGACGTCCTCGGGTACCGGCTCGGAGCGCTTACACCGAGACATTGCGCTGCACCGGCGTCTCCTCGAGCGCCAGGCTCAGCACCTCGGCGATGGACATCACCGGGTGGAACGCGATCTCTTCGCGGACGTTCTCGGGGATGTCCTCGAGATCTGCGCGGTTGCGCTCCGGGATCACGATGTCGGTGAGCCCGGCCGCGTGTGCGGCCAGCACCTTCTGCTTGAGCCCCCCGATCGGAAGCACGCGGCCCTGCAGCGTGATCTCGCCGGTCATCCCGACCGTGTGCTTCACGGGCCGCCCCGTGAGGAGCGAGGCCACGGCGGTCGCCATCGTGATGCCTGCGCTCGGCCCGTCCTTCGGGATCGCGCCGGCCGGCACGTGGACGTGGAACGCGCGGTTCTCGAAGAGCTCCTCGTCGATGCCGAGGCTCGGCGCGAGCGCGCGCACCGAGGAGAGCGCGATCTGCGCGGATTCCTTCATCACGTCGCCCAGCTGTCCGGTGAGGACGAGCTTGTCGCCGTCCTTGTGGGAGGTCGCCTCGATGAAGAGGACGTCGCCGCCCGTCGCCGTCGCAGCGAGGCCCGTGGCGACGCCCGGAACGGCCGTTCGCTCCGCGACCTCGCGGTAGTACTTCCGCCTGCCGAGCGCCTCGCGGACTCCGTCCTCGTCCACCTCGATGGGTGGCTCGACCTCCTCGGATGCGATCTTCGTCGCGGTCTTGCGAAGGACGGTGCCGAGCTCGCGCTCGAGCTGGCGAACGCCCGCCTCGCGGGTGTACTCGCTGACGACGAGCTCGACGGCGTCCTCCGAGATCGAGACCTCGTCCTCGCGGAGGCCGTTGCGCTCGCGCTGTCGCGGCCACAGGTAGCCCTCGGCGATCGCGACCTTCTCGTCGGTCGTGTAGCCGTCGAAGCGGATGACCTCCATCCGGTCGAGCAGCGGTCCCGGGATCGTCTCGGCCATGTTCCCGGTCGCGATGAAGAACACCTGGGAGAGGTCGAGCTCGACGTCGAGGTAGTGGTCGCGGAACGAGTGGTTCTGAGCCGGGTCGAGCACCTCGAGCAGCGCCGAGGACGGGTCCCCGCGCCAGTCGGCGCCGACCTTGTCGACCTCGTCGAGCATGATCACCGGGTTCATCGTCCCGGCGTCGCGCAGCGCGCGAACGAGCCGGCCCGGCAGGGCGCCGATGTACGTACGGCGATGGCCGCGAATCTCGGCCTCGTCGCGGATGCCGCCGAGCGACATGCGGACGAACTCGCGCCCGGTCGCGCGAGCGATCGACTCGCCGATCGACGTCTTGCCCGTTCCGGGCGGGCCGATCAGCGTGAGGATCGCGCCCGAGCGCTTGTCGTCCTCCACCCCGCGCTCCTTGCGGAGCTTCTCGACGGCGATGTACTCGACGATGCGGTCCTTGACGTCCTCGAGCCCCGCGTGGTCCGCATCGAGCACCTCGCGCGTGTACTTCGGGTCGAGCCGCTCCTCGGAGCGCTTGCTCCACGGGATCGCGAGCAGCCAGTCGAGGTAGTTGCGAATGACGCTGGCCTCCGGCGACTGGTCGCCCATGCGGTCGAGCCGCGAGAGCTCCTGCTCCGCCTGCTCGAGCACGTTCTCGGGCATCTCGGCCTCGGCGATCTTCTTGCGGTACTCCTCGACCACGGAGCCTTCGTCCTCCCCGAGCTCCTTGCGGATCGAGTCGAGCTGGCGGCGGAGGATGTATTCGCGCTGCTGCTTCTCGACACCGGACTCGACGTCCTCCTGGATGCGGCGGCGCACCTGCATGAGCGCGTGCCGCTCGCGCTGGAACTCGAGCGCCAGCTCGAGCCGAGCACGGACGTCGACGGTCTCGAGCAGCTGCACCTTCTGCTCGAACGTGAGATCGGGCGAATAGCCCGAGGTGTCCGCAAGCGCACCCGGCTCGGAGATCGAGCGGACGAACGCCGCGATGCGGCCGTCGTCGCCGCGCAGCTCGAGGATCTCCTCGACGACCGCGCGGTACTCGCGCTCGAGCTCACGGATGCGCCCGTCCTTGGTCTCCTCGTCGGGCCGTTCCTCGACCTCGACGAAGAGGCGTCCCTGCGAATCGGGGGCCGCCGCGCCTGCCACACCGCGGTGCAGGCCGTTCAGCGCGACCGCGCGACCGCCGCCGGGGAGGCGGATGCGGTCCGTCACCTCGGCGACGGTGCCGACCTTCGCGTAGCCGTCGTCGTGCTTGGGCACGAGCAGCACGCGCTCCTCGTCGCCGACGTCGACGGTGAGGGTCACGTTCATGTTGGGGAAGACGACGATGTCTTCCAGGGGGACGAGAAGAAGGCGTGTGGTGTTCTCGGTCTCGCTCACAGTGCTCTCTTTCGTACGGATGCCGTAGTTGGTTCAGAAACTGTACCGACCACGGCCAGGGAGCCGTCGGGAATATTCAGCCCTCGGTACGACGAAAGCGATCGAGCGCCGCGCGCGCGACGCGGCCCGCCAGCACGTCCGCGGACACGCCGACCCCACGAGAGCTCCACGTCATCACGCTCGCCACGAAGACCCCGCCCTTCCAGAACACGAGACCCGAGTCGTGGCGCGCGCCGTTCACCCAGCCGGCCTTGTGCACGACCGCGACCCCCGGATTTCCGGCGCGGACGCGATCGAGCTTCGGGAGGTCGTCGACGTGGGCCAGAAGCCACAGGAGGTATCGCGCATCCGCAGGGGTGAATCCGGGCTGCTCCGCGCGAAGCGGGCCGCGGCCGCCCGACGCGAGCCAGATCGACCGGAGGAGCAGCGAGATGTCCCACGCGGTCGTGTGCTTGCCGTACTCGTACGCGGGCTGCTGATCGACGCGGACGGGGATGTGCGACGCGAGCGTCCGCAGCTCGTACCCGCCGTACATCTCGGAGTCGCGCATGCCGATCGATCGCATGACCCCGTCGATGAGGTGCGAGCCGCCGCTCGTCGACCCGCCCAGCCAGACCTCGAGGGCGTTCGCCGAGGCGTTGTCGGACTGCGTGAGCATCGACCACATGAGCGAGTGGACCTGGGAGCCGGGCTGCGGAACCCCCGCGTACCGCGCGAGCACCGTGGTCGCAATCGCGAGCTTCATGGTCGAAGCCCCCGGGAACGTCGCGCCCGCGTTCCACGCGGCTCCGCCTCCGCCGGTGAGGCTCTGGACGTAGACGGCGGACGTGCCTCCGAAGTGATTCGCGCACGACGCGAGCTTCCGCATCAGCACGCCGTCCCGGCGAGCGGCGATCGCGCGAGGACGAGAACCGGCCGGAAGGCCGAAGACGTCGTGAACGTGTGCCGAGGACCGCTGTCCGCCCTTGCCGAGGGTCGTCACGCGGACGGTCGCGTCGCCCACAGGCAGCGCGACCCTCACCGAGAAGTGCCGCCCGACAAGCGGACCCGCTGCCAGCTTCCTCCCGTTCGCGAACACCACCACGCGCTTCGTGCCACGAGCGGCGCGTCCCGCCACGAGCCCGTACGAGACCTGATGCGGCGCCGGCTGCTCGATCGTCGGGGGAGGCAGCGCAGTCGTCGCGATCACGCGCCAACAGTAGCTTTGAACGCGTGAAGATCCTCGCGCACCTCGACCTCGACGCGTTCTTCGCGGCGGTCGAGGCGCTCGAGAATCCCGAGCTGCGCGACCGGCCCCTCGTCGTCGGCGGCGACCCGCACGGCCGCGGCGTGGTGTCGACCGCGAACTATGCGGCACGGGCGTACGGGATCCACTCTGCGATGAGCGCCGCCGAGGCGCTCAAGCGCTGTCCGCACGCCGTCTTCCTGCGCCCGCGCCATGCCCTCTATCGCCAGTACTCGCGAGTGGTCTGGGACACGGTCGGCGAGATCGTCCAGCGTGTCGAGCGGACGGGGATCGACGAGGGCTACCTCGACCTCGGCACCGTGGCACCCGACTTCACCCGAGCCCGGATGATCGCCTCGGCGGTCCAGACCGCCGTGCGCGGGCGAACGAGCCTCACCTGCTCGCTGGGCGTCGGCACGTCGAAGGTCGTCTGCAAGATCGCCTCCGACCGGCGGAAGCCGGGCGGGATCACCGTCGTCCCACCGGGCACGGAGGCGAGCTTCCTCGCTCCGCTGCCGGTCCGTCTCCTGCCCGGAGTGGGGCCGAGAGCCGAGGCCCGGCTTCGGGCGAGCGGCGTCGACACGATCGGCGCGCTCGCCGCGCTCGGCGATCCCGAGCTGCGCTCGCTCATCCCGGGCTCGCTCGGGCCGCTCCTGCGCAATCGCGCGCGAGGCATCGATCCGCGCGACCTCGAGCTCGAGCTCGAGCCGGTGTCCGTGTCGGCCGAGGACACGTTCGCCCGGGACCTGACCGACCGCGAACGCCTGCACGAGGAGGTGAGGCGACTGTCGCAGCTCGTCTCCGAGCGCCTGCGCAACTCGGGCCTCTCGGGCCGGACGGTGACGGCGAAGCTCCGGTACGGCGACTTCTCCATCCGCACGCGCTCGACGACGTTGCCCGCGGCGGTCGACGAGGCCCGCGTGATCGCGGACGTGGCCTGCGGGCTGCTCGACCGCGGGTTGCGCGACCGCCCGGGGGCGCTGCGGCTCGTCGGCGTCGGGGTGTCCGGGCTGTCGCCGTACCGACAACTCACGCTCGAAGAGTCGTAGAGTCGGCCGGTGCTCGAAGCCGCTTTCTGGGGCTTGGTGACGGCAGGCTCGCTCTGGGTCGGGGCGGCTCTCGCCGCGTACGCGCGGCTCTCCCAACGAATCATCGGCCTTGCGATGGCATTCGGCGCCGGAGCGCTGATCGCGGCGGTCGCGTACGAGCTCGTGATCGACGCGTTCGACACCGACCTCACCAGAGCGTCGCTCGGATTCGCCTGCGGCGCGCTCGTCTTCTACGTCGGCGACACCCTGATCGACCGCATGGGCGGTGAGGGGCGCAAGAGCATGACGGGCGAGAGCCAGCTCGCCGGGAGCGCGAGCGCGATCGTGCTCGGGACGGTGCTCGACGGCATTCCCGAGTCGTTCGTGCTCGGCGTCCCTCCTGCAGGAGGGCGTCGTCCCGACCGCGGTCGTCGTCGGCGTCTTCGTCTCGAACGTCCCCGAGGCTCTGTCGGGATCCGCCGGGCTTCTCCAGGCGGGCTGGAAGCGGTCGCGGATATTCGCGATGTGGAGCTACGTCGTCCTCGCGTCGGTCGCCGCGACCGTTCTCGGCTACTTCACCATCGACAAGGTCCCGACGTCGAGCGGCGCCTTCGTGACTGCCTTCGCGGCCGGCGCGCTGCTGGTGATGCTCGCGGACACGCTCATGCCCGAGGCCTTCGAGCTCGGCGGCCGCGAGGCCGGCCTCGTCACCGCTCTCGGCTTCGCCGTCGGCTTCGGCCTGTCCTAGGAGCGGAGCAGGGGGCGAGTCAGACACGTCGGGCCGCCGTCGCCCTTCCGCGAGATCTCCTCGCCTCGGTAGACGCCGACGTCGACGCCCGCACGCTCCATCCGGCGACGCGTCTCGGGATTGCCGTCGAGGGCGAGGGCACGACGCGGGCCGAGCGCGAGCACGTTCGGCCCCTGGGTCTCGAACTCGTCGTCGGGTACCTCGACAACGGCGATCTCGCGCTCGGCCAGGAGCTCGAGGAGCCGCACGGGCGCGATCCGCGGGTAGACGAGCGCAAGGTCACGGTCGAGCGGGGAGATGAGGCTCATCAGGTGCATCACCTCGCCTCGCCCGTTCCAGTGCGGGAGATCGAACGTCACGACCTCGACGCCGGGGAAGGCGTCGCACAGCGCCTGCATTGCTGCAGGGCTCGTTCGATAGCCGATCCCGACGAGCAACGTGTGCTCGTCGAGCCAGACGGTGTCGCCGCCCTCCACGACCACCGGCTCGGAGACCGTCGCGGCGACGGGCACACCGGCGGCGGAGAGAGAGCTCCGCATGGCGTCGGGCTCTCCGCGCCGGCCCTCCTTGCCGGGCCGGAGGAGCACTGCGCCGTCGGTCCCGACGAGAACGGGGTCGTAGACGTAGATCGCGTCCGGATTTCCGGGATCGTGGTGCGAGACGACGACCTCGGCGCCCGCAGACTCGAGCAGCCCGCGGAAACGCTCGTGCTCGGCGGCGGCTGCCGGGTGGTCGGGAGCCGACCGCCAGCCGTACTCGCGCCAGTGCTCGACGTCCTCGGCAAGCGGGGGCCGGACGAGCGACGCGCTCCAGCGTCCCCCACATCGACGCGCTTCCATACCTGGCCACGGCAGGACGCTACACCCGCCCCGCGGCGACTCCACACGGACGTCAGCGTGCACCCTGATGTGCGGGACACGTCACCAGTCGAGCATGTGCGGAGGAAGGAGGTCGACATGCCAGCGACGCGCACGCTTTACGACCGAAGAGGCGCAGGAGCTGGGCGCCGAGATCGGCATCGACTGGGCTACCTCGCCGTTCGACGTCGAGCAGTTCCGGATGGGGCTCGAGGTCGAGCTCGAGCACGGGGCGCACGACCCCGAGACCAACGTCACGGGCGACGATCCCGTCATGACCGGGAAGATCGCCTGGGCGCATCTGAAGGAGCTGCCCGACTACTACACGCGCCTGGCGGCCATGGAAGGAGAGGCCGGAAGCTAGAGGCTAGACGGCGTTCTCGGGGATCCGGTCCTCGAGGAGCACCGCGCGGAGCGCCGAGACCACGAGCATCCCCATCGCGTGACGCGTCTCACGCGTCGCACTCGCGATGTGCGGCGTGAGGACGACGTTCTCCATCTCGAGCAGCGCTTCGGTCACCCTCGGCTCGCGCTCGAAGACGTCGAGGGCCGCGCCGGCGAGTTCGCCGCGTTCCAGCGCGCCGACCAGGGCGGCCTCGTCGACGACCGGGCCACGGGCGGTGTTCACGAGCACCGCGCTCGGCCTCATCGCCGCGAGTAGGTCCGCATCGACGAGATGCCGCGTCTCCGGCGTGAGCGGGCAGTGCAGCGTGACGACGTCGGCCGTCGCGAGCGCGGCTCGCAGGTCGTCGTCACGCCCGGCGAAGGTCGTCCTCGCTCCGTGGGCGCGAGCGAGCTCCGCGACTCGCGCGCCGATGCGCCCCGGCCCGACGACGAGCACCTCCTTGCCTTCGAGCCCTTCACCGACCATGAAGTCCGGCCCCCACTCCCACGGGTCGCGGCGTCGTAGTGAGCGGTCGCCCTCGACGATGCGCCGCAGGAGCGCGAGCATGAGACCGACGGCGTGCTCGGCCGTCGCGTTCGTGAGGACGCCGGGCGTGTTCGAGACGACGACGCCACGGGCGCGGGTCGCCTCGAGGTCGATGTTGTCGAGGCCGACGGCGTAGTTCGCGACGATCCGCAACTGCGGGCCGACGGCGTCGAGGAACGACGTATCGACGGGAACCGCGGGTGTCGTCACGACGCCGTCCGCTCCCTGTGCGGCGTCGATCAGCTCGAACGACGCAGCGAGCTCCTCCTCGACCTCGGCCGGCACACCGGCCGCCTCGTGAACCCGCGGGCGGGACACCCTCCTACGTGTCGAGGACGCGCGGGGCGTGCGACGACGAGTACACGTCCTTCCGGAGGATCAGCCCGCCCTCGAACGGGAACACGTCGATCCCGTCCCACTCCACGCGCTTCCCGTCGCGGCTCGTCGCGGTGGCAGTCCATTCGCTGACGACGAGACCGTCCCGCGCATAGAGCCGACGCCCCGTGAAGCGCAGGTCGGGGTTGCGTTCGAAGATCTCGGCGATGTGGGGCCCAACCGCATCACCCTCGACCCGATCGCCGGCGGTGTGGTTCTCGAAGACCATGTCCGGCGCGTGGAACGCGACGATGGCCCCGACGTCGTGCGCGTTCCAGGCGTCGTTGTAGCGCTCGATGGTCTGCTCGAGAGCTGAGGCCGTGTCACGCGGATCCATTCCGCGAGTATCGCAGCGGTCGCCGCGACTTCGCTCGCAGCGTGATACTTGAGGAGCCAAGCGGGAGGATCGACTGGATGCACATCAAGACGTTCGGCCCGGTCGACCAGCGAAGCCTCGAGCAGCTCGAGCGCTGCATGGAGGCAGGCGAAGCCGACTTCGGCGTCCTGTGTGCGGATCACCACCCCGGCTACTCGCAGCCCATCGGCGGCGGAATCGCCTACGAGGGCTACGTCTCGCCGTCGGGAGTCGGCTACGACATCGCCTGCGGAAACAAGGCCGTCCAGACGGAGCTCACGCGGGCGGATCTCGACGCGATCGGCGGGATCGAGTCGATCATGGCCGAGATCACGCGCCGGATCTCGTTCGGTGTCGGCGTTGCAGCGCACGAGCAGGTCGATCACCCCGTTCTCGAGAAGATCCGCACGACGGACTTCCGCCCACAGCGCGAAATGGCGCGGCTGGCCGCGTCGCAGCTCGGCAGCGTGGGATCCGGCAACCACTACGTCGACCTCATGGAGGACGAGCACGGCCGCATCTGGGTCGGCGTCCACTTCGGCTCGCGCGGCTTCGGGTACAAGACGGCATCCGGGTTCCTCGCGCTCGCCAGGGGCAAGCGCTTCGACGAGCGGACGCACGAGGGCGGAATGGACTCCCCGCCCGTGCTGTTCCCGATCGACTCGGAGCTCGGCCTGGCGTACATCGACGCGATGGAACTGGCGGGCGAGTACGCGTACGCCGGCCGCGACATCGTGGTCGACAAGGTGCTCGAGATCATCGGCGGCGAGGCCGTCCACGCGGTGCACAACCACCACAACTTCGCGTGGCGCGAGGAGCACTACGGCCGAACGTACTGGGTCGTCCGAAAGGGGTGCACGCCGGCATGGCCGGGGCAGGAGGGTTTCGTCGGCGGCTCGATGGGCGTCGACTCCGTCATCCTCGAGGGCGTCGCGGGCGACGAGGCCGAGCAGGCGCTCAACTCCACCGTCCACGGCGCCGGTCGGGTGATGAGCCGGACCCAGGCAGCGGGTCGCGTGCGGCGGCGCAAGCACTGGACGTGCCGCAACCGCGACTGCGACCGCGTCTTCGACAAGTCCTCCGATCGCTGCCCCGACCACCCGGACGCGGGCATCACGAAGACGTGGGTCGAGGAGCAGGTACAGCCCGGCGTCGTCGATTGGCCGGCTGTTCGGGCTCGCCTGCGCGCGCAGGGGATCGTGCTCGTCGGCGGCGGCGCGGACGAGGCGCCGGAGGTGTACAAGCGGCTGCCGGACGTGCTCGCTGCGCACGGCGGGTCGATCCGCGTCAAGCACACGCTTCGACCGCTCGGGCGTCGCGATGGCCGGTCGCGACGTGCGCGACCCGTACAAGGACTGAGGAAGGCCGAGAGGCCGCCGTCAGGCGAGCAGATGCGAGTGCTCGCGGAGCGCGGCGAGGATGCGGTCGACGTCCTCCTCGACGTTGTAGAGGTGGAGCGAGATGCGCAGGTTCGCATCTCGGGTCGAAGTGACGATTCGCTCGCCTGCGAGGGCGTCCACGAGCGCGACCGGATCGGTCGCGACGACGCAGATCAAGGGTCCATAGTCGCGGTCACCGCGCGCCGTGGCGACCTTCGCGCCGAGCCCGTCGAGGCCGGCGAGGAGCCGGTCGACGAGCCCTCGCACATGAGCCTCGATGTGGGGGATACCCACTTCCGCGATCAGCTGCATCCCCGCAACACCCGGATAGAGCGACGGCACGGGCGGCGTGCCGCTGTCGAAGCGACGCGCGCTGGCATGTGGCGAGTAGTCGGCGATGGACATGGCGAAGATGTCCTCGTCGGCGAACCAGCCCGTCTGCGTCGGCAGCAGCGAGGAGCGCAGCGATCCGCGCACCCACATGAAAGCCAGGCCGGCCGAGCCGAGCAGGTACTTCACCGTTCCGCCCGTGACGACGTCGGGTCCGAGCGTCCTCACGTCCAGCTCGAGCGCGCCGACGGCCTGGTAGCTGTCGGCCAGGACGACGGCTCCGTGCACGTGGCCGAGCTCCGCGATCGCCGTCACGTCGTTCCGATGCCCCGACCGGAACGAGACCGCCGTGCAGCAGACGAGGGCCGTCCGCTCGTCGATCGCCTCGGCGAAGCGCTCGAGCGGGATGCGACCGTCCGCCTCCGGCAGGACGTGGACGACCTCGGCGCCCCGCAACTCCTGCGCGTGCGCGATCTGACCGACCGTCGGGAACTCGTACTCGCTGATGACGATGCGGTTGCGCTCACCCGAGAGGTCGAGCGCAGACACGAGGGCGCTGACCCCCTGTGAGACGGACGTCGTCACGGCGACGTCGTCCGGATCGGCGTGGACCAGCCCCGCGAAGGCGGAACGCGCCGCTTCGTTGCGCTCGACCCAGTACTCCCACTCGGCACCGTTCTCGTCCCAGCCCTCGAGCCATGTCTCGGCCGCCGCCCGCACGCGATTCGACAGCGCACCCTGCGAGCACGAGTTGGCGTAGATCGTGTGCTCGAAGATCGGGAACTCGGCGCGTATGGCGTGCCCGACGCTCATCGCCCCAGATACGCCTTCCGAAGATCCTCGTGCTCGAGGAGCTCCGACGCCTTCCCCTCGAGGACGACCCGCCCGGTCGAGAGCACATAGCCGCGATCCGCGATCGAGAGCGAGATGTTCGCGTTCTGCTCGACCACGAGCATGGCCACACCTGCGTCGTGCACCTGCTTGATGATCTCGAAGCTGCGCTGCACGAGAATCGGCGCGAGTCCCATGGACGGCTCGTCCATGAGCATGAGCTTCGGACGCGCCATGAGCGCGCGACCCATCGCGACCATCTGCTGCTCGCCGCCCGACAGCGTCCCGGCGAGCTGGGAGCGCCGGTCGTGGAGGAGCGGGAAGAGCGTGTACACGCGCTCGTAGTCCTCGGGGTCTCCGCCTCCGTGCAGGTAGGCGCCCATCTGGAGGTTCTCGAGCACCGTCATCGGCCCGAAGAGCCGGCGGTTCTCCGGGCACGATCGCCATTCCCTTCCCACGCGGTAGCTGGTCGGCCGGTTCGTGATGTCCTCGCCGTCGAAGGTCACCGTCCCCGTGCGCGGCCGCACGATCTCCGAGAATCGTCTTCAGCGTCGTGGACTTGCCGGAGGCGTTCCCGCCGAGCAGGCAGACGAGCTCGCCCGCGCCGACGCGTCAGGTTGGCGTCCTGGAGGATGTGCATCTGCCCGTAGTAGGTGTTGACGCCCTCGAGCGGGAGCAGCGCACCGCCGCGCCGCTTCGAACTCGCTCACTGCTGCTCCGGTCACGGACGTGCCGAGGTAGGCCTCGACGACCCTCGGTCCGTCGCGACCTGGTCGAACGTCCCTTCTGCGATCTTCTCGCCGTGATCGAGGGCGACGACCCGATCGGAGATTCCCTCGACGACGTGCATGTCGTGCTCGATGACGAGGATCGTGTAGCCGCCCTCTCGCCGGAGCTGCCCGATCAGCTCGGTGATCTCGTGCGTCTCGACCGGATTCATGCCCGCGGCCGGCTCGTCGAGCAAGGAGGATCCGCGGATTCGTTGCGGTCGCACGTGCGATCTCGAGCCGGCGGCGGTTCGCATACGAAAGGCTGTACGCCGGCTGGTTCCAGCGGTAGCCCATGAGCCGCTGGCCGAAGAACGCGAGCTTCTCCTCGGCGAACCGACGCGACTCGCGCTCCTCGCGGCGCGCGCGCGGCAGGCGAAGCATCGACTCGGCGATCGTCGCGTGCGTGCTGCCGTACGTTGCCGCCATCACGTTCTCCTTCACGGTCATGTTCAGGAAGAGCCGCAGCGTCTGGAACGTCCGAGCGATTCCCCGGTTCGTGATGGTGTGCGGCGCGAGGCCGACGATGGTCTTCCCGTCGAGCCGGATGTCGCCGGCGTCGGGCCGGTAGATGCCCGTGACGAGGTTGAAGAGCGTCGTCTTGCCGGCGCCGTTCGGGCCGATGACGCTGACGATCTCGCCCTCGCCGACGACGAGGTCGAGGTGGTCGATGCACTGCAGGCCGCCGAACGCCTTGCTGACCTGCGCGGAGCTCGAGCAGGGCTCGGCCATCAGACGATCTCCACGCGCGGCTTCCGAACAGTCCCTGCGGCCGCGCCGACCATAAGCGCCGATGAGGATGCGCCGAGCAGCAGCGGCCGTGTTGTCGGCGAATCCTCGAGCGCGAGTCGTGTCTCCCACACGAATGCGGCGGTCCAGACGTCGGCACGAGTAGCACGTCCGCCACCAGCCCTGGACGAGCGGTCAGCGCAAGGACGAGCGCGATGAGCGTGACGAACGCGATGTTGAACCGATCCGAAAGTCGGCCACCTCGTAGGTGTTCTGTCGGCAACACGAGCCAGTGCCGGATAGCCAGCCACCGCGAGCCAACCGTCGTGTCGTGAACTCGGGGACCGGGTTGAGATCGGCCCGGCGGTGCGCGTGCGCCGGACCGCACCGACGATCGCGTGCACGACGACGCCGAACGCGACGAGCCCGCCAGGATACGGCAGCGAGCACCGCCAGGGCCTGATCGCGCGACGAGGAAGCCAGGAACACGAGCCGTAGAACACCCAGCGAGCGTCGGCGATCGGGGTCGCGGCGGAGGACCTCGAGGAGCACGTGATCACGAAGGCGCCGGCGACGGCTCCGGAAGACTTCCGGCGCCGCCGAGGATCACCATCGCGTAGATGGTGATCAGGGTGGGAAGTCGAACGACCCGGGGAAGACACCCTGGTAGTAGGCGGCGTTGATCGCGCCCGCGAGAGCCGCGACGCCCGCCCCGGACTGCCACGGCGAGGAGCTTGAGCCAGTTGACCGGCATGCTCATCGCCTCGGCCGCGAGGTGTCGTCGTGAAGCGCGCGCCAGGCGCGTCCTGTCCGCGAGTGGTTCGCGAACGCGAGTACGAGCGCAAGACGGAACCGCCACTGCGGTCAGCGCGATATAGAAGTACGCGCGACGCTGGTGCAGCTCGTGCCCGAAGATGCCCAGGGGTCGATTGGTGAGCCCGTTGGGGCCGCCGGTGATGTCAGTTGGCGCGATCGACACCGAGATCCGTGCCAGTCCCAGGAAGATCCGATAGCCCTGTGTCGCGACGATGTCAGAAGATCACCCCGAAGAAGAGCGTCACGATCGCGAGGTAGTCGCCGGTCAGGCGTCGTGTGGGGAGCGCGAGCAGGAGCCGGATGAGTGCCGACGATCCGACGACGAGCGGGAGCACGATCCACGAGTGCCAGTGGAGCCCGAACTTGTCCGGACGACAGGAACGCGAAGCCGTACGCGCCGAACCCGTAGTACGCGATGTACCCGAGATCGAGGAGCCCGGCGAACCCACGGCGACGTTGAGGCCGAGGGCGAGCAGTGCGAAGACGAGCGTGACCGTCCCGACGCGCAGGAAGTAGAGTCGTTGTCGGTTTGCGCGGTGACAGCGGGATGAGGCGATGCGAACACGACGAAGAACGAGAAGACGGCCAGTTCGGCACGCGGTCGTAGAGCTGCCTGCGCGCGGCCGACGATCCCCCCGCGGCGTGCCGGCGCGCTCGCCCGAGCGCGCGACCCACTCGTCGGCGCCGATCGCGGGCGGCCGGAGCGACTCGGGCTGCGGTGTCTCGCTCACCTCACACCTTCTGCGGGGCCGGCGCTCCCGAAGATCCCCGCGGGTCGCAGGAGCAGGAACGCGATGAGGATCGCGAAGACGATCACGTCCTGGTACGAGGAGGACACATAGCCGATCGAGAACGCCCGCCCGACCCCGATCGCGAGCCCGCCGATCATCGCGCCGGGAATGCTTCCGATCCCTCCCACGACGGCGGCCGTGAACGCGACGAGGCCGACTTGGAACCCGACGTACGGGTCGACGTTCTGGAAGATCAGCCCGTTCATCACACCCGCCGCGCCCGCCAGCACCGAGCCGATGAAGAACGTCACCACGATGACGCGGTCGACGTCGATCCCCATCATCGACGCCGCCTCGAGGTCGAAGGACGTGGCCCGCATCGCGCTGCCCCACCTGCGTCCGAGCGATGAAGACCGTCAGCGCGACCATGAGGCAGACCGTCGTCACGATGACGAACAGCTGCATGTACTGGATCGTGAACGGCCCGATCGTGATGATCGAGAACAGTGTCCCGTTGTCGAACGCGAACGCGTTGTACTGCTTCGGCGCCGACCCGAAGAGGATCACTGCCAGCTGCTGGAGGAAGAACGAGACGCCAAGGGCGCTGATCAGCGGCGCGATGCGCGAGGCCTTCTTCTCACGGAGCGGCCGGTAGGCGAAGCGCTCGATGACGATGCCGAGCAAACCCGCGCCGAGCATGGCGGCGAGGAACATCAGGCAGGAGCAGGGCAGCGACCGCCGGATGACTCGGATCCGCCGCGCCGCCGAGCCACGTCAGGACGAAATAGCCGATGTATGCCCCGATCATGAAGACCTCGCCGTGCGCGAAGTTGAGGAGCTTGAAGATCCCGTAGACCATCGAGTAGCCGAGGCGAGAGCCCGTACAGGCTGCCGAGCGTCAGCCCGGCGACGGTCTGGTCGAAGAAGTAGCTCCAGGTGAGCTGGAAGTCGCTGAAAGTAGCCGAGCACCCCGGGCATCGGAGGAACCTACTCGGATGGTCGAGCTTCGGCTGTGAGCGCGGCCGCTCCGCGGCCGCGCTCCGAGCGGCGCCGAGAGCACGTGCGGCCCACCACGAGGATGGGCCGCACGCATGACATCGAAGGCGACTAGCCCTTTGCACATGTTGTACGAGCCGTCGTCCGGATCTTGAAGATCGTGAAGCCGGACTAGGGCCGCCGGCAACGTCGCCGGCCTTGTCGAACGCCACGGGAGCCCCGAGGATCGTGTTCGACGAGCTTGACCTTGCCGATCTCCTTCGCACCTCGGGCCGGCTGATCTTGCCGTCCGCGCACGCGCCGAGATGCCCATCGCCATCGACCTGGACGGCGATGAACCCGGGCGGACCGAACGAGCGTCGTGCCCGTACTTCTTGTGAACGCCGCGACGTACGGCTTCGCGACCGGAACTCGTTGAGTCGCGGCTGAACGACGCAGAGTACGCGCCCGGGAACTTGAAGTTCGTCGAGTCGAACTCCCGTCCGCCCACGAAGTCACCCTGGTAGCCGCGCGACTTCAGCTGCTGCGCGAAGAGCTGGGCGTCGGAGGCGACCTGCGTCGCGAACAGCACGACCTTGACCTTCTGGGCGACCGCCTTGTTGGCGAGCGCCGTGAAGTCCGTGGCTGGCGACACCGGTTGCGACTGCCGGTCGACGTTGATGTTCGCCGCGCCCAGCAGGCTCGACGCGTGCGGTCAGGTGGCAGCATAGGAGTCGGCGAGTCGACGGCCATCGCGCTGTCGCCCGAACCGATAACGCCGAGCTTCTGGCGCATGTACGTCACGTCCGTGCGGGCCTGGAAGTTGTTGTTCGGCACGACCCGGCGGAAGAACGTTCTTAAGAGTCGACGCGGGGTCGTCGGATCCGTGAGGCTCGCGCGAGTGGCTGAACCGACACGAACGAGAGCCCGCCGCGGTCGGAGGATCGGACCCCCGCCACGTTCTCTTGGCTGCCTGCGAACCCGTTCACGGCGAGGACGTTCTTGTTCGAGCGGAGCTGGACAGCGATGGTCGCCGCTATCTGCGGGTCAGCTGCGTGTCGGCCTCGACGGCGCGAACCTGAGCTTCGTCCGCTTGAAGCGTCTTCGGCACGCCCGGGATGGCCTTGCCCGAGTTCCAGAACTGACAGGAACGCCCGGCCCCAGCAGCTGGTCGTGACCGGCGCTAGCGGCCGGGCCCGTGTAGGGGCCGGTCGGCGCGATCCCGATGCGAGCTTCGCAGTCGGCGGCCGCAGGGCTCCTGTCGCGCGACGAATCGGCGATCGCGAGCCGTAGCTCCGAGCGCAATGCGACAGCGGTCCCACCGCCACGACGAATGCCTTCCTCATATGCCCTCCTTCGTTCCCCCGCATCGGATACTTCATCTTTGACGTCGAACCGAGCCGGATAGTTGCCGGGAACGGGCCGCCGACGAGTGCCTGCCCGCACTCGCCGGAGCAATGTGACACCGCCCCGTGACATGTCAACCGCGGACCCAGCCTCAGAAGTAGAACTGTTTCCAGGCGTCCCACCAGGTGTCCGCGCGAGAGACGATCGTGCGCTCGTCGACGCGCTCGACACCGTGGCGGTAGCGGAGGCGGTCCGGCTCCTCGGTGTTCTTGAACTCGGCCTTGACCTCACACGGGCTGCCCGGGTCGTACGGCTGAACGGCTGTGAGGTCGCCCAGCGCGCGGCGTGCGCCGTCCTCGATCAGCTCGCGCGACTTGGCGGGCGTGAGCGAACGGGCGGAATGCGATCCGAAGCCCCGCTTGACCGCGACGGTCGTCAAGCCGTCGCCGAGGAGCTCGCGCCCTTCCCGGCATGACGCCTCGTCGCCGGTCACGAGGAGCACCGGGCAGCCCCACGTGCCGCAGAGCGCCGCGTTGATCCCGGTCTCCCCGACAAGCGTGTCGTTGAACCAGAGGTTCTGGTAGTCCCGTCCCGAGATCGTGTGGTTCATGACGCCGTCGGGCGTCCCCGCGCGGGCGTGCATCCCGACGAAGAGCGCCGCATCGCAGCCCCGCTCGAGGAGCTCCGTGTACTCCGTCCACTCGTTCTGGACGACGAATTCGCAATCCGCGTCGAGATCCTCGGCGATCAGCGAGTTGAACGTCCACCCCTTCCCCGCTCCGTGGCAGTCCATGACGACGATCTCGGTCGCGCCCGCCGCCTTCGCCCCGCGGACCGCGGCGTTGATCTCCTGCGTGTAGAGCTTGCGGCCCTCCTCGTACAGAGACTCGCCACCCGTCGTCTGCTCCCACTTCACGATCCCGGCGACGCCCTCCATGTCCGAGATGACGTGGACGCGCACGCGAGTAGCCTACGCCGGATCGAGACTGGGGTAGAGGGCAAAGGGGTCGTCGTGACCGGGGCGTCGAGCGGGATCGGCGCCGCCTGTGCGCGCGCTTTCGCCGCAGAAGGCGCACGCGTCGTCGTCCACTACCACCGCGGCGAGGAACGAGCCCAGGAGGTCGCGGATGCAATCGGTGCGGTGGCGGTCGTGCAAGCGGACCTGCGGGTCGAGGACGACGCCGACCGCCTCTTCGACGAGACGCGCGCGGCGCTCGGGAGCATCGACGTCTGCGCAGCGGTCGCCGGCGTCTATCCGTCCGAGGACGTCCCGCTCTGGGAGCTCTCGCTCGAGCGTTGGGAGGAGAGCGTCCGCGCCAACCTGACAGCCACGTTTCTGACGACGCGCGCGTTCATGCGCGAGGTCGGGCGAACGGGGCACGGGTCGCTCGTCCTCGTCGGTTCGACCGCGGGGATCTTCGGCGAAGCAGGTCACGCTGACTACGCGGCCGCGAAGTCGGGCATCCTCGGCGGTCTGCTCCTTTCCGCGAAGAACGAGGTCGCCCGTATATCGCGGACGGCCCGCGTGAACGCGGTCGCACCCGGCTGGACGACCTCGCCGATGACGCGCGGCCTCCTCGACGACGCGAGCGTCGAGCGGATCACACGAACGATGCCGCTGCGAAAGGTCGCGACCGCCGAGGACGTGGCCGCCCAGGTCGTGGTCCTCGCCTCGGACGCGCTCTCCGGCCACGTCACCGGCCAGGTCGTGGTCGTGGCCGGCGGGATGGAAGGCCGCGTCGTTCATCCGGACTGAGGAGGACAGATGACGGACACGCCCGGCCGCAAGGCCGTCAACGCCCACACGACGCCGTTCCTCGAGTACGACCTCGAAGGCCCCGTGCAGCCCGAGATGAGCTGGCTGCCGCTGAGCTTCGATCGCGAGACGCAGCAGGGCACCTATCTCATGCGGATGGAGCCGGGTGCGGTGACGATCGCGCACGACCACCCCGGCATGGAGGAGTTCCTGATCCTCGAAGGCGACCTCGTCGACTCGGACGGCTCGGTCTTCGGTCCGGGCGACTTCGTGAGCTACGAAGCCGGCACGCACCACAACTCGTGGACCGAGGAGGGCTGCCTGCTCGCCGTCTTCGAGTGGCGACGGGCCGAGTGAAGGTCGTCCTTGCACGGCTTCAGCCACGTCGGCGCCGCCCTGAGCTGCGAGCGTCTTTCAAGCTTGCGCATGTCGGGATTCGCGCTCGCGAATCCCGATCCGTGCAATGAGAAGGGCGGCGTCGTCCGCCGCCCCTTCTCGCCACTCCAGGCCTGGCTGATTGCCGTCAGTCCCCAGCCGGGAGTCGACTGGGCTATCGGCAGGATGCGTTCGTGTCTTGACCCCCGAAGCGACGTGGAGACGGAGCGGGGTAGCCGCCAAGCCCCGCTCACTCCGTCCCCGGCAAGCTCCTCATCGGAGGAACTGCTGCTTCGCCCCTCGGTGTTCTCACGCGAGCCGCCGCCGCATCGCCGCCCGCCGTGAGTGACCGCACTGTGGTCGATTCACCCACCGCGGGCGTCACCACAGCGTGCTTGACCTTTCCCCCGAACGGCGTTGACCGTGCCGCTTGACTTCTGGAGTTGCCGAACGGACGAAGCGACAGTGGGCTCGACACGTACGGGAGCGTACGACGTGAGATGGCCTCCTGCGTCCGTGCTGGAATGGGCCGATGAGCCGGTTCCTCGAGCGACTCGCGAACGGCCCCCCGCTCGTCGCCGACGGCGGTATGGGAGCGCTCATCTCGAGCGCGGTTCCGCGCCTGCGCTGTCCGGAGGAGGCGAACGTGCGCGCGCCGGAGAGTGTCCTCTCCCTCCATCTCGGCTTCATCCGCGCCGGGGCGGACATCGTCGAGACCAACACGTTCGGCGCGAACCGCCGCAGGCTCTCCGAGCGCTACCTCGAGGACGAGGTGGTGGCGATCAACGAGGCGGCCGTGAAGCTCGCGCGCGACGCGCGGGAGGTGTCGGGTGCCGACGTGTTCATCGCGGGCTCGATCGGACCGCTCGGAGGCCCGGCCAAGGATCGCGACGCCGTCTTCGCCGAGCAGGCGCAGCTCCTCGAGGGCCGCGGCGTCGACTTCTTCATGGTCGAGACGTTCTACGAGCTCGACGAGCTCCTCGGAGCGATCGCGGCCGTGCGGGCGGTCTCGTCGCTGCCGATCGTGGCGCTGCTCACCTTCGACGAGGACGCGCAGACGCTCGGCGGTGTCTCGGCCGAGCAGGCGGCGGACGCGCTCGAAGGGCTCGACGTCGCCGCGATCGGCGCAAATCACGGCCTGGGCCTACAAGCAGCACTGCGTGCGCTCGAGCGCATGGGGCGAAGCAGCAAGCCGCTGGCAGCCCTCCCGAACGTCGGCCTCGCGAGCCTCGCCGGGGAGCGCGTCATCTTCCCGCACGCGACCCCGGAGTACTTCGCCGAGTTCGCGGCGCACGCGCGGGAGCTGGGCGCACGCATCATCGGCGGCTGCTGCGGGACGACGCCGGTCGAGATCGCAGCTATTCGCAGGGCCGTGGACGAGGACCGGAGCCCCCGCACGAAGCTCGTCGTCCGAGAGCGCGAGATCGTCGTGGCGGCAACCGAGCCGGAGCGCGAGACGCTCCTGCAGCGGAAGCTCCGCGAGGGCGAGTTCGTCGTCTCGGTCGAGATCGATCCGCCACGCGGCGGAACCGCGCAGGCAATGCTCGAGCTCGCGCAGACGCTGCAGAGCTCGGGGCACGTGGACGTCGTCGACGTGAACGACAGCCCGCGGGCGCGCGCGCGTATGAGCGGCCTCATGGCGTCGGCCGCGATCGAACGCGTCGTCGGGCTGGAGACGATCCCGCATCTCACTCCGCGCGACGCCTCGATCGCCGGGCTCGAGTCGATGTTGCTCGGCGCGCATGCCGAGGGCATCCGCAACGTCCTCTCGGTCACCGGCGACCCGCCGGAGGCGGGCGACTACCCCGGCGCCCGCGGCGTATACGAGGTCGACTCGATCGGCCTCGCGCACGTGATCACGCACATGAACGCGGGCGAGGACTACAACGGGCGCGAGATCGACGCGCCGACCTCGTTCTTCCTGGGCGTCGCCGTGAACCCGGCCGCCGACGACCTCGACTACGAGCTCGAACGGTTCGAGCGAAAGCTCGAAGCCGGCGCGCGGTTCGCGATGACGCAGGTCCTCTTCGACCTCTCGTACCTGGAGGCGTTCCTCGAGCGCCTCGGCGGCTCGTGCCCGATCCCGCTCCTCGTGGGGATCTTCTACGTTCGCAGCTACCAGCTCGCGCTGCGGCTCCACAACGAGGTGCCAGGGATCGTCGTGCCCGAGCACGTCCAGGAGCGGCTCTCAAAGGCGGGACCCGCCGCGGCGGAGACGGGTCTCGCGATCGCGCGCGAGCTCCTCGACGCGTCACGCGAGCTGGCGGCGGGCGTCTACGTCATCCCGCCCTTCCGCCAGCCGCACGCCGCCCTCGACCTCTTCGCCTAGTCGGTGCAGTCCGTCGCGCTGACCGGCTTGCGACCGGCTTGCGCGAGCACCTTGCGGACGAGGTCGTCCGGGATCCCGTAGCCGCCGGTCTCGCGCGGACGGCGTGCGAAGACGGTCGTGCGCACGTGTCCCTGAGCGTCGACGCCGGGACCGCCCGAGCTTCCCGGGAGCACAGCTCCCCGGATCGCCGTCATCTGCCGCTTCACCGGCCCGCGCCCGTACGCGTCGCGGCTGAGCACGTCGGCGGTGCCGCCGAGCCGAGCCGGTGTCCGCGTCAGCGGGCCGTTCTGCGGGTAGCCCACCAGCGAGACCGGAAGACTTCGTTCAGGCGACGCGAGCGGGAGGACCGGCGCGCGCAGCCCCGGAACCCGGAGCACCGCGAGGTCGTTCGTCGAGTCGAACGCGACAACGCTCGCGACGAACGCCTTCCCGTTCGGCACGTCGACGCGCGGGCTCTGGATGCCGGCCACGACGTGCGAGTTCGTCACGACCAGACCCGGCGCCGCCACCCAGCCGGATCCTTCGACGCCCAGGCCGCACGCGATCCCGGTCACGCGGACGACGCTCTTCGACGCGCGGACGACGTCGGGATCCTTCGCTATGCCCGTTTCGGGTGGCGCGACGATCGCGGGCGGCCCGAGGAATACGCCTATCGGGTCGACCCGCTCGAGCTCCTCCAGGAAGCGCTCCGGCGGGACGACGTCGTTGATCTCCGAGAGGATCAGCGAGCGCTGCACGGAGTGTCGGAGCTCGGTCTCGCCCGGGAGATAGAGGAGCACCGCGCCGATCGCCCAGCAGAGGAAGACCCCTGCGACGAGCCCGAGCACGAGTCCGGCGAGCCGGTCGAGGAAGTGCATCCCCGGGATCACGCCGATGCTCGTCCGCAGCGCCCCGGCGAGGAGCGCCGCGAGCCCGCGCATGAGCATCCCGCAGAGCACCGCCCCACCGAGCGCGACGACCGGGACGTATGGCGATCCGTCGCTCAGGATCAGTGGTGCGATGCGCGCGCCGAGGTACGCGCCGAACGCGAAGCCGGCGAGCGAGAACGCGCCCCGTAGGAAGCCCGTCGAGATCCCGTAGAACGCCGAGAGCCCGACGACGACGATGACGACCCAGTCTGCGGTGGACATGTGCCCTGCTGGCTACGTGCCGCGGGCTCCAATCCCTGCAGCCCGGCTACACTCTGCGAGCCCTCGGGGGCGTAGTTCAGTTGGTTAGAACGCCGGCCTGTCACGCCGGAGGTCGCGGGTTCGAGTCCCGTCGCTCCCGTCACTGAGAACCCGCTCCTCTTGAGGGGCCGACGATTATCGCCCCGCCTCCGAAGTTTGGTCGCGGATTCGGCGAGAAGCCTGAGTGGTGCGCCGACGTCACCTCGGTGACGGAGGACGCCACTGGAACGGCTGGCGGCCGACCTCGCGGCCCGTAGCCGATAGCGGCCGGCCTCGGGCTCGCGATCGACCCCGTGGACGACCACGCCCTGCGCGCA
This sequence comes from uncultured Gaiellaceae bacterium, assembly GCA_963746975.1. Lineage (GTDB taxonomy): Bacteria > Actinomycetota > Thermoleophilia > Gaiellales > Gaiellaceae > GMQP-bins7. Next base: position 49,827 of record CAVVDE010000012.1, read on the forward strand.
TCAGTAGTTGCGGGCAAAGCGGTTGCTGACCGCGCCTACCCGGAACTACCGAGGAGTCAGCCGCGCTTCAGCGCCCAGAAGGCGGCGTGAAACGACGAATCGCCCGGACGTGGTCGAGACAGCCGCCGGACGGAAGCCGCGCGCGATCATCCAGACCGCCAGAACCATCTCCTGCACTGCCAGCGGCAGGTACATGAGAACCTGTGCGGGAGCGTTCATGTCGAAGACGCCGTACATCAGGAGCAGGTAGTCGGCGACGTAGAAGGGGATCGCCACAAGACCCCAGGCTGAGATCCAGCGCGGAACGATGCGCGACCGGTAGAGCAGCACGTAGAACATGGCGGCACCAAGGCAGAAAACGAGCGCGAGCACGGCGTTCGCGCCGTCAGCATCGATGACGAGGTTGCCAACTCGGACGCCTGCCGGTGAAGCAGTGCCTTCTCCTGCCGCCATGGCCTCACCGATGGGCGCGAGCAGCAGCCAGCCGATCGCGAGGACGACGTAGCAGGTGGTCTCGATAGCTCCGCGCACAATCAGGTAGCCGACCGCCAGCACCTCGTCTATCGGGCGCAGCACTCGGAACAACACGACGGGGATGAACGCGAGCGATAGCCCCATGACGAGCACGAGCAGGCCAGTGGTCACGACTGCTCCGGAGTGCTCCACGGCATAGGCCAACGGATCGCGCGCATCACGAAGCGGAGCACTGACGACCACGCTCAAGACTCCGGCCACCGTACCGGTGAAGTAGAGGATCCCTGCTGTCGTGGCGGCGGCCCTGTGCTCGCGCATCTTGCCCTCACCCCCTAGATCGATCCGGCGTATCACTGCCCTCTTCGCCTACACGCTGACCCACACCCACCCACAGCGCATCGGGGCAGCCGCTGACCTACCTACCCGGAACTACCGACCTCCCGCTTCCCGACGTCGGGGACTCGACGTCCAATCGGCGTCCAAACGCCCGAGAGCGGAGTGACGCACACAAGCGGTGTGCCCCGAACGTCCCGCGGGCGCAAACCCACATGATCGTTGGCGTTCGTCGCCGATTGCCGCCGCTTGTCGCTGCTATCTCATCGGCCTGTCACGCCGGAGGTCGCGGGTTCGAGTCCCGTCGCTCCCGTTCCCGCAACGCCAGTCCCAGAGCGGCGTTGCCGCTCAGTCGCCGCCGAGCCGCCTCCGTCGGACGCCAGAAGACCGCCGGAACGTTCCGCCCTCCCCTCGAGCCGGACACGGATCGCGTCCTCGGAATCGCGCCCCGCCCGCAAGGCCTCAGCGCCAGATTCCCGTGATCGGACTCGCACCTCGCGAGCGCCCGAGCAAGGGCAGGTGCCATGCGCTCTCGATCGTCCGGAGCAGCGCGTAATGGTCGAGCGGCGTCGAGGTCTGCGACCCGGGACGAACAAGTGGCCCGAGTACGAGAGCAGGCACATGCCCTCCTCCTCCTTGGCTCGAGGTGCCCTCGTCGAAGACGACGAATACGACGCTGCGCCCGAGCGCGGGGTTCGGCAGGAGGGGTCGCAGGAAGGTGCGCAACCAGGCGTCGCCGGTCGCGACCGAGCAGTCGTGCATGTCGTTGCAGAGGTCGGGCACCACGAGCGCGAAGTCGGGAAGGCGGCCAGCCTCGAGATCTCGACGGAACGCACCGAGCGGAACGATCCTGCGGAGCCGATTGGGCCTCGAGACGACGTCCGTGAAATAGAGGAGCGGGTTGTGCTTCTTCGCGTAGCGGCCCGCCCACGCTCCCGTGAAGCCCGCCCGGGGAAGTCCCTCCGCGTACGTCTTCCAGGTCTTGCCGGCCCCTTCCAGCGTATCGGCCAGATTCGGTGCACTCACCTGGCAGTTCGTGCAGTCACTCACGATGCCGTGCGTCGAGCCAGAGACCAGAGCGAGGTAGTTCGGCAGGCTGGGGTGGGCCACCGCTCGGTAGTTCGCGAGCAGCGCGTAGCGCCGGGCGAGGCTGCGGAACGTCGGTGCTTCCGGATTCCCGAGGACCTGCTCGAACTCCTTGTTCTCGAACACCACGACCACGACTCGATCGAAGCGTGGGAGCGCGGTTGCGATGATCCCGCGCTGGGTTCCCGATGCCGCGTTCGCGACAACCAGGGCTGCGACGAGGAGGGTCGCGAGAGCAGTTCCCGCTGCCGTACGGAGAAGCACAGCTAGACCTGAGGTACCAGTGCCCGTGTCGAGTTCACGACGATCACTAGCGGCAGCTTGATCCAAACGTCTGCGCCGCCCGACTCGCCATTCACTGCCGCGGCGGTCCCGCCGTGAGCTTTGCTGGTTATGTCGCGCTTCTGCCAAGGTGTCCGAGTGCGGTTCCGCCGACAGCCGGGCCTGCGATTCACCACCTTGTAGCGAAGCGAACGACGATCAACTCGGGAGGCATCCTCCCGCTCGCACTCGGCATGCCTGCGCTGCTCGGGTGTCTCCTGGTCGGAGCTCGACTCCGCAGGAGACGCCAGGCGTAGGAGACGCCAGACGCACGCACCGAGACACTTGCGTCGACGATTACGATCGGCGGCTGTGACGCACGACCTCTTCCTCTTTCTCACGACGTTTCTTGCCAGTGGGGTGGAGGCCGTCGAGGCGCTCACGATCGTCCTCGCGGTGGGAGTCGTGCGTGGTTGGCGCTCGACGCTGATCGGCGTCGGCATCGCGGCGCTCGTCCTCGGTGTGATCGTTGCGGTGCTCGGCCCTGCGCTTCGCGTAATCCCGATCGACACGCTCCGGCTCTTCGTCGGGGCGCTCCTCCTGGTCTTCGGTCTGCAGTGGCTGCGCAAGGCGATCCTGCGCTCCAGCGGCTACAAGGCTCTGCACGACGAGGGCGCCGCGTTTGCCGCCGAGCGCGAGCAGGCATCCCGCGTGCCGCGTGCGGCGTCGACGGAGATGGATTGGTATTCGTTCACGGTCGCGTTCAAGGGCGTACTGCTCGAGGGGCTCGAGGTCGTGTTCATCGTCGTCACGTTCGGAGCCACCCAGGGCCGGCTCCCGTTGGCCGCTGCGGCCGCCTTGGCGGCGGTCACGGTCGTCATCGTCGTCGGGATGGCGGTGCGCGCGCCGCTCGAGCGTGTCCCGGAGAACACGATCAAGTTCGCGGTCGGGCTCCTTCTCACGAGCTTCGGGGTCTTCTGGGGCGGCGAGGGTGCGGGCGTCAGCTGGCCCGGCTCGGATGCCGCCATCCTCGCCATCCTCGCCTTCCTCGCACTTCTTTCCTTCGCGCTCGTCCGCCAGCTCCGCCGCCAGCGGCTCGCAGCGCTTCCCGCGGGAGCCGGCGCGTGAATCACATCCGCTCTTTCGGCGCGTTCTGGTGGAACTTCATCGTCGGCGACGATTGGCGCGTCGCCGTGGGAGTCGCTGCCGGCCTTGGCCTCTCCGGATTCCTCGCACATCGCGGACTCGCCGCCTGGTGGGTGCTCCCCGCGACAGTCGCGGTCGTGCTGGCAGTCTCGCTACGGCGCGAGACTCGTGGGAACCGCTGACGGAGAGCTGTAGCTCGCCGGCAGCCCGCAGCTGACGCGCTGCCCGAGGCTCATCCCTTGGTTTGTCGATCCAGCCGTTGAGTGAGCCACGCATCTGCCGCCCGGGCTCGAGCTCGGGCAATACGGTCACGCGTTCGGCGAGAACCGTGCCTGATTGCGCTGAGCCGGCGAGATCCGCCACGCGCGACGACGCCGCGCGCTACGTCCCCAACTCTTGTCGTTGCAGCTCGTCGTTCGCGGATGAAGACGCCACCGTCTCACCCTCTCGCACATAACGCGCAGCACCCACGGCTCGCCAGAACTCGAGGGCCAAAGAGAGCTGGACCTCTGCCTCAGGACGGCGGCCCGCGTCCATGTGCTGCGCGGCCGCGCGAAGGCGAGTGTAGGCCTCGTTCGGACGTGCCCCGACACCGGCATATTGGTCCGCGGCTCGCTCGTAATCGCCGCGGCTGAGTGATTCAGCGGCGTCGGTGTACGGAGTGCGAATCGCCTCCTTCTCAAGTCTCTCGGTCAGTTCGTCACTCCGCTCGAGGTCGGCAAGCACCCACGCGAGATCGAAGAGCGGCGAGATGAAGTGGGGAGTCGGGCGACTCACCGCCTCATCTGCGAGGAGTTCGTCTGCGAGACGCACTGCATCAGTCCTGCTCCCTGCTTCGAGCGAAGCCAGCGCCGCGAACGAGAGGGCGGGAGTAAGCGTCTGCGGATCTTTCGCTTCTCTGGCGAGGTCAAGGCTCGCTCGGGCATCCGCGAGCGCACCTGCGACGTCGTCCCGCGCGAGCCGAATGCGCCCCCTCATCTCGAACGCCCATCGTGAGAGCGCGTGCGAGGGGCCGACCTCGGACAATGTGTCCTCGATCAACGCCAAGGAGTCGTGCCAGCGACCCTCCCAGTAGGCGACGTGTACTTGCTCGAAGCGGAACCAGCGTCCGATGATGCCAGCGCTCCCGAATCTCTCCACTTCCGCCAGACCGGCTCGGAGCGTCTCAGCCGCGCGATCGAGCATTCCGAGCGTTACGTAGGAAGAAAACAGATTGTTGTATGCGCGGATGCTCTCCGGAGAACCGATGGCATCGGCGATCTCGATGCTTTCCTCGAGATCGCCAATGCCCTCGACCTCTGCAAGAGCAACTCGCGCCGTGCCGATGTTGACGAGCGCATGGGCACGGATCGCGTCGAGGCCTAGCTGCGAGGCCATCTCGAGTGCCTCGCGGCCTATCTCGATCGCTTTCTCCGATCGGTCGCCGAGCATGTGATACCGCGACACCTCGCTCAAGACGCGTGCCTTGGCCTTCGAAGCAGGAACGGCCTCGACCAGACGGACGGCACGGTCGAGATGGTCGTAGGCCGCATCACGCTGCCCCAAGCTCCGCGTCGCATCCGCGAGCAGGATCTCGGCCTCGGCTGCCTGCTCGCGATCGCCGAGATCAACGAGGAGCGCTGCAGCCTCGGTCAGCTCCTCGAATCCCGACTCCTGCCCGAGCGCCAGCGCCCTGCCGTAGGACAGGAGGATCCGAGGACGGTCTGGATCGTCTCTCGGCCAGAGCTCGAGGGCCGAATCGTAGGAGCGGACGGCTGCGTCGAATGCGTTCAGCGCCATCGCCCGATCGCCCGCTTCGCGGAGAGCGAGACGAGCTTGCTCAGCGAGCTCGTCCGTCGGACTTCGGCTCGCACGCGCGAGCTCGAGCGCCGAGAGATAGTGGTGTGCGAGCGTCTCCGCGTGATCTTCCTGGCGTCCGAGGGAGCCGATCCACTCTGCGGCCCGCCGGTGCTTCTCGGCCCGCTCCGCTCTCGGGATCTGACCGTACGCGACGTCCCTGACCAGAAGGTGGAGAAACGTGTACTCGCTTTCGCCGGCTACCGAGGAGACGCGTGCGCGCTGCACGAATCCCTTGCGGTCGAGCGCGTGGAGTGCGAGCTCGGCGTCGCTTCGCGTGCGCCCGTCGACGACACCGCCGAGCCAGAAGACCTTGCCGAGGACGGCAGCGTCTTGGAGTAATCCCTTCTCCGCCGGCGGAAGCCGGTCGATGCGGGCGGCGATGATCCCCTGCAACGACTCGGGAATCGGGAGCTGGGATGCATCGGAGCCCTCGAGCAACATCTTGGCGTACTGCTCCGCGTAGAGGGGGTTTCCGCCTGCGTGCTGCAGAAGCTTGCTCTGGGTTTCGACCGCAAGCAGCGGACGGTCGAGGAGGCTGGACAGGAGACGGCCCGTATCGGTTTCGGAGAGAGGGGCGAGCGAGAGCGTCGTTGCGTTGAGCTTTCCTCCTCCCCACGTGGGCCGACGCTCGAGCAGCTCCGGGCGCGATGTACAGACGACGAGGATCGGGACGCTGCCGCTCCACTCGACGAGGTAATCGACGAAATCGAGCAGCTCGTCGTCCGCCCAGTGGAGATCCTCGAACACGAGTACGAGCGGTCGGTGCTCGGCCATTGCCTCGAAGAGGCGTCTCCACGCTGCGAACGCCTCGTCGCGCCGGTCGCCACCGAGGTCAGCTTGCGCAGCGACGCCCGCAAGCGGACGGAGTTGAGCCTCCACCCAGATCGCATCCCGAGGGTCGGGAACGAGCCGAGAGACCTCTTCGCCAAGCTTCCTTGTGACGTCGTCAGTCGAATCGCTCTCGAGAATTCCGGCCTGGGCCTTCACGATCTCCGACAGCGCCCAGAGCGGCACTGCCTCGCCGTACGGAAGCGACCGGCCACGACGCCAGTAGGTGAGCACTCCACCCTGCTCGACGATCTGCATGAGCTCGTGGACGAGCCGCGACTTCCCGATGCCCGGCACGCCCACGAGCGTCACGAGCTGCGGCGAGGCCTCCTCCCTGACTCGTACAAGCAGCTCGCGGAGGACGGCAAGCTCGCGCTCTCGCCCGACGAGCGACGCTGCCGTCGAGACCGCCTCGCTCGTGACGCGAGAGCGTGCCGCCAGTGCCTCCCAGACCCGCAGCGACTCGGACTTTCCCTTCGCCTCGACAGCATCGACCTGGCGATAGTCGATCACCTGCCGGGTCGCTCGGAAGGTCGCCTCCCCGACGAGGAGGCCGTTTACGGGCGCGGCCGACTGAAGGCGGGCAGTCGTGTTTACGACGTCGCCCGAGGCCATGGCTTCGCCCGTCTCGGGACGCGCGTTGAGGATGATCAGCGCCTCGCCTGTATTGACCGCGATGCGCACCCGCACCGAGGCCTGCCCTCGAGCCCAATCGCGGATCGCCAGGGCCGCGCGTACCGCGCGTTCTGGATCGTCCTCATGAGCGATGGGGGCGCCGAAGAGAGCCATGACCGCGTCGCCGATGAACTTCTCGACCGTTCCGCCGAAGCGCTCGAGCTCGGATCGCAGACGCTCGTGGTACGGGCGCAGGATGGCCTCGACGTCCTCCGGGTCGAGCGCCTCGGCACGAGCCGTGAAGCCGACGAGGTCGGCGAAGAGCACCGTGACCACCTTTCGCTCGCGGCCGGTGGTTGCCACAGACCGAGTGTAGGTCGAATTTGCACGGCCGCTTAGCCTGGGCCGTGGCGTGACCTCCTGGGAAGGGCCTTCGCGAAGAGCGCGAGCGCGCGCACCCGTGGGGCGGCGATCGACCCTAAGATCTCTCTCGCGTGCACGGCCTCATCTTCGCCTCGTTTCGCGACTACCTCGTGACCGAGCACGGCGCGGACGTCGCGAAGGACGTCACGGCCGGAGAGCCGCAGTACACGCTGAGCGAGGCGTACCCGGACGAACAGTTCCTCGCGCTGCTCGAACGCGCGTGTGCGCGGACGGCGCTGTCTCGGGACGAGCTCCTGTTCGAGTTCGGAGCCTTCACGGCCGCAACGACGTTCGCACGTCTGTACTCCCTGCTCTTCAAGCTCTCGGCGACGGCACGCGACTTCCTGTTGACCGTCGAGACGCCGATTCACGACGTCGTCCGCGTCGCGCTGCCCGACGCGCGACCGCCCCAGCTCGCGGTGACGGATCTCGGAGAGAAAGGCCTCGAGATCGTGTACACGTCGCCCCGGCGTATCTGCGCGATGCTGCGCGGCCTCGTCGAGGGCACAGGGCGCGTCTACGAAGAGGTGGTCGAGGTCGACGAGCTGGAATGCATGCACCATGGAGCTGCCGCGTGCCGGTTCGCGATCCGGTTCCCGTGACGACGCGCTCGGGCTGCCTTCTCGCTCACGATGGACGCGTGCGTGTCGAAGCGTCCGCTTCTATCCGCAAGCCGACGGCGGCGTGAACTCCTCGGGGCCGTCAGTGTGCGCGCTCACGGCCGTGACGCGCTCGAGGTTCTTCAGCGCTGTCCGCGTGTGCTCGGTCATGAACCCGAGCGATTCGGCTACGTCCGCATCGTCGATGTGGTCGAGCGCCGCTCGGGCGGGGTTGAGCCTCGACGCGGCATTCCACGGTCCCACTGTTTCGTCACGGACCCGCGCCACCTGGCCCTGCATCGCGGCATAAGCCAGCCGAGCCAGATCGGCCACGTCGCCGGAGAAGACGACGGGCGGGCAGAGCCGGTTCTTCTCCTCGTCGTGCGCGCCGGTCGACTCGACGAACCCGATCGTGGCGGCGCACCAGGGCAGTAAGCCCACCCCCACGTACTGGATCGTGATGCGGCCCGGCTCGAACACCGGCCGCGGAATCGTGGGACGAACGCCTGCGGCCGTGCAGTCGACGTAGACCTCGTGCGGGTCGCCCGGAATGTCGCCCGCGTCGGTCCTGACCGTCGTCCGGCCGATGCTCCGCACCCGCCTCGCACGCACGACGTGCTCGATCGTTCGGAGAGCGTCGATCTCGCGCCGGCTGACGGTGGCGCCGCGAAACGCCAGCGGCTCGACCGAGGGGTCGATACGCACGAACACGCCGGCGTCCTCGAGCCGTCGCCCCATGTCCTTGCCGTCCTCGGCCGCCGCGGCCGTCCCGACCCAGTGCGCCTGGAGCCGCATGTACGACCCCACCTGGTCGAGCGGCTGCATGTACGTGCGATCGAACTGCCACGGATCGCGGCCCCGTATCCAGCGGATGCGGTCGGGATCGACACCCGACTCGAGCAGCCATACACAGGTGTCGATCGCCGTCTTGCCCGCTCCGATCACCGTGAAGCGATCCGCAGGCTCGGCGAGGTCGACGAGATCGTTGGGCGGGACGAGCGCGACGCCCGGCTCGGCAGTGAATCCGGGAACGTGACGCGACGGGATCTCGGACTGGACGTAGGTCGCATCGACGACCTTGCACCGCGGCTTGATGACGAACTCGGAGGCGTCGAGCCGCGAACGGACGAGGTGGCCCTCACCGTTTCCGCCCCGGTACTCGCTCATGCCGAGGAAGCGCACCCTGCCCGTCGGGAGCAGGTTCTCCTCCAGGACGCGCGAGTAGTAGTCGCAGATCTCCGCCGCACTCGCCCGCTCGTAGAAGCCGGCGTTCGGCCCGTGCTCATCGACGTGGTCGCTCCCCAGCGGCAGTGACTCGACGCCGTAGTACGCGGACGGCTGGTGGAGGCGCACGAACGGATAGGCGTCCAGCCAGTGGCCGCCCGGCCGGTGACGCCGGTCGACCAGCACGACCTCGGCGTCCGTGTGCGCGATCAGCGTGTCGGCGAAGGCCATCCCCGACGCACCGGCTCCGACGACGAGGTAGTCGGTCTCGACTTCGCGCACCTCCGAAGGCTACGGCTTCACACCTCCGGCCTACGTCAGGAGAGCCGGCTCGCCGGTTGCACGACCCCTGGTTGGAGCGGCGCCGGAAGCGTGAACGAGATGCGGGCACCTCCCTCGGGCCGGTTCTCCGCCCAGATGCGGCCGCCGTGCGCTTCGACCAGCCCGCGTGCGATGGCGAGCCCGAGGCCGGCGCCGCTTCCGCTGCGCGCACGGTCGGCCCGCCAGAACCGCTCGAACATGTGCTCGGTCGCTCCTGCGGGTAGACCCTCGCCCGAGTCCTCGACCCGGAGCAGGAGCTCTCGCTCGCGTCGCTCGAGGTGGACGGCGATCGAGCCGTCGGCCGGAGTGTGACGGAGCGCATTCGTCAGCAGATTGAAGAGGACGCGCTCGATCTTCTCGGGAGCGACCCGAGCGGCTGCTTCGCGGTCGAGCTCGCAGGCAACCTCGACGTGGCGGGCCGCCGCCTCCAGCTCGAGCGAGCGCACCGTCGAGTCGACGAGCTCGTCGATGCGCGTCTCTCGCAACTCGAGCGTGAGCGCCCCGGCGTCGATCCGGGCGAGCTCGAACAGGTCGTCGACGAGTGAGGACAGCGTGCGGACCTGCTCGGCGAAGACCGGGAGGTAGTGCTCGGGCTCGACCAGGCCGTCGTCGATCGCCTCGAGCATGGCCTGCATCGAGGCCAGCGGAGTCCGGAGGTCGTGGCTCGCCCAGGCGACGAGCTCCCTCCGGGCATCGAACAGCTGCTCGATGCTGACGGCCATCGCGTTGAAGGCAGCGGAGAGCTGGGAGACCTCGACGGTGCCGCCCGAGGGAGCCCGTACGCCGAGATCGCCGGCCGCGAACCGCTGAGACGACTCGCCGACGCGCCGAATCGAATCCGTGATCGAACGTGCGAGGAGGAGCCCGGCGACTGCTGCCGCGGTCGCCGACCCGGCCGCGACGGCGAGGATCTTGACGTCGTCGCCCATGTGGAACATCACCCAGCCCGACAGCAGGACGGCGACGAGCGGAAGGACGACTGACAGGATCGCCAGCCCTGCGAGCTGAAGCCAGAGCGTCGGAGCTCGGCGCAGAACCAGCGCGACGAGCAGGCCTGCCGCGAGACTCGCGCCGGCGACGGCGACGGCGAGCCCGATCACGGATCGAAGCGGTAGCCGACGCCCCAGACGGTCTGGAGGTGGGTCGGCCGGGACGGGTTCGACTCGATCTTCTCGCGCAGCCTGCGGACGTGGACGGTGACCGTGCCCGTGTCGAGCGCCGCCCGATAACCCCAGACCCGATCCATGAGCTGGTCGCGAGAGAACACGCGAAGTGGGTTGTTTGCGAGGAACCAGAGGAGATCGAACTCGCGTGCCGTGAGCGGGACGGTCGCACCCGCCCTCGTCAGCTGACGGCTGGTTCCGTCGACGACGAGCTCCCCGATCGTCAGGCGCTCCGGCCGTGCGACGGGGGGCGCGGTCGAGCGGCGCAGGACTGAGCGCACGCGCGCCACGAGCTCGCGCGGCGAGAACGGCTTGGTCACGTAGTCGTCGGCGCCGAGCTCGAGCCCGACGATCCGGTCGGCCTCCTCGCCGCGCGCCGTGAGGAGGATCACCGGAAGGCTCGAGCGGCTCCGGATCCAGCGGCAGAGCTCGAGCCCGTCGGTTCCGGGCAGCATGACGTCGAGCACGACGAGACCCGGCTCGCACGTCTCGATCAGCCTGCGGGCGTCGTCGCCGTCTCCGGCCTCGAGCGTCGTGAAGCCGTCGCGGCGCAGGTAGCGGACGACCACGTCGCGGACGATCGGCTCGTCGTCGACCACGAGAACGCTCGCCATCCCCCTATTGTGGCTTCCACTTCTCGTGGTGAGTGCTTGCCCAGTCTTCGCTCACCGTGCCGACCGTCATCCCGCGGAGCGCGTGCCGGGTGGCCGGATGCAGCACTGCCAGGTAGAGGTGGCCGACGAGCAGGAGGAGCGCGACGTACATCAGCCCGTCGTGGAGGATCACGGTGCTCGCGAAGCGGAAGCGGGTGTCGCGCTCGCCGAGCCAGAGCAGGAGACCGGAGGCGAGGAACAACACGGTGAACGCCGCGGTGATCGCGGCGTTCACCTTCTGACCGGCGTTGAAGCGGCCCTGCGGCCGCGGCGAGCGATGCGTGAGCCAGCGGACGTCGTCGTCGTCGAAGGCATCGAGCTCGCGCGCCGTGGCGAGGACTCCACGGCGGTCACCGAGCGCGACGACGAGCGCGAGTGCCGGGATCCAGCCGATACCAGTCCACGCGTGGATGTCCTTGATCAGCGGCCGCCTGCCCACGGCCGCCGCGAGGCTCGGAAGGTAGAGCATCAGCCCCGTGCCGAGCAGGATCGCGAACACGCCGGCGTTCAGCCAGTGCAGAGCGCGCTCGGTGCGCGAGAAGCGACGGACGTAACGGGTCACGAGCTGTATCCGTTCGAGCGACCGACCCAGGCGTCACGGTCGTACCCTCGTTGCTCCCAGTAGCCGCTTCCCGCGTGCGCGACGAGGTTGATCCGTTCCAACCACTTGACGTTCTTGTAGCCGTACATCTCCGGGATCACGAGCCGAAGCGGCGCTCCGTGCACACGCGCCAGAGGCGCCCCGTCCATCTCGTACGCGAGCATCACGTCCGGCAGTCGGGCCTGGGACAGGGTCAGGTAGTCGACATACGGCTGCTCCGCGGAGACGAGCTCCAGTGCACCCGCTTCTGGAAGCGGATTCGTCCGTGCGAGGACGTCGGCGAGGCGAACCCCGCCCCAGTGGACGTCGTTCACCGTCCAGCCGGTGACGCAGTGGAAGGTCGAGACCTGGTCCGCGCGAGGCAGCCCGCGAAGCTCTTCGTATCCGAGCGAGAGCGGTGATTCGACGAGTCCACCGACCTCGAGCCGCCAGCTCGCGGGGTCGAAGTCCGGCATCGAGCCCGACACGGTGTAGATGCGCCACCCTCCCGTCGGCAGGAACGGGGCCACGGTCGCCGACACGGGGGAGACGGCGCCGGAGACCCTGCCCCACACCGCCTTGCCCCACACGAGCGAGGAGAGCCCGCCCGCAACCGTGGCCAGGAAGACTCCCCGCCCGATGCGCTTCGCAGGCGCGGGCGTGACGGGCACCTCGTGGTCGGGACGACTCTCTCGCACGGATCTCGCTCTCTACATGTGTGCCATACCGGCGTACAGCTTGCCGCGCAGATCGCCGGGATGTCCTTTCGTGTCCACCCAGACGCGGTAACGAGCCGGATGTGACTCGATGGGACGAAGGACGTTGCTACTCACGGGACCGCAACCGTGCGCGGTGTAGTGCATCCCGAGCTCGACCACCTTCATTCCGTGTGCATCACGGATCGACGCCTGCGTGATCCCCTTCGTGTGCAGCTGGAACGTCCAACACAGACGTCCGTTCGCGGCTCGAGACTGGAAGTTCGACGATCCCCTGCTCGCCCATTCCCGAGAGCCGGGCGGCCAGCTTCGGGTGCATGGTGTCCGCCGACGCGGCGCCGGCACCGAGGACCAGCGCTGCTCCCGCGACCAACGCCGCCGTCAATCTGCTCTGACGCATCGCTCCTCCTTCGAATTCCGGTCGGGGTGCGAGCTTGCCCGGCCGGGGATTGCGCCCGCCTTGCCGCCTCCTTACGAGAGGCTTAATTCGCGTCGCTTCAGGTTCTGTTCAGGGGCCGGTAACACCGGCGTAAGCAGCGCGCGACGACAGTGGCGTGGTCATGTCCAACTCGCCTGGAGGTACGAGCATGAAACGTCTGCCAACCGCGCTCGGCGTAGCGGTCGCCGCGCTTCTGGTCACCGCCTCGGCCGCGCTCGCGGTCGGGTCGGGCGGTGTGACCGCACCGTCGATCTACGTCAATGGCGTCCTCTACCGCACGGTCGGAACACCGACCGACTTCTCTCGTACCGGTGCACCGCTGTCGAGCTTCGAGACGATCTACTCGTTCGACAACCTGCAGCCGAACGTGGCGACCGCCGCACCCGGTGATCCCGGCTTTCGCGGTGGCCGCTGGCAGGTGCACGCGCTCGGCTTCAACTCGAGCTACGCGGGCACCGTCGCCGCCCACGACGGCAACGGCAGCGGCGACCTCGACAGCGCCGCCGAGGTGCAAGCCGCGCTCGACGACGCGGGCCCCGGAGGTGCCGCCGACCTCGGCGTCGTGAAGCTCTTCGAGTGCCCCGTGATTCCGGCACCGGCGGGCCGTTGAGTCACGCCCTCCTTCGAGACCGGGCAATCGCGTCCGGGTGTCAGGCCGGCCGCTCGGCGCCGGCCCAGCGAAGCCGGACGCCGTCGGGAGTCGCGACGACCGGCCGCTTCCGATCCTGGAAGAGGATGGGAACCGGCCGGTCGCTCGAGACGGTGACCATCGGGTTCTCCACGCGGACACGCACGCGCGCGCCGCGAAAGACGACGCCGAGCTCGAGGGCACCCCAGGCCCTCGGCAGTCTCGGATCGAGTCGAAGCGCTTCGCCCGCCGGCCGGAGGCCGGCGAATCCGAACACGAGGGCCTGCCAGAGGCCTCCCATCGCCGCGGTGTGAAGGCCCGCGGACGACGAGCCCGTCAGGTCGTCGAGGTCCATCCTGCTCGTCACCCGGAGCCACTCGAGCGCCTCGTCCAGCAGCCCGAGCCGGGCGAACAGGCTCGCGTGGATTCCGGGCGAGAGCGAGCTCCCGTGCGCTGTTCGCGGCTCGTAGAAGAGAAGGTTCGAGCGAAGCGAGTCGGGCACGACCTCGTCGGGCACCAGCTGATGGAGCATCAACGTGTCGGCCTGCTTCCCGACCTGGGAATCCGCGAGGCGCGCGCGGCCGAGGAGCTTCTCGGCATCCGCCGGTCGACGCTCCGCGACGTCGGCGATGAGAACCGGTTCGAGCCCGAAGAAGCCTGCGAATTGCTCGTAGACGCCGGTTCCGGAGTCGTAGCCGTCGACGAGCGTGTCCGCGAGCGAATGCCAGCGTGCGACCTCACCCTCGTCGACCTCCCCGCCCGGGAGCGATGCAACCGCAGCCGCCGCTCGCCGGAGATTCCAGCGCGCCATGACGTTCGTGAACGCATTGTCGTCCACGTTCTCGTGGTACTCGTCGGGGCCGATCACGCCGTCGATGTGGCCGCGCCCCTCGCTGTCGCGCCTGATCCGAGACGCCCAGTAGCGCGCCGTCTCCACGAGGATCGTGCGGCCCGGCCCGGACTCGAACTCCTCGTCCCCGGTCCAGTCGAGGTAGCACGCGACCGCCCAGGCCACGTCCGCGACGATGTGCTCTTCCAGCTGGCCCGTGAGGATCGGAATGGTCTCGCCCGCGACGCGCGCACGGTCGGGGGTGACGTCGCGGCCGCTGCGCGCGGATTCCCACGGAAAGCGCGCTCCCACCCGTCCGGACGCGTGCGCCTCTCTGAACGCGGGCCCGAGACGCCGCACCCGGTACTCGAGCATGGCTCTCGCTGCTCGCGGTCGCGTCGCGGCGAGGAAGGGAAGGACGAAGACGTCCGCGTCCCAGAACACGTGGCCGCGATAGCCGGGGCCCGTGAGGCCACGGGCACCGAGCGCCGACTCTCCGTCCTCGCCGACCGAGGCCGAGAGCTGGAAGAGTGCAAGCCGGATCGCCCGTTGGAGCTCCGGGTCGCCTTCGACCCGGATGTCGGCGACGTCCCAGAAGCCGCCCCACGCCGCCCTGTGCTCGCACAGGATCCGCTCGAAGCCGGCCTCCTCGGCCTCGCGCAGTGCATCGAGTGCCCGGCGTGGCGCCGGCGCGTCGTCCGACGCGACGACGTACGCACCAAGACGCTCGAGACGGGCCGACCCGTCCTCCTGCCGCACGACGTCGTGGATCGCGGCGGTGACGCCTCCGTGCGACCCGCGCACCTGCATCCACTGCCGCCCACGTGTCTTACCCGCACTGCGCTCGACGCGACCCCGCGGAGGCACGACTCCGCCGTGCTCGCGGACGAGGGGCGTGGATCCGTCCACGCGCAGCGCCACGATCCCGGGGCGAGCAAGGGAAGAGAGCCGAAGCGAGCGCGCATGCGTACCGTCCGGGAGCAGCACGTCCTCGTGGAGCGTGCCGGTCCGCAGGTCGAGCACGCGGCGAAGCTCGGCGTCCGACGCGAGCTCGACGCCGAGGCGTGACCACACGGGCGCCTCGAGCAGGCGACTCGTCGATCCCTTCCCGTCCCAGACGCCGCTGACGAGGACCCGTGGGGTCGCCGAAGGATGGCCGAGTAGCGGACTGCCCGACGTTCCGATCCGTCCATCCGCGAGCGTGAGAACCGCCTCCCTCGCGCGCTCCTTCTCGGGGTCGAAGCCGTCGATCTCGATCGTCCACTCCGGATCCGGCTCGAGAAGCGGGAGCTCGCCCGCCGTTCGTCGCTCGAGCTGGTCCTCGAGCAGCTGGACGAACGCATCGGGCCCGCCGCCGAGCGCGACGACACCCTGCGGCGGTCCTGCGGGCTCGACACCGACCGTGACCGCCGTCGCAGGCGCTGCCTCCCGAACGAGCATGAACGAGTCGCTCCCGGGCAGCCCAGCGATCTCGCCGAACTCGTCGCCGCCGAGGACGACGGCGTGCGGACCGACGCCGAGACGAGCGAGCTCCGCGAACAGCCAGTGCGCGGAGTCCGACTTGTCGGTGAGACCGATCTCGACGTGCTTCACGTCGCTCGTCACCCGGGGATCGGGCAGGCCGGCGTCGCGCGCCGCTGCTTCGGCGAGCGCTGCCACCTCCGTGAGCGCTTTCAGGCCCGCCGCGCGGAGGCGGGTCTCGACGGCGGAAAGCAGGTCGTCGATTCTCGCCTTCGGGGGATCCGACCACTCCGGTTCCGGAATCAGGTCGATCTTTCGGCGGTTCAGCCGATCCGAGATGATCTCCGCCCTGAGTCCTCGCCGGGCCAGCTGTGTGACGGTGGACTGTGCCGCTGCGGTGAGCGCCTCGTCCTCTTCCGGCGTCGCAACCCGGCGATAGACGAGCGCGGGCCCCTCCTCGCCGACCGCGAAGACCTCCGATCCACGGTTCAGGCAGAGGAGCAGCACGCCGGGGCCGGATGGACGCGCGGCCAGTTGGCCGTCGACGTTGTCGACGTTCGTCCCGCTGACGATGCCGACGTGGAACCCGCTCGCCGACAGCGCCTCGATCAGCTCCCTGACGCGGGTCGCGTCGGCGTCGCGATCCGGCACCGCCGTCCCGTCCCAGTCGAACACGGCCGCCTCGAACCGACGGGCGAGCGCCGCGGAAGCCAAGTGCTCGCTCACGGTTGCCGCGCCGGATCCCAGCCGGTGGTCAGGCCCTCGTCGAGGGCGTCGAGCCTCGCCATTTGAGCGTCCTCGAGCGCGAAGTCGAAGACCGCCGCGTTCTCGACGATGCGGTCTGCGATTCGACGAGCGGGGAAGCACGACGAAGCCCTTCTGCAGCGACCAGCGGATGAGGACCTGTGCTGGGGTACGGCCGATCTCGGCAGCGACGGCCGTGACCGTCGAGTCGTCGAGCCGGCGACCCTTGGTGAGCGGGCTGTACGCCTCGACGGCGACCCCCTCCTCCGCACAGCGACGGAGAGTGTCCTCGCGCGAGCGGTACAGGAACGGGCTCAGCTCGATCTGGTTGACCGCCGGCGGCACGGACGCATGGGCGAGAAGCTCGTCGAGGTGACGCGCCAGGAAGTTCGAGACGCCGATAGCGCGGGCGAGACCCTCGGCGTGGAGGCTCTCGAGGACACGCCAGCTCTCGAGGCGGAGGTCGTGCGGCCAGTGGAGCAGGTAGAGGTCGACCGCGTCCAGGCCGAGACGATCGAGCGAAGCCTCGAATGCGCGCCGAGCGGTCGCGGCGCCCTGGTCGCCATTCGCGAGCTTGGTCGTGACCCACACCGAGCCCGGTGCCAGGCCACTTGCGCGTATCGCGGCGCCGACGTCGGACTCGTTCCGGTAGACCGCGGCCGTGTCCACGTGCCGGTAGCCCGCCTCGAGCGCCGACGCGACGGCGCTCCGAGTCGGCTCGCCGGGAGGAATCTGGAAGACGCCGAAGCCGAGCTGCGGAATAGCGGAGCCGCTGCGAAGCGTGACCGTCGGCTGCTCGAGGGTCGACACGTCGACCGCCATCTTGCCGTGCGACCCACGACGCGTGTCGCGCAGGAGCCGGAGCAGCGCGAGAATCCGGCACATGGATCCCCCGCGGGACGGTGAACGACGGCTGGCCCCGGTCGAGCTCGCAGCCGAGGCCGGTGTCGAGCTCGCCGACGTCGAGCGTCTCGTCGCGGCCGATGCTCTTCACCCCGACGCCGACGGCTCGCATTCCCCCAGAGATGTCCTGCAGATACGGCTCGTCCAGGCGATGGCCGAGAGCGGCATCGATCTTGACGACGTCGTGTGGGCGATTCGAGATGCAGAGCTGCCGATCGATCGCGTCGCCGAGGGGTGGGAGCTCGCCGAGTCGAGCGGCCGGACGTTTGCCGAGTTCGAGACGTCACTCGGCGAGCGTGCGGGCCTGCTGCCGGCCGTCTACGCGGCGTTCGGCCTAGCGCTGCACCCGCCGGACGCGATCATGCGACGGGACGAGGAGGAGGTCATCGCGAGCTTCCTCGAGGTGTGGGCGCTGGTGGAGGACCGCGAGGACGTCTATGTCCGCGCGGCGCGGATCGCCGGCGACGGGATTCGCCGCCTCGACCTCGCCACCCTCGACCTCTTCGACGAACTGGGCGGAGCCCCACCGCCGCGACTCCGCAGAGGGCTGCCGCTGGAGGAGGCGGTTCTTCCCTCGCACCTCATCAGCTCGGTCACGGAGCAGCTGCTCGTGTGGCTCCATAGGCGACACACGGAAAACGAGGTTTTCGAGCGGATCGTCGACAGGCTCGAGCAGACCCTGGCAGGCGCCGGACGGCGAGAGCGGCAGCGCGTCGAGCCTCCTGCCGTCGCGTTCGTCGACCTGACCGGTTACACGCAACTCGCCGCCTCCGCCGGAGACCACGATGCGGTGCGGGCTGCGACATTGCTGCACTCCCTTGCACTGGATGCAGCGCGTGTCCACAACGGTCGCGTCGTCAAGCTGCTCGGCGACGGCGTCGTTCTCAGGTACCCGTCTGCGCGTGAGGCGGTTTCTTCGGTGGCGGAGCTCATGGGGGAGATCGCTCGCGCCGGGTTACCGCCGGCTCACGCCGGGATCGCGGCGGGGCCGGTCGTTGCGCGCGACGGCGACATCTACGGCCACACCGTGAACCTCGCGTCGAGGATCGCGAGTCACGCGTCCGCCGGCGAGCTTCTCGTCCATACGGACATCAGCGGGAGTGTGCAGGAGGAGGGCCTCGAACAGGAAGACGCCGGCGAGGCATCGCTCAAGGGCATCGTGGAGCCGGTCCAGCTCACACGTGTCCGGCTGCCGAAGCCCTCCTGAATCCCGTTCCGCTCCGGCGCACGCGCTGCGGAGAAGCCGCAGGCCCGGTGCGGGCGTCCTCCCGATGTAGGCTCGAGGCATCCCTGCGAGGGTGAGCCCGAGGAGGCCTGTTTGGACGAGCCCAAACGCGCGACGATCGAGCCCGAGGAGCTGGAGACGCTCGTCGCCGCGCTGCGACGCCGGGGCTACCTCGTCGTGGGGCCGACCGTGCGCGACGGAGCCATCGTCTACGAGGAGCTCGAGACCGCCGACGAGCTGCCGGTCGGGTGGACGGAAAAACAGGACGCAGCCACGTATCGACTCGAGCGCCGCGACGACGAAGCCCGCTTCGGCTATGCGGTCGGGCCGCATTCGTGGAAGCGATTCCTCTTCCCGCCGCGAGTACGGCTCTGGCAAGCGAAGAGAAACGGCGACGGCGCGCTCGAGGTCGAGGAGGACGCTCCGGACGCGAGACCGCTGGCGTTCCTCGGAGTTCGCTCCTGCGACCTGCACGCGATCGCGATCCAGGACCGCGTCTTCATCGGCGGCCGGGTCGTGGAGCGTGACTACGCGGCGCGCCGAGCGGGCGCCTTCGTCGTCGCGGCGAACTGCTTCGAGCCGAGCGGGACGTGCTTCTGCGTCTCGATGGGTACAGGGCCTCGCGCCGAGTCGGGGTACGACCTCGCTCTGACGGAGGTCCTCGAAGGCGGGCACCGCCTCCTGGTGGAGGTCGGCACGGAGCGCGGCGCCGAGGTCCTGGCCGAGCTCGAGTCTCGGCCCGCGACGACTGCCGATCTCGACGGCGCAGCTCGCGCCGTCGACAGCGCGGCCGAGCGCATGGGCCGCCACATGGACGCGCGCGACCTCCGCGACCTCCTCGCCGAGAACCTCGACCACCCGCGCTGGGACGACGTCGCCGATCGCTGCCTCACGTGCGGGAACTGCGTTCTCGTCTGCCCCACGTGCTTCTGCTCGACGGTCGAGGACCACACCGACCTTTCGGGCGAGCACGCCGAGCGTTGGCGCACGTGGGACACCTGCTTCTCCGTCGACCATGCCTACATCCACGGCGGGAGCTTCCGACCGAGCCCCCGCTCCCGCTACAGGCAGTGGATGACGCACAAGCTCGGCACGTGGCACGACCAGTTCGGGACATCAGGCTGTGTCGGCTGCGGGCGCTGCATCACGTGGTGCCCGGTCGGTATCGACATCACCGAGGAGGTCGCCGCGATCCGCGCGACGGGAGGAGACGACGGTGCGACAGCTTGAAGAGATACTCGGCGACGTCCCGTTCCTCGAGGGGATGAGCCAGGAGCAAATCGCGCTGCTGGCGGGGTGCGCGTCGAACGTGCACTTCGACGCGGGCGAGGTCGTCTTCCGGGAGGGCGACCAGGCGGACACGTTCTACGTCATCCGCCATGGCACCGTTGCGATCGAGCTGCACGCGCCCGCACGCAACGCGATGACGGTGGAGACGATCGAGGCGGGCGAGGTCCTCGGCTGGTCGTGGCTCTTCCCGCCCTATCGCTCGCACTTCGACGCGCGCGCGCTCTCGAGCGTGCGGGCGACCGCCTTCGACGGAGCGTGCCTCCGCGGCAAGTGCGACGACGACCCCGTGCTCGGCTACGACCTCGTCAAGCGCTTCGCGCAGGTCTTCACCGAGCGCCTGCACTGGACGAGGCTGCGACTCCTGGACATCTACGGTGACGGCGTCGCCTGAGCTCGCACTCGCGCCGGGCCCGATGGTGCCCCGGACGTTCACGGTGCAGGAGCGGACGCAGGAGACGGCCGACACGTGGACGCTCGTGCTCGCGCCGCGTTCGGGCGAGCAACTGGACGTCGCTCCCGGCCAGTTCGTGATGGTCTACGTCTTCGGGATCGGCGAGGTGCCGATCTCGGTGAGCGCCCCGCCGCTCGTGCTGACCGTGCGCGCGGTCGGAGCCGTCTCGAAGGCGATCTGCGCATGTGCGCCCGGCGAGGTGCTCGGCATTCGCGGCCCCATCGGCAGCGTGTGGCCGATCGCGGAGTGCGAGGGGGCGGACGTAGTCGTGATCGCGGGCGGCATCGGCCTCGCGCCGCTCCGCCCAGTCGTGCTCGGTGCGCTCGAGCGGCGCGGGCACTACGGCGAAGTCGTCCTCCTCTACGGAGCCAGAACTCCCGGTGACCTGCTGTATACGAAAGAGCTCGAGAGCTGGCGCGACGCCGCCGCCGTCCACACGACCGTCGACGCCGCCGGGCCGGAATGGACGGGGAAGGTCGGTTTCGTGCCGCAGCTCCTCCCCGGCGCCGAGTTCGACGCCGACTCGACGACGGCGTTCGTCTGCGGTCCGGAGATCATGATGCGGCTCAGCGCCGACGCCCTGATCGATCGTGGTGTCCCGCCCGCGCGGATCTACATCTCGCTCGAGCGAAACATGCAGTGCGGGCTCGGCCACTGCGGCCACTGCCAGCTCGGCCCGACGCTCATCTGCCGCGACGGCCCGGTCTACTCGTACGAGGTCGCAAGGCCGTGGCTGGAGGTGAGAGAGCTGTGATCGCCGTGAAGACGAAGCCCAAGCTGGCCGTCTGGAAGTTCGCCTCGTGCGACGGCTGCCAGCTGTCGCTGCTCGACTGCGAGGACGAGCTGCTCGCGCTGACGAACGAGATCGAGATCGCGTACTTCCTCGAGGCGACGAGCGGCACCGTCGAGGGTCCCTACGACCTCTCCATCGTCGAAGGGTCGATCACGACCGCGCACGACGCCGAGCGGATCCAGCGCGTCCGCGCCTCCTCGAAGGCGCTCGTCACCATCGGCGCCTGCGCGACCGCGGGCGGGATTCAGGCCCTGCGGAACTACGCCGACGTCGCGGAGTTCGCGCGCATCGTGTACGCGTCGCCCGAGTACCTCTCGACGCTGGACACGTCGACGCCGATCTCGGCACACGTCCCCGTCGACTTCGAGCTGCACGGCTGCCCGATCGACAAGGGCCAGCTGCTCGAGGTCCTGTCGGCATTCCTCCACGGACGGAAGCCCGGCATCCCGTCGACGAGTGTCTGCACGGAGTGCAAGCGGCGAGGCACCGTCTGCGTGATGGTCGCGCACGGGACGCCGTGCCTCGGCCCCGTCACGCACGCCGGCTGCGGAGCGCTGTGCCCGTCGTACAACCGCGGCTGTTACGGCTGCTTCGGCCCGAAGGAGACGCCGAATACCGTCTCGCTCACACGCCAGCTCCGCGTCCTCGGCATGGACGACCGGGGCGTCGAACGGGTGTTCCACACGTTCAACACCGAGGCGCCAGGCTTCAAGGAGGTGCAGGTCGGTGGCTGAGAGGCGAACCATCAAGACCGACTACCTCGCGCGGGTCGAGGGTGAGGGCGCGATGTCGGTCCGCCTCCGCGACGGCGAGGTCGAGCACGTCGAGCTGCGGATCTTCGAGCCGCCGCGCTTCTTCGAGGCGCTGCTGCGCGGCCGCTCGTTCATGGAAGCGCCCGACATCACGGCCCGCATCTGCGGCATCTGCCCCGTCGCGTACCAGATGAGCTCCGTCCAGGCGATGGAGGACGCCTGCGGCGTCGACATCCCGGAGCCGATCCACGCGCTGCGCCGCCTCCTCTACTGCGCCGAATGGATCGAGAGCCACGCGCTTCACGTCTACATGCTCCACGCACCGGACTTCCTCGGCTACGCGGGCGCGGTCGAGCTTGCACGGGACGCGCCTGCAGCGGTCGAGCGCGGGCTCGCGCTGAAGAAAACGGGGAACGAGCTGATGTCGCTCATCGGGGGCCGCGAGATCCACCCGGTCAACGTCCGGGTCGGCGGCTTCTACCGGGCCCCCACCCCGCGCGAGCTGCGCACCATGGTCGACCCGCTCGAGCGCGCACGAGACGCGGCGCTCGAGACGGTCCGCTGGACGGCCGGCTTCGACTTCCCCGAGCGCGCGGTCGAGTGCGCGCTCGTCGCGCTCTCGGCTCCCGGCACGTACGCGATCGAGCGCGGCCGCATCGCTTCCGACCAGGGCCTCGACATCGCGGTAGGCGAGTACGACGAGCACTTCGTCGAGGAGCACGTCGAGCGCTCGAACGCGCTCCACTCGCGGACGCGCGAAGGGGCCAGCTACCTGTGCGGGCCGCTCGCCCGCTTCGCCCTCGGCGCCGACCGGCTGTCGCCGCTCGTGCAGGAGGCGGCGCGCGAGGCCGGCGTCGAGGCGCCCTGCCGCGATGCCTTCCGCAGCATCGTCGTGCGCAGCCTCGAGCTCGTGTATGCCTGCGACGAGGCCCTGCGCATCATCGAGTCCTACGAGGAGCCGGAGGCGCCGTTCGTCCCGGTCGAGCCCGTCGCCGGTGTCGGCCACGGAGCGACCGAAGCGCCGCGTGGTCTGCTCTACCACCGCTACCGCATCGACGACGAGGGCACGATCCTCGACGCGAAGATCGTCCCGCCGACGTCGCAGAACCAGCTCGCCATCGAAGAGGACCTCCGCGCGGTCGTCGGGCAGTACGCCGAGTTGCCCGACGACGAGCTCCGCGGGCTCTGCGAGCAGGCGATCCGGAACTACGACCCCTGCATCTCGTGCGCGACGCACTTCCTCGACCTCGAGGTCGAGCGGCTGTGAGAGTCGTCGCGGTGGGAGTGGGAAACCCGTACCGCTCGGACGACGGCGCCGGCCTCGCGGTCGCCGAGCGCCTGCGCGAGACCGCGCCGGAGATCGAGGTCGTGACCTGCGAGCAGGAGCCCCTCCGGCTGCTCGACGCCTGGAACGGAGCGGATCTCGCCATCGTCGTGGACGCGGTCTCCTCGGGCGCCCCTTCCGGAACGGTGCACCGCTTCGACGCCACGTCGGAGCCCGTGCCGTCCACCGTCTTCCGCGGGTCGACCCACGCCCTCGGGGTGGGTGACGCGATCGAGCTCGCCCGGACGCTCGGTCGCCTGCCGGACCGCGTGCTCGTCTTCGGGATCGAGGGCGAGCGCTTCACGGCGGGAGAACAGCTCAGTCCCGCCGTCGCGGCCGCGGTCGAGCCGCTCGCGTCGGAGCTCGGAGAGGAGGCGAGATGCACGAGCGCGCGCTGATGCAGGACGTCATGTCGCGCATCGAGGAGCTCGCCCGGGTCGAGGGCGCATCTCGTGTGACGCGCGTCGACGTCCGGCTCGGCGCCCTCTCCCACTTCACCCCGGACCACTTCGGGGAGCACTTCGAGGACGCGTCCCGTGGAACGGTCGCGGAGGGGGCCCTCGTCGTCGCGACGATGGGCGCGGACATCACCGACGTGAGCGCCTCGGACGTCGTCGTGGAGAGCGTGGAGGTCGAGGTCTGATGTGCCTCGGCGGAATCGCGCGGCTCGACGAGACCTGGGAGGAGGACGGAGCGCGCCTCGGCCGCCTCGACGACGGATCGGTGGTGACGCTCTCGTTCCTCCCGGACGCAACGCCCGGCGCCTACGTCCTCGTCCACCTCGGCATCCCCGTGGAGGTACTCGAAACCGCCACGGCCGAAGACGCACTCGCACTGAGAGGAGAGTCCCCGTGACCACCCGAGCCACCGGAGTCGCCATCGCCTTCGTCACCGCCGTCGTCAGCGGCGTCTCGGTCTACGTGAACTCGAAGGGCGTGTCGCACTTCGACGACGCGACCGTCTACACGACCGCGAAGAACGCGATCGCCGGGCTGCTTCTCGTGGCGCTCGCGCTCCCGATCCTGATGACGCGCCCGGCGGGGGGGCGACGACACGCGCGACCGGAGAACCGCCGCGAGTGGCTCGGGCTCGTCGTGCTGGCGTGTATCGGAGGCAGCGTTCCGTTCGTCCTCTTCTTCGAGGGCCTCTCGCGGGCAACCGCGACACAGGCGGCGTTCATCCACAAGACGCTCGTCGTGTGGGTCGCGATCCTCGCCATCACACTCCTCAAGGAGCGGATCGGGCCGCCGCACCTCGCCGCCATCGCTCTCGTCGTCGCCGGCCAGGCGTGGCTCGTCGGAGGGGGCCTCGGCACGGTCACCTTCGGCGCGGGCGAGGCGATGATCCTCGCGGCGACGCTCCTCTGGGCCGTGGAGGTCATCCTCGCGAAGGTGCTGCTGGGCACGCTCGACACGCGGACGCTGGCGGCCGCGCGCATGGGCCTCGGCACGGTGGTGCTCGTCGGCTGGCTCGCCGTCACCGGCCGCGTGGGCGACCTGCTCGCACTCGGCTCGGAGCAGTGGGTCTGGGCGATCGCCACCGGGCTGCTCCTCACCGCCTACGTCGCCACGTGGTACGCGGCGCTTGCGCGCGCGCAGGCCGTCGACGTCACCGCGGTGCTCGTGTTCGGCGCCGTCGTGACGGCGGTGATCGCGCGCGTCGCCGACGGCACCTCGCTCGACCCGGTCGGCATCGCGCTGATCACCGTCGGCGCGGTGCTGGTGGCGGTCGCGGCGCTCCGCCGCTCCGACGAGCGACTCGCGACGACGTGACCGCAGGTCCCCTCCTCTTCGCACGGTACGCGTATCCGCCGAACTCGCTCGGCTACTGCGGCGCAGACGAGACACGGACGCTGCTCGAGTACGGGAACGCCGAGGCGTCCGACGGAGGCCTGGCCGAGCTGGCGAGAACGTTCGAGGGCGCGTGGCCGTACCTCACGCTCATCGCGCACGCGAACGGGATCGCCGACCCGCTCGACCCGAGGGTCGTACAGGCCTACTGGGTCGGCAACGAGCTGCTCGACCAGGTCGAGCCGAACGATCTCGCGAGGCACGTCGACGAACGCTTCCGGGGTCGGGTCGGCCGCGCGACCGAGCATCTCGTCGACACGGTGGCGGCGGGAGCCGTCCCGCACCACTCCTTCCACGTGTTCGCCGTCTATCCGTGGCTCGGGCTCTTGCGAACCGGGATCGTGGAGGAGCCGCTGTACGTCCTCGACCGCTGCCGGATCACGCCTGCGCGGGTCCTTTCCGTGTCGGGGGACGACGCGGTCGTCCGGCTGCGCCCGCTGCGCTGGACCGGACACACGCTCGAGCTGGACGCCTGGACGAGCCGGGAGGTTCGCTGGCGCGACGACGGGCTCTCGCTCGTCGCGCCGACACCCGGCGACCGGGTTTCGCTCCACTGGGACTTCGTCTGCGACCGGCTGACCCGCGAAGAGGCGAGCGGTCTCGACCGTACGACGCGCCGGGCGCTCGGCGCGGTGAACCGCTCCGCCTCGACGGCGGCCGCTCTGGCCTAGACGCTCCGACTAGGCCTGCAGGTGCGCCTCGACGAACCAGAGGTGCTTGTCGATCGCACGGGAGACCTCGGTGAAGAGGTCCGCAGTGTCCTGGTCGCCGAGCTCGCTCGTCGTGTCGATCGCTTCCCGTGCGCCCGCGCCGAACGCGGCCAGGCGATCGGCGACGACCTCGACGGTCTCCTTGCCCGCCACGGCGTCCAGCGGGTACTCGTCGAGCGTCGTCGCGGCAGCCGCCATGCGTGCCGTTCCCAGCGCCATGCCGCCGAGAGCGGTCGCCCGCTCGGCGATCATGTCGACGAACTCGAGCACAGATTCCGCGACGGCGTCGTAGAGCTCGTGGAGCTGGATGAAGTCGGTGCCCTTCACGTTCCAGTGCGCCTGCTTGAGCTGCGAGTAGAGGTCGAAGCTGTCGGCGAGGCGCGCGTTCAAGAGCTCGACCGACTTCTCCCGCGTCGCCTCGGGGATGTCATTGCGTGTCGCGAACGTGTGCGCTACCTGCGTGGCCACGTCGTCTCCCTTCGTTCGACTACCGAGAGGCTACCCCCATCCTCCCGGCCCGAACCGTGTGAAGCGTCAGCGACGCCGGAGTGTCGCGAGGCGCTCGAGGCTTGCGTCCGGCCACAGCTTGTCGGTGTCGTAGTACGTGTTGAAGGCGGGCACCGATTCCGGAAGGGTCACCCAGGGGAGCTTCGAGCGCGCGTAGATGTGGACGTCGGGCTCGACCGCGGACGGGTCGTCGAGCGTGCCGGCGCGAACGAACCGAACCTTCGCGCTCGTGTACTGGCTGAACACCGCGACCTGGCAGCTCGGACAGCGCCAGATCTTCTGCTTCTTGCTGCCGCTTCGCCGCACGGAGACGGCAACCGGCTCCCCTGCGAGGAGCTCGACCCGGTCGGTCTCGATGAGGATGTTCACGACGAACGCGCTCCCGGTCTGCCGCTGGCAGTTGAGGCAGTGGCAGCAGTGGACGAACAGCGGCTCGGATGCGAGCCGGTACCGAATATCGCCACACGAGCAGCCGCCCTCGAGTCGAGCGCTCACGATCCCTCCTCTTCGCGGCCGAGACGATCGAGGAAGGCCACGATACGCGCCTGCGCGGTCTGGCGTGGCGACTCCAAAGGGGCACGGTCGCTTTTGCCGCTCCTTCTTATCGGGGTGTCCAGAAGCCGGTGACCGTCCCTTCGATCGTCGCCACGCCCTCCGGTCCAGCGAAGAGCGTCTGGAGCGGAATGTCGCAGGTCACGGTGTCCGTGATCGGTGCCGCCTTCGACGAGGTATCCGTCTTGGGCTCCGGCGCGCCGCCGGTCGGCGTGAACGTGAACGTCAGCACGAACGCCGTCGGCACGGATACGGACGAGCTCGCCACGTCGTGGACCCGTGTGAACTCACCGTTGCCGCGACTGACTCACGATCAGCGCGGGAAGAGCCGGGCCGCCGTCGCCTTGAACGACGCCGTCGCGAGGACGCCGGGACGGAGGTCGAGGCGATCTGCAGACGCCGCCGTGATCTCGGCGACGATCGGCCCGACCCGCACGCGCGTGCGGTTCCCCATCGGCGCGACCGAGATCACCGCTCCACTCACGTGGTTCATGCGCGAGTCGTCAGGCGTATGCGAGCCGAGAGAGACCTCCCACGGGTAGACCGCGACGTTGACGGCGCCGCTCGCCTCGTCGGCACTCCACACCGACAGCCCGCCGTCGAGTGCGACGTGGCTCAGGCCGTCGCGCGTCTCGACGACCTGCCCCGGAAGGACGGTCGCCCCGGTGAAGCTCGCCACGAACGCGTCCCGTGGCGTCGCGACGAGATCGGTCGGCGTCGCGAGCTGGAGCACCACGCCCTCGCTGATGACGCCCACACGGTGCGCGAGCGTCGCGGCGTCCTCGAAGTCGTGTGTGACGAGGATCGCGGGCAGGTCGAGCTCGTCCAGCAGCTCGCGGAGCTCCGCACGAACCTCCGCGCGAGTGTGCGTGTCGAGAGCCGACAGCGGCTCGTCGAGCAGCAGGAGCGCAGGGTCGCGCGCGAGCGCGCGGGCGAGCGCCACGCGCTGGCGCTCACCGCCCGAGAGCTCGCCGATACGCGCTCTCGCGAGATCGCCGATACGGAATCGCTCGAGCAGCGGCTCGACGTCCTCGTTCCGCCGTGCGCCGAAGCGGACGTTGTGCCACACGTCGAGGTGCGGGAAGAGCGCGTACTCCTGGAAGAGGTAGCCGACCTGGCGCTGCTCGGGAGGGACGTCGACGCGTGTGGAGGTGTCGAGCAGCACGTCGTCGTCGAGCGCGACGTAGCCCTCGTCCGGCCGGAGGAGTCCTGCGACGACGCGCAGCACGGTCGTCTTGCCCGCGCCCGACGGACCGACCAGCGCGACGGTCTCGCCGCGCTCGACCGTCAGGTCGGCCGACGCGCGGTAGCTGCGAAGAGCGTGAGAGAACCGGACCCGGAGCGCCATCGAGTCACGAGCTTGACGGACAGCAGCACGAGCGCGCTAGTGACGATCAGGAGCGCGCTGATCGCCAGGGCGACGTCGAAGTCGATGTCGAACTGCTCGTAGATGGCCAGCGAAAGCGTCTGCGTGACTCCCTGGAGCGAGCCGGCGAACATGATCGTCGCGCCGAACTCCCCGAGACCGCGAGCGAACGCAAGAGCCGCGCCCGCGCCCAGGCCGCCGCGAGCGAGCGGGAGCATCACGCGCGCGAAGACGCGAGCCGGACGCGCACCCAGCGTCCTCGCAGCAGCGGGCAACGTCGGATCCACGACCTCGAACGACGCGATCGCGGTGCGGACGTAGAACGGGCTCGCGACGAAGGTCACCGCGAGGACGACCGCGACCTTCGTGAACGCGATGTCGATGCCGAGGGTTTCGAACGTTCCTCCGAGCAGCCCGACCCTGCCGAACGCGACGAGCAGGCCGATTCCGGCGACCGCCGGCGGCAAGACCAGCGGCAGCTCGACCAGCGTGACGAGCGCGTCCCGAATCGCGCCCTGCCGTGTCGAGATCCAGTAGGCGGCCGGCGTGCCGAAGACCAGGATCGCGAGCATCGAGATCGTGATCGTCTCGGCGGTGACTCTCAGCGCATCCTTGGCGGCGCCCGTGCCGAGCGCCGAGACGAGGTCGCCGGGGGGCACCTGAAGGAAGATCGCGACGACCGGGAGCAGCAGGAAGAGGAGAGCGACGCCCGTGGCCAGAACGAGCGTCGCTCGGAAGAGCCCGTCGCCGATCAGGCGCCGGGCGGGGGAAGGAATCCGTACTCCTTCAAGGCTCGTTGGCCGCGCGCGGAGAGCAGCATCCTGATCCACGCCTGGGCCGCAGCCTTCTTCGATGAGCTCGAGACGACGGCGATCTCGTACCGAACGCGCGGCTGTGCCCAAGCAGGGATGCGGATCACCTTCACCCGGTCTGCGACGGCGCGCGCGTCCGTCACGTAGACGAAGCCGGCATCCGCCTGCCCGAGCGCGACCTTGCTCGTGACGGCGCGCACGTCGGTCTCCTGGCTCACCACCTTTGAGAGCACGGAGGAGAGCCCCAGCTTCCGCAGCACCGTGCGCGTGTACGCACCGACCGGAACCCCTGTGCCGGCGACCACGAGCTTCGCGGGCTTCCGCCGCAGGTCGTACACGGAGTGGATCCCCGCCGGATTCGACTTCGGAACGATGAGCGCGAGCCGATTCGACGTGAACGTCACCGGCTTCTGGACGAGCCCCTGCTTGAAGAGGCGCTGCGTGTTGAGCGGCGCCGCCGACGCGAAGAGATCCGCCGGCGCGCCGTTCCGGATCTGCGTCTCGAGCGCGTTGGAGCCGGCGAAGCTGTATGTCTGCCCCGGGTCGAGCGCGCGGAACAGGTCGGTCAGCGACGCCGCTGCATAGATCGTCAGCCGCACCTGCTTCGTTTGCGCCGGGACCGCGGCGACGAGCGCCGCGAGGGCAACGAGCACGACGACCGAGATCCGGTAGATCATCGGTAGCGGACGCTACCACGTCTGTAGTTATTGATTGACTACCGACGTGAGCCGCGCTCCCCGTACCGACCCCTCGCTGCCCGAGTGGGCCGCTCTAGGGCTGCTCTGCGAGGAGTCACGCCACGGGTGGGCGGTGGCGCACGAACTCGCACCCGACGGCGAGATCGGCCGCGTGTACTCGTGCACGCGGCCTCTCGTCTACCGGGCCCTCGGCCAGCTGCGCGATTCGGGCCTCGTCGAGGTGCGCGGTCGAGCTGTGAGCGACACGGGCCCGGCGCGTACGACGCTCGGCCCGACTCGGGCCGGCCGCGCGGCCTTTCGCCGTTGGTGCTCGGCGCCGGTCGAGCACGTCCGGGACCTGCGGTCGGAGCTCATGCTGAAGCTGCTCTTCGCCGAGCGCGCGGGCCGCGATCCCGCGACGCTCCTCCGCGCGCAGGCGGCGCAGCTGTCGAGCGCCGAGCTCGCACTCGAGCGACAGGCGCGGGCGACGGCCGACTTCGACCGAACGCTCGTGCTCTGGCGCCTCTCGGTCGTCCGGGCGTCGCTCTCGTTCGTCGAGGCGCTCCTCGATCAGCGGACGGTCGAGCCCGTCGTGTACAGGCCGATCGGCCTCGTCGCATCCGCACACGACGATCTCGACGGCATGCCGCTGCAACCGATCGCGGACAGGACCGGCGAGTCCCGGATCGAGATGTTCGAGGCACATCGGGGCTGCCTCGAGGACCTCGAAGGGTTCTCGCACGTCTGGGTGCTCGCGCATCTGCACGAGACGACGGGGTGGGATCCGGCCGTACCGACGTTCCTCGACGACACGACGCACGGCACGTTCGCGACCCGCTCTCCTCGGAGACCGAACCCGGTGGGCCTTTCGCTCGCGCGCATCGTCACCGTCGAGGAGCTCGCGGTCGTCGTCGAAGGCATCGATCTCCTGACCGGAACGCCGGTTCTCGACCTCAAACCGTACGTCCCACTGTTCGACGTCCCTGGCGAAGACGTCCGCTCGGGCTGGTTCGAGGGGCGCGCAGAGCGAGTGTTCAAGCGCCGCTCGGACGACCGCTTCGCGCCCCGAAGCCGTCGCGCATAGCGCGATACGTACTAATCCCCCTGCCGAAATCACGACTTCTCCCGTCGCACCGCGAGCGCAGAAGGCGCACTCTCGAGGTGACGACGACCGGGGGCGCGGATGAGCGAGCACGGGACGAAGCGAGTCCTCATCGCAGGCGGTGGAGTTGCAGCACTCGAGGCTGCCCTCGCCCTCAGAGAGCTGGCGGCCGACCTCATCGCCGTCGAGCTCCTGGCGCCGCACGCGACGTTCGAGTATCAGCCGATGTCCGTCGCCGAGCCGTTCGGCCTCGGCGACGTCATGCACCTCGACCTCGATGATCTCGTCGAGGAGATCGGAGCGCACCGGATTCCAGCCGGTCTCACCGGCATCGACGCGTGGCGGCACACCGCGCACACGACGACGAACGTCGAGGTGCCGTACGACACGTTGCTCGTCGCATGCGGCGTGCTGCCGCTGCCTGCGGTTCCGGGTGCGACGACGTTTCGCGGCTCGGTCGACGCGCCGAAGATCGGGCACCTCCTGGAGGAGCTCGACGCGGGCGACGTGCGCTCGGTCGCATTCGTCATCCCCTGGGGCGCGGTCTGGTCGCTGCCGGCCTACGAGCTCGCGCTGCTGACGGCCGTCCACCTCGGCGACAGGGGGATCCGTGATGCGCACGTCACGCTCGTGACACCCGAGACGGAGCCGCTCCAGGTCTTCGGGTCGCCGGCGAGCGACGCGATGAGGAGCCTGCTCGACGCTCGGGGCATCGAGCTGCGTGCCGGCGCCTATGCCGGAGGTTTCGCGGACGGCTCGCTCGAGCTGGTTCCGGGCGGCTCGCTCGCGGTCGAACGGGTCGTCGCCCTGCCGAGGCTCGAGGGAGCGCCTCTCGACGGGATTCCGCAGACGCTTGCAGGGTTCATCCCGGTGGACGCCCACTGCCGCGTCCACGGGCTCGCGAACGTCTACGCAGCGGGCGACATCACGAGCTTCCCGATCAAGCAGGGCGGTCTCGCAGCGCAACAGGCGAACGTCGCGGCCGAGGCGATCGCGGCCGCGCTCGACGTCTCGATCGAGCCGAGGCCGTTCCAACCGGTTCTCC
This sequence comes from uncultured Gaiellaceae bacterium, assembly GCA_963746975.1. Classification (GTDB taxonomy): domain Bacteria; phylum Actinomycetota; class Thermoleophilia; order Gaiellales; family Gaiellaceae; genus GMQP-bins7. Next base: position 81,548 of record CAVVDE010000012.1, read on the forward strand.
GAGGGCTGCTGCTGACCGGACGCGAGCCGCGCTACCTTCGCCGCGAGCTGAGCGGACACGCCGAGCACGAGCCGGTCACGACGTACGAGGCCCTCTGGTGGCCGCCCGCGAAGGTCGTCGGCCGGCACCTCGCACCGTTCCTCGCGCGCGTCGCCGGAGCCGAGGCACCTGCCGAGATCCCGGCACCCGAGTCGGGATCCGTACCCGTGGAGATCGAGCTCGAACCGAGCACCACCGCACTGTCGGCCGTCCCACGGCTCTCCCTGGTCGAGCTCGGGCCCGAGGAGGTCGAGATCGCCGACGTCATGGCCGAAGCGGTCGTCGTGGCGCCGGAGGACACGCTCGGCGAGGTGGCCGAGTACCTCGTCGGCACGGGATCAGACCGCTGCCGCCGTGGCCGAGTACGGCCGCCTCATCGGCATCGTCACGACCTCGGACGTCATTCGCGCGTCCGCGGCGCGCATCCTGCCGGCTGAGGCGCGTGCCCGGCACTGGATGACCGCGGAGCCCGTCACCGTCTCACCGACCTATCCCGTCTCGGCGGCCGTGATGCTCATGGCCGAGTACCGGATCCACCACCTGGTCGTCGTCGACGGCGCACGCGTGGTCGGGATGATCGACGTCGAGGATCTGCGGCAGGGTGCACCGACGGCCGGCTCGGAGTTCGAGCGCGTGTACTGAGTCGGCGCGCTACGAGTCGTCGTCCGGCACGAACGACACCTCGTCGACGTAGCACCAGAACCAGGGCTCGTACGGCTCGACCGAGCGAATGATCGGATGGCCGGTGTCGCTCGCGTGAGCGCTCGCGTGCCGGTTCGGAGAGTTGTCGCAGCAGAGGATCCGGCCACAGCTCGTGCAGCGCCGAAGGTGCACCCACCAGCCGTCGATCTCGAGACAGTCCTCGCAGCCGGGGATGTTCTCCGGCACGTCGGCGAACTCGATCGTGTCCAGGTGGCTGCAGGCCGGAGGCATGACGTCGGACGGTACCTGCACCCATTAGATGGTCGATGCCACGAGATCGCCAGCTCGGGGGCGTGAGCTGGCCGCTCCGGGGCGCGAAGCGCACGCCCGACGCCAGGCCGCTTCGCGGCCTGCGTCCGGGCGGTAGCGGACCGGACGCGCCAGATCGCGCATCCGGACGCGCGAGATCGTGGCCTCGACCATCTAGGCTTGCCGCCCGTGCAGTCCGCGTTCGACGTCCGGCCGCTCGACGGCTCCGCGCTCGCGCTCGAGACGCGCGTCCTCGCAGCGGCGGAGTCGGCAGTCGTCGGCGACGAATCGAGAGACACACTGCTGTTCGTCGCCCACGGCGCCGGGTCGCTTGCCCTCGACGGCGCGAGTCACGCGCTCGCGACATCGACGGCGGCCCTCGTGCTCGCAGGAGAGACCGCGACCGTCTCGGCCGAGGACGAGCTCGAGCTCGTCGTCGCGACGGTCGGCGGCGACGTGGACCTGCACGCGCCGATGGGACCACGCGACGTCGTCACCTCACTCGAAGACGCCGACGAACAGAAGGCGACGGGCGATCGCTCGTTCGAGATCCTCTTCGGGCCGCACAACGGCTGCACGCGAGCGACCCTCTTCGCCGGCTTCATCCCTCCTGGCACGGCGCCGTGGCATTACCACCTGTACGACGAGATCGTGTGGGTTCCCGAGGGGCCGGGTCGGTTGCACCTACAGCAGGGCGACGAACCGCTCGGGCCGGGGTCGGCGTTCCGGCTGCGCCCGCGCCAGGTGCACATCGTCGAGAACGCGAGCTCGAGCGAGATGACGATCATCGGCGTGTTCACGCCGGCCGGAAGCCCGTCGGCCGCCTACCTCACGGCCGACGTCGCAGCCGAGTACCGCATCGCGGGATAGCGCCGTGGCGCTCTCGATCCCGGTCACGTGGAGCGACGCGCACCGACTCCACGCCCCGGCGACCGCGGTGTGGGTCGGCGTCCCGATCGACGCCGACGAGCTCCCCGAGCGAGCAGAGTTGATCCGCTCGGCACTCGCGGAGGCCGGCGCTCCGGTCGTCGACGCCGTCCCGCACTCGGACGACGCGCTCCTCGCCGTGCACGACGCCGGGCTCGTGGAGTTCCTGCGCACGGCGTGGGAGAACTGGCAGGCGGGCGGGATGCCGGACGAGGCAGCGCAGCCCGACGTCGTCGGCTACATCTACCCGACCGCCGGGCTCCTCGGTGAGGTCGAGCCGCACATGCCGACGGCCCTCTCCGCGCGCACCGGCGCCTGGTCCTTCGACACGATGACCGCCGTGGGGCAGGGAACATGGGAGGCCGCGCGAGGTGCGGTCGACGCCGCTCTCACGGCAGTCGACCTCGTTCTCGAGGGAGCACCCGCTGCGTACGCGTGCTGCCGTCCGCCCGGCCACCACGTGACGCGATCGGCCTTCGGCGGATCCTGCTACGTGAACAATGCGGCCGTGGCAACGCAGTACCTCCGCGACCGGGGCAAGACGCGCGTTGCGATCGTCGACGTCGACGCCCATCACGGCAACGGGGCGCAGACGATCTTCTGGGAACGCGACGACGTCTTCACCGGATCCGTCCACGTCGATCCGGGCGCGGGCTGGTTCCCACACTTCCTCGGATTCGCCGACGAGACCGGCACCGCCAACCTCAACCTCCCACTCCCGCCGGGTTGCGGCGACCCGATCTGGCTCGCGGCGGTCGACCGCCTCGTCGCAACCGCCGAGGAGCACGAGGTCGACGCGCTCGTCGTCGCGCTCGGCGTCGACGCCGCGGCCGGCGACCCGAACTCGCCGCTCGCCGTGACCGAGGACGGGTTCCGCAAGGCGGGCCGCCGACTGGGCTCGCTCGACGTCCCGACCGTCCTCGTGCAGGAGGGCGGCTATGTGCTGGAGACGATCGGACCGCTCGTCCGCGCGACCCTCGAGGGTTTCGAGAGCGCGTGAGCACGCCGCCTCGCCGCCCGGTGCTCCTGTACGACTCCGGCTGACGCTTTTGCCGCTGGGCGGCGCGTGTCGTCGTCCGCCTCGATCGCCGGGGGCGGCTCGCCGTCCTGCCTCTCGACGACCGCGTCGCGTCCGCGCTTCTCGCCTCGCTGGCCGAGCACGAGCGGTTCGCCAGCTGGCGGCTCGTCAAGACGGACGGCTCGACACTCGGCTACGCGGTCGTCAGAGGGCGAGTGCCGGACGCGCTCTACCGGCTCGTGGCCGACCACCGGAAGTTGCTCGGCCGGTTGGTGCCCGACGGTCCCGCTCCCCGCCGCTTTCCGTAACCCTCAGCCGAACCAGTCGCGCAGCGGGAGGCTCTGGCCGAGCGCCGAGAAGTCGCCGTCTTCCCGGATCGCCTTGGCGGCGTCCGCGAACGCCGCGACCGCAACCCAGGTCAGGCCGCCTCCCACGCTGATCCGCTGCGCGCCGGCATCGGCGATCTCGGAGAGCGTCAGGCCACCGAGCGCGAGAACGTTGACAGGACGCGTGACCGCGTCGCACACCTCTCGTATCTCCGACGTCGTCCTGAGCCCGGGCGCGTAGAGCACGTCCGCGCCCGCCGCCTCGTACGCCTGCAGGCGTGCGATCGTGTCCGTGAGATCGGGATTGCCGCGGATGTGGTTCTCGGCTCGTGCGGTCAGCGTGAACGGGAAGCCCAGGCCACGAGCGGCCTCGACGGCCGCCGCGACTCGCTCGGTTGCCTCGCCGACCTCGTACAGGCGACCCGAGGGGTCGTAGTCCTCGATCGAGCCGCCGACCGCGCCCGCTTCGGCGACGCGGGCGATCGCAGCTCGCTGTCGCTGCCGGCGAGCTCCCGTATCCGTTCTCCAGGTCAACCGAGACAGGGAGGTCGGTCGCTCGATCCAGCGCGGCAGTGTGCTCGGCGACCTCGTCGAGCGTCGCTCCGCTGTCGAGCCGGCCGAGCGTGAACGCGAAGCCCGAGCTCGTCGTCGCCAGCGCCTCGAAACCGAGGGCCTCGAGCACTCGGGCCGACCCGACGTCCCACGGGTTCGGGATCACGAATGGCGCGCCCTCGTGGAGGGCGCGGAAGGCCTCCGCTTTCTGCTCCTGTCTCGTCACCGGATCTCGAGCACGACCTTGCCACGCTTTCCGCGCTCGTGCACGCGAGCGAACGCCGCCGGGGCGTCGGCGAGCGGGAACACCGCGTCGATCGCGGGCCGAATCCGGCCCGCCTCGATCAGCCGCGCGAGCTCTTCGAGCTGGTCGCGCGACTGCTCGACGACGAAGTAGAGCGCGGCGATGTCGTCTCGTCCGTGCTCCGGCGGTTCCTCCGCCACGGACACGATTCGCCCTCCCGGCCGCACTACCTCGACGGCGGACGCCAGCGCATCGCCTCCGACGGTGTCGAAGACGAGATCGACGGGCTCGATGGACTCCTCGAGGCGCTCAGCTCTGTCGACGACCTCCTCGGCGCCGAGCTCACGCACCAGCTCGAGATCGGCGGCAGACGCCGTCCCGGTCACGTGTGCGCCGCGCTCGTGCGCGAGCTGGGTCGCGAAGTGACCAACACCGCCGGCGGCACCGAGAACGAGGACGCGCCGGCCCGCCTCCAGCCGACCGTGGTCGAACAGGCCCTGCCACGCGGAGAGCGCGCCCATCGGCACTGCGGCAGCCTCGACGTGACTCAGGCTCCCCGGCTTGGCGGCGAGGACGCTCGACGGAACCGCGGCGTACTCGCGGGCGACGCCGTCGCGGTCGAACGGCGTGAGTGCGTAGACCTCGTCGCCGACTCGCAGGTCGGTGACGTCGGATGCGATCTCGCTGACGACGCCAGAGACCTCGTACGACGGGACCGCGGGGAGCCGATCGACCGGCCACTCGAGCTCGTCCCGCGTGATCGCAGCGGCGTGAACCTCGACGAGGACCTCGCCCGGCCCGGGGTTCGGAATCGCGAGCTCCTCGAGCGCAACACGCGGCGTGGGCTCGCCGCCGTGCAGGCGTACCGCCCGCATGACGCCGCTCCCGCCCGTCGGCGATCCGACGTCTCCCGCGCTCTCGAACTCCCTGACATCGCGCATGTCCCCTCCTCAGTCAACTCGATCTGCCTCGCTGGCAAGTATCTTATTAGAAAGTATCCTTCGCGGAAGTATACTGCCGCGAACGATGCCGGACGAGCAGGAGCTGGACCACATGGACGCGATCCTCACGCAGTGGCGGCGGGAGCGGCCGGACGTCGACGTCACGGCGCTCGGCATCATGGGTCGCCTCTTCCGCGCGGCGCAGCTCACAGACGCCGCGCTCGCGGGCGGCATCGCGCGGCACGAGCTGCAGCCAGGGTGGTTCGACCTCCTCGCCGCGCTCAGGCGCGCCGGACGGCCCTTCGAGCTGAACCCGACGCAGCTCATGGCCGCCACCATGCTCTCCTCCGGCGGCATGACGAAGCGACTCGACCGGCTGGAGGGCGCCGGGCTCGTCGAGCGCCGTCCGGACCCGAGCGATCGCCGTGGCACGCTCGTCCGTCTCACGAAGAAGGGCCAGGAGACCGTCGACGCCGCGCTGGTCACGCATGTCGGGAATGAGGAGCGACTGCTGCAAGCACTGTCCGCAAGCGAGCGCCGCACGCTCGACGGGCTCCTGCGCAAGCTCCTCCTCGAGCTCGAAGCGGCGTCCGACTAGCGCGCCGCCCGCAGCTCCGCGCGGAACTCCCGCAACCGAGCCGTCTCGAGCGCGATCGAGAAGGCAAGGATCACGATGACCACGCCGAGCGTCACGATCGCATCGGCGCCGTCGAGCAGCACCGCGACCACGAGGACGAGCGCGGCCGCGGCCAGGCGCTCCCAGGCGACCCGGCGCACGACCCGAAAGCGCATGAGCGCGAAGCCGCACAGGAAGAACGCGATTCCGAGACCGAGCGCCCAGCGGCCCGGCTTCGACAGCGGGTCGAGCGGATGCTCGAGCGTCTTCTTCGCCGCGACCGCGTACAAGATGATGCCGAGCACGAGCGGATAGTGAAAGTACGTGAAGACGTCCCGTGCGAGAACCCCCCGGGCAGGTCCGGACGCTCGTTTCAGCGAACGCTCCGCGGCGACAGCGGTGAAGTCGAAGTACGCCCACCACAGGGCAGCCACTCCGGCGAACGCGATCACGACCGAGACCGCGTACGTTGCATCGCGATCGAGGCCGGCAGTTCCGACGCCGATCGCGACGATCGACTCGCCGAGAGCGATGATCACGATCAGTGCGAAGCGCTCGGCGAAGTGGGACGGTGACACGTGCCAGTCCGCTCGCGCGACGGTCAGCGTCCCGACGACGTCGATGACGAGCGAGGCGAGCCACACCCAGGCGCGGTAGTCCGCGTCGACGAAGCCGCCGGCGAGTGCGACCGCCGCAGCGATGAGGAACCAGGGCGCCAGGCGCAGCGTCGCCCGCAGCGTTTCGGGCTCGTTTCGGACGCCCCATGAGTACAGCGTCGAATTCAGCACGCGGACGACGAAGTAGGCGACCGCGAACCAGGCGGCTTCGTCTTGGAAGGCGTGCGGAACTGCGAGGGCCATGAAGAAGCCCGCGACCATGGCGGCGAAGATGATGAGGCGGGTCACCGCGTTCTCGACGTCGATCGCATTCGTCATCCACGCGTACGCCGACCACGCCCACCACACCATCGCGAGGACGAGCGCGGCGCGGGCAAACCCCTGCAGGCTCGGGTCCTCGAGGATGAGCGCGGTCACCTGCGTGAACGCGAAGACGAAGACGAGGTCGAAGAAGAGCTCGAGGTAGCTGGTCTTCCGCTCTTCCTCCTCGACGTTCGGCTCGACGACGAGGCGCTCGATGTCGGTCATGTGAGCGTGACGGCCCGGGCAAGAGATTCGACCGAGAGCGACGATCCCGACGCCTGCTCGACGAGACGATCCCAGCGCGCCGACTCGCCGGCGGCGAAGAGCCGCTCGCGGAGGAGCGCGCCCGCCTCCGGGCGGTCGACGATCCCGCCCACCTCGGCCTCGAGCGCCGCCGCCAGCTGGAGCGCGACGATCGCCCCGTAGAGATAGGTGTGGTAGTAGACGGGCGAGACGGCGATGTGGATCTTCGCCGCCCAGTCCGGCGCTCGGCGGCCGTCGGGTGGAGTCACTCCCTGGTACCGCCGCACGAGCTCCCACCAGAGCGCGTCGAGGTCTCCGTCGGGGTCGGCATACAGCGCGCGCTCGAACGTGTTCATGACGAGGACCCAACGCGTGAAGACGAGAAGCTCGGCGGCTCGCGCCGCGAGCAGGCGGCCCTCCAACTCGGCGCCTTCGCCCGCGCTCAGCCCGAGAATGCGCTCGAGCCACTCGCGCCGCCATGCAAGCGCGCCGCAGAGCAGCGCCGACGCCTCCGTGGCGACGAGGTGCGTCGAACGCAGCGTCCACGGAAGGTCGTCGCTCAAGCCGAGGTCGTAGACGCCGTGACCAAGCTCGTGGAGCATCGTGTCCGCCGAGTCGTGCGTCTCGGCGACGTTCGCCAGGATGCGCACGTCGTCTCGCCGGTCGATGTCGATGCAGAACGCGTGCTGGTTCTTGCCGGCCCGCGGGTAGAGGTCGCTCCGGGCGATGATCCCCTCGGCATCGAGCCCGATCCCCTCGATCGTGCGGCGGGCGAGCGCCACGATGTCCTTCCCCTCCAGATACGGGTCGAGATCGACGGCCGAGTCGGGCGGCGCCTCCTGGAAGAACGGGTCGGCGTAGTTCCACGGCCGGAGCTCCCCCACCGAGCAGCCGAAGCGTGTGGCAAGCCGCTCGTCGAGCGCGCTCTTCCACCTCGCGAACGGCTCGGCGGTGACTCGATCGCATTCGCCGAGCGTCACCGCCAGCCTGGTCTCGTCGAGTTCGTCGGTCGACAGGCTGAGTGCGAACCAGTCGCGATGGCCGAGCGAGCGCGCGGCCACGTTGCGTAGGCGAGCGAGCTCGCGGACGTCGTCGGCCACTTCGGCGCCGACCGTCTTCGACGCCTCCCACGCCTCCCGCCGCTCCCCGGGATCGTCGCTCCGCCGCAGGATCCGCTTGATCTCGGTGTCCCCCACCTCGTCGCCGCCGACCACCCCCCGGTGTCGCGAGAAACGCAGGTCGACGTATGTCTCGAGCTCGACGATCCGCGACCGGAGCCCGTCCGGCACCTGGCGCCGAACCATGGCGTTGTGCAGGAGGTCGAGCCGGCGTCGATCCTGCCCGCCCGCGCCGTTACGGCGAGCAGCCTCGACCGATGCGAAGAGCGCGCGATCGGCGAGCGCGTCCGACCACGCCAGTTCCGCATGCGTGCGCCTCTCGGCATTCTCCTCCGTCGCCTCGACCTGCGAGTTCCACCAGCCGAGGTTGGACTCGACCGCGAGCGGCGCGAGCCGGGCCTCGACCTCGTCGGCGATCCTGGACGGATCCGCCGTCACGCCGCCGTCGACTGGACGAGGCTCACGACCCGGATACCCGTCCGGAAGCGATCGAACGACTGCTTCCAGGTGTACCCGGGCCAGCGGTACTCCACCGCTCCGCGCACGACGTCGTACACCGCGGTGTAGAGCGTTCCCATTCCCCACCGGTACGCACCGGAGAAGAGCGGCGGGTAGTCGTAGTTGCGGACGAGCATCGGGCTCGCCGCGCGTCCAGACGCCCTGCGAGCAGCCCGGAGAGGTACGAGGGAGGCCGCCACATCGAGAGCATCCGGGCCTCGAGGTCGCCGCCGCCCGCGAGCTCGCACAGCCGCTCGCCACGTGGGGACGAGCTCCGGCATGTGCTCGCGGAGCATGCGCGCGGACTCGGCGTAGACTCGCACGCGCTCGTTCGCCCTCGTGCAGGAACCACGGGCGGTAGCGCGGCCAGTGGTTATCGAAGAGCGCCTGCCACTTGCTCGCCCGGCAGCAGCCTCTTCGACGGCCTCGAAGGTCAGCTCGAGGCTCACAGCATCTTGAAGGAGAAGGGCTCGGGCGGCGGGAGCGGCGTCGCGAGCGGAGGTGGGACGCCCTGGAACTGCGCCTTGATCCCCGAGATCCAGAGCGAGCGCCGCTCGGTGAGCTCGTGGTCGTCGGTCTGCAGACGGCCGCGTGGTCACGAGGATCCCGAGATCGGCTCCGGGGTAGCGGAACTGTCCCTCCGCCGGCGATGCGGAGGTAGAAGGCCTCGTCCTCGCTCGGCGACGGTGTGCCAGTCGGTCTCGCGGCGGACGAAGCGGATTCCTCCGGGCGCCTTCGGATCGAGACGCCAGACACCGGAGCGCGGCGCATGCGGTGATCAGCTCGACGTCGTCGTCGGTCTGCTTGAGGATGAACTGGCTCCACTCGTCGACGGCACCCGGGTGCGCCCACGCCTCGTTCAGCGCGGCGACGTCGATCTCGTACTCGACGTCGGCGAACTCGATGAGATGGAAGAGGAAGAGCGGCATGTCGCCGTACGCAACGGCGGTGACGTTCGTCATGGAGCTCGCCCCGGTGACGCGCGGGTTGAGCTCCCGAGGTAGAGCTCGCCCGAGTCGACGTCGGCGAGGAAATCGAGCTCGAAGTAGCCGAGGTAGCCCTCCTGTCGCAGGCGGTCGCCCATCAGCCGGGTGTATTCACGAGCGAGCGAGCGTTGCCGCTCGGTGAGCGCCGTCGCGAAGACGTCGTTGCCGCACCAGCCGCCGCCGTACGGCGTGAGCTCGGGGAAGCCGGTGAGCTCGGTCATGAGCGGACCGACGAGAGTTCCGTGCCGCGTGATGACACCCTCGATCGCGGCCTCGCAGCGGGTCGATGCGCTTCATGACCTTGAGGTCGTGATCGACGAGCTCGCAGCGTGCGCGTCCCAGTCCGCGGGCGGTCGCGACGAAGAACGTCGTCTGGCCGGAGTCGCCGTACGGGGTCTGCACGACGAGGTTCTGGCCGAGATCCGCAGCCGAGAGCGAGCTTGCAGCAGGTCGCCGTACGAGTCGGCGCGACCGAGGACGTTGGGGACGCTCGGCACGCCGGCCTCGTCGGCGAGCCGCGTCGTCTCGATCTTCGAGTCGAGCCGCGTGCGGAGCGCCGCGGAGGGGAAGGCGAGCTCGAGCCCGGCCTCCTCGGCGAGCCGCTCGGTCTCCTCGTCGAACATGAGGAAGACCGCCTTGCCGTGACCGTCTCCGCGATGAAGTCGTGCACGTCCTTGTGGGCGAGGAGGTAGTTGCAGATCTCCTCGATCGACTCGAAAGCCGGCGGTCGTGGTACGTCGGCACGAAGACGTTGGGGTGGTACCCGTCGAACGAGTCGTAGTAGTTGACGTAGCGGAAGGTCGGGATCCAGCGGTCGATCCCGAGGAGGTTGAAGGCCGTCGCCGAGACGAAGTAGACGGGTGTCGTCGCCGTGCGGAAGAAGCGGCGGATCTCCGAGATGCTCTGGAGCGGCCGGGCCGTCGCACGGTCGCTCATCGAAGGCCGCACCAGTCGCGGACGAGGAGCGCGAGCACCTGAGCAGTCTGCACCACCGACGGGAGATGGACGCGCTCGTCGACCCCGTGGATGCGCTCGGCGTACGGCCCGATGCAGGCGGTCGGAATCCCCTGACCGACGAACGCGCGCGCATCCGTCGTCGCGGTGGTCGGTCCCGTGACGGCGTCCTCCTCCGTCACCGCCTTCCAGGCGGCTGCCAGCGCACGAACGATCGGCTCGTCGTCCGCGACCGTCGTTCCTTCGTTGGCGAAGCCGGAGTAGCGAACGGTCGGCACGTGCGCGGTGAGGTAGGCGCTGTCCGACGCGGCACGCGCGACGGCATCCTCGACGCGCCGCTTCAGCTCCTCGATCGATGCCCCCGGATACGTCGCGATGCGGCACGAGAGCGAGCATTCGGCCGCAACTGTGGACGGCCAGTCTCCTCCCGAGACGACTCCGACGTTGAGGTTGATCGGGTGCGGCACCGAGTCGAACGGCGGCGGTGGCTCGGCGTTGAGCTCGTCTTCGAGGAAGTGCAGCTCGCGGACGATCGCGGTGCCGGCCTCGATCGCGCTCACACCGTCCTGCGCCTCCGCGACGTGCGCCGGCGCACCGGCGATGTCGACGTGGAACCACAGAACCCCGACCTGCGACGTCGGGATGAACGCGGGGTACGGCTCCGGGATCACGACTGCATCGGCTTGGAGGCCGGAGAGCGCGCACTGGAGGGCGCCGTTCCCCCCGCACTCCTCCTCGACCACCGACTGCAGCTGGACCGGAGCGAGAGGTGCGAGACCGAGCCGCTGGAGTGCAGCGACCGCGCCGACGATCGCCGCCAGGCCCGCCTTCATGTCGCCGGAGCCGCGCCCGTAGAGCCACTCGCCCTCGCGGACGGCCGCAAACGGTGGCGTGCGCCAGAGGCGCTCGGACGCAGGCGGGACGACGTCGATGTGACCGTTCAGGACAAGCGAGCATCCGCCGTCGCCCGTGGCAGGCCAGTCGGCGACGACGTTTCGCTTGCCGGTGACGTCCCAGTCGAACGGCGCCGCGCGCGGATCGGAGCGCAGGAGGTCGGCGTCCAGCGGGATGTCGACTGGCTCGAGGCCGAGGAGATCCCGGAATGCCTCCTCGATGATCGCCTGCCCTCGCTCCTCGTTCCCGAGCGTCGTCGGCGCCTCGACCAGCCGCACGAGGAGATCGACCAGCTCGTCCTCGACGCCCGCGACCGCGTCGACGATCTCGCGGTCGGAGACGCTCATCGGGGCGCGATCCTACCCACGCGCATGACGCAGGGAAATGCACGCCATATTCGCTGCAAATCAACCACTTTTCTCCCCACGGAGCTCGTAGCTGCATTCACTCTGGGGGCAATGAGAAGAAGTCTCGGGCCGCTGCTCTGCGAGCTCCATGCGCACACGCGGTGGAGCGACGGCGAGCTGACGGTCGCCGAGCTCGTCGATCTCCACGGGCGGAGCGGCTTCGACGTGCTGTGCGTCACCGACCACGTCGTGCGTTCTGACGACCCGTGGCGCGTGGAAGAGGGCCTGCACTTCAGCTCCGTCGAGGAGGAGACCTTCTCGCTGTACCTCGGTGAGATCGAGCGAGAAGCCGCGCGCGCCTGGAGGACGTACGGACTCCTCGTCGTCCCCGGCCTCGAGCTGACCTTCAACGACCCGGAGCCGGTCATGGCGGCCCACGCGGTGGCAATCGGCCTCCGGGAGTTCGTCTCCGTCGACGACGGCATCGCCGAGGCGATGAGATCGGCCACCGAGGCCGGCGCCGCACTCATCGCGGCGCATCCGAACGCAGACGAGCCCGAGCGAGTGCGCGGCCGCCTGACGAAGCGCTTCTCCCGCGACGCCGGCCTCCGCGCGCTCGCGCATCGCTTCGAGCTGTTCAACCGGACCCAGCTCTTCGGCTGGGTCGCCGACGCAGCCCTCCCGGCCGTCGCGAGCGGCGACTTCCATTCGCCCGAGCACCTGCTGGGCTGGAAGACGCTGCTGCCGAGCCGTCACGAGGAGCAGGCCGTGGTCGACTACCTGCGATCGCCGCGTCCCGTGTATCTCGCCCGGCTCGACGACGAGCTGACGCGCGTCGCTGCCTGAGCCACCGCTAGCGTTCCGCGCGTGAGCGCGGTCGACGTCAAGACGCTTCCTTGGAGTTGGTACACGGACGCTGCGGTCCTGCAGCTCGAGCGCGAGCGCATCTTCCGCCGGTCGTGGCAGTACGTCGGACACGCGGGCGACGTGCCCGAGCCGGCGTCGTTCTTCACCGCGTCGGTCGGCGACGTTCCGGTCGTCGTCGTGCGAGACGGCGACGACGAGCTTCGCGCCTTCCTCAACGTCTGCCGCCACCGCGGCTCGCTCGTCTGCGAGGGCTCGGGTCGGCGCGAGACGCTCCAGTGCCCCTACCACGCGTGGACGTACGGGCTCGACGGCCGCCTCATAACGGCGCCGCGCTCGAAGCGCGAGGGCGGCATCGAAACGTCCGAGCTCGGCCTTCTTCCACTCAGCCTCGAGACCTGGGGGCCGCTGATCTTCGTGAACCCCGACGTCGGCGCCGAGCCGCTCGAGCTCTTCCTCGACGGCATCCCCGAGCGGATAGCCGACGCAGGGATCGACCTCGAAGCACTCCGCTTCCTGCAGCGGTCGGAGTCCGAGCTGGACTGCAACTGGAAGGTGTCCGCGGAGAACTTCCTCGAGTGCTATCACTGCCCGACGGCGCACCCGGGGTTCTCGGCGGTCATGGACGTGAACCCCGATGCGTATCTGCTCGAGACGAGTGCGGGCCGCATGACGCAGCACGCCCCGCCGCGAGCGCTGCCGAGGGGCGCCTACGACCCGACCGGCGACGTCGAGCGCGGCCAGTTCCACCTCCTCTTCCCCGGCACGGTGATGAACGTCATGCCGGGGCGGCCGAACTTCTCGATCGGGCCGATCGTCCCGCGCGCGCCCGAGAAGACGTACCGCTTCCTCGACTATTTCGTGGCCGAGGACGCCGACGAGGCATGGATCGAGGAGTCGCTCGCGTTCGACGCGCAGGTCGGAGCGGAGGACCGGGTTCTCATCGAGCGGGTGCAGGCCGGAATGCGCGCGGGCTTCATCGAGAACGGTCGTCTCCTCCCACAGTCGGAGCAGCTCATCGCGCACTTCCAGGCGCTGGTCGTCGAGGCGCTCGCGTAAGACGGCAAACGCTTCCGGAATGTCTCCAATGGGTTAACGTGCCGCGCGCATGCGGATCAGCCTGACCCCGCGCACCTCCGAGTTCTTCACCCTCTTCGGCAAGGCAGGCGCAAACGCACTCGAGGTGTCGCGCCTGGTCGAGCGCCGCTTCCGAGAGCACCCGAACTCCGGAATCACGCAGGAACAGGTGAAACAGGTCGAAACCGAGGGCGACTCGATCACACGCGAGCTCATCACGCTCCTGAACACGCAGTACGTGACGCCGTTCGACCGCGAGGACATCTACCAGTTCGCAACCGAGGTCGACGACGTCGTCGACTACCTCGAGGAGGCGTCGGACCTCCTCAGCCTCTACGGCGTGGAGATGCCGACGCGTCACGCGGTCGAGCAGTGCGGGATCATCGTCCAGGCGTGCGAGCAGTTGGCGCTCGCCTGCGACAACCTCAAGGGGATGCGCGGGGTCCAGGAGGCGCTCGTGCAGGTGAAGGCCTACGAGGACGAGGGCGATCGCGTGCTCCGCGACGCGCTGGCGGCGCTCTTCCGCGACGAGGGAATCGACCCGCTGATCGTCATCCGCTGGAAGGACATCTACGAGGCGCTCGAGCGTGGGCTCGACGCCTGCGAGACCGCCGCGAACGTGATCGCGAACATCCTCGTCAAGAGCTAGGAGGCGGCACGCGTGGACCTCACGCTCGTCGCCGTCATCGTCGTCGCGCTGTTCTTCGACTTCACGAACGGCTTTCACGACACGGCGAACGCGATCGCGACGAGCGTCTCGACGCGCGCACTGACGCCGCGCACCGCGGTTGCCGTCGCGGCCGTTCTCAACTTCGTCGGTGCGTTCGCGTCATTCGCCGTCGCGGCGACCATCGCGACGGGGATCGTCAACCCCGACGCGATCACGCTGAACGTGATCCTGGCCGGCCTCGTCGGCGCGATCACGTGGAACCTGATGACGTGGTTCCTCGGCCTGCCGTCGAGCTCGAGCCACGCGCTCATCGGAGGCGTGGCCGGATCCGCGATCGCCGCTTCGGGCGTCGACGTCATCAACTGGGACGGGATCTGGGAGAAGGTCGTGAAGCCCGGCGTCCTGTCGCCGACGATCGGCTTCGCGGCTGCTTTCGCGCTCATGCTGGCCACGATCTGGATCATCCGCCGGCGCTCTCCGGCGCGCGTCAACCGTGTCTTTCGCCGTGCGCAGATCTTCTCCGGGAGCTTCGTGGCGTTCACGCACGGCACGAACGACGCCCAGAAGACGATGGGCATCATGGCGCTGGCGCTGATCGTCTCGGGCAACCTGAACGAGGACTTCACCCGGCCGCCGAGCTGGGTGATCGTCTCGTCGGCTCTGTCCATGGCCCTCGGCACGTATGCGGGCGGTTGGCGGATCATCAAGACGATGGGCACGCGGATCGCGAAGATCGACCCCCCGCAGGGCTTTGCGGCCCAGACCGCGTGTGCAGGGATTCTGTGGACGACCGCGCACTACGGCCTTCCGGTCTCGACGACGCAGACGATCACCGGCTGCGTGATGGGCGCGGGCGCGACGCGGGGCTTCTCGGCCGTCCGCTGGGGCATCGCGGGCAACATCGCCATCGCATGGGTGTTGACGCTCCCCGCCGCCGGTCTCGTGGGCGCGCTCATGGAGGAGGTCAC
The DNA here is from genome assembly GCA_963746975.1 of uncultured Gaiellaceae bacterium. Classification (GTDB taxonomy): domain Bacteria; phylum Actinomycetota; class Thermoleophilia; order Gaiellales; family Gaiellaceae; genus GMQP-bins7. The sequence continues at coordinate 96,701 of CAVVDE010000012.1, forward strand.
GAACCTGCCCGCGGGTGATCTCATCGTGTTCCTGCTCGCGGGCGTCATCGCGGCGGCTGCGTTCACCGCCCGCCGGTACGAGACGCGGCGCCTCGTCCCCGCGCACGCATAGCGTCTTCACCGGAAGCTCACCCCACGAGGTGGGCTGCCGATACAGAATGCAGCAATGGCCACGCGTGCGCGTCCGGAATCTGCCGAGAACCTCCTCAACCGGGAGCTCTCGCACCTCGAGTTCCACGGTCGCGTGCTGGAGCTCGCAACCGACGAGACGCTGCCGCTCCTGGAGCGGGTGAACTACTGCTCGATCTTCTCCTCGAACCTCGACGAGTTCTTCCAGGTACGTGTTGCAGGCCTCCTCGGGCAGGCGGAGTCCGGGCTCGCCGTCCGGTCCGCGGACGGCCTCACTCCACAGCAGGCACTAGCGCGAATCCGCGAGCGCGTCCTCGAATTCTCTGCGCTGCAGTCCCGCCTGTGGAAGCGCGAGCTCCGTCCGGCGCTCGCGTCCGAGGGGGTCACGGTCGGCGGCATCGAGGATCTCAGCGAGAAGGAGCTCGCCGAAACCGAGCGGCGCTTCCATCGCGAGATCTACCCCGTGCTTACACCTCTCGCGGTCGGACCGGGGCAGCCGTTCCCGTACATCTCGGGCCTTTCGCTCTCCCTCGCGATCTTCGCCGAGGACCCGGAGATCGGAGAGGAGCGGTTCGCCCGCGTGAAGATCCCGGAGGGCCTGCCGCGGTTCTACGAGCTGGGTGGCCGCGGACTCTACGTCCCGCTGGAGCAGATCATCGCGCATTTCCTTCCATCGCTCTTCCCCGGCGTCGACATCGTCGAGCGCGCGGTCTTCCGGGTGACACGGGATGCGGACTTCGAGGTCTCGGACGATGCCGACGACCTCCTCGAGGCCGTCGAGACCCAGCTTCGCCGGCGCCGCTTCGGCGACGTGGTGCGCGTCGAGGTGAGCTCGTCGGCCTCATCGGAGATGGTCGCCCGGCTGCAGAGTGGGCTCGGAGCCGACGAGACGCAGATCTACCGCGTCGAGAGCCCGCTCGACCTGTCCGAGCTCAGGGAGCTCGTCGCCGTCGACCGTCCGGATCTGAAATTCGAGCCGTGGATCCCCGTGATCCCGCCGCGCCTCGCGATGGCGCAGAGCGCTCTCTCGAAGATCTTCGACGAGATCCGCCGCGGCGACGTCGTCGTGCACCAGCCGTACGGATCGTTCATCGCGAGCTTCGAGGTCTTCGCACAGGCGGCTGTCCGTGATCCGAACGTCATCGCAATGAAGACGGCCGTGTACCGCACGAGCGACGACAGCGTGCTCGTCGGCTCGCTCATCCAGTGCGCCGAGTTGGGAAAGCAGTCGGTCTGTCTCGTCGAGTTGAAGGCGCGCTTCGACGAACTCCGCAACATCGAGTGGTCCAGGGAGCTGGAGCAGGCGGGCGTCCACGTCGCGTACGGCTTCCCCGATCTGAAGATCCACGCGAAGATGACGCTGATCGTCCGGCGTGAGGGCGACGCTCTCCGCCGGTACGTGCACATCGGCACCGGCAACTACCACGCCGCGACGGCGCGGCTGTACGAGGATCTCGGGATCTTCACGGCCGACGAGGACATCACCGCCGATGTCGCCGACCTCTTCAACTACATCACCGGCTTCGGGCGGCCTCAGAAGTTCCGCAAGCTCCTGGTCGCGCCCTTCACGCTGCGGAGCGGGCTCGTCGACGAGATTCGCTCGGTCGCAGCAGCGGCCGGCGAGGGGAAGCATGCCCGCATTCGGCTCAAGCTCAACCACCTCGTCGATCCGAAGATCGTGGACGAGCTGTACGCCGCGTCACGGGCGGGGGCGCAGATCGACATCATCGCGCGTTCGACGTGCGCGCTCCGACCAGGCGTCGAGGGCCAGTCCGAGAACATCCACGTGCGCTCGATCGTCGGGCGCTTCCTCGAGCACAGCCGGATCTACTCGTTCGAGGCGGGCGAGCGCATCGCGACGTACATCGGCAGCCCGGACCTCATGCAGCGAAACCTCGACCACCGGATCGAAGTGCTGATGCCGGTCGAGAACGCACGCGTCCGCCAGGAGATCCACGCAGTCCTCGACAGCGCGCTCGAGGACGACACGAACGCATGGGCGCTGAGACCGGACGGAGAGTGGACGCGCGTCGAGCCGGCCAGGTCGAAGCGCCACTCGCACCACGAGACGATGATGCGCCGGTCGCTCAAGCGTGCTCGCCGCGGCGCCCGCGAGCGGCGTGCCGGGTAGGTCGACCGAAGCCCCCAACAGAATCCCGGCAATGCGCGTCGCGGTCATCGACGTCGGCTCGAACTCGGTCCGCCTCCTTATCGCGTCCGTCAAGCGGAGTGGCTCCGTCCGCGAGTTGGGCCGCGAGCGCGTGTACCTCAGACTCGGCGACGACGCGTTCCGCTTCGACCGTATCGGCGCCCGCAAGCTGGACGAGCTCGAGTACGTGGCAGAGCGATACGCACAGCTCGCGCGGATCGCGCGAGCGGAGCGGATCGAGACCGTCGTCACCGCACCCGGCAGACAATCCTCGAATGCGGACGAGCTCGTCGACGTGCTCGTGGACGCAACGCGGGCGCGGGTAACCGTGCTGTCGGCCGAGGACGAGGCCCGCTACGCATGGGAGGGCGCAGTCGCGTCGCTCCGGGATCCGCCCGCCTCCGTGGCCGTGGTCGATCTCGGTGGAGGTTCGTGCGAGGTTGCGGTCGGCCGCCCCCAGCTCGGTCCGACGTGGGTGACGTCACGTGACGCGGGCGCCCTCCGCCTGACGAGCGCGTTCCTGCAGAGCCGTCGCCCTTCCGAGTCCGAGGTCGTCTCGGCGCGGAGAGCGGTCAGCGACCTCTTCGACGAGCTCGACGCCCCGCACCCGGACGCCGCTCTCGCAATCGGCGGCACGGCCCGCGCGATCGCGAAGATCGTCGGCCCGCGATTCGGCCCGAAGAAGCTCGACGCGCTCGCGGAGAGCTTCGTGCGACTCGGCGTCGCGCGGGTGATCGAGGGGATCGACATCACGGCCGAGCGGAGCGAGACGCTGCTCGGAGGGACGCTCGTGCTCGGGGAGGTCGCGCGGTGTCTCGACGCGAAGCTCGAAGTCGGGCGCGGCGGGCTGCGCGAGGGAGTCGCCCTCGCGCTCGTGCGCGAGGCGTCCGCCGCGGCCTGACGTCAGACGGCCTGGCGCTGGCCCGAACGGACGTCGGTCGGCGGCTCGACGTAGAGCGCCGGAACGAGCTCTGGCCCGCTTCGCTCGAGCACCCAGGCGGCGCCCTTGTCGGCGGGCGCGTCCCAGCCGAGGAGCTTCTCGAAGACCTCGCGGTGCGTGCAGACGAGAGTCGTCTCGGGAAGGTCGACGAGGAGAGTCATGATGTCCTCGAGCGAGGAGTCGGGGGCGAGCTCCCAGTGCTGGTCGACCGCGAGACCTCGGCTGGCAGCCAGCGGAACGACCGTCTCGACGCAGCGGGGGTACGGGCTCGACGCGATCTGGGTGATCTCACGATCCGCATACGCCCACACGAGCTGACGGGCCATGGTCCGCCCCGCCTCGTCCAACCGGCGGAAGCGGTCCACAGCCGGTGACGACAACCTCTCGCCCGCACTAGCGTGTCGCAACAGCAACATCCGAACCCCTCTCGTCCACCTGGGTCTCTCCCGACCCGTGCAGGGATTTTCTGCATCTCACGCACCCTGGTCAAGGGGTAGGAGGCAGTTCACCCTTTCTGGCATCTCGCTGCGGCGAAACAGCACGAGAGCGGCGATGTCGCCGCTCTCGCTGGCAGGAGACAGAGGGAGAAGTCTGGAGCCTGGGCTCAGGAACCTTCGAGCTGCTTGCGCTTCCGGCCCGCGAAGTACTTGGCCAGGATGTTCATGACGAGCACGAAGCCGATGAGCACGAGCGCCGCCGCCCAGGCCGCTGCCTGCTCTCCGGGGTCGGGCGACTCGGAGTTGACGTAGATCGTCACTGGCAGCGTCGGAAGAGCGCCGTGGACGTCGAACGAGATCGCGTTCGCAGCGATCGACGAGGTGAAGAGGAGCGGTGCGGTCTCGCCCGCGACCCGGGCGACGGCGATGACGACGCCCGTGAGGATGCCGCCGATGGCTGCCGGCAGGATGATGTTCCACGTCGTACGCCACCTCGTCACTCCGAGCGCCAGGCTCGCATGGCGCAGGCTCTGCGGGACGACCTGGAGGATCTCCTGCGTCGCGCGCGCCACCATGGGCAGCATCAGGATCGCGAGCGAGAAAGCACCAAGAACGGCGCTCTGTCCGTTGCCGACGACGAGAAGACCGAAGACGAACACGCCGACGACGATCGCCGGCACCCCGTTGAGGACGTCGAGGACGACCCGCAACGTGCGCGAGACCTTCGGACCCGCGTACTCGGACATGTAGATGGCGACGAGCACGGCAACGGGGATCGCCATCAGCATCGCCATCCCGACGATGATCGCGCTCCCAATGAGAGCGTCGGCGACTCCTCCTTTCTCGCCGAAGAGCGGCCTCGGCTTCGTGAAGAAGTCGAGGTTCAGCTGGCTGAAGCCCTTGTAGACCAACGTCCCGAGGACGATCAACAGGATGCCGCAGGCGAGCAGAGCGGCGCCCATGGCGAGCAGGCCGAAGATCTTCTCGACGATCCGCCGTCGACGGAGCCCGTTCGACTTGACCGTGATGTCGTAGGGGTCGACGGTCGCCGAGGTGACACTCATACGCCCTGCCTCGCGCGCTCGAAGCGGACGACGATGAACTGCGCGACCACGTTCGTGACGAGGGAGATCACCATGAGGATCGCCGCGAGGTAGAGGATCGACGAGGCCTGTTCCAGGCTCGTCGCGCCGACGTACTCGGACGCCACCTTGCTGCCGAGCGAGTCGCCGGGCTCGAACCACGAGGACGGGATCGTGTTGTGATTTCCGATGGTCTGGTTGACGGCGATCGCCTCGCCGAACGCCCGACCGAGGCCGAGGAGCACCGCGGCGATGATCCCCGGCGCGGCGTAGGCCAGCAGTACACCGCGAATCGACTCCCAGCGCGTGGAGCCGAGAGCGAGCGCACCGTCAGTCAGGTCCTTTGGGACGCGGATGAAGAGCTCGCGGCAGATCGCCGACGTGATGGGGATGATCATGATCGTCAGGACGAGGCCAGCGGGGAAGATCCCAGTTTGGCTCGGCTCGCCCGAGAAGATGGGGAGGAAGCCGAGCGGCGTCGACTGGATCCACGGCTCGAGGTGGTCGCGAACCCACGGCCCGAAGACGAGAATGCCCCAGAGGCCGAGGACGACGCTCGGGATCGCTGCGAGCAACTCCACCATCGTGGCTATCGGGGCCGCGAGCCTCTTCGGCGAGATCTCGGTGAGGAAGAGGGCGATCGCGATCGAGAGCGGCGTCGCGATCGCGAGCGCGATGAACGAGGTGACGACCGTCCCGTAGATGAAGATGAGCGCGCCGAAGTTCTGAGTGACGGGATCCCACGCCTCGGTCCAGATGAAGCTGAGCCCGTAGTGCTGGATGGCTGGCCAGGCCAGGTCGAGCACCTTCCAGGCGATGAGTCCGAGCAGCAGGATTGCGGATAGGGCGGCGAGGATCGAGATGCCCTTGAAGAGCAGATCGCCGATCCGGATGCCGCTGCGCCGGAGATCGGTCTCCGGCGCAGCAGCGTCTCCGTAGGTCGTCGAGGTCACGAGGTCAGCTCGGCTCTACGTTCCCGCCTGGATCTTCTTGATCTCGCGATAGGCGAACGCCTGGACCTGCTGGGGCATCGGCACGAAGAAGAGCGGCGGGCAGTACTTCTGACCACCCGTGACCGCCCAGTAGATCAGCTTCCTCAGGTCCGCGGCCTTCCCTCCCGAATTGATCGGGACGATCACGTATGTGAACGTCGAGATCGGGTACGCGAGCTTGCCGGCCGACTTGGGCGGATCGACGATCTTCATCTGCGAGAGCGAGGTGATCTTCTTCGGCAGCGTCGAGACGGCCTGCGTCACTCCCCTGATGCCCGGGGTCGTGAACTTCCCGGCGCGGTTCTGCATCAGGGCGAACGTCAGCTTGTTCTGGATGGAGTACGCGGCATCGACGTACGTCAGCGCACCCTCGGTCGCCCTGACGACGCCGGTGACGCCGGAGCTACCGCGCGCACCGGACCCCGTCGGGAAGTTCACGCTCGTGCCCAGGCCGACCCGGCTCTTCCACTGTGGGCTGACTGCCGAGAGGTAGTCGGTGAAGTTGTACGTCGTGCCCGAGCCGTCCGACCGATACACGGGCTTGATCTCGAGATCCGGCAAATTGAGCTTGGGATTGAGCTTCTTGATCGCCGGCGCGTTCCAGCGCGTGATCTGCCCGAGGTAGATGTTCGCGAGCACCGTCCCGTTCAGGCGGAGGCGCCCGTTCAGCCCGGGCAAGTTGTAGGGGATCGACGTCGCCGCGAGAGCCCACGGGATGGTCACGCAGCCCTTGCACGCCGCAGCCTGATCCGCGCTGAGCGGTGCATCCGACGCGCCGAAGTCGACGGTGCGTGCCGTCACCTGCGCGATCCCGGCACCGGAGCCGGTGGGCGAATACGTGAGCTTGATCCCGAGCGCCTGATCCACGGCCGGGATCCACTTCGAAATGAGCGGGAAGACGAAGGTCGAGCCCGTTCCCGTGAGTGAGCCGGCAGTCGACTTGGCAGACGCCGGTTGCGCGCGGCCTGCGAAGGCCGCGAGCGCGATGGCTGCGGCCAGTGCCAGGGCCGTCAGGACGAAACGCTTCATGATCTCGATTCCCCTTTCACTCCGTTTGGTTGCCTGCCCCCGAGGTAATTCGGCGCGAGTCTCGCGTGGCAGTGCCGCGTCATGTGCTTCACGAAGGTGAACGTGTGGTGACGATCCGGTTGGCGCCAGCTCCGGAGCTCAGTGCGATGCGTCCGTGAACTCACGGAGCTCACCCGTGACGAGGAACGCGGTCTGCTCGCCGATGTCGACGGCGTTGTCGCCGATGCGCTCGAAACAGCGCGCGACCGTTATCTGCCGCATCCCCCACTCGAGCGCCTCGGTATCGCTCACGGACTTCAGGACGTCGTCGAAGACCTGGCGGTTCCCCCGGTCGACGAGGTCGTCGAGCTCGTGGAGCGTCCGCGCCATCTCCGCATCGCGCGTCGCGAACGAGCCGAGAGCGACGCGAACCATCTCGACGCAGCGGTCGCCCATGTCGACGAGCGACTCGATCACGTCGCGTCTCGTCTCCAGATGGCTCGAGAGCTTCGTGAGCTTCGCGATCGTGACGCATTGATCACCCATCCGCTCGATGTGGATCGAGCCGTGCAGGAGCGCCAGCACAAGGCGTAAGTCCGTCGCCACCGGTGTCTGACGGGCGAGCACGAGCTGTACCTGGGACTCGATCGCCCGGTACCGCTCGTCGATCTCGTCGTCGTACGCGATGACCTCGTCGCACAGCTCGGCGTCCTGGGTGCGGAGCGCGTCCACGACCGCGCGGATCGCACGCGAGACGACATCCCCGGACTCCTGGAAGCCCGCCTCGAGTGCGTCGAGATCCGACTGGAACTCGGTTCTCATCCGAACCGCCCGGTGACGTAGTCCTCCGTGCGCTTGTCGGAGGGGTTCGTGAAGATCTTCGTCGTCTGGTCGTACTCGACGAGGATCCCGTTGCGACCCTTGCCGTCGTCACGCACCTCAACGCTGAAGAAGGCGGTCATGTCCGCGACCCGCGCCGCCTGCTGCATGTTGTGGGTGACGATCGCGATCGTGTACTCCTTCTTCAGCTCGTGGATGAGGTCCTCGATGCGCGTGGTCGAGATCGGGTCGAGCGCCGACGCAGGCTCGTCCATGAGGATCACGTCCGGCTCGACGGCGAGCGCGCGTGCGATGCAGAGACGCTGCTGCTGCCCGCCGGAGAGGCCGAGGGCATTCTCCTTCAGGCGATCCTTGACCTCGTCCCACAGGGCGGAGTGCTGAAGGACGCGCTCGACCCGCTCGTCGAGGTCCTTCTTCATGCCGAGCATGCGCGGGCCGAAGGCGACGTTGTCGTAGATCGACTTCGGGAACGGGTTCGGCTTCTGGAAGACCATGCCGATCCGCCTCCGGACCTCCACCTTGTCGACCTCGGGCGCGTACAGGTTCCGGCCGTGGTAGAGCACCTGCCCCTCCACCTTCGCGCCGGGAATCTCGTCGTTCATGCGGTTGAGGGAGCGAATGAAGGTGCTCTTGCCGCAGCCCGACGGGCCGATGAAGGCCGTCACGGCGTTCTTGTGCACCTCGAGCGTCGCCTCGCGTAGCGCGACGGCACCGCCGTAGCTCACGGTGAGAGCCTCGATGTCGAAGACGACCTCGTGCGAGCGCGCATCTTCGGCGGCCGCGCTCGCGGCGACCTCGCCGATGCGCAGGCCGTCGACTGCGGGGGCGGCGGTCGTCTCGTCCACGACCGTCACGAGCACGGTCTCGTCGTGACCACCATGGCGCAAGTGTCCTCGGCGCGCCAGAGCCGCCGGGACTCACACTGGTGAACTTCTGGTGACGATCCGGTGACTGCGGCGCGCTACGGCGCGGGCAGCTCGCAGCGCACCTCGAGACCGCGACCGCGTGCCCCTCGCGCCTCGACGGTCCCGCCCGCCTGCGTGACGATGTGCTTCACGATTGCGAGTCCGAGGCCGGTTCCCCGCGAGGCACGCGCGCGATCGGAGCGATAGAACCGCTCGAACAGCCGGGGCAGCTCGGACTCGTCGACCCCGATGCCGTCGTCGCCCCCGACGAGCGCCACGGTGTCGTCGGTGCGCTCGACGGCCAGGGTGAACGTCGAGCCCGGCCCTGCGTAGCGGATGGCGTTCTCGGCGAGGTTCCTTGCGACCACCCTGAGCATGCGCGGCCGGATGGCGAGCTCGACGGCGTCGTCGCCCTCGACCCGGATCTCGACACCCGCGCGCGAGGCGCGCTCGTCGAGCTCCTCGACGGCCTCGACGAGCACGGGCTTCACCGGAGTCGGGCCGAGCGCGACCACGCGGGCACCCGACTCGAGCTCCGAGAGGAACAGGACCTCGTCGATGAGCTCCGTTATCTGGTCGATCTCGCCTCGTGCCTGCTCGACGAGCGCGGGAACGTCCTCCCCGGGGAGGGTCGTCGTCTCGAGGATGGTCAGGAGGCGTGCGAGCGGCGTGCGCAGCTCGTGCGACACCGCGGCCGTGAAGCCGGCGCGGAGCTCCTCGTAGGCGGCGAGGTCGCCCTCACGCGAGAGGTAGACGAGTCGCTCCCGGCGACCGGCCACCTCGTACGGGACGACGAGCGGGATGACGCCGCGCTCACCCGTCAGAAGATCGGACGGAAGGTGCTCGCCCTCGCGGATCCCGTCGATCGCCTGCCGCGCGCGCCGGCTCGCGAGGAGGACCCGGTCCGAGTCGTCGAGGACGACGATCGCCTCCCGGCTCTCCTCGACGAGCGCCCGCCCCCTGATCGCGTCCGCATCGGTCACCCGACGGTTGTAACAGACCACTCGCGCGGAGCCCGCTTCCGCCGAGACGTTCACCATTCGGATACAGGACGGTAACCAGGTCGCGGCCCCAGAGAGGCTGGAGGGCGGCCACTATGGTGTCGCCGGATGGCGAAGGTCTTGATCATCGAAGACGACGACGTCATCGCACGTGGGATGGCTCGTCACCTCGAGACGGCCGGATTCGACGCCGTGGGTGTCGCAAACGGCGAGACCGGGCTCGCTCGCCTTCGCTACGAGCGTCCCGACGTCTGCGTCCTGGATCTCATGCTCCCCGGCATCGACGGCTGGCGGGTGATCGAGCAGGCCCGCGACGAGGGCATCGGCACTCCCATCATCGTTGTCTCCGCGCGCGGGACCGAGCACGACCGGGTGCATGCGCTCGAGATCGGAGCGGACGACTACCTCGTCAAGCCGTTCTCGATGAAAGAGCTCGCCGCCCGCGTTCGGGTGGCCGCCCGGCGCGGCGTCAGCGACGCCGAGCCGCGGCGGGGTGACGAGATCAAGATCGAGGAGCTGCGCCTCGATCCGGACAACGTGCAGGCGTACGTCGACGGGTCGAGCGCCGAGCTCACCCCGACCGAGTTCCGCCTCCTCTACACGCTGGCACGTGAGCAGGGCCGCGTGCTGACGCGGGACGAGCTGCTCCAGCGCGTGTGGGGCCGTCGCGCGACGCATCGGGACCGGACGGTCGACGTCTTCGTGCGCAAGCTGCGCGAGAAGGTCGACCGGCGCGCACCCAAGCACACCTTCATCCACACGCGCTACGGCGTCGGCTACAAGCTGGAGGCAGAGCCGAAGTAGGCAGTAGGCTCGGCGGCCATGGAGGCTGCCGCAGCGCACCAGTCACCGCCGGCACAGCCGACTCCCCGCGAGTATCTGCAGACGATCGTCCTCGCGGCGGCGGTCGGGATCCCGGCGGCTCTCGTCGCGGCCCTGTTCCTCGGAACGGTTCACTACTTCGAGCACTGGTTGTGGGTCGACCTTCCGGACGCCCTCGGCGAGACGTCCCCGCCGTGGTACCTCGTCCTCGGGCTCCCCTTCGTCGGTGCCGTGATCGTCCTGGCCGCGCGGCTGTGGCTCCCCGGCGACGGAGGCCACGAGCCGCTCGAGGGGCTCTCGATGGCGCCCACGCCGATCGCCCACGTACCCGGAATCGCAGTTGCGTCGATCGCCACGTTGTCGTTCGGCCTCGTCCTCGGACCGGAGGCGCCGGTCGTCGCGCTCGGTGGCGCCGTCGCCATCTTCCTGACGACCCTCGCGAGACTCGGCGAGCACCAGAAGAGACTCCTATCGCTCGCGGGCTCATTCGCCGCGCTCTCCTCGCTCTTCGGCGGCCCGCTCGTCGGCGGTGTGTTCCTCATGGAGAGCGCAGTCGGGCTCGGGGCGCAGGCCGTCCCGATCCTCCTCCCCGGCTTCGTGTCCGCTGCGGTCGGCTACCTCGTCTTCATCGGGTTCGGCGACTGGGGCGGCCTCGAGGCGCCGGGTCTCGTCGTCCCGGCTCTCCCGCTCTACGACGGAGTGGAGGTCGGAAACCTCCTGATCGCTGTGCTCGTCGGCATCGTCACGACGCTCGTGATCGTGCCGCTGAAGCGGGGTGCCCATCGCCTCGAGCGACGCGGCAAGACGCGCCTCGGAATGCCGGGCCTGCTCCTCGCGGGCGGTTTCGCCGTCGGATTGATCGCCTTGCTCGCCGACGCGCTCGGCGCCGACTCGCAGGACGTGCTCTTCTCCGGTCAAGCATCGATTCCGGCACTCCTCGCCGAAACCTCGACGGCCTCGGTCCTCGTGCTCCTCGTCGCGAAGGCGATCGCGTACGCGATCAGCCTCGCGAGCGGTTTCCGCGGCGGGCCGATCTTCCCGGCGATCTTCCTCGGCATCGGCGTCGCGACCTTGCCCGTGATCTGGTTCGACATGTCGCCGACGGTCGCGGTCGCGATGGGCGCCGCCGCCGGGATGGCCGCACAGAGTCGACTACTCCTGTCGTCGATGCTGCTCGCCGCGATTCTCGTCGGGTCGCAGGGGGCCGATGCCGTCCCTGCCGCAGTCCTGGCCGCCGCAGCGGCCTGGGTGTGCGCCACGGCCCTCGAGCGGCGGGCGCTGCCCGATTCGGAGGCAGTCGTCGAGGCCGCCGAGGCGACCTAGGGTCGCGGCTCCGTCGCCACGAGCAGGTGCGCCCAGCCTCGCTCGCGGACGACCCGCGACGCTTCGCTCCCACGTTCGTCCCACGTCACCGACGCGGTCGGCGTGAGACGGAGTGCTACGTCGTCCGACTCGAGGTACGCCGCAACTCGCGCGTCACTGGAAGCCTCGACCGCGAGATAGCGCTCGTGGACGTGACCCACGAGCGCCTGCGCCGCCGGCGGCCGCACGATCTCGACCGCGCCCGCGATCGACGCGCCGCACACCTCGTAGCCCGGACGCGAGTCGTGGAGCACCAGGGTTGCCCTGGGATCGGCCTCGAGGTTGCGCACCTTCCGGCTGCGCGAGGAGGTCGCGAGGATCACGGCATCGTCGAGGGCCGAGTACCACATGGGCACGGCATGGATCGCGCCGTCGGGTCGAACCGTCGCGAGCACTCCGATGAGCCGGGCGGCGAGGAGCTCCTGGACGAGCGGATCCGACAGCGTCGCGATGGCATCGTGGTCCCGGCTCGGCGTCGGCGCGCTCATCCCGCTGGACGATACGTCCCGGACTTCGGTACTTCGTGTATCCTTAGGCAGGTTAATGATTAGCGAGGTTACGCTTAGTCCGGAGACCGTCGCCGCCGACCTGCGGCCGGCCGTCCTGCGCGTTGCGCGCGAGCTCCGCAAGGAGACGGAGCAGCTCGGTATCACGGCCCGGCAGGCGACGCTCCTCTGGCTCGTGAAGCGGAGCCCAGGGCTGTCACTCGCGGAGCTCGCAGCAGAGGAGGGGATCTCCCCACCCGCGTTGTCGGGTCACGTCGACCGTCTCGAGCGCGGCGGACTGCTCGAGCGCGTACGCTCGAGCGACGACCGGCGTCGGGTCGGGCTCCGTCTGACCGACGACGGAGAGCGGCTGATGCGCCGTGTCCGTGCACGTCGCACGACGTGGCTCGCCGGACGGCTCGGGGCACTCGACCCGAACGACCTCGAGGCGATAGAGGCCGCCATACCCGCGCTCATGAGGCTCGTGGGGGACGACGCTTGACGACACTCGCCTTCGCGCTCCGCGCGCGCACGTTCCGCAGCCTCCGACGGCACCGCAACTACCGGATCTTCTTCACAGGGCAGGTCGTCTCGCTCGCGGGCACATGGATGCAGAACGTCGCGCTCGCATGGCTCGTCATCGAGCTCTCCGGCTCTCCGCTCGCAATCGGCGTGCTCGCGTTCTGCCGCTTCGTGCCGTTCACGATCTTCGGCCTGTTCGCGGGAGTGGTCGCCGACCGGATCGACTCGCGGAAGCTCGTCATGGCGACGCAGGCCGCCGCGATGGGAATCTCGATCGGCCTCGCCGTGGTCACGCTCACGGGGACGGCGACCCTCGAGATCGTCTACATCCTGGCTGCGCTCGGCGGGATCGCCCTCGCCTTCGACGCGCCGGGGCGTCAATCCCTGACGTTCCAGATGGTCGGCCCCCGCGAGCTTCCGAATGCGGTTGCGCTCAACTCGGGGCTCTTCAACGGGTCGCGCATCATCGGTCCGGCGATCGCCGGTCTGCTGATCGCCGCCGTTGGAACCGGCATCTGCTTCGCGCTGAACGCCGTCAGCTTCCTTGCCGTGCTCACGGCTCTCGCGCTCGTACGCGAGGAGGAGCTGCGGCCGGTCGTCCGCGATCGGTCCGCCAGCATGATCAAGGGCATTCGCCACGCCTTCTCGTATGCGTGGAACGATCGGCAGCTGCGGCTCGTCCTCTCGGTCGTCACCGTCGTCTCGACCGTCGGCTTCAACTTCCATGTCCTCGTGCCGCTACTCGCAGCCGACACGCTCCACGTCGGGCCCGAGGGCTTCGGCCTCTTGTCGGCGACGTTCGGCCTGGGGGCCCTCGTTGGTGCGCTCTCCGCAGCCACGTTCCGCGAAGCGAGCTGGCGGCTCTTCGCGATCGGCACGGCGTCGTTCGGCGTCTTCGCACTCCTGCTCGCCCCCGTGCAGAACGCGTACCTCGCGGCAGCACTGCTCTTCTGTATCGGACTCTCGTTCACGCTCTTCACGGCGAACGCGAACGCCCTGGTTCAGCTCGCGGCGCCCGATCACCTGCGCGGGCGTCTGATCAGCATCTACCTCTTCGCGTTCCTCGGGCTCGCGCCGATCGGCGGCCTGTTCGCCGGCTGGCTGGCCGAGCAGGGAGGGACGACACTCGCCTTCGCGGTCGCCGGAGCCACGTCACTCGCGACGATCGGGGTCGCAAGCGTGCGCCGCTCGCGCGCGCTCGAGCACGCGCGCGAACCGGCGATGTCGCACGCTGGGTAGCGCGACCTCCGCACTCGATCTGACGTCCCTACCGAGGCCGGGTTAGACTCGGCCGGCATGTCAGCGCAGCGAAGCGTCGCGATTGCGCTCGAGGGCGTCAGCAAGCGCTTCGGCAAGGCTGAAGCCGTCGCGACGTCTCGCTTGCGATCGGCGAGGGCGAGTTCTTCTCGCTGCTCGGGCCGAGCGGCTGCGGGAAGACGACGACGCTGCGGATGATCGCCGGCTTCGAGGTGCCGACGAGGGTCGCATCTCCTCCAGGGACGAGGACGTCACGTCGGTCTTCTCGAACCGTCGCCCGGTGAACATGGTCTTTCAGCAGTACGCGCTCTTCCCGCACATGTCGATCTACGACAACGTCGCGTTCGGGCTCAAGGTGAAGCGCATCCCACGCAAAGAGCACGCGGGCGCGTGCTCGAGATCCTGCGGGTCGTCGAGCTCGAGGGCTACGAGAGTCGGCGGCCGCGCCAGCTCTCCGGCGGGCAGCAGCAGCGGGTGGCACTGGCGCGGGCGCTCGTGAATCAACCGGCGGCACTCCTCCTCGACGAGCCGCTCGGCGCGCTGGACGTGAAGCTCCGCAAGCAGATGCAGCTCGAGCTGAAGCGGATCCAATACGAGCTGGGGACGACGTTCGTGTACGTGACCCACGACCAGGACGAGGCACTTGCGATGTCCGACCGGATCGCAGTCATGAACGGCGGCCAGGTCGAGCAGATCGGGGGCCCGCGGGAGATCTACGAGCATCCGACCACGGCTTTCGTCGCCGACTTCATCGGCTCGCTCAACACGCTCGAGCTGACCGTGGACGAGATCGTGGGAGGCTACGCGGTCATGCGTGCCGGCGGAAGGCGAACGAGTCGTCTCTCGGCCGGCTCCGACAGAGCGCCCGGGTCGGTACGACGCTTCGAGTCGCGGTGCGCCCGGAACGGGTTCGCATCGGCAGCGGTCGGACGCTCACGCCGCCGATGGCGGGTCACTGCTCGGAGGGAACGATCGCCGAGATCGTCTACCTCGGGATGTACACGCAGTTCCACGTCGACACACCGGAGGGCCGGTCGTCTGGTTGCAAGCCGACTCGCGGACGAGCTCGTCGACGCCGTTCGAGGTCGGGAGCTCGCGTCATCGTCAGCTGGGAGCCCGAGCACACGTCCGTGGTCTCGCGAGTTCCGAGCTGCAGCCGATCGTCGCTCTAGACCTCGAGATCCCCGAGTCGGCGCTCAGCGACGCGGCGGCCGACCTCGGCGGCTACCACCACGAGCAGCGAGACGGTGATCACGACCACGGCCACCGCGATCACCTGCGGCAATTGGTTCGGGAAGCGAAACGCGGAGTACAGGTAGATCGGGGAACGTCACCGTCGAGCCCATGACGAACGAGGCGACCGCGTACTCGTCGAACGAGGTCGTGAAGGCGATGAGGTAGGCGGAGACCACGGCCGGCAGCAGCAACGGGAGCGTGATCGAGCGGAACGTTCGCAGGCGACTCGCGCCGAGGTCGTAGGCCGCCTGCTCGAGCGAGACGTCGATGTGCTGAAGCCGGGGCATCAGCACGAGCATCGTGTAGGGGATGCGTGATCACGATGTGCCCGATCACGACCGTGACGCCGAGCTCGGACCCCGACGCGTGTGGAAGAGCAGGAGCAGCGAGATCCCGAAGACGACGAACGGGATCACGAGCGGGCTGAGGAGAAGCGCCGAGACCGGCCCCGTTCCCCGGAAGGGATGGCGGACGAGCGCGATGGCGGCGAGGAGGCCGAGGACGACGGCCCCGAGGCTCGAGAGTGCGGCGACGAGCGCACTCGTCCTCAGTGCGTCCTGGAGGTCGGGGTTCGTGAGGAACTGGTGGTACCAGCGGAGCGTGAACCCGCTGAGCGGGAACGTCGGCAGCGCCGAGTCGTTGAACGAGAAGAACGAGCAGGACGACGATCGGGGCGTAGAGGAAGACGACGATGAGCGCGAAGAAGGCTCGGAGGAGCCACGCGCCGCGTCTCGAGAGGGCGACGTCCATCAGTCGGCCGCCACCTGGCGTGGCTGGAGGAAGCGCGAGAAGACGAGCGGTGAGCGCACCGACGACGCCGAGCAGGAACAGCGCCAGCACGGAGCCGGTGCGCCAGTCGGGGAAGCCGGTGCCGAAGAGATCGACGATCTGGTTGCCGTACATGTAGCCGGTCGGTGCCGCCCGACGAGGGACGGCGTGACGAACTCGCCGAGCGTGGGGATGAACACGAACAGGAAAGCCGCGAAGACGCCCGGCAGCGGACAGCGGCAAGGTCACGCGGATGAACGCCTGCCAGCGGCTCGCTCCGAGGTCGGTCGCGGCCTCGAGCAGTCGCCGATCGAGGGTCTCGAGCGACACGAAGATCGGCAGCGCGACGAAGGGAAGCCAGATGTAGCCCAGCACGAGCATGACGGCGAATTGCGTGTAGATCAGCGTCGAGAGCGGATGGTCGGGCGAGCGTGAGCACCCGCCGAGGACAGGAGGCTGTTGATCGGCGCCTGGTCGCCGAGAAGCACTTTCCAGGCGAGCACGCGCAAGAGGTAGCTCGTCAGGAACGGCGCGATCAGGAGCAGGAGGAGCACGTATTTCCGCTTGGTGCCGGAGAGCGCGAGGTAGTACGCGAGCGGATAGCGAGGGCGACGATGATCGCCGAGACGATCAGCGACATCTTCACCGACTTCCAGAACAGCGCCAGATAGACATGGCCGAGAAATGGGTCGCCGGTGACGAAGATGACGCCACGCGGTGAGCGTGCACCGGGTGCGGCCCGGTTCGTGAGCGAAAGCGCGTCGACGCTGTACGCAGCGACGATCCCGATCGGCACGAGGAAGAACACGACGAGCCAGGCGACCGGGAGGCCGAGCAAGGTCGGCGCCGTCAGATCGAGCCGAAACCGCCGGCGGCCTGCGTGGCTCGCCGGCGACGTTTCGGCTTCGGCCTCGCCGAGCATGGGCGAGACTAGAAGCTGCCCCTCAGGCCGACTTCACCTCTTCCCACACCTTCGCGTAGACATCGCGCCGGGGGATGTCGCGGTCGATGTACGCGTTGCGGAGGCCCGAGGGCGTTCGGGTCGTCGATCTTGCAGAGCGCGCAAGAGATCGCTCGACGACGGCTTCGCGAGCAGATTCGCGTGCCCGTAGCCGTAGTTGTCCTCCAGCCACTTCCCGACTTGCGGCGGAGCTCCATGCATCGGCGAACGCGTGCGCGAGCTTGGGGCGCGACGAGTCCTTGAGCAGCATGAGCATGCCGACCCAGGCGAGAGGCTTCTCCCTCGGCATGCATGTATGCGACCGGCAGCCCGGGCTTGGGCTTCTTCCGCATCTGCACCCAGTCGTTGGGCCAGGCGTAGGCGATCCAGAGGTCACCCGAGCCGAAGGCTTCCCAGAGTGCCGTCTCGGAGGACCAGATCAGTGCGCACGAGGTGCTTCTTGGAGACGAGGAACTTCTGTGCCTGCTTCAGCTGCGCATCGGTCTGGTTCCACGGGTCCTTGAACCCGAGATACAGCCCGGTCATCGGGAGCATCGTGCTGCCGTCGTCGTACCAGGCGATCTTGCCCTTGTAGCGCTCGTCGAAGAGAAGGCCCCAGGAGCGCGCCTTCGGTTTCACCTTGTCCGAGCGGTAGAGGATCGCATCGAAGCCCCAGTCCTCGGGGATCCCGTACTGCTGACCCTTGTACTGGCCGGCCTTCACCATCAGCGGGTTCAAGTGCTTGAAGTTGGGGATCAGCTTCGTGTCCCAGGGCTGCACGAGGCCGCTCTCGGCGAAGTACTTCACCCAGCCGACGTACGGACGGAAGATGTCCGCAGTTGACGCCCTGCTGGAACTTACGCGAGCGCGTCCGCTTCGTTCGCCATGACGGTGAACTTCGGCTTGTTCTTCGGGTACTTCTTGACGTACTGCGCGAACATGGACTGGCCGCCGTCGTAGCCGTAACCCGCCCAGTCGAGCACCTGCAGCCGCCCGCTCTCCGCGGTCGAGCCGCTCGAGCGCCGCGCTCGCGGCTCCGGTGCGCCCGGCGAGGAGGCCTGCGCCCCCTGCCGCCGCCGCGAGCTTGAAGAGATCCTGCCGGCTGAGTCGCCGATCCACGACCTCGAGGTCGTCGGTCATATCACTCCCTCCGTTTCCGTGCCTGCCGTCTCGAACGTCAGTCGTTTGCCTCTAGTAGCTCGGTGGGCTGATGATCCACATCACCTCCGCAGGGTCGCCGCCGATGTTCACCAGCCGGTGCGGGGTCGAGCGAGCGGTAGTCGATCGAGTCGCCCGTCGAAAGCTCGAAGACCTCCGTGCCGAGCTGAAGCGAGACCACGCCTTCGAGGACGACGAGCAGCTCCTCGGAGTCGCCGTGCGTGTACGCGCTCGTCTCCAGTCGAGCCGCCCGGCGTCGAGCTCGCCCGACGATGACCTGGAGATTCTCGAGCGGCCGCGGCGTCAGCATGAACTTCCGCCCGAGGGTGCCGAACGCGAGGTTCGGTCGTGCCTCGCGGCGGAGCACGCGAGGTCGCGCCGTCGACCCGTTCGGCTCGAAGAGATCCGCCACGTTCACGCCGAGGGCGGCGGCAATGCGCTTCAGCGAGGCGACGCTGGCATTCGCTCGCCCACGCTCGACCTGGCTCAAGAAGCTCTCCGACAGGTCGGCCCGCTCCGCGACCGTCTTCAAGGTGACGCGGCGCAGGCGCCGGATCGCCCGGAGCCTCTCGCCGACGTCGACGGGCTCTGTTTCAGCGGTCTGCGAGGTCATCGAAGAAAACTGAAGCGACACTACTCCTCGCTTTGACGAGAAGCAACCACCCGTGCGAGACTCGCGCGCGGTGGCGACGATCGTGTTCTTCCCCGAGGGCGCGTACGGCCCGACGAACAACTGCGTCGGGATCGGTCAGGTCCTGCTCGAGCGCGGCCACCGCGTCGTCTTCGTGATCGAGGAGTCGTTCGCAGGGGGCCTCGAGGCACAGGGATTCGAGGAGCGGTTGATGCGACTCGGCCCGCCTCCGGAGGTCGAGGAGGAGCCGGGCCAGTTCTGGAAGGACTTCATCCGCGAAACCGCTCCCGTCTTCCGCAAGCCGACGATCGAGCAGCTCTCGGAGTTCATCGAGCCCACGTGGCGTGCGCTCTGCGACGGGGCGCGCTACGTCGACGACCGGCTGCGCGAGATCTTCGACGAGGTCCAGCCGGACGCGATCGTCGAGGACAACGTCGTGTGCTTCCCCGCGATCCAGCACTCCGGCCGTCCGTGGGCACGAATCGTCTCGTGCAACCCCCTCGAGCTCAGGGACGTGGACGTTCCTCCCGTCTTCTCCGGGGTATCCAGCCGCGGACCGCACCGGCTGGGACGAGTTCCGGGCCGAGTACGGCCGAGCAACCGCGGACCTGCATCGCGAGTTCTCGGCGTTCTGCGACGAGCGCGGCGCAGGGGCTTTGGCCGAGGCGGAGTTCATCCACGAGTCGGATTGGCTCAACCTCTACCTCTACCCCGAGGAGGTCGACTACGCGCGCCGGACCCCGCTCGGGCCGACCTGGCATCGCCTCGGCTCGTGCGTGCGCCGGCAGCAGGCGATTCTCGGGCTGCCTTCGGAGATCATGGAAGGCGAGGGCGGCCTCGTCTACGTCTCACTGGGAAGCCTGGGCTCGGCCGACGTCGATCTCATGAAGAGGCTCGTCGACGTTCTGTCACGAGCACCGCACCGGTTCATCGTCTCCAAGGGGCCGCAGGCGTCGGAGTTCGAGCTCGCGGACAACATGTGGGGCGGCGAGTTCGTCCCCCAGCCCGCACTCCTCCCGCTCGCGGACGCAGTCATCACGCACGGCGGCAACAACACGACGACCGAGTGCTTCCACTTCGGCAAGCCGATGATCGCGCTGCCGCTGTTCTGGGACCAGTACGACAACGCGCAGCGCGTCGCGGAGACCGGATACGGGATGCGCCTGGAGACCTACGAGTTCGAGGACGACGAGCTCCTCGGCGCGATCGACCGGCTGCTCGCCGACGAGCCGCTGCACGCACGGATGGCCGCGACCGCTGCACGCCTGCAGGGTTCACCCGGCACCGTCACCGCGGCGAGCCTGATCGAGAGGCTCGCACACGACGGAACTCCCATCGTAGGCTGAGCGCCGTGGACGTGTACCGCACACCCGAGGAGCGCTTCCTCGGGCTCCCGGACTATGCCTTCGAGCCGCGCTATCTCGAGCAGGCCGGCCTGCGAATGCATTACGTCGACGAGGGCTCGGGCGCTCCCGTTCTCTTGCTCCACGGGGAGCCGACGTGGGCGTTCCTCTACCGCACGATGATTCCCACGCTCTCCCACGTCGCCCGCGTCCTCGCGCCGGACTACTTCGGCTTCGGCCGCTCCGACAAGCCGACGCGGATCGAGGACTACTCCTACGACTTCCACTACACGGCGATCGAGCGGCTGGCGGACGAGCTCGACCTCCACGAGGCGACGGTCGTCGTCCAGGACTGGGGCGGGCCTGTCGGTCTGCGACTCGCCGTCGAGCATCCTGACCGCGTCGCGCGGCTCGTGATCCTGAACACCGGTATCGGCGCAGGTCGAGCCCCGTCGGAGGAGTGGCTGCGCTTTCGCGAGTTCGTGCGCCGTGTCGGCTCCGATCTCGTTCCGGGCCAGCTCGTCCGCCTCTCGTGCGTGGCGGACCCGGGCGACGACGTGATCGAGGCCTACAACGCGCCCTTCCCGACGCCGGAGTCCAAGGCCGGCGTGCTCGCTTTCCCGGAGCTCGTCCCGACCGAGATCGACCATCCGAGCGCGGCGAAGATGCTCGAGGTGCGTGCCGCACTGGAGAGCTGGGAGCGCCCGGCGCTCGTCCTCTTCTCCGATTCCGATCCGATCTTCTCGACCGTCGCCGCAGAGCACATGGCCTCCCGCATTCCGGGCGCCGGACCGGCCGAGACCGTCGTCGGCGCGGGCCACTTCCTGCAGGAGGAGAAGGGCGAGGAGATCGCCGAGCGGATCGTGCGCTTCCTGGCCGAGAGCTAGTCGACCTCGGGCTCGCCGAATAGCTCGCGAGCCATGTCGAGCTGATCGTCGCGAACGAGGATCTCCCGCCAGCCTCCGAATCCGCCTCCGCGCTCGGGATTCGGCCCGGCTGCTCGATCGTGAGCCTCGATGCCTTCGGCGCGGAGCATCGAGCAGACCACGTCCGCCTCCCCCTGGCCCGACACGACGGTCAGGCGTGCGAGCCCCATGGCGGAGTGCTCAGGTGACGACCCAGGTGTCGCCGGAGTGGAGGAGCGCCGCGAGGTCGCCCTCGCCACGGCGCTCGAGCGCGGCATCGAGCTGCCCGGACATGAGGTCGTCGTAGACCGGCTGCTCGAGCGCTCGGAACACGCCGAGAGGAACGGCGCCGTCGGTCTCCCAGGCGATTCGCGAGAGCGCGAAGGCGAGGCTCGGCTCGCGATGGTGTGCGTCGTGCACCAGGAGCGATCCCTCACCGACCGCGTCCACTTCGACGACCCTGGCCGATCCGTCGCCGTACTGGACGACACCGCGCTCGTTGTCCGCGCCGAAGCGGATTGCCTCACCACTCTCCAGGTAGATGCGGTTCGCCTTCTCGTCACGGACGTAATCGAAGGCCCCGTCGTTGTAGATGTTGCAGTTCTGGAGGATCTCGACGAACGCGGATCCGCGATGGCGCGCTGCGGCCGTGAGCACGTCCGAAAGCCCCTTCTTGTCGGTGTCGAGCGCGCGCGCGACGAACGACGCCTCCGCTCCGATCGCGATCGAGAGCGGATTGAACGGATGGTCGAGCGAGCCCATCGGCGTGGACTTCGTGACCTTGCCGAGCTCCGAGGTCGGGGAGTACTGGCCCTTCGTGAGCCCGTAGATCCGGTTGTTGAAGAGCAGGATCTTGAGGTTCACGTTGCGCCGCAGCGCATGGATCAGGTGGTTGCCGCCGATCGAGAGCGCGTCGCCGTCGCCGGTCACGACCCAGACGGAGAGATCTGGCCGCGTCACGGCGAGACCCGTGGCGATCGCAGGTGCGCGGCCGTGGATCGAGTGCATGCCGTACGTCTGCATGTAGTACGGGAAGCGAGCCGCGCAGCCGATCCCTGAAACGAAGACGATTCGCTCACGCGAGAGGCCGAGCTCGGGCATGAAGCCCTGGATGACGTTGAGGATCGCGTAGTCCCCGCACCCCGGGCACCAGCGGACTTCCTGGTCGGACTTGAAGTCCTTCGCCGTCAGCTGCACGAGATTCCCGTTGCCGTCGGCCATCACTGATCCACCAGCGCGGCGATCGCGTCCGCGAGCTCGGCCGCGCGGAACGGCCGGCCGCGCACCCTGTTGTATCCGACGGCGTCCACGAGGAACTCCGCGCGAACGAGCATCCGGAGCTGCCCGAGGTTCATCTCTGGGATGAGCACCTTGTCGTAGCCCCTGACGACCTCTCCTGTGTTCCGCGGGAACGGGTTCAGGTGCCGGAGGTGCGCCGTCGCGACCTTGCGGCCCTCGGCGCGCACCCGCCTCGCGGCGGCGCCGATGGCCCCGTACGTCGAGCCCCAGCCGAGGACGAGGGTGTCGGCGCCATCAGGATCGTCGACCTCGAGCTCGGGGATGTCCGCGGCGATGCCTGCGACCTTTGCGGCGCGGAGCCGAACCATGAGGTCGTGGTTCTCGGGGTCGTACGAGACGTTCCCGGTCTCGTCCTCCTTCTCCAGGCCGCCGATGCGATGCTCGAGCCCGGGCGTGCCGGGAATCGCCCACGGCCGTGCGAGCGTGGCGGCATCGCGCTTGTACGGGAGGAAAGGCTCGCCGTCGTTCGGGGGTCCCGTCGCGAATGCCGCGTCGATGGCGGGCAGCGTGCCCGCATCGGGGATGAGCCATGGCTCCGAGCCGTTCGCGAGGTAGGCGTCCGAGAGCAGGAAGACGGGGGTGCGGTACGTGATCGCGATCCTCGCCGCCTCGATCGCCGCGTCGAAGCAGCCGGCCGGAGTCGCGGCCGCGACGACGGGCACGGGCGACTCGGAGTTCCGGCCGAACAGCACCATCAGCAGGTCGGCCTGCTCGGGCTTCGTCGGCATGCCGGTCGACGGCCCCGCTCGCTGGACGTCGACGATCACGAGCGGCAGCTCGAGCGTCACCGCCAGGCCGACCGTCTCGGACTTCAGCACGATCCCCGGCCCTGCGGAGGTCGTGACGCCCAGGGCGCCGCCGAACGCCGCGCCGAGCGCCGCACCCGAGGCCGCGATCTCGTCCTCTGCCTGGAACGTGCGCACACCGAACTCCTTGAGCGCGGCGAGCTCCTCGAGGATCCCGGACGCAGGCGTGATCGGGTACGCACCGAGGAACAGGGGCAGGCCCGACAGCTTGCTCGCCGCGACGAGGCCGTACGAGAGCGCGGTGTTCCCGGAGATCTGCCTGTACGTCCCGGGCGCCGCCTTCGCGGGAGCGATCTCGTATGAGATCGCGAAGTCCTCCGACGTCTCGCCGTAGTTCCACCCCGCCTTGAAGGCCTTCGTGTTCGCCTCGACGATCTCGGGCCGCTTCGCGAACTTCGTCTCGATGAAGCCGAGAGTCCCCTCCACGGGCCGGTGGTACAGCCACGACATGAGCCCGAGCGCGAAGAAGTTCTTCGAGCGCTCCGCCTCGCGAGAGGTCACTCCGTCTATCCCCTTGAGCGCCTCGACCGTCATGGACGACAGGGCGACGGCGTGCACGTGGAAGTCGCCGAGCGCGCCGTCGTCCAGGGGGTTCGACCCGTACCCCGCCTTCTGGAGGTTCCTGTCGTTGAACGCGTCGGTGTTCGCGATGATCGTCCCGCCTTTCGCGAGGTCGGCGACATTCACCTTCAGCGCCGCAGGGTTCATCGCAACGAGGACGTTCGGCTGGTCGCCGGGCGTGAGGATGTCGTGGTCGGCGAAGTGGACCTGGAAGCCGGAGACGCCGGGCAGCGAGCCGGCCGGCGCGCGTATCTCCGCCGGGAAGTCCGGGAGCGTCGCGAGATCGTTCCCGAACAACGCGGTCTCGCTCGTGAAGCGGTCACCGGTGAGCTGCATCCCGTCACCCGAGTCGCCCGCAAAACGGATCACGACCCGTTCGAGGTGCTCGACGGGCTTCGCCTTCGCCATGTCTCTGAGGTATAGCGGACGCGGTGGCGGAGCCGCTTACGGCGGCGACACGCGCTACTCGGCTTCGGCGAGGAGCGCCCGGACGTCGAGCGGTCGCGTGAACATCCCGAGGGTGCCGTCGGGATTGCGCGGCCACTCGCTCGTTGGCCGGTCCCGATACAGCTCGACGCCGTTTCCGTCCGGATCTCGAAGGTAGAGGGCCTCGCTCACTCCGTGATCCGAGGCGCCGTCGAGCGGGATCTCCGCGTCGACGAGGCGCTTGAGCGCTTCCGCGAGCGCCTTGCGGTCCGGGTAGCGGATGGCCGCGTGATAAAGCCCCGTGTGACCGGGCGGAGGCGGCGAGCCTCCTTTCGACTCCCAGGTGTTCAGCCCGATGTGGTGGTGGTAGCCGCCTGCGGAGAGAAACACCGCCTGGTCGCCGTAACGCGCCTGCTCCTCGAAGCCGAGAACGCCGCTGTAGAACGCGAGCGCGCGGTCGAGGTCCGACACCTTCAGATGGACGTGACCGATGTCCACGCGGGTGTCGATCGGGCCGCCGGTCACCGTGTCAGCCTAGTGAACGGGTGCCTCCGGCGGGACGATCGCCACCGGGCAAGGCGCATTGTGTGCGACCTCGCTGCTGACGGAGCCGAGCAGGAGCCTCCTGGTCGCACCACGGCCCCGGGTGCCGACCACGAGGAGCTCCGCTCCGGCCGCTTGCTCGAGGAGCGCGCTGGCTGCACGACCTTCGACCGAGACCGCGTCGACCCGAAGGTCGTCGTGCGGGGTCCGCTCGAGTGCCCCGCGAAGCACCTCTTCGGCGTGCTGCTCGCCCGCGACGAACGCGTCTGCCGTCGCCGCGAACGCCTCTCCGGCGTAGACAGCCGCGGACGGCTCCCACGCGCAGACGACCCGCAGCGGCACGCCGCGGAATCGGGCCTCGGTGACCGCGAATGCCAGAGCCGCGTCCGCCTCGCTCGAGCCGTCGATGCCGACGACGATCATTCGAAGGAGGGTTGCGGCTCGAGTGGGACGTGATGCGCGCGGGGCCTGCGGCTCGGGACGGCCAGGGACGCGACGATGCTCGCCCCGAGCGCGGCGGCCATGATCGTGAAGGACAGCGTGTAGCCGTGCTCGCTCGGGAGACCGTCCCCGAGCAGCGACGCCGAGAGGATCGAGGCGGCGACCTGTCCGCCGATCGCACCGCCGATCGTGCGCATCACCGCGTTCATCCCGGTCGCGACACCGGTCTGATCGGGCCGGACCGCCTCGACGATGAGGTTGGCCATCGATGCGAACGCGAAGCCCACGCCGATTCCGAGCAGCAACGAGGCGAGATAGATCTGCCAGTGGGCGGTGTGCGCGACGGCGAGGAGGCCGAACGCGAGCGTCGTCACGATGGCGCCGAGGACGAGCGGGAGCTTCGAGCCGAATCGGCCCGACAGGCGCCCCGCGAACGGGGCCGCGACGAGCATCATCACCGTGGACGGGATGAGAAAGAGCCCGGCCTGGGTGACCGAGGAGCCGAACCCGTAGCCGTTCGACGGCGGCGTCTGCACGAACTGCGGGATGAGCACGAACGAGCTGTACATGCCGAACCCGATCAGGAAACCGGCGAGGTTCGTGGTCCACACGCCGCGCAGCCGCATCATCTGCATGTCGACGAGGGGCGTGCGAGATCGCGCCTCGGCTCTCACCCAGACGACGAGCACCGCCGCCGCAACAGCCAGGAGGCCGAGTGTCCGTCCCGACAGCCAACCCCACGTCGGCGCCTCGCTGATCGCGAGCAGCAGGCAGACCAGCCAGGTGGTGAGAAGCACCGCTCCCTTCCAGTGGACGTTTCCCGGGGCGCGGACGGGCGACTCGGGGATGACGAACACCGTCGCGAGAGCAGTTGCCGCGAGCACTGCGAACGGGATCCAGAAGAGCCAGTGATAGTCGAGGTGAGCCAGGATCGGCCCCGACAAGACGATCCCGAGGCCGCCACCGATCCCGAGGAGCCCCGAGATCAGCGCGATGCCGCCGGCCACGCGCTCGCGGGGAAACTCGTCCCGGATGATCCCGAAAGCCAGCGGGAAGATGGCGCCGCCGACGCCCTGCACGAGCCGCGCGCCGATCATGACGGGCAACGTGGTCGCGAGCGCGGCGATGAACGTCCCGCCGCACACTCCTGCCAGCACGACCGCGAGCGTCCGCTTCTTGCCGAACATGTCCCCAAGGCGACCGGCGATCGGTGTCGCGACCGAAGCCGCGAGGAGATATGCCGTGAAGATCCAGGTGACGCCCGCGGGCGTCGTGTCGAGGTCCTGCTGGAGGGTGGGGAGCGCCGGCACGACGAGCGACTGGAGCAGGGCGTAGGCACCGCCCGCGACCGCGAGCACCGAGAGGATGACGCCGGGACTGGGCCTCCGACTCATCTCCGGAGCGTAGTGACGGGATGCCGGGCGGCGACGCCGCTAAGCGCCGTTCAGCGAGCTGGGCGTCGGCCTCCATGTACTCGGCGCGCCGAAGCGCCTCCATCATGCCGCGAGCCGGTAGAGGACGCCGTTCGTGTTGTCGGCGAGCCAGACGGCGCCGAGGCCGACCGCGAGACCGTGGACGTCGACGCGGCCGCGGGCGGTCGCGGCCGTCGCGACAGTACCGTCGGTCGACACCCGCCGCACCGCACTCATCGTCGGGAAGCCAGTGCGATCGACGGCCTGCGTGCGAACCGGAACCCAGAGGGCGCGCGCAGTCGCCACGATGTCGATCCCGGTGCCCCCGATGTCGACCGTGCGGCGCACGGCGCCGCTCGCCGGGTCGATCTCGAGGAGCGGCATTCCTCTTCCGGTCGCCCACAGGCTTCCTCCGAGCAACGCGAGACGCTCCGCCGCGGCGTCCGTCCCACCGACGCTCGCGAGCCGCGACGCCGCGTTCGTCGACAGGTCGAGCCGGAAGATCGTGTTGTCGCGGTGCGTGACGACCCACGCCTCCTTCCCGGCGAAGACCATGTCTGCCGGGCCGTCGCCCACGGCGATATGCGCGACGACCTTGCCCGTCAACGGCGAGATGCGGAAGACGCTGGCACCCTGATCGTCCGCGACCCAAACCGAACCGCCGCCGATCCAGATGTTGTACGCGGCGACCGCACCGGTCTGAATGCGGCCGACGACGCGCCCGGTGCGAGCGTTCAGTCGGTACAGCGTCGACCCGCTGTCGAGCGCCCACACGGAGCCGAGCCCGACCGCGACCGCGGTCACCGGGCCGCCGAGCGGCACGGTCGCGGTCCGATGCCCGCCGGGAAGGCTCAGACGGACGAGCCGCGACTGCTCCTTGCACGCGACCCAGGCGGACTTGCCTGCCAGCGCGAGCGTCATCGTCGGCCAGTACGCGCCGGCGGCGGCGCACGCGCGCATCGCCTTCGCCCCGGGGATCTGTCCGGATGCGCCGCTGGACGCGGCGCTGGACGCTGCAGCGGGGAGCGCGACGACCAGCGAGGCGACGAGCGCCGCAAGTTTCATACGACCTCCGAACTATCGACGAACTCGCACTACTTTAGCGACGAACTCGCAGCATGTCCAGAATATGATCCGGCGCGTGCCCCGCGAGCCGCGCGACGAGGATCTCCTCCAGGAGCTCTACTCGACCGGGCTCCTCGTCGGTCTGCTGGTCGACGCGGAGCTCCGGAAGCTGGACGTCCCGCAGGCGCTCTTCTCGTTCATGGGCTGGATCTCGTGGCTCGAGCCCGTCACGCCGACGACGCTCGCGGCCGAGACGGGATTGCCGCCGACGACGATCCGCGACTACGTACGCCGTCTCGTCGAGCGCGGCGACGTCCGCAAGACGCCGAATCCCAACGACGGCCGCTCGTACCACCTCGTGCTCACGGCGAAAGGCCGAGGCGTCGCCGGCCGTGGCTGGCCAGCGGTCGTCGCCGCGTACGAGCGGGTCGAGCGCCACCTGGAGCGCCCGGCCACGGAGCACCTGACAGCGATGCGCGAGCTGCGACGGGCCGTGCAGTCGGCGCTCGCCTCCGAGACCGCAGATCGAGTCGGCTGACCGCAGCATGCGCGACCTTGTCCCGACGGTTGCAATCGCGCAGCCGGAGTCGTAATCTGGCGCGTCGCTCGAACGAGGGAGGCCCCATGAACGGAGAGCAGGTCGCCGCGAGCAGCGCCGCCGCCGAGGACGCACGGCTCGAGAGCCTCGGCTACCAACCGCAGCTCAACCGCGTCCTCGGGTTCTTCGCGAACTTCGCGGTCGCCTTCACCTACCTGTCGCCGATGGTCGGCATCTATTCGCTCTTCATCCTCGGCGTCGCGGTTGGCGGGCCGGCATATGTCTGGCTCACGTTCATCCCCGTCATCGGGATGTTCTTCGTCGCGCTCGTCTTCGGTGAGCTCGCGAGCCACTACCCGGTCGCAGGCGCCCTCTACCAGTACAGCAAGTTCTCGGTCGGGCCTGCGTACGGCTGGTTCGTCGGCTGGTTCTACGGGATCGCGCTCCTCGTCACCGTCGCATCTGTCGACTACGGGGTCGTCGGATACGTCACGGCGCTCTCGCACAACTGGTTCGACACGAACTGGGACCCGACCGACCACACGACGATCCTCGTCATCGTCGTCGTCCTCCTCGCGATCCAGACGACGCTCAACATCACGGGAGCGAAGGTCATGGGCCGTGTCGCGCAGTTCGGCGTCGGCGTCGAGATCCTCGGGACGTTCGGCATCGCGCTCATCCTCGCGATCCACGGGTTCCACCACGGCTTCGGGTTCCTCTTCTCGACGGAGGGCGCGCTGCACGCCGACACCAACGTGTACGGCGTCGGCTTCGGCGGAAGCTGGCTCGCTGCCGCGCTCGTCGCAGTCCTCGCGCCCGTCTACATCTTCTACGGGTTCGAGTCCGCCGGAGACATCGCCGAGGAGACGAAGGACGCGCGCAGGCAGATTCCCAAGTCGATGCGTTGGGCGCTGATCTGGGGCGGCATCTCGTCCCTTTTCCTCACGGCCGCGCTTCTGCTCGCGATGCCGAAGGAGGACCCGATCAAGGCGACCTTCGACGGTGGCGGCGTCCCCTTCATCCTCGGCCAGCTGTCGAGCGGGATGCAGGACTTCCTCCTCCTGCTCATCATCTTCGCGTTCTTCTCGTGCGGCACCTCCATCCAGGGCGCCGGGAGCCGGCTCGCGTTTTCGTACGGGCGCGACGGCGCGCTGCCCGGGTCCGCCTGGCTCTCCAAGGTTCATTCTCGGTTCCGGACGCCGGTGAACGCGCTTCTCGTCGGCGCTCTGATCTCGCTGCTGTTCGTCCTGTTCGTCTACTACCAGCCAACCGAGAACAAGGACATCTGGTTCATCACCTATCCCGCGAACACGAGCGGGCTCTACTCCTTGATCTCGTTCGCAGTCAGCGGCATCTACCTCTCGTTCCTGCTCACGGTCATCGCGGCGCTCGTCGGGAGGAGCCGCGGTTGGGTGCCGGAGGGCACGTTCAGACTCGGTCGCTGGGGCTGGACCGTGACGATCATCGCGGCGCTGTACCTCGGGCTGATGCTGCTCAACGTGGTCGTTCCCACCGGCCTCTCGAGCGGACGGGCGCTCTTCAACCTCGACTGGATCACGCTCGTCGTGATGGTCATCATCGCGCTCGTCGGAGCGATCTACTTCCTGATCTCGCGGCCCGACCGACGTGTCGCGGGTCATCTGCACGACGAGCTCGAGCCGACCGGAGCTGAGCGCCACCAGGCGTAGAGGAGACAACACAGCGCTCGATGCCGTAGGCACGATGGTCAGGCGATGACCTCATCGCCCTCACGCCTCTACGGGACGACCGGAACGTCGTTCGTCCGCCTCGACGAGCAACCGATCGGGTGGACGATTGCGCACGCGCTCGCCGACAGCGGGGCGCAATGCCTTGCGCTCGATCCGAGCGACGCCGACACCGTCTACGTCGGACTTCTCTCAGGAGGCGTGCGCAAGACGACCGACGGCGGTGAGACGTGGAGCGACTGCGGCCTCGCGGCGCAGCAGGTGTTCTCGGTCGCTGTCAGCCCGGCGGACGGCGCCGTGTACGTCGGGACCGAGCCCAGCGCGCTGTACCGCAGCGACGACGGAGGCCAGACGTGGGCCGAGCTCACGGGCCTCCTCGAGCTCCCCTCACGGCCGACGTGGAGCTTTCCCCCGAGGCCGTGGACGTCGCACGTACGTTGGGTCGCTCCCAGCCCGCACGACGCAGACCTCGTCCTGGCCGGGATCGAGCTCGGCGGGTTGATGCGGTCGACCGACCGAGGAGAGACCTGGCAGGATCACCGCCCCGGCGCGCAGCGGGACGTCCATTCGCTCGCGTGGCATCCGCAGGCTCGCGGGCGCGCATACGAAGCGGGTGGCGGCGGAGCTGCATGGTCCGACGACGACGGCGACACGTGGCAGCCCGCCGACGAGGGGCGCGACCGTCACTACACGTGGTCGGTGGCCGTCGACCACGATGACCCCGACCTCTGGTACGTCTCGGCGAGCTCGGGGCCGTTCGCCGCCCACGGCCGCGGCGATCCCGAGGCGCACGTCTACCGTCGCCGTAACGGCGGCTGGGACCGACTCGCAGGAGGGCTCCCGGAACCTCTGCCGTCGATGCCGTACGCACTCGTCGCAACCGAGGCCCGGCTTTTCGCCGGCTTGGCGAACGGAGAGCTGTGGGAGAGCCCGGACCACGGCGAAACATGGCTCCGGTGCGAGATCCGCAGGCCCGGTCTCACACGTCTCCTGGCTCTGGTCGCCGCGCCTCGTTAGGGGGCAACCCGAGGGCGAGCCCGGCCGCGACCCAGACCGTGAACGCGATCCAGTGGATGCCGATGACGTCGGTCTGCAGGCCGATCACGAGGACGGTGACGAACGCTGCCGCGAGCCACGCCTCTCTCCGCCAGAGGCCCGCCAGGACCGCGAGGCTCCAGAGGACGAATGCGGCCATTCCCGCGACCCCGGCGTCCACGCCGAGTTCCGTGTAGGTCGACTCGCCCGCACGGATCTCGACGCCCGTCCGCTTTGCGACCACACCTGCGTTGCCGAGGCCGTATCCCTGCGGATGCTCGAACACGACGCGCACGCCGTCTCGCAGGTTCCGCCAGTGGCTCGCGGTCGACGCCTCGTTCCCGGCGAAGGGATCCCCGCTCGTGCCCCCCTGCTGCTGTGCGTTCTGACGCAGCCACTCGAGCTCCTCTGGCGTGTAGCTCGTCGACGGCCCGATCGACGGGTAGGCAGCAAGGAAGGCCGCACCGACCACGACCGCTCCCGCCGCGAGCACGGCCGGCCCGAGGCGCCGCTGGGCGACTGCGAGAACAAGGAGCCCGAACACGAGCGCGGCGAGCGCCGCACGCGTGTGCGTGTAGAGCAGCGCGACGTACAGCACGGCCGTCGCAATGCCCCACCACCAGCGGAACGGGCGGCTCACGACGTAGATCAGCGCGACGACGAGCACGTACGCGCTCGCGAGCGGCGAGAGGAACGTCGAGACGAGGCGGCGGATCGGGTTGTTCTCGTCCCCGGTGTTGAAAACCCAGTTCTCAGGCAGCCCCGACAGCCCCTCGTAGTCGAGCCCGAGCTGCTCGCGATACCAGCCGGGAACTCCGGAGTCCCGCCACGCCTGTAGCGAGATGAATGCCAGGTCGGCGAGACCGACGACGGCGACGGCGACGGCCGATACGGCGACGAGAGCACCGAGGCGACCGCGCTCCTCCCAGGCGAACGCAGCGAGACGACCTAGCGCGTACGCGGCTACCGGGAAGAGATGGTGGCGCAGCGCGAGAAGCTCCCCCCGCGACGTCGCCTCCCCGCCGAGGACGTCTTGCGGAATCGCCCAGTAGACGAGGATGACCGCCGTATAGGTCGCGGCGAGCACGTCCGCGGCTTTCACCGGGGGAAGGCGCCGGACGTGCCAGGCGACCACGAGCAGCGCCACGAGGAGGAGTGCCTCCTTCCAGGCGGCGACGACGTCCAGCGTTGTCCCGCGCACGCCGAGGTCCCAGAGCTGCGCCATCGCCGCGTTGTGGAGCACGAGCCCGACGACCAGGGCTCCGATCGCGATCGCGGTGAAGCGACGGGCGCTAATCGACGATCGCCACCAGCGTGAGCCCGAGGCTCACGATGCGAACACGGCCCGGAAAGAGCGACTCGAAGCTACGGCGGGTGAGCAGATGGACGTCCGTCGCGAACTCCTTCCCCAGCGCCCGATACACGCGGTGCGAGGCGGCATCGGGAAGCCAGTGCACGAGCGGAAGGCGGGTGTGGACCTCCACCGGGAAGCGCCGGTCCGGCGTCGTGATGAACACGCGTCGTCCCACGCGGAGCGCCTCCGAGACGAGCGTCCGCTGACGCTCGCAACCGCCGACGTGCTCGATGACGGCGTTCGAGAACACGATGTCGAACGATCCGTCTGCGAAGGGAAGCGCGCAGGCGTCGCCCTGGACGTACTCGATGTCCGGGTAGCGCCGCCGGAAGCCTGCGCCGGAGTGGAGGCCGAGGGCCGTGATGCGCTCGGGCCAGGGGTAGCGCTCCTCGAAGAAGTTCAGGGTCCCGCAGCCGCCGCCCTCGCCGAACCCGAGCTCGTCCGCGCCGACGTCGAGCACCGACGTGTCCGCGGTCGGTTGCAGCTCGGTGAGGAAGAGCTCGAGTTTCCTCTCGCGCGAGCGCAGGGAGATGGCGTCGACGAGCCGCATCGCGCGTAAGTATCCGGTCCGCGGCCGCCGGTAGGGTGCTCCGATGATCGAGGGGGTCTTCCGGGCGACGGGCGTGTACTCGCTCAGACTGACCACCGGCTCGAGCGGGTGGCGTGCCCGCCTTCCGGATGCGCAGTGGGCGGCGGCGCAGCAGCTCCGCGACGGCCGCGTGCTGATTCGCGCCTCGTGCGATGCCGCCGTCGAGCACGCGCGGTTCATGCTCGCCCTCGACGACGACACGACCGAGTTCCACCGGCGATTCGCCCACGATCCGCTCGTCGGCCCGAGCGTCCAGCGGCTTCGTGGCATGCGGACGCGGCGAAAGGCGACGGTCACCCACGCGGTCGTCCGGGCGATCTCGGGACAGCTCATCCAGGCGAGCAAGGCGCTCTCGATCGAGCGCGCGATCCTCCGCGCGTGCGGCGAGGAGCCGCCGACTCGTGAGGCGCTCGCCCGGCTCTCTCCGGCGCGGATCACGGCGTGCGGTCTCGCGTCGAGCCGCGCGGCCACGCTCGCGCGCCTGGCCCGGACGATCGACCTGGAGGGACTGCGCGGACGCGAGGATGCACTCGCGCGACTCGGCCGCGAGCGTGGCGTCGGACCGTGGACGGTCGGCGTGGTCTCGCTGCAGGGGTTGGGCCGCTACGACGCCGGCCTCGTCGACGACCTCGGGCTGGTGAAGCTCCTCGCATCCGTGCGACGGCGCTGGCCGGAGCCGGGAGAGACGACGGAGTTGCTGGCGCCCTACGGCGAGTGGCAGGGGCTCGCGAGCGTCTTCCTCCTGCAGGGATTCAAGCGCGGCCTCGTCCCCGGCGCGAGCCGTGATCGAGCCCGGTTGGTGCGGGCCACGGCGCGGAACGCCGCCTGACGCACCGCCGTAGACTCCGCCCATGGTCGACGCGCGCAAGATCGCGGTGCTCGGCGCCGGTCGGATCGGCGAATCGCTCATCTCGGGGCTGCTCTCGTCGGGCTGGCGCGAGCCATCCGAGGTCGCCGCGACGACCCGCCGGGCGGAGCGCGTCGCCGAGCTGCGCGAGCGCTACGGGATCG
The DNA here is from genome assembly GCA_963746975.1 of uncultured Gaiellaceae bacterium. Taxonomy (GTDB): domain Bacteria; phylum Actinomycetota; class Thermoleophilia; order Gaiellales; family Gaiellaceae; genus GMQP-bins7. The sequence goes on from CAVVDE010000012.1 coordinate 130,399, forward strand.
AGGCGACGCTCTCGAACCATGACGCGGCCGCAGGTGCCGCACTCGTCGTGATTGCCGTCAAGCCCCAAGACATCGAAGGCCTCCTGGGCGAGATCGGGACGCTTCTGCTGCCCGAGCAGACCGTCCTCACCGTCGCGGCCGCGATCCCGACCGCGCGCATCGAGAGCCGTCTGTCGGACGGCGTCCCAGTCGTCCGCGCGATGCCGAATACGCCCTCGACCGTCCACGAAGGGATCGCCGGGCTCTGTGCAGGCTCGCACGCGGGAGACGAGCACCTCGATCTCGCGGAAGAGGCGCTGTCGCATCTGGGCGCCGTCGTCCGCGTACCCGAGGCCGCGCTCGACGCGATCACCGCGGTGTCCGGCTCCGGGCCTGCGTACTTCGCGCTTCTCGCCGAGGCGATGATCGAGGCCGGGATCCTGCTCGGCCTGTCACGCGAGATCTCGACGCAGCTCGTCGTCCAGACGATGCTCGGCACGGCGAAGCAGCTTCGGGACGAAAAGATGCACCCGGTCGAGCTCCGCGAGATGGTCACCTCGCCTGGCGGGACGACGATCGCGGCCATTCGCGAGCTCGAGATAGCTGGCGTGCGCGGTGCGTTCCTGAACGCCATCCAGGCGGCGATGATTCGCGCCCGCGAGCTGGCGGCCGGCGAGCCCTAGCCCGCCGGGCCGCGAGCCGCGGCGTCTACTTCACGACGTGGTGGAGCTCGTAGAAGCCGTCCCGCGACGGGGGCGTGAAGTTCCCGGGATTCGGAAACGCCTCGGGGCCCTGGTCCATCATCGGCTGGACGTACTCGGCGAGGAAACGGTCTGCATGCTCGCGTGACTCCCACACGTCGAGGATCCGGAATACGCCGGCCTCGTCGTCGAAGCCTGCGGTATGCAGGATCAAGCCGTCGAAAGGACCCTCACCGATCTTGTCCGCGACGAAGTCGTAGTTCGTCGTCGAGCGATCCGCGATGGGGAACTCCTGAACGTAGGCAACTGCCATGACAACCTCCCACTCGGGTCCGTCGATCATACGACTGTGATTGCAGCCCTTGCGGGCACCACGCAATGGGCCACCGCCCCGGAAGTATCGTCTCGCCCGTGGCGGAGCTCCGCGAGGTCGTGTACGTCGACGGCGTGCGAACGGCGTTCGGCCGCGCCGCCGCGGACGGCTGGTTCGCGAGGACGCGTGCCGACGACATGGCCGTCAAGGCCGTGCGCGAGGTGCTCAGGCGCAGTCCGCAAGTGCCGCCCGACCGCATCGACGACGTCGTGTTCGCGGCGACTGCGCAGGTCGGCGACCAGGGCTTGACGCTCGGGCGCGACGTCGCGCTCCTCGCCGGGCTCCCTGCGACGGTTCCCGGGTTCGCGGTCGATCGGATGTGCGCGGGAGCGCTCACGGCGATGACTGCGGGCGCCGGGGAGATCGCGATGGGCGCGGCGGACGTCGTCCTCGTCGGCGGGGTCGAGCACATGGGTCACCACCCGATGGGCGCGGACGTCGACTTCAATCCGCGGTTCGTCGCCGAGCGCATCGTCGACGAGTCCGCGGCGGTCATGGGACAGACGGCGGAGAACCTCCACGACGCCTTCCCGCAACTGACCAAGGAAGCAGCGGACGCATACGCCGTCGAGTCCCAGCGCCGTGCCGGGAAGGCATGGGACGAGGGAGTCATGGACGACGTCGTCGTTCCGATGTCCGTCTTCACGGACGACGGCTGGACGGTCGCCGACCGCGACCAGTTCCTCAGACCCGACACGACGATGGAGGCGCTCGCGACGCTGCGCACGCCCTTCCGGGCCGGTGGACGCGTGACCGCCGGCAACTCAGCTGGCCTGACCGACGGCGCGACCGCCGCGCTCATCGCGTCGGAGTCGGCGGCGGGCGAGCTCGGCCTCGAGCCGAAGATGCGGCTCGTCGCGTTCGCCTACGCCGGAGTCGAGCCCGAGCTGATGGGCCTCGGGCCGGTGCCGGCCACGCTGAAGGTTCTCGATCGTGCCGGCATCGCCATCGACGACGTCGATCTCTTCGAGCTGAACGAGCCGTTCGCCGTGCAGGTGCTGAGCTGGTGCGACGGTGTCGGCGTCGCACCCGACGATCCGCGCCTGAACCCGTACGGCGGCGCGATCGCGTGCGGGCATCCGCTCGCGGCCACGGGGGTGCGCCTCATGGCCGAGCTCGCGCGCGGTTTCCGCGACCGGCCGGGCGCCCGCTACGGGCTCACCGCGCTCTGCATCGGGCTCGGCATGGGCGCCGCCATCCTCTGGGAGAACCTCCAGAGTGGCTAACCCCACGGAGTTCAAGCTCCAGAAGGTCTCGACGCGCGTCGGCCCGATCGCGCTCGTGACGATGGACAACGGCGAGGACTGGCAGAAGCCGAACACCTTCGGCGAGGAGGCGCTGCGCTCGCTCGCTGGCGTGCTCGATCAGCTCCGGACGCGGGACTGGCGTGGACTGCTCCTCACCGGCAAGCCCTTCGTGTTCGCGGTCGGAGCGGACATCGGAGAGTTCGGCGAGATCACGCCGGAGCGCGCGCGGCTCGGCGGCGAGGCGGGCCACGAGCTGTTCGGGCGGATCCGCGATCTCCCGTTCGTGACCGTTGCGGCGATCAACGGCGCCGCAGTGGGCGGCGGAGTGGAGATCGCGCTCCATTGCGACTACCGGACGATCGCCTCCTCCGTCCGGCACTTCGCGTGCCCCGAGGTCTTTCTCGGGCTCGTACCGGGCTGGGGTGGGACGCAGCTCATCCCGCAGCTCGTCGGCGCGGAGCAGGCGGTGACCTTCATCGTGGAGAACCCGCTCCGCCAGAACCGGATGCTCGACGCTCGGCGTGCGCTCGACGCCGGCTTCGTGGACGCCCTCATGCAGCCGGTCGAGTTCCTCGACGACTCGCTCGCCTTCCTCCTTGAGAAGGTGGGCGACGGCGCCGGTAAGCGACGCCCCGCGGCGGATCTCTCGGACGCGGCCGAGGTCTGCCGAAAAGCGCGCGCACGCCTCGACGGCCAGGTACACGGCGCCGCACCGGCGCCGTACCGCGCGCTGGATCTCATCGAAGGCGCGGCGACCTGGTCGCTCGAGGAGGGCTACCTCGCGGAGGAGGATGCGCTCGCGGAGCTCCTGCCCGGACCTCAGGCGCAAGCCTCCGTCTACGCGTTCGACCTCGTCGAGCGGCGGGCGAAGCGGGGCGTCGGGTTGCCGGAAGCCGAGCCGCGACGCGTCCAAGAGGTCGGCGTGGTGGGCGCTGGGCTCATGGCGAGACAGCTTGGGCTGCTGTTCCTGCGGCGGCTGGAAGTGCCGATCGTTCTCCGCGACCTCACGCAGGAACAGGTCGACGACGCCGCCGCGTGGATCCGCGACGAGCTCGCCGACCTCGTCCGCCGTGGCCGGCTCGGCGAGGGCAAGGCGCGATTCCTCGGCTCGCTCGTGGGTGGCGGAACCTCCTGGGAGACCTTCGCCGGCTGTGACCTCGTCATCGAAGCGGTGTTCGAGGAGATGACTGTCAAGAAGGAGGTCTTCGCCGAGCTCGAGCGCGTGGTCTCCGCGGAGTGCGTCATCGCCACGAACACCTCGTCGCTGTCGGTCACCGAGATGGCAGCCGACCTCGAGCATCCCGAGCGTGTCGTCGGCATGCACTTCTTCAACCCGGTCACGGTGCTCCCACTCGTCGAGCTGGTACGGACCCCGGAGACCGACGACACGTCGCTGGCCACGGCGTGGGCGGTCACGAAGAAGCTCCGCAAGACCGGTGTGCTCGTCCAAGACGCGACGGCGTTCGTCGTGAACCGCCTGCTCGGCCGCCAAGGTTGCGTCCTCACGCAGGCCCTCGATCGCGGAAACACGGTCGAGGAGACCGACGAGGCGGCGCTGCGGATGGGCCTGCCGATGGCGCCGTCCGTGCTCCTCCAGCTCGTCGGCCCGAAGGTGGCCAACCACGTCCGCCACCAGCTGCACGGCACATGGCCCGAGCGCTTCCCGTTGTCCCAGACGCTCGAGAGCCTCGCCGAGGGCGGGGACGTCGTCGTCGTCGAGAACGCGCCCCGCTCCGTCGACGAGTTGCACACCGCGGTGCTCGAGGCGCTCGCCGACGAGTCCCGCCACATCCTCGAGGACGGTGTCGTCGCGGACGCCGCCGAGATAGACACGTGCCTCATCCTCGGGGCGGGGTTCCCGTTCTGGCTCGGAGGGATCACGAAGCACCTCGACCAGACGGGCGTGTCCGAGCGCGTGGTCGGCCGGCGGCTCGCCGACCTCGCGGGCGCCTCGTAGGACGTTCGAGCGGATCCGACCGCCACTCTGAGGTATGCTCCGACGAGTACCGCTCGCCGGTCTACGGGCGAGCGCAATCCTTCGGAAGGAGCGGCACGGCAAGACGTGCTGCGTGAATGCACGAGGCGACGACTATCCCGACGCTGACGTCGGACACAGCTGAGAACCTGACCGCTGCGGCCCATCAGGCCGAGTCCTGGTTCGGCGAGCCGTTCCTGCAGCCGGACGAGGACCCCCTGCAGGCCCTCGCCCCCGGCACCGCGCGCCGCGCGGCGCTCGACGACGCACTCGCCGAGATGGACGCCGGGCTCACGTCTCCGTCGGCGCGCTGGAGGGTGCGCTACGGGCTGATGCTCGGTCTCGAGCGCGTGCTGACCGAGGACCCCGCGCGGACGGCGGCCGGAACCGAGCTCAGACGCCACCAGGTCGACGCGCTTGCCGGGATGCTCGCCGAGCTCATCGCCTCGACCCAGCGCGCGGCAGACGAGAACGGCAACGGACACGGCGGCGGCAACGGCGCGACCGCGGAGGTCGCCGAGCTCGACGAGGAGGCCGACGACGACTACGACGCCGGTTACGTCGACGAAGGCGCTCTCGAGGTCGAGGAGTTCATGGGGCCGGACCCCGGCGCGGTTCGCCGCTACCGCTTCCGCCACCCGACGGCGTCCGGCAAGACCATCGCCGCCGCAGGCTTCGTCGAGGCGGCGCGGCACCTCGGCGTCCTCATCCTCACCCACCGCCGGCTCCTCGTCTCGCAGTTCAATCGCGACCTCACGACCGAGGGCTACGGGAGCCGCTTCACGGATGCGATCCTCGCCGGCACCAAGCCGTCGCTCCAGAACCCGATCACGATCCAGACGTACGCATGGTTCGCACGCCACGGCTCGGAGCTCGACCGCAAGGCATACCACCTCGTCATCTGCGACGAGGCGCACACGGCTCTCGGCGAGAAGACGAGCGCGGCGATCCGAGCATTCTCCGAGCCCCTGTTCATCGGGATGACCGCGACCGAGCAGCTCATCGCGAAGCAGGTCTCGGATGTCTTCCCCGCCTCCGTCGACGACCTTCCGCTCGGCGATGCCGCCCGCCGCGGGCTGATCGCGCCGCTCCGCTGCCTCCGCGTCCCGCCTGCCGCCGCGATCAACTCGGTACCGATCGTCGGAGGAGACTTCGAGGAGCGCGCCCTGGCCGCAGCCCTCGACCACCAGGCGCTGAACCAGGCAGCCGCGAGCCTGTACCGCGAGCGCTTCGGCTCCACGCCGGGGATCGTCTACGCCGCAGGCGTCGAGCACGCGTACAACCTGGCGCAGGAGTTCCGCGCAGCCGGCTTGAAGACGGAGGCCGTCTCGGGCCGGACACCGCCCGCGCGCCTCGCCGAGACGCTTGCCGCATACGAGCGCGGAGAGATCAACGTCCTCATCAACGCGATGCTGCTCGCCGAAGGCTGGAACTCGCCGCGTGCAACCGTGTGCATGCATCTCGCGCCGACGGCCTCTCGCCGCGTCTACCAGCAGCGGATCGGCCGGATCATGCGAATCCATCCGCGGAAGGAGGCGGGCGTCGTCGTCGACTTCGTCCCCAAGGGCGCGACGCACTCCGAGCGCGTCGTCTCGCTGCACGCGCTGCTCGACTCGGACTTCTACCGCGAGGGCGCCCGCGTGACTCCGGCGCCAAGGAGGCGGCAGCAACGGAGGGCGCGCCGCAAGCTCTCGCCGGTTCCGTGGCTCGTCCCCGTCACGCCGGACGTCGCCCGGCGCCTCGCCGTGATCCAGCGAGAGTGGCAGCGGATCGACCCGAAGTACCTCGACGACGACGAGCAGCGCTTCTGGGCGACGATCGCGGGGCGCCAGATCCGGTTCGACCAGCGCGCCGAGTTCGCGAAGAAGTTCGCGGAAGGTCGTGCGGGCAAGGGCGCGCTCGAGCAGTTCCTGGCGACGTGCGCGGCCGAGAACCCAAACCGCCGGCTACGCATGACCGCACTCATGGATCGCGTCGCCACGCCGGTCGACCGGGCCGACTTCGACGATCTCGTCACGCTCGTGACGCAGGCACCACCGTGGGAGAAAGATCGCGCCGCAGGGGTTCGCATCCTGCTCCGCGCGGTCGGCGAGGGAAAACCGCAGGCGCCCGACCAGATCCTCGCGCGGTGGACCTGGCGCCTCGCGCGGGCGACGCGCAAGGTGCAGGACCGGCGCGTGTCCACGGAGTTCCCCGAGGCGAAGCGACTCCTGGGCGCAGCTGCGAACTCGCGTGGGTACCGGCACGAGGAGAACGTCAACCGGCTCGTCCAGGTTGCCCACGAGATGCCGCTCCCCGTCGGGGCGGCGCTCCTGGCATCCGCCGACGGGTACACGCCTCGCGCGAACTCAGCGCTCGATCACGCTCGCGAGGAGCTCGGGACGATCACCGAGATCGCGAACGCGCTCGCCGACAACCTTCCTGTTCCGAAGCTGACCGCACGGAAGTCGCGCCGGCGGCGGCGCAAGCGCAAGACCCCACCGGCCGAGGGCCAAACGCAGGCGGGCGACAACGCGGGGGCACCTGAAGCTCCCGAAGCCGTCGAGACACCCGCAGACGTCGAGCTCGACGTCTCCACGGACGTCGAAGACGCCGCTTAGGCGCTAGCCGGCGCCGCCCGACTCGGGCAGATCGTCGTCGGCCTCGCGCTCGCGCAGGAAGCGCGTTATCTCGGCGGCGAGCGCATCGCCCGAGGGCAGGTCACCGGTCTCTTCGAGCAGGTCGAGCGTGTCCGCTCGGCGCTCGAGTTCCTCGACGTAGCTCGCAGTGTCCGTATCCGTGGCGACCGCCTGCGAGACCTGCTCGACGTACTCGTCGGCCGCCTCGGCGAGCTCGCCCACGTCGATATCGGTCGAGAGGACGCCGGACAGCCGCTCGCAGAGGGCCTTCGCGGCGGGCGGGCTCGGGGCAAGCTGGACGTAGTGCGGAACCGCCGCCCACAGGCTCACGGACGGGATCCCGGCGCGCCGGCACGAGTCGAGGAGGACGCCGACGATTCCCGTGGGCCCTTCGTAGCGCGAGAGCTGCAGCCCCAGCTCGTCCACGAGCTGAGGATCGGTCGCCGCCCCGGTCACCGGCGCCGGACGCGTATGCGGCACGTCGGCGACGAGTGCGCCGAGCGTGACGGCGAGCTCGACCCCGAGCTCGCGGGCGAGGTCCGTGACGATCTCGGAGAACGTCCTCCAGCGGTAGTTCGGCTCGACGCCGACGAGGAGGATTGCGTCCCGCCCGACTTCGGGGATGCGTGCACGGAAGAACGTGTTCTCGGGCCACTCGATCTTCCGCGTGCGGCCACCTTCGAGCGACACCATCGGGCGCGTGGCTTGGAAGTCGACGAAGAGCTCGGGATCGATGTCCGCGAACTTCCGCGCGCCCCACAGCTTCGCCAGGTAGCCCGCCGCCAGTGTCGCAGCCTGGCCGCCGTCGTTCCATCCACGAAAAGCGCCGATCAGAACAGGCCGCTCGAGCTGCGAGGGGCGCTCGTAGATCCTGAGCTCACGCGCCACGCAGCAAGCCTACTGGCGGGTCAACGGCGCAGGCGGGCGCCACAACACGAACGCAAGAACGAGGCTGAAGGCCCAGATCGCGGCGGCAAGCGCGACGTGGCCGAGGACGAGTCCCCAGGGCAGTGCATTCCGGTACTGCACTTCCCCCAGGATCGCCTGGCCGACGAGCACGACCAGAAGACCCGACCAGATGCGCAGGAGCCCGGGATACCGCTCCCGGATGCGCCAGAGGAGCCAGCCGACCACGAGCACCCCGATCCCGAACGCAGCTGCGACCCGAACGTGGACGTACACGGTGTCGACGATGCCGAGCCCGAGCCTCTCGACGTCCGAGCTCGATCCAGGGTGTGGGCCGGACGCCGTCGCAACGGCTCCCGTGACGATCAACGCGATGCTGGTGGGAAGGCCCGCGCATGTCACGAGCAGCCGGAGCCCGCGACCGCCCGCGGGAGACGCGAGCCCGTCGCGCAGGCTCCAGGCCTCGAGTGCGGTTACGAGCGCGAGCCCGAACGCCGCCAGACCCAGCAGGAAGTGCGTCATCACCGCCAACGGGTGGAGATGAAGCGCGATCGTGATCCCACCCATCGGGATCTGGGCGACCGCAACGAGGAACGCACCGACCGCCGCGCCACGCCCCCAGCCGGAGAGTCCGACCGTCCTGCGTGACGCGAGCAGTGTCACGAGCGTGAGGATGATCCCGGCGAGCGCGACCATCCGGTTCCCGAACTCCACGAAGGCGTGGAACCCCTGTTCCGGGTACGGCTTGTCGCCGCAGCTCGGCCAGTTCTCGCAGCCGAGGCCCGACCCTGTGAGCCGGACGAACGCGCCCGACGTTATGACCAGGAAGAGCGCGGCCGCGGACGCCATCGTGATCCGCAGGTACGCATGCGCAGAGACGGAGCGGGGGCGCGCGACGGCGACGGCCATCTACCTGAAGGAAACTCCCGAGCCGGCTTCGACTCGACCGATCCGCGCGACCGAGACGCCCTGCGCGGTCAGCGTCGCCTCGAGAACGGCCGCCCGGTCGGCGGGAAGGGAGACGAGCAGGCCACCCGCGGTCTGCGGGTCGTAGGCGAGAGCTTCGGCCACGTCCGTAGCCGCGCTCTCGACGTGCCGTTCGGCAAAGTCGCGGTTCCGTCTGTCGCCGCCCGTGCGGACGCCTGCCGCCGCCAGCTCGAGGGCTCCCGGGAGTGCCGGAAGCGCATCGGCGTCCAGCAGCGCACGGACACCGCTGCGCGAGGCGAGCTCGTGCACGTGCCCGAGAAGTCCGAACCCGGTCACGTCCGTGACCGCATTCGGCTCGAAGGGCCTCGCGATGTCGGCCGCGGCCATGTTCAGCTCGAGCATCGACTCGACCGCAGCAGCAAGTGCGCCATTCGGTGCCGTCCCGTCCCGATGCGCCTGGAGGACGATCCCGGTTCCTAGGCCCTTCGTCAGCAGGAGCACGTCCCCGGGCTCTGCGCCCGCCTTCGGCCAGATGCGATCCGGATGAACCGTTCCGACGACCGCGAGCCCGTACTTCGGCTCGGAGTCGCGAATCGTGTGACCGCCAGCGAGGATCGCTCCGGACGCGCGCACTCGCTCCTCCGCTCCCGCAAGCACCTCGCCGAGCATCTCGACAGGAAGCTCCTCCGGGAACGCGGCGATGGACAACGCCAGCAACGGGCGGCCGCCCATCGCGAAGACGTCGTTCAGCGCATTCGTCGCGGCGATCGCCCCGAACGTGCGCGGGTCGTCGACGAGCGGCGGGAAGAAGTCGACGGTGAAGACGATCGCCCGCTCGTCGTCGAGCCGGTAGACGGCCGCGTCGTCGGCGGGATCGAGCCCGACCAGGAGATCCTCCGCGTCCACGGGAACGAGGCCGGCGAGGAGCGTCTCCAGCCGTGCCGCCGAGTACTTCGCCGCGCACCCGCCTGCCCGTGCGAGAGACGTCAGAGCCACGGTCTCCACGGCATGGACTGTACGCGGAAGGAATTCGCGCGGGCGAGGCGAACACTCGACACCGGAGATATCCATCCCCTTCTCCTCTCCCCCTGACGTAGCGGCCGCCGCCCCCTCGGCGGCCGCTTCATTTGGTGGGGGGAAACGATGTTTCCCCCACCAGCCCCCCTTCCTTTGGCCGTGCACTGCCGGACCGCGGTCGGCCTACGGGCGAGTAAATCGCCCTTCGGCGATGAATCGAATCGAGTGACCGACGTCCTTCACAACGGCAGCCCCTAGACTCGCTCGCGTGAAGTCGGCGCTCGTCACAGGAGGATCCTCCGGGATCGGGCTCGCGATCGCCCGCGCGCTGCGGGAGGACGGCTACCAGCTCACGCTCGTGGCACGCCGCCCCGAGCCCCTGCAGGAGGCGGCGCAAGAGCTCGACGCGCTGGCCGTCCCCGCCAACCTCGGCGATCCCGACGAATGCGTCCGCGCGGTTGCGGCGCACGCGGAGCGACACGGCGGAATGGACGTCCTCGTCAACTCGGCCGGGATCGGCATCGGCGGGTCTTTCGCGGAGCAGGATACGAAGCGAATCGCGCTCCAGGTGGACGTGAACCTTCGCGCGACTCTCATCGTGACGCGAGAGTCGCTGCCGTACCTACGCGCGGCACGGGGCCAGGTCGTCACGCTGGCGTCCATTGCGGGGACGATCCCGACGCCCGGCCTCGCGGTCTACGGTGCGACGAAGGCCGCACTCATCGCGTGGACGAATTCGCTGAACCGCGAGGAGGGGGAACACGGCGTCCGCGCGACAGCGATCTCGCCCGGATTCGTCGCGACGCGTATGACCGAATGGACGGGACTGCCCGACGACGAGCAGATCGCGCCCGAGGACATCGTCGCGCTCGTACGGACGGTGCTCTCGCTGGGGGCGATGGCCCGCGTGCCCAACATCGTCGTCGAGCGCGTCGGCGACGCCTACTGAGACGGCAGCAGCTTCTCGCGGACGGCCGTTTCGAGCTCGTCGTCGGACACCGTTCCTTCGAAGCGCTCGACGATCCGCCCGTCCGCGCCGACGAGGAACGTCCAGGGCTCCGTCGGGAGATGCCACTCCTTCATCCAGGAGTTGTAGCCATTCGCCGGGTCGTTGTCCTCGTACACCTCGACGTGGATGAAGCGGACGTTCTCGTCTTTCAGGCGTCGTTGCACCTCTTCTTCGACGTCGACGACCGGGCCGCATGTCCGGCTCGCGCAGAACTTCGGCGTGGCGAACGTCACGACGAACGGAACTTTCGCCTTCAGGGAGTCGGCGACGGAGTACTGCAGCAGCGACTCGTCCGGCGGAGTCCGTGTCGTCAACTTCGAGAGGTCGCCTCCCGTTGACGCCATCGTCGGAGTGTCGGACGCGGGCGCGAGATCGCCGACGTCAAGTGGCGGATCGTTCGTCTGAACGACGACGTTGCCGAGCGCCTGCACCTTGTCTCGCCCGCCCTCGGGCTCGGCGAGCATCCAGTACTTCCCCGCGCGCGGGAGCTTCAGCGTGGCGACGTAGATGTGGGTCGCGTCGGCGGTGGACTCGCCGGGGATGCCGATTCGCTCGAGCTTCGCCTGCGTCTCGAGGAATGGTCGGGCATCGAGGCCTTTCGACACCCAGACGCGCGCCGAGGGAAGCGTCACCAGCTGCCCCTCGGAGTTCGCGACGAGGAACGAGACGCGTACCTCGCCCGGCTCGTAGTTCTCGGTTCCCGGGATGACAGCGACGTCGTCGCCCGGCTCACGCCAGAGTTGCTCGAGGGTCTCTCCACCCCCGGGCTGCGTCGCGGTTGCGGTCGAATCGTGGGATCCGCCGCAACCGCCGACGACGAACAGGCACGACAGCACGGTCAGTGCCGCAGCTGGGCGCATAGGCGCCCGAGTGTAGCCGCGGTGTTCCTAGCTCCCGTCGGGCCAGGACTTCCACAGGCCGAGATGCCCGGCCCATGCAGCCAGTAGAGCCAGGTTGACCATCAGGAGAAGCAGCTTCGGCTTCATGGCGGACCTCCTCTCTTTAGAAGCGGATTTCCTGGAGCGCCTCAGCGGCGTTCCGGTAGAGACGTGCTGCCCCGCGGTCGTCACCTCGACGTGCCGCAAGATCCCCGAGTGCTACCCACGCCTCCGTCCGGTGGCTGATCGACGCCATCTGCTCTGCTGCAGCGTCAGCCGCCCGGAAACACTCTTCCGCCTCGTCAAGCCGTCCGCGCTCCATCAACGCTCGTCCCAGTACGAGCTGCGACGGACTGACTTCGTGGAGGTAGTCCTCCCGACCCTGCAGGAGAGCCAGCGACTTGCGTGCCAGCTCGTCTGCCTGGTCGTACTCGCCCCGGTTGAGATGCACCCGGGCGATGCCCTCGAGCGCCTGTGCGGCGTCCGCGGGTGAATCGGCATCGAGCGCCCTGGAATAGGACGCCTTCAAGTGCTCGACGGCGTGCTCCTCGTCTCCCAGGAGGAGCGTGAGTCCGCCGAGCATGAGGTGCAGGCGTCCGACGTTACGCTCGTCGTTCACCTGCTGGAACAGCTCCTTCGCCCGCTGCGCGTAGCTGCGGGACAAGACGTAGTGGCCCTGCCGCTGCGCGATCAGCGAGGCCTGGAAGTAGTTGTCGGCCATGGTGCGCCGATCACCGATCGCCTCGGCGAGCTCGAGACCACGATCCGCGTCGTCTCTGGCCGCGACGTAGTCGCGCATGCGCCTGTGACAGCGCGAGCGCCAGTGCAGGACTTGCGCGCGCAGCTGGTCGCTCGGCAGACCCGACCGCTCGGCGAGCGCCAATGCCTCGTCGAACAGGGCGATCGCCGTGGAGATGCTCGAGAGCTTGTAGCGGCATACCGCGAGCCGGAAGAGGACGTCGGCGCGATCGACATCCGAGAACACGGGCTGCTCGGCGAGCTCGCGCGCGAGCTGCAGCAGCTCGATCGCCTCGCGGACGTGACCGGGCTCCTGGAGCGCCCACGCCTCGCCGGTGAGCGCGCGGAGCTTGAGCACGGGCGCACCGGCTGCCTCGACGCCGGGTGCAGCCGCCCTGAACGCCTCGATTGCCTCGTCGTAGCTGTGCGACGCGGAGAGGGCCTCCGCCCGCTCCAGCTGCGCCTCGACCTTCGCGCGCTCCTCCGTCGAGACGCCCGAGGCGAGGAAGACCGGCTCGACACCGAGCTGCTCGGCCAGCCACTCGATCGTGGTCTCCGTCGGGCGCGTCTTGCCGCGCTCGATCTGGCTGATGTACTCCTTCGAGAACCGCTCGCCCGCGAGCTGCGTCTGCGTCATGCCTGCAGTCGACGCGAAGCGCGCGGACGCGCTCGCCGAGGCGAGCAGCCGCGGCAGGCGCAGGCAACGTGGCGGTCTCGTGCATGCCTGTATCAGTCAAGTCGGATCCGGGACCTCTGTGCTCCCCCGGCAGGGGGATGTGCGGCTACCGCTTCTGAGTCAAGTAACGGTAGCCCAAATCACTTGACATGGCTACTTGACTTTTCTGGACACGGCTCCTATAGTCAGGCCCACACCGCAGACGATCGGACGCCAGATCGGATGCGCGGGCACCACCGCCGGATCGGTCGGCGGGCGCAGGATGAGCGTGGCTGGGCCGCAGAGCCACGATTCACCGGCTCGCCACCCCGGGAAGGGGTCGCCTCGAACGGGAAACGCCCCCGGAGCCGCAGCCGGGGGCGTTTTCAGTTGGCGGGGGGAAACGATGTTTCCCCCCGCCAACCCCCCTTCCTCCGCGCTGCCACGACTCGGGCGTCGCAAGCCTCCGGCCGAGTAAATCGGCCTTCGGCGTTCAGCCGATTCGACTGATCAGCCCTACGCGACGGGTTCGGCGGCTGCGGGGCCAGGGTGCTTCTCGCCTGCGCCCTCGTGCGGCCTGCACGAGGACGAACGCGACGACTGCGCCGGCCACGGCGATACCGGCGGCGACCGTGAGTGCGGACTGGAAGCCGTCCATGAACGCATCGACGGTCCTGTCCCCGCCCACCTGCGCCGCCATGATCGCACCCATGACCGCAATCCCCATAGTGCCGCCCACCTGACGCGCGCAGTTGAGGACGGCGGAGCCGACTCCTGCCTTGTCGACCGGAACGCTCCGCGTCGCCGCAGCAGCGCTCGGCGTCATCGTGCAGGCCATCCCCACGCCGCCGATGAGGAGCGCCGGAAGAAGGTTCCAGAACGAGGCGTCGGGACCGAGCCGAGAAAACAGGATGAGCTGGATGGCGAGAAGGATCATCCCGCTCGTCATGAGCCCTCGCGAGCCGAGACGGTCGCTCGTCTTCCCGGCGACCGGGGCGATGAGGACGATCAGCACCGTCATCGGCAGGAAGGCCGCGCCCGCCTGCACGGCCGAGTAGCCGAGGATGTTCTGCATGTAGAGCGAGACGAAGAAGAAGACGCCGAACATCGCCAGCGCGACGAGAAGCATCACGAGGTTCGCGCCGGTGTACGTGCGGTTGCGGAACAGCTCGAGCGGGAGCATCGGGTCGCGTCTCCTCCGCTCGATCACGAGGAAACTGCCAAGCCCAACCGCCGCGAGCACGAACGCGCCCACGATGCGTGGGGACGTCCAGCCATACGTGTTCGCCTCGATCAGCGCATAGGTGAGGGCGAACAACCCGACCGCCGAGGTTGCCAGCCCGGGCAGGTCGAGGCTCGCGTGGGTCTCGTCGCGCGACTCGTCGATGCAGATGTAGCTCGCCGCGATCCCGGCGATACCGATCGGGACGTTGATGAAGAAGATCCAGTTCCAGTTCGCGTGCTCGGTGATGAGGCCGCCGACAAGAGGCCCGATCGCCAGTGCGAGCGCCGATGTTCCGGCCCAGATCCCGATAGCCGTGCCACGCTCCCGAGGCGGGAACGTCGCGGCGATGATCGACAGGGTCGCCGGATTCATGAGCGCGGCGCCTGCGCCCTGCACCACGCGTGCGCCGATGAGCATCTCCGACGAGCTCGCAAGCCCGCAGAAAAGGGAGGCGGTCGTGAAGACGACGATCCCGAGAACGAAGATCCGACGTCGGCCGTACGCGTCCGCCATCTTTCCACCGACGAGCATCAGCGATGCGAAGGTGAGTGCGTAGCCCGTCACGATCCACTCGAGCTCGGAGAGATCGGCGTCGAGGTCGCGCTGGATGGACGGCAGCGCCACGTTCACCACCGTGTTGTCGAGCATGATCATGAAGAGGCCGAAAGAGACGGATGCCAGCGTCAGCCACTTGCGATTCTCCTCTGCGAAGATCCGCGCCCTCATGACGTCCCAGACTAGCCAGAGCGAGTCGGGTCACTTCACGTGGACACCATCGGCGCAGCAGCTCGCGAGCGCGAATGTCGCGCGGCTTGCCCGGACTCTCGGATGCGAGACGTACGAGGAGCTCCACGCCGTCTCGGTCGAGGAACCGGACCGCTTCTGGCGCGCGGTCGTCGACGACCTGGGCATTCCGTTCGCGAGGGACTGGGACGAGGTGCTCGACGAGTCGCGGGGGATCGAGTGGGCGACGTGGTTCCTCGGCGCGCGCCTCAACGTCGCGGAGGCATGCGTCCACCGGTGGGCCCGTGAGCTACCCGACCACGAAGCCGCCGTGTGGGCGTCCGAGGACGGAGAGCGCCGGTCGCTCACGTGGGCCGAGCTGTCGCGCGAGGTGCGCCGACTGGCCGAGGCGCTCGTCGGGCTGGGCATCGGAGAAGGCGACACCGTGGCGACCTACCTGCCGATGGCGCCGGAGGCAGCGATCGCCTCGCACGCCTGTGCGCACGTGGGCGCCATCCAGGTCCCGATCTTCTCCGGGTTCGCGGGGCCGGCGGTGTCGTCGCGACTGGCGGACGCCGAAGCACGTGTCGTGCTGACCGCGGATGCCTCCTACCGGCGAGGACGGCTCGTGCCCATGAAGGAGGTTCTCGACGACGCCCTTGCCACCGCGCCGAGCGTCGAGCACGTGGTCGTCTGGAGGAGATCCGGAGCGGACTGCCCGATGACGCCCGAGCGCGACCTGTGGTGGCACGCTCTCGTCGAGAGCCAACCGGGGACGCTCGAAGCAGTGGAGGTGGACAGCGAGACGCCGTACCTCCTCGCGTACACGTCCGGGACGACCGGGAGGCCGAAGGGCGCCCTTCACGTCCAGGGCGGCTTCCTCCTCTCGATCGCACGCGAGACGGCGTACCAGGCGGATCTCCGAGCGGGCGACTGCGCCCTCTTCTCGACGGACATGGGTTGGATCATGGGACCGTGGACCGTCGTCGGCGGAATGGCGTGCGGCGCGACGATCGTCTTCATGGAGGGCGCACCGGACTGGCCGCACGACCGGCTGTGGAAGCTCGTCGAGAGCGAGAAGGTCACGATGCTCGGCATCTCGCCGACCCTCACCCGGGCGCTGATCCCGCACGGCGACCCGGTTGCGGACCTCTCGTCCCTCCGTTCACTGGTGACGACCGGCGAGCCGTGGAACAGCGGACCCTACGACTGGCTCGACGAGCACGTCTGCGGGAAGGGTCGGATCCCGATCGTGAACTGTTCGGGCGGCACGGAGGTCGGCGCGTGCTTCCTGTCCGTCACGATGCTCGAGCCCACGAAGCCCTGCTCCGTCGGATTCCCGGCGCTCTGCGAGGTGATGGACGTCTTCGACGACCGGGGACGTTCGGTGCGCGGGTCGGTGGGCGAGCTCGTGTGCAGGCGCCCGTGGCCGGGCATGACGCGCGGAATCTGGCGTGACCCCGCGCGCTACCTCGACACGTACTGGCGACGGTTCCCCGGCGTATGGACCCACGGCGACTGGGCGTCGGTCGACGAGGACGGCTACTGGTTCCTGCACGGGCGCTCCGACGACACCCTCAACATCGCCGGCAAGCGAATCGGTCCGGCCGAGCTCGAGTCGGCCGCGGTGGGTCACCCTGCGGTTGTGGAGGCGGCGGCGGTCGGTGTGCCGCACGACGTGAAGGGCGAGGTGGCGTGGCTGTACTGCGTCGTCGCACCCGGTGCCGATACAACTCCCGAGGAGGTGGCCGAAGCCGTGTCGCACGAGCTTGGAAAAGCGTTCGCGCCGGATCGCGTGATCTTCGTCTCGGCCCTGCCGAAGACGCGGAGCGCGAAGATCGTGCGCCGCGCCGTGCGCGCCCGCGCGCTCGGCGAGGACCCGGGAGACCTCTCGACGTTGGAGAACCCCGAGGCGCTCGAGGAGATCGAACGTGCCGTCTGACCGGCTGCAGGGCGCCGCCCTCGTCACGGGTGGCGGCCGAGGGATCGGGGCAGGCATCGCGCGTGAGCTCGCAGACGCAGGGATGCGTGTCGCAGTCACCGGCCGCACGGCCGGCCAGGTCGACGCCGTTGCTCGTGAGATCGGAGGGCTCGCACTGCAAGGCGACGTCTCGCGCGCCGAGGACGTCGAGCGCTGGGTCGAAACCGTGGAGGCCGAACTCGGCCCGATCGCGCTGCTGGCGGCGAACGCCGGCGTCGGCAACACGGAGGGATCGACATGGGAGGTCGCAGTCGAGGACTGGTGGCACGTCCTCGAGGTCAACCTGCTCGGCGTCCACCTCTCGTGCCGCGCGGTGATCCCGCGGATGCTCGAGCGCGGCTCGGGTCGCATCGTGATCACGGGGAGCGGCGCGGCGTACCTCCCGGGGATCCGACGAACGGCGTATGCGACGAGCAAGGCGGCCGTGTGCCGATATGGCGAGACGCTCGCCGGCGAGCTCGAGGGGCGCATTCCGGTGTTCTTCATCAGCCCGGGCCTCGTGCGAACGGACATGACCGACTCGTCGTTTCCCGACGACGCGCCGTGGACGCCACCCGAGCTCGCGCCTCGGCTCGTGCGTGTCCTCGCGTCGGGACGAGCCGACGCGCTCGCGGGCCGCTATCTCCACGCCGAGCACGACGACATCGAGGACCTCATCCGGAGGGCGGACGAAATCGCTGCGAACGACCTGAACGCAATCCGCCTGCGCCGCTGACGTCGTAACGCGGTGTAAACCGCTGCTTCCCCTACCCTGCGCCGGCGTGCCGTTCTTCATCTGCCCCAACTGCAAGGAGCGCTCCGTCGACATCGACGGGCTCGAGGGCTTCTCGACCCAGGCAGTCCAGTGCCGGAGCTGCGGCTTCGGCTTCCTGTTCGAGCTCCTCGAGGACTACTACCCGGCGCCCGAGACCGGATTCGTCGTCTGCGACCGGGACACCCGCGTCCTTGCCGCGGGCCGCGGCGTATTCGAGCTGACGGGCTACCGGGACGCGGATCTGATCGGTCGCGAGGTAGCCGAGGCGCTCGCGCTGTCGGACGCGACGCCAATGGAGGTCGTCCGCGAATGGGGTGTCCGCAAGATGGGGCAGGAGCTCGAGATCCGCACGAGCGCCGGAATCGAGAAGCGCGTCGTCGTCGACTTCTTCCCCGCATACGACGACGACGGCGGAGTGCTCCTCGCCCTGACTCCGCGTTAGTTCTTCGGGACGATCCAGGTCTGGCGTGCGAGCGCCAGCAGCTGGCCGTCACCCGCGAAGAGCGCCGTCCCGGCATACAGCTTGCGTCCCTCGCCGCCGAGCGGCCACGACGCGACGACGCACTCCTCGCCGCGGGCGGGGGCGCGATGGACGCGCGCCGTCATACGCCCGAGCACGATGTCCCCGCGCCCCTCGGCGCCGACCGCATATGCCCCGGGGCAGTCGATCGCAGCCCATACGAACTCGGGACCGGTCTCGGTGAGTGCGACAGGGGCGGCGTGAAGTGGCTCACGGCCTTCCACGAGGCCGACGCGGATCTCGAGACCATCGTCCCGAACGCCGCAGACGTAGCACTCGCGGAAGTCGGGGCTCCAGTCCCGAACGTGGCGCTCTCTCGCCCTCTCGGCGACCTGCACGGAGACCCGCGCGGGCGGATCGGCGTCGACGAGTGCCGGCCGCGCCTCTGCGACCACGTCATCGCCGTCGAGGAGACGCACCACGCCATCGGTGCGCTCGACGCTGAGCAGCCGGTCGAGCGGCGGGGGACGCCGCAGCGTCACCTCGATCTCGTCGCCGTCGACGAACGCCGCGAGACGCCCGCAGGCGTAGCCGCCGTTCGCAGACGCGAGTGGCCCTCGGTAGCGGCGCGGAAGGACGATCTTCACGGCTGGAGAGACTAGTTAGACTGGGGTTTGTGACTGTGAGGCGAAAACCTTGAGGGTCGCATTGGCGCAGATCGACTGCGTCGTCGGTGACCTCGAAGGCAACCAAGAGAAAATCCTCACGAGCCTTGGTGACGCCCGCTCTGCCCAAGCAGACCTCGTGGTCTTCCCGGAGCTCGCGGTCACGGGCTACCCGCCCGAGGATCTCCTGCTCCGCCCCGGATTCGTCCGCGCCGCGCGCGAGTCGCTGCACCGGATCGCTGAAGCAACGGACGGAATCGTCGCGCTCGTCGGTACGCCGTGGTTCGAGCGGGACCTGACGAACGCGTGCGCCGTCTTGGCCCGCGGCGAGATCCGCGCCGTCTACCACAAGCACTTCCTCCCCAACTACGGCGTATTCGACGAGCACCGCTACTTCGCCGAGGGCCGTGAGCTCGTCGCGCTCCGCTTCGGCGACGTCTCGGTGGGAATCACGATCTGCGAGGACGTCTGGCAGCCCGGCCCGCCCGCGACCGACCTCGCGCTCGCGGGCGCTCAGCTGATCGTGAACCTCTCCGCGTCGCCCTTCCACGTCGGCAAAGCGGAGGAGCGGGAAGAGATGCTCGTCACGCGCGCGCGGGACACGAGCTCGTTCTTCGCGTTCTGCAATCTCGTCGGCGGCCAGGACGAGCTCGTATTCGACGGGCATTCCGTCGTCCTCGACGACTCGGGAGAGGTGATCGCGCGCGCGCCGGGCTTCGAGCAGGCGCTTCTCGTCGTCGACATCGAGCCGACGGACGCGATCGGCCGCAGGCTGCGTGACGCGCGGCGACGCGACCTCGACCGGTCCCGGGACGACGCCCCGGGTGTGGAGGTGGTCGGGCTGGACGCGCCGCAAGCCCCCGACGAAGAGGTCCCAGGGTCGATCGCTCCGTTCGAACCCGCGCTCGAGCAGATGCGGTCGGCACTGACGCTCGGGCTCCGCGACTATGTCGACAAGAACGGATTTGCGGACGTCGTCGTCGCGGTCTCCGGAGGCATCGACTCGGCGGTCACGGCGGCGCTGTGCGCCGAGGCGCTCGGCGCGGGCCGGGTGCACTGCGTGTCCATGCCGTCGCGCTTCAGCTCGGAGGGGACGCGCACGGACGCGCGGCTCGTCGCGGAGGCGCTCGGCTGCCCGTTCCGCGAGATTCCGATCGAGACGACGGTGGCCACGTTTGCCGACGTGCTCGCACCCGAGATCGAGAGCGGCCTGGCCGGGCTCGCGGCGGAGAACCTGCAAGCGCGCGTGCGCGGTGTCCTCCTCATGGCGCTGTCGAACACGTACGGCTGGCTGGTCGTGTCGACCGGGAACAAGTCCGAGCTCGCCGTCGGCTATTCGACGCTGTACGGCGACATGGTCGGCGGCTTCGCGCTCCTCAAGGACGTGTTCAAGACGGACGTCTACCGCCTCGCCGAGCATCTGAATCTGCAGGCGGGGCGCGACCTGATCCCGCGGTCCACGATCGAGCGAGCGCCGAGCGCGGAGCTGCGCGACGGCCAGCGCGACTCGGACTCGATCCCGCCTTACGAGAAGCTCGATCCCGTGCTCGAGGCGTACGTCGAGGAGGACCGGTCGCGCGAGGAGCTCCTCGACGAGTTCGACCCCGCCGTGGTCGCGCGCGCCGTTGGGCTCGTCGACCGCGCCGAGTACAAGCGCCGGCAGGCGCCGCCGGGAGTCAAGCTCCGCTCGAAGGCGTTCGGCCGCGACCGCCGGACGCCGATCACGAACCGCTGGCAAGGCTGACCGTCACGCCTCGACGAGATCGTGCAACGCGGTGAACCAGCGGAGCCGCTCGCCCCACGGGACGACGGCATTCGCCGGCGACGTCGACGGGAGAACGAACAGTGCCGTCGATCCGAGGGCGCGCGCCTGGAGCCCGAGCTCCGGCCGCTCGCGGTAGACGCCCTGATAGGCGGCTATGCCGACGAAGGCGATGATCCGCGGCTCCAGCTCGGCTGCGATCGCGTCGAGGCGCTCGCGCGAGCCTTCGAAGTCGGCGGCGCGGAGGTCGCTCGATCCGCGCGTCGTCCGCCGTGCGGCGTTCGTGAGGCCGATGCCGAGGGCGAGCAGCTCGTGTTGCTCGCGCGGCTCGAGCAGCCGTGGCGTGAAGCCCGCCGCGTGGAGCAGCCGCCAGAAGTCGTTCCGCGGGTTGGCGAAGTGAGCGCCGGCCGCGGCACTCGCCCGCCCCGGGTTGATGCCGCAGAAGACGACGCGCACGCCCGGTGCGAGGACGTCCGGGAGCGCGGACTCGCTCAGGCGGCTTCGGGCTCGCGCGCGTCCAGCTTCAGCTCGAGCAGTACGCGCAGGCGCTCACCGAAATCGTCTGACTCGGTCGGCGTCGGTACACCGTTGCGAGGCAGCACCTTCACGGTGTCCTCGGTGTAGCGCCAGCCGTAGCAGCGCTCGTAGCACTCCGCCTCGCTGAGCGTCCGGAGTCGCTCCATTCGCTCGCAGGCTAGGCGAGTGTCCGGACGACGGTAGGCTCACCGGGGTGCCGACGCGCGCGCGAGTTCTCGAGTTCGAGGTGACCGTCGACCGGGCCGGCGACGCCTACAGTGCGCTCGGCGGGCAGCCGCTGCCACGGCGTGCCGAGTGGTGGGCCGAGCATCTCGTGCTGGCCGGCCTCGTCCGCTGCACGCTCGCAAGCATGGACTACGCGGCTCGTCGCGGTGGCTTCAACTCCCTCGGCGTGGGACGCGCACACGGCACCGTTACCAAACGTGAGGAGGACGGCCTGTACGCGTTCGTCGACATCGTGACCACGCTCGAAGTCGAGCTCGCACCAGCTCCGGACTTGGAGGCGCTCGCCGAGCTCGTGCGGAAGGCCGAGCACGGCTGCTTCGTGTCGAACTCCCTGACCGCGAGGCCGCGCCATCGCTGGATCGTCAACGGTCAGGAGATCACATGAGCATCGCAACCCTCGACATCGCCTCGGTTCGCGCCCGGTTCTCAGCCCTCGACCGGCGGCTCGCGTTCTTCGACGGGCCGGGAGGCACGCAGTGCCCGGACGAGGTGATCGACGCGATCTCGCGCTACCTGCGCGAGGACAACGCGAACATCGGCGCGCCGTACGAGACGAGCATCCGGACGGTCGAGCTGGTCGACCTCGCACACGAGAAGGCCGCGTCGCTCCTCGGCTGCACGGCAGGCGAGACGGCGTTCGGTCAGAGCATGACCGCGCTCAACTTCCTCCTGAGCCGCGCGTTCGGACGAACTCTGCAGGAAGGCGACGAGATCGTCGTCACCGCGCTCGACCACGACGCGAACGTCTCGCCCTGGCTCGAGCTTGCGCACGACAAAGGCGTTGTCGTAAAGGTCGCGGGTCTGACCGGCGACCTCGAGATCGACTACGCGGACCTCGAGGCACAGCTCTCCGATCGGACGCGCGTCGTCGGGTTCCCCGTCGCGGCGAACTCGGTCGGAACCGCGCCGGACGTTCGCCGCATCGTCGAGCTCGCCCACTCGGCCGGAGCGATCGCGTGGGCCGATGCAGTGCACTACGCGCCGCACGGCCCGATCGACGTCGGTGCGTGGGACGTGGACGTCCTCGTCTGCTCGCCGTACAAGTACTTCGGCCCTCACATGGGCCTCGCCTTCGGCAAGCGCGAGCTCCTGGAGTCCTGGAGGCCGTACAAGGTCCGCCCCGCGGCGAACGACCCCGTCGGGCACCGCTTCGAGCTCGGAACGAGCCAGCACGAGCTGCTCGCCGGCTTCGTCGCGGCCGTCGACTACATGGCGTCGCTGGGCTGGGACGCGATGCTCGGCCATGAGCGAGCGCTCGGCGAGCGCTTTCTCGCGGCACTTCCCGAGAACGTCGAGCTGTACGGGCTCCGCGGGATGGAGGGGCGCGTCCCGACCTTCTGCTTCAACGTGCGTGACCGCTCGTCGGAGAGCGTCGCCCGATTCCTCGCCGAGCGGGACGTCGCCGTCTGGCACGGTGACTACTACGCGGTCGAGACGATGCGGCTCCTGGGCCTGGAGGACGGCGCCGTGCGGGCAGGCATCGTGCACTACAACACCGAGGACGAGGTCGACCGGCTCCTCGACGGTCTCGCAGCGCTCGCGTGAGGCTTCTCTTGCTCGGCGGCCCGAGGTTCCTCGGGCGCGCCATCGCCGACACCGCGCTCGCACGGGGACACGAGCTGACGTTCTTCAACCGCGGGCAGACAGGCCCCGAGCTGTACCCCGAGGTCGAGCGGATCGTGGGCGACCGTACGAGCGACGTGTCCGCGCTCGCCGGGCGGAAGTGGGACGCGGTCATCGATACGTGCGGCTACGTACCGGCGGTCGTGCGCGCGTCTGCCGAGACGCTTGCCGATGCCGGCGTGTACTGCTTCGTGTCCAGCGTGTCGGTATACGCCGATCAGAGCGTGCCGCCGACGGAGGGTAGCGCGGTCGCAACGCTCGGAGACCTCCCGGCCGACCGGGTGACTGACGAGAGCTACGGCGCATTGAAGGCACTCTGCGAGGAGGAGGTGCGTCGCGTCTTCGACCACCGCGCGCTCGTCGTCAGACCGGGCCTGATCGTCGGGCCTCACGACCCAACCGGACGATTCACCTACTGGCCGCACCGCGTTTCGTTGGGGGGTGAGGTGCTCGCCCCGGGGACGCCCGACGACCCTCTCCAGTTCGTCGACGTCCGCGATCTCGCGGAGTGGACCGTGGAGCAGACGGCCGATGCGCTGGGAGGGGTCTTCAACGTCACGGGCCACACGATGCCGTTCACGGCGCTGCTCGAAGAGTGCCTCCGCGTCTCGGGCAGCGATGCCCGCTTTACGTGGGTGGCGAGCGACTGGCTTCTCGCGGCGGGTGTCGAGGAGTGGATGGGCATTCCGCTCTGGATCGCCTCACCCGGCTGGGACGCGGCGAACAGAGTCCGCATCGATCGGGCGCTCGAGGCGGGCCTCAGCTTCAGGCCGCTCGAGGACACGGTCCGCGGAGCGCTCGAGCAGGCGGAGACGACCGAGGCGGCGGGCCCGAATCCCGAGCGCGAGGCGGCGCTTCTCGCCGAGTGGCATGGGCGCGGCTAAGGACTACTCGGGGACGCCCCTCTCGCAGAAGCTCGGCGCGAAGCCGAGCGCGGAGGTCGTCGTGCTCTTCACGACCACCCGCGAGGAGCTCGACCGCCGCTTCGACGCGCTCAAGGCGACCCTCGCCCCCGCGGACGGGCTCTGGATCGCGTGGCCGAAGAAGGGGGCGAAGATCGAGGGTGACCTCACCTTCGAGACGGTGCAGGAGATCGGCCTCGCGCACGGTCTCGTCGACAACAAGAGCTGCTCCATCGACGAACGGTGGCAGGCTCTCCGTTTCGTCTATCGCCTCGCCGATCGCTGACGCTGTCGACACGACTACCGTACCGCGCCGCCGCTCCTCGCCGATCGATTCTCGACTCGGAAGCGCCGAACGGACGAACCCTCCCCGTATGCAGCGGGAGGGTTCGTCGTATCCGTGTCCGGGTTACGCCTGCGTCGGGATCAGCACGCGGTCGACCACGTGGATCACGCCATTCGAGGCCATGATGTCGGTCTTCGTCACCCGGGCGTTGTTCACGTAGACGGTCGAGCCCTTCACGCGAATGCGGACGCGCTCGCCGTTCGCGGTCGTCGCCGACGAGAGCTTCACGACCTTCGCGGCCGTGACCTTCCCGGGGACGACGTGGTAGAGGAGCACGGCCTTCAGCTTCGCCTTGTTCGCCAAGAGCGCCCTCACCGTCTGCGTGGGCACCTTCTCGAAGGCGCCATCGGTCGGCGCGAAGACCGTGTACGGCCCTGGCCGTTGCAGCGTCGAGACGAGTCCCGCCTGCTTCAGCAGCTTCGTCAGCGTCGTGAACTGGCCCGAGGCAGCCGCCGTCTGGGCGATCGTGCGGTTCTCGCCGGTGGTCGCCGAGGCGGTCGAGCCGATCGCGGCGACCGCGATCGCCCCGAGTGCGAGGAGGGCGACGAGCTTGTGAGTCCGGTTCATACGTGTTCTCCTTCTGCGTCGGTGTCGTATTGCGGTCAGTGCGTCGTGGACGCGGAGAGGCCGCGGCCCTCGGTGATCCGGCCACGCTTCGAGACCAGCGCCCCGATCGCGTACACGGCAGCGAGCCCCACCAGTCCGTAGACGATCCTCGTGGCGACGTTCGTCTCGCCGAATTCGAGCCCGAAGAGGGCGGCGACGAGATCGAACTGCGCGATAGCGACGAGCCCCCAGTTCAGGCCGCCGATGATCAAGAGCGCCGCGGCCGCGATGTCCAGCCTTTTCATTTCTGTCCACCTCCTGTATAGATACTGTCGAGATCAAGATAGCGCGCGTCACCCATTCTTGTCAAGGTCTCGTATAGAGCTTGTATAATCGACCCGTGGTCGAGACCGGCTTCCTCCGAATCGGCGAGCTGAGCAGGCGCTCCGGGGTCAGCCCGGAGCTGCTGCGGGCATGGGAACGACGCTACGGCCTCCTCCGCCCGACGCGCTCCTCCGGCGGCCTGCGGCTCTACTCGGAGGACGATCTCGAGCGGGTGCGGTTGATGCAGCGGCACCTGAGCGACGGCCTCGCCGCGGCCGAGGCCGCGGCTCTCGCCGCGCGTGAGCCCGAGCGTGAGCGCGACGCGCCGCCTCTGCTTCCGGCGGCCGCACGCGACGAGCTGGCGGAGGCCCTCGACGCCTTCGACGAGCCCAGGGCACAAGCGGTGCTCGACCGCCTGCTCGCCGTGGCCACCGTCGACGCCGTCCTCTCGGACATCGTGCTTCCGTACCTCAACGAGCTCGGTGAGCGCTGGAAGCGGGGAGACGCATCGGTTGCACAGGAGCATTTCGCGTCGAGCATCCTGCGCGGTCGGATGCTCGGCCTCGCGCGAGGCTGGGGGCGCGGCCTCGGCCCGGTCGCGCTGCTCGCCTGCCTCCCCGGCGAGCAGCACGAACTCGGCCTCCTTGCATTCGGACTCGCCCTTCGCTCCCGAGGCTGGCGCATCGCGTACTTGGGCGCTAGTACGCCGCTCGACACGGTCGAGCGGGCGGCCGCGGAGCTCGAGCCGACCTTGCTCGTGGTCGCGGCCCTGAGCGACGGGCCCGTGCGGGCGTCCGCATCCGAGCTGCGCTCACTCGGCGCGCACTGGCCGCTTGCCGTCGGAGGCCCTGGTGCGCAGCGAGCTGCCGAGCTGGGCATCGAGGCGCTCGAGCTGCCCGGCGACCCCGTGAGCGAGGCCGAGCGGGTGACGGCCGCGGTCGACGCACGGGCCGTGCGATGAGCACGCGTCGTGATCGAGTCCGCGCGCGCACGGCGATCGTCCTCTTCACTCGCGACCTCCGCGTCCACGACCACGCGGGGCTCGCCGAAGCCGCGCGGACTCACGAGCACGTCGTTCCGCTGTTCGTCCTCGACGACCGGATCCTGCGCTCGCTCCGGTCCCCGAACCGCATCCGCTTCCTGCACGAGTCGCTCGCCGAGCTGCGCGAGTCGCTCCGCGAGCACGGGGCAGACCTGTTCGTGCGGCGAGGCAACCCCGTCGAGGAGACCGTGCGGCTCGCGCGCGCCACGTGCGCCGCGACCGTCTTCGTGAGCGCGGACGCGAGCCGGTACGCGTCGGAGCGGGAGGAGCGGCTCGCACGCGAGTCTGCGCGGGAGCGTCTCGAGCTACGCGTGCTCGACGCCCCCGCGGTCGTCGGCCCGGGGGCACTCACGCCGGTCGGAGGCGACCACTACCGCGTCTTCACGCCCTACTGGCGGCGCTGGCGGGCGACGCCGGCGCCTGCGCCGATCGGCCCGCCTCGCGGCCTGCGGCTACCGGACGGACTCGAGCCCGGGGTGCTCCCGGCGCCGCGCGAGCTGACGTCCGGGGTGCCCTCCCCTGCGCTCCCTCGAGGCGGCGAGCGGGAGGGACGGCGGCGACTCCACCGCTGGCTGCAGGATGGCCTCCCGAGGTTCGAGGAGGAGAGGGAGGCGCTTGCCGCCGACGCGACCTCGCGTCTCAGTGCCTACCTCCACTTCGGCTGCCTCTCGCCTCGCGAGCTCGCGTTCCGTGCGCGCGGACATGGAGCCGAAAGCTTCCTCCGGCGGCTCTGCTGGCACGACTTCTTTCTCCAGCTGCTCGCCGCCGGCCCGGAGACGTCGCGTGAGGACTTGCGCCCACGCAACGACGACTGGAACCGGGACGACGAGGCACTTGCGCGCTGGCGAGAGGGCCGGACGGGGTATCCGATCGTGGACGCGAGCATGCGGCAGCTCGCCCACGAGGGCTGGCTCCCGAACCGCTCGCGGCTGATCGCCGCGTCGTTCCTGGCGAAGACGCTCTACCTCGACTGGCGGTCCGGCGCACGCACGTTCTCGGAGCTACTCGTGGACGGCGACGTCGCGAGCAACGTCGGAAACTGGCAGTGGATCGCGGGCACGGGAGCGGACACGCGCCCGAACCGCGTGCTCAACCCGCTCGCGCAGGCCCGCCGCTTCGATCCACAGGGCGACTACGTGCGCACGTACGTGCCGGAGCTCGGCCGGCTCGAGGGAGCGAGCGTGCACGAGCCGTGGACGGCGCCGCGGCGGCTCGTGACCGGGGGGTACCCGCGACCGATCGTCGATCATGCGAGAGCCGCCGCTCGCTTCCGCGAGCTGCGGCATCGACCACGGGCCACCCGTGTCGGCGACGCTTGAAGCGTTCCGCTCGGTCGAGCGTCATGGCCCCGAGGGCTCGATCGAGACGGTGCAGTGGGTCGACGCGCCCCATCCCGTCGTCGCTTCGACCGAGGAGGGAGGAAGGGCGTTGGGGCGCTCCTACTGGCTCGAGGTGGCTCGCTCCGGACGCGGTCTCGTCCGCGGGCGCGAGACCGCCGAGGGGGTGGAACTCCGCCTCGTCACCTTGCGACCGGCGCTCCTCCGGCTCGGGCCGGCCGAGGTCGCAATCGACGACGACCAAGTCGGCTGCCGCTATGCGATCCGCGGAGGGCTGCTGGCACGCCGACCCGGCGGCACGCTGACTCTCTCGCAATCGGGCCGCGAGCGGCCGGAGCTACGGGTAGCAGTGCACGGGTTCTTCCCTCGCCTCGGGCCTCGGGCG
The DNA here is from genome assembly GCA_963746975.1 of uncultured Gaiellaceae bacterium. Lineage (GTDB taxonomy): Bacteria > Actinomycetota > Thermoleophilia > Gaiellales > Gaiellaceae > GMQP-bins7. The sequence goes on from CAVVDE010000012.1 coordinate 158,259, forward strand.
CGATCTCGCTGGAGCGGTGCGCTCTACCGCCTGCTCGAGCGCCGACTCCACGTCGCGATCAGCAGACGCTGGTTCCGCCGTCTCATCGAGGACGGTGTGCGGTGAGGGCCGTGGTCCTCGGAGCAACAGGAGTCGTCGGCCGCGCTCTCCTCCCTGCTCTCGCCGAGCGCGGGGCGGTAGTGGCCGTGTCCCGGAGCGCGGCCACGCTCGACCTACCGGGCATCGAGACCGTGAACGCCGACGTTACCGACGCACACGCCGTCAGGCGCGCACTCGACGGCGCCGACGTCGTCTACTACCTCATCCACTCCCTCGGGGCTTCGAACTTCGCGGAGCTCGACCGTGTGGCGGCAGCGACCGTGGCGCGCGCGGCCGAGGCCGGTGGCGTCGGGCAGATCGTCTATCTCGGCGGCCTCGGAGACGACAGTCCCGACCTCTCCGCGCACCTGCGCAGCAGGATCGAGACTGCGAGGTCGCTCTCGTTGGGCAGCGTGCCGGTCACGACCCTGCGCGCAGCGGTCGTCGTGGGACGAGGCAGCGCCGGCTTCGAGACCATCGTGGCCCTCGTCGACCGGCTTCCCGCGATGGTTGCCCCAAGATGGGTCTCGACGCGAACGCAGCCGATCGCACTGGACGACGTCACCCGCTACCTGGCCGGGGTGGCACAGCTGCCAGAAGCGCTCGGCGAGAGCTTCGACGTCGGAGGTCCGGAGGTGCTGACCTATCGGAGCATGATCGAGCGCATCGCGCGGATACGCGGCCGGCGGCCGCTGATCGTCGAGGTGCCCGTCCTCAGCCCGAGGCTCTCCTCCTACTGGCTCCACCTGGTGACCCCGGTCCGGGCGAGCGTCGCGCGGCCGCTGATCGAGGGCCTGCGGAGCCCCACGGTCGTGCGCGACGACCGCATCCGCCGCTTGCTCCCGTTTCCCTTGACCTCGTTCGACGACGCCGCCCGCGCGGCGCTTGAACCCCCAGCCCGTTGACGCTCGGTCCGAGTCGGTTGCACTGTCGAAAAACGCGCAGCTCGATCGACGAGCGCTGGCAGGCCCTACGCTTCGTCTACCGGCTCACGGATCGGCCATGAAGTCCTGGGCCTTGCGAGCCCGGTCCCAGGGCTCCTCGTCCCAGCGGATCATGTCCGGGTCGATGCCGCGCGCCTCGGCCAGATCGCACGTCAGCACCTGAAAGCGGACGATGTCGACGACGGGGTGCGTCGTCGGCACGAGAAGGGCGTCGCAGCCGAGCTCGCCGAGCGCACGCATGGCGTCGACCGCACGCTCCGCCGCACGTCCTTCCCCTTCGAGGACGAAGCAGCGCGCGGACGGGTCGACCGCTGCGAGATGCCCGTGCAGGAGCTGCTCGGTGTGATGAGCCTCGGCGGCGACGCGCGCTCCTTCGCGCAGCTTGAGGACCGCTTCGAGGACCGTCGCGATGTCGCGACCCGCGCCCGCAACCACGAACCGGTCGTGGTCGGAGGCGCCGAGGGGCTCGCCGTCGACCTCGCGGAAGACGTCCGTCGCGAGGCCGCTCACGTCCTCGCCCTGTAGCGCGCGCCCGGCCACGACCGCGCAGGTGTAGCTCACCGTGTGGCAGTAGCTCTCCTCGATCGCGGGCGTCGCGACCACGACGTGGTCGACCTCCTGCGCGAGCGGGCTCTCCGGCGCACCCGTGATCAGCCACGTTTCTCCGTCGAAGCCTCGGATCGCCTCACCCGTCAGCCTCGTCTCGCCCTCGTGCGAGATCGCGACGAGCACATCGGCGGGGGGAGCGTTGCCGAGGACGACCTCGAGCGCCTGGGCCGCCCGTCCGCAGGCGAGCGCCGCGTGGAAGGACGTCCCGCAGCCGGTGAAGAGGACGGTCTTGTCTCCCGGCAGACGCAGGTCGCCGACCCGCTCGGGCACCCGTCCGAGCCACTCGGGCTGAGCGGCGATGGCTTTACGGGTCAGCTGTCCGGGCACGAACCGTGTCTATACCATCGCGCGCGGTGGCGATCTTCGAGAAGGCGACACTCGGCAACGGCGTCCGCGTCCTCACGGCGCCGTTTCCGCAGGTCGGGTCGGTCTCGTGCTTCGTCATGCTCGCGGCAGGATCGCGCTACGAGACGCCCGAGTCGAAGGGCATTGCGCACTTCGCCGAGCACATGTTCTTCAAGGGCACGGAGCGCCGCCCCACCGCTCGTACGATCTCGACCGAGATCGACGCAATCGGGGGCGAGTTCAACGCCTTCACGGGGAAGGAGCTCACGGGCTACTACGTCCGCTGCGGCTCCGAGACGCGGGACATCGCGCTCGACGTGCTCACCGACATGCTTCTCCACTCCCGGTTCGACGAGGCCGAGATTGCGAAGGAAAAGGGCGTGATCCTCGAGGAGATGAACGTCTACCTCGACACGCCGCAACGCTACGTCGGGAACGTCTACGACCGGCTTCTGTATGCGGATCAGCCGCTCGGGTGGGACATCCTGGGCACGCGCCAGACGATCGAGAGTGCGACCCGCGAGACGTTCACCTCGTACCTGGACACCTGGTACCGGCCCGAGCGCATGGTCGTCGGCATCGGCGGCCGTATCGGGGACGGTCTCTTGGAGCGGCTCGAGGAGCTCCTCGGCGGCATCGAGCCAAGGCCCACGGGCGAGGCGGCGAAGGTCGAGCTGCCGCCCGACACGTCCCCAGTGCTGCTGCACACGAAGTCGTCCGAGCAGGCCCACCTCGTCCTCGGGGTCCGCGGCTTCCCGATCGGTCATCCGAGCCGCTACGCGCTGCAGCTCCTCGCTGTCGTCCTCGGCGGCGGGATGTCGTCGCGCCTGTTCACCGAGGTGCGCGAGAAGCGCGGTCTCGGGTACTACGTCCACGCCGGGAACACCGCCTACACGGACACGGGCACCTTCTACTCGAGCGCCGGCGTCGACGTCGAGCGGGTCGACGAAGCGATCACGACGATCCTGGGGGAGATCCGCAAGATCGCGGAGGAGCCCGTGCCTGCCGACGAGCTCGAGAAGGCGCGCGGCTACGCGAAAGGCCGCTTCGTGCTCCGCCTGGAGAGCCCGCAGGGGACGATCCAGTACGGCCTGCGCCGCGAGGTCCTCGAGGGCGAGATCGAAGAGCCGGACGAGCTGCTCGCGCGCCTCGACGAGGTGACGGCCGAGGACGTCCAGCAGGTCGCGAGAGACCTGTTCGAGGACAAGCGGCTGTACCTCGCGCTGGTCGGGCCGTTCGACGACCCGGCGCGCTTCGAGAAGCTGCTCGCGGCCTAGGCCCAGCGACGTGACGAGCGGCTCCGACCCGGCGAGCGACCTCAGGGCGGCACTGGCGCGGGCCGTCGAGACGGTCGTCTCGTACCGCGAAGGCCTCGGGGAAGCACGAGTGACCCCGAAGGCCGGTCGTGACGCCGTTCGGAGTGCTCTCGGCAAGCTGCCGGACGGGCCGACCGAGCTGGACGAGGTCCTGGACGAGCTCGTGGCGACCGCCGCGCCTGGTCTCATGGCTTCTGCGGGGCCGCGCTACTACGGCTTCGTGATCGGCGGCAGCCTCGACGCAGCGCTCGTCGCCGACGTCCTCACGTCGGGCTGGGACCAGTGCGCGTACAACGTCGCGCTCTCCCCCGCGGCGATCGCCTTCGAGGACGTCGCAGGCAACTGGCTCAAGGAGCTCCTGGGGCTGCCGGCCAGCGCGTCGGTCGGATTCGCAACGGGCTGTCAGGGTGCGAACACCATCGGCCTCGCGGCTGCACGGTGGCACGTTCTCGACCGCGCCGGGTGGGACGTCGGTCGTGACGGGCTGAACGGCGCACCCCGGGTGAGGGTCGTGGTCGGGGCAGAGCGCCACGCGACGATCGACCGATCCGTCCGGCTCCTCGGGCTCGGCGAGAGCTCGATCGTCGAGGTTCCAGCCCAGTCCGACGGCGCGATGGACACGGCCGCTCTGAGGGAGCTGCTCGGCGACGACGCTGCCGAGCCGACCATCGTCTGCGCGCAGGCGGGCAACGTGAACACCGGCGCGTGCGACGACATGAACGCAGTCGTCGAGCCGGCGCACGCCGTCGGAGCGTGGGTGCACGTGGATGGGGCTTTCGGGCTCTGGGCCGCCGCGAGCCCGCGCACCGCGCACCTCGTCCGCGGCGTCGAACGAGCGGACTCGTGGGCGTGCGACGGGCACAAGTGGCTGAACGTCCCGTACGACGCCGGCTACGCATTCTGCGCGCATCCGGATGTGCACGCGACCGCACTGGCGTACAGCGCGGCGTATCTCACGGGCCAGACGGCTGGTCGCGAGTTCGGCGGGGGCGATTTCGTCCCCGAGTCGTCGCGGCGAGCACGGGGCTTCGCGACCTGGGCGGCGTTGCGATCGCTCGGACGGTCGGGCGTCACCGACCTCGTCGACGGCTGCTGCGAGGTCGCACGTCGCTTCGCCGAGCGACTCGAGGAGCTCGACGGGGTCGAGGTCGTCAACCCCGTCGTGCTCAACCAGGTGCTCTTCCGGGTCGGCGATGCCGAGCTCACCGATCGGCTCGAGCGCGCGATCCAGGACGACGGGACCGCATGGCTCGGCGGAACGACGTGGCGCGGCGAGCGACTCCTCAGGATCGCCGTCTCGAACTGGTCGACGACGACCGACGACGTCGACCGCGTCGTGGACACGATCGCGCGTCTCAGGTCGGAGCTCACGACGACCTGGCGTTGACCGAGCCTCCGGAGCGGACGCACCGACCGGAGTAGCCACGTGTTGACGAAGGTCGCTGAGCGTCGTTGAATACCGCTTCGTGGCGACTGTCACGACCGCTCGCACGAGAATCGCTGCCGCCGTCCTCGTGCCCGTCCTCTGCTTCGCAGTGGCGGCGTCGGGTGCCAGTGGTGCGAGAACGGCTCCGACGACACGAATGCAGCTCGGCATCCTCGGTGACCCGGGACGTTTCACGCAGCTCACCGGGCAGCGCTCGAGCGTGCGCCATGTCTTCGCGAGCCTCTACCAGTCGGGCGCGTTCCCGAAGATCCTCGAGCAGCTCCGGCCGGTGCCGATGCTCGCACTGAAGCCCGGATCGACGCCGCCTCTCGACATCGCCCAGGGTCGGACCGACTCGTCGCTCGTCACGCTGAACAGTGCGCTCGCCGGCTTCGGCGGGCTCGTCTACGTGCGGCCGATGCCGGAGATGAACGGGCACTGGAACGAGTACTGCGCGTTCGAGCGGGACGGATCCTCGCGAGGCCCGCGCTTCTCGACCGACGCTTTTCGAAAGGCGTTCGCGCGGATCGCGATCTTCGCGCGGGGCGGAGCGGCGGGACGCATGAACGCCCAGCTGCGGAAGCTCGGCCTACCCGGCGTGAGCGCCGACCTGCCGAAGACCCGGGCGAGGATCGTCTGGAACCCGCAGGGCTACGGCGCCCCCGACATCCCGGCCAACTCCGCGGCTGCGTACTACCCGGGCGACGCGTACGTCGACGTCGTCGCGAACGACCTCTACCGCCAGTCGACGGGAGCGGCGTGGGACGCGAACGAGAAGCTCTACGCGGCCCATCGCAACAAGCCGTATGCGATCGCGGAATGGGGACTGTGGGGGATGGACGACCCGACCTACGTCGAGCAGATGGCGGCCTTCGCGAAGACGCACCCGCGCATGGAGTTCCTCTCCTACTTCAACAGCAAGCCGGGGTCGATCTGGGATCTCGGCACGAAGCCGCGCAGCCGCGCCGCATACCGGAAGCTCATCACGCCGCTCGGGCGCTGAGCGCCCGGCTCGCTAGTCCTCGGTCGGCTGCTCGACCGCGCGGTCGGCGATCTCCGAGACGACCGCCGGGTCGGCGAGCGTCGTCGTGTCGCCCAGCGGCCGGTGCTCCGCGACGTCGCGGAGGAGGCGGCGCATGATCTTCCCGGAGCGCGTCTTCGGTAGCTCCGGCGTGAACACGATGTTGGCCGGCTTCGCGATCGGGCCGATCTTCACGGCAACGTGGTTGCGCAGCTCCTCGAGCCGCTCTACGGAGCCGTCCTCACCACCCTTCAACGTCACGAAGGCGACGATCGCCTGGCCCGTGAGCTCGTCCGCGCGACCGCAGACCGCAGCCTCGGCGACACTCGGGTGGTCGACGAGCGCCGACTCGACCTCGATCGTCGAGATCCGGTGCCCCGACACGTTCATGACGTCGTCGACGCGGCCGAGCAGCCAGAAGTCGCCGTCCTCGTCGACGCGCGCGCCGTCGCCCGCGAAGTAGACGCCAGGGAAGCGCTCCCAGTACGTCGCCCGGAAGCGCGCGTCGTCCCCGAAGATCCCGCGCGTCATCGCGGGCCAGGGCCGCTTCAGGACGAGGTACCCGCCCCCGCCCGGCCCCACGTCGTTCCCGCGGTCGTCCACGACGGTGGCATCGACGCCGGGGAATGGATGCGTGGCCGAGCCGGGCTTGGTCGTCGTCACGCCGGGAAGCGGCGTGATGAGGATCATCCCCGTCTCCGTCTGCCACCACGTGTCGACGATCGGCGTCCGGTCGAGACCGATGTGCTCCCGGTACCACATCCACGCCTCCGGGTTGATCGGCTCGCCGACGGAACCGAGCAGACGGAGCGAAGACAGGTCGTGCTTGGCGGCGTGCTCGGGCCCCCACTTCATGTGCGCCCGGATCGCGGTCGGCGCCGTGTAGAGGATCGTCACCTTGTAGCGCTCGACGATGTCCCACCAGCGGTCCCGATCCGGGAAGTCCGGCGTTCCCTCGTAGAGCACGCTCGTCGCCGCGTTGCAGAGCGGCCCGAAGACGATGTAGCTGTGCCCGGTGACCCAGCCGATGTCGGCAGCGCACCAGTAGACGTCCTGGTCGGGCTTCAGGTCGAAGACGTAGTGGTGCGTGGTCGCAACGCCGACGAGGTAGCCCGCAGTCGTGTGCGCGATCCCCTTCGGCTTCGCGGTCGTCCCGCTCGTGTAGAGCAGGTAGAGGAGATCCTCCGAGTCCATCGGCTCGCACGGGCAGGACGCCGGGTCGGAGGGCTGGCCCTCGACGAGCTCGGTCCACGTGAGGTCGCGCCCCTCGGTCATCGGGACGTCTCCGCGGGTGCGCTGGCCGACGACGACCCTCCGCACGCCAGGACACGACTCGAGCGCCTCGTCGGCATTTCGCTTGAGCGGAACGATCGAGCCACGCCGATAGCCCTCGTCCTGTGTGAGCAAGACCTCGCAGCGCATGTCGTTCAGACGGTCGGCGAGGGCTTCCGCCGAGAACCCGCCGAAGACGACCGTGAACGGCGCGCCGAGCCGTGCGCACGCGAGCATGGCGACCGGAAGTCCCGGCCCCATGCCCATGTAGATGCCGACCGGCGTCCCCTTCCCCACACCCAACGGTTTGAGGCCGTTCGCCGCCTTGACGACCTCGTCGAGGAGCTGCTGGTACGTGATCGTCGCACGCTCCTCGACCGGCTCGCCCTCGTAGTGGTAGGCGACCCGACCGCCCAGCCCGGCCGCGACGTGCCGGTCGAGGCAGTTGTAGGCGATGTTCATCTTCCCGCCGACGTACCACTTCGCGTACGGGAGCTCCCACTCGAGAAGTGACGTGAACGGCTCGAACCAGGTGACGCGCGCGCGCGCCTCCCGCTCCCAGAACTCCTCGAACGGGATGTCGTAGATGTCCGCTTTGGCATTCGCCTGCGCCGCGAACTGCGGGGGCGGCGGATAGCGCCGATCCTCCTCGAAGAGCGTCTCGATCGCCTTGTCCGACATCGGACGGTGATCCTAACCTCGTGGCCCACGCCGGCCGCAAGACCGTCGGTAGAGTCCGAGAAGGTGGACGCGGACCTTCGCGCGCTCAGGGAGCGACTGGCCGAGATCTCCGATCTCGGCCGTGCCGTCGGTGTGCTCGGCTGGGACCAGAAGGTGGTGATGCCCCCGGGAGGCCATCCCGCCCGCGCCGAGGCGATGGCGACGATCGGCCGCATCGCCCACGAGAAGTTCGTGGACGCGGAGATCGGACGCCTGCTCGAGCGCCTGCAGCCGCTCGAGGAGTCACTCGACTACGACTCGGACGACGCGAGCCTCATCCGTGTCACGCGGCGCGACTGGGAGAAGCAGCGCCGGGTGCCGACCGAGCTCCGCACGGAGATGATCCGGTCCGCGGCTCTCGGCAACCAGGTCTGGATCGAGGCGCGCGCGACGAACGACTTCCCCAAGTTCCTGCCCGCGCTCGAGCGGAATCTCGACCTCAAGCGCCGCTACGTGGAGTGCTTCGAGTGGGACGACTCGCCGTACACGCCACTCCTCGACGACTTCGAGCCATTCATGAAGACGTCCGAGGTGGCGGAAGTGTTCGGGACGATCCGGCCGGTCCTCGCCGAGCTCGTGAAGGAAGCCCCGCGCATCGACGCCTCCTTCCTGGAGCTGCCCTATGAGACCGACGAGCAGCAGCGTTTTTACGCGCGCATCCTCGCGACGCTCGGCTTCGACGAGGGCTCGTACCGGCTCGATCCCACCGTCCACCCGTTCTGCACCTCGTTCTCGCGACGCGACGTGCGCATGACGACACGCTTCGAGAACGGGCTCGACGGCCTCTGGTCGACGATGCACGAGGCCGGGCACGGCCAGTACGCACACGGGATCGCCCCGTCCCTCGAGCGAACGCCGCTCGCCGGATCGCCGTCGCTCGGCCTCAACGAGTCGCAGAGCCGCACCTGGGAGAACCTCGTCGGGCGCAGCCGCCCGTTCTGGCTCCACTGGTTCGAGCCGCTCCGCGAGACCTTCCCCGAGCAGCTGGGCGACGTCGACCTCGACACCTTCCTCGCAGCCGTCAACCGCGCCGAGCCGGGGCTCATCCGCGTCGAGGCGGACGAGACGACGTACAGCCTCCACATCATCCTTCGCTTCGAGCTCGAGCAGCGGCTCATCGAGGGATCGCTCGATCCGAAGGACCTGCCCGAGGCGTGGAGCGCAGGCATGGAGGATGTGCTCGGCGTCGAGGTCCCGGACGACACGCACGGCGTGCTCCAGGACATCCACTGGTCCCAGGGTGGGATCGGCTACTTCCCGACCTACGCCCTCGGGAACGTCATCTCGCTCCAGATCTGGGCCGCCGTGCGGGAGGCGATTCCCGATCTCGACGCGCAGATGGAGGCCGGCGAGCTGCTCGAGCTCTCGGGCTGGCTCCGTGACAACCTCTACTCCCTCGGACGCAAGTTCGCGCCGAAGGAGACGATCGAGCGGATCACGGGATCGCCGACCATCGACCCGCAGCCGTACCTCGCGTACCTGCGCGACAAGCTCGCCTCTCTGCCTGCGGGTGTCTGACACCGTCTCGTTCGTGGTCAACGGCGAGCAGCGCTCGCTCGAGGCCGAAGGCCGCACCTTGCTCGTCCACGCGCTTCGCGACGGGCTCGGCCTGACCGGGGCCCACATCGGCTGCGACACGAGCCAGTGCGGCGCCTGCACCGTTCTCCTCGACGGCCGCGCGATCAAGAGCTGCACGATGCTCGCGCTTCAGGCCGACGGACGCGAGGTCACGACCATCGAGGGCTTCGCACGTGACGGCGAGCTCCATCCCATCCAGCGGGCGTTCGTCGAGCACCACGGGCTGCAGTGCGGCTTCTGCACGCCCGGCGTGATCCTGACGACGGCCGATCTCCTCGCTCGCAATGGCTCGCCCAGCGACGACGAGATCCGGCACGCGCTGCGAGGAAATCTCTGTCGCTGCACCGGCTACCAGGGCATCGTCGAGTCGATCCGGGCGGCGGGAGCGACATCGTGATCCCCGCCGCGACACGGTACGCCCGTGCGTCCGATCTCGACCAGGCGCTCGCGCTCCTCGAAGAGCCGGACGCCAAGGCGATCGCCGGAGGCCAGTCGCTCATCCCGGTGATGAAGCTGCGCATCGCGCGACCCGCGGTCGTCGTCGACATCTCGCGCCTCGATCTCCGTGGCGTCGAGGAACGCGACGGCGTGCTCCACATCGGTTCGCTGACCACGTGGGCGGAGCTCGCAGCAAGTGCCACGTTCGACCGTCCCGCGCTCGCCGCCATTCCAGAATGCGCAGGCAGCGTCGGCGACGTGCAGGTGCGGAATCTCGGAACGATCGGCGGCAGCGTCGTGCATGCGGATCCCGCTTCGGACATGCCGGCCGTGTTGCTGGCGCTCGGTGCGAGCGCGAGCGTGCGCTCGGCCTCGGGTGAGCGCGAGGTCGCGCTCACCGACCTGTTCGTCGGGCCGTTCATGACGTCGCTCGACGCGCAGGAGCTCGTCACCGAAATCTCCGTCCCGGTTCCGGCCGCGGGCTCGGGCTCCGCGTACGTCTCGGTCGAGCACCCGGCGTCCGGCTTCGCGCTCGCGGGTGCGGCTGCACTCGTCGGCGCGGGCGGCGAGACGGTCGCGCTGACCGGCGTCGGCGCAACACCGTTCGTCCTGTCGGCGGGAGACGTACGTTCCGCCGTCGCGGGCGCAGACGTCTTCGGAGATCACTTCGCATCGGAGGAGTACCGCCGCGAGCTGGCCGCTGTCGTCGCGACTCGCGCACTCGACATCGCGCGCGAGCGAGCGCGGGGGGACAGATGAGCGACACCACCCTGATCGGCGTTCCTCGGCCGCGTCTCGACGCGCCGGACAAGGTGACGGGCGCGACCCGCTATGCGGCGGACGGCTATGTCCACGGTCTCCTGCACGCCCGCACCGTGCTCGCGAGCGAGGCTCATGCGCGGATCCGCGGCATCGACAAGAACACTGCGCTCGCAGTCCCCGGCGTCGTCGCCGTGTTGACGGCAGAAGATCTCCCGATCTCGTCGAGCGGCACCGACCGCACCTCCGAGCCGCTCGCACGCGAGGAGGTCGTATTCGCCGGGCAACCGGTCGCGCTCGTGGTTGCCGAGAGCGAGGCGGCAGCCGAGGACGGTGCCGAGGCCGTCGTCGTCGACTACGAGACGCTCGCTGCCGTTGTCGACGTCGAGGCCGCCATGGAGCTCGGTGCGCCGCTCGCGCGCACGGTCGAGGAGACGGACGACGAGGCGGGCGACCTCGAGTCGATCCACGCCGGCGTCGATCACGGCCAGGAGGACGACCCGGGCGAAGAGCTCTCCGCCAACGTGCTCGACCGGATCACGCGCGAGGAGGGCGACGTCGCGGCCGCGTTCGACGCGAGCGATGCAATCGTCGAGGGGACGTTCCGTACGCCATGGGTCTACCAGGCGTACCTCGAGCCGCAGGTCAGCACCGCCTGGCTCGAGCCCTCGGGCACGCTCGTGGTCTCGACGAGCACCCAGGGCTCCTTCGTCACGCAGCGTGAGCTCGCGCGCGCGTTCGACCTCGCGCTGGAGCGGGTTCGGGTGATCGCGGAGCCGCTCGGAGGCGCGTTCGGAGGCAAGTTCGCACTCGTCGAGCCGCTGGCCGCCGGGGCTGCGCTTGCACTGAAGCGGCCGGTGCGGCTCGTGCTCACGCGCTCCGAGGACTTCCAGGCGACGAACCCCGCTTCCGCCCAGGTGACTCACCTGAAGATCGGGGCCAGGGCGGACGGCACCCTCACGGGCATCGAAGCGCGCATGATCGTCGACCGCGGCTCGAATGCCGGCTGGGGCGTCGAGGGCATCACCTCCCTCCTCATCGCCGGCCCCTACAACTGGGAGGCGCACGATCTCCGCGGCTACGGCGTCCAGACGAACCGCTTCACCTTCGGCGCCTATCGCGCGCCCGGTGCGCCGACTGCTGCATTCGCGCTCGAGTCGCTCCTGGACGAGCTCGCCAACACTCTCGAGCTCGACCCGATCGAGCTTCGCCTGAAGAACGCCGTCGTAGAGGGGGACGTCGGAGTGAGCGGCAACCCCTTCCCCGTCATCGGCGCACGCGAGGTGCTCGAACGACTCAAGGAGCATCCGCTCTGGGCACAGCGCGACTCGCTGCCGGAAGACCAAGGCATCGGCATGGCCGCCGGTCACTGGCCCGGCGGGCTCGAGCCAGCGGCTGCCGTCTGCCGGGTGAATTCGGACGGGACGATGACGGTCGTGACGTCCGCGGCCGACATGAGCGGGGTGAACTCCGGATTCGCGGTCATCGCAGCAGCCGCTTTCGGCCTGTCACCTGACGACGTCCGCGTCGTCTCCGCGGACACGTCCTCGGGACCCTACGCCGGCGGCAGCGGCGGCTCGAAGGTGACGTACACGGTCGGCGCGGCCGTCCTGCGTGCGGCCGAGTCGGCACGCCAGAAGGTCCTCGCAGCGGCCTCCCAGGAGCTCGAGATCGCCCCTGACGACCTCGAGGTCGTCGACGGAGTCGTCCGCGCGGTCGGCGCGCCCGACCGGTCGATCACGGTCGCCGAGATCGCGCAGAAGGCACTGCGCTTCGGCGGCCGCTACGAGCCGATCGAGGGGCACGGGGGATCGGCGCAGACGAGCGGTGCGCCGTCGGTGGCTGCTCACCTCTCGCACGTCCGCGTCGACCGCGAGACCGGAGAGGTCGAGCTCCTCCGCCACGTGGTCGCCCAGGACGTCGGCCGTGCGCTCAACCCCGCGCTCGTCGAGGGGCAGATGCGCGGCGGCGCAGCCCAGGGGATGGGCTGGGCGCTGTTCGAGCAGCTCGACCACGACGAGGACGGGCGGCTGCTCACCGGCTCGTTCCTCGACTACGCAATACCGACGGCCGAGCGCGTGCCCGAGATCGAGACGCTCGTGGTCGAAGTGCCGGCTCCGGACGGGCCGTTCGGCGCGAAGGGCATCGGCGAGGCGCCGGTCGTCGGCGCACCCGCCGCGGTGGCAAACGCAGTCGCGGCCGCAACAGGAACGAGGCTCTACGAGCTCCCCATGACTCCTCCTCGCGTCTGGAAGGCATTGCGCTCGTGACCCCCCTCGAGCACGCACGCGCGGTCGTCGAGAGCTGGAACGAGGAGCTTCGCCGCGACCTCCCCGAGGGCGCACGTCTGTTCGACGCCCACACGCACCTCGGTCACGACATCGACGGCATGGTCGGGAACTACGACGAGCTCACGTCGCAGCTCGACCGCTACGCCTTCGCCGGCGCGTTCATGTTCTGCCTGGACGAGCACGACCGCGAGCCCGCGTTCGGGGCTCCGAACGACCGGACGCTCGCTCACGCAGAGCGCTCCGAGGGGATGCTCCTCCCGTTCGTCCGTCTCGATCTCACCGCGCAACCGCTCGACGAGGCGCGGCGTTGTCTGGATCTCGGCGCGCGGGGGATCAAGCTGCATCCGCGGGCACAGGCGTTCGCCCTCGACGACGAGCGCCTGCAACCGATCTTCGCCTTCGCCGTCGAGCGCGACGTACCGATCCTCATTCACGGTGGACGCGGCCTGCCCCCGATCGCCGAGGACCTCGAGGCGCTCGTCAAGCGAAACGAAGGGGTCCGGCTCATCGTCGCGCACGCCGGCATCGCCGACATGGCCGGCCTCGCCGGCCGGCTCGGCGGCATCGAGGGCGTGTTCTTCGACACGTCGGTGTGGAGCGGGCTCGATCTCCTCGACCTCTACCGCCAGATCTCGCCCGAGCAGGTCATGTACGCGTCCGACTACCCCTACGGACGCCAGCCGAACTCGCTGCTCGTCGCCGTCCGGACTGCGAAGCTCGCAGGCTTCGACGACAAGCAGCTCCGCCTCATGCTCGGTGGGAGTGCGCGGAGGATGATCGCCGGCGAGCAGCTCGAGCCGCTCTCGGCGCCGACGGGGCCGACCTCGCTCGTGCAGCCGCTCACCTTCGCGCGCATCCATCAGTACATCTCGATGGCGGTCCCGATGCTGTGGCTACGGCAGCGCGATGCGATCGGAGCGATCGGGCTCGCGGTCAACGCGTCACGCGAGCGGTCGAACGGCCACCCCGAGCAGTCCGAGCGCATCCAGGAGTTGCTGATGACTGCTCAGGATCTGTGGCGAGCCGGGGCCGAGCTCGAGGACGACGAGCGCATCGCAGCGTTCCGCGGGGCGATCCAGCTCGTCAACCTCGCGGACATGGTCTCGCTTACGACGCGGGCCTAGCGCGGTAGCGAAAGCAGTCGACGGTGTGGTCGTCGACCATGCCGACCGTCTGCATGAAGGCGTAGATCGAGGTCGGCCCCACGAAGCGGAAGCCGCGTCGCTTCAGATCCTTCGAGACCGTCTTCGAGAGCTCGGTCTCGGCTGGGAGCTCGGCGAGCGTACGCCACCGGTTGACGATCGGCGCTCCGTCGACGAAGGCCCAGAGGTACGCATCGAGGCTCCCGAGCTCCTCCGTGACCTCGAGGACACGGGCTGCGTTGTTCACGGTCGACTCGATCTTCAAGCGGTTGCGGACGATCCCCGGATCGGCGAGGAGCCGCTCGACGTCCTTCGGGCCAAAGCGCGCGACCAGAGCGGGATCGAAGCCTGCGAATGCCGCGCGGTAGCCCTCGCGCTTTCGAAGAATCGTCGACCACGAGAGACCGGCCTGGGCACTTTCGAGCGTCAGCATCTCGAACAGGTGGCGGTCGTCGTGAGAGGGAACGCCCCATTCCTCGTCGTGGTAGGCACGCATGAGCTCGTCGGAGCCGGTGGCCCATTGACAGCGTGTCACGGTCGACATCCCGGATAGGATCGCAGGCCGTGCGTGCCTTCCTCGCACTCTTGGTAGCCACGGCGTTCGTCGCAGGTTGCGGGAGCGGCGGCAACGAGGCAGCAAGTGGCGACACGATCACGAGCACCACGACCGCGACCACCACAACCACGACGGCCGTGACGGAGTGCGCCGACGTCGAGGCGCCTGCAGCGCGGACCCCGGAGCAGGCCCAGGCGCCGTCGGAGGAGCTCGATTCGTCCAAGACCTACACGCTCGTCTTCGACACGAGCTGCGGGTCGTTCACGGTCACGCTCGACCAGAAGCTCGCGCCGAAGACGACCGCCTCGCTGGTCGCACTCGCACAGGACGGATACTTCGACGACACGATCTTCCACCGGGTGGTCTCGGGCTTCGTGATCCAGGGCGGAGACCCCACCCAGTCCGGTTCGGGCGGGCCCGGCTACACGACCGTCGACGTGCCGCCGACGGACGCGGATTACACGAAGGGCGTCGTCGCCATGGCGAAATCGCCGGTCGAGGCCCCCGGAACGTCCGGCAGCCAGTTCTTCGTCGTGACGGGCGAGAGCACGGGCCTTCCCGCCGAGTACGCGATCGTCGGCAAGGTCACCGAGGGAATGGACACCGTGGAGCGCATCGACGCTCTGGGGATCTCCGGTGGTGACGGCCCGCCGACGAAGCCGGTCGTCATCAACACGGTCACCGTCGGCGAGAGCTGATGAGCATCGCCGCGATCGTCCTCGCGGCGGGCGAGGCGTCGCGGTTCGGGAGCCCGAAGCAGCAGCTCCTCCTCCCTCGCGTGCTCGAGCGGCTCGGCGAGGCCTCCGTCGACGAGGTCGTCGTCGTCGAAGGCGCCCACCCCCTCGAGGTGCCGAGTGAGACCGTGTCACAAGGCATTCGCAGCGTGCACTGTCCCGACTGGGAACGCGGAAGTGGGGCGTCACTTCGCTGTGGGCTGGGCACATTGGGGAACGAGGTCGAGGCCGCCGTCGTCGTGCTGGCGGACGGGCCGATGCTCGCCGCCGCAGCCGTCGAGCGCGTCCTCGAGGAGTGGCGTCGCAGCGGAGGTATCGTCGCGGCTTCGTATTCCGGCTCGCGCGGCCATCCGCTCGTGCTCGGCCGCGCCGACTGGAAGCACGTCCCCGACGCGGGGCTCCGTGACCTCACCGTCGCGCTCGTCCCGTGCGACGACCTCGGCGCGCCGGGCGACGTGGACACGCCGGAGGACTACGAGAACCTCTAAGCGGTGGCGTCGAGCCCGCGCAGCTCGGAGAGCTTGTCCATGAGACCCGGCGGCATCCGCTCGACGGAGCTCGTCCGCACGTACCGGCGGAGGCTCTCCTCGAAGCGGTACCTGCGTCGACAGTAGTCGCAGCCGCCGAGGTGCTCCTCCGCCTCGCGCCATTCGGCGTCCGTCAACGTGCGATCCAGGAAGTCCTGGAGCAGCTCCTCACAGCGATCGCACGGCTCGCCCATCAGGAGAGCGCCTCCTCGGCCAGGCGTTGTTTCAAGGCGCGACGACCACGGTGAAGTCGGGACATGACTGTTCCTATCGGCACGTCGAGGATCTGTGCCGCATCAGCGTACGAGAAGTCCCCGATGTCGACCAGCACCACGACGTCGCGAAACTGCGGCGGGATATCGGACAGCGCGTTCACGATCGAGTCCTGGGAGAGCCGCTCGACGACGTCGTCCGTCTCGAGAGCCTCCTCGCCGGCTGCGGATGCGACCTTGTTGGCGAGGTAGTAGTCGGTCTCCTCGAGTGGCTGAGTCTGCGGTGTGCGCTGGATCTTCCGGCCGCGGTCGACGTTGAGGTTCGTGAGGATGCGAAGCAGCCAGGCACGAAGGTTCGTGCCCGGGGTGAAGGACTTCCAGCTCCGAAACGCCCTCGCATACGTCTCCTGTACGAGATCTTCTGCCTCCTCACGCGAGCCGACGAGTCGTCTCGCAACCCGGTAGACCTGATCCGCGAGCTCGAGCGCTTCCTCCTCGAAGCGCGCACGGTCGCGAGCCTGGGTCGCAATCCGGCGTGCGTCGGTGTCGGGGCCCGGCTCGCTCACCGGCGTACCGTACCGCTGTCTCCTACCGGAGCCTGGAACGTGGTCGCGCGGAAGGCTATTCCCGCTCAGACGACTGACCGGTGATGCCCGTCGATGCGGAGATGGCTGAGACCGAGCCGGGGACGCCGCCCGATCGAGCGCGTATCTGGAATACGGGCGAGTGAGAACGGCGCCATCCGGCGACGCGTCGCAGCCACCTCCCGCGCGGCGATGTATTGCCGGTCAGTCGTCCTCGTCGATCTCGGGGAACCCGGAGCGGCGCAACGCAGCGGCGATCTCGTCCTTCGACGTCTTCGCCTCGTCCCACTCGAGTGCGACCTCGCCCATGAGATTGGCGTTCGCGTACTCGATGCCGTCGTGGCCACGAAGCGCACCGGCGAGCCGGCCGATGCAGCGCTCGCAGCGCACTCCGCTCACCCTCAGGGTCGCACTCGCCATCAAGTCGATGCTACCGGCGTGACCTCGCGCAGCCTGACCTCGCGGTCCGCGAGTCCGATGAGGAGCGGGTCGTGGGTCGCACACACGACCGTGGCGCCGGTGGAGTGCGCGAGCTCGGCGAGGAGCGCTCCGATCTCGAGTGTCGTAACGGCATCGAGCCGCGAGGTCGGCTCGTCCGCCACGACCACGGGTGTGCGCGCGGCGAACGCGCGCGCGAGCGCAACCCGTTCGCGCTGACCGGCCGAGAGGACCTCGACGCGGCGCTCGGCATGCGCAGCCAGCCCGACTGCCGTGAGCGACTCCGTCGCGCGCTCGTGCGCTTCCTCGCTCGGCACACCGCGCAGACAGAGCCCGAGCTCGACGTTCTCGCGGGCCGTGAGGAAGCCCGAGAGGCCGGGCGCCTGGCCTATGACCGCGATGCGCTCGCGCCTGAGCTCCGCGCGCGCTCCGCGATCCAGGGACGAGATCACTACGCCGCCGAGGCGAACCTCGCCCTCGTCCGGCACGTCCATCCCCGTCAGCAGCGCGAGGAGGGTCGACTTGCCCGAGCCCGACGGACCGACCACGACCGACAGTTGCTCCGGGAGGAACGTGACATCGAGGCCGTCCAGCGCCACCTGCTGGCCGTAGCGCCGAGAAACCCCACGCGTCTCCAGAACCTCGCCGCGCGAGCCTTCGAGTCGGGCGGACCGCTCGACCGGGCCGCCGACGCGACCGTCGACCGGATGAAGCTCGACGGACCCGTCGCCGACGACGATCCTGGCGCGGTCGTGAATCCCGACGGCGCGGAGCACCTCTTCCGAGATGCGAAGCCAGCCCCCGGTGCCGACGACCGCGGTCTCGGCTCCTCCGGCGCTCTCCTCGCTCACGCGACCGTCGCGGATGTGCACGACGCGATCGGCGATCTCGGTGGACGCGGGGTCGTGGCTGACCACGATCGCGGCGGATCGATGCTCCGAGACGAGCTCGGCCAGCAGCCCGAGCACCTCTCGCGCCGACTCGGCGTCGAGGTCGCCGGTCGGCTCGTCGGCGATCACGAGCCGCGGGCGACCCGCCAGGGCCGCGCAGAGCGCGATCCGCTGCTGCTCGCCCCCCGAGAGCTCCGGGGGGTGGGCGTCCGCACGGTCGAGCAAGCCGACCCGTTCGAGCAGCTCGCGAGCGCGGGCGCGGCGTTCCCGTTCGTGCACGGAAGCGAGGCCGAGCGGCACCGCGACGAGCTCCTCCACGGTGAGCTCAGCGGCGAGCGCGCGCCAGTAGTGCTGGTCCGCATAGCCGAGGATCTCGCGTCGATAGCGACCGAGCTCGGCTGCCGAGGCGTGGACGAGGTCTCTGCCGGCAACCACGAGCGCGCCCGCCGACGGGCGCGCGAGACCGGCAAGAACCCGCATGAAGGTCGTCTTGCCCGAGCCGCTCGGCCCGAGCACGACACAGGTCTCCGCATCGTCGACGGACAACGTGAGCCCCTGGAGCGCGGCGACCCCGCCGGTCGCCGACGGGTAGACGGCGAACAGCTCCCGAGCGTCGACGAGCGCGGTCACGAGTCCGTCTCGCGGTAGACGGGTCCTCGCACTCCGGCGAAAGCGCGATGCGTCGCCCTCCCCACGAGCATGACCGCGAGCACGGCGAAGAGCGCCACTCCCGCGACTACGAGCCGCGGATCGACGACGACCGCGAGCGGCGGGTCGGCCGACTCCCCGCCGGCCGTGACGGACACGACGCGCGTGACGAAGGCAAGGAGACCCACCCCGGTGGCGATGCCTGCGGCGAGACCGGCGACCGAGAGCGTCGCCGCGCGCGTGCGCACCACCCGTCTCAGGAGGGCGGGAGACGACCCTTGTGCTTCGAGGTCGTAGTGCTCGCCGCGATCGTCGCGCAGGTCGGCACGGACGGCAAGGGCGAGTCCCAGCGAGGCGAGCACGAGCGCGACGAGCGCGCTTCCCGTCAACGCCAGCAGCGTTCCGCGGCCCAACGGATCACGTCGTGCTTCGGCCTCGACGTCCCTGCGAACCGTCGTCGCGAGCGCGCGGAACGGCCGGCGCCCGAGCGCGGTGGAAGCCGCCTCGACTCGATCCGGCGGAACCTTGAGCCAGACCTCGTCGTCCCGGCCGGCGCCGGGCACGACGACGTTGATCGCAGTGTCGAGCTCGGTGCGATCGCCGACTACGGCTTCGCCGGTCGCTCCGGGGAAGCGGCGGATCACTCCCGCGACCTGGACCGGCACGGTGTCTCCGCCGACCTGGAGCGGAAGGATCCCGCCGACGCCGCCCGCAAGCGCGGCGAGGCGCGATGTGACGAAGACGGACGGAAGCGAGCTGTCCGTCGCCTGCTCCGCACGCAGGTAGGTGTTGCGCCCGGGTGTCAGCGCAACGCGAGCATCGAAGCCGTCGGTCGTCGGCGTCTTTTCGACTCCGTTCTCGCCCTTCCACTCGCGCATGGCCCTCGCAAGCGGCCCGGTGAGATGGAGCGTCCCGACGAACGCATTGCCTGCGTCGGCTCCGCGCTCGATGAGGCGGGGCGGTGGGACGAATTCGAGGCGCGTGAGCAGCGCGCCCGGAGGAACATGCGCGCGGAGCGTCGTCGGCGAAGTCTGGTCGGCGTCTCCGAGCTCGACGCGTCGGAACGAGCCGTCCGGGAAGCGGACGACCGCTGCAAACGAGACGATGCCGGCGGGCACGCCCAGCTCGATCCGGCCGCTGGTGAGCGGCAGCCCGCGAAGCTCGACCGGATGGCCGGGATCGATCGCACTCGCAACTTCCGACGCGCTCCTGCCCGAAGCCCACTCGGGCCGCCAGACTCCGACATTGTCGATAGCACCGCTGTCGAGCCCGAGAACGGTCACGCCGCTCACGCGCTCCGCACGGCCTGCGCTCGCGTTGACCCGGAGAACCGGAAACGCAGCTCCTCCCTGTCCCGCGAGCTCCTCGAACCGTGAGACCGGCGCCGCATCGAAGACGCGCACGAGGTTGTGAAGATCCTCTCGAACAACGAGGTCGAGCGGCACCTGGAACGCCGCCTGCTCGCGGTCTCCTCGGGAGAGGGTCGCCCGGTAGCCCTCCGCGAGCAGCGCGAGCGCGAACGCGATCGTCAGGAATGCCACCGTCGCGACCGCGGCACCCGGGCCTCGAGCCAACCCTACGGCGGCAAGTCGCGCCGAGATTCCGCCTCGGCCCCTGTCCGCCCACCAGCGGGCGGCGAGAGGGAAGAGCCGCGCGACGAGGATCGCAGCGGCCAGGGCGACGAGACCCGGGATGAGCAGCAGGAGGAGCGCGGTCCCACCCCCACGCGCCAGCTGATCCTGATCGGCGACGCCTCCCGCGAGCGCGACCGCCGTCACGACCAGCGCGCCGATCGCGACGAGGTCGAGCGTGCCGATGCGCGCGCCGTCGCGCGGCCGAAGCGACACCGTGAGCCAGACGAGCCCGCCGGCGGCGAGGGCAGTCGCGGCGGCGAGCGCCAGGCCGCGCGGCGAGAGCACGCTCTCACGAAGCACGTCGGTCGCAGGCGCACCGGCGACCCGAGCTACGACCGCGGCGGCGGCGATCCCGATGATCCAGCCGGCGAGCACGCCCACGATCGCCACGAGCGCGCTCTCGACCCCGCTCAGGAGAGCGAGCTGCCAGCGGCGCGCACCGAACCAGGTGAGCCTCCGGCGAGCGGCGTCGAGGTCGCGTCGCATCCCGCGCGCCGCGAGCACCGTGAAGGCGAGCAGCAGCGCAGCGCCCTCCCCGCCGACGAGCAGGAGGCGCGTGCCCGCGACATCGGCGGCGCGCTGCGCGGCCCGCAGCTCCTCGACGGGAGCGTCGACGTCGAACGACGACTTCGCCGCGAGGTCGGCCCGCGCGCGCTCGGTTCGTGCGACGAGGTCGCCCACCCCCCAGAGCCGCGGGCTCCCAGGGTCGACCGGCCAGACCCAGGCGTACGTACGAAACGTCCGCGCGAGCGGCGGTGAGGACTCCAGCGCGCTGCGCCCTTCGGCGACGACGAGCGGAGCCGGGGGCGGGCGGTGATATTCCGTCGTCTGGCCGAGCTCCGACGACGTGGCGTCCGCGACGGCAGCGTCCGTGGGGCGGAGGAAGTCGCCGTACAGCTGCTGCGACCGGAGCGAAGCCGTGCCGACCTGAACGAGATGGAGCCCTTCGACGTCGGGGATCCGGCCGGCGCCACGCAGTCGGAGAACCTCGCAGCGCGCGAGCGTGCACGTCCTCGGCAGCCGACCGGAGTGGAGAATCACGTAGGGCGCGAGCCCGTCGACCGCGCTGATACCGACGAACCTCCCGGCGACCGTGCTCTCACGGAAGAGCGCGATCGGCGTCGGGCCGCGAAGGCCGATGCCCGCGAACGCGTCGTTCACGTCCTTGTCGAGTGCCGACAACCGCTCGCTCTCGTCACCCGGGACGCCGAACCACACCGCCCGTACGGATCTGGCCGAGGCCGGAATGCGCTCGATCGCCTGTGCCGTCGAGCGATCGGTGGCAATGGTGACGCCGGAGAGCACACCTGCGAGAACGGCTGTCGCCACTGCGAGTCCGAGCGCAGTCACGAGGGCTCCGCTGTCGCGGCGCCGGAGGCGGCGTGCGGCCAGGCCGACGACGAACCAGGCCGATCTCACGTACTCGCCCTCTGACGTCGGCGATAGGCGGCCGTCTTCGTGCGGTTGCCGCAGATCGACATCGAGCACCACGTCGACGACGCGTTGCGCGAGGCGTCGTAGAACAGCCAGCCGCAGTGCGGGCCCGGGCACGCCTTCATCCGCCGCCACCGACCGGATACCTGCGCCTCGAGCACGCGGGCCAGAATGCCGGAGAGCACCGCATCCACTCCGTCGCGCGCGGACTCGAGTCTGAGCTCGCCGTGCTGGTCGAGTACGACCCGGAAGCGAGCCTCGGCTGCGGCGGAGTCGAACATCGCCCGCAGCTCGTCGTCGTCCACCGTCCCGTGGGTGTTTCGAGATGCGAGGTCTCGGAGGAAGTCGCGCAGTGCCCTCGCGCGCACGAACGCCTCCGCATCGACGCGCGCGTCGCCGAGCAGGCCGCGGGCGTGGAGCCAGTCGCGGAGCGAGTCCGGCGTCGCGATCTCGTCGATCGCCCACACCGCGACTTCCGTGTTGACGAAGTCCTGGACGAGGTCGAGCGGGGGCGGTGCCGGGGCGCGGCCCGCCGGCTGGAACCCGGGCGGCAATTGTGTCACCGCCAAAATCCTATCGGAGGTGTCTGGGACGCCACCTAGTCGTATATGACGGTGTCCTCGCCGAAAAGTCCGTCGCGTGAGCGATTCGGACTTTCGGTGCTACTAGCGCTTGACGCCGTGCACGGGGCGGCCGGCCGCCTCCCAGGCGTAGTAGGACGCGCTCGGGCCGAACGCGCTCTCGTACCCGACGACCCGCGGGTTACGGCCAACCTCCTTCGCGCGCTGCGCGTGCCAGAGCAGGTTCGGATCGTCCCTCTCCTCCCAGACGAGCACGAGATGCGCGGCGGTCATGAAGTCCGCGACGAACGAGCAGCCCTCAGCGGGGCACGGGAACGGGTCGGTCCGGACACAGAACCAACCGCTGTGATCGCCGTCGTCGTCTCCCTCCCACAACTCCTCGTCCGACTCGAGGCCGATGTCCGAGAGCACCGCCGCGCCGGGGCGTACCTCCGACTCCACGGGGGCACAATAGCCTCGTGCCCGAATCACGCGGTCGCGACGTCGCCGTCGTCCTGTCGGGCGGCGGCATCAACGGCATCCTCCTCGAACTCGGCTTCCTCCGCCGCATCGCCGAGACGGACCTATGGCCCCGTATCGGCTGGATCTACGGCACGTCGGCCGGAGCGCTCGCGGGGACGATGGCGGCTCTCGGACGCCTGGACGACCTCGAGGCGTTCCTGCTGGACCTTCAGCCCGAGGACGCCTTCAGACCGCGCCCGATCTGGCGGTTTCCCGGCGGCCTCCACGACTACACGCTGCCGGCGACGGTCGCCGCGAGGATCGGCTCACCCGTGGAGCTCGGAAACGCGCTCGCGGCCTCGGAGACGGAGCTCCTCGTCTACGCCACCGACGTCTCCGAGTATCCGGTCGGAGCCGAAGAGCGCGACTTCGAGCTCGAATACTCCTCCCGAACGAGCGACCCGGAAGCGATGGGGCTCGCGATCCTCGCATCCGCCGCCGTCAGCGGCCTCGTACTTCCCATCGTGGTGGACGGAAAGGTGGCGACCGACGGAGGCTGGGTGCGCAACTTTCCGTTCGAGCACGCCTACCGCAACCCGGACGTGGCGGCCATCGCCGCGTTTCGGTACGTACCGACCTTCCCAGTGTCCGACGCCGCCTACCTCGATCGCGCACGGGAGCGGCTGGAGCGCTTCCGCGCGGTACCTCCCGTACGCGCGCTCCTCGCGGAGGTGCGAACCGCCCAGGAGCGCGCGGCGCGCGGCGAGCCGGCGCACTACGGCGAACTCATCGTGCGGCTCATGCGTGTCGCGTTCGCGAGGAACGCCGTCGTCGAGGAGCGTCTCGCCACCGAGCGCGAGACGTCCGTGCGCGAGCTCCACAGCCTCCGCGACGACGTCACGGGTGCCGCACTCGCGGCAGCGGCGCCGTGGCGGCGCAGGCGGCTGCGCGCGGAGCTCGACGCGCGTTTCGACGCCGCGCGCTTCCCGTTCAGGCACGACCGCCACGTTCCGACCCTCATCGTGCGTGGCACGTCCGGGACGGACGCCCTGGACCCGACGTTCCGGAGCGACACGCCCTGGCCGGAAGAACCGAAGCGCGCGCTGATCGAACGTGGCTACGACCTAACGGACGAAGCCCTAAAGCACGCCGAGCTCTAGAACAGCGGGCGGTCTAGGACTGTGGCCGCGAAGAGAACGACGAGGCGAGCGTCGTTGACGTTCGCGACCGGAAACGCCACTCGGCGTTTCCGGTCTGCGGAGGAAACTCGAGCACGCCGAGACTCTGAACGAGCGGGCGCCGTAGGACTGTGGCCGCGAAGAGAACGACGAGGCGAGCGTCTTTGACGCTCGCGACGGGAAACGCCATTCGGCGTTTCCCGTCTGCGGAAAGAGGTCGGCCGGGGTCCGGGCAGGCGGTCGGACCCCGTGCCGAGGAGATGAGCAGGCCCCGGCTGACCGGGGCCGTGCTCGCGGCTAGCCCTGGGGGGATGGGGGCTGCCGTCCGAGCGTGACGGTCACGCTCGTCTTGTTCGCGCCGCGGTAGACGACGACCTTGACCTTGTCGCCGGGCTTGTGCTCGGCAACCGCGTCGCGGAGCTCTTCGATCGAGGAGATCTGATGCCCGTCGAAGGCGACGATGATGTCCCCTCCGAGGACGTACGTCTCGCCGGCGACGACGACCTGCCGCCGCCCGCCCTCGAGGCCCGCCTTGTCGGCACCCGAGTCGCTCGTCACGGACTCGACGAGCACGCCCTTCTTCGCCGCCAGGTTGTACGTGTCGGCCACGTCGGGAGTCACGGCCTGTCCGCTGATGCCGAGGTACGCGTGGTCGACCCGTCCCGTACGCAGGATCTGCGCGACGACGTCCTTGACGGTGTTGGCGGGGACGGAGAAGCCGACCCCGACGTTGCCGGTCGCCGTATCCCCGGTCTCGATCTGCGAGTTGACGCCGATGACCTGGCCACGGCTGTTGAGCAGCGGGCCTCCGGAGTTCCCGTGATTGATCGCGGCGTCGGTCTGGATGACGTGATCGATGGTGAAGCGGTTGGGCGCCGTGATCAGCCGCTGAACGGCGCTCACGATCCCTGACGTGACCGTGCGGTCGAGGCCGAACGGATTGCCGATCGCGACGACCGGATCGCCGACCTCGACCGCGTCGGAGTTGCCCAGCGGGAGAGGGGTGAGAGCGCTCGCGGAGACGTTGACGCTGAGAACCGCGAGATCGGTCGACGGGTCGGTGCCTACGACCTGCGCCTTGACCGTGTCACGGTTCGAGAAGCTGACGGTGACCTCGTCGGCCCCCTCGACGACGTGGTAGTTCGTGACGATGTGGCCCGTCTTGTCGATGACGAAGCCCGATCCGAGCGCGGACTGACCGGGCGTCCCGAACGGTGCGGCGCCCGACGCCGACGTCGAGTTCGTCGTGGAGTTCACGCGGACGACGCCCGACGCGGCGCGCTCGTAGATCTCGTTGACGGTCATCCCCTTTGTGCTCGCCGGAGCGAGCGCTGGGCTCTCGCCGGCGGCGGTCTGCGTCACGACCGTCGTCCCCGAGTCGAGACCGCCGAGGAGTGCAACCGCTCCGACCGCGACGATGCCTCCGAGTGCCGCGGAGGCGACGAGGGCGGCGACAGGCCGGAGCGAGGCGAGCGACATGACCCGACGGTTATAGCCCTGCGCCCGTGAACCGCGGGTTAGCGGCCGTTAAGGGCGGGTTGCCGCCTACGCGACGAGCACACCCGTGACGTACATCGTCGCGATCCCCGCGATGAAGCCGGAGATCGCATGGCCGGAGCGGAGACCGCCCGGCGCAGTGCGGGCCACGTAGCGGCCGACCTCGACGACCACCTGGAAGGCAGCACCGGCAGCGATCGCGAAGAAGAGGGCCGCGAGGACGTCGCTCGACGTGTAGCCGCCGATCCAAGCGCCGAGGATCGCGGGCGCACCCGCGACGAGCGCCAGCCCCGCCAGCGCGAAAAACGTGACTCGCGTCTTCGCGACCGGAGTCGCGATGCCGAGCCCTTCGGTGACGTTGTGGATCATGAAGCCCACGATCAGGAACGCTCCGAGCTGCAACTCGCCGACGGCGAAGGACGCCCCGATCGCGAGCCCTTCACCAAGGTTGTGGAGCCCGATGCCGACCGCGATCAACAACGCGAGCGTGAGGCCCGTGGCCGTCCCGCCCTTCGTCAAACGCCCCGCAAGGGCCGTCATCCCGAGGAAGCTCAACGCGACTCCGAGCAGGACGAGCCCCGCACCGCCGAGGGCCGCCGGGAGCGCAGCCTGCAGATCGAACGCCTCGGTCAACGCCTCGACTCCCAGGAACGACAGCAACCCGGCCGTGAAAGCCATGAACGTCGCGAGCCAGATCGAGCCGGCCTGACGGAGCGCGGGCAGCCAGAGCAGTCCGAGGGCGACCGGGACGATGCCGACGAGGAGGCCGATGAGCGCGTAGCCGAAGAAGCCCGCGAGGGACGGCTGGGGCGTCTCGACAGCAGCGGGGATCTCCCTCACGGTCTGGATGCCGGACGAGCTCGTCACGCCGACCGAGATCGGATCGTTCTCGACCCACTGGAACGGCACGACGATCGTCGACGAACGCAGCCTTCCGAGCGTCGACGGGCCGTCGACCGAGAACGGCACGATCGCGTTGTCGACCGTGACGCTCGCGATCGTGAGGTCGTCGCGCTGCGGGTTCCGGACCGCGACGCGGATCTCGCCGGGCGAGAACTCGACACGCCTGATGTCGAACCGGTCCGCCGGCGGGGGGCTCGAGCCGACGAGATCGATGAGCGACGACCCGGTCGTGACGACGATGCCGACCGCGATCGCGAGCAGCACGACCGGCACGACCGCCCACACACGCCGGTTGACACGGCCGGAGGGCGTCGTCGCGGACCCGGCTTCCACCTAACGCTCGACCACGTCGAAGAACCCCATCCAGCCGAGCTCGGCGAACTCGGACTGATGCGCGTGGAACATGTGCAGACCGGTGCCGGCGAACTCGATCTCGATCACGCCGCGCTGCCCCTGACACTGCATCACAGTGTCCGTGTACTCCCAGCTCTCGCCCGTGCCGGTCGGCTGATAGCGGAAGAAGTCCGCGTGCAGGTGGAACGAGTTGAGCAGGTCGAACTCGGTCAGATTGGCGAGGTAGATGCGGACGAGCTCGGACCGCTTCACCCGGATCGGGTAGCGCGCGTAGTAGAACGAGCGCCCGTTGACGGTGTAGAAGTTGTTCTCACCGTCGCCGTCCGTGTCGAAGCCGCTCATCACCATGACGAGCTCACGGCCCCGGGGTCGCGGCTTCTTCGGGTCGACGATGAAGGCCCCGTAGAGGCCCTTGTGGATGTGCTTCTTCAGCGGCGTCGCGTGGCAGTGGTAGACGTGGAAGCCGGCCGGCTGCGCCTCGAACTCGTACGTGAACAGCCCGCCCGGCTCGACGATCTCGAAGACGCCGTCCATGTTCGTCGGATGGATCCCGTGGAAGTGGATCGTGTGCGGATGCGAGCCGGCGTTGACGAACCTGACCCGGAGACGATCGCCCTCCGTCGCGCGGATCACCGGCCCGGGCGCGGTCCCGTTGTAGACCCAGGCGGGGAAGAACACGCCCGGAGCGACCTCGAGGTCGGCGTCGGTCGCGGTCAGCGTGTACTCCCGGAGCCGGCCGGGGCGATACGGGAGCGCGGCCGGCGGGTAGAGGAGCGCGTCGAGGTCCGTCGGCCCTCCGACCGCAGGCGCCTCGTCACCGACCATCGCGGCATGACCGAGCGAGCCGTGAAGGTGGTTCGCGGGCACCCGGCCGTGCTGGTGACCCGTGTTGCCGGGCCCGCCTCCGGCACCGAGAGCCGCCTTGCCCACGAGCGGCACCGCCGCGAGAGGGGCGGCGACGGCGAGCAGCTTTCCACGGGTGAGGCGTGTTTTAGCCATGTCTAATTCCGGATCGGAGTGTAACCTAAGACCTGCGAGATGCCAGGTCAGAGCCCGGATCTCACGATCGCCGTCCAGGACTACCTGAAGGCGATCTACGTCCTCGAGTCCTCGGGCGAGCGCGTCACGACATCGGCGCTCGCGCACCGGATGGGTGTGAGCGCGCCGTCCGCCACGTCGATGACGAAGCGACTCGCCGAGCTCGGGCTCGTCGAGCGTCTGCCCTACCGGGGAGTTGCGCTCACGGACGCCGGCCGCAGCAGTGCCCTGGAGGTACTGCGCCATCACCGTCTCCTCGAGCGTTACCTCGTCGATCGCCTCGGGCTCACGCTGGACGAGGTCCACGCCGAGGCGGAGCTCCTGGAGCATGCGCTGTCCGAGGAGCTCGAGGCGAAGATCGACGCGGAGCTCGGCTTCCCGACGCACGATCCCCACGGCGACCCGATTCCCGACCGCGAGTTGCGAGTCGTGCACCCGGAGGACCGCACGCTGCTCGATCTCGAGCCGGGCGCGCAGACGTCGATCTCACGCGTGCCGGACGGGGACGCGGACCTGCTCCGCTACCTCGGAGAGCTCGGGATCGTGCCGGGCTCGGATCTGGAGCTCGTCGCCTATGCGCCGTTCGGGGGGCCGGTCACGGTGCGGACGAAGCGCGGGGAGCACGCGATCTCCCGCGAGCTGGCCGACCGGATCGCCGCCGCTTAGCTCAGCTGAGCTCGAGTGCGACGACCTTGACGTCCTGCGCGCGGTCGGCACCGAGCGCCTCGTCGAGCTTCTGACGCAGCTCACCGGACTCGTTCAGCTCCTCGGTGATGTCCGCGCCACCGATGAGCTCGCCCTTCACGAAGACCTGCGGGATCGTCGGCCAGCCCGAGATCGACGCCAGTTCCTCGCGGATCCGCGGGTCGGGAAGGATGTCCACTGTCGTGATCGGCGCACCCGCCGCGTGCAGCGCCTGAAGCGCGCGATGCGAGTTGCCGCACATGACCATCTGCGGCGTGCCCTTCATGAAGAGCGCGACCGGCTCCTGGGAGATGACGTCCGAGATCTGCTCGTTCAGGGTCTTCATGCGTTTCCTTTCGTCGGAACTCGGAGCGTGGCGATGCTCAAGGCCTTGCCTCGCTCCGAGTTCGAATTCGGAGCTCGTGGATGGAGCCGTCGGCGAGCGGCTCTGCGAGCGCGTCGTTCACACGCCGGTGCTGGTCGAGAAGCGGAAGGCCGTCGAAGTCGGAGCTCACGACGGTGACCTGGAAGTGATCTCCGCCACCGGTGCGGTCCTCGACGTCGAGCGACGTCGCATCGGGGAACGCGGCCGCCAGCAGTCTGCGAATGGTCTCGGTCTCCACCGCGGCCATGCTAGATGCGGCGGTACCCTGCGGGGGTGCGGCTCCTTCGCGGACTGCTCCTCTTCAAGCTCGGCTTCTGCGCCGGCATGTTCGCGTCGGCCGCGCTGCTCAAGCGCGTGCTCCCGTCGCATGGCGACGAGGAGAGCGACGAGGTCGCGCTCGTCGCGATCATGCACGGCGTCGAGCTCAAGAGCCGGGCTCGGGCTTTTCGCGGCGGATCCATGTTCTCGTGGCTCGGCGGCATCGCGGTCGACCTGCGTGAGGCCGAGCTCGCGCCTGACGCACACATCGACGTCCACTCGGCGTTCGGAGGCATCGCCATCCGCGTCCCGCCGGGTTGGCGCGTCGAGTCGAACGTGAGGGCGCTCGGCGGCGGCGTCGCGATCGGCGTCCCCGAGCCGGAAGCCGACGACGCTCCGACCCTACGGCTCGACGGCTTCACGGCGTTCGGCGGCATCGCGGTCGGCGCCAAGGCCGCCGACCACTAGCGGTTGCGCCGAGCGACGCAGTACCTCGTCTCGTTCCCCGAGCGGATCGTCCGTGCGGTCGCGGCGGCGCTCGGCGGCACGATCCACGAGACCGCGGAGCTCGTGCTGCCGCGGCTGGTTCGCAAGTCCCGCTTCTACGAGGCGACGGCCAAGAACCTCCTGCGGATCACGGTGGAGCTCGTCGGCGGCGTCGGCCGCGATATGGAGGAGGTCTCCGGCGAGGTTGAGAGCTCGCCACGCAGGCTCGCAGTCCGCAAGACGGGCGGCAACGTCATCGAACTCGGCTCGATCCTCGCCTTCGGCTTCTCGCCGCTCTGGCTCCTCGCCGGCGCGGCAGACATCACGCACGGCACACGCGTCTACCTCGATGCGCTCGTCACGGAGCTACAGGCATCCGGCGTGCTCGCGAAGGACGCTGAGTTCGCGTCGGTCGACGATCTCCTCGGCGCGCTGGAGGGCGCGAGCGGAACGACGGCACGGCTCATCGACATCCCGCCGCTCGAGGTGGAGGGGTTGAAACGCTCCCTCGCCGACTTGCGCGACGACGCGAAGGGCCTTCCCACCCCGCCCGAGCTCGCCGCGGTCTACCAGGGGCTGCTCGCCGAGGCGGATCGCGAGCAGCGGTCACTCCTCGAGGTCTCGCTCGGCATGGGCATCGCCTTCTTCAACTCGGCGCGCAAGGTGGGACGCCAGCACGTCCTCGACCCGTACACGGACGATCTCCGCCCGGTGCGCGACGAGGGCTTCGCCGCTTACGCCCGGCGCGTGGGCGCTCCGTACGCTCAGGCCGTCACGCGGCACTTCGATCCCCGCCAGGCGACGCTCACCGAGCGGGGCCTCGGCAGGCTGGGGCGGCGCAAGCTGCTTGAATCGGATGCGATGGCGCATCCCGACAGCTTCGGCGCGCGCTCGACACTCCAGGTCGGCGGCGCGACACGCGAGATCTTCAGGCTGGACGCGTTGCAGGCGAGCCACGACGTCCTGCGCCTTCCCTACACGCTCCGGATCCTGCTCGAGAACGTCCTGCGGAGGGAGGACGGCGCGAACGTCACCGCGGCCGACGTCGAGGCGGTTGCCGGCTGGGTGGCGACCGCAGAGCCGTCGCACGAGATCTCGTTCACACCCGGGCGGGTGCTCCTCCAGGACTTCACCGGCGTCCCTGCCGTGGTCGACCTCGCGGCGATGCGCAACGCGATGCACGACCTCGGGGGCGACCCACGCAAGATCAACCCGCTGCTTCCGGTCGAGCTCGTCATCGACCACTCTGTCCAGGTCGACGAGTACGCGAACCGGTTCGCGCTCCTGCGGAACGCCGAGCTCGAGTTCCAGCGGAACCGCGAGCGATACGCGTTCCTGCGCTGGGGTCAGGGCGCATTCGACAACTTCAAGGTCGTCCCCCCGAGCACCGGGATCGTCCACCAGGTGAACCTCGAGTTCCTCGCCCGCGTGGTGGACGAGCGCGATGGAGTCACCTTCCCCGACACGCTCGTCGGGACCGACTCGCACACGACGATGATCAACGGGCTCGGCGTCCTCGGCTGGGGGGTCGGAGGGATCGAGGCAGAGGCGGCGATGCTCGGCGAGGCGATCTCGATGCTCGTGCCGCAGGTCGTCGGCTTTCGACTCACGGGCGCGCTTCCCGAAGGTGCAACCGCGACCGATCTCGTGCTGACGGTGACGCAGATCCTTCGACGGACAGGCGTCGTGGGGAAGTTCGTCGAGTACTTCGGTCACGGCCTCGCGACGCTCCCTCTCGCCGATCGCGCGACCATCGGGAACATGTCGCCCGAGTACGGTGCGACCTGCGGGTTCTTCCCGGTCGACGACGAGACCCTGCGCTACCTGCGCCTCACCGGACGGCCCTCAGAGCGGATCGCCCTCGTCGAGGCGTATTGCAAGGAGAACGCGCTCTGGCACGACCCGGGCGAGCCGCCCACGTACTCGCAGGTCGTGGAGCTCGACCTCTCGTCCGTCGAGCCGTCGCTCGCCGGGCCGCGGCGTCCGCAGGACCGCGTCCCGCTCCGGGAGGCCAAGCGCGCCTTCCTGGAGGAGCTCCCGAGCTTCGGGGTCGACTACGGGAACGCGCACGACGAGGCCGTCGAGGAGACCTTCCCCGCGAGCGACCCGCTCGCCTCCGGGTCACCCGGACACGCGGAGGAGAACGGAGACGCCTCGATCTCGACCGTGCCCCGCATCGCCCTCGTCGAGCCGACGTCCGTGGAGGTGACGCACGAGGGAGAGACGTTCCACCTCCACCACGGGGCGGTCGTCATCGCGGCCATCACGTCCTGCACGAACACGTCGAACCCGGCGGTCATGATCGGTGCCGGCCTCCTCGCGAAGAAGGCGGTCGAGCGGGGGCTGGCCCGGAAGCCGTGGGTGAAGTCGAGCCTCGCCCCGGGGTCGAAGGTCGTCACCGAGTACTACGAAAAGGCGGGGCTGACGCCGTACCTCGAGCAGCTCGGGTTCCACACGGTCGGCTACGGATGCACGACGTGCATCGGGAACTCCGGCCCGCTCGCCGAGGAGATCTCCTCAGGCGTCGCGACGGGCGACCTCGTCGTGTGCGCCGTCCTCTCGGGAAACCGGAACTTCGAGGCGCGCATCCACCCCGAGGTGAAGGCGAACTACCTCGCCTCCCCGCCGCTCGTCATCGCGTACGCACTCGCAGGCCGGATGGACGTCGATCTCGCGACGGAGCCGCTCGGCGTGGGCTCCGACGGCGAGGACGTCTTCCTCTCCGACATCTGGCCGACACCGGAGGAGGTACGGCAAACGGTTGCGGGCGCGATCGGCGAGGAGATGTTCCGCTCCACCTACGCCGACGTCTTCACGGGTGACGAGACCTGGCGCGCGCTGCCCGTCCCCGAGGGAGAGCTGTTCGACTGGGATCCGGGCTCGACGTACGTTCGGCTCCCGACGTACTTCGACGGGATGCCTCCCAAGCCCGGGCCGGTCGAGGACATCGCGGGCGCACGCTGCCTCGTCGTCGTGGGCGACTCGGTGACGACGGACCACATCTCGCCGGCAGGCGCGATCAAGCCGGACTCGCCGGCGGGCCGCTACCTCGTCGAGCACGGCGTCGAGCGGAAGGACTTCAACTCGTACGGCTCACGTCGTGGAAACCACGAGGTGATGGTGCGCGGCACGTTCGCCAACGTGCGGCTGCGCAACCAGCTCGTCCCCGGCTCCGAGGGGACCTGGACCGTGCACGTCCCGAGCGGCGAGGAGACGACGATCTACGAAGCTGCGGAGATGTACCGCGGCGAGGGAACTCCGCTCATCGTGCTCGCGGGCAAGGAGTACGGCTCGGGCTCGTCGCGCGACTGGGCGGCGAAGGGCCCGAGACTCCTCGGCGTCCGCGCGGTGATCGCGGAGAGCTACGAGCGGATCCACCGCTCCAACCTGCTGATGATGGGCGTCGTGCCCCTGCAGTTCATGCCGGGCGAGAACCGTGAATCACTGGGCCTGAGCGGCCGCGAATCGTTCTCGATCACCGGACTCGAGAACGGGGAGGCGGACGAGGTGACGGTCCGGGCCGGCGATCTGGAGTTCCGCGCGCTCGTCCGGCTCGACACGCCGCGGGAACGCGAGTACCTGCGGCACGGCGGGATCCTCCCGTACGTGCTGCGCCGCCTGCTCGCCTCCTAGGGCCGCTTCCACCCCACGAAGATCGCCCAGCCGAGGACGTCGCGGCCGTGGCGGAGGTAGATCCGCTTGGAGCGCTCGTGACGGGAGCGAATCTCGGACGACGTCGGGATCGTCCGGGTTCTCGGCGAGCCAGCGCTCCACCGCCTGCCAGTGAAGCGTTTCGTAGCGATCCCAGTCGTCCTCGGACGATGCGATCACGGAGACGACGGGCAGGCCGGACGTCTCGAAGATCGTCACCGTGCCGTCGAGGGTCGTCCACGGATCGCGCCGGTCCTCGTAGTCGTCGGGAAGGGGGAGCCGCCTCCAGAAGGGCTCACCGACGACGACGTGACCGCCGGGCTTGACCGCCGGGGCGAGCGCTTCGACGGTGTCCGCGAGCGAGCCGAAGACGAAGCTCGCCCCGAGGCACAGCGCCGCGTCGTACTCCTCGGGCTCGAAGGCCGCCGCGGCACCGTCGCCGAGCTCGAAGGAGAGGAGCTCGGAGAGCCCCGCTGACGCGGCCCGTCCGACGGCGACCGCGTGGAAGTCGGGCGAGATCTCGACGCCTCGGATCCTGCACCCGTATGTCTCGGCGAAAAGCAGCGCCGGGCCGCCCCGCCCCGACGCGATGTCGAGGACTCGCGACTCGGGCCCGAGGCCGAGCCGCTGCCCGAGCAGGAGCAGCTTCTCCCGCGAGGTCGGGTTCTGGAGCTCGTGCGCCGACTCGGCGACGACGTAGTAGCGAGGAATCACACGCAGATCATCTACCCTCACGCGCCTGATGGACTCGGAGGTCGTCGAGGGCAGCTGGGGGATCGATCCCGTCCCGCCCCGTCTGCGCATCCTGAGCGGCCTCGAGACGGGACTTCTGTGGGGGAACCTCGGCGTCTCGCTCCTCGTCATCGTCGCCGGTGCCGTCCTCGTTCCGGCGCTCTCGCTCCCCGCGGCGATCGTTGCGATCGTCATCGGCTGCGTGATCGGGAACGCGATGCTCGCCGTCGCGGGCATGATCGGCGCCGACGCGCGCGTCCCGGGCATGGCCCTGCTGCGGGCGCCGCTCGGCCAGCGCGGCTCGCTCCTCCCGACGGGGATCAACGTCCTTCAGGGAATCGGCTGGACCATCTTCGAGCTCCTCGTGATCGCGACGGCGGCGGCGGCCCTCTCCGACGAGCTGTTCGGGTTCCGTGCCCAGTGGCTCTGGACGCTGGTCTTCGGCGCCTGCGCGCTCGTGCTCGCGCTCCTCGGGCCGATCGGCTTCGTGCGCCGGTTCATCCGCAGGTTCGCGGTGTGGGCCGTGCCGCTCGCGCTCGTATATCTGACCTGGTGGGCGCTCGACGGCGCCGACCTGTCGGCGATCTGGAACGCCGAGGGCGAGGGCGGCCTCAGCGTCTGGCAGGGCGCGGACGTCGTCGTGGGGATCACGGTGTCGTGGATCCCGTACGCAGCGGACTACACGCGGTTCTCGCGGACGCGGAAGGGAGCACTCGGCGGTACGGGAATCGGCTACTTCGTTCCCGACGTGTGGTTGCTCGTGCTCGGAGCCGTGCTCGTGCTGTCGCGTGACATCGGAGACGCGGCCGCATTGCCCGCAGCCGTCGCCGCCGGCGGGTTCGCCGCGGTCCTCGCGCTGTTCGCTCTGCTCGTGACGGAGACCGACGAGGCGTTCGCGAACGCCTACTCGGCCGCGGTGTCCCTCCAGAACGCCATCCCGCGCGCGCCTCAGGCGCTCCTCATCGTCGTCGTCACGGGGATCGCAACCGCCGGCGCGCTCGTCGTCGACCTCGCCAGCTACCAGAGCTTCCTTCTGCTGCTCGGCTCGGTCTTCGTGCCGCTGTTCGCGGTGCTGCTCGCCGACTGGCTCGCCGCCGGCGCGCACTACACAGCCCGAGGACGTGTTCGGCGCACCGGCGTGGCGACCGGGGCTGATCGCGGCATGGATCGCGGGCTTCGCGCTCTACCAGTGGCTGTACCCGACCGGCCCGAGCTGGTGGGTCGACGCGGTCGACCGACTGAACCCGCCCGACTGGGGCATCGGCGCGACGGTTCCGAGCTTCCTCGTCTCGCTCTGCCTGGGGCTCGCCGTCGGTGCAGTGAGCGCACGGCGAACGACCGTGGCGGCTTGACAGGCGCCGCCGCCGAGACCAAGACTCCCCCGCGTGGCCTCCCTCCTCGACCGGCTTGCCGGCGGCCCGATCTCCTGGGGCGTGTGCGAGGTTCCCGGCTGGGGAGCCGAACTCCCCCCGGACCGCGTGCTCGGCGAGATGCGGCACCTGGGGATCGCGGCGACGGAGGCGGGGCCCGACGGCTACCTCGGACGGAACGCGGCTGACGTCCGCGCACTCCTCGAGCGGCACGGACTGAAGCTCCTGGGAGGCTTCCTACCGCTAGTGCTGCACGAGCGAAACGCCCACGACGCGTCGCTTTCCTCCGCCGAGCGCGTGGCAACGCTCTTCGCCGAGACGGGAGCAACCTTCGTCGTCTCCGCGGTCGTGGGCGACCTCTCCTGGCCACCACGGTTCGATCTCACGGACGCGCAGTGGCGCAACGTCTTCGACGGCCTCGCGCGAATCGACGATCTCGCGGCCGCACATGGGCTGACACACGTCATGCATCCGCACTGGGGCACACTGGTCGAGCGACGAGAGGATGTGTGGCGTGCGCTCGAGAGGTCCGACGTCCTGCTGTGCCTCGACACGGGACACCTCGTGCTCGGCGGGACAGACCCGGCGGAGCTCGCGAAGGCGGGAGGTGACAGAATCGCCCACGTGCACCTGAAGGACGTGCGGGCGGACATCGCCACCCTTCTTCGAAGCGGTGAGATCGAGCTCGTGGCAGCGGTTCAGTCCGGCCTCTTCCAGCCGCTCGGCGCGGGCGACGCGCCGGTCGCCGAGACCGTCGCTGCCCTCGAGGGGGACGGTTACTCGGGGTGGTACGTCCTCGAGCAGGACTGTGCGCTCCCCACAGCCGACATCCCGGACGGAACCGGGCCAATCGAGGACGTGCGGCGAAGCATCGCCTTCCTCGAGACGCGCTACGGCGGACGGGTGGCCGAGGTGGGCGCGTGAGCGAAGCGCATTTTCAGATGCAAGCGCAGGCAGGACATTCGACGCAGCGAGAAAGGAGACTTCCGTGAGCAACGACGAACTCATGGACGCACTGGAGGATCGGGGCCTGAGCCGCCGCGACATCCTCCTCGCAGGAGGCGCAGTCGCGGCAGGCGCGACGTTCCTCCGCGGTCCCGCAACGGCGTTCGGCGCGCTCGGGGGCGCAAGCCTCACGCAGGCCAAGGTCGCCGTCGTCACCCACGGTGACACCGGCTCGTTCTGGTCGGTGTTCAAGAAGGGCGTGGACCAGGCCGCGAAGGACATCGGATCGGGCGGCGTCAAGGTCACGCAGGTCTACGCGAACAACGACGTCTCGAAGCAGGTAGCGGGCGTCAACGCGGCGATCGCTGCGAAGGTGAACGTCATCGCGACCTCCGTTCCCGACGCGAGCGCCCTCAAGGACCCGCTCGCACGGGCTGCTGGAAAGGGCATCGAGATCATCACCGTGAACTCGGGACTCGGCGCCTTCGACAACCTCAAGACCTACATGACGCACGTCGGCCAGACCGAGGACATCGCGGGCCAGGGAGCCGGCCTGCAGTTCAACACCGCAGGTGCCAAGAACCTCGTCGTCGTCATCCACGAGGCGAGCAACTCGGGCCTGACACAACGGGCGGCCGGAGCGAAGAAGACCTTCCGGGGCGCAACGAAGACGCTCGTCATCCCGAACGCGACGTCCGACCTGCCCGGGATGCAGGCGAAGCTCCGGGCGTACTTCAAGGCGAACGCGAAGACGGACGCCCTGCTCGGTCTGAATCCCGACGTCACGACGGCTGCGCTCGCGGCGGTGCCGAAGGGCACGAAGGTCGGCACGTTCGACCTGAGCGGCCAGGTGATCACCGCGATCAAGGGCGGGAAGGTGCTGTTCGCGATCGACCAGCAGCAGTACCTGCAGGGCTACCTGCCCGTGGTGTTCGGGTACCTGTTCGTGAACAACCTGAACACCGTCGGCGGCGGCCAGCCCATCCTCACCGGACCCGGCATCGTCAACAAGGCGAACGCCGCGAGGGTGGAGAAGCTGGCGAAGGCAGGGACGCGCTAGACAGCGTGGGCAGGGGCGGGCGGGGCGTGCCGCCCGCCCCTGCCGTACGTCGAAGCCGACTGTCAGCGAGGACAGCCTGATGGCCGACACAGCCACTCCCGCACTGGACGAGCGTGTCGTCCACGTGAGCACGCTCACGCGGATCCTGCAGCGTCCGGACATCGGAGCCTTCCTGGGCGCCGTTGCCGTGTTCGTGCTCTTCTCGATCACCGCAAGCGATGTCAACTGGGCGACGGACGGAGCGATCTGGTCGACCTGGCTGAACACGGCAGCGTACGTCGGGATCGTCGCCGCCCCTGTCGCCCTGCTCATGATCGGCGGCGAGTTCGACCTCTCGGCTGGCGTCATGATCGGCAGCTCGGGGCTCTTCCTCGGGATCCTCACCACGCGCTACGACTGGAACATCTGGCCCGCAATCGCGGTGGTGCTCCTCTTCGGCCTCACCGTGGGCTTCCTCAACGGTTTCACCGTCGTCCGGACGGGCCTGCCGAGCTTCATCGTCACTCTCGGGACGTTCTTCATCCTGCGCGGACTCAACGCAGGTCTGACGATCAAGCTGACGGGAGGCGTCTCGATCGGGGACATCGACGCGGCGCCCGGCTTCGAAAGCGCGCGCAAGGTGTCCGCCTCGATCATCTGGCCGAAGTACGGGCTGAGCGTGTCCGTGCTCTGGTGGCTCGGTGTGACCGCGGTCGGGGCGTGGCTGCTCGCGAGAACCCGGTTCGGCAACTGGATCTTCGGGGCAGGTGGCGACCGCGTCGCCGCACGCAACGTCGGCGTCCCCGTCGCGCGGACGAAGATCGCCCTCTTCATGATGACCTCGTTCATCGCCGCGCTCTGGGGCGTGATGACCGCGATCAGCCTGCGCGGGATGCAGTCGAACGAGGGCGTCGGGCGCGAGTTCGAGTTCATCATCGCCGCCGTCGTGGGCGGCTGTCTCCTCACCGGCGGCTACGGCTCGGTGATCGGCACCGCATTCGGCGCCGCCATCATCGGCATGGCCCAGATCGGGATCATCTCGTCCAACTGGGACTCCAACTACGTCTACCTGTTCGAGGGGATCATCCTCGTGCTGGCCGTGATGCTGAACACTGCGATCCGCTCCCGGGCGGCGAAGGCGCGATGACGACCGAGCCCGCCGGCCCCAAGACGCACCTCCTCGAGCTCCGGGGGATCTCGAAGTACTTCGGCAACGTCGTCGCGCTGACGGACGTGTCGGCATTCGTGAACGCCGGCGAGGTGACGTGCATCCTCGGCGACAACGGAGCGGGCAAGTCCACGCTCATCAAGATCCTCTCCGGCGTGCACCAGCAGGACGAGGGCCGCGTGCTCGTAGACGGCGAGGAGGCCCGCTTCGACTCCCCACGCGACGCGAGGGCCTGCGGAATCGCGACCGTCTACCAGGACCTCGCAATGGTGCCTCTCATGTCGATCTGGCGGAACTTCTTCCTCGGTGCCGAGCCCACGAAGGGCGTCGGCCCGTTTCGCCGCTTCGACCGCGAGCTCGCGAAGACGACGGTACGCGGAGAGCTGCGCGAAATGGGCATCGACATCCGGGACCCCGACCAGCCGGTCGGCACACTCTCGGGCGGTGAGCGACAGTCCACGGCGATTGCTCGCGCGATCCACTTCGGTGCGCGTGTGCTGATCCTCGACGAGCCCACGTCCGCCCTCGGCGTCAAGCAGGCGGGAATCGTGCTGCGGTACATCCTCCAGGCGCGAGATCGTGGCGTGGGCGTGATCTTCATCACACACAACCCGCATCACGCCTTCCCGGTCGGCGACCACTTCATCCTCCTGAACCGGGGACGCGTGATCGGCGACTACGCGAGAAGTCAAGTGACGCGCGAGGAGCTCGTGCGCCAAATGGCGGGAGGCGCAGAGCTCGACGAGCTGACGCACGAGCTCGAGGGCCTGAGCGCGAGCGGATGACAGAGAGCCTTGACCTACTCACAGTGGGGAGGATCGGCGTCGACTTCTACGGCGAGGAGCGGGGCGCCGGCTTCGTGGAGTCCCGACACTTTCAGAAGTCGGTTGGCGGCAGCCCGACGAACGTCGCCGTGGCAGCGGCGAGGCTGGGCCGGAGGGCGGCGGTCGTGACCAAGGTGGGTGACGACGGCCTCGGAGAGTACGTCCGACACGCCCTGGAGCACGAGTTCCGCGTGGACACCAGGTTCGTCGGCACGCACCCGACCCTGCGGACTCCGATCGTCGTCGCAGTCATGGATCCGCCCGAAGACCCGAAGTTCGTCTTCTACCGCGAGCCGAAGGCGCCGGACGCGACGATCGAGGCCGACGACGAGGCGCTGCAGGCGGCGCGAAGCGCCCACATCCTCTGGATCAGCGCGGGCGCGCTCGCCGTCGCGCCGTCGCGCGAGGCCACGAAGGCGCTCCTGTCGGCACGCGGCAGGGCACGTCACACCATCCTCGACCTCGACTACCGCCCGTCATTCTGGGCTTCGGAGGACGACGCCCGGCGCGAGATCGGCGATGCGGTCTTCAGTGCAACTGTGGCAGTCGGGAATCGCGCGGAGTGTGAGATCGCGGTCGGCACCGCGGATCCCGACTCGGCGGCCGAGCGGCTTCTCGACCGTTCGGTCGAGATCGCGATCGTGAAGATGGGGGGCGACGGCGTCCTCGTCGCGACCGCCGACGATCGCCG
This sequence comes from uncultured Gaiellaceae bacterium, assembly GCA_963746975.1. Lineage (GTDB taxonomy): Bacteria > Actinomycetota > Thermoleophilia > Gaiellales > Gaiellaceae > GMQP-bins7. The sequence continues at coordinate 198,080 of CAVVDE010000012.1, forward strand.
CGTGATCCCGCCGCTGCCCGTGGAGGTCGTGTGCGGACTGGGCGCCGGGGACGCGTTCGGGGGAGCGCTCTGTCACGGGCTGCTGGCGGGCGCAAGCGCGTTCGAGGCGGTCGAACTCGCGAATGCCGCCGGCGCGATCGTCGCCTCGCGACTCCTCTGCGCGGACGCGATGCCCACGGAGCCGGAGGTGCGGGAGCTGCTGGAGGCGAGCGGTGCGCGGAGTTGAGCTGCATCTCCCCGCGGGATCGGCGGGCGCCGACGGCGACCCGCTCCTCGTCACGCCGGAGTCCGCCGGCTGGGAGCTCTGCGGCCTGCGGGTGATCCGGCTCGAGCCCGGCGCGTCGCGAACCATCGCCACGGGCGCAGACGAGGTGGCGGTGCTCCCGCTCTCGGGCGGACGGGCGACCGTCGAGGTCGACGGGCACCGATTCGAGCTCGAGGGTCGAGCGACCGTCTTCTCCCGCATCACCGACTGGGCGTACGTTCCTATCGAGTCCGAGCTCACGATCTCGAGCAGTGACGGCTGCGAGGTCGCGCTGGCGTCCGCCCGTGCGACGCGCCGGCTCCAGCCCGCGTACGTCGCCGCTTCCGAGGTGCCCGTGGAGATTCGAGGCGCCGGACCCGCCACGAGGCAGGTTACGAACTTCCTGGTCCCGGGCGAATTCGACGGAGCGGAGAAGCTCATCTGCTGCGAGCTCCTGACGCCTGACGGGAACTGGTCCTCCTATCCGCCGCACAAGCACGACGACACCGAGGGCAGCCCCGTCTGGAACGAGGAGATCTACTACTTTCGCGTCGGCCGCGCGAGCTCGGCGGACTATGCACCCGAGGGATACGGGACGCACCGCACGTACACGCACGACGGGTCGATCGACGCGACCGTGACGGTGCGCGACGGTGACGTCTTCCTCGTGCCGCGTGGCTACCACGGCCCCTGCGCGGCGGCTCCGGGCTACCCCCTTTACTACCTGAACGTGATGGCGGGGCCGGCCCCGGGACGGACGTTCGCGTTCGTGGACGACCCGCCGCACGCCTGGATACGCGACAGCTGGGCGTCTCAGGAGCTCGACCCGCGCGTGCCGATGACGAACGCGCAGGGAACCCTGTGAGGACCGAGCGGCTCACGGCAGCGCAGGCGATCGTCCGCTACCTCGTGGCCCAGCGGACCGTCGTAGACGGACAGGAGGCGCCGGTCTTCCCCGGCGTCTTCGCGATCTTCGGCCACGGGAACGTCCTCGGACTCGGCAACGCGCTGTGGGAAGCTCGCGCCGAGCTGCCTCTGTATCGCGGACAGAACGAGCAGGGGATGGCTCTCGCGGCCGTCGCCTTCACGAAGGCCCGCCGTCGGCGGCAAGTCATGGTCGCCACCTCGTCTATCGGCCCGGGCGCGACGAACATGGTGACCGCAGCCGCCGCGGCGATGGCGAACCGGCTTCCCCTCCTCATCCTCTCGGGGGACACCTTCCAGAGCCGGATCCCGGACCCGGTGCTGCAGCAGGTCGAGCACTTCGGCGCGCCGTCGACCACCGTGAACGACGCGTTCCGGGCGGTGACCCGCTACTGGGACCGCATCGTGACGCCGGAGCAGGTCGTCCAGAGCCTCCCGCTGGCCGTCGACACGATGCTCGACCCGGCCGAGTGCGGCCCCGCGTTCGTCGCGCTGCCCCAGGACGTCCAGGCCGAGGCATGGGACTTCCCGGCAGAGCTCTTCGAGCCTCGCGTCCACGAGCTGCGCCGGATTCGGCCCGACCGAGGCGAGCTCGAGCGCGCGGCGGCGACGCTGCGGACGGCGCAGCGACCCCTCATCGTCGCCGGCGGCGGCGTGCACTACTCGTTCGCCGAGGAGGAGCTGCGGGCGTTCGCCGAGCGCCACAACGTCCCAGTGGTCGAGACGATGGCCGGGAAGGCGTGCCTCACCGCCGACGATCCGGCCTGGGTCGGCCCGGTCGGCGTCACGGGCTGCGACCAGGCCAACCGGCTGGCCGCAGAAGCGGACGTCGTCCTCGCCGTGGGCACCCGTCTCCAGGACTTCACGACCGGCTCCTGGACCGTCTTCGCCGAGCGCACACGGATCGTCGGCTTGAATGCAGCCCGCTTCGACTCGACGAAGCATCTCTCGCTGCCCCTCGTCGCCGACGCACGCGAGGGCCTCACCGAACTGAGCGCTGCACTCGGTGACTGGCGCACCGAGGACGCCTGGCGGTCGAGAGCGCGCGAGGAGAAAGACTCCTTCCGGTCCTTCGTGGTCGAGCGAACAGCACCGCCGGAGAGCGACGAGCTCCCCACGTATGCGCAGGTCGTGGGTGCGATCAACCGCCTCGCAACCCCGGAGGACCTCGCTCTCACGGCTGCGGGGGGCCTACCAGGCGAGATGAACGTGAACTGGCTGGCCTCGGGTGTCGGCACCTTCGACTGCGAGTACGGCTACTCGACGATGGGGTACGAGATCGCCGGCGCCTGGGGCGCGCGAATGGGCCGCGACGAAGGAGAGGTGATCGCGTTCGTCGGAGACGGGTCCTACCTCATGCTCAACTCCGAGCTCTACAGCGCGAACCTCGCCGGCCACAAGCTGATCGTCGTGTTGTGCGACAACGGCGGATACGCCGTCATCCACCGACTTCAGGTCGGCCAGGGAGGCGCGCCGTACGGGAACATGCTCGAGGACGTGCGCAGCGACTACCCGCGGGTCGACTGGGCGGGCCATGCTCGCGCGCTCGGCTGTCTGGCAGAAGACGTCGCGAACGTCACCGAGCTCGAAGATGCCTTCGCCCGAGCGCGCGCTGCCGACCGCACGACCGTGCTCGTGATCCGGACCGCGCCACACGACTGGACACCGGGAGGCGCCTTCTGGGAGGTCGGTATCCCCGAGGAGGCAGCACGCGACGAGGTGCGAGCAGCACGGGAGCAACTCCTCGAGGGCAAGAGCCGCCAGCGACGAGGCGTATGACCGCGCCGATCCGGATCGGCCTCGTCGGGACGGGTCGGATCGGAAGGCTCCACGCACGGCTGATCGCACGCGAGGTGCAGGGGCTCGCCCTGGGGTCGGTCTTCGACGTGGACGCCGCGAGCGTCGCCGAGGTCGCGGACGAGCTCGGGGTCGACACAGCGTCGTCCCCGGAGGAGCTCATGGCCTCTCCGAGCACGGACGCGGTCGCAATCTGCACGAGCACCGACAAGCACGTCGAACTCGTCGTTGCAGCATCGAAGACCGGAAAGCCGCTCTTCGTCGAGAAGCCCGTCTCGCTCGATCTCGCGGAGGTCGACCGTGCGCTCGCCGCCGTCGAGCGGTCGGACAGCTACCTCCAGGTCGGCTTCAACCGCCGGTTCGATCCCGCACACGCGTCGGTCCGGACTGCGATCGCCGCAGGCGAGGTCGGCGAGTTGCACCTCCTGCGCATCTCGAGCCGTGACCCGAGCCCTCCTCCACTCGCCTACGTCCGTTCCTCGGGTGGGATCTTCCTGGACATGACCGTGCACGACTTCGACATGGCACGGTTCCTCACCGGGAGCGAGATCGACGAGGTGTACGCACGCGGCGACGTGCGGATCGATCCCGAGATCGGCGAAGCCGGGGACCTCGACACGGTCGTGACCGTGCTCCGTCACGCAGATCGAACGCTGACCACGATCGACAACAGCCGCCGCGCCGTCTACGGCTTCGATCAGCGGCTCGAGGCGTTCGGCTCCCTCGGATTGGCGACGTCGGCCAACCCGTACGCGCACATGGGCTCGGTGACGACCGAGACCGGCACGCGCACGCAGCCGCTGCCTCACTTCTTCCTCGAACGCTACGTACCGAGCTACCTCGGGCAGTGGTCGGCGTTCGAGCACGCCGTTCGGGCGGACGAGCCGCCCCCGGTGACGGGCCGGGACGGCCGCGCCGCGCTCGTGCTCGGGCTCGCCGCCTTGCGCTCCGTGCGCGAGAGCCGGCCCGTGCGAACGTCCGAGATCCGATAGTCCGTGCGCGTCCTCGTCACCGGCGCGGCGGGGTTCGTCGGCTCGAACGTCGTCCACGAGGCGGCTGCCGGCGGGAACGATGTCGTCGGCTTGGTGCGCTCGGCGCCTCTGCTGCCGAACCCTCGCTGCGCCTATGTCTTGGCCGACCTCCTCGATGCCGGCGCAACCCGCGCGGCGGTGGCCGAGGCGCGGCCGGATGTAATCGTCCACACGGCGATCTGGAACGAGCCTGCACGCCTTCTGTCGGAGCGCCGCCTGGCATGGGAGTCCTACGTCGACCTGACCCGTACATTCGCCGACGCGGCCAACGACGCAGGGGCGCTGCTCGTGACGGTCTCGACGGACTGGGTGTTCGACGGCCGCGACGGCGAGTACGCGGAGGACGCCCCTCCCAATCCGGTCAACTTCTACGGGGTGCTCAAGGCGATGAGCGAGCTCGTGACGCTCGAGCGAGCACAGCGTGGGGCCGTCACGCGAATGGCGGGCGTCATGGGAACGCACCGAGCGCGGCCGTCGCTCCCCCGTAGCCAGGACGCGGGGTTCGGATACTTCGTCGCGTCGCTCGTCGACGCACTCGTGCGAGGCAACCCCTTTACGGTCTGGGAGAGCGACGCGATCAACACACGCGCGACACCGAGCCTCGCGAGTCATTCCGCCCGCTTGCTGGTCGACGTCGCAGAGCGCGGCCTGACGGGCGTCTTCCACTGCGTAGGCGGAGAGCCCACGACGCGCATGGAGCTCGCGCGCGCGGCAGCCGAGACGTTCGAGCTCGACGCATCGCTCCTCCGCTCAGGGCCTCCCGATCCGGGGCCCTCCCGTCAGAGCCGGTGCCGCGAGACACGAGCCTCGACGCGGAAGCCACTGCGGACGCGCTCGGCGTCGAGCTCCCCTCCGTGCACGAGCTCCTCCGCGCGTTCCGGGCGGAGCGGGAGCGTTCTTGACGACGCCCGTCCCAGCCGAGTTGCGGCACGTCGATCACACGTCCAGAATGGCGCGGTGCCCGAGACAGGCATCGACCTTCGCCTCGCCATCGACGGAGGACCGCGGGCACGGACTCGGCCGGAGTGGCCGATGTTCCCGGGAGGCATGGAGCTCGCCGACGAGGAGGTCGAGGCCGTCACCCGTGTCATCCGCAGCAAGAACGTCTTCCGCTACTACGGGGTCGGCCAGGGACCACACGAGGTCGAAGACTTCGAGCAGGAGTTCGCCACGCACCTCGGCTCCCGTCACGCCCTCTGCGTCAACGCCGGCTCGTCCGCGCTGATCTGCGGGCTCATCGGCGCCGGGGTGGGGCCGGGCGACGAGGTGATAGTTCCCGCATACACCTGGAACGCCACCGCGAACTCGGTCATGGCCGCGCGTGCGGTCCCCGTGCTCGCCGAGGTCGACGAGTCGCTGACGCTCGATCCCGAGGACGTGCTCCAAAAGCTCTCGCCGCGCACGAAAGCGCTCCTGCCCGTCCACATGCGCGGCACACCCGCAGACATGGACGCTCTCACTTCCATAGCGGCAGAGCACGGCCTCGTCGTCATCGAGGACGTCTGCCAGGCGGCAGGCGCGACGTTCCGGGGTCGAAGGCTCGGCACATTCGGGGACGCCGGTGCGTTCAGCCTCCAGTTCAACAAGATCATCACCACCGGCGAAGGCGGCGTGCTCGTCACGGATCGCGACGACGTGTACGAGCTCGCGATCGACGTGCACGACTGCGCGGGGTCGGTGCGTCGCGGGACGGGGCTCCCGAAGTTCGCGGGGTGGAACTTCCGCGCGTCCGAGCTTCAGGGCGCGGTCGCTCGGGTTCAGCTCACCCGCCTGGACGGCCTCCTCGAGCGCATGCGGGCGAATCAGGCATGGCTCGTCGAGCGCATCAGCGAGCTCCCGGGCTTGACGATGCGTCGCCGCAACGACGACGGCGGCGACGCGGGGATCTGCCTGGTCGCGTACGCGCGCGACGCGGCGGTCGCACACCGCGCCGTGGACGCGCTCCGGGCCGAGGGCGTCGAGGCGATGCAGATCTACTCGCCCGACGTCGTCGATCTGCACATCTACCCGTACTGGCGGCCCGTCCTCGACAAGATCGCCTCCGCGGGCCTTCCCGCACCGGACTGCCCGCGAACCCTCGACCTGACCGGTCGAGCGATCCACATCGACGTCTCTCCGCTGAACGAGGCATCCGACCTCGAGGAGATCGCGCACGCGTTCACCAAGGTAGCGCTCGGGATCCTCGGTTGATCCTCCGGGTCGGTGTCGTCGGCTGCGGTCTGGTCGCGCAGGCGATGCACCTGCACTACCTCTCCGCGCTTCGCGACCGCTTCGAGATCGCGGGCCTCGCCGAGCCGAGCGCGACCGTTCGGGAAGGGCTCGGTGCGCGGTACGGCGTCACCGGCCTTCACGCCGACTACCGGTCGCTGATCGACGCAGGCGGACTCGACGCCGTAGTCGTCACCTCGCCGGCGGGAACGCATGCGCAGGTCGTCCTCGCCGCGCTCGACGCCGGCCTCCACGTCTTCGTCGAGAAGCCAATGTGCATCACGCTCGCCGACGCCGATGCGATCGTCAGCACACGTGACAGGGCGTCACGCGTCGTCCAGGTCGGGACGATGAAGCGCTTCGATCCCGCGTACGAGCGCATGCTCGCGGAGCTGCCGGAGACGGCGGATGAGCTGCGGTACGTGAGCGTGGTCGTCAACGACCCGGAGTTCGACCCGTACTTCGATCCGTGGGAGATCCTGCGCGGGAGCGACGTGCCCGGAGAGGTGATCGACGAGGCACGACTCATGGAGGCCGAGCAGGTCGAGGCAGCCGTCGGCGCAGGAGACCCGGACACGGTTCGCGCGTTCTCGGAGAGCTTCCTCGGGAGCATGCTGCACGACCTCAACGTCGTCCACGGCCTCCTCGACCACATGGGCGAGCCGTTACCGGCCAAGGTGGTCTCCGGTGACTGGTGGAACGAGGGTCGCGCCGTGACGGGCGCGCTCCGCCTGGCCAACGGCGGGCGCGCCGACCTGGCATGGATCCAGCTGCTTCCCACCTTCGAGTACCGCGAGACGATCTCGTTCTTCTTCGACGACTCGGTGCGGACGCTCACATTCCCGTCGCCGTGGCTCAAACAGCGGCCGACCGAGTACCGGGTGAGCGCGCGGGACGGCCGCACGAACGACGTGCGGGTCGCCGAGTCCTACGAAGAGACATTCGCACGGGAGCTGGCGCACTTCCACGCCTGCATCACCGACGGCATGCCGTGCAGGACTCCACCGGAGCAAGCCCGCATGGACATCGACGTCCTCACGCGGATGTTCCTCGCGTCGCGATGACGCGGGCCGCAATCGTCGGGACGGGGTTCATCGGCCGCGTTCACGCGGGAGCGCTCCGCTCACTCGGTGTGGAGGTCGCAGCGGTCTGCGGGCGGACGCTCGAGGGGGCCGAGGCGTTCGGCGAGGGTCGCGCGTACTCGGACCTTGACGCTCTCCTCGAAAACGAGCCCATCAACGTCCTCCACGTCTGCACGCCGAACAACCTCCATGCCACCGAAGCCCTCGCTGCCCTGGAGCGCGGCGTCCACGTCGTGTGCGAGAAGCCGCTCGCCATCTCGACCTCGGAGAGCACGCTGATGGTCGCAACCGCGCGGGAGCGCGGCCTGCTCGGCGCCACGTGCTACCACGTCCGCTCCTATCCACTCGTCGAGCAGATGCGCGCCGGAGTGGCGGAGAGTGACCTCGGCGAGGTCTGGTTCGTCCACGGACGGTACCTCTGCGACGACGTGCTCTTCCCCGCATCGGGGTGGCGCGTCGATCCGGGGCGGTCGGGCAGCTCCTACGTGGTCGCGGACCTCGGTACCCACTGGCTCGACGTAGCGGAGCACGTCACGGGTCTTCGGATCACCGATGTATACGCCGAGCTCCGCTCGATCGCGGGCGGGCCGCTCGAGGATTACGCCTCGTTGCTCCTGCGCTTCGAGAACGGCGCGTCCGGCTCGGTCGTCGTGTCAGCGGCAGCGCCTGGACGAAAGAACCAGCTTCTGCTCGAGATCGAGGGGAGCAAGGCGGGGTACACGTGGGATCAGGAGCACCCCGACCTCCTCGTCCGGCGCCCGGCGGGCGGTCCGCCGGAGCTCGTGGTGAAGGACCCGCTGACCAACGCGCCCTCGGCTCGAGGACTCGCCCGCTATCCGGCCGGGCACGGCGAAGGCTACGGCGGGGCGTTCCGAAACCTCTTCGCAAGCGTCTACGACGCGATCGCGGGCACGGCAGACGTGCCCTTCCCGACGTTCGCCGACGGCCACCACGGCGTGGCGCTCGTGGAAGCTGCGGTCGCCAGCGCCGCAGGCGCCGGCTGGGCCGCAGTTCCGGCCTAGGCGCCCTTCGGCCGCAGCAGCTGCCGAGTCTTCCGGACGACGAGCGGGATGGCGAAGGCGAGCGCGATGAGGACGAGCGATGCGCCGAGCAGAAGCGATGCGACCGCGTTCACCTCTGGAGTGATCCCGAACTTCACCTGCGTGTAGATGTAGATGGGCAGCGTGTTGTGCCCGCCGATGAGGAAGAGCGTGATGATGAACTCGTCGAGCGAGAGCGTGAACGCGAACAGCGCCCCCGCGAACATCGCGGGCCAGATCAGCGGAAGCACGACGTGGCGGAGCCGTCTGTAGGTATTCGCGCCGAGATCGCTCGCCGCGCGCTCGAGCCAAGGATCGAAGCCTTGCAGCCTGGCGGCCACGAGCAGCATCACGAACGGCGTCGTGTACACCGCCTGTCCGATGACCGCCGTCCAGGGCGAGAGCTGGAAGTGGAACACGCTCGTGAAGAGGATCAGCAGGCTCACGCCGATGAGCAAGCCCGGGATCATGATCGGCAGCGTCAGGCCGATGCGGACTCCCGATCGGAACGGCAGTCGCGCACGAACGAGTGGAAATGCAGCGGCGGTGCCGACGACCGTCGAGATCAACGTCACCGCGAGCGCCACCTGGATCGTCGTCGTGAGCGCGTCGCGGATCTGGTAGTCGCTGAACACCTGCGAGTACCAGACCGTCGTCCAGCCGGTGAACGGGAAGGTCCCGTACTTGTTCGCGTTGAAGCTGAACGCGACCAGGAGAACGATGGGCGCGAACAGGAAGACGTAGATGAAGAGGGCCCAGGCGCCGTACAGGCCTCGCGCGAGACCCGCACGCGGCGAGACGACCTCAACGTCCCGCATACGCGTCCTCCACTTGCAGCGACCGCCGGAAGACGACGAGCAGCCCCACGATCAGCGCCGTGATGAGCAGCGCGGCGGCGGCGCCCCGTGTGTACTGGGCTCCGGTGAAGAAGTTCACGATCAGGTTGCCGATCATCACGCCCCGCGCTCCGCCGACGAGCTGTGGCGTGAGGTACTCGCCGAGGATCGGGATGAAGACGAAGATCACTGCAGTCACGATCCCCGGTTTCATCTGGGGGAGCATGATTCTGAGCACGGCCGTACGCGGGGGAGCCCCGAGGTCCATCGCGGCCTTGAGCTGGTTCCAGTCGAAGCGCTCGAGCGACGCGTACAGCGTCAGCGCCGCGAACGGGAAGTAGAGATAGACGAGGACGAGGATCACGGCCGGGCGGTCGTAGAGGAACAACGACACTGGATGGCTCGTGATCCCGACCCACTGGAGGAGGCGGTTGATCGCGCCCTCCGGGCCGAGGATGTTGAGCCACGAGTAGACGCGGAGCAGATAGCTCGTCCAGAACGGGAGGATCACCAGGACGAGAAGAAGGCCCTGTAGCCGCCGCGGCACGTACCGCACGAGCCAGTACGCGAACGGGAACGCCATCGCGATCGTGAGGGCCGTCGCCACGAAGGACACCCAGAGCGTGGCCCAGAGCGTCCTCGCGTACGTCGGGACGCTGAAGAAATAGCGGTAGTTGTCGAACGTCCAGTCGTGGACGACGTTGTAGTCCACCGTCTGCCAGAAGCTGTAGGCGACGATCAGCCCCAGCGGGAAGATGAAGAAGACGCCGAAGAGGACGAGCGCCGGCAAGAACCCGGCGTACTGACCTGCCGCACCGACCCCCCGCCCGGTACCCGATTCCCTTTCTGCGGGCTGGGCGGGGGGTGTCGATGCGGCGACGTTCTCCATCTGCTACCCGCCGAACACCTCGTTGAACGCGTCGACGTAGGCCTGCTCGTTGGATGCCGGGCCTTTGATCGTCATCTTCAACGCGAGATCGGGCCGGTTGTAGAGCAGCCGCCTGGCACGGTCACCGTGCCCTTGGTTGACGAGGATCTTGTACGCCTTCTCGTTGAACAGGGGTCGACCGTTCGTGATGAAGTTCTTCGCGATCCACGGTGCCTGCTCCGTGGTGTTGATGAACTTCTCGTAGACGTCCGCATGCTTGGACGCCTTCACGAGGCTCTCGGAGTCGATGAAACCGACAGTGCCCTCTTTCGGGTAGGCCGCCTTCACCACCGGACCGCCTGCATCCTTGACTCGATCGTCCGAGCCGAGGTTCGTGACCCCGATCCAAGCCGACCCATCCGCCAGAGCGCGAATCACCTCGTTGTTCTGCGACGCGAGCTTGAGGATGTTGGGCTTGAGCTCCTGCAGGAAGGCCTTCGCCCGTGCGATCTGCCCGCTCGTCATCGCGTAGGGCTTCTTCGCGCCGGTGGCCTTGCCGGCGATGGCCATCATGTCCGTCGGGATGTTCTCGGCCGAGATCTTGCCCGCGTACTTCTTGTCGAGGAGCGCGTGCCAAGACGTCGGCTTCGTCTTGACGTACTTCGGGTTGTAGTAGATCTGGACGGTCGACCACGAGAACGGGTAGGCCATGTAGTTCGATCCGGCCTTCCAGAACGGGAACTGCCGGGCGATCGAGTAGAGCTGCTTCGACACGGGGAAGTCCGCCAGGTCGATCGGCACGGTGAGGCCGTCCTTCACGTACTTCGGGACCCAGAGGCCGTCCGCCGACACGATGTCGAACTGGCTGCCGGTCTGCTTGATCTTCAGGTACGCGTCGGCGTTGTCCGAGAAGAGCGTCGGCCGTCCTTGGATGGCGATCGCCTTGTTGACGGCCTTGAGCTGGTCGTTCGCGTAGTGGTCGGACCACGTCAACCAGTTCAGGGTCGTTCCCTCGAGCTCGAACGTCCCTGCCCCGGCCCTGCCTGCCAGGTAGAGGCCGAGCGTCCCTGCCGCTCCGGCCTTCAGCACATCGGCTCGGTTGAGCCGCCTTTCGGTGATCGACACCTCTACTCCACCTCCTGTTGTGGGTCTTCGGTCAACAGCACTGCGTCATCGGGATCCCACCAGAGCGACACCTCCAGGTCCGGGGTAAGGGCGCGAGCTGCCAGCCGCTCGTGGCCGAAGAGCGACGCGACGATCGGAACGGGAATCGAGTCGCAGCCGACCGCGACCCGCGTCTGGTTCCCCAGGAACGACGTCTGGACGACGTGCCCCTTGAGCGATGCCGGCGGAACGTCGGAGTCGGCGGAGACGTGGATCGACTCCGGCCGGATCATGAGCGTCGCCCGGCCGGATCGCCCGCCTCCGTTCGAGTTGCCCGGAACGGGTCGTCCGTCCACGAGGTGGACGACCCCCCCGCCGGCTCGCGAGAGGTCGACCTCCACGAAGTTCGACTCACCGATGAAGTCGGCCACGAATTTCGAGTTCGGCCTGTAGTAGATCTCGCTCGGCGCCCCGATCTGCTGGACCTGGCCTTCGTCGAGGACGGCGATCCGCGTCGCCATCGACATCGCCTCCTCCTGATCGTGCGTGACGTAGACGAAGGTCGTTCCCACGTCGCGATGGATCTGCGACAGCTCGATCTGGAGGCGCTTGCGGAGCTTCAGGTCGAGCGCGCCGAGGGGCTCGTCCAGAAGAAGCACGGCCGGTCGATTGACGAGCGCGCGCGCCACCGCCACCCGCTGCTGCTGCCCACCGGAGAGCTGCGTCGGCAGGCGGTCGCCGAAGGCCTCGAGGCCTACGAGCTGGAGAGCCTCATCGATCCGCCCGGACGACTCGCTCTTCGGGACTCGCGCCATCCGCGGCCCGAAGCCCACGTTGTCCCGCACCGTCATGTGCGGGAAGAGGGCGTACGACTGGAATACGGTGTTGACGCTGCGACGGTGAGGTGGCAGGCGATCGACGCGCCGGCCGCGAATCGAGATCTCACCGGCCGACGGAGCGATGAAGCCGCCGATGAGGTTGAGCGTGGTCGTCTTCCCGCATCCGGACGGCCCGAGCAGGCAGAAGAACTCGCCCTCTCCGATGTCGAGGTCGGTCGGAGTGAGCGCGACCTGGCTGCCGTAGCGCTTCGTCACGCCGCGCAGGCTGATCGCGGGAGGCGAAGTGCTCATGACGGGCCGGAACCGGGGTGTGACCGTACCGACCCCAATCGGGATCGGCCAAGCCCACCTCTCCGACGCTTACGCAAGCCGAAGGGCAAGCTGACACACTCGCACCCGGGGTGTCAAGCGGGAACGAGATCGTTCGAATAGGCGTAGCCGGGCTCGGAGGGATGGGCACGGTCCACGCCCGGAACGTGCTGGCGACGCCTGGCGCGGAGCTCGTCGCAGTCGCTTCGACCCGCCCGGAGCGAGCGCGCGAGGTTGCACGCGAGCTGGACGTGGTCGCACGCACGTACGACGAGCTGTATGCCGACGACTCGTTGGATGCGATCGTCGTCGCCGCGCGCTCCGTGGATCATACGGCGGTCGCGCGAGCGGTCCTCGCGTCGGGCAAGCATCTGTTCCTCGAGAAGCCCGGGGCGACGACTCTCGCCGACCACGACCAGCTCAGCGCGGCGGCGCTCACGCCGACCCGACGCCGTCGTTCAGGTCGGCTATCACCGCCGGTACGACTCCGCGTTCGTCGAGGCACGTCGCCTTCTCCGAGACGGAGCCGTCGGCGAGCCCCTGCTGGTCCTGATGATCAACCGGGACGTGCGCACGCCCGAGCCGGAGGATCCCGGTCCAGCCGGAGGATTCCTGGTGGACATGGCCTCCCACGACTACGACACCGCGTGCTGGTTCCTCGAGCAAGAGCCTGTCGAGGTGTACGCCGTGCGGCAGGCAACGGTCTATCCGGAGCTCCTCGCGCTCGGAGACCTCGACAATGCGATCGTCAGCGTCCGGTTCGACGGCGGGAGGATCGCGACGACCCATGTCTCCCGCACGTGCGCGTTCGGCCACGACATTCGCGCCGAGGTCGTCGGCTCGGAGGGGTCGATCCTCATCGGAAACGAGGCGAGCCGCAACGGTGTGACCGTCCTCACCGCCGGGGAGCGATCCTTGTTTCCACTGGACTACCGGGAGCGATTCCCGGATGCGTATCGCGCCGAGCTGGCCGCGTTCGTCCGCGCCTGTTCGGGAGGGATCCCGGCGGAACCAGGTCTGACCGACGACGGACGCGCTGTCGCGATCGGCGTGGCGGCCCGCGCGAGCGCAGAGAGGGGCACTGCCCTCGACGTCGGCCCCGACTGGCCCTGGCCTCTCGGCGGACCGTCCTGACATGAGAGTCGGCCTCTTCACCGACAGCCTCGTGCACCTCGAGCTCGAGGAGCTTCTCTCGTGGCTCGAGCTCGAGCTCCCGTTCCTGCGCGACCTCGAGATCGGCACGGGTGGGTACTCTCCGGCGCCGCACTGCGAGCTTCGAGCGCTGCTCGACGACGAATCGGCGCGCGCTCGTTGGCTCGACGTCATTCAGGGGCGGGGATTCCGCCTGGCCGCGCTCAACGTGTCCGGAAATCCGCTCGAAGACGAAGAACACGACCGCCACCTCCGCGCGACCATCGAGCTCGGCGGCATGCTCGGCGTGAGCCGGGTCGTCTGCATGAGCGGAGGACGCACGAGCCTCTCGGGCGGAGGCTGGTTCCCGGGCATCGAGCAGGAGCGCGAGGACTACTTGCGCTCGGTCGTCGTGCCGTACTGGGCGAGCGCGTCAGACGCCGCGGCGGCGGCCGGCCTCAGGCTGTGCTTCGAGCTCGAGCCCGGCGCCGCGGTGTACAACGTCTCGACGTTCGAGCAAGTCGCCGCGGCTGGACAAGCCCTGAGCGTCAACCTCGACCCGAGCCATCTCTTTTGGCAGTCGATGGACCCGCTCGCCGTCGTCCGGCGGCTTGGCGGCCACATCGGTTTCGTTCACGGCAAGGACACGATCGTTCACGAGGACCGAGTGCCGCTCGACGGGCGCCTCGATCGTCGCTCGTGGCACTTCGCCACGGTCGGCGACGGACACGGCGTCGACTGGTGGGCGTCGTTCGCGGATGCCCTGACGCAGGTCGGCTACGACGACGTGGTCAGCATCGAGTACGAAGACCCGACGCGGCCCCCCGAAGAGAGTGTGGTCGCGGCCGCCCGAGCTCTCGACGCCGCGCTTTCCGCAGCGGCGCGCTAGCCGGCGAGAGCGACGTCTCCCACGACTTCCCAGGTACGCGACGAGGACGAGCGCTGCATCGCGGCGATCACCTTGGCCGCCGCAAGGGCCTCGCGAACGCCGGGCTCGCGCTGCTTGCCGTCGACGACGGACTCGAGGACGAGCGCCGCCTCGATCACCTTGAGGTCGTCGTAGCCCATCGATAACCCGGGGCCGGGCTGGAAGCGAGCGAACGGCTCGTGCTGCGGGCCCATGAGCACCCGCGCGTACCCCTTGTCTCCGTTCTCGAGCGGGAGGAAGACCCAGAGTTCGTTCAGACGCTCGAAGTCCCAGGCGACCGCCCCCTTCGAGCCGTGCACCTCGAACGCGTACCGTGCCTGCGGGCCGACCGCCACCCGGCTCGCCTCGATCGTGCCGACCACGCCTCGTGTGAAGCGGACGAGGCTCCAGACCACGTCCTCGTTCTCGACCGGGACGAGCTCGCCGCCCTCGACCACGTCGAAGTGCGTGCCCTCGCGGGCGGGCAACGGCCGCTCCGCGACGATCGTCGCCGTGTGCGCCGTGACGCTCTCGATGGGGCCGAGCAGGAACTGCGCGAGATCGACTGCGTGCGAGCCGAGGTCACCGAGGATGCCGAGCCCCGCCTTGTCGCGCCGGAAGCGCCATGAGAGCGCGCCCCGCGGGTCGGCGGCGTACGCGGCGACCCACTGCGAGCGGAAGTGATCGATCGATCCAAGGACGCCGGTCTCGACGAGATGTCTCGCATGCCGGACGGCCGGAGCATGCCGGTAGTTGAAACCGACCATCGACATCAGCCCGGCGGACTCGACGGCCGCCGCGATCTCCGCAGTCTCGTGCGGGAAGCGCCCTACGGGCTTCTCGATCCACAGGTGCTTCCCCGCTGCGGCTGCCGCGAGGGCTACCTCGAGGTGCAGATCGTTGGGAGCGGTGATGCTCACCGCATCGACGTCCGGATGTCCGATGACGTCCCGCCAGTCCGTCGTGCAGGCCTCGTATCCGAGACGATCGACGAAGTCTCCTGCGCGCTGCTCGCTTTCGTCTGCTGCGATCACGAGCCGAGGGACGCCGCGACAGTCTGGATAGTGCATGCGCACTCGCGCGTACGCGGACGAGTGAACCGCCCCCATCCACCCGGCTCCGACGAGGCCGATACCTACGGTCGCTACCACGGCGACGAGCCTATACAGGCATCTGATTCGAGTCGGGCGCCAGTAGGCTCCTCTGCGTGCGAAAGCTCGCCATTGCAGGCAATGTCGCGGTCGACCGCATCGACGGCGAGCCACCGAGCCCAGGCGGCTGCCCGTCCTTCGCCGCGCTGGCCTTGCGCATGCTCGCGCGTGAGGGGCAGATCGTGACCCGTTACGCGGAGAAGGATCAGCACCTCTTCGCGCCCCTGCTGTCGGGCCTGGGTGTACCTGTTACGACGCTCCCGGCCGAGGACACCAACGGCTTCGGGTTCCGCTACGAAGGCGAGCGACGCACGATGACGGTGGACGCCATCGGGCAACCCTGGTCGCCGCGCGACGCCGCCGCCCTCGACCCCTCCGTCGGCTGGGTGCACGTCGCCCCGCTCCTCCGCAGTGACTTCCCTGCAGACGCGCTGAAAGCTTTGGCCGTCGGCCGTGTGCTGTCGTACGACGGACAGGGTCTCGTCCGGGTTCCCGAGGTCGGACCGATGACAACGGACGCGGCGTTCGACCCTGCCGTGCTCGAGTCGATCTCGATCCTCAAGCTGGCCGAGGAGGAGGCGGTGGTGGTCGCAGGGGGCACGTTCGACAGGCGCCACGCCCGGGCGCTGCAGCCGAGGGAGATCCTCGTCACCTATGGCTCCGCCGGTTGCAGGCTGTTCGTCGACGATGGAGACGAGCACGTTCCCGCGGCATGGCCCGTGCTGGGGGTGCAGACGACCGGCGCCGGCGACGTGTTCATGGTCGGCTACATCGCTGCTCGGAGCGACGGCGAGGAGCCGCGGCCCGCTGCGGAGCTCGCGAGCGAGCTCGTGGCGCGAATGCTCGACGAACGGAAGCGAGCTGCGTGACGACGCCCGAGGAAAATGCGGCGCGCGCCGTTGCGGTGATCGGCAATCTCGTCCGCGACATCGTCGACGGGGCCGAACCGCGCCCGGGAGGCGCCGTCTTCTATCAGGCACGCGTCTTCGCGCAGGTGGAGCATGGTCGAGACATCCGGCTCATCACGCGCTGCGCCCCGGAGGATCGCGACTTGCTCTTCGGTCCACTCGAGGCGTTCGGGTTGCCGGTGACCTGGCGCCCCGCCCGCGAGACGCAGACGTTCCGCTTCCATTACGAGGGCGAGACCCGGATCATGGAGATCGCCACCCTCGGCGATCCATGGACGCCGGACGACGTGGAAGGCTGGGTCGCCGATGCGATGGGCGACGCCGAGTGGATCATGCTGGGCGCCCTCACGCGAGCAGACTTTCCGCCGGAGACGCTCTCAGCGCTACGGAGCGACGGTCGGCAGCTGCTCGTGGACGCGCAAGGGCTGGTCCGGCGAGGCACGCTGGGTCCGCTCGTACGCGACGGCAAGGTGCCGCCCGAGAGCTTTGCAGCCGTACGCGTGCTGAAGCTCAACGACGTGGAGGCCGAGGCGCTAGTGGGGAGCACGCGTCCGGAGGACCTCCAGCGTCTCTGTGTTCCCGAGGTCGTGCTCACTCTCGGCTCGCGTGGGGTCGTGGTCGTAACGGCCTCCGAGGCCGAGCACGTGCCGGCCGTCCCGATCGACAGCCCCGTCGATCCGACGGGAGCGGGAGACACGTTCTGGGTCTCGTATCTCGTCGCGCGATCGCAGGGCGCCGCGCCAGTCGAGGCGGCGAGGCGCGCGACGGAGCTCACGAGCACGTTCCTCGCGGAGCGACGGACAACCGGCGTCTGGCGGGCGTAGGCGCGCTAACCAGACGGGTCTGGGAGCCGGAACTCGCCTCGCGCCACGACGACGGCGCGGCCGCCGCACAGCACGCGCAATGATCTCGCCGCCGTCTCCGTCGGCCCGGGCGAAGAGCGTCGACGGCCGCCCGATCTCAGCGCCTTGCGCGATCTCGATCCACTCGCCCCACTCACCGCAACCGTGACGGCAGCTGTGGCAGGCGATCGGCCCGGCAGCAGAGCCGGTCGCAGCATCCTCGCCACCCGGCCAGAACATCCGGTTCTTCCAACGACTCCCCGCCCCGGAGACACAGTTCACCCCGGTCACTCCGAACCGCGCGATCGCAGCCGGATCGGGCGACAGCCCGGCGACCGCTGCGTCGTCGTCGAGCGTGACCACGATGTGGGTCGCACCATTGTCGTACAGCTCCACCGGTAGCACCGATCCACGCACGCCCAGCGCAGCGAAGAGCGACTCCGTGTCGTCGACAGCGCTGATCCTCGGCGTGGGCTGCACCATGCGGCCGAAGACGAGAGCACCCGACTCGTCACGGTCGAACTCGACGGGAACGACTCCCTTGCCGGTCTCGAGCTCGACGACGCCGCGCTGGAGCGGCGTCGCGAGCACCCAGGCGGTCCCGAGAACCGGGTGACCCGCGAAGAGCATCTCCTCGCGGGGGTTGAAGATACGAATCCGCACATCGCCGGATCCCTCCGCAGGGAGGACGAAGGTCGTCTCGGAGAAGCCGATCTCCTGCGCGAGCGCCTGCATCGTCGCGTCGTCGATCTCCCGCGCGTCCGTGAACACCGCCAGCTGGTTCCCGGCGAGAGGAGTGTCCGTGAACACGTCGACGTGGACGTAACGCAGGGTCGGCATCGCCGCACCCTATCCCGCGCATATCGTCTTCAGCCGTGCCGCCCGCGATCGCCGTCACCGACCTCACGAAGTCCTACGGCGGCACCGTGGCGCTTCGCGGCGTCAGCTTCGAGGTCGCCGAAGGCGAGGTGTTCGGCCTCCTCGGACCGAACGGGGCAGGCAAGACCACGACGGTCGAGATCCTCGAGGGCTATCGCGCCCGCGACGGAGGCGAGGCCAACGTCCTCGGATTCGACCCGGGCAATGCGGCGCCCGCCTTCCGGGAGCGCATCGGCGTCGTCCTCCAGCAATCCGAGCTGAGCCCACTCCTCACCGTTCTGGAGACGCATCGGCTCTTCGCCGGGTACTACGCGAACCCCCGCGACGTCGACGAGGTGGTCGAGCTCGTCGGCCTCGGCGAGAAGCGCGACGCCCGCGTCAAGACGCTCTCCGGCGGTCAGAAGCGGCGGCTCGATCTGGGCGTCGCGCTCGTCGGCAACCCCGAGCTCGTCTACCTCGACGAGCCGACGACGGGCTTCGACCCTGCGGCGCGCCGGGCTGCCTGGGACCTGATCCGCTCGCTCCGCGCGCTCGGCACGACGATCGTCCTGACGACGCATTACCTCGACGAGGCGCAGCAGCTCGCCGACCGGGTCGCGGTGCTGAGCGGAGGCATGATCGTCCGCGAGGGAACGCCGGCGGAGCTGATCGGCGACTCACGGCTGACCGAGATCCGGTACCGGCGCGACGGTGAGCTCGTCGTCGTCGAGACGGACGAGCCGACCCGCGTTCTGAGCGAGCTGACGAGCGAGGCGCTTGCCGACGGCCACGAGCTCGAGCACCTGGAGGTCAGGCGCCCCACGCTCGAGGACGTCTACCTCGAGCTCGTCGAGGAGACCGAGCCGTGACCACGCTCGTCCACCAGCTTCGCTACGAGCAGAAGATCTTCTGGCGGAGCCGCGAGGCAGCGGTCTTCATCTTCATCTTCCCGCTGCTCCTGTACGCGCTCCTGGGGTCCGTCTACGGCGACGAGATCGACCGCGTCCCGGCGGTCGACATCCTGCTCGCCGGCCTGTTCGGGTACGGCGCCGCGAACACGGCGTTCGCCGGGCTCGCCATCGCGTTGGTCGTGCGCCGCGAGAGTGGAGTCCTCAAGCGCCTCCGCGCGACCCCGCTCCCGCCCGCGACGTACCTCACGGCCGTGCTGCTCTCGACGCTGGTCACCTTCGCGCTCCAGTCGGTCAGCCTGCTCGCGCTGGGTGGGCTCGTCTTCCACGCGAGCATGCCGGCCAACTGGCTCGGCTTCGCCGGCGCAATCGTGCTCGGGGTCGCCTGCTTCGCCGGAATGGGGCTTGCGGCCGCGTCGCTCATCCGATCCGCCGAAGGCGTCTCCGCGGTCGTGAACGTCGTCGTCCTGCCGATGGCGTTCCTCTCGGGCGCCTTCGGACCGACACGTGACTTCCCGGCGTTCCTGCAGGCAATCGCCGACGTCCTCCCGCTCACCTACTTCATCGACATCGTCGACGGCGTCTACCTCCGCGGCGACTCGCTGTTCGCGGATCCGACCGCCCTCGCCGCCGTCCTCGCCTGGGGTGCCGCAGGCGTCGTCGTCGCCCTCACGCGCTTCGGCTGGATGCCGCGCGAGCGCTGAGCGAGCTACCGGTTGCCGAGCAGCGAGAGGAAGTAGAGGAGCTGGGCGATGGCCGCCAGCGCTCCTGCGACGTACGTCCAGGCCGCTGCGTTCAGCGTCGCCTCGACCCCGGTGCCCTCGTTCGAGGCGACGAGCCCGAGATCCTGGAGCTGGCGCTTCGCGCGTTTCGACGCGTCGAACTCGACCGGAAGCGTCACGATCTGGAAGAGCACGGCGACCGCGTAGAGCGCGATCGCGAGAACGATGAACCCGGAGATCTGAAGGAAGATCCCGCCGAGCAGGAAGAGCATCCAGATGTTCGACGCGAACTGGACGGCAGGGAACAGCGTGCTGCGGAACTTGAAGAAGGCGTACGACTTCGCATGCTGGATCGCGTGCCCGGTCTCATGCGCCGCGACAGCGGTCGAGGCGACCGACACGCCCTGGAAGACCTCCGGCGAGAGGTGCACCGAGCGGCTGCGCGGGTCGTAGTGGTCGGACAACGAGCCCGGAGTCTCCTCGACGGGAACCTCGTTCAGGCCGTTCGCGTCGAGAACGCGGCGCGCGACCTGAGCGCCCGTCATCCCATTCGCGACGCGAACCTGGAGGTTCTTCGCGAAGGTCGACTTGACGCGGTGCTGCGCCCAGAAGCCGATGACCATCGGGATGATGAAGAAGACGAGGAACGCTTGCACGGAGCCGAATGGTAACCGCGCGGTTCGGTGCCCATGCAAGGGCTCGGCCGTCGAAGACGCGGGTTCTTAACCCTGCGCTTGCAACGACTGGCACGCGGGTGCGTCGGTAAACGCCTGCTGCAACTCGGCCTTCGCCTCCTCCCCGACGTCCGCGTTCTCGATCGTCGTCGCCGTCTGCGAGATCGCGGCCTGGAGGGCGGCGAAGTCGGAAGCGAGCGCCCCGAGCTTCTGGAGGAACTGGCCGGCGGGGGCATCCGCGGCCTCCTGCGCGCTCGTCTTCAACTGGTCGAAGCTGGACTCCAGCTCCTGAGTCGACGAGTCGAGGTCAGTCTTGAGCTGATCGCCCGCTTCCATGTCCGGTGCCCCCAGATCGCGCAGCTCGGTAACGAGCTGTGACGTCGCATCGTCCGCCTCGCCGAGCGTCTCCTGGAGCAGCTCGGGCGTGAGCTGCTGCCCACCCACGTCGGCGAGCGAGTTGATCGAATCGCCCCAGTCCGTGAGGCTCGTGCAAACCGAGTTCGCCCACTCCTCGGTCGTCGGCTGCCCGTTGTCGTCGCTCAGCCGCATCGCGATCGCGGCGATGACGATCGCGACGACGCCGATGACGATGGCCGCGATGAACCAGTTCCGACGCACGGGATGCCGAGTCTAGTGCGGCCGTGCCCGACGCACGCCCCGAGCTGGTCGATAATCCGGCTCCGTGCTCGACTGCGCCGTCATCGGTGCCGGTCAGGCTGGGCTCGCGGCGAGCTACCACCTGAACCGGCTCGGGATCGACCACGTCGTGCTCGAACGCGGCCGCGTCGCAGAGACGTGGCGAAGCGCACGCTGGGACTCCTTCTGCCTGAACACGCCGAACTGGTGCACGCAGCTCCCCGGGCTGGAGGTGCCGGGCGACCCCGACGCCTTCGCCCCGCTCGCCGAGGTCGTGTCGACCCTCACCGGCTACGCGGATCACATCGGCGCACCGGTCCGCAGCGCGGAGGTGACGTCGCTGCGCGCGAACGACGGAGTCTTCGAGCTGACCGTCGGCGACGACACCCTCGCCACGCGAAGCGTGGTGGTCGCAACCGGAGCGTTCCAGCAGCCGACGGCGACCCCTGGGTCCGAGGGCACGCCGGCGGGCGTCGTCAGCATGCACACGGCGTCGTACCGGAATCCCGGCGACCTGCCGGACGGCGGCGTCCTCGTCGTCGGCAGCGGGCAGTCCGGATGCGAGATCGGGCTCGAGTTGCTCGAGTCCGGGCGGAACGTCCACCTCGCGGTCGGTCGCTGCAGATGGGCTCCCCGCCGCTACCGGGGGCGCGAGTACATGCGCTGGATGGTCGACATCGGCGCGATGGACGAGACGCGTGACGCCCTCCCCACGCCGCGAGCACGACTGGCGGGCAACGTCGCGGTGTCGGGTTCCCGGGGAGGACGCGACTGCAACGCGCTCGTGCTCGAGGAGGCCGGTGCGGAGCTCCACGGGCGCTTCGTCGGATTCGACGGGAGCCGCGCCCTCTTCGAGGACGACCTGGACGCGAGCGTCGAGTTCAGCGCGGCCTTCGAGCGCGACCTCTGCCGGCGCTTCGACGAGTACGCGGAGGCGTCAGGGCTCGAACTGCCCGAGCATCCGCTCCGCGAGCGCCGCCAGCCGAGCCGACCGGCAGCGACCGAGCTGGAACTGAGGCGCGAGGGCATCGCGAGCGTCCTGTGGGCAGGAGGCTTCCGTCCGGCGTTCTCGTGGATCGACCTGCCGGTGTTCGACGAGCTGGGCTTCCCGCGCGCGCGCCAGGGCGTGACCGACGTGGCGGGGCTCACCTTCGTCGGGCTTCCGTGGCTGCACACGCGGAAGTCCCCGCTCCTCCTCGGCGTCGCCGACGACGCGGCGCACGTTGCGGCCGCGGTCGCAGCCCACCTCGCCGCGGGCTAGGGAGCGGCTCAGTCCCGCCGGCGGTTCCCGCGACCGCCCGGCGTTCGGCCCGTCCGGCGACCGGGGTCCAGGTACCGATGCCCGCTAACGCGGACGTGCCTAGCCCCGGGAACCATCGTCCCGTGGAGGAGCACTGCTGCCCTCGGATTTGCGGGTGGTAAAGGCCATGTCCCGCGCGCCGCCGCGCTGTGGCAGTCCCGCACCGGCAACGCGGCCGACTACCGATGTCGACGCCTCGCGTTTCCGGCTTCCTGCAAACACGGCGCTGTTCACGCCGACTTACTCATTCGGCGAGGTTCGATGACGAGACGAGAGGCGAGACCTGGGCCCGGTTCGCCCGGCGGTGGCGTGCGTGTGCCGCGGCTCGACTGGCGGCGCTTCCGTCTTACCTGGCTGGCGCTACCAGGCTCAGCGCTCGCCGCGCTGGTCGTCGGAGCCGCCATGCTCCTCGCGCTCGGCGCGAATCCGGTCACGGGTTACCGCGCTCTCCTCGACGGCGCCTTCGGTGACAGCTACGCGCTGAGCGCAACGGCAGTAAAGGCCGTCCCACTCCTGCTCGTCGGCGTGGGGATCTGCATCGCGTTCCGCGCGAACGTGTTCAACATCGGCGGCGAGGGCCAGATCGCGATGGGCGCGCTGCTCGCGACGGCGACCGCGCTCGCGTTCCCAGGCTTCCCCGCGGCCCTGCTGATCCCGCTCACGATCTTCGCCGGCGCGGTGGGCGGGGGTATCTGGGGCGCGATCCCCGGCGCCTTCAAGGGCTACTTCGGGGTCAACGAGATCCTCAGCACGATCATGCTCAATCTCGTCGCCGTCCAGGTCATGAATTACATGCTGGCCGGGCCTTTGCACGACAGGACGGCCGAGTCCGTCGGGGGGCTGATCCCTCAGACGCAGCTTCTCCCGGAGAGCTCATGGCTCCCGATCTTGAAGGACGGGACGCAGCTCCACCTCGGTGTGGTCGTGGCCGTGTTGGCCGCGATTGCCGTCTACGTGCTGCTCTGGCGGACGAGCTTCGGCTTCCGCATCCGCGCAGTCGGGCTTTCGCGCGACGCCGCGACGTACGCGGGGATGCCCGTCGCGCGAACGACGACCTATGCGCTCACGCTCAGCGGCGCGCTCTGCGGCATGGCCGGCGCGATGCTCGTCTTCGGGAGCATTTCGCATCGAATGGTCACGGACGGAAGCCTGACCGGCTTCACCGGGTCCGCGGGCTTCAACGGGATCGTCGTGGCGCTCTTCGGCGGGCTCAACCCGCTGTGGACGATCCTCTCGTCGTTCATATTCGCCGGCCTGCTCGTCGGTGGCGACGCCATGCAGGTGGCGACGAACGTGCCATCCGACTTCATCGTTGCGCTCAACGGCCTCGTGGTCGTGTTCGTCGTCTCGGTCGAGTTCCTCCGCCATCGCCCGCGCGCGTCGGAGGCGTCGACGCCGGGCGGTCCACCGGAGTCCTTGGCCGAGCGCGTCGAGCAGACCGTGGCCACCCCGGGGCCGGCATGAACGAGTTCTTCACAACGGCGATCCTGACCGCGACGATCGCGTCCGGGATCCAGCTTGCGGCGCCCTTCCTCCTCGCGTCTCTCGGCGAGACGATCGGCCAGCGCAGCGGCGTCCTCAACCTCGGTGTCGATGGGATCATGCTGCTCGGCGCTTTCACGACCTACTACGTGGCGCTGGAGACCGGCAACCTGTTCCTTGCCGTGCTCGCGGGAATGGCGGTCGGCCTGGCATGCGGCCTCGCGACCGGTTTCATCAGTGTGTCGCTGCGCGCGGAGCAGGGGATCAGTGGCATCGGCGTCTACCTGTTCGCGCTCGGGCTCACCTCGCTGCTCTTCCTGAAACTCGTCGGGACGCCACTTCCGATCGACCAGCCCGGGAAGGTCGAGATTCCCTTCTTGTCCGACTTGCCGTTCCTCGGCAAGACCCTCTTCCAGCAAGACCTGCTCGTCTACATCGCGTTCGCGCTCGTCCCGATTGTCGCGTTCGTGCTCGACCGTACGACGTTCGGGTTGAACGTCAAAGCGGTCGGGGAGAACCCCGCGGCCGCCGACAGTCTCGGCGTAGGGGTCGCGCGCACCCGGTACGCGACCTGCATGATCGGCAGCACGCTCGCCGGCCTCGCCGGCGCGACGCTGCTGATCGACGTCGGCATCTTTCAGCAGAACCTCACGAACGCAATGGGGTTCATCGCCGTCGCGCTCGTCTACTTCGGCGGATGGCGCCCTCTCGGCGTGATGCTCGGGTCACTCCTCTATGGGATGACCCAAGCGCTCATCCTCTCGTGGAAGGGACTCGGGATCATCCCGGTCAGCCTCTCCGATCTCGCCGCGGCGACGCCCGCGGTGATCACCGTCGTGGCCTTGCTCACGGTGGCGCGGCGCTTCCGGCAGCCGGCCGCTCTGGCCACGCCCTACATACGAGGAGGTTGAGGCAGCCGGAGCCAGCTGAGACCACACGTCCACAGACCTCGGAAGGTCACAGAGGAGGAGGAATCACAATGCGCAAGCTCCTACTCATGATGGCGAGCCCTGACGGCGCTCGTACTGGCCGTTCCGGTTGCAGGCGGCGCGCCAGTCGAAGACGAATGCGACCACAGCTGAAAGTCGCGCTGATCGCGCCGAGCGCGCACAACGATCTGGCGTTCACGCAGTCGATGTACCAGGCGCTCAAGAACATGGAGAAGAAGTACGGCTTGGAGCTCTCCATCTCCGAGAACCAGTTCGTCGTCGCCAATGCGGCGAACATCATCCGCCAGTACGCGAGCCAGGGCTATGACCTCGTCATCGCCCACGGCTCCCAGTACGGCGGCACGATCCAACAGCTCGCACCGCAGTTCCCGAAGACGTCGTTCGCGTGGGGGACGGCCGGAACGACCTACGGCCAGCCGAACGTGTACGCGTACGAGGCGAACTCGCAGGAGGGTGGATACGTCAACGGCTACATCGCGTCATTGATGAGCAAGTCGAAGGTGCTCGGTGTCATCGGCCCGATCGCGGTCGGCGATGCCAAGCTCTACGTCGACGGCTTCGTCGCCGGCGCGAAGGCGCAATCGAAGAAGACGGCCGTGAACGTCGCCTACACGGGCTCGTTCAGCGACCCGAGCCTGATGTCGAAGCAAGCTGCCCAGTTCGTCGCGCAGAAGGCCGACGTGCTGAGCGGCAGCTCGCAGTCCGTCGTGGGTGCGATCACCGTCGCCCGCGAGAACAACCTCAAGTGGTTCGGGACGCAGTGGACGCAGGCGTCGATCGCTCCGAAGAACGTCGTCGCAACCCAGATGTACGACTGGATGCCCGTCCTCAACAAGATCATCACGAGGGTCCAGAACGGGAAGCTCGGCGGCGTCTCGTACCGGATCTCGCTCAAGAACGGCGGCGAGAAGATCCAGTTCAACAAAGCCGCGAACACGCCGAAGAAGGTCCAGGTCGTGGCGAAGAACCTCATCGCCAGGATCGTCAGCGGCAAGGTCGTGGTGCAGACCGCTCCATGACGGTCGAGGCGCCCACTCCGGGGAACACCGCCCTCTTGGCGGGTGACGCGATGCCGTTGCTCGAGCTGCGCGGCATCACGAAGCGGTTCCCCGGGGTGGTCGCCAACGATCGCGTCGACTTCGACGTGAGGGCCGGCGAGGTGCACACCCTCTTCGGTGAGAACGGCGCCGGGAAGAGCACGCTCATGCGCGTCCTGTACGGCTTCTACAAGCCGGACGAGGGCGAGATTCGCCTACGCGGCGAGTCGGTCGCGATCACCTCGCCCGCTGTGGCGATCGCCTGTGGCATCGGGATGATCCACCAGCACTTCATGCTCGTGAGCACGCTCACCGTGGCAGAGAACGTCGCGCTCGGCACGCCGTCTGGCCGCGGCCCGCTGACCGACCTCGACGCGGTGTCGCGGCGGATTACCGAGCTGTCGGAGAGGTACGGCCTGCACGTCGACCCGAGGGCGACGATCTGGCAGCTCTCGGTCGGTGAACGGCAGCGGGTCGAGATCATCAAGGCGCTGTACCGCGACGTCTCGCTCCTGATTCTCGACGAGCCGACCGCCGTCCTGACACCACAGGAGGTGGACGACCTCTTCGCCGTTCTCCGGCAGATGGCCGCCGACGGCCGTGGTCTCGTCTTCATCTCGCACAAGATCCGCGAGGTGCTCGAGCTCTCCGACCGGATCACGGTGCTCCGGTCCGGGCGCAAGATCGGGACGGTGCTCCCGTCCGACGTGACGCGTCAGGGCCTCGCGGAGATGATGGTCGGCCACGAGCTGACTTCGCACGAGCCGGCGGCAATGAACGGACCCGGCGAGGCGCGGCTCGTCGTCAGCGATCTCACCGTCAAGGGTGACCGCGGCGTCGACGCCGTGCGGAGCCTCGGCCTCGAGGTGTGCGGCGGCGAGATCGTGGGGATCGCGGGCGTCTCGGGAAACGGCCAGCGTGAGCTGGCAGAGACGATCGCCGGGCTTCGCCCAGCCAGCGGCGGCTCGATCAGCATCGAGGGAACGGAACTGGTCGGACTCCATCCAGCGGAAGTGCGAAAGGCGGGGCTCGGCTTCGTTCCCGAAGAGCGGATGCGCGACGGCGTCGTCCCCGCGTTCTCGGTGGCCGAGAATCTGATCCTGATCGACAACAGCGCTCCGAGGTTTGCACGCTGGGGGTTCCTCCGCGCAGGCGCGATCAGGCGGCACTCCGAGGAGCTCGTCGCCGCCTTCGACGTCAAGACGCCCAACCTGGATACACCGGCGCGCAACCTGTCCGGCGGCAACATCCAGAAGCTCATCCTCGCGCGCGAGCTGTCCGCACGCCCGCGGGTGCTTCTCGCGGCACAGCCCACCCGCGGCGTCGACGTCGGTGCAGCGCACTACATCCACGAGCGTCTGATCGAGCAGCGCGACGCCGGTACCGCGATCCTCATCGTCTCGGAGGACCTGGACGAGGTTCTTTCGCTCTCCGACCGCGTGCTCGTGATGTACGGGGGCGGGATCATCGCCGAGACGAACCCGCGCGAGAGCACACGTGAGGCACTCGGCTTGATGATGGCCGGCGTTCGTAACGTCGACTAGGCACCACCGTCACTGTCCCTGCGCGCGCGCGTTCGGGCCTGCCCCTCCGCGCCGAAACTGGCTAGTCGGGCAACACGTGGGTGCCCGCCTCGCCGGCGAGTGCCCGTTCGACACTCTCGGGGTCGGTGATGATCGCCTCCCCACCACCGCGCTCGAGGAAGCCGACGACCGACCGGATCTTGGGCGCCATGCTCCCCTCGGCGAAGTGCACGCCTTCGGCCAGGTACTGCCGAGCCTCGGAGAGCGTCATCCGGTCGATACGGCGCTCGCGCGGTGTCCCGAATTCGAGCGCCACGTGCTCGACCGCAGTCGTGATCAGGAGGAGACTCGCACCGATCCGGGTTGCGAGCAGGGAGCAGGCGAGATCCTTGTCGATCACGGCAGCGACTCCGGAGAGCTCTCCGTTATCGTCGGCGACGACCGGGATTCCGCCGCCCCCGACCGACACGACGACGAAGCCCTCTGCGATCAGGGCCTTGATCGAGTCCTCCTCGACGATGCGGATCGGCTCGGGCGAGGCGACGACCCGCCGCCAGCCGCGGCCTGCGTCCTCCCGCACCGCCCAGCCGTCCTGGTCGCGGCGCCGGATAGCCATTGCCTCGTCCATGAACGAGCCGATCGGCTTGGAAGGGCTCGCGAACGCCGGGTCGTCGCGTGCAACCTCGACCTGGGTGATCACGGTCACGGCGTGACGGTCGATGCCGAGCCGATGGAAGTCGTTCTCGAGGTTTTGCGTCAGCGCATAGCCGATCGCTCCCTGGCTGTCGGCTCCGCAGACGTCGAGCGGGACCTCGTGCAACTCTCCTGCGGCGAGCTCGGATCGCCGCAGGATGAATCCCACCTGAGGCCCGTTGCCGTGGCCGATCGCAACGTCCCAGCCGTCCTGGATCATGGAGGCGATGTGCCAACAGGTCTCGCCGGCGGCCACGTACTGGTCGCGGACGGTCTGATGGAACCGATCCTTGATCAGCGAGTTGCCACCGATCGCGACGACTGCGCTCTTGCGGTTCACGGTGTGGCCTGCACGTCCGTGTAGCCACCCATGGTCAACGCACAGAGCGCCTTCCCGGTGTGCATCCGATTCTCGGCCTCGTCGTAGACGACGGACTGCGGGCCATCGATGACCTCGTCGGTGACCTCGGTGCCCCGGTCCGCGGGCAGGCAGTGCATGTACAGGGCGTCGGCATTCGCGAGCGACATGCGCCGCGAGTCGCAGATCCAGCCCTTGAACTCTGCCGACTCGGCAAGCGCCGACTTCTCGTCGCTGAACGCGTCGATCCGACCCCACGACTTCGGGTAGACGACGTCCGCTCCCGCAAACGCTTCGTCCATGTCGTTCGTGTACGTGATCGTCGCGCCACCTTCCGCGGCGGCGGTCTCTGCTCGCTCGAGAACCTCGGGCATGAGCTCGAACCCCTTCGGATGGGCGAGGACGACATCGATCCCGAAGCGAGGCAGCAGCGTCGCCAGGCCCTGCGGAACCGACAGTGGCTTCGCGTACGAAGGCGCGTAGGCCCAGGACACCGCGACCTTGAGGCCTCGGAGGTCTTGGCCGCGCTGCTCGCGCAGCGTCATCAGGTCGGCGAGGGTCTGCGTCGGGTGGTCGACGTCGCATTGCAGGTTGATGAGCGGGATGTCCGCCCACTTCGCGATCTCGCGCATCCACACGTTGCCCTCGTACGGAGCGAGGTCGTGTCGGATCGCAAGGCCGTGGCCGTAGCGGGACAGGATGATGCCCATGTCCTTCGGGCTCTCGCCGTGGGCGACCTGCGTCTTCTCGGCGTCGAGGTAGATCGCGTGACCGCCGAGCTGCGTCATGCCCGACTCGAAGGCGTTGCGCGTGCGTGTCGACTTGTCGAGAAAGAGCATGAAGAGCGTTTTGTCGGGGAGAAGCCGGTGAGGCACGCCGTTGTGGAACGCCGTCTTCAGCTCACCCGCGACGGCCAGCGCCTCGTCGATCTCCTCGACCGTCCAGTCGAGCGTCTCGATGTAATCGCGCCCGACGAGGGTCTTTCGGTCGATTGCCAGCTGTGACATCTCAGCCTCCGTTTCTCAGACCCGCGCCACGGCGAAGGCCTCGATCATCGCCGGGACGTCGTCGCCCAGCGGATACAGGACAGGACAGGTGCAGCCGGCATCGACGTACTCGGCCACCTTCGCGCGGCACTCGTCGGCAGTTCCGGACGCAGTCACGAGCTGCACGACGTCGTCGGGGACGAGCCCCATCGCGCGCTCGATCTGCTCGTGCGTCGCGGGCCAGCCGAGGATGTGGCCGATCTCCTCGAGAAGAGCCGGGTCCACTCCGCTCGCCTTGCCGATGTGCGGCTGCTGCCCGAGGTACTGGGTGACGAGCTCGCGCGCGCGGTCCAGTGCCAGCGAGCGGTCGTCGTCGAGCGAGCAGACGACGAGCTGGGGCCGATCCACGTCGTCGAGGGTTCGTCCAGCTCGTTCCGCCCCGGCGGCGAGATGCTCGAGCGCTGCCCGGTTGTACTCGGGCCCGACGAGATAGTTGAGCAGGACGCCGTCGCCGATCTCGCCGGCCAGCTCCATCATCTTCATCCCGGTCGTCGCCGCGATGTAGATCGGCACGTGCTTCGGCGAGCGGTCGCCGTGGACGATGTCGATCTCGATGTCGTCCACGTCCACGAACTCCCCGTGGTACGTGACGCGCTCCATCGCGAGGAGGCGCCGGGTCACCTCGACGGTCTCGCGCATCGCCTGCACCGGCCGCCGGCGGTGGATCCCGACCTTCTGTGCCAGCGGATCCCACCACGCGCCGATACCGAGAAGGATCCGGCCGGGGGCGAGATCGTCGAGCGTGGAGAACGTCGCCGCGAGCAGGCCGACGTTGCGCGTCCAGTTGTTCACGACGCCCGAGCCGATCGCGATCCGGTCGGTGACCGCCGCGAACGCGGCCATCGGAACCGTCGCCTCGCGGACCAGACGGCTCTCGGCCTGCCACACGGCCTCGAAGCCGCATTCCTCCGCGATCTGCGCGTAGCGCATGCCGTCGCGAAGGGGATGCTTGTCCTGGAGGTAGAGGGCTACTCGGTCATGAGTGGCAACGGCCATCGCCGGCCTCCTTTGGGCTCGAAGTCGTGTTGAGGCATCTCGTCCAGCCGCGCCCACAGCCGTTCGGCCTGGATGCGGGCTTCGGCAGCGAGCTCGCGATGGTCGGCGCGCACGAGCTGCCTGTCGAGCACGACCCACTCGCCCGCGACCATGACGTCTCGGACGTGGCGCGAACCGAGGCCGAAGACCCAGTGCCCGGCAAAGCTGTGCGCGTCGAGAGGCGTCGGCGCCGCGTAGTCGAGAACGACGAGGTCGGCGGGTGCGTCGACGTCGAGCTTCCCGAGATGACGTTCGCCGAAGGCCGCGGCAGCGAGGCCGGCCCCCACCGCGAGCCGGTCGAGCGGCCAGTCGGCGCCCGCGTGGACGTCGTCCTCCCGTAGCCGGAAGAAGGCGGCCCGCGACTCTTCGAACATGTCCGCGCCGATCCCGTCCGTTCCGAGCGCGACCCGTCCGGCGAGCGCATCGAGATGCGCGCGTCCGACGGCGTTGTTCATGTTCGAGCGCGCGTTGTGAGCGAGGAACGCGTCCGCCGCGAGGACGAGACCGAGCTCGTCGGCGTCGAGGTGAACGCCATGCGCGAGCAGCGTGCGGTCGTCGAGCGCGCCGGCATGTGCGAGTCGGGCCACGACGCGTCGTCCGTCGCGCGCGATCGCGTCGTCCTCGTCGACGGCGTCTTCGGCCGCGTGGACGTGGAGCCCGATCTCGAACGTCCGCGCGATGTCCGCGCACTCTTCGAGCGTCTCGTCGGAAAGGGTGAAGGACGCGTGCGCGCCGACGAGGGCGCGGGTGAGCAGCGGCTTCTCGTGCTGTATGCGGTCAGCGAACCGGCGGTTCTCGGCCAGGCCCGCGCTCGCTCGCTCGGGACCGTCGCGGTCGGACGTCTCGTAGCAGAGGATCGATCGGATACCGAGCTCGCCGAGCGCCTGTGCGATCACGTCCAGCGAGCCGTCGATCGCGTTCGGCGAGGCGTGGTGGTCGACGAGGGTCGTGGTTCCCGAGAGAAGCGCCTCCATGCCCCCGACGAGCGCGGAGGCTCTGACGATGTCGTCGTCCAGTGCACGATCGAGCCGCCACCACACGCGCTGGAGGATCTGGAGGAAGTCGTCCGGCGACGCGAGGTCGTAGGGCATCCCGCGCGCGAGAGCCGAGTACAGGTGTGTGTGCGCGCAGACGTTGCCCGGCACGATCAGGCAGCCCGAGCAGTCGCGGCGCTCGCCTGCGGCGTCGGTAACGATGCGACCGTCGCTCACGCAGAGATCGCTTGGACCGACCGACAGCGGATCGAGCGAGCTGACGATCACGCCTCCGGTGAGGATCATTTCCGCCCTCCCGCCTTCGCGAGATGCGGAACCGCGGCGAGTGCCGCCGGCGAGTCCTTCATGGGCAGCCGCGTCCTGCGGATGCCGTCGAACGCGTGGAGCGCGCCCGCGACTGCCGCGGCAGTGGGCACGAGCGCTGCTTCGCCGATGCCCTTGGCGCCGAACGGGCCTTCCGGCTGCGGCTCCTCGACGAGGACGCACTCGACCGCGAGGCATTCCAGTCGGCGGGATGATGTGCAGCGACTTCAGCGTCTCCGTTGACGGGCACGCCTCCCTCCACGACGAACTCTTCGGAGAGCGCCTGTCCGAGGCCCATGTGGACCGCCCCTTCGATCTGGCCCTCGACGAGGGTCGGGTTGATCGCGCGCCCGACGTCGTGGGCCGCGACCACCTTCTCGAGGCGGCCGTCGTCGTCGAGGGTGACGACCTGGGTAGCCCAGGCGTACGCAAGGTGGGTGACAGGCGCCTCGGCGTCGTTCGCGGTGGTCCAATCGACCACGAACTCGCCGTGGAACTCCTGCCCGGCGAGCGTCTCGAGCGGTTGCCCGTCGAGCGCCGCCTTGAGCTTGCGGGCCGCGTCGAGCACCGCGTTGCCTCCGAGCACCGTCGAGCGCGAAGCCGTCGTCTGGCCCGTGTCGAGCTCCCGCTCCGTGCTCACGAGGACGCGGATGCGGTCCGGCGGAAGGTCCAGCTCCTGGCACGCGATCTGACGCAGGACGGTGTGCACGCCCTGGCCCATCTCCGTCCAGGAGTGGAAGAGCGTGACCGACCCGTCGCTCTCGGGTCGCAGGATCGCGTGCCCGAACTCGGGGACGCCGTTGCCGATGCCGGTGTTCTTGACGCCGCACGCGATGCCGGCGAAGCGCGCTCCCCGGTACGAGTCACGCGCTGCCAGGAGTGTCTTCTTGAGTCCGACCCCCGGCCCGAGCACCTGCCCGGTGCCGAAGGTGTCACCGACGTCCAGGGCGTTCAGCCAGCGGATTTCCCAGCCGTCGATCCCGACGCGCTCCGCGAGGGTGTCGAGAACGCCCTCGACCGCGAAATTCGACTGGTTGACGCCGAAGCCGCGCATCGCCCCGCAGGGCGGGTTGTTCGTGTAGACGGCTGTCGCCTCGACGTCCACGTTCGGCACGGCGTATGCGCCACAGGCGTGCCCGGCGGCACGCTCGAGCACCTTGTCGCCGACGCTCGCATAGGCCCCGGTGTCGCCGACGATGCGGGCGCGCAGCGCGACGATGCGCCCGTCGCCGTCGCAGCCCAGGGTGTAGGTGAGCCACATCGGATGGCGCTTCGAGTGGAAGCGCAAGCTCTCGCGCCGCGTGAGCGTGAGGAGCACGGGCCGGCCGGTCTTCATTGCGAGCAGAGCCGCGTGCCCCTGGACGTTCAGGTCCTCTTTCGCGCCGAATGCGCCGCCGGCCGAGACCTGCGTCACCCGCACCAGCTCCTCCGGCAGGCCGAGGAACGACGCGATCTGCCGCCGGTCCTCCCAGACCCCCTGGCCTTGCGAGTAGACCTGGAACCCTCCGTCCTCGTCCGGAACGGCAAATGCGGACTCGGGCTCGAGGAAGGCGTGCTCGATGCATTGCGTGCGGTAGGTCTCCTCCACGACATGTGTCGCACCCGCGAGCGCGGCGTCGACGTCTCCGCGCTGCACCCGCGAGACCGAGAGCACGTTGCCGCTCTCGTGCAGCCTCGGCGCGGCCGCGTCCATCGCCTCGAACGGGTCGGTCACAGGCTCGAGGACCTCGTACTCGACGTCGACGAGGGCCGCCGCCTCGTGCGCCGCGTGGCGCGACTCGGCGGCGACGGCGGCGAGCACGTCGCCGACGTACGCCGTCGTCTCGCCCTCGGCGACGAGCTGTCGCCAGTCCTTGGTCAGCGTCCCCTGCGTGCGCTCGCCGGGGACGTCCGCCGCGGTCAGCACGGAGACGACGCCGGGATGAGCCTCGGCTCTCGACGTGTCGATGCGCAGGATGCGAGCGCGGGGATGGTCCGAGAAGCGAAGGACCCCGTACAGCATCTCCGGTGCGACGAGGTCGCCCACGAACGGCTTGTCGCCGAGCGCGAGCTCATCGCCTTCGTAGCGAGCCGCACGGGAGCCGACTCGGCCCGTGAGGTCCGGTTCAGGCAGCGGCTCGCCGCAGCGAGCCCGTGCGTTGAGCTCGATCGCGTCGACGATCTTCACGTAGCCCGTGCAGCGGCAGAGATTGCCGAGCAGCGCCCGGGAGATCTCCTCCCGCGTCGGCTCCGGGTTCTTTCGCAGGAGCCCCTCGGCCTTCATGACGATCCCGGGTGAGCAGAACCCGCACTGGGAGGCGCCGGCTACGACGAAGCTCTTCGCCCAGGCTTCCCGGACGTCTTGCGCTCAAGCCCTCGTGTGTTACGACGTCTTTCCCCTCGACGCGGGTGGCCTTCTGGGCGCAGGACACGACCGCCTTCCCGTCCACGAGCACCGTGCAG
Source organism: uncultured Gaiellaceae bacterium (assembly GCA_963746975.1). Lineage (GTDB taxonomy): Bacteria > Actinomycetota > Thermoleophilia > Gaiellales > Gaiellaceae > GMQP-bins7. Next base: position 232,263 of record CAVVDE010000012.1, read on the forward strand.
GCTCCGCAGGAGCCCTCCGGGGCGCACCCGTCCTTGACCGAGCGCAGGCCGAGGTCGTCGCGGAGCAGCTCGAGCAGGCTCTGCCCTTCGCGTGGCTCCGCGACGACCGGCTTCCCGTTGAGCGTGAGCTCCACGCCCTACTCCGTTGCTCCGAGGACGAGCGCGAGCAACGCCATGCGCATCACGACCCCGTTGAACGCCTCCTGCCAGTAGCGCGCGTGGCGCGTGGAGTCGACGTCCGCGGGGAGCTCGTCCATCCGCGGGAGGCTGTGCAGGACGATCGCCCGGTGCGGAGCCTTCTCCTTCAGAAGCTGCCGCGTCACGCGATAGGCATCCGGCGTCTGTGCGAACTCGCCGCCACCCTCCTCGTCCCGTGACTTCGTGTAGTCGGGCTGGACGACCGGCTCCATGTAGACGACATCGCACTCGGAGATGCAGTCCTCGACCGAGTCCGCGACCTCGTACTCCACGTTTCGGTCGTCGAGCTCGAGCGTGAACTCGGGCAGGAGCGACATCTCGGGCGGCCCGACGACGTACGCCTTCGCGTCGAACTGCGAGAGCGCGTAGAGAATCGAGTGCATCGTCCGCATGCGCATGTCGCCGACGAGCAGGAACGTGCGGCCGTCGATCGAGCCCATCTCCTTCTGCGTCGTGTACAGATCGGTGAGGACCTGGGTCGGGTGCTCGCCCCAGCCGTCGCCGCAGTTGATGATCGGAATCGAGGCCCACTTGGCGGCCTCCGCGGGCGCCCCCTGCTGGAAGTGGCGCATCGCGATGACGTCGCCGTAGTACTCGAGCATGTGGACCGTGTCCTTGATCGACTCCTGGTAGAAGTCGCCGGCCCGGGTCATCTTGGCGTCGGAGAACCCGAGGACATGGCCGCCGAGCCGGTGCATCGCGGCCTCGGTCGCGAGCCGGGTGCGCGTGCTCGGCTGGTAGAAGGCCGTCAGCAGCGTCTTGCCAGCGAGCAGGTCGGCGTTCTGCCGGGTCTTGGCGATCGGTGCGAGCTCGTCGCAGATCTCGAAGATCCGCTGGAAGTCAGCTCGCTCGAAGTCCTTGAGCGACAGGATGTCGCGTCCGAGGAAGCTCCTCATCTGAGTTTCTCCTTTCCGTGGGAGCCGTTCGCACGGCTCCGGTGAACAGCACTGCAACTCGTTCGTCGTCCGCGATCTCGCCCGCCTCGCGGAGCGCGAGGAGGCCGGCGAGTCCTGCGGTTCCCGTGTGGTCGACATCGATGCCCGTCGTCTCGCGCCCGAGCGCATTCGCGCGCTCGAGCAGTTCCTCCTCGACGACGACGGGCCGACCGCCGGTCGCCAGCATCCCGGCGACCACGGCGAGCCAGTCGTACGTCTCGTCGTCGAGGATCCCGTGGGCAACGCTGTGAGGCTCGTCCTCCCACGGCCACATGAACGCCGACCGATGACGGGACGCGAAGCGAAGCGCGTCCCCCGCCTCACCCCGCGTCCCGACGGCGTCGAACGCGCGCTTCAGCGGCCATGCGCGGGAGGTCTGCACCGTGTCGATGCAGGGCAGTGCCGCGAGCGCGTCCAGCTCGGCGCTTTCTCCAAGGGACTGAATGCATGCACTTGCGAGCGCCCCGCCTCCGACCTGCACGACGAGGCGGTCGAGCTGTGTCCCGGTGGAGGCGATCTCCCAGCCCAGCGTCTCGCCCCCCTCGATCGCGAGCCCGTTGAGATTTCCCTGACATGTGAACGGGATCGCGCCCTCGTCCAGCAGCTGCAGCAGGCGGCGATACGTCGGATCGCCGGGTCTGCCGTCGCGACGGCACACCTCGACCAGGGCACCGAGCTCCTCCAGCCGGTCGAGCACGAACGTGTCGGCATCCGACGGCACGAGCACGTGGAGCTCACGCTCCGCCGCCGCGGCGACGACGGCGGCAGCCAATGCTGCATTCCCGCAGCTGGCGATCGCGAGCCGGGGACGTTGCCGAGCGTCGACGAGACCGGCCGCCTCGATCACCTCGAGGTAGACGAGGACGCCGAAGAGATGCCTCGCCTTGTGCGAGCCGGACACGTTGTGCGTTTCGTCCTTCACCCAGACGCCTCCGACAGCCGCGAGGCCGAGGGCCTCGCTCAGCTCGTCGCTCCGCGAGAACGGCGTCTCGACGAACCCGTGCCCGTCGACCGCAGCGACGCGCTCGTCGAGCGCGCGGACGAGCGCGACGAAGGCGTCGTCCGAGAGCCCACGGCTCGTTGCGACGTGGTAGGCGTGCAGGAGGTGGCGATAGCGGATGAACGGGTTGAGCTCACGGTCTCCCGCCGGAAACCGAAGCCGCGAGAGGTCGAGCTCGCGTCGGAGGACGTGGTCGACGTCGTCGTCGTGACTCGCGCGGGGGCAGCGAAATGGGTACGGATCGGACGCCGGCGGTTCGACGCCACAGCCGGCGCAGACGAGTCGGCTGAGCGGCGCCGTCATAGCGCGTCCAGCACGCCGGTGCGTGCGTTCACGTCGTCGATGAGGTCGTCCCAGACGGGAGCGAGCTCGCGGATCGCCGTCCAGAAGGCCGGATCCCGTCGCGCCTCGAAGTCCTCGAGCGAGACTCCCTGCTGCTCGACCCAGGTGAAGTAGCCGAGGTTGAAGATCCGGTTTCGCTCCGCGTGATCGAGCTCTCGCAGGTGATCGGTCGCGGCCCCGAGCAGGTGCTCCCCGTACACCTCGGCCGCGGCCAGCTGGTCGAAGCCGTCCGGGAAGTACCGGTCGAGCGCGATCTCGCGCTCGCTCGTGTACATCGCGGCACCGTCCGTCGCGATCGTCACCACGACGTCGTCGGGACCGAGGCCGTAGTACTTCGCGACCTTGATCGCGCCGAGCACGTTGCAGATCGACGAGAGCCCGAGCGACGGGAGCTGCTCCAGCACTCCGAACGGCACGCCGCGCCTCGCGAGGTAGCCACGCCCGAGGTCGGTGCCGAGCAGGACGCCCAGGCGGTCGGTCGCCCGGTCCGAGACCGCCACGACGACGTCGGTGTTCATGACGTTGTGGATCAAGGGGAGGTGCTTGTCCCCGATTCCCTGGATGTTGTGCTCGCCGAAGCCGTTGTAGAGGAGGGTCGGACATTCGAGCGCTTCGCATGCGACGACGAGGGAGCCGAAGCGCTCCTTCAGATGGTCGCCGGCCGCGATCGTGCCGGCCGAGCCCGTCGCGGAGACGAAGGCCCGGAGCTGCAGCCCGGGCTCCTGCTCGCGGAGCGACTCGAAGACGCGCTCGAGCGCCGCTCCGGTGGCGAGGTAGTGCACGAGGTAGTTCCCGAACTCGGAGAACTGGTTGAGGATGACGTTGTCGGGGTCGACCGCGAGCTCCTTGCAGCGGTCGTAGATCTCCTTGACGTTCGACTCCGTGCCGGGCGTGCGCACGATGTCACCCGGATCGACCACCCACTGCGAGAGCCAGTCGAAGCGCTCGCGGCTCATCCCCTCCGGCAGTACGGCCACGCCCCGGCATCCGAGCAGCCGAGAGATCGCGACTCCGCCGCGGCAGTAGTTGCCCGTCGACGGCCAGATCGCGCGATGGCGGCTCGGGTCGAACTCGCCGTTCACGAGGCGAGGTGCGAGGCATCCGTAGGCGGCGAGGACCTTGTGCGCTCCGATGAGCGGGAAGCGGTCGCCGAGCGCAACGACGATGCGTGCGTCGACCCCCGTCAGCTCGCGCGGAAGCACGACGTGATCGGGAACGTCCACGGTGTCGACGCGATTCGCGCCGTTGTGCCAGTGGACGCGAAAGAGGTTGAGCGGTGCGGCCTCGTCGGGCCCTACGTCCACGAGCGCCTCGCGCACGCCGGCCGGGATGAGCGCCGGGTTCGCGAGCTGTGCGAAGGTCGGTAGCGCAACGCGTGCCTCACGGAGCCGGCCGACGGTCCGCTCGAGGGCTGGAGCATCGTCGCGACTCGGGTTGCTGCGGGGCCTGTTCTCGATGAGCACGAACGCCTCCTCTTCGGGCTTTCCTGCACCGTATGAGCCGACCGCCGTGCAGGCTTCGGGGCTTCATCGCAAGCCTGGTCAGGGGATCCCCGCATAGATCCCGCCTGCGATCCGCGTCGACACGGATGCCGTTTCGGCTCTCCAGCGCGACACTCGAAGCGAGACAGGAGATCCGCCATGAAAATCCTGATCGCCTACGACGGATCGGACGGGGCGAAGCGTGCTCTCGAGCAGGCAGCTGTGCTTGCTCGGCGCGAGGATCAGGTGTCGATCATCTCGGTGGCCGAGGGCATCCCGCTGTTCGGATACGCGTCGGCACTTCCGTCACCGGAGCAGGAGGAGGAGCACCGGAAGGAGCTCGTCGAGGCCGCGCAGGTGCTATCGGGGCACGGCGTCGGATCCTCGCTCGTCCAGCGAAACGGTGACCCGGCGACGGCCATCCTCGAGATCGCGCGCGATGACGACGTCGATCTCATCGTGATGGGCACTCGCGGCGTGAGCGCGGTCGAGCGCTGGCTGGTCGGATCGGTCAGCTCGAAGGTGCTCCACCACGCGCACTGCAGCGTCCTCGTCGCCCGCTAGAGGCTTGATGTGAAACTCCCGTGTGCTCGGCCCCTACCAGCGACTGTCGATCCTCCGCAGCCGGTTGGAATCAGGGCGAAAGCTGATATCGGGAGCACGGTCCCGACTAAGACGAGCCTGCACATCTGAGCTCTCAAAGAGGGCCGATGGTTCCACAGATCTCAGCTCGTCGGCTAGCTGCTCTGCCCGGAAAGCCTGCTTAGGGTCTACAAAGAAGTCCAGTAATCAGACCAGAGCCTGCGTTCGAGTGAGAGCACACTCGGGCACGCCGCGGATACGTCTTCGGTCGAGCCGCTTGAGGACGCGCTCGGCCCGCGGCCACGCCACACACGAGCCTATGATCGGAGCATGGCTGAGGCTCCCTCGCCGGAGGAGCTGGAGGCGCTGCACTGCTGGGAGCCCGCGGACCGCGTTCCCGGACGGCCGGCTATGACCGAGTTCCGCCGCAGGCTGCGCTTCCACCAGGCGCAGTGGCGTGAGGCGAACGGGCATCCTGTCGGCTCGCATCCGATCGTCCCGCGCTCCGGGAAGCTGTCGCGTCTGGTCGGCAGCCGACTTCCGCTCGACTACGCCCGCGCGACCGGCGCGAACTTCCTCACCTCGGGAGCCCGCGACGCGGCCCGAGTACGCACGTCCTTCGTCGAGCCGCACCAGAGCTTCGACCACCAGCGCTTCTGGGCCGACCTACTCTGGTCGCCAGCGCTCGCCTTCAACCTGTTCGGCGACCTTGCCGCCGACCTCGACCTCGCCGACCGGGCCGTCCACGCCTTGTGGCCTGAGGTGCCGGGAGTGGTGCGGGAGGTCCGCTTCGCGCACTCCCCCGGCCGCTTAGATCGCACATACCTGAACAGCCTCCGGGAGTTCGACACTGCGTTCGTCCTCGAGCTCGCTGACGGGACGGACGGCGTTCTGGCCGTCGACATCAAGTTCCACGAGTGGGCCAAGCCCGAGACGCCGAAGCCGAGCAACCGCGCGCGGAACCTGGAGGTCGCCAACAGATCGCACATGTTCGTGCCCGGCGCCACCGACGCGTTGCTCGGAAGGTCGGAGCTGTGCCTAATGTGGCTCGAGCACCTGCTCCTGCTTTCGATGCTCCAGCACGCGAGCGGCGCGTGGACGTGGGGGCGGTACGTCGTCGTCCATCCGGCCGGGAACTCGGACGTCGCCGCTACGTGCGACCACTACCGAGTCCTTCTCGTCGACGAGTCGACATTCTCGTCCGTGACGCTCGAGGAGGTGCTCGGCACCGGTGCGCTTCCGGCGTCGACTGTGGCCGCCCTCTACGACAGGTACGTCACTCGCGACTGACCGGCGAGCGCGCTCTAGCGGGCGCGGGCACGAGAGGCTCGGCGCCAGTCGTCGCTCCCTTGGTGTTCAAGCGACATTCCCGCACACTCGCGCAAGGGAGCGAGCTAGCGCCTGGAAGCCGACTAGGGTTGGCGGCGGACGCAGCGTTCGAGAAGATTCGGTTGTGACAGCTGACATCCGGTACGCGCGGAACGGTGGCGTTGCGATCGCCTACCAGCTAGTGGGCAATGGCGAGACCGATCTCGCCTATGTTCCGGATTTCGTCTCAAACCTCGTCTACGGCTGGGAGTCGCGGCACTGGCGCGACTTCTACGAGCAACTCGCCCAGTCGTTTCGGCTGATTCTCTTCGACAAGCGCGGGACGGGTCTCTCGGATCACGGCGGGCAGTTCACTGCCCTCGAGACGCGGATGGAGGATCTACACGCAGTCCTGGACGCCCCGGATCGTCGAGCACAGTCCTTCTGGCGTCGCACGAGGGCTGCTCGATGGCCGCGTTGTACGCAGCCACGTATCCGGAGCGGACGCGCGCGCTCATCCTCTTTCACCCGCTCGCTTACGAACGTGACGGGCAGAGCGAGTACTGGCGCGCCCGGCTCGCTGAGCTACGCGAAAGGTGGGGCACGCCGGAGCTCAGCGACGAGATTCTCGACGACACCTCGCCGTCGCTCTACGCCAACCCGGCCGAGCGGGAGTGGTTCGCCAACTGGCTTCGAGTCGGGGCCAGCCCGGCCGCCGCCTACGCGCTCCACCGCGCCTGGATCGAGACCGACCTTCGCGAGGTTCTGCCGGCCGTCCATGTGCCTACGCTGGTCATGTATCGGACGGTCCTGAACGCGGAACGGCACGCCCGCGAGGTGACCGACCTGATCCCCTCTTCACGCGCGCTGCGCGTCTCGGGGATGGACTACCAGCACATCTTCTTGTCTCCGGAGATCCCCGAAGAAGTGGCGCGTTTCGTCGCCCAGGAGGCGGTTCCCGAGGTTCCCGACAGCGTTCTGGCGACGGTTCTCTTCACGGACATCGTCGGCTCGACCGAGCGGGCGGCCGAGCTCGGGGATCGTGCCTGGCGCGAACTGCTTGAGCGTCACCATGCTTTCGTCCGCCGAGAGCTGACCCGCTTCCGCGGCGAGGAGCGCGACACTGCCGGCGACGGGTTCTTCGCGACCTTCGACGGCCCGGCGCGGGCCATTCGCTGTGCCCAGGCACTCGTCGACGGCATTCGTGATCTCGGCCTCGAGGTGCGCGCGGGCGTCCACACCGGCGAGTGCGAGCTTCACGACGGGAAGGTCGCAGGCCTGGCCGTCTCGATCGGTGCCCGGGTCGCCGCCACCGCCGGCCCTAGCGAGGTGCTCGTCTCGCAGACGGTCAAGGATCTCGTCGCCGGCACCGGGCTCCTCCTCGAAGACCGCGGAGAGCGGGAACTCAAAGGCGTCCCCGGCAGCTGGCGCGTCTACCGTGCCTCCCCTGCCGAACCCGCAGTCGATCCGCACTAGCGCGACTACTGGGAACCACCGCGCTCGACGGTTCAAGGGTCATTCCGGAACACTGGCACACGCGAACGATCTGTCCTGGATTAGTGGCTTTCAGGACCTGGGCAGCGAGCCACAACTACTTCCTCGTCATTGTCACCGTGACACGGTTCCCCTCAGGACGCTGACGGTGTACGTCGCGTTCTCGGTCTCACTGCCCTTGCCATGTAGTCCCTTGTATGCCCCGCTGCTGGATGCAATCGTCCACCGGGATGTGCCGGCATTCGTGTCGATCTTGACCACGTAGGTGATCGTGCCCTTCTTGCCTTTGGTGACATAGCGGAGCGTGATCAACGTTCCCTGCGAACCGACCGTCCGGTAGGCGAGGGCTTTCCCGGTGTCCGTGACAGCTCCACTGGCTTTGAAGGTCCCAATGCCCGCGAGGCTTCCGTCGTGGACGTCGTACTTGTCGTTGGTACCAGCGATGACGACCTTGACCTTGCCGCCTGCGACGCCTGACCGTGCCGTGAGCGCCGGGGACGAGTTCTGCGACTCGGCCGTTCGCTCGAAGACCGCGAAGACAGTGGCTCCCACGAGAACCACGCAGGCCACGACGGCCAGCCGGATCCGTCGCCGGCGTCGTGCGCGCTGCCTCGCTTCTTCGATAAGCGCCTCAACGAGAGCCTCAACTTCCTGGCGATCAACGGGATCGCTTGGGCGAGGCGGGCGAGGCGGAGCGGTCACAGTCATGGCTACCTCCCTAGCTTTATTGCGCTAGTATTACTAGCACCATGTTGAATGTCAAGGTAGACAAGGGCGACCCCACTGACCTGTACCTGCAGGTCGCGGGCGAAATCCGCCGGGCTATCGCCGACGGAGAGGCGAAGTCTGGAGAGCGCCTTCCACCGGCCAAGGATCTAGCCGCTGTGCTCGGCGTCAACACGAACACCGTGCTGCGTTCGCTACGAGTGTTGCGCGATGAAGGACTACTCGAGTTCCGACGCGGGCGTGGCATTTCGGTCGCCGGGACGCCCGAACGCGGTGTCGTCGTCCAGCGCGCGAAGGAGCTCGTCGAGTTCGCCCGACACCACGGCTACCGCCTGGACGAACTCGTGGAGATCATCGAAGACGTGGGCTGAACCAGGCGCGTCGCTCAAGGGACATTCCCGCACACTCGGGCAGGTGAGCGAGTCTGATCGTCAGAGACCAGTCGCTGAGCGCGGGCCGCCTCCCTGGGGACGCGAAGCGGCGAAGAGGTATCGATTGACGCTAAAGAAGTAGCGGCCCTTGGTGCTGAAGCTCTGCGAGGTCGTTCAGCCATTCGCTTGCCTCGTCTTCTGAGACGCCTCCGCGCCCGGGCACGAATGCGGCGATGAGCGGGGCGATGTTGTAGCTGAAGGTCGTGGCGTCGTACGCCGTGTTGAGTATCGGGACGATCCGGATTTCTCTGACCTCGAATCCGGCCGCGCGGAGGCGGGGTGCGAGCGAGCGCGGAAGGTAGGGGTCTGACAGGTGCTCGTTCCACGCGGCCGCGATCCGAGCGGCGCGGCGGCGATCCGTGGCTGCCCAGACGAGCGAGTCCCAGTCGGTGTCGACGATCACGAGGCGTCCGCCGGGTCGCAGGACGCGGGCTAGTTGATGGAGCGCGGCGTCCGGCTCGGCGAGGTACTCCATGACCTGCGTCGAGACAGCGGCATCGAAGACCGCGTCTGCAAACGCAAGCGCGGTCGCTGCGCCCTCAAGATGTCGCCCCGTCGCCGAGGCGCGCGATTCACTGCAGCGCTCGAGCATCGTCAGAGTCGATGTCACGGCGACGATCCGGCCGGTTGCACCGAGATCCGCGCGGGCTCACAGGCGAGGAATCCGGGGCCCGAACCGAGGTCCAGGATCGATTCGCCTGCTGATGCTCGAAGCGACCGTCGCAACTCTTCGCGCTGAACGATCATGTCGGTCGTCGCGTACGCCTGCTCGAGCTGCGCGGCTGCCTTGTTGTCGTACAGCATCCCGGCCATCACCGAATCCTCGGGGCGCGCCCGAGTGAGCGCAAGGCAGCCTTCTACAGGCGCGGGCGCAATGCTCGCCTCAAGGAACATTCCCGCACACGCGGGCATCCGGGCGGAAACCCCCGTGGAGTGCCGTCGTCGGGAAGCGTGCCGGTGTGTCGCTAAGCTGTGCGAACTCGGAAAAGGATGCGCCATGCGGGCGAGGTACGTGTAGATCGCGTGCCGGACTGCTGACGATCGGAGCTGCGCAGGGGTCGCCGGGAGCGACAAGGTCGCGGCCGTGGCCCGGCACGGGCGGCAAGCTGACGAAGTACGTCGAGCCGCTGCCGCTGCCGGGCGCCGGGATCGTGGTGGCGACCCCGAGCGGCACGAACGAGTACGCGTTCACGCAGACGCGAGATCGCGCGGCAGCTGCATCCGCAGCTGCCGCCGACGCCGCTGTGGGCCTACGACGACGGCTCCGGGCTCGGCGGGCAGGCGGGCTCGTTCGGGATGGCGGTCGTCGCGCAGAGCGGCACGCCGCTCGACGTCGACTTCACGCACGAGCTGCCGGCGACGTACCCGGCCTGGATCCCGGTCGACACGCGGCTGACCCCGCTCGGCGACCAGGTGCGGCTGATGACCCACCTGCACGGCGGCTTCGTCGCCGCCGACGAGCGACGGCAACCCGGCGGTGACCCCGAACGGGTTCGGCCCCGGCGAGACGCAGAGCGTCCACTACACCAACCAGCTGCCGCAGATGCCGGCCTCGCTGCTGTGGTTCCACGACCACGGCCTCGGCGCCACGCGGCTGAACGTGTTCGCCGGGCTCGCCGCCGCCTACATCCTCCGCGACGAGTACGACACCGGCGCGGAGCCGAACCCGATCGGCATCCCCGGCGGCGCCTACGAGATCCCGCTGGTCGTCCAGGACCGCCAGTTCAACCCGGACGGGACGTTCCTCTACCCGACCAGCGAGATCCCGGGCGCCACCTGGATCGGCGAGTACTTCGGCGACGTCATGCTCGTCAACGGCAAGGTCTGGCCCTTCCTGAACGTCGAGCCGCGCCTGTACCGGTTCCGGATCCTGAACGGCTGCAACGCGCGCATCCTCAACCTCGACATCGGCGGCCCGAGCTTGTGGCAGATCGGCGCCGAGGGCGGCATGTGGGACAAGCCCGTGCCGGTGAAGGAGCTGGTGCTCGCCCCCGCCGAGCGGGCCGACGTGCTCGTCGACTTCAGCAAGTTCGCCGGCCAGCACGACTGGTGATCAAGAACCACAACGCCGCCGAAGCCGGTCTCGACCCCGGCGCCGCAGCTGGCGCAGGTGATGCAGATCCGGGTCGGGACGACGGTCAGCCAGCCGGGCCCGCGCACGATCCCGGCCAGCCTGCCCGGGCGCGCCGCCGACCTGCCCGACCCGGTCACGTGACGCGCTACATCACGCTGAACGAGATCGACGCCGGACGAGCCGACCTGGTTCTTGAACCTCGAACGGCGTCCACTTCGGCGAGCGGCCAGTCGACCGAGACGCCGCAGGTCGGGGACGGTCGAGGACTGGGTCTACATCAACCTGACCGCGCGACACCCACCCGATGCACACGCACCTGGTCACCTTCCAGGTGGTCGGCCGGACCCCGTTCGACGCCGAGGCCTACGAGGAGGCCAACGAGGGCCCGAACGGCGTGCCCGGTGGGATCGACCCGAGCCCGTTCGCGACGGGGCCGATGGAGCCCCCCGACCCGAGCGAGCGCGGCTTCAAGGACACCGTCAAGGCGAACCCCGGCTACTTGACGACCATCCGGGCCAAGTTCGACCTGCCGACCGGCGTGACGCGCGCCGCAGAGCTACGTCTACCACTGCCACATCGTCGAGCACGAAGACAACGACATGATGCGGCCGTTCACCGGTCACGGCGTAGCTGTGTTTGGTTTTTTGTGTGTTCGTTTTGTGTTCTTGTCTTCTACACGGGGTAGGGGATTGCGATGTCGCTGGGTAGCGTGCGGGGCTTTTGTTGTTTCTCCCCTCGTCTCCCTCTCGCGTTCCGTTCTTGCCTTCTCCGTTTTTTTTTTTTTTTTTTTTTTTTTTTTTTTTTTTTTTTTTTTTTTTTTTTTTTTTTTTTTTTTTTTTTTTTTTTTTTTTTTTTTTTTTTTTTTTTTTTTTTTTTTTTTTTTTTTTTTTTTTTTTTTTTTTTTTTTTTTTTTTTAGTGAAAGAGGAGGGGAAGTGTGTAGGGCAGGACGTTAATGAGATGTGTGTATAAAAAAAAAAAAAAAAAAAAAAAAAAAAAAAAAAAAAAAAAAAAAAAAAAAAAAAAAAAAAAAAAAAAAAAAAAAAAAAAAAAAAAAAAAAAAAAAAAAAAAAAAAAAAAAAAAAAAAAAAAAAAAAAAAAAAAAAAAAAAAAAAAAAAAAAAAAAAAAAAAAAAAAAAAAAAAAAAAAAAAAAAAAAAAAAAAAAAAAAAAAAAAAAAAAAAAAAAAGGAAGAAGTGTAGTAGAAAGAAAAAAAAGGAAAAAAAAAAAAAAAAAAAAAAAAAAAAAAAAAAAAAAAAAAAAGGAAAAGAGAAAAGAAAGAAGTGAGAGAAAAAAAAAAAAAAAAAAAAAAAAAAAAAAAAAAAAAAAAAAAAAAAAAAAAAAAAAAAAAAAAAAAAAAAAAAAAAAAAAAAAAAAAAAAAAAAAAAAAAAAAAAAAAAAAAAAAAAAAAAAAAAAAACGCGGGACTGGCGGAGTCACGCAACGTTCTCGTCTCGCGTACGGTCAAGGACCTCACCGCGGGAAGCGGATTCTCGTTCGAAGACGCCGGAGAACACGAGCTGAAGGGAGTTCCGGAGCGCTGGCAGCTTTACCGGGTCGGTGTCTGAGCGACCGCTAGATACGCCCGGACAGTCAAGGGACATTCCCGCACGCTGGCGCAGGCATGAGACCTGACGCCTGATCGTTGATCAGGTGCGTTTCTGTGGGTAGATCGTCTCGCCGCGGGCCAGCATTTCGACGAACTGCATGATTCTGCGTTCTCGCGTTTCCGCTCGTTTGGCGGTAGTGATCCGATAGAGGATCGCGTAGCGGTTCTGGCGGCTCAGGTTCTCGAACATTGCGAGCGCTTTCGGCTCGGCGGCCAGTGCAGCGCCGAGATCGTCAGGCACCTCGATGCTGGCAGAGCCCGCGTAGGCGGCTTCGCTTCGACCGTCGGCTCTCGCACTCTCCAGCTCGGCGATCCCGGCTGGATGCATGCGACCTGCTGCGATCAACCGCTCCGCGATCTCGATGTTCCGCTTCGACCAGGCGCTGCGCCTGCGGCGGCGACTGAAGCGCTGGTAGTAGGTGTCGGCGTCGCGGCCGCGGAGTTGGCCGTCGATCCAGCCGTGGCACAGTGCCTCTTCAAGCGCTTGATCGTGGTTGAGACTGGTCGGTTGGACCGTCTTCTTCTTGGCCAGCACGAGCCATATCCCCGCCGAGGAATCATGGTGCTTCGCCAACCAGGCGCGCCAGTGTGCTGCATCGCGCACCATCAGCTCCGGTGCATCCTCCACGATCCCATTCTGGCGATCGATGGATCCCAGGAACGCGACTGAGTTCAGGGGGTCCGCGCGAACACTCGCGCACGCCGAGGTTGTCTCACCAGAACGTGCGCACTAGGGTCGAGCCGTCGTGCGGCGCGATCTCGACGACAGGAGGCACCGATGGCGCACGATCAGGCTCGGATACGCGAGTTCGCCCGCAGCTACACCGACGCGTGGTGCAGCCACGACCCCAAGAGGGTCGCCGATCACTTCGTGAGCGGCGGGACGATCGCGATCAACGGCGGCGAGCCGACCGAGGTCACGGAGGTCGCGCGTTCGTTCATCGAGGCGTTCCCGGACATTCAGGTGTTCATGGGCGACGTCGTCTTCAACGACGAGACGGTCGAGTATCACTGGACGTTCACGGGCACGAACACAGGGCCGGGCGGTACCGGACAGGCCGTGCGGATCACCGGCTCCGAGGAGTGGACGTTCGGAGACGATGGCCTCGTCGCCGTGTCGCGCGGCAGTTACGACCAGGACGAGTACGACCGCCAGCTCGAGCACGGCGCGCCCGAGACGTAGCCACTTTCGTCACTCGGCGCACCTAGCTCAAGCGACTGTGAGACTCGGCGGGTCGGTCTGTCTGGGGCCGTCGCCAGCCTGGTGTCTCCGTGCTGCTCGTGACGATCACCATCGGACCATCGATGCGCGATGGGACATTCGCGCTCCGCCTCCAGGACGCGACACGCGTTATTGGCAGCTGGACCTGCGGCTGAAGCGCCGAACGGCTATCCCCACACGACGTAGCGTCGGGCCGCATTGCCTGCTCCGCGTGGAAGGCCCGCAGACGCGACGAGAAGCGCGGAATTTCACATCAAGCCTCTGGCCGGCGCGGGCCGCCGCCGCGTGCGGCGGCCCGCCTCCTCAGCCTGGACTACACCGCGACGAGCTCTCGCGCGACGCGATCCTCGAGCGGGACGTAGTCGCGCTCGTCCTCGCCCACGAAGACCTGCCTCGGCCGTGCGATCTTCTGCTCCGGGTCGACGACGCCTTCGAGCCACTGCGCGAGCCAGCCGACGGTCCGCGGGATGGCGAACATCACCGGGAACATCGCGATCGGCAGGCCCAGTGCCTCGTAGATGAGACCCGAGTAGAAGTCGACGTTCGGGTAGAGCTTCCGCGAGACGAAGTACTCGTCCTCGAGCGCGATCTTCTCGAGCTCGAGGGCGACGTCGAGCAGCCTGTTGCGGCCGGTCACCTCGAAGACCGCGTCGGCCGTCTCCTTGATGATCCTCGCCCGCGGGTCGTAGTTCTTGTAGACCCGGTGGCCGAACCCCATCAGGCGGAAGTCGCCGGTCTTCACCCGCTCGACGTACGACGGCACGTTCTCCACCCGGCCGATCTCCTGGAGCATCGCCAGCACTGCCTCGTTCGCACCGCCGTGCAGCGGTCCGTAGAGAGCGGCTGCAGCGCCTGCGAGGGCGCTGTAGGGATCGGCCTTGCTCGACCCGATCGCCCGCATGACGTTCGCGGAGCAGTTCTGCTCGTGGTCCGCGTGGAGGACGAACAGCACCTCGAGCGCTCGCTCGAGCACCGGATCCGGCGTGTAGCGCGGCTCGGCCATGCGGAACATCATCGAGAGGAAGTTGCCCGTGAACCCGAGCTCGTTGTCCGGGTACACGTACGGGAGCCCCCGCGAGTGCCGGTAGGCCCAGGCGGCGAGCGTCGGCATCTTCGCGATCAGGCGCTTCGCCTGGAGGAGCCGGTTGTTCGGCTCGTCGACGAGCATCGCCTCGGGGTAGAAGGTGGAGAGCGCCGCGACCGAGGAGATCAGCATCCCCATCGGATGCGCGTCGTACCGGAACGCCTCCATCAGGCGCTTCATGCTCTCGTGCACGAACGTGTGGTGCGTGATCTCGTCCTCCCAGCCGGCCAGCTGGTTCTTCGTGGGGAGCTCGCCGAAGAGGATGAGGTACGCCGTCTCGAGGTAGCTGCTCCTCTCGGCGAGCTGCTCGATCGGGTACCCGCGGTAGCGGAGGATGCCGACGTCGCCGTCGATGAACGTGACCGCGCTCCGGCACGACGCCGTGTTCAGGAACGCGGGGTCGTAGCTCATGAGGCCGAAGTCGGCGTCGTCCACCTTGATCTGCCGCAGCTCGGTCGCGCGGATCGCGCCGTCCGCGATCGGGATCTCGTACTCGCTGCCCGTGCGGTTGTCGGTCACGGAAATGCTGTCGCGCGCCATCGGGGTCTCCTCCCGTCGCCTGGTCGATCGGCGGATGGTCGTCCGCCGAGCAGCACTCCCGCATCGCAGGGACCGCGCAGCACTGCTTCGTGGAACTACGTACCGGGAACCGCCACAGTCGGCGGGGTCGCCGAGCACTCCGTGAGCAGGGAGGCACTCGACAACGCGTACTTCAACGCCTTGCTGCCCGCGCGACACGACGCTTGGGCTCGGGCATCCGTGGATGCACCGATGCGCGCGATGTTCCCTCGTGTGAAGGTTCCTCTTGGTTGATGTCCTCCGGGAGGGTGGAGCGTTGTAAAGCCTCTGCCTCCAAGGAGGGCAGTTAAATGAAACGACTGTTACTGGCGAGCATCGCTGTATTGGCTCTGCTCGTGGCAGCCGACCCTGCGGGGGCCGCGCCCGCTCCCAAGACGACGGGCGACATCGGCTACACCGCGTACACGGACGTGCAGCGACATCTCACGTTCAACGCGATCCAGAAGGAAGGCGAGACGTGCTCGGCGTTTTGGGACGTCACGGGCGTGTCAACACTCGACTTCGAGTACCTGGGTGGGCACTACATCCATGAGGTGACGCTGACCCAGAGCGGCCAGACCATCACGGGCGTGGGAGGCGGGTACCCGGTCGCAGGACCGCCGTACTCCTACTTCTGGCACGTGACCTCTGGCTCAGTGGTCGGCAACACGTTCACGCTCCACTTCACCTACGACGGCGCTCCCGACGCATTGGGGCTGTCACGAACATGACCGGCACCATCGCTTCTAACGGAACGATCTCCGGAACGTGGAGTGACAACTACCAAGGCGGCAATCGTGTCGGAACATTCACGGCTTCCGGTGCAACCATCGCAGCGACGTACTGTGCCAAGGGCACGGCGTACTACTCGGATGCGTCCGGGCTGTGGTACTTCGTCGCCGTCAAGTCGGTCAGCGTCTTGGGCGACGATGCCTGGTTCGCTGGCCCCGTGATCCTGTCCAACTTCGGTGCCGAGGGCAACTGGCTCTTCGTGAAGGTGCACGACGGTGGAGAGCCCGCCTACCTCGTCGACGAGGTGTGGGGCAGCTTCACTGATCAGATCACGGCCATCAACGGTGTGCTGGCACACGGCACTCCGGCTGACGGCCCGTTCTCGATCACGAGCGGGAACCTGCAGGTCCACTAGCGGCAACTGTCTCAGTTCGAGAGGAGCGCCACGGCGCTCCTCTCGGTTGTAGGCACCTTCGCGTTCGTACTGGCTCTCCGCGATCCGCCGCCCTTACCGTGTGTGGTGCGAATTCGCCGGTGTGTCGCTGGGGACGACGCTCTAGCCGAAGCGCTGCACGACGGCTTGCCGCGTCACGTGCAGGGCATCTGCGACCTGCACCCACGTCGCGCCCTGCGCACGAGCCTCCTCGACCGCAGCACGCTCGATCTGCTGCAAGATCTCTTTCATCTCCGCAAGCGAGTCGAGGATCACGAGCGGCTCGTTGCTCGACCGGACACGGAACATCGCCCTGCGGTAGCGGCTCAGGACTTCCTCAGGAATCCGCTCGATCACCCAGGGATGATCGAAGTCTTCTGCAGGCGGAGGACTCATCGCCCGATGCTACCAGCACATCGGGCTTGACGCACTTCGGCAAAATCACTTTTACGCTGAAGCGTCAGGAAATTTGACATGACAGGTAAAGCTATCTAGCATGCCGGCGGAAAAGTACCGATGCTGGCGGAACACGGATCTGCCAGGTTCAGCCGGTACATGCCGGTTCTGCCCTGGGGGGCGGGATCGGTGACTGCGGACGGAGGAGGGGTTCTATGAATGGTTTCCTGGCCAGAAGGCCAGTTCTGCGGGGGCGGGCCGCAGAGGTTCGTGAAACCTGTCACAATCCCGCGCTGGGATCCTGGCGGGGATCAGGATCCGTAACTGCGGCAAGGGAGAGGATCTATTGAGGTGCGCGAGTCCTTGGGCGCAGCGACGCGTGCCGTCGTAGCCCATCGCATCAACGTGTACATGCCGATCCTGCCTGGAGGCAGGACGGTGACTGCGGAATAACTGTAAGGGGATTGGAATGAAGAGAAGTCTCTTTGCGCGGCGGCACTCGCTGCCTTCGCCCTATCAGTCGTGCTGATCGGCACGGCATCCGCGGCTAGGCCGCCTGCTCCAACCAACAGCTGTCCGACGAGCACGAAGAACTTGCAGACAGCCGACAAGGTCGGCGATCGGTGGACCATAACTTTCTCGTCAGAACGTATTCGGCGGACCGTTCGTGAACGAAAACCCGGTCGGTGGAGTCCCAGGCCTGGTCAAGTACTGCGTCACCACGAACACGGCGCCGAGCGATGTCGATGCAACGGCCCCGAACTGGACGCAGTCCACGCCTGGAACGACCTTCTCGTTCACGCGCCCGGATGGCGAGAAGAACAACATCCCGCTCGACGGGACGAGCCACGAGGTCGGCACCGCGACGTGGGCCACCGCTCTTCCGACTACACAAGACATCGTTCTCCACATCAGCGACCCGACCGTGTGCAACGACCTCTACGGCGGCGACCCTGGCACCTGCTTCGTCCTTCCGGGACCAAGCCGGGGCCGGTCTGTGACGCAGGCAGCGGCGATACGGGTGCTGCCTACAACGCGTATCCCAAGGACGTGCTCAACTGTGGCCCGCCGAGCTACGCCTTCGAGGCTAACTCGACGACGGAGTTCGGAGATAAGGTGACGCTCGATGCGACCGCCAGCGCGCTCAACTCGATGAACGTGGACTTCAAGAGCTACGGATGCGGCGACAGCGGGAACTGGAACACCGCCGACTGCGACAACCCCTGGTGGCTCGAACCCGGACACCTTCACCGTCCCCGGCCGGATCACGGCGAAGATCTACCTCGCGAGCGACCTGACGACGCCGATCGCCACGTCGTCGCCCAACACCGACCCAATCCCGTTCCGGCCCTCATCGATACCCGACACGAGCTGCCCGAACAACCCGCCTGTGCCGCGCTCAACAGCCGCTTCATGAACCCGACTCCGGGCTGTGCGAGTACTCCGCGAACGGTGCTCACGTTCAACTTCTCGGCCGGAACGACACTCACCAGCGGTCAGGGTACGGTCTGGACGGTTTCGTTCAACACGACCCACTACGGCAATCCACACCGATCGGCGAAGCTGCATCGTGCTTCGGCGTTCCGGCGGCTGCGGGTACGACTCGCTCAACGTCGGAACCAAGAACTACACGAACGCGCCGTACGGGACGGTACTCGACCCCGTGGACACTGAGGCTGTGCGGAGACTCGATGCTGGAACGCTCGGCTTGTTCACGATCGATGCCGACCAGAGGCCGCTCGGCGAGATCATCATCAGCTAGTCAGATAGGTCGAATGGCTTAGACGTTCAAGCTACGAAGATCGATTGCGAAGCGGCCCCTCACGGGGCCGCTTCTCGTTCCCCAGGCGTTGCGGCCGGGTGGGCTGTAGGGTCGGGCGCTCGGGTGCGGCCGTGGGTTAGCAGGCCGTGTCGGGCTCTGCTCTCATCTCCCAATGCGAGTGAACCCGAGCGAGCCGCGCCCGAGCTACCCCGGACCTAAGTAACCGCGCTGCGTCGATCGCAAACCAGAAGATGGACGAGCTGGAGCGCTGCATTCCGGTTGCCCAACTCGAGCACGTACCGCCGAGCGTCAGTGGATCACGTCGGATCCCGTGAGCGGCCGACGAGGCAGTGTCGCTCGGTGAGTACCCGGATGCGTTCTCGGCGAGGCGCCTCCTAGCATCATCGGCGTGGAGACCGCTCCGCTGCTGAGCGCCGAGCCCCGCGAGCCGATCGAACGGCTCTTCAGGGATCTCCGCTCACGGCCGGAAGGGCTCTCCGATCGCGAAGCCGCGCGTCGGCTGGTCGCCTACGGCCCCAACGAGCTCACGCGCCGCGCGCGGCCGGCTCTGGTTGCGGGAGCTCGTGAAGCAGTTCGTCCATCCGCTCGCGTTGCTCCTGTGGGCGGCGTCGGTCGCTCGCCTTCTTCGGCGTCTCGTGGATCCTCGGCCTCGCCATCGCGCTCGTGGTCGTCCTGAACGCGCTCTTCGCGTTCTGGCAGGAGCGGCAGGCCGAGCGTGCGACCGAGGCGCTGCGCGAGTACCTCCCCGTCCAGGCCGCGGTGCTGCGGGACGGGCATCGACAGCTCATCGACGCGCGCACGCTCGTCCCGGGCGACATCCTCCTGGTGGCCGAGGGCGATCGGGTCTCCGCCGATGCCAGGCTCCTGGAAGGCGCCCTCGACATCGACCTCTCGACGCTGACCGGAGAGTCGCAGCCGGTTCTGCGCGCGCCGCACCTGCACGATCCGACCGGCCCGCTGCTCGAGGCGCGCGACCTCGTCTTCAGCGGAACCGCGTGCATCAGCGGCGAGGGGAAGGCGCTCGTCTACGCGACGGGCATGCTGACGGAGCTGGGCCGGATCGCGGCTCTCACGGAGCGGGTGGAGGTCGACGAGAGCCCGCTCGAGCGAGAGGTCCGGCGCGTCGCGTGGCTCATCACGCTCGTCGCGGTCGGCGTCGGCCTGGCGTTCCTCCCGCTCGGGATGCTGGCGGCGAATCTTCCCGCGGACGACGCCATCGCGTTCGCGATCGGGCTGATCGTCGCCAACGTCCCCGAGGGGTTGCTGCCCACGATCACGCTCGCGCTCGCGGTGGCCGTGGCGGCGCTCGCTCGCCGGGGTGCGCTCGTCAAGCGCCTGAGCGCCGTCGAGACGCTCGGCTCCACGACGGTGATCTGCACGGACAAGACCGGGACGCTGACGGAGAACCGGATGCGCGCCACGCGCGTCTGGACGCCGCTCGGCGAGCTCGACCTCGAGGCGGGCACGGATCCACGATCGGCCGTGGAACGCGATCCCGTGCTCGGCTTCCTCGGGCGCACCCTGGCCGCGTGCAGCACCGCCGAGCTCGCGCCCGAGCGCACCGGCAAGTCTCGCGGCGAGGCGACCGAGATCGGGCTGCTCGAGGCCGCGAGGACGCTCGGCATCGACGTCGACGTCACCCGCAGGGAGCACGCGCGGCGGAAGCTCTATCGCTTCGACTCGAAGCTGCGGCTCATGTCGACGGTCGACGAGCGGGCGGACGGCAGCCTGACCGTGCACGCGAAGGGCGCGCCGGAGGAGATCCTCCTGCGCTCGACGGAGATCGGCGGGCCGGACGACCACGTCCCGCTCACGGACGAGCGGACGCGAGGAGGTCCTCGACGTTCTCGAGCGGTGGGCGGCTCTCGGGCTACGGGTGCTCGCGGTCGCCAGGCGACGGCTGCCCGACGGTGTCGAGCCGCCGGAGCAGCGGGAGGACGCCGAGAGCGAGCTCTGCCTCCTCGGCCTCGTGGCGCTCTTCGATCCGCCGCGGCCCGAGGTCGCAGGCGCGGTCGCCGCGCTGCCACTCGGCCGGGATCCGCATCGCCGTCGTCACGGGCGACTACGGGCCGACCGCTGCCGAGATCGCGCGGCGTGTCGGCATCGCCACCGACGGGGCGGCGGTCGTCACGGGCCAGGAGCTCGACCGGATGAGCGAGTCGGAGCTCGACCATCTGCTCCGCGAGGACCGGGAGCTCGTCTTCGCACGCACGTCGCCCGAGGCAAAGCTCAGGATCGCCGACGCGTTGCGGGCCGAGGGTGAGGTGGTCGCGATGACGGGCGACGGGGTCAACGACGCTCCGGCGCTGCGCCGCGCGGACATCGGCATCGCCATGGGGCTGACGGGAACCGAGGTCGCCCGGGAGGCGGGGACGATGATCCTCACGGACGACAACTTCGCGACGATCGTCGCCGCGGTGGAAGCGGGACGTCAGGTCTTCGACAACGTCCGCAAGTTCATCGTCTACATCTTCGCCCACGCCACTCCGGAGGTCGTCCCGTTCCTCCTCTTCGCGCTGAGCGGCGGTGCGATCCCGCTCCCCCTGACGGTCATGCAGATCCTCGCGATCGACCTGGGGACGGAGATCCTCCCCGCCCTCGCGCTCGGCCGGGAGCGCGCGGAGCCCGGCCTGATGGAGCGCCCGCCGCGGCGGCGCGCCGAGGGCGTCATCACCGCCCCGATGCTCTATCGGGCATGGCTGTTCCTCGGTCTGATCGAAGCGGCCCTCGTGCTGGCCGGCTTCTTCTACGTCCTCTGGCAGGCGGGCTGGAGCAGCGGAGCCGACGTCTCCGCCGGCTCCACGCTGCACTCTCCCTACGTCGAGGCCACGACGATGACCTTCGCGGGCATCGTCGCCTGCCAGATCGGCACGGCCTTCGCCTCACGCACCGACCGCGCGTCGCTGCGCTCGATCGGCTTCTTCTCGAACCGCATGCTGCTCTGGGGAATCGCGTCCGAGATCGCCTTCCTCGCTGCGCTCGTCTACATCCCGGCGCTCCAGCCGATCTTCCACACGACGGCACTCGGAGCGAGCGAGATCGCGATCCTCGCAACGTTCCCGGTCGATCGTGTGGGGCTCGGACGAGCTCCGGCGGTTCCTCGTGCGGCGCCGACTGGCTACTTGACGGTGAAGACCCCCTTCATGCCGGCGGCGGCGTGCCCGGGAACCGTGCAGAGATAGGGGTACTTGCCCTTCGGAAACACGACCTTGAGCGTCGCCGACTTGCCGGGAGCGAGCATCGGGGTCTTCTTGCCCTTGATCTTGAAGTCATGGGAGACGTGCCCCTTGTTCGTGACGACGAATGTCACCGTTCCGGCCGGGACGACCTTCTTGGAGAGGACGAACTTGAACTCGGACGCGGCAACCAGGACCTTGGTTGCGGACGCGGAGCTCGGGCTCGCGCTCCCGACGCCTGCAAAGACGCCGACGGCGAGGAGGACGAACGCAGTGAGCACAGCAAACAGGGACGTGCGCTTCATATCGATGAGCCCTTTCGGAGTTGGCGGAAGCTCGACGAGGGTAGCAACGGCCCGTTTCGTTCACTCCTGGCCCGGCGGGCGAATGGCCGGTGTCTCGTCGAACGAATGGAACCGGTCGTGCATGAAGTGGGCGGTCGCGACCATACGCACGTCGAGCGTGCGCAGCGTCGCGCGGTCCACGACGAGCCTGAACCAGCCGGGTGTGCTCGCGTCGAAGAAGGTCACGACGAGTGCCGGTCGCCCGCGAACGACGGTTGCTCCGACGATGCGGGCGTCGGTCGGTCGGACCCAGGTCGGGACGGGCTGTCGGATCGGGCTCTGAGAGGACGCTTTCCACGGCTTCCCCGGGCTCTTGTCCCAGCGGCGCTTCCCGATGACGATCGCGGACGGGCCGCCCACGATCCGGTACGCGAGACGATCGGGCGCCTGGACCCGCCAGGAGCTCGTGACGACGCGGCCAGATCCCGAGCCGAGCGTCTCGTCGAAGGACAGCGAGGACAGCGATCGCCAGACACGTTCCGCCCGTGCAACGAGTGAAGCTGCGCTGCGGGGAGGCCACTGCCGGGGAAGCACGACGCTCCAGCGCGTGGTCGAGGCACCGTCGACGACGACGTCGACCGAGCGTGGCCGACCATCGATCGCCACGGCAGCCCGATAGCAGCCGTCGCCGCACGATCGCGCGCTGATGGTCTGGCCCTGGACGACGAAGGCGACCGCGAGTCCCGACACTCCCTCACCCTGAGGACCGACGACGGACGCCTGCACGATCGAGCGGGCGGCCGCGGGCAGGATCCCGAGCGCGAGGGCGTCGTCGCCCATCCGCCGGCTGTACACGACGGCGCCACGCGGCGGAGAGGGGAACCCTGCCTCCAGCGTCGGAACCGCGTCCACCGCGGGAGCCTTCGTTCGGAGAGAGGGTCGAAGCTCGAGGAGGTACAGGAGAGAGAGGACGACGCACGCCCAGCCGACGAGGAGCAGCAGGGTCGACAGCCTCGTCGTCCGTGGCGGATCCGCCACAGGCTGCGCGGACGGCGTTTCGGTGCGGGAGCTCATGCGCTCGCGGAGGCGGCCGATGTTCGAACAGCCAAGGACGCCGATGATAGAGACGCGTCGCAGGGATGCCGTCCAGCAGTAGCACCGATCACGCCCGGCGATTCCCCGGTCAGCGCAAGCGGTCGCGTCCCCGTAGCTCACCGCGAGACCGGGCGCAGGTAGTGGGCTCGGGCGCCGAGCCGTGACGCGTCGTCCGCGGGATTGAGCAACCCGCACGTCTTCAACGAGAGGCAGCCGCAGCCGATGCACGTTGTCAGCCGGCCGCGTATCGCCTCGAGCGTGGCGATACGCTCGTCGAGCTCGCGTCGCCAGCTGTTCGACAGGCGCTCCCAGTCACGCTTCGTTGGCGAGCGGCCCTCTGGAAGCGTGTTCAGCGCCTCGCGGATCCGCTCGAGTGGAATCCCGGCTGTCTTGCCGGCCTGCACGAGCGCGACTCGGCGCAACGTGACTGCCGGATAGCGACGCTGATTGCCACCTGTTCGCCGAGCGGTGATGAGCCCGCGCCGCTCGTAGAAGCGCAGCGCCGACGGAGCCACGCCGCTTCGAGCTGAGAGTTCGCCGATGGTCATTTCGGCCGGCACTTGACCTGAACGTTAGTTGAGGTTCTAGGGTTGTACATGGCGACAGCAACGACGCTCGGCTACGGCGATCTACCGGAGTTGCTCATGCTGCTCACCGGCGACGAAAAGCACGATGGGAGCTCCCATTCGACGCTCGACGTGCTCTGGGTGCTCTACGAGCGCGTGCTGCAGAGCGACGACCGCTTCCTGCTCTCCAAGGGCCACGGACCAGCCGCGTACTACGCGGTGTTGGCGGCGAGAGGGTTGATCCCGGTCGAGCAGCTTTCGAGCTTCGGCGCGTTCGACTCGCCGCTCGGCTACCACCCGGACCGAGTCCTCATCCGGGCGTCGAGATCAGCAGTGGCTCGCTCGGCCACGGACTGCCGATCGCCGTAGGGGTCGCTCTCGCTGGACGGTGCGTCTTCTGTCTCGTCGGCGACGGCGAGCTCGACGAGGGCAGCAACTGGGAAGCCGTGCAGTGGGCCGGCCGTATGGGGCTGGGCAGCCTGAACGCGGTCGTCGTCGACAACCACAGCTCGACATACCACTGGCCCGGCGGGCTCGAGCAGCGTTTCCTGCTCGAAGGCTGGAGCGCGATGCGCGTCGACGGACGCGACCACGACGCGCTCGAGCGTGCGTTCTATTCCGGCCAACCCGACGGCCGCACGCAGTCGTCGCCGAGATCCGCCGATGACGATGCGCCAGCGCTTCTACCGTCTAGCCGCCCAAGCGCTCGAGGCTGATCCGCGCGTCGCGATGGTCTTTGCCGAGATCGGCGTCGCCGAGATGCCGCCTCATCCGCGTATGTTCAACGTCGGCATCCGCGAGCAGTTGATGATCGGCGTCGTGGCAGGGCTCGCACTCGAGGGCTACCGACCGGTCGCGCACTCGTACACTCCGTTTCTGGTCGAGCGCCCGTATGAGCAGATCAAGCTCGACCTCGGGTACCAAGACGTGGGTGCCGTGCTGGTGAGCACCGGCGCGTCCTACGACGCCGCTCGCGCGGGGCGAACGCACCAGGCGCCCGAGGACGTGGCTGCGCTCTCGGCGCTGCCCGGGTGGACGATCCATGTTCCGGGCATCTGGACGAGGTCGAACGGGCGTTTGCGCGCGCGCTCGGCGAGGAGGGCCGCGTGTACATCCGGCTCTCGGAGGAGGTGAACCCGGGGCCGGTCGACGGCGACGGCCTGGTCGTGCTTCGCGTCGGCTCGGATGGAGCGCCGCTCATCGTTGCGGTCGGGCCGACACTCGGCGAGACCTTGGAGGCGACGGTCGACCTCGATGCGACGGTCGCGTATCTCGCGACGGTACGGCCCTTCGATGCGAACGGCCTGCGGGGGGCCTTGCGCGGAACCGACGTCGTACTCATCGAGCCGTTCCTCGCCGGCACCTCATCGGCCGATGTCGCAAAGGCTCTCGTTGACCACCCGCACCGCCTGCTCGCGCTCGGTGTGCCGAACGAGGAGTTCCGTCGCTACGGCGAGCCGACGGAGCACCGCGTGGCGCATGGCCTCGACGCCCGAGGTATCCGCTCAGCACTCGAGCGCTTCTTGGGCACCCGAGCACGTTTGGCGGTCGCGTCTCGATGAGACCTTCCGTGCGACATATCGCTCGCCGGCCTGCGGGAGGCGAGTGTCTCTTCTAAGGAGAGCTCAGCAACGGCCTTCGCACAACCTTCTCCCTCGAACGAGGGGCGATACGTAAGCGCCTCGTAAAGCCTGGCGCCCGGGGGATGCAATCCCGAGCGTGCAGGGAAAAGGTCCCTTGTGAAAGCACGACCAAAGGGGGACTACAGATGAAGAAGCTCATGGTCGCGGGCGTCGTAGCGACGGCGCTCGTCTTCGCCGTCTCGGCATCCGCGGCGCTCGTTCCGGGGGTGTACGACCCGGGCAACACCGGATGTGTCAAGGCGACGTTCGTCAAGAAGACGAAGACCTTGCACCTGGAGAAGAACTGCCCGACGGGCACGAACGCGGCAGCAGGCGCTGACGTCACCGGTGTCAGTGGCCAGACCTTCCAGTCGGTGTCGTTCACGTTGGCGAGCACGAGCCAGTGTCACGGTGGCTCGCCGCGCTTCAACCTCGACACCACGACGGGTTTCTTCTTCCTCGGCTGCAACAACGTGACGCCGACGACGAATGCGAACGGGACCGCGACCTACACCTTTACGGCCGCGACCCTCGCCGCAGCCGGACAGCAGGTTCCGACGCCGACGGGCGCGATCGAGTCGCTGAGCGTGCTCATCGACGTCGAAGGCACCGCCGACCTCACGAACGTCACGGTCAACGGCAAGCTGCAGAAGCTGGCACCGGGCGCAGCCGACTTCGCCCGCCCCTGCAAGAAGGGCGGCTGGAAGACCTTCACGAACCCGACGTTCAAGAATCAGGGTCAGTGCGTCAAGTACCTGGTTCACGGTAGGAACGCGGCAAAGAAGAACAGCTAGTCGTTCGAGTCCGGCAATAGCGAAAGCCCCGCACGGACGGGGCTTTCGCTTATCGCAGTGGTGCGGTCCAGGAACAGCTCGACGCGACCGCCGTAAAGATCACTGACGAGATGTCGAATCCAAACTTCGAGCAGTTCGACAACCGTCAAGTTCCTTTCGGCGGTGACTACCTCTGGACTCACGTCGCCGGGCAACTCGATCAAGTCCTGGAGCAGTGATCTCTGCCCGCACGCGCGAGGGATCGATCAGGACATCTACGGCGACAGGACTCCCTAGTTCGATCTTTGTCCACCGTTGGAGGAGCGGCCGACCGCCGCTCCTCCGGCGGACTCATTGGGCTTGGAGCTTGCTCGTTTTCGCCAAGTCTGAACCAGAGGGTGCCCGTAGCCTGAGGCTGATGCAGTGGTGGGAGTGGCTCATCGTCTCGCTCGGCGTGCTCGTCGTCGCCTACGCGGGCTTCGTCGGCTGGCTCTTCGTACACGGGCGCGATGAGGACGGACGAGCGCTTGCGAGGTTCATTCCCGACTGCATCGTGCTCGTCACGCGCCTCCTTCCGACCCCCGCGTTCGGCGTCGCCGCAAGGTGCTCCTCGTGGGACTCCTCGCGTACTTCTCGTTGCCCTTCGACTCTACCGGACTTCATTCCAGTCGCAGGCCAGCTCGACGACGCGATCATCGCCGCACTCGCCTTGAGGCACGTCGTACGCTCAGGCGGCGAACCCTGATTCGGGAGTTGCGGCCCGGTCCCGACCGCTCGGTCGATCTCGTCCTGCGCCTCACACGCTGATGTGACCCGCCGAATGGCCGAGCTGTCGAGTGTCTGTCGGAGGAGGCAGGTCGCCGGGACTCGAAGACACTCCTGGTCAAAGCGGATTAAGCACCCTCGCCCCGAATCCCTCCGCGGAGCACGCCGCGTAGTTCAGAAGGCAATCACGCATCGCAAGGAGGCTCGAAATGAAGGGACTGAAGACTGCTGTGTTCGGGATCGCTGTCCTCGCGGTTCTCGCATTCGATGGTGAGAGTGCGAGTGTCGCCTCGGGTGGATCGTCCGCTCGCCCGGCGGCGGTGGCGAGCGGTTCGAGTGCATTGGGCCGGATCATCGGCGAAAGCCGCGGTCACACGCTGTATCTCTTCGAGAAGGACAGGCGGGGGCAGAGCGCCTGCTCGGGTGCGTGCCTGGCCTATTGGCCGCCGTTGCTCACGAGCGGAACGCCGACCGCGGTCAAGGGAGCGCGAGCGCTCTCTGCTCGGCAGCATCCGACGAGCCGACGCCACACGGCAGGTGACCTACGCGGGACACCCCCTCTACCTCTTCTCGGGGGATGTGAGGCGTGGGCAGAGCAACGGCGAAGGTCTGCACGACTTCCGCTCCGCCCGGTACGCAATGGCTTCAGGCTCGAAGGTCACGGCGATGAGGGGAGCTGCTAGCGACAGATGAAGCGTATCGCCAAGACGCGGGGTCGCACTGGAGCAACGCGCCTTTTCGATCACCGGCACAGTCGGTGTTGCCGCTCCGCCCACTTGCGAGCCCTAGCTTCTGACCTTCACGAGCGATGCGTACGACTGTCCTTGACCTCCGCGCTTGCGGCCGGCGTTCACCTGGACGGTGAAGACGAACGTCCCATCGACGGCCGGAGCCCACAGCTGCTTGACCAGGTGATAGTGGCCGGCGAGCTGGACGATGTTCGCGCCGAGATCGACAACGAAGACGTTGCTCACTTGGCCGAACAAGTGGGCCATCTGCCACACCTTGAAGTTCGGCTTCGTCAACCCGACGATAGGGTTTCCCTGGTCGTCTTCGACGTAGACGACGAGGATCAGACGATCGTCGGAGCTGATGTGGCTCCCGCGCGCCTCAACCTTCAGTGCCATGACGGCTCCTCTCTGTCGGCCGGCCGATCATACGACCGACCCGATCGATCCGCTCCTGGCCGTCCCTATGGCGCTGCGATAAAGACCCGAAGCGAGGCGGCGACGTCCTAGGGGATCGGGTGCCCACTGCTCGATCACCGGCAGCACTGCACGCGCCTCCGACTCGCACTGGGGGCCTGCCACTTCTCCCGCTCAGATCCGCTCGAATCCGCCTCGCACTGGCCCATAACCGGCCCACGGGAGTGCCCCTGGCACGAATCGAACGTGCGGCCTACCGCTTAGGAGGCGGTAACGTTCAATGCGACTGAGCTACGAGGGCGTGCCCGGCAAGAGTGACGCCGGATGGTCACGGCGAGGAGTTCGTGCGCGGGCACCCTCGCGCGCGCGTGCGCGCGCGACCCCCGTCGCGCGAGGGGTACCCCGATGATTGAGACGTATACCGATCCCCCCGCCGAGTTCTCCGAACGCATCACGCCCGAGCGCGGCACGTACACGATCCGGCCCGGCGAGCGTATGCGGAAGCTCTGGCCGAAGGCGCGCGGCTAGCCCGAGCTACTCCGGTGGACCGAGCTTGCGGCTTATCCCTGATGTGGCTGTCATTCCACACTGCAACCCTCAGCAGCTACAGGGAAAGTGGGCGAGGAGGTGGCCAAGATGGCCGAGATCCACAGCACTGCGAGCCCCGCAGCCGGTCACAGGAGGCGGTTATCGCCCTTCTGGCGGCATTTTCTGGAGATGCTCGGCGCGATGGCTATTGGGATGTTCGCCGGTGCCGCGATCTTTCTTTCGATCGTGCAGGTGACCTGGGATCAAGCACTGATCCAGTACCCGGTGCAGTCCTTGCTCGTGATGGCGGCGTCGATGACGCTGCCGATGGTGGCTTGGATGCGCCATAGGCGACATGACTGGAAGCGCTCGGCCGAGATGGGGGCGGCGATGGTCGTCCCGGTGATCCCTTTCATGTGCCTCGTCGTCTTCGACGTGACGAAGGGCGCACTCTGCAGTCTCTATTGCGTTGCGACGATCTTGGCCATGCTCGGCGTCATGTACTACCGCCGCAGTGACTACTCCGGCGACCACTCTTTGAGCCAGTAGGTCTCGAGCAGATCTTCGACGACAAAGGGTTCCGACTCGACTGCATGTTGCGCCTCATTCGAACTGGGCGCATCGAAGAGGATCAGGCCACCCGAGCGATCTGCGAACGGCCCGCCTGAGTAGCCCTCGAGCTGTAGCCGCCGCCAGTGGCGAACGTGGTTCGGGACCGCCAGCCTGATTGGTTCAGGCTCGTCTTTCATGAAGTAGACGTACGCGAACCGCATCAAGACCCACTCCCACTGTGTAGCGCCTGCGGGACAACCGTACTCGGGAAAAGGCGCGGCTGACCCGGCGGGCGGCGGCAGATGTCACGAAAGGAATAGCCTGGAAGGAGACCTCTACTACCCGCAACGGGACGGTCACTTCGAGGAGCTCGACAGCGACCGAACGACCTCGAGCGAGCTCTTGCAGGCACACCTCCCGGGCGCTCGGATGGTGAAGGCGTTCAACGCGATCCTCTGGAGCCGTCTGCGCGACGATGGCCGTCCAGCCGGCGACCCCGAGCGCCTCGGCATCCCGATCTCGGGTGACGACGAGGAGCCAAAGCGAATCGTGGCGACACTCATCGACGAGATCGGCTTCGACCCGGTCGACGCCGGCACGCTCGCCGAGGGCGGACGAAAGCATCAGCCTGGAACGCCGGCATATACGAACGGCCTGCCGACCACGGAGTTACGGACTCTTCTTAGCGTCGGAGCGGATTGATCGACCTGACCCGGGGCCCGCCTGACCGAATCGTCAGGGAGTGGGCCTATGACGTGGAGACGGCGACCTCGTCGTCTGCCAGCCCGACGACTGGTTCGGCCGGGACGGCGACCTTGCTTTTCCGAAGAGCCAGATTCCCACCACGATCAACCACGGAGGGATGAGGAGTGACCCGAGAAAGCCGATCGGGGTCAGCTGTGTTGCTCCAAGGACGATGGTTGCCCATGCAAGCGCGCTAGGCAGCATTCCGTTGCGACGCGCGCCGAGTCCTGTAGCGAGCAGTACGGCTGCCCACGCTGCATTGAACGTCAGCCAGTCGTACGAATGGAGCTGGCTGAGCGCGTAGACGGCCTCTTGATGACCCTCGTGCGCTGCGTTCGCTGCTGCACCTTCGAGCTCTCCGATGAGTGCGAACCCGCAGCGCCGAGGATCGCCCCGCCGAATGCGACCGAACCATGACCGGAGTCGCGGGTGTCATGTCGGAGGCTTCGCTGCAGCCCAGCCCCGAAGAAGACGAGCATGAGCGCAACTAAGGGTGCGAGGAGGAGGCCGGAGATCTGATGCTGTCCCGGGTTGTCCTTCCACCATGCGAACGTCTCTTCGAACGACGTCTCACTGCTCGGGATGCTGTACGTCAGGGTGAGCCCACCGGCGAGCAAGAGTCCAGCAAGAACTCCTGCGAGCGGCAGGAAACGTGCGAATCGGTCTGACGACACGTAGCTCCTCTCTAGGGTCGATCTGCGTCGTGAGAGGACCTAGCTGGTCGTGCTCGCCGATTACAGCGAGCGCCATCCATGACCAGCGGCGGCAAGCGGCCGAATCGGTGGACGCCGTTTCAGTCGAGTGCTGCGACGACCATGAAAGCGGCGAACCAGAGGACGGGAACCGCGGCGACGACGATCGCGTCGTTGCCTCGCGTCCTCCGCCGTTCCGTCGCGCGGCCACGCCCAGGACGATCGCACCGACCCCGACGACCGGTCCGAGCACCCAGAAGACCCCGCCAAAGGCGAACCCGCCGCCGATGTAGAGCAGCAGTGATGCGACAGCGAGTACCAGTGCCGTGCGCCCGTATCCGCTTCCCGCCCGTGTGACTGCCAGATCGCTCATGTCCCGCTCCTCCTCTGTCCGTCGGCGTCGGTGCGCCGGTCGGTGAAGACGGTACGAGCACGGTGCGTCCCGCCACCAGAGGGCAGTGTCCCGATTGAGTCCCGATCCGCGTCACGATCGAGTCACATTCCTAGCCGGAGCGCGCAAACGCCTCTACGCTCGTCGCATGGCGGACGGAGAGGCCGGTGTGATGGAGGGCATGGCGATGGCGGGCGCCGTCTCGACTGCACGGCATAGGAGAAAGGAGGGCGAGGCTGGGCCGGGGAGTTTTCGCTCTGACGTCCACTGCTGTCGTCGCCGCACTCGCGCTCGACGTGCAATCCGGCTCCTATAGGAACCTTCCCTTCCTCGGAGTCAACGTCGTTCTCGCTCTCATCGGCTTCCTGCTGACGACGCGCAGACCAGAGCATCCGATTTCGTGGGTGCTGGCGATCACGGCCCTTTGGGGGTCGATCGGCGGCCTCGTATACGCATACGCGATCGAGGCGCTGGTCACGTACCCGGGCTCCTTCCCCGGTGGGCTTGCCGCTGCCTGGTTCGACAACTGGTGGTGGCTTCCCGGGCTTGCCCTGCCCTTGTGTGCACTGCTCCTCCTGATGCCGGACGGCCACCTGGCATCGCGTCGGTGGTGGCCGGTTCCGGTCGCCGTTGCGGCGGGGACGATCCTTGGCGTCGGTCGCCGTTTCTCTTCTCCGACGTTCGACCTCGGTGCGGCCGACGCCGATCGAGAATCCGCTCGCCGCTCGACACCCCGGCGGTGATCGCGGCCGGCATTGTCGGAGTGATCCTCGTACTCGGCGGGCTTGCCGCGTCGTTCGTGGCGTTCGTCGATGCGCTACAGGAGTGTCGGACGGTGACGAGCGGCAGCAGCTGCGCTGGGTCGGCGTGTCGCTCGGCCTCGCCGTGCCTCTCTTCGTCGTCGGTGCCCTGCTGTGGGGCGTCGTCCCTGGCGCCGAGGTCTTGCCGGTGCTGGCGTCTCCTCGCTCTACCGGCAGGTATCGCCGTTGCCGTCCTCAAGTACCGGCTCTACGAGATCGACCTCGTCGTCAACCGCGCGCTCGTCTACGGCGTGATGACTGTCGGCGTCGTCGGCGGCTACGTCGCGGTCGTCGGCCTCATCGGCGCGACGCTCTCGCCCGGCGGCGACCTCGTCGTCTCGCTCGTCGTGACGGGCGTCGTGGCTGTCTGCTTCCAGCCGCTGCGCGCGCGTGTGCAGCGCTTCGTCAACCGGCTGATGTACGGGGAACGTGACGACCCGTACGCCGCGATCGCGGGGCTCGGCCGGACGCTCGCAAGCTCGCTGCAGCTCGACGCTGTGCTCTCCGACCGTCGTCGAGACGATCGGTCAGCACGCTCGCGCTGCAGTACGTCGGGCTCGTGCTCGTCGGATCTGACGATTCGCGGGAAGGTGGGACTGCAGCCGAGTACGGCACGCCGGGCGCCGACGTCCTCGCCTTCCCGCTCGTCCATCAGGGCGATCGCCGTCGGTGAGCTGCGGCTCGCAGCGCGACCGGGCGAGCGCCTGCGCGAGCGCGACCACCGGCTGATCGCCGACCTCGCGCCGCAGGTGGCCGCCGCAGTCCACGCAGTGGGGCTCTCGCAGGAGCTTCAGTTGGCGCGGCAGCGCATCGTCGCAGCTGCGCGAGGAGGAGCGGCGGCGGATCCGCCGGGACCTGCACGACGGCCTCGGGCCTGCTCTGGCAGGGCTCACGTTCACGCTCGAGGCCGTCCGCAACCTGACGGAGTCGGATCTCGAGCGCGCTGACGAGCTCCTCGTCTCGGCGACCGAGCAGGTGCAGACGATGATCGGCGACGTCCGTCGGCTGATCTACGGCCTTCGGCCGGCGGCGCTCGACCAGCTCGGGCTCGCTGCCTCGCTCCGCGGGCTGGCGTCGCAGGAGTCCTCGCCGGGAACCTCCGTGACGGTCGACGCGCCGAGCTCGACTGCCCGAGCTCCCTGCCGCCGTCGAGGTGGCCGCCTACTGGATCGCCCAGGAAGCGCTGACGAACGTGAGGCGGCACGCTCATGCGCGCGACCTGCAGCGTCCGCGTGGCCGTCGAGCCGACGGTGCTGCGGCTCGAGATCGCCGACGACGGCGGAGGGCTCGACGAGCGGCTCGTCGGGTATCGGGCTGCACACGATGCGAGAGCGGGCGGCCGAGATCGGCGGCACCTGCGAGATCGGCTCGAGAGCTGGCGGCGGGACGCTCGTGGCGGCGTCCTTGCCGCGACTTGGCGTCGGAGGCCACTGCCTGATGAACCGACCGATCCGGATCCTGATCGCCGACGACCATCCGCTCTTCAGGGGTGGCCTCCGTGCGCTGCTCGAGTCGGTCCCCGACACGGAGGTCGTCGGCGAGGCCGCGACCGGTGAGGAGGCGGTCGAGCTCGCGCTCGGCACTCACGCCAGATGTCGTCGTCATGGACATCAACATGCCGGGCCTCAACGGCATCGATGCGACTCGTCGAATCCTCGACGAGATCGGATCGAGGTCAACGTGCTCGTGATGACGATGCACGACGACGACGAGGCCGTGTTCGCGGCGATCCGCGCCGGCGCGCGCGGCTACCTGCTGAAGGGCGCGGCGCAGGACGAGACGCTGCGCGCGATCCGGTCGGTCGCGAACGGCGAAGCGATCTTCGGCCCTGGGGTCGCGACCGGCTCCGCAGCTTCCTGGCCGCGCCGCGGGCGCTCGGACCCGAGCCAGGCGTTTCCGCAGCTGACCGACCGTGAACTCGAGATCCTGCAGTTCCTCGCCGAGCGGCGCACGAACGCCGAGATCGCGGCGAAGCTCTTCCTGAGCCAGAAGACCGTTCGCAACTACGTGTCGGCGATCTTCGCGAAGCTCCAGGTTGCCGACCGCGCGGAAGCCGGCCTTGTGGCGCGCACTGCGGGACTCGGAGGGCAATCGCCCGTGGAGGAGTAGCGATGCGCGCCGCGTGCCAGGCGAAGCAACCCTGCAGCAGGCCCGGCCGAGTGCATCTGCTGAGGGTGAGTAGGCACGGCCTCGCGTGCGCGCGCGTGCGCGCGGGGAAGAAAGCGGTCCCGCCATCCCGCACGGGCGCCCCGATCAGGCCCGACCCGACTAACACGTTGATGGGAGTGGTGGGTAGGGCCGTGCCGGGCTTCCACCCGCTATACAGCGCTCCCGTGGAGATCGATCAGAGTCACCTCGCCCGCGAGCCGTTCCAGGTCGCCTACGCGCTCGAGCGCGGCGACGAAAGCTATGTCGACGTGCCCGTGCTCACTGAAATCGAGCCGGGCCTGTGGTTCGGCGGTGCGCCCGAGCCTCGCGCGCCGGAGGGGTTCGACTTCATCGTGAACCTCGTCGCGCCGTGGGCACGGTACGACCCAAACGGGATCGAGTGCGTGGACGTCACCGTCGAGGACGGCGAGGTGACCGCCAAGGTCGCAAAGCAGTTCGGCGACCTGGCGCACGAGGTCGCCCACCGACGCGATCTCGGGCAGACCATCCTCGTCCACTGCCAGGTCGGACTCAACCGCTCCGCGACAGTCGTGGCGCTCGCGCTCATGCTGCGTGGCATGGCGGCGTCCGACGCGATCCGGCTCCTTCGGGAGAAGCGCCACCGCCTCGTCATCTGCAACCCGCACTTCGAGCGCTGGCTGCTCGAACTCCCGACCTGCGGGGACGATGAACAACGAAAGAGCGGCCGCTGGGAACGGCCGCTCTGAGGGGAAGAACTGGGGAGTTGGGTGGTTAGGTCATCGGCGCTTGAGTGCATCCCTCCGCTCCCTGACGTGAGGGTTCGAGTCAACCGCCCGCGAACGCTTAGCTCCTCATCGCATAGAAGGATGAGGATGGCACCGCCGATACGACGAGCGACCGGTCTAGGATCGGCGCGCCATGACTGGGCGAGGCCCAGACGACGGAGGCTTGAGTTGTCTCGGTTGCGGGGGGTGCCTGACACTCTTCGTGATCGTCGCGGGCCTCGTCTCTTTCGCGGTAGCAGGCACCGACTGGCTGCCACAAGCCGTCGCGGTGGCCGTCATCGTCGCGTTCCTCATTGGGATCATCGCCTTGGAGAGGGAGAGAAGGGGCTAATTCAGTCCGCCCGCCTCGAGCTCTCGCTCCTCTATCCGTAGCTTCGCGGCCATCTCGGCGTAGCTTCAAACCCCTCAATGCAGCGCTCGGCCTCCTCGCGGCGGAAAACCCCGACCGAGTTAGCCAAACATGCCGCGTGACCGCCGCTGATCAGCCCACTTGGGTAGCCCGGAGTCGCCCTGCAAGCTCCTGAACCATTGCAACGGCGATCGCAGGCTGATCGCGGAGGAGCTTGAGGAAGCGGGAGCGCGTGATCGCGAGCGTCGTGACCGGCCCGTTGGCGAGGACGGTCGCCGTGCGTGGACCACCGTCGAGAGAGCGATCTCTCCGAAGAAGCTGCCGGCTCTCGGATGAGACTCGGCATCCGCGACGTCGTACCGCCACAGCGCCGTCCAGGAGGATGTGCAAGGAGTCGCCGGGATCTCCCGCCTTCATGATGATCGTCCCGTCGTGAAAACGAACGATGCGGGCGGTCGCGGCGACCTTGCGGAGTTGTCGTTGGTTGAGGGATGAGAAGAGCGGGATACCGACGAGGACGTTCGACCACTCCTCTGGCTTGTCCACGCTTTGACTTCCGTAACGTCCAAGCGCCTGGCCGGGTAGGGGCACCTCTTCCTCCTCTCGGGATGCAAGACGCTAGCGCGCCAACCAGACTGGCTCACAAAGCGATGGGCAGCACGGAGGCCAAAGCACAAGAAGGGGGAGTAGCTGCGGCGACTACGGGCCCCTCGTCGCCCCCTATCGGGAACAAACGGCGCTTCGACCTCCGCGGACTAGCTCCAGTGTTCCGTCACGCTGCCCGGACGTCCATACCCTCATCGGGTCAGGAGGGGTAGCCCCAAGATCGCTGAAGGCGCTGGGGGACGGACGAACCGGCGTTATTGCACGCTTCGGGGATAGAGCACAGGTTTCCTAAACCTGGTGTCGGAGGTTCGAGTCCTCCCGGGGCCATTTTCGAGGCTCGTCGCGCGAAGCGCCGTGCGGATCTGACATCAGCCTGACACACGTCCGCGTGGTCGGTTACTCATGAGACTCAAGGGGCGACCTCCGACCATGCATGCCGGTGTTCGAGCCGCGGATCTCGCCCTCCCAGCCTCGCACAAGTTCGAGACTGGGCCTGCGGGAGGAGGAGCCCAGAACGCGACCTGATGTGCGTGCCCCTGCCGGGTCAGTCCTGCAGGCGGAATGCCAGGAGCTCAGGTCCATAGTCGCGCAGCCAATTGCGCTGCTCGCGCCAGTGCGGACGATGTCGCTCGACGAGCGCCCAGAACCGTCGCGAGTGGTTTGGAACACGCAGATGACAGAGCTCATGCACGACCACATAGTCGAGCACCTCGAGCGGCGCGAGCACGAGCCGCCAGTTGAAGGAGAGCGTCCCGCGTGAAGAGCACGAGCCCCAGAGAGTGCGTTGTCCTCCGATACGGATTCGGCGGTACTCGACGCCGATGCGCTCGCTCTGCTCCTCGGCCAACATCGAAACGAGTTCTCGCGCCGCTATGCGCGCCTCCGACTCGCTGACTGCGGATGGGTCGAGCCGGAGTCGGGGCACCTGGCGCATTCGCTGTTCCATGATCCACAGCCGTTTCTCCTCGACCAACCGCTCCACGTCGGCCTGACTCGTCCCTCGTGGCACGGTCAGCCGCGGCGCCTCTCCCCACGGCACCTCCAGTCGCCATCGCCGCGCTCGCGGCGACCACCGCACGTCGACCTCCAGCAACCCGACGAGCCTAGCCGTCGATTCGGGCGTACGAGACGTCGTCGAACCACGCGTGCCCGACAGTGCCTGCGGCGCGCAGATAGAGCTCGACGTAGGCGGCACCGAACGGGGCGACCCCGCTGGCGTGCAGTCGGCGCCAGGCGCGTGTGCCGCACGGGACCGACTCGGACTGCACGCCGCCGACAGCGCGCCCCTCGGCCGAGAACCAGCGGAGGGCGAGCCGCACCTCGCCGCACCGCGCGCCTGCGCGCGCGAACACCGTCACCGTGGATTGATCTCCCGGGCGAACCGCGGGATCGGGCGGGGCGATCGCAAAGGCAGCGTCGGGTCCCGTACCGGTGACCGTCCCGTCGATCCGAGCCGAGCCACGGCCAGTCCGCGCGATCTGCGTGTCGCGCGCGAACGCCGCGTTCAACGCCCTCCGAGTCCGCCACAACGCGGGTACCGTGCGGCCGTTTTCGTCTCGCACGGCGTCCTCGAAGCCGCCGTTGAAGCCGTCTGCTTGGCCCCCGGAGAAGATCGCCCGCAGCTCGGCGGCCGCCGGCTTCGCCGCGCCGGAGACGCGAAAGAGACCGAAGCGGTACTCCCGCGCGTTGCCGTGCACAGCGGGGTCGTCGGGCGGGATCGCGTCCGGCGCGAAGTCGGACAAGATCCAGGGCGCGATCGGAGGTAGGCCGACTCGACGTGCCACGAGTGCGAGCGAGCGCAGGTAGTACGCCTGTTCCGCCTCTCGCGCGGATGGCGACGCTGGCACGCCCGGAACGACGTCGTACTGGATCGCGGTCGAGTAGCCGGTTTCGCCCAGCCACAGCGGTAGCGGTGCGACGGCGTTCCTGGCCGCCTCGAGGTCGTGGGCGGCAAGCTCCGGCCGCCAGTAGAAGTGCGCCGAGTAGAAGTCGGGCTGCGCAGATCCGAGCGCATTTCGCAAGAGGCTCAGGTCACGCGCCGGATCGAGGGCGGGTACTGAGATTGCGACCGGCCGACGGGCCACATCACGCACATAGGGGATGAGCGCTGCCGCCCATTCGGCGGCACCCGCGTCCTGCGGCCGGATCTCGTTCATCAGCTCCACGAACGCGATCCGCGCGTCACCCGTGTACGGGGCGAGTAGCGCGCCCGCCCAGCGACGTGATCCGTCGATGTCCGCGTAGTCGTGCCACCAATCGAAAAGGGTGAGCTCGACCCGTAGCCCGTGGTGTGCGGCGAGGCCGACGACTTTCTCGAGCCGCGCGCTCATCACCGCTTCGGGCTCTGGGTAACCGAAGACGCCGGCGGGCACGATCACCCGCACCGTGTTCGCGTGGAGCCACGCGATCCGGGCAAGGTCGCGGTCGATCGCTTCGGCGTCGAAGCGCGTCCACATCAGCGTCCAGCCACCGAGCGCGGGGAAGTAGCTGATCGAGCGCACGTCTTCTGGCACACGCATGTCGTCGGCTGGAGACGCGTGCACCGCGCCGCTGTGGAGGAAAGCGACCGGTACCGCGGCGAGTACGAGCGCAAGGCGGAGGTGGAGGCGCACGAGCGCGCCCGATCCTACGTGGGGTCGTTCGACTGCCACTGTCTCACGTGACCGTGCCTCCATGCGGGATCCAGCGTGCTCCCGTTGAAGCCCGGGCCGACAGCCCCGAGCGGGCTCGAGCCGCTGCCGGTCGCCCGTCTTACGCGGGGATGCCGAGCTCGCGACGAAGCTCCGCGTCCAGGAGTGCTCGTATGCCCGGGGCTGCTCCCTAGCCCTCGTCGCGAGTGTCCGTAGGGAGGGGAGGGGGGACGAAACGCGGCCCCCTCCGAATGGCGGCTAGACGCTCGTCGTCGTCGCCTGGCTCGGACACTCCGCCCCAGCCTCGGACCAACTCGCGAATCCCCGCTGGCAACGAGTCCCGGTCGACCTCAGGTCCCGGACCGGGCGCACCCTGCCTTGCCGCAGTAGGCAGGGCGCTGCCGCGATCAGTCCGGGGTCCCCCGTTCCCCATAACCGCATCATGGGTCGCGGTGGCTGAAAGGTCATCCTTTAGGAGGCGAAGATCACTCGATCGAGGGATTCAGTGCTCCTGTCAGGGCTTTCCGAGTGGTCTTCGTACACGTGCAAGCTGAGCGCCCTGTAACCACGTGCATGTCGTAGGGACCGCTCATCGTCAAAGCGATCGCGTCGCGGACGTGCTCGCACGAGCGGACGCGGCTGGGCTCCGCGGCTAGGAAGCATCGCTGAACGCCGTCACCCTCAGCGCGAGCCGAGCACGGGGAGGGAAATGCAGTCGGTTTGGGGTAGGGGGAACCGGCCGCAGGCCGCACCCGGCCCGCGAAGCGAGCATTGGCCGCAGCGCGTGCCAGGAACATCAGGGAAGTCACCGAGACGCAAGAATCGACCGGCCGCGCTATCCGCTGTGGTCGACGAGTTGGGGTGCGCCATCGCGGCCGCACGCATTCAGTTTCGCGGCTTGCCCCCAGGGATCACCCGCAGGTTCGGACGACGGGGCTGCCTACGCCGCTCTCCCCGAGCGTCGAGGACGTCGTGCACGCGAAGCGTTGCCGCTCGCAGGTCGTCCGGTTCGTGGTTACGGTCGTACCGCTCGAGCCACACGCTTGCTCGATCGAGTGCCTGCTGCAGCCGATCGCCCCCGTCGGACACTGTGACGATGATCTCACGGGCGAGGCGTCGAGTCTAGGTCCCCCTAGCCTTTTGGGGGGGACGCGGTCATAATGGCCCCACTGCGGCGCGAGGGGAGAAGATGTCGGGGAGCTTCAGCCTTGTCCTGGCCTGGACGGTCTGCCTGGTCGGAGGCTCGGCGCTGCTGCACGAGTTCGGTCACGCGTGGACCGCACGCGCGGTGGGCTGGAAGGTCGTCGGTATGCAATGGCGCTGGTACGGAGTCGCGCTCGTCGCCGACGTGAATGGCAGGCCCGACCAGGTGTGGAAGGTGGCGCTCGGCGGTCTCTCGATGACGGCCCTGCTCTCACTCGGCTTCCTCGCCGGCACCACATTGCCCGAACCCGCCCCTATCCTCTTCGGGTTCGGCTTCACGCTCAATGCGGTGATTCTGCTTACGAACCTCGT
This sequence comes from uncultured Gaiellaceae bacterium, assembly GCA_963746975.1. Taxonomy (GTDB): domain Bacteria; phylum Actinomycetota; class Thermoleophilia; order Gaiellales; family Gaiellaceae; genus GMQP-bins7. The sequence goes on from CAVVDE010000012.1 coordinate 271,795, forward strand.
GCCGATCCGCCGGCTCGACGGCGGGCAGATCCTCGCGGGAATCAGGCAGGTCCGATCTCGATAGACACGATTCCTGCGAAGCGGGGCCTTGGTGGCTACGCGAACGGCGTGATGTTTATCGCAGCGCTTCTTCGACCAGTTCATAGATGTGGTCCCCGATGCGACCGCGGAAGTGTTCGACGTGGAAGTGTCGTGTTGCCTTGGGCGCCGGAACGTGTTGCTTCAGGTGCAGGCTGAAGTCGGGTGCAGCCTCGTACTCCCGCGCGACCACGTAGTCCTCGCCGGGTTCGATGGTCTTGCCGCAGCCAGGGCACTCGTAGACGATCACGGACGCCTCGCGCATCGTCACCACTCCTATACCCACTGGCACGCTGCGACAAGCCCGAAGAGCGGAATGCACCGAGCGGTGGCGCCCTCGTCCGGCAGCCCCGATTGACCCTCGCTTTCGCAACGTTATTGCACTCTTCGCGCATCGAGCAGCGGTTTCCTTAACCGCAAGCGCATGTTCGATTCATGCTGGGGGTACTCGCCTCACCAGACGGAATCCCGCCCGCGGCCATCCGACGCCAACGCGATCTTTGTGGTCGCATCTCTTCCGCGCCCCTCCGTGCTGCGCCGGTCTCTGAACGAACTCCGCTCCTACCGGGAGAGGGGGCACGAGTGTGTACGGGTCGTGCGTCGGCCCGTCCGTCCGGCGCACTGAACGACCGGACCGAGCCAATACTTAGGTGTGGCTCGCAGCGTCCACCGGAGGCGTTGCCGGGACGTGTCCCGGTGCGGTGCGCTTCTCGGTGCCGCGTTCCTCGTGTCGTTCGCGGCATCCGGGTGCGGCGGATCGGCGGTGAAGCCGCCGTCCGCAGCTGCGCAACGCGACGTCACCGAGCGCTTCGCCTCGGCTGTCTTCCGTGGCGACATCGAGGGCGCTCGGTCGTTGCTCGTCAATGCCGACGAGCCGGCGCTCGTCTTCCTCATTCGGCGGGCCGCTGCGCCATGGCGTCGGCAGCACGCCGCGATCTACAATCCCGCCCGTCGCATCGGGAAGCGATGGACGGTCCGCTACTCGGGGACGCGCACCTTCGCCAACGGCAGGTTCGAACGCGAGTCGGGACACCTCGTCGTCAACGTCGTCGCGTCCACGGCCGGAGCCCGGGTCGGCTTCTTCGCGCTTGCGCGGGTCGATCGTCGCTTCAGCACGCATCACGATGGGCTCCTGCTTCCGTCCAAGCGATGATCGAGGAGGAGATCCTGGCCAGACGAAGCGATCGTCAACACTCGCCGTCGCGGCGGGCCGCTTGCCCGAGATCACCCGCCCATCCGAGTGGCGGCCTCGCGTGAGGTCACCACTGGGACGATCTCGAACTCCGCGAGGTCGCCCCAGTTGGCGATCCACCTGTCGAACAGGCTCGAATCGTCGGTTTCCATCAGCTGGAAGCAGCGTTTGAGATCGCGCTCGTCCACCCAGCTGTCCAGATACGCGAGTCCGGTCGGCAACATGCGTCCTCGCTCGGAGGCACGGGCGTACACCGGCGCAGGACCGTGCGTATACGTCTCGATCACCATGTAGAGCACGGCTCCCCCTTTCCGTCGCTCGCGCCACACCCGGCGCGGTGAGACAAGCGTGCCACGACCCGTCGCGGGCGATGCTACCCCTCGACGCCCGCCGCGACCGCTCGGACAACGCGGTCGGAGTTTTCGCGCCGAGCCACGTACGCATACGGGTGATGGAAGGCGTCCAACGCACGGCCTGGCTCGACCTCGATGTGAAAACCGGCACCGCTCGCCACGTCGCGAACCAACAGCCCCACACGCTCGCTCTCGGGATCCCAGAGGAGCAGGACTTCGTCCGTTCCGCTCACGCGCTGGGCCAGTTCTCGAACCGATGTGCTCATGCGGTCGCCCGTCCAGGGCAACTGACCCTCGTCCGTGTCGAGGAATGGGGCATGGGGAATGAATCCATGGATGTACGACATGTCAGTGCCTCCTGTCTCGTGTGCCGGTTCGTTCTCATCTGCTGAGACACCGGCAACGCGCGCCTATTCCCCAGCTCCTGGCGCTGCCGAACGTCAGCGCTGTCGGCGCACCATCACTCGCGCTGCACGGCGGATCGTACCGGTGGACTCAGCTCGGCTCGGTGAGTGCGCCTGCGAGCTCACGGCGTGACGCGATCCCGAGCTTGCGGTACGTGTTGCTGAGATGCACCTCGACTGTCTTCGGCGTCACGTAGAGGGTTTGCGCGATGTCGCGGTTCGTCTGCCCGTCGGCGGCGAGATCTGCGACCCGCCGCTCGCTCGCCGTCAAGGCAAGCACTCCTCGGAGGGCGGTCGTGCGCGGGCGGGCGCCCGTGGCGTAGATCTCGGCCCGGACCGCGTCCACAAGCGGCTGCGCGCCACAAACGTCCGCCAGCTCCAACGCGCGTCGTAGCGGCTCGCGAGCCTCGGTCGGGTTGCGCGCTCGTCGCAGCGCGGCCCCGAGCGCGGCGAGCGCCTTCGCCTGCTCGAGCCGCGCCGGCACCTCCTCGAGCAGCGCACACGCCTCCCGGAGCTGCTCGATCCCGTCGGTGCGAAGGATGGCGCCGAGCACGCGGAGCGAGCGTCCGACGGTGCCTGGGGATCCCCAGCCGCGCGCGATCTCGAGCTCCTCGCCCGCCAACACAACCGCCTCGTCATGCCGGCCGAGCCGCTCGAGCGCCTGCGCCTTGAGCGACCGCCAGGGCACATAGCGTGGGTGACGCTTCCAACCGGCATGGAGCTCGTAGTCCTCGGCGTAGGCGAGCGCCTCCTCCGGCCGCCCCTCGGCCAGGAGCACCCGCATTCGGGCGCGGTCGACAAGGATCGCATGGTCCGAACTGGGAGGCGGAAAGATGACCGTATCGAGCAGGGCGCGAGCCTCGCCGAGCGCGCCGCGGTCAACGAGGATCTCGGCGAGGATTGGCGATTGCCACTGCGCGTGCGTGGGCATGCCCCAAAGCGCAACCGTGTCGAGCGAGGCACGCAGCTCGGACTCGGCCTCTCCGAGATCGCCGCGCAGGTACTGGGTGTAGCCACCCCACAGCTGAACACTTCCGATCGTGAATGCTGAGCCGTTGCGATAGGCGTGCGCGCGCATCGCGTCCCACACGTCGACCGCCTCGTCGAGATCGGCGAGCGCGAACAAGACTGCGCCGGCCATCGCCATCAGACTGTCCGTCCGGATGAGCTCGCCGCCGGCGAGCGCGTTCCGCGCGAGCGCGCATGCGCTCTCGGCCGGGCCTGCGCTCTTGGTCCACTCCCAGGCCGCCTGCACGGCGAGGCTGCCGGCTCCGAGCCCGTCCGAGGCGTCGATCTCGCGGTACGCGCGGAGCCGCTCGAGTCGGTCACGATGCTCGGCGCCGAAGACCAGGGCGAGAAACTCGACCGCCTCCAAGCGCCGGGCGAGGTCACCGAGCTCACCGGGGAGATCGGCCGCGGCACGGCCGGCGATCGCGGCCGCTTCGTCGGGGGCATGCATGAACATCAGCGCGCGGGCCAGGCCGTCGGCTGCGTTGCCCCGCTCAGCAGGCTCGTCTGCCAGCTCGTACGCGCCCCGCAGGTGCCCGAGCGCGGCCGGCAGCGATGTCATCGCCTCGGCCCGCCCGAGCCCGAGCAGTAGCTCGAATCGGAGCTCGCGTCTCGGCGGTTCGTCGAGCGCACGTCGCAGCGACGCGATCGCGGAGTCGAGATCGCCTCTGGCGACTGCCTCGGACGCGGCTGCGCGCAACAGATCCACCACCCAGTCCTGGCCGCGTGCGGGCATGACGAGCAGGTGCGCAGCGATCTGCTCCTTCGGTGCGCTGAGCCCGACGAGAAGCGTGGTCGTGCGTTCGTGGTACAGCTCGCGCTCTCCAGGTGCCAGGTCGGAATAGACGGCCGCCTGCACCAGCGGGTGGACGAAGCCGAGCGGCGGCTCGGAGCGCAGGATCTCCGCGCGTACAAGCTCGCGCGTCGCGGCGGCGAACGCCGTTCCGTCGAGCTCGGCGAGCTCGGCCGCAACGGCGATCTCCGCACCCTCACCGAGCACCGAGATTGCCCGCGCGACCCGCTGGGCGTCCTCCGAGAGCCGGGCGAGCCGGGACAGCACCGCCCGAGAGGCAGCCCTTGGCCCCAGCTCGGTGACGACGTGGACGTGGGCAGCGTCGGGCGGCACACGATCCGCGGCGAGCGCCTTCAGGAGCTCGTTGAGCAGGAGAGGGTTGCCGTCGGTCGAGGACTGGCAGGCTTCGGCGAAAGCGGTCTCCACGTCCTCGCCCAAGCGGTCGCGCACGACCTCTGTCGCCGCCACCACCGTGAGGGGGCCGGGCATGAGCACCTGTGCGTGCGGCTCGCTGGTCAGCTCTTCCAGGATCGCCTGATCAGCCTCGGGCTCGGAAGACCGCAGACTCGCGACGAGCACGACGGGGAGATCCTCGAGCCGCCGCGCCAGGTAGGCGAGAAACCGCAACGAGGCGCTGTCGCACCAATGAAGGTCGTCGACCACCAGCAACAGCGCGCGCTCGGAGCAGAGGTTGACCGTCAGCCAGTACAGCCCGTGCAGCACCGCGAACGTGCCCTCGCCGAGCGGCCCGCCAGGCTCCAACTCGTCGGCGTGCCCGAACACGGGCGCCGCCGCCCTCGCCGCCCCCGAGAGCAACCGTGAGCGCTCGCTGTCGTCGACGAGCTGCGACTCGAACAGCTGCCGCACGACACCGAACGGGAAGTCGCGCTCCAGCTCACCACCGCGCGCAGAGCGCACGCATAACCCCCGCTCCTCGGCGAGCGTTCGTGCCTCGGCGAGGAGCCGGGACTTACCGATTCCCGCCGGGCCTTGGACGAGGAGGAGGCCGGCCATCCCGTCAGCGGCTGCCCCGATCGTGGCCGTGAGCGTGTCGAGCTCCCGTTCGCGCTCGAGCAGGCGCCCACTGCGTGCCTCAGGTCTCGTCCGACCCTCGCGTGCGCTCACCCGGCAATCCTAGGTCTCCATGGGATTCTGCTCGATGAAATCAGCCTGAATCCCTAGGGGTGGCCACCCCAAGAATTAGGGTCGACGTCTAGGGACGTCCTCGATGTGCCCGGCGCGCGCCATGAGCCATCCTGGCGCGATGACTACCGCCACGTGCGTACCCGGGTCCATCGCTTGCATGAACACCGCAGCGGTAGTAGGCCGTCGCGCAACGGAGCGTCCCCTCGATCCCACTCGCCTCGGGGACCATCTCGATCGCCTCTACCGGGCGGCGTGGGCACTCGCGGGCTCGCGGGAGGACGCCGAGGATCTCGTCCAGGAGACCTACGCGCGCGTGCTCGCCCGTCCGCGGGTGCTCCGGAACGACGACGACCTCGGCTACCTGCTACGAGCGCTCCGCAACACGTTCCTGACTCAGAAGCGGACCGAGAGCCGCCGCCTCCGCACCGACCCGCTCCCCGAGCAGCCCGACCTCGTCGCCGACCCGCACACGCTCGAGCCGCAGGCGGCTCTCGAGTCAGCCGAGCTCTACGCCGCGATCGCGGCGCTCCAAGAGGACTTCCGCGACGTGCTCGTTGCGGTCGACATCGCCGGGCTCTCCTACAAGGAGGCGGCTCGGACGCTTCGGATCCGGATGGGGACGGTCATGAGCCGCCTCTACCGCGCACGCCAGCAGGTCGTGCGCCAAGTCGAAGCCCGCCCGGCCTGATCGTCCGACGCCACCCCGCCCGCGCGATCCTGTCAGCTGCCGCGCTCGCACGGCCTCGACCGACCAAGCTCACGGGCAAGCAAGCGTGAGGCGGCCGGGAATAACGCGCGCCTGCGGGAGTCCCTGCATGTGGAACCGCTATCCGAAACGGGAGGACACGATGTTTCGCACGCTCCACATCGCAGGCGCAGTCGCTGCGATCGGCCTCGCACTCGTCATCGCTGGCACAGCATCCGCCGCGGCCGCGCCGAAGGCGGTGCAGGGCTCCGTCGGCCCCGGATTCTCGATCGGGCTCGAGCTCGGCGGCAGGAAGGTGACCGGGCTGAAGCACGGCACATATCGGTTCGTGATCGACGACCGATCCTCGATCCACGACTTCCACCTGACAGGGCCTGGGCTGAACCGGACGATCACAACCGTGGATTTCACGGGGACGAAGACCATCGTCCTCACGCTCAGAAAGGGCGTGTACCGCTACTTCTGCGACCCGCACTCCGACGTCATGCACGGGAGCTTCCGCGTCGCCTGACGCGATCGATTCGAGTCGGACCGCCCAATGCGACCCGGACTCGGAATAACCGCCGCCTGTTGGGGTCCTTGACTCTCACACAGGTCAATCCACCAAAGGAGATTCCAATGCGCAAGCGATATCTGCCTCTCGTCCTCTCCCTCGTCGCCCTCGTGGCCACGGCGATCACCGCCTCTGCAAGCGGGAAGTCGCCGGCCTACGGAGGAAACGCCGCCGCCTCGGCACCGGTGAACGTCACCGTCTTCTCACCGCAGCGAGACGATGTTGCCGGAAGGCAGAGCAAGGGCTTCTTCGTGGATCTCGCCCTCCGCTACCCGAGCCTCGCGGCAAGCGGGGCAGACTTCCAGCTGACCGGGCCGACGGTGCACCAGAATCAGGCTCCGTTCCCGGGCAGCTTCGCGCCCGGCAGTGACGAGAAGGTTCCGGGCCTGATCGTGCTCCTGTCGACCACCACGGTCGGTGCCAAGAACGCACAGAACCTCGCCAACCTCTTCAACCTGACCGGCTTCACGAACCAGCGGACGAACGAAATCTGGGACACCTGGATCGTCGGAGCCCCGAGTTTCGGCAAGAACGTCCGCTCGGTGCTGCGGGTCGCTGTCGCCGCGGACAAGAACAAAGACGGGATCTACAACGACGCACCCGCCGTCGTTCCCGACTCGAACCACGACGGACGCATCAACGCAGTCGACCTCGAGGCGTACGGAGTTGCTTCGAACATCGTTGCCGTTCCGTTCCGGATCAGCGACTGAAGTCACTTCCGGGATCCCGCCCCGTGCAGGGGCGGGATCCCATTCGTCGCGTTTGGGGCACGAGGTTCGGCGTAACCGGGATCGGTATTTCACGTGGCCGAAAGACATCTCGGCCGTTTTCTAAACCGCGTGCGCATGGTCGACTGATGCCGGAGGCATCGTCTTGATGGACCGACCATGACAAGCAACACGCGACGGCAAGAAACGTCCCACGCTACGGACTCCAGTGAGAAAGGGCGCACAGCCCATGGCCGTGCGCCCCCCAAAGCTCAGACCGAAGCGACGACGCTGACCTGCTTCGCCTGCGGACCCTTCGGGCCTTGCTCGACTTCGTACTCCACCTTTGCACCCTCAGCGAGGCTCTTGAACCCCTCGCCGCTGATCGCGCTGTGGTGGACGAAAACGTCCTTGCTCCCGTCGTCCGGCGCCACGAAGCCGTAGCCCTTGTCGTCGTTGAACCACTTCACCGTTCCAGTCGGCATAACTCCACCTCCCCTCGCTTGCTCATGAACGCGCAGCGGAAGAGGCAAAAGCCGGAACCGGTACTCGCTCTAACTCCTGTGGCCGTAACCAACGCTATCAGCGCGCCGAACACAGAACCGCTCCTGAGCGGGCGGTGCTCACCCCAAGAGCAAGCCCAAATTGCCTTGTCTCTAGCTAGCCGTCGCGAGTTGCAATGTGAGTCTTCTCGGTGACCGCGGTGCTTCCGAGGAGAAGGATCAACAAGTGCGCCCTGAGTGGCAGCTCCTGTTGATGGTGCGCCACAACTTCAGGCATCCTCGCAAGGACTTCATCCGGTACGTCAAGCGCGTTCAATAGCTTCTCGGCGGCCGCCTCGGGCATGCCGGCCGCACCGAGCGCCGCGACTGGATCTTCCTCCAGCTTGGCGCGGAAGGCATCGTCGTACGTGACTCGCTGGGCAAGAGCGACCAGCTCGCGTATCTCCTGCTCTAGTGCCATGGCAAGGTCCGGCAGCCCTGCGTCCTCGGCTGCGGCAACTGGATCGACATCGAAACGTCTCCGGAACATCGGGTCGACTTCGAGCGCCCGACGGAGCCTAGCCACATCGTCATTCGTCAACAGCTTCCTAGCCGGCGTTGGTGTATCGCCCATCCTGTGGTCTATGAAGACTCGCTTCGCCCTCATCACCCAATCCTGTGGAGCGGGACGTAAGAGGCGAAGCAGGCGTGCAAGTCGTTCGTCGCCAGAGAAGGTCGCTCTCACATCAAACTAGACGCCAGCACACCGACGATTCTTCCTCAGAGCTGAAGCTGCGACCTCCGGGCCACGCGACCCGCATCGATCGTGCTCCGCCACTTCAAGGGATAAGCCGCCGCCCGAGCTCAGTCGTCAAACGGCTGCAGGCAACATCAGCATTTTGAAATAGCCATCGAACTACGAAGGAGACTGCCACCTGCCGCCAACCATGAGCGGTTCTTCCAGCCCGTCCTTCATCACGCCGGAGACGTCGATCTCTGGCCCGCCAATCGTGAAGTCGTGGTGCACGATCGACGTCGACATGCCCGCTGCCCGTCGTTCGTCAGCAGTCTTGCGCTCGCTCCCCCGGACGACTCCCGTGATGCCGTTCCCGAGCGCCATGTGTGACGAGACGTTCTCGTCGAAGAGGCCATGGAAGAAGGTCAACTCAAGCTCGCTGAGTCGGTTGGGCGCGGGCACGAGGGCGATCTCCCCAACCATGGACGCGCCGTCGTCTGTTGCGAGCATTTGTCGAAGCCAGCCTTCACCCTCGGTCGCTGATGCCTCCACGAGCCGTCCCTGCTCGAACTGCAGTGACATGCCCGTCACGTAGGCGCCGACGTCGGCAAAGGGACGCGTCATCGTTACGACCCCATGCGTGCGCCGGAAATCCGGTGTTGTGAAGACTTCTTCGGTTGGAATGTTCGCTAGGTACCTCTGGCCCCAAGAGGTCTCTCCGGTCACGTTCCCCCAGTGCGCATCCGGGAGCAGACCGATCACGAGATCGGTTCCCGGGCCACGAAAGCGGAGCGCATCGTAAGAACACGCGGTGAGCATCTCGGCCCGCGCCTGGAGCTCGCCGAGGTGGTGTTCCCAGGCGGCCACGGGATCCGGCTCGTCGAGCCGCGTGGCACGAGCCACTACCTCGCGCATGCGCCGGACATCCGGCTGGCCGAAGATTCGCGCCGACCATGCCTCTGTGGGAAACGGTATGGCGGTCCACGCGAATCCGTGGCGTCCCTGGATCTCCGCGCGCCTTCTCATCCCCTCCGCGGGCACGACTCGTGCCAGGCGCGCGGGGTCGATGTCCGCATAGAGATCCGGGGTCGCATCGCCCGTCACGATGATGAGCGCTCGCTGCCCCTGGGCGAGATAGTCCCACAGGGCGAGTGACGCAAACGGCGAGCGGTCGAGGCGCTCGTCGGCGGCGTAGCGGCCGACGAAGAGCCGATCATACGGCTCGCGATAGAGGCACTGCACGTCAGAGGCTCCCGCCCGCCAGCCTGCTTCCATCGTTGGGCGTACGAGCGGCGCATGCTCGACGTCCCCCCAGACGACCAGCTCCTGGTCGGGTCGCAGATTCACCCCGATGCGGATTGCAAGCTCGGCAAGCCGCGTGAAGAACTCCTGCTCGTCCATGGGCGCTCCCTGGGCCGATACTGCCGCAATCGCCCCACGAGCGCCAGGTCGCTGGCCTGCCCGAGCGTGCGGGAATGTCGCTTGACGCGCATGCCCGGATTCGGCGGGAGGACGGCAGATCAGTGGCAACCCGGACGTCGCCGGCCGGCGCCGAGAGCGATCATCGCATTGAGAAACGAGAGTCATGGCCGTTCCCGGTGCGCCATCTCATCGACGCAAGCTCTCCCTCCCGACGGACCCGGCCCGACGTGTCGCTACATGGTCGCTTCTCATGGTCGCGGCGTCGGTCCTGGCGCTGACGATCGGCAGCGCGGTCGGGACGTTTCTCCAGCTCACGGTGTTTGATCTGGAGGAGCAGCAACTCCTCTCGGAGGCGGGCGCGTGGGGCTACGTGGCAGCGCTTTGCCTTGTCGTGCTGATGGTCGTGCCCGCGGTGATTGGGATCGTGCTCGGACTGCGTGGGCGCCGTCTCGGCGAGCGCCGCCTGGGGACAGTTGGCATCGTGGTCAACGCCCTCACAGCCGCATATCTCGTCCTCACCCCAGTCGGCACGCTCCTGTTGGGCTGAATGGGCTCATCGAGGTCGCAGGCACTTCCGCACGTGACCTCGGGGTCAGTTGCTGTGTGCCGCGGGCGAGGGAGAGGATCTTCGCGTGCGCGAGTGTGCGGGAATGTCCCTTGACGAAGTCCCTCAGCCCTCGACGCGCTCAGCAGCGAACTCTTCGATCACCGCGATCTCGTCACCGCGAAACGTCAGGGCCGTTGTTGCCAACATCGAGTGAGAGAACTCGCCCGACTCCTTCCAGTGGTAGTCCCGCCGCACGGTCGAGGTGACCGTGTCGTCGACTACCTCGATCGTCCGACCGGCAACAGACACCGTCAGCTCGTCGAGCTTGCTGCCCGGTTGCCCCTCGGCGGCAAGCGCGCTCACGAGCGCGCCTCGACCCTCGATCGTCGCACCACTTCGCAACACACACCGCACGTCCGGCGCGAGCATCGCTTCCATAGCTGGGAGATCGTGGGCGTTGAACGCCTCAAGGAACCGGACTGCGGCGTCCTCTCTCACCGGGTCGATTCTCTACCTGCATACGCCGCGGATCAACGAAGAAGTACAAGTGAGGGCTCGCATGCGTGCCCGCGTGTGCTCTCGCTTGAGCGTTATTCAGAGATCGACCTTTTAATATTCTGATCGCGGTCTCGCAGCGCTCACGCCGGAGCGAGCCCGCGCGCCTTCCGGCTGGCCGCGGTCTGCCGCCTCTGTCCGGAGAGCTCGAGCTTGCGGAGTCGGATGTCGGAAGGCGTGACCTCGACACACTCGTCCTCGCGGATGTACTCGAGCGCCTGGTCGAGCGAGAGCGCACGCGGCGGGATGAGCCGTACGGTCGAATCCGCCGACGCCGCGCGCGTGTTCGTGAGCTTCTTCTCCTTCGTCGCGTTGACGTCGAGGTCCTCGACCCGCGCGTTCTCGCCGACGATCATCCCCTCGTAGACGTCGACACCGGGAGCGACGAACAGCGAACCGCGCTCCTGAAGGTTCAGGATCGCGTGAGACGTGGTCTTGCCGCGCCGGTCGGCGACGAGTGCGCCGGTCGGCCGCGTGCGGAGCTCCCCGAACCACGGCTCGAAGCGCTCGAACACGTGGTGCAGGATCCCGGTGCCACGGGTCTCCGTGAGGAACTCCGTCCGGAAGCCGATCAGCCCGCGAGAGGGGACGATGACGTCCATCCGAATCCACCCGCTCCCGTGGTTGACGAGTGCCTCGGTGCGTCCCTTGCGCAGGGCGAAGAGCTGCGTCAGGACGCCGAGGTACTCCTCGGGCGCATCGACCGAGAGGCGCTCGACGGGCTCGTGCACCCGACCGTCGATCTCGCGCGTCACGACCTGCGGCTTGCCGACGGTGAGCTCGAATCCTTCACGGCGCATCTGCTCGACGAGAACGGCGAGCTGGAGCTCGCCTCGACCCTGCACCTCCCACGCATCCGGCGAATCCGTGGGCAGGACGCGTAGCGAGACGTTGCCGACCAGCTCCGTCCGAAGCCGACTCTCCAGCAGGCTTGCAGTGAGCTTGTCTCCCGACAGTCCCGCCAGGGGGGACGTGTTGATGCCGATCGTCATGGACAGGGAGGGCTCGTCGACCGAGATCACCGGGAGGGGCCGAGGGTCGTCCGGATCCGCCAGCGTCTCGCCGATCGTCACGTCCGGAAGCCCGGCCACGGCGATGATCTCGCCCGGCCCCGCGTCGTCGGCCTCCACGCGCTCGAGCGCCTCGGTGACGTAGAGCTCGGTCACCCTCGCGCGCTCGACGGTGCCGTCGGCACGACACCAGGCGACCTGCTGACCTCGCCGGATGGTGCCCTGGGTGACACGGCAGATCGCCAGGCGGCCGACATACGGAGACGCGTCGAGGTTCGTGACGAGCGCCTGAAGCGGATGGCCGACCTCGTAGCTCGGCGCGGGGATGTGCTCCAGGATCAGATCGAGCAGCGGACTCAGATCCGACTCCAGCGACTCGGGTTCGGCGTCGAGCGAGGCGCGACCGGCCTTGGCGTTGCAGTAGACGATCGGGAACTCGATCTGGCTCTCGTCGGCGTCGAGGTCGAGGAAGAGCTCGTAGACCTCGTTCACGACAGCTTCGATCCGCGCGTCCGGCCTGTCGACCTTGTTGATCACCAGAACGACCGGCAGCTTCGCCTCGAGCGCCTTTCGCAACACGAACCGGGTCTGCGGAAGCGGCCCCTCGCTCGCGTCGACCAGGAGCAGCACGCCGTCGACCATGGTGATACCGCGTTCGACCTCTCCGCCGAAGTCCGAGTGCCCGGGCGTGTCCACGATGTTGATCTTCGTATCGCCGTAGCGGACGGCCGTGTTCTTGGCGAGGATCGTGATGCCCTTCTCGCGCTCGAGATCCATCGTGTCGAGCACGCGCTCGGCGACGTCCTGGTTCGAGCGAAACGCGCCCGACTGCCAGAGGAGTGCGTCGACGAGCGTCGTCTTGCCGTGGTCGACATGGGCGACGATCGCGAGGTTGCGGATATCGGAGCGGCTGGACACGAAGCGAGCGTATCCGCCGCCCGCGCACTCGACGGCGTCTCCGCGATGCGTGCCGTCAGATTCGCCGGTAGCGCGCGTCGCTCCAGGAGTAGACGGCGAACGCGATGAGTCCCAGGGCGACAACGGCGAGGAGGACGGATCCGTACGACTGCTGGAGGAGCTTCGCCAGCGATCCGTCGAGACCGACTGCCTCTTTCGGATTGAAGTCCACTGCTGCCTTGACGAGGAAGATCCCGACGAGCCCGAACACCACCATTCGAGCGAGGTAGCCGACGAGACCGATCCAGCCGATCCACGCCCTGGTCAGGCGCCCCATCTGCTCCGTCTTCGCGTCGCCGAGGAAATCCTTCGTCAAGCCTCGATAACCCTGGTAGAGCGCGACGCCGATGAAAACGAGGCCCGCGATGCCGATCAACCACCTGCCCGCGGGCCATCCGAGGACGCCTCCGGTCGCATGGTCCGGTGACGTCGTCTTGGCCGATCCCATGAGCACGCGAACCGCGACCACACAGAGCCCGGCATAGACGAGCCCGCTCGCGAGTGCCGCGATACGGTCGACACCGTGGTCCGCTCCTTCCGGGCCGTGGCCGATCGCCGCGCGCACGAGCCGCCAGAACGCGTAGGCACCCAGGCCGATCGCGAGGAGCGTGAGCAGCAGAGAGCCGAAGGGTTGGTGCGCGACGGTGTGGAAGGCCCCTTGCTGATCGACGAGCTTCCCACCGCCTCCCACCGCGAGCTTGAGCGCGAGAACGCCGATGATCGCGTAGACGAAGCCGCGGGCGACGAATCCGGCTCGCGAAAACCACTCGAACGCTCGCGAGTGTACGACGCCGTCGCCCTTTCGGCGCGACTCGCGCGTCGCGACCCTCACCGTGCTATTCGTTGCCATTCCTGGCCCCTGGCCGTTCATCGGGGACCCGGACCATGAGGGACTTGGGCTCCACCCGTGCCTTCAGGCGCTTCACGACGCCGCGCTCGCCGCCGTCGAGCTCGTACGGCACCTTGCGGCTGAGCTCGACGACGATCTTCTTCGCCTTCGTCGTCTGAACGAACGGCGACTTGGTCGTCGTCCCGATGACGGTGTGCGCCAACGTCCGCGCCCAGTCCCCGAGACCCTCGGCGTTGGTCACGCCGAGCTCGAGGAGGCCGTCGTCGGGGTGCGCGTTCTCGAAGACGTCCACTCCTGCGAAGAGACTCCCGACGTTGCCGACGAGGACGCAGCTCGCCGCGCCCTTGTACCAGAGGTCGCCGTTGACCTCGATCCGCGCAGTGAACGGCTCGCTCCGAAGCTCCTTCGCAGCGGTCCAGACGTAGGCGGCACGCCCGAACCGATCCTTGAGCCCGCCGTCGGCGTCCTGGATCATCTTCGCGTCGATACCGGCGCCGGCCATGACGCCGAAGCGCTCACCGTTCACCCGTCCGACGTCGAGCTCGCGGTCGTCACCGTGCAGCGCGATCCGCACTGCCTTCCGGACGTCCTGGGGGATGTCGAGGCTCGACGCGAAGAGGTTTGCCGTGCCAGCGGGAACGATCGCGAGCGGGATGCCGGTCCCGGCCAGGACGTCGATGCACCGTTGAACCATCCCGTCGCCGCCCCATGCGAGGACCAGCTCGGCCCCATCCTTGAGGGCGGCCTCTACACGCTTCGGCGCCAGACGACTCTTCGGCACCTCGCTCCAATGCGGGTCGGAGAAGCCCTCGTCCGCGAGGCATTGCCGAAGCTCTTCGAGGCCGCCGCCGATCGTCTTCCGGGCGTGTGCGATCACTGCGATGTTCGTCATGCCGTGCCTCGCCTGCGCTCGTCTCTCCGCTGGGCGGTCGCGCCCGCAGCGCGCGTGGCGAACAGGAGGACGACGAGCGCGCCGATGCCGAGCAGCACGCCTGCAGCCGTGTCCGTGAGGTGATGCATGCCGCGATACATGCGAGCCCAGCCGACGAACACTGGAATCGCGACGATGCCGATCCCTGCGACGACGGTGAGCGTGGTGCTTCGCACACGCGAGATCAGGAGAAGCAGCAGCCCTCCGTAGAGAGCAAGAGAAGCTGCCGTATGCCCGGACGGAAAGCTCTCGTCGATGGGAAGGCTCTCGAGGCGAGGAACGGTCGGGCGCTCACGAGGGACGATCATGGAAGTGAGGCGATAGCCGCCCGACTCGATCGCCACCACGAAGAGCACGAAGGCTGCCAGCCGCCAGCGATGCAGCGCGAGGAAGACGGCGAGGAAGAACCCGATAACGCACGGGATGACGAGCCCGCCCGCCAGCGTCGACCCGATCCACGAGAGATGCTCCAGATCGGCGGTTCGGTGCTCCGCCAGCCAGTCGTTGACACCCTCGTCCCACTGCGAGAACCCGCCGATCGGAAGCAGAAGCTTCGTGAGCGCATACCCGAGCGCCACCATGCCGGCGACCAGAAGCACGTAACCCCCGAGTAGGGCGACGAGGAACGTCACCACCGGCCGGTCCGTTCGGAGGAGCTCCGCGAAGCGCTCGGCCACGCCACCCGTTCGCGGCTCCAGGAGAGCGACGCCACTCGGCGCTTTGCTCGTCACCAGCCGATCGCGATGGACGGGCCGCGGCCGAACGATGGTCTTGCGGGACTCGAGCGTCGTCATGCGACGACGTTTACCCAGAAGAGCCGCCGGACAATCACCATACGGAAATGCGTGCTGACGAGATCACATGCCGCTGATCGTGCTCGTCCTCCTCGCGGTCGCCGCGAGCACAGTCGCGTACATCCTGGCGTCGCGGTATCCGCGGGTCGTCACGGCCGAGAAGCCGGCCTCGGCGGCGACCGAGATCCTGGCGGCGCAAGCGGAGCAGCATCGGTGGTTGCGGCGGCTCGTCAGACAAAGGCTCGACCCGGCC
Organism: uncultured Gaiellaceae bacterium; assembly: GCA_963746975.1. Classification (GTDB taxonomy): domain Bacteria; phylum Actinomycetota; class Thermoleophilia; order Gaiellales; family Gaiellaceae; genus GMQP-bins7. The sequence goes on from CAVVDE010000012.1 coordinate 287,272, forward strand.
ACCGCGACCGGGCTGGCCCTCACGCTCGCCCTGCTCGTGGCGATTCTCGGCGGGCTCCTCGTCGGCCTCCTCGCCTACCTGATGCGCACGAACGCGACGCTCGTGAATATCGACAACAGCGTCGGACAGTGGGAGTTCGACCACAGGACGCCACTGTCGACGCACGGATTGCGTGCGATCAGCGACCTGGCAGGCACGTACACGGCCGTCTTCACGATCGCTCTCGTCTCCGTGGTCGAGTACAGACGCCGTCCCAGCCGGTGGATTCCGGCGTTCCTCGTGACCGTCGTCGTCGGTGAGATCGTTCTCGTCAATGCCGTCAAGGCAGCACTCGACCGGGTGCGACCGACGTTCGACCCCGCAGCGGCGAGTCTTGGACCCTCGTTTCCGAGTGGTCACTCGGCCACGGGCGCGGCTCTGTGGGCGGCCGTAGCGCTCGTCATCGTCCGGGGGCGCACACCCGGAGCGCGGGCGCTCGTCATCGCGGTCGCCGTGGGCATCGCGATCGCGGTCGCGACGAGCCGGGTGATGCTCGGCGTCCACTGGCTGTCGGACGCGATCGCCGGGCTCGCTTTCGGCTGGGCGTGGTTCGCGGCGTGCGCGATCGCGTTCGGCGGTCGCCTCCTGCGGTTCGGGGCGCCTGTGGAGAGCGCGACGAAGATCGTCGACCAGCAAGATGACGCCAGGTCGCGCCGCCACGCCCACCTAACCGCTCGGCCGGCTGCACTCGCGCCGGAGACACCCGCTAGGTTTCACCGGCTACGGCGCGGGGCCACCACCCATGTCACGTCTCTCGGGCGAGATCACGGACGAGCCGAACTCGGAGGCCCCGGGAAGCCCTGAGCTGCTCGTCGGCCCACTCCTCCGTTACGTGGGGACCGAAACGGCGACGATCTGGGTCGAGACGTCGAAGCCATGCGAGGTCGGCGTGCTCGGGCGGAGGACACGCACGTTCCACGTCGAGGGGCATCACTTCGCGCTCGTGCTCGTCGAAGGGCTCGAGCCGGGGACAGCAACGCCCTACACACTCGTGCTGGACGAGGTCGTCGTCTGGCCGCGCGCTGACGACGAGCGCCCGCCGCCCTGCATCCGAACGCGAAGCGGTGAACGCGACGTGCGCCTCGTCTTCGGTTCGTGCCGCGTCGGTGCGCCGGAGGAGCTCCCCTACACACTCGCGCCCGGGGAACACGAGCTCGGCGTCGGGGTGGATGCGCTGTGGGCGTACTCGAAGAGCCTCCAGCAGGGACTCGTGGATTGGCCGGACGCCCTTGTGCTTCTCGGAGATCAGGTCTATGCGGATGAGCTGCCGCCCGACACTGCCGCCTTCATCCGGTCCCGACGAAAAGGCGACGGAGCCTCACTCGACGAGGTCGCGGACTTCGAGGAATACACGCGGCTCTACCGCGAGTCGTGGTCGAACCCCGAGCTTCGCTGGCTGCTTTCGACCGTACCCTCGACGATGGTCTTCGACGACCACGAAGTTCACGACGACTGGAACATCTCCGACGCGTGGATCGAGGAGATGCGAGCAAAGCACTGGTGGCACGAACGGGTCACGAGCGCGTTCATGGCCTACTACCTCTACCAGCACCTGGGGAATCTCTCGCCGCCCGAGCTCGCCGAAGAGTCGCTCCTCCGCGACCTCCAGGGCGACGACGACGGTGGCCCTCGGCTGAGGCTGCGGGCTCGACGCTGGGACGAGGATCGCGCTTCGAGTCGCTGGACGTACTACCGCGACTTCGGTCGTTCACGCCTTCTGGTCCTCGACTCGCGCGCCGCGCGCATCGTCGTCGAGGGCAGGCGCCAGATGATGGCGCAGGACGAGTGGGACTGGATCGTCGAACATACGCAGGGAACTTTCGATCACCTCGTCGTGGCGACGAGCCTCCCGGTCTTCCTTCCTCACGGGATCCATCACCTCGAGGCGTGGAACGAGGCGATCTGCGACGGTGCGTGGGGCTCGCTCGCGAAACGACTCGGCGAGCGACTGCGACGAGCTGTCGATCTCGAGCACTGGGCGGCGTACCAGCTCTCGTTTCGCCGCCTCGTCGGCCTCCTCTGCTCCGTCAGCCTCGACGGCGGCCCGCCCGCCTCGATCACGATCCTCGGCGGCGATGTCCACCTGACGTACATCGCGGATGTCGACCTCGGAGCCGGCTGCGGCTCCAGCCGCGTGCGCCAGGTGGTCTGCTCTCCCTTCCGCAACCCGCTGACAGCGCGCGACCGCCGCGTCGTCAAGACGACAGGGTCGAGAGGCGCGGCCAAGATCTTCGCGCGACTGGCCCGTCTCGCACGGGTTGACCCGATCGACGTCTCCTGGAGGCTGTCGACACCACGAACCTTCGAGAACTCGATCGGGCAACTGGAACTCGACCCCGAACGCGCCGCCGTGACGCTCTTTCGAACAGGGTCCTACCCCGAGTCGGACCTGCGTGTCGCCCACTCGGACGCGAAGTAGCCTCATCCCACGTGCCCGCACAGAGCGTCGGAGCGGGTCGGCTCGCGCAAGGTCACGAAAACCGTCTCACGCCCTTGCGCGTACGAACCCCACAAGAGGAGTAGTCGCCAGCACGACCAGGAGGGATCTCGTGAGACCCATCGCATTCATCCCGGCCCTCGCACTCGCAAGCGCGCTCGTCGCCACGACCGGCGCGTCGGGGAGGCCGCAAGCTCAGACCATTCAAATTCGAACCGTCCTGAACGCGGCGCAGGAGGTTCCGTCGCCCACTGGCGACGTAGCGAATGGGCGAGGAACGTTCGCGGCGACGGTGACGAAGACGGACACGGGCGCGTCCGTGTCGTGGCAGATGTCGTTCAGCGGTCTGACCGGGAACGCGATCGCTGCTCACATTCACACGGGGGCCACGGGATCGCCGGGCCCCGTCGTGCTGGCGCTCTGCGGACCCTGCACGAGTCCGGCGACCGGCACGGGCAACCTCACCGAAGCCACGCTCCAGGCGATCGAAGCGGGCACGGCGTACGTCAACGTGCACACGCCCACGAACCCCGGCGGGGAGATCCGGGGTCAGCTCGTTGCGACGGCCAGCATCTCGACCACGCTGACGTCACGGCAGGAGGTTCCGAAGCCGAAGGGCAACGTGAAGCGGGCGACCGGCAGCTTCACGGCTACCGTCGCGAAGCTCGGGACGACCGGAACCATCGCCTGGCGTCTTCGGTTCTCGAGGCTGACCGGCAGAGCGATCGCAGCACACATCCACATCGGACGCGTCGGCAAGGCCGGCCCGGTGGCCGTGCCGTTGTGCGGGCCATGCCGCAATGGCCAGCGCGGCAGCGCGAACCTCCCCGCTGCGACGCTCGCGGCGCTCGAGACCGGGCGCGCATACGTGAACGTCCACACACCGAAGAACCCGGGCGGTGAGATCCGCGGCCAGATCGCGGCGGTTCCACTGGCGACCTCCTGAAACCGGTCAGCGAGGAGCCCTCTGCCGGAGATCGGGATGGCAGCGGAGAAGGGGCGTGGCGGAAGCGGCGCCCCTTCTCCTCTACGCGGCCTCTGTCTCGGCTTGCGGGGCGGGAGCGGGCACGGGCGCAGGCGAACGCAGTAACGCGGCCGCGGCCACAGCGCCGACGACGAGAAGTGCGCAACCCGTCAAGAGGGCGGCGTTGAGACCGCTTACGAACGCGTCCTTCGCCGGTTCGACGAGCTCCGGGTGGCCCGCGACCGCGCGGACGCCCGCTGAGCTCACGGCGCCCGCGAGATCGTGCGAGTTGCCCGGGACCGAAGCCGAGAGCTCGCGCCCCACGCGGTTCTCGAGCAGCGCCCCGAGGACGGCGACCCCGACGGCAACTCCGCCGAGGCGGAAGGTGTTGTTGATTCCGGACGCCATACCTGTTCGCGCCGGATCGACGACCCGCAGTGCCCCGGCCGCAAGCGCAGGGTTCGCAATCCCGATGCCGATCCCGGCGACGACGAACCCGGCGAGCAGCGTCGTCCACGGCGAGTCCGCGCCAACCCCGTACATCAGCGCGAGGCCGGCAGCGACGAGCGTGAGGCCGGCCCCGATCGTCGCTCGCAGCGGCACCCGCGCCACGAACCGGCGCGTCGCGAGAGGAACGAAGAAGACGAAAGCCGTCAAGGGGAGGAAACGCAGGCCGGCGGCGAGCGGCGAGTAGCCGAGGATGGCCTGCATGTAGATCGAGAGGTAGGGGAACATCGCGAACATCCCGGCCGCAATGCAGAACGTCGCGACCGACACGCCGACGAATGCCCGCTGACGGAAGAGCCTGACGTCGAGCATCGGCCGCGGCTGGCGAGACTCGAGCACGACGAACACGACCAGCAGCGCGAAACCTGCGACGAGCGACGAGATGATGAGCGTGCTCGACCAGCCGTGCGCATTCCCGCGCATGATCCCGAAGACGATCAGGAACAACGCCGCGGAGAAGGTCAGGAGGCCCTGGACGTCCGTGCGCGTCGCGCCTTCGTCTCGCGACTCCGAGATCCGCGTGAGCGCAACCGCGAAAGCGAAGACGCCGACGGGGACGTTGACGAAGAAGATCCAGCGCCAGCCGAGTGCATCCGTGAGCACACCGCCGATGAGCGGTCCGCTCGCCACCGCAGCTCCGACCGTCGCGCCCCAGACAGCGAGCGCGCCGAACCGCTCGGGACCCCGGTATTCGTGGCCGATGAGGGCGAGCGCAGTCGCGAACAGCGCGGCCCCACCGACCCCCTGGAACGCCCGCGCGACGTCGAGTGCGGTCGTGCTCCAGGCGAGCCCGCAGAGGAGCGAGGCAAGCGTGAAGGAGACGACGCCCATCATGAACATCAGGCGCCGCCCGTACCTGTCGGCTAGCGCGCCCGCTGTGAGAATCAGCGCCGCGAGGGTGAGCGCGTAGGCGTCGACCACCCACTGCAGCCCGGTGAGGTCGGCATCGAACCGCTCCTGGATGTTCGGCAGAGCGACGACGACGACCGTGATGTCGAGCAGGAGCATGAACGTCGTCAGGCAGACGGCGATGAGTGTCCACTTACGTGCGCTCGAGGCTGCTTCCGGCTCCAAGGGCTACAGGATGCACGAACCTGGGAACTCTGCGCGCACGAGCGAGCTGACGGCCGCGCCGCGGGTCAGCGTGGCCGGAATTCCGAACGCAGGCCGTGGATCCGTGCGCGCAGTTCCGCCGATCGCACGGGCGAATCGAACAGGGGGCTCTCCGGATCGCACGCGAGCCGCTTGCACACGACGGCTGCCATCGGATCGAGAACGAGCTCGTCGTCGGCGAGCTGGTCGGCGAGCGCGTCGAGCTCATCCGAGATGCCGAGTGCTCGCAGCTCAGCGCCGAGGCGGGGTTGCAGCGCCACGGCGCGGAGCTGAGATGCGAGATAGTGCCGCCTCCCCATCGAGGCTTCCCGCAGCGCGGAGTTCCGTACCTGCGGGATCACATAGGCATCGCGCTCGTCGACGAGGCGGTCGAGCAGATCCCAGTGACGCCACAGCGCTCGCATGCCCAGCATCCCCACCCCGACGCCTGCGAGGAAGAGCGGCATGGCGAGTGCCGGCCAGTACCGGGTCGCGGCGAGTGCGAGCCCGAGCGCGAACGCCGCCAGCGCGAGGTCTTCGCGCATGACGTGCTCCAGTTCGCGGATGCGTAGAGCGGCCTGGTCCACAGCTCGGGCGTACATGACACGAACAACTGTCCCCGCTCGCCGTCTCGAAGGCATCCGTGCGTGACACGGAGTGCCTCGCGGCTTTCTCCGCACTCTTTCCTGCCGTGGACACGGACACCGCGCATCCGCCGGCTTGCAGGATGCTACGTTCGCAGTCGTGTCAACTCCGGCGCGATACCTCCTTCTCGGCCAGTTCGGGTTCGTCGCCTTTCTCGCCCTGTGCGCGATCATCGACCCGACGGGACTACGAGCCAACCATGGCTGGAGCTACTACGTCGGCCGCAACGAGACCCTCGTCCCGTACCTCCTCGCCTTCGCGACGTTCATCGCGCTGACCCTGCGTGCGGCGCGGCTTCTCGACGACTCGTCGGCGCCGCGCGGATTCTCGACCGGGCTTCGATACCTCACGCTCTTCCTCGTCCTCGACGTCGCGACGCCGGACACGGTGAACGCGTTCTTCTACTGGGCACACGACGCCACGAGTGCGCTGCTCTTCCTCTTCGAGCTCGGGTTTGCCGCATGGATCGTCGCGACTCTCGTGCCGGGGCGTCTCGGCGCGAGCCTGCTCGCGGCGCAATTCGTGGGCGGGCTCGTTGCGATGTTCTCTCAGCTTCACGTCATCCCGTTGCTCGGGCCGGGCATCCTCGTGTTCCAGCTGAGCTTCGGGCTGCTGCTCGTGGTCGCCGCGGCGCCGGTGCAGGTCTACGCATCCAGCCTGGAGCCGGCCCGCGCGCCCGCGAACCGCTGAGCTGCCTGCATCCACGAGGCCGCTGCGCAGCTGTTGAATCGTCCGCCGCCCTGAGAGCGACGGGTCGAATCATGCTCCTGCCCTGGCACAGCTAGACGGGGGCGATCGCGACCCAGACGAGGCCGTTCTCGACCGCGACACCGTCCGGCCGGAACCCGAGCTGAACCGACGACACGATCTCGTTCGTGCGCGGATCGATCTTCGAGAGCACGCCGCGGCGTCGCGCGTTCTCTCGGTCGTCTCGGCCGCTCGTTACCCAGACGTAGCCGGCTCCCGTCGCGAGCCGTCGAGCCTTGGGCGGCACCGGGATCACGGCGACGGTCTCGTCGTTCTCCGGGTCGATCCGCCAGACACCGCTGTGCACGCCGGTCGTGACGACCCAGACCCCGCCCTCGCCGACGGCCACCCGCTGTGGGTTCCCCGAGACCGGGATGCGCGCCTCGACCCGACCCGTACGGATGTTCAGACGCACCACGAGGTCCTCCTTCGGCTCCGGAACCCAGACAGCGCCGTAGCCCGCGCCGATCCCTGCGCTCGCGAGACCGGCGACGCTCATGAGGATCCGGCCCGTGCCGGGATCGAGCTTCGCAACCGTGCGGCTGTTCGTGTTGGCCGCCCACACCGTCTGGCCGTCGCTGGCCACGAAGGTGCTCATCTCATCGGGAGCGCCGAGCGGTCCCACCTGTGTCACGTCGACGCCGCCGCCCGCGAAGCCGCTGCGAGCGACCGTCCCACCCCCCGTGGGCGGCTGCGTCGCGAAATCGGTTGCATTCGCGATCCAGAGCGCGTGCGCGGCGACGGCGAGGTCGACCGGGCGCTGGGCGCTCGCGGGAAACTCGGCCTCGCGCGTGTCGCCGTGGATCTCGGTGACCGTGCTGTCGCCGATGTTCCCGACCCAGACCGAGCCGTTGCCGGCCGCGACCGGGCCGGGATAGTCACCGACCACGACGTCGTCGACGATCTCGGCCGTCTCCGCGTCCACGACCGCGACCGAGTTGCGAACGATGTGAACGGCCGCGGAGCTGCTCGACGGACGAAGGAAGATCGCGGCCGCAGCGAGCGCGAGGAGCGCGGCCGCAGCGAGGCCCACGGCGAGGGGCCATCGGCGCCGGCGGGCACGTCCCTCGGCGTGGTGGATCATCGGCGCGGGTGCTCCGAGCTCGGGAGCCTGCCGCAGGATCGCGAGGTGGAGGTCGCGGAGCTCCGGCGTAGGCTCGATCCCGAGGTCGGTATCGAGCCTCGCGCGCGTCTTCGTGTAGACCTCGAGCGCGTCGCCCTGTCGACCGGAGCGGTAGAGCGCGAGCATCAGCTCGCGACGAAGACCCTCCCGGTGAGGATGCTCGTTGACGAGCGCCTCGAGCTCGGGAACGAGAGTCGAATGACGACCACACTCCAGGTCGGCATCGATACGCGCCTCGATCGCAGTCAGTCGCAGCCCGTCGAGGCGAGCGATCTCAGCCTGAGCAAAGGGCTCGTGGGCGAAGTCGGCGAGCGCCGGCCCGCGCCACAGCGCGAGCGCCTCGCGGAAGGTGCTCGCAGCATGCTCTGCGTTCCCGGCGCGCCTCTGACGCTCCCCTTCCTCGACGAGGCCACGGAAGCGGTGCGCGTCGACCGCGTCCTGCGAGACGTCGAGCCGGTAACCCCCGTGCTCGAACAGAATCGCCTCTCCATCGCCGTTGGCGGGACGCAGGGCCCTCCGCAGTCGCGAGACGTACGCCTGGAGCGTGTTCTGCGCGGAGGAGGGCGGGCGGTCGGGCCAGAGCTCGTCGATGAGTCGCCCGACCGGGACGACCTCACCTGCGTTCAAGGCGAGGATGGCGATGAGCGCCCGCTGCCTTCCACCCCCGACCGAGATGGACTCGTCCCCATCGACGACGTCGAACGGGCCGAGGAACCGGATCTTCACACGAGCCTCCTGCAGGGACGACGGGCCTGCCTGCAAGGGATTGTCAAGCCGAACTCAGCGACCTGCAAGCGGCCTGTGCGATAAGCGACTCGACATGAACGCCCCGCGACGTGCACTCATCTTGATCGCCGCCATCGGTGGCGCGGGAATCTTGGCACTCGGCGCGTGGGGTACGGCTCCAGGCACGAACGGCGACCTCGTGTTCCGGCGCTACTTCGACGACAGCCACACGTGGGGGGCGATCTTCACGACGACGACGGGCGGCGCGCGTGTCCGACAGCTGACGCATCCGCCCAGAGGAGTGCTCGACAACGTGCCCGACTGGTCGCCGGACGGTCGCCACATCGCGTTTCAGCGGGTCGATCCGAACGGTTGTGGGCCAGGCTGTGAGACGGACGACATCTGGGTCGTCACGAGCGACGGGAAGACCCTTGCTCGCGTCGCATACGACCCCGAAGGAAAGGGCTGCTTCAGCCACGGCCGCGGCGCGGGTGGAATCTGCCGGAACGCGCCCGGTTGGGCGCCGGACGGCAAGCGAATCGCCTTCACCTGCGAGTCGCAGCCCAAGGGTCAGCGGACCTGCGTCGTGAACGCCGACGGGAGCGGGCTGCACGAGCTGAAGCAAACCCCGGATGCCGGCGAGGAGGACGTCTGGCCGCAGTGGTCGCCAGATGGCCGCCGCCTCGTCGTCCAGCGTCAACTCGAGAACCGCCGGGCGGTCTTCGTGATCGACGCGGACGGAGGAGATCCGCGCCGGCTGACTCCGTGGTCGCTGCGCGGCGGCGAGCCGGACTGGTCTCCGGACGGGAGGCGGATCGTGTTCACGTCGAACGAGGATGGCCCGTCGAACGTCTCGGCCAACCTCTACACCGTCCGATCCGACGGAACCGGCCTCACGCAGCTGACGCACGCGCGCGGTGGGCACGTGCAGTACCTCTCGGCGTCGTTCTCGCCGGACGGCAAGTGGCTCACGGTCTCGCGGGCGCCCGGGTCCGGAAAGAAGGGAAACGCAGACGTGTACGTGATGCAGGCCGACGGCACGGGGCTGCGCCAGGTCACCCGTGCGCCGGCATGGGACAGCTCGACCGATTGGGGGTCACGATGAAAGCGCTCTTTTCAATCTTGGTGTTGACCGCGCTCGGAGGACTTCTGACGAGCGCCAGCGCGGCCAAATCGTCCGCGATGCACGAACAGTCGGCTCCCGGGATCATCGCGTTCGCGGGCGGCCGCGACGGGAACCCTGAGATCTACCTCATGACGAGCACCGGCCGCATCCTGCGCAGGCTCACGAACGACCCGAAGTTCGACGCGGCCCCGGTGTGGTCGCCGGACGGCCGAAAGGTTGCCTTCTACAGCCAACGGACGCAGAACGGCGACGTGTTCGTCGTGAACGCCGACGGAACCGGCCTGAGGAATCTCACCCGGAGCGCGGCCCACGACGGCCCCGGCTCGTGGTCGCCGGACGGGAAGTCGATCGTCTTCGACAGCGACCGGGCGAGTGGCGCAGGCATCTACGTGATGCGCGCGAACGGCTCCGGCGTTCGTCGCCTGACGACCGGAGGGACGGACAGCGATCCCACGTGGGCGCCGGACGGCAGCGCGATCGCCTTCACGAGCAACCGGGACGGGAACGACGAGATCTACGTCATGAAGCCGGACGGGAGCGGCCAGACCAACATCACGAACGGTCCGGGAGCCGACACACAAGCGGCGTGGTCGCCAGACGGTCGCTCGCTCGCCTTCACGAGCGATCGAAACGGACCCAAAGCGGTGTACGTGATGGACGCGCAGGGCGGGCACGTACGCAAAGTCGTGACAGGAGACGAGCCCAGTTGGTCGTCTGACGGTCGCAGCATCGCGTTCACCCACGAGACGAGCCCGCCGGACATCTACGTGGTGAATGCAGCAGGAGGTGGTCTGAAGAACCTGACGCACAGCCGCTTCGCGGAGTTCACTCCCGCCTGGGCGCCCACCAGGCACCAGTAGAAGGCCGAAGGGGCGTGGGACAGGTGCCCCCACGCCCCTTACCGCTGCTCAGCCGACAGGCGCGAAGGCGTGGTTGAGCCCGTAGTGGGCGGTCATCTGCCTCGTCGAGATCGGCGTCTGGTCACGTCGTGCGGCCGCGTCGCGCGAGCTCGGCCGGGTCCTCCACGAGGCCCCGGCCGAGCGATCCCTGCGCGTCTAGGACGCGCAGGGCGGTGGATCGTCTTCGATTCGGAACGGGCTTCCAGCCGGTGCCACCTGAGTGGCGACGTCGACAGCGGTCTCGGAGCCCTCGTTGCTGACCAGCATCGGCTCAGTACCGCCCTCGATGAATGCCTGCTGGGCGCTGTAGCTCTTCGTCTGGCAGTTCTCGTCGTGCACCGTGACGGTGCCGGACTTGACGAGCACCAGAATGACCCCGGGGTGATGGTGCCATCCCGAGTTGGTGCCAGCTGCGAATGTCACTTGCTGCGTCACCAGATCGGTTGGGTCTTTCGTTTGGAACTTGATCCGGTTGTCGTTCGCCTGGATGCTCTCGGAAAGCGTCGACCGAGGAGCAAGCGTCGTCGACGTACTCGTACCCGGATTCGCGATCGCGATGGCTGTGACGGCGCCGCCGACGACCGCAACCAGGGCGACAGTGCCAATGCGTCTGGACCTCATCCCTTCCACTCTCCTCTCGTACCCGCGTGTCTCTGGAGCAACCGCCCGAATCTAGGAGGCCGAAGCCGCGACAACTACGGTGCGGGCAGGCGAGTGTTCGGGAAGCTGGCCTCCCGTAGCGCGTGTGCGGTCTTACTTGACGCCGCCCACGCGATGCCGGAGAACTATCGACGTGCACGGCCGCGAGGTGGAAGACACGGATGTCCGCGACGCCCAGTCGCAGCAGGCGACGCTCGACGAGTTACGCCGTGAGGTCGAGGAGCTGCGGGCGTCCCGTGAGCGGCTCGTTCTCGCGGCGGACGCTGAGAGCCGGGCGATCGAGCGCGCACTCCACGACGGCTTGCAACAGCAGCTCGTGGCGGTTGCGGTCGAGCTTCAGCAGATGACGGCCCTGGTGGACAGCGATCCCGCCGCGGCGAAGCCGCTTCTCGACGAGCTCGCACGTTACCTGCAGGACGCGCTGGACGTGAGCGCGCGACTGGCCGAGCGCGTCAACCCACCGCTCCTCGAGCAAGCGGGGCGGCTGCCGGTCGGCCTGCGCTCGGCGGCCGTGAGCGCCGGAGTCGCAGCCTCCGTCGACGTCGAATCGGTGCGCGCTGACCTTCCGCCCGAGGTTGCTCGAACCGTGTTCCTCTGCTGGCTCGAAGCGCTCGAGCACGCCCGCAGCGACGCGAGGCCCACGATCCGCGTGCGCGACGAGGGTGAGAGTCTCGCATTCGAGATCGTCTCGGGTGCAACGCTCGATCGGCTGCGTGACCGCGTCGAGGCGCTCGGCGGCCAGTTGGACGCGGAGACGACTGCGGGCGGCTTGACGCAGGTGTACGGCTCGCTGCCGCTCTTGCGCCGGCCCTAGCTGCTCTCGGCGAGGTAGAGGATCACGGCTTTGACCCGTTTGTGCACGGCCGTCTCCCAGGTGAGCCCGAGCTTCAAGAAGATCGAGTGGATCACCTTCTCGACCGAGCGCTCGGTCAGGAAGAGCGTTTCGGCGATCGCAGCGTTGTTCCGTCCCTCGGCCATCTCGCGCAGCACGTCCCGCTCGCGCGGCGTGAGATCGTTGAGCGGCGAGCTCTCGCTCCGAGCGTTCTCGGCCACGAGTGCGTCGACGACCTTCGGGTCCATCACCGAGCCCCCGTCCGCGACCGCCCGGATCGCCGCGACGAGCTGGTCGACGTCCTTCACGCGCTCCTTCAGCAGGTAGGCGCGCCCCTCGCTGCCGCCCTCGAGGAGCGCGAGGACGTAGCTGGGCGTCGCGTACTGGCTGAGGACGACGACGCCGGTGGTCGGATGCGTCTCGCGGAGTCGCGCCGCCGCGCGAATTCCTTCGTCGCTGCCGTCCGGCGGCATGCGGACGTCGGTTACGACGACGTCTGGGCGTTCGGCATCGACCGAGGCGAGTAGCGAGTCGAGGTCCTCGCCGACACCCACGACCTCGATCCCCTCCTGCGCATCGAGCAAGCGCCGAAGGCCCTCACGGACGAGGTACTGGTCGTCGGCGAGCACGAGCCGGATCGGCACGGAGTGAGAATAGGCCCGTGCCGTCGTCATCTCCAGGCCCGAGCTTGCCCGCCTCGGCGCAGCCGCTCGTCCTGATCGTCGACGACAACGCGAAGAACCTGAAGCTCGCCCGCGACGTCCTCCGTGCGGACGGCGTCAGGACGATCGAGGCGTCGACCGGAGCCGAGGCGATTGCGATCGCGCACGACCGGCTCCCGGACGTGATCCTCCTCGACCTCCAGCTCCCGGACATGAACGGCGTCGACGTTCTCCGCGAGCTCAAGGCGCGTGAGGGGACCGCGGGGATCCCGGTGGTCGCACTCAGCGCCACGCGCCTGGCCGACGACGAATGGCTCCGAGCGGCTGGCTTCTCCGGCAGCCTCGAGAAGCCGATCGCGGTTCGCGACTTCCCGGCGCAGGTCCGTGCTCATTGTCAGGGCGCCGACGCATGACCCGATCTCGGGAGGGGATGCTGGCATCCCGTTGACCGGCAGGCGAGCAAGGTTGCTATTGGCGCCTCGATGCTCGTATCGTCCGCTGCATGGACATCACCGGTCGGATGAGAACGCTCGGTTCGGTGGTGGCAGGCGGAAAGCGAGTCGCGCTGGCGCTCGGCGGCGCCGTGCTGATTTCCGCGCTCCTCGCGGCATGCTCCGGCTCGGACAGCGGCTCTGCTTCCGGCGACATCCCACGGGTCGGCCTCATGCACGTCGGCACCGACCACGTCCCGCCGTCCTTCCCGGCGCTGGCGAATCAGCTCCGCGACGAGTTCGGATGGGACGTGCCGCAGGCCGACGTCGACCGGTGCGCAGACGTGAAGAAGATCCTGAAGAGCTGCGACATCGAAGGGAAGGACGTCGAGCTCGAGTGGCGCAACCTCGAGCCGTTCGAGGCGGATACGCAGGCGTCCGTGTTCGTCCGCCAGGGTGTCGACGTGATCGTCGCGTTCGAGGACGCATCGATCGCGGCCGCGCAGAAGGCGACCGCGGGGATGCCGCATCCGACGCCGATCGTCTTCCTCCACCCGTCCGATCCCGTGCGCGACGGCTTGACCGACAGCCTCTCGCGACCCGACCGCAACCTCACCGGAGTGTTCGGAGCACGCGACGTCGTCGCGAAGCAGCTGGAGCTGTATCAGCTCCTCGTCCCGAAGATGCGCCGCGTGCTGACCCTCGTGGATCCGACGGACACGAAGACCCCGCCGCTCCTCGCCCAGTACAGGGCCGCTGCGGCCGGACTCGCGCGACCACTCCAGCTCGAGATCCGGAACGCGACGACCGACGGCCGACCTGGCGCGCGTGTTCCGATCGCTGAAGCCGGGCGAGGTCGACGGCGCGTTCCTCCTCTCACCGAGCCTCCGGCTCAACCACTCGGCGCAGACCATTCGCCTCGCCCGCAAGGCTCACCTCCCGGTGCAGGCGCACCGCAAGGAGTGGGTCGAGCAGGGAGCCCTGTTCTCGTACGGAACCGACCTCGCGCCCGTCGGACGCGCCGGCGCCCGCTACGTCGACAGCCTGCTCAGAGGGCATGACGCCCGCCGATCTCCCTGTCCAGGAGATCCCGACCGTCGAGTTCGCGATCAACCTGAAGACCGCCAATCGGCTGGGCATCAAGGTTCCGCAGGGGATGATCATCCGCGCGGACGAGGTCTATCGGTAGGCCGGCCGCGACGCCGGAAAGCAGAGCGTGGACTCGCCCGTACGGCCGCAACGACGACTGATCTGGAAGTACACGGCGATCGTCGTCACTCTCGTCGCCGCCGCGACGATCTCGGTCGGACTCACGGAGCTCTACTTCACCTCGCGCGACATCAAGCGCGCCGTGACTCGGCGTCGAGCAGGACAAGGCATCCTCGGCCGCGATCTCGATCGAGCAGCTCACGCACAATCTGCTCGTCGAGCTCGACTCGGTCGCTCAGCCGACGGTCGCACGCGGACGAGCAGGCCTCGAAGAGCGGAGCCAGGACTTCCAACACGTGCTGGACCGCGACGCGCTGATCAGTCAGCTGAGCTACCTGAACGCATCCGGTACGGAGTGCGTGCGCAGTTCGTCACTGGAGCTCAACCGAGTCACCTGCGGGGTCGATCGCTCATCGGCGCCCGCGTTCGTCCGCGCACGCGCCGACGAGCAGTACCTCGGACCTGTCCGCTTCCAGCGGCGCTCCCAGCCCCACATGGAAATCTCTGTCTCGGAGAATCCGCCGGGACGGGGCGTCATCGTCGCCGACGTCGACCTCAGCTCCGTCAGTGACATCGTCGAGCGGGCCAGGGTCGGGGCGACCGGATACGCGTACGCGGTCGACTCGCGTGGAGTCCTCATCACCCATCGCAACATCAACCTCGTCCTGAGACACACGAGCTTTGCCGATCTCCCGCAGGTGCGAGCCGCGCTGCGAGCAGCCCGTCATGTCCGCGGACACAGCCACGGTCGGTCACGACGAGAACGGGACGAAGGTCCTCAGCGCCTTTCGCACCGTGCGGCCACTCGGCTGGCGCGTGTTCGTCCAGGAGCCACTGAGCGAGGCATACGCGCCGCTCCGCGCGGCCATCTGGCGCACTGCGATCCTGCTCGTCGCGTTCCTGCTGCTCGCCGTCGCAACAAGCGTCTTCCTCGCACGCAGACTGGTCCGACCGATCGAGTCGATCCAGGTGGCGGCCGCGAAGATCGGCTCGGGCGAGCTCGACCAGCGGATCGAGGTGTCGAGCAACGACGAGCTCGGCGCCCTCGCCGACGAGTTCAACCGCATGGCCGCGCAGCTCCAGGAGTCGTACGCGGGCCTCGAGCTGAAGGTCGAGGAGCGCACGCAGGAACTCGCACTCGCGCTGAACGCGCTCGATGTGAAGAGCCGCGAGCTGGAAGCGGCCAGCCAGCACAAGTCGGACTTCCTCGCGAACATGTCGCACGAGCTGCGCACGCCGTTGAACGCGATCCTCGGGTTCTCCCAGGTACTGCGCGAGGAGATGGTCGGCGAGGTCAACGCGAAGCAGGCGGAGTACCTCGACGACATCCTCTCTTCGGCCAACCACCTGCTCTCGCTCATCAACGACGTGCTCGACCTCTCCAAGGTCGAGGCAGGGCAGTTCGAGCTCGAGATCGCGCCGTTCTCGCTTCGCGACTCGCTCGAACGCGGCGTCGTGATGGTGCGGGAGCGGGCGACGAAGGACGGCGTCCGGATCGCGCTGGCGGCCTCACCGGACATCGACCTCGTCCAGGGCGACGAGCGTCGCGTGCGGCAGGTCATCTTCAACCTGCTCTCGAACGCCGTGAAGTTCACG
This sequence comes from uncultured Gaiellaceae bacterium, assembly GCA_963746975.1. GTDB lineage: Bacteria > Actinomycetota > Thermoleophilia > Gaiellales > Gaiellaceae > GMQP-bins7. Next base: position 302,967 of record CAVVDE010000012.1, read on the forward strand.
CCCTCAGGCGGCGCCGTCGACGTGAACGCCGAAAGAGTTGCCGACGAGGTTCGGATCTCGGTGACGGACACCGGCCCCGGACTCGCGCCGGAGGACCACGAACGCATCTTCGACGAGTTCCAGCAGACCGAGGCGGGAATCGAGCAGCGCGAGGGAACGGGCCTCGGGCTCGCGCTCTCGAAGCGACTCGTCGAGCTGCACGGCGGTCGCATCTGGGTCGACAGCGAGCTCGGCCACGGCAGCACGTTCGTGTTCACCCTCCCCGTGGGAGCTGCGAGCAATGGCCGGTGAGCGCGTCCTCATCGTCGAGGACAACGAGAGGAACATGAAGCTGTTCCGGGACGTCCTCTCGGCCAAGGGCTACCGCACGCTGGAGGCGACGAGCGGCACCCAGGCGATCGCGCTCGCGCGCGAGCACGCACCCGATCTCGTCCTGATGGACATCCGGCTCCCTGACGTCGACGGCGTCGAGGCGCTCGAGCAGCTGCGATCGGACGAGCGGACTTCCTCCATCCCGGTGCTCGCAGTGACCGCCCAGGCGATGCGCGGCGACCGTGAGCGGTTTCTGGCCGCGGGGTTCGACGGCTACGTGCCCAAGCCCGTGGACATCGCCGAGCTCGTCGCGGCCGTGAGCGAGCATTGCGGGGACCGAAGCCGATGAGCGGGGAAACACGGATCCTCGTGGTGGACGACGTCCCCCAGAACGTCCGTCTGCTCGAAGCCGTGCTGGAGCCACGCGGCTACGAGGTCCTGACCGCAGCCGACGGCCCGGCCGCGCTCGAGCTCGTCGAATCGGAGCAACCCGACCTCGTGCTGCTCGATGTGTTGATGCCCGAGATGGACGGTTACACGGTCTGTCGCCGGCTTCGCGAACGCGAGGAAACCGCCGTGCTTCCAGTGATCATGGTCACGTCGAGCGCAGGCCAGGAGAAGCGACTGGCGATCGAAGCGGGCGCGGACGACTTCGTGCAGAAGCCGTTCGATCACCACGAGCTGCTCACGCGCGTCCACTCGCTGCTGCGCATCAAGCGCTACCACGACACGATCAAGACCCAGGCTGAGGAGCTGCTCGAGCTCAACCGAACGCTCGAGGCACGCGTACGGACACAACTCGAGGAGCTCGAGCGGCTGCAGCGGCTTCGGCGGTTCCTCTCTCCGCAGCTCTCGGACGCGATCGTCAGCGCGGGCGACGACTCCATCCTCGCGAGCCACCGGCGCGAGGTCGCAATGTTCTTCGCCGACCTCCGCGGCTGGACGAACTTCGTCGATGCGGTCGAGCCGGAGGAGCTGATGCGCGTGCTCGGCGAGTTCCACCACACGATCGGCGCGCTCGTGGGTCGGTTCGACGCCACCGTCGGCTTCATCGAGGGCGACGGGGTGCAACTGTTCTTCAACGACCCGATCGAGATTCCGGACGCGCCACTGCGGGCCGTGCGGCTCGGATGCGCGCTGCGCGAGGAGATGACGGAGCTGACGGCGCAGTGGCGGAAGCGCGGGCACGACCTCGATTTCGGCGCCGGTATCGCGCTCGGATTCGCGACGTGCGGCGAGATCGGCTTCGAGGGCCGTTCGGACTACGCGGCGATCGGCGCGGTGACGAACCTCGCTTCACGACTCGCGGACGAGGCCACCGCGGGCCAGATCCTCGTCGACAGGCGGCTGTACGCAGAGGTCGAAGACCACGTCGAGGCGGAACCGATCGGCGAGTTCCGGCTGAAGGGGTTCCGTCGACCTGTCGCGGCATTCGACGTCCTCGCGATCCGGGAGACCGCGGTCGCGCACGTCCGTTAGACGCTCAGGCAACGCGCCGGTCGTGCCGAAGTAAGAGGCATGCCGAAGTGGTCGATCAGAGATCTCTGGGGCAAACACACGGAGAAGAAGACGCTGAACCCGGAGATGCGCGACATGCTGCTGAGCCTCGACGGGGTGTACGAGCCGAAGGGCTCGGGCGAAACTCCGCCCGAAGTTGATCGCGAGCAGCGCGACGACGCCTCGCAGCAGACCACGAAGTAGCCGCACTCCCGCAGAAGGACGGTTCGTCCCGTCGGCACGACGGCGACCGGTCAGCCTCGCGCGGCGATGAGCCGGCTCGGTCTAGGCGCTCCGCTCCGCGGCGACGTCGACCGCCGCCTTGACGCCGTAGTAGCGCTGCCGCGCCTCGTCCAGTGTGTCCCCGATGGCTGTCAGCCCGATCCGCCCGGCGACCGCGATCGCGCTGACCATGTGGAGCACGACGCCGACGTCGCGCTCGCCGTCCCACCCGAGACCGGCTTCGTCGACGACGTCGAGCAGGTCGTCGGGCGTCAGAGCCCGGTACGCGGGCGAGTCGAGATGGTCGGTCGCGGCGTAGTGCTTGATCGCGCCGAGGCGCGTCCGCCACTCCCCGGCAAGCGGGTCGTAGACGCCGTCGGTGAGGCTCGTCAGCGCGAACAGCGGGTGCGTCGTACCGCCGCAGCGGAGGTTGATCTCGAGCGCGTAGGGCTCCCAGGTGCGGTCGCGCTCCACGACCGCGAAGTCGACGGCGGCGCGACCGATCACGCCCTCGCGGGCGAGGCGCCTCCCGACCTTCAACGCCTCGGCTGCAATGCGTGGCGCATAGGCCGGATCAGCGGGGAAGTGGCACCCGAAGTACGTCTGGCCGTTCGCTCCGCCGAGGATCTGGTCGTGTGTCGACATGATGTCGACCTGCCCCGCCGGGCTCATCCGAAGCTGGACGCTCGGGCTGCGGAAATCCTCGCCCTCGATCCTCTCTTCGACTATGCCCCCTTGCTCGTCGAGCGCACCCAGGTACTGCTCGACGTCGATCTCCTCGTCCTCGAGCACGATCACATCGCGCACGCCGCGCTCCGCGGCGGCGAGGTCGATCAACGCGTTGCCGAGCCCGCTCACACCGAGGTCGAGCTTCAGCACCGCAGTCGCGGCGTGCGGGGCGCGCGCGCGGAGCTCGTCGAGCGCTGCAGCCAGATCGTCGCCTCCGCGCACGTCCAGCCCCAGGGGGTGAGGTACGTCGTCCTCGGCGAACACCCGGCGGCTGCCGGTCTTCGAGCCGAGCCAGTTCAGCGCGGGGTCGCAGCCGTAGATCGGAAGTTGCAGCGCCTCGGCCAGAGCCACCTCGTCGGGGGTCATGCAGAACGGGATGATCATCGCGACCTCGGGCTCTCCGATCAGCCGCCGGATGCGCTCGAGCGCGCCCGGACGAGCCAGCAGCTTGCGGGAGAGCGGCTCGTTGCGGCCGTCCACGAGCGAGACGGCCTCGAAGCGGCTTCGCGCCTCGGGCGTGTCGAGCTCGGGGACGAGGGAGAAGTAGTAGTCGACGACCCGGGGGTGGATCGGCTGGGACGTGACGTAGACCACGCGTGACTTCGGAGCGCGGAGCAGGCTCAGGACGAGGCAGAGGAAGCGCTCCTCATAGGCGGGGAACACCGGGATCAGCTGATCGGGGACGCCGAAGCTGATCGAGTGGACGACCACGACCGTCCGCTCGACGTCGCCGATCGAGCGCAGAGTGACCGCCGGCCAGATGTTCCGAAACTGCGCCTGCAGCTCGGCGAAGGTCTGCCCTGCCATGCGCGGACGCTACTCCGCCCGTAATTCCGTTGCTAGCGTGGGCACCGTGGCGCAGGCGCTCGACGGACGAGTGATCGCCGTGGCAGGCGGCGCCGGCAATCTCGGACCGACCGTCGTGCGTCGGCTCGCGGAGGCCGGGGCGCAAACGTGCGTGTGCGGCCGCGATGAGAAGAGCCTCGACGAGCTCGCCGCAGACATCGGGTCGCCCATCGAGACGGACGTCGTCGATCTGCTCGACGCCGAGGCGACGGGAACCTGGGCCGCGAACCTGGCTGTGCGGCACGATCGCGTCGACGGGCTCGTCCACCTCGTCGGCGGCTGGCGCGGCGGCCGGCCGATCGAAGAGGCTCCGCTCGAGGACTGGGACTTCCTGAGCGCCCTGCTCGTACGCACGGTGCAGCACGCCACGCAGGCATTCGCGTCGAACCTCATCGAGAGCGGGCGCGGCCGCTTCGTGCTCGTGTCGGCAGGTCAGGCGCAGAGCCCGACCAACCCGAACGCGGCCTACGCCGCCGCGAAGGCCGCGTCGGAGACCTGGACGCTCGCTCTCGCCGACCGCTTCAAGCGAACGGGGGCGACCGCGAACATCGTCGTCGTCGGCGCGATCGTGACGCCGGCGATGCGCGCGGAGACCCCCGACAAGGACTTCTCGACGTTCACGCCCGCAGAGGAGATCGCCGAGGCAATCGCCTACCTCTGCTCGGACGCCGCGGCGTCGATGAACGGGCAGCGGCTCACGCTGCGCGGCGCGTACTGACTGCCCGCGTGCGTCTCTCCGCGCGGATCTGGAGCGGCACGAGCGCAGCGAGGCACCCGAGCACGAGCCAGAGATAGAGCTGCGGCAGCCCGAACGCGAGGCAGACTCCGAGCACGGCGAGCTGGGTCGTGAGCCCGAAGTTGGCGAGCACCGTCACGGTGAACCCGTCGATGTACGCGCGCCAAGCGGCCCCGCCCGACGAGTCGACCACGCCGACGGCATGTTCGAAGCGACGTCGTGCGATCGCCCGGACGATGCGATCGATACGACCGAAGACGGCCGTGTAGATCCGCTCGAGAGAGCGCTCGACGAATCCTCCGGTCGCAGCGGGGAGGAGCCGCGACGGGCCGCGGGCCTCCAGGTAGAGCTCCGTCGCGTTGAAGTCGGCGCTGAGCACGAGCGTCAGCGCGACGAACGCCACCACAGCGAGCAACGGCTGCCCCGTCGCGGCGCCGAGACCCGCGAACACCGAGGCGTTCACGACGAGGTCGGCTTCCGTGTCGAGGTAGCGGCCGAGGCGCGTCACGCGACCCGTGACGCGGGCCAGCTGGCCGTCCGTGTTGTCGAGAAGCGTCTTCAGCTGGAGCAGAACGGCCGCCGCGAGCAGTTCGCCGCGGCCGATCGCAAGCGCAGCCACGAGCCCGGTCGCCGCGTTCGCGAGAACGACCGTCGGCGGGGAGACCCCGGTCCTGGCGAGGATCGCCGCAAGGGCGTTCGACGGCGGCCGAAAGACGAGCTCCAGAAGGAGCTCGCGGCCGGCGCGCCTCGACTCACCGGAGCGAAGCGCGTCCGCGCGGATCTCGGTCGAGACCGACACTGCAGTCGATCGTAGATACTGCGATCGTGGCTCCAGCGGATTGGAACGAGGTCGACGGAGCGCTGCAGCGCACGTTCGAGCTCGAGAGCTTTCCGGCGGCGCTCGACTTCGTGAACCGGGTCGGCGCCCTTGCGGAGGCGGAGGATCACCACCCGGACATCGCGATCAGCTACCGGCAGGTGACCCTTCGCTGGTGGACTCACACAGCAGGAGGCGTGACCGACCGCGACCGCGTGCTCGCGGCGAAGACGGATCAGCTCTAGCTAGTCGGTCGCTCGGTCTTGACGACGACCACGGGGCAGGTCGCGTGGTCGACGACGTGACGGCTGACGGAGCCGAGCAGCGCCGCCTTGAACCCCGAGCGCCCGTGCGAGCCGACCACGACGAGGTCGGCGCCCGAGCTCTCCGCGACGAGCACCTCGCCCGCATCGCCTTCGACGAGCTTCCGCTCGACCTCGATTCCCGGCTCGGCGCCGAGCGCGTCCGCAACGGCCTCGTCGAGGGCGATGCGTGCCGCGTCCGACTCGGCGTTCAGCTGGCCGGGAAGATCGCCGGCCGGCATCGCGAGCATTCCCGGGTCGCCGATCGGCTGCGGCGGGATGAAGGACCACGCGTGAACGGCGACCAGGGGCGCGAAGCGGAGGCGCGCCTCGTCGGCCGCCCAGCGCAGCGCATCGCGCGCTGCGTCCGAACCGTCGACGCCGACAACGATCCGATCGCTCACGCCTCCAGGCTACGCGATAGGTGCGTGGGAGACTGTGCGACGTGGATCGGGTGCTCTGGTGACGCCGGGCTCGGACGTGACCGTCTACGACGTCGGGCCACGCGACGGGCTGCAGAACGAGCCCGAGGTCCTCGACATCGAGGTGCGGGCGGAGCTCGTCAGACGGCTCGCCGACGCGCGACTGCCCGGAGTCGAGGTCGCCAGCTTCGTAGATCCGCGCCGCGTTCCGCAGATGGCCGGTGCGGAGGAGGTCGTCGCCGCGGTCGGCCCCTGCCCGGGGCCGGTTCGGGCCGGGCTGGCACTGAACGAGAAGGGCTACGACCGCCTGCTCGCGTCTGGACTCGACGAGGTGCGGTTCGCACTGGGGGTCACTGAGTCGTTCAACGAGCGTAACCAGGGCTCGACCGTCGAGGAGTCGGTCGTCGCAGCGCGACGCATCGCCGCCCGCGCCCGAGGGGACGGCATCCGCTGTGCCGTGACGCTCAGCGTCGCCTTCGGGTGCCCGTTCGAAGGCGAGGTCGATCCCGATCGGGTCGTCGCGATCGCCGAGCGCGTTGCGGAGGTGGAGCCCGACACGATCATCCTCGCGGACACGATCGGCGTCGCCTCGCCGACCGCGGTGCGCTCGCTCACCGCGCGCGTCGGCGCACTCGGACGGCTGGTGGGCGGGCATTTCCACAACACTCGCAACGGGGGATACGCGAACGCACTCGCTGCGCTCGAGGCCGGCGCGAGTGTTCTCGACGCATCGATCGGCGGCCTCGGTGGCTGCCCGTTCGCCCCCAACGCGACCGGCAATATCGCGACCGAGGACCTCGTCTATCTCCTGTCACGGGAAGGCGTGGAGACCGGCATCGACCTCGACCAGCTCCTCGACACCGCAGAGTGGCTGGCGGAGCTTCTCGGGCGGGGGCTCGAGGGCCAGCTCTACCGTGCGGGGCGCTTCCCGCCCGGCGGCTAGCAGCGCGCCGGGAGAATCGTCCCCCGTACCTCGGCGAGCTCGAGCTCGCCGGCCCTGCCACGGAGCACCACCTCGTCGTCGTCCTCGAGGAACGTCCTGGTCGAGCCGTCGTCGAGCCCCACGGGATGCTCGCCGTTTCGCGTCAGCTCGATCAAGGAGCCCTCGCTGCCGTGCTCCGATCCCGAGATCGTGCCGGACGCGAAGAGATCGCCGGTCGCGAGGGACGCGCCGTTGACCGTCGCGTGCGCGAGCTGCTGCGGCGTCGTCCAGTAGAGGCCGCGCGCGTTCGTCCGCGAGACGACCGTACCCCGGAGCTCGACCTCGAGCTCGATGTCGAGTGCCCAGTTCCCCTCCGTGCTCAGGTATGGCAGCGGCTCCGGATCTTGCTCGGGGGCCGGCACGAACCGGCTGTCGAGAAGGGCGAGCGGAGTCACCCAGGCGCCGATCGACGTCGCGAAGGACTTCCCGAGGAAGGGGCCGAGCGGCTGGTACTCCCACGCCTGGATGTCACGCGCGCTCCAATCGTTGACGAGCACGACGCCGAACACGTGGTCGCGGAAGGCCGAGGCGCGGACGGGTTCGCCAAGCGTGCTGCCGACGCCGACGACGAAGCCGAGCTCGAGCTCGATGTCGAGCCTGCGGCTCGGGCCGAAGCGAGGCACATCGTCGTCCGGTCCTCTCGCCTGACCACACGGACGAACGATCGACGTGCCGCTGACGACGACCGTTCCCGAGCGCCCGTGGTACCCGACCGGCAGGTGACGCCAGTTCGGGAGGAGCGGCTCGGCGTCCGGCCGGAACATGCGGCCGAGGTTCGTCGCATGCTCGAGCGAGGAGTAGAAGTCGACGTAGTCGGCGACAACGAACGGAAGACCGACCCGGGCCTCCTCGAGCGGAACGAGGTCGGCGCCGGCGCTCACGAGCTCGTCGATCCGGACGAGCGTGTCCTCCCACGACGAGCGACCGAGCGCGAGAAACGGATTGAGGGTCGCCGACTCGAACACGGATCCGAGCCCGCTTGCGGCAAGGTCGAGGACGTCGTCGCCGACCCGGAAGCCGACCCGCGGCGGATCGCCGTCGGTCGAGAAGACGCCGAAGCCGACCCCGCCCCTCACCGTGTGAGCATCCCGAGCGACTCGAGCTCCTCGATCGGCTCGAAGAAGCTGCAGCTCCCGATCGAGTGGACCACTGCGCGTCTTGCGCGAGCGAGCTCCTCTTCACCTGCGCTGCGCTCGCGCCACGAGAACGCGGAGCCGTCGAGGGCGAACGACGCCGGATCGGTCTCCTCGAGCGCGGCCTCCTCCTCCCCTTCGAAGACTGCCGCCGCGAGCAGGTTGAGGAACCCGTGCCCGCCGTTCGAGCGCACCGCGTGATGGAGCCCCGCGGTCGCCTTGAAGACGATTCCCCGTCGGCGGCAAGCGCGCATGAATCGCGCGAGGTCGTCGGCTGTCGGCACGTCGGCGCCGCCACAACGAACCTTCGCGCGGAAGCCATGGTCTGCGAGTGCATCGAGTCGCGCCTCGAGAGCGTGGTCCAGCGGCACTTCGACGTAGATCTCGGAAGCGATGGCTTCAAGCTCCTCGAGCTCGTCCGGGAATCTCACCTCGACGGCCGCGACCGCCGCACCCGGAGGGAGCGGCTCGTCGAGGACCGCGCTGACAGCGCGGTCGCTGCCGGCGATCTCGCCGAGCTTCGATGCCGGCCACACGAGCCTGGCAAGCATCCACGAGTGCTCGCTCGCGATCGCCCGCTCGTCCTCCGCCAGCGCCTCGTCCGAAGGCAGCTCCGCAGGCGGGAACGTCGGTGCGTGGTCGATCAGACCTGCGAGAAGCGCGCGTCGCGCGCCGGGGGCCTCCATGGCCGAGGGATCTTCGCAAAGCTGATCTCAAGCGGACTCCTTCGCCGTCCGATGAGGTCCGAGGCGGCATGTCCGACCCTGCACCCATCGACCCGGCTCCCCGGCCGCAGATCAGCCTCGTCTCGAGCGGCTCCGCCGAGCCGTACCGCCGGCTCGCCGAGATCTTCCACGACGTGCTCTCGGAGCAGAGCCTCGACGCCCTGCTCGAGCGGATCGCGGAGACGCTCGCGGAACTGATCCCGTACGAGGACGTCCACATCTACGAGGCGGACGAGGCGAAGCGTGAGCTGAAGCCGGTGCTCGCCCGCAGCGAGTGGGCGGACGAGGTCATGAGCGAGACGTTCTCGTTCGGCGAGGGGATCACGGGCTGGGCGGTCGACCACCGCGAGGCAGTACTCGCGAACCAGGCGCACCTCGACCCGCGCGTCCGCTTCGTCCCGGGCACGCCGATCGAGCCCGAAGCGCTGATCGCCGTCCCACTCGTCGCGCGCGGACAGCTGAAGGGCACGCTCAACATCTACCGGGTCGGTGAGGACGCCGCCTTCTCGGACGAGGAGTTCCTCCTCGCGAAGCGCTTCGGCGACGCCGCTGCGCTCGCGATCGACAACGCGCACATCCGCGCCCGGCTCGAGCACCAGGCCGAGACGGATGCGCTCACAGGCCTTTACAACCACCGAGCATTCCACGACCGCCTGCGGCAGGAGCTGCTCCGCGCGTCCGCTGCGCACCAGACCGTGGCGGTCGTGATGATCGACCTCGACGACTTCAAGAGAGTGAACGACGTCTACGGCCACGGGATCGGCGACTACCTCCTCCAGCAGGTCGCAGACGTCCTACGCGGGTCGGTCCGCGCCAGCGACGTCGTGTGCCGCGTCGGCGGCGAGGAGTTCGCCGTCATCCTCCCGTCCGGCGACATGCGAAGCTCGAACACGCTCGCCGCGCGCATCGGCGATCAGCTCGGCAAGCTCGAAGCGGAGGCGGTCGGCAAGCTGACCGTCTCGACGGGCATTGCAATCGGGCCGGACAACGCCGCGAATCCCCGCGAGCTCGTCGCCTGTGCCGAGGCGGCGATGATGACCGCGAAGACGCGCGGGAAGGGCCTCGTGGTGCCGTTCGACGAAAGCGATCGCGAGCGCCCCAGCGAGGAGCGCGTTCGGCACGACGACGTGCGCTCGATCGCGCACCTGAAGATGCTGCAGAGCCTCTCCGGGAAGCTCTCGCGCCTCAACGACGTCGCGCAGATCGGGCTCACCATCGCCGACGAGCTCCGGCTCCTCGTCGACTACCACAACTGCCGTGTCTTCCTGCGCGACGAGGACGACCTCGTGCTTGTCGCATTCCGGGGAGATCTGATCGTCGACGCCCCGGGTGACCCGGTCGACCTCCTGCCGACCCAGGTCGGCCGCGGCATTACGGGACGCGTCGCCGAGACGGGCGAATCGCTCCTCGTCGGAGACGCAGTGCGACACGAGTTCGGCGAGCAGATCGTGGGGACGGCCGAGATCGAGGAGTCGCTCCTGGTCGTGCCGCTCAAGTTCGGTACGCGAGTGACGGGGGTCATCGTCATCTCGAAGCTCGGGCTCGACCAGTTCGACGCGGACGACCTCCGCCTGCTCGAGGTGATGGCGGGGCACGCCTCCGTTGCTCTCGAGAACGCTCGCCTGTACGAGGCGCAGCGCAGCGAGGCCGAGAGCGCCAAGGCGCTCCTCGCGCTCTCGCGCGACCTCGCACAGGCCTCGGGAACCGTCGAGGTCGCCGAGCGGGTAGCCACGGGCGCCGCGAGCATCCTCGCGAGCCCGAACACGTCCGTGTGGCTCCAGCACGCCGGCGACGGCGCGCTCGAGCGGCTCGCAGGCTTCCCCGACCGGCCTCGCGACGAGGACAAGGAACTCCGGATCCCCGGCGAGCACCTCGGCCCCTGGCTCGTCCGCACCGAGCCGTACATCGTCGACGAGCCGCAATACGCAGCGATCGCTTCCGCGCCAGAGGGAACGGAGGGCCGTTTCGGAATCGCGCCTTTCACGGTCAACGGGCGCTGGGGAGTCGTGGCAGCCGCCGTACCCTTGAAGCCCGCACACGACGATCGCGACCTGGAGCTACTCGGCAGCATCGCGCGGCAGACGCAGCTCGCGCTGCAGACGGCCGTCAGCTACGAGACGCTCGAGCGGACGTTCGTCGCGACGGTCGAGGCGCTCGCGAACGCGCTCGAGGCGAACGACGAGTACACCTCCTCCCACGCACGCTGGATCACCGACCTCGCGCTCCGCGTCGGCGAAGAGCTCGGCTTCGAGCCGCACGAGCTCAAGCGCCTCGAGCTCGGTGCGCTCTTCCACGACATCGGCAAGATCGGCGTCCCGTCCCGCATCCTCACGAAGCCGGGGCCGCTGACACCGGAGGAACGGCGAATCGTCGAGACGCACCCGATCCTCGGGGAGCGCATCCTCGCCCCGATCGAGCAGCTCGGAGAGGTACGCCTCATCGTCCGCTGCGCGCACGAGCACTTCGACGGCACGGGGTATCCGGACAGCCTCGTCGGCGACCAGATCCCGCTCGAGTCGCGAATCGTCCTCGCGTGCGACGCGTTCCATGCGATGACGACCGATCGGCCGTACCGGAAGTCGCTCGGCGAGGACGAGGCCAAGCGTCGTCTCGTCGAGGCGTCCGGCGCGCAGTTCGACCCGCAGGTCGTCGACGCGCTGTTACGCGTGCTCGCAGCTATCTAGGCCTAGCCGCCGGCGGCCTCGGCGTTCCGGAGTCCGCGGAAGGCCCAGATCCAGAACAGGAGCCCGAGGCCGATCGCGATCCCGAACGCTCCGGCGATGTGCGGGGGATCACCCGCGACGAACCCCCGGCCGGTCTCGAGCAGGTACGTCAGCGGGTTCACGGTCGCGACCCCGTGGATCCACCCCTGGAGGAGGCCGAGCGGCACGTAGACGGGCGCGAAGAAGAGGATGAGGAAGACCGGCATCTGCATGAGCGGCCCTGCCTGGATCGTGCGGAAGCGCATCGCGATCCCTCCCGCCCAGAAGAAACCGCAGAAGTTCACGAGCGCGGCGAGCGCGTAGAGACCGATCAGATCCACCGGTCCGCCGGCGATGTTCATCCCGACGGCAAGCCCGACGACCGTCAGGAGCACGGCGACGATCGACCAGCGCACGAGCGCGGCGAGCGCATAGCCGAGAACGATGCCGCTCCGCCGCGGAGCTGCCAGCATGAGCCGCTTCGCGAACCCGTACTCGAAGTCGCGTGCGACGCCGAACCCGGTGAAGACGCCGCTGAAGGCCGCGGACTGAAGCAGCACGAACACGAACTGGAACGACGTATAGCCGGGTGGGTAGTCGAAGCCGGGCACTTTCGAGATCTGCGAAAGACCCCCGGCGAAGGCCGTGAAGAAGAACAGCGGGAACGCCATCGTCGGCAAGAGGATCTGGGGGTTCGTCAGTGCGTTCTTGAGCGTCCGTCGAGAGACGCCGAGGATGACGTTCACCGTCGTCATGTCCGCGTCATCCGATTCCGGAGAGCACCCGACGCGAGCCAGAGCGAGACGAGACCGAGCACGATGACGAAGCCGAAGCCGAGCGCGAGCGCCTGCCAGTCCCAGCCCGTGATGATGAGGCTGCGGACGCACTCGATCATGTACGAGACGGGATTGAGGGTGGCCGCGATGCGGAACCAGTCCACGCCGATCAGGTTCCGCGGCGTGTTCATCGACGAGATGAAGAGGAAGACGAAGAGCACGGGGAACAGCGCCTGGATCGTCTCGCCGGAGCCGGTGCGATACGCGAGGAAGGCTCCGAGCGCGCCGAACGAGAGCGCGACCATCGCTCCGTAGAGCAGGAGGACGGCGATTCCCGCGGGACCGGACTCGAAGCGCACTCCTGCCGTGAGCCCGACCACGATGTAGAAGACGACCTGGACGACGCCGAGGACGACGATCCCGGTCAGCTGCCCCACGAGCAGCGGCCAGTCGCGCAGGGCCGTGAGCGAGAGGCGGTTCACGAACCCGGTCTGGACGTCGCGTGCGATATCGGTTCCCGCGTTCATCGTCGAGAAGAGCGCACCCTGGATGAACGGCACCGCGAGCGCGAACGCGAGGAACGAGTCGGTCGGAAAGCCGGGCAGATCGGTCGACGACCGCAGACCGCCCGCATTCACGAGCATGAGCACCACCGGGAAGACGAGCGGCGGGATGATGCTCGCCGGTTGCCGCGACGTGCGCACGACCGACCGGCGCGCGATCGCACCGACCTGTGTGGCGGTGGCGCTCACGTGCTGCGGCCCCCTTGCTGCTTCGCCGTGTCCGCCTCCTCGGCTGCGCCCTCGAGCGTCCGGCCGGTCTTCGCGAGGAAGACGTCGTCCAGCGTCGGCGCGCGCAGTTCGAGATCGGCCATGTCCACGCCGTTCGAGTCCGCCGCGCGCACGATGTCCGTCAGCCCGAGCCCGTCACGGAGCCGCACGGCAACGTCGCGCGTCGACGCGAGCGGCTCTCCGAACTGCGCGAGAAAGGTCGCGAGCTTCGGCCTGTCCTGCTCGGTTCGCGGGATCGCGTGGACGCTCGGACGACCGATCTCGGCCTTCAGTTCCGCGGGCGTGCCCTCGGCCACGATCTTGCCCTGGTCCATGATCCCCACGCGGTCGGCCAGGACATCGGCTTCCTCGAGGTACTGCGTCGTCAGGAACACGGTCACGCCGGCCTCACGCCGCATGAGCGCCACCTCGTTCCAGATGTCGGTCCGGCTCTGCGGATCGAGCCCCGTTGTCGGCTCGTCGAGGAAGAGGATGCGCGGGCTGTGCACGAGGGCGAGCGCGAGATCGAGCCGCCTCTTCATTCCGCCCGAGTAGCCCGCGACCTTGCGGTCGGCAGCGTCCACGAGCCCGACGCGGTGGAGAAGCTCGTCCGCACGCGACTCCCGCTGGGGCTTCGGGACGCTCTGCAAGGTCGCCTGCAGGCGGAGATGATCGCGGGCGGTGAGCAGCGGGTCGAGTGCGGCCTCCTGCAGCGCGACTCCGATCAGCCCGCGGATCTTCGGCCCGTCGTGGACGACGTCGTACCCGCCGACGAGCGCAGTACCCGCCGTGGGCGGCAGCAGTGTCGTCAGGACGTGGACGGTCGTGGACTTGCCGGCGCCGTTCGGCCCGAGAAACCCGTAGATCTCGCCCGGCGCGACGGAGAGGTCGATCCCGTCGACGGCGCGCGGCCCCTTCCTGTACTCGCGGACGAGTCCTCTGACCTCGATCCCGTTATCGTGCAGTTCGTTAGTCATCTAACCGTTAGCACGCTATCAAAAGGCTACAATCGCGCCGTGCGTCCGCCCGGAACCCCGATCGGCCTCCACCTCGCTCACTCCGCCAAGCACGTCGGGCGCGCGTTCAACGACGCGCTCGCCGAGGTGGGCGGCTCGATGCCGATGTGGTTCATCCTCACGAACCTCCACGGCGACGAGTGGCGGACGCAGCACGAGCTCGCCCGGGCCATGCACATCGAGGGACCGACGCTCACGCGCCACCTCGACGGGCTCGAGGAGGAGGGCCTCGTCGTCCGCAGGCGAGACCCGAGCGATCGTCGCGCGGTGAGCGTCGAGCTCACGGACGCCGGGCGGGCGAAGCACGCGGAGATGCTGCGGGCGGTCCAATCCTTCAACAGACGGCTGCTCGCCGGGTTCGACGCAGGGGAGATCGAGGAGTTGCGCGACGCTGCTCTCGAGACTCGAGCAGAACGCCGGCGCGAAGCCCTCGAGCTAGAGCGGCTCGAGCGGAAGCCGGGAGGCGACGACAGGCTTCCCGCCGCGTCGATAGGCGACGTCGACCGAGTCGTTCTGCCGGTACGTGCCCGCGACCCCCACCCACAGGGACAGCCAGCGCCAGAAGCCGAGCTTGCCCTCGGTCCTGAGCTCGCGTTCGAAGACGAGCGTGCGCCCCTCGATCCGATAGTCGCTCCCCTCCTGCTGCTCCACGCCGTTCACGAAGACCTCGAACGGCCGCACGACGTCGGCGGGAAGCCGCACACGAGTTCCCCGAAGCGATTTCTCCGACACGTTCATAGAATGGCAGCCGGTGCGACGTCTTCCCGTCCTTGCCGCCGGCCTCGCTCTCGTCGCCGCGATCGTCGCGCCTTCCGCCTTCGCGCAGTTCGCGCCGGTCGTGCCGGAGTCGCCGAACGCCGACGGGATCCGGCAGAGCTACCTCTTCGTGACCATCTTCACCGGTGCGATCTTCGTGCTCGTCGAAGGGCTCCTGATCGCGTTCATCTGGAAGTACCGGCGCCGGAAGCGTCCTCGGTTCGAGGACGGCGCGCCGATTCACGGCGCCACGAAGCTCGAGCTCGCATGGACGGCCGGGCCCGTGCTCGTCCTGTTCGTCATCGCGACGTTCATCTTCATCGAGCTCCCGGGCATCAAGGACATCCCGAATGCCACGGCCGGCGAGCAACAGCTGGAGATCAAGGTCACGGGGCGGCAGTTCTACTGGCAGTTCGAGTACCCGAACGGAGCGATCGCGATCGACCACATGCGCGCGCCCGCCGGTGTCCCCGTGAAGCTCACCGTGACGGCGCCCGACTCCGACGTGATCCACTCGTGGTGGATCCCTGCGCTCGGGGGCAAGATCGACGCCATCCCGGGACGAACGAACGAGACGTGGTTCGACGTCGACAAGACCGGGACGTACACGGGCCAGTGCGCCGAGCTCTGCGGGCTCGAGCACGCTCAGATGCTGGCCACGGTGGAGGTGATGCCGAAGGCAGCGTTCACCTCCTGGCTCGACCAGCGGCGCAGCGAGCAGGCCGCGGGCTCGGCCGACCTCGGCAAGGAGACCTGGGGAGGCGTCTGCGCGAAGTGCCACGGCCTCGCCGGTGAGGGCGGCATCGGGCCGCGGATCGCCGGCTCGCCGACACTTGCGAACCCGCAGTCGCTGGAAACGCTCGTCCGCAACGGACGTACCGGCCCCAACGGAGTCATGCCCGCGGTCGGAGCGGGCTGGACCGACGAGCAGATCGCGTCGCTCGCCAAGTACCTGAAGGAGAACCCGCCGAATGGCATCACGGGCTGAGTCGATACCCGCGTGGCAGCGCGGGAGGGTGGCGAGCTGGCTCGTCACCACGGATCACAAGCGAATCGGGATCCTCTACCTGTCGACGTCGGTCGTCTTCCTCGTCCTCGCCGGGCTCATGGCCCTCGTCATGCGTACCCAGCTCGCGCAGGCGGACGAGAGCCTCATCAGCGCCCAGCACTACAACGAGCTCGTCACGATCCACGGAACGTCGATGGTGTTCCTCGTCGGAGTGCCGGTCGCCGCGGGGTTCGCGAACTACCTCGTGCCGCTCATGATCGGCGCTCCGGACATGGCGTTCCCGCGCCTGAACGCGCTCTCGTACTGGTTCTACTTCCTGGGCGGCGCGGTGCTGATGCTCAGCTTCTTCGCCCACGGCGGCGCGGCGCAGACGGGCTGGACCGCGTACGTGCCGCTGTCGATCCAGGCGCCGGGAAACGGTCAGGACTACTGGATCCTCTCGCTCCACCTGCTCACGGTTTCGACGGTGGCGGGAGCGGTGAACTTCCTCGTGACCATCCACAACATGCGCACGCGGGGGATGACGTGGACGCGGATGCCGCTCTTCGTCTGGTCGATCGAGCTCTACTCCTGGCTGATCATGGCCGTCATGCCGGTGCTGGCCGCCGCATTGACGCTGCTGCTCCTCGACCGCGGCATCTCGATCGGGCCGTGGGACGTCCAGACGCACATCTTCAACCCGGACGCAGGCGGCTCGGCGCTCCTCTACCAGCACGCGTTCTGGTTCTTCGGGCATCCCGAGGTGTACATCATCGTCCTACCGGCGTTCGGGATCATCAGCGAGGTCCTGCCGGTCTTCGCCCGCAAGCCGATCTTCGGCTACAAGGCGATCGTCGCGTCCACCGTCGCGATCGCCTTCTTCTCGATGCTCGTGTGGGCGCACCACATGTTCACGGTGGGGCTGCCGATTTCGCTGCAGGTCTGGTTCATGATCGCGTCGATGGTCATCGCCGTCCCGACCGGCATCAAGATCTTCAACTGGCTCGCGACCCTCTGGCGCGGGAACGTCAGCTTCGAGACCCCGATGCTGTTCGCCCTCGGGTTCCTCTCCCTCTTCGTCATCGGGGGCCTGACGGGGATCTACTTGGCGTCGTTCCCCATCGACTGGCAGGTGCACGACAGCTACTTCGTCGTCGCCCACTTCCACTACACGCTGCTCGGAGGCGTCGTGTTCGCGGTCTTCTCGGGCCTCTACTACTGGTGGCCGAAGATGTTCGGCCGCAAGCTCGACGAGCGACTCGGCAAGTGGCACTTCTGGCTGCTCTTCGTCGGCTTCAACCTCACGTTCATGCCGCAGCACTTCCTCGGCCTCGAAGGCATGCCTCGCCGGATCTACACCTACTACCACTCGAGCTGGGAGGGGTACAACCTCGCCTCCACGATCGGCGCGTACGTCACCGCGGTGGCCGTCCTCGTGTTCGCGCTCAACGTGTTGAAGACGCGAAGGAGCGGGGCACGCGTCGGCAACGACCCGTGGCAGGGAGACACGCTCGAGTGGTACACCACGTCTCCACCGCCTCCGCACAACTTCGACGAGGTGCCGTACGTGACGAGCGCGAGACCCCTCTACGACCTCAGGAGGAAGCTGCGTGAGCAGCGTGGCGAGCGCGAGCTCTAGCCTGCCGGGCGACGTCCGCGTGACGCCGGGCGCACTGTTCCGGATCTCCGCGGTCGCGAGCTCGCTCGCGGTCGGGCTCGTCGTCGTGAGCGCAGGCCTGCAGCTCGGAACGACTCACTGGGGCGTCGCTCTCGTGGCGCTGCCCCTCCTCGTCGGAAACGTCCTACTCGCACGCCTCTCGTATCCGTTCCTCCTCCGCCGAACGGTCGTCGCGCTCGCAGTCTTCCTCGCCGCCATCGCGCTCGGGGGTCTCGTCGCGTGGACCGGTGACGCAACGTGGGCTGTCGGTCTGCACGTCGGCGCCGCGGCGGTCGCGCTCGGGCTGACGCTCGTCGTGGACGCGGGCGCGTTCCGCGGCGAGCCGGTACCGCTGGCGTCCGCGCGCGACTACCTGACGCTGACGAAGCCGCGCATCATGACCCTGCTCCTCCTGACAGGTGCCGCGGGAATGTTCGTCGGCGCCCAGGGCGTCCCGCCGCTCGGGCTCCTCGGCGTGACGATGCTGGGACTGGCGCTCGCCTGCGGCGGAGCCTCGGCCCTCAACCACGTCCTCGACCGCGACATCGACGTCCTGATGGGGAGCCGCACGGAGGAGCGGCCTGTCGCCGCCGGCCGCGTCACGCCCGAGCAGGCATTCGAGTTCGGGATCCTGCTCTCGGCGATCTCGTTCGCGCTGCTCGCGTCCGCGGTGAACGTCCTGACCGCGACCCTCGCGCTGGTCGGGAACCTCTTCTACGTCCTCGTGTACACGCGCTGGCTCAAGCGCTCGACGCCTCAGAACATCGTCATCGGAGGCGCCGCCGGCGCGGTTCCGCCGCTCGTCGGATATGCGGCGGCGACGGGATCGCTCGCGCTGCCGGCGCTCTGGCTCTTCCTCATCGTCTTCCTCTGGACGCCTCCGCACTTCTGGGCGCTCGCGCTGATGATCAAGAACGCGTACGCGGCAGCGGGAGTGCCGATGCTTCCCGTCGTGCGGGGAGAGCGCGAGACCGCGCGCCAGATCGTCCTCTACTCGATCGTGATGGTCGCCTTCACGGTCTTCGTGGGCATCTGGCTCGGACCGCTCTACACAGCCGCGGCCGTCGCGCTGGGAGCCGTCTTCGTCGCTCTCGCGGTCCTCCTGCGACGAGACCTCTCACGCGCTCGCGCGAAGGTGCTCTTCCACTACTCGCTCCTCTATCTGGCGCTCCTGTTCACCGCTGCCGCGCTCGACCCGGTGCTCTTCTGATGGATTCCCAAGGTGTTAGCGCGACCGGAATCCGCGCCTCAGTGGATTCCGGTCTTGCGCAGAACGAGCTCGCACGGCGAAACCTCCGTTTCGGCTGGGCGCTCTTCTTCCTCTTCTGGCTGATCTTCGCGGGCACGATTCTCGTCGCGGTCCTGTACCTCCAGCTCGACTGAGTTCTGCGCAGGGCTGGAGTCCGCGAGCGCGGATTCCAGTTGCGCACGACCTTCAAGACGCTCGCGTGCCAGCCCGCGCTCGTTACGGCGGAGCGCGCTCAAGTCGGCAAACGCCGCTGCCGACATGAGTTTCGATGCGTGCGGCCCGCTTCGCCCTCCTCGCCCTTGCGGTGCTCGTCACCGCCTTCGCAACGTCAGCTGCCGCGGCGCCCTCCGCGCCGACGGGGCTGCGCGGCTTCGAGCTGCGCCCGAACGAGGTGCAGACGCACACGTTCTCGCGAACGCCGGCGTTCGCGTGGAACCCGGTCCGCGGCGCGTCGTGCTACGAGTTCGAGCTCGCGACGAGCCGGACGTTCGACGGGAGCTCGGTGTTCTGGTCGAACGTCGCGACGGGACCCGGCTCCGGGAAGTTCTGCCGCCCGGTGACCATCAGCGCTCCCGCGTCCGAGGACCAGACTTCCTCGAAGAGCCAGGACTCGGGCTCTGTGGCCGGCCCGGCGGTGCTGACCACGAAGATCGCACCGATCCGCATCCCGGCGACCTCGGTGAACCTCGTCCTACCGTGGTTCACCGGGAAGCCGTACGCGCTCTACGCGCACGTCCGCGCCGTCACCACGCGCGGCGCGACGGCGTGGAGCAAGCCTTTCGGGTTCAACATGCGCTGGGAGTCGACCCCCGTTCCCCTCACGTCGAAGCCCGGCCTCGTGCGCTGGGCACCCGTCGAGGGCGCGACGGCGTACGACGTCTGGTACCCGGACATCCGTAAGGTCGTCAGGACGCACACGAACGTCGCAGACCAGCGCGACTTCTACAGCTTCCACCTGGAAGACAGCTGGTGGCAACTCGTTCGGTGGCGCGTCCGTCCGGTGCGGCAGGTCGTCGGAGCCCTCCCCAACGGCCTGCCCGCAGTCTCCTACGGGCCGTGGAGCCCGACCTACGCGACGACGAATCCGGGCTGGGCCGGCGGAAAGCTCCAGCTCCGCGCGGCGCTCTCCGACGCGGTGAGCACCGACACGAAAGCGGCGGCGCACCAGCTGATGCCTGCGATGACGTTCAGTGGCGACGTCGGCGCCGACGGGCACGAGTACCGCCTCTTCCGCACGTACGCGTTCACGGACCGCGACTGCGTCAACGCCGTGTTCCGCGGCTCGGTCGTCGGCGGGCCGGCGTTCGCGCCCCGAGTCTCCGGGCCGCTCAAGCTGCCGACGAACCAAGAGGAGCTCGACGTCGCGCTCGGCGGGATCCTCCCGAGCGCAACGTCCGAGACGGCCAAGACGTACATGGCCGACGGCACGCCGGTGGTGTCGAACGAGACGCTGACCGGCGAAGACGTCGTCAGAGGTGGATCTGCCGGACGTCGACGTGAAGACGACGCGCTACTACTGGACGGTCGTCCCGGTCGGGATCAACGTGGGCGAGGACGGCAGCTTCACGTACTACGACGCCGAGTCGCCGCAGGACGCGTGCGAGTCCGGACGCGTGGCGAGCTTCGGCAAGGAGTCACGGCCCGTGATCACGGGAGCCGGAACGCCGTACGTCTCCGGCCTCTCGCCGAAGGGTCGCCTCCTGGCGCAGGCCGGGTCCCACCCGACCGTGTATTCGACGCCGCTCGTCGCCTGGCGTCCCGTCGTCGGAGCGACGGCGTACGAGGTGCAGTGGTCGCGCTCGAAGTACCCGTGGCGCGCGCGCGGCTCGGCGCTCACGTACGCGACGTCGTCGGCGCTGCAGTTGAGCGCCGGACTCTGGTACTACCGCGTGCGTGGGCTGAACGGGGCACAGGTCGGTACGCCGGCGATGACGTGGTCGGCGCCGATCGCGGTCAAGGTCGTCCGACCGACCTTCCGGATCAGCCGCAGCTAGCCCT
Source organism: uncultured Gaiellaceae bacterium (assembly GCA_963746975.1). Taxonomy (GTDB): domain Bacteria; phylum Actinomycetota; class Thermoleophilia; order Gaiellales; family Gaiellaceae; genus GMQP-bins7. The sequence goes on from CAVVDE010000012.1 coordinate 323,602, forward strand.
CGCTAAGGTCGAGCGGTGAGCTCCGACCTCGAGCTGGCGCTGCGTCTCGCCGACGCAGCCGACGCGATCTCGCTGCCGCGCTTTCGCTCGGGACTCGCGATCGAGACGAAGCCCGACCTCACGCCGGTCACCGAGGCCGACCGGGCGGTCGAGACCGAGCTTCGCAGGTTGCTCGCAGACGAGCGCCCCGGCGACGCCGTCCTCGGCGAGGAAGGTGGTGCCGCGGGAACAGGCTCTCGGCGCTGGATCGTCGACCCGATCGACGGCACGCGAAACTATGCGAGGGGAATCCCGGTCTGGGCGACGCTCATCGCGCTCGAGGGCGACGGCATCGTGGAGGTCGGCGTCGTCTCGGCCCCCGCCCTGCAGAGCCGCTGGTGGGCGGAGCGCGGAGGCGGCGCTTTCGCCAACGGCGAGCCTGCCCACGTCTCCGCGGTGGGGCGGGTGGAGGAGGCGGTCCTCTCGTTCTCGATCGAGAACGAGGTGCCGCCGTTGGCACGGCGGGCCTGGCATGCACGCGGCCTGGGCGACTTCTGGGCGCACATGCTCGTCGCCGAGGGCGCCGTCGACGCCGCGGTGGATGCCGTCGGCGTGAGCGAGTGGGATCTCGCCGCCGTGCAGGTGATCGTCGAGGAGGCCGGGGGGCGCTTCTCCGACTTCAGCGGAGCCCCGCGCATCGACTCGGGCACCGCCGTCACGTCGAACGGCCTGCTGCACGACGAGCTCCTCGCAGCAGTCGCCCGCTAGCTCGTCGGCGTCGGCTCGGTCGCGACCCTTCCGCTCCCGTCCCGAAGACGTCGAAGGAAGTCGCGGATGTCCGCGACCTCCTCTGTTCCCATCTCCGTAATAGGCCGCACCGACAGCCGTATCCGATCCGGAGGCCACGCCCTGGAGCCGGCCCTAGCGTGCGCCAAGTCGAATCCGGGAGGCCCGAAACATGACCAGCTATCAGTCGACGCAGCCGTACCGCACTCCGACACGAGGCCGTGAGCCGGGCTCGAACGCCGGCCTCATGGTTCTCGCCCTCTTTCTCGGGATCGCCGTCGCGATCCTCGCGGTGACGGCCGTCCTCATGCTGAAGGCGGCAGACGATGCACGCGACGACGCATCCGCCGCCGCAGCCACGACCGACCACTCGAGCCATGCTGCAGCTGCGAGCAGCGCCGTGAGCCTGCCGATCCAGAGCTTCGCCGGCCAGACGGCCGACAACGCCGAGGAGCTCGCCATGGCGCACCAGGCGAAAAGTGCCGTCCTCCCGCCCGTCGCCACCGGAGACGTGGCGAAGGTGCACATGACGATGAAGGACATGGTCGTCGAGATCGCGCCTGGCGTGAAGTACAACACCTGGGCGTTCGACGGGCACGGCGCCCCCGGGCCCGTGGTGCACGTGCGTCAGGGCCAGATGGTCGAGATGACGCTCACGAACGGCGGCTCGATCCCGCACTCGATCGACTTCCACGCGGCGCGGATCGCCCCGAACATCGCCTTCCGCGACGTCGCCCCGGGCGAGTCGTTCACCTTCAAGTTCCGTGCGAGCGACCCGGGCGTCTTCATGTACCACTGCGGCACGAAGCCGGTTCTCGCGCACATCGCGAACGGGATGTACGGCGCGATCGTCGTCGATCCGGCGAAGCCGCTGCCGCACGCCGATCACCAGTACGTCCTCGTGGCGAGCGAGTGGTACCTGAACAGCCCCGGCATCGACGAGCCGGCGTCGCTCGACATGGCGAAGGCGCACGAGATGCAACCCGATTGGACGACGTTCAACGGCTACGCCAACCAGTACGTCACGCATCCGCTGACATCGGATCCCGGCGAGACGGTCCGCTTCTACGTCGTCGCGGCCGGCCCGACGCTGGACACGAACTTCCACGTCGTCGGAACGATCCTCGACCGCGCGTGGGTGAACGGCGACATGACCCACTACCAGCAGGGCGTGCAGACCGTCGGTGTCCCTGCCGGAGGCGGTGCGGTCTTCGACGTGAAGATCGACCAGGAGGGGACATACCCCTTCGTCAGCCACGCATTCGCGCACGTCGATCTCGGTCAGGTCGGCATCCTCAAGGTCGGCAACCCGAAGACGACGATGAGCCACTGACGAGCCCACCGAAGCCCCGTCGGCTCCGTGTGTGAGTCGGCGGGGCTTTCCTATGCGAGTACGGCGCGCTTCGCGTCGATGCCCGCGAGCAGGTGCGCGAACGAGTCCGAGAACTTCTGGACTCCTTCGCGCTCGAGCGTGTCGGTGACGTCGTCGTAGTCGACGCCCGCGGCCGCGAGCTCGTGGAGCAGCTGATGGGCCGCCTCGACGCCCTCGGTGAGCGCGTCGCGAACGACGCCGTGATCCTGGAACGCGTCGATCGTCTCGAACGGCATCGTGTTCACCGTGTCCGGGCCGACGAGCTCCTCCACGTAGAGGACGTCGCGGTAGGCGGGGTTCTTCGTGGAGGTCGACGCCCACAGGCAGCGCTGCGGACGAGCTCCCGCAGCAGCCAGCGCTTCCCACCGCGGGCCTGAGAAAGCCGCGAGGTAGTGCTGGTACGCGAGCTTGGCATTGTCGACCGCGAGGCGCCCCTGGAGGTCGGTTCTGCCGATCTCCTCGAGTCGCCGATCGGCCTCGGTGTCGACGCGCGACACGAAGAAGCTCGCGACGGAGGTCACGTGCGTCGGGTCGCCTCCCGCCGCCACGAGCCGCTCGAGACCTCGGATGTACGCCTCGGCGACCTCTCTGTGGCGCTCGAGCGAGAAGATGAGCGTGACGTTGATCGACCGGCCCGCTGCGATCGAATCCTCGATCGCCCCGACACCCGGAGCGGTGGCCGGGATCTTCACGTAGACGTTCGGCCGGTCGACGAGCTCGTGGAGCTCCTTCGCCTGCGAGAAGGTCGCATCGCGCTCGTACGCGAGATCGGGATCGACCTCGATCGAGACGAACCCGTCGATGCCGTTCGTCCGTTCCCACACCGGCCGCATGAGGTCGCACGCGCGCTTGATGTCCTCGACTGCGAGCGCGAAGAAGACCTCCCTGGTGTCGTCGGAGCGCTCGAGCTCGGCTCGCAGCTGCTCGTCGTACCACTCTCCGGTCGACAGCGCCTTCTCGAAGATCGTCGGGTTGGAGGTGACTCCGACGACCGCGTCTTCATGAATGAGCCGCTTCAGCTCCCCCGTATCGAGCATCTCGCGCGACAGCGAGTCGACCCACACGCTGACTCCGTGCTCCGAGAGCTCGTGCAAACGGCTGCGCGCCACGCGTCAACGTTAGCGGTTCGGGGTACCACCGTAGAATGGCGCCCGTGACAGCCGCCGAGAGACGCCGTGAGCTGGGCCAGCAGTTCCGTGTGGACTCGATCCGCATGAGCGCCGCCGCGAAGTCGGGTCATCCCACATCGGCGATGTCGGCGGCCGACCTGCTTGCGGTTCTCGTCGACGGCTACCTCCGCTACGACTTCGACCACCCGAAGAGCCGCGCGAACGACCGGCTCGTCTTCTCGAAGGGCCACGCCTCGACGCTCCTGTACGCGATCTACCGAGCGGCCGGGGTGGTCTCGGACGAGGAGCTCATGAGCTACCGCAAGCACGGGAGCATGCTCGAAGGTCATCCCACCCCACTGATCCCGTGGGTCGACGTCGCCACCGGCTCGCTCGGCCAGGGGCTGCCGATCGGCGTGGGCATGGCGCTCGCCGCCAAGTACCTGGAGAAGCTTCCGAGCCGCGTGTGGGTGCTCTGCGGCGACAGCGAGATGGCCGAGGGCTCGATGTGGGAGGCCTTCGAGCATGCCGCGCACTTCGAGCTGGACAACCTCACGGCGATCATCGACGTGAACCGTCTCGGGCAGCGCGGCGAGACGATGGTCGGCTGGGATCTCGACACATACGTCCGCCGAGCGGAGGCGTTCGGCTGGAACGCGCTCGAGGTCGACGGCCACGACGTCGAAGCCATCGACGAGGTACTCGGCCGTGCCGTCGCGAACACGGGAGCGCCGACGGTGGTCGTCGCGAAGACGAAGAAGGGAAAGGGCGTCGCCGCGGTCGAGGACGAGAACGGCTTCCACGGCAAGCCGCTCGACGATCCGGATGCCGCAATCGCGGAGCTCGGCGGATTGCGCGACCTACACGTCGACGTGGACAGGCCCGACGTTGCGCCGGCTCCCGCGACCGCGTCCGCAGCTCTGGAGCTCCCGCGCTACGAGCTCGGTTCGGAGGTCGCGACACGCAAGGCGTACGGCGACGCGCTCGCAGCTCTCGGAGCGGCGCGACCCGACGTCGTCGTCCTCGACGGCGAGGTCTCGAACTCGACCTTCGCGGAGACGTTCGCAAAGGCGTATCCGGAGCGGTACTTCGAGATGTACATCGCCGAGCAGCAGATGGCGGCCGCCGCAGTGGGGCTGCAGGCGGTCGGCTGGCGGCCGTTCGCCTCGACCTTTGCCGCGTTCCTCTCGCGCGCGTACGACTTCGTGCGCATGGCTGCCGTGAGCCGCGCGACCTTCTCGCTGTGCGGCTCGCACGCGGGTGTCTCGATAGGCGAGGACGGGCCCTCGCAGATGGGGCTCGAGGACATCGCTTCTCTCCGGGCGGTTCACGGCTCGACGGTCCTCCACCCGTGCGACGCGAACCAGACCGCGAAGCTCGTCGCCGCGATGGCCGACCTCGACGGGATCTCGTATCTACGCACCCTACGGCCGGCGACGCCCGTGCTCTACACGGCGGACGAGGAGTTCGAGATCGGCGGCAGCCGCGTCCTGCGCTCGAGCGAGGAGGACGAGATCGCGCTGATCGGCGCCGGGATCACCGTGCACGAGGCCCTGAAGGCCGCGGACGCACTGGCCGACGAGGGGATCTCGGCGCGCGTGATCGACGCGTACTCGATCAAGCCGATAGATGCCGAGACGATCCTTGCGGCTGTCGAGGCGACCGGTGGTCGGCTCGTGACGATCGAGGATCACTGGCCGGAGGGCGGCCTCGGCGACGCCGTGCTCGACGCCGTCGCCGACGCGGAGGAGCCGCCGCGCGTCGTCAAGCTCGCGGTGCGCGACCTGCCCAGGTCGGGGACGCCCGAGGAGTGCCTCGCGGCAGCCGGCATCGACGCCGAGCACATCGCGGCAGCTGCACGGAAGCTCGTGGCGCAGACGGTCCGCACCGTCTGACTCGCTCCCGACTCCCTCTACCCTTGTGCGGCCATGGCCGTGCTCATCGCATCCGAGCTTCGAAAGGAGTTCTCGGGCGACCCGCTGTTCGAGAACGTCTCGTTCACGGTTGGGCGCAAGGACCGCCTCTCCCTCGCCGGTGCGAACGGCGCGGGGAAGACGACGCTCCTGCGGGCGATCGCCGGTGAGACGTCGTTGCAAGGCGGGAAGCTCGCCTTCGCGAAGGACACGCGCGTCGCGCTGCACGACCAGAGGCCGCCGCTCGACTTCGACATCACGCTCCGCGAGTACGCGCTGTCCGGCGCGCGCGACCTCCTCGAGGTCGAGGCTGAGCTACGGCGCCTCGAGACCGCCATGTCGGACGGGGCCCACGACGACTCGACGCTACGCCAGTACGCGGAGGCCCAGGCCCGGCTAGAGCACGCCGGGGGCTGGTCGTGGCGCGACCGGGCAGCGGCCTCGGTGCGTGGGCTCGGTTTCGCCGACGACGATCTCGACCGGTCGCTCGGGACGTTCTCGGGCGGAGAGCTCACGCGAGCGTCGCTCGCCCGCGCGCTCGCCGGAAGTCCCGACCTGCTCCTGCTGGACGAGCCCACGAATCACCTCGACGTCCAGAACCTCGAGTGGCTCGAGAAGGAGCTCGAGACGATCGACGCCGCCGTCATCCTCGTCGCGCACGACCGCTGGTTCCTCGAGGCGGTCACGACCTCGGTGCTCGAGCTCTCGCCCGGAGGCGCGCACTACTTCTCGGGCCCGTGGCACGAGTGGCGGAGGGAGAAAGCCACGCGGGCTGCCGCCGCCGGAAAGACGGCCGACCGCGTCTCCGTCGACATCGCGAGGCTCGAGCGCTTCGTCGAGAGGTTCCGGTACAAGAAGTCGAAGGCGAAGCAGGCGCAGGCGAAGCTCACGCAGATCGCGCGGCTCGAGAAGGAGCGCACGGACGCGAGACGCGAGGTCGAGTCGCTGACGAAGCGCCAGCGCACGCTCGGTTTCGACTTCCTCGCTCCCCCACGGAGCGGACGAGTGGTCGTCGAGGTCGAGGACGTCTCGCTGTCGGCAGGTGACAAGCAGCTGCTCGACGGCGCGACGATGGCGATCGAACGCGGCGAGAAGGTCGGGCTGGTCGGTCCGAACGGCTCGGGGAAGACGACGCTGCTCGCTGCGATCCTCGCCGGGCATCCGCTCGACGCGGGGCGGATCAGCCTCGGCCACGGCGTCGTCCCTGCGTACTTCTCGCAGCACACGCTCGAGCTCCCCAAGACGGGCTCCGTGCTCGACGCGACCGTCGCCGCGACAGGGCTGTCACGGCCCCGTGCGCAATCGCTCCTCGGGCGGTTCCTCTTCTCGGGCCGGGACACGCACGAGCGAGCGGTGACGGCGCTGTCGGGCGGTGAGCGGCGGCGCCTTTCCCTTGCACTTCTCGTCGCGTCGGGGGCGAACTTCCTCGTCCTCGACGAGCCGACGAACCACTTGGACGTCGAGTCGCGAGAAGCGCTCGAGGCAGCACTCGAAGCATTTCCGGGCACGATCCTCGTCGTCTCGCACGACCGTGCGCTTCTCGACGCGGTCCCGGACCGGATCGTCGCGTTCGAGGATCTCCGCCTGCGGTCGTACGACGGCGGCTGGGCCGACATGGAGCGCGAGCGCGAGGCGGCGAGCGCGCCCCCGGAGCCGGCGGAGCCGAAGCGCGAGCGCCCGGCCAGGCCTGCCAGGCCGCAGCCCGTCAAGCGCGCTCCCACGGAGCTCGAGCTCCTCGAGAGCGAGATCGCGGGTGTGGAACAGCGAATCGCCGAGCTCGAGCGCACGCTCGCCGAGGACTGGACGAACATGGACGTCCTCGGTGCGCATCGCGCGGCCCGTGACGAGCTCGTGCGGCTCCTCGAGCGCTGGGAGGCACTGTTCGCCGAAGCCCACACGCCGTGACGCGAGCGGTGCCCTGCGGCGTACAGAGGTCGTGCATGCAGTGACGATCGATGCTCCCCGCGGGCTCGAAGGGACGACTCCGTCGTTCGCCGCGGTCGCGGAGGAGCTCCTCGACGACGTGTACGGCTACCTGCTCTACCTGACGAAGAACTGGGCCGTCGCCGAGGATCTGACCGGCGAGACGTTCGAGACCGCGCTCCGCAAGTGGCGCCGCTTCGACCCCGGCCGGGGGACGCCGCGCGCTTGGCTCCTTGCAATCGCCCGCACGACGGCGCTCGACTGGTTCCGCGCCGACGCGCGTCGACGCAAGCGGGAGGAGAAGGCCGGCACGGCCGAGCGCCGCGTCGAAAGCGGCCCGTTCGGCGAGAGCTTCTCGCCCGAGCTCGCCGAGAGCCTCGAGGCGCTCTCGGCCGGAGAGCGCGAGGTCGTCGCGCTGCGAATCGTTCTCGATCTCGACGGCGAGGAGGCTGCCCGCCTGCTCGGGATCACGCCGACGGCCGTGTCGACGCGACTGAGCCGTGCCCTGACGAAGCTCGAAGAGAGGATGGGAGACCATGACGTCGTCGCCTGACCTGATCCACGAGCTGCGGGCGTCGCGTCCCCTGGCACCCGCAGACCTGCGTGCCCGCATCCGTGAGCTCGCCGCCGACCAGCCCGCTCGTCCTTCGTGGACGAGCTGGCGGCTCTCGCTCCGGCGGGGCATGCTCGTGGCCGTGCCCGCCGCTGCAGCTCTCGCCCTCGCGAGCGCAGGTGTCCTCGGCCTCGCTCGCTCCGACAGCCCGCGGGCGCATGGGACCAATGCGTCGCCCGAGCTGGCGCCGTCGACGAACCTCCAGGCGACCACGAAGGCCGGTGCGGCCGACGCCTCGACTCCGCGGGCACAGCGCGTGAGCGCGACGATCACGCTCGAGGTGAAGGACTCGGACGCCGTCTCGCGGGCCGCGCAGGACGTGCTCGAGCTCACGCGCTCGCTCGGGGGCTACGTCGTCTCCTCGTCGGTCACGACGGGCGAGCAGGGCAACGCATCGCTGACGGTGCGTGTCCCCGTCGACCAGGTGCAGGACGCGATCACCCGCCTCTCGAGCATGGGTCGCATCGTGTCGCAGCAGGTGACGATCGACGACCTGCAGGCGACGCTCGACCAGCTCGAGAAGCGCGAAGCGGCCGTTCGCGGGCAGATCGCGCGGATCCGTGCGCGCCTCGAGTCCGAGTCGCTCGATCCGCAGACCGAGGCCGTCCTTCGTGCCCGGCTCCAGACGCTTCGCACGGAGCTCGTCGAGCTCCGCACCGGCCTCGCCTCGACGAAGGCGGAAGCCGAGATGTCGACGATCCAGCTCACGATCGTCACGCCCGAGGCGTCGGGTGTCGTCGTGCCCGGATCGCGGATCCACCGGACGATCGACGAGGCGCTGAATGTCCTCGCCTGGGAAGGGGTCATCGCCCTCGGGATCCTGATCGTCCTCGCGCCGTTCGCCCTCGTCGGGCTCGCCGCCTGGCTCGGCCGCCGGCTCTATCGCAAGCACGAGGAGGAGCGACTGCTCGCAACCTAGCGGGCGGATTCACCGCCGAGCGTCGCGATCAGCGCCTCGGCGACGACCTTCAGCGGCCGGCCCGAGATCTGGCTCGCCTTCCGGAGCCTCGCGAACGCCTCGCTCTCGGAGAGGCCCTCGCGTTGCATGAGGATTCCCTTCGCGCGTTCGATCGCCTTGCGCGCTGCCAGCGCCTCCGCGAGGGAGTCCGCCTCCTCACGCAGCGCACGCAACTCTTCGTGGCGCGCGGTGGCCGTCGCGATGGCCGGGAGCAGATCGGTCTCGCGAAACGGCTTCACGAGGTAGCCGAACACCCCCGCTTCCACTGCGCGAGAGACGAGGTCCTGCTCGCCGTACGCGGTCACCATCACGATCGGGATGGGACGCTCGTCCAGGATTCGCCGCGCCGCCTCGATCCCGTCGAGGCGCGGCATCTTCACGTCCAGCAGAGCGACGTCGGGCTCCGTCGTACGCGCGAGCTCGACCGCCTCCTCACCGTCCCTTGCCTCCGCGCACACCTCGTAGCCCGCGCTCTCGAGCAGCCCTTTGAGGTCGAGCCGGATCAGCGTCTCGTCCTCTGCGACCAGGACGCGCGTCACGCGGGGAACACCACCTCGGCGCGGAGCCCTCCGGCGTTCTCGAGCGCGAGCTCGCCGCGGAGCTCGTCCCGTACGAGCGCGCGTACGATCGAGAGACCGATCCCGTCGCCCTCGCCGTCGATTCCCGGCCCGTCGTCGGCGATCGTGAGCAGCACGTCGCCATCCCTTCGTGCAAGCGAGATCGAGACGTGCTCGCCCCCGTGCTCGAGGGCGTTCTGGAAGAGCTCCGTGAAGACGAGCGCGAGCGCGGTTGCGCGCTGCCCGGCGAGCGACACCCCTTCCAGCTGTGCGGACACGTCCTTCCCGGCCACGAGCCCCTGCACGAGCATCGCGCGCAGCCGATCGACGAGCTCGCCGAGGTCGACGTCGTCCTCGCGGTGCTCGGTGAGGACCTCGTGCACCGCTGCAATCGCGAGGATCCGGTTGACCGAGTCGTTGAGGGACTTCTGCGCGTCCACGTTGTCCGCACGGGCCTGCAGTCGCAGGAGCGACGCCACGGACTGGAGGTTGTTCTTCACGCGGTGGTGGATCTCCTGGGCGAGTACCCCGCGCATCACCGCACGCCCGTGCTCGAGCGCGACCGCCGCGTGATGTGCGATCGCCTCGAGCAGCGCCTCGTCGTCCGCCGAGAACGGCGTGTCACGATCGCACACGAGCTCGCCGATCTGCCGGCGCTTCCAGCGCAGCGGCATGCGGACGGCGTACGCACCCGCTCGGCCCTCCGGCCACGCGATGTTCCCGTCCTCGAGCACGAGCGCCGCGCCCGTCGCGTGCAGCGACTCCATCGTCGTCTGCACGATCGCCTCGAGCGACTCCTCGAGGTAGAGCGACTCGGAGACGGCCTCGGAAATCCGGGCGAGCGCCTCGAGCTCGGCGACGCGGCGCTGGGCGCGCTCGTACAGCTTCGCGTGCTCGATCGTCTGCGCGACCTGTGACGCGATCGCGACCAGGAGCTCGATCTCGGCTTCGGTGAACGCACGCGGCTCGCGCGTGCGGACGTTGAGCGCGCCCTCCAGCGTGTCCCGCGCAAAGATCGGGACCGCGAGGATGGACTGGTACTCGTCCTCCGGCAGGTTCGGGAACTCCTTGAAGCGCGGATCGAGGTGCGCCTGCTCGGAGAGCATCACCGGCGCCCGCTCGGCCGCAGCCGCGCCCGTGATGCCCTCGCCCGGCCGCATCCGCGGCGTGCGGGTCAGCTCCTCGACCCGTGTGCCGTGCGTCGCGCGCAGCACGAGCTCGTCCGACCGTTCGTCGTAGAGGTACACGAAGCATGCGTCGGTCCCGAGCGCGTCTGCGACCTTGCTCGCCACGAGCTCGAGCACCTCCTGCAGGTCGAGCGACGAGTTGACGGCCGCGATCGTCTCCGTGAGGAGTCGCAGATGCCTTGTCGGGGTATCACCAACGGTCATGCGCTTAGGATCCGACCTCCCGTGACCTTCGACGACTGGATTCTCGCCCTCCACGTGCTGAGCGCGTTCGCGTACGTCGCCGGCATGATCGTGTTCTGGGTGCTCATCGTCGCGGTGCGGAACACGGACACCGCCGACGGGACGATCCGGATGGAACCGATCGTCAAGGTGGGGACTCTGGGGACTGCGATCGGCGCCGTCGGCACGATCATCTTCGGACTCTGGCTCACGTTCTCGGTCGGCGGATATCGCATCTGGAACTTCTGGATCATCGCGGCGCTCGTGCTCTGGGCTGTCGCCGGAGGCATCGGCGGGCGCACCGGCAAGGAGTACCGGCGGGGCATGAACAAGGCGAAGGAACTCGAGGCTGCCGGACAGACGGGTGCGAACGCCGAGCTGTTGGCGATCAACCGGACACAGACCGGGCTGCTCCTGCACACCACTGCAAGCGTGGCGCTGCTGCTCATCGTCCTCGACATGATCTGGAAGCCGGGCGCATGACGAGCGTCCTCGCCGCCCACCGCCCGACCGACTGGAACTTCCCCCTGTTCCTCCACGTCTTCGGCGCGATGATCCTCGTCGGCGGCCTGCTCACCGGCGCGAGCGTCCTCGCGTTCGCTCGCGGCGACGTGCGCTTCCTGCGACTCGGCTACTGGACGCTTCTCGCGGTCGCGCTCCCCGGCTACGTCGTGATGCGTCTCGGCGCCCAGTGGATCTACTCGCGGGAGGGCTGGGAGGACCTCGGAGACGACCCGACCTGGATCGGAATCGGCTTCGCCGTGGCCGACGTCGGCGCGTTGCTCGTCGTGATCGCGCTCATCGTCGGTGGCATCGGCGTCAGGCGCCTTCGCTCGGGCCGCGGTGCCGGGCTGCTCAAGGCCGCCATGGTCATCGCGTGGATCGTGCTCGCCGCGGCGCTCGTTGCCGTGTGGGCAATGGCCGGCAAACCGGGGTAGGTCCTGGCCGTCGAGATCCGCCGGCGGCCGAAGGCCGGCTCTGCCGGCCGGGAGGCCAGGCGCGGCCGAGCGCACCCAGCGGCGAGGGAAGGGGGCTCGTGGGGGGAACCGTAGGTTCCACCCACGCCAGAACGACCACGGGCTCCTCACCAGGGGAGCCCGCGATCGGCCGTCAGATACAGGGTTCGCCGCTCGCCTTGCGGCGTTCCCTGCAGCGCGCATCATCCGACTTTCGTCGGCCGGATGCAAGTGGCTCTTACAGGGCGGCGAGGTACTTGTCCTTCTCCCACTCCGTGACCTGGACGCGATACTCGTCCCATTCGCGACGCTTGAGCTCGACGTAGCGCGGGAAGATGTGCTCCCCGAGCGTCCGCCGCACGAGATCCGAGCCCGCGAGCTCGTCGATCGCCTCCCCGAGCGACTCGGGAAGCGAGACGATCCCCTGGTCGCGCCGCTCTGCCGCCGTGAGGCGGTAGAGGTTCCGCTCCATCGGATCCGGGAGCTCGTAGCCCTTCTCGATCCCGTCGAGCCCGGCCTGCAGCAGCGCGGCGAACGCGAGGTACGGGTTGCATGCGGGATCGGGGCAGCGGATCTCGGCCCGGGTTGCCTGCTCGGATCCCGGCTTGTAGAGCGGGATCCGGATGAGCGCCGAGCGGTTGCGCTGCGACCACGCCACGTACACGGGCGCCTCGTACCCGGGGACGAGCCGCTTGTACGAGTTCACCCACTGCGCGAGCACGCCCGAGATCTCGCGCGCGTGCGTGAGAAGCCCGGCGATGAACGCCTTCGCGGTCTTCGACAGGTGGTAGTCGTCGCGCCGATCGAAGAACTGGTTCCGCGCACCCTTGAACAGCGACATGTGCGTGTGCATCCCGGAGCCGTTCTCGCCGAACAGCGGCTTCGGCATGAAGGTCGCGTAGTAGCCGTGCCAGGCGGCGACCTCCTTGACGATGAGCCGGTACGTGATCGTGTAGTCGGCCATCGCGAGCGCGTCCGCGTAGCGCATGTCGATCTCGTGCTGGGAGGGGCCGACCTCGTGGTGGTGGTACTCGATCGGGATCCCGACGGACTCGAGCGCCGCGATCGTGTCGTTCCGCACCTCGGTAGCGGCATCCTGAGCCGTCATGGCGAAATAGCCGCCCTCGTCGAGCGTCTCCGTGCCCTTGTCGTCCTCGAAGAGGAAGTACTCGAGCTCGGGGCCGACGTTGAACGCGTCGAAGCCCATGCCCTTCATACGATCGAGCGCCCGGCGCAAGACGAATCGCGGATCGCCCTCGTACGGAGCGCCGTCGGGCGTGACGACGTCGCAGATCATGCGCGCGACGTTCGCGCCGATCGGGTGCCCGTGATCGTCGAGCGGACGGGGCAGGAGCTGGAAGCTGGCCGGATCCGGGATCGCAACCATGTCCGACTCCTCGATCGCGTTGAACCCCGTGATCGACGAGCCGTCGAAGCCCATTCCGTCGTTGAGAGCCTCGGCCATCTCGGAGGGCGTGATCGTGAACGACTTGAGATGTCCCTCGAGATCGGTGAACCAGAAGAGGACGTGCTCGACGCCCTCGTCCCTGATGCGCTTGAGCACCGCGCGCCGCGCGGCAAGGCTCGAGGTCGCCCGGTCCTTGCTCTTGACCATCCGCTGAGACTGCGTCCTCGGTCGTGCCATGAAACCTCCCTTGAAATGGAAAAAGCCCCGGACGGCGGAGCCGCCCGAGGCCACGTCGCCTCACACAGACCGCGGGACTCTAGCAAGCCCCGGCGACGGGCTCGCGTCTAGGCGGACGCTCCCGAGTAGCGCCGCAGGCCGAAGCCCCAGAACCAGCGCGTGGCGCCGAAGAGACCGACGGCGAACACGAGGGCGAAGAGGAGCGTCTGCCAGTCGAGCCTCGAGGTGAGCGCCTCCGCCGGCACCGTCACCGCGAAGGCGATCGGGACGAGGAAGGTGACGCCGATCCGCAGCCACGGCGGGTAGATCCCGACCGGCCAGCGACCCGTCTGGAACACGCCGTCGAACAGCTCGACCGCGTGCCACATGTTCACGACCCAGAAGGCGACGGTCGCGATGAAGAGCCAGAAGCAATAGATGAGCACCGACCCGAGGAGGAGCGCGACGGCGAACGCGACCGCATCGGCGGGACCGACGCTCGTCGAGATCCTCGACAGGCCGACCGCCAGGACGACGAGCCCGGAGAAGACATCCACGATCTGCCAGATGCGGACCTCGCGGACGCTCACGAGCATCTGGGCGTCCTCTGGCTTCGTGAGCGCGTAGTCGAGCTTGCCGTCGTGGACGTCCTCGATCAGCCGGGTCATGTTCGGCTGGATCGACGTCCGGATGATGCCGCCCATGAGGATCTGGATGCCGAGGACGCACAGCAGCTCGGACTGCGTCCAGCCGTTCAGCTCCTTCGTGTGCGAGTAGACGAGGGAGAGGACGACGAGGCCCGTGATCAGCGCGATCGCCGCCTGGAACAGCGAGACGAAGAAGTTCACGCGGTACTGCAGCTCGTTGAGGACGCCGAGCTTGAAGTAGAGCCAGCTGACCCGAATGCCGTTCACCTCAACCCCCCACCGCGCTGTATTGCGGATCGCGTAGCTTCCAGGCCACTCGGAAGATCGCGAGCCCGATCGAGGATCCAGAGGAGCTGCGTCAGCGAGCCCGCGCACGAGCTCCATGCCCGAGTAGTCGCCCACGAGAGTCTGGATCGGGAAGTAGAACGCCCACTGGAAGGGAAGGAAGCGAGAGAGCTCCTGCGCCCAGTCGGGCATCAGCGGCATCGGGACGAGCCGCCCCGAGAGCAGGAGCTCGAGCGTCATCCACAGGTCGAAGATCGCGGCGCCGCGCGTGGTCCAGAAGCACAGCATCCCGAGTGCCTCCTGGAACATCGTCCGGATGAGGTAAGCGCCCCAGATCGCGATTGCGAAGGCGGCGATCTGCTGTGCGTTCGGGCTCAGGGACGGATCGAAGAGGAACGAGAGCGCGATCGCGAGCGGGATCCACAGCGCGATCACGACGACCTTCCAGCCCGCGAAGTAGGCGATGTCGTAGTGGAGCGGGAGCACGGGCCGCAGCAGGTCGCGGTTGAGCTCGCCCTCGCGGATCCGATGCTCCCAGAACGGCGCACCGAAGACGATGTTCATGTTCCGGACGAGCGTCCAGACGATGTAGTACGCGGCGAAGTAGCCGGCGCTCAGACCGTTCACCGAGCCGCCCTGCTGATCCGCGATCGTCGTCCAGACGACGAGGTAGATCACGGGCTCGGCGATCATGCCGAGCATGTAGAAGTAGTTCGCCGTCCGGTACTGGAACTGCTGGGAGACGGCGGTCCGCGCGGTCGTGAGGTAGAGGTCGACCATCGACCGGAAGCCGCCGGCCTCCCGAGCGGGGGCCGCCTGCGGGACGACGGTCACTACTCCGGCCTTTCCTGCGCGAAGACGAGCTCGATCACGTCCTCGATGGGCGGATCCTCGACGTTGAGGTCGAGGACCTGCTCCTCCGTCAGTAGTCGTGCGGTCACGCTCGACGTCTCGGCCTTGGGGACGCGGAGCGTGACCCAGTCGCCCTCCGTGTGGATGACCTCGCCGTAGCGGCTGAGATCCGCGTTGCCGTTCTCGAGCGCGACGCCGATCGTCTTGTATGCGGCGAACTGATCGGCGAGCCCGGTCAGCTGGCCGTCGTAGAGGAT
This sequence comes from uncultured Gaiellaceae bacterium, assembly GCA_963746975.1. Lineage (GTDB taxonomy): Bacteria > Actinomycetota > Thermoleophilia > Gaiellales > Gaiellaceae > GMQP-bins7. Next base: position 338,842 of record CAVVDE010000012.1, read on the forward strand.
CCGCCCGTGGTGGATGACGACGACGCGCTTGCACAGCGCCTCGACGTCCGCCATGTAGTGGCTCGTCAGCAGCACGGTCGCCTCGTAGCGCGCGTTGTAGTCGGCGACGAACGCGCGGATCCGCTTCTGCATCGTGACGTCGAGCCCGATCGTCGGCTCGTCCAGGAACAGCACCTGCGGCTGGTGCAGGAGCGCACCCACGATCTCCGCCTTCATCCGCTCGCCCAGCGACAGCTGCCGGACCGGCTTGCGCACGAGGTCGCCGATGTCCAGGAGCTCGATGAGCTCGTCGCGCGTCGGCGCGAACCGCTCGCGCGGTATGCGGTAGATCGCACGGTTGAGCTCGTAGGAGTCGAGTGCGGGAAGGTCCCACTGCAGCTGGTTGCGATTCCCCATCACGAGCGTGATGCGGCTGAGGAACGCCCGCTGACGCTTCGACGGCTCGAAGCCGAGGACGCGCGCGATCCCGCCGCTCGGGTACAGCAGGCCGGAAAGCATCTTGAGCGTCGTCGTCTTCCCGGCGCCGTTCGGCCCGAGGAAGCCCACGACCTCGCCGGGCTCGATCGAGAAGGAGATCTCGTCGACGGCACGGACCTCGCGCGTCTTGCGGCGCACGAGACCCTTCGCAGCTGCGACGAGGCCGGCTTCGCGCTCGGGGACGTCGAAGACCTTCAGCAGGCCGTCGACCTGAACCGCCGGCTGCTGGCTCATCCGGACCTCTTGAGCTTCCCGTGCTTCTTGGCATACAGCTCGCCGCGGCGGAACACCCAGAGCCCGAGCGGGATCGAGACGACGCCGATCAGCACGAGCGGGAAGATCTGGTCGCCCAGCTCGGTGAGGCTGTCGCCGTCCAGGATCGCGCGCCGGATCCCTTCGAGCGCGTACGTGGCAGGCGAGAACTTCGCCAGGAACTGCATCCAGTCCGGAAGGACGCTCACGGGGTAGTAGACGCCCGAGACGACAAGCAAGGTGCCCTGCGCGATGAAGCCGAGCTGGGTGCCCTTCTCGGGTGAGATGAGCGGGAGGACCGAGGTCATGATCCCGATGCCGATGAACGAGATCGACGCGATCGCGAGGATGACGAGCGCCGCGACGAAGTTCGCGTCGGGCATCGAGAGGCTGAAGAAGAGAGTGCAGACGCCGAACAGGAAGACCGCCCGTACGATCCCGTAGAGGATCGCGAACACGCCCTGCCCCGCGAGGTGCATCGCGCGCGAGAGCGGCGCCATGAACGTGTACTCGATCGTTCCTTCCCAGCGCTCCCAGGCGACGGTCTCCATCAGGAAGCCGAAGAGGATGCCGAGATACGCCCAGACGACGGCGCCGATGAGCAGGTATGTCATGTACTCGTTGACGTCGAACTCGACGCCGCTCGACTCCACACCCTTGGCGATGAAGACGATCGTCAGCGTGTTGGCGACGGTCCAGACGAACCAGGCGACGTCCCACCAGATGTAGCGCTTCGTCAGGTACACGTTCCGCTCGACGACACCGCCTGCTCCGACGAGCTCGGCCCGCATCGCCCCCCACATGGCCCTCATGCGAACACCTCCCGATCGTCGTCGTCATCGCCTTCCGCCTCGAACTCCCGTCCGGTCGCGGCGAAGAACGCCTCCTCCAGCGTGTCGGCGTCGTACCGGCGCTTGAGGTGGTCCGCCGGTTCGAGGGCCAGCAGCGTTCCGCGGTCGAGGATGCCGATCCGCTCGGCGAGCATCTCGGCCTCGTCGAGGTCGTGCGTGCACAGCAGGATCGTCGAGTCGTGGGTCTCGCGTATCTCGCGGATGAACTCCTGCACCTCGAGCTTGGAGCGCGGGTCGAGGCCGGTCGTCGGCTCGTCGAGGAGAAGTAGGACGGGTGACGTCAGCAACGCGCGCGCGAGGGCGACCTTCTGCTGCATCCCTCGCGACAGGTTCTCCATCGGCTCCGTCCGCCGGTCGCGAGGGAACCCGACGCGCTCGAGGATCTCGGGGATCTTGTCCCGCGTCTGGCGAGAGGTCATGCCGTAGAAGCGCGACGCGTACCCGAGATTTTCCGCTGACGACATCTTCTTGAAGAACGACGCCTCGACGGAGACGCGGTTGACGAGGCGCCGCACGGCCCGCTCGTCGCTGACGACGTCGTGCCCGAAGATCCGTGCGTAGCCTCCGTCCGGCAAGAGCAGCGTCGAGAGGAGCCGGACCAGCGTCGACTTGCCCGAGCCGTTCTGGCCGAGGATCGCAACGGTCTCGCCCTTCTCCATCGTGAAGGAGACGCCGTCGAGGGCCACGCGCGTGCGCTTCTCACCGCGGTGCTTTCGCCGCGAGTCCTTGCGGCGGAACTCCTTGCGCAGCTCGTGCACCTCGACGGCTGCGCCCTTCTGAACGGGCACGGCCTCCATGACTGCTTCCTGTATGTCGATCACCTGATGCTCCTTCGGACGCGTACGTAACGAGAAACGTGCAAACCAGTGCCCGGCCCCGGCTCCGTTGAGAAGTCTCAAAGGAGCCACCGGTGGGCCCCGGCAACCGGTGTCTCAGATACGCGTGAAGAGCATCACTGCCCGGCCACCTTAGCGACCGCGTTGGACGAGGTCAAACCAGTCGTTTGCCCTCCACGACGAGCGCACCGACGACGATGGCCGTGAGCGCGACGAGCTGAGCCAGTGCAGTCCAGTACAGGCCCAGCGGGATCGTCGCGAGCGCGATGGCCGCTGCGAGCAGTCTTTCCCGGCCGACGGCGAGACCGAGCGTCGCGCGGAACCCGACCGTGCAGGCGGTGAACAGCGCTACTCCGGCGGCGAGCTCCAGCCCGACCCAGGTGCCGAGCTCGTCGTACGGATGCCCGGTCGCCTTCTTCAAGCCCGCGGCCACCGCGACCACGCCGAGGAGCAGCCCGTAGTGCCAGTACCCGAAGGCGACGAGCGCAAGGCGCGCCCGCCTCGACGGCTCGGCATCCTCCAGCGCCCGCTCGACCTCTTCCTCTCCCCGGAAGTAGAGCCACCACAGCGAAGCGCTGAGGGCAAGCGCCAACAGGGCGACCACGACCAGCTCGAGATCCAGAGGGAGCGCCGCGGCACCGACCCCGATCACGACGACGGACTCGCCGAGCGCCACGATGATCACGAGCCCGTGCCGCTCGACGAAGTGAGAGGCGGAGACGAGGAACCCCTCGACTCCCGTGAGCCACGGCGTGAACCAGATCAGGACGGCAGCCGCGGTCCAGAGCACCCACTGCGCGTCGCCTCCAAGCGCACCGCCGACGACGATGATCGTCGCCGTCGTGAGGTTGTACGGGACGATCCGCAGGATCGCCGCGACCTCCGAGACCGACGTTCCCTTCACGTACATCGCGCCGTGCAGGAGCACGACGGCGAGGTAGGCGAGCCCGAACGCGAGCCCGTCGCTCTCGTACGCGTCCGGGATCGCGAGCGCGCCGACCAGAAAGCCGCCCATCCCTCCGATGAGCGCGATCCGGTAGCGCAGGCGATCGGTCGCGATGGCGTTCGTCAGCCACGCGTACCCGTCGTACATCCACCAGACGAGCAGCAGCATCACGACGACCTGCACCGCCGCCTTCGCGTCCCCACCGGCGACGAGCACGCTCGTCAGCTGCGTGATCGTGAAGACGAAGACGAGGTCGAAGAAGAGCTCGAGCGTCGAGACGCGCGTGCTGCGCTCAGAGATCTCCGGCATGGACACGCTCGGATCATCACCGACCGGCCGCGTCGTGAGACGCCGCGGGCCGGACCGCACGGCCCTCGCAAGACATCGTCTTTCGCCCTTCCGCGACCGGAATCCGCGCGCGCGGATTCCGGTCATGCGCAGAGGTCAGCTCAGCGGAGGGAGAAAGTGACGCTGACCATCGCGGTCGTCTTCTGCTCTCCCGGGACGACCGGCGTCGAGGAGTCGGCTGCCTGCGCGGCCGTCCGGTACGTGGGCTCGGGCGAGGTCGATCCGCCCTCGACGATCGTGGTGATCGAGCCGAGCGATCGGCCGGATGCCTTCGCGAGCGCCTCGGCGTTGAGCCGCGCCGCGTCGACCGCCTTCGCGAGCGCCTGCCGGTAGAGCGCCTCGGCGTTCGACGAGCTCAAGCCTGGACCGTTGATCTGGTTCGCACCCGCCCCGGCGGCAGCGTCGATCAGCTTCGGCGCATCCTCGACGTCACTCACGGCGGAGACGCTGTTGGACGCCGCGTAGCCGTTGACCTGCCCCGTGTCGTCGGTGTACGGGTACACGCTGACCCACTGGGTCTGAAGCTCGCGGCCGCCCGCCTCGCGGAGCGCGCTGATGATCTTGCGCATGGCGTCCGCGTTCGCGGCGACGGCTGCCTGGGCGGTCGGGCGGCGAGTCTCGGCGCCGAAGGACATCTGCGCCTCGTTCGGCACCGTGTCGACGGTGCCGACGCCGACGACCGTGATCGAATCCGAGTCCGACGTGGCCTGTGCGCCGGCGAGATCGGGGAGCCCGACGGCGCCCGCGAGTGCGACGACGGCGAGTCCCGCGGCAGTGAGGAGTAGCAGGCGTTTCATCGTGAACCTCCGCTGGATCGGTGACGAAACGAGTACGCCGCCGGGGCGGCGTCACGTCACACCGGGAGGCTCAAACTCCGCCAACAAGACGCGCTCGAAAGCCTCGCGCTCGGAGGCCGTGAGGGGCCGCGAACGGCCGACCTCGCGATCGCGAGCGACGAGGATCGCCTCCGCTTCTGCTGCGAGCTCGCCGTCCCGCGTACGAACCTGCTCGCGCAGCGTCAAGCTCGAGTTGCCGATCCGCTCGAGGGCACACGAGACGACGACCTCCTCGTCCTCGAGGCGGAGCTCGCGCCGGAAGTCGATTGCGACCCGGGCGAGCACGAGGTCCCAGGAGTCGCCCGCGTCGCCGAGCGCCTTCTCCACCCACTCGTCGCGGCACTCCTCGAGGTATGTGGCATAGACAGCGTTGTTGACGTGCATGTACGCGTCGACGTCCGACCAGCGGATCTCCACGACCTTCTCATGAGCCACCGGGGCGATCCTAATCGCGAGAACGCGCACCAGAGCCGTGCATCTGCCGACTGGTCGCACCTCGCTCAATCGCAGGCGATCCGAAGGCCGGGGCGCCCGTTCTAGGAGTGGCCGAACCTCACGTCCGGCAGGAGCCGGTCGAGCCACCGCGGCAGCGCCCACGCATACGTGCCCAGCACGCGCAGCAGCACGGGCATCAGCACGAGCCGGATGAGCATCGCGTCGAGGAGGACGGCCACGCCGAGAATCAGGCCCATCTCCTTCGGCGGGATCGGGCCGGAGAGGGCGAACGTGAAGAACACCGCGACCATCACCGCCGCGGCAGCGAAGATCGTGCGGCCCGAGTGTGCAAGACCGCCGACCATCGCCTCGCGGGGATCGTGCAATCGATCCCAATGCTCCTTGGCGGACGACAGCAGGAACACCGTGTAGTCCATCGAGATCGCGAAGATCATCGCGAAGAAGAACACGGGGCCCCAGGCATTCAGGAATCCCTGGGACTCGAACCCGAGCAGCCAGGACAGGTTGCCGTCCTGGAAGACCAGCACGCCGACGCCGAATGCGGCTGCCGTCGCGAGAAGGTTGGTGAGCACGCCGACCAGTGCGACAAGGGGGGCCTGCAACGCGAGGAGCAGGAGCAAGAAGCCGAGCCCGAGCACCACGACGAACACGGGGATCGTGCGCGACGACAGTGCCTGCTCGAGGTCGTGGTTCTCGGCGGCCGCGCCTCCGACGAGCGCTCCGGGCGGAAGCGCGACACGAAGGCGATCGATCGTCGCCCCGACGGAGGGATCGGACGGGTCTGTGTTCGGCACGGCGGTCAGGAGCACGTGTCCACCGCTCGTGCCGGCGACACGGACGGCGGCGACCCCGCGATCCGCTGCCAGAACGGCCTGTGCCGCTTCCCTGTCACCCGACGGCACGACGACCTGCAGCGTTCCGGGTACACCCGTGCCGAATGCCTCCTGCACCTGCGTGTACCCCGTGCGCGAGCCGTCGCCGGAAGGGACGACCTTGATCGACGGCATTCCCGTCTCGATTCGGAGGACGGGAGCGGCAAGCACCAGCAGGATCGCGAGCGCCGGAATCCCGAAGAGGGCGGGCCGGCGCCAGAGCAGCTCGCCCCAGCGCTCGAAGCGAGGCGAGCGGTGCTCACCCGCGTGCACCCAGGGAAGTGCCAGCCGATCGACGCGATCACCGAGCCAGGCCAGGACCGCAGGGAGCAGCGTGAGCGTGGCGAGCAGGACGAAGACGACGGAGAGCATGATCCCGAGGCTCATCGAGCGGAAGGCGGGGCTCGGGACGAGCATCACCGCCGAGAGCGAGATCAGCACGGTCACCCCCGAGAAGAAGACGGCCTTCCCCGCCGTGTCCATGGTCACGGCAACGGCGTCACGCGTCGAGAGCTCGGAGCCGAAATGGGCGCCGCGGAACCGCGCGACGATGAAGAGCGCGTAGTCGATCCCGAGCGCGAGCGAGAACATGAGCGCGAAGTTCATCGACCAGATCGAGATCTCGAAGAGCTGCGTGAGGAGGAACAGGCTGCCCGCCGACGCCATGAGGCCGAGGATCGTCAGGAGCAGCGGGAGCCCCGCCGCGACCAGCGAGCCGAACGCGAGCATCAGGATCGCCAACGTCACGGGCCAGGAGATGACCTCGGACTTCATCATGGCCGTTTTGTTCGCCTCGTTGAAGTCGGACCACATCCCGGGCGCGCCGGTGAGGCTCACGCTGACGGACTCGCTCGTGAGCGCGGCGAGCTTCCCTTTGAGGTCGTCGGCCGCCCGCACCATCTCCGTCGGATCCGCGGCGGCGCCGGCGCTCACGACGACCGTGCGCCCGTCCTGCGACCGCTGAGGCCGAGCAACGGACGAGACACGCGGGTCGGACTCGAGGATGCGGGTTGCCTCGTCGACCGTGTGGCCGAGATTTCCGGAGCCGTGAACGACGACCATGAGGGCGTAGCTCCCCTGTCCACCGAACGACTCGTCGACGAGGCGATGTGCCGCAACGGACTCCGAGCCGTTCGCCTGCCAACCCGCACCGGAAAGCGCGTGCTCGGCACGCGGCGCGAAGATCCCGAGCGCGATGGCCAGGACCGCCCAGGCGACGACGACAGTGCGACCGTGATCGGCGGTCCACCCGCCGAGCCGGCCGATCGGTCCGACCACCGTCACTGCTGTTGCGCGCCGACGAGGGCCGCGAGATCGGAGAACTGTCTCTGCAGGCCGCCACACACCTGCTCGCAGAGGCCGAGCACGGTCTCGTCGGCGACGAAGTACAGCGTCTGCGTGCTGCGCTTGCGGCGCCCCACGATTCCGGCGTCGAACAGCACTCCCAGGTGCTTCGAGACGTTCTGCTGGGACGTGCCGAGAACCTCGGTCAGCTCCTGGACGGATGCCTCGCCGTCACGAAGGCGGTCGAGGATACGGATTCGCATCGGCTCGCCGATCACGCGAAACCGCCTCGCGATCAGCTCGACGACTTGCTCAGGCAGAGGGTGTGGGAGGGTCACGCAGTGCCGCCTTTCACTACTCCACAACTAAACGGTTGTGAAGTATAGCGACGGCTCGTGCCGGTCGCCAACCATCGAAGACCAGGCGGCAATCAGAGGTTGTCGACGAAGCGGTGCCTCGCTTCGTCGAGGGCGGCGCGAATGCCGTCGGGCCCCGGCGCACCCCGCCTGGCTCCCTTCCGCGGCTTCTTGAACGTCCCCTCGCGAACGCTCGCCGCGACCTGCTCGTGGGCGTCGCGAAACGGCATGCCCGAGCGGACGAGCGCCTCTGCCGCGTCGGTGGCGAGCAACAGCGGATCGGCGGCCGCCTTCGCCATTCGGGACCGGTCGACCTCGAGCCCGCTCACGAGAACGGTCAGCGCCTCGAGGGCGAGACGGATCTCGCACCGCGTCGCGAAGACCGGCGACTTGTCCTCCTGCAGGTCGCGGTCGTAGGCGAGCGGCAGCCCCTTGACGGTCGCGAGTAGGCCGGCGAGCCGGCCGATCGCCGTGCCGGCCTTGCCGCGCACGAGCTCGGCGACGTCCGGATTGAGCTTCTGGGGCATCATCGACGAGCCCGTCGCCGCCGACTCCGGCAGCGCGACGAAGCCGAACTCGGAGGTCGCCCAGAGCACGATCTCCTCGCCGATGCGGGAGAGGTGCGTGAACAGGACGGCGGCCGCATACAGGTAGTCGAGCGCGAAGTCGCGGTCTGCGACGGCGTCGATCGAGTTGCGCATCTGCCGCGGTGGAGGCGGAAGCTCCAAGGTCGAGCCCGCGAGCGCGCCCGCGCCGAGCGGGCTTTCCGCCGCAGCCTCCGCGGCGGCCGCGAACCGCGTCCGGTCGCGATCGAGCATCTCCACCCAGGCGAGGAGGTGGTGTCCGAGCGTGATCGGCTGCGCTCGCTGGAGGTGGGTGTACCCGGGCATGACGGTTTCCGCCTCGGACTCCGCGAACGAGAGGACGACGAGCGCAAGCGCGTCGATCGCCTCGCGTGCCTCCGCGCACGCGTCGAGCACGTACATGCGGAAAGCGGCGGCGACCTGGTCGTTGCGCGACCGACCGGCGTGGATCTTGCGACCGACCTCTCCGAGAAGGCGCTCGATCGCCGAGTGAACGTCCTCATCGGAGTCGAGGTAAGCCTCCGGATCCTGCGCGATCTCGGCCAGACGCGACTCGACCTCGTCGAGCTCCTCGTCCGTCAGGAACCCGGCTGCGGCCAGTCGCCGCGCGTGCTCCGCGGTCGCCTCGCAGTCGTACGGCAGCAGCTCGGCGTCGTCGACACGCAGGAAACGCCACACATCCGGGTCGAGGCCTCCCTCGACCCGCCCGGCCCAGGTCGTCACACGTCGATCTTCGCGCGCTGGCGCGCGGCGTGCAATTCGGTCTCGAGGGAGGAGATGCGGATGAAGCCCTCCGCCGCGTCGTGCGGGAACGTCTCGCCGTCGCCGTACGAGGCGAGCTCGGTCGCGTAGATCATGTGCGGCGAGCGGCGGCCCGTAACCACGGCGGCGTTCGGTCGCAGCTCGACACGAACCTCGCCGGTGACGAGCTCCTGCGTCGCGTCCACGAACGCGTCGATGGCCTCCCGCGCGGGGCTGAACCAGCGACCCTCGTAGACGATCTCGGTCCAGCGCTGCTCGAGCGGCCGCTTGAGCCGCGCCTCGTCCTTCGTGAGGACGACGTCCTCGAGCGCGGAATGCGCCGTGATGAGCGTCATCGCGCCGGGTGCCTCGTAGACCTCGCGGCTCTTGATGCCGACCGCGCGGTTCTCGATCATGTCGATCCGCCCGATCCCGTACGTGCCCGCGAGGCCGTTGAGCGTCGCGATGAGACTCGCGAGCGAGAGCTCCTCGCCATCGAGCGAGAAGGGAATGCCGCGCTCGAATCCGATCACGACGTCCGTCGGCGCCGGCTCGCCCACCGGGTCGCTCGTGAGCGCGTACGGCTCCTCCGGGGGCGCGTTCCACGGATCCTCGAGCACGCCGGCCTCGATCGCGCGGCCGAAGAGGTTCTCGTCGATGGAGTAGGGCGACGACGCCGTCTGCACGACCGGGATTCCCTTGGAGATCGCATACTCGATCTCCTCGTCGCGCGTCCAGATCCGATCCCGTAGCGGGGCGATGACCTTCACGCCCGGGTAGTGCGCCTTGAACGCGAGCTCGAAGCGCAGCTGGTCGTTGCCCTTTCCGGTGCAGCCGTGGACGACCGCCTCGGCGCCGAGGTCGAGGGCGATCTCGGCGACCGTTTGCGCGATGACCGGCCGCGACAGAGCCGAGACGAGCGGGTACTTCCCCTCGTAGAGCGCGTTCGTCGCGATCGCGCGCGCGCACTGCTCGTCGGCGAACGCGTCCTTGCGATCCACGAGCAGCACGTCGTCCGCGTCGGCGGCCCTCGCGCGCACGAGCGATTCCTCGAGGTCGAACTCCTGACCGACGTCGACGAGCACGGCGACGACCTCGTCGAACCCGTACCAGTCCTCCTTCAGCCACGCGAGGATGCAGCTCGTGTCGAGCCCGCCCGAGTACGCGACGGCGGCGGTGCGGCTCACGCGGCCGCCGCCCCCTGCGGCAGATGGCCCGCGAGCTCGTCGCGCAGCGTCTGCACCGACACGCCGTCGCGAGTCGCCACGAAGATCGTGTTGTCGCCCGCGATCGTCCCCGCGATGGAGGGATGCGCGGCCTCGTCCATGGCCTGCGCGAGCGCGTTCGCGTATCCGGACGGTGTCGTGATGACGATGAGCGGGCCTGCCGCCTCGACCGTGACCGCATACCGGCGCATCGCCGAGCCGAGGGCGCGCAGGCGGTCGCCGTCGCTGCCGCCGGGAGGCGCGTAGACGAGCCTGCCGCTCGGAGCTCGCACCTTCACGAGGCCGAGATCGGCGATGTCGCGCGAGACCGTCGTCTGCACGACGTCGTAGCCGCTCTCGCGGAGTGCAGACGCGACCTCGGCCTGTGTCGAGAGTGCGCGCTCGCGCACCAGCTCGAGAATCGCGCCCTGTCTTTCCCGTCGATTCATAGTATGCGAGACCGTAGCAGAATATGCATGCAATTCACGCTACGAGCGCGTCGAGAGCCGCACATCGGGCTGCTACATTGCCCGCGCGGTGGAGCGCGTCCTCGTCCTCAACGCGAGTTACGAGCCATTGAACGTCTGCTCGCTCCGCCGTGCGCACGTGCTCGTCTGGAAGGGGAAGGCCGAGGTGCTCGAGAGCCACGGCCGGCCGCTGCGGTCGTCGTCGTCCACGTTCACGCGGCCGCACGTGATCCGGCTCGTGGCGTACGTGCGCGTGCCGCGAGGAGTAACCAAGCGCATCTCTCGGCGCGTGCTCTTCGCGCGAGACGGCTGGAAGTGCGTCTACTGCGGCACGGAGGGAAACCGGCTCACGCTCGACCACGTCGTGCCGCGCTCGCGCGGAGGCACGTCCGTCTGGGAGAACGTCGTCACGTCCTGCGCGCCGTGCAACCACCGCAAGGGCGATCGACTTCTGGAGGAGACGAGCATGACGCTTCGCACACCTCCGCGACCGCCCACGCCGGTGCTCTTCATCCGGCTCGCGGCGGAGCACGTGCCGGACACCTGGCGGCGGTACCTGCCGGGCCTCGAGGCAGCCGCGGCCGCCGCCTAGCGCCGGCTACCGCGCCATCGCGCGGTCGACGGCTTCCTGCTCCTCGGGCGAGAGCGCGACCGACGATCGGCCGCGGTCGAGGTCCTTCACGTAGATCCTGGCGTAGTCGCGCCCCTGGATGGCGGTGAGCACCGTTCCCGTGCGCGTCGCATCGAGCATCGCGACCGATGCGGACTGCTGACCGCCCGTCCCCTCGTACGCGTCGTAGCGGACGACCGCGGTATTCGTCACGGAGCCGTCGACGCGCCTGTCCACGCGCGACAGACCGGCCGCCACCTCGTCGACGGCGCGGTGGAGATCGTCGATGCGAGCCTGCAGCGAGACGGCGAACTCGAGGAGGTCGCCCGTTCCCTTGCCGAGGAGCACCGACTGCGTCGCCCTGACTCGCGCGACGCGCCGCCAGAGCACCGCGACCACCACGAGCGCGAGACCGGCTGCGACACAGGCCGCGACCGCTACCGCGAGAGGCGTGCTCACAGCGTGAAGATGACGGGATACTCGGCGGTGTTGTTGGTCGTGTTCGTCTCGCCGGGCACCGGATCGACGTCGACCTTCACGGAGGTCTGCTCACCGAACGGGACGAGCGCGCCGACCTTGAACGTGACCGCCTTCGTCTCGCCGGCATCGATGATCGGGATCGTGGCGGTCTTGACGATCGAGTCGGGCTGCTTCGGGATCGTCAGCGTCACCTTGATCCTGACCTCCTGGCTCTCGCCCGTGTCCTCGACTCCGACCTCGAACTGGAGCTGGTCGGTCACCTTGATCGTCGTTTCGGTTGTCGTCGACAGGAGCTGGCCGCTCGGCAGCGCCTTCACGTACGCGATCCCGCTGCCGTGCAGACCGGTGGGCGTCCCTCCGGCCGACGCTCCCTTGATGCGCTGCCAGATCGCGGCGAGCGAGCTCTGGCTCACGAGGTCGTCCGTCGTGACGAACTCGGAGGACGGGACGTCGAGCCCCTCGATCCCCTCGTCGTCGAGGACGGCCTTGGCCGGCTCCTGGAACGAGTCCGTCCAGATGATGTCGCTCGCCAGCAGTCGCCGAGTCTGGTCGAGCAACAGCCCGCCGGCAACGCTCGCGTCGGTCTCGTCCGCTGCCTCCTTGAATGCGGCCTGCAGCCCGCGAAGCCCGTTCACGCGGTACTGAAGCGCCTCGACGGCGCCCTCGTTCGGGCCGACCATCGGCCCTGGTGCGTTGAGATCCTGGGCCTGCTGAACCTGGTTCTCCGCGGTCTGGGCGTAGCCGCCGAGCTTCGCGTCGAGATCCTCCGCATTGAGGCCCGGTGTCGTCAGGAGCGTCCCGACCTGCTGGCCGAGCCGAGCCGAGGCGTTCCCGATGGCCCCGATGTCCGCGAGGTACGTGCGGTTGCGGTCGAGCTTCGCCTCCGTCGTACAACCCTCCACCCAGACGACGAGCAGCACGACCACGAGGATCGCGAGCGCGATCAGCCCGATGAGGCGTAGGAGCGGCGTGAGGTTGCGCGGTGGCCGGAAGCCGGATCCGCGCCCTCGCCGCCCTCGCTCGGGAGGCGCGGACTGGGCCTCGAGCCCTTCCGGCTCCTCCCACGAGGGCGCGTCCTCCTCGTCGAAGAAATCGAAATCGAGAATGTCGTCGTCGCGCGTACTCATGCGGCCGCCTCGGGACTCTAGACGAGGCACAGGAGCACCCTGTTCGTCCACCAGCCGGAATTCCGGGGATTTTCCTGCCGGCGCAAGGAGTCGGCCGGGCGGTGGCAAAGACTGTCAGGCGGTGTCGTCGCTCGCGTCAGTCCCATCCACCCAGGAGCTCGTACTCGGCCGCTACCGACCCGTTCGCCCGCTCGGGACCGGAGGGTCGGGCTCGGTCTGGCTCGCGCTCGACGAGCGGAACGGCCTCGACGTGGCCCTGAAGATCATCGCGCGTGAGGGCAAGGCTGCTGCGCGCGCGGAGCGCGAGGCCCTGGCGGCGCGCCGGCTGCGCCATGACCGGTGCGTGCGCGCCTACGACGTGGGGCACGACTCGAGTCACGTCTACATCGCCTACGAGTACGTTCCGGGAAGGACCCTGCGCGAGACGATCCGAGCAGGGGCGCTCACGGACCGCGACGCGGTCGAGGTCGCAGCGCAGGTGCTGGACGCCCTCGCGCACGCGCACAGAGCGGGGATCGTCCACCGCGACGTGAAGCCGGCCAACATCCTCGTCGAGGACCACGACGATCTCTCCATTCGCCTCCTCGACTTCGGCCTCGCTCAGTTCGACGGAGCCGACACGTTGACCGCGGTCGGCGACGTTCCGGGCACGCTCGCGTACATCGCGCCCGAGCGCCTGGCGGGAGCCGATGCCACTCCGCAGAGCGACGTGTGGTCGGTGGGGGTGCTCCTCTGGGAGACCCTCACGGAACGCCATCCGTTCTGGGGCATGCCGATCCAGGAGGTCGCGCGCGCGATCCAGAGCGGTGCACCGCCTCTCGCATCCGAGCGACGCGGGCTCCCGCGACGGCTGGTCGCCGCGGTCGACACGGCGCTCGCCCTCGACCCCGCGGCGCGACCCACCGCACCCGACTTCGCCGCCGAGCTCCGCAACGCGCTTCGCAAGCCGCAGGCGCGACCCTCACGAAGAAAGCCCGCGAGCCGTGAGGACGAAGCCGTCGCTCCTGCGCGGCGCCACGCTCGCCGGGTGGTTCCGGTGGCGCTCGCCGTCACGGCGACGCTCGTCGGAGCGACACTGCTTCCGTTTTGGCCCCCTGCGCTCGTCGCGGCGCTCGTCGTCGCCGCAGGGGTTGCCACCTGGCTCGACCCGCGCGCGGGTCTGGCGGTAGCCCTGGCCGCGCCGGTCTTCCCGATCGGGAACGTCGCTGCGAGCGCTGCGGTCCTGTACGGCGCCTTCGCGATCGGTTGGCTCCTGCTGAACTGGCGAGACGCACGCCACGGTCTGCTGTTCGTGTGCGGTCCGTTGCTCGCCGCGGTGGGGCTGCTCTCGCTCGTGCCGCTGATTCTCCAGCGCGCGCAGGGATCGGCTCGCCGGGTCGCGCACGGAGCGCTCGCGGTCCTCTCGGCCGTCCTCCTCGCCGGGATCGCCGGCACGAGCCTTCCGGTGACCGACCGGGCCGTCGGGAGTCTCGGCATCGAGCCGCCGACCCCGGTGCTCACGGCGCTGACGAACGTCTGGAGCTGGCTCGCAACGCATCCGGTCACGTTCGTGGCTGCGGCTCTGGTCGCGGCCGCCTCGGCGCTCCTGCCGTGGGCGCGTCGATCCACGCCGTTCGGCGTCGCAGCCATCGGCTTCGTGCTCGTCGCCTCGTCGGTGCTCGCCGGAGCAAGCGTCACGAGCACGGTTGTCGGTGCATCCGTGTGGGCGATCGCGGGTATCTCGGGCCTCGCGCTCCGCCGCAGCTCGTAGCGGGCCTCACCGGAGCGACCTCTACACTCGACGCGGAAAACCTCTGCTCATGGCCGTGCTGCGCAGCATCGAATCGAAGATCGAGGGCCTGTTCGAGGGCGTCTTCGGTCGCGCCTTCCGCACGCACGTGCAGCCCATCGAGCTCGCCCGCAAGCTCGTCAAGGAGATGGACGACCACCGCAACGTCTCGGTCTCGCGCGTCTACGTGCCGAACGAGTACACGGTGTACCTCTCGCTGGACGACCGCGCCCAGTTCGACGGGTACGAAGAGGCGCTGATCGGCGAGCTCGAGGAGTATCTCGCCGAGCACGCACGCCGCGAGCGCTACGCGCTCCTCGACGCGCCCCGCGTCAAGGTGACGACGGACGACGACCTCGCCGTGGGCGAGTTCGGCATCGCGACACGCCTCGTCGCTGCCGAGGACGACGCAGCTCCACCGCCACCTCCCGAGCTCCCGCTCGAGCAGCCCGCCCAGACGATGATCTACCGCGCACCTGCAGCTCCGGAGCCGGAAGCTCCCGAGGCGCCTCTCCCCGAGCCCGTCCGCGAGGTGATCACGTTGACCGTCGCGGGGCGCAAGCACGAGATCACGACGCCCAGCGTTGTCCTCGGACGCTCCCGCGAGGCGGACATCCGCGTGGCCGATGTCAACGTCTCGCGCCGCCACGCGGAGCTCCGCCAGGAGGGCGCCGGCTACTGGATCGTCGACCTCGGCTCGACGAACGGGCTCGAGATCAACGGCAAGCGCGCCGATCGGGCCCGAGTCCGCGACGGCGACCGCATCACGATCGGCTCGACCGAGATCGTCTTCGGCCGCTCGCTCCCGTCGTGACGCTCCTGGCGCTGCAGAACGACGAGACACTCCTGATCCTCAAGATCGCATTCCTCGTCCTCCTCTACGGGTTCATCGTCCTGGTCGTCCGCTCTGCCACGAAGGGGATGGACCAGGCGCCTCAGGAGAGCATCGTCCTCGGAGCAGCCGAGGCCGCCGCCCTGCGCGCGGAGCACGGCTTCAAGCCCACGCGACTCCTGGTCGTCGCGAGCCCGGAGCTCGTGGAAGGAGCGACGATCGAGGTCTCCGCGCCGACGGTCGTCGGGCGTGATGCGGAGAGCGGCATCCGCCTCGACCGCGACGAGTACGTCTCGAGCCGTCACGCACGCATCGAGCCCCGCCCGGAGGGCGCATGGGTCGCCGACCTCGGCTCGACGAACGGCACGTTCGTCAACGGGTCCAAGCTCAAGAAGGGACGGATCGCGAAGGCGGGCGACGTCATCAAGATCGGGGCCACCGAGCTCCAGGTGCAGGCATGAAGATCGGCCGCTCCACGGCCGTCACGGACACCGGACGGCGTCGAATGCGGAATGAGGATGCGTTCGTCTTCGAGCCGCCGCTCTTCGCGATCGCAGACGGGATGGGGGGCGCGCGAGCCGGCGAGGTCGCAGCGGGGATCGCCGCGGCGGCGCTGAAGGAAGCGCGACGCAGCGTCATGGACGAAGCGAGCCTCGAGGCCGTCATCGACGAGGCGAACCGCCGCGTCTGGCAGCGCTCGGTAACGGATCCCGGCACGTCGGGAATGGGGACGACCGTCACCGCTGCGTACGTGGACGCGCAGAGTGAACGCGTCCTCTTCGGCCAGGTCGGCGACTCACGCGCGTACAGGCTGCGCGGCGACGAGCTCGAGCAGGTGACGACCGACCACTCGCTCGTCGCCGAGCTCGTCCGCAGCGGCGTCCTGACCCCGGAGGAGGCGGAACGTCACCCGCAGCGCTCGGCGATCACGCGCGCCGTGGGAACCGAGAGCGCGATCGAGGCCGACGTCTTCTCGGTGCCCGCCGAGCTCGGCGATCTCTTCCTCCTGTGCTCGGACGGGCTGACGGACATGCTCGGCGCCGACGAGATCGCGGCGACGATACTCGCCGCCGAGCGGGACCCCGAGGCAGCGGGCGAGGCACTCGTCGCGGCGGCGAACGCGCAGGGAGGCGAGGACAACATCACCGTGGTGCTCTTCGAGCTCGTCGAGGGCGAGCCAAGCCCTCCGGAGTCGGACCCTGCGGATTCGACTCCGGATGGAGCGAGCGAGCTCGAGGATGTCTCGACTGCCCCTCGATCGACGACCTCGACCGCGCCCGGGACATCGGATTCGGGAGTTCGGACGCATGGAGCAGGTCCGGGCGGCCGGCTTGCGGCGATCGCGCTGCTCGTCGCGGTGGTCGTGGTCGGGGTCCTCGTCCTGTACTGGGGCATCAGGCGGTGAGCGCGCGCAGCCGCGAGCTCGCCGGGCTGATCGTCGCGGCGCTGCTCGCGGGAATCGCACTCGCGAGCGTCACGATCGCCCGCGACGCACAGGTCTCCGCGAGCGCCGTGACGTGGGGAGCGCTGTTCCTCGCGCTGTACCTCGTCGCTCACGCCGTGGTGCGAAAGACGGTCCCGTACGCGGACGGAGCGCTGCTGCCCCTCACGGCCGTCCTCACAGCGTTCGGGATCGCGACGATCTACCGCCTCGACGCGCAGGACGGGGGCCGGCAGGCGGTGTGGGTCGCGGTCGGCGTCGCGGCGCTCTGCGCGTCGCTCATCGCGCTCCGCCACGACTACCGCGTCCTCGAGTCGTACCGGTACCTCTTCGGCGTCGCCGCGGTCGTCCTGCTGCTGCTGCCGTCGGTCCCCGGGCTCGGCGAGCGTGTGAACGGCGTGAAGCTGTGGGTGAGCGTCGGGCCGCTCCAGTTCCAGCCGGGAGAGCTCGCGAAGATCTGCCTGATCCTCTTCCTCGCGGGCTACCTCCGCGAGAAGCGCGAGGTCATCGCGCAGGGACGGCTCAAGGACTTCGGCCCGCTCGTCGCGATCTGGGGCGCGGCGATGCTCGTGATCGTCCAGACGAACGACCTCGGGAGCGCACTGCTCAACTTCGGGATCTTTCTCGCGATGCTCTACGTCGCGACGAGTCGTGCGTCGTTCGTCGCCGTCGGGCTCGCCCTGTTCGCGGCCGGAGCGACCGTCCTCTACAACGCGATCGAGCACGTCCAGAACCGCGTCACCATCTGGCTGCATCCGTGGACCGACGAGCGCGTCTACTGCGCCTTGAACGGGAAGCTCGAGTACCGCCAGGACTGCGCCTCGTACCAGCTCGTGAAGAGCCTCTACTCGATCGCGAACGGCGGCTTCGGCGGCACCGGGATCGGGCAGGGGACGTTCACGTCCGTCGACGGCACCCAGCTCATCCCGTACCTACGGACGGACTTCGTCTTCTCCGCGATCGCACAGGAGCTCGGTCTCGTCGGCGCGGCCGCGCTCCTCCTCGTCTTCATGGTGTTCGTCGTTCGCGGCATGCGCGTCGCGCTCCAGGCGCAGGACGGCTTCTCGAAGCTCCTCGCCGCGGGCCTGACCTTCGGCTTCGCGCTGCAGACGTTCATCATCGTCGGCGGCGTTCTGCGCGTCGTGCCGCTGACGGGCATCACGCTGCCCTTCGTCTCTTACGGTGGGACGAGCATCGTCGCGAATTTCGTATTGCTCGCGTTGCTGCTCCTCGTCTCGAACCGAGCGAACGCACCGCGATGAACAGGCAGATCGTCCGCCTGACGTACGTCGCGCTCGTGCTCGTCGCGGCGCTCGTCGTGATGACGACGTACTGGCAGACGTGGGCCGCACCCGGGCTGGCGGCGCGGCAGGACAACGCGATCCGGCGCGTCCACGAGTTCTCGATCGACCGCGGCCTCATCTTCTCGTTCGCCCCGCGAAAGCGCCTCGCGCGTAACCGGGAGCGCGTGATCGACGGCAAGACGTTGTTCTTCCGCAGGTACCCGTACGGGCCTCTGGCTGCGCACGTCGTCGGCTACTCGACGATCGGCCGCTCGCGCACGGGGCTCGAGCGCTCGCTCAACGACTACCTCACCGCGTCGAACGGGAGCCTCTCGACTCTCGTGAACAGGGCGCTCGACGAGCTTCACGGCCGACCCGTGCAAGGAAACAGTGTCGTAACCAGCCTCGACCTCGGCGCCCAGCAGGTGGCGAACGAGCAGCTGGGAAGGAACTGCGGCGCAGTCGTGGCGCTCGATCCACGAACGGGGAAGGTGCTCGTCATGGCGTCGTCGCCGGGTTTCGATCCCAACGACGTCGAGGACCACTACGGCCGCATCGCAAGCATCACGGCGAACTGCACGCCGGCCGCGCCGCTCCTCAATCGCGCAAGCGCCGGGCTCTTCATCCCGGGCTCGACCTTCAAGGTCATCACGGCCTCCGCGGCACTCGAGTCGAGGAAGTTCGGTCCCGGGTCGACGTTCTACGACCCCGGGTACTGCACGGTGTACGGCAAGCAGGTCCACAACTTCGCCGACCAGGACGGCCCCGAGGTCTTCGGAACGATCAATCTCGTCACCGGTCTCGTGCACTCCGTCAACTCCGTGTTCTGCAACATCGGCCTGAAGCTCGGCGCCAAGGCGATCCTCGACACCGCCAAACGCTTCGGCTTCTACGAGAGGCCGCCGCTCGAGACGCCCGCCGACGAGCGCCTCGCGAGCGGGCTCTATCGAAACGGCAGGCTCTTCTACCCGAAGGTCGACGCGAACGTCGACGCCGGCCGCATGGCCTTCGGCCAGGAGCGGATGCTCGTGACGCCGCTTCAGATGGCGATGGTCGCCGGCGCGCTCGGGTTCGGGGGAAAGCTCATGGAGCCGCAGGTCGTGGACCGGGTCGTGGCTCCCGGCGGACGGGTCGTCGAGAAACAGCACCCGGCGCTGATCCGCCAGGCGGTGAGCAAGCGGACGGCACACGAGGTCGCCGCGATGATGCGCCTCGTCGTCCGCGAGGGGACGGGAACGGCCGCCCAGATCCCCGGATACTCGGTCGGCGGCAAGACCGGGACGGCGGAGACGGGCATCGAGGGCTCGAACACGACCTGGTTCATCGCCTTCGCGGGAAAGGACGAGACGGCTCCGCCGGAGGTCGCGGTGGCGGTCGTCCTCCAGAACCAGGCGGGCGTCGGCGGCACGACTGCGGCACCCATCGCGCGGGCGGTCATGCAGGCAATCCTGCAGGGGACGGAGAATCCCTAACCTCTAGTAACTCTTTGCAGACGTCATGACGACTCAGGACACCCTCTCCGGCACCCTCTTCGCGGGGCGCTATCGCATCGCGCGCAAGCTCGGCGGCGGCGGCATGGCCGACGTGTACCTCGCCGAGGACCAGGAGCTCGGCCGTCGCGTCGCGGTCAAGATGCTGCACTCGCGCTACGCGAACGACGAGCAGTTCGTAGAGCGGTTCCGGCGCGAGGCCACGCATGCGGCCGGACTCTCGCATCCGAACATCGTCTCGATCTTCGACCGCGGAGAGTTCGACGGCTCCTACTACATCGTCATGGAGTACGTCGAGGGGCGAACCCTCAAGGAGCTCATCCGCGAGCGCGGCCTGTGCCCGGTGCCGGTCGCGATCGCGTATACGCGCCAGATCCTCGCCGCCTTGCGGTACGCGCACCGCAACGGCGTGATCCACCGCGACATCAAGCCTCACAACGTCATCGTCGACTCCGAAGGAGTCGTCAAGGTGACGGACTTCGGCATCGCGCGGGCGGGGGCGAGTCAGATGACGGAGGAGGGCGCGATCATCGGCACCGCGCAGTACCTCTCCCCGGAGCAGGCTCGCGGCGCACCGGTCGACCAGACGTCGGATCTCTACTCGACGGGCATCGTCCTCTTCGAGCTGCTCACCGGCCAGGTGCCGTTCACCGGCGACAGCCCCGTCGAGATCGCCATGAAGCACCTCGCGGAGACGCCGCCGGCGCCGTCCGAGTTTCGATCCGACGTCCCCGAGGACCTCGACCTCGTCGTCGTGCGAGCGCTCGCGAAGGAGCCGGCCGACCGCTACCAGTCCGCGGCCGCAATGGACGCCGACCTCGAGACGGTCGCCCGCGGCGGACGGGTCGCGGCCGAGACGGCCGAGGCCGCGACGATGGTGCTCGCCGGCGAGCGCGCCATCGACGCGACCGCGGCGACGCAACTCACCCGGCGCCCGCTGCCCGCCCAGTACGAGCCGCCGAAGCGCGGGCGGCCGCTGTGGCCCTGGCTCCTCGGTCTCGGGGCGCTGCTCGCGCTGCTCGTCGGAGGCTTCTTCCTCTACGACTCGATTCAGAATCAGATCAAGGGCACCGAGACGGTGGCCGTGCCCTACGTCGTCGGCATCCAACAGGCGCTCGCGGTGAAGAACATCGAGGACGCGGGGCTCATACCGCAGGTGCACCGGGTCTCGAACTCCGACGTCGAGGAAGGGGTCGTCTTCGCACAGAGCCCGACGGAAGGCACCAAGGTCGACAAGGAAACGGTCGTACGCATCGACGTCTCCTCCGGGAAGCCGGAGGTGACGATCCCGAGCGTCGTGGGCCAGACCGTCGAGGACGCCGTGGCCGAGCTCACACGAGCAGGGCTGAACGCGCAGGTGGCCGAGGTCAACTCGGACAAGGATCAGGGCACCGTCACCGCACAGTCGCCCGGTGCCGGCACCGTCGTCGTCGAGGGTACGCAGGTTCGGATCAACGTCTCGAGGGGCCCGAAGCCCGTAACCGTCCCGAACGTCGTCGGGCTTCCGTACGACCAGGCAGCCTCCGAGCTTCAACGCGCCGGCTTCAACGTATCGCGCATCGACGCGGACTCCGATCAAGCAGCGGGAATCGTGACCGGCCAGACCCCGAGCGGCGGTTCCGAGGGCTCGAAGGGGTCGACGGTAACCGTCACGGTCTCGAAGGGGCCGTCGACATCGGCAGTTCCGGACGTCACGACCCAGGACGTCGCGATCGCGCAGACGACGCTCGAGGCGGCAGGATTCCGCACGCGAGTCGTGCTCGAGGACACGAACGACCCGTCGTTCGACGGCATCGTCGTCTCACAGGATCCGGTCGGCGGCACCCAGGCGAAGCCGAACTCGCTGGTCACCCTTTTCGTCGGACGGTTCGTCAGCACCACCACCACCACGACGACGACCCCGTGAGCGCGCGGGTGCGCGTCGCCGTCCTGGCCGGCGGACGCTCGAGCGAGCACGACATCTCGGTGGCCTCGGCCCGGTCCGTCGTCGCTGCTCTCGATCCCGAGCGCTACGACACCGTCGTCGTCGAGATCGACCGGGCCGGACGCTGGGAGCTCGGCCAGGAGCGCCACAGCCTGTCCTCGCCGAGAGGGCCATCGATCGAGACGCTCCCGGTCGTTGCGGAGAGCTCGCCCGCTCGTGCACTCGGGCAGGTGGACGTGGTCCTCCCGATCCTGCACGGCCCGTTCGGCGAGGACGGCACCGTGCAGGGACTGCTGGAGCTCGCCGGAGTCCCGTACGTCGGCGCCGGGGTCGCCGCCTCGGCGCTATGCATGGACAAGGACCTCTCCAAGGCCGTCCTCAGAGATCGCGGGATTCCCGTCGCGCGGAACGTCACGCTGCGAAATGGTGACATACCCGACCATCCGTTCGACTACCCCGTGTTCGTGAAGCCTGCGCGGCTCGGCTCGTCGGTGGGCATCTCGAAGGTCGACGGCCGCGACGAGCTCTCCGCAGCTGTCGAGCTGGCCCGTCGCCACGACGACAAGGTGCTGATCGAGGAAGGCGTGCCGGGCGTCGAGGTCGAGTGCGGTGTGCTCGGCAACCGAGACCCCATCGCCTCGGTCGTCGGCGAGATCGTCGCGCACGCCGACTGGTACGACTACTCGGCGAAGTACGACGAGGGCGGGATGGAGCTCGTCGTCCCGGCGCGCATCTCGCCGGAAGCGGACGCGCGCGTTCGGGAGCTGGCAGTCGATTCGTTCGTCGCAACGGAGTGCGAGGGCATGGCCCGGATCGACTTCTTCGTGCGGCCCGACGGCGAGGTCGTCGTCAACGAGATCAACACGATCCCGGGGTTCACCGCCACGAGCGTGTACGCGAAGCTGTTCGAGGAGGCGGGCGTGTCGTACACCGAGCTGCTCGACCGGCTCATCGAGCTCGCGCTCGAGCGCCACGAGCGCCGCTCCCAGCTTCTGTACTAGACGCCCGCGACCAACCTTCCGGTGGTCTGCGCCCGGTGCCTCGTGAGCGCGAGGAAGAGCGCAAGCCCGAGAAGGGAGCTAGCCGAGCACGGCCGCGAGCGCCTCTTCCCACGTCCGCAAACCGTCGTCCAGCTCGGACTCGGAGATCGTGAGCGGACAGAGGACGCGAATGCAGTTCCCGTACACGCCCGCCTTCAGGAGCAGGAGCCCGCGCTGAAGCGCCTCGCCGATCACGGCCTCGACGAGCTCGGGCGCCGGATCCTTCGTGTCGCGATCCTCGACGAGCTCGATCGCGAGCATCGCGCCGAGCCCACGGACGTCACCGATCTGCGGCCAGCGCGACTGCCACGCGAGCATGCGGGCGCGTAGCGCGTCACCGAGGACCTCCGCCCGTGCCACGAGCTGCTCCTCGCCGAACACGTCCAGCACCGCGCACGCCGCTGCGAGCGCGACCGGGTTGCCGATGAACGTCCCGCCGATGGCCCCGGAGTGGGGGTCGTCCATGATCTCGGCCCTGCCGACCACGCCCGAGAGCGGCAAGCCGCCGGCGATCGACTTGGCCACGATCATCAGATCCGGCTCGACGTCGAAGTGCTCCATCGCGAACATCCGCGCCGTTCGCCCGAAGCCGGTCTGAACCTCGTCCGCGACGAGCACGATGCCGTGCCTGTCGCAGATCTCGCGAAGACCGGCCACGAAGGCGGGCGGCGCCGGAAGGAAGCCGCCCTCGCCCTGCTGTGGCTCGAAGACGATCGCCGCGACATGGTCGGGCGAGACGTGCGTCGTGAAGAGCCTCTCGAGGGCCGCAAGCGCAGCATTCGCGTCCGGTCCTCTGTACGGGTTCGGATAGGGAGCGCGATAGACCTCCGGCGCAAACGGCCCGAGGCCCTTCTTGTACGGATGCGTCTTCGACGTCATGGTCAGCGCGAGCAGCGTCCGGCCGTGGAAGGCGCCCTCGAACGCGATGACACCCTGTCGCTTCGTGTACAGCCGGGCGAGCTTGACCGCATTCTCGACCGCTTCGGCGCCGGCGTTGAAGAACGCGCAGCGCGTGTCGCCCGTGATCGGGGCGAGAGCACCGAGCCGTTCCGCGAGCTCGACGTAGCTCTCGTAGGGGACGACGGTGAAGTCCGTGTGCAGGAACCGCTCGAGCTGCTCGGAGATCGCGGCGACGACGCGCGGATGGTTGTGGCCGACGTTCACCACCCCGACTCCGCCGACGAAATCGACGAACGTATTGCCGTCGACGTCCGTGATCGTGGCTCCCCGTGCGCGGTCGGCGACGATCGGCTCGTGAACGATGAGCGGACGGGCGACGGCGGCTTTCTCGCGCTCGAGAATCGCGCGACTGCGCGGACCCGGGATCTCCGTCCGGATCTCGATCACTCGGGTCGCAGCCACGCGCGGCAGCCTATCCATCCGACACGTCGGTGAAGCATCCTGTCGCAGGATGGACCAGACCGCGCTCGGCGACGACCCCTTGCGACGACTCTCGGCCTGGCTCGAGGAAGGGCGCGCGGTCGTCTCGTACCCGGACACAATGACCCTCGCGACCGCAACGCCCGATGGACGGCCGTCGGCACGCATCGTGCTCCTCCGAGGGCTCGACGAGCGCGGAGTCACGTTCTTCACGAGCCGCGCCTCCCGGAAGGGAGAGGAGCTCCTCCTCAATCCACGCGCTGCGGCCGTCGTTCACTGGTGGGAGCTCGGCCGACAGGTTCGGATCGAGGGCGCCGTCGAGGAGACGAGTGACGAGGAGTCCCGCGACTACTGGGAGACCCGGCCCCGCGGCAGCCAGCTCGCTGCGTGGGCATCACGTCAGTCGCGCCCCCTGAACGGACGCGAGGAGCTCGACGCAGCCTTCGCCGAGGCGGAGGAGCGCTTTGCAGGAGCGAATGTGCCCTTGCCGCCGAATTGGGGCGGCTATCGAATCCTCCCGGCGAGCATCGAGTTCTGGATGCATCGCGAGAACCGCCTGCACGACCGTGTGCGTTACGTGCGGGGGCCCGACGGGTGGCGCGCCGAGCGGCTCGCGCCGTAGTGCGCTACGAGGGCTCGAGCGCTCCGTCCGTGTAGACGCACTCGGCGTTCCACAGCATGTATCCCTTCGCACCCAGGAGCCGGGCCGCGTCGATCTGTGCGCGCACCTCGTCGATCCCGTACGGGACGCTGAAGCTGAAGTCCTGCACCCACGGTACGAGCAGCGTGTTCCGACCGCGAAGCGCGATCTCGAACTTGCGCAGTGCCCGTGCGACGGTCGCTCCCGGCGTCCGGCTCGGATCCTGCAGCCCGAGCTCGCCCTGACCGAACAGGGACGGATACGTCATGGCATAGACGGTGTCCAGGTACGGCGCCATCCGCCTCGGCAGCTGCCCGATTCCGAGGTCACGCGCCGCGGAGAGCCCGAACACCGCTGCGGAGACACGCACTCCGTACCGGTCGAGGCGGCTCCGCGCGTAGCGGAGGAACGCGGGGATCGCCTCGCGCCTCCCGAGGGACGCCGGATTGCGATAGACCGCCCGACCGACGTCCCCATCGGAGGGGAAACGGACGTAGTCGAACATGATCTCGTCGAACCCCGCGCGCGCGGCAGCGGCCGCGAGATCGAGGTTGTACTTCCACACCCGCTTGTCGTACGGGTTCGTCCACCCCAGGCCGGCCGCGTCGCGCCAGACGGACCCGTCCGTATGACGGATCGCGAGATCCGGTCTGGCGCGCGAGAGCACCGGATCCTCGAAGGTCACGATCCGCCCGATCAGGTAGAGGCCACGCTCGTGCGCTCGCCGGGCGACGTCCCGCGGGGCGTAGTAGTCGCGCGCAGCGCCTGACGACACAGCGAGGGGAACCGCCGACGGCGCGAACCCGACCTCTCCGTTCTCGTCCTTGACGTCGAGCTCGAGCGCCGTCAGGCCGTCCTGCTCGAGATCGAGGTACTCGTCGAGCTTCCCGGGCAGCGAGGCGAGCGCCATCGTCAGGTGCACCCCGCGCAACTCGATCGGGAGCGTTCGTGGCCCTGTCGTCGGCGACGCGGCGAGCGTCGCGAGATCGGTTACGGAGGGTTGCGTCTGAGCCGTGCCGACGAACCGGGCGCCGACTCCGAGCAGTCCGATGGCGAGGAGGAAGGCACAGATGACCGCGCTCCGCCTGAGGCGCTTCCTCCGCCTCGCGGCGGCCCGACGCTCGCGAAATCGCTCGTTCGGGTCGATGGGTGGGAACAGCATCGACACCGGGGCGTGGACCTTACCGCAGCCCTCGTAGAATCGCCGCGTGGTCCTATCCGATCGCTCCATCCGCCGGCTCCTGGACGAGGGGCGCATCGGCATCGATCCGTACGACCCCGAGCTCATGCAGCCGTCGAGCCTGGACGTTCGCGTCGACCGTTATTTCCGGGTCTTTCGCAACTCGCGCTACCCGTTCATCGACGTCAAGGCGAAGCAGGAGGACCTGACCGAGGTGGTCGAGGTGGACGGCGACGAGGCATTCATCCTCCACCCGGGCGAGTTCGTCCTCGGGTCGACGCTCGAGCGAGTCACGCTTCCCGACGACCTCGTCGCGCGGCTCGAGGGAAAGTCGAGCCTCGGCAGGCTCGGACTGCTCATCCACTCCACCGCCGGGTTCATCGACCCCGGCTGGGACGGCCACGTGACGCTCGAGCTCTCGAACGTCGCCAACCTCCCGATCACGATCTACCCCGGCATGAAGATCGGCCAGCTCTCGTTCGTCCTGCTCTCCGAGGCCGCGGAACGCCCGTACGGATCGGCGGGAATCGGCTCGAAGTACCAGGGCCAGCGAGGCCCGACGCCGAGCCGCTACTGGCAGAACTTCACGGAAGACTGACGCGCGCTACTCGGGCGGAGCGCAGTCCGGCGTCGGCTCGCCCTCGCCGAGGCGGTCGAGCAGCCCGGTGAGGCTCGCGAGCTCGTCCCCGTCGAGCCGGGCGCCGAGCAGCGCGTCGATCTGCGCAAAGTGGCTGGTCGCCGCATTTCGCAGGCGATCGAGCCCTTCGTCCGTGAGCACCGCGTAGACCACGCGCCTGTCGGTGGCGCACGACGCTCGCTCCACGAGACCCTGCCGCTCCAGCCCGTCGAGGAGGCGCGTGACTCCCGACGCGCTCAGGAGAACCTGATCGGCCAGGTCGACGCGTCGCATCCGCCGGTCGTCCGCACGGGAGAGCCGGATGAGCACCTCGAAGTCGCTGAGCGTCAGCCCGTGATCCACGGTGAGCTGCGCGTTCAACTGTCGCGTGAGCCCTGCGTGCGTGCGGATGAGCGAGACGAACGCCTCGACGCAGGTTGATTGCTCGCTCAATACTTGACTTGTCATCTTTATCGACGTATAGTTACTTGCGAACTCAATAGTAGCGGACGCAAAGGAGCGTATCAATGTCCATCCTCGCAGAGTCCTCGGTCACCGTCATCCCCTCCGGGACCTGGTCGATCGACCCGTCGTGGTCGTCGCTCGAGTTCGAGGTCCGCAAGCTCGGCCTCGTGACCGTCAAGGGCCGCGTACCCGGGTTCTCGGGCACCGCAACCGGCGGCGCCGACGCCTCGATCGCCGGCACGGTCGACGCGACCACCATCACGACCTTCGACGCCGACCGCGACGCACACATCCAGTCTCCCGAGTTCTTCGACACGACCCGCTATCCCGAGATCGGCTTCGCCTCGACATCCGTGGAGGCAGACGGCGGCGAGCTCGTCGTCACCGGCGACCTCACCGTCAAGGGCATCACGAAGCCGGTCGAACTCCGCGGCGAGCTCGTCGGCCCGGCAGACGACCCGTGGGGCAACGAGCGCATCGGGCTCGAGCTGGCCGGCACGATCGACCGCACGGACTTCGGTCTCAAGTGGAACGCGCCGCTTCCCGGCGGCGGCTTCCTCCTCCCCAACGAGGTCGTGCTCAGAGCGTACTTCGCTGCAACACGGGTCGCGTAGCCCGATGCGGATCCTCGCCATCTCCGGCAGCCTCCGGAAAGGGTCGTACAACACGGCCCTCGCCCGGGCGGCGGCCGACGTCGCGCCGGCCGGCGTTGGCGTCGACCTCTACGACCGGCTCGGGGAGCTTCCACTCTTCGACGCAGACCTCGAGGGGGCGGAGCCCGAGCCCGTGCGTGACCTCCGCGAGCGGATCGCGCATGCCGACGCGGTTCTGTTCGTCACGCCGGAGTACAACGGCTCGATCCCGGGCGCGCTCAAGAACGCGATCGACTGGGCGTCGCGACCACGTGGTGACGCGGCGCTCCTGAACAAGACCGTCGCCGTCGCCGGGGCCAGCACCGGCCAGTACGGCGCTCTCTGGGCACAGCAGGACCTTCGGCGCGTGCTCGGCGTCGCCGGCGCGCGCGTGGTCTGCCCCGATCTCCCGATCTCGCGCGCGCAGGACACGTGCGCCGAGGACGGAGGGCCGAGCCGGCTCGTGACCGAGCGGCTCCGGACTCACGTCGCGGAGCTCGCCCGCGAGGCCGCGCCCATCGCTGTCGCTGCCTGAGCCGGAGACGACGAGGGGCCGCGTCACCGCGGCCCCTCGCAACGGATACCAGCGTTGGATTTGGTAGAGGCGCTTCCGGCGCGGCCAGGACGTGAACGTCCCGTCGTGCAGCGCGATTCGCGAGCCCCCTACGCTGGCTAGGCGGTTCCCGGTGGTCCCGGGGGCACGCCTCTACCCGCTGGTACCTCCACTGCCCGTACTGTCATCGCTCAAGCCGGACCACCTCCTTTCCGCGGTAGCGCCAGCATACGCACTTCGAGCGGATGGAGGGAGAGCCGAGCCGATATCCCCTCGACCGCGCAGGCGGCGACTACACGGTCTGATGCGGAGGTCAGGACGTAGGGCCGAGGACAACCGTCACTTCAAGCCCACGGTCGAGCGGCACGGTGACGCTCGAGAGCGTCGGATCGGCCTGCCGAGCGGCGGAGTACGCACCGAGTATCTCGACGTTCGACAGAACGTTGTCGGCGACGACGAGCCCACCCGGTTCGAGCAGGGGCCGCGCGAGCGCGAACAACGCTTCGTAGTCGTCCTTCTCCGCGTCCAGGAAGACGAGGTCGAAGATGTCCTCGGTCGCCGCGAGCGTCGTGAACGCGTCGCCCTCCACGAGCTCGGCCCACGCCTCGAGACCCGCCCCGGCGATGTTCTCGCGCCAAGTGGCGCACTTGACCGGGTCCTTCTCGAGCGACGTCACCCGGCCGCCGAGCACGCGTGCACCTGCGGCGAGCCAGATCGTCGAGTACCCGCGCGAGCCTCCGATCTCGAGGACCTCGATGCCAGCCTGCGACGCCGCGAGGCCAAAGAGGAAGCGACCGGTTGTCGCCTCGACCTGCCGCGACCGCCGCGCCGCGGGAAGACCCGCTGCGCGCTCGGCGTCGTTCTCCACCTCGAGTCGGGCCATGACGTGGAGGATCTGTTCGTCGAGCATCAGTCCGGGACCTCGACGACGATCGCCCCGTCGTCGCGCACGGACACGGCAAATGTCGGCACCGCCTGGAAAGCGGGCAACGTCATCGGTATCCCGGACTCGAGGTCGAAACGCGAGCCGTGTCGCGGGCAGACGACGACGCATGCCTCGGCATCCCATTCGCCCTCGCAAAGTGGCCCGTCGTCGTGCGAGCAACGATCCTCGATCGCGAGAAGACGCCCTCCGCAGTTGTAGACGCCGACCGTGAGCGACCCCGCCTCGACGAGGCGCATCTCACCGGGCGCGAGCGCCCCGACCTCGACTTCGGCCACGCCTACTCGAGGACGAGTTCATTGACCGATGTGCCCCACTCCTCGGGCAACGGCGTCCCGCGGGCCTTGTGCAGCGCGAGCTTGAGGACCCCGAGGCCGAGGATCGCGCACTTGAGCCGCACCGGCGTGAGCGGGATCCCGAGCTCGTCGAGGAGCTCCTCCTTGGGCATCGCGGCGACATCGCCAGCCGATCGCCCCTTCACCAGGTCGCTCAGCATCGAGGTCGCCGCCTGACTGATGGCACAGCCGCGGCCGTCGAACCCGATTTCCTCGATGATGTCGCCTTCACCCAGGCGGACCGACACCAAGATCTCGTCGCCGCACAGCGGGTTCTGGCCCTCCGCCTGCGCGTCCGCCGGATCGAGCAGGCCGTGGTTCCGCGGGTTCTTGTAGTGATCGAGGATGAGCTCGCGGTAGAGCTGGTCGAACTCCGACATGACTACCCGAGAGACGTCTTCGCCTTGTGGAGGCCGTCGACGAGCCTGTCGACCTCCTCGGGAATCGAGTAGAGGTAGAAGCTCGCGCGCACGGTGGCCACGACGCCGAGCTTCGACATGAGCGGCTGCGTGCAGTGGTGCCCCGCGCGCACCGCGACGCCCTCCCAGTCGAGCACCTGCGCCACGTCGTGGGGATGCACGCCCTCGACGTTCAGCGAGACGATGCCTGCTCGGTGCTCGGGCGACGGGCCGTAGGTCGAGATCCACGGCAGCTCACCGAGCCTGCCCAGTGCATACTCGACGAGCTCGTGCTCGTGCGCCTCTATAGCGGCGAGTCCCGCATCCAGCACGTAGTCGACGGCGGCGCCGAATCCGACCGCCTCGGCGATCGCGGGCGTGCCCGCCTCGAACTTGTACGGCAGCTCGTTCCACGTCGTCCGCTCGATGGAGACCGAGCGGATCATCTCGCCGCCGAGGTTGAAGGGAGCCATCGCCTCGAGCAGGTCGCGCCGCCCCCAGAGCGCTCCGATGCCGCTCGGGCCGCACATCTTGTGGGATGAGATCGCGAGGAAGTCGCAGCCGAGCGCCTGCACGTCCAGCGCCCGATGCGGTGCCGCCTGAGCGGCGTCGACGACCATGATCGCGCCGCGTTCGTGCGCCCAGGCGGCGAGGTCGCGCACTGGATTGACCGTCCCGAGGGTGTTGGAGACGAGGTTCGACGCGACGACCTTCACGGTTCCGGCCCGCTCGATCTCCTCGAGTGCGTCGAGCTGGAGCTCGCCGTGCTCGTCGATCGGGATCGCCTTGAAGGCCGCGCCCGTGCGACCGGCGACGTACTGCCAGGGAACGAAGCTCGAGTGGTGCTCGAGATCCGTGACGACGACGACATCACCCGGTCCGAGGTTGTCCAGGCCCCATGCATAGGCGACGAGGTTCAGCGCTTCGGTGGCGCTTCGGGTGAAGATCACCTCGCGCTCCGAGGGTGCGTTGACGAAGCCCGCGACCTTGCTCCGCCCCGTCTCGTAGCCTGTGGTCGCACGCTCGGCCAGCCGGTACACGCCGCGATGGACGTTCGCGTAGGAGTGCTCGTAGAAGTCGCGCATCGCGTCGAGTACCTGGCGCGGCTTCTGCGACGACGCCGCCGAGTCGAGGAAGGCCACCGGCTTGCCATTCACGAGCTCGTCGAAGACGGCGAAATCTGCCCGCAAGCGGTGGGCGTCGAGCTTCGGCACGGTCGTTACTGCCATCGCGCCATCGTACCCCTGCGCCCTGCGCAGGCCGCAAGAACCCCGAAAGCGAGCGACTCGCGCCCGGATCGTGGCGGTTACCCGAGGTCGACGCGTCCGTTCGTCGCCGCGCGCTTCGCTGCGCGGCGCACGCGCTGCGCCGTGAGCACGGCTTCCTCGAGCAGGTCCTGCACCATCTCGATGCGCCGTCGCTCCGAGAGCTCGCGGAGGAGTGCGAGCTTCTCGCCCGGTGGAAGCTCGACCTTCGCGGCGAGCGCAAAGGAGAGCGCGGGCACCCCGGGATCCGGCACCTCGACATCGCTGCCCGTCACCTCTCGCAGCACGCCGAACGCGCGCATCGCTTCCTGAATCGCGACGTCGTCGGCGCTGTCCTCGTCGTCGTCGATCGCGCTCACGCGCCCGGTCGTGTACGACCGCCCGTCGGTGAGCTCGTCCAGCCGAAACCGCTCTCCGCCCTCGACGAGGACGTTGAGCCGCCCGTCCTCGAAGCGTGTCAGCACCTCGGCGACACGCGCACGCGTTCCCACGTCGCGGATTCCCTCGTCGTCCGCGTACACGAGCCCGAACTCGGTCTCGTGCTCGATGCACTCGCCGATGAGCTCCTTGTACCGGTCCTCGAAGATGTGCAGAGGGAGGTGCTCCGTCGGGAGAAGGACGATACCGAGCGGGAACAGGCCGAGCTCGTCCATCGGCCCACCTTAGCCGTGAGTCGGGCCTCTACCGAGCATCGGTGACGAACGTCGCGAACTCCCAGAGCGAGCTGCGTCCCACCTCCGATCTCCGCAGACCCTCGGACTCCGCAGCCGCCTGTAAGTCGGGGGGCGAATGCACGTAGGCCCGGAAGGAACGCCGCAGCATCCGTTGTACGAGGTTTATCGCGCGAACGCCGAGCCGTACCCAGGACGCGTCGCGCGGATAGCTCAGAACCAGGACGCGGCGGGTCAGACGAGCCGCCGCTGACGCCAGCTCGACACCGTCTTCCGAGCAGCACACCACGCGGTTGAGGACGACCACGTCGCCGGCTGCGACCGAGTCGGGGCTCTCGAGGACGTCCGCGACGAGGAACGACGACCTTTCCTCGACGCCGTGCTCGCGCGCGAGCTCTCGGGCGTAGGGCTCGTACGCGCCGACGAGCTCCGCGACCTCGCCCGCCGACGCACCGTGCTCGAGCAGCACGACCTGCAGCTTCCCGATGCCACCGCCGATCTCGAGCACCCGGGCTCCCTCGAGACCGACGCTCGCCGCACTCGCAACCATCCGCTCCTCCAGCTCACCCAGTCCCTTCTTGCGAAAGCGCGCGAGATCGTTGCGAGCGACACGCTCTGTGAACATCTGCTCGCACGGCCCGCTCCTGCAGCAGCTCGTCACGGGCGCGGAGGGCTCACTCTCGCTCGAGATCGAGCGCTGCCGAGTTGATGCAGTAGCGAAGGCCCGTCGGTGCCGGGCCGTCGTCGAAGACGTGCCCGAGATGACCGCCGCACGTCGCGCACATGACCTCCGTGCGCGTCATCCCGTAGCTCGTATCGGTCTCCGTCACGACGCTATCGAGCGACGTCGGCTCATAGAAGCTGGGCCAGCCACTGCCGGACTCGAACTTCGTGCCCGACCGGAAGAGCTCGGCGCCACATCCCGCACAGCGATAGACGCCGGACGAATGCTCGTCCCAGTAGGCGCCGGTGAAGGCGCGCTCGGTGCCCTTGTTGCGCAGGATCTCGTACTGCTCGGGCGCCAGCTGCGCCCGCCACTCCTCGTCGGACCGCTCGACCTTGGATTCCACGGTTCGAGCGTAGCGACTTGCCGTCAGAGCACGACGAGCGAGAGCGCGACGAATTGCGACGCAGCAGCGGCGACCACGAGGACGTGGAAGATCTCGTGGAAGCCGAACGTGTTCGGGAACAGGTTCGGCCACGCCGTCGCATACGCGAGCGCTCCTACGCTGTACAGCGCGCCGCCGACGATCACGAGAACGGCAGCGGCTACACCGAGGGCGGAGAAGAGTTGCGGGATGAGGATGAGCCCGACCCACCCGACCCCGAGGTACGCCAGGGCCGCCAGCCAGCGCGGCGCGTCGATCCAGACGAGGTTCAGCGCCATTCCGAGGGTCGCGCCGATCCAGACCGTGACGAGTCCGACAGTTCGAGCCGTCCCGTCGAAGGCAACGAGCGCAAACGCCGTGTACGTCCCGGCGATGAACACGAAGATCATGGCGTGGTCGAGCCGTCGGGCAAGAAGACGCGCCGACGAGCTACGCCACGGAAAGCGGTGGTAGAGCGCGCTCGCGCCGAACATTGCGGCGAGCGCGACGGCATAGACCCAAACCGCAAGGCGCTCGAGATAGCCGTCGGCGAGAACCACGAGCACCGTCCCTGCCACGACCGCCGCGACGAAAGCGTATTGATGGAAGACGCCGCGGAGGCGCGGCGCGACAACGTGCGTCATCGCCCGATGATGCCCCATGTTCGCTAGGTCTGCGGAATGCGGGCCTCGAGCGCGGCCGCCAGCGCGTCGCGGACCGGCTCGAGCTCGACGCGGTCGAGCACGTCCTGGAAGAAGCCGCGGACGATCAGGCGCTCTGCCTCGGCACGCGTGAGCCCGCGCGTCATGAGGTAGAAGAGCTGCTCGCGATCGACCTGGCCGAGGGTCGCGCCGTGGGTGCAGCGTACGTCGTTCGCCATGATCTCGAGCCCGGGAATCGAGTCGGCGTGTGCCGACTTCGAGAGGAGAAGGTTGCGGTTCTCCTGGTACGCGTTCGTCTTCTGCGCACCCTCCTCGACGCGGATCATCCCACGCCAGACCGCCCGTGCCGTGTCGCGGAGCGCGCCCTTGAACGCGAAGTCGGACGTCGTCGCGGGCGCGATGTGCTCCTGAAACGTGTCGTAGTCGAGGTGCTGCGTCCCGTCGGCGAAGTAGGCACCGGTGACACGCGACGTCGCACCCTGCCCAGCCAGGTCGTTCTGGATCCGGATCTTCCCCTTCGCGGACCCGAAACCACCCGCGACCCAGTCGAGCTCGGCGTCCCGCTCGACGCGGGCATGGTGCGACGCGAAGTGCCACGTCGCTCGAGACAGGTTCTGCACCGAGACGTACTCGACCTTCGCGGCCTGCTGGACGACGATCTCCACAGCCGCGTTCGAGTAGGCCGAGAGGTCGGGCGCCGACGACACGTACTCCTCGATCAGCGTGAACCGGCTCTCCGGCTCCGCGACGACGAGCAGCCGCCAGAACAGCGATCCGCCCTCGATCGCGTTGGCGATGCGCACGTACAGAGGCCTGTCGAGCACCACGCCGCGAGGCACATGCACGAGCAGCCCGTTCGTCCACATCGCGGCGTTGTGCGCCGCGAACTTCTCGTCCCACCCGACGAGCGAGTAGAGGAGGTCGTGATCCTCCGGAAGCCGTTCGAAGCGAACGCCCTCGGGTGCCGACACGATCTCGATCCCCGCCTCGCCGACATGAGCTACCCCCGACGCGTCGAGCTCGAGCATAGAGGCGGGGGCGGCGATCTCCGTGGCGCCGTCGGCATTCCAGGCGTCGGGGTCGAAGCCCTTCAGATCGGTGAAGCGCCAGTGCTCGTCCTTCGTGGTCGGGAGCGGCAGCGCCGCGTACCGCTCGAGCAGCTCGGGACGCGTCATGCGTCGAACCGCCTGTGCAGCATGAGCGTGTTGCCGTCGGGGTCCTTGAACCACGCCTGTCGGCAGACCGCAGTCTCGATCGTCTCCCCGTCGAACACGACGCCCTTGGCCTCGAGCTCGGCCCGTGCCGCGTCGACGTCGGGCACCCGAAGCGCCAGTCCGGCGGGAGACGGGGCGAACGGCTGCCCGATGCTCGAGGGATCGAAGATGTCGAGCGTGACCTGTCCTGCGCGGAATTCGATGTCGCTGTTGCCTTCCGTCTCGAGCTCCAGCCCGAGGACGTTCGAGTAGAACTGCCTCGCCCTCGGAATGTCCCGGGTCAGGAACGAGACGAAGTCGACGTGCTCGACCTGCATCAGGGAGTCGTCCCGTCCGGGTAGGGCGCGTAGCGCCTGTGAAGGAGGATGCGGTTCCCCGCGGGATCGGTGACGCCCGCGCCATTGCATGCACCGGAGTCCCACATCTCGCCAACCTCGAGACCGGCTGCCTCGAGCGCGGCCTTCGCGGC
Organism: uncultured Gaiellaceae bacterium; assembly: GCA_963746975.1. Taxonomy (GTDB): domain Bacteria; phylum Actinomycetota; class Thermoleophilia; order Gaiellales; family Gaiellaceae; genus GMQP-bins7. Next base: position 373,859 of record CAVVDE010000012.1, read on the forward strand.
TGCGACGTCCCGAACGCGGAGCGCGATCGTGGACGGAGGCAGCGCGGTGAAGTCGTAGTCGTGGGTCTGCGGCGTCATGACCGCGAGCGTGACGTTCCCGGCCTCGTACTCGACCCAGTCCTCGGCGGGCGAATTCGGGTTCCGCTTCAAGCCGAGAAGCTCCCCGTAGAAGCGATTGGCGGCATCCATGTCCGTCACGGGGACACGGACGTAGTCGACGCGCTCGACGCCGATCATTCGGCGCGCCCCTCCGCATGCGGTGCGTACCGCCGGTGCAGCGTGAGCGGGTTGCCGTCCGGGTCCGCGAAGTTCGCCATGTGGCAGACGCCCGTGTCGAACGTCTCGCCGTCGAACTCGATGCCCCTTGCCTCGAGCTCCGAGCGTGCATCGGCGACGTCCTCGACGTGGAGCAGCACGATCGAATTCGCCTGCGGCTGGAACTCTCCGCCAAGACGGGCGGGCTCCCAGATCGAGAAGCAGCTGTCCCCTACCCAGAACTCGTTCCACGAATGCTCGTCCGGCCGGAGTCCGAGCGTCTCGACGTAGAACTCGCGCGAACGGGCGGTGTCACTCGATGGAATGCCGATCGTGTCGACGCGCGAGATCGCGCTACCCAACCGAGCCCTCCATCTGCAGCTGGATCAGCCGGTTCATCTCGACGGCGTACTCGAGCGGGAGCTCCTTCGTGATCGGCTCGACGAAGCCGGACACGATCATCGCGGACGCCTCGGCCTCGGAGAGGCCGCGGCTCATGAGGTAGAAGAGCTGCTCCTCCCCGATCTTCGAGACGGTCGCCTCGTGGCCGAGATCGACGTCCGACTCGTCGACCTGGATGTACGGGTACGTGTCCGAGCGCGACTCGTCGTCGAGGATGAGCGCGTCGCAGACGACCTTGGACTTCGAGCCGACAGCGCCCTTCGCGACCTGCAGGAGCCCGCGGTAGCCGGCGCGGCCGCCGTCCTTCGAGATCGACTTCGACGTGATCACGGAAGACGTGCGCGGGGCGACGTGGACGACCTTGCCGCCCGCGTCCTGGTGCTGGCCCTTGCCGCCGAACGCAATCGACAGCACCTCGCCGTGCGCACGCTCGCCCATCAGCCAGATGGCCGGGTACTTCATCGTCACCTTCGACCCGAGGTTCCCGTCGACCCACTCCATCGTCGCGTCCTCGTAGGCGACGGCCCGCTTCGTGACGAGGTTGTAGACGTTGTTCGACCAGTTCTGGATGGTCGTGTAGCGGCAGCGACCACCGCGCTTCACGACGATCTCGACGACCGCCGAGTGCAGCGAGTCCGACGAGTAGATCGGCGCCGTACAGCCCTCGACGTAGTGCACGTACGCGTCCTCGTCGACGATGATCAGGGTCCGCTCGAACTGGCCCATGTTCTCCGCGTTGATGCGGAAGTAGGCCTGGAGCGGCATCTCGATGCGCACGCCCGGCGGCACGTAGATGAACGAGCCGCCAGACCAGACCGCCGAGTTGAGGGCCGCGAACTTGTTGTCGTTCTGCGGGATGATCGTCCCCATGTACTGCTTGACGATGTCCTCGTGCTCGCGCAGGGCCGAGTCCATGTCCAGGAAGAGGACGCCCTTCGACTCGAGATCGGCCTGGAGCTTGTGGTACACGACCTCCGACTCGTACTGGGCCCCGACCCCGGCGAGGTACTTCTTCTCGGCCTCCGGGATGCCGAGCTTGTCCCAGGTGTCCTTGATGTCGGCGGGCAGATCCTCCCAGGAGTCGGCCTGCTTCTCCGTGGGCTTGATGTAGTAGTAGATGTTCTCGAAGTCGATGCCCGAGAGGTCGGCGCCCCAGGACGGCATCGGGCGCGCGAAGAAGTAGTCCAGCGACTTGTGGCGGAACTGCCGCATCCAATCCGGCTCTGCCTTGTGCTCCGAGATCGCCTCGACGACCTCGTGCGAGATGCCTCTGCCCGACTTGAAGAAGTAGTCCTTCGCGTCGTCCGGATTCGAGAACCCGTACTTGTAGTCGGAGCGGATCTCGCGGACGACCTCGGTCTCGTGCGTGCTGCTCATGAGTGTCCTCTTCCGTTGCCGTTCGAACCGAAAGCCTCATAGCCATCGGCTTCGAGCTGGTGCGCGAGCTCGGGGCCGCCGTCGGCGACGATCCGGCCGTCCACGAAGACGTGCACGAAGTCCGGTGTGACGTAGTCGAGGATACGCTGATAGTGCGTGATCACGAGCGCGCCGGTCTCGGGTCCGACGAGCTTGTTCACGCCGTTCGCCACGATACGAAGGGCGTCGATGTCGAGGCCGGAGTCGGTCTCGTCGAGTACTGCGATCTTGGGCTTCAGCATCGCCATCTGCAGGATCTCGACCCGCTTCTTCTCACCTCCCGAGAACCCGTCGTTGAGGTACCTCGACGCGAGCTCGCGCGGCACCTTGAGCTCCTCCATCGCCGCGAGCAGGTTCGTTCGGAACTCCGGGATCGGCACCGGATCCTCCTCGCCGCCACTCGCTGCCTTGCGGTTCGCGTTGATCGCGCTCCGGAGGAAGCTCGTCACCGTGACACCAGGAATCGCATGCGGGTACTGAAACGCCAGGAAGAGACCGCGCTGGGCGCGCTCGTCCGCGCCGAGCTTCGTGAGGTCCTCGCCGTCGAAGAGGATCTGCCCCTTCGTCACCTGGTACGCAGGGTGACCCATGAGCGCGTACGCGAGCGTCGACTTGCCGGAGCCGTTCGGCCCCATGATCGCGTGCTTCTGCCCGAGATCGACCTCGAGGTCGACACCCTTGACGATCTCGGTGCCGTCCTCCAGAGCGACGTGCAGATTCCTGATCTCGAGCTGCGCCATCCGTAGAACCAACCTCTCTGAAGCGTCGAAAGACGTCGAACCGCAGGCTACCCGCCCGCCTGTCGCATGGTAGCCCGATGACACCGGGTGACAGAAGGACAGCACCCCCCGGCCGCTCTCGTGTCGACCCTGCGCGCGAGCGTCTTCGCCTTTCGCGCAGCCGAGATCCGCAGGTCGCGGATCTCGGTTCTGCGCAAGGTCGGTGCTAAGGTGCGTCCGTGCCTTTCGGCGTCGGATTCCCGGAGCTGATCATCCTGCTCGTCGTGCTTTTGCTCGTGTTCGGAGCGAAGCGGCTCCCAGAGATGGGACGGTCGCTGGGCAAGGGCATGCGGGAGTTCAAGGACGGTGTCTCGGGCATGGAGGCAAGCGTGACGGAGCCCGAGCAGTCGCCGCCCGCCCAGCTCCCCGCGACGACGAGCTCGCCGAGCGCGAACCAGATCGCACAGGACCTCCAGTCCCTCAGCGACGAGGACAAGCGGGCGATCGTGGACGCTCTCAAGTCATCCGAGCAGTCATCTGCTCCGGAGAGCGAGCGGGAGACCGTCTCCTAGCGGAGACTGCACGTGCTCGGCCGGTGGCTCCCACGCCGCCTCGACCACGGTGAGGAGGCAACACTCGTCGAGCACCTCGACGAGCTCCGATCGCGACTGATCATCGCGCTCTTCGCGATCGTCCCGGCGTTCGCCCTCACCTTCGCCTTCCACGAGCGGATCATGGACTGGCTCACCGGCCCGCTCCCGGACGACAAGAAGCTCGTGACGCTCGGTGTCGTGGAGCCGTTCACCGTGTCGGTCAAAGTCAGCTTGATCGCGGCGATCGCAATCACGCTGCCGGTGATCCTCTGGCAGGTCTGGGCGTTCCTCGCCCCCGCAGTCGACCCGCACTTCGAGCGGGTCGTCCTCGTCTTCGTTCTGCTCGCAACCGGGCTGTTCGTCCTCGGCGTGCTCTTCATGTACTACGTCGTGCTACCCCGCGCGCTCGACTTCCTGACGTCGTACGACCAGAACATCTACGACATCCAGATCCGAGCAAGCTACTACTACAGCTTCGCGGCACTCACGCTCCTCGCCGGCGGCCTCGGCTTCCTCATGCCCATCTTCGTCCTCGCGCTCGTCAGACTGCGCGTGCTCACAACGCAGCGGATGCGCAAGAACCGCAGCATTGCGTACGTGCTGCTGCTGGTTTTCGCAATCCTCCTGCCCACGGTGGATCCCGTCTCGCTCCTGTTCGAGACGGTTCCGCTCCTCCTCTTGTACGAGGCGTCGATCTGGCTCGCGGTGCTCATGGAGCGCCGGTGGAACCGCGGCTGGGACGAGGACTTCGCCGAAGCCGGCACGTGAGCCCTCCCGCCCCCGGACGCCTGGCGGCGTGAGGATCATCTCCGCGGACTGGGTGGTTCCGGTCGAGGAGCCGCCTATCGCCGACGGCGCCGTCCTGATCGCGGACGACGGATCGATCGGCGCGATCGGCGCCCGCGCCGAGCTCGGCAGTGACGTCCACTACGCCGAGTCGGTGATCCTCCCCGGCTTCGTCGATGCGCACACGCACCTCGAGTACGACGTCTACGTCGGGTTCGGCGACGGCCTCGGCTTCGCGGACTGGATCGGTCTCCACGTCGAACGGAAACAGCGGATCGACCTCGCGGACATGGAGGCGATCGCCCGCCTGGGAGCGCTCGACTGCCTGCGCTCCGGCATCACGACCGTGGGCGACTGCAGCTTCAGCGGCGCAGCGGCGACCGCGTGTGCCGACCTCGGGCTCCGCGGAACGATCTACCTCGAGGTCTTCGGGGTCGATGACGACCCGATCCGCGACCGCTTCGAGCCGATGCGCGAGCGCATCGCCGACGCGCTGTCCGACGACGTCCGGCTGGGGATCTCGCCACACGCCCCGTACACGTGCGCGATCGAGCTCTACCGCGCTTGTGCGGAGCTCGGGCTTCCCGTCGCGACCCATCTCGCGGAGAGCGCGGCGGAGACCCAGTACCTGCGGACCGGCGGCGGAGCATGGGAGTCGTTCGCGCACATGCTCGTACCCCCACCCGGCACGTCCGGAATTCGCGCCCTCGCCGAGGCGGGCCTGCTCGGCTCGAACGTCGTGGCGGCGCATTGCGTCGAGGCGGACGGAGAGGAGATCGCGCTGCTCGCCGAGCACGACGTCGCCGTCGCGCACTGCCCCCGTTCGAACGCGATCCTCGGCTGCGGAGTCGCACCGCTGCGCGAGCTGCGCGAGGCGGGAATCCGGGTCTGTATCGCCACGGACAGCCCCGCGTCGACGCCGTCGTTCGACATGTTCGACGAGATGCGGGCGGCTCTCCTCGCCGCGCGAGCGCGGGAAGGACGCCCCGACGCGCTCACCGCCGCCGATGCACTCGAGCTCGCGACCCTCGGCGGCGCGCGAGCGCTCGGTCTCGACGACTCCGTGGGATCGATCGCACCCGGAAAGCAGGCCGACCTGACGGTCCTCTCCCTTGCCGACACGGGCTTCATCCCGTGGGAAGATCCTGTTACGGGAGCTGTTCTCGGAGGCTCTCCCCGGGGAGTCGTCGCTACTCTCGTGTCCGGCGAACCGCGGTATGAGAAGGGAGGGAAGTCATGGCTCGAGCTGATCGACGCCGCGCGCAGCGCACGAGGCCGGCTGCTGCGACACGCAGATCCGACGTCGTAATCGAGGACACCATGTTCTTCCCGAGGCTTCGCAGGCATGCGAAGTGGATGTTCCTGTTCCTCGCGCTCGTCTTTGCCCTCGGATTCGTCGGCTTCGGCGTGGGTGCGGGAGGGATCGGCTTCGGCGACGTCATCAAGAACGCCGCGGGCGGCGGCGGGCAGCCGTCGATCTCCAAGGCGGAGCAGCAGACGCTCGACAACCCGAAGGACGCACAGGCGTTCAGAGATCTCTCCACTGCTTACCAGGCCGCCGGTCAGACCGACAACGCGATCGAGGCGCTCACGAGCTACACGCAGCTCCGCCCCAAGAACACCGACGCGCTCCGCGAGCTCGCAGCGCTCTACCTCCAGCAGGCGTCAGCGGCGCAGCAGCGTGCGCAGATCTTCCAGGCGCGCTCCGCATACCTCGCTCCCGGTGGCGTGCGAGACACGATCTTCCAGATCGGCGGGAGCCCGCTCACACCCGACCCCATCACGAACGCCGTGAGCACGAACTACGAAGCGGAGATCTCGGCCGCGTCGTCCGAGGCGCAAACCGCATCCGCGCAAGCCGTCGAGCAGTACCGGAAGATCGCGCAGATCCGGCCGAAGGATCCGAGCATCCAGCTCGAGCTCGCCTCGGCGGCGCAGTCGGGGGGCGACGTCACGACGACGATCGCGGCATACAAGGCGTTCCTGAAGCTGGCGCCGGACGATCCCACGGCCCCCGAAGTTCGCCGGCTTCTGAAGCAGCTCCAGAAGTACAGCTCGTCCGGATCCAACGGTTAGCCGCGCGCTGCTCCGGTTGCGAGCAGCGGTGACAGACCCCCGCTCGGTGCTCCGCGCAACGCACTAGAGTTGCCTGCCGTGAGGCCCGTCGTCTTCGTCGCCGCCGCGTGCGCCGGTGCGCTGGCTCTGGCCCTCGCCGGCTGTGGCACGGGCGGCTACGTGAGCAGCGGCAGCCCCGGATCGGGCAAGAAGCTCTTCGTCCAGGCGTGCGGCGGCTGCCACACGCTCGCGGACGCCGGAACCAACGGCACCGTGGGACCGAATCTCGACGATGCGTTCGCGCAGGCTCGGGATGCGGGGATGACCTCCGATACGTTCACGCAGGTCGTCGCGACGCAGATCAAGTTCCCGATCACGGACACGTCGACCGGCGCTCCGGGAATGCCGCCGGTCGACACGACGCTCCCGTCCTGTGGCGACGTCGAGAAGGGCTCGTTCTGCGTCGAGGATCAGGATCAGGCAGTCGACGACATCGCCGTCTACGTCGGCTCGGTCGCCGGCACGGGAGTGACGGCAGAGAAGCCGACGGACGGGAAGACGATCTTCACCACGAACTGCGGCTCGTGCCACACGCTGGCCGATGCCGGAACTTCCGGGAACGTCGGACCCAACCTCGACGACGTGAAGCCGACGCGCGACAAGGTGGTCACGCAGGTGACGAACGGGGGTGGTGCGATGCCGTCGTTCAAGGGCACGCTCGACGACGACCAGATCCAGGCCGTGGCGGACTACGTCTCGTCCGTCGCCGGCAAGTAGCGCGCTCAGGCCGGAGCCAGATCCACGACGACGTGCGTGACGGGCACGTCGTACTGCGCCTGCACCGACTCGACGACCCCGCGTTCGAGCCAGTTCGACTTCCCGGGAGGATGCGTCGAGATGACGATCTCGTTTGGCCCAAACGTCCTGACCGCATCGGCGACGGCCACGAGCGGGTCGCCGTCGCCGACTTCCCCGGCTGCCTCGATCTCGACCGAGGCCAGGCGCTCGAGAGTGTCGTCGAGGCGCTTCTGCGCCGCTTCGCGGGCAGGATCCTCGTCAGAGGTGAACGTCTTGAGCCTCGAGTTCAGCGCGGGACAGACGACGAGGAATCGCGTTCGCTGGGTGAGCGCGAGCGTGCTGATCGCGCTCAGGAGCTCCGGGCCACCGACCGTCTCGTTCGCGACCACGAGGACGCGCCGCTCTCGCGCGTCCCCGAGCTGCTCGACGTGCTCACGCTCGGGTGCCGGACCTCGCTGGCGAAGGTAGACGGCGACCGCAGCGGCCGAGAGCCCGAGGAACACCAGGAACCCGAGCGCCGTCGAGATCCACGACGCGACCACGATGAGGGCGAACGCACCGATCGTGATCAGCAGGAATCGGAAAGCCGCTTCCTCGCTTCGAAACGGGCTCTCCATGGGCAGACCCTAAAGGAGGTAGACCGTCGTGTACACGACGATCCACATCACGTCGACGAAATGCCAGTAGATCCCGGGGAGCTCGACGCCATGGTGGTGCTCCGGCGAGTAGTGCCCGCGGAAGCCCCGGATGGTGACCATGAGCAGCAGGCTGAGCCCGACGGCGACATGGGCACCGTGGAGGCCCGTCAGACCGAAGAACACCGAGGCAAAGGCGCCGCTGCCGGTGTTGAACCCGACATTCAGATACTCGATGACCTGCGTGCAGAGGAAAGCCAGGCCCATCAAGAACGTGAGCACCATCCCGGCGAGGAACGCCTTGCGCTCGCCGCGCTTGATCGACTGCAGGGCCCAGTGCATCGTGAAGCTCGAGGTGACGAGGATGCACGTGTTCACGCCGGCAACGAACACCGGGAACTCGTAGGGCGGCGGGGGCCACTCGGTCGGGGCGCCGGGATTGACGACCCGCACGAAGAAGTACGCGGCGAAGAACGACCCGAAGAGCATGATCTCCGAGCCGATGAAGAGCAGCATCCCGAGCGTCCGCGAGTCGACGCGCGAGCTCTGATTCGCGGCGGGCGGCCCGTGATGCTCGTCGTGCCCCGCGTGCAGCGGCTCGGCGTGGGCGCTCACGAGGAAGCCCCCACGAGGTCCTCGACCACGACGTGCTGGACCGGCAGCCCCGTCTGGGAGCGAAGCCGGCCGACGAGGTCTCGCCGCAGCCAGCCGGAGCGCTCACCGGGGAACGTCGACACGATGAGCTCGTCGGTACGGTCGTCCTCGACGGCCTCCATGGCGGCGACGAACGGATCCGGATGTGCGATCTGGCCGTGCGCCTCGATCCCCTCCGAGCGGAGGATGGAAAGGGCGGCGCGGAGCCGGCGCTCGGCCTCCGGATGCTCGCCCCGAGCGGGGTCGCTCTGCGGGCAGACGATGAGGAAGCTCGCCGGCCCCTCATCTGCCCGCGCGCGTATGCGGTCGAGAAGCTGCTCGTCGAGCACGGTCTCGTTTGCGACGACCAGGACGTTGGCGGCTGCTCGGCCCGTGACGTCCGAGACGACATGCTCGACGAGGCGGTCCCCCGCGGCTTTGCGGATCTCGTCGAGAAGGTTCTTGCGAAGCCAGCCGGACTTGGTCTCCGGATGCGTGCACACGACGATCTCGTCGATCTCCTCGGACGCGAGAACGTCCCTCACCGCCGTGAGCGGCTCGTCGTCGAACACAGCGCCGTGCGCGGGAACGCCCGCAAGCCTGAGCGCAGCGAGGACCCGGTCGAGCCGGCGCCCTGCAGCGGCCCGGCGCGAGTCGCGGTAGACGACGTATCCCTCACGAGGCGGCGTGACGGGCGCGACCACGGCGACCCGGATCGGACTGCGCTCGGCACGGCGGCGAAGCGTCCCGACGAGCTCGTCGCCGACGAGCGTCTCGTTCGCGACCACGAGGATCATCGTCACTTCGTCGCTCACGCGTGCACCTCCTGCGCCTCCTGTGCCTCCTTCGTCGGGCTGAGGATGGCGTGCCGCGCGCCGGGGACGCCGTACTCGTACGGCCCACCCACGACCTGCGGGATCTCGTCGAAGTTGAAGATCGGCGGCGGCGAGGAGACCTGCCACTCGAGCGTCCGCGCGTGCCACGGGTTCGCCTCGGCGACCGGCCCGCGTGCCCAGCTGATGATCATGTTGTAGGCGAACACGATGAACGAGGCCCCGAGCACGAAGGACGAGATCGAGATGAAGAGGTTCATGTCGCCGAACGCCGCGTCGTAGTCGGACACCCGCCTGGGCATTCCTCGGAGACCGATGTAGTGCATCGGGAAGAACGTCGCGTTGAAGCTGACGAAGGTCAGCCAGAAGTGCCACTTCCCGAGCCGCTCGTCGTACATGCGGCCGGTCATCTTCGGGAACCAGTAGTAGACGCCCGCATAGATCGTGAACACCGAGCCGCCGAAAAGGACGTAATGGATGTGCGCGACGATGAAATACGTGTCCGAGGCTGCGATGTCGATCGGCACCGATCCGAGGTAGATCCCCGAGAGGCCGCCGATGACGAACATCGTCACGAAGCCGAGCGCGAACAGCATCGGCGTCGTGAGATGGATGCGTCCGCGCCAGAGCGTCGCGACCCACGAGAACACCTTGATCCCGGTCGGTACGGCGATCAGCAGCGTCGTCACCATCATCGGGACGCGCAACCAGTCGGCCATGCCCGCGACGAACATGTGGTGCGCCCAGACCGAGAACCCGAGCACGAGGATCCCGAGGAGCGAGAGCGCCATGAGGCGATAGCCGAAGATCGGCTTGCGCGCGTTGGAGGAGATGACCTCGGAAACGATCCCGAAGCCGGGCAGCATCATGATGTAGACGGCCGGGTGGCTGTAGAACCAGAAGATGTGCTGGTACCCCAGCACGTACCCGCCGTTGTCGGGCGTGAAGAAGCTCGTGTGCATGACCCGGTCGAACATGACGAAGAACTGCGAGCCGGCGATGAACGGCGTCGCGAGGACGACGAGGAGCGACGTCGTGAAGTTCGCCCAGACGAGGAGCGGCATGCGCCAGAACGTCATGCCCGGCGCGCGCATCGTGATGATCGTCACGAGGAAATTGAGCGCCGTCAGGATGCTCGACGCACCCGCCCACTGAACGCCCATGTTGAAGAACGTCTGGCCGAGTGGCTGTCCCTCCGAAAGCGGCGCGTAGCCCGTCCAGCCCGCCCCGAACGCGCCGCCGGGCGCGAGGAAGCTGGAGACGAACATGATCCCGGCGATGGGCAGCAGCCAGTACGAGAGCGCGTTCAGCCGCGGGAACGCCATGTCGGGCGCCCCCAGCATGAGCGGAACGGCGAAATTCGCGAGCCCGGCGAACGCGGGGATGATGAACAGGAAGATCATCAGGGTCGCGTGAACGGAGACGAGTCCGTTGAACGTCTGTGAGTCCACGAACTGGAGCCCGGGCTGGGCGAGCTCCGCACGGAAGAACATCGCCATCAGGCCGCCGATCACGAAGAACACGAACGTCGTGACGAGGTATTGGACACCGATGACCTTGTGGTCCGTGTTGACCCGGAAGTAGTCCCGCCACGAGTGCGCGCCGTGTCCCGAGTGGTCCTCTGGACGGGTTGGGCGTCCCGAGAGGTAGTAGAGCCAGTAGTCGAACGCCCCGATGCCCCCGAGGAAGAAGATGGGGGCCACGACCATCCCGCCGACGAGGAGCACGATCTGCGTGTTCCACACCGGATCCCAGCCCCACCACGTGCGGAGCAGGCACACGAGCGCCGTCCCGAGACCGAAACCCAGGACTGCCATCCAGGCGCCGCGCACGAGCCCCGGCCCGAAGAAGAGACGCCAGGTCGAGCCACGGGGCGGCTCGAAGTGTGCCGGGTACTGCTCGACGTGATCGGGATGCGTCGCGGTCACGCCTTCTCGTCCTGTACCCACTTGTCGAACTCGGCCTGCGTCACGACCCGTGCCTTCGCGCGCATCGTCGCGTGTCCGAGGCCGCACAGCTCGGTGCAGATCACCGCGAAGTCACCCGTCCGCGTCGGCGTCACGAGGATGGTCGTCTCGATCCCGGGCACGGCGTCCATCTTCTGGCCGAAGTTCGGCACCCAGAAGGAGTGGATGACGTCAACCGCCTCCATCGTGAACTTCGTCTCGCGGCCGACGGGAAGCACGAGCTCGCCGGTCTGGAAGTTGCCCTCGTCCGGGTACTGAAACTTCCAGGCGAACTGCTGCCCGATCACCTTCACCTGCAGCGGGTTCGGGCCAGCCTGCCCGTTCTCCGACAGGACGAAGGCGCTGACGATCCCGAGCACGATCACGAGGATTGCCGGAATCGCCGTCCAGACGATCTCGAGCCCCGTGTGGCCGTGAATCGGCGGGCCCTCGGAGTCGTCGTCCGGCGGCACTCTCCACTTCCAGACGGAGTAGATGATCACGGCGGCGACCAGCGAGAAGATGACGATCGACATGACCGTCGCGAACCAGTAGATGTCCTGGATTCGGTTGTACTCCTCACTCGCCGAGGTCGGCATCCACTGGAGCAGGACCGCGACGAGCGTGACCGCGATTCCGATCACGACACCGATCGCGACAAGCTGAGCGATCCCCTTGCGCACGGGCTCCGAGCCTACTTCAACGGATGGCTATCGTGGGACGGAACCCGTCGCCTCCCTTCGCCGTCCTCGTGCCTCGAATCGCAAAGCTCGTCACCTTCCTCACGCTCGCCGTCAGCGCCGGCGCGCTGCTCTTCGTCGAGCTCGGGAACGACGTCAGAGCGGCGGGCGCGCCGGCACCCGCCAAGCGGCCCGTCGTGCTCGCTTTCGGCGGAGACGTGCACTTCGAGGGACCCGCGGGCGCGGAGCTCGCCTCCGATCCAGGGCTCGTCATGGCCTCGATCGCACCCGTGCTGCGCAGCGCCGACCTCGCGGTCGTGAACCTCGAGACGGCGGTGACCACGCGCGAAACGGCGACGGCGAAGCAGTTCACCTTTCGCGCGCCGCCGAGTGCATTCGCCGCGTTGCGCGCCGGCGGCGTCGACGTCGCGTCCATGGCGAACAACCACGGCATGGACTTCGGCGAGTCCGGGCTCCGCGACTCGCTCGCCGCGGCCAACCGTTATGGCTTCCCCCTCATCGGCATAGGACTGAACGCGAAGCAGGCGTATCGGCCCTTCCGGCGCACGATCAACGGGCAACGGATCGCAGTCATCGGAGCGACGCAGGTGCTCGACGACGAGCTGATCTCGGCCTGGACCGCCGGGCCGCACAAGCCCGGCCTCGCCTCCGCCAAGGACGTTCCACGACTCCTGGAAGAGGTTCGGGCCGCACGGCGCCGCGCGGACACCGTCGTCGTCTTCCTGCACTGGGGCGTCGAGCTCGCCCAGTGCCCGTCCATGGTTCAACGTACGCTCGCGAAGCAGCTCGTCGCCGCAGGCGCCGACGTGGTCGTGGGAGGCCACGCCCACCGAGTCCAGGGCGCCGGTCACATGGGACGTGCGCTCGTCGACTACGGGCTCGGGAACTTCGTCTGGTACAGCACGAGCGAGCTGTCCACGGAGAGCGGAGTTCTCCTCGTGACCGTGGACGGCCGGCGAGTGGTGAGGTACAGCTGGGCGCCGGCCCGCATCGTCGACGGCACGCCGCGTCCGTTGACCGGATCGGAGCGACTGGACGCCGTTCGGTCGTGGCGTTCGGCCCGCGGCTGCACTGGCCTCGCGCCCTGAGAACAGGGCTACACTTGTCCGCCGCGGGCCGTTAGCTCAGTTGGTAGAGCAGGGGACTCTTAATCCCAAGGTCGAAGGTTCGAATCCTTCACGGCCCACTCGAACGTGGCCTGCGTGTCAGTCGGGTACCTTCAGCTGGAAGGCGCCAACACGCGCTGCTGTGTTGACGAGTCGCCCTTCGGCGATCAGTCCGACCCTCGCGAACCTCGGCCTTACTCGCGTGCGGCTGCGAGCATCTCGTCGGCCATCGTTTCCGCGGTGATCTTGGGACGATCCTCGCATCCCGACACAAGTCTCTTTCGAGTAGGTCTCTGGTTCTTCGCAGCCGATCGCGCCTCGTCGCGCAAGTCTTCGGCGAGATCGATCCCCGCTGCCGGCGGCCCGACAACCAGGAGTTCGTCGAAGGCCACACGCATACGCCGAAGCTCCGTGGTTGCCCTGGCGCGCGGCTCCTCGCCTTTGAGCCGGCCGCCGTTGGGTTCCGCTGACTGGTATCGCTCTCGTGCCGCAGCGAGATCCACCGGAGAGTGTTTCCCACCTTCGGACTGGATGAATCCACATGCCTCGCTCCATCCCGGCTCCCGCTCGGCAGCACCCCACCGCGCCCAAAGCCGATCGCAGCGGTGTGCGACACTGGTCGGGTGCCGCGAGAGGGGTTCGGCTGGTGCTAAGGCGAGGACAGGACCGAGACGAGTTCCGGGTCACCGGTGTCGCCGAGCGGGTCCATGCCTACGAGACCTCGGGCGTCCCGCCCGTGGACGCTGAGGACAGCGCGGACAACGAGCTCGTCGACCGAGCCGCGACGCTCCTCTCCGTGATGCCGCGCAACCAGCTTCGCGCAACGATCGAACGCCTCCTGTCGCCGGACGATCTGGCGCGCGGCCGACGGGCGGTCGACGCGCTGATCGACTCGGCCTTCGCCATCGAGGACGAGACCGGCCACATCCGTCGCGCCGGCTGAGCCGCTCCCCGCGCGCGGCGCCGATCGGCATGTCGGCGTGCACCTTCCAGGCGCATTCGTAGGCTACGGCGCGTGAAGGTCTTCACCGTGGTCGGAAACCGGCCGCAGTTCATCAAGTCCGCCCCGTTGTCCGCCGCGCTGCGCGACGCCGGCGTGGACGAGGTCGTCCTGCACACCGGGCAGCACTGGTACCACACGCTGTCGCAGGTCTTCTTCGATCAGCTCCGCCTGCCCGAGCCGCGCTACCGGCTCGACCTCCACACCGCAGACCCGGATGCGATGCAGCCGGCGATCGCGGAGCGCATCGCCGCGGAGGCGCCGGACATCGTCCTCGTGTACGGAGACACGAACTCGACGCTCGCGGGAGGACACGCCGCAGCCGACGTGTCGGTACCGCTCGCGCACGTCGAGGCTGGGCTCCGCAGCGGCGACCTCGAGATGCCCGAGGAGCGCAACAGGATCGAGGTCGATCGCCTCGCATGGCTCCTCTTCTGCCCCGACGACCGGTCACGGACGACGCTCGAAGGCGAGGGTGTCATGGGCCGCATCTACGTCGTCGGCGACGTGATGGCGGACGCCACCCGCCTCTTCGCACCGATCGCGCGTGCGGCATTCCCCGTCCCGCACGAGCCGCGCTCGTACGCCGTGGTGACGATCCATCGTCAGGCGAACGTCGAGCAGCCCCGGCTCAGCCGAATCGTGGAAGGGATCAACCGGATCGCGAGCATGGTCGTCTTCCCCGTTCACCCGCGAACGCGCGCGCGGATGCAGGAAGAAGGACTCGCGCTCGGTCCCCACGTGCGCCTCATCGAGCCCTTGAGCTACCTCGAGCTCGCGTCGCTGGCGTCACAGGCACGCGTGATCGTCACCGACTCGGGCGGGCTGCAGAAGGAGGCGTACTGGTACGGCGTCCCGTGCGTGACGGTCCGCCCGTCCACCGAGTGGGTGGACACCGTGGCAGTCGGGGCGAACGTGCTCGTCGACGCCGACCCGGATGCGATCGCGACGGCCGTCGCCACGGCCACGATGCCTGCGGGCCGCCCCGTTCTGTACGGCGACGGACACGCCTCCGAGCGGATCGCACAGGTACTCGTCGCTACGATCCCGAGCCGATGAAGCGCGACGTCGCCATCGTCGGAGCCGGCTACGTCGGCGTCCCGCTCGCACGCACATTCGCAGACGCCGGCAAGCGCGTGCTGCTCGTCGACGTCGACGCAGCGCGGG
Organism: uncultured Gaiellaceae bacterium; assembly: GCA_963746975.1. Taxonomy (GTDB): domain Bacteria; phylum Actinomycetota; class Thermoleophilia; order Gaiellales; family Gaiellaceae; genus GMQP-bins7. The sequence goes on from CAVVDE010000012.1 coordinate 388,904, forward strand.
TAGCGCAGCTGAACGAGGGCGAGAGCTACATCGAGGACGTACCGACCGAGGTGCTGAAGCCGCTCGTGGACGCGGGTCTCGTCGCAGCGACGACCGACTACGACGAGCTGCGCGAGGCGGACGCCATTCTTGTCGCGCTCCCCACACCCCTCTCCAGGCAACGTGAGCCGGACCTCCGAATCCTCGTCTCGGCCGCCGAGCAGATCGCGACGCGGCTGCGGGCCGGGCATCTCGTCGTCCTCGAGTCGACGACTTACCCGGGCACGACACGTGAACAGGTGCAGCCGATCCTCGAGCGGGGTAGCGGCCTCACAGCGGGACGGGACTTCCATCTCGCCTTTTCTCCCGAGCGTGTCGACCCGGGCCGCGAGGACTGGACGACGAAGAACGTCACGAAGGTCGTCGGCGGCATCGACGAGGGCTCGACCGCAGCAGCTGCAGCCCTCTATGCCTTGGCGATCGACAAAGTGCACCCCGTCTCGTCGCCGGAGGCTGCCGAGCTCACGAAGCTGCTCGAGAACATCTTCCGCTCGGTCAACATCGCGCTCGTAAACGAGCTCGCGCAGCTGTGCGACCGGATGGGAATCGACGTCTGGGAGGTCATCGACGCCGCCGCGACGAAGCCGTTCGGCTTCATGTCGTTCCAGCCCGGGCCTGGCCTCGGCGGCCACTGCATCCCGATCGACCCCTTCTACCTCACGTGGAAGGCGCGCGAGTTCGGCTTCTACACCGAGTTCATCGAGCTCGCAGGAAAGGTCAACGAGTCGATGCCGTACTTCTGCCGCTCGGTCGTCTCGCAGGCGCTCAACCATGAACGGCAGCGCTCGCTCAAGGGGTCGAAGATCCTCGTCCTCGGCGTCGCGTACAAGCCGGGGATCTCCGACACGCGCGAGTCTCCTGCGATCAAGCTCATCGCCTTGCTCGATAACGCCGGCGCGGACGTCTCGTACCACGACCCGCACGTACCCTCGTTCTCCGAGAACGGGGTCACGATGAGCTCGGTGCCGCTCGAGCCGGGCGCGTACGACTGCGTCGTCGTCGTCACGAACCACGCGGAGATCGACTACGAGGCGCTCGTCGAGGACTCCGTGCTCGTGGTCGACCTCCGCAACGCCACGGGCGCGAGCGGGAGTCGCTCGGACAAGGTCTGGAAGCTTTGACCGTACGCATCGGCCAGGCAGGCCTCGGTGAGTGGGGCAAGAACCTCGCCCGCAACTTCGCCGACCTCGCCGAGCTCACCTGGCTCAGCGACCCGGCCGACGGCAAGGCCGAGGAGTTCAAGGCGCGCTATCCGCAGGCTCGGTGGGCCGACTCGCTCGACGAGATGCTCGACGACCCCGACCTCGACGCCGTCGTGCTCGCCACTCCAGTACCGACGCACCACGAGCTCGCGAAGCGGGCCCTCGAGGCGGGTAAGCACGTCTTCGTCGAGAAGCCTCCGGCAATGACGGGCGCCGAGATAGACGAGCTCGTGACGATCGCGGAAGAGCGCGACCTCGTGCTCATGCCCGGACATCTGCTGCTCTACCACCCCGGCGTGCTCAAGCTGAAGGAGCTCGTCGACACGGGTGAGCTCGGCGATGTCCTCTGCGTGTACGGGAACCGACAGAACCTCGGCCGGATCCGCCCATACGAGAACGCCCTGTGGTCACTCGGCGTCCACGACCTCTCGGTGATCCTCTACCTCCTGGACGAGGACCCGGTCGAGGCGATCGCGCTCGGGCGCGACTTCCTGCAGCCGGGCGTCGAAGACGTGGTGTTCTGCTACCTGCGGTTTCCCTCCGGACGCATCGCCCACATGCACCTGTCCTGGCTCGATCCGCACAAGATGCGGAAGATGACCGTCGTCGGCACCGAGAAGATGGCCGTGTTCGACGACATGGAGCTCGACCGCAAGGTCACCGTCTACGAGAAGGCGCCGTGGAAGCCCGTGAACACCTACGGCGAATGGCAGACGCGCACCGGGGACATCCACATCCCCAAGATCCCGACGGACGAGCCGCTGAGGCTCGAGTGCCGGCACTTCCTCTCGCTCGTCGAGGGGGACGGCGACCGAACCCGGGTCGCGCGCGACGGCGCGCGGGTCGTGCGCGCACTCGACATGCTGACGACCTCGCTCGATGGCGGCTGAGGTTCACCCGACTGCGGTCGTCCATCCGGGCACCGTCCTGGGAGAGGGCGTGAAAGTGCTCGAGAACGCCGTGGTCGGAAAGCAACCCACGCTTTCCCCCCGCTCGACCGCGAAGCGCGCGCCGCTGCCACCGACCGAGATCGGGGACGGGACCGTGATCTCGACCGGCGCGATCGTGTTCGCCGGCTCGCGGATCGGCCGGCGAGTGATCCTCGGCGACCAGTCCTGCGTCCGCGAGCGCGTGACGATCGGCGACGACGTGGTCCTCGGACGCGGCTCGCTCGTCGAGAACGACACGACGATCGGCGACATGACGAGGATCCAGGCGGACGCGTACATCACCGCATACTCGACTCTCGAGGAGCACGTCTTCATCGCGCCGTGTGTCGTGACGACCAACGACAACTTCATGGGCCGGACCGAGCAGCGACACGACCTGATCAAGGGCCCGACGATTCGCCGGGGTGCACGCGTGGGGGGCGGCGCGATCCTGTGCCCCGCTGTCGAGATCGGCGAGGAGGCGTTCGTCGGAGCCGGAGCGGTTGTCACGAAGGACGTGCCGCCGCGGGTCATCGTCGTCGGAAATCCCGCTCGCTTCCTTCGAGACGTACCCGAGGACGAGCTCCTCGAATCCGACGGGGACTAGGCAGCGGCGGGCTGCCCGCGCAAAACGCTTCAGCCCTTGACGATCGTGAGTCGGTATCGCGTCGCGCCCGGGCTCGAGATCCGCACCTGGATGTCGTATGTCCCGGCAAGTCGCGGACGGTACGAGAGGTACTGGCGAGAGCCGAGGCGCGCGGACGTGCGGATCCGGTACCGGAAGTCCGCGACGCGCTCGACCGATCGTGCCTGCGGGAGCCAGAACGCCAGGCTCAGGTCGACGCTCGTGTCCGCGCCGGTGAGCCCCACGTACACGGGCTGGTTCCGGTTCAGGCGAATCGCATAGACGTCGTCCTGGTCGTCCCAGAAGTCGACACGCGCCTGCAGCCTCCGCGTAGAGCCGTAGACCGTGTAGGCACGAGCTCCGAGATCGTCGTTGGCCTCGTAGAAGTCGCGCCCCGGCAGATGTTCCGAGAGTGCAGCCACGGCGGCCGCGACGTCCAGGCGCCCCCAACCGGAGTACGCATCTCGGCCCTCGCCGCACGCGACGCAGCCGGAGCTCGCGTCGAGGTCGATCGCGGTCGACTCCAGGATCTTCGTGACCTGGTCGGGCCGGAGCGTCGGGTGCAGGCTCAGGAGCACTGCTGCGGCGGCTGTCACCTGCGGTGCGGCGAAGGACGTCCCCTGGGCCTCGCGGTACTCCTCGGGCCCGCAGCTCGAGTACCCCTGCTCGCTACAACTGGGGAACCGCGCAGTGAGCGGACGCGGGAGGATCGAAAGGATGTCGAGGCCGGGGGCGGCAATGTCGTTGTAGATCGAGTCCCGGTTCGAGAAGACCGGGATCCCACCCGTCTCGTTCATGGCGCTGACGCCGAGAACGTGGGGAAGCGCAGCGGGATAGCTCGCGTATCGCCACGGGCTGGTCGGTGCCTGGTCGGAGTTGCCGACGGCCGCGACGACGACGACGCCGTTCGAGATCGCGTAGGCGACCGCGTCCGCCTCGAGCCGCGAGTAGCTGTCGCGCTCGGGATCGAGCGGGTCGCGGACGCCGCCAAGGCTCATGTTGATCACCCGGGCGCCGTTGTCGACCGCCCAGCGAATCGCCTTCGCCTCGGCCTCCACCGGGATCGCACGTGACTTCGTGACGACCTTCCCGACGAGGAGCTCCGCGGACGGGGCGAGCCCGGCGATCCCGACCCCGTTGTTCACTCCGGCTCCGATGAGGCCTGCGACGAACGTCCCGTGGCCGAGGGTGTCGACCCGCGCGGATCCGCCCACGAAGCTCTTCGCGTCGAGGATCCTGCCGGCGAGGTCCGGGTGGCCGCCATCGACGCCCGAGTCGATGACCGCGACGGGGATCGGCTCGAACGACGGCAGCGTGATCCACGGCGAATAGAAGCCGCTGTACGCCAGGTACCACTGCTTCGAGGCGAGCGGATCGGTCGGGGTAAACGCGAGGTGCCGCGTGACGAGCGGCTCCACGTAACGGATGCCGGAGATTCCGTGGAGCGACATCCCGGCGGGCAGGTCGACGACGAGCGCGGGAATCGGCTTCAGGCTCTCTGGACGGTTTCCGGTTCTCTCCTGGACCGCGGCCGCGACCGCACGCGCATTCGCACCGTGCGCGAGACCGACGGCGACCCGCGCTGCGCTTGCGCTCGCGGGAGCCGTGAGCCACACAGCGACAACCGCCGCGACGAGCAGCAGGCGCTTCATCCGGTCACTTGCACGGTCGGTGACGTCCCCACCGCGAGGTCCGCGGTCGCAGTGGTTCGGGCCCGGTAGGTGCCCAGGGGAACGGCGTCGAGCTCGAGCCTGAAGGCTCCCGACGGATCGACGGTCGCCTCGTCGACGAGCGTCCAGGCCGATCCGCGCCTACGCTCGATCGCGATCGCCGTTCCGGGAAGCTTCGGTCTTACCGTGCCCGTGAAGACGTCCGGCTCGAGCTGGGTCGGACGGTTCAGCGTGACACGCGGGGCGACCTGCACGAGCAACGCAGGCGAGGCTCCACCCTCGGCCTCGAGCCGGTAGCGGAGCGTGTGCAGCGGCTTCACGTCGACCGAGACCGCGCCCGTCGGGTCCGGAGTGACGGCGGTCACGGAAGACCACGAGTTGCCGTCGGGCGAAGATGCCAACCGCGGCGCCCCGAGCCCGCGGCCGACGCCGCTGAGCTCCGCGCTCGAGCCGAAGACGACGGCTCCAACGGTCGGCTTGTCGAGCCTGAGCACGCCGATAGTCACCCACGTCGAGCGGAGGCCGAGCGCCGTTCGCATGACCGACGCGGGTACCTGCTCCGAGCCGGTCGCGGTCAGGAGCGTGAGGGAGCGGAGTCGTCCCGACGGAGTCGCAATCCCGGTCGCGTCGATCACCCTGGCGTCGGCTCCCAGCTTCGCTTGTACGGTGCGAGCGCCGAGGAGGACGGGTCCCCAGTGGTTGTACGGCGACGCCTTGTCCCACGGATCGGGACGAGACACGAGGTACGGGACACTGAAGCCGAAGACGTCCGCAGCGCTCGCGGTCTTGCCGCCCGAGCTCGAGAAGTAGTACGTCGTCGCGATCTTCCCTCCGTACAGCACCACCTGGCCTGCTGTGTCCGTGACTGCCTTCGTGGTGGACGGCTTCTCGCCTCCCACCCCAAGGTACACCTGACTCCGCACGTCCGAGTAGAGGTCGTACGGCTTCCCCTTGAGGAGGCTCGCGATCGCATACGAGCGCGCCGCCACCGCCTGCGCCTTCAGGGCCTCGGCAGGCCAGCCGAAGGGCATTTCGCCCGCGACGACACCCTGGAGGTAGCTCTCGAGCGGGAGGACGTTGACGACCCGCAGGAAGCCACCCTGCGGGACGAGCTCGAGCTTGCCGCGGTAGAGGCGTCCGTCGAGCCCGAGCGGCGCCTTCTTGCCCGGTCGAAGGACGAGCGGCTGCACCGCTGCGACCGGGCCTGTAGCGGCCGGGAGGGAGAGGTCGGCGCGCAGTGTCAGCGTGCCCTTCGGCAGGGTGAACGTCGCGCCCGACGCATCGAGCGCGGTGTAGGGGACACTCGAAGAGACGGTCACTGCCCGACGGCCCTCCCCGAGCAGCACGCGAACGTCCCTGCGTCCCGCTTTCCCGATCTGCGTGCCCGTGTAGTAGTAGGACAGGATCTGGTCGTACGTGCGCCCCGCGAGCGCCTGTCCGTACGCGCCGTACTGGCTCATGCCGACGCCGTGACCGTACCCCCGTCCGGAGACGACGAGGACCGCTTCGCCGTAGGACGACGCAGGGGTCTGCTGTGCCGACGCCGAGCCGACGACGAACAGAAGGAAGACGAGGATTGCCGCAAGAGAGACGCGCACGAACGCTCCAGGGTAGCTCCGATCGATTAGCTGAATGTGTTCTCGGCCGGAGACGCCCGGACTTGAGTGAATCGGCTATTTCCAGGCAGTTTCTTGGACGAGCGCGCGGGTCTTGAGCGGCTCCCACCAATCCCGGTTCGCCACGTACCAGGCGACCGTCTCCGCCGTGCCCTCCTCGAACCCGTGGGACGGCTTCCAGCCGAGCTCGTCCGAGATCTTCGACGCGTCGAGCAGGTAGCGGCGATCGTGACCGGGGCGATCCGGAACGATCGTCTTCAACGACGCGGGCTTGCCGGTCAGCTCGAGCACGCGATCCGCGATCTCCTCGATCGTCGCTTCGACCCTCGAGCCGACGTTGTACGTCTCTCCCGCGCGCCCCTCGCGTAGCACGAGGTCGATTGCCTCGCAGTGGTCGAGCACGTGCAGCCACTCGCGCTTGTTCTGCGTGGACGCGTACATCGGCAGCGGCTCGTCGTCGAGCGCGTTCGTCGTGAAGAGCGGTAGGACCTTTTCGGGAAACTGGAACGGGCCGTAGTTGTTCGAGCAGTTCGTGATCGTGATCGGAAGCCCGAACGTCTCGAAGTAGGCTCTCACCGCGTGGTCCGCCCCGGCCTTCGACGCGTTGTACGGCGTGCGCGGTCGGTACGGCGACTCCTCCGTGAAGACCTCGTCGGTGTCGAGGGCGAGATCGCCGTACACCTCGCAGGTCGAGACGTGGTGGAAACGGCTCACCGCAGCGGCGCGCGCCGCGTCGAGCAGCGTCTGCGTCCCGAGGACATTCGTACGGAAGAAGCGCGTCGGATCGACAACTGCAAGCGAGTTGTGCGATTCCGCCGCGAAGTTCACTACGACCTCCGTCCCGTGCTCACGGAACGTCGACTCCGCGAGCTCGCGATCGCAGATGTCGCCCTGGACGAACGCGATCCGATCCTCCACGGCCGCGAGGTTCTCGCGGTTCCCCGCGTAGGTCAGGAGGTCGTAGACGACGACCTCGTCGGCCGGATGCCGCTCGAGCCAGTAGTGGACGAAGTTCGAGCCGATGAAGCCCGCGCCGCCGGTGACGAGAAGGCGCATCGCGACAGGTTAGTGATCGCTCCGGGAAGTCCGCGAGAGACCACCGCGGCCCATCTCCGCGAGGCAGGCTCGAAGGCCCTCGCGCCAGTCGGGAAGCACGGGTGCGCCTGCACGTTCGCTCCGGAGAACCGAGTACGAGGGCCGCCGCGCCGGGCGCTCGAGCTCCGCGGTCGCGATGCGACGGACTCGGCATGCGGATCCGGCGTCCTCGAAGATCGCCTCCGCGAAGTCGGCCCACGTGCAGTCACCAGCCGCGGAGACGTGCCACACGCCCTTCGGCAGATCGTCGTCCACGAGCTCGCGCACCGCCCCAGCGAGATGGCCGACGAACGTCGGAGAGCCTCGTTGGTCGTCGACGACGGCGACCTCCTCGCGCTCGTCGCCGAGCCGGAGCATCGTGCGGAGGAAGTTGTGCCCGGTCGGCCCGAAGAGCCAGGAGGTCCTGACGACCCACGCGTGGCGGCCGGCGGCGGCCTCTCCGTGGAGCTTCGTCCTCCCGTACGCCGAAGTGGGATTCGGCCCGTCGGATTCGACGTACGGGGAACGCTTGCGCCCGTCGAAGACGTAGTCGGTCGAGAAGGTGACGAGCGGTGCCTTGAGTGCCGCAGCGTGCGCGACGCCCGCGATGTTGACGGCAGCCGCCCCCTGCGGGTCGGCCTCGGCTCGGTCGACGTCGGTCCACGCCGCGGCGTGCAGGACGAGATCGAGCCGACCCTGTGACAACGTGTCGCTCGGCGGATGCGTCACGTCCCACCCGGCACGGGTGAGAGCGACCACGTCGTCGTCGGAGAAGACCCGCTGCAGCGCGTGGCCGAGCTGGCCACCGGCGCCGGTGATCAGGACTCGACGGCGGCGTCCCGCGCGGACAGGATCGGCGTGCTCGAGCTCCATAGGGATGCGACCCGCGGATCGTTCCAGGGGACGGTGTGCTCGTCGGGGTCGCCCGGGTCGTACTCGGAGGTGACGTGGTAGCAGAAGAGGATGTCCGTCAGGGCCTCGAAGCCGTGTGCGTGCAGCCCCGGGATGTAGATCGCAACCGGGTTGTCCTCGCCGATGTCCTCGGTGAACGACTCGCCCGTCGCGCGGTCGAGGACGACGACGCGGGCCGTGCCGCCCAGACAGGCGAAAAGGTCGTCCTGGCCGCGCTCGTGGAAGTGCAGACCGCGGATGACACCGGCCCGCGAGTACGACACGTTCGTCTGGCGCATGGGCTTCGGCAGCTCGCTGTCACGGCGAAGCTCGCAGAACCAGCCCCGCTCGTCCTCGAACCGGCGGAGCGGGATGCGGCGGAGACCGTCGATCATCCGGCGTCCCGTTTGTTCGCGCCAGTCTGCTCGATCCGGCGTCCGATGTCCGCGAGGTGCTGCCAGTGCTTCCCCGCGTCCTCCCACCAACCGTCCACCTCGGTGGCATCCAGGCGGCCCGCAAGGGCGTAGTGGCGGTTCACGTCGGTGATCTCCAGCTCGCCGCGAGCCGAAGGGATGAGGGCTGCGATCACGTCGAACACGTCCGGCGGGTAGCAGTAGAGACCGACGACCGCGTGCGACGACGGCGGGGAGGCGAACCTCGTGTCCACCACGCCGGCCTTCTCGACGATGTCGGCGACGTGCCCGTCGGAGTCGTACACGACGACACCGAAGTTCTCGGGATCGTCGACCTCCTTCACGAAGATCCGTGCACGCGACGCGTCCTCGGCCCACTCGTGGACCTTCGCCGACTGCGCGTACTCGAAGATGTTGTCCCCGAGCACGACGACGAGCGGAGAGCCGCCGGCGAAATCCTCCGCCATGCCGACAACCTGAGCGATCCCGCCCGGCTCGGTCTGCACCTTGTACGTGAGATCCAGCTCGAGGATCGGGTCGCCGCCGCCGCGCGGAGCGAGCCTGCCGTCGCCCAGCAGGTCGATCATCTGGCCTGCGTGGCCCTTGCCGGTGACGAGGAGGACCTCCGTGATGCCCGCGAGCTGCAGGAGCTGGAGCGGGTAGTAGATCATCGGCCAGCTCCCGACCGGGAGCAGGTGCTTGTTCGCGACCCGCGTCAGCTCGCCGAGGCGCGTCGCCTCGCCGCCGGCGCAGATCAGCCCCTTCGGTTGCACGCGGTGATGCTAAGCGACACCGGTCGCGTACACGGCTATGGGCGCATCCGCTCGCGCTCTCGCCATGCCTCGCGCGCTTCCGTTTTCCGGTCCCGTACTCCGGGTACCGCACGAACCGCTGCAACCCAGACGTACAGCGCGGCGCCCACGATGGCTGCGATCGACATGAGGAGCCGCTTCGGATGGAGGGCGACGTACAGCAGTGCCCGCACGCGGGCGATCGTAGCCGACATACTTCGAAGCCGAGTCGAAGAAAGGTGGTACCAGACATGGCCAAGACCAAGACGAGCAGCTCCACGCTGTCGCCCGACGCACTCAAGCCGTACGTTCAGCGCGCGATGACGGATCCGGAGCTCCGCGAGGACCTCCTCGCCGCGTTCGTCGCGGCCCGCGGCATCTACGGCCAGATGGCGAAGGGGCGCGGGCTCAAAGGCAAGGCGGAGAAGGTCTCGGAGAAGGACTTCCAGAAGCAGCTCCAGCACCTCGTCGACGACCTGTCGGTGGCCTCGGACAAGCTCAAGGGCAAGGCCAAGAAGAAGGGCCACAAGACCCGCAACCGCGTCGTCCTGCTCACCGGGGTGACGATCGGCGTCTTGTACAACCCGTGGACCGGTCAGGCGACGCGCGACTGGATCATGGAGCAGGTCGCCGGCGGGAACGGCGAGGGTCTGGAGGAGATCGAGGCCGAGCTCGCCGCCGAGGCCGACGCCGCGGCGCCCGCGGGCAACGGCTCCGAGCCCGAGGCGTAGTCCGGCCCGACGAGCGTCGGTCGCAGGCCGCCCTCAGGGATCCGGCGTGACCGGGGACTCCGCGCGAGCGGGGCTCCGGTCCTGCGCCTCTAGCCCTTGAGAACCTTCTCGAGGGCGCCGGGCACGAGACCGCTGGTCGACGCGATGTCGTCGGCCTCTAGCAGGACCGCGCCGGGCGGCGGCAAGACGGCGCTGCCCGGTCCGGTCGGCGTGTAGACCCGGCCGGCCGAGAAGGAGATGTCGGAGGCGCGCTTCCAGGCGAGGAGGATCGCGTACGGCGCGACGACACCGTCGTATCCGAGGCCGAGCATCGTCGCGGGGTGGATCTCGAAGTGAAGGTGAGGCGGGCCACCGTCGGCGTCACCCGTGTTTCCGACGAACCCGATCACGTCGCCGGCCTTGACCTGCCGCCCTTCGACGGCGAGCTGCGAGTAGGCGGAGAGGTGCGCGTAGTAGAACTCGTCGCCCTGCGTGTCGCGGAGCCAGAGCCGATACCCGCCGATCCGGTTGAAGCCGATGGTGTGCAGCGTCCCGTCGGCGACCGCGAGCAGAGGCGTTCCCGCGGCCGCGAAGATGTCCTCGCCGTGGTGCCAGCCGCCTTGCACGTCCGGCCGCGGTCCGCCGAAGCTGTCCCCGAACGACGCCGTCCCATAGACGGGAAAGACGAAACCCCCCGAAGAGAGCCGCGCCGAGACCTCGGGCGCGACGCGCACGGGACCGCCCGGCACCTCGCCGCCGACATCCGGCTCGGGCGCCCGCGGCAGGCGAGACGCGCCCGGCTCCGTGGGACGCGGGTTCGGGCCCTTCCCCGGTTTGACCGGCGGCGCCGGGACGCTCAGGTCGGCGACCGACGTCGCCTGTGCGCTGCCGATGACGATCTCGCTCCCGGCGGGAAGTCCACCGTGATCCGCAGTCAGGTGCACGCGAAGCGCCGTCACGGAGGCCTGAGCACCGGGTGGTCCCTTCTTTCTGCTCCCGCTGCTCGTCGAGAGGACGGTCAGCGTCCCCCAGTCCTCGAGCGACGCGCTCGTGCCGGGCGTGCTGCCGACGTCCCGTCCCAGCGCCCGCAGTCCCTGCACCTCGGAAGCGGACGCGTCCGATCCCACGGACCGCGCGCTCGCTCCGGCGGACACCGATGCCGTCACCTTGCCCGCGACGACCTCGCCGTTGAACAGAGAGACGACGATCGCCTCGGCGAACGACTGGGTCGCCGCCGCGGACCCGGGGGAAGCGAACACCGCCGCGCGCGACCTCCCCACGCTGAGCACCGACCCGTCCGCCGGATACTGGAACGACTGCACGTCGGCGGTCGTCGAGTCCGGCCAGTCGACATCTCCCAGCGAGATCGCGTCCTGCCCGGGAATCGTGATGCGGACGAGAAACGCGGTCGCGCTCGTCGACGCGCTCGTCGGCGGGGGCGCGGCAGCGGCGAGCGTGGCCGAGGCGACGACCGCGACCACGACCGCGACGGCGAGGCGGATCACGGCGAATCAGGGTAGCGCGCCGCTCTACGCCGTGTCCTCCACACGAGCTGAACGGCAACCGCGACCAGGAGGAGGGCGAAGAGCCGTCTGAGGGTCGCCTCGGGCAGCCCGGTGACGACACGAGCGCCGACCTCGACGCCGATGATCGACGAGACTCCGACGACGAACGCCGTCCGCGCGCGCAGATTGCCGTAGCGGCGCTGGTTCCAGGCACCGACGAGCACGGTCGGAAGGATTGCGAGCAACGACGTTCCCTGTGCCTCGAGCTGACCGAGTCCCAGGGCTACGAGCGTCGGCACGAAAAGGATTCCGCCCCCGACTCCGAACATGCCCGCCAGGACACCCGCCACGAGGCCGAGCGCGATCGCGAACACGATCGTCGAAGCGCTCACGAGGCGAGGAGCCAGATCGCGATCGCGGTCAGGAGGACGGCGAAGCCGTACGTCACGGTGGTCGTCCGCACCCGCTGCTGCAAGGTCGTTCCCGCGAGCGCGCCGACGGCCGCGGGCAGGCCGACCAGCGCGGCGTACCCAGGGTCGACCTCTCCACGGAGCGAGAAGACCAGAACGCCGGCACTCGCCGTGATGGCGATCGCGAGCAGTGACGTGGCGGTCGCGGCCCGCTCCGGGAGCCTGGCGACGAGGATGAGGAGCGGCACGGCGATGATGCCACCGCCGACCCCGAAGAAGGCGGAAAAGACCCCCGCCGCGAGTCCGATGGCGACGAGGCGCACGAACGTATCGTACGAGCATGGCCAGTCGGGTCTCGCTGGTGGCGGTCCTCCTCGCCGTCGTCGGAATCGCCGCCCCGAATACCGGCGCGCGCACACCGGGGAGCGGCACCGCGATGTTCCTCGTCACGCCCGACAAGCGGTTGTGTCCGAGTCCGCTGTGCGGCGGTTACTGGGTCGCGCTCGCGAACGGCGTCCGGACGCGGTGCGCGATCGGGCAGCGGCAGGCGCTCTGCTACGTCGCGCGCACGGTCGACCGGTACGGCCGGCCGTTCACCGGCGGCATTCCCGACGGTTCGCTCGTGCGCGGGGCGATCGAGCTCGGGCCGGCGGTCGGCGACCGTCTGCTCGGCCAGCTTCGCGTGTCGGCCGTGTATACGCCCGTCGGCACGGCCGCCGTCAGCGGCGGCTATTACCGCGTGGTCGACACGGGTATCCGATGCATCCGAGCGCCGTGCTTCTCGTTTCGCGCCCAGCAGGTGAACGGCTCGTCGCGGGTCACGGCGTCCGAGGTCGACCTTCGGGCGTCCGGCGCGACAGCCGCCGAGATCGGGCGGGCGCAGTCGGCACTTCGTACGAAGGACGGCCTCTACTCACGCGGGCGCTTCGCGACCGCTCCGGACGGTGGGCGCACCTTCACCGCCTTGCGCTTCTACCTCAGAGCGCGACAGCCTCGCGCCTGAGCACGTCCCACGCGAGGCGCACGTCCTCCTCGGTCGTCCGGAAGTTCCCGACCGCAAGACGAAGCTGGTACGAGCCGCCGAACCGCGTGTGCGAGAGGAAGACCTCGCCCGAGGCGTTGACCCGCTCGAGCAAACGCTCGTTGTCGTCGTCGGAGCCGTCGAGCCGAAAGCAGACGAGTGAGAAATGCCTCGGTGCGGTCACTTCCCACCCCGACTCGTCACGGATCCAGCCCTCGAAGAGCTCCGCGAGGCGGATGTGCTCGCGAAGCCGCTCCTGCAGCCCGGTGCGCCCGTAGCAGCGCAGGACGGCCCACAGCTTCAGCGCCCGGAAGCGCCGCCCGAGCGGAATCGAGACCTCGCTCAGGCTGACCGCGTCGTCGGGCGAGCGGAGGAACTCGGGGACGAGGCTCAAGGCGCCGCGGAAGTCGTCTTGCCGCCGTGTCCAGAGCACGGAGCAGTCCATCGGCACGCCCAGCCATTTGTGCGGGTTCACGCCGATGGAGTCCGCGCGCTCCCAGCCGGCGAAGTGGTCGCGCAGCTCGGGGAGGACTGCCGCCGAGCCCGCGTACGCAGCGTCGACGTGCAGCCACGTGCCTGCCGCCGCGCACATTCGTGCAACCTCGGGGACGGGATCGACCGATGCCATCCCCGTCGTGCCGATCGTGGCGAGGACCGCGCAGGCGTCGTCCGTATCCATGAGGTCCGGCCGCATGCGGTACTCGTCGTCCGTCGGCACCTTACGGAGCTCGAGACCGAGCAGCCGTGCGGCCTTCTCCCCGACCGAGTGCGCATGCTCCGAGCAGACGAGGACGTTGCGGTCGGGGCGGAGCGATCGAGCCACGATGACGGCCTCGAGGACGCCGGTCGATGCCGTGTCCTCGATGTGTCCGACGAACTCGTCCGGGAGGCCGACGAGCTGGCGCAGCCAGTCGACCGTGAGCTCCTCGAGCTCCTGCAGCGCGGGCGACGTGCGCCAGAGGATCCCGACCTGGTTGAGCCCGGCGATCAGCAGCTCCGCAAGGACGCCCGGCTCCGAGCCGGTCGTCGCGAAGTACGCGAAGAAGCGGGGGCTCTGCCAGTGCGTGACTCCTGGAAGGAGAATCGAATCGAGATCCTCCAACACGGCCGAGAACGGCTCCGGCTCGTCGGGGGCGGCGGCCGGGAGCCCCGCTCGGATCGCCCCCGGCTCGACCTGCGACAGCACCGGGAGCTCGCCGACGCGCTCGAGGTAAGACGCGACCCACTCGAGAGCGAGCGCGCCGTCCGCTCGGAGATCGGTCATTGGGAGAACTCTGTTTCCCAATGAGAGTGGAGGGGCGTGGGGAACCGGGAGGTTCCCCACGCTCTCAGGAAGAAGGGGGTACGCGGGGGAAACATGGTTTCCCCCGCGACCGCGTGCCGAAGGCGCGCGGTCACTTGCGGAGCTTCCCGATCTCGCGCCACGAGCGCGTGTTCAGCACCTGCTCCTTGCCCAGCCAGGCACGTCGCGCCTGTGCGACTCCGAGCTCTGCGTAGCCGAGCGCGCCGACGGAGTGCGCGTCGGTCGTGATCGGGATGCGCACACCCGCCTCCCCGGCGAGCCGTGCGTGCGTGTCGCGCAGGTCGAGGCGGTCCGGCTGCGAGTTGATCTCGAGCGCCGTGCCCGTCTCGACCGCATGGGCGACGACGCGCTCCACGTCCACCGGAGCACCTTCCCGCTTCAGGAGGCGCCGCCCCGTCAGGTGGCCGATGCAGTCCACGTGCGGGTTGTCCATCGCCCCGAGGACCCGCTCGGTCGGACTGCGGTCGAAGGACGTGTGGAGCGAGGCGATGACCCAGTCGAGCTCGGCGAGCACGTCGTCCTCGACATCGAGCGAGCCGTCCGCACGGATGTTCACCTCGATCCCACGATGGATGGTGAACCGCCCGAGTCGCGTGTTGAGCTCCTCGACCTCCCTCCACTGGGCCTCGAGCCGACCGTCGCGGAGATAGTGGGAATGATCCGTGATGCACATGAAGCGATACCCTCGCGACTTGGCGGTGGTCGCCATCTCCTCGAGCGTGTTCTTCCCGTCCGAGGACCACGTGGAGTGGCAGTGCATCTCGCCCACCAGGTCGCCGAGCTCGACGAGGCTGGGGAGCGCGCGGCCGCGGGCGGCGGCGATCTCGGCAGTGCCCTCGCGCAGCTCGGGCGGAATCGGGCCGTAGCCGAGGTACGCGTACAGCTCGTCCTCCGACGGGTGGGTGACGACCTCCCCGGACTCGACGTCCGTGACGCCGTACTCGGAGATCGAGAGCCCCCGACGCTGTGCATCCTCGCGGAGCGCGATGTTGTGGTCCTTCGAGCCTGTGAAATGCTGCAGCACGTTCCCGTAGCAGGCCGCCTCCACGACGCGGAGGTCGAAGCGGAGCGCGTCGTGGCTGACGACAGTCGCCTTCGTGTCGCCCCGGGCGACGACCTCGGAGACCCAGTCGCCCTCGCAGAAGGCAGCGATGAGCGCCGGCGGATCGCTCGACGTCGCAATCAGGTCGAGGTCGCGAACCGTCTCGCGGCGACGGCGGACGCTGCCTGCCTCCGACACTGCGATCGCAGCCGGGTGCGCCTCGAGCTCCGAGACGACTCGCCTGACGGCCGGGAGTGCATGCCCCAGGAGGCGACGCGTCTCGACCTTGTCGCCGATGCCGGCCTCGAGTGCCTTCAAGATCTTCTCCTCGCTGCGCGCGCCCATGCCCGACAGGTCGCGGAGCCGTCCCTCCTCGGCCGCATCCTTCAGGCCGTCGAGCGACGTGATCCCGAGCTGCATCCAGATCCGCGCAGCGGTCTTCGGGCCGACACCCGGAAGCCTGAGGAAGTCGACCACCCCGGCCGGCACGAGACCGCGGCGCTTCGCGAGTGCATGCATCTCGCCGCCTTCGACGACCTCGACCACCTTCGCCTCGATCGTCCTGCCGATCCCGGGGAGCTCCTTTGCCTTCCCCTCGAGCGCGAGCTCGGCGATCGGGAGCGGCGACTCGCGGATGCGCCCTGCGGCACGACGATACGCGATGACCTTGAACGACTCCTCCTCGAGGATCTCGGAGAGATCGGCGAGGAGGTCGAGCTGGTCGGCGAGCTCGCCGTTGCGGGGCAACGTCTGGGGCATCCCGCGATGATATTGCGATGCCTCGGGCCGTCCTCTGTCTCCCGACGTACAACGAGCGCGAGAATCTCGAGGCGATGATCGAGGCGCTCGGCGGCGTCCTCGACACCTCCCGCGACGTCGTGCTCGTGATCGACGACGGCTCGCCGGACGGAACGGGTGAGATCGCGGACCGGCTCTCAGCCGAGCGTCCCTGGGTGTCCGTCCTCCACCGCACAACGAAGGAAGGGATCGGCCCCGCGTACATCGCGGGATTCCGCTGGGCACTGGCCGCGGGCGCCGAGCTCGTTCTCGAGATGGACTGCGACTTCTCACACGACCCGAGCGCCGTGCCGCGCCTCATGGCCGCGACAGAGCACGCCGACCTCGTGCTCGGCTCGCGCTACGCGCCCGGCGGGGGCACGGCCAACTGGGGTCTCGTGCGGCGTGTCGTCTCTCGAGGCGGCTGTCTGTACGCCCAGGCCCTCCTCGGGATGCGCGTCCGCGATCTCACCGGCGGGTTCAAATGCTTCCGCCGCGAGGCGCTCGAGTCGATCGACCTCGGCTCGCTTTCGGCTCACGGGTACGCATTCCAGATCGAGACGACGTACCGGATGCGCCGCGCGGGCATGCGCATCGCGGAGGTGCCGATCACGTTCGTCGAGCGGCGCGCCGGCGCGTCGAAGATGACCGGCTCCATCGTCGCCGAGGCGATGTGGAAGGTTCCGCTGCTTCGGCTGCGGGCGCTCACCGGCAAGCTGTAGCCATGAATACGGTCGACGGGGCGAGCTTCGAACGCGAGGTGCTCGGCTCAGCCGTCCCCGTGATCGTGGATTTCTGGGCCCCTTGGTGCAAGCCGTGCGACGCGATCGAGCCGCACCTCGAGGGCCTCGCCGAGGCCTGGGCGGAGCGCGTTCGCCTCCTACGAGTGAACGTCGACGAGGAGGTCGGCATCTCCGGGCGCTACGGCGTCCTCTCCCTGCCGACGGTGATCCTCTTCGCCGGCGGCGAGCCGAGGGCGACGGTGTACGGTGCCCAACCGCGAACGGCATTCGAGCGGGCGTTCGAGGAGTGGCTGTGACCGAGCCCACTCCGGTCGCAGAGCGACTGCTGGACGCAATCGCAGCTCGGGACTTCGAGGCCATCGCGAAATGCTTCGCGGACGACGCCCGCTTCGAGGTGCTCACGCCGCACCGCCTGCGGAGCCACGCGACCGCAACCGCGGCCGCCGAGCGCTACCGCTACTGGCTCGCGCGGCTCGCCGACTTCGAGGTCGTCGACCGCGACACGCTGACGATCGCCGACCGCGTCCGCGTCCGCTACCTGTTCCGCGGACGAGATCCCGAGCTCGGCTGGCAGCTCAACGAGCACACGGGCTACGCGGCAGTCGAGCAGGGCCGGATCGCGTCGATGACGCTGACGTGCGCCGGCTTCCGGCCGACATCCGCTCCGCCGGGCTGAAGGCGGGCTGCTGCGACACTGGCCGTGTGACGACGATCGCCGCCGGTTGGGCGGACATCCTCGAGGGTGAAGAGGTCGCCTACTCGGGGATCGAGCCCGCACGGAAGCCCAAGCTCGAGCCTCTGCCCGACGACCTCGATCCGCGCGTCGCATCCGCACTCGTGGGGACCGGCGTCACCGCCCTCTACCGGCATCAGGCCGAAGCGTGGGAAGCCGCGCGTCGCGGCGAGCACGTCGTCGTCACGACGGGAACCGCGTCCGGGAAGTCGCTCGCGTTCAACCTGCCCGTTCTCGACGCCATCGCGCGCGAGCCGAAGAGCCGAGCGCTGTACCTGTACCCGACGAAAGCGCTCGCCCAGGATCAAGCGCGTGCGCTCGCCGAGCTCCGGCTGAAGAGCCTGCGACCGGCGATCTACGACGGCGACACGCCCACCGAGCGGCGCTGGCAGATCCGCAAGTGGTCGAACGTCGTCCTCACGAACCCGGACATGCTCCACGTCGGCGTCCTCCCACACCACGATCGCTGGGGAGACGTGCTCGCGAATCTCCGCTTCGTCGTCGTCGACGAAGCACACGTCTATCGCGGCGTCTTCGGCTCACACGTCGCGAATGTCCTGCGGCGCCTGCGGCGCATCGCGCGGATCTACGAGGCGGAGCCCCAGTTCCTGCTCGCCTCCGCGACCATCGCGAACCCCGGCGAGCTCGCGCTCGACCTGACCGGGACGGGCGCGACCGTCGTCGATCGCGACACGTCCGCGCGCGCAGAGCGGGAGGTCGTGATCTGGAACCCTCCGCTCCTCGACGCCGAGCTCGGTCACCGCGCGAGCCCACTGGGTGACGCAGCCCGGCTGCTCGCGCAGCTCACCTCGCGCGGACTGCGAACCATCTGCTTCGCGAAGAGCCGCAAGGCGGCGGAGCTGATCCACCGCTTCGCCGCCGAGCGCGTGGACATCGCCACCGCGAGCCGCCTGGCGCCGTACCGCGCGGGGTACACGGCAGGGCAGCGCCGGGAGATCGAGCGACGGCTCGTCGAGGGCGAGCTCCTCGGCGTGACGGCCACGGACGCCCTCGAGCTCGGGATCGACATCGGGCTCCTCGACTGCGCGATCTCCGTGGGCTTTCCGGGCACGGTCGCGTCGCTTCGCCAGCAGTGGGGACGGGCCGGGCGACGGGAGCGGGGCCTCGCAATCCTCGTGGCGAGCGACGACGCGCTCGATCAGTTCTTCGCCCGCGAGCCCGACGCTCTGCTCTCGCGGCGCGTCGAGGCGGCGATCCTCGACCACGCGAACCCGCGGATCCTCGACCCGCACGTGCTCGCCGCCGCGTTCGAGGCGCCGCTCGGAGAGAGCGACGTCGAAACGCTGGGCTCCGAGGCCCTCCGTCGGGCGTCCGAGCTCCCCGAGCTCGAGCCGACCCCGGCCGGCTACGTCTGGAAAGGTCGCGACTACCCGGCCGCACGCGTCTCGCTGCGCTCGGGAGATGCGGACGCGTTTACCGTGGTGGACGGCGAGACCGGGTCGCTCCTCGGGCTCGTCGAGCGCGATCGCGCCTACTCGACGGTGCACGAGGGTGCCGTGTATCTGCATCTCGGTGAGCAGTACCTCGTGGAGGAACTGTCACTCGAGGAGCGCGTCGCCGTCGTTCGGCCGGCGGCGGTCGAGTGGTACACGCAGGCGAAGAAGGAGTCGGAGACGACGATCGAGTCGAGCGAGCGGGTCGAGCAGCGGGTCGGAGTGGAGCTCTGCTTCGGCCGCGTGTCGGTCACGGAGCAGGTCGTCGGGTACGCGAGGAAGGCGGTGCGCGACGGCTCCACGATCGACGTGGTGCCCCTGCTCATGCCCGAGACGACGTTCGAGACGGAGGCGATCTGGTTCTGTCCCACGCCCGAGCAGCTCGAAGGTCTCGAGCAGATGCCGAAGCTTCTCGGAGCGCTGCACGCAGCCGAGCACAGCCTCATCGCGCTCCTCCCGCTGTGGGCGATGTGCGACCGCTGGGACATCGGCGGGCTCTCGACGAACGTCCACTACCAGACGGGCCGACCGACGATCTTCGTCTACGACGGACACGCGGGAGGCGTCGGTATCACCGAGCGCGGCTTCGACCGGTTCGAGGACTGGGTCGAGGACACGGCGCGCATGCTCCAGACCTGCCCCTGCACTTCAGGCTGTCCGTCCTGTGTGCAGAGCCCCAAGTGCGGCAACCTCAACGAGCCGCTCGACAAAGCCGGTGCTCGCACACTGCTCCAGCGAATGCTCGCCTAGTGTCGATTTGGCGGCTCCCCGATCGTCTATTCGACGCAAGCGACGAAGGAGGCGACGTGCAGTACGTGGCACTGATCTACGCCGACGAGGCCGGTTGGGACGCGCTCACCGAGGACGAGCGCAAGGAGGCGTACGCGCGCTACGGCGCGCTGACGCGCGAAGCGGAGGCGGCGGGCGTCCTCGCCGGCGGAAACGAGCTCGGGTCGACGCGGGACGCGACGACCGTGCGCGTACGGGACGAGGAGCTGCTCGTCACCGATGGTCCGTACGCGGAAGTGAAGGAGGCGCTCGGCGGCTTCTACCTCTTCGACTGCGACTCACTGGAGGCGGCACTCGACTGGGCGGCGCGCATCCCGGCCGCCGAGCACGGCGCCGTCGAGGTCCGCCCCGTGTACATCGATCCTGCGGAGGTGCAGCTGTGAACTACGCGATGCTCATCTACGGGGACGACGCCACCTGGGTCGACCTCTCGGAGGAGGAAAGGAAGCAACTCCGAGCGGAGGCGATGCCGAAGTGGCTGGAGCTGTTCGACGAGCTTCGGAAGGCGGATCCCGACGTCACGGGCAGGGAGCTCGATGCACGACGTACCGCGAAGGTCGTGCGCGTGCGAGACGGCGAGCGCTTCGTCACCGACGGCCCCTTCGCAGAGACGAAGGAGGTCATCGGAGGGTTGTTCACGATCGACCTGGCCGACCTCGACGAGGCGATCCGTCTCGCAGCCCTCGTTCCGGCGACTCACTACGGCTCCGTGGAGATCCGCCCCGTGCTCCAATAGGAGCTCGATGCAGCAGGACGTCGAGCGTGTCTTCCGCGAGGAATGGGGACGTGCGGTGGCGATCCTCACGCGCGTCCTCGGTGACCTCGAGCTCGCCGAGGACGCGGTGCAGGACGCCTTCGCCACAGCGCTCGAGCACTGGCCGCGCGACGGCCTGCCACGCACGCCGGGCGCGTGGATCGTCACGACCGCCCGTAACCGCGCGATCGACCGCATCCGCCGCGAGAAGATCTTCCAGCGGAAAGCCGAGCTCATCGGCCGGCTGCAGGAGCTCCCGGCGGAGGAGGACGACGTGAGCGCCATCCCCGACGAGCGGCTGGCCCTCGTCTTCACGTGCTGCCACCCGGCGCTCGCCGCAGAGAGCCGCGTCGCTCTCACGCTGCGCGAGGTCGGCGGGCTCACCACCGGTGAGATCGCGCGCGCCTTCCTCGTAGCCGAGCCCGCGATGGCACAGCGCCTCGTCCGGGCGAAGCGGAAGATCCGCGGGGCGGGCATCCCGTTTCGGGTCCCACCCGACCATCTGCTCCCCGAGCGCCTACGCTCGGTACTCGCGGTCCTCTACCTCGTCTTCAACGAGGGCTACGCAGCCACCGCCGGGTCCGACCTCGTGCGGACCGACCTCTGTGACGAGGCGATCCGGCTCGGCAAGTTGCTGGCGGTGCTGATGCCCGACGAGGCCGAGGTGCTCGGGCTGTTGGCGCTCATGCTCCTGCAGGACTCGCGGCGCGAAGCCCGCGTCGGAGCGCACGGCGAGATCGTCCTCCTCGAGGATCAGGACCAGACGCTGTGGGATCGGGCGCGCATCGCGGAGGGAACCCGCGTGCTCGACCGCGCCGTGTCCTTGCAGCGGCCGGGCTCGTACCAGCTTCAGGCTGCAATCGCGGCGGCCCACGCCGATAACCGGCCCAAGGACGAGGTCGCGGCGCTCTACGACGCCTTGGCGACGCTCGACCCGTCACCGGTCGTCCAGCTCAACCGAGCGGTTGCGGTGGCGCTCGCCGGAGACGTCGACAAGGGTCTCGCCCTGATCGACGAGATCGACGCGCTCGACGAGTACCACCTCCTCCACGCGGCGCGCGCCGACCTCTGTCGCAGGCTGGGCCGGCGCGACGAGGCGGCGGCTGCGTATCGACGCGCGCTCGAGCTGACGGCCAACGAGACCGAGACCCGCTACCTCGAGCGGCGGCTAGCCGAGGTCTCGTAGCGCAAGCTCGACGGCCGCCTCCGGCGTGGCCGCCGGCAGCGCGCCCTCGATCTCGGGGGCGCCTGCGAGGGCGACGACACGCCGCCCGAGGCGCAGCCCGAGCGCCATCTCGACGATCGTGCCGTAGCTCCCGCCGACGGCGATGACGGCGTCCCCGGACGCCGCGACCGCGAGGTTCCGCGCGTGGCCGATCCCGGTGATCGACGACGTGATCGGCCCACGGGTTCGCGGCCGAACGGCTCTCGCCCGGGAGGATCGCGATCGTCACTCCGCCGGCCGCCTTGGCGCCGCGATGCGCGGCGGCCATCACTTCTCCGAGCCCGCCCGTGACCACGGTGCAGCCCTGCTCGGCGAGCAGGCGCCCGACCTCCTCGGCTGCGCCTTCCCACTCCGAGCCGCTGCCGACGACTGCGACCTGACGCCTCATCGTGGTAAGCATGACCCGTGGAGCAACGGCAGGCACGCGGGGGGACGCTCGTCCTCGGCGGAGGGTTCGCCGGCAGCTACGTCGCACGCCTGCTCGGGCGGGACGGCGCGACGGTCGTCTCGATCGAGAACTTCATGCTCTACACCCCACTGCTTCCGGAGGCGGCATCGGGAACGCTCGAGCCGCGACACGTCGTGGTGCCACTGCGCGAGATGTGCCCGCACGCGGAGCTCGTTCTCGGCCACGTCGCGAAGCACGATCGTGCGGAGAAGGCAGTCGTCGTCGACTCGCTGGCGGGGCCGCTCGAGATCCGCTACGAACGTCTCGTGGTGGCGCTCGGCGCGACCACCCGTACGTTGCCGATCCCGGGACTGGCCGAGTACGGAGTCGGCTTCAAGGACCTTGCTGACGCGATCGCGCTGCGGAACCGCGTCCTCCTCCAACTCGAGCGCGCATCGATCCACCCCGACGATCCATCCGAGCTCGGCTTCGTGTTCGTCGGCGCCGGCTATGCGGGCGTGGAGGCGCTCGCCGAGCTCAACGACATGGCACAGGCAGCGCTTCGGTCGTACCCGGGACTGCGCGACGTCCCTCAGCGCTGGGTGCTCGTCGACGCGGCACCGAAGATCCTTCCCGAGATCCCCCGTGGGCTCGGCAGGTACGCCTCCCGACGTCTCGAGCGCCGTGGCGTCGAGATCCACGTGAGCACGACCCTCGAGTCGTACGACGGCACGGAGGTGGTGCTCGGCGACGGAACGCGCATTCCTGCCCGCACGCTCGTCTGGACCGCCGGCGTGCGGGCCAGTCCGCTCCTCCCCGATCTCGGCCTGCCACTCGACGAGCGCGGACGGGTCATCGTCGACGAGACCATGCGCGTCGAGGGGTCGGAGGACATCTGGGCGCTCGGGGACTGCGCCGCGGTGAAGAACGTCAAGACGCCCGGGGTCGTCGATCCTCCGACGTGCCAGCATGCGCTGCGGCAAGCGCGACGTCTCGCGAAGAATCTCACGGGAACGCCGAAGCCGTACGGCTACCGCATGCTCGGCCAGGTCGCGAGCCTGGGTCACTTCAAGGGAATCGCCGAGCTCCCCGGAATCCACCTGTGGGGCTTCCCTGGCTGGTTCGTCACCCGGACGTACCACCTGTACCAGCTTCCGCTGCTCTCGCGGAAGCTGCGCGTGGTGGTGGACTGGACGGTCGCGCTCTTCTTCCGTCGCGACATCGTCGAGCTGTCGATGCTCGGCCACGCCAAGCGACTCGGCGACACCGAGCAGTAGCGGCGCGTCAGCGCAGCGCTTTCAGCGCCGTCTTGAGCGACTGCTTGCCGCGGAGAACGCCCGCGAAGAGGTCGCCTTCCCGTGCGACGCGATCGAGGACCCCATCCATCGTGAACGCGGTGGGATCCAGACCGGAGACGACCTCGTCCCAGCGCAGAGGAGCCGATACCGGCGCCCCTGCGCGGGGACGCACCGAGTAGACCATCGCGTTCGTCGCTCCCGGCCGGTTTTGGTTCGCGTCGACGAGAACTCCCCTCCGCTTCGCCTTCGACCACTCGGTGGTGACGAGGCCCGGATGTGTCCGCTCGAGCGCGCTTCCGACGATGGCCGCGAACTCGCGGGCCTCGAGAAACAGGTGCCGCCGGGCGATCGGCACGAGGACATGGATGCCCCGCGAGCCCGAGGTCTTCGGGAAGCTCTCGAGCTCGAGCAGGTCGAGCGTCTGCTTCACGAGCTGCGCGACCTCGACCACGTCTTCGAAAGTCGCCCCTTCCGACGGGTCGAGGTCGAACATCACCCAGTCCGGCCTCTCCGGCTTGTCGACCCGCGACGACCAGGCGTGCAGGTCGATGCAGCCCATGTTCGCCATCCAGAGCAACGCAAGCTCGTCGTTCACGAGCGCGTACTCGATGACCTTCTCCTCGCCCTCACGCGTGGACGCGGGCTGCGCTGTCCGTGCGATCCACTCGGGCATGTGCGACGGAGACTGCTTCTGGAAGAAGTGCTTGCCCTGCCACCCGTCGGGATAGCGCTTCATCGTGAACGGGCGATCTCGAAGATGCGGCACCAGCACCTCGGCGACGTCGCGGTAGTACGCGATGAGGTCGCCCTTCGTGATGCCCTCGTCCGGCCAGAAGAGCTTGTCGAGGTTGGACAGCTTGAGCGTCCGGCGGCCCCGGTTCAGCTCCGCTGAGAGCGGTGCTCGTTCGCGGCGCACGTCCGGTGCCTCCTTGTCGTCACGGAGCCGAACGTAGGAGGGCGCGCGGAGCCGCCCTTCGTGCGTCCATTCCGCGAACTCGACCTCGGCCACGAGCTTCGGCTCGACCCAGCTGATGTCCGACGCGCGGACCCGCGGCATCTTGGGAACCTCGGCGAATGGCGCGTCAGGACGCTCGAGCGGGCGCGAGGAGCCCGCGAAGTCGGTCGATCTCGGCATCGGAGAACCCGGTGCCGACGTTTCCTGCCCAGCGCAGCGCACCGGCGTCGTGTACCCCGACGACGAGCGCGCCGAACCCGCTGCACGCCGGCCCTGGCCGCGCGTATATCCGGCGATGACGACCTCCTGCGTCTGCCGCAGCTTCAGCTTGTGCCACTCCGTCGAGCGACGTCCAGGCTGGTAGCGGGAGTCGGCCTTCTTGGCGACCACGCCCTCGAGCTCCTGCTCCCGTGCGGCGACGAGCAGCGCCTCTCCGTCGTCGAACTGGGGCGAGACGAGAACGCCTCGACCTGAGCCGACGACCTCCTCGAGCCGACGGCGCCGCTCAGCGAGCGGCTCGTCCAGGAGCTGCGCCGAGTCGAGCTCGAGGAGGTCGAAGAGCATGAGGACCGGCGTTCCGCCGCCTTCCTGGAGGAGCGAGAAGCGCGAACGACCGCGATCGTCGAGCGCGCAGATCTCCCCATCGAGCACGGCATCCGGCGTCGTGATCGCGTTCGCTGCGGCACGGGCGACCTCCGGGAAGCGGCCGGTGAGGTCATTCCCGTTTCGGCTCGTCAGCGTCACCTCACCACCCGCGACGGTCACGATCGCGCGGAAGCCGTCCCACTTGGGCTCGTACAGCCATCCATCCCCCGCCGGGAGCGAGTCCGTGGCGGTTGCCAGCATCGGCGCATACGGACGGCCCATATCGACGGTCGCGTCCTTTCGAAGCAGGAGCCAGTTCTTGGGATCGCCGTCGAGGTGCGCCGGGACGAGCGTCCACACGCCGTCGAGCCGCTCGCCGTCGAGCCTGACCGTCAGACCGCCGTTCCGCTTCTCCTCCAGAAGCTCGTACGTGCCGCGATCCCAGATCTCGACCGTGCCGGCCCCGTACTCCCCTGCCGGGATCACCCCTTCGAAGTCGGCGTACTCGAGCGGGTGGTCCTCGACGTGCACGGCAAGATGGCGTTCGCCCTTTCGGAGCGGGACACCTTTCGGAACCGCCCAGCTCGCGAGCGCACCATGACGCTCCAGGCGGAAGTCGTAGTGCAGCCGTCGCGCGTCATGGCGTTGGATCACGAATCGGGGCTTCGGCGATTCCGTCGACTGCTCGCCGAAGGGCTCGGGTGTCTGTCTGTGATTCCGCTTTCGCCTGTACTCGTCGAGGCTCACCTGTGGATTGTCGCCCGCCGCGCAACACGTTCTTTACCAACTCGCTGCACGCCGAGCTTTTTCCCTGCTCAGGCGCTATTCGAATACGGGGATAAGCCTGTGGAAGGTGGGGAAAACGTGAAATCCCGCTAGACGGAGGCGAGGACGCCCAGCACGCGGTACTTCGCGCGCCGCCGACGGCGCCGTTCGGACGGATCCAGCGTCGTCGATTTCCTCGAATGCAGCGAGAATGCCCTGCTCGAGGAGCTCCGCGGCCGCATCCGGATCGGTCTGAGCACCGCCCTCCGGCTCCGCGACGATCCCGTCGACGACGCCGAGTTCGAGGCAGTGGACCGCGTCGGGCCTGAAGGCCGCGGCAGCCTTGCGCGCCTCGCCGGCGTCCCGCCAGAGGATCGCGGCGCAGCCCTCGGGAGAGATGACGGAGTAGATCGCGTTCTCCTGCATCAGAACGCGGTCGGCGACGGCTATCGCGACGGCTCCGCCGGATCCACCCTCTCCGATGACGCACGCGACGGTCG
Organism: uncultured Gaiellaceae bacterium; assembly: GCA_963746975.1. GTDB lineage: Bacteria > Actinomycetota > Thermoleophilia > Gaiellales > Gaiellaceae > GMQP-bins7. The sequence continues at coordinate 415,111 of CAVVDE010000012.1, forward strand.
GGACGCTCAGGCGAACCATCGCCGCCTGGGAACGCGCGATCGCGCCGCCCTGTCCATGCTGCTCGGCGGCAACGCCCGGATAGGCACCGGGCGTGTCGACCAGCGTCACCAGCGGGAAGCCGTGCCGGTCTGCCAGGGCCATCGCTCGCATTGCCTTGCGATATCCCTCGGGATAGGCCATGCCGAAATTCCGCTTCGTGCGCTCCTTCAGGTCTCGCCCCTTCTGGTGGCCGACGAGAACGACCGTCTTCCCGTCGAGCTTCCCGATCCCCGTGACGAGCGCCTGATCGTCGGCCCGCCCGCGGTCGCCGTGCAGTTCGAAGAAGTCGTCGAAGATCCGCTCGACGTAGTCGAGCGTGTACGGCCGCTCCGCGTGACGTGCGAGCTCGACGGACTGCCAGATCTCCTCGGCACTCGGATCGGCGCGAAGATGGTCGAGCTGTTCCTGCAGGCGCGCGAGCTCACCGCTGAGCTTCGTACCTCGCAGGAGCTTCATGCCGCCGAGCTTACTGAGACGCTCGCGCAGCCGCATTTCCGCCTCGCTCGACATCAGCCCCTTGCGAAGAGCCGCAGCAGCCGCCCGAGCGTGGGGCGCAGCTCGGGGCGGGCCACGATGGCATCGAGGTGGCCGAAGCGAAAGTTCGACTCGGCGAGACCGAAGTCGTCCGGGAGCTTCTCGCGCGTCGTCTGCGCCACGACGCGCGGTCCGGCGAACGACATGAGAGCACCGGGCTCGGCAACGACGACGTCGCCGAGGCTCGCAAAGCTGGCGAGTACGCCTCCCGTCGTCGGATGCGTCAAGACGGAGATGATCGCGCCGCCCGACTCGTGCAGCTCGTCGATCGCGCAGATCGTCTTGGGAAGCTGCATGAGGGCGAGGATCCCCTCCTGCATGCGGGCTCCGCCCGACGCGGAGATCGATACGAGCGGCACCTCGTCATTCGCCGCGCGCTCACACGCGCGGACGAACTTCTCCCCCACGACGCTCCCCATCGAGCCACCCATGAACGCGAAGTCCATGACCGCGAGCTGGCAGACAGTTCCCTCGACAGCGGCGGACCCACAGACGATCGCGTCACCCAAGCCCGTCTCGACCTCGGCCTCGGCGAGGCGCTCCGTGTACGGGCGCACGTCGAAGAAGCCGAGCGGGTCGGCCGACCGCAGCGATTCGTCCTCCTCGGCGAACGACCCGGCGTCGGCGATCTGCTCGATTCGCTCGCGCGCGCGCACTCGGAAGTGGTGCCCGCACTGCGGACAGACGCGCAGCGTCTGGACGAGCTCATCGTCGCGATAGTGCGATCCGCAGCCGGGGCACGTGTTCGGGTGCGTGGCACGCTCCGCCGACTCGTCAGGGCGCTTGCTCTCGACCTCGACGTCGACGCGACCCTGCCCGGAAGACATGCGCTGGATACTAGTGCCGGTCTAGAAGCCGGCCGCGCGGAGCATCCGCCTGGCGAGGTCGGCGTTGCGCTCGGTCGGGAGCAAGCCGGTGACGCCGATGCCCGCGATCCGCGTCCGTCCTGCGATGTCCGCCAACAGCGCCTCGATCTCGTCCCCCGACGGCCCGTCGGGCTCGGGTATGAGAACGTCGACCTCGCCGGGATCGAGCACGTCGACGTCGAGCGCCACGTACGCCGCGTCGACGCCGTCGAGCGCGCGATCGAGCGAGCTGTCGAGGCCGACGCTTTCCATGAACTCGACCTCGGGCGGGTCGAGGTTCCGCGCACCGACGAGCGCTGCGTCCTCGGCGGCGACGATGCCGGCGTCGAGGAGCATCCGGAACGGCATCCCCCAGAGGTTCCCGGAGGGCGACGTCTCGGGCGTGTTGAGGTCGCCATGGGAGTCCATCCACACGAGCCCGAGCCGCTCGACCCGGCGGGCCACGCCGATCGCCGCACCGACGTGCGCGCAGCAACAACCTCCGACGACGATGGGGCGTGCAGCAAGCGAGTCCGCGACCGCCTCGGTCTGCTCGTCGAGCGAGTTGCGCTCCACGACGGCGACCTCTGGGTAGGGAAGCTCGACGCGAGCGCCCTCCGCCATCCCTTCTCCCCCGACTCCCCAGGCACGCGGCACGCGGACGAGACCGGCCGTGAACGTCGAGCCACAGCGATGACACTCGTAGCCCTCGCCGAGTGCGACCGCGGTGAACGTGCGGCAGTTCGGGCAGCGCGCGCGAAGCGAGGACATTCAGGCGTTCGCGGGAACGAGCGAGTCGAGCGCGTCGGCGAGGTCGGCGACGCCCGTGAGCGTCAGCGTCGGACGCGGGTCGGCTGGCTCGCCGAGCCGGTTGATCCAGATCGTCGGCAGGCCGAGCGCCGACGCCGGCTCGATGTCGTGGAAGAGGCTCTGGGCGACGTGCACGTGGTGGGCGGGGTCGGCGTGGGACTTCTCCCGGAAGACCTCCCAGTGCTTCGGAGCAGGCTTGTACGAGCCGATCTCGCCCGCCACGACGACGAGCTTGAAAGCAATGCCGATCGACACCATCGACGCGTCGATGAGGTCGCGATCGGTGTTCGAGAGGATCGAGAGGTTCCAGCCGCGGTTCCTCGCCTCCTCGAGCCCGGGTCTCACGTCGTCGAACACGGGCCACGACGGAAGCGACCGGGCCAGCGCGCTCGTCTCGCCCTCGGGAAGGGTCAACCCCTCGTCCGAGGCCAGTCGCTCGAGCGCGATCGTGAGCACTTCGCGGTAGGAGAGCCCTGGGCTCGAGGCCTGGATCTCGGGCTCGAGCTCGTGGTAGCGGACGAGAAGATAGCCCGCACGCTCGACGCCGAAGAGCTGCTCGAGCTGGGCTCGGATCCCCCCGTTCCAGTCCACGAGCGTGCCGTAGCAGTCGAACGTCGCCCAGCGCTCCATGCGGCAAGCCTAATGTGCAGGCCGTGCCCGAGATCCGCCCGATGCTCGCTTCGGACTGGCCCGCCGTCGAGGCGATCTACGTCGAGGGCATCGCGACGCGCGCCGCCACGTTCGAGACGGAGCCTCCCGACCGTGGCTCGTTCGACGCGAGCCACCACGCCGAGCACCGCCTCGTCGCCGTCGAGGACGGCCGGGTCGTGGGCTGGGTCGCCCTCGCGCCGACATCGTCGCGCGCGTGCTACGCCGGAGTCGCCGAGAGCTCCGTCTACGTCGCCGCCAGCGCGCGCGGGCGCGGAATCGGTCGCGCCCTCATGGAGGCGGTGATCGCGAGTGCCGATGCCGGCGGGATCTGGACCATCCAGGCGGGCATGTTTCCCGAGAACGCAGCGAGCCTCGCTCTCCACGAGAGCCTCGGATTCCGTCTCGTCGGCCGCTTCGAGCGGATCGCGCAGCTCGACGGCGTCTGGCGCGACACGATTCTCCTCGAATTGCGCCTATAGGCCGCTCGATCGGCAGCCGCTCTCTCCGCCGGAACGTCCGTCGCGTAGGCGAATCGGGCTCTCCGGCGTTAGTCGTCCCAGCGGCGGAACACGACGCACGCGTTGTGCCCACCGAAGCCGAACGAGTTGTTGACCGCGACGTCGATGTCCTGGCGGCGCGCCTCGTTCGGGATGTAGTCGAGGTCGCACTCGGGGTCCGGGTCCTCGTAGTTGATCGTCGGCGGCAGCACTCCGGTCTGAAGCGCGAAGGAGCAGAAGATCGCCTCGACCGCCCCCGCGGCGCCGAGGCAATGCCCGGTGGCGCCCTTCGTCGAGGAGACCGGCGTCCGGTGCGCCTTCTCCTCGCCGAGCGCAAGCTTGAGCACCCGCGTCTCGGCCGAGTCTCCCGACGGCGTCGACGTCCCGTGCGCGTTCACGTAGCCGACCTCCTCGGGCTCGATCCCGGCGTCGGCGAAGGCCATGCGCATCGCCCGGGCCGGGTTCGCGCCCGTCGGATCCGGATCGGACACATGGCTCGCGTCCGACGAGACGCCGTAGCCGAGCACCTCCGCGTAGATCTTCGCTCCGCGAGCGCGTGCGTGCTCGAGTTCCTCGAGCACGAGCATCCCCGATGCCTCGCCCATGACGAAGCCGTCGCGGCCCGAGTCGAACGGGCGGGAAGCGGCCTTCGGGTCGTCGTTCCGCCGCGAGAGCGCTCGCATCGCGGTGAAACCGGCGATCCCGACGCGCGTGATCGGCGCCTCCGTTCCGCCGCAGAACATGACGTCGGCACGGTCGAGGCGGATCGCATCGAGGCCGTCGCCGATCGCCATGTTCGACGCAGCACACGCGGTGCACTCCGCCGCGAGCGGGCCCTGCGCACCGAGCTCCATCGAGACCCACGCCGCAGCCATGTTCGGGATGATCTGGACGATGGCGAAGGGGCTCGTCCGGTCGGGTCCACGCTCGAGGAGCGTCTGGAAGCAGTTCTCGAACGCGTACAGGCCGCCGATGCCCGTCGCGACTGCGGCCCCGACACGATCCGGCGCGTCGGCGATCGCGATGCCGCTGTCGGCCTCGGCCATGCGCGCCGCCGAGAGCGCGAGCTGCGAGAAGCGGTCCATGCGCCGCGCCTGCTTGCGGTCGATCCAGTTCGTCGGCTCGAAGTCCTTCAGCTCGCAGGCGAAGTGAACGTCGTAGTCGGTCGTGTCGAAGTGCGTGATCGGTGCGGCACCGGACTCGCCGGCGACCAGGCTCTCCCACGTCGACTCGGGATCGTTCCCGAGAGGCGTGACCATCCCGACGCCGGAGATGACGACGCGGCGACGTCCGTTGTCGGACCCGCCCGCCACTACATCCCCAGTCCGCCGTCGACGAGAAGCACGGCGCCTGTGATGAAGGACGCCTCGTCGGAACAGAGGAACCGCACCGCCCCCGCGACGTCCCCGGCGTCGCCGAGGCGACCGAGCGGGGTGTTCTGAAGCATCATCGACGTGGCTTCCTCCGGCAGGACGTCCGTCAGCTGGGTCTTGACGTACCCGGGAACGACGACGTTGGCGCGGACGTTACGGCTGCCCAGCTCGCGCGCAAGCGACTTCGTGAACCCGATGACGCCTGCTTTCGAGGCCGCGTAGTTCGTCTGCCCCCAGTTCCCGTGGATGCCGACGATCGACGAGATGTTCACGACCGTCCCGGCCCGTTTCTTCATCATTCCGCGCGCAGCTGCCCGGCACGTGAAGAAGCACGAGGCGAGATTCGTGTCGATCACGGTATTCCAGTCGTCGTCCGACATCCGTACGAGGAGGCCGTCGCGCGTGACGCCCGCGTTGTTCACGAGGATGTCGAGATCGCCCGCCTCCTCGACGAGCGCCTGAGCTGACGCAGGATCCGAAACGTCGGCTTGCACTGCCTTCCCGCCGATCTCCGATGCGAGCGCCTCGGCTTCGTCGGCGCCGGTGCGATACGAGAGGACCACCGATGCGCCTGCGGCAGCGAGCTCGCCGGCGATCGCACGACCGATCCCTTTGGAGGCACCGGTGACGAGTGCCGTCCGTCCCTCGAGCGAGCAGAACGCCTGCGTCACCTCGCGAGAGTGTCCTGCGCGCGCTCCAGGCTCTCGAGCGAGTTGACCGACATCGTCTTCACGCCGCGGTCGATTCGCTTCACGAGGCCCGAGAGCACGTTTCCGGGCCCGACCTCGACGAACGTGGTCGCCCCGCTGCGAATGAGCTCCGTCGCAGCCTGAGTGAAGCGAACGGGCCCGGTCAGCTGGTCGACGAGAAGAGAGGCGACCCGTTGCGCAGGCTCGATCTTCGCGGTCACCGTCGACATGAACGGCGCCAGAGGCTCGTGGAACTTGACGCGGTCGAGCGCGGGACGAAGACGATCTGCCGCTCTCGCGACCAGCGGGCTGTGGAACGCTCCCGAGACCTTGAGGATCACGGCTCGTCGGGCGCCGAGGCTCGTGGCCTCGGCGCAGCACTCCTCGACCGCTTCGTGCTCGCCCGAGACCACGATCTGTCCCGGGCAGTTGTAGTTGGCGGGCCACACGCCGACGATCCTCCGACAGAGCTTCTCGACCTCCTCGTCGGCGAGCCCGAGAATCGCCGCCATCGCTCCGGGCCGCTGCCTGGCTGCCTCGGCCATCGCCAGCCCGCGTTCCCGCACGAGCCCGATCGCAGTGCCGGTCTCGAGCGAGCCGGCTGCCGCGAGCGCAGCGAACTCCCCGACCGAGTGTCCGACGACCACGTCCGGCTCCAGCCCGCGTTCTCGCATGGCCGCGAGAATCGCGAGGCTCGTCGCGACGAGCGCCGGCTGCTGCACCTCCGTTTCGACGAGCTGCTCGAGCGGTGTCGAGAAGCAGAGCTGCTCCAGGTCGAGGCCGGTGGCGTCGGAGCCGATCCGGTACACGTCGCGGGCCACTGGAAATGCCTCGGCGATGTCACGGCCCATGCCTTCCTCGAGCGAGCCTTGTCCGGGGAAGCAGAACGCAACCTTGCTCATTTCGGCCTCCCGTTCGTCCACTCGATGAGGGCAGAGCCCCACGTGAGACCCGCGCCCATGCCCGTCAGCAGCACCAGCTTGCCATCTTGCAGCCGTCCGTCCGCGCGCGCATCGGCGAGCGCGAGCGGGATGGACCCGGACGATGTGTTTCCGTAGCGGTCGACGTTCACGATGGTCTTCTCAGCGGGGATCCCGAGCTTAGCCGCCGCATAGTCGATGATCCGCTTGTTCGCCTGGTGCGGGACGTACACGTCGACGTCGTCGACCGTCTTTCCGCACTCGGCGAGAACCTCGTTCGCAGACGACACCATCACCCTGGTCGCGAACTTGAACACCTCGCGCCCGTTCATCTTCACGAACGAGTTGGGGTCGTCGAAGTGGCGTGACCCCGAGCCGGGATACCAGAGAAACTCGCCGCCGCCCCCGTCCGCACCGAGCTCGAAGCCGATGAAGCCACCCTTCTCGACCGGCTCCATCACCACCGCTCCGGCACCGTCGCCGAAGAGCACTAGCGTCGAGCGGTCCTCCCAGTCGAGGATCTTCGACAGGACGTCGCCGCCGACGACGAGTGCGCGCCGGGAAAGACCCGACGCGAGCATCCCGTACGCCTGCGCAATCGCGTAGACGAATCCCGTACAGCCCGCGAGCAGGTCATAGGCGGCCGCATGAGTCATTCCGAGCGCGTCTGCGAGAAGCGCCGACGACGTCGGGAACATCATGTCGGGCGTGACCGTGGCGCATATGAGGAGGTCGATGTCCTCCGCCGCCACGCCCGCGTCGTCGAGCGCCGCACGGGCGGCGGGGAGCGCGATGTCGGTGAGCGCCTCCTCTTCCGACGCGATCCGGCGTTCGCGGATGCCCGTACGCTCGCGGATCCATTCGTCGGAGGTCTCCACGATCTCCGCCAGCTCCTCGTTCGTCATCACCTTGTCGGGGACATGGACTCCCAGTCCGGTGATCCCGATGCGAACGCCCTGAGCCGTCCCGAGCACGCTAACGCTCCACCGCAAAGGTCAAGGTGCCGCGTGCGGCGAGTGCGTCGCCGACATGAGCGGTCGCCTTCCCGCGGCCGATGGGACCGCGAATCGTGTCGATCTCGCACATCAGCGTCAGCACGTCGCCCGGCTCGACGACGCGCTTGAAGCGACAGTCGTCGATCCCCGCGAAGAACGCGATCTTTCCACGATTCTCCTCCTCGACCAGGACGGCGATCGCGCCCGTCTGCGCCATTGCCTCGACGATCAGCACGCCGGGCATGACCGGCCGCTCCGGAAAGTGGCCCGGAAACCACCAGTCGTCGGCGTTCACGGCCCTGTGAGCCACCACGCGACGGCCCGGCTCGAGCTCCGTGACCTCGTCCACCAGTAGGAACGGGTCGCGGTGGGGAAGGATCGACTCGATCGCGTCCTTCCCGAAGGGGACGGGAGGGGGCTGCACGGGGCGAGTCTACTGGCGGGATCCGGCGGCTAATCGCCGCGGCGAACGCGAACGACAGGGCCGCTGGCGTTGCCGGCTGCGTCCCAGGCGACGACGCGCACCTTCGCGGCCGGACCGGACCACGGGATACGGATCGTCCCCGCCTTCTGCACCTCGCGGCGCAGCGCCTGGCCGTCGATCACGAACGTCAGCAGCGAGGGCTCGCTGACCTCTACGCGCAGCCCCTTCCCGGGCAGGATGCGAACGCGCGGGGCGATGGTGTCGGAGACGAACGGAACACCGTAGGAGATGACGCCCGTCGCACCCGTCGCCTCGACGACTGCCTCGTAGTCGCCGTCGCGAAGACTGCCGGATGCGCGAGATCCGTCCCAGACGAACGCCTGCGTCCCGATGCCGAATCCGCCCGCGAACGGGCTCGCCACCCACTTGCCGTCCCGCTCGATGCGAACGCGGACATCTGCAGGACCGGCGAGCGCGAAGGAGAGCTTCAGCCGATCCTTGCGTCCATCCCCGTTCGGCGAGAACGCCGCCGGCGCGACGGACACGAGCCCGAGTGCGCGGTTCACGCTCAGCGGGATCACCCTCTGCACCGAGACTCCGGACGCCGTGCGGCCCGTGATGACGACGTTGTAGTCGCCGTCCGCCAGCAGGCTCCCGTCGATCGTCGCCGTGTGCTGTCCGGCGCGGGACCAGACGCGGTCGACCACGGTCGCCAGGACGCCGCCTACGAGATCCGTGAGCTCGACGGTGACGTTCGCCGGCGCGCTGATCGTGTACGTCAGCGTCGCGGTATCCGCCTGACCGTCGTCGTTCGGGCTGATCGCCTCCGGCTCGGCCGCCGCGCTCTGGATGGCGAGCGGCGCGGCGGCGCCGCCCGCTTTCAGGACTCCCGTCGCCGGACGGGCCGAGCCCGCGCTGACCGTCCAGGTGTAGGAGCCCGCGGGCGTCCCCGCCGATTCCCACGTCCAGTCGACGCTCGTGCCGACGCCTTCGCCGCGCGCGACCTCCACGCCGGTAGAGGAGGCGACCGTCACCGTCCACGGCTGCTGCGCCGACAGGGTCGCGCGCACGCGAATCGAGGTGCCGTCGACCTCCGCCTCCGGGTCGAAGATCTTCAGCCCACCCAGCGACCGTGCCGAAGCCGCGATCGCGCCCAACCGCGCATAGAGCGCATTCCCGGGGCACTCGGTGAGCCCGGTGTCGCGATGGCCCGACACGGCGCTCAGGAGCACGGGAATGCCGCTCGCGTACTTCTCGCTGCCACCCGAGATGACGTTCACGAACGAAGTCGGATCGACGTGCGCGAGGTCGAGCCGCCAGGCGATCAGCTTGGCGATCGCATCCTGGGCAGCCTGAGACGGCTTCGTCGACCCGTAGGTGCCGAGAAGCGCGATCCCCACCGATCCCGTGTTGAACCCCAGCGCGTGCGCGCCGATGACGTTGCGATCGACGCCGCCGTACCGTCCCTCGTAGATCGTCCCGAAGCGATCGACCAGAAAGTTGTAACCGATGTCGTTCCAGCCGTTCCCCTGGACGTGGAAGAGCTGGATTCCCTTCACGATCGCGGCGGCCTCCGACTGCGAGTAGTCGTTGCGGCCCGCAGTGTGATGGACGATCACGAATCGCACATCGCTCGCGTAGCTCGGCGGGCCACGTCGGATCTTCTCGTCCGCACCCCACGAGAGTCTCGGCACGATCGCGGGAGCGCCCACCGCAGCCGTCACGCGAAGCGGGATCTTCAGGTCCGGGCTCCAGACGAGTTGGGCGCGAACCGCGGAGACCTGTCCCGACACGCGTGCCTCGAGCCCGTCCGACACGCCAACCCACCACGGGTTTCCGAGGTGCCACCCTCGGCGGCGCTGCTCGACCGACCCCGCGTCAGGCCCGTCCTCGTTCTCCGGAGCAGCCGCACGCCACTTGCTCCACCGGCCTGCGGCGCTCCTCGTCCGGATCTCGACGGCTCCGGATCCCCGCCACGAGACACCGGCCAGCGTGAACTGCGGCAGACGAGTCGCCGGCTCGAACCGACCCGAGCCGTGCGATCGGAGATCGACCGCGATGGATCGCGCCGCGGTCGACCCGAAGGCGGCCGGGACGACGGCGAGGCCGAAGAGCAGGGTGACGGTGATGAAGAGGGCTCGGCGCAAGAGACTCCAGCGTGGCCCCTGCGGGCTTCGCGGGCAAGAGCGAAGAACCTCCGCTGATAGAATCCTTACACCGGTGCCAGGCCGCATTTTGCGGGGATTTCTTGCCCTCCTGCTCGTTCTCGGAGCGTTGGCGGCCGCGCCGAGCGTCCTCGCGCAGAACGACCATCCCCGGGTTCTCGCGGTCCATCTGGACAACGACATCAACCCCGTCACACAGGAGTACATCGACAACTCCGTGACCCGCGCGGAGGACGACGGCTACGACGCGGTCGTCCTCGTCCTCGACACGCCGGGCGGGCTCGGCTCCTCGATGCGCGGCATCGTGAAGCGCTTCCTCTCCGCAAAGGTCCCGGTCGTCGTCTACGTGGCGCCGCCCGGATCCTCCGCCGACTCGGCAGGGGCGGTCATCACCATGGCGTCGGACCTGGCGGCGATGGCGCCGCAGACGAACATCGGCTCGTCGACACCGATCTCCCTGAATGGGCAGGACATCTCGAAGGATCTGCGGCGGAAGATCGTCAACGACGCGGCCGCGTACGTCGGGGAGCTCGCCCGCGAGCACGGCCGCAACGCCACGGCCGCGGAGAAGATGGTCACCAAGGCATCGAACTACGGCGCGCGCGAGGCGAAGCGAATCGGCCTCGTCGAGGCGATTGCGCCGACGTTGCCGGCGTTGCTGCGCGAGATCGACGGGGTGAAGACGGTTCCGAAGGGCCTCGTGCTGGACACCGCGAACGCGGAGATCGACGACGTCCACATGAGCTTCTGGCAGCGGGCGCGTGACTTCCTGATCGACCCGAACCTCATCGCGTTGATGCTCTCGGTCGGGCTCATCGGCATCGTCGTCGAGCTCTGGAACCCGGGCCTGATCTTCCCGGGGACGGTCGGCGCGATCTCGCTGATCCTCGGGCTCTACGGGCTACAGGTGCTCCCGGTCTCGCTCGCGGGTGTGCTCCTGATGCTCCTGTCCGCCGGCTTCTTCGTTGCGGACGCCTTCCTCCCGACCCACGGCGCCGCGACGCTCGCAGGCGCGGTGCTCTTCGTACTCGGAGCGCTCATGCTCTTCGATCCCGCGGGCGACGCCTACCAGGTCTCGTTGCCGGTCGCTCTCGCAATCGCGGGAACGCTCACCCTCCTGCTCGGGTTCGCGATCGCGAAGGTCGTCCGCATCCGCCGCCTGCCCCCGGCCGTTGGTACCACCCACCTCCTCGGCGACGAAGGCGTCGTGCGCCGCAACGGCACGGTCTTCGTCAACGGAGAGCTCTGGCGAGCGCATACCGCCGACGGCTCCCCACTCGTCCCCGGCGAGCGCGTGCGCATCGACGGAGTCGAGGAGGGGCTCAAGCTACTCGTAGGATCCACAGCACACCCGACCGAAGAGGAGCCCACTGAATGAGCGTTGCACTGATCGCCCTTGCCGTCGTCGTCGCGATCCTCCTGCTGCTTCTCTTCCTCGCCGTCAAGATCACGCGCGAGTACGAGCGTGGCGTGATCTTCCGCTTCGGTCGCCTCCTTCCGGTCCCGAAAGGCCCGGGCATCTTCCTGATCATTCCGTTCGTCGACCAGATGGTCAGGGTCGACCTGCGCACCGTGACGCTGAACGTCCCCCCGCAGGAGGTCATCACCAAGGACAACGTCCCGGTCCGTGTGAATGCCGTCGCCTACTTCCGGATCGTCGAGCCGAACAACGCGATCACGCAGGTCGAGAACTACATGGTCGCGACCTCGCAGATCGCACAGACCACCTTGCGGTCGGTCCTTGGCCAGCACGTCCTCGACGAGCTGCTCTCCGAGCGCGACAAGATCAACGTGATCCTGCAGAACATCATCGACGAGGCGACGTCGCCCTGGGGCATCAAGGTCTCGGTGGTCGAGGTCAAGGACGTCGAGATCCCCGCGAGCATGCAGCGCGCGATGGCGCGCCAGGCGGAAGCGGAGCGCGAGCGCCGCGCGAAGGTCATCTCGGCCGAGGGCGAGTTCCAGGCATCGGAGCGCCTGAAGGACGCCGCTGCGGTCATGGCCCAGCAGCCGATCACGGTGCAGCTGCGTTACCTGCAGACGCTGCTCGAGATCGGCGCAGCGAACAACTCGACCATCGTCTTCCCGATTCCCATCGACCTGTTGACCGCGCTCTCCAACACGGCGGGTGCAGGCGGTGATCAGTCGTGATGCGCGGCTGAGGTCGGCTCGTGGTCGGACGGCGCCTCGCCGGCGGCAGGCAGCTCGACGGCGTCCTCGTCGGAGCCGATGACCGGGGCGAGGGTCGCAACCTGCTCTCCCTCGCGAAGCCGCATGACGATGACGCCCTGCGTGGCGCGACCTGCCCTGCGGATGCCGTCGACGGGGATCCGGATGACCGTGCCGCCGTCCGAGATGAGCATGACCTGGTACCCGTCGCGGACGATCCGTGCTCCCGCGAGACGGCCCTTCCCCTCGACGAGCTGCGCCGTCTTCACCCCCATGGTTCCGCGGCCCTTCACCGGATAGTCGCCGACCCGAGTGCGCTTCCCGTAGCCGTTCTCGGTCACGACGAGGAGGTCGGCGTCGTCGACCGCAATGTCGACCTCGATCACCTCGTCGTCACCCCGGAGCTTCATGCCCGCGACACCGGAGGTGTCGCGACCCATCGCTCGCACCTGCTTTCCGTGGAAGCGAACCGCCTGTCCCATGCGGGAGACGATGAGCACGTCGTCGGCGTCCCCGGCCAGGCGCACGCCGATGAGCTCATCGTCCTCGCGAAGCTTGATCGCGATGATCCCGTCCGCCTTGAGCGGCGTGTTGTACGCGGCGAACTCCGTCTTCTTCACCATTCCCTTCCGCGTCGCGAAGACGAGGTACTTCGCCTCGGAGAAGTCGCGCGTGGCGATGACCGCCTGGACGTCCTCGTCCTGGCGGAACGGCAGGAGGTTCACGATCGCGCGACCCTTCGACTGCCGCGAGCCGAGCGGCAGCTCGTGCACCTTCAACCGGTAGACCTTACCCACCGTCGTGAAGAACAGGATGTAGTCGTGCGTGGACGCGACGAAGAGATGCTCGATGTAGTCCTCGTCCTTCAAGTCCATCCCCATCACGCCGATCCCGCCCCGACGCTGCTCGCGATACGAGGTGACCGGCAGGCGCTTGATGTAGCCCGACTTGGTGATCGCAATCACCATGTCCTCCTCCGCGATCATGTCCTCGAGCTCGAGGTCGGAGTCACCGGCCACGATCTCGGTCCGGCGCTCGTCGGACTTCCCGTAGATCTCCTTCAGCTCGAGGATCTCCTCGCGCACCACACCGTCGACGAGCGACGGATCGCCGAGTAGGGCGCGCAGCTCGGCGATGCGCTCCTGGAGGTCCGCGTGCTCGTCCTCGATCCGCTTCCGCTCGAGCCCCGTGAGCTGGCGGAGGCGCAGGTCGAGGATCGCCTGAGCCTGGATCTCGGACAGCTCGAAGCGGGCCATGAGCTGCTCGCGCGCGGAATCCGTGTCCTCGGCGTTGCGGATGAGGGCGATGACCTCGTCGAGGTTGTCGAGCGCGATGAGGTACCCCTCGAGCACGTGGGCACGCTCCATCGCCTTCCGCAGCTCGTACTTCGACCGCCGCGTGACGATCTCCCGCTGGTAGTCGAGATAGTGCTGGACGAGCTCGAGCAGCGACAGCGTGCGCGGGACGCCGTCGACGAGAGCGACCGCGTTGTAGCCGAACGTCGCCTGCAGCTGCGTGTGCTTGAAGAGCTTGTTGAGGACGACCTGAGGGATCGCTTCACGCTTCAGATCGATCTGGATACGCATCCCCGAGCGATCGGAGTGGTCCTTCACGTCCGAGATCTCGCTCAGTACCTTCTCGTTGACGAGGTCGGCGATCTTCTTGATGACGCCGGAGTCCCCGCCCTTCTTCACGCCGTACGGGAGCTCGGTCACGATGATCGCGTTCTTGCCGCCGCGCAGCTCCTCGACGTGGGCGCGTGCGCGCATGATGACGCGGCCGCGCCCGGTGCGATACGCGTCTCGGATACCCAATCGCCCCACGATGATCGCTCCCGTTGGGAAATCTGGCCCCTTGACGTGCTTCATCAGGTCGTCGGCGTTCGCGGTCGGCTTGTCGATGAGCTGCACGACCGCGTCCACGACCTCGCCGAGGCCGTGCGGTGGCATGTTGGTCGCCATCCCGACCGCGATACCCGCAGAGCCATTCACGAGCAGGTTCGGGAACCGTGAAGGAAGCACGAGCGGCTCGCGGCGCGACTCGTCGTAGTTCGGCCCGAAATCGACCGTGTCCATGTCGATGTCGCGCAACATCTCGGTCGCGAGACGGGTGAGCCGGCACTCCGTGTACCGCATCGCGGCGGCGGGGTAGTCGTCGATGTTCCCGAAGTTCCCCTGACCGTCGACGAGCGGGTAGCGCAGCGAGAACGACTGCGCCATGCGAACGAGCGTGTCGTAGATCGACTGGTCGCCGTGTGGGTGGTAGTAGCCCATGACGTCGCCGACGACGCGTGCCGACTTCAGCCGCGGTCGGTTGGGCTGCAGTCCAGCCTCGTGCATCGCGTAGAGCACGCGCCGGTGCACGGGCTTCAAGCCGTCCCGCGCGTCCGGAAGGGCGCGCGCGACGATGACGCTCATGGCGTAGTCGATGAAGCTCGAGCGCATCTCCTGCTCGAGCTCACGGCCCTCGATACGTCCGGAGCCGAGCGGCTCGACGACGTCAGACATCCAGGAACCTCACATCACGGGCGTTCTGCTCGATGAACGCGCGCCGGGGCTCGACCTGATCCCCCATGAGCATCGAGAACACCCTGTCCGCGGCTGCGGCATCCTCGACCTCCACGCGAATGAGCGTGCGGTTGGTGGGATCCATCGTGGTATCGGCGAGCTCGTCGGCGTCCATCTCGCCGAGACCCTTGAAGCGGCTCACCTGCAGGCCCTCCTTGGCGAGCTCGAGCGCTGCCTCACGCAACTGGCCGAACGTATCCGCGTGCCGGGCTCTCTTGCCGAACGAGATGTCGAACGGCGGGTGTCCGACGATGTCGGCCAGCCGCGCGTACGTCTTGCGGACGTTCCCGTAGATGGAGGACGAGAGCAGCTCGCCCGGAATGACGACGCTCGCCGCCGCACCGGTCTCGCGCTCGACGATACGAACCTTCGTCGCGTCGTCCGAGGACTCGAGCACGACGAGCTCGTAGCCGTTCGCATCCCGGGCCGCGAGGGCAGCCTCGACAGAAGTCGCGTCCGCCTCGACGAGCCTGTGGTCGACGACGAAGTTCGCAGGCCCGGCGCCGAAGTCCTCGCGCAGGCGCGACACCCAGCCGTCGAACTCGTTGAGCACCTTGACGAGCTTGCCGTACCGGCTCTCGGTCAGCTTCTGCGCCTCGCCGCGACGGTCGGTCACGTCCATGTCCTTGATCCGCTCGCGCGCCAGCAACTCCTCGAACTGCGACTCCTTCTCGATGTAGCGCAACTGCGACCCGATCTTGACGCGGTACAACGGCGGCACCGCCATGTAGACGAAACCGCCCTCGACGAGCTCCTGCATCTGCCGGTACAGGAAGGTGAGAATCAGGGTCCGAATGTGCGCGCCGTCCACGTCGGCGTCGGTCATGACGATGATGCGGTGGTAGCGGAGCTTCTCGATGTCGAACTCGTCGGCGATACCCGTCCCGATGGCGGTGATGATCGCCTGGATCTCCTCGTTCGAGAGCACCTTGTTGATCCTGTTCTTCTCGGCGTTGATCACCTTCCCGCGAAGCGGCAGGATCGCCTGGTAGCTGCGGTCTCGCGCATCGACTGCCGAGCCGCCGGCAGAGACGCCCTCGACGAGGAAGAGCTCTGCGGACTCCGGGTCCGAGATCTGGCAGTCCGCGAGGCGACCCGGAAGTGAGTTCGAGTCGAGCGCGCTCTTGCGGCGCGTCAGCTCCCTTGCTTTCCGCGCTGCTTGCCGCGCCCGGGCTGCCGAGACCGCCTTCGTGATTATCTGCTTCGCCTCGGTGGGATTCTCCTCGAGGAACTGCGCAAGGCGTTGGTTGACGGTCGTCTTGACGAGACCCTCGATCGGCGGGTTGCCCAGCTTCGTCTTCGTCTGGCCCTCGAACTGCGGGTTGCGCAGCTTCACCGAGATCACCGCGGCGAGACCCTCGCGAACGTCCTCGCCCTCGAGATTCTCCTCCTTCTCCTTGAGGAGACCCTTGTCGCGCGCGTAGCGGTTGAGGGTTCCGGTCAGAGCCGCCCGGAAGCCGGACAGGTGCGCGCCGCCCTCCGTCGTGTTGATGTTGTTGGCGAACGAGAAGACGGATTCCACGTACGAGCTGTTCCACTGCATCGCGATCTCGACCTGGCCGTCGGCTGTCTCGCCCTCGAAGTAGACGACGTGCTTGTGGACGGCGTCCTTCGACTCGTTCACGTGGCTCACGAAGTCGCGGATGCCGCCCTCGTAGTGAAACTCCTCGGTCTTCCCGCCCGCACGCTCGTCGCGGAGCACGATGCGCAGGCTGCGGGTGAGGAACGCCGTCTCGCGCAGACGTTGTGACAGCGTCGCAGCGGAGAACTCGGTCTCGTCGAAGACGTCCGGGTCGGGCAGGAAGGCGATCGTCGTCCCGGACTCGTCCTTCTTGGAGACGCCGATCGTCTCCATGTCCCCGGTGGGCTCGCCTCGGGCGAACTCCTGGCGGTACACCTTGCCGTCGCGCCGGACCTCGGCGACGAGCCACTCGGAGAGCGCGTTCACGACCGACACGCCGACGCCGTGCAACCCGCCGGAGACCTTGTAGCCCTCACCGCCGAACTTCCCGCCGGCATGGAGCTTCGTCAGGACGACGGTGAGTGCGGGTAGTCCCTGCTCCGGGATCACATCGATGGGAATGCCCGCACCCGCGTCGCGAACGGTGACCGAGTTGTCCGGATGGATGGTCACGTCGACGAGGTCGTTGCGGCCCGCGAGTGCCTCGTCGACCGCGTTGTCGACCACCTCGTAGACGAGGTGATGGAGGCCACGTGAGCCCGTCGACCCGATGTACATGCCGGGTCGTAGACGGACAGGGTCGAGCCCCTCGAGGACAGTGATGTCCTTTGCGGTGTAGGCTGCTTCTGCCATCAAAAAAGCCCTGCAAATCGCCGTTTTGCGGGGCCCGGTAAGTCTACCAGAAGTGGCGGCCGGACCGGGCTTTCAGGAGACTCAGGCGAGCCGCCTTCGAGACGAGCTCGCGCAGGTCCGGATCGTCGATCTCGGCCGCCGCTGCGGCGGCTTCGTCTTCGATCTCCGGCGGTACCTCGAGCGGCTCCACGGCGGCCTCCCCGGCCGAAGCCGCTGGCGGCTCCGGGATGGGGCCGACCGCGAAGCGGACCGCGGAAGGGGCCGTATCCCCGAGCCGTGCCCGAAGTGACGTGAGTACGTCGTCCTGCAGCAGCGCCAGCTCGTTGGCCCACGTCGCCGAGGCCACGGCGACGTGCAATGTCCCGTCGCGTGCGATGCGGAGCGGCCACGCCTTCCGCGAGACAGGCTCTCCGACCGCGGCCGGCCACGCGGCTGTGACAGCGGCCAGAGGGATCGCATCGCGGCTTCCCGTGCGAGAGAGCTCGCGCGTCACCTCGTTGCCGATGCGCTCCATCACTCGACCCGGCCCGGCAAGACGGACAGCGACTGGGCGGGCTCGCCAGGGAACGCGGCGACCGCGGTTGCCGTGACGATCGTCTGCGCGCCGTGCGAGATCAGATCCACGAGAGCCCTTCGGCGGTCGCCGTCCAGTTCCGACAAGACGTCGTCTAGCAGCACCAACGGGGTGACGCCTGTCCGGCTCCGCAGCGCCGCCATCTCTGACAGGACGAGCGACAAGACCGCGACGCGCTGCTCACCCTGTGACCCGAACATGCGGAGATCTCGGCCCGCGGACGCGATGCGCACGTCGTGGAGGTGTGGTCCCGCACCCGTCAGCCCGCGATCGACGTCGGCATCCAGCCGTGCGTCGAGATCGTCCACGGTCGCGGGCTCGCCTTCGTACTCGAGGGACCCATCGACGAGCCCCAGCGCGTCGGCAACGTCGGCGAACGGGCCTGCCAGGATCTCCACCGCATCCGTCCGCGCTCGCACCAGCTCCTGGCCGAGCGCGACCGTACGCTCCGTCCACGGAACGAGCGCGTCACGCGTCGAGTGGCCTGCTCGGATTCGCCGAAGTGCCGCATTGCGCTGGCCGAGCGCGCCGGCGTAGTCGCTCGCGGCTCGCGCTCGAGCAGGCTGCAGCCGGCCCACCGTGCGATCGAGGTACGCGCGTCGCGTCGCCGGGGCGCCCTTGACGACGGCCAGCCTGTCCGGCGTGAAGACGAGCGCGCTCAATTCGTGGCGCAGCTGCTCGGCGGATCCGAGACGTTCTCCGTTGAGCGTCGTCCGTCGCGATTCGCTGTGCGTCAGCACGACGTCGGTCTCGAAAGACGTGTCGCCCGACGTGCCGCGGAGCGCCACTCGACCCACATCCGCACCGAAGCGGATCATCTGCCGATCTCGGCGAGCTCGTGGCGAAAAGCCCTGCGTTCCGAGATGCAGAGCTTCGAGGAGGTTCGTCTTCCCCGCACCGTTCTGCCCGTGCAACAGGACGACGCCGGGCGACAGCTCGAGCTCGAGGGCTGCGTACGACCGGAAGTCGCGGAGTCTGACGTCGCGGACGATCAGCCCGCGAGGCGGATGGGCATGATCAGATACCAGAAGCTTTCGTCGGGTGCTGCGATCAGCCCGGGCCGCAGGCGGTTGATGAGCTTGAGCTGCACGACGTCCGCAGCCACCGCTTCCAAGCCGTCGCGCAGAAAGTCGGGGTTGAAGCCGATCTCGAGCTCTTCGCCCGCGTAGTCGATCGGCAGGGACTCCGTCGCCTCTCCCACGTCCTGTGTCTGCGCAGACACCGTGAGCTCGCCGTCGGCGAACCGCAGCCGAAGCGGCGCGTTTCGTTGCGCCATCAGGCCCGCGCGACGCACGACCTCGAGGAGCGCGGCCCGAGGCGTCGCGATCTCGATCTCGAACGACTCCGGCAGGAGCTGCTTGTAGTTCGGGAACTGCCCGTCGATGCGGCGGCTCGTGAGCCACACGTCTCCGGCAGAGAAGATGACGTGGTTCTCGTGCACACCCAGCTCGACCGTCTCGGACGAAGCGGCGAGCCGGGCGAGCTCCTGCAGCGCGCGAGCCGGGATGATTGCATCGAGATCCGGGCCGCTCGCGGTCAGGGCCGTCTCCTTCACCGCAAGTCGGTAGGAGTCCGTCGCCGCCATGACGAGCCGCTCGCCTTCGAACCGCACGAGCACACCCGTGAGCACCGGTCGCGACTCGTCGCGCGAGGCAGCCCTACCGACCTTCTCGATCGTCGCGAGCAGAGCCGCGGCGTCGATCTCGTGGAGGGCGACGTCCACCGGGGGAAGACGGGGGAAGTCCTCGGCGCTGTAGACGTTGAGACGGGACGAGTGACTCCCTGAGGTCACCGCGAGAACGCCGTCGCCTTCGTCGTAGGCGAGCGTGACCGAGTCGCTCGGAAGGAGCCGGACGAGATCCGTCAGGAGGCGTCCGGGAACGACGACGCTCGCATCGCCGTCGAGCTCTCCTTCGAGAGAGGCGCGGATCGAGATCTCCATGTCGGTGGCGGCGAGGGAAAGCCGTCCCGACTCGGCTTGGAGGAGGATCCCGCCGAGCACCTGGACGGCACCACGCGTCGACACCGCGCGGGAGACCACGCCCAACGCCTGAGCGAGGTCGCTCTTCTGACAGGTGACGCGAAGCGCGGTGCCGGAGGCTATGTCTGTGTTCATTACTAGAGAGAAAAGCTCGTAGTAGTCATAGGAGTGTGAGTCATGGGGAAGACGGGGGAATTGTGGCTCACGAGCGGGGAAAAGGAGTGTGGGTACACATGTGGACGCATGCCGGGCGGACTCACAGGTGTGCGGCGTCGGGAGCCATGGACCCCCACATCAGCGGGCCTGCTTGATGCGTGCAGTCAGTTCTTGCACAAGGTTGTACACAGAACGGTCCTCCCGAATGAGTTTCGTGATCTTGTCCTTTGCATGAATGACCGTCGTGTGGTCGCGACCACCGAACTCCTTCCCGATCATCGGAAGCGACGCGTCGGTGAGCTCTCGCGAGAGGTACATGGCCACCTGTCGAGGGTAGGCGACCGCCTGCGAGCGACGCGGGCTCACGAGCTCGTCGTGCGTCACGCCGAACCTCTGCGAGACGGCCTCCTGGATTCGTGCGATGGTGATCACCGGCGCGGCTTCCCCCTGCGGATAGACATCTTTCAGTACGTCCTCGGCGAGCTCGACCGTGAGTGGGCGATCGGTGAGCGAGGAGAACGCGACGACTCGCGTGAGTGCGCCCTCTAGCTCGCGGATGTTGGCGGAGACACGACTCGCGATGAAGGTGAGCACCTCGGCGTCGTCGATCGCGATCCCCTCGGTCTCGACGCGCTTCCGGAGGATTGCGATTCGCGTTTCGAGGTCGGGCGCCTGGATATCCGTGAGCAGTCCCCACTCGAACCGTGACCGCAGTCGCTCCTCCAGCGTCGCGATCTCGCGAGGCGGCCGGTCCGACGAGATGATGATCTGCGCGCCGCCTTCGTAGAGCGAGTTGAACGTGTGGAAGAACTCCTCCTGGATCCGCTCCTTCCCCTCGATGAACTGGATGTCGTCGACGAGAAGAACGTCGTAGTTGCGGTAGCGACGCTTGAAGCCCTCGATGCGGGTTCCGCGTTCGCGGACCGCGTCGATGAACTCGTTCATGAAGGTCTCGCTCGTCACGTAGCGCGTCGTGAGCCGGCGGGAGTGCTGGCGGACGTAGTGTCCGATCGCCTGGAGCAGATGGGTCTTGCCGAGTCCGGTTCCGCCGTAGATGAAGAGCGGGTTGTAGGCCTGGGCCGGAGCCTCGGCGACCGCGAGCGCGGCAGCGTGGGCGAAGCGGTTCGACGATCCGATCACGAACAGGTCGAAGGTGTACTTGGGGTTGAGCTCGACCTCGCTCGTCTCGCGAGGCGCGACGTCGGTCAGCACGGTCGCAGCGGGCAGAGGCTGCTGGGCGGGCTCGACCACCATCTCGGGTGAGGCCGGACGAACGGGCGCCCGCTCGCTCACGGCGAAGTTCACGACCGTGTTCCTGGCGCCTGTCTCCGTGGCAGCACGGACGACGAGATCCGAGAAGTGGCCCTCGATCCAGTCTCTCGTGAAGTCGTTCGGGACCTCGACGACGAGCCTGTCACCGCTCACGGACTGAGGCCGAGCCTGCCCGAACCAGGTGTCGTAGGTGGTATCGGTGAGGGTGTCCCTCAGTCGGCCTGCGATGGCGTTCCAGAGGTCGTCGGCTCGTGTCTCGGCAGGCTGCTCCACCCGTCCTCACGCTCGTCAGGGGTCGTTGGGGAGGGCGAGCATAGCACCATCTGTGAACGTGCTCAACGAGCTCGCGTGAGTCCGCTGTGGATGAAAATCGCGGCTTTTTGCAGGAGTTTTCCGTCTTCCACATGACTGTCCACAGGTGTGGAAGAAGACCCGGGCGTTGCTCTGACGGAAAACGCCGAGTTCCCAGGAGCAGCGGTTTCCGCGGGCAGCCGTGAAGCCTCGACTGTGGAAAACATAGCTCCGGAGCGGTCCGTCTATACTCGCCGCTCCCGCACGCAGCCCGACCAGAGACGACGTGAAACGCACCTATCAACCGAACGTTCGCCGCCGGAAGCGGCGTCACGGGTTCAGAGCGCGGATGTCCTCTCGCGGCGGCCGCGCGATCCTCAAGCGGCGGCGCGCGCGTGGACGCAAGCGCCTCTCCGCCTGAGACGCTCGCAGTGCAGCGCCGCAACCGGCTCTCGCGGTCGAAGGACTTCGACACCGTCTACCGGCGCGGCCGCTCCGCGTCGACGAGGTATCTCGTCCTCCACTGGTTCCCGCGCGACGACGACCCCGAGGGGGAGCCACGGCTCGGTCTCGCCGTCCCCCGCTCGGTCGGGTCGGCCGTCGCCCGGAACCGAGTGAAGCGGCTCCTTCGCGAGTCGTGGCGGGAGCTCCTTCCCTCCGTCCCTGCCGGACAGGACTATGTGCTCGCGGCTCGGCCGGGGCTCGCCGAGCCTGCCGACGCGCGCGGGAAGGACTGGCTGGTCACCGAGGTCGCCGGCGTCCTCGAGAAAGCGGCTCGCTCGTGAGGTACCTCGGGATCGGCCTCGTCCAGGCGTGGAGGTGGACCTTCGGCCTTCTGACCCCGCAGGGCACATGCAAGTATCACCCGAGCTGCTCGCAGTACGCGATCGACGCGTTTCGCGAGTTCGGGCTCGTACGCGGCGGGGTGCTCGCGGGCTGGCGGCTACTGCGGTGCAACCCATGGAGCGACGGTGGAGTCGACTATGCGCACGACCAGACGATCTTTCCGCTCGGCAGGTCCCGAAAGGCCGGCGCGTGATCGTCGGCGGGATCCTCACTCCGCTCGAGAACGTCCTCACGGACGTCCTCAAGTGGCTGCACGTGACCGGCGGCCTGTCGTGGGCGTGGTCGATCGTCGCGCTGACCGTGATCGTGCGGATCCTCCTCGTCCCCGTCGCGATCCGGCAGATCCACTCGATGCAGAGCCTGCAGATCCACGCGCCGGAGATGAAGGCGATCCAGCAGCGCTACAAGAGCGATCGTCAGAAGCAGTCCGAGGAGCTGATGAAGTTCTACAAGGAGAACAAGATCAACCCGTATGCGTCTTGTCTCCCGATCGTCTTCCAGATCCCGATCTTCATCTCACTCTTCTACGTGCTCAGGCACGCAGAGAGCCAGGTGTTCACGGACGGCTCGTCGCTCGAATGGCTCGGTCTCGTCAATATCACGGCGCCGGTCAAATCTGGCTGGGGACCCGTTCTCATCTGTATCTACGTCGCCAGCCAGCTGCTCTCGACGTACCTCATGTCGACGGCGATGCAGTCGAAGGCGCAGCGCTACATGATCCTGTTCCTGCCGGTTCTGTTTCTTCCCTTCATCCTCCGCTTCCCGTCTGGCCTGATGATCTACTGGCTGACCACGAACCTCTGGACGACAGGTCAAGGGGTCGTGACGAGACGGCAGATGCCGCGGCCCGTTGCTCCGCCGAAGCGATCGAGCCGGACGCCTCCCAAGGAAGAGCCGGAGACCACAGCCGACGAAGGCGAGGACGCTCCGTCTGGGAACGCCCAACCCCGTCAGAGCTCGACCGGCACTCCACGCCGCGTGAAGCGAAAGCGCGGCGGGAGGACGCGCCGATGAGCGGGCAGCAGACGGTCACCGTCGAGGCGACCGGCGAGACCGTCGGCGAGGCGAAGTGGGCTGCGCTTCGTGAGCTCGAGCAGCGCGTGCCCGGCCTCGACCGCGACAGCGTTCGCTTTCAGGTCGTCTCGGAAGGCGAACGGGGGCTGCTCGGCGTGGGGTTCGCCCCGGCGCACGTTATCGCGAGCACCGAGTCGATCCCTGTGGAAGCAGCGCTTGCCGACACCCGGCCTGCGAGCGACGAGTCGCAAAGCGCGCTCGAGATCGTCGAGCGGATCGCCGCAGGTATCGGCGCCGACGTGGTGGCCTCCACCCGCGAGCACGACGGCGGTGTGACCGTGAGCTGTAGCGGCGCGGACGTCGCGCTCTTCATCGGCAAGCACGGCCAGACGATCGACGCCGTCCAGTACCTCGCGAACGCGATCACTCGAGCCGAGGGCGGACAGCACGAGGTCATCGTGGATGCGGCCGGGTATCGCGCTCGACGCACCGCGACGCTCGAGAAGCTCGCGCGGCGAACGGCTCAGCGCGCGTCCGCGACGGGTCGACGTATCGCCATGGACCCGATGACGCCGGTCGAGCGCAAGATCGTGCACGAGTCGCTCAAGGACGACCCCGAGGTCGAGACGGCAAGCGAGGGCTCGGAGCCCAACCGGTTCGTCGTCGTCTTCCCGCGCGTCCTCGCCGGCTGACGTGAACATGGATGTCCTCGAGCGTTGGCTCGAGGAGGTGATCGGGACACCCGGGGCGACTGCGCTCGCGGACATCGACTCGGCGCGCCGCGTTCTGCTCGACGACGCGCTGCGTGCCCTCCCCGTTCTCGCTCGATTCGAAGGGGCCGTGGTCGACGTCGGCTCCGGTGGCGGCTCGCCCGGGATCCCCCTCGCCGCCTCCCTGCCGACCCGCCCGTTCACGCTGCTCGAGGCGGAACGACGCAAGTGCCTGTTCCTGGAGCGCTTCCAAGACGAGCTCGGGAACGTCGAAGTCGTCTGGGCACGAGCCGAGGAGCAACCGGTGGACACGTTCGGCGTGGCGCTCGCAAAGGCTCTCGCGAAACCCGCAGTCGCCACGGAGCTTTGCCTGCCGCTCGTGGCGCCGGGCGGCGCCGTTCTCCTCTGGCTCGGCCCGGACGCGGACCGGCGTGCCGTCGCGACTGTTGCGGAGCGTCTCGGAGGCTGCCTGGACGACGACTCGGACGGCCTCGTCGTCGTGCGCAAGATCGAGCCGACACCAAGCGGATTCCCACGCCGGCCCGGCATGGCGAAGAAGCGGCCTCTCGCCTGACGGAACCGGGTCTGGCAGGGAGACCCGGGGACGCGTTTGCTCCCATGACGGCCGAGCCGTGGGTCCGAGCGCCCGCTAGGACGGTGGTGGCGCTGCGTTGTGGAGCCGGATCCCGCTGTACTCGAGCGTCGAGGAAACGACGCGATTCCACGTCGGCCAGAGGTTGTCTTCGACGCGGAGCTCGATTCCGCCGGCGGCATGTCGGTCGACGAGGTCACCGAGCTCGACCATGTCGACGGGCGCGACGGTCTCGCGGCTGAGCCAGTAGCCGCCCACATCGGGCGCCGGCGCGAATGATGCCTCCGGGAGGCGGTAGGCGACCACCCGCGTCGACCGCATGCGCTCGACCCAGCTCTCCTCGACGATGTGCACTCGCCGAGCGCCGGCGAGGAGTACGGCATCGGCCGGGGTGGTCTCGGATGTCGCCCAGAACGTGCCGCGTGGACACTCGCGCGGAAACCAATAGAGCGGAAGGTGCCGCGTGTCTATCGCCCAGACCCTCGGCTCGCTGCTCGCTGCGGTCGCGCTGACGTGCGGGACGAACTGGGCGATCGCAGGGTTCTCGCTGACGTGCCAGAGCGCGTGCGGGCCTTCCCCGCGGTACGGCGGCGCCGGCTGTCGCATCGCGGCGACTCTAGCCGCCGCCCTCCCTAGTCTTGGCGCGTGCCGGTCCAGGAGCTCTCGCACGCTGCGGTCGACCATGTCGTGGACGCGCCCTCCGTCCGCACGACCCGCATCTACGCGGTCGCGAACCAGAAGGGCGGCGTCGGCAAGACCACCACCGCTGTCAATCTCAGCGCCTGTCTTGCGGAAGCGGGCGAACGGGTGCTCCTGGTCGACCTCGATCCGCAGGCGAATGCCACCTCCGGGCTCGGCATGCGCGCGAACGGGTCGTCGACGCACGATCTGCTCGACGGCGCTCCGCTCGACAGCCTCGCGAAACCGTCCTCCGTCGCCAATCTCGATGTGGTGATGGCCAAGAGCGATCTCGCTGCTGCGGCGGTCGAGCTCTCGAATCGTGAGGGCGGAGAGCGCTATCTGGCCGACGCGCTCGCGGGGTCGGTCGGCGAGTACTCGTACGTCCTGCTGGACTGTCCACCCTCGTTCGGCCCGCTGACCGTGAACGCGCTCGCGGCGGCGACGCGCGCGATCGTCCCGGTGCAGGCGGAGTACTACGCGCTCGAGGGGCTGTCGCAGCTCATGGGCACGATCAATCTCGTCAAGGCGCGACTCAACCCGCAGCTCTCGGTGGCGGGAATCCTGCTGACGATGGCCGACGGGAGAACCCGGCTCGCTGCCGAGGTCGAAGCCGAGCTGCGCCGGCATTTCGGCTCGCTCGTGTTCACGACGACGATCCCACGCTCCGTGCGCCTCGCGGAGGCGCCGAGCCACGGTGTCCCTGCGATCGCCTACGACCCGCGCTCCGCGGGCGCCGAGGCGTACTGGAAGGTGGCGATGGAGCTTGTCGAGCGTTCCTAGAGAGCGTCGCGGTCTCGGCCGCGGACTCGAAGTCCTGTTGGGCGAAGCGGGGCAGCCCGAGCTCGCGCATCTCCCTGTCGAGACGATCCATCCGAATCCCAGACAGCCTCGTCGCCGCTTCGAGCCGGAGGCAGCAGCCGGTCTCGCCAGCTCGATCCGACTCCAGGGTGTCCTCCAGCCGATCGTCGTCCGCCGACGGGCGGAGGGCGGGTTCGAGCTGGTAGCCGGTGAGCGCCGCTGGAGGGCAGCGCGTGCCGCAGGGGTCGCGACGCTGCCTGCGCTCGTCCGCGACGTCGAGGACAGGGACTCTCTCCTGCTCGGCCTCGTCGAGAACGTCGCCCGAGAGCAGCTCTCTCCTGTCGAGGAAGCGCGCGCGTACGCATCTCTCGTCGATGAGTTCGAGCTCTCTCTCGGTGACGTCGCGGACCGTGTCGGGAGGTCCAAGCCCGCCGTCTCGAACCGGCTTCGTCTCCTCGAGCTTCCCGAGGAGGTGCTCTGGATGCTCGCGCGCGGGGACATGAGCGAAGGCCATGCCCGCGCGGTCCTCTCGCTTCCCGACGATGAAGCACGGCGCCGTCTCGCCCGGCGGATCGTCAAGGAGGGCCTCACCGTCCGCGCCGCCGAGCGCGCCGCCCGTGAGGGCGGAGCGCGGCGCCGGCCACGTCGTGCAGTTGCCGTCGACCCGGCGCTCGTCGATCGCGCCCGCACCGCTGCGGAGCGCATCACGGGAATGCCGACCCGCGTGACCGCGGGTGCGCTCCAGATTCGCTTCGAGGACGAGAAGGGCCTCGCCGAGCTCGTCGAGGCGCTCGAGGCCATCACCGAGCGACTGCAAGACAAAGCCGCGTAGCAGCCGCGATCCGAGTGGGCGATCCTGGACTCGAACCAGGGGCCTCCGCCTTATCAGAGCGGCGCTCTAACCGACTGAGCTAATCGCCCGCGGGTCGGAACTGTACCGCAGCCCCCTGACTACTATGCGCAGCGTCGCGATGCGCGAGATGACTCTCTACGGGGTGAGCTTCGAGCCGATCGGCAAGCAGCCGATCGTGCTTCTCAAGACCGTGGACGAGGATCGCTTCCTGCCCATCTGGATCGGGCAGGCGGAGGCGGCCGCGATTCTGATGCGGCTCCAGGGCTCGAGCCCGCAGCGGCCGATGACGCACGACCTGCTCAACGACGTCGTGTCCGAGTTGAAGGGCGAGGTCGTGAAGGTGACCGTGACCGAGTTGCGCGAGAACACCTACTTTGCGCGCATCACCATCGTCCAGGACGGGAACGAGCTCGAGATCGACTCCCGACCCTCGGACGCGATCGCACTCGCAGTCCGTTGCGACGCGCAGATCTTCGCAGCAGACGACGTCGTCGAGGAATCGGCCATCGAGTTCCAGGCCGGCGACGAGGAGGCGAGCCTCGTGACGGCATCGAATCTCGCCGACCTCGACCCCGAGGAGTTCCGCCAGTTCATCGAGACCGTCACGCCCGAGGAGTTCGCATCGAGCCTCGAAGAGACCTTCGGCCCGCTCGAAGACGACGCCGAAGAAGACGCCGAAGCCGAAGAGGACGACGAGGACTGAGTCCGCTCAGGCGCCACTCACGGCGGCGATGAGCGCGATGCCGTTGAACGCAGCATGGAGGAGCATCGGCGGATAGATGCTGTCCGTCCTGACGCGAAGGATCCCGTTCACGATCCCGAAGAACGCGAGGATCGGGAGCGCGACGACGAGCCCGTGCGCCGCTCCGAAGAGCAGGCCGCTCACGACGATGGACAACACGAGTCCCCACGGCATCAGGAGCGAGATCCCGAGACCGCGATAGGTGAGCTCCTCGACGGCAGGTGCCACGAAGGTCACCACGAGAAAGAACGCGACGAAGGCTCCCGCGCGGCTCGAGTCCCATCCGTCTGGCACGAGTCCCTGCTCCTCGGTCGGGCTCCAGTTGCCGAAGAGTGAGATCACCTGTTCGTAGAGGAACGCCGCCGCGTAGATCGTGAGCAGCGCCAGCACCGCGAGCCCCAGCGCACGTCTCCACGAGGTGGGGGCTCTCAGCGCGAAGAGCTCTCGCCGCGGCAAGCCGCGCGCGATGAGCAGAAGGATCGCGAGCATCAAGCCGTACTGCACGAGTGCTGCGATCGAGGAGGAGTAGCGGTACGCGAGGTCGTCGGGCGTGTCCGTTCCGCCGATCCGTGATCCATACGCGAGCAGGGCGAGAGCCACGACGAAGACGAGCCAACCCAGCAGGCGACCCGGATGTTTGTCGACGGCGTGGTCCACGCGCTGGATTCCAGCAGAACCCCGGCTAGCATCTCGTCATGAGCCCGCCTCGCAGCAGGCGCACTCCGCTCGACCCCGAGACGCTGCGCCCACGAGGCCGACATCAGCGTGCGCTACGGCGCAGGCGGCGGCGCAGGGGTGCGGTGGTCGCCGTCGTCGCGATTCTGGCGCTCGCGGCGGCGGCAGGCATCGGTGGCACCGCGGGGGTGCTCGCCTACGGCTCGTCGTGCGATCTCGACTCGCTCCGCGAGGTCAACATCGGCGCGAACTCGTTCGTCTACGCGGCGAACGGGTCGCTGCTCGGCTCGATTCCCGCGGAGCGGAACCGCGAACCGGTCACGGCTGCGGGCATGTCACTGTCGATCCGCAAGGCGACGATCGCGATCGAGGATCGGCGCTTCTTCGAGCACGGCGGCATCGATCTCGAGGGAATCGCGCGCGCGGCGGTCGCCGACATCAAGGCAGGCGAGATCGTGGAGGGAGGCTCGACGATCACGCAACAGCTGGTGCGCAACCTCTACATCTCCAACGAGAAGACCGTCCAGCGCAAGGTCAAGGAGGCGTGTCTCGCGACGAAGCTCGATCGCGCATGGAGCAAGCAGCGGATCCTCACGACGTACCTGAATCAGGTCTACTACGGGAACCACGCGTACGGCATCGAGGCTGCTGCGCAAACGTACTTCTCCAAGCCGGCGAGCAAGCTCGACCTCTCGGAGTCCGCATTGCTCGCGGGGCTCACGCAGGCACCATCCGTATACGACCCCTTCACCGTTCCCGGACGGGCGCTCGCGCGGCGGAAGGAAGTGCTCGACGCGATGCTCGAAACGGGGGAGATCACACCCCGTATCTACGCGAAGACGCTGAAGGCGCAGGTCGTCCTCCATCCGGGAAAGCTCTACAACCGGATCAAGGAGCCGTACTTCTTCGGGTACGTCCGCGACAAGCTCATCGAGACGTACGGCGCCGAGCGGGTTCGCTCGGGTGGCCTCAAGGTGTACACGACGATCGTGCCGCGATACCAGCGGCTCGCCGAGACTGCGATCCGCGAGACCCTCGGCCTCCCGACGGATCCGGCCGCCGCACTCATCTCCATCAGTCCACGCACCGGCGCCATCCGCGCGATGGCCGCGGTAGTCCCGAATCGCCCCAAGAATCAGTTCAACCTACTCTCGCAGGCACGTCGTCAGCCGGGATCGACCTTCAAGACCTTCGTCCTGACGGCCGCCGTCGAGCAGGGGATCAACCCCGACTCGACGTACTACGTGTCAGCTCCGTTCACGTACAAGGTGCATCCCGCGGGCAACTGCGACGACGGCACGTGGTGGTGCGTCCACACGTACGCGAACGACTACTACGGTTGGAGCTCGATCCGGAGCGCAACGCTGCGTTCCGACAACTCGGTATACGCGCAGCTCACGCTCGACGTCGGCCCGCAGAAGGTCGCGGAGGTCGCCCGACGCATGGGCGTCAGGTCGCAGCTCGATGTGAACGGCGCGTACGTGCCCTCGATCGGGCTCGGCTCCATCGCCGTCTCGCCGCTCGACCTCGCGTCGGCGTACTCGACCCTGGCCGCCGGTGGCGTGCACGCGGAGCCGATGGCGATCCGGCGTGTCGTGCTCCCCGACGGAAGCGTCGACACCGAGGCAGGATGGGGTGTTCCGCAGCGTCGGCGAGCGATCTCGGAGGGCGTCGCAGCGATCGTGACACGCATCCTCGAGCAGAACGTGCAGTCCGGGACCGGTACGCGCGCCGCATTCGGGCGCCCTGCAGCCGGCAAGACCGGGACGAACGAGGAGCACGCCGATGCATGGTTCGCCGGGTACACGCCCGAGTTGGCGACGACGGTCTGGGTCGGCTACACGAGCGGCGAGATCCCGATGGAGAGCGTCCACGGGATCGCGGTCGCCGGCGGAACGTTCCCTGCGGAGATCTGGCGGCTGTTCATGGAGCCCGCACTCGAGGGAACCGAGCCGGAGTCGTTCCCCGAGCCGTCGGTGTGGCCCGAATGGAAGCCCTTCACACGCGGCAAGTACGCGCTGACCTACGACCCGAACTACAAAGCGACGACGGACACGGTGACCACGACGGAGACGCAGCCGGCCAAGCCCAAGAAGGCTCCCGAGACGCCAGCCGGCCTGAATCGCTGAGCGTGGCGGAGCTCCTGACGATCGACGAAGCGCTCGCGCGCGTTCTCGAGCACGCGCGGCCGCTCGCCGTCGAGGAGATCGCGATCGACGATGCGCTCGGCCGTGTCGTCCGCGACCCGGCGAGAGCCGTTGTCGACCTGCCACCCTTCCCGAGCTCCGCGATGGACGGATTCGCCGTGCGGGCCGCGGAAACGCCCGGCGAGCTCCCGGTCGCGTTCCGGGTGGCTGCCGGAGACGCCCCGCCCGGCCCTCTCCCCTCCACCAGCGCCGCAGGAATCGCCACCGGAGGCACTGTTCCTGACGGAGCCGACGCTGTGATTCCGGTCGAGATCGTCGAGGACCGGGACGATGTGGTCGTCGTTCCCGACGCGAGCTCTGGACAACACATCCGCCCTCGCGGCGGCGACGTGCATGCCGGCGACACGGTCGTGGGGCCCGGAACACGCGTGAGCCCCGTGCAGATCGGCGCACTCGCTGCAGCAGGCGTGGCCAGAGTCGTGTGCTCCCTGCGGCCGCGGGTGGCGATCCTGGCGACCGGAAGCGAGCTCCGCAATCCCGGTGAGCACCTCGAGCCCGGCCAGATCTACGAGTCGAATCGCAGGATGATCGCGGCGGCGCTCGCCAGTACGAACGCCGAGATCGAGACCCTGCCGGTCGTAGCCGACGACATCGAGGCTCACCGATCGGCGCTCGCGCGAGCTCTCGAGGCGGACGTGGTCGTGACGTCGGGAGGGGTTTCGATGGGACCTCACGATCTCGTGCGGCGCGTCGCTGCTGAGCTCGGCGTCCAGGAGGTCTTCTGGGGAGTCGCGATCAAGCCGGGGAAGCCACTCGCGTTCGGCGTCCGCGGATCGACGCTCGTGTTCGGTCTTCCGGGCAACCCGGTGTCGTCTCTCGTTGGAGCGCTCGTGTTCGTACACACCGCGATCCTGGCCCTTCAGGGCGCGGCCGAACCGAGTCCTGCGTACGCACAAGGGCGACTGGCCAACGCTCTCCGGCGCAACCGGCACCGTGACGAGTTCGTTCGGGCGCGGCGGAGAGACGGCCCAGACGGCACGCTGCTCGAGGCCGTCGCGGGCCAGGAGTCGCACATGATCGTGCGAGCAGCGACCGCCGATGCGCTGATCAACGTTGCCCGCGGCGACGGCGAAATCCAGGCCGGTGAGCTCGTTCCCTTCCTTCCGCTCGACTAGCGCCTCCGCTGAAGTGCCCGGCGCAGCGGGCCAGGAGGTGGCGGCTCGGCGCCACCGGCATACGGTGCGTAGCGCCCCAGCGCGAGCGCTCCGACTTGCGCCGCCGCAGCGGCCCAGACGAGGAAGAGGAAGGCCGGCCAGAGCGACAGGTACCCGACGGTCGCCAGCCCGATGGTGTACAGGGCGGCGCCGAACACGGAGACCCCGAGCTCGTGGCCGAGGATTGCGAGGGCCGCGACCGGGCCTGCGAGGCCCACGACGAAGAGGACGACCCGGTGCCAGAAGCGTCGCTCGAGCGGGAGCCACAGCCAGGCGTAGAGAGCCGGGAGAACGAAGACGAGCGCGTACGGCCGCGTGAGCGCAAGTGCGATCGCGACGGCTCCGACCGCTCCCAGCGCGACGGCGAGCCCTGCCAATCGCTCGCCGGCCGTCGGTCGCGCCGTGACGGCGAGTCGCCGCCGTACAGCGAGCCAGACGACGATGAATGCGCAGCCCAACAGCAGGAGGCCCCCGATCGCAGGACTCTCGAGGACATCGGTCAGCGGCGACAAGGGCAGCGGCGCCCCGGTCGGAAACACGCCGAAGAGAGCGCCGAGCCACACGACGGCGCCGAGGATCGCCGCGAACCCCAGGCGCGTTCGGAGAGAACGTAGTGCCGGACGAAACGGGAGCCCACGACGTCGCGCGCGGACGATCAGGTCGACGAGGCCGAGCGCGAACGGGACGACTGCGAGGACGAGCATGAGCCGCACGGACCAGCCGCTCGCCGCACGGTCGCCGAGGAAGAGGCTGTCGGGCGTACGAAACGCGCCACCCACACTCGCGTCGAGGGAGCTCAGCAGAGACTCCGTCGCTCGCCCCAGCTGGCCGAGCCTTCGCGTGTCTATCGACGTCGGAGGATCCCCTGCTGGAATCACGGGATCGTTCGGCTCCGTCGTCGTGAGCGTCACGGCGGCGAGATCGTGGCCGAGGAACCGCCCTTGCTCGCCTCCCGCAAACGGCATGCCGAGATCGACGAGCTGTACAGGCACCGACGGAAGGCTCGGCGAGACGCCTGTCTGCTCCTGGACGCGGGCGGCTGCGGTTCGGACCAACGCACGAGCTGGCGAGACGGGCTGGTCCCCTGCGAGCCCCAGCCTTGGAGGGCCGCTTCCTCCGATCCCGTCGAGCACGATGGTCGCGATCGCCTTGCGCGCAAGCGGTGACGTCTCGGCGAACCGCTCGGCACCGGCACCGCCATATGCACCCGCGTCGGTCGAGACGAAGACGAGCGTCCGCTGCGGTAGCGGAGCCGGCCCGACCTCCTGCGGGGCGAACTCTCGGGCGAGCTCGATCAGCGCCGCAGTTCCCGAGGCGTTGTCGCCGAGTCGCCTCGCGGTGCCTGCGTTGTCTCTGTGAGCAACCAGGACGATCGTCTCGTCGGACCGGCCCGGGACGACACTCACGACGTTGCGAAGCTCCACACTTCCGAGATCGGCGAGGTTCTCCGACCATGCGTCCTCGTCGGTCGAGAGACCGAGCGCCCGGACGGTCTCCTCGTACCAGCGAGCTGCCTGCGTCGCTCCCTCCGAACCGGGCACGCGGGACGGGTACTCGACGGAGAGGGATCGCGCGAGCGAGGCGGCGTTGTCGGCGTTGAACAGCGGCTCGAGTGATGATCGCGGAAGCGTCCCTGTTGTCGATATGGAGAACAGGAACGCGAGTATTGCCGGGACGACGACCAGGAACCCCACCCTCACCAGCCGGGCGTTAAGAGGCCGTTCAACAGTGCCGCGACGCAGCCGGCGACCGCGCGTCCGGGGCCGAACTGCTTCCATCGCGGGGCTATAGTAGGCCCGCCGCGGGCCGCAGGCCCGCGTGACCTTTCCGATGCCGACTTCCTCGACCATTCTCCTCGTCGACGACGAGGAATCGATCCAGACGCTGCTCACCTATCCGCTCGAGCGGGACGGCTACAGCGTCATCCAGGCTCGCGACGGCGAGGAGGCTCTACGTCGGTTCGGCGAGGATCACATCGATCTGGTCGTGCTGGACGTGATGCTCCCCCGCCTCGACGGCCTGGAGGTCTGCAAGCGGCTGCGGAGCCAGAGCAATGTCCCGATCATCATGCTGACCGCACGGGGTGAGGAGCTCGACAAAGTGCTCGGGCTCGAGCTCGGCGCGGACGACTACATCACGAAGCCGTTCTCGATCCGCGAGTTCCGCAGCCGAATCCGCGCGTTGCTGCGGCGGGCGTCTTCGCCGCACCTGGCGGGCGAGCGCGAGGAGGTCATCGAGCGTGACGAGCTGCGCATCGACGTACCGCGGCGCACGGTCGAGGTTCGCGGCGAGCCGGTCCTGCTGACCTTCATCGAGTTCGAGATGCTCGTCGTCCTCGCGCAGACCCCCGGTGTCGTGTTCTCCCGCCGGGAGCTGCTCGAGCGTCTCCGCGGTGGAGCGGACTATCGCGAGCCGCGCACGATCGACGTGCATGTCCGCCATTTGCGCGAGAAGATCGAGCGGGACCCCAGCGCCCCCGAGCTGATTCTCACGATGCGCGGCGCGGGCTATCGCTTCCGGCCGGAGTAAGTCGCGTGACGCTCCCGGGCGGAATTCGCACCCGCATGGTGATCGTCCTCGTCGGCATCGTGGCCGGCGCGCTCGGCACTGCGTACATGATCGTCGTGCCGTCTCTCGAGCGACGCCTCGTGGACGCGCGGCTGGAGCAGCTCGCGAAGGTTGGAGTGCCACTCGCGCGCAAGCTCCCGGAAGACACGCTGCTGTGGCAGGACCGCGTCGAGAGCTATCAGGTCGAGTCCAACTCGCGGGTCGTGGCCTTCGGTGTGCTCTCCAAGAACCAGCCCGCTCTGGCGGTCGTCGCCGATTCCCGGACGAAGAGCTCGCGTGACGTCGCGCGCGATCGAGTCGCGTACTCGGCTCTCCTGTCCGGCCGCATCGAGAAGGACTGGGTCACTGTTCGGGGTGCCGACTACGCAGAGGTCGCGGTGCCCGTTCGGCCGGATGCGGTCGTACTGTTCCAGGCCGCCCTCGAGGACTCGCTCTCGACGGTTCAGATCGTCCGCGAGCGGCTGCTCCTCGCTACTGCCTTTGCGCTCGTGCTTGCACTCATCCTCGGCCTCACGGCCGCGGGCATGTTCGCCCATCGGCTGCTACGGCTCGAGTCGGCGGCGGAGCGGATCGCCGGCGGCGACTTCGAGGCGCCGATCGTCGACCACGGAAACGACGAGATCGGCGAGCTCGCCCGTGCGTTCGATCGCATGCGCGTGCAGCTCGCGCAGCTCGACAACGCGCGCAAGGAGTTCGTCGCGAACGCATCGCACGAGCTGCGCACTCCGTTGTTCTCGATCGGCGGCTTCCTCGAGCTCCTGGCCGACGAGGAGCTCGACGACGAGACGCGGCAGGGGTTCATCGAGACGATGCAGGGTCAGGTGCAACGGCTGGCCAAGCTCTCCACGGATCTCCTCGACCTCTCGCGGGTCGATGCGGGGCAGCTCACCGTCGTGCGCGAGCCGGTGGATCTCTCAGGCATCGTGCAGATGCTGGCCGGGGAGATCGGGTTTCTGACGACGTCGACGGGCCACCAGCTGAGCGTGGCCACTGAGGGCGACGTGTGGTGCCTGGGAGACGATGCCCGGATCCTGCAGATCGGCCGCGCACTTGCGATCAACGCGCTGACTCATACAGGCGCCGGCACGACGGTCACGCTGCGCGCGCGTCGGCGGGGCGAGCGCGCGGAGCTCTGCGTTGAGGACGACGGACCCGGGATCCCCGTGTCTCAGCGCGAGGCGGTATTTGCGCGCTTCTATCGCGCCGAGGGGGGAGTTGCGTCCGGAAGCGGTCTCGGGCTCGCGATCGCTCGGGAGATCGCCCGGGTCATGGGGGGTGAGGTCAGGCTCGACTCCGTGCACGAGCCGACGGTCTTCACGCTCGATCTCCCAGGTGAACCGGTGCCGGCGGATGTCGCGCGTACGGCGAAGGTGTTTTCACGTGAAAACACGCCTGCCGAGCCCGAGCACGTGTCGCAGGGCTAACCGCCGGCGCCGTCTACGATCTCCGCGTGCCCGAACCGACGACCGACCTGAGCCACGTCACCGCCGACGGTGACGTCCGCATGGTCGACGTCGGCGCGAAGCCGATGGTGCGGCGGAGAGCAGTCGCGAGGGGTCGCGTGCGAATGGCACAGGACACTGCCGCCGCGCTGACCGCCCTTCCGAAGGGCGATGCCCTGGTCACCGCGCAGCTTGCAGGCATCATGGCCGCGAAGCGGACGGCCGAGCTCGTCCCGCTCTGCCATCCGCTTCCCCTTACGCACGTTGACGTGCGGCTCTCGGTCGCCGAGGGAGCCGTCGACATCGAGGCGTCCGCCGAGACGACTGCACAGACGGGTGTCGAGATGGAGGCACTTACCGCAGTCTCGGTTGCGGCGCTCACGGTGTACGACATGGCGAAGGCGATCGACAAGACGATGACGATCGAGCAGATCGAGCTCGTCGAGAAGACGAAGGAGCCGGCGTGAACGCGGCCGTGCTCACCGTCTCGGACGGCGTAAGTGCAGGAGTTCGTGAGGACGCGAGCGGAGACGTGCTGGAGGAGCTCCTGCGCGGCGAGGGCTTCGACGTCGAGCGGAGCGTCGTGACCGACGACGCCGACGTGATCTCCGAGGCGATTCGTCGGCTTGCGGACGAGGGTGCGGCAGTCGTGCTCACGACCGGCGGCACCGGTTTCGCGCCGCGCGACGTGACCCCGGAGGCGACGCGGATCGTTGTGGAGCGTGAAGCGCCCGGGATTGCAGAGGCGATCCGGGCCGATGCGCTCGGCCGTACGCCGCACGCGCTGCTCTCCCGAGGAACCGCGGGACTGCGCGGGGCAACGCTCGTCGTCAACCTCCCCGGCTCGCCCGGTGGCTGCCGCGACGGGTTCGATGTCTTGCGACCGGCCCTCAGACACGGGCTCGAGCTCGCGGCCGGCGACACGGCAACGCGCCACCGGCAGACGTGAGCAGCGCAGCAGCCGCTCCGCTCCCGCGGCGCCTTGCGTCGCTCGTTCGGATCGAGCACACTGTCTTCGCTCTGCCGTTCGCGTACGTCGGTGCCTTCCTCGCGGTAGACGCCTGGCCCGGACTCGCGAACATGCTGTGGATCACGGTGGCGATGGTCGGCGCGCGGACGCTTGCGATGTCACTCAACCGTCTCGTCGATGCGGAGATCGACGCACGGAACCCGAGGACGGCCATGCGGGAGCTTCCGTCCGGTGCGCTTTCGCGCGCGCAGGTCCTGGGATTGTGCCTATCGGCACTTGCCGTCTTCCTCGTGGCGGTGTCTCAGCTCGACCCGATCGTGCGTTGGCTATGGCCGATTCCCGTCGCGATGTTCGTCGTCTATCCGTACCTCAAGCGAGTCACGTGGCTCTGCCATGTCTGGCTGGGGGCGTGCCTCGGCCTGGCGCCGATCGGCGCCTGGCTCGCGATGACAGGAGCCGCTCCGTGGGAAGCGTGGGCAATCGGCGGGGCAGTCCTGCTCTGGGTCGCCGGGTTCGACCTCTTCTATTCGCTGTTCGACCTCGAGCACGATCGCAGCGAGGGTCTCCACTCGTGGGCGGTTCGCTTCGGGGAGCGCGGCGTCTTCACGGGCGCACGCCTCTTCCACGCGGGCACCGTGATCCTTCTCGCCGCCGCCGGGGTCGGGCTCGGCGTCTCGTTCTTCTACTGGGCGGGCGTCGCGGCCACCGCTCTGCTGCTCGCCTACGAGCATTCGCTCGTGCAGCCGGGGAACCTGCGCCGCCTGGATGCTGCGTTCTTCACGATGAACGGCGTGATCAGCGTCGTCTTCTTCGCGTTCGTCGCGCTGGACGTGCTCGTCGCGTGATCCGGGGCCGCGGTGTCGAGAAGCGGTACGGCCGCAAGCGTGTGCTGTTCGGCGTGGACGTCGCCGTCCCACTCGGAGGATTCGCGACGGTGACGGGGCCGAACGGAAGCGGCAAGACGACCTTGCTCCGGCTCTTCGTGGGGCTCGCCGCTCCCACGCGAGGCGACCTCGTCGTCGGCGCCGATCGTGCGCAGATCGGTTATCTCGCGCACGAGCCGCTCGTGTACCGCGAGTTGACGGCGCTCGAGAACCTCGATCTTTTCGGGCGCCTCTACCGGGTGCCGGAGCGCCGAGAGCGCATCGGGATGTTGCTCGAGCGCTTCTCGCTCTGGGACGCGCGCAACGACCGGGTTTCGACCTACTCACGTGGAATGGCGCAGCGGCTCGCTCTCTGTCGAGCGCTTCTCCACGATCCGGAGCTGCTCGTGCTCGACGAGCCGTACTCGGCGCTGGACGAGGCTGGAGCGCAGCTGCTGGATCGCGAGCTCGAGAGTCTCGCCGGCTCGCGCACGGTGGTCGTCGCGACACACGATCCCGAGCGGATCGTCTCGTTGACGACGCAGACCCTGGCGCTCGCGTGACGTACCTCGCGGACGTCGCCGTTCTCACGCGCAAGGATCTGCGGGTCGAGCTCCGCGGCCGCGACACGCTGCCCGCGATGCTCCTCTTCGTTCTTGCCACGCTCGTCGTGTTCCACTTCGCGTTGCCGGAACGGTCCGGTGACGACGCCGCCTACGGGCTTCTCTGGGTCGCGATCGTGTTCACCGCGCTGCTCGGGCTCGCCCGGGCGTGGGTCCCCGAGCAAGAGCACCATGTGCTGGACGGCCTCGTGCTCGCTCCGTGCGACCGGAGCGCGATTTGGCTCGGAAAGACGCTTGCGACGCTGGCATTCCTGCTCGCTGCGCAGGCAGTCGCGCTGCCCGCGTTCGTCCTGTTCTTCGAGCCGCTCGACGCGACGGCGCTCCTCGCCGTGGTCCTCGCCGACATCGGCATCTGTGCGGTCGGCTCGCTGATGTCGGCGATGGCGGTCGCCGGTCGCTCGCGGGAGGTCCTGCTGCCGCTACTGGTGCTGCCGCTCGCCCTCCCGCTCGTGGTCGGAGGGGTGGGTGCGGCGGTTTCCCCGGAGGGCGGGCGCTTCCTCCTGTTCCTCGCCTTGTACGACGCCGTCTTCGCTGTACTCTCGTGGGCGTCCTTCGAGTACGTCGTCACGGAGTAACCACTGAGCGCATCGACACTTCGCAGCCTTCCGGGCCTCGCCTGGCTCGCTGCGTTCGCCATGGGTCTCGCGCTCGTGCTGGCCCTGATCGTCGCACCGGAGGACGCCGACCAGGGCATCTCGCAGCGGATCTTCTACATCCACGTGCCGATCGCGCTCACGGCGTACTTCTGCTTCGGCCTCGGCGCGATCAAGGCGCTGCTCCTGCTCTGGCGCGGGGAGGAACGGTACGACCTCGAAAGCTACGTCGCGATCCATCAGGGCACGATCTTCGGCGCGCTGACGCTCGTCACCGGGTCGATCTGGGCACGCGCGTCGTGGGGTATCTGGTGGACATGGAGCTCGAACCAGCTCGTGCTCTTCCTCGTGCTCTTCCTCTTCTACTGCGCCTACTTCATGCTCCGGTTCTCGCTCGAGGACGGGCCGAGGCGTGCGCGCTCGTCGGCGGTCTACGCGCTGTTCGGCGTTGCGCTCATCCCGGTGAGCTTCCTTGCGATTCGCCTCGCCTCCGACTTCATCCATCCCACGGTCTTCACGCGTGACGGGCCTCAGATGAGCGGCACGATGTTCGCGACGTTCCTCGTCTCGTGGGGCGCGGTGACCCTGCTCGCGTACGCGCTGTACCGGGTGGAGCTCGCCGGCAAGCGCCTCGATGCGGACCTGCGCGAGCTCCGCGAGGCGCTGCAGTGAGCTGGAGCCAGGACGAGCTCGTCGCGGCAGCGTATGCGGTCGTCTTCTTCTTCGTGCTCGCCTACGTGGCGATCATCGCCGCCAAGCTCGCCCGTCTCCAGCGCGAGACGTCGGAGCTCGTCGAGCTCGCGCGCGCGAAGTCGGAGCGCGACGCTTGACACGCCGGACCGCGGAATATGCTGCGACCGTGATCACCAGGCCTCTCCCGCTCCAGGTGCCGACTGCGTTCGTTCGCATCAGGCCGCGTGGTGCCCGGATGTGCGGCGAAGCGCGGCGGAGCACGTCGCGCCGCTGCGCAGCGCGCAGGCCTCTTCGCAAGTAGCTCACCAGGACGCCCCGGCGTTACGCTCCGCGGCGTGTTCATCACGTTCCTGAGCGACTTCGGATTGAAGGACGATTTCGTCGGCACCTGTCACGGCGTGATCAAGCGGATCGCTCCGGAGGCGGAGATCATCGACATCACGCATGGGATCCCGCCGACGTCGATCCTCCAGGGCGCGCTCGTCCTTGCGAACACGATCGGCTTCATGCCGGTCGGGGTGCACCTGGCCATCGTCGATCCGGGAGTCGGAGGGCCACGTCGTCCGTTGGCACTGCGGGATTCGGAGGGGCGACTGTACGTCGGCCCCGACAATGGCCTGCTGATGCCTGCCGCGAGCAGGCGGGGGATCGACGAGGCGCACGAGCTCGCGAATCCCGAGTACGCCCTCGAGTCGATCTCGCGGACGTTTCACGGCCGCGACCTGTTCGCTCCGGCTGCGGCGCACCTCGCCACCGGGGTTCCTCTTGCCGCGCTCGGGCCGCCGCTCGATCCCGAGGGCCTCATCCGTCTCGATCTCCCCGAGCCGGTCGTCCAGGACGGGGCGATCCATGCCACGTTCCTGTACGTCGACAGTTTTGGCAACATCGCACTCAACCTCGACCGTGACGACGTCGAGGCACTCGGCATGTCGTCGGGGACGCGGGTCGAGCTCGAGCTTGCCGGTGAGCGGTACTACGCGGTCATGGCTCGAACCTTCGCCGACGCGCGCCCGGGTGACGTGATCCTGTACGAGGACAGCTACAAGAACATGTCGCTCGCGATCTCGCGCGGCAGCGCCGCCCGCATGCTCCACGCCTCGCCGGGGCAGGAGATCAGGATCACGCTTCCGCTGTAGCTACGACAGGGGCGGCCGGCGGTCGGCCCACGGTCGCGCCGCCTCGATCTCGGCGGCGAGGGCGAGGAGCAGCGCGTCACCGCCGGGTGGCCCGATTGCCTGCACGCCGATCGGCAGACCTGCCTCGCTCCAGTGGAGGGGGAGCGACATGGCGGGGAGGCCGGTGAGGTTCGCGACCGCGGTGAACGGAGTGAACTCGGTGTTGCGGAGTAGCTGCTCGATTGCGCCCACGACGGCGTCCTGCCAACCGATGGGAACCGGCGGCAGCGCGAGCGTCGGTGTGAGGACGACGTCGACGTCGTTCCAGAACGAGACGATCCGCCGCGCCAGCATCTGGAGTCGCGCGACCGCGCGCGCGTAGTCGGCGGCGGAGCTCGTCCGCGCGGACTCGGCGAGCCCGCGGTTGAGCGGCGTCATCAACGACTCGTCCACCTGATGGAGCGTTGGGCCGACCTGCCAGACCTCGATGAACGTGTGGAAGAGGTCGGGCTCGTGCCACGCCGGCGAGCCTTCCTGGACGTCGTGGCCGAGCTCTGCGAGGAGCGCGGCGGCTTCGCCGAGAGCAGCGACGCACTCTGCGGCAACGGGGACGTCGATCGGAGGAGCCGAGGTCACCGCGATTCGAAGCCTCCGAGGCGGATCCGGCGTCGTCTCGGCGAACGGGCGCCCGGGCGGTGCCGTCCACCACGGATCGCCAGGCTCGTAGCCGGCAATGACGTCCAGCAGGTGGGCGGCATCCTCGACCGTTCGTGTCAGGGGTCCGGCTGTGGAGAGCCCCTCGAGGGAGCCGAACGGCGCGCCGGAGACGCGTCCGCGAGACGGCTTCAACCCGAACAACCCGCAGCAGGAAGCCGGGATGCGAATCGAGCCGCCGCCGTCGGTGGCATGTGCCGCCGGGACCAGGCCAGCTGCGAGTGCTGCCGCTGCACCTCCGCTCGACCCTCCCGGTGTGAGATCCGTGTTCCAGGGGTTTCGGGTCGGACCGTTGAGCTCCGACTCGGTGAATGCGATCGTTCCGAACTCCGGCGTGTTCGTCTTGCCCACGATGACGAACCCGGCCTCGCGGAGGCGTCGCACGACCGCCAGGTCGAAGTCCGGGACGTACTCCGCATACGCACGGGAGGAATAGGTCGTTCTGATTCCCGCGGTCGCGGCAAGATCCTTGATGCCGATCGGCACGCCGCGAAAAGGGGCGTCGTGGCGCGTCGAGTCGACGGTGCGCGCAACTTCGAGCGCTTCGTCGGCGCACACGGTGACGAACGAGTTGAGAGCCGGGTCGAGCCGCGCGATCCGCTCGAGCGAGGCCTGCACGAGCTCGGTCGACGAGATCTCTCCGGCACGCACGAGGCGCGCCTGCTCGACGGCGGAGAGGAACGCGAGCTCCATCGCGGCGAAGCTACCAGCGCGTCAGAATGGCGAGGGCCGGACTTGAACCGGCTCACGCGGGGGAACCCAGGTTCCCCCGCGAGCCCCCTCCGTCGCCGCCTCGTTTCCAGTAGCGCACGCGTGCCTTCCGGCCGGCAAAGCCGGCCGTCGGCCTCGGCGTTGACGTGAACTCGGCCTCAGTACACTGAGGCGTCGCGGCGAGGTAGCTCAGTTGGTAGAGCACACGGCTGAAAACCGTGGTGTCGCCGGTTCAAGTCCGGCCCTCGCCATCTTGCACCGCGCCGGCTGTAGCGTTCGACGGCGTGAGCGCTCCCTCGAAGGGTGAGATCGCCGTCATCGGGGCGACGCTCGACCTCGGCCAAGGGCGACGCGGCGTCGACATGGGGCCGTCGGCGATACGGTATGCGGGCCTCGAGGAGCGCCTGGCGAGCCTCGGATACGAAGTGCGTGATCACGGAAACGTCGAGACGGCTGTGCCGGAGGCGACCGCGCTTCGCGACGAGCGCGCGCGGTTCCTTCCCGAGATCAAGGAGACGTGCGCCCGAATCGCGACGAAGGTCGCGGACGAGTCGA
Source organism: uncultured Gaiellaceae bacterium (assembly GCA_963746975.1). Taxonomy (GTDB): domain Bacteria; phylum Actinomycetota; class Thermoleophilia; order Gaiellales; family Gaiellaceae; genus GMQP-bins7. The sequence continues at coordinate 457,497 of CAVVDE010000012.1, forward strand.
GTAGCGGCGCGCGACCGCTCGTGCTCGGCGGCGATCACTCGGTGGCGCTCGGCACGATCGGGGGCCTCGCATCGCTTCACGGGGTCGGGGGCGTCCTCTGGATCGACGCGCACGCCGACATCAACACGCCTGAAACGAGCCCGAGCGGGAATGTCCACGGGATGCCGCTCGCAGCTGTCCTCGGGCTCGGCGGGGATGTATTCGCCAGCGACGCATGGCCGCTTCCGGCCCTCGACCCTCGTCGCGTCGTTCTGCTGGGCTTGCGGCAGGCGGACTCGGGCGAGCGCAGGCTGCTGCACGAGGCGGGCGTTCGGGTCTTCACGATGAGCGAGATCGACCGGATCGGGGTCGAGCGTGCGGTCCGCGAAGCGCTCGACCGGGTCGCCGGGCCTGGTTTCGTCCACGTCTCGCTCGACATGGACGCGCTCGATCCGGAGGTCGCACCCGGCGTCGGCACTCCGGTGCAGGGCGGGCTGACCTACCGCGAGGCACACCTGGCGCTCGAGCTGGTCGCCGAGTCGGGTCTCGCAGGGTCGCTCGAGGTGGTCGAGGTGAACCCGATCCTCGACCGGGAGAACACGACGGCAACGACCGCGGTCGAGCTCGTCGCGAGCGCCCTCGGCGCGACGATCATCTAGCTCTGCGAAATTCCTGAAGCCGGTCGCTTCGCGACCGGGTCGGAGCGACTGTCAGTTGCCTTGGAAGGCCGGAATGATGTCCTTGCCGTAGGCCGCGAGGTCCTCCTCCTGGCCGTGCGTCATGAGGTAGATGTTGAACTGGTCGACGCCGACCGCCTCGAGCTCTTTCAGCTTGGCGGTTGCCTGCTCGGCGTTGCCGAGCACGCAGAAGCGGTCGCAGATCTCGTCCGTCACGAACTCGCCGTGCTTCGCGCCGACGCGCGAGTGCTCGTCGTAGTCGTAGAACTTCCGCACGCGAACGTACTCGGTGAGCTCGTGCGGGATCTCGGAGTCGTAGCCGTAGCGCTCGATGAGGTCCATCACGTGGTTCGAGACCATCGCGGGGAACCAGCGGACCTGCTCGCGTGCGTCGGCGATGTCGTCGGTGATGTGGCTCGGCGCGCAGACGATGCACTTGAGCTCGGAGGGATCACGTCCTGCCTCTTCGGCGGCGGTGCGGGCCGTGTCCATGATCCACTGGATGATCACCGGGTCGGCGAGCTGGATGATGACGCCGTCCGAGACGCGGCCTGCCACGGCGAGAGCCTTCGGCCCGTAGCCCGCGACCCACATGGGGATCTGAGGAAGCTCGGGGCGCACCCACGCGAGCTTGAGCTCCTTGTCGTTCCATTCGACCTCGCGGCCGTTCATGAAGTCCTTGATCATCCGGCAACGGCGCTCGAACTCCGCCACCCGGACTGGCTGCTGGCCGATGTAGCGGCGCGCCGAGTCGCCGCGTCCGATCCCCATCACCATGCGGCCGTTCGAGATGTCGTGGAGCGTCGCGTAGCCGCTCGCGAGAACCGTCGGCTCGCGCGTGCCCGGGTTCGTGACACAGTGGCCGAACTTCATCGTCGTCGTGGCCTGGACGGCCATCGTCAAGAGCGGAAAGGACTCCTGCCAGAGCACGTGCGAGTCGTACGTCCAGCCGTAGCCGAAGCCGTTCGCTTCTGCATGCCTGATCAGCTCGAGAAAGCGGGTGTAGGGCGGGTCGGGAAGGACGGTGACGCCGAAGCTCAGAGCCATCTCGGATCCTCCTTCGCTCGTTCGGAAAGGGCGATTATCGACGCTAGATGCGCGTGGTGCGAAGCGGTATCAGGGCCGCTGCCGGGAGCGCCGCGATCACCGCGAACGCGACGCGGCCGTCACTCGGCAGCTCGAACGCGAGCCCGGCCAGCGGTGTCCCGACGAGGATCGTGAGCACGGCACACGCGTTCACGAGTGCGATTGCCGCACCGGGTGCGTCAGGCCGTAGACGCTGGGCGGCCGCGAAGATGACGGCGAACGGAAGGCCGGCCATGAGCCCGAGCACGAAGGCGCCGGCGGCCGAGACCGCGAACGACGCGCCGAGGGCGAGCAGCAGAGCGCCCGCCGACGTGCCGACGAGCGCCGTCGCGACGAGAAGGCGTCCGCTGACTCGCCCGGCGAGAAGGCCGCCCAAGGGACGCGCGGCGATGCCGACGAGCAGCACGAGGCCGCCGGCGAGTCCGGCCGCGGTCGAGCTCGCGCCCTGGCGCTCGAGCAGCGGCACGACCCAATTTCCCGCAACGACTGCAAGCCCGAATGTCGCCGCCTGCAGGATCCCGATGGGGAGCAGGTGCGGGTCGCGGAGCACCCATGCACCGGCATGGCCGACGCGCGGAAGGCCGCGAGCCGCGAGTGTCGGGATCACCGCGACCAGCGCGAGGAGGGCAGCCGTCCAGTACGGAGCGCGCCAGCCCGTCGCGTCGGTGAGCGGGGGGACGATCATGAGGGCGAGCCCGCCGCCCGCCATCGTGGCGCCGCCATAGAGACCCTGCAGTGCTGCGCCGCCACCTCCCGCTCGGACGAGGTCGAGGCCGGACACGAACGCAGCGCCCGAGCCGAGCCCGACGATAGCCCTCCCCACGAGAGCAAGCTCGAACCCGGCGTCCAGGAGTAGTACGACGTTTCCGAGCACCGCCGCGGCGATCGCAAGGAAGGCGACGCGCTGCGAGCCGAAGCGGTCTGCGCCCCTGCCCGCCGGGAGCTGGACCGCCAGATGCGTCACGAAGAGCGCCGTCGTGAGCAGGCCGACGGCGGCGACCGAGACGTCGTAGTGGTCGGCCAGCGGGTCTGCGACCGCGCCGACGTTCGAGACGTTCCACGTCAGGCAGCCGCCGACCGCGAGGCCAGCGAAGACACCGGAATACGAGATCGAGTCGGCCCTGACGGGCGCGACCTGCGTCAACGACCGCCGCCGTCGGCGACCCAGGCGACGGTCTTCGACGCGAGCAGGTCGAGTGCTCGAACGGCGAGCTCGAGATGCTCCTCGCGCGTGTCCTCGAGCTTGGTGTGCGAGAGGCCTCGGAGGCTCTGGACGAAGAGCATCACCGTCGGGATCCCGCTGCGGGACACCTCGGCGGCATCGTGGAGCGGGCCGGACGGCAGGCGATGCGCGCTGCCCGAGACCTCCTGGATCGCCTCCTCGCCGAAGCCGATCAGCGTCTCGTCGAAGAGGATCGGCTCGATCGACCAGATCCGCTCCCACGCGACCTCGATGTTCTCTTCCGCGGCGAACCGCTCGCCCGCGGCCCTCGCCTCGGCGAGCATCGAGGCAAGGCGCTGCGCGCTCAAGTCGCGCTGGTCGAGGAGCTGCTCGGCCGTCTCCACGACCGAGGTCACGATGCCGGGCCGGCAGACGACTCCGCCGGACGTGCAGACGGCGCCGCCGCCCGCACGGTTGGCGATCTCGCGGATCTCGAGCGCGAGCTTCGCCGCTCCCGCCAGGGCATCGCGGCGCTTGTCCATGGGGGTCGAACCGGCATGGGCGGCCTGTCCGTGCCACGTGATCCGATGGCGCTCGACCCCGAACGTGCCGAGCACGACGCCGAGGGGGAGATCGAGCGACTCGAGAACCGGGCCTTGCTCGATGTGGAGCTCGAGGTAGGCCGCCGCGGCGTCCAGCTCCGTCCGGGCTGCGATCGCGGAGTCGAGATCGACACCATGAGCGGCGAGCGCATCCGGGAGCGACACGCCGTCCCGGTCGGTGAGCTCGCGAAGCTCGTCCTGATCGGACATGGATCCGGCGGCTGCGCTCGAGCCGAACAGGCTGCGTCCGAAGCGCGCGCCCTCCTCGTCCGCCCAATTGACGAGCCTTACCGTGACCGGCGGCTTCCCCTCGTTCGCGATGCGGCGGAGCACCTCGACGCCGGCGAGGACGTTCAGGCAGCCGTCGAGCCAGCCGCCGTTCGGAACGGAGTCGATGTGACCCCCGATGAGGACCGCGCGCTCCGACTCGCCGGGGAGCGTGAACCACTGGTTCCCGGCGGCGTCGACGGACTCCCGGGCTCGCGTCTCGCCCACCAGGCGGCGGAGCCACTCGCGCGCCTGCTTCCACGTGTCCGTCCAGGCGACCCGCTGTGCGCCGTCCTCATCGCCCGTGAGCTCTCTGAGTTGCTTCAACTCGGCGACGGTGCGCTTCGGGTCGAGGGCCACGGGAGGAGCCTAACGCGCTGCACATGGAGCACGTGTGTGAGAGATTCCGAGCCGTGGCGGTTCGCCGGGCACTGGGGCGCGTTGTGGTTTTCGTTCTCGTGATCGCAGCGCTCGTCGCGATCTGGGAGGGCTACAAGGCGTTGTGGCAGGCCACGGGTTGGGGCTGGCCCTTCCTCGTGAACGACACGACGATGCCCCACCTGTACGACGTCGTTCACGCGTTCCGGGAGCCGACGACCACCGGCGGCCCTCCGCTCATCCACTCGCTGTTCTCGGCGGCGCTCTTCACCATGAAGGAGGCAATTGCGGGATTCGTGCTGGGGGGCGTCTTCGGCTTCGTCCTCGCCGTGGCGCTCGCTCACGTGCGGTTCCTGGAGCGCGGTCTCCTGCCGTTCGTCGTCGGCTCGCAGACGGTGCCGATCCTGGCGATCGCGCCGATGGTCGTCGTCGGCCTCGGCTCGAAGGGCGTTCAGGGATGGCAGTCGGTCGCTGTCATCGCCGCCTACCTCACGTTCTTCCCGGTGACGATCAACACACTGCGGGGTCTCAAGTCGCCCGATCCGCGCGCCGTCGAGTTGATGGAGTCGTACGCGGCCGGCTCCTGGAGCGTCCTCTGGCGGCTGCGTGTCCCCGCGGCGCTCCCGTACATCTTCACCGCGCTCAAGATCTCGGCGACCGCGAGCGTCATCGGCGCGATCATCGGGGAGACGCCCGCGTCCATCCAGGACGGCCTCGGCGGAGCGATCGTGAACTTCAACCAGTACTACTCGTTACAGCCGACCTTCCTGTGGGCGACGAACATCGTTTGCGCGGTCCTCGGACTCGTCTTCTTCGGATGCGTGGTCCTGGCGGAGCACCTGGTCGTGCGACGGGCGCCGGAGCAGCTCGTATGAGCTCCGGTTCTCCGTCGAGCGCAGTTTCGATCGAGGGCGTCTCGAAGACCTTCCGAAGCGGCACGACCGCGCTCGCGGACATCGATCTCGAGGTCCAGCCAGGTGAGTTCGTGTCGCTCATCGGTCCGTCGGGTTGTGGCAAGTCGACGCTTCTGCGGATCGTCGGCGATCTCATGCAGCCGAGCGCCGGGTCGGTGCTCGTGAACGGGAAGCCGGCGCACCGAGCGCGGCTCGACCACGACTACGGGATCGTGTTCCAGGACGCCGTCCTCTACGACTGGCGAACGGTTGCCCGGAACGTCTCGCTCCCGCTCGAGATGCTCGGGTGGAGCCGGGACCGCCGCAAGGCGCGGGTGCAGGAGATGCTCGAACTCGTCGAGCTGGTCGGCTTCGAATCGAGCCGTCCGTGGCAGCTGTCGGGCGGCATGCAGCAGCGCGTCTCGATCGCCCGCGCACTCTCCTTCGACCCGTCGCTGCTGTTGATGGACGAGCCGTTCGGCGCGCTCGACGAGATGACGCGTGAGCGTCTGAACCTCGAGCTGCTCCGGATCTGGGAACAGGCGGGGAGCACGGTGATCTTCGTCACGCACTCGATCCCCGAGGCGGTCTTTCTCTCGACCCGCGTCGTTGTGATGTCGGCTCGACCCGGGCGCATCGCGGAGGTCGTCCCGGTCGATCTCACATATCCGAGAACCTTCGTGACGAGGGAGGACCCGCGCTTCTTCGAGCTCGTCACGAAGGTTCGTGAGGCCCTGGCGATCGGCCACGGCGACGCCGACTCGAGGGGCACGTCGGCCCGGGAGGTGTACTGACGTGAGCGTCGTCGCCGAGCCCGTGTCCGCTGGGGCGATGCGGCGTGTCGGAGGGCGGGTCCGCGACTGGCTACCCGCCGTCGTCGTCTTCGTACTCGCCATCGCCCTCTGGCAGGGGCTCACGACCGTCTTCCACGTGCAGACGTTCCTCCTGCCGAAGCCGTCCGACATCGCACGGTCGTTCTGGGAGAACAAGTCTCCGCTGTGGCATGCGGGGCTCTACACGTTCAAGGAGGCGGCGGGCGGACTCGTGATCGGCTCGGGGCTCGGCATCCTCGCGGCAATCGTCCTCGCGCGGTTCCGCAGCGTCGGCATCGCCCTGATGCCCTTCGCGATCGCGGCGAACGCCGTCCCGATCATCGCGTTCGCGCCGATCACGAACAACTGGTTCGGCCTTCTGAACCCGTTCTCGAAGATGGCGATCGCTGCGGTGCTCTGCTTCTTCCCGACGATGGTGAACACGCTTCGCGGGCTGACGTCCGTCCATCCGTCGTCGATCGAGCTGATGCGCTCCTACGGAGGTGGCGAGGCCGCGACGTTCCGGCACGTCCGGATCCCGAACTCGCTGCCGTTCATGTTCGTCGGCCTGAAGATCTCCGCGGTGCTCTCGATGATCGGGGCGATCGTCGGCGAGTACTTCGGCGGGCCGACCAACGCCCTCGGCGTGAGCATCCTCAACGACACGCAGCTCTTCGACCTCCCGCGCGCGTGGGCGGGCATCGTCCTCGCGAGCGCCTTCGGGCTGTCGCTGTACGCACTCGTCGCTCTCGTGGAGCACTACACGACGAGCTGGCACCCCTCGGCACGCTCTTTGACGACGGAGTGAGACGCGTAAGAATGGCGGCCGACGGGATCTCGTCGGGCAGGACTATGGAAAGGGGACTCTGGATGAAGAGGAAGCACTGGGCGATCGGAGCGCTTGCGATTGCATGCGCTGCCCTCGCCACGTGGGTGGCCGTGGCGTCGGCCGCGCCGAACGAGCCGAAGCTGACCGACGTCACTCTGCAGCTGAAGTGGGTGACCCAGGCGCAGTTCGCGGGCTACTACGCCGCGGTCGAGAAGGGCTACTACAAGAAGGCCGGGCTCAACGTGAAGATCAAGGTCGGCGGCCCGAGCATCACGCCCGAGACCGTGGTCGCGGGCAAGCAGGCAGACATCGGTCTCGACTGGCTGCCGAACCTCTTCGCGACCCGCGAGAAGGGCTCGAACCTCGTGTCGATCGCCCAGGTGTTCGCACGCAGCGGTATGACGGAGCTGACCTGGAAGTCGAGCGGGATCAACACGATCAAGAAGATGAAGGGAAAGAAGGTCGGCGTGTGGTGCTGCGGCAACCAGCCCGAGCTCTTCGCCGCGCTCCAGAAGAACGGCATCGATCCGAGCTCCTCGAGCGACGTGACCATCGTCAACCAGCCGTTCAACATGGATCTCTTCCTGCAGCATCAGGTCGATGCGGCGGCTGCGATGACGTACAACGAGCTCGCCCAGGTGCTCGAGACGAAGAACCCGGCCACCGGCAAGCTCTACAAGCTCTCCGACCTGAACGTGTTCAAGATGTCGAGCCCCTCCGTCGGTACGGGCATGCTCGAGGACAACGTCTTCGTTCGCGGAGATTGGATCACCGATCCCGCGAACCAAGCGACGGCGGTGAGCTTCCTCAAGGCCTCGTTCCAGGGGTGGATCTACTGCCGTGACCATCCGACCGACTGCGTGAACATCGTCCTCAAGAACGGCTCGCTGCTGGGCAGGGGCCACCAGCGGTGGCAGATGAACGAGATCAACGCGCTCACGTGGCCGAGCCCGAGGGGCATCGGCCTTCCGCCGAACGGCGGTGTCGCGCAGACCGTGTCGATCGCGAAGAAGTACGGCGTGATCAAGAAGGTGCCGAGCGGAGCGACGAACTACAAGTACGCGGCGAAAGCGCTCGCACAGCTCAGGGCAAGTGGCGTGGACGTCAAGGGCTCCAAGTGGAAGATCGCAGTCGTCAAGGTGACGCCTGGCGGCAAGTAACGGTGGGGCACGGACTCCGGGTCGACAAGGGTCGACCCGGAGTCGTGCCGCAAACGGAGGTGAGATGACGTGTCGACACTGATCAAGGGCGGACGGATCATCACGGCCGCCGACGACTACGTCGGCGACGTCTACGTCGAGGGCGAGCGCATCACGATGATCGGCGAGTCGCTCGACGTCGAGGCGGATCGCGTCATCGACGCGGCGGGGAAATACGTGCTTCCAGGCTGCGTCGATCCGCATACGCACCTCGACATGCCGTTCGGAGGGACGGTGACGATCGACGACGTCACCTCCGGACAGACGGCTGCTGCGTTCGGCGGGACCACCTGCCACGTGGACTTCGTGATCCAGCCTCCCGGCTCGACCTTTGCCGCGGCGCTCGACGAGTGGCGCGGCAAGGCCGAGGGGAAGCAGATCATCGACATGGGCTACCACATGGCGGTCACCGACCTTCGCGAGGGCGGCTCGCTCGAGGAGCTCGCCGCTCTGCCTGCGCAGGGAGTGACGTCCTACAAGCTCTTCATGGCGTACAAGGGCGCGCTCATGGTCGACGACGAGACGCTCTTCCGGACGATGGAGGTGGCGGCGGAGACGGGGGCGCTCGTCATGGTCCACGCCGAGAACGGCGACGCGATCGACGTTCTCGTGAAGCAGGCGCTCGCAGCCGGGAACACTGCACCGCACTTCCACGCGCTGACCCGCCCGCCCGAGACCGAAGGCGAGGCGACCAACCGCGCGATCCAGCTCGCCCGGGTCGCGGGCGCGCCGCTGTACGTCGTCCACGTCTCGTGCAAGGAGGCCGTCGAGCCGATCGCACGGGCGCGGGAGCAGGGCTGGGACGTCTGGGGCGAAACCTGCACGCAGTACTTCTTCATCGACTACACGTACCTCGAGAGCCCCGACTTCGAGGGCGCGAAGTACGTGTATACGCCCCCGCCACGGCCGATCGAGAACCAGGACGTGCTCTGGCACGCCGTGCGCTCGGACATCCTCTCCGTCGTCTCCACCGACCACTGCGCGTTCCTCTGGGACGGCCAGAAGACGATGGGCAAGGACGACTTCTCGAAGATCCCGAACGGCGGCCCGGGCCTCGAGAACAGGCTGCACATGATCCACGAGTTCGGCGTCCGCACCGGCCGGATCTCGCTCAACCGGATGGTCGAGCTCCTCGCGACGAATCCCGCGAAGCTCTTCGGCCTGTACCCCCGAAAGGGAACGATCGCGCCCGGGTCCGACGCCGACATCGTCGTCTTCGATCCCGAGAAGCGGCACCTCATCACCGCCGCCGACCAGCATTCGAAGACCGACTACAACCTCTACGAGGGCACCGAGGTGACCGGGTCGCCCGAGGTCGTGCTCCTGCGCGGAAACGTGCTCGTCGAGGGCGGTGAGCTCGTGACCGAGCCGGGAGTCGGCGAGTTCGTCGAGCGTGCGGCCTTCGGACAGGAGCTCCTGCCCGCCGCCGCCCGCTAGGCGTCAAATGCGCGGAGGTGCGCCGGACACCTTCCCCCTTGTCCGGCGCCCTCCGCGCAATCCCACGGTCAGCTGCCGTTCGGCGGACCGGCGATGCCGTCGATCTTCCAGATCTCTCCGTTGAGGGTGACCACGTACGCGGCGTTGCCGATGATCTCGAGCGACGTGGGCTGATCGAGCTCGCCGGCGATCGTCGTCATGGTGCCGCTGGTGTTCGCTCTGAGGAGAGCTCCGGTGTCGTGGTCGGCCGGCATTCTCCGCGCAGCTCGCTTGGGTGCAGGGGAAGATCCCTGCGAGGGCGCAGAACAACGTGCGGCGGCGGCCGATCTCCGGTGCTTGCAAGCGACCGGAGCTAGGATCGCGGCGAGCGAACGAGGAGCAAGCGAGATGGCCGTGATCGAGACGAACCCGAATCTCGGGGCGCAGATCGTCGAGGACGCGAAGGAGTACGTCCTCTACTCGTGGTCCGTGCAGGACGCGATCAACCCGATCGCGGTCGCAGGTGCCGAGGGGCGTCACTTCTGGGACTACGACGGGAAGCGCTACCTGGACTTCGCGTCGCAGCTCGTCAACGTCAACATCGGGCACCAGCACCCGAAGATCATCGCGGCGATCAAAGAGCAGGCGGACCGGCTCTGCACCATCGGTCCGCCGATGGCGTCGGAGTCGCGGTCGAAGCTCGGGAAGCTCCTGGAGGAGGTCACGCCGGGCGATCTCTGCATGTCGTTCTTCACCAACTCGGGCGCGGAAGCGAACGAGAACGCGATCAAGCTCGCACGACTGTCGACGGGACGGCACAAGATCATCGCGCGCTACCGCTCGTACCACGGAGCGACCCACGGCTCGATCATGCTCACCGGCGACCCACGTCGCTGGCCGAACGAGCCCGGCATGGGAGGCGTCGTACGGATGCTCGATCCGTACACGTACCGCTGCCCGGCGGGCCATCCCGACCCCTGTCCCGTGTGCTCCGGAGCGCCGCATCTCGAGGAGATCCTCGAGTACGAGGGCGCGCACACGGTCGCCGCGGTGATTCTCGAGACCGTGACCGGGACGAACGGGATCATCCCACCGCCGCCCGGCTACCTGCAGTCCATTCGCGAGGTGTGCGATCGGCACGGGATCCTGCTGATCCTCGACGAGGTCATGGCGGGCTTCGGGCGCACGGGCCGCTGGTTCGCGTGCGAGAACTGGGACGTCGTGCCGGACATCATCACCGTGGCCAAGGGCATCAACTCGGGCTACGTCCCACTCGGCGCGATGATCATCCGCGAGCACCTGAAGGAGTGGGTGCGGAGTCGCTTCTTCCCGGGTGGTCTGACCTACGCTGGCCATCCGCTCGCGTGCGCTTCGGCCGTCGCCTCGATCGAGGCATTCCAGGAGGAGGGGGTCGTCGAGAACGCGGCCGAGGTGGGCGCGTACCTCGGCGAGGGCCTGCGTGGTCTCGCGGCCCGGCACGCGTCGGTCGGCGAGGTCCGCGGGCTCGGCTGCTTCTGGGGCGTCGAGCTCGTGAAGAGCCGCGAGACGCGCGAGATGCTCGTGCCGTTCAATGCCGGCGGCGAGGCGGCTGCGCCCGTGGCACGGCTGGCGAGGACCGCGCTCGACCGTGGCCTCTACCTCATGACCCACTGGAACGTGGTAATGGTCGTCCCGCCGCTCACCATCACGCGCGACGAGGTCGACGAGGGGCTCGCGATTCTCGACGAGGCGCTCGCGGTCGCGGACGAGTTCGCCGCCTAGCGGTGAGCGAGGTCGCCGAGCTGGCGGCTCAGCTCGTCGCGATCGAGTCGATCAATCCGGACGTCGTGCCCGGTGGATCGGGCGAGGCGGAGATCGGGCGGTTCGTCGCCGAGTGGTGCGAGCGCGCCGGGCTCGAGACGACCGTCACGGAGCCGGCGCCGGGCCGGCCGAACGTCGTTGCGGTCGCCCGCGGTCGCGGCGGCGGCCGCTCGCTCATGCTGAACGCGCACATGGACACCGTCGGAGTCGTCGGCATGTCGGATCCGTTCATACCCAGGCTGGACGGCGGACGGCTCTACGGTCGAGGCGCCCAGGACATGAAGGGCAGCCTCGCGGCCTGCATGCTCGCGACCGCGGAGGCGGATCGCCGGGATCTGCGCGGAGACGTGATCCTCGCGGCGGTGTCGGACGAGGAGTTCGCGAGCGTGGGGACGGAGGCCGTGGCCGCGGGCGTCCGAGCGGACGCGGCGATCGTGACCGAGCCGACCGACTTGCGGCTCGCGGTCGCTCATCGCGGGTTCGTGCACGTCGAGATCGTGACGATGGGTCGAGCCGCACACGGCTCGCGGCCGGATCTCGGCATCGACGCGATCGCGAAGATGGGCCGCGTCCTCGTGGGGATCGAGGAGCTCGACCGACGGCTTCGCTCGCATCCGACGCACGAGCTGCTCGGAAGCGGGAGCGTGCACGCGTCCCTCGTCGAAGGAGGGCAGGAGTACTCGACCTATCCCGCGCGCTGCGTGGTGCAGGCGGAGCGGCGGACGATCCCGGGGGAGTCCCCCGAGCTCTTCGACGCTGAGCTGCGCGCCATCCTCGAGGAGTCGAGCGCAGCGGATCCCGACTTCTCCGGCGAGGCGCGCGTCCTCGCGTCGCGCGAACCCTTCGAGATCGACCCGGGCGACGGGCTCGTGAAAATCGTACGCGAGGTAGCCGCCACGGTCCTCGGCTCGGCACCGGAGATCGTGGGCGTCTCCTTCTGGGCCGACTCCGCCCTCCTCTCGGCCGCGGGCATTCCTACCGTGGTGTTCGGGCCCCACGGTGCGGGCCTGCACTCCGAGGAGGAGTGGGTCGACATCGACTCGCTCGAGAGCTGTCTCCGCATCTACGTCGAGGCCGCGGCCGAGATCTGCCGCTAGTTCGCGCTCAGCGCTCGAGGAAGTCGAGGACGACCTCGGCGGTCACCTCGAATGCGTCCCAGAGGACGGAGTGGCCGCCGGGGACGACGGCGACCTCGAGGAGGTCACCGAGGGCCGCTCGGTGCGCGTCCAGGAGGTGGTCGTACGGAAGGTACGACTGCTCGCCGAGGACGAGCAGCGTCCGAACGCGCACGTCCCCGAATGCCGGCGGTTGCGATGCCATCTCCCCGTACGCCGCCACGACTGCGGACTGGCAGTAGCGGTAGCGCAAGCGCCCGTCGTCTCCGGTCTCGACGTGCGGCGCGAGATCCTCGACGACGAGCTCGCGAGGCGCGTAGTGGAGCTGGCTCTCGTCGAAGCGACGCTCGATCAATTCGTCGAACGACACGTAGGACTTGTCGATGCGGGCGTTCTCGGCCGCGGCGAGCGCGACGTGGCCGGGGAGCAGGATCGCCGGATCGAGCAGCACGAGCTTCGGGACGAGCTCCGGCGCGAGGGCGGCGAGCTCGAAGCCGAGACGTCCGCCGAACGAGTGGCCGATGACGTACGCAGGCGCCGCTCCGACCGTCTCGCGGATCGCGTCGCAGTGCGTTCGGATATCCCAGGGCGGCTCCCACGGAGACGAGCCGTGGCCGAGCAGGTCCGGCGCGACGACGTGGTATCCGGCGAGCTCGGCGGCCAGCGGCGCGAAGTGCCTGCCGTGGTTGCGCACGCCGTGCAGGCAGAGAACCCGCGGCGATCCGGGCTCGCCCCACTCGTGGAGTGCGAGCGTCACGTCGTGGCGTGCAGGGTCTCCAGCGAGTCCGGCACGAGCTCGGTGCGGCGCTCGTCGCGCTCCTTGACGAGCGACCAGATGACGACGCCGTCCTTGTCGATGAGAAACGTGCCGCGATGCGGTGCGCCGCTCGACTCGTTGAAGATGCCGTACGCCTTCGAAGCGGCTCCGTGCGGCCAGAAGTCGGATGCGAACGTGTACTCGGCACCGAGCTCGCGCTTCCATGCCTGACGTGCGGCGGGTGGGTCGCAGGAGACGAAGACGATTTCCGTCCCGGCGTCGCGGAACGCCTGCAGGTTCTCCTGGAGGTCGCGTGCCTCGTCCTCGCACACCTGCGTGAACGCGAACGGGTGGAAGACGAGGAGGACGTTCGAGCGGCCGCGGAAGTCGGACAGTCGGACGCGCTCCGCGTGGGTCACCGCGAGGTCGAACTCGGGTGCGCTTTCACCTGTCCTCACCGCCATCGGCCTGCTCCTCTCCCGTTCCGGACGGCCGATAGTACCGCCGTCCGCGCAGCTCCTCCGGGAGATAGGAGACGTCGAATCCAGCCGGGTCGTCGTGCGGGTACGCGTAGCCCTCACCGTGGCCCCGCGCCTTCGCTGCGCCCTCGTGCCCGGTCGAGCGGAGCATTGCGGGCGGCCGAACGTTTCCGTGCTCGCGAACGTCCCGGCGCGCCTCCCAGATCGCGACTGCTGACGCGTTCGACTTCGGCGCCCGCGCGAGGTAGATCGCGGCCTGCGAGAGATTCAGCTGCGCCTCCGGGAGGCCGACGTGCTCGAGCGCCTGGGCCGCCGCGACCGCGACGACGAGCGCGTTCGGGTCGGCGTTGCCGATGTCCTCGGAGGCGAGGATGACCATGCGGCGGGCGATGAAGCGCGGATCCTCGCCCGCTTCGAGCATGGCCGCGAGGTAGTAGACGGATGCGTCGGGATCTCCTCCTCGCATCGACTTGATGAAGGCGGACGCGAAGTCGTAGTGCTGGTCGCCCTTCCGGTCGTAGAGGAGAGGTCGCTTCCGCGAAGCGTCGAGGACGTGCTCCTCGGTCAGCGCGGACTCCTCCGCCGCGGCAGTCGCGGCGGCAAGCTCGAGGATCTGGAGCGCGGCGCGAGCGTCTCCACCCGCACGTGCGGCCGCAAGCGCCAGCACGACCGAGGTCGCCTCGGCGGCCAGCGCCTCCGCCCCGCGGCCGAGGATGACGACCAGCTCGTCCTCCGAGAGCGCGGTCAGCTCGATGACCGTGCAGCGCGAGAGGAGAGCGGAGTTGACCTCGAAGTACGGGTTCTCGGTCGTCGCACCGATCAGCGTGACGAGGCCGTCCTCGACGGCGTGGAGCACAGAGTCCTGCTGGGCTTTGTTGAAGCGGTGGATCTCGTCGATGAAGAGGATCGTCCGAACGCCGTTCCCGCCCAGCCGGTCGCGAGCGCGGGCGATCACCGCGCGCACGTCGTCCACACGTGCCGAGACGGCCGAGAGCTCCTCGAACTCGGCACCGGTTCGCTCGGCGACGATGCGGGCGATCGTCGTCTTGCCCGTGCCGGGTGGCCCGAACAGGATCATCGACGGTGGACGATCGTCCTCGATTGCGCGGCGGAGTGCCGAGCCGGGCCCGAGGACGTGTTCCTGTCCCACGAGCTCCTCGAGCCTCGAGGGGCGGAGGCGCACGGCGAGCGGCGCGGTCTCGGCCTGCCGCTCGCGTGCCGCTTCACTGAAAAGGTCGGACACGCGAGAAGTATGCTCCCGGCCCCATGACCCTACGGGACGAGGCCACCGCGCTTCTGCAGGCGCTCCTCCGGCTCGACACCGTGAACCCGCCGGGCAACGAGTCGCAAGCCGCGGAGCTGTTGCGCGACTACCTCGCGGAGAGCGGTATCGCTGCGGATCTCCATGCACGCATCCCGGAGCGCGCCAACCTCGTCGCGCGCATTCCCGGCGGCGACGGGCCGTCCCTCGCATTCCTCTGCCACACGGACACGGTCCTCGCGGATCCTGCCGAGTGGGATCGGGATCCCTGGTCCGGCGACCTCGTCGACGGCGAGGTCTGGGGTCGGGGAGCGCTGGACATGAAGGGACAGGTGGCCGCTTCGGCCGTCGCCTTCGCCTCGCTTGCGCGCGAGGGCTTCCGGCCCTCCGGCGATCTCCTGTTCATCGCGACGGCGGACGAGGAAGTCGGCGGGCACGATGGTTACGGCCTCGTGTGGCTCTGTGAGGCGCACCCGGATGCGGTGCGGTGCGACTACGCCATCAACGAGGGCGGCGGAGACCGCCTGCTGCTCGGGGGTGTGCCGGTGTACCTGTGCGCGACCTCGGAGAAGGCGTCGGCTCCGTTCGTCGTCCGGGTGTACGGCCGCAGCGGCCACGCGTCGATGCCCGGGATCGCCGACAACGCGCTCGTCAAGTCCGCGCGCTACCTCGACGCACTCGGAGCCTACTCGCCGCCGCAGGAGCTGATCCCGGAGGCGAGGGGCTTCCTCGAGGCGGTGCTCGGCGAGCTGCCGCCGCTCGACGAGGCCCTCGAACGAGCCGCTGCCCTGCATCCCATGCTCCCCGCGCTCGTCGAGCCTCTCCTCGCCTTCACGCTGTCTCCGACGATGATCGTCGCGTCCCAGCAGCGAAACGTGATCCCCGCGCTGTGCGAGATCACGGTCGACTGTCGACTGCTCCCCGAGACGACACCCGCGGACGTCGAGCCCCTGATCCGTGCGGCGCTGGGTGACGGCAGGTACGACATCGAGTTCGACGAGGTCGTGGGCGGAACCCGTTCGGCTCTCGACACGCCGCTCTGGCAAGTGCTCGAAAGCCTCACGGAGGAGCTCGAGCCCGGCGCACGCCTCGCGCCCATCGCGTGCCCGGGGTTCACCGACAGCCACTACCTGCGAGTCGCGTTCGGGACGGTCGCGTACGGCTTCTTTCCCGGTGCCACGGATCCCGAGCTCGTGACGAAGCTCGTCCACTCGGCAAACGAGCGCGTGGCGGTCGACGACCTAGAGATCGGCACGAACACGCTTCGCTCCGCGGCGCTCGACCTGCTCGGGTCGTGAGCGGCGTCGCCGACGCCCTCGTCGTCTTCGGCATCACCGGCGATCTCGCGCGCACGAAATCGCTTCCGGCGCTCTACGACCTCACCGAGCAGGGGATCCTCACATGCCCTGTCATCGGTGTCGGTCGGCGTCCGCTGCGGAACGAGGAGATGCAGGACCACGCCCGCTCGGCGATCGAGGCTGCGAAGGGCGCCGGCCTCGACCGGCGGATCCTGGACACATTCCTCGCCCGGCTCTCGTACATCGGCGGTGAGGGGCAGGAGGTCTTCGACCATCTGGCGACAGCCCTGAAAGGCGCGAAGCTGCCCGTCTTCTACCTGGCGATCCCTCCGGCGAGCTTCCTCGACGCCGCGGAGGAGCTCGCCGACGAAGGCTTGCTCTCCAGCGCGCGTCTCGTCGTGGAGAAGCCGTTCGGGACGGACCTGGTCTCCGCGCGGGAGCTGAACCGCCGGCTGACCGCGCTCGTGCCCGAGGAACGGCTGTATCGCATCGACCACTTCCTGGGGAAGGAGCCGGTGCAGGACATCATGTACCTGCGCTTCTCGAACTCGCTCTTCGAGCCGGTCTGGAATCGAGAGCACGTCGACTCGATCCAGGTGACGATGGCCGAGGACTTCGGTGTCGAGGGGCGCGGTGCGTTCTTCGACGGAGTCGGGGCGCTGCGTGACGTCGTCCAGAACCACCTCCTGCAGGTGCTCGCCCTGGTCGCGATGGAGCCGCCGACCGGAGACGGCGGCGCCGTCTCGCGACACCGTCTGGATGTCTTTCGCTCGATGCCGTCGATCGATCCTGGCCACGTCGTCCGCGGTCAGTACCGGGGCTACCACACGATCGAAGGCGTCCAGCCCCAGTCCGACACCGAGACGTTCGTCGCGCTGCGCCTCACGATCGAGAACTGGCGCTGGGCGGGAGTCCCGATCCTGGTCCGTGCAGGCAAGGCGCTCCCGACGACGGCGACCGAGATCGTCGTCCGGCTCAAGCGCGTGCCCGAGCTGCGGTACGGCTCGCACCGCCTCGCCTGCCCGGGCTACGACGACATCGTCTTCCGCATCGGCCGCGACGCGGGCGTCACGATCGCGCTCTTCGCGAAGACCCCGGGCAAGGAGGAGACCAGAGAGGTGTCGCTCGACGTCTCGTTCCTCGAGGAGCTGGGCAGGCCACCCGGGCCGTACGAGCGCCTCCTCACCGACGCTCTCCACGGCGACAC
Source organism: uncultured Gaiellaceae bacterium (assembly GCA_963746975.1). Taxonomy (GTDB): domain Bacteria; phylum Actinomycetota; class Thermoleophilia; order Gaiellales; family Gaiellaceae; genus GMQP-bins7. The sequence continues at coordinate 474,714 of CAVVDE010000012.1, forward strand.
GACGCTCTTCCCGCGGTGGGACGTGATCGAGGAGACCTGGCGGATCGTTCAGCCGGTTCTCGACGACCCGCCCGCGGTCGAGACGTATCGGCGTGGCGCGTGGGGCCCTCGTCGCGTCGCGAATCTCGCGCGTCGGCACGGCGGCTGGCGGGAGCCGCAGTAACCACAGCAGCCAGCGGTAGGTTGAGCGTTGTGAGCTGGTCCGAGTGGGCGCGCCCTGTCGAGATCGAGCCGTCGCTCTATGCGTCGGACTTCTCGCGGCTCGGTGCGCAGCTCGAGACGCTCGCAGCGGCCGACGCGCGCGTCTTCCACTTCGACGTGGGCGACGGGCACTTCATCCCGGAGATCACGATCGGCCCGGTCGTGCTCGCGTCCATCTCGCCGCTCGTCCGCGGGTGGGGAGCACGGCTCGACTGCCATCTCATGGTCGCCGAGCCGGAGCGCCACTTCGACGCCGTCGCGAAGGCGGGCGGCGACAGCGTGACGTTCCACGTCGAAGTCGTCCACGATCCCGCTCGTTCGGTTGCCGCGGCGCGAGCGCTCGGGCTCGGAGTGGGGATCGCGTTCAACCCGGAGACCTCGGTGGAGGACGCCGTTGGCGCCGCCGACGGAGTCGACCTCGTGCTGTGCATGTCGATCCATCCCGGGTACTCGGGACAGGCCTTCATGCCCGAGGCGCTCGAGCGGATCGCCGCGCTCCGTTCGTTGCTTCCCGGCGAGCACGCGCGTCCAGGTGGACGGCGGCATCAACAGCGAGACCGCGCGCTCCGCGCGCGACGCCGGAGCGGATCTCCTCGTGGCCGGGAGCGCGATCTTCTGGACCGACGACCCCGGCGCTTCCTACCGCGACCTGGTGGAGGTCGTCGGTGCCTGAGCCTTCGCTGCGCGGCCGACGCATCCTGGCTGCTCTCGTTGCGACGCTGCCCGAGGTCGCGCTCGCATGACGGTGCTGGCGCTCGCCGTGACGGGCCGCGGGCTCGTCGATCCGGCGGAGCCCGTCATCCGGGCCGATGACGAGGGACTGCTCCGCGGCCGCGCGGCCTTCGAGACGCTGCGTGTCTACTCCGGCCGGCCGTTTCGGCTCGAGGCGCACCTCGACCGTCTCACCGGATCGGCCGCGAGCATCGGGCTCCCGGCGATGGAGCGACGTCGCCTGCAGGTGCTCGTGGGTCTCGTGCTCCCGAAGGCGGAAGGGGGCGACGCATCGCTTCGACTCGTCTGGACGGCAGGCCCGGCCGGCCGGGCGCCGTCCGCGTTCGCGCTGCTCAGCACCGTTCCCGAGTGGATCGCCGAAGCGCGCGAGCGGGGAGCCTCGGCCGTCTCGCTGCTCGGCGTGCGCGCGTCCGCGCCGTGGCTCCTTCCCGGTGTCAAGTCGACGAGCTATGCCGTGAACATGGCTGCCGAGGCGGAGGCGAGGCAACGAGGGGTGGACGAGGCGCTGTTCGTCGACTCCGACGGGCTCGTTCTCGAAGGCACCGTGACGAACGTCTGGTGGCGGAAGGGAAAAACGCTCTTCACGCCGACACTCGACCTCGGGATCCTGGCCGGAGTCACCCGGGCGACGCTCATGGAGCTCGCGCCCGAGTGCGGATACGGTGTCGAAGAGGGCTCGTTTCCGCTCGAGGATCTGCTCGGAGCCGAGGAGGCGTTCACGTCGTCGTCGGTGCGCGAGGTGATGCCGCTCGTCCGGGTGGACGGACACGACCTCGCACGCGGCCCGGCCGCCGACGAGCTGCAGGCGGCGCTCCGCGAGGTGGCAGCTAAGGTCTGACGGTGGACGAGCAGTCCATCCGGCTCGGAGGAATGGCACTCCAGAACGGAGTGCTCGTGCACGGCCCGTCCGCGTGGGGATGCGCCGTTCGTGGCGAGGACGGCGTTCTGCACGTCGCCTCCGGGAGGAAGCCCCGCCTCGCGCCGATCGCGCGCAAGCGCTTGCCCGTCATTCGCGGCCCGATGATCCTTGCCGACGCGTTCGCGCTTCTCCCGACGGTGCGCCGCTCGGTTCCACAGGCTCGTTTTCCGTTCGAGCGGCCAAGTGTGCTCGCTGCGATCCTCGGAACCGCAGCGATCGCGCGACGGCTCCGCCGGTCGAGGCTCTCCCCGGGAACGAGGGAGCTCACGGCCGCCGGTGTGGCGTTCCTCCCCGCCGCGATGGCGCTTCGCGGACCCGACCTCGCCGCGTACCACGGCGCGGAGCACATATCGATCGGCACGTACGAGAACGGCGGCGTTCCCGCACCCAAGGAGCACCCTCGCTGCGGATCGCAGCTGATCGCGCCGATGGTCGCCTCGTCGCTCGCGGTGAACGTCGTTGCGGCGAAGGCGCCGGCCCGGACACGCACGGTCGTGCGTCTCCTCGGGACCGTGGCGGCGATCGGAGGGTCGGTCGAGGTCTTCTCGTGGGTCGCGCGCAACCCGTCCCATCCGGTCGCCCGCGTCCTCGCCCGTCCCGGGTTCGAGCTCCAGAAGCATCTCTCTACCGCGGAGCCGTCCGGAGACCAGCTCGAGGTCGCGAACGCCGCTCGCGACGCCTGTCTCGAGCTCGAGCGCCCGGCCGCCGAGTAGCTCGACGGTTCCGGCTACAGCGCGTTCCGCGCCCTGCCGATACGCCTTCTGGTGGATCTCGAGAACACGCTTCTGACGTGGCTCCCGATCGTGTTCTTCGGGATCGTCATCCTCCTGCTCCTCTACACGCTCAGGTTCATGCCGCGTGCGAAGCCGGCTCCCGTGGTGCGCGGCTCGCAGGTCGAGGTCTCGTGGTCGGACGTCGCGGGGCTGGACGAGGCGAAGGCCGAGCTCGAGGAGGTCGTCGAGTTCCTGCGCGACCGCAAGCGCTTCGAGCGGCTCGGCGCACGCGTGCCGCGTGGCATCCTCCTGCACGGCCCGCCCGGCACCGGCAAGACGCTGCTCGCCAAAGCGGTCGCGAGCGCGTCGGGCGCGAACTTCTACTCGCAGAGCGCGTCCTCGTTCGTCGAGATGTTCGCCGGCCTCGGCGCGGCCCGCATTCGCAAGCTCTTCGAGGAGGCCCGCAAGCATTCGCCCGCAATCGTGTTCATCGACGAGCTCGACGCCGTCGGCACGGCACGCATGGGTGGTGGCTTCCACCGCGAGCACGACCAGACGCTCAACCAGCTCCTCGTCGAGCTCGACGGCTTCAGCGCGCGGGACGAGGTCGTGGTGATGGCTGCCTCCAACCGGCTCCAGGACCTCGACACGGCGCTGCTCCGGCCGGGCAGGTTCGACCGCCAGGTGCTCGTGTCCGCGCCGGACGTCGCGGGACGGGAGGCGATCCTCGGTGTCCACACACGCGGAAAGCCGCTCGATGCGGACGTCGACCTCGCGGCCATCGCGAGGCAGACGGCCGGTCTCACCGGCGCGGATCTCGCGAACCTCTGCAACGAGGCGGCGATCTTCGCGGGGCGCTCCGACGGGCGTTACATCCGCCAGGCGGACTTCGACGCGGCGATGGACAGGATCGTGGGCGGCCTCCAGCAGCACCGCGTGGTCTCCGAGAAGGAGAAGCGCATCCTCGCGTACCACGAGGGCGGTCACGCGCTCATGTCGCACCTCGTCGGCGACCTCTTCCCGGCGCAGAAGGCGACGATCGTCTCGCGCGGCCAGGCGCTCGGCTACACGCTGAACACGCCGGCCGAGGATCGCTACATGCACACGCGCGAGGAGTTCCTCGACCTGATGATGGTCTACCTTGCGGGCCGTGCCGCCGAGGAGGTCGTGTTCGGGCGGATCACGAACGGGGCGGCCAACGACCTCGAGCGCGTGACCGGGATCGCCCGCTCGATGGTGTTCGAGTTCGGCATGTCCGAGGTCGCGCCGTCGCGGACGATGCGTGCGGACAACTACGCGCTCTCCGAGGAGACGAAGCGGCTGCGCGACTCCGAGCAGGCGCGGCTCACCGATCACGCGTACGAGGAGGCGAAGCGCCTCCTGAACAAGCACCGCGCTCCCCTCGACCGTGTGGCGCAGGCGCTCCTGGAGAAGGAGACGCTCGACCGGGCAGAGCTCCACGAGCTGCTCGCCGACGTCCCCGCGGAGTCCCGCTCGTCCGAGACGATCGGGATGGTCCGGGCGCTGCCGCTTCGGGACTAGCGGCGCCGATAGCATCGCGCCCGTGCGGGGGATCCACCATCTCGGTGTTGCGGTGACCGACCTCGACGAGGCGATAGCGACCTACGAGAACCTCTTCGGCGCTCGGTTGGAGCAGCGCGAGGAGCTCGTCGAGCAGGGTGTCGAGGCCGCTGCTCTCCTCGTTGGCACGAGTCGGTTCGAGCTCGTGACTCCGACGGGCGACGACACGCCCGTCGGCCGTTTCCTCGCGCGGCGGGGCCCGGGGATGCATCACGTCGCGCTCGAGGCGGAGGATCTTCGCGCGACCCTGGACGAGCTCGAGGCGTCCGGTGCGCAGCTCATCGACCGGTTGCCTCGGCGCGGCCTGTTCGGCCTCGAGGTCGCGTTCGTCCATCCCGATTCGATTCACGGCGTTCTGACGGAGGTGGTTGCGAGTGGCTGACGAGTTCGTGCGAGTCGAGATCGGATTCGAGGGAGGGCAGATCCTCAGCTGGCTCGTCACCGTCGAGAGCGCGGATGCTCTCGATCGGAAGCTCGGCGCCGGCGCGTCGGGGACGCTGACACTCGAATCGCAGGAGGGGACGATCACGCTGCTCCTCGAGCGCCTCCAGTACGTCAAACGCCACGCGCGCGCGTCCCGGGTCGGCTTCGCCGACTGACGAGTGGTGGCGCTCCGGGTCGGCATCGTCGGCCTTCCCAACTCCGGGAAGACGACGCTCTTCAACGCGCTGACGCACGCCGGGGCACACGTGACGGCCTACTCGGAAGTGACGCAGAAGTCGAACCTCGGCATGGCCGTGATCGCAGACGATCGTCTCGGGCGGCTGGCCGAGGTCGTCGGCTCGAAGAAGATCACGCCCGCGGCGATTCGCGTCGTGGACGTGCCCGGTCGGGCCGAGATCCCGGGCGAGCTCCGCCAGGCGGACGCGCTGCTCGCAGTTCTCGACGGATTCTCCGATGACGCCGATCCGGCCGCCGATCTCGAGACGCTCCGTCTCGAACTGATCGTGGCCGATCGTGAGCACGTCGACCGCCGGCTCGAGCGAGTCCGGAAGGAGGCGAAGTCCGGCGATCGCGCGAAGCGCCAGGAGGCCGAGCTCACAGAGCGTCTCCTGGAGCATCTCGACGACGGGAGACCCCTCTCGGAGTGGAGCGGTGAGCTTCCGGCGGAGCTCGAGCCGCTGACGACTAGGGTGCTCATCCCGGTCGAGAACGGGCCGGGAGGCATCGACTGCGCCCTCGAGATGGAGCTCGCGGAGCTTCCTCCGGAAGAGGCGGCGGAGTTCCGCTCGGGTGCATCCGCGCTCGACGACGTGGTCGTGCGGCTCAAGGAGGCGCTCGGGCTCATCACGTTCTTCACCGTCGGCGACACGGAGGCCCGGTCGTGGACCCTGTCGAGCGGTCAGACGGCGCTCGAGGCTGCGGAGTCGATCCACTCCGACATCGCCCGTGGATTCATCCGCTGCGAGGTGATCCGCTGGGACGATCTTCTCGAGTGCCGATCGCACGCAGAGGCTGCGCGGCGCGGCTTGCAGCGGCTCGAGGGCAAGACCTATGCCGTCGAGGACGGAGACGTTCTCAACATCCGCTTCAACGTCTGAGCGTCAGCCGGCGGCGACGAAGGCGGCGCCGGCGAGAGCGACCGCTCCTCCGATCCGTTTCGTCGCACCGAGCTTCTCTCCGAGCACGAGCCACGCCAGCACAACCGTGACCACCGGATAGAGGCTGCTGAGCACGGCGACGATCCCGACGGCGCCGCGGGTCGTCGCAGCCGCGACGAAGACGTTCGCTCCGGTGTCGAAGATGCCGACGCCGACGATCAACGGCAGCAGCCGGCGCGGTGCCGTTAGCGCGGTCGCGGTCAGGAGCGCGGCGACCACGGCCACGGGCACGGACGCGGTTCGTGCAGCTGCGACCGCCCAGGCGGCGCTCTCGTCCGCTCCCGCGTCGATACCGACGAAGAAGAGCCCGAAGCCGAGGGCCGCGGCGACCGCGAGGCCCGCTCCTGCCGCAAATTGCCGCCGCCCATCTTTCGACGGCTCCCACGACAGGACGACGATGCCCGTCACGACGAGCCCGACGCCGACCCACTGGACGGCGGTCGGCACGTCGCCCCGCGCTGCGTCGACTGCGAGGGGAACGATCGGCGAGGCCGCCGAGATCGGCGCGACGATTCCCATGGCGCCGAGTGCGAAGCCGCGGTAGAGGGCTGCGAGCCCGACGAGGGCGGCCACGCCCCCGGCTGCCGCGGGCAGGAGCTTCTCGACCCCTGGGAAGGCGTCCCCGGACGCGATGACCCAGAGGTAGACGCCGACGAGGCCGACCGTCTGCGAGATGACGAGAACGGTGAGGACGGCGAGTCGCCGCGAGGCGATGCCTCCGAGGAAGTCGCCGACGCCCCATCCGAGCGCGCCGGCAATGGCCAGCAGGGCTGCCATGAAAGGTCAGTCGTGGCCGACGGAGCGTGTCGCGGCCTGCGCGTCGAGCTGGTTCGCGTGATAGAGCACCGCGGCCTCGGCAGTTCGTGCAGCGGGCCGGTCGTGGTGTGACGCCACCGGATGCAGCAGCTCGGCGAGGACCGACGGGTCGAGGTCGCGCGAGCGCTCCTCGACCATCCGCAATCCGAGATGGACGTGTCCCAGCAACCGGCCCTCCTCGGTCTGACGAAAGGCGGGACCGCCGCCGAGCTCGCGGATGCGCCCGACGTCGTGGAGGAGTGCGGCTGCGAGGAGAAGGTCGTAGCGGAGGCGCTGGTGGAGCTGGGCGGTCTCGCGGCAGAGGGTCGCGACTCCGACCGTGTGCTCGAGGAGACCGCCGGCGTAGCCGTGATGGCCGTCGGATCCAGCCGCTGGAAGCGATCGAAGCGCGCGGCGAACCTCCGCGTCACGGACGAACGAGCCCACGACGGCCGCGAGACCCTCATGGGTGATCTCGGAAGCGAGGTAGTCGAAGAAGCCGTCGAGCTCGTCGAGGTCGCGCCGGAGCGCCGGCGTCAGCGACGCAGGATCCGTCTCCTCGGCGGGCTCGACCGCCCTGACCTGAATCTGTAGTCGCCCGCCGAAGCGTTCGACCCGTCCGAGTACGTGCACGGCGTCTCCCTCGTCGAAGCGCTGGTCGAGGAGCTCGACGTCGTTCCACACACGTGCCTCGACGCGACCGCTCGCGTCGGCGAGCTCGAGCGCCAGGTAGGCGGCTCCGTTGCGCGTGCGCCTGCGCTCCTTCTTCGTGACGGCGAACACGCCCTCGACGGTCCTGTCCTCGGCGAGCTCGGCGATCGTCGTCACGGGCCGAGTCTAGAAGGGGCGTTGGTACGCTCGCCGCGATGGCCGACGCCCAGCCGTTCCGCGCCGTCCGCTACGCCGGCGCGGCCGGGCCGCTGGCGGATCTCGTGGCTCCCCCGTACGACGCCGTCGACGACGAGGAGCGCGCCGAGCTGTATACGCGCAACCCGTACAACGTGGTTCACGTGACGCTCCCCGACTCCGTCGAGGAGGCAGGTCGTCTGTATCGGGATTGGCTTGCGCGGGGGATCGTCGAGCGCGACGACGACCCGGCTGCATGGCTCGCTGTCGAGTCGTACGTCGGCCCGGACGGCGTTGCGCGCGAGCGCCACGGAGTCATCGTGTCTCTCCCGGCCGAGCCCTACGAGGCCGGAGCCGTGCTCCCGCACGAGCGGACGCACGCGCGCATCCGCGAGGATCGACTGAGGCTCCTCCGGGCGACCCGTGTTCAGCCCGAGCCGATCTTCCTCTTGACTGACGGTTCAATCGTCGTGAGTCGACCGACCGTCGAGCCGGACGTCGAGGTCGACGGCACGCGGCTGTGGCGAACGGCCGTGCCGGAGCTCGCCTCGGGACCGCTCCTCATCGCTGACGGGCACCATCGCTACGAATGTGCGGTCGATCTCGGCCGCGAACGCGAGGGGACCCGGATCATGGCTCTCGTCGTGTCGAAGAACGACCCGGGGCTACACGTCTTTCCCACGCATCGCGTCTTTGCGGGCAGGCCCGATCTGGCGGTGCTTCGCGAGGGCGAGGCGTGCGGCGACCTGGCCGAGGCGATGTCGATTCTGCGTGACGAGCCGTACGATCGCTCCGCCGCGATCGCCTATCGGAGCGGGAGTGTCGAAGTCGTCAGGGGCCACGAGAGGGAGTTGGACGCGCAGCTCGTGGACAGGCACGGGCTCGACGGCATCGGCTACACGCCCCGCGTCGAGGACGCCGTCGCGGCGGTGGATCGCGGCGACGCCGATGTCGCATTCGTCCTCCGAGAACCGCGAGTGGACGACGTCTTCGCAGTCGCGCTGGCGGGCGGGCGGATGCCGCCGAAGAGCACGTACTTCTATCCCAAGCCACTCTCCGGTCTCGTGTTCCATCCGCTCGAGCCATGACGCCCTGGCTCGAGACCTGCCGCAGCTGCGTCGGTGACATCCGAGGCGTTCTCGGAGCCTTGCCGACACGTGTCGAGCGAGAACCGGTGCTTCGTCTCGGTGAGGGCGGGGACGAGACGACGGCAATCGACCAGGCTGCGGAGGACGCCGTCGTCGAGCGGCTCGCAGCACTCGGCCGCGACTTCGTGCTCGTCTCCGAGGAGCTCGGCATCAGAGTCTTCGGCGCAGGCGGGCCGACGACGGTCGTCGTCGATCCGATCGACGGGTCAGTCAACGCAAAGCGCGGCGTCCCCTTCTTCTCGTTCTCGCTCGCAGTCGCGGAGGGCGCGACGATGGGTGACGTCGTCTTCGGATACGTCTACGACTTCGGCTCCGGCGAGGAGTGGACGGCCGAGCGGGGAAGGGGCGCGTTCCTCGACGGCGCACCGCTCGGCGCGCAAGGGCCGAAGGAGACGATCGAGATACTCAGCTTCGAGGGGACGACCACGCCCACGATCGCGGCGCAGGTCGGCCGCGTGATCGGCGTCGCGGAGCGCCTCCGCGTCATGGGCTCGCTCGCTCTGTCGCTCTGTCATCTCGCGGCGGGGCGCGTGGACGGTGTCGTCTCGCTCAAGGCGGCTCGCTCCGTCGACATCGCCGCTGCGCAGCTCCTCGTTCGCGAGCGCGGGCTCGCGATCGACCTCTTCGAGGATCCGCCGTTCGCCGCCGCGCCCCTCGATCTGGGGACGCGCTCACGACTGGCCGCCGCCGGATCACCCGAGCTGGTGCGCGAGCTCGCGGCTGCGCTGAGTGACCCCCAGCGCTCCTAGGTCGAACCGGGCGCCACAGGTGGCCGACCCATGCGGGTCGGCCTACGGCCTCGTCCCCGGCCGAACACCGCCCCATCCCCTGTCTGCACTCGACTCGCGCGTCGGTCGCCCGTCAACCCTCTCGAGGGGCGCTGGTACGCTCGCCGCGATGAAGCCCGACCGCGACGCGATTCTGAAGGCGCTCGAGAGCGTCATCGATCCCGAGCTTCGCCGGCCCGTGACGGAGCTCGACATGGTCCGCGACGTCGTCATCGACGACGACGGCTCGGTCTCGGTCACGATCGCGCTCACGGTCGCCGGCTGCCCGCTGCGCGACTCCTTCCAGGAGCAGGTTGCGCGCTTCGTCGGCGAGGTGCCCGGCGTGACCCGCGTGCGCCTGGGCTTCGACGTCATGACGCCCGAGGAGAAGGCAGCGCTCGTGTCGCGCCTCCGCGGCGGTCACGCCGCCGACCGCCAGATCTCCCTGTCGCCCGCGACGCGCGTCCTCGCCATCGCCTCCGGCAAGGGTGGGGTCGGGAAGTCGACCCTCACCGCCAACCTCGCGTACGCGCTGTCGGAGCTCGGCGAGGCGGTCGGGGTCCTCGACGGAGACATCTACGGCCACTCGATCCCGCACATGCTCGGCGTCCATCAGAAGCCGATCGCGGTCGACGAGATGATCGTGCCGCCTGTCCGCGGCGATCTCAAGCTCATGTCGATCGGCTTCTTCCTCGAGGAGAACGCGCCGATCATGTGGCGCGGACCAATGCTGCACAAGGCGCTCGAGCAGTTCCTGTCCGACGTCCACTGGGGAGATCTCGACACGCTTCTCGTGGACATGCCGCCGGGAACCGGAGACGTCGCGATGTCGCTCGGACAGTTGCTCCCGCGTGCCGAGGCGCTCGTCGTGACGACCCCGCAACCCGCGGCCCAGCAGGTGGCGGTTCGCGCCGCTCAGATGGCGCAGAAGACCGGCATGCGAGTCGTCGGAGCCGTCGAGAACATGTCCTACCTGACGGGAACCGGTCAGGAGCTCTTCGGGTCGGGAGGCGGCCAGGCACTCGCGGATGAGGTCGGCGTCCCGCTTCTCGCACGCATCCCGCTCGATCCGCTGCTGCGCGAGGCCGCGGATGCAGGCGCCCCCGTGGCGGAGATCGCCCCCGACTCCGAGGGCGCAATCGCGATCGCGGGGCTCGCCGACGCCGTTGCCGCGTCGCGTGCAGGCACGATCCGCAAGCCCCTCACCGTCATCTCGTAGGCTCGCCGCGTGGCCGGAGCCGCGTTCTTCGATCTCGACCGGACCCTGATCTCGCGCTCGAGCTCTCTTGCCCTAGCGGGGATGTTTCGCGAGCGTGGGCTGATCGGCAGACGGCAGGCCGCGAAAGCAGCTCTCGCGCAACTCCTCTTCGCGCGATTCGGAGCGGGACAGGCTCGCGTCGGGCAGACGGCGGACAGCGGGATGTCGATCCTTCGGGGGCTGCCCGTGCAGCTGATGCGCGAGATCGCCGCAGAAGCCTGGGAGCCCGTGTTGAAGCCGCTCGTCTATCGCGACGCTCTCGGCCGTGCTGCGCAGCACGCGGATCGCGGGGAGCCGGTGTTCGTCGTCTCCGCAGCGCTTCAGGAGGTCGTGGAGGAAGTGTCCACTCGGCTCGGTTTTGCCGGTTCGATCGCGTCGCGCGCGGAGGTCAGCGACGGTGTGTTCACCGGCAAGCTCGAGCGGCGTTTGTACGGACAGGCCAAGGCCGACGCGCTGGTGGAGCTCGTGGACAGGAGCGGCATCGATCGGGACAGCTCGACCGCGTACTCCGACTCCCACTCGGACGTTCCCTTCCTGGAGGCGGTCGGCCATTCCGTCGCCGTGAACCCCGACCGCGCGCTCCGTCGCGTCGCCGGCGAGCGCGGCTGGCCGGTGGAGCGCTGGACCACGAAGGCGTTTCCTACCCGATGACCGCAGAGGAGGCCCGCAGCCGTCTCGCCGGATTGGGGTTCGGGCAGGCTGCCGTCGACGCGCTCATCGCGCACTTCGAGTACGCCGAGGCCCACGGGAAGAGCTGGCACGGGCTCACGCGTGTCGCCTGGCTCGAGACGCTCGAGCTGGATCAGCTCGCGCGGCCGCTGCTCATCGAGTCGGAGGAAGGATTCGAGCGCTGGGACGGGCACGGATCGCTCGGCTATCTGGTGCTCGAGGAGATCGTGCGCGCAACGCTCGCCGACCCGCCCGAGCGAGCACGCGTGATCGTCGCTCGGCGCTGCTTCCCCTCGGGCGTGCTCGGATACTGGGTGCGCCGTCTCGCGGACGGCGGCCTCGTGGCCGCGCTGACCGCCACTTCCCCTCGCCGCCTGCCGTCGCCGGAGGGCGGTCCACCGCTCACGGGCACGAACCCGCTGGCGATCGCGATCCCGTCGGGTGACGGGCGCCCGCTCGTCGCGGACGTGGCGATGGGCGCGGTGACACACGGCGCCGTCCTTGCCGGCAAGGCGCTGCCCGAGGAGCTCGTGCCGTTCGGGGGCGAGCAGTCGCACAAGGCGTTCGCACTGGCTGTCGCGCTCGAACTGCTCGTGTCGGCCCTCGCGGGACCCGAGCACGGCGCCGTGCTCGTCGTGGCGAGACCCGAGCACGACCCGGTACCCCCATTCCGTGACCTCGCCGGGGGACGGCGCCTGCCCGGCGACTCCTAGGGAGAAGCGCGTTACGCGTCGTCTGCGGGCAGCCGCTCGCCGACGGCCTGGAGCACCTTCAGGGCGATCTGCGGCGACTGCGTCACGAGGTGCCTGAAGTCGCGGTCGGTGACCACCAGCGCGACGCTCGGCTCGGTCGTCGTGACCGTCGCGACGCGCGGCCGGTTGCACATGAGCGCGACCTCGCCGAAGAATTCCGGGGCCTGTCTCGTCGCGATCGGCTTTCCGCCATGCGTTATCTCGACGCTCCCCTCGAGCAGGACGAAGAACTCGCGACCGGGATCGCCTTCGCGGATCAGGGTCTTGCCCGCCTTGAAGTCGAGCTCGTCCGCAATCGAGGCGACTTGGGAAAGCTCCTTCTTCGACAGGTCGGCGAACAAGGGGACGTTCGCGAGCACCTTGCCCTTGTCGTTCTTGCCGAGACCCAGCGCCACGCGCGGAGTCTATGACGCTGCCTGCGGGGCTGCAAAGACCGCGGCACGACACGGATGGGCTCGCGGACCCTGAGATGATCGCCGGATGGCGGCGGGCGACTTGGTCACGTGACCTCGGCGGAAGTGGGACGCGGCGCGTCGTCGCTTCGCTACGTACTCGGCACGCTCACGGGGAATCGGGAGCTCAGGCGGGTGCAGGCTGCGTTCGTCACGCACAACTGCGGTGAGTACGCGAGCTGGATCGCGATGCTCGTGTACGCGTATTCCCAGGGTGGCGTAACCGAGAGCGGGATCGTCGCCACAGTGATGCTGGTCCCGGCAGCGGTCTTCGCGCCGATGACCGCGAGCCTCGGACAACGCTTCGCTCTTGGCACGTCGCTCTTCGCCGGGTACATGGCGCAGTCGGCCACCACCGGAGCTGTTGCGATCGCCCTCCTCGCGGGAGCCCCCAAGCTCGTGGTCTATGCGCTCCTCGTCGGACCCTCGATCGCGTACACGGTCACACGCCCGACGCAGTCCGCCTTTACCCCAAGTCTCGCGCGGACGCCCGAGGAGCTGACCGCGACGAACGTCGTCTCGGGCTGGATCGAGAGCGCGAGCATTTTCGCCGGTCCTCTCTTGACGGGTTTGGTGCTCGCGATCGGCTCGGAGGGGGCTGCGTTCGCGATCGTCGCAGGCGCCGCGCTGATCGGAGCGGTTCTGATGGCGCCGCTTCGCGGTCTCGGAGGCAAGGCGCGCGGGGAGGACGCCGAGTCGGAGGACAGCTTCGTTGCGTCGGTCGCATTCGTACGACGCGATCCACAGGCACGCCTCTTGGTCCTTCTCTTCGGCGCGGAGTGCGTCGCGATCGGTGCCCTGGACGTCCTCGCCGTCGAGCTCGCCCAGGCGGGGCTCGGTTACGGGGGCGACTGGGCCGGCTACCTGACCGCCGCCTTCGGCGCGGGCGGCGTGCTCGCGGTCTGGGCGACCGCGCGGATGGTCGGGCTCGCGCGACTTGCGCCACCTCTGGTGGCATCGCTCGTGATCTGGAGCGTCGCGTTCGCGGGGCTGGCTGCGGTCCCGGGTGCCGTTGCTGCCTTGGTGCTGCTGGCCGTCGCAGGGGGTGCCCGTGCGACGTTCGACGTGGGTGCGCGGACGCTCCTCCAGCGCGTTGCTCGCGCGGACCTCCTCGCACGCGTCTTCGCCCTCCTCGAGGGAGTGCAGATGGCGGCGTTCGCGGTCGGGTCGCTACTCGCGCCGATCCTCGTGGCACTGGGCGGCCTGCCGCTTGCGTTCGGATTCCTCGCAGCGCTCCTACCGCTGTTCGCGCTTGCGTCCGGTCGCAGGCTGCTCGACATCGATCGCCACGCAACCGTGCCGGTCGTGGAGGTGGCGCTCCTTCGCTCGATGCCTCTTTTCAGGCCCCTGCCTCCTCCGACGATCGAGTCGCTCGCACGCTCTCTGGACTCGCTCGCCGTGCCCGCAGGGGTCGACGTCATCCGCGAGGGCGAGGCCGGCGACCGGTTCTACCTCATCGCGGACGGGCAGCTCGAGATCCAGCGCGACGGACGAGTGGCGGCGACGCGTGGCCGGGGCGAGGGCTTCGGCGAGATCGCACTCATGTACGACGTCCCTCGGACGGCAACCGTGAGGACGCGGACGGATTCGCTGCTGTACGCACTGGAGTCCGACGTCTTCCTCGTCGCAGTGACCGGACACGCGACCACGCACCGGGCAGCGCACGAGCTCGCGGAAGCTCGGCTGGCGGAGCTCGAGGAGCTGAATCCGGTGTCGGCGCCGTCCGCGTAGCTCACGCAGTCGAATGGCCGTTTACGGTCCAGAGGGAGACGGTCGACTCGCGGCCCCGTACGTCGAACTCACCCAGGTGCTCGGCGTCCTCAGGGCGGGTGAGGAGTGCCTCGAACGTCGAGTCGGCGAACAGGATCGGGTGTCCGACCGTCTTCGTCATGCCCTCGATGCGCGAGGCGGTGTTCACCGGATCCCCGTGGACCGTGTACTCGAGCCGCCTGAGCGAGCCGACGTTTCCCGACATGAAGGCACCCGTCGCAAGCCCTACCCCCATGCGCACGTCCTCGCCGAGGCCGTTCGCGCGCAGCCAGTCGTTGAACCGCGGGAGCCGGACCTCGAGCATCTCCCGGGCGGTGGCGAGAGCGCGGTCGGCATGGTCTTCGATTTCGATCGGCGCTCCGAACACCGCGAGGAAGCCGTCTCCGCGATAGGCGACGAGCGTGCCGCCGTGCTCGAGAATCGCGTCGCTCGTCTCGTCGAAGTAGCGGTTCAGGGCGGCGATGACGACCTCCGGCGACCGCTGCTCGGTGAATGCCGTGAATCCGCGGAGATCCGTGAACATGACGGTGCCGACCGTCTGCACTCCGCCGAGCCGAAAGTCGTCGTCGGTGCGGGCGAGCACGTCGTCGACGACGTGCTCCGGGAGGAACCGCGTGAAGACGTCGTGGACGCGGGCGCGCTCGAGGTCGTGCAGGCGCTTCTTCGTCAGCCCGGCGTTGATGCGCGCCCGGAGGAGCACGGGGTTGAACGGCTTCGTCAGGTAGTCGTCTGCGCCCATCTCGACGCAGCGGACGACGTTCTCGACGTCGTCGACGGCCGAGATCATGATCACCGGGACGAACTCCGCACCCGGTGTCGCCTTCAGCTCCGCGAGCGTCTCGATCCCGTCGAGCACCGGCATGAGGATGTCGAGGAGGACGACGTCGCACGGCGCCTCCGCGAAGAGGTCGAGAGCCTCGCGACCGTCTCCCGCGATCCGAACTTCGTGGCCGTCTGCCTCGAGCAGGCGCTGCAGCAGCTTGCGGCCGACCCGGTCGTCGTCGGCGATCAAGATGGTCCCCGGCACCGTCGGACGATCCTCGCGGTCGCGCGAGGCCCGGTCAAGCTTTAGGGTCACCGTGTGGCCGACGTCCTCGACAGCCGCGTGCTCGACGAGCTCCGCGAAAGCGTAGGCGGCGACCAGGCGTTCCTCGCCGAGCTGATCGACGAGCTTCTCGAGGACGGGCCGCGCCAGCTCGAGGCGCTCCGCGAGGCTGCGGCAGCGGGGGATGCGGAGCGGGCGCGACGTGCCGCACACACGCTCAAGGGGAACGGCCGCACGTTCGGCGCGTCCGCGTTCTCCGAGCTCTGCCTGGAGGCGGAGACAGCCGGCGCGAACGGCGACCTCGGAGCCGTGCTCGCCGGCCTCGACGCGATCGACGACGAGTGGCGCCGGGTGCGAACGGCGCTTCTCGCAGCTCGCGACGCCGGCTGAGATGTCCTCTCAGCCGGCAATGCTCGGCGGCGTCTGCTCGAGCGCCGAGATCAGCTCGTGGACGCGGATCGGCTTCCCGACGTAGTCGTCCATACCCGCTGCGAGGCACGCCTCGCGGTCGCCCTCCATCGCGTTGGCAGTCATCGCGACGATGCGCGGCCCGTTTCCGCCTGCCCTGGCGCGGATCTGCCTCGTGGCCTCGAGCCCGTCGAGCTCCGGCATCTGGACGTCCATGAAGACGACGTCGTAGGGCTGTCGCTCGACCGCCTCTACCGCCTCGAGGCCGTTCGCAGCCACGTCGACGTCGTAGCCCATCAGCGAGAACAGGCGCACGGCGAGCTTCTGGTTCACGGCGTTGTCCTCGGCGAGCAGGATGCGGAGCGGGTGCCGCTCGGCCTGGCTCGGGTCGAGGTCCACCGCGGTGGGCGCCGGCGGCGCGTCGCCGTCCTCCCGCGCCGGAGCGTCCGCCTCGTGCGTGACGAAGGTGACGTGGAAGACGCTCCCGTGACCGGGTATTCCGTCGCTCTCGGCCCACATCGTGCCGCCCATCGCTTCCGCGAGGCGCTTCGAGATCGCGAGGCCGAGCCCGGTGCCGCCGAAGCGGCGGCTGATCGAGATGTCGGCCTGGCTGAACGACTGGAACAGTCGGTCCATCCGGTCAGGCGGGATGCCGATGCCCGTGTCGCGCACCTCGAGGTGAACCTCCAGGTGACCGTTTCCGTCGACGGGCGCCGCCGATGCCGTGAGCGAGACGCGACCCTCCACGGTGAACTTCACCGCGTTGTTCAGCACGTTCAGCACGATCTGACGCAGCCGCGTGCCGTCGCCGACGATGGTCTGCGGTATGTCGTCCGAGATCTCGGTGGTCAGCTCGAGTCCTTTGCCGGTCGCGATCGAGCCGATGAGCGCGAGCACGCCGTCGACGCACGTGCGGAAGTCGAACGGCTCGGATTCCAGCTCGATGCGACCGGCCTCGACCTTCGAGAAGTCGAGGATGTCGTTGATGATCGTGAGCAGCGATTCGCTGCTCGTGCGGATGATCTCGGTCGAGTCGCGCTGCTCCTCGTCGAGCGTCGTCCGGAGGAGGAGCCCGCTCATGCCGATGATCGCGTTCATCGGCGTGCGGATCTCGTGGCTCATGGATGCGAGGAACGCGCTCTTCGCCTCGTTCGCCGCGTCGGCCTCGACGCGCGCCTCCTGCACGTCCCGGAAGAGCCGCGCGTTCTGGATTGCGGCACCCACGTTCGCGGCGATGGTGGACAGCAGGCGCGCGTCGCCGTCGTCGTAGCGCGCCGCGTCGGTCGTCGTCTGCACGCTGAGGACGCCGATCGTCGTCTCCCCGGCGCGGATCGGGACCGCGAGATACGAGCCCGACGGAGCGCCGACGCGGCGTGGGCCGATCTCCAGGAGCTCGTCGGCACCGTGCGCGACGAGCGGCTCGTTCGTGCGCAGCACGCGTGACGTCGGCCCGTCTCCGACTGGGATGCGAGGCTGCTCGATCTTCCTGCTGCGCTCGCTGTAGTACGGAAAGTCGATCTCCTGGGTCGCCGGATCGAGGAACGCGACATAGGCGATGTCCGCACGAAACGTCGACGCGATGAGGTCGCCGGTGAGCTCGACGAGCGCGTCGAGATCGAGCTGCGAGGCGAGAGCCTGGCCGATGCGATTCACGCTCTCCAGCTCGCGGAGGCGCTGCCGCATCTCCTCCCGCAGGCGCGTCCTGGCCAGGGCGGTACCGATGTGCTGGCCGATGAACGCGAGGAGGTCACGGTCCTGCTCTGTGAAGCGCTCGTCCTCCTTGTAGGTTTGGACTGCGAGGACGCCAAGCGAGCGGCCCTCGGCTCGGAGTGGGACTCCCAGCCAGTCGAACGACTCGGTCCCCACGAACTCGATTGCGCCGCTCGCGACGAGCTCGTCCATCACCTCCGTGGTTGCGAGGAGGGGTCGCCCCGTTCGGATGACATATGCCGTCAGCCCACGGCCGAGCTCGGTGTCACCCAGCTTCTCCCACACGTGCGGGTCGGGAATCTCGTCGTCGACCTCGTCGACGTAGTAAGGGAAGCTCACGGCGTCACGGACCTCGTCGTACAGCGCGATGAAGCAGTTGTCCGCGTACATGAGCTCACCGACGATGCGGTGGATCTCGGCGTAGAACGCGTCCATATCCTCGGCCGCGCTCGCCGTCTCCGCGATGCTCCGGAGAGCAGCCTGCGTCTTCTCGGCCTTGACACGCTCGGTGATGTCGATGAAGTACCCCTGCACGTAGAGCGGTCTTCCCGCGTCGTCGAGGACGTGCACCGAGGCGTCCCTGATCGCGATGGTGTGTCCGTCGCGGTGCAGGACCCGGTACTCCATGGTGAGCGGCGCAAACGTCTGCTGGGCCTCGGTCTGCGCATCGACCACCCACTCCCGGTCGTCCGGGTGGAGGATCCGCTCCCATAGAAGGTTGTCGCTCCAGTCCGCGATCGGATAGCCGAAGAGATCCTCGGCTTGCGGGCTCAGGTAGAGGGACTCTCCGGTAAGCGACCGTGTCTCGTCGCCAGTCCATGCCGTCGTCCCCGCCGGGGCGTCGATGTACGTGACGAGCGGGAGCTCCTCCGCGAGCCGGCGGAACCGGGTCTCGGCCAACTTGACCTCGCTGATGTCGCGGTAGATCGCATAAAAGCCGACGACGTCGTCGTCGACGCGAAGCGGCACCATCGACACCTCGACGTCGACGAGTGAGCCGTCTTTGCGTCGGCGCCGGGTCATCCGGTCGATCCGGCCCGCAGCAAGGACGTCGCTGGGCCTGATCTCCGCGTCGGCAGGGAGATCCTCCGACTCGAGGACGAGGTCGCCGATCGACTGTCCGATCGCCTCGTCGGCCGAGTATCCGAACAGGGCCTCCGCTGCTGGGTTCCAGCCTGTCACGACCTCGTCCCGGTCCATGGTCACGACGGCGACCGGGCTGATCTCGACGAGCGACTCGAAGTACTGCTTCTGCCTGTCGAGCTCCGTGGTCGCCTCGCGCTCGGTCGTGACGTCGATCATGAAGCCCTGGAGGTGGGTCGGCGTGCCGGCGGCGTCACGGACGATCCACGCGTCGTCTCTCACCCACACGGTGCGGCCGTCGGCTGCCCTCAGTTGGAACTCGAAGGACCACCGCTCGTCTCCGGACTCGAGCTGTGCCTTGGTCTCGGCGAGTGCGGTCTCCCGGTCCTCGGGATCCAGCAGGGACTCGAAGAAGCCCTCCTGGAGCCACGCTTCGGCCGGGTAGCCGAACATCTCCTCGACCCGTGGGCTGATGTAGACGGGAACTCCGGCGGTCTTGCCGCTCAAGTCCGCCTCGTCCGTGTAGACCGCGAGCGGCAGCTCCTCGACGAGGCGTCGGTAGCGCTCTTCCGTCGCCCGCAGCGTCTCCATCGCTTCGGCGAGCTCGGTCGTGCGCTCCTCGACACGCTGCTCCAGCGTCTCGACGTTCTCGCGGAGCTGCGCAGTCGTCTCGTTGTCGACGCCCGCGATCTCGTCGCCGGTCATGGCCGGCGCCTCTCGCGGGGATCCGCCGGCGCTCGTACGAACGGGCGGCAGGTTGGCCGCAATCTGCCTCCTCAATTGGGGTTACGCCTGCCGTTTGTCCGGCGAGCGACTCTAACCCCTAGCAGTCGAGATTGAAAGAGTCCCGCTCTGGGAATGCCACGCGGGGAAGGTCGGGTTACGATCAAGGGGGTTCGAAGGAGGTCGGATGACTGGGATCTGGAGTCTCTCCAAGAAGGAAGCCAACTACCGGCCGGCGTCTGCACCCGAGTACCGCTGCGATCACTGCAAGTTCATGTTCCCGCGGTTCGGGCTCGGAGGCTGCAGGTTGGTGCGGGGTGTGATTCGTAGCTCGGATACGTGCGACGAGTTCAGCCCGCGAGCTTCGGCACCGGCTGAGACCGGCGCGGACTAGCTCGATCGCTCACGGAGTCGCCGGAGGACGAGCGGGTCGACGGCGTCCTCCCCGTCGACGCGTTCCTCGAGATTCTCGACGCCCGCCCAGTCTGCGAGACCGTCGTAGCCGAGGACAGCGAGGCGGTCCGCGATCTCCCTGCGCAGCGCGTCGTCGACCGTGATCCACTGCGAGCGCGGCGTGCTGCCGAAGAGCTCCTGGTGGAGCTCGTACAGGCGGCGCAGCTCTTCGAGCGGCCGCTGATGGTCGTCCACGCGGACGTCGACGAGAACGTCCGAGAGCCCGCCGTACCCCTGCTCGGGGCCGACGACGAGAACTGCCGCCGACTGCTGTCCGCGCCGGTCGCCTCCCGCTGCCTGCGCCGCGTCGAGACAGTCGAGGAGCCGTTCGGTCAGCGGCTTCGAGGACGAGGCCGCGAACGTCTCCGCCAGCGCGTCGACGGTCTCGCCGGAGACCAGGATGTTTCCCTGCGCTGCGAAGCCCGCTCCGGTCCGGTGACCCGCCCACGTGTTGCAGGCTGTGCCGGTGTAGGACGCGGCGCGTCCCTGGCCGTCGACGATCCCGAGCTGTCGCTGCGCCCGGCTCTCGTCCGCATTCGCCAGCCGGTCGACGACCTGCTCGGCAGTGAGCCCGTCGCGGAGCAGTGCGAGCCCGTCCGGTCCGTAGCGCGGGTTGGCCCACGCCTGCGTCGCGATCGCGCCGACGAACGGCTCCGCCCACGGCACTACCGAGCCGACCGCGAGGAACTTCGACTGGACTGCGACTCCCCACTGCTGCGCGGCGAGGTCGCACGCGCAGATCGAGTAGGTCGCGACGACCGGGCTAGCCGTAGGTCATCTCCGCGAGGTCGAGAGCGAGGAGCGCTTCGTCCGTGACGAGCGCGCAGGCGACCGGGCCGAGCGAGAGTGCAGCATGCACCTCCTCGGCCGACGAGCAGCGAACGACAACCGCGGTGCCCGCATGGTGGGCCTCGTGGATGGCTGCCACGTCGGTGACGTCGTCGAGCACGAGAGCTCCTTCGAGGTCGATCGTTCCGGCGAGCGCGATCTCCGGAACCTTGCGCCCGGTGGCCCCGAACCAGCGCTCGCGCATCAGAGGGCGATGGTCTCGCCGGGCTCCGGGGACAGGATCTCGACCCCCGACGGCGCGAGCTCCCGGAGGGCATCGGGTGTTCCCGTCAGGAGCCCGAAGGTGCCGTAGTGGCACGGAACGACGCGCTCGACACCGAGCAGCTCGATCGCGACGGCAGCCTCACGCGGCCCCATCGTGAAGTGGTCGCCGATCGGGAGCACGGCGACGTCCGGCTCGTAGATGCGGCTGATGAGGGACATGTCGCCGAAGACGTTCGTGTCGCCGGCGAAGTAGATCGAGAAGCCGTCCTCGAGCCCGAGCACGATGCCGGCCGGCTCCCCCGCATACGTCCCGTCGTCGGTGCTCGACGAATGATTGGCGTCCGTGAAGGTCATGCTGACGCCCTCCCACGGGACGGTGCCGCCCTTGTTCGGCGCGTGGGCCATGTTTGCCTCGACGCCCTTGCCTGCGAGCCAGTCGCGGAGCTCGAGGAGCGCGACGACCGGACACCCGAACCGCTCGTGCAGTGCGACGGTGTCGCCGACGTGGTCGCCGTGGCCGTGCGTCAGCGCGATCAGGTCGCAGCGCTCGGGCTCGACCTCCGACTCGGGGCACTTCGGGTTCCCGTGCAGGAACGGATCGACGTAGATCCGCTTCCCGCCGGGCGTGTCGACGCGGAAGGCCGCATGCCCCAGCCAGGTCAGCTCGGTCGCCACGACGGAAATCTAGTGGACCGAGAGCGACTTCAGAAGGGGAGCGAGGACGCCGCGTCGGACGCGACGTCGAGGATCGGCTGCACCACGAAGAAGGAGCCGACCGTGACGAGGACGGCGGCGCCGATCGCGACACCGAGAGCCGAGTCGCGCGGGGGCGAGCCACCGGCGACGGCAAGGCGGAACTCGGCGCCCGAGCGCATGTACATCCAGCGTACGACGTTCAGGTAGTAGGCGAGCGACACGGCGGTCGCCGCGACGCCGATCAGGACGAGCCACCACTCGCCCGCGTCGTATGCGGCGGAGAACACGAAGAACTTGCCGAACAGGCCGCCCGTGAGCGGGAAGCCGGCCATCCCGAGCATGAACGTCCAGAGCGCGATGCCGTGGTAGGGGCGCTCCCAGCCGAAGCCGGCGAGCGACTCGAGCGTCACCGGCGCCTGGAGCTCGCGCTCCCGCGCCGCGATCACGGCGAACGCGCCGACGGACATGGCGGAGTACGGGACGAGGTAGTAGAGGAGTGCCTCGCCGCCGAAGTCGGAGTTCGCGGAGATGCCCATGAGCAGGAAGCCGGCGTGCGAGATGGACGAGTAGGCCAGGATGCGCTTGAGGTCGCGCTGTGCGAGCGCGCCGAGGTTTCCCCAGGCGAGCGAAATCGCCGCCAGCACTGCGACGGCGATCGTCCACACGTCGCTCTGATCGGGGAACGCGGTGACGAGAACCCGGAGCATCGCGACCAGCGCCGCGGTCTTCGTCGCCGCCGACATGAACGCGGTGACCGACGTCGGAGAGCCCTGGTACACGTCAGGCGTCCACATGTGGAACGGGGCAGCCGAGACCTTGAACGCGAGCCCCGCGAGCAGCATCGCGAGCCCGGCGAAAAGGAAGGCGTCGCTCGTCGGAGCGGTGTTCGCGATCTCGCCGAAGCTCAGCTGGCCGGTCGCGCCGTACACGAGCGCCGAGCCGAACAGGAGGACGGCGGATCCGAACCCTCCGACGATGAGGTACTTCAGCCCCGCCTCGAGCGAGGTCGCGCGCTCGTTGTCGAAGGCGACGAGGATGTAGAGGCAGAGCGAGAACCACTCGAGGCCGAGGAACAGCGTCATGAGGTTGTCGGCGCTGACGAAGAAGGCCATCCCGGCGCCGGCGGTCGCGAGGAGCGCGTAGTACTCGGCGTGGTTCGTACGGCGGCGCTCGCCCCAGGAGGCGAGGACGACCGCCGCTCCTGTGACGCCGAGGATCACCTGCGCCATCGCGGCGAGCTGGTCGCGAACCATCGAGCCGTCGAGGAGCACCTCGGGTGACGGCGTCTTGTCGAAGACGACCACGGCGCAGCCGGCGGCGACGACGAAGCCCGCGAACGCGGCGGTCGCGGCGAGTGGCTTCTGCATCCACTCGGGCAGAAGCACTGAGAGGAGGGCGATGCCCGCCGCGGCGAGGAGCGCGACGGACGGCGAGAGCGCCAGCCAGTCGACGTTCGGCGTATCGATCACGGCGAATTACCCGCCGGCGGGTATGGGGCCCAACCGAGCGCCTGGAAGTTCGTCGTGAACGATCTGTCCGTCACGAGCGCGGGCCAGACCGACAGCCCGAGAACGACCAAGAGCAGTGGAAGGACGAGCGCGAGCTCGCCCACGCGCAGGTCAAGCGCCTCGTCGCGAACGGCAGGGCCGGGCTTCACGTGCAGGATGGCCGAGATGACCCGCAGCGTGTACATCGCCGCGAGCACGACGCCGAGCGCGACGACGACCGAGTAGCCCCACCCCTGCGCGTAGACGCCGGCCATGATCAGGAACTCGCCGGCGAAGGTGGCCGAGCCCGGCACTGCGAGGGCGATCATGCCTGCGATCAGGACGATCGTCGCGAGCGTTGGACGCCCCTTGGCCATGCCGCCGAGCGAATCGAGCTCGCCGGTCCCGCACCGTCGCTCGACCATGCCGACGAGCAGGAACATGCTCGCCGAGATGAGGCCGTGCGCGACCGACTGGAGGACGGCTCCGTCGAGACCGAGATCGTCGAACGCGAAGATCCCGAGGGTGATCAGCCCCATCTGCGCCATCGACGAGTATGCGATGACGCCCCGGAGGTCGGTCGAGCGGAAGGCGAGCACGGAGCCGTAGATCAGGCCGGCGCTCGCGAGCACGAGGATCAGGCCCGAAAGGTCGTCGGCCGGCCCGGGGAACTTGGGGACCGCGATCCGGATGAAGCCGTACACCGCGGTCTTGGAGACGATCGCGGACAGGACAGCGGCGACCTCGACCGGCGCCTCGCGGTAGGCGAGCGGCAACCAGCCGTGGAACGGGAACAGCGGCGCCTTCACCGCGAAGGCGATCGCGAAGCCGAGGAAGATCCACGTGTTGTCGCTCGTCCCCGACTCGGTGAGCGAGAACGTCCCCTGCGTGACGCCGAACGCGACGACAGCCGCGAGCATCAGCAGCGAGCCCGCCATCGTGTAGATGACGAAGGTCACCGTCGCCGCCTGCCGCCGCTCCCCGCCCCACACGCCGACGAGGACGTAGAGCGGGATGAGCATCGCCTCGAAGGAGACGTAGAAGAGCAGCAGGTCCTGTGAGACGAACGTCGCGACGACCGCGCCGAGCAGGAAGAGCATGAGCGCGTAGTACGCGCGCGAGCGGTCGCGTCCGACCCACATCGCGTAGCCGACAGCGGCGGCGAAGACGACGACGCTGGCGCCGACGAGCCAGATCGAGAACCCGAAGAAGCCGACGGAGTACGAGATCCCGAGGCTCCGCACCCACTCTCGGGAGGTGTCGAGCTGGAGGCCGCCCGCGCTGTAGTCGTATCGGGCCGCGGCGACGATCCACAGTCCCACCTCCAGCAATGCGGCGAGGAACGCGAGCCCGGCCGTCGTCTCGCGCGGAAGCGGCAGCATTGCGACGACGAGCGCGGAGGCGATCGGCAGCACGATGAGCGCGGTCGTGAGCACTAGCGCACCGCCACGAAAACGACGACGAGGACGCAGACGGCGAACGCGACGGCCACCGCATAGGTCCAGGAGGAGACCGGACTGCACGCGACCGACCTCGCCGCCGACCTGGAGGGTTCCGGTGCCGATCTCGTCGAGCGACCGCTCGACGATGGGCTCCTCGACGTTGCGGCGCAGCGCGACCGAGAGCGCGGCAGCGGGACGGTAGAACACCGCGTCGTACAGCTCGTCGAAGTAGAGCTTGTGCTCGAGCACGCGCCAGATTGCCGGGTTGGTGACGACCTGCCGTGCGGCCTCGAACGCGCGGCGGGCGACGAAGAACCCGATGACGGCGAGCGTGACCGCAACCGCGCTGATGCCGTAGTCCTCGGCCACGGTCGCCTGAACGAGCGGCTCGGCCGTCTGGTCGATCCACTGCAGGAACGGCTCCCAGACCCCGGGGATCACCACGAGCCCGCCGATCGTCGCGAGCACCGTCAGTACCGCGACGGGGATGGTCATCGAGCGCGGCCCCTCGCCGTGGCCCCCGCCTTCTGCGCGACCGGAGTCCTGCGCATGCGGGATTCCGGTCTGACGCAAGTCGTGTGCATGTTCCTTGACGAAGTCGCTCTGCTCGCCTCGCCAGACCGCGAAGTAGAGCCGTGTGGTGTAGAGGCCGGTCAGGAGCGCGCCCAGCAGACCCGCGGCGGCGAGCGTGTACCCGAGGGCGTCGCCTCTCGAGAACGCTGCCGAGACGATGCCGTCCTTCGACCAGAAGCCCGAGAAGATCGGGATCCCCATGAGCGCGAGGCCGCCCACGGCGAACGCGACGTGCGTCCGCGGCATGACGGAGCGGAGCCCTCCCATCTTCCGGATGTCCTGCTCTCCGTCCAAGTGGTGGATGACGAGACCGGCTGTCATGAAGAGCAGCGCCTTGAAGAAGGCGTGCGTCATGAGGTGGAAGATCGCGTAGCCGTACGCGCCGACGCCGGCTCCGAGGAACATGTAGCCGATCTGCGACATCGTCGAGTACGCGATGACGCGCTTGATGTCCCACTGCACGAGCGCCACGACTCCGGCGACGAGAAGCGTGATCGCCCCCAGGATCGCGGCCAGATGCTGGACGTCGGGCGCGGCCTCGAAGATCGGGCTCGCCCGGACGAGGAGGTAGACACCCGCGGTCACCATCGTCGCCGCGTGAATCAGTGCGGACACCGGAGTCGGGCCCTCCATCGCGTCGGGAAGCCACGTATGGAGCGGGATCTGCGCCGACTTCGCGATCGCGCCTCCCAGGAGTCCGAGGGCGACGAGGTTGACGGTGGTCGAGGACATCGAGTCGACCTGGTCGAAGACCGATCCGAACTCGAGCGTCCCCGTCGCGGCGATGAGCAGAACGCAGGCGAGTGCGAAGGTCGCGTCGCCCACCGCGTTCATGACGAACGCCTTCTTCGCCGCGGCGACTGCCTCGGGCTTGTGGTGCCAGAAGCCGATCAGCAGGTACGAGGCGAGGCCGACGAGGCCCCACCCGACGAGCATGAGCAGGAAGTTCCCCGCCTCGACCAGCATGAGCATCGAGAACACGAAGAGCGACATGTAGGCGAAGTAGCGACGCTCCTCGTCGTCGCCCTCCATGTAGCCCATCGAGTACCAGACGATGAGGCCGCCGACACCCGAGACGATGAGCATCATCGTGCTCGAGAGCGTGTCGAGCAGGATCTGCACCTTCACCTCGAAGTCGCCGGCGGTCAGCCACGTGTAGGCGGTCGAGACGTGCTCCCGGTCCGACGGATCGGCCGACCACAACGCGATGAAGGCGACGAGTGCGCCTCCGAAGGCGAGGAAGGTCGTGAGGATCGAGATCCAGGCGGCAGTGCTGCGCGAGATCCTCGTCCCGGCGATCGTGATCGCGACCGCCCCGGCGAGCGGCGACAGCAGGCAGATCCAGGACCCGACGGTCATCCGTGAAGCGCGTTCGCCTGGTCGACGTCGAGCGGGACGCGGCGGCGCGCCATGGCCACGATGAGGCCGAGCCCGATGGCCACCTCAGCCGCGGCGACGGCCATCACCGCAAGCGCGAAGATCTGGCCGTCGAGGTTCCCCTGCTGCCGCGCGAACGCGATGAGAGTGAGGTTCGCCGCGTTCAGCATGATCTCGAGCGAGAGCAGGACAATCAGCGGGCTGCGCCGGAGCATGACGCCGAGCGCGCCGACCCCGAACAGGACGGCGGCAACGATGAGGTACCAGCCGACGTCGGGCCCGTCCATCAGGCGACCTCCTCTTCCTTCTCACGGGTCGTGCCGAGCACAACGCCGCCGATTGCGGCCACGAGCAGGACGATCGACGTGATCTCGAACGCGAGCAGGTGGTCGGTCAGGAAGGCTTCGCCGATCTGCGACGGGCTTCCGAACGAGCCCGAGATCTGAGCGGGATCGGTGAGGTTGTCGCCCCAGGCGAGACCGAGCACGACCACGATCTCGACGAGGAGCGCCGCCGCGGCGACGACGGCGGCAC
Source organism: uncultured Gaiellaceae bacterium (assembly GCA_963746975.1). Lineage (GTDB taxonomy): Bacteria > Actinomycetota > Thermoleophilia > Gaiellales > Gaiellaceae > GMQP-bins7. The sequence continues at coordinate 501,502 of CAVVDE010000012.1, forward strand.
CGCGAAGCAGACGCGGGCCGCCGGCCCACGGCGCGTCCGCGCGTCCGCCGAGGTACGCGACGACGAACAGGAACATCACCATGACTGCGCCTGCATACACGAGCACCTGCGCGGCCGCGACAAACTCTGCGGACAGGAGCAAGAAGAGGACGGCGAGCGATGCGAGGTTTCCGATGAGCGCGAGCGCGGAGTAGAACGGGTTCGTCATCGTCACCACCGCGACACCGGTGCCGAGACAGCCCGCGGCGGCGACGAACCAGACGATCCAGACCAGGACGTTCCCCATTACTTGGCGCAGAGCAGAACCCGCGAGTGCGGATTCTCCTCGCGCAAGATCCCTGAAGGCGGCCGCTTCGCGGCCGCGGCGTTTGTGTTTTCCAAGCGACCCATCTCTAGCTTCGCGTCTTGAAGGCGGGCTCGGGGGTGTCGAAGCGGGTCGGGTCCACGACCGGGACGCGCTTGATCGGCTCGGCGAGGAGCATGTCCTTCGTGTAGATGAGGTCGTCGCGTGAGTACTCGGCGATCTCGAACTCGTTGCCGAGCGTAATCGCGTCGAAGGGGCAGGCGAGCTCGCAGTAGCCGCAGAAGATGCAGCGGCTCATGTTGATCTCGTAGATGCGCGCATAGCGCTCTCCGGCCGAGACGCGGCTTTCGGCAGTGTTCTCCTCCGCGACGACTCGGATGCAGTCGGCCGGGCACGCGGCCGCGCAGAGCGAGCAGCCCACGCACTTCTCGAGGCCGTTCTCGTGGCGGTGGAGTCGGTGGCGCCCGCGGAACCGCGGGTACACCGGGCGCTTGTACTCCGGGTACTGCTGCGTGATGGGCTTCCGGAAGATCTGGCGGAACGTGACGCCGAAGCCTTTCAGGGTGCTCCACGGCTGCGACATCAGAACGCCACCACGAGGATCGCCGTGACGACGGCGTTCACGGTCGCGACCGGCAGCAGCACCTTCCAGCCGAACCGCATGAGCTGGTCGTAGCGGAGGCGCGGGAGCGTCGTCCGCATCCAGATGAAGACGAACAGGATGAGGACGAGCTTGCCGATGAACCAGAGCGGCCCCGCCCAGGTCGCTCCGTCCCAGCCGGGGCCGTGCCAGCCGCCGAGGAAGAGCGTCACGCACAGCGCGGAGAGCGTGATGAGGTTGATGTACTCGGACATCGAGTAGAGCCCGAAGCGCATCCCTCCGTACTCGGTGTGGTAGCCGGCGACGAGCTCCTGCTCGGCTTCGGGGAGGTCGAAGGGCGCGCGGGCGGTCTCGGCCGTGCCGGCCAGGAGGAACACGATCAACCCGACGAACTGCGGGATGGCATACCAGACCGTGTCGGCCTGCTCGGAGACGATGTCCGTCAGTGAGAGCGTGCCCGCCATGAGCACGATCCCGAGCACCGACAGCGCGAGCGAGACCTCGTAGGAGACGAGCTGTGCGCAAGTCCGCATCGAGCCGAGGAGCGCGTACTTCGAGTCGGACGACCAGCCCCCGAGGATGAACCCGTACACCCCGATCGACCCGACCGCGAACACGAGGATCAGCGCGATGTTCAGGTCAGCCACCTGCCCAGGGATGTAGACGCCGCCGATCGTCCATCCCGGACCGAACGGAATGACGGAGAACGTCGTGAGGGCCGTGAACGCGGCGAGGAACGGGCCGAGGACGAAGGCCCACTCGATCGACTCGGTCGGCTGGAAGCTCTCCTTGTTCAGCAGCTTCAGGAGGTCGGCGATCGGCTGCAGCGTCCCGCGGGGGCCGGCGCGGTTCGGGCCGTAGCGAAGCTGCATCCGGCCCATCACCTTGCGCTCGGCGAGCGTGAGATACGCGAAGGTCACCATCACGAGGTTGATGACGATGAACGCCTCGATGAGGCTCACCCACCACTCGACCGACGGCGTGCTCACTGCTTCACGACCTCCACGGCCGGGTGCAGGTCGCCGGCGTGCTCCTCGGCCACGCGCACGACGCCGTCGATCAGCTTGCGGTTGACGCGGGCGCGCAGCTCGACGGACGTGCCGTTCGAGCGGACGACGACGGAGTCGCCGCTCGCGATCCCGCGGCTCTCCGCATCGGGCGCCGACAGCTCGACCTCCCGCCCCGGGCGCTGGAAGCCGAGCTCGGCGACACGCTCGACCGCGGGTCCCGAGAAGAGCGGCGTATAGCGATGGAGGCGAAGCGCGCCGTCCGTTCTCTCGGTGTGGTCGGGGGTCGTGCCGGGCGCCGGCTCGACATACGGGTGGCGCGCCGGGAGCGGTGCGTGCAGGCCGAGTTCGTCCAGCGTGAGGTCACGGAAGAGCTCGGAGGCGAGCTCGCGGAAGACGCCCGCGGCATGCGGCGCCACCTCGACGTCGAAGCGCCCGGCGAGCTTCGAGATCCATGCGAGCTCGTCGGGGCAGGGCGGGAGCACCGCGCGCCGCAGACGCTGGACGCGGCCCTCGAGGTTCATGGACGTGCCGTCGCGCTCGAGATCTGCCGTCGAGGGCAGGATCAGGTCGGCCCAGCCCGCGGCCAGCTCGTGGAACATCGTCAGGACGAGAACCCGCTCGGCCTGCTCGGCGAGTGCGCGGACGTCCGGGTTGGACGCCGCCTCGTCACCCGAGACGACCAGGAGCTCGATCGGCTCGGGGTCGCTCTCGTCGGCATCGGCCGCTACCGCCCAACCGAGGGCGACTCCGTGCGGGTTGGACGCGGCGGGAAGATGGAACGCGCCGCAACCGACCTTCCCGGCGAAGCCGAGGTCGTGGGCGAGCTCGGCGATCCTGGCGCCGCCGCCTCCGCCGGGGCCGGACCAGATGAGGACGGCCTTCTCGGCGGCGCGCAGCTTCCTGGCGAGGGCGCTCCGCCCGTTGGCGAGCTCGCGGCACGCCTCCGCCCCCGAGCCCGGCGGCGTCTGCTCCGTGCCGGTCGGGGAGAAGACCACGACCTCGGCCCCGTGACGGCGTGCCTGCCTGATCCACAGGTCGACGATCGGCGCACGCTCGACGACGGGGTCGTCTCCGATCACGACGACGATTTCCGCCTCGGCGATGCCGCTCAGCGGAAGGCGGAAAGCCTCGAGCGCATCCGAGGTCGCCTCGGGGAGCACGGCCGAGTGCGCGCCGAGCCCCGCTCGCAGGAGGCGTCCCAGGGCATAGGCGAGCTCGGTCGTCTCCGAGCCCGAGAAGGCCGTGACGATCGACCCGCCGGCTGCACGCAGCATGGACTCGGCGTCGTCGAGCGCCTCGTCCCACGAGATCTCGTCGAGCCCCTTCCGGCCGCGGCGAAGCGGGGTCGTGATGCGATCCTCGGCGCGGAGGTGCGGGTACGCGAAGCGACCCTTGTCGCAGAGCCAGCCGCGGTCGATCTCCGGATGGTTGCGCGAGTGGATGCGCCTGACCTTGCCTTCGCGGATCGTCGCGGACGTGTTGCAGCCGACAGCACACCCGGTGCAGACGGTCGGGACGCTCTGGATGTCCCACGGCCGCGCGTCGAAGCGGTAGAGCGTGGAGGTCAGGGCGCCGACCGGACAGAGCTCGATGACGTTGCCGGAGAACGGGGAACGGTACGGCTCGTCCTCGAAGGTCGCGATCTCGGTGTGCGCTCCGCGGTTCCGGGCGATGAGGAGGGCGTCCTCGGCCACGTCCTCGGAGAAACGCGTGCAGCGGTAGCAGAGGATGCAGCGTTCGCGATCGAGCGCGATGAGGGGCGAGATGGGAATCGGCTTGTCGAAGGTCTGCTTCGCGAACGTCATTCGCGTGTTGCCGGGACCGTGGCGGAACGTGAGGTCCTGGAGCGGGCACTCGCCGCCTTTGTCACAGACCGGGCAGTCGAGTGGATGGTTCACGAGGATGAACTCGAGGGTCGCCGCCTGGCCCTCAGCTGCCTTCTCCGACGTGGCGCTCGTCTTGATCACCATGCCGTCCGCCACCGTCAGCGTGCAGCCCGCCTGGAGCTTCGGCATCCCCTCGATCTCGACGAGACACATGCGGCACGCGCCGACCGGCGGCCCGAGACGCGGCTCGTAGCAGAACACTGGGATCTCGATGCCTGCAGCCTGGGCTGCCTCCACCAGACCCGTGCCCTTCGGCACGTCCACGTGGCGGTCGTCGACGGTGACCGAGACGAGCTCAGACATGGGCGTGCTCGTGGCGGGCATGCGTTTCCGACGGCGCGAGGATCCCCTCGAGCGACGACTCCCCGTCGAAGGGGCAGCGACCGAGGTCGATGTGGGCCTGGTACTCGTCGCGGAACCGGTCGACGTAGCTGAGCACCGCGATCGCGTCGGAGTCGCCGAGCGGGCACAGGCACTTGCCCATGATCCGGTCGCACACCGAGAGCAGCAGGTCGAGGTCCGGCTGCGACGCGCGGCCGTCCTCGATCTTCTGGAGGATCTGGGTCACCCACTTCGTCCCCACGCGGCACGGCGTGCACTTCCCGCAGGACTCGTGCTCGTAGAACTGGGAGACGCGGATTCCGAGCTGCACCATGCAGCAGCGGTCGTCGATGACGATCACTCCCGCCGAGCCGATCGAGGAGCCGGCCTCGACGAGCGACGTGAAGTCCATCTTCGTGTCGACGTCGTCGGCGGTCAGCACCGACGTCGACGAGCCACCTGGGATGATCGCCTTCAGCTCGCGCCCGTCCGGCACTCCGCCGCCGACGTCGTAGATCAGCTCTCGCATGGAGATCCCGTGTGGCAGCTCGTAGTTCCCCGGGTTGACCACGTTCCCGGACAGCGAGAAGACGCGCGTGCCCGTGGAGTTCTCGACCCCCAGCTTCGCGTACTCGGGGCCGCCCATCTCGAGCACGGGTGTCACCGTCGTGATCGACTCGACGTTGTTCACCGCGGTCGGCGCGGCATAGAGGCCGGCGATCGCGGGGAACGGGGGCTTCGTCCGGGGCTGCCCGCGCTTGCCCTCGAGCGACTCGAGGAGCGCCGTCTCCTCTCCGCAGATGTAGGCGCCGGCGCCGCGGTGGAGCACGACGGTGACGTCGCCCAGTAGGTCCGCTTTGTGCATAGCCTCGAGCGAGTCGCGCAGCACCTCGAACTCGCGCTCGTACTCGCCGCGGATGTAGACGAACACGTGCTGCGACTGGATCCCGTGCGCCGCGATGAGGCAGCCCTCGAGGAAGCGGAACGGGACGCGAAGCATGATCTCGCGGTCCTTGAACGTCCCCGGCTCCGACTCGTCCGCGTTGACGACCAGGTAGTGCGGCTTCGGGAGCTGATCGGGCTTGGGCACGAACGACCACTTGCGCCCGGTCGGGAAGAACGCTCCTCCCCGCCCGCGCAGGCCCGACGCGTCGAGTTCGGCGATGACGTCGTCCGGCGCCATTCCGCGCGCCTTGCGCAGAGCGCCGAAGCCGCCGCCCGCGACGTACTCGTCGATGTCCGTGACGGCGCCGCCGTTCGTCCCGGCGAAGACGACCTCGGGGTACTCAGCCACCGCGCAGCTCCTCGACGATGCCGGGCACGTCGTCGGCGCTGACCCGGAGGCGGTGGCGGTTGTCGATCGCGACGACCGTCGCCCAGCCGCACCCGCCGAGGCACTCGATCGTGCCGAGCGTGAACGCGCCGTCCTCGGAAGTCGACCCGGCCGTGATCCCGAGCTCGCGCTCGAATGCCTCGACGACCTGTTGCGCGCCGGCGAGCGCGCACGAGACGTTGGTGCACACCTCGACGTGCGTCCGGCCGACCGGCTCCAGGTAGTACTGGTCGTAGAAGGACGCGATGGACAGGCAGTACGCCGGAGAGAGGTCGAGCGCGTCGGCGACCTCGCGGATCGCATCGGCAGAGAGCCAGCCCCCGTTCTCCTCCTGCGCCACCCGGAGCGCGGGCATGACTGCGGACAGCGGGTCGGGGTAGCGCTTGCGGAGCTTCCGCACTTCGGAGGAGACGCTCAACGGTCCGCGTCCCCCATCACCGGGTCGAGTGAGCCTGCGGCTGCGATCAGGTCGGCGATCAGCAGCTCCTGGACGATCGTCGCGGTCGCCTGGAGCGCCGCGAAGCTCGGCGCGCGGAACTTCACGCGCCAGGGTCGCGCGCCGCCGTCCGAGACGAGGTAGCAGCCTGCCTCCCCACGCGGCGACTCGATGGCCACGTAGATCTCGCCCTCGGGGACGGTGAACCCCTCCGTGACGATCTTGAAGTGGTGGATGAGCGACTCCATCGACGTGTGGAGCTCGTGTCGCGGCGGGAGGACGACTTTGCGGTCGTCGGCGATCCACGGTTCGCCGTCCATCTCGTCGAGCCGGTCGAGGCACTGGGCGACGATGCGCACGGACTCGCGCATCTCGTCCATGTGAACCTTGTAGCGGTCGTACACGTCCCCGTTGGGATAGACGGGAACGTCGAAGTCGACCTCGTCGTACGCGAGGTAGGGCATGTTGCGCCGGAGGTCCCAGTCGACGCCCGACGCGCGAAGCATCGGCCCCGACTGCGCGAGCGCGAGGGCGTCGTCGGACGACAGGAGGCCGACACCCTTCGTGCGCTCGAGCCAGATCGCGTTCCGGCTGAGGATGGCCTCGTACTCGTCGACCGACTTCGGCATCGACTCGCAGAACTTCCGCGCCTCGGCAGTGAATCCGGGCGGAAGGTCCTCGGCGATCCCGCCGACCTGGACGTAGCGCGTGTGCATGCGCGTCCCGCCGGCCATCTCGAAGAGGTCGAGGATCTGGTCGCGGTCGTCGAAGCAGTACCAGAACAGCGAGATCGCTCCGAGCTCGAGCGCGGACGTTCCCAGCCACACGAGATGCGAGTGAACCCGGTTCAGCTCCGCGAGCGCCATGCGCGCCCAGACGGCGCGCCGCGGCACCTCGATGCCGAGGAGCTTCTCGATGGCGAGCACGTACAGGAGCTCGTTCGCGTGGAAGGCGACGTAGTCGATGCGCGGCGCGTAGGTCACGGACTTCCACCACGACTTGTGCTCCATGTTCTTCTCGAAGCCCGTGTGCAGGTAACCGATGACGGCTCGAATGCCGGCGACCGTCTCGCCGTCGAGGTCGACCACGAGTCGCAGCACGCCGTGGGTCGAGGGATGGTTCGGCCCGAAGTTGACGCGCAGGATGTCCTCGAGGCGGTGCTTCTCCGGGTCGACCTCGAGGATGGTCGGGACGGGGCTCGGGATCCGCGTCCCCTCGTAGATCCTCGTGGCGGGAAGGACGCTCATCAATCCTCGTCCGAGAAGCGCACGGGCTCGCCGCCCAGCGGGTAGTCCTTGCGGAGCGGGTGGCCCTCCCAGTCCTCCGACATGAGGATCCGCACGAGGTTGCCGTGCCCCTCGAAGCGGATGCCCATCATGTCCCAGGCCTCGCGCTCGAACCAGTCAGCGGCGGGCCAGACGGGCAGCACACTTGCGAGCGGCTCGCCGTCGTCGAGCCAGACCTGGACGCGGACGCGGGCCGGATCCTCGTCCACGCGCAGCAGGTGGTACGAGACCGAGAAGCGCTTCGGCTTCGGGTCCGGCACGCGCGCCAGGCCGCGGGAGCCGGGCTCGTGGATGTCCCTGCCGGCCGGAGTCCCGATGTACCCGGCGACCTCCTGTTCCCCCCACCCGAGGTAGTCGGCCGCGGCGATGTCGGCGAGGAAGTTGAAGCCGTGCTCGTCGCGCAGCGAGAAGCACGCCTCGAGGAGGCGTGCCGGATCGACGACGAGCGTCGTCTCGCCGAACGACTCGCGGGTCTCGACGACACCGGGAACGCCGGCATAGGAGGTCACTCCGCCACTCCACGGATCTCGTACGCGGGCGGAACGCCGCCGCGGATCTTCTCGTGGAGCCTCACGATGCCCTCCATCAGCGCCTCGGGGCGGGGTGGGCACCCGGGCACGTGGATGTCGACCGGGACGATCTTGTCGACTCCCTGGAGGATCGTGTAGTTGTTGAACATCCCGCCCGAGCTCGCGCAGGCGCCCATGGCGATCACCCACTTCGGCTCGAGCATCTGGTCGTAGACCTGTCGCAGCGGCTGCGCCATCTTGTGCGTCACGCGGCCGGAGATGATGAGCAGGTCGGCCTGGCGCGGAGACGACGAGAAGCGCTCCATGCCGAAACGCGCGATGTCGTAGCGCGAGGAGACGATGGACATCATCTCGATCGCGCAGCAGGCGAGCCCGAACGTGTCGGGCCAGACGGAGTGGGACCGCGCCCAGGCGACGGCTTTCTCGACGGTGGTCAGGAGCAGGGCGTCCTCGAGCTCCTCGATCTCGCGCTCGAAGACGCCGGGGCCGCGGTCCGGCCACAGGACGCGCTCCGACTGCAGCCCCGCCTTCGCCAGCGGGCGGTCGCTCACGACCGGCAACTCCCTCTTCAGTGCCAGTTGAGCGCTCCCTTCCGCCAGACGTAGACGTAGGCGACACCGAGGATCGCGACGAACACTCCGAGCTCGGCGACGCCGAACCACCCGAGCGCGTCGAGCTCGACCGCGAGCGGATACAGGAAGACGATCTCGATGTCGAAGAGGATGAAGAGGATCGCGGTGAGGTAGAAGCTGACCGTGAAGCGGCGCTCACGGCTCGGCGCGCCCTCGGACACACCGGACTCGAACGGAAGCATCCGTTGCTTCGTCCGCGAGACGGGCCTGCCGGGGAGCACGAACGACAAGCCGATCATCGTGGCCGGGATGGCTGCCGCGAAGATGGCGTAGAAGAGGAAGGGCAGCCAGTTCGAAAGCACAGGACGTACCCCCGCGTTAGAACACGGACGTCGGGACTGCGGCGAAACCTACCACTCCCCCTTCGGGCGCACGAAGGGATCCGGAAACCCGCACAGAATGAGCGATACGAGTGTCACAAACTCGTTGCAGGAACCTTCCTTGCCGTCCGCTACCATGAGTCCGTGGCCACCGTCGAGCACCCCACCGACACCCTGATCTCGCTGACGCCCGTCGCGGCGGAGAAGATCCGGGAGCTGATGGCGGAAGAGGCGGACGCGGACACCCTCGTCCTGCGGGTCGCCATCCAGGGTGGTGGGTGCTCCGGCTTCCAGTACGGCCTCGGCTTCGATGCGGGTGTCGCCGAGGGGGACGTCGAGCTCGTGCTCGAGGGCATCCCGGTCGTCGTCGACCCGTTCAGCGCTCCGTACCTCCGCGGCACGACGATCGACTTCCTGAACTCCATCCAGGAGTCCGGCTTCAAGATCGACAACCCGAACGCCGTCTCCTCGTGCGGCTGCGGCCACTCCTTCCAGGTGGAGGAGGGCGAGGAGCTGCCCGAGGGCGCCCACGTGGGCGGCTGCGGCGACGGCTGCTCGCACTAGCGCGTCGCGCGACGCCCTCTTGAGTTCGTCCTGACGCTGTCGTAGGCTCGCGCCGTCAATCGACGGTCGGAGGATCGACGTGCGAACTGTCTACTGGTTCTGGTCGATCGTGGTGCTGGTCATGGTGGTCCTGCAGATCGCGTTCGCGGGCTACGGCGCGTTCTACGCGGCGCACAAGCTCGAGGACGAGGGCTCGTCCATAACCGACAAGACGTTCGAGGACGGGTTCGGCATCCACATCGGGTTTGGGTATCTCGTCTGGCTTGCGGTGATGGTTCTCCTCGTGATCGGGGTCATCGCGGGCGTCGGGAAGTGGCGGCTCGGGAAGCACGGCGTGCTCGCGCTGCTGCTGACGCTGCAGATCCTGCTTGCCTGGTTCGGTGGAGCGATACCGGCGATCGGAGCGTTCCATCCTCTGAATGCGTTCGTCATCCTGGGTCTGACCATCTCCATCGTGTGGGGCGGCTGGCAGGAGCGAAAAGCCGGCTCGCCGGTGGTCGTACCAGCCACCTAGCTCGGCCACAAGTCGGCGACAACTGCCCTACTCGGGCGCGTTGTCGTGCTCGCTGCCGACGAGGAACGGCGTCGTGACCCCCGCGTAGACGACGTGCATCGTGAGGCCCGCGGCGGCATGGCCGAGGTTGTGGCAGTGGTCCATCCAGATCCCTGGGTTGTCGGCGCGGAACGCGATCACGTACTCGTCTCCAGGATCGACGTTGAGCGTGTCCGTCCACCAGGGGCTCCCCGTCGCCGGCTGCCCGTTGCGGCTCAAGACGAGGGCGTGATGCCCGTGCAGGTGCATCGGATGCACGACGCTCGTGTCGTTCGCGATCTTGACGCGCACGAGGTCGCCCTGCTCGACGACGAACATGGGCACGTGGGGATAGATGCCTCCGTTGATCGCCCACTGCCTGCCGGGGCGACCGTCGAAGAAGCCGAGCTTCTTGGTGATCGTGAGACTGAAGTCGCGGTCGAAGTGGCTGCTCGCATCGAACGGGGTCGTGGCCGGACGCCCGTAACCGAGTGGATCGAAGCTCGCCTCCGAATCGTCGGGTGGAGGTGGCGCACGGTCGCCTCCGGTCGCGATGAGCTCCAGGGCCGCGGCGGACTCGTCGAGGTCGATTCGAACGGCGTTCTCCGGCATGACGAATCCGACGTCGTAGCGTCCTCCCGCCGCGAGCGGAAGGCTCACGCGGTCGAGGAGACTCGGTCCGGTCAGGTCCTGGCCGTCGATCGCGAGAACGCGGAACGAGGTCCCGCTCACCTCGAATCGCCGAACCGCACTGTCGGAGTTGACGAGTCTCAGCCGCACGGGCGTGCCTGACGCCACGCGCAACGCCCGTGGTCCGTCCCGGCCGTCCAGGGTCGCGATTCCGTCGAACGTGTGAGCGACGAGCGCTCGGTCGAGCACGTGCGCCGGGCGCACACGAGGCTCGATGACGAACGCGCCGAACAGCCCGCGCTGAACCTCCTCCGACGAGACCTGATGAGTGTGGTACCAGAACGTCCCGACCTGCTCGACGCGGAAGCGATACGTGTAGCTCTCGCCGGGCAGTGCGGCGTTCTGCGTTACACCGGCGACGCCGTCCTCGGCATTCGGCACGTCGACGCCGTGCCAGTGGATGGTCACGCCGGCCTGAACGTCCGCGTTGCGGAGGACGACCTCGACGAGGTCGCCTTGCCTCACGCGTAGCTCGGGGCCGGGAGACGTTCCGTTGAAGGTCAGCGCGTGCACGACGCGGTCCGACGCGAGCCGCACGTCCGCCGCACGCGCGACGAGCTCGAAGCGGGCGTCGGGCTTGCCGTCGCTCGGCCCGTGCAGATCGGCGACGCTCGTGCCGCCGCCGTGCGCGGCGTGATCCGGCGGCACTGGCCCGTCGCCGTAGTCGTGCCGGCCGTAGGACATGACGCTGTACGTGCCCGGAATGCGGCTGTCCCACCATGCCTTGCCGATGACGGCGAGCACGCCGACGAGGACGAGGACGCCCGTGACCGCCGCGATCCGCCCGACGAGCTGCTTCGACATCGCTCGGATGCTCGCACGTCGCGGCGGAGTGGGCGGTCGTAGCATGACGCCCGATGTCCGACCGTCGAGTCGCTGTCGTGGGATCCGGGCCTGCTGCCTTCTACGCGGCCGCGGCGCTGCTCGCGAGCGAGGAGCCACGGGTCGAGGTCGATCTGATCGAGCGGCTCCCCACTCCCTGGGGGCTCGTCCGGCTCGGCGTGGCTCCGGACCATCCGCAGCTGAAGACCGTCTCGCGTGCCTTCGAGAAGATCGCGGCGCGACCCGGGTTCCGGTTCCTCGGCAACGTCGAGGTCGGCCGCGACGTGAGCCAGGAGGAGCTCGCCGACCTCTACGACGCGGTGATCTACGCCGTCGGGTCGCAGACCGACCGGAGGCTAGGGATTCCGGGCGAGGACCTCCCGGGCTCGTGGGCCGCGACCGAGTTCGTCGCCTGGTACAACGGCCACCCCGACTTCCAGCACCTGGAGTTCGACCTCTCGCACGAGCGCGCCGTCGTGATCGGGAACGGAAACGTCGCGCTCGATGTCGCGCGGATGCTCGCGCTCACGCGCGAGGAGCTCGCAGTCACGGATACGACCGACGCGGCGATCGAGGCGATCGTGGCATCAGGCATTCGCGAGATCCTCGTGCTGGGCCGGCGCGGTCCGGTGCAGGCTGCGTGGACATCGGCCGAGCTGCAGGAGCTCGGCGAGATGGCAGGCGCGGACGTGCTCGTCGATCCGAAGGAGCTCGAGCTCGACCCGGCGAGCGCGGCGGAGCTCGAGGCCGGCTCGAACATCGTCCAGCGGAACGTCGAGATCCTCCGCGAGTTCACGACGCACGAGCCGTCGGGCAAGCCGAGGGTCGTGCGCCTCCGCTTCCGCGCGTCGCCCGTCGCACTTCTCGGCGACGACCGCGTGGAGGCGATCGAGCTCGTCCGCAACGAGCTCGTGCCGAACGGCCGCGGCAGCGTCACGGCCGAGGCGACAGACGAGCAAGAGGTCGTTCCATGCGGGATCGTCTTCCGCAGCGTCGGGTACCGCGGTGTCGGTCTTCCGGGTGTGCCGTTCACGGAGAGCGTCGGTGCGATCCCGAACGCTGGCGGCCGTATCGTCGACGACGCCGGTGAGCCGATCTCCGGGCTCTACTGCGCCGGCTGGATCAAGCGCGGCCCGACAGGCGTCATCGGGACGAACAAGAAGGACGCCACCGAGACGGTCGAGCTCTTCCTCGAGGACGCCCGCGACGGTCGTCTACCCGAGCGAGCGAACGGCACCATCGACGAGCTTCTCGACGCTCGCGGCGTGCAGGTCGTCTCGTACGCCGGCTGGGAGGCGATCGACGCGATCGAGCGCGCGCGGGGCGAGGAGCAGGGCCGACCCCGCGTGAAGCTCTGTTCCTGGGACGAGCTCCTCTCCGCCGCTCGCTCAGCCTGAGAGCACGTCGAGCGTTCGATCCACGTCGGCGACTGTGTTGTAGACGTGCCACGACGTGCGCAGGCGTCCGCCGCGGACGGCCGCGCGGATGTCGGCGCGTTCGAGCCTGTCGGCCGCGCCCTCGACGTCGCAGAACACGATGGCCGAGTCGCTCGGCTCGAGACCGAGCCCCTCGCGGAAGCGGTTCGCGAGCCGGACATCGTGCGCCCGGATCGCGTCGATGCCCACGTGCTCGAGCACGGCCAGCGACTGCGCCGCGACGATCCACGAGTGCCACGCGGGCGACGTATCGAGCCGCCGCGCAGTCGACGACAGGCGCAGCGGAGGGCCGAAGTACGTCTCGAACGGCACGTCGCCGGCGTACCACCCCGCGCCGACGGGGACGATCTTCTCGAGCAGCGACGCGCGGACGGTCATGTAGGCGGTCCCGCGGAGCGTGAGAAGCCACTTGTATCCCGCCACCACGACCATGTCGAAGCGGTCTGCGTCGAACGGCAGCCAGCCGACCGCCTGCGTCGCGTCGACGACGGTGAGCGCGCCCTGGTGGCGCGCGGCGTCGGCTACGGCATCGAGGTCGGCGACCTCGCCGGTCGCCATCTGCACCGCGCTGCACACGACGACGTCGGTCTGTCCGTCGATCGCATCGGCGAGGTCGCTCGTCGCTGCGTAGCGCACGCTCACACCGCGGTGCTCCTGCGCGAGGAACGGGAAGAACGCGGACGTGAACTCGACATCCGGAGTGAGGACGCGGGATCCGTCCGGGATCGAAGCGGCGACGAGCCCGACGAGACCCGACACGTTCGCGCCGACGGCGACCCGCTCCGGCGCAACGTTCACGAGCCGCGCGAGGGTGGCGCGGGCCTTGTCTGTCTCCTCCTGCCAGTGCTCCCAGCTCGTCCGTCCGCTCCGCCAGTCCTCGAGCGCCGCCTGGAGCGCATCCCAGGCCGGCTGAGGTGGTAGCCCGTACGACGCGGTGTTCAGGTAGGTCCCGGCCGGGGACCAGAGACCCTGCGCCTCCGCGATCTGCACGGAGGCAGTCTGACGCTCCGGAGCTAGACTCGCGGGGATGGCGAAGGTGGCAGAGGAGCAGACGTTGTGGGGCGGCGAGACCGAGAAGGCGATCCGCAACTTCCCCGTCTCCGGCGAGCCGATCCCGACCCCCGTCGCTCGCTGGCTCGGACGGATCAAGGCCGCCGCGGCCCGCGCGAACGCCGACCTCGAGCTGCTCGACCGCGAGGTTGCCGAGCGCATCGCGAGCGCGGGCGACCGCATCGCGGCCGGCGAGTTCGACGATCAGTTCCCGATCGACGTCTTCCAGACCGGCTCGGGCACGAGCTCGAACATGAACGCGAACGAGGTCATCGCGACGCTCGCCGGCGACGACGTCCATCCCAACGACCACGTGAACATGGGCCAGTCCTCGAACGACGTCTTCCCGTCCGCCGTGCATCTGGCCGCGCTCGGCGAGATCGCGCACGACCTGCTTCCGGCGCTCGAACGGCTTGCCGCGTCGCTGGACCAGAAGGCGTTCGAGTTCGACGACGTCGTGAAGTGCGGCAGGACGCACCTCATGGATGCGGTGCCGGTGACCCTCGGCCAGGAGTTCGCGGGCTATGCGGCGCAGGTCAGGCAGGGGATCGCGCGTGTCGAGGATGCGATGCCGCGACTCGGCCAGATCCCGCTCGGCGGAACCGCGACCGGCACGGGCCTCAACACACACCCCGAGTTCGCCGCCCGGACGCGCGAGTACCTCTCGCGTGAGACCGGCCTGACGATCTCGGCGCCGGTCGACCACTTCGAGGCCCAGGCGGCTCGTGACGGTCTGGTCGAGGCGTCGGGAGCGTTGAAGGTCGTGGCCGTCTCGTTCACCAAGATCGCGAACGACCTTCGGCTCATGGGCTCGGGCCCGCGTGCGGGGCTCTCGGAGATCTTCCTGCCCGAGCTGCAGAAGGGGAGCTCGATCATGCCGGGCAAGGTCAACCCGGTGATTCCGGAGGTCGTGACCCAGGTCGCCGCCCAGGTGATCGGGAACGACACGGCGATCACGGTCGGCGGCATGGGCGGCCAGTTCGAGCTCAACGTGTACATCCCGCTCATGGCCCGCAACCTGCTCGACTCGATCGAGCTCCTGTCGAGCGCATCCCGCCTGCTCGCGGAGAAGTGCGTCGACGGCATCCAGGCGAATCGTGACCGGAACGAGCACTACGCCGAGAACACGCTCTCTGCGGCGGCCGCGCTCAACCCGTTCATCGGCTACGACAAGGCGACCGAGATCGTGAAGGAGGCGGCCGCGTCTGGCCGCTCGCTTCGCGACGTCGCTCGCGAGGCCGGCGTGGACGAGTCGATCCTGGACGAGGCGCTCGACTACCACTCGATGGCGAAGCCGCACGGCTAGCGCACTGCGCGCGTACCGAGTTGCGCATCGTCGAGGACGTCATAGACTGAGCCCGTCGGCGATGTCCGCTTGAGGTCATCGAACGGGGAAAGGGGAGATTTATGACGAAAGTTCGCATCCCAGTCCTGCTCGGAGGCACGCTCGCTGCAATTGGGCTCGCGCTGATCACGGGAGCGTCTTCGAGCAGCGCGGCGCCTGTGAAGGCGACCAGCACCGGCGCGACCCGAGGGACGCTGACCCGGATCGGCGTCGGCACTCTCAGGAAGAACGCGTCTGCCATCTCGGGCGATCCGACTGGACCGCTCGCGACTGAGATCCGTCCCGAGGCCGAGAGCGTCGAGCCAGAGGTTCCCAACAAAGGCCATACGGCTGCCGGTTCGCCGCGTCCCGGGATTCCAAGCTCTGCCGGCCTCACGGTCGCCGCTTCCGATGCGCTGTTGAGCGTCAACGGTCTGACGCACACGGATCAGCGGCTCGCCGGAACCGGCGCCTATACCGACACTCAGTTCAGCACCGAGCCTCCGGATCAGGGCCTGTGCGTCGGGAATGGCTATGTACTCGAGACAGTCAACACGGCGCTCCGTGTGAAGAACGCGAGCACGGGAGCAGACCTGACAGTCCCGACGGCGATCAATCAGTTTCTCGGGCTCGCCCCCGAGGTCGTTCGTTCGAACCCGCCGGTCTACGGTGACGACACGACCGATCCGAGGTGCTACTACGACGCTGCGACGAGCCGGTGGTTCCTGACGGTCACGCAGCAGGACACCGACCCGAGCACTCGGGCCCTAGGCCCGAGCCATGTCGAGATCGCGGTCTCGACATCGGGCGATCCGACGGGTACATGGAACATCTACTCGCTGCCAACGACGAACGACGGAACGGACGGGACTCCCAGCCATCCAGGCTGCCCGTGCTTCGCGGACCAGCCGTTGATCGGGGCCGACGCAAACGCGTTCTTCGTCTCGACGAACGAGTACTCCACCGAGCCGTTCGGTGCGATCTTCAACGGCGCCCAGATCTACGCGATCGACAAGGCGGCGCTCGAGGCCGGGGGGGCCGCGAACATGGTGCACTTCGACGGAGGACCGCTTGAGGAGGGGATCTCCTACACAGTCCAGCCGGCGACTGTCCCGCCCGGAGGGACGTTCGCGTCCGTGAACGGCGGCACCGAGTACTTCCTCTCGGCACTCGAGTTCGGAGCACCCGACACTCGAATCGCTGTGTGGTCCGTCTCGAACACCGGCACGATCAGTAGCGGGACGCCGAATCTCAAGATCACGCACTCGATCGTCCGGACCGAGACGTATGCGGCTCCGGTGGCCGCCACCCAGATGTCGGCACCGGCAGGGCTCCTGCCCTTTGGGAAGGGCGGCATCAAAGCCAATTACGGCTATCCGAACCAACCCCAGGAGCTGATCTCCAGCAACGACGACCGCATGCAGCAAGTGGTCTTCGCCGCGGGCAAACTCTGGTCTGGGCTGAACACGAGCCTGAACCTGGGCACCGGCACCGTGAACGCCGGCATCGCCTACTTCGCCGTGACGCCGTCTTCCGGCGGCTCGGCGACGAGCCCATCGGTGAGTGGGTCGATCGCGAAGCAAGGGTATGTCGCGGTGGACAAGGCGAACGCCATCTTCCCGTCGATTGGCGTCAACGCGAGCGGGAAAGGCGTCATGACGTTCTCCTTGACGGGGAACGACTACTGGCCGTCTTCCGCGTACGTCCGGATCGATGCCACGAACGGCGTGACCGGTCCGGTGCGGATCGCTGCGGCAGGCGCCCTGCCTGATGACGGCTTCACCGGCTACACACCGTTCACCGGAACGAACCAGGCTCGTTGGGGGGACTATTCCGCAGCCGTCGCCGACGCCGACGGGAACATCTGGATCGCCAGCGAGTACATCCCCAACTTGCAGAGGACGCTATTGGCGAACTGGGGCACGAGGATCAGCAAGGTCGCGCCCTAGGAGACCGCAAGCCCACCGAAGGGGTCGGCGATCAGCCGACCCCTTCGGGTGCCCGCAGCTTGCGCACGCCGCGACTCGCACTCTGAGCACAGCGCGAGGTCAGTAGGCGACTGCGCCGCGCCCGGTCTCGGCTGCGTGCCGTTGCTCGTCGGCTCGGTACGACGACCGCACGAGCGGGCCGGAGAAGACCGAGCCGAAGCCGAGTGCCTCGCCCTGCTCGCGGAACCAGCGGAACTCGTCCGGATGCACCCAGCGGTCGATCGTCGCGTGCCTGGGCGACGGCTGCAGGTACTGGCCGACGGTGACGACATCGACGCCGTGCTCGCGGAGATCCCGCATCGTCTCGACGACCTCGTCGTTGGTCTCCCCGAGCCCGACGATGATCCCCGACTTCGTCAGCACCGGGTAGCCGGCGACCTCCTTCGCCCGCCCCAGCAGCCAGAGCGCCTTGTCGTAGCTCGCCTTCGCCCCCCGCATCCGCGCGTGCAGGCGGCGTACGGTCTCGATGTTGTGGTTGAAGACCTCGGGTCTCGCCCCGAGCACGGTCGAGAGCGCCTCCTCCTCGACGCCGAGGAAGTCGGGCGTGAGCACCTCGACCTTCGCAGCCGGAAGCTTCCGCTTGATCGCCCGGATCGTCGCCGCGTAGTGGCCTGCGCCGCGGTCGGGCAGGTCGTCGCGGTCGACCGACGTGACGACGACGTGCGAGAGCTTCATCTGCGCGGCCGCCTGCGCGAGCCGAAGCGGCTCGAGCGGATCGGGCGGGCCGTCGGGCTTCCCGGAGTGCACGTAGCAGTAGCGGCACGCTCGTGTGCACGTGTCGCCGAGGATCTGGAACGTCGCGGTTCCCCGCCCCCAGCACTCGCCGATGTTCGGGCAGCGAGCCTCCTCGCAGATCGTGTGCAGGCCGCCGTCGCGCATGAGGCCCTTCACCTCGAAGTAGCGCGAGTTCGCGCTCGGCGCGCGCACCTTCATCCATTCGGGACGGCGCGGGCGCTCCGCCACGGGAAGCGATTCCTGCATCGCGACTAGTCTAGAGACGTGGTTCCCGAGGCTCCTCAGGAGAGCACCGAGTACGGCTCGGGTCCCGTTGGTGAGGGCTGGTTCGTCGTGAACGTCCGGGACACCCGCTGGTTCGGCAACGAGCTCGGTCGCTACGCGCTGCTCGACAGCGAGGAGGCGCGCTTCGAGCAGATGGGCATCGCCGTCGGCGTCGTTCTCCCAGGGCAGCCGAATGCCATGTACCACGCCGAGGACGCACAGGAGGACTTCCTCGTGCTCTCGGGAGAGTGCCTGCTGATCGTCGAAGGGGAGGAGCGCCCGCTGAAGGCATGGGACTTCGTGCACTGTCCGCCCATGACCGAGCACGTCTTCGTCGGTGCGGGGGACGGTCCCTGCGTCGTGGTTGCGGTCGGCGCCCGTCGCAAGGGCCGCGCGCTCGTCTACCCCGTCAACGCGGCGGCGCTGAAGCACGGCGCCGGCGTCGAGGAGGAGACCAGCGAGCCGAGTGTCGCGTACGCACGCTTCGCCGAGGACCGACCCGTTCCGGCTCCCGAGGAGTTTCCGTTCTCGTGACCCAGGATGATCTGGAGCGCGCAGCGCAGCTGTACGAGGAGGCGGCCGGTGAGCTCGAGCGCGCACTGGGGCATTGCCGCGTCGCCGCCGAGCGATTCCGGAACGGAGAAGTGCCGAGCGGAACGGCGCACGCGTGGGCTGCGCACGGACATCTCCTGAAGGCATCGCGGCAGATGGACGAGCAGGCCGAGCAGCACACGGGGAAGGCGCAGCTTCCGGACGACTAGCGCGCTGCGAGCGAGGCGTGGATCGGCTGCGCCCAGAGCCCGGCCGCATCGGCGGGCAGCTCCTCGAACGCGAGTCCGAAGACCTCGGCCACGGCTTCCGTGGCAACGCGCCGCACATCCTCGACGGTGACCGGACGGCCGAGCTCGCGCGCCATCGTCGTGAACTCCGCGTCCTCGAGGCCGCAGGCCGTGATCCACTCGGTGAACGGCGCAGGATCGAGATCGACGTTGAGCGCGTATCCGTGCGTCGTGACCCAGCGCGAGACGTGCACGCCGATCGACGCGATCTTCCGCGGCCCCTGGCCGCCGCCCGGAGGGATCCACACCCCCGTGAGACCTTCGTAGCGCACGGCCTCGAGCTCGAAGGAGGCGAGCGTCCGGATGAGCGTCTCCTCGAGGTCGCGGACGTAGCGCTTGACGTCCTTGCCGTGCTTCGAAAGGTCGAGGATCGGGTAGCAGACGAGCTGGCCAGGCCCGTGGAACGTCGACTTCCCGCCGCGGTCCGTCTCGGCGATCTGGACGTCGGTTCCCTCGGGAATGTGGAGTTCGACGCTCGCTTCCGTGCGCCGACCGACCGTCACGACCGGCGGGTGCTCGAGGAAGACCACCGTCTCGGGGATGGCGCCTTGCGAGACGGCGCCCGCGAGCGAGCGCTGGAGCTCGAACGCCTCTGCGTAGGGCACGAGGCCGAGGCTCATCAGGTATGCGCCGCGTGCGCTCATGCCTGCTGGAACATCCAGCGGTGACCTTCGATGTCCTCCGCGGTGTAGAGGCGGCCGTCGGGGCCCTCTTCGGGTGCGCGGATGACGTTCGCGCCGGCGTTCACCGCGTGCGCGTGGTGCGCATCGAGGTCGTCCACCTTCACGAGCACGCCGTCGACCACCCACGGGTTGTCGAGCCAACGGCGGGCGGCGTCGCACGTCTCACGATGCGCTCGCGGGCTTTCGTAGTCGCGGTTCGGTGTCGCGAGCATGACGACGCTTCCGTCGAGCTCGATCTCCGCATGCCCGACGGTGCCGTCGTCCATGACGTACCGCTTGCCGCGCTCGCTGAAGCCGAACGCTTCGCAGAGCCAATCGACGGCTGCCCCCGCGTCCTCGTACGCGATCATCGGGACGATCCGTTGGGCCATGTCAGCTCGCGCGCTCGTCGTACCGCGGGAGGCCGTCCTCGGGAAGGATCTCCCACCTCGCGACCGAGCGGACGAACGAGTGCGCCTCCGGCGTGCGGTCGTAGTCGAGACCGAACGCGCTGAGCCGGACGCTCGCGATCTCCCGCTCGGGCCACCCGCCGCCGAAGAGGTTGGAGCCGCACACGGAGCAGAACGTCTTGGCAGAGCCACCCTCGGGTGTGTACGAGCGCAGGAGCTCCTGGCCCTGGAGGATGTGGATCGCGTCGGTGCGGGCCCGCCCGCTCACCGTTCCGTACCCGCCGGAGATGCGCTTGCAGAACTCGCAGTGACACTGCCCGACACGGTCGAACGGCTCCGTCAGCTCGAAGCGGACGCCTCCGCAGAGGCAGGTGCCGACGAGTGGCTCGTTCAATACGCCGCCTCGTCCCAGCTCTCGAGGCGAGCACGGAGGTCGCGGAGGAACATCCCCGCGTAGGCGCCGTCGACGAGCCGGTGGTCGTAGGTGAGCGTGAGGTTCATGAGCGGGCGAATCGCAATCACGTCGCTGCCGAGCTCGTCCTGGACGACCCAGGGCCGCTTCACGAGCGCGTACGTTCCGAGGATCGCCGACTGCGGCTGATTGATGATCGGCGTGCCGTGGAACGTCCCGAAGCTTCCGGGATTGGTGATCGTGAACGTCCCGCCCTGGACGTCGTCGGGCAGGAGCTTCTTCGTCCGAGCGCGCTCGGCGAGATCCTGGATCGCGCGGGCCGTGCCCGTCAGGTTCAGATCCTGCGCATTCCGGATCACGGGGACGATGAGGCCCTTGCCCTCCTCGAGCGCGACGGCGATGCCGAGGTTCACGAACGGTCGCGTGACGATGCTCTGGCCGCGGAGCTCGCCGTTGACCCACGGGTAGTCGAGGATCGTGTCGACGGACGCGCGCGCGATGAACGCGAGATACGTGAGGTTGACGTTCTGCGTGGCGAGCTCCGCCTTGAGCTTCGCGCGAAGTGCCACGACCCGCGCCATGTCCACCTCGATCGCGCTCGTGACGTGTGCCGCGGTGTCGACGGAGCGTCGCATGTGCTCCATGACACCTCGCCGCATCGCGGTCATCGGCTGGAGCTCCTCGCCCGGGGCGAGCTCGCTCGTTCCGGCCGGAGCTGCAGCGGGAGCTGCGGGTGCGGGCGGCGCCGGGGCGACAGCGGGCGTGGGCGCAGATGGCGGCGCGGCTGGAGGCGGCGGTGCGGCTGCGACCGGAGCAGGTTCCGGCTCCGCTGCGGGCACCACTGGTGGCGCCGCGGGCGCCACGGCGACGGGCTCGGGCGCCGGAGGTGGTGGCGCCGGAGCTGCAGTCGGCTCCGGCGGCGGAGCGGTCGGCGGGACAGCAGGCGCGCCGGACTCGATGAACGCCAGGATGTCCTTCTTCGTCACGCGACCACCCGTGCCGGTTCCCGGAACGGCCACGGGGTCGATGCCGTGCTCCGCGGCGATCCGCGCGACGACGGGCGAGACGAAGGTCCTGCCGTTCCCCGCGCTCGCCAGGGGTGCTGCGACGACGGGCGCAGGCTCGGGAGCTGCGGGCTGCACCGGCGCGGGCACGGGCACGGGTTCCGGCGCGGCTGCGACGGGCTCTGGCGACGCTGCAGGAGTTGGCGCTGCCGGCGCTGGTACCGGCTCCGCGGGCGGCGCCTCGGCGGGCGCGACGGCTGCGCCCGGGGGAGCAATCAGCGCGAGCACCGTGCCGACCTCGACGGTCTCGCCTTCCTGCACGTAGATCTGGGTGACGACGCCTTCGGCGGAGCTCGGTACCTCGGTGTCGACCTTGTCGGTCGAGATCTCGAGCAGCGGCTCGTCGCGGCCGATCGAATCGCCGACCTGCTTGAGCCACTTCGTGACCGTCCCCTCCGACACGGAGACGCCCATCTGGGGCATCACGACCTCGGTCTGGGTTCCCGTCGACACAGTCCCTCCTAGTAGGCGGCGAGCTCTCTCAGCGCGTTCACGACATCATCGACCTGCGGGATGAATGCCTTCTCGAGCGGCGGTGCGAACGGAACGGGCGTGTCGGGCGCGGTGATGCGCACGATCGGCGCATCGAGGTGCTCGAACGCCTCCTCGGCGATGGTCGCGGCGATCTCGGCACCGAAGCCCGCCGTACGCGTGTCCTCGTGGAGGACGAGCACCTTCGAGCAGCGCTGCACCCCCTCCAGGACCCGCTCCTTGTCCCACGGGACGAGCGTGCGGAGGTCGAGCACCTCCGCCTCGAACCCATCGTTCGCGAGCTCCTCGGCCGCCTCGGTGGCGGTGTGCACCATCGCGCCCCAGGTGACGATGGTGGCGTCGTCACCTGCGCGGTGGACCCGGGCATGTCCGAACGGAAGCGTGTACCGGTCCTCGGGTACCTCGCCCTTGATACGGCGATAGAGATGCTTGTGCTCGAAGAAGAGGACGGGGTTCGGATCCTCGATCGAGCTTGCGAGGAGGCCCTTGGCGTCGTGCGGCGTCGACGGGCACACGATCTTGAGCCCCGGGATGTGCGCGAACGACGTCTCCGGGTTCTGCGAGTGGAACGGCCCTCCCGAGAAGCCTCCGCCGGACGGTAGGCGCACGACGATGGGAACCGGCGTTCCGGCGCGGAAGTACTGCTTCGCGGCCACCGTGACGAGTTGGTCCCAAGCGCAGGAAATGAAGTCGGCGAACTGCATCTCCGCCACCGGGCGCAGCCCCATCAATGCAGCCCCGGTCGCGCCACCGACGATCGCAGTCTCCGACAGCGGCGTGTCGATGACGCGCCACGGCCCGAACTCCTCCTGGAACCCGAGCGACACCTTGAACGCCCCGCCGTAGACGCCGACGTCCTCGCCGAGGATGAAGACGCGCGGATCGCGTCGCATCTCGAGCCGGAGCGCGTCCGAGATCGCCTGGATGTAGGTCATCTCGGCCATGGCTACTTGTGGTGGGGGGTGTCGAGATCCTCGGGGCCGGCGAAGACGCTGTCCTCGAGCGTGTCCGGATCGGGCTGAGGAGACTGCTCGGCGCGGTCGAGCGCGTCGTTGAGGAGTCGCTTGACGACCGAGGTGATGTCGCTCTCCTCGTCCTCCGTCATGTCGGCGTGCTCGTACAGCCACGTGCGGAAGCGCTCGATCGGGTCGTACGCGGCCCACCGCTCGAACATCTCCTTCGGGACGTAGAACGCGTCGTCGTGGACTGCGTGACCCTCCATGCGGAGGGTGAGGCACTCGAGGAGCGTGGGGCCGCGACCTTCGCGCGCCTTGTCGATCGCGCGGCGGGCCTCCCGATACACGGCCAGGACGTCCGTACCGTCGACGACCACTCCCTCGAAGCCGTACGCCGCCGCGCGGTCGGCGATGTGCTCGACCGGAAACGAAAGGTACGTCGGCGTCGAGTACGCCCACTGGTTGTTGTCGCAGACGAACACCATCGGGAGTTGCCGGACGCCGGCGAAGTTCATCGCCTCGTGTGCGTCTCCGCGAGCAGCCGAGCCTTCGCCGAACCAGCCGACGGCTACACGGTGATCGCCTCGGATCTTGAACGCGAGCGCCATCCCTGCCGCGACCGGGAGCATCGCGGGCAGATGCGAGACCATCGTGTGCAGGCCGAGGCCGGGGACGGCCATGTGCACGTTTCCGTCTCGTCCGCGCGTCGGGCCGTCCTCCCGGCCCATGAACTGCGCGAACACGCGCCACGGCTCGACGCCGCGTACCACGTGCACGCCCATGTCGCGGTGCAGCGGAGTGCCGACGTCGTTCGGTCCCATCGCGGTCGCGACGCCGATGGCCGCGGCCTCGTTCCCGCGACCGGTGTAGAACGAGCCCGGGATCTTTCCCTGCTTGTAGAGGATGTGGCCGCGCTCCTCGATCCCGCGCGTGACCAGCATGTTCCGGTAGATGCCGAGGAGGTCTTCGCGGTCGAGCCCTGCGTCCTTCACTTCCTGCAGCGAGCCCACGGGCTCGGCTTCACGTACTGCCATACGGCGATCTCCCGTCGTCCGGTTGACGGTACCCCACTCTAACGACTGCATCCGTTGCCCCTCCCCGATCTACAGTGGCCGTGCATGGCCAGGCCGAAGCGAAACTGGATTCAGGAGGAGAGGCGCAAGACGCTCGGCGACTGGGTGGCGTTCTGCCTCACGTGTGGCCACACGCTGCGCTACTTCCTCGAGGACGAAAGCGAGCTTCCGCGTGCGTGCCCGCAGTGCGGCGGCGCGCTTCGCCAGCGCTGCCCGAGTTGCTCGGCGCCGATCGCGTCTGCGTTCGCCGTCGAGTGCGAGGAGTGCGGCGCGCCGGTTCGCGGCTCGCAGCTGTTCGGTACGCCCATTCGCCGGCCGGGACGCTGATCGGTAGGTGCGCTCGACGGCCGCAGGGCGATTCATTCGCCCGTAGGCCAGCGCCGGTTGGGCGGACGAATCGCAGGGGAAGGGGGCTCGTGGGGGAACATCGTTTCCCCCACGTCCGCTATGTAATTTGGCTGAACCGAATCAGCGTCACGATCTCGTCTTCCGCGACTTCGCGGTTGTAGAGCTGGCTCAGGAACCAGACCATCTCGTCGACCCGACGGATCTGCGGGTTGTCGTGCTCGATCTCCCGCG
This sequence comes from uncultured Gaiellaceae bacterium, assembly GCA_963746975.1. Taxonomy (GTDB): domain Bacteria; phylum Actinomycetota; class Thermoleophilia; order Gaiellales; family Gaiellaceae; genus GMQP-bins7. The sequence goes on from CAVVDE010000012.1 coordinate 526,053, forward strand.
GCGAGAGTTCGCCCAGCGCCTTGACCTCGACCTTGTCGATCACCGCGTCGAAGATCCGCTCGCGCTGGCCGTAGCGCGCGCCGCAGAGGACGGTCACGATCATTCCCTTCCGGTACTTCGCCGACTTGTCGCCGAGCCGGATCGTGGCGGTCTTGCGGCCAGTGCGAAGCTGCTCGGCGACGGCGGGGTTGTAGAAGTTGAGGGCGAACGTCGGCATCGGCGGCCGCGCAACTATAGAGGGTCGCCGGCCAGGATCTCCGCCGCCCTCGCGGCCATATCGCGCTCGCCCTTGTACGCGAGGAGCGACGGAGCGTCTGCGAGCGGTAGCCAGCGCGCGCCGGCCACTTCGACCTCCATTCCGGGGGGCAGTTCGCCGATCCGGCCGCGACGCGCGTGGGCGAGATAGAAGCTCACGACCTTGAAGACCCGCTCGCCCTCCCACGTGTACACGTAGCGGACGTCACCGAGCTTCGCGTCCAGCCGTCCCTGCACGCCGGTCTCCTCGAAGCCTTCGCGAAGCGCCGTCTCCGCCGGTTTCTCACCCGGGTCGACGAGCCCTTTCGGCAGCGCCCAAGTTCCCTCGCGCCGTCCCTGCGGCCGTACGGCAGCGAGCCACCAGCGTCCCTGCATCCGCCGAACGAGGACGACTCCGGCCGAAAACTCCCGGCGCATGAGGACTTTGTAACACCGTTCCGTCGTGTCGTCACGGAATCTGAGCCAAACGGACTCAATTTGGCTTGGCGCAAGCGTAGCGAGCGTGCTAGGGTGGTCTTGGCACTCGAATGTCGAGAGTGCCAGCGTTGTCACAAACTCCATAGCAAGGAGGAGTCGAATGGATTTGCAGCCTCTTGGTGACCGGATCATCGTCGAGGTCCTCGAGGACGAGGAGACGACGGTGAGCGGCATCGTGCTGCCCGACACGGCGAAGGAGAAGCCGCAGCGCGGCAAGGTCCTCTCCGTCGGCCCCGGCGCTCGTGACGAGGACGGGGACTACATCAAGATGGACGTCGAGGTGGGCGACGAGGTGATCTTCTCCAAGTACGGCGGGACGGAGATTCGCGTCGGCACGGACGACGTCCTCATCCTGCGCGAGTCGGATGTTCTCGCGAAGGTCGTAACCACAGGCAGCAAGGGCAAGAAGAAGCTTGCCGGCGCGGCCGCCTAGCTCGTTCAGGAGGAGTAGATAGATGGCTCACAAGGAGCTCAAGTTCAGTGAGGACGCGCGGCGCGCGCTCGAGCGGGGCGTCAACACCCTCGCCGACGCGGTGAAGGTGACGCTCGGCCCGAAGGGCCGCTACGTCGTCCTCGACAAGAAGTTCGGCGCGCCGACGATCACGAACGACGGCGTCACCATCGCCCGTGAGATCGAGGTCGAGGACCCGTTCGAGAACCAGGGCGCGCAGCTCGTCCGCGAGGTCGCGACGGCGACCAACGACGTCGCCGGCGACGGCACGACCACCGCCACCGTTCTCGCGCAGGCCATCATTCGTGAGGGCTTGAAGAACGTCGCGGCAGGCGCGAATCCGATGGCGCTCAAGCGCGGCATCGAAAAGACGGTCGACGCGGTCGTCGAGGACCTCAAGAAGCAGTCGACCGAGGTCAACGGCAAGGAGGACATCGCCCGTGTAGCCACGATCTCGTCGCGCGAGCGCGAGATCGGCGACGTCATCGCCGACGCGATCGAGAAGGTCGGCAAGGACGGCGTCGTGAACGTCGAGGAGGGCCAGACCTTCGGCCTCGACCTCGAGTTCACCGAGGGCATGCAGTTCGACAAGGGCTACCTGAGCCCGTACATGATCACGGACGCCGAGCGCATGGAGGCCGTCCTCGAGGAGCCGTACGTCCTCATCGCGAACCAGAAGATCGGCGCGGTCAAGGATCTCCTTCCGGTCCTCGAGCAGGTCATCCAGGCCGGCCGCCCGCTGCTCATCGTGGCGGAGGACGTCGAGGGCGAGTCGCTCGCGACGATCGTCGTCAACAAGCTCCGTGGCACGTTCTCGGCCGTCGCCGTGAAGGCTCCGGGCTTCGGTGACCGCCGCAAGCGGATGCTCGAGGACATCGCGATCCTCACCGGTGGCGAGGTCATCACCGAGGAGCTGGGTCTCAAGCTCGAGAACACGAAGCTCTCGCAGCTCGGCAAGGCTCGCAAGATCGTGATCGACAAGGACACGACGACGATCATCGACGGCGCCGGTGAGTCCGACGCGATCAAGGGCCGCATCAAGCAGCTCAAGTCGGAGATCGAGAACACCGACTCCGACTTCGACCGCGAGAAGCTCCAGGAGCGCCTCGCGAAGCTGTCGGGCGGCGTCGCGGTGGTCAAGGTCGGTGCGGCCACCGAGACCGAGATGAAGGAGAAGAAGCACCGCGTCGAGGACGCGCTGCAGGCCACGCGGGCCGCCCTCGAGGAGGGCATCGTCCCGGGCGGCGGGGTCGCGCTGATCAACGCGGGCGATTCGGTCAAGGCCACGCTCGATGCCTTCGAGGGCGACGAGAAGACGGGCGCGAAGATCATCGTTCGCGCTCTCGAGGAGCCTCTTCGTCAGCTCGCGTACAACGCGGGTCTGGAAGGCTCCGTCGTCATCGACAAGGTCCGCTCGGCCAAGAAGGGCCAGGGCCTGAACGTCGAGTCCGGCGAGATCGAGGACCTGGTCAAGGCCGGGATCATCGATCCGACGATGGTCACGCGCTCGGCGCTGCAGAACGCCGCGTCGATCGCGAAGAACATCCTGACGACCGAGGCAGTGGTCGCGGAGATGCCGGAGCAGCAGCCGGCGATGCCCGCGGGCATGCCCGGCGGCGGGATGGACTTCTAGACCGATCGCCTAGACTCGGGGATCCCTTCCCTGAACCACGTCGAAGGGCCGGCTCCGCCGGCCCTTCGCGTTTCAGCGGCGCCGTTCTGGTAGCGCCGAGCCGAATCCGGCGCGATCGTCGAGCGCGGAGACGGCGCCGACCGCCTCGTAGAACGGCTCGGCCAGAGCTCTCTGGGCGGCGGCTGCAGCCGCGTCGTCCGATGCTGCCAGAGCCGTCGCAGTTCGACGATGCGCATCGGCGGCGGCTGCCGGGTGGCCGATGCCGCCGATGATCTCCGTCGCATATGCGAGGTTGCCGTCGCAGACGGCCTTCGAGGCGTCGACCCACGCGCAGCTGATTGGCGTCGCCGAGAGGACGGCGTCGCGGAGCTCGGACTCTCGGCCGAGGTCGCGAAAGAGCCAGGCGACGTCGGTCAGCACCGGGAAGGGCGCGCAGAGCGCCGGCACCATGACCGTCCCGATCTCGAGCAGCTTCGAGGCGAGTTCGTCCGCCTCGCGGCGGTTTCCGGAGGCCAGCGCGATGTGCGCTCGCACGCAGAACGCCTGGCACTGCGCCTGTGCGTCCGATGCCATCGCCAGGGCCGCCGCCCGAGCGCTGTCGCGCTCTGCGAGGATCGTGTCTCCTCGGGCTTGGAGAATCCACGCACGCAGGGCGAGCATGCCCGGATGCGAGTAGTCGGGACGCCCGTCCGCTAGGTCGTCGATCACCTCGCCGGCGAGGGCCAGAGCGTCGTCCCAGCGGCCGTCGAGGAGCGCCCAGCCCGCTGCGTCGTGCAGCATCCCGCTCCTGGCGCCCGCAAGTCCGTGGCGCTCAGCCGCCTCCACAGCCTGCTGAAAAGCGGCGCGCGCATCGTCGAGCCGGGCGAAGAAGACGAGCTCGCTCGAGAGGTTCCCGTACCCCAGGATCACCGCCGTGACCGCGCCCGCCGCGTCCGCGATCGCGATACCGGACTCGATCTCGGCGAACCCGTCGCTGTCGCCCAGGCAACAGCGCGAGCAGCCGATGAGGATGTGTACTCGCGCGCGCTGAGAGTCGAGCCCCAGCTCTTGGGCAAGGGCGAGCGCGTCGGCGCCGATCTCGATCGATTCCTCGAACCTGCCGGCCAGCATGAGAAAACCGCACTGGCTCGCCAGCGCGTCGGCGTGAGCTCTCGATGGAGTGCGATCACGAGTCGCCGCGAGGGCCATCGACATGTAGCGGTCGGTCTCCGCGCGATCGCCCGCTCGCCACGCCAGGCGTGCGAGCGTCGTCGCGGCCTCGGCCTGCCCCTCCACGTCTCCTGCCGCGCGAAACCCCTCGAGTGCCTCGCTCGCGAGGTCGGATCGCTGCCTCACCGAGTACCGCCAACGAGCGTGCACGCTCGAGGAGGAGCTGGGGCCGATCCGGGTCTTCGGGCGAAGACAGCGCAAGCGCGGCGGCAAAGAACTCGGCCGCGGCCCCGAACGCCGAGAGCGTCGTCGCCCGCTCTCCCGCCGCACGTAGGGCCGTGCGCGCCTGCCGCACCAGTTTCGGGTCGTCCTCGATGCCTGCGGCACGTGTGAGCTCGAGAGCGCGCTGGTAGTGGTGTGCGAGGAGCTCGGCGTGGTCGTCGGGCCTGCCGAGACCTTCCAGCCACTCGCCCGCGCGACGGTGCTTCTGCGCTCGTTCTCGACGAGGGATCTGCCCGTAGGCCACGTCCCGGAGCAAGACGTGCTGGAAGGAGTACTGCGTGTCGCCGGCGACCGTCGACGCTCGTTCGCGGCGGACGAAGTCCTTCCGCTCCAGTGCGCGTAGGTGACGGTCTGCATCGGCGGTGGACATCCCACCCGTCGCGGCGACGCCGCCGAGCCAGAACACCTTGCCGTGAACTGCCGCCTCCCGGAGCAGGCTCTTCTCGACCTGCGGGAGAGCGTCGAGCCGCGCCGCGATGAGGCCTTGCACGGATTCCGGCAGCTCCGCGGTCGTCCCCCGCTCGCCCAGCATGCGCGCGTACTGCTCGGCGTACAGCGGGTTGCCGCCCGCCCGCTCGAGCAGCGCTCGCTGGTCGTCGGCGAGCTGGAGCGGTTGCTCGAGCAGGCCGGCCAGAAGGCGCACGATTTCTTCCCCGGTGAGCGGCTGCAGCGAGATCGTGCTCGCGTTCGCCTTCCCGCCTCCCCACGACTGGCGCCGCTCCAGCAACTCCGGCCGCGCCGTCGCGACGATGAGGGCCGGGACGGTGCGAAGCCAATCGACGAGCTCGTCCACGAAGTCGAGCAGGCCGTCGTCCGCCCAGTGCAGGTCCTCGAAAACGAACACCGTGGACTGGTGCTCGGCGAGGGCCTCGAGGAAGCGCCGCCAGGCCGCCGTCGCGGATTCGGCGGACGATCGCTGCGCACCGCCCGCCGCCAGTCCGACCAGCGCTCGGAGCTCGGCGACGATCCAGCGCGCTTCGCTCGGCGTCGGAGACGAGCCGCCCGACGGCGTCGGTCAGCTTCGTCTCGGTCGCGGCGGGAGCATCCGACTCGAGGATCCCGGCCTCCGCCTTGACGATCTCTCCGAGAGCCCAGAACGTGACGCTTTCGCCATACGGGAGGCAGCGGCCCTGGCGCCAGGTGACGAGCTTCTCGTCGCCTTCCACGCTCCCGGCGAGCTCGGCGATGAGCCGCGACTTGCCGATCCCGGGGACGCCGACGAGTGTGACGAGCTGCGCGGCGCGCTCCTCGCGCACGCGCCGGAGAAGCGACCGGAGCAGATCGAGCTCGCGCTCCCGTCCGACGAGCGCGGTCGGTGGTCGAGTCGTGACGTCGGCGCCGAGTGGCGCGACGGGCTCGACCGCGGCCCAGACGGGGATCGGCTCCGACTTGCCCTTCGCCTGCACGGGCTCGGAATGCCGGTAGCGGATCGCATCCCTGGTCGCGCGGTAGGTGATCTCGCCCACTAGCACCCCGTCGACCGGTGCAGCCGCCTGCATGCGCGCCGCAGTGTTGACGACGTCTCCAGCGAGGAGCGACTCGCCCTCCGCAGCGCGCGCGTCGAGGTTCACGACGGCTTCGCCGGTGTGCACCGCAATCCGTGCCTGCATGTCCGGTTGCGCCGCGACCCAGTCGCGGATCGCGAGAGCCGCCCGCACTGCGCGCTCGGGATCGTCCTCGTGCGCGACGGGTGCGCCGAACACGGCCATCACCGCGTCGCCGATGAACTTCTCGACCGTCCCTCCGTTGCGCTCGAGCTCCGCCCGCAGGCGAGCGTGATACGGGGCGAGCACGCCGCGCACGTCCTCCGGATCCAGCAGCTCGGCACGTGCGGTGAATCCCACGAGGTCGACGAAGACGACCGTGACGACCTTGCGCTCCTCGACGACCCGGCGCTCCTCGGTCTCGAGCGGGCTCGCGCAGGCATTGCAGAACCGGGCCTCCTCAGGATTGACCCGACCACAATTCGGGCAGATCACCGGCCGTACCTTAGGCGTGCGCGTGGCCTAGAGCTACGTCACAAGTCGAATGTCGCTCACATCGTGGGAGCGAAGCTGCGCACAAAAGAAGAGTGGCCGCTGGGACGGCCACTCAGAGGGGGAAGAACTGGGGAGGATTGGGTACACAGGTTGTCGTCGCATCCGCCGCTCGCCTCGTCCCCCATTGGGGGGAAATCGGTCGCGAATACTCGCAGCGCTGCCGCTGTCGTTCTCATCGGCTCAGGTGTCGGCGAGCTTGATCGCCGAAGGGCGATTCATTCGCCCGTAGGCACCCCACGGGGTGTGTCAGAGCTGCGCGGAGGAAGGGGGGCTCGTGGGGGGAAACGTCGTTTCCCCCCACGTACTAGAAGCCGTAGCGCTCCTCCTCGAACGGGTCGGCGTCGTTGTGGTACCCGTAGCGCTCCCAGAATCCCGGTCTGTCGTTCGCCGTCAACTCGATCCCTCGGAGCCACTTCGCGCTCTTCCAGAAGTACTTGCCGCGGGATGACGAGGCGGAGCGGGCCGCCGTGCTCCGGCGTGAGCGGCTCTCCGTCGGCGTGGGTCGCGAGCAGCGACAGCGGATCGCGGAGGAACGAGATCGGCACGTTCGCCGTGTAGCCCTCCTCGGCATGCGCAACGACGAAGTGCGCAGAGGGCAACGGCTTCACGAGCGGCTCGATCGCACTCCAGTGCACGCCTTCGAACGTCACGTCGAACCGGCTCCAACGCGTGACGCAGTGGATGTCCTGCGTATGGGTCGTTCGCGGGAGCGCGTTGAGCTCGTCCCACGACAGCCGGATCGGGTTCTCGACTTCGCCTTCGACGAAGAAGTCCCACGTCGCGAGATCGGTACTCGGGATCGAGCCGGCGTGCAGCACGGGCCACTTCTCGGTCAGGTACTGGCCGGGCGGAAGGCGCGCCGGGTCGTATCCCGCCTCGATCACCTTCCGCTCCGCTCTGCCCCGGAACACGGGTGCAACACTAGTCAACCCCCGCGGAAGATCCCTGAAGGCGGCTGCTCGGAAGCCGCGTCGTCGCTACAACTAGGCGTGCATGGCTGTTGCGGCTCTCCGGGTTGCACGTCGCCCGCGCGACTTCGTTTCGGTGCGCGGGCCCGACGCCGCGTCGTACCTGCAGGCGATGGTGTCTAACGACGTCGACGCGCTCGGAATCGGCGATGCCTGCGAGGCACTGCTCCTCACGCCGAAGGCGCGAGTCATCGCTCCTCTCGTGGTGTTCCGGCGCGGCGTCGACGACTTCCTGCTGCTCACGGAACAGGCACTCGGACAGAGGGTGCGCGCAGCGCTCGTGCGGTCTCGATTCGCTGCGAAGTGCGAGATCGAGCCCGAGGACCATTCGTCCGTGGTCGTGCTCGGCGACGGCGACGGCATCCCGACCGCGGACTTCGGCGTTCCGGCCGTCGAGGTGCTCGACGTCGAGCTCGAGCGGACACTCGAGGACGGCGAGCTCGAGCTTCTGAGGATCCGCGCAGGAACGGCCCGCTTCGGTCGCGAGATCGACGACCGAGTCCTGCCCGCCGAGGCGGGGCTCGAGGCGCGGGCGATCGACTTCGAGAAGGGCTGCTATCCGGGCCAGGAGCCGGTCGCGAGGCAGCACTACCGCGGGCGCGTGAACCGAACGCTCCGCGTGTTCGAGGTCGACGGGCCGGACGTTCCCGAGTACGACGCCGAGCTGACGTTCGAGGGCAAGGTGGTCGGCCGCGTCACGAGCGCAGCTCGGGACGGCGGGGCGGTGACCGCTCTCGGTTACGTGCGCGTCGAGGTTCCTCGTGACGCCGAGCTCCGCCTCGGAGAGCGCAGCGCGAGGCAGCTAGACTTGCCGTCCCCGCGCCCGTAGCTCAGGGGATAGAGCGCTGCCCTGCGGAGGCAGAGGCCGCAAGTTCGAATCTTGCCGGGCGCATCGTGGGAAAGCCCCGCAAACACGGGGCTCCCGTAGTTCTCGGGGTTCGTGACCGGCGCGGCAGTTTCGCCCACGCACGCCCAGACTCTTGCAGTCAGACCGCTTCTCGGAGTGCGTTCGCCGCGGCTTGCAGACGATCGCTCACGTCGGCTAGCTCTTCGGCCGGTGCGCTCTTGCTGCATCTGCGCGCGCTCTCGCTGCAAGTCGACAAGCTCTTGCTGGCTGTCAGCGCGCATTTGTTGGCGGTCAGCCCGCTCGGTCATCGCCTTGAGATCTTTCGCCATCGCCTCGACCGTGCAGGTGAGCTCCGCCGCGAAATGCTCGATCCCATCAGCCGAACGAGGATTCAGGCAGCCCGGCCAGCCGGGGTGCCGCTCACTCCGGGGGCCTTGTTTCGGCGCTCAGCTGCCGACGACGGTAGCCCGGTAGCCGGTCGCGGCCGGTCCGGCCATTCGGGCGCTCACGACGTTCTCCGCTGCCTCCGCGCTCTGCGGGTGTCCGGTGACGGCGGCGAGGAAGTCGTCGCGGTCGAGCGCGTACAGGACTGAGTTGGTCTTCGCCACCACCGTCGCGGTTCGTGGCGTCTCGCGGAGGAGCGCGATCTCTCCGAAGACGTCCCCCGCTTCGAGGGTCGTGAGCTCCGCCCCGTCCTGCGTGACCGTCAACGCGCCCTCGGCGACGATGTAGAAGCGGTCTCCCTCGTCGCCCTGGCGAACGACGACGCTGCCGGTCTCGAGTCGCAACGGCACCAGCCGGGCGGCGACGTGCTCGAGCGAGCCCCCCGGCAACGGCGCGAAGATCGGCGTCGAGGTGAGGAGCCGCAGCCTCGTCGAGTCGGGCGCCGCCGCCGCGGAGTCGATCTTGGTGAGCTTCCTCGCGGTGAGAAGCACGAGCAGAGGGAGCGACGCTCCGGTCACGATCAGCGCCGTGTCGAGACCGAACGCGTCGATGAGGACCGGCGCGACGACGGCTCCGATGCCCACCGAAGCGAGCCACAGCATCTGGATCACGCCGAAGACACGAGCGAGGATCTCGTCGGGGACAGCTCGCTGGACGAGCGTGAACGCCGCCACGTCGACGAGTGAGTTGCCGACACCGAGCAGCGCGAACAGGACGAGCGCCAGCCCGATCGGCTGCCAGAGACCGAGCACGATCAGCGGCGCTCCCCACAGGACCACGCCGAGCATGAACGCAGGACTCAGGCGCTTCGCACCGGTGAGCGACAGCGCGAGGATCCCGCCCACGAGCGCGCCGACACCGATCGCCGCGTTGAGGTAGCCCACACCCTGCTCGCCGAGGTCGAGCAGGTCGATGGCCGTCACGACGAGGAAGACCTGAACAGCGCCTGCGACGAATGTCTGCGCTGTGAACAGGCCGACGAGCACTCGCAACGAGGAGTCTCGGGCGATGGTCCGGAAGCCGACGAGCGCCTCGGACGCGATCGTCGACGCCTCGAGGTCGCGCTTCGGTGCGGCTTGCGGCGCGCGGATTCCGAGTACGAACAGCGCGGAGATTGCGACGAGCGCTGCCGTCGTCAGGAACACGGTGCCGATACTCGCGACCCCGAGCAGGATGCCGGCCAGCGCCGGCCCGGCGAACGCCGCGAGACTTTCGATCGTGCTCGCCACGGCATTCGCCGCTGTGAGCTCGGACGGCGAGCGAGCGAGCGACGGTGTCAGCGCCGCCTGGGCGGAGCGGAAGGGCGTGTTCGCGATCGCAGCCGCGATCGCCAGCGCGTAGACGACCGCAGATGCGACGTCCGAGTAGACGCAGAAGGCCGCGGCGATCGTGAGGAGCAAGCGCACGACGTTCACGACGAGGAGCACGCGCTCGCGCGGGTAACGGTCCGCCAGGAGCCCGGCGAACGGAGCGATCAGGCCGGCCGGCAGGAGGCGCAGGAGCAGCAGCAGCCCGACGGCTGCTTCGCCCCCCGCTTCGTACGCGTAGACCGAGACCGCGACGAGGAACGCCCAGTTTCCGAGGATCGACGCGGCCCAGGCGAGCTCGAGCCGACGGAGCAGCGTGTTCGCGAACACGCTGCGGAACGCCGCGGCCGACTCGGAGATACGCTCCCTCACCCCACCCACGACGCGGAGCATCTCATTCGAGCTTGAAGAATTGAAGTCGGACAGGGAAGATTTCGACCGGTACGCCCGTCATGTGGGATAGAGCGCCGCTTGGAGCGTTCGACAACTAAGGAGGAGAGATGTCAGACGAGATCCGCAACGAGGACGAAGTCGAGGGTCACGGCTTCAACCTCGGCTTGGGCGAAGGTCTAGGCGAGGGATTGGGTGAGGGCTTGGGCGAAGGCCCCCAGGCGACCGAGGACGAGCCGGACGTAGAGGCGCATGGATTTGGGATGGAGGGCCTTGGCGAGGGGCTCGGCGAGGGCCTGACCGAGGGGCTCGGCGAGTAGCAGATTCCCGATCGACGTTTTCGAGCCCGGGCGGGATGTACAGCCGTCCGGGCTCTTCTTTGGTCCTTAGTCCTTCGTGCCGAGCGTCGCAGCAAGGTCGCGGAGGAGGCGAAACCCAGCCTCGCGCTGCTCGTCCTCGAGCGCGTCGACAGCGCCTGCGAGGCGTGCGACGACCTGAAGATCCCCGCCCGAGCCTGCGAGGAGGCGTTCCGCCTGCCGGGCCTTCAGGAGGAGGTCGACAGCGATCGCGGCCTGGTTCGCGAACAGGCCGAGAAGCTCCATCTCCTGCAGGCTGAAGAGCGTCGCCTCCGGTCGGTCGAGCACGGAGAGGACGCCGAGCGCTCCTTCCTCGTGGAGGAGCGGCGCGGCCATGAGCCCTTTTGGCACGTATCCGGTGTCCTCCGCCACGTCACGTGACCAGCGAGGGTCGTTGTGGACGTCCTCGATCACGAGCGGCGTGCGCGTGGCGAGCACCCAGCCTGCGATGCCCGTCCCTGCCGGGAAGCGCGTGCCGAGGAGCGTGTCCTCTCCTTCCCCCACGACCGCTTCGAAGACGAGCTCTTCGGTCTCGGTGTCGAGGAGCAGGATCGACGACGCCTTGGCGCCGAAGATGGAGCGCGCGACCTCGACGATCGCGCCGAGCAGCGCGCGGAACTGCTCCTCGGAGCCGACCACGCCGGCGGCGACCGCCGCACGCAGGTCGGTCTGATCGTTCATGTGCCACCTCCGACGTTGTTGGCGGTGAGATAGAGGACGCTCTTGAGCTGGAAGGGAGTGAGCTCGGGGTGCTTCGAGAGGATCAGCGCGCAGATCGACGACAGGTGCGGCGTCGCGAAGCTGTTGCCCGAGACCGTGAGCGTGCGGCCGCCGAGCCAGGGCACCTCCACGTTCACGCCGCGCCCGAAGAATTCGACCGGCGGGCTCGGGTTGTAGAAGAAGGCGAGGGGGTCGGGCTCCTCGTGGCTCCCGACCGAGATGACGGACGAGAATCGCCACGGGTAGCTCTCGACCGGCATGTTGTGCGCGGAGGCGACCAGCACCGTGCGCTTGAAGTACGCGCTGTCGGCCAGCTCGTGAAGGACGCTCGCGAACGGTTTCTTCGTCGTCGAGAGGCTCATGTTGATGACGTCGAAGCCCTCGTCGATCGCATAGCGCAGGCCGCCGAGCAGCACGTTCCCGGTCCCTGTGAAGCTCGACCCGAGGACGCGCACGCTCGCGATCGACGCGCTCGGAGCAAGCCGCCGCACGATGCCCGCGCAGGCGGTCCCGTGACCCGAGACGTCGCCTTCGGTGTCTTCGTCGGCGACAATCTCGTCGTCGTCGCCGATCGAGATGACGACCGCGCTCTCGAGCTCACCCACGAGCGGATGGCTCGGGTCGACGCCGGAGTCCAGGATGCAGACGCGGACACCCTCGCCGGTCGCGCCGTCCAAGGCCCACTCGCGCGTCACGCGCTCGGGCCAGGAAGTCGGGAGCGCGATCCGGTCGACGGCATCCTTGGGAAGGCTCCAGGCGGGCAGTGCGGCCTTGCCGCCCTCTCCGCTGTGTGCTGAGACGTCCTGCACGGGACGGGACTCTACGACGCCAGAGTCGTCGAGCCCCTTCCCGGTCAGCTCTTGCTCAGACGCTCGCGGATCTCGTCGAGCACGCGGCGGTCGGGCTCGTAGCCCTCCGCTGCGAGCGCCGTCTCGAGGTCGGCCAGCAGTGCCTTGCGGAATGCGAGGTCGGCCTCGGCACGCGCGACGATCTCGTCGAACGTGCGGCGCGCGGTCGGCAGCTCCTGCGCGGCCCGCACCCAACCCGTGGGAGCGGGACGGAGGAGGCGGAGGAGCACACCGAGTCGCTCTTCGTCGTAGAAGCGCGTCATCTAACCCCTAGACCCTTCGGGAAGCCTGTTTCTTCCATCGCGGCGAACGAAGTCACGATTTCGGCTCCATTGCATCCTTGAGCCGGCCGAGGCATCGTGCGATGCGACTGGCAATCGTCCCCGAGGGGATCTCGAGCTCGTCCGAGATCGTCTTGTAGCTCTGGTCCTGGGCGAAGAAGCGATCGAGGATGTCCTGGCAGGTGTCCGAGAGTCCGGCGAGCGCCTCGCGAACGGCGAACGCCTCCTCGACTTCGGCGAGGTCGGCGCTCTCCTCGCGGTCGAGCACCTCCTCCTCGGCGGGGGTCTCGCGACCTTTGCTCGCGAGCGCGTCGAGGCAGCGCCGGCGGGTGAGCTGGGCGATCCACGGGCGCAGCGCCGTGTCGTCGCGGAGCGTGTCGAGTCGTGTGTAAACGCGGGTGAACACATCCTGGAAGACGTCTTCCGCGTCGTCGTCCCCGAGTCGGAAGCCCCTGACTGCGATGGCATAGACGTACCGCGAGTACCGCTCGACGAGTTCGTTCCAGGCGTCTGCGTCGTCCGCGCGACACAGCCGGACGAGCTCGGCATCGGAAAGCGCGGATTGTCGGCTCATCGAGTCGACTCGAGAAGACGATCCGCGAGCTCGCGTGCCGCCTGCTCGCTGGCGAGTGCCTGTGCGAGCCGAGGATCGGAGCTGCGAACGCCGAGGTTGACGCGTACGAGGTGCGCGGCTGCGGCGGCACCGCCCGCTGCGAGCGCAGCCGCAGCGGCCGCATCGGCGCGATACGTAGCCTCGCAGCTGTAGCCCGCCTCGGCGGCCATGGCGGCCACGTCGGCACCGAGCGACGCGATCTCGAGTGGCGCCGACGCCGCTGCCTCGAGCTTCTGCTCGAGGGCGAAGCTGCGGCGTGCATCGTCGCTCTCGGCCGCCTCCGCGTCACGGAGAGCGATCAGCGCGTCCTCCCATACGCGGCCATCGGTGCCCGCGAGCTCGACGGCCCTGTCGCTGATCGAGTTCGCCTGGGCGGCTACACCCGCCGCCACATCCCACTCGGGAGAGCAGCGGGCGACCATCGCGACGAGCCGTGCTGCGAATGCCACGGTCAGTGCCGAGGCCGATCCTCCGCCAGGGGCCAGGCCATCTGCGGAGATGCGGTCGAGCAGCTCCTCCACGCGCAAGTCGAGGTAGTCGTTCGCCGCCACGGAAGGCGATTCTACGGCTGCTTCTCCACCCTTCCTAGACTTGCGGGACATGCCGCTGTACCTGACCGAGAGCGATATCGAGGAGCTCGTCTCGCCCGGCGCTGCCGTCGACGCGATCGAGGCGTGCTTCCTGCGCATGGCCGCCGGCGAGGTCGAGATCGCCCCGCGCCGGAGGCTCCGCCTCCCCGAGGGCGCACTCGCGGACATGGCGGCTGCGGATGCGGGGATCGGGCTCGCCGGCGGGAAGCTCTATGCGGCCACGCCGAACGGCGCGACCTTCGTCGTGAGCCTCTTCGACGCCGAGTCGTCCGATCTCGTCGCCGTGCTCGAGGCGAACCGACTGGGGCAGCTCCGGACGGGCGCGGCGAGCGCCGTCGCGGCACGTCATCTGGCCAAGGATGGAGCAGCGAGCGTGGGTGTGATCGGCTGCGGTTATCAGGCAGAGACGCAAGTTGCGTGTATCCGCGCGGCTGTCCCGTCGGTCGAGCGGGTCGTCGCGTACTGTCGGACGCCGGAACGCCTCGCTGTGTTTTGTGAGCAGACCGGTGCAGAGCCGGGTGAGAGCCACCGGGATGCCGCTGCTGGCGACATCGTCGTCACGATCACGAGCTCGCGCGACCCGGTGCTTCGGGGCGAGTGGCTCTCTCCGGGCACGTTCGTGGCCGCGGCAGGGGCGAACGTCGTGAGCCGTCGCGAGCTCGACAACGCCGTCCTCGAGCGCGCACGATTCGTGTGCTGCGACTGGCTCGAGCAGGCGAAGCTCGAGTCTGGAGACCTCGTCGAGCCGATTGCGGCCGGCGTCCTCGACTGGCTCGAGATACACGAGCTTCACGAGGTGGTCGCCGGCGAGATCGCCGGTCGGCAGTCGGACGACGACATCGTCGTGTTCAAGTCCAACGGGCTCGCCGCGTGGGATGTCGCGCTCGGCGCCGAGGCCGTCCGGCTCGCCCGCGACCAGGGAGTCGGGATCAGCCTCTAGCCCGAGGCGACCGAGGCCTTCGCGGCTTCGAGCATGTCTCCGGAGAACGCTTCCATGATTTCCGGCCGGTCGAGCAGCCTGCGCTGTTGCTCCGGTGTCAAGCGGTTCTGAACGTACTTGTCGTCGAGGATCTCGTGCAGCGAGCGCCCGCGGTCGTGCTCGCGGACCACGTAGCGCGCCACGTGCTCCTCGCTCGAGCCGCGCTGGAACAGAAACGAGTACAGGTTCTTGAATACCTCCACCGGACGCGATTGTATCCCCGGTATGAAGCGCAGCTCCCGTGAAGGACGGTACGCCGAGCGGGCGCTGGCCGGCGTCGACGATCAGGGAGAGGAGGAGCGCATCCTCATCTGGATCGAGCGTCGCGCCGGTGCGGTGTGGGCCGTGGGGCGAGCGGTCAATCCGCAGCTTCGCGAGTCCGACGACCCGCGCCCCGAGGACGTGATCTTCGAGGGCTTCGAGCTCGGAGACGCGCTGAAGCACGCGAACGAGGCGCTCGAGGACGACGTCCGCGTGCTCGAGGAGGACGGTCGTCCGGCGGACGCGCGGCCGTTCACCCGCAAGGAAGTACTCCCGTTACTGGAGCGCTGGTTCTTCAACCGCTGACGGTTGTCCGGAGGCGTGGCGCTTGCCCGGTGCTAGCGTCCGGCGCCTTGCGGATTCGCGTCGGACACAGTCCCGATCCCGACGACGCGTTCATGTACTGGGCGCTCACGACGGACCTCGTCGACACGCGCGGGCACGAGTTCGAGCAGGTGCTCGGCGACATCCAGACGCTCAACCAGTGGGCGCGTGCGGGCAGGCTCGAGGTCACGGCGATCTCGCTCGCGGCGTATCCGTTCGTCCAGGACGACTACGCGCTCCTGCCCCACGGCGCGAGCATCGGCTCCGGATACGGGCCGATCGTGGTCGCTCGCGAGGCGCTCGGTCTCGACCGGCTCCGCGACCTCGAGATCGTCGTGCCGGGCACGTTGACGACCTCGTTTCTCGTCCTGCGGCTCGTGCTCGGCACCTTCGAGTTCCGAGAGCTCCCGTTCGACGAGATTCCGGAGGAGGTGGCGTCGGGACGTGCCGAGGCGGGCCTTCTCATCCACGAGGGACAGCTCACCTTCGAGGACTACGGCCTGCAGAAGGTGCTCGACCTCGGAGAGTGGTGGCTGCTCGAGACGGGACTGCCCCTTCCGCTCGGCGTGAACGTCGCCCGGAGGGATCTCGGCGACGATGTGCTCTGTGACGTCTCACAGGTGCTGCGCGAGGCGATCCAGTGCGGTCTCGACAACCGGGCCGAGGCGCTCGACTACGCGCTCGAGTTCGGGCGGGGTATCGACGCGGCGGTCGCCGATCGCTTCGTCTCGATGTACGTGAACCAGCTCACGCAGGATTACGGCGACGAGGGGCGCAAGGCGGTAACGGAGCTGCTCCGGCGAGGCGAGGCGCTCGGCGCCTTCCCGGAGCCCGTTCGAATCGACTTCATCAGATAGCGTCGCGGGCGGTGTCCCGCGCCGTCGTCCTCTCCGCAGTCCGCACCCCTATCGGGCGGTACGGAGGGGCGCTCTCGGGCGTCCGGCCGGACGACCTGGCGGGGACTGCGATTGCCGCCGCGGTCGAGCGAGCGGGCGTGGAGGGCAGTGCGATAGACGACGTCTACTTCGGCTGCGCCAATCAAGCGGGCGAGGACAACCGCAACGTCGCCCGCATGGGAGCCCTCCTGGCCGGCCTCCCGGACTCGGTGGCCGGGGTCACGCTGAATCGGCTCTGCGCGTCCGGGCTCTCCGCGGCCGTGTCCGCATGCCACGCAGTGATCGCCGGCGACGCGGATGTGGTCGTCGCAGGCGGCGTCGAGTCGATGAGCCGCGCGCCTCTGGTACTGGCGAAGCCGGAGGCAGCGTTTCCGCGGGGGAACCAGACCGTCTGGGACACCACGCTCGGCTGGCGTTTCCCCAACCCGCGGCTCGAAGAGATGTTCCCGCTCGAGTCGATGGGTGAGACGGGCGAGAACGTGGCCGAGCGCTGGGACGTGTCGCGCGAAGACCAGGACGCGTTCGCGCTCCGCTCGCAAAAGCGGTGGGCAGCTGCAAACGCGGCGGGTCGCTTCGACGACGAGCTCGTTCCGATCGAAGGGGTCGGCGTTGACGAGCATCCGCGTCCGCAGACGACCGCCGACGCACTCGCCGGCCTCAGGCCGGCGTTCCGGCCGGGCGGCACCGTGACTGCTGGAAACGCGAGCGGGATCAACGACGGCGCCGCCGCTGTCGTCATCGCGAGCGAGGAGCGCGCGCACGAGCTGGGTGTCGAGCCGCTCGGCGCCTTCGTCGGGTCGGCTGCCGCGGGCGTCGACCCGCGCGTGATGGGCATCGGTCCGATCCCCGCCGTCCGCAAGCTGCTCGAGCGGACCGGCATCCACGCGGCCGACCTCGACCTCGTCGAGCTGAACGAGGCGTTCGCCTCGCAAAGCCTCGCCGTGATTCGCGAGCTCGGTCTGGACGAGGAGAAGGTGAACGTCAACGGCGGCGCGATCGCGCTCGGCCATCCGCTCGGGATGAGCGGTGCCCGGCTGGTCGTGTCACTGCTGCACGAGTTGCGCCGGCGCGATGGCCGGTACGGGCTCGCCGCGCTCTGCGTCGGAGTGGGGCAGGGCGTCGCGGCGCTCTTCGAGCGCGGCTAGGCGAAGACGCGCTCGCGCCTTGGATGCATCCAGACGCTTTGGCCGCGCCAGAAGTCTCCATCGTCGAACTGATCGCGCGTCATGAGCGCGACGAGCTCCGCACCGGAGGTGTCGTGTAGCTCGACCTTCGCGTCCCGGCCGAGCAGCGTGACGCGGACGATCATCGCCTCCACCGCCCCGTCCGCCGGCTCCGTCAGCAGCTCGACGTCATGCGGTCGCACGAGGCAGTCGCCGAGCGGCTGGGCATCCCCGACGAACGTCATCACGAACTCGGTCGCGGGCTCGTCGTAGAGCTCCCGCGGGCTCCCGACCTGCTCGAGCTTGCCGTGGTTGATGACCGCGATCTCATCGGAGATCTCCATGGCCTCGTCCTGGTCGTGCGTCACGAAGAGCGTCGTGACGCTGACGACATCGTGGAGGTGCCGGAGCCACTCGCGGAGCTCCGAGCGGACGCGCGCGTCGAGCGCGCCGAACGGCTCGTCGAGAAGGAGAACGTGAGGCTCGGGCGCGAGAGCGCGGGCGAGGCCCATGCGCTGACGCTGTCCTCCCGACAGCTGCGCCGGGTAGCGATCTCCGAAGTTCTGGAGCTGCACGAGGTTCAGCAGCTCGTCGACACGCTCGGCGATCTCCGCCTTCGGCCGCTTCCGGACCTCGAGCCCGAAGGCGATGTTCTCGCGGACTGTCATGTGCTTGAACGCGGCGTAGTGTTGGAAGACGAAGCCGACGTTCCGCTTCTGCGGGGCGAGCGCCGTTGCGTCCTTCCCGGCGAGGACGATCTCGCCCTCGTCCGCGGTTTCGAGCCCGGCGATGATGCGGAGGAGCGTCGACTTGCCCGAGCCGCTCGGGCCGAGGAGCGCAGTCAACGCGCCCGACTCGACGTCGAGCGAGATGTCGTCGAGGGCGACGAAGTCGCCGAATCGTTTCGACACGTTTCGGACCAGGATGGACATCAGGCTCGCTCCTCCTTCGGGCGCAGGAACGTCATGGCGACGAGGACAAGGATCGCGATCGTCGCCAGCACGATCGAGATGGCATAGGCGCCGGCGATGTCGAACGCCTCCCAGCGCTCCTGCACGCGGAGCGTCGCCGTCTCCGTTTCACCCTGCAGCCGGCCGGACACGACCGCGACGGCGCCGTACTCCCCGAGGCAGCGCGCGGTCGTGAGGATGACGCCGTAGATCACGGCCCAGCGGATCGACGGGAGCGTGATCCGCCAGAACGTCTGCCAGCCGCCCGCGCCCAGGGTGAACGCCGCCTGCTCCTGCTCGTCGCCGATCTCGCGCAGCGTTGGCACGACCTCGCGCGCGACGAACGGCAGCGAGACGAAGATCGTCGCGATCACCATCGACGGCAGCGCGAAGAGCACCTGGATCCCGTGATCGCCGAGCCAGCTGCCGAACCAGCCGTCCTCCCCGTAGAGGAGGAAGAGCGAGAGCCCGACGACGACCGGCGACAGCGCGAGTGGGAGGTCGATGAAAGCGTTCAGGAGGCCCTTGCCCCAGAAGCGCTTCCTCACGATCGCGAGCGCGCACACGATCCCGAAGACCGTGTTCACAGGCACGGCGATGGCAGTGATGATGAGTGTCAGCTTGAAGGCGTGGATCGTCTCGGGCGTGGCGAGGGCCCCCCACGCCGCCGATGCGTCCTGGAACGTGCGCCAGAAGACGATGACGAGCGGGCCGACGAGGATCACCGCGAGGTACGCGAGCGCGATGGCACGCAAGCCGAGACGAGAGGCGAGCGCCTTCATCGGTCGTACCGCGTCGCGAAGTGGCGAATCACGCCGATCGAGAGCAGCGTGAGGAAGGAAATGCCGAGAAGGACGACCGCCACAGCGGAGGCGCCCGCCGTATCACCGCTCTCGATGCGGCCGTAGATGTGGACCGACGAGACCTCGGTCTTGAACGGGATGTTGCCGGTGATGATCACGAGCGAGCCGAACTCGCCGACCGCCTTCGCGAACGCGAGCGCGACCCCGGAGAGGATCCCCGGGAGGATGTTCGGGAAGATCACCCGCGCGAAGGTCCGTGCGCGCGACGCTCCGAGCGAGTGCGCGGCCTCCTCGACCTCCGGGTCGAGCTCCTGGAGCACCGGCTGCACCGTCCGGACGACGAAGGGCAGCGTCACGAACATGAGCGCGAGCACGATCGCCACGCGCGAGAAGGCGACGTCGATCCCTACGGGCGATCTCGGGCCGTACAGCGCCAGCAGGGTGAGCCCCGCGACGATCGTCGGGAGCGCGAACGGGAGGTCGATGATGGCGTTGACCACGACCTTGCCACGGAACTCGTCCCGTACGAGCACCCAGGCGGTGATCGTCCCGAGAACGGCGTTCAGCAGCGAGACGCCGAGCGACGCGCCGAGCGTGAGCTCGAGCGCCGCGACCGCCTCGGGGCTCGAGACAGCCTCCCAGAACGACTGTGTGCCTTCGCTCGTTGCCTCCCACATGAGGGCCGCGAGGGGGAGGCCGACGAAGACCATCAGGAAGGTCGTCACGAAACCGAGGGACAGGGCCGTACCGGCCCTGTCCCTCGAGACCCGCGCGCTACGCGGAGTGTTGATCGCGAGATCCGTCAACCGGTGCTACCGCCCACGATCTTCTGGAACCGGGCCATGATGCCCGTGTTCGGGTCGAAGAACCGCTTCTGCACCTTGTCCCAGCCGCCGAGCCCGAGCTGGTCGATCGTGAAGAGACCGGGGCGGACCGGGAACTTCTTCCGGTTGGAGTTCTCGACGCTCTTGACGACCGGTCGGTAGCCGTAGTCGGCGAAGACCTGCTGCGCAGCGGGTGTGCGGAGGAAGCGCAGGAAGCCGTTCGAGACGGCCTTGGTCTCGCTCGTCTTCGTCACCGCGATCGGGTTCTCGATGAGGATCGTCGTCTTGGGGATGACCCACTGCAGGTTCAGGCCCTGCATGCGTGAGAAGTACGCCTCGTTCTCGTAGGCGAGCATCACGTCGCCCTTGCCGCTCACGAACGTGTTGAGCGCCGCGCGGGCGCTCGTGTCCTGGACGACGACGTTCTTCCACATCTTCAGGAGGTTCGCCTGGGCCTGCCTGTCGGTCTTGCCCTGCTTCCTCCACGAGCCGTACGCGGCCATGATGTTCCAGCGCGCGCCACCGGAGGTGAACGGGTTCGGCGTCACGATCTGGACGCCCGGGCGGATGAGGTCGTTCCACGTCCTTATGTGCTTCGGGTTGCCGTCGCGCACGACGAAGACGACGACGGAGTTCGTGACCATGCCCTTGTACGACTGCTTCTTCCACTTCGCGTCGACCTTGCCGGCGGCGACGAGCTCGTCCATGTCGGGTGCGAGCGAGAGGGCGACGACGTCGGCGTCGAGACCCGCCTTGACTGCGCGCGTCTGCTCGCCCGACGCTCCATAGGACTGGGTGAAGTCGACGTCCTTCCCGGCCGCCGTCTTCTGGAACAGCGGGATGAGCTTCCCGTACGCCTCGCGCGGGGTGGAGTATGCGACGAGCGCGAGCTTCGTGCCGGCGGCTCGCTGCGGTGCGGCGGAGCCAATCCCCGTGGTCGCTGCGAACACCGCGCCCACAAGCCCGACCACGAGTACCAGAGCAATGGCCTTTCTCATCGATTCTCCTGACTTTCTTGACAACTATTATCAACTTACTAGGTCGAATAGGAAAGTAGAAGATGCAGATATTGCTTGTCAAGCGGGAAACGATCGGAGGCTGACCGATGTGGGTATCGAGACGCACGGACTACGCAACGCGGGCGATCCTCGCCCTGTCGCTCCAAGGCGGCGGCCCGCTGAAGCTCGAGGAGCTCGCCCGCCGGACCGCCGTTCCGCAGTCGGTGCTCGAGCAGGTGATGCCCACCATGCGGACGGCGGGGATCGTCCGCTCCGAGCGCGGCCCGTCGGGTGGGTACCGCCTCAACAAGGACCCCGAGGAGATCACGCTCGAGCGGATCGTGCGTCTCTTCCAGGGACCGCTCGCGCCGATCTCCTGCGCGACGCGCCACAACCCGGAGCCGTGCCCGATGACCGTCGGGTGCACGCTTCGCGACGTGTGGGAGGAAGTGCGTGACGCGACCATCACGCTGCTCGGGGGAGTGACGTTCGCCGATCTCGCGAGGCGGGCTGGCGGGCCGTGGCTCGACCCGACGCTCCTCTCCGCCGAAGTAGCCGCGGGATAGATTCCTGGCGATGGCCGTCGCCACCGATCGCCCGGCATCCGGTGCGCGCGTCGGCGTGGCGCTCGTCTACTCCGGAACGACGTATATCGCGGGCGACCTCTACGTGTCCGCCTGAGCACGGCCGTGCGCTACCGCTGGGCCGTCCTCGGCGCCGGGACGTTCGCGCAGACCTCCTTCTCGGCGCTGGCCATCGGGCTTCCCGTGCTCGTGCCGACGCTGCGCGAGGAGTACGACCTCACCCTCGGGCAGATCGGCATCGTGCTCGGGGCGGAGTGGGTCGGCGCGCTCCTGACCATGCTCCCGTGGGGCATTGCGGCCGACCGCTACGGGGAGCGGGTCGTCCTCGTGCTCGGCCTCGGGGCGTGCTCGCTGCTCCTGGCCGCTGCGGCGCACGCGCCAAGCTACGAGTCGCTGGTCGTGCTCCTCGCCCTCGCGGGAGGAGCCGGAGCGAGCGTCAACTCCGCGAGTGGACGCGCGGTGATGCACTGGTTCGCGCCGACCGAGCGAGGGTTGGCTCTCGGCGTGAGGCAGACGGCGGTTCCGCTCGGCGGTCTGATTGCGGCTCTCGTCGTGCCGCAACTCGTTTCCCCGGGGGACGCAACCAGCGGCCTTCTCTTCTTCGCCGTGCTGTGCGCCGTCGGCGCCGTCGTCGGAGGCCTCTTCATTCGCAGTCGTGACGAGGAGGCTCACGAGCTCGAGGCGGCCACGCTTGCGAGAACGCTCCGCGACGGCCGGCTGTGGCGGCTCTCGCTCGGAAGCGGCGTCTACGTCTACTCGCAGATTGCGGTCATCGGTTTCGGCGTCGTGTTCCTGCACGACGAGCACGGCCTTTCCCAGCGCTCGGCCGCGCTCGTGATCGCGGCGGCTCAGGTGCTTGCGATCGGGATCCGTATCGGGACCGGACGCTGGTCGGACCTCGTCGGATCGCGCATCGGGCCGCTGCGGCAGGTCGGGGTCGTCGTGGCGGTCGGGCTTGCCGTCGTCGCCGCGCTCGCGAACGGGCCGCTGTGGCTCCTCGTACCCGCACTCGCGGTCGCCGGCGGACTGTCGATGGGGTGGAACGCCCTCGCGTTCGCCGCGGCCGCCGAGCTTGCGGGCGCCGCGCGGAGCGGAGCGGCGATCGGCTTCCAGCAGTCGGCGCTTGCGGGGATCGGTGTGGTCGCGCCGATCGTCTTCGCCGCCTCGGTCTCCCGGACGTCGTGGGCGCTCTCGTTCCTCCTCGCGGCCCTCGTGCCGCTCGCCGGCCGGCTCGTGCTCCGCCCGCTGCGACGTCACTAGGCTCCGCGCGTGACGATCTTCGAGCGCCTCGACGAGCTCTACGCGATCGGCGGCGGACCGGGTGCGAACAGGCCGCACCTCTCTGCGGCGGAGAACGAGGCGCACGAGCTTGCTGCGCTGTGGCTACGTCGTGCGGGATTGCAGGTCGACGTCGACCGCCACGGGAACCTGCTCGGACACTCGGGCCAGTGGGCGGACGTGTGGGTCGGCTCGCACCTCGACACGGTTCCATGCGGTGGGCGGTTCGACGGGGCACTCGGCGTCGTCGCTGCGATCGACGCTGTTGCGCGGGTCGGGGCAGGATCGGTCGTCGTCTTCCGCGGCGAGGAGGTCGGCTGCATCGGCAGCCGCGCGCTCGTCGCCAGTGGCGATCCCCTCCCGCTCGCGTTCCTCGAGCTCCACGTCGAGCAGGGCCCTGTTCTCGCAGGAGCGGACGCGCCGCTCGGCGTCGTGACCGGGATCGTCGGATACGCGCGTGGCGAGCTCGTGCTCGAGGGGAAGGCGGGCCACGCGGGGACGACGCCGATGGTCGGACGGGAGGACGCCCTGGTTGCGGCGGCAGCCGAAATACAGCGAGTGCGTGACGCGGCGCTCGCGATTCCCGGCGCTGTCGCGACGATCGGCCAGGTCGAGGTGGAGCCGGGCGGGGCGAACGTGATCCCGTCGCGCGTGCGCCTCAGCCTCGACGTCCGCGCGCCGGACGCCGAGCGGTTGGACGCCCTGGTCGCCGCGATCGGGTTCGAGCCGAGCTACAGGGTCGAGCCGGCGCAGTTCGCGGGAGGCGCACCGCAGGCGTTGCGCGAGGCGATCGAGTCTCGCGGGCTGCCCCTCGTCGAGCTACCTTCTGGCGCGGGCCACGACGCCGGCATCCTCTCGGCGGCGGGCGTCGACGCGGCGATGCTGTTCGTGCGGAGCCTCAACGGAGGCGTGAGCCATTCCCCGGACGAGCTCTCGTCCGAGGAGGACGTCTCCCTGGCGATCGACGTGCTTGCCGACGCGCTCGCGCGTGTCGCTACGACTCGCTGAACGAGATGTCCTGGGCGCCTTCCCAGAGCATGCGGCGACCGAGCTCGCGAAGGTTCTCGTTCCCCGAGACGATCGTTGCGAAGTGGTTCCCCGCGAGCGCGCCGGCCTTGCTCGCGAACGCGACGTAGCCGTAGGCGAGGAGCAGCTCGGTCTCGCTGATGCCACCGGGGTAGAAGATCAGCTCCCCCGGGCTCGGGTACCTGGTCGCGTTCTCGGGCCCGATGCCGACGTCGAGGTCGCCCATCGGGATCCATCCCCCCTCGCCCGACCAGCGGACGTGGATGATCTTCGAGCCGAGCGGCAGCATGCGGCGGAAGGCGGCCACCGTCTCCGGCGCGTCCTCCTCCTCGAAGCGGGCGGCGAAGGAGAACCCTCCTGCCGTGATCTCGAGCATCGCGCGACCCTAGCGTGTGCTCGCGATCCAGGCGCCGAGCAGCTCGCGCTCCTGGTCGGTGATGCCCGTCGCGTTTCCGGGCGGCATCGCCTTCGTCTGCACCGCCTGTCGCTCGATGTCGTCGGCGTGCGCCTCGATCTCCTCTTTCGTCTCGAAGCGAATACCGAGCGGCGCGGACGCGCCCGAGTGGCACGGGACGCAGCGGGCCGTCATCACCGCCTGCACCTGCGCGAAGGACGGCGGTGGCGAGGTCGAGGGGGCGCTCTCCTCCGGCTGGAGCCAGAGCGCGAGGCCGACGACCGTGAGCACGCCGGCGGCCGGAATCCACCACACGCGCTGCCCCGCGTGCCAGCGGTTGAAGAAGACGCGGATGAGCGCGGTCAGTACCGCGATGACCACGAAGACGAGCCAGGCGTCGTCTGCGCCGAAGACGAACGCGGAGTGCCCGGCGAGCATCGTGAACAGCACGGGCAGCGTGAGGTAGTTGTTGTGCACCGAGCGGTTCTTCGCCTCGAGGAGCGGCGCGGCGTCCGGTTCCCGCTTCTCCTCCATCGCCGAGACGAGCTTGCGGTGCGCCGGGATGATGACGAGGAAGACGTTCGCGGCCATGATCGTCCCGAGCATCACGCCGACCTCGAGGTACGCGGCACGGGCCGCGAAGAGCTCGCTCGAGACCCACGCCGCGAGCGCGACGAGGCCGGTCCCGACGACGACGAGCGTTGGCTGGCTGCGCTGACCGACGGTGCGGCAGAGAACGTCGTAGACGATCCACGCCAGGGCGATTCCGGCGACGCTCAGCCCGATTGCAGTCGCGGTCGACAGGTCGGCGACGGACGGGTCGATCAGCCGGGTGCCCGCGTCCGTGTAGTAGAGGACGACGAAGAGCGCAAATCCCGAGAGCCACGTCGTGTACGCCTCCCACTTGAACCAGTGGAGGGGCTCGGGCATCTCCGCCGGCGCGAGGCGGTACTTCTGCGAGTGGTACAGCCCGCCGCCGTGTACTCCCCAGAATTCGCCCGCGACGCCGGCCTCGGCATCTTCGGATCGCTTCGGGGGACGGAGTCCAAGGTCGAGGCGGACGAAGTAGAAGGAGGCGCCGATCCACGCGATCCCTGCGGTCACGTGGAGCATCCTCAAGAGGACGTCGAGGACGTCCCTCAGGTACGGGTCCATCGATCCTTCGCAATCGCGACGAGCTCGCGGCACCCGGTGTCGAGCTCGTCCTCGCGCGATCGGTTGATCCGCCGACGCAGCACATCGAGGATCTCGGCCTTCGGGCGTCGGTTCACGAAGACGACGAAGCGGAAGCCGAACTTCGTCTCGTACGCCTTGTTGAAGGCGGCGAGCTCGGCGAGGAAGCAGGGGTCGTCGTCGCTGCCCTGCTCCGAGGCCGAGCGTGCCGAGAGGCCCGTCTGCTGGCCGATCGCGGGGTGGGCAGCGAGCGCCGCGACCTTCTCCTCCTCGGTGAGGGACGAGACCACCTCGTCGGCGCGATCCAGCGGATCGCCGAGCTCGGCGAGCCGTTCGACGAGGCGAGTGCGGCCCTCGAAGAGCTCGCTGAGCTCCTCGACACTCAGCTTCCGCGGTAGCTCGCGCACCCGTACGGCGAGACGAGGAGCGGGACGTGGTAGTGGCCGTCGACGAGCTCGACCTCGAGCTCGACGCGCGTGAAGAAGGGCGAGGGCGGCCAGAAGACGAGCGCATATCGACCCGGCTCCAGACCGGTAGCGAGCTCGCCGATGCGGCCATCCGTGTCGGTCCCACCGGAAGCCACCACTTCTCGCCCCCGGACGAGCTCGACGCGCACGCCTGCCGCGGGCGCCCCGCTGCCCGTGTCGAGCACGTGTGTCGAGACCGAGATGCTCATCGACGGATCTTCCGTCGATGAGCGTGGAGGGGTGCGGGGAACCGGGAGGTTCCCCGCGTTCTCCAGAAGAAGGGGGCACGCGGGGGAAACATGGTTTCCCCCGCGAACGCGAGCCGAAGGCGAGCGTTGCTCATGGCAGGAATCTTCGCGCCTGCGCCCGATGGGCACGCGCGATCTCCTCCTCGTCCGCGTTGACGAGCGCGCCGTCGCGCACGACGTCGGCGCCCTCCACGACGAGGCGGTCGACGCGGTGCGGCGCCGACAGGACGAGACCGGCGACCGGGTCGGCGGCGCCGCCGAGCTCGAGTCCGCTCGTGTTCCATACCGCGAGGTCGGCCCGCTTCCCGGGCTCCAGCGAGCCGAGGTCGTCGCGTCCGAGCACCGAGGCTCCGCCGCGCGTGCCGAGCAGGAGCGCCTCGCGGGCCGTCAGCGCGGACGGCCCGCCGCGGCCGCGCGCGACCAGGAGGGCCTGCTTCACCTCGAACATGAGGTCGCTGCGCTCGTTCGAGGCCGATCCGTCGACGCCGAGTCCCACACGGATTCCGGCGTCGAGGTAATCGCGGACGGGCGCCACTCCCGCCCCGAGACGGAGGTTCGACGTGGGGCAGTGGGCCACGCCCGTATCGGAGGCGGCGAAGTCGGCGGCGCCATCATCGGACAGGTGGACGCAGTGCGCGCACCAGACGTCCGCGCCCAGCCAGCCGAGGTCCGTGAGGTACTCGACCGGCGTGGACCCGTACAGCTCCATGCAGTACGCCTCCTCCTCGACCGTCTCTGCCAGGTGTGTGTGCAGCTTCAGGCCGAGGCGACGGGCGAGCTCCGCCGACTCCGTCATGAGCCGCTTCGTGACGGAGAACGGCGAGCACGGAGCCACGGCGATCTGTACTCGGGCGCCGGGACCGGGCTCGTGCAGCTCGGCGACGAGCCGTTCCGTGTCGGCGAGGACCGAGTCGATGTCCTCCACGAGCTCGTCCGGCGGAAGACCTCCGTCGGAAACGCCGAGGTCCATCGAGCCGCGCGAGGCGACGATGCGGACGCCGAGCTCCTGCGCGGCCTGGACTTCGGCCTCGATCAGCCCGGCACGGCCGCGCGGGAAGACGTAGTGGTGGTCGAAGACGGTCGAGCAGCCGGACAGCGCGAGCTCGGCGAGGCCGGTCCGGGCGGCGGCGTACTCGGCCTCGGAGTCGATCCCGGCCCAGGTCGGGTACAGCTCGCGGAGCCAGCTGAAGAGGTCTGCCTGTTGTGCCCTTGCCCGCGTGAGTGTCTGGTACAGGTGGTGATGGGTGTTGACGAGCCCCGGAGTGACGACAGCACCCGCGAGATCGACGCGCTCGTCGGCCTCGGGCTCGGGACCCGACCCGACCGCGACGACGACGCCGTCCTCGACCAGAACCCAGCCCGACTCGTGCTCGGTTCGGGCGTCGTCGCAGGTCACGATCCAACCGCCGGCGAAGAGCCGCTTCACAGCGCGACCGGGACGATCTCGAAGCGATCCACGTCGACGAGACCGCGGTCGGTGATCTTCAGGTGCGGGATCACCGAGAGCGCGAGGAAGGACAGCGTCAGGAACGGAGTCGCGCCGGTCCAGCCGAGCTCGTGAGCCGCCTCGTTGCAAGCGCGGCTTCGCTCGATCACGTCGGCGAGCGGCGCGTCGGAGAGGAGTCCGGCGACCGGGAGCGGGAGCTCTGCCACGACGCGCAGCCCGTCGACGGCGACGATTCCCCCGCCGATCTCCGCAAGCCGCTCGACGGCGAACGCCATCTCCCGGTCCGACATGCCGACGACGACGATGTTGTGGGCGTCGTGAGCGACGCTCGACGCGAGCGCTCCGCGCCGGAGGCCCGAGCCGGAGACGAAGCCGAGCCCGACCCGCCCCGTTGCGAGATGCCGCTCGACGACGGCAATCTTCGCGAGATCCTGCCCGGCGCTCGCGACGGCGTACCCGCCTTCGACGACTGCTTGTCGTTCGAGCGAGTCGGTCACGACCTGGTCCTCGACCAGCCCGATCACTCGTATGGCGCCTCTGGTCGAAGGAATCGCGAAGTCGGGCGGCGAGACCGGCGCGATCCGGACCGACTGGCGCACCCACTCGGGGATCTCCACGCGCTGGACGTCCTCGATCCGCCGGCCGTCCTTCAGGACCGTCGACGGCTGGAAGCTCACGAGGTCGGGGAGCAGCAGCAGGTCAGCGACGTAGCCGGGCGCGACGGCACCGTGCCGGGAGAGGCCGTGCCAGAGCGCAGGGTGGTACGAGGCCATGAGCAGTGCATCCTCCGGCGAGATACCCGCGGCGACGGCCTCACGGACCATCCCGTTGATGTGGCCGGAGTCTGCGATGTCGTCGGGATCGCGGTCGTCCGTGCAGAACGCGATGTGCCACGGCCCGTACTCCTGGACGAGCGGGAGGAGCGCGAGGAGATTGCGTGCCATCGACGCCTCCCTGATCAGGAGCCACATCCCGGCCCGTAGCCGCTCGCGGCCTTCCTCGACCGTCAGTGCCTCGTGGTCGGAGCGAATGCCTGCGGCCGCATATGCCTGGAGCTGCGCGCCGACGACCCCGGGCGCATGCCCGTCGACGTGGTCGGCCCCTTCGAGGCGGAGCTTCTCGAGCTCGGCGGGAGAGCCCGAGATGACGCCGGGGAAGTCCATCATCTCGCCGAGCCCGAGCACCCTCCGCCGGCGCATGAGCGACTCGAGGTCGCCCGGCGTCAGCGGGCGACGTGGCGACTCGAACGGCGATGCGGGCACGCACGACGGTGCCATGAAGTAGACGTCGAGCTGGAGGTCCGAGGTCGCATCGAGCAGCCAGTGCACGCCGTCCACGCCGAGGACGTTCGCGATCTCGTGCGGGTCGGCGACGACTGCCGTCGTCCCGAGGGGGAGAACGAGCCGCGCGAACTCGTCGACCATGAGCTTCGGGCTCTCGAGGTGCATATGGGCGTCGATGAAGCCCGGTACGACGAAGCTGCCCGACGCGTCGAGCGTCTCGCGCCCCTCGTAGCCCCCGAGCCCGGCGACGATCCCGTCGGCGAGCGCAACGTCGACCTCGAGCCACTCGCGCGTGAAGACGGAGAAGACCCTTCCGCCCCGCACGACGAGGTCGGCCGGCTCGTCCCCGCGTGCAACTGCCAGGCGGCGCCGGAGCTGCTCCATAGCCGCGGAGCGTAGTACGGACTTCCACCGATGCCGTTGGCGTACGGCAAGTCGAGGCTGTCGTATAGTCGCTCGGTACTGGAGCTGGGCGGGCAAGGAGGAGCAGATGCGAAGGAGTTACATAGCGGGCGGAGTCCTTCTCGCCCTCGCTGCAGTAGCAGCGCTGGCACTGGCAGGAGGAAGCTCGGCGAAGCCCGAGCAGTCGCCCCTCAAGATCGCCTGGATCTACCCCGGGCCGCACAACGACCACGGCTGGTCGCAGGCGCACGAGGATGGACGCCTGCTGGTCCAGAAGACGTTCGGGAAGAAGGTTCAGACGACGTACAAGGAGAACGTGTTCTCGAATTCGTCCGTGCCACAGATCGTCGCCGGTCTTGCGCGCGAGGGGTACACGATGATCTTCGGATGCTCGTTCGGGAACTTCTCGAACGGTGTCAACGGGCAGCTGTACGCGAAGTACCCGGACATCAAGTTCGAGGAGGCGACGGGGACGCAGATCAAGCCGAACCAGTCGCAGTACTTCGGCGCCGGCGAGGACACGATCTACCTCTCGGGCATGGCCGCAGGGGCTGCGTCCAAGAAGGGCCTCATCGGCTACATCGCACCGTTCGGCACACCCGAGGTCGTCCGTCACGTCAACGCCTTCACGCTCGGTGCGCAGGCGACGCATCCCGGTGCGAAGGTGAAGCTGATCTGGACGAATGCGTGGTACTCGCCGCCGAAAGAGACGGCCGCAGCGCAGAACCTCATCGCCGCCGGTGTCGACGTGATCGGTCAGAACGTCGACAGCCCGGCCGCGGGAGTCGTCGCCGAGGCGAAGGGCATCCCGTGGGTCGGATACGACTCGAACGCGCAGACGTCGGCTCCGAAGCAGTGGCTTACGGCCGCGACCTACAACTGGGGTCCGTACTACGTGAAGCGAGTCAGGGCAGCGCTGAACGGCACGTGGAAACCGGGCTTCTACTACGGGACGATCAAGGACGGGTTCACCAACATCGCACCGTTCGGCCCGAAGGTGAGCGCGAAGACGAAGGCGCAGATCAACGCCAAGAAGAAGGCGATGGTCGCGGGCAAGTTCCACGTCTTCGAGGGGCCGATCTACGACCAGTCGGGCAAGCTCAAGGTCAAGCCCGGCCAGCAGCTCAAGCTGCTGAAGGACCTGTACACGATGCAGTGGCTCGTCAGGGGCGTTGTCGGGAAGGTCTCCTCGGTCCTGCCGCCGGGTTGACGGATGGGGGAGTCCGCTCCCGCGAAACCTGAAGACGAGAGAGGCGTCGGCTCAGCCGGCGCCTCTCTTGCACCTGCGGTGCTGATGCGCGGGATCACCAAGCGCTTCCCGGGCGTCGTCGCCAACGACGACGTCATGTTCGAGGCGGCGGTCGGCGAGGTGCACGGGCTCATCGGCGAGAACGGCGCCGGGAAGACGACGCTCTCCAACATCCTGACCGGCCTGTATCGCCCGGACGAGGGGGAGGTCGAGCTGTACGGCGAGCCGGTCCGCTTCCAGTCGCCACGAGATGCGCTCGACGCCGGGGTCTCCATGGTTCACCAGCACTTCCTCCTGGTCACGCCGTTCACCGTCGCGGAGAACGTCGTCCTCGGCGAGCACGGGACGGGAGGACGCCGGTCGTTCTTCCTGCGCGGGCGGAGCACCGAGCGCGCGGTGGCAGAGCTCAGCGAGCACTACGGGCTCGGCGTGCATCCGCGCGCGCGGATCTGGCAGCTCTCGGTCGGCGAGCAGCAGCGGGTCGAGATCTTGAAGGCGCTGTACCGCGACGCCCGGATCCTGATCATGGACGAGCCGACTGCGGTCCTCACGCCGCAGGAGGCGGTCGCGCTCTTCGCCACTCTCCGCTCGATGGCGGAAGAGGGCAAGACGGTCATCTTCATCTCGCACAAGCTCCACGAGGCGATGGCGGTGGCGGACCGCGTGACCATCCTGCGGGGCGGTCGTACGGTGGAGACGGTCCACGTCGCCGACGCGACGCTGCGGTCGCTCGCGGCGCTCATGGTCGGTCGCGAGATCGAGGTGGCGCGTCCACTCGAGGAGGCACGTCAGCTCTCGGACGTCATGACGCTCGAGGTCGAGGGGCTGACGGTCACGGGCGATCGGGGCGAGGCCGCGGTCAAGGACGTCTCGTTCTCCATCCGCGAGGGCGAGATCGTGGGCGTTGCAGGTGTCGCCGGAAACGGTCAGCGCGAGCTGGCCGAGGCGATTTCGGGTATCCGCGGCGTCCGCGCAGGTTCCGTCCACGTCGGCGGCAGGGCTCTGCACGGCGGGGACCCGCGCGAGGCGATTCGCGCGGGAGTGGCGCACGTCCCCGAGGACCGGCTCGGGACCGGCCTCGCGCCGAGCCTGAGCGTGACGAGCAACGTCGCGATCAAGACCTATCGAAGGCGCTCGCTCTCCCACGGACCGCTGCTCGCCCTGCGCCGTATGCGAGACCTGGCGCTCGGGATCATCCGCCGCTACGACGTGAAGACGCCCGGGCCGGAGACGCCGGTGCGCAACCTGTCGGGCGGGAACCTGCAGAAGCTCGTCCTCGGCCGAGAGTTCGAGGACGAGCCGCTCGTCCTGGTCGTCGCGCAGCCGACGCGCGGACTCGACGTGGGGGCGATCGAGACAGTCCACGGGTACCTTCGCGATGCCGCAGCGAGCGGCGTCGCGATCCTCTTGTTGAGCGAGGACCTCGACGAGATTCGCTCTCTCGCCGACCGGATCCTCGTCATGTACGAGGGCCGGATCGCGGGTGAGCTTCGTGCCGGAGCCGCCTCCATCGAGGACATCGGGCTCCTCATGGCGGGAGGGTGAACGTCGCGATCCGCCTCGAGCGTCGCCTCTCCCAGCCCTGGTGGCTCTCGGTCGCCGTCCCGATCGGGTCGCTGGTGGTGGCCTTCGCGATCATGGGCGTCGTGCTCGTCGCGAGCGGGCACGCGGTCTTCGACACCTACCGCAAGATCGTCGAAGCGGGGTTCACCGG
Source organism: uncultured Gaiellaceae bacterium (assembly GCA_963746975.1). GTDB lineage: Bacteria > Actinomycetota > Thermoleophilia > Gaiellales > Gaiellaceae > GMQP-bins7. The sequence continues at coordinate 558,166 of CAVVDE010000012.1, forward strand.
GAACGGCGCGCTCTCGGCGACGCTCATCTCCGCGACCCCGATCCTCTTCACAGGGCTCGCAGCAGCGGCGGCGTTCCGGATGAACCTCTTCAACATCGGGGCCGAGGGTCAGCTCTATCTCGGGGCGATCGGGGCTTCGTGGATCGCGCTCAAGCTCGGAGACCACGGCGTGAGCTCGACACCGCTCTTCGTCGTCGCTATGTGTCTCGCGGCAGCGCTGCTCGGAGCGCTGTGGGCTCTCATCCCCGGTGTGCTCCGCGCTTTCGGGAACACCAACGAGATCATCACGTCGTTGATGCTCAACTACGTCGCCGGATATCTGCTCACGTACCTGATCTTCGACAGCGCCTCCTACTGGCGCGACGTCTCGTCGCTTCAGGCCCGCGCCTTCCCGCAGGGAAAGCCGATGCCGACGGGGGCCGAGTGGCCGATGTTCGGATCGAGCGTCGTCGTCCCGCTCGGCTTCGCGATCGGCATCGTCGTCGCGATCGGGCTCTGGACCCTCTACTCGCGGACGCGCTTCGGCTTCGAGGTGAGCGTCATCGCCGACTCACCGCGCGCGGCGCGCTATGCGGGAATGCGTACCCGCCGCAAGATCCTCGCGGTGATGGCGGTCTCGGGCGCCCTCGCCGGGATCGGAGGAGCGAGCCAGATCGGCGACTTCTCGCACGTGCTCGACGGGAGCCCGCAGGGGCTGCAGGCGGCGGCGTTCGGATACACCGGGATCGTGGTTGCCGCCCTGGCGCGGTACAACCCCATCGCGGTCTGCCTCGTCGCGGTCCTCATCGGCGGGCTCTTGAACGCGGGCTTCACGCTGCAGGGCGTCGACTTCCCGTCCGGCCTCGTCGGAGTTATGCAGGGGATCATCCTCTTCTGCGCTCTCGGCGGCGAGGTCCTGATTCGCTACCGCCTGCGCGTGATCCGCCGTGCGAGACCGCACCCCGATGCCGCCGAGGCGGCCGCATGATCAACGACAGCCTGCTCGTCGTCGTCCTCGCCCAGGCGGTCCTCTACGGCACGCCGCTCCTATACGCGTCGCTCGGCGAGCTGCTCGCGGAGCGCTCCGGTGTCCTCAACCTCGGCGTCGAAGGGATGATGGTCTTCGGAGCCGCCGTCGGTTACTGGGCCACGCACCGGATCGACGGCAGCGATGCGGCGGTGCTTCCGCTGGCGGTTCTCGCTGCGGCGCTCTCCGGCGCGGCGGTTGCGCTCATCCACGCCTTTCTCACGATCACGCTCCGCGCGAGCCAGATCGTCTCGGGCCTCGCACTGACGATCTTCGCGGGCGGGCTCGGGCTGGCTGCGTACTTCGGCAACGAGCTGCATCTCGCGGATTTCCCGGCCGCCCATCAGTTCAGGCATCTCGACGTCCTCGGCCTCGGGGACGTCGCGGTGGTGGGGCCGATCGTCTTCGACCAATCGGCACTCGTGTACGCCTCGTGGGTGCTGACGCTCCTCGTCGCCCTCTACCTCGGCCGTACGCGCTGGGGGCTCAACGTACGTGCCGTCGGCGAGGCGCCGGCGTCGGCGGACGCAATGGGGATCAACGTGAACCTCTACCGCTACGTTCACGTGCTGCTCGGGGGCGCGTTCGCCGGTGTCGGCGGGGCCTGCTACAGCCTCCTGATCACACCGGGCTGGGTCGCGGGCGACACGCTCGTGAACGGGGCGGGTTGGATCGCGATCGCCCTCGTGATCTTCGCCTTCTGGCGCGCGGAGCTCTGTCTCGTCGGCGCGTACCTGTTCGGCGCGCTGTCTGCGCTCCCATTCGCCCTTCAGGCGCACGGTGTGACGGTGACGCCGGAGTTCCTGAACTCGCTGCCGTACGTCATGACGATCGTCGTTCTCGTCCTCGTCTCGACGGCGTTTGCCCGGCGCCGGCTCGGTGCGCCCGCCGCCCTGGGCATTCCGTACGCGCGCGAGGAGCGGTAGAACAACGGGTCGTGGACGTCCTGACTCCCAGCTCCCTCGCGGAGTCGCTGCAGCTCAAGTCGGACCATCCGGACGCGCTTCCGATCCAGGGAGGGACGGACGTCATGGTCGCGCTCAACTTCGACCGTTCGCGTCCGGAGCTCCTGCTCAACCTCGACGAGGTGGCCGAGCTCCGCGGCTGGACACGTGAGAACGGAGCGCTACGGCTCGGCGCTGCGCTGACGTACACGGAGGCGATGTCCGCGCTCGCCGACGAGCTGCCGGCTCTGGCCGAGGCGTCGCGGACAGTCGGATCGCCGCAGATCCGCAACCGCGGCACGATCGGCGGCAATCTCGGAACCGCGTCGCCGGCAGGCGACGCGCTGCCACCGCTCTTCGTCGAGGGGGCTGAGGTCGAGGTCGCCAGCGTCCGTGGCACGCGGCGCATTGCGCTCTCGGACTTCCTCGTCGGCGTGAAGCGCACCGCGCTGGCGGACGACGAGCTGATCACGGGCGTTCTCGTTCGGCCGAGCCGACAACCCCAGACGTTCATGAAGGTCGGGCCGCGAAACGCGATGGTGATCGCGGTCTGCTCGCTCGCCCTCGTCGCGGATCGTGAGCGAGGCGAGCTTCGCGCCTCCTTCGGCTCGTCGGCACCGACCGTACGGCTCGTCACGGCTCCGCTCGACGAGGCCGATGGCTTCCCCGACCGGGTCGCCGAGGCGGCGAGCCCGATCGACGACGTCCGCGGCACCGCCGAGTACAGACGGCACGCGCTCCGCGTTCTCACGCGACGCGCGCTCGACAGGTGTCTCGCATGAGGGTCGAGATCACCGTGAACGGCGATCGCCACGAGACGGACGTCTGGGCGGGAGAGAGCCTCCTCACCACGCTCCGCGACCGGCTCGCGCTCCCTGGGTCGAAGAACGCCTGCGAGCAGGGCGAGTGCGGCTCGTGCTCCGTCCTCCTCGACGGCGAGCTCGTCTGCTCGTGCCTCGTGCTCGCCGCGCAGGCGGACGGGCACGACGTCGTGACCGTCGAGGGGCTCGCTGCGGACGGCGCTCTCCACCCGGTCCAGGAGGCGTTCGCCGATGCGGGTGCCGTGCAGTGCGGCTTCTGCACTCCCGGGTTCGTCGTCGCGGCCGCAGATCTCCTGCGCCGCACGTCCGGATCCGACGGACGACGAGATCCGCGAGGCGCTCTCCGGCAACCTGTGCCGTTGCACCGGGTACCAGAAGATCCTGGACGCCGTTCGCGTGGCGGCGAGGCGATGAGCAGCGCGACGGGGACGCTGGCTCGCGGCACCGCCGTTCCGGCCGCGCGCCGCGCCGACGCCGTGCCGAAAGTCACCGGCGAGTTCGCGTTCGCGAGCGATCTCGGCGCGGCCGGGATGCTCTGGGGTCGGACGGTCCGGAGCCCGCACGTTCACGCACGGATCGTCTCGATCGATCTCTCCGAGGCACTGTCGCTGCCCGGTGTCCATGCGGTGCTCACGCACGAGGACGTGCGCGGGGCGAAGACCTACGGCCTCGAGTTCGCGGACCAGCCCGTGCTGGCGATCGACCGCGTCCGCTACTTCGGCGAGGCCGTCGCGATCGTCGCCGCGGACGAGCCCGAGCAGGCACGGCGCGCGGCTGCCGCGGTCCGCGTCGAGTACGAGCCGCTCGATCCTGTCACGGACCCCGAGCGCGCGACCGAGATGGATCCGCTCCATCCCGACCGGCCCACGATGGGTCACGGCTACCGGGACGACCCTCGTCCCAACGTCGTCCGCTCCATGGTGATCCGGCGCGGCGATCCCGACGTGGCCGGCGACGTCGTGGTGGAAGGCGTCTACGAGACCGGCCAACAGGATCAGGCGTTCCTCGGCCCCGAGTCCGGCATCGCGATCCCGGACGGGGAGGGCGGCGTCGACATCCACGTCGCGACCCAGTGGCTCCACGTCGACCGCGATCAGGTCGCGCCGTGCCTCGGCCTCGAACCGGAGCAGGTGCGGATCCACCTCGCCGGCGTGGGAGGAGCATTCGGTGGACGCGAGGACCTGTCCATGCAGATCCACGCCGCCATGCTGGCGCTCCACACGAGCCGCCCGGTGAAGATCGTCTACAACCGCGAGGAGTCGTTCGTCGGGCACATCCACCGTCACCCGGCGCGGATCTGGGCCGAGCACCGCGCGACGCGCGACGGGCGTCTCGTAGCCGTGCGTATGCGGATCCTCCTCGACGGCGGCGCTTATGCGTCGAGCTCGACCGCAGTGCTGGCCAACGCGTGCTCGTTCGCCGTCGGACCTTATGCCGTCGACAACGTCGACATCGACGGCCTCGTCGTCTACACGAACAACCCGCCCTGCGGTGCGATGCGCGGGTTCGGCGCAGTCCAGACGTGCTTCGCCGCGGAGTCGCAGATGGACAGGCTCGCAGCTGCGCTCGAGATCGACCCCGTCGAGCTCCGGCTGCTCAACGCGCTCGAGCCGGGCAGCGTGCTCGCGACCGGCCAGATCGTGACCGGCTCGCTTCCCACGCGCGAGGTCATCCGGCGAGCCGCGGCGCTCCCGCTTCCCGAGGCCGAGGAGCTTCCGCGTGAGGCAATCCGCCTGCCCGGAGGAGCCGGCAACACGACGCGGGGAGAAGGCATTCGGCGCGGAGTCGGGTTCGCCGTCGGCTTCAAGAACATCTGCTACTCCGAGGGATTCGACGACTACTGCACCGCGCGGGTCGTACTCGCCGAGGACGGCTCCGCGGAGGTGCACTGTGCAGCCGTCGAGGTCGGTCAGGGCGTCAGCGACGTGATCCTGCGGGTCGCGCGGCTCGAGCTCGGCACCGAGGACGTGACGCTCGCGTCGGGCTCGACGGCACGCGTCGGCTCGGCAGGCTCGACCTCCGCGTCGCGCATGACGTGGATGGCGGCGGGTGCGGTGCAGACGGCCTGCCGCGCCGCACTCGAGGAACGGGAGCGCGTCGGAGGCTCAGTCGACGTCGAGCGGATCTTCCGGCATCCGCGAACGTTTCCACTCGACCAGGAGACGGGCCAGGTCACGGACGGACAGGCACACGTGGCGCTCGCCGTCGCCGCCATGCGCGTCGTCGTCGAGGTGGACGTCGAGCTCGGCCTCACCCGGGTCGTCTGGGTCGGGACCGCTCAGGACGTCGGGAACGCTCTGAGCCGCGTCGCCGTCGAGGGCCAGATCGAGGGCGGCACCGCCCAGGGCCTCGGGCTCGCGCTCATGGAGGAGCTCCAGATCCGGGACGGCGCCATCGCCAACGCCAGCTTCACCGACTACCTCATCCCGACCTTCCTCGACGTGCCGCCCGTCGTGTCCGAGCTCGTCGAGGTTCCCGAGCCCGCTTCGCCCTACGGGGTCAAGGGAGTCGGCGAGCCCCCGACCGTCGTCTCCACGGCGGCGATCGTCGCCGCCCTGCGCGACGCGGCCGGCCGGGAGCTCACTCGGGTCCCCGTCCGGCCGGACGACATCGTCGGGCTCTGACGACGGCGAGGAAGGGGGCCGCATCGCGGCGGCCCCCCTTCCCCTCCCTCGGATGGATCGGTGAAGAGCACTAGCGGACCTGCGGCCGGAGCTCGGCGAAGCGCCTGGCGAGCTTGATCTCCACGAGATGACGCTGGATCGAGACCGCGGCCTGCGCCCGGGCGGCCTTGGCGACCTGCGTCTTCGCGACCTGCGCGCCGATGACCTCGGTCGAGACCTGCGCGTGCACCTCGGCCGCGAAGTTCCCTCCGGCGGCCAGCGAGGGTGCGACTGCGAAAGCGGTGATGACTGCTCCGATGGTGGCGATGCGCTTCATCGTGTGCCCCTTTCCGATCCGATCCGTCATGTCCCGGAGCGTACGAGGGCACACCTGCGGTGTCGTTCGCGCACACGACATTGCGAATGTCACCGTCGTTACACAGACTTATGCCCATGGATTGGCCGCTGCTCGCGGATCTGCCCGAGAAGGACGTGCGTCGGCTCCTCTCCATCGCCCGCCGCCGGACGTTCCAGCGCGGCGAGGTCGTGTTCCACCGCGACGACCCGGCAGACTCGCTCCATCTCGTCGTGCGCGGCCGCTTCGGCGCACGCGTGCTCACGCCGCTCGGCGACAGCGTTCTCATCGACGTGCTCGGCCCAGGTCAGAGCTTCGGCGAGCTCGCTCTGCTGCTTGCCGATGCGCGGCGCTCGGCGACGGTGGAGGCGCTCGAGGCGGGTGAGACGCGGTCGGTGTTCCGCGACGACTTCGCCGTGCTCCAGCGAGAGCATCCTGGCGTGAAGGACGTCCTGCTGCGCCTTCTCGCCGACCAGCTCAGGCGCTCGACGGACAGGATCGTGGAGGCGCACTACGTCGACGCCGAGACAAGGGTGCGGCGACGCCTCGTCGATCTGGCAGAGACGTACGAGGCCGGTGTGGTGCCGCTCACGCAGGAGGACATTGCGGCGATGGCGGGCACGTCGCGCGCTACGGTGAACCGCGTGCTTCGCGAGGAGGTGAAGCTCGGCGCGGTTGCGCTCGCACGCGGTCGCACGACCGTGCTCGCCGCCGACGAGCTCCGTGTGCGGTGTCGCTACGAGAGGTCGCCGAGCAGTCCGCCGAGCAGCGCGTAAAACCGCCGGGTGCTCGAGATCCGCACCTTCTCGCCCGGTGCGTGAGGACCGACGATCTCCGGCCCGATCGAGACCATCTCCACGCCCGGGAGGCGCTGTCCGAGGACGGCGCACTCGAGCCCGCCGTGGACGACGGCCAGGCCGGGCTCGCGGCCGAAGAGCCGCTCGAACGTCGCCTTCGCCGTCTCGAGGAGCCCGGAGCCGAGCTTCGGCTCCCAGGGCGGGTACGAGCGACGCACTTCGATCTCCGCCCCTCCGAGACGGGCGATGGCGGCCATTCGTGCTCGCAGCTCGTCGAGCGCGGCGGCGTTCGAGCTTCTCGCCATCGAGGCGAGGGTGAGGACGCCGTTCCCCGTCCCCGCGACCGTCAGGCTGATGCTCGTCTCGACGACGCCCGACAGGCTCGGGCTCATCGCGACGACGCCCGTCGGAAGTGACGCGACGAGGTCGAGGGCGCGTCGCGTCGCCTCGTCGCTGGCCGCCGCAACTGCATCCGCGGGCGCGACGTTCAAGTGGAGGCCATCGTCGGATCCTGCGTACTGGCGCACGATCGCGTCGAGCTCGGCGCGTGCCGCGTCCGTGAACGTCGTCTCGGCGTCGACCGCGACGACCGCGCTCGCATCGCGCGGGATGGCGTTGCGGCTCACGCCGCCGTCGAGGCTGCGGAGCCCGAAGGGAGCGGCGTCGAACGCCGCGGCGAGGACCCGCCCCAGCGCCTTGATCGCGTTCGCCCGGCCGACGGCGATGTCGCCTCCTGAATGGCCTCCCTTCGCTCCCGTGAGCTCGACACGGAGGGCGGTCCGTGTCACGGGAACCGATGCCGGTTCAAGTGAGAACCGGATGAACGTGTGATCGCTGCCGGCGCAGCCGACCGTCACCGCCTCGTCGCTCGTGCCGTCGAGGTTCACGAGGAGGCGGCCCGACACGAGCGACGCGTCGAGCGCCTTCGCCCCGTCGAGCCCCTGCTCCTCCGAAACGGTGAAGAGGAGCTCGAGCGGACCATGCGCGACGGCCGGATCGTCGGCGACCGCCATCGCCGCGGCGACCCCGATCCCGTTGTCTGCGCCCAGCGTCGTTCCGTTCGCCACCACCCAGTCGTCCTCCACGGCGACGTCGATCCGGCCCTCGCGAGGGTCGAACGGGCTCGACGGGTCGCGCTCGCACACCATGTCGAGGTGGGACTGGAGGACGACGGTCGGCGCGCTCTCGCGTCCGTCCGACGCGCCGACCTGCACGACGACGTTGCCCTCGTCGTCGACCCGCGCTTCGAGGCCACGGCTCGTGGCCCACGCGAGGACGTGCTCCCGTGCTGCGGCTTCCTCCTTCGGAGGCCGAGCGATGCGCGTGAGCTCCGAGAAGCGCTCCCAGAGGAGCCTGGGCTCGATCCCTGCGAGCGGGGAGCTCACCGACGCAGCGTGAGCACGGCGCCGACGCAGAGGAACCCGAGCCCCAAGACGCGCGCCCACCCCACCGAGATGCGCTCGACGCCGAACCAGCCGAGGCGGTCGATGATCGTCGCGAGCGTGAACTGCGCCGCGATCAGCACCGATGTCGTTGCGACGATGCCGATGCGCGGACCGGCGACGGTGATCGCCAGGATGATCAGCGCGCTCATTGCGCCGCCGAGCAGCATCCACTTGGGCGAGCCAAAGGCGTCGCCTAGTCCTGCAAGCGAGCGCCGCGCGACGAGCAGCACGAGCAGCGCCAGCATCGCGCCGACGAGCGAGGCCGTCGCCATCGCCTCGATCGTGCCCACGCGCTCTCCGAGACGGCCCTGAACCGCGATTTGCACCGCTCCCCCGAGCCCTGCGGTGAAGGCCAGCAGGGCGGCGAAGGCGGTCGAGCTCACGCGAGGACGCTATACGCTCCCCGGCGTCCCCGAGGAAGGGAGCGCACGTGATTCGAGTCTTCATGGTGTATGAGGAGGAACCGGACGTTTCGCGGTACGAGCAACACGCCGAGCTCTGTCGCCGAGTCGAGGGCGCGACGTTCAGGCACGGGAAGGTCTTCGGGGCACCAGCGGGCGAGCCCGAGTTCCGCTATTACGCCGAGTTCGAGTTTCCCGATATGGATGCCTTCAAGGCAGCGGCGAAGACTCCCGAGTTCACGACGACGGGTGTGGATGCGATGTCGATGGGCGTCCCATTCCGCGTGCACTTCGCATCGGTGGAATGACCGAGCCGTCGCATCCGCGGCCGCTCGATCCGGCCGAGCTCGGCTTCGAGTCGATCGTCTACGAGAAGTCGCCGCCGCGGGCCACGATCCGGCTGAACCGGCCGGACGTCCTCAACGCCTTCGACTTCCGGATGCTGCGGGAGATCGCGCGTGCGTGCGAGGACGCGTCGTGGGACGACGAGATCCGGGTCGTCGTCGTCACCGGGACCGGCCGCGCGTTCTGCGTCGGCGCCGACCTGCGCTCGTGGGACGAGGACCTGCTCGGGAACTCGAGCGAGTACTGGAAGTGGTTCGGCGCGTTCAAGGACATGCACGACCGGCTGCGCGAGATCGGCAAGCCGACGATCGCGCGAATCAACGGGATCGCAGTGGGAGGCGGAAACGAGCTCCAGATGGCGTGCGACCTCGCCGTGATGGTCGACACGGCCTTCATCCGCCACGTCGGTCTTCAGCACGGCTCGGTCCCGGCCGGGGGTGCGACCCAGTGGCTCCAGCTGATGGTTGGGGATCGCCGCGCCCGCGAGATCGTGTTCCTCTGCGACGAGATCCCTGCGGCGCAGGCCGCCGAGTGGGGGCTCGTCAATCGAGCGGTGCCCGAGGCCGAGCTCGACGCCGCAGTCGACGAGTGGGCCGAGAAGCTCGCCGGGCGGCTGCCGCAGACCACCCGCTACGCGAAGCAGCAGCTGAACGTCTGGCGCGACCTCGCATGGCACCAGACCGTGGGGCACGCGCGCGACTGGCTGGCGATGTCGATGCTCGGGAACGAGGCGCAGGACGCGGTGCGCGCGTTTCTCGAACGTGGAAAGGACAAGGAGGCAGGCTGACCCATGGCAGACGAAGTTCTCACCTCGCGCGACGGCGCCGTTCTGACGATCACCCTCAATCGCCCCGACGTCTACAACGCCATCAACCGTGCCATGCACGAGGGCCTCGCTGCGGCTCTACGCGAGGCCGCCGATCCGGCGATCCGCGCGGTCGTGCTGACGGGAGCGGGCCGCGGCTTCTGCGCCGGACAGGACCTGCGCGAGTTCGAGTCGTTCCCGGGCGGCGTCCGTGAGGCGCTCGAGCAGACGTATCACCCGAACATTCGTGCGATCCGCGCTCTCGAGAAACCCGTGATCGCGGGGGTCAACGGCCCCGTCGCCGGCGCGGGGCTGTCGCTGGCCTGCGCGTGTGACGTGCGGATCGGATCGTCGACGGCCACCTTCGTCCCGGGGTTCGTCGGAATCGGTCTCGTCCCGGACGCGGGCAGCTCCTGGTTCATCCATCGACTCCTCGGCTTCGCCCGTGCCTTCGAGTGGATGGTCTCCAACCGGCGTCTCAGTGCCGACGAGGCGCTCGTGTGGGGGCTCGTGTCCGAGGAGATTCCGGAAGACCGCTTCGCGAAACGCCTCGAGGAGCTCGCGGAGTGGTACGCCGCGCTTCCGACCCGTGCGGTTGCCATGACGAAGCGGCTCTTCGAGCACGCGTACAGCGCCTCGCTCGATCAGCAGCTCGCCCTGGAAGCCGAGCTCCAGCAGGCGGCGACCGAGACCGAGGACTTCGGCGAGGGCGTCCAGGCCTTTCTCGAGAAGCGCCTCGCCGACTTCAAGGGCAGGTAGCGAGGTAGGAGAGGCCGCACGAGTGGCGAACGAAGCGGCCTCACCACACACCGTCACGGCAACTCTCTGTCGGGCGGTATTCGACTCCCGAGGCGCTGAGGGTCCACGCGTGACGACGGATCCTCGGCGCCTCGACCTCGTCATCTAGGGTCGAGAGAGCATGGAGGTTCGCACGGTCGACTACCACACCGCCGGCGAGCCCTTCCGCATCGTCACGGGCGGGGTCGACGCCCTCCGCGGCGACACGATCCTCGACAAGCGCAGGGACGCTCTCGAGCGGCTCGACCACGTTCGCCGGCTGCTCGTCCACGAGCCCCGCGGGCACGCCGACATGTACGGCTGCCACGTCGTCGAGCCCAATGACTCCGAAGCGGATCTCGGCGTCGTCTTCTTCCACAACGCCGGCTACTCGACCGCATGCGGCCACGGCACGATCGCGCTCGTCACGTGGGCACTCGACTCGGGGGTGCTCGAGCGGCGTGAGGGCGAGAACCACGTCGTGGTGGACGTCCCGTCGGGCCGCCTCGACACCTGGGCGCTCGTGGAGAACGACCGCGTGCGCTCGGTGCGCTTTCGGAACGTCCCGTCGTTCGTCTGGGCGGAGGGGGTCGAGATCGGCCAGGTCGTCGTCGACATCGCATTCGGCGGCGCGTTCTACGCCTCGCTCGAGGAGCGCGTCGAGCCGTCCGAGCTTCCGCGGCTCATCGAGCTCGGACGGGAGATCAAGCGCGAGATCGAGGCTTGGCAGGACGTCGTCCATCCGCTCGAGCCGGAGCTTCACGACGTCTACGGCGTCATCTTCTGGCAGGAGGAGGGAGAGCAGCCGCTCACCCAACGCAACGTCACGGTCTTCGCGGACGGAGAGGTGGATCGCTCGCCCTGCGGCAGCGGCACGTCGGCACGTCTGGCGCTGCTCGACAAGGCGGGGAGGCTCTCGCTGCGGTCGGAGTTCAGGCATCGCAGCATCGTCGGCACGGAGTTCAGCGCCCGCGTGGTGGGCGACACCGAGGTTGCGGGCATTCCCGCGGTCGTGACGGAGGTCGAGGGATCGGCCTTCCGCACGGGCGAGCACGTCTTCACGCTCGACCCGCACGACACCCTCGGGGACGGGTTCCTCCTCCGCTGAGGGGTGTCGCGGCGGCCCCGAGCGGGTAAAACAACCGGATCGCTCCCGACGTGCTTCCGAGGAGGTACGCCTCCCCCGATCTCGTCGCTCGAGGAGGGATGGGCGAGGTCTACCGCGCGACCGACACCGCGCTCGAGCGGACGGTCGCGGTCAAGCTGCTCGCGGACCGGTACGCGCAGCAGGACGACGCCCGCGCGCGCTTTCGTCGAGAAGCGCTTGCGGCAGCCCGGCTCTCCGCGGCCCCGAACGTCGTGACGGTGTTCGACGTCGCCGAGCACGACGGCCGTCCGCTCATCGTCATGGAGTACCTCGAGGGCGGCTCGGTCTACGAGCGTCTGCGCGCGGGGCGCGTCTCGCGTGGGCAGGCGCTCGCGTGGCTCGAGCAGACCGCGGACGCGCTGGACCGCGCGCACGCTCATGGCGTGGTGCACCGTGACGTCAAGCCGGCGAATCTCCTGCTCGATCGCGACGGAAACGTCCATGTCTCCGACTTCGGGATCGCCTCGGCGAGCGGGGCGGACATGCTGACCGCCCCGGGGACGGTGCTCGGTACCGCGGGGTACATCTCGCCCGAGCAGGCACGGGGTGAGCCCGCGACGCCCGCGAGCGACCGCTACTCGCTGGGCGTCGTCGCCTTCGAGCTCCTCACCGGCCGGAGGCCCTTCGCCGGCGACACGCCCACCACGGAGGCGTTCGCCCATCTCAACGCCTCGGTGCCGCGCGCGCTGGACGTCGACCCGACGCTGCCGAGCGCTCTCGACGACGTCTTCGAGGCGGCGCTGGCCAAGGATCCGGCCGCTCGACCGGCGACGGCCGGCGAGCTCGTACGCCGGCTGCGTGACGCGCTCGACGGTGCGTCCTCTTCGGGCGAGCCCACGAGGGTTCTGCGCGTCCCGCCGCCGCCCCCGGCCGAGCTCGTCACCCGACGGCTCCAGCGACGCGATCACCGATCGGGACGACGGCACGGCACGATCGCCGTCGTCGGTGCGCTCGTCCTGCTCGCGCTCGGGCTTGCCACCGCAGCGCTGATCGCGGCGGGCGACGGCTTCGGTCCCGGTCAGCTGCGGTCCGAGCGCGAGGCGCGCCGCGCGGCCGCGCCGTCGACGGCCACGACGCAGTCCTCGTCGAAAGACACCACCGGGCCAAGCGTCGACGGCGCGGCGCTGAACCGGGACGGCTTCGCGCGCATGCAGGCCGGCGACTACGCGGGCGCGCTGCAGCTTCTCCGCCAGGCAGTGCTGGCCTTGCGCTGGTCGAACACGCTGGACGAGGCCTACGCGGACTACAACCTCGCGTTCTCGAGGTTCGCGGTCGGACGCTGTGACGGCGTCATCGGGACTGCTCGACCGCTCCGAGCGCATCCAGGGCCATCGGAGCGAGATCGACGAGCTGCGACGGCAGTGGGAGGCGCGCTGCGCGCCCGCCGGTCAGTCCGACGGGGAGGGCGACGCCGGCCCCGGCAACGGAAGGGGAAAGGGAAAGGCCAAGGGCCACGACCGCTGAGCAGCGGTCGTGGCGGTGACTAGCCGGCGTTCAGGAGCGGAACGATCTCGCCGTCTTCCGGGAACCGCCCACGCTCGTGCTTCGACCAGACCCGGCGCCCGTCGACGAAGACGTCGAACTGGCCCCGTCCGCCCGGTGTGACCTTCGCGTCGATCTCGAGCGACTCCCGAAGCTCGGCCGCGAGACTCGCGGCCCTCTCGTCGTAGCCGCTTCAGGTGGGGCAGTAGAAGATCTCGACGCTCACGAGACCAGCGTATCCGTCAGGATCTGCTCGACCCGGGACGTCAGCTCCTCGCTCTCCAGCCCGCGCCAGAAGCACGTCGTCCTCCGGCGGACGATGTCCTCGGCGCTTCGCGCCCACTCGTGCGTCACCGGCGTACCTCGCCTGTGCGGCGATGTCGGGGCCGTCGGGGTGCAGCCGTTCGAGGAGCGCCGGATCGTCGGCGGCAGACGCGATGACTTCCGGGGCGAGGCTCCCGTACAGCTGTCGGAGGTGTTGCGAGACGTCCGGGTCGAGATCGGGAGGCAGGCTGAGCTCGTCGAGGCCGGTCGCGCCGGGGAGCGGCCAGGGCTGCGTCTCCACCCGGCGCAGTCCGAGCTCCGGCTGCAGACGCTGAAGCACCTGAAGCGCGATGCGGCGATACGTCGTGAGCTTCCCCCCGGAGACGTTGAGCATGCCTCCCGGACTTCGAGTGAACACGGTCTCGCGGCGTGCGCTCGCGCTGCCTTCGTCTCCAACGGGAAGGACGCGAAGACCCGCGTATGCGGCTCGCACACGGTCGGGGCCGACGAGCGCCGGCTCGAGCGCCACGGCCGCCTCGCGGAGGACCTGCGTCACGTCGCCGGGGTTCACGGCAACGTCGTCCGGTGCTCCGTCGTGCAGTTCGTCGGTCGTCCCCAGGAGCAACATTCCCGACCACGGCACGGCGAAGGTCACTCGCACGTCATCCTGCGGAATCGTCAGGGCCGCCGCCCACTCCTCCTCCGCACGTACGAGCACGTGAACTCCCTTGCTGAGTCGCACGGACGTGCCTGCGCCAGGATCCTCGAGCCGGCGAACGTGGTCGACCCACGGCCCCGCCGCGTTGACGACGACCCGCGCGTCAACCGCGACCTCCGCCCCGTCCACGAGGACGTCTGCTCCCTGCACCCGCCCTCGCGTCGTTCGCAGCCCGACGACCTCGGCACCGTTCAGCACCGTCGCCCCGGCCTCGGCAGCCGCGCGTACGTTCAGGAGGCAGAGACGGGCGTCGTTCGTCGACGCGTCTGCATACAGCGCGCACGACCTGAGCCCGCCGAGGCGGAGCGAAGGCACTCGCTCGCGCGCCTCGGTCGGCGAGACGAGCCAGCTCAGGCGGGAGCGAGCCAGGGTCGAGTAGACGACGATCCCGCTCTGGACGAATGCCGGGCGGAAGGGCCCATTCCGATAGAGAGGCAGGAGGAACGGGACGCGGTGAACGAGGTGCGGCGCAACGATCCGTGTCAGAACGCGACGCTCGTGATGGGCCTCCCGCACGAGGCGCACGTCGCCCAGCCGGAGGTATCGCAACCCCCCGTGGATCAGCTTCGACGACGCACTCGAGGTGGCGCCGCCGAAGTCGCGGGCCTCGACGAGCGCGACTGCGAGGCCGGCACGGGCGGCGTGCGCCGCCGTTGCCGCGCCGATGATCCCGCCGCCGATCACGAGCAGGTCGTATCGACGGTCCGCAAGCTCGTCGACAGCTCGCTCGCGGCTCACACCGACACGGGATTCGCCCATGCCCTCCTTCCTCTCGCATCGGTCACCTCGATTCGCACGTGCCGCGCCGACGGAGGCACGTCGAGCCGGGCACGGACGATCAGCCCGTCCCCGTCGGTCTCGAGCTCGCGTGCGCGGTGCCGGTAGCCGAGGCGGCCGGCGTGAACGGCGGCGCCGGTCGCACGACCGGAGACGAGCGTCACGGAGCGGCACGGGGTGCACCGCACCTCGACCGCGTCGTCCGCGAGCGAGAGTCCCTCGATTCTCGGCCCCGTCGATCCGTAGAAGTCGCCGCTCCCGAGGGCGGCGAGCACCGCAGCGCAGGAGCGGTCAGCCGCCTTGACCCAGGTCCAGGCGAGATCCGAGTCGTAGCCTGGATGGTGCGAGTCGTCCGTGGCGATCGCGGTGCAGAGGCGACCGGATTCGAGCAGCTCGTCCCAGTGGACCGCGGACAGGCCGCGTCCCACCTCGAGCTCGCAGCCGGCGTTGTAGACCTCGATCCCGAGGACGTTGGCGGGAAGCTCGAGGGTTCCCGGCGTCACACCTGTCCAGTACGGATGCGCGAGGAAGGCGAGACCCCCGTGAGCCTCGATCCAGTCCGCGGCCATCGGCAGGTCCGCGTGCTCTTTGGCGAGCGCATGGAGGTCGCTCTCGTCGGCCTGCACCCCGAAGCCGAGCATGTGACCGTCGCGAGCGCCCGGAAGGATGCAGTTGAGCTCGACGCCCTGGACGACGACGAGCCCGTCGACGGAGTCGTCTTTTGCGATCTTCCAGTGATCGGTGATGGCGAGCACGTCGTAGCCGCCGCGGGCGTAGTGGCGCGCGAGATGCGTCGGTGAGAGCTCGCCGTCGGACTTCGTGCTGTGCGCGTGCAGCGCGCAACGGAGCCAGGTCCCGTCTGTCGTCCAGGGTCTCGTCATCGACCGAAGGACCCTACGTCGCGCCTGAGTGTCGGTGCGCGTTCTACACCTCTCGAGGACTTCGCGCGTCTCGTTGCACCGACATCGGTCGATCTCATACGATCGCCGTATTCGATCTAAGGAGGCCTCTGTTGGAGGACTACCAGGAGCAGGAGTACGAGTTCTGGCGCCGGCTTGACGAGGAGCAGCTCGATCGTAGAAAGCTCTTGAGGCGTGGTCTCGCGGCGGGGGTGGGCTTGACGATCTTCTCGATGTCCGACGTCGCGCTCGCAACGCGTGCGCGCGTGCTCGCCAATCCGCCGCTCAAGGGCACGCCGGGCACGATGAAGGAGTTGGTCGCTCAAGCGAAGAAGGAAGGCCACCTCAACGACATCGCGCTGCCTGACGACTGGGCGAACTACGGCGGGATCATCAAGACCTTCCAGAAGAGGTACGGCACGCAGTTCTCGCGGACCAACCCGGGCGGCACCTCGGCGCAGGAGAACCAGGCGATCGTCTCGCTCAAGGGCGACCCTCGGGCGCCGGACGCCGTCGATGTCACCGTGGCGATTGCGCTCGAAGGCGTCGCTGCGGGCCTCTACGCGAAGTACTTCGTCAGCAACTTCAAGACCATCCCGCGCGCGATGAAGGACACGCGAGGCTTCTGGACGGGCGACTACTGGGGTGCGGTCTCGATCGGCTACAACGCGGGCCTCGTCAGCACGCCGCCGAGGTCGTTCGCGGACCTGCTCAAGCCGGAGTACAAGGGCAAGGTCGCGCTCAACGGAAGCCCGCTCCAGTCGGGCTCGGCGATCGCGGGCGTCTTCGCCGCGGCGCTCGCGAACGGCGGCTCGCTAAACAACGTCGGCCCCGGGATCGACTGGTTCGCGAAGTGCAAGAGCGTGGGGAACTTCATCCCGGTGCAGACGACGCCGCAGACGGTGGCCTCCGGCCAGACGCCGATCTCGATCGACTGGGACTACAACAACCTCGCGTACATCAAGGAGTTCCCGGCCGCGAAGTGGAAGGTCAACGTCCCGTCCGACGGCGTGTACGGCGCGTACTACGTGCAGGCGATCAACGCGACCGCGCCTCATCCGTGGACGGCGCGGCTCTGGGAGGAGTTCCTCTACTCGGACCAGGGTCAGATCCTCTACCTCAAGGGGTTCGCGCACCCCGCCCGCTTCACGGACATGGTGGGGCGGAAGGTGGTCCCGAAGGCGTTGATCAACGCGCTTCCGCCGGCCGCGATCTACAACAAGGTGAGGTTCGCGAGTCTCGGGCAGCAAGCGAGGGCGGCCGCGCTGATCAAGGAGCAGTGGCCCTCCAAGGTCGGCACCTGAGGTTCTGGCAACCGTCGCCGACACCACGGAGGCTCTCCGGCCGGGCGTCAGGTCCGGCCGGAGACGTCCGTCGCTTGCGTGGCTGGGCGTCGTACCGTTCTTCGTGTACACGGCGATGTTCCTGGTGCTTCCGGCTGCGACTGTCCTGGTCGGCGCGTTCCAGGGTGCCACCAAGGGCTACACCCTCGAAACGGTCCTGGACCTCGTTCGGGCTGGGGACATACGGCATGCCTACTGGCAGAGCATCGAGATTAGCCTCGTCACTGCGCTTCTCGGCGGGCTGCTCGGCTTCCTGATCGCGTACGCCGCAATTCGCGACGGAACGCCCGGCTGGATCCGATCGGCGTTCGCCACGTTCTCCGGGGTCGCCGCCAACTTCGGCGGCATTCCGCTTGCGTTCGCGTTCATCGCAACGCTCGGGACGATCGGCATCGTCACCCAGTTCCTCACCAATGCGTTCGGCTACAACCTCTACGAGCACGGCTTCACCGTGTTCGGCAAGACGGGCGTCGAGCTCGCCTACCTCTACTTCCAGATCCCGCTCATGATCCTCGTCATCGCGCCAGCGATCGACGGGATGCGCCAGGAGTGGAGTGAGGCTTCGTCGAACCTCGGTGCGAGCAGGCTCCAGTACTGGCGCCACATCGGGCTGCCAGTGCTCTTCCCGTCGCTTCTCGGCGCGGTGATCCTGCTCTTCGGGAACGCCTTCGCCGCGTACGCGACGGCCTACGCGCTCACGAGCGGGACGGCACTGCAACTCGTGCCGATCCTCATCGGTTCGGACTTGGCCGGGAACGTCTACACGAACCCGCACGAGGGACAGGCGCTGGCGTTTGGCATGTTCGTCGTGCTCGCCGCGATGATGCTCTTCTACATCCCGCTCCAGCGACGCGGCGACGCGGTGGGCGCGATGAGGAAACCGCGGATAGCACCGTCGGCGGTGGTATGGCTTGTCGTCGGCGGCGTGTACTTCCTGGTTCCCCTCGTCGCGACGTTTCTCTTCAGCATCAAGGACGCCCAGACCGGGAAGTGCTGCAGCCTCTCGGCGTACGGCTTCATCCTCCACGACCCGCACTTCTGGAGGACGATCAAGCTCTCGTTCAAGCTCTCACTGGAGACGATCTTCATCGGCCTGCTCCTCTTCGTGCCGACCCTGTACTGGGTGCACCTGAAGCTGCCGCGGCTGCGCCCGGTGATCGGCTTCATGGCGCTCGTGCCCTTCGTCGTGCCGCCGATCATCCTCGTCGTCGGCTTGCTCGAGTTCTTCAAGGACGACCTCCATGCCCCGTTCTGGTTCCTCGCGAAGCCGGACTTCTTCCTCGTCGGGGCGTACGTCATCCTCGCGTTCCCGTACATCTACTTCTCGCTCGATGCGGGTTTTCGCTCCATCGACGTGCACACGCTGACGGAGGCCTCGCAGAGCCTCGGTGCGAGCTGGCCGACGACCCTCGGCCGCGTGATCCTGCCGAACATCAGAGTTGCGGCACTTGCCGGTGCATTCTTGACGCTCGCAATCGTCATGGGCGAGTTCACGATCGCGTCCTTGTCCGCGTTCGACACGTTCCCGACCTACATCCAGTACATCAACGAGACGCAGGCCTATCCTGCCGCCGCCCTCACGCTGATGAGCTTCGCGATCACGTGGGCGGCCATGCTGTCGCTTCTTCTCATCGGCCGCCGCGGCGGTCAGCGCACCGTGCGCGTGGGCATCGGCAGGTAGAGGGCGGTGGCGAGCCTCGAGCTGCAGGGGCTGTACCGGGCGTTCGGTCCCGGTCGTCGCGCTTGCCGGGATCGACCTCTCGCTCGAGTCGGGCGAGTTCGTGTCGTTGCTCGGACCGAGCGGGTGCGGCAAGACGACGGCTCTTCGCCTCGTCGCCGGCTTCGATCGACCCGACTCGGGGCGGATCGTCGTCGACGGCAAGGACCTCACCAGAGTCCCTCCCAACAAGCGCGACATGGGCATGGTCTTCCAGGCGTACAGCCTGTTCCCGAACATGACGGCCGAGCAGAACGTCGAGTACGGCCTCAAGATCCGCAGGCAGCCGAAGGGCGACCGGCGCAAGCGCGTGGCCGAGCTGCTCGAGCTCGTGGGCCTCGCGGACGCGGGGAAGCGCTATGCGCATCAGCTCTCGGGTGGCATGCAGCAGCGGGTGGCGCTCGCGCGCGCGCTCGCGATCGAGCCGCGCGTTCTCCTGCTCGACGAGCCGCTCTCCGCGCTCGACGCCAAGGTGCGGGTACAGCTCCGGGAGGAGATCCGGCGTATCCAGCTCGAGCTCGGGAATCACGACCCTCTACGTCACACACGACCAGGAGGAGGCGCTCTCGATCTCCGACCGCGTCGCCGTCCTCCACGACGGTCGGATCGACCAGGTCGGTACTCCGCCCGAGATGTACGGCAATCCCGCGACCCCGTTCGTCGCGGAGTTCATCGGCACGATGAACCGGCTCGTGTCGAAGGTTGCCGGCGACGGGCTGGTGGAGCACGCGGGGCGCGTGCTCCACGTCGATGCCGCCCGCGGTCTGCCGCCCGGCGAGCGCGTGCTTCTGCTCGTGCGCCCGGAGACCGTCGCTATCGAGGCTGTGGGCGACGACGGCGGAGCCGGAGGGGGCGCTGGTCGGCGAGGTCGTCTCGCACATCTTCCTCGGCTCGGTCACCCGGGTTCGGATCGTCGATGCGACAGGCGAGGAGGGCATCACGGGAGACGTTCCTCCGTCACACGCTGCGGCGCTTCCCATCGGAACACGCGTCGTGGCCCGCTTCCCGCGCGAGAGTCCGCGCCTGCTCAGCCTGGCGGAGCAGCCAGAACCCGTCGCAGCAGATCCGGACGATCGGTGAAGATCCCGTCCACGCCGAGCGCCGCCAGCTCTCGCATCCGTTCCGGCTCGTTCACGGTGTAGACGGTCGCGACGAGGCCGAGCCGCTTGGCCTTCGCGAGCCCGCGCCGCGTCACGCGGCGGTCGTGGAAGCCGACGCTCCACGCGTAGCGTGCGGCGCGCTGGATCGACGCGCCGAAGCCGACGTGCTGGAGGACGCGTCGTCCTCGCACCTGCGTCAGGGCTCGCGCATCGAACGAGAGCACGATCGCGTCCTCGGGGAGGAGCGCAACGGACCTCCGCACCATGTCATGTCGTCGGTATCGCCACGGGGTCTTGAGCTCGCACATGATCCCGATCCTCCCGCGAAGCGCTGCGACGGCCTCCTCGAGACGGAGTTCGCCTCCCGCCGGGCGGTCGTGGGAGACCACGAGCGTGCCGTCGCTCGTCGCGTGCACGTCGAGCTCGACGTAGTCCGCCTCTAGCTCGATTGCCCGCTCGAACGCCGCGAGCGTGTTCTCCGGGAGCTCCCAGCAGGCTCCCCGGTGCGCGATCACGAGCGTCACGCGAGCAGGCGCCGGACGAGTGCGACATCGATCACCTCGACGAGCTCGTCGGCGGCCCCGAGGCGCTCGGCGGGGTGCGTGCCGAGAAGTGCGACGCAGTACACCCCGGCCGCCTTGGCCGACGTGACTCCCGCCTGCGTGTCCTCGAAGGCGACGACCTCGTCCGGACGGAGGTTGCCGTCGAGCGCGGAGACGGCGCTCAGGTAGCACTCGGGATCGGGTTTCCCGCGCTCGACGTCGTCTGCCGCGACGAGCACCGTCACGTGACCGGCAAGTCCCGCGCCTGCGAGCACCGGTTCGATCTCGCGCCGGAAGGCACCCGAGACGACGGCGACGGGGACGTGCGCAGCGGCGTACGCCACGGCGTCCCTCACGGCAGCGGAGACGGTCTCTCCGTGCTCGGTGCGGGCGAGGTAGCGCTCGATGCGCTCGTCCACGAGCTCGGCGAGCTCGGCACCTTGCACGTCGAGCCAGGTGCCGATGATCGTCTCCTCCGCCAGGCCGGCCAGGGCCCCGTAGTAGTCGTCCTCGGTGAGCGGTCTTCCGTGCTCCGAGAACATGTCGCGATAGACGGCGCAGAGGACGGGCTCGTCGTCGGAGAGCGTGCCGTTGAAGTCGAACGCGACTGCGCGGACTTCGCTCATCGGGTGGCCAGCCTACCCTCGCCTGTCGTCCGTCATGCTCCGGGCGTGCTGCTCGCGATCGACCAGGGCACCACCGGAACGACGTGTCTCGTCGTCGACGAGGACCTCCGTATCCAGGGGCGCGGCTATCGCGAGATCGCCCAGCACTACCCGCAGCCTGGCTGGGTCGAGCACGATCCGGAGGACATCTGGGAGAGCGTCATCGCAGCGGCGTCCGACGCTCTCACGAACGCCGGCGTCGCGGCCTCCGAGCTCTCGGCGTTGGGGATTGCGAACCAGCGTGAGACGACGGTCGTCTGGGACCGGCGGACGGGCGTGCCCGTCCAGCGGGCGATCGTGTGGCAGGACCGGAGGACGGCGGAGCGGTGCGCGGAGCTCCCGTACGACCTGATCCGCGAGCGCACGGGACTCGTCCCCGACCCCTACTTCTCGGCTACGAAGCTCGAGTGGATCCTCGCGCGGTGCGGCCGCCCGCAGGGGGACCTCGCTGTCGGGACCGTCGACTCGTGGCTCGTGTGGAAGCTGACCGACGGCGGCGCGCACGTCGTCGACGTGACGAACGCGTCGAGGACGATGCTGCAGGAGCTCGACACGGGTGAGTGGGACGAGGAGCTGCTCGCCCTCTTCGGGGTCGAGCGGTCGGTCCTGCCCACGATCGTGCCGTCGAGCGGTGTGGTCGCCGAGGCGCGCCTGCTCGGCGCGACCGTTCCGATTGCCGGGATCGCCGGCGATCAGCAGGCCGCGCTGTTCGGCCAGGGCTGCTTCGGCGAGGGCGACGCCAAGGCGACGTACGGCACGGGGAGCTTCGTCCTCGTCAACGCGGGTAGCGCCCGGCGCCCACCGCCCCCGGGGCTCCTGCGCACGGCCGCGGCGGTGTCGGTGGGCGAAGCGCCTCAGTACGCCCTCGAGGGAGCAGTGCTCGTCGGAGGTGCGGCAGTCCAGTGGCTGCGCGACGGGCTCGGCCTGATCTCCGACGCACGTGAGATCGAGGAGCTCGCGAGGTCGGTGGACTCTGCCGACGGCGTCGTCTTCGTGCCTGCGCTGACCGGGCTCGGCTCGCCGCACTGGGACCCGGACGCGCGCGGGCTCATCACAGGGCTCACACGCGGGACCACCAGAGCGCACCTTGCGCGCGCGACGCTCGAGGCCATTGCGTTCCAGGTGGCCGACGTGCTCGATGCGTTCCCCGGCGCGCTCGAGGTGCTCCGCGCCGACGGCGGGGCGACGGCGAACGCCTTTCTCATGCAGTTCCAGTCGGACCTCCTCGGTTGCCCCGTCGAGGTCGCTGCCGACGCCGAGGCGACCGGGCTCGGAGCTGCGGCGCTGGCAGGGCTCGGTGCGAACGTCTGGAGCACGACGGACGCCGTCGCCCGGCTGGTTCGGCGCGGCGCGCGCTACGAGCCGGTGATGTCCCCTTCCGAGGCTGACGCCAGGCGAGACGAGTGGCGTCGCGCGGTCGAGCGCGCCCGCGGCTAGATGCCCCCGGTCGCGTTCGCACTGGCTCTCGCCGCCGCGTTCCTGCACGCGCTCTGGAACCTCCTGCTGGCGCGCGAGCGCGACCCGGAGCCCGCGACCGCCGTCGCCATCTGTGCGTCGGTCGTGGTCTTCGCGCCGATCGCGGTCCTTGCCTGGGACGTGGATCGCGCCGTCTGGCCGTACCTCGTGGCGACATCCGCACTGCAGTTCACCTACTTCGCGCTGCTCGCGAGCGCGTATCGGTACGCGGAGCTGTCGTTCGTGTACCCGATCGCACGCGGTCTCGCGCCCGTGCTCGTCCTGCTCATCGGTGTCGTCGTGCTCGGAACGAGCGCGAGCGCGTCGCAGGCGATCGGCGTCACAGCGGTCGGGATCGGCGTGCTCCTCGTCCGCGGTCTCGGTGGCGACCGGGACCTCGTCGGAGGCGCGCTCGCTCTCGCGATTGCCGGGACGATCGCCGGCTACACGCTCGTCGACAAGTCCGGTATCCGCTACGCGAATCCACTCGTCTATCTCGAGCTCGGGATGGCGCCGGTCGCGGTCGGCGGTCTGCTGCTCGTGGTCGCGCTTCCGTCCGGCCCGGCACGCGTGCGCGCCGCACTCCGGCCGACGCCTGCCATCGCCGGGGTCATCTCGTTCGTCGCCTACGTGCTGGTGCTCGCCGCGCTCAGTCGGGCTCCGGCTGCGTCAGTTGCGGCGGTGCGGGAGACGAGCGTTCTGATCGTCGCAGTGCTCGCGGCCCCGATGCTCAACGAACGCGTCGGGCGTGCACGACTCGCCGGTGCCGCTCTCGTCGTTCTCGGTGTCGCCCTGATCGTTCTCTGAAGGTCAGTCGAGTGTGAGGACGATTGTCTTCGGCTCCGTGAAGGCCTCGAGTACGGAGCTGCCGCCGACGCGGCCGACCCCGGAGCTCGTGCCAGCGCGTCCACCGAAGGGCAGATGGCTCTCCCAGTAGTTGGTCGACTCGTTGATGTTCACCCAGCCGGCGTCCACGGCCTCTGCGAAGCGAAGCCCTCGGGCGAGGTCGCGCGTCCACACCGCGGTCAGGAGGCCGTACGGAGACGCGTTGGCGATCTGCAGCGCCTCCTCGTCGCTCGAGATCCTGGTGATGGGCACGACCGGGCCGAACGTCTCCTCGCGTGCGACCTCCATCTCGTCCGTCACGTCGGCCAGAACCGTCGCCTCCCAGTAGAGGTCGGTCGGATGGCCGGAAGCACGCGAGCCGCCCATGACGACGTGGGCGCCGCGGTCGACTGCGTCGCCCACGTGGCGATCCATCTTCAGCGCGGTCGGCTCGTTGTTGAGCGGGCCCATCGTGGTCTCCTCCGCGAACGGGTCGCCCAGCCGGATCGACCGCTCGACCGCGGCCTGCAGCGCCTCGACGAACTCGTCGTGCACGGACTCGTGCACGAGGAAGCGCTCGCCGGCGGTACAGCTCTGTCCGGCGCAGAGGAAAGAGGCCGCGAGGCTTGCCTCCGCGGCCGCCTGAACGTCGGCGTCGTCGAGCACCACCATCGGTCCGTTTCCTCCCAGCTCGAGCAGCGTCGCCTTGCCGGCCGCGCGTGCCGCAACGTGCAGGCCGGTCGCGACCGAGCCGATGAACCCGATCGCGTGTGTGCCCGGATTCGAGGCGATCTCGTCGCCGACCACGGGCCCCGGGCCGAGGATCATCGAGAACACACCGGAGGGCAGCTCAGCGTCGACGATGCATTCGGCGAGCTTCACCGCGCACACGGACGTCGACGGCGCAGGCACCCAGACGACCGCATTGCCCGCTGCGAGGGAGGGAGCGATGACCTCGGCGGGCATCGTGTACGGCCAGTTCCAGGGCGTGATGACTCCGACGACGCCTCGCGGGACACGGTAGGCGAGAACCCGCTTCGACGCGTCGACCGAGGGTGGCATCGATCCTGCGACGCGAGTTGCGTCGGCAGCCGCCATGCGCCAGTAGACGACGAGCTCCTCGACCTCCCCGTACGCCTCGGCGTGGAGTGGCTTGCCCTGGTCGAGCGTCAGCGTGCGCGCGAGATCGTCGCGCCGCTCCTCGATGAGGTCGGCGACGCGCTCCATCGCCGCGGCACGCTCGAATGCGGAACGTGCCGCCCAGTCGCGGCGGGCGGCGTTCGCCGCGGCGATCGCGCGCTGGGCGTCCTCGCGCGTGCCCTCGGGGAGGGTGCCGAGGCTCTCGCCCGTCGCGGGGCTCGTCGCTTCGAAGCGCGCTCCCGACTGCGACTCGGCCCACGTGCCGCCGATGACCATCGAGTACTCGGGAGTCGTCACGCTCATCGCTTCCCCCGGGAGAAGGCGTTGCGGTAGATCTCCTCGTAGGCGGCGACGTCCACCTCGCGTGCGTTGCCGATCGTCTGGGGATCCTCGAAGGCGATGCGGGCGAGCATCGGGATCTCGTCCTCCGAGAAGCCGAGCTCCTCCATGCTCGGGATGCCGACGTCGTCCGTCAGCTCGTACAGCGCCTCCACACCTGCGGCGGCGGCAGCGAGCGGCGTCATCCCGCTCGTGTTCACGCCGAGGCCGCGTGCGATGCGGGCGTGGCGTACGAGGATCCGCGGTCGCGTTGTACTCCATCACCGGCCCGAGCACGCGCGCCGTGAGAGCGCCGTGCGGGCAGTCGTGAACGCCTCCTGCGGACTGGCTCATCGCGTGTGCCGCGCCGGCGCTCTCCGTCCCGTACGCCATGCCGCCGAGCGTCGCCGCGTGGGCCATCTGCGTGCGCGCCTCGACGTTCGACCCGTCCTCGACCGCGGCCCGCAGCCACTCCGCGACGAGCTCGATTGCGTTGAGCGCGACCGCGTCGTTGAAGGGCTGGTGGTAGTCGCACGTGTAGCACTCGATCGCGTGCGAGAGCGCGTCCATTCCGGTAGCCGCGGTCACGGCGGGGGGAAGCCCGAGCATGAGCTCCGGGTCGATGAGCGCGACGTGCGCGCCGATCAGCGGCGTTCCGCCGACGTTGAACTTGATCTTGCGGTCGTGGTCCGTGACCACGGCCCAGAGGGTGACCTCGCTTCCCGTGCCGGCCGTCGTGGGGACGGCGACGAGCGGGGGGATGCGCTGCTCGATCGGGTCGTGCCCCCACTCGTACTGCGCGATCGAGCCGCCGTGCCGTGCGACGACGCCGATGGACTTGGCCGTGTCGATGGACGAGCCGCCACCGAGCCCGACGAGCCCGTCGCAACCGGAGCTCGCATACAGCTCGGCTCCCCGGTCGACGAGGGCGATGTCCGGGTTCGGGCGCACCCCGTCGAAGACGACGGCGTCGTCGAGATGCTCGAGCGCTCGGTCGGCGAGACCGGCTGCCGTGACGCCCGGGTCGGTGACGAGCAGGGGACGTGTGATGCCGAGCTCGCCTGTCACCTCGGAAAGCCGTGAGATCGCGCCGCGTCCGTGCACCAGTCTCGTCGGTACCTCGACCGTGCGGATGACATCCACCTCTACTGCCACCTGGGCTCCTTTTCTAGGCGTCGCGAAGACGACCCAGCGCGCCCTGCCGCCAGCGCTCGGTCCCCTCGAGGTCGTTGAACGTGAACACGTGGAAGCCGGCCATGTTCTGCCGTCGCCCGTCGAAGCTCGCGTCGAGCCCGAAGACGAGCGGGTCGGGATCGAAGTCGTCCTCGTGCGCGCCGTCTGTTTCGTGGTCGCCGGCGCTCAGCGAGCGCAGCGAGTCGCCGACGCCGATCCGCTCACACACGCGCAGGAGCTTCGACCGTGGGACCGGTCCCGGAAGGCCCACGTAGATCGGCAGCTGGATTCCCCGCTCCCGGACCGCATCCATCCAGGACGCCGTCACGGCCGGGTCGAAGCAGATCTGGGTGACGATATACGTCGAGAACTCCGCCTTCGCGAGCAGCGACCTCGTCGCGACGTCGTCCGAGAGAAATGCGTGACTCTCGGGATACCCGGTCATTCCCACCTGCTCGAACGGGCCCCCGAGGTCAGCGAGTGCCGCGAGCAGCGGCAGCGCTCCGTCGAAGTCGCCCGCCGGCTCGGCCGCGTCGCCGGCCATCACGAGCACGTCGGTCGCTCCGGCAGTGCGGATGCGCTCGACGAGCTCTGCCAGGTGACCGCGGTCGCGAACGTGCCGCGCGGCGAGGTGGGGCACGACGCCGTAGCCCGAGGCGGCGATCCGCTCGACCAGGTCGAGCGTCGGATCGAGCCCTTTCTTCGGCGACGTGGTGACCGTCACCGTGACCTCCGACGGGACGTGCTCGAGCACCGCCTCCTCGGCTCCCGCGAGCGGGATCACCTCGTAGCGCGGATGCGTCAGCAGGTCGGCGACGCTCCGCGAGTCGGCCGTGCTCGTCATACGTCCGAGTCCGGGAACGACGCCTTCTGCCGCTGGATCCATTCGTTCAGCTCCTCCTCGATCGCGGTGTCGAGCGGCGGCCTTTCGTACTCCGCCAGTGCTCTCTTCCAGAGTCCGTTGGCGCGCTGCGCCGCGTCGTTCGACCCCTCGAGCTCCCACTGCTCGAAGCTCGAGTTGTCGGCGACGGGTGAACGATAGAACGCAGTCTCGAAGTTGGAGAGCGTGTGCGGATGCCCGAGGAAGTGCGTGCCGGGCTCGTTCGTCAGGAATGCTTCGAGTGCCTGGCCGTTGTCCGAGAGGTCGACCCCCTTGCAGAACGAGTGCCACATCCCGAGCTGGTCGGCGTCGAGGACGAACTTCTCGTAGCCCATCGTCAGGCCACCCTCGAGCCAGCCCGCCGCGTGGAGGACGAAGTTGACGCCCCCGAGCATCGTCGGCTGCATCGTGTTCGCGGACTCGTAGGCCGCCTGCGCGTCGGGGATCTTCGACGCCGTGAGCGCGCCGCCCGAGCGGAAGGGGACGCCGAGGCGTCGAGCCAGCGACGCCATCACGTAGAGCACGAGCGCCGGCTCCGGCGTTCCGAAGGTCGGCGCGCCGGACTGCATCGACATCGAGCTGGCGAACGAGCCGAGAACGACCGGCGCGCCGGGCCGGACGAGCTGGCAGTACGCCATCCCGGCGACCGACTCCGCGAGAGTCTGGGCGCAGGTGGCCGCGACCGTGGCCGGGCTCATCGCCCCCGCGAGGATGAACGGCGTCATCATCACCGCCTGGTTCGCCTCGGCGTACGCCCGCGCGGCGCCGAGCATCGTCGCGTCCCACACGAGCGGCGAGTTCGCGTTGACGAGGCTGAAGACGACCGTGTTCTCCTCGAGGAAATCCGCGCCGAACACGATCCGCGCCATGTCCACCGTGTCCCGTGCGCGTTGCGGGTGCGTCACCGAGCCCATGAACGGCTTGTCGGAGAGCGTGAGATGCGCCGCCACCATGTCGTAGTGGCGCTTGTTCACGGGCAGGTCGACCGGCTCGCACACGGTCCCGCCCGAGTGGTGGAACCACGGCGAGTGGTACGCGAGCTTCACGAAGTTCCGAAAGTCTTCGATCGTCCCGTAGCGCCGTCCTCCGTCGAGGTCCCGGACGAACGGAGAGCCGTACGCCGGCGCGAAGATCGTGTTCTGCCCGCCGAAGACCACATTTCGCTCACGGTTGCGGGCGAACTGTGTGAACTCGCGCGGTGCTGTCGCCTGGACGAGCTTGCGGGCGAGCCCACGCGGGAAACGGACGCGCTCGCCGTCGATCTCGGCTCCCGCATCGCCGAAGAGCTGGAGCGCGTCGGGTGTCTCGCGGAACTCGATCCCGACCCGCTCCAGGATCGTCTCCGCGTTCTCCTCGATCAGCGAGAGCCCCTCGTCGGAGAGCACCTCGAGGGGCGCGAGCGTTCGGGTCAGGAAAGGGACGCTCTCGACGACGGCCTGCATGCGTGCGGCCTGGCGCGCGGCACGTCCTCCGGCGCGACGTCCTCTGGTCTCCGTCATGCGATCTTCCTCTCCCGGCGACGGGCCGGGCGGTCCATCGACGCGATGCGACGTTCGGGCAAGCGGACGGTCTTCGCGAGGCGCGAGTACGAGTCGACGGCGTGCGGAATCGCCATCGCATTCACGAAGTGCTCCTGGAAGCGAGGCTCGACTGCAGTCTCGATCTTCTCGACCCGTCGCACGACGTCCTCGATCTCCGCGCGCGAGGCACGGTTGAGGAGCGCGATGCGCGCGCCCGTGCCCGCCGCGTTGCCCGCAGCCGTCACCCGCTCGGGATCGCAGTCGGGCACGAGCCCGAGGACGAGCGCATGCACCGGGTCGATGTGCGTCCCGAACGCCCCTGCTAGCCGGATTCGCTCGACGCGTTCGATCCCGTAGTGGCCCATGAGCAGCGCGCAGCCTGCGTACAGGGCCGCCTTGGCAAGCTGGATCTGGCGGACGTCGTTCTGCGTGATGACGAGCTCGGGCTCACCGCTCCAGAGGACGTACGAGAAGGTTCTACCGTCGGCGACGATCCGTGGCGTGCGGTCGGCGAGCGCGCCGTCGATGGTGCCGTCGGTCGTGAGCACTCCTCCGAGGTACAGCTCGGCGATCGCCTCGATGATCCCCGACCCGCAGACGCCGGTGACTCGCGCCCCCGCGAAGCCGGGCTCGTCGGACCATGCATCCGTGCCGATCACGCGAACGCGGGGCTCGAAGGTCTCGGGATCGATTCGAACGCGCTCGATCGCTCCCGGCGCGGCCCGTACGCCACTGGAGATCTGGGCGCCTTCGAATGCCGGGCCCGTGGGGCTCGAGGCGGCGAGGAGGCGCTCGCGGTTGCCGAGCACGATTTCCGCATTCGTGCCGACGTCGACGATGAGGTTCACCTGGTCCGTCAGATACGGCCCTTCGGAGAGGATCACGCCCGCGGTGTCCGCGCCTACATGGCCGGCTATACAGGGAAGGACGTACGCGCGTGCGCCCGCGTGCACCGGGAGGCCGAGCTCCCGGGCCGGCATCCGCACGGACTCGTCGACCGCGAGCGGGAACGGGGCGCCGCCGAGCGGCGTCGGGTCGATCCCGAGCAGGAGGTGATGCATGATCGGGTTCCCGACGAGCGTGACCTCGAGGATGTCGGTACGGTCGATGTCCGCCGAAGTCGCGAGCTGTGCGGTGAGCTTCGCGAGGCAGCCGCGGACGACCTTCGTCAGCTCCTTCTCGGCGCCCGGATGGAGCATCACGTAGGAGACCCGGCTCATGAGGTCCTCGCCGAAGCGGATCTGTGGGTTCATCTCGCCCGCCGAGGCAAGCACCTCCCCGGTCGAGAGGTCGCAGAGGTGCCCGGCGACCGTCGTCGACCCGATGTCGAAGGCGATGCCGTACGCGGGGTCGTGCAGGCCGGGCCAGATGCCCGTGATCGTGTCGTCGTCGTGGACGGCGACCGTGACGGCTCCGTCCCCCGCCCGCAGCGCCGGCTGCAGCGCGGGAAGGACGTGCAGGTCGGCGTCGAGACCGTGCAGGCTCCACTCCCGTCCGAGTGCCGCGCGCAGACGGCGCAAGTCGCCCGTCGAATCGCCGAGCTCGGCGTCTTCGACCTCGACGTAGTAGAGGCGGACGACCGGGTCGATCTCGATCGGGTGTGCGTCTGCCTCCTTGCGGACGACCTGGCGATAGAGCTGGCTCTCGGGCGGAACGTCGACGACGAGGTCGCCGGCCACGGACGCGACGCATCCGAGCCTTCGCCCCTCGCCGAGCCCGCGCTCCGAGGCGTACCGCGCTTCGACCGCGTCCGCCGGGGTCAGGTGCGCGTTGGACGACGTGATCCCGTGCTTGGCGTGCTCGCCCTCGGAGACCTCGATCTGGCAGCGGCCGCAGATGCCGCGACCGCCGCAGACCGAGTCGAGGTCGACGCCGAGCCGCCTCGCCGCGTCGAGCACGGTGGTGCCGTGCTCGAACCGTCCCCGCCTGCCGGACGGCGTGAACACGACGAGTGCGTCCGGCGTCACGACGCTGCCCTCCGGCGACCCTCGCGGCCGCCGCGGCGGCCGCGAGTCGCCTCGCCGCTGCCCGTGTCGCCGTTCAATGCGATCCAGCCTGAGCAGTGGCCGTCGTTCCCCATGAGGACGTCGGCGGCCTTGACTGCTTGGAGCATCTCCTTGTGGAGCGGGCTCGTGATCGCGGACGTCAGCCCGGACGCGATCGCCATCGGGAGGAACGCCGCGTTCAGCACCGTGCGGTTCGGCAGCCCGAAGCTCACGTTCGACGCACCGCACGTCGAGTTCACCCCGAGCTCCTCGCGGAGCCGGCGCAGTATCCGGAACACCTGGCGTCCCGCGTTCCCTAACGCGCCGATCGGCATGACGAGCGGGTCGACGACGATGTCCTCCTTCGGTATCCCGTGGTCGGCCGCGCGCTCGACGATCTTGCGCGCGACCTCGAAGCGCACGTCCGGGTCCTCCGAGATCCCGGACTCGTCGTTCGTGATAGCGACGACCGCCGCTCCGTGCTTCGCAACGAGCGGGAGGACGGACGTCGAGCCGATCCTCCTCGCCCGTGACGGAGTTCACGAGCGCTTTGCCCTGGTAGACCGAGAGCCCCGCTTCGAGGGCGGCGACGATCGAAGAGTCGATCGAGAGCGGGACGTCCGTGATGCCCTGGACGAGCTGGATCGCCTCGGCGAGGATCGCCGGCTCGTCGGCCAGCGGAATGCCCGCGTTGACGTCGAGCATCTGCGCGCCCGCCTCGACCTGGGCGATCGCGTCGGCGAGGACCGTCTCGTAGTTCCCGGCCGCCATCTCCTCGGCCAGCTTCTTGCGCCCGGTCGGATTGATTCGCTCGCCGATGATGACGAACGGGCGGTCGAAGCCGATCACGACCTCGCGGGTCGCGCTGGACAGGCGGGTCTCTGTCACGAATCTCTCCCGTCCGCACGGACGAGCCGTTCGAGCGTGTCGTCCGGGTACGCCGCCTCGAGCCACGCCGCCTCCTCGGCGACCTCGGTTTCGAGGTCGTCGCCGCACTCGCGCGGCTCGCGCCGCCACTCGGCGAGGTACGCGTCCGTGCCGATCAGGCCCGCTCGCATGGCCGCTGCGTCGATCGCCTCCTGAAAGCGGTCGGACAGCTGAGCGCGCGCCGCTGTGCGGCCGGCCTTGGCAGTCACTTGCGCGGGAATGTCGCGCCACCAGATGACCGTCAGCTCAGGCAGCGGGCGCCTCGACGAAGCGGGTCAGCGAGGGGACGAGATCGCCGTAACCCGTTCGGCGCTCCTCGTATTCGAGGCCGAGCTTGTCAGCCGCCGCACGTGCACGGGCACGGAGATCGGGGTCATCGGTCTGCGCGAGATAGAGCAGCCGGCGGTAGTTCCCGAAGTACTGGCCGAGCAGCTCCGGGTGCCGGTCGAGTCCGAGCCCGCGAAAGACGATGGCGTCGAAGTGTCGTGCGAGGAAGTCCGTGAGGTAGAAGGTCGCCGGCTCGGCGTCGTGAATCTCGAGCCAGTCGGCATTGCCGGTGAGGAACCCGTAGCAGTGATCCCCCGGCAACCGGTCGACGCCGTGACGCTCGAGCACCGCATCGAGCGCGCCTCCGGTTCCGCAGTCCGCGTAGCCGACGAAGACGCGCTCGTACCTGC
This sequence comes from uncultured Gaiellaceae bacterium, assembly GCA_963746975.1. Taxonomy (GTDB): domain Bacteria; phylum Actinomycetota; class Thermoleophilia; order Gaiellales; family Gaiellaceae; genus GMQP-bins7. The sequence continues at coordinate 590,019 of CAVVDE010000012.1, forward strand.
CTTTCAGCTCGCTCAGCTTTGCGTCGACCGCCGGCGCGATCTTCTCGGGTCGCGAGTGCAGCTTCGCCGGCAGGCAGCGAACGGTCACGTTCTCCCAGCCGTTCAGCTCGGATGACGGCGAGCACCTCGCGCGCGATGGCTCCGCACGCGAGCACGAGCACCTCGGGGTGCTCGGCCTCGAAGACACGCTCCTCGTCAGGACGCAGTAGCTGCTGCACGGCGAGCCATGACGAGAGCCTGGGCGGTCTCGGCCGCGACAGCGGCGTCGCGGCAGTACGCGTCGGCGCCGATCGCCTTGCCGAACTCCTCGTTCAGCGGCGCACCGCCCACGAGGACGATGTAGTCGTCGCGGATGCCCTTCTCCTTGAGCGTGTCGATGACGACCTTCATGTAGGGCATCGTCGTCGTGAGGAGCGCGGACATGCCGAGGATCTCCGGCTCGTGCTCCTCGAGCGCTGCCAGGTAGTTCTCGACCGGGTTGTTGATGCCGAGGTCGTAGACCTCGAACCCGGCGCCCTCGAGCATCATCGCCACGAGGTTCTTGCCGATGTCGTGGATGTCGCCCTTCACGGTGCCGATGACGACCGTCCCGACGCGCTCGGCGCCCGTCTCCGCGAGGAGCGGGCGGAGGATCTCCATCCCGGCCTTCATCGCGTTCGCCGCGAGCAGGACCTCGGGGACGAAGAGGATCCCGTCGCGGAAGTCGATCCCGACGATGCGCATCCCCTCGACGAGCGCGTCGTTGAGCACCTTGTCCGCGGTCCAGCCGCGCTCGAGGAGGATGTTGGTCCCCTCGACGATCTCGTCCGCGAGACCGTCATAGAGGTCGTCGTGCATCTGCGCGACGAGCTCTGCGTCGGTGAGTGACTTGAGATCGAGGTCGTCGTCGGGCATAAAAGGCTGTTCCGTATCGCGGAACTGTGCTGTAGAGTGGAATTCTAGGAGATCGTAGGCAGTGGTGCAATCGCTCGAGCGCGCGTTCGCGATCCTCGACGAGGTGGCGCAGCGGCCTGCGGGCGTCACCGACATCGCGGAGCGCGTCCGGCTTCCCAAGTCGACGGTCGCCCGGCTCCTCGCGACGCTCGAGGACGTCGATGCCGTGGAGCGCTTCGATGGCGCGCGCTGGCGCATCGGCCCCGGCGTCGCAGCGCTCACGGCGGCCGTCTCGCCGGAGCGCAGCCTCGTCTCGGTCGCGCATCCGTTTCTCTCCGATCTCGTCGCCGAGCTCGGAGAGGACGCCGGCTTGGGCCTCCCCGACGGGAACGAGATCCTCTACGTCGACCAGGTCGAGTCGGGCAATCCCGTGCAGGTGCGCGACTGGACCGGTACTCGAGCGCCGATGCACGCGGTTCCGTCGGGGCTCGTTCTGCTTGCGGAGTGGCCAGGAGACGCGCTCGACGCGTACCTCGCCGGCGACTTCGTCGCGCTCACGCGGAAGACCGTCACCGATCGGCGGCGCCTACGCGCGCGGCTCGACGAGGTACGCGAGGCGGGCTACGCGTGGGGCCTCGAGGAGTTCGCCGAGGGGATCGACTCCGTGGCCGCGCCGATCCGTGATGCACGAGGCAAGGCGATCGCCGCGGTCCATGTCCACGGCCCTGCGTACCGGTTCCCGCCCGCCGGGGCCGAGACGCGCATAGCGGCCGCGGTCGTCGAGGCTGCGGCCGGGGTCAGCCGGCTCCTCGCCTAGGCGTTCGGCGGCTCGCGTTCGAGCGCTTCGACGAGCAGCGTGGAGACGTCGGCCACGCGCAGCTCGCTCCCGGTCTGCCGCACGCCGTCGTCGAGCATGACCGTGCAGAAGGGGCACGCGACCGCGAGGGTCTCGGCGCCGGTGGCCGCCGCTTCGCGCACGCGCTCCTCGTTGATCTGGTCGCCCCGCTCCTCCATCCACATGTGCGCCCCCCCGGCACCGCAGCAGAACGTGCGCTTGCCGTTCCGTGCCATCTCGAGCGGCCGGCCGATCCTCGCGACGATGTCCCGCGGCGCGTCGAGCACGTCGTTGTGGCGGGCCAGATAGCACGAGTCGTGGTATGTGATCGGCTCGGAGCTTCGGGTCGGTGACAACTTGCCCCGGTCGACGAGGTCGGCGAGCAGTTCCGAGTGGTGCACGACCTCGTAGTGGCCTCCGAAGTCCGGGTACTCGTTCGAGAGCGTGTTGAAGCAGTGGGGGCAGCTCGCGACGATCTTCGTCACGCCTGCGTCGTCGAGCGTCTCGACGTTCGTCTGCGCGAACGACTGGAAGACGTACTCGTTGCCGGCCCGCCTCGCCGGGTCTCCGGTGCACGACTCGCGCGGCCCGAGGATCGCCACGTCGAGACCGGCGGCGAGCATGAGCTTGGTCGTCGAGATCGCGGCGGTGCGCGCGCGCTCGTCGTAGGCCGCCGCGCAGCCGACCCAGTACAGGTACGCCGGTGGCGGGTCGCCCGCCTCGAGGATACGGACGCCGAGCCCGTCGGCCCAGGACGCACGCTCGGCTTGTGGCTTGCCCCACGGATTCCCACCGCGCTCGACGTCGCGGAGCATCGACTCGGTGTCTGCAGGGAGCCGCGACTCGACCATGACGAGGTTGCGTCGCAGGTCGACGATGTGGTCGATGTGCTCGATCGAGACCGGGCACTCCTGCACGCACGCACCGCAGGTCACACAGTCCCAGACGACCTCGTCGGTGACGGCGTTGGGGACGAGCGGCGAGAGCGCGCCGCCCTCGAGCGCGGTCTGGCCGTCCGCGAACAACTGGTCGCGGATGCCCATGATCAGGAGCTTCGGCGAGAGCGCCTTTCCGGTCGCGAAGGCCGGGCAGACGTCCTGGCAGCGGCCGCACTCGGTGCACGACATCGCGTCCAGCATCTGCTTCCACGTGAGGTCGGCGACCGTGCCCGCGCCGAAGCGCATCGAGGCCTCGTCCCCGGACTGGAAGTCGAGCGGCTCGAGCCGGCCTCGCGCGCGGGTCCGCCCGAAGAAGACGTTGATCGCGGCAGTCGCGATGTGCAGGTGCTTCGAGTGCGGGAGGTACGCGAGGAAGCCGAGGATGATGAGCACGTGCGCCCACACGAAGACGCGCTCGAAGACCTCGGTGGTCGTGTCGTCGCCGAAGAGTCCCGACAGCGCGTCCGACACGGGCGACCAGCCCGCCGGCCAGGGGTTCAGATCGAGCGCGATGAGCGTCGCGTGCCAGAAGACCAGCGTCGTGACGATCCCCGCGATCAGCAGGAGGATGAGATCCGCTTCACCGAGGTGCGAGCCCTCGAACCTGCGGGGTCGCTGAACCTTGCGAATAGCGAAGGCAGCCAGGACACCGAGGAACACGAGCGCTGCGAAGACGTCGACGAGGAGCGCGTACCAGCCCTGGCTCTCGAGCCACCCGAGCGGCGAGCTCGACGACAGCGGCTCCTCGCGATCGATGATCGCCGCGATCGCCATGAAGATCGTCGGGAAGAGGACGAGGAAGCCCCAGAAGATGAAGGCGTGCACGAGGCCGGGGCCGAGCCGTTGCAGCAGCTTCCGCTGGCCGAGGACGATGGTCGTCTCGTTGCCGACGCGCTGTGGGATGTCCGCGACGCGCTCGACGGGCTTGCCCGAGCGCACGAGCCGGAAGAGGAAGAGCGCCCGCCGTCCGAACAGCCAGCCCGCGATCCCGACCGCAACGAGGAGCGCGAGTGCGGACGCGGCGCTGGCGGTCGAGCTCAGCCTCTCGCCTTCCGCAGCTCGGCCGAGATCGCGGGGACGACCTCGTGCAGGTCGCCGATGACGGCGTAGTCGGCACTCGCGAGGATCGGCGCGTCCGGGTCCGTGTTGATCGCGAGGATCGCCTTCGCCCCCTTGCAGCCGGCCATGTGCTGCGTCGCGCCGGAGATCCCGCACGCGATGTAGATGTCGGGCGCGATCTTCGTCCCGGTCTGCCCCACCTGGTCGGTGTGCGGCCGCCAGCCGGCCATGGTGACCGCCCGCGAGCATCCCACCGCGCCGCCGAGGAGACCGGCGAGCTCCTCGACGATCCCGAAGCCTTCCGGCGACCCGGCGCCGCGGCCGCACGAAACGACGACGCGGGCATCCGCGAGCGACACCCCGCCGGTGGCAGCGCCGACACGGTCCGTCACCCTGGCGATCAGGTCGGCGGCGTCGAGCTGCGGGCTGAAGCGCTCGACGGCCGCGTCGCCGGAGCTCGTCTCCGGGGCTACCGAGTGCGGCTGGACGGTCATGAGTGCCGGCGACCCGTGGATCGCAGCCTCCTCGAGCAGGCTCCCGCCCCAGCGCACGCGCGTGACATGCATCGGATCGCCGGCCGTGGCGTCCACGCAGTTCGCCGCAAACGGCAGGTCGGTGATCGCCGACACATGGGCGAGCACTTCGTTGCCGCGCGGCGTTCCGGCTGCGACGACCGCTTTCGGCGAGAGCCGGCCCGTGAGCTCGACGAGCGCACGCGCGATTGCGGCAGGTGCGTAGCTCGAGAACGACTCGCCTTCGGCGACGTGCAGCGCCTCGACCCCTCCGACGGCGACCTCGTCTCCTGCGGAGAGCGCGTGGATAGGCTCGCCGAGGGTCCCGGCAAAGGCGACCGCCTGCTGGGTGATCTCACCGGCCTCCTCGACGTAGAGCAGGACCATCAGACGACGCCGATCCGCTGGAGCACCTCGACGACCGCCGGTGCGGCCTCGGGCCCGTGCCCGAGGATCTCCGCCTCGTTGCCCTGGCTCTCCGGCACGACGAGTCGGAGCCGCTCCAGCCTCGCGGCAGGCCGGGCGGGCGTGGTCGCGTCGAGCGGCTTCCGCTGCGCGCGCAGCTTGGCGGGCACCGACGGGTAGCGCGGCAGGTTGAGTCCCTCGAGCACCGTAGCCACGGCAGGCAGCGGCAGGACGTAGACGTCACGGCCGTCGGAGACCTCCTGCTCGCAGCGAACGCTTCCGCCCTCCACGCTGACGCCTTTGAGCCCGGTGGCGATGGGTCTCGCGAGCACGTGTGCGACGCGAATTCCGACCTGGAAGCCGCCCGAGTCCGCGGACTCGTTTCCGAAGAACACGAGGTCGAACGGCCCGTTGGCCGCCTCGTCGGCGCGGATCGCATCGACGATCGCTCCTGCCGTCGCCTGCGGGTCCCATTCCTCCCCGTCGGATACGAGGTGGATCGCGCGATCGGCGCCGAGGGCCATTGCGTCACGCAGTTGCTCCTCGGCCTCCGCCGGCCCCAGTGTGAGTACGACCGATTCCCCGCCGTTCGCCTCGATCAGGCGGACGGCCTCCTCGAGACCGCACTCCTCGTGGGGGCTGATCGTGAAGCCGAGGTGCTTCGTGTCGATCGCCTGCGCGTCCTCGGTGAGGACGATCCTGCCGCCCGTCATCGGAACGCGCTTCACACAAATCAACAACCTCACGAGCGGATCCTCGTGTTCTCCGGGTCGAAGATCGGCGCCGAGCCGACGACGTCGATGGTCACCGGGTACTGCTCGCCCATGTACTCGACGGCAAGGTGCGCACCGGCTTCCGCCCTCTCAGGGGGCAGGTACGCCATGAGCACGTGCTTCCCGACCGACGGCGCGGCACCGGCGCTCGTCACGTACGAGCGGCGGCCCTTGGCGTCGACGATCGGCGCTCCGTCCGTGGTCACGATCGGCTCGCGTCCCATCGGAAAGCGCCTCACGCCCGAGGACGACGTGTGGTCGTCCATCGTGAGCGTGCACAGGATCGCGGCCGGAGGCTCCTCGCGATGGCGTAGGTGCGCCGCCTTGCCGACGAAGTCCTGGTCCTTGACCTTGCCCCAGGCCATGTCCGCCTCGACGACCGTGTACTCGCTCTCGAGCTCCGTGCCGAACGCGCGGTAGCACTTTTCGAGTCGTCCCGTCGTGCCGTAGACGCCGATCCCGCACGGCACCACTCCGTGCGGCTCGCCCGCCTCCCGGACGAGATCCCAGAGCCGCGCACCCTGCTCGATCGGCACGTACAGCTCCCAGCCGAGGTCGCCCACGTAGGAGATCCGTGAGGCGAGCGCGCGAACCGGGCCGACCTCGATGACTCGGCTCGTTGCGAACGGAAAGCCCTCGTGGGAGACGTCGTCACTCGTGAGCGACGCGAGGATGTCGCGCGCACGAGGTCCCCAGAGCCCGAGCGTCGACCACGCCGATGTGAGGTCGGCGAGCTGTGCCGAGCCGTCCTCCGGGAGGTGATTCGCGAGCCACTTGTGGTCGGCCATGCCGTGCGCGCCGCCGGTGACGACACGGAAGTGCTCGTCGCCGAGCCGCATGATCGTGAGGTCGGACTTGAAGCCGCCGGACTGCGAGAGCCAGGGCGTGTAGACGACACGGCCGACGGCGACGTCGACCTGGCGCATGGAGACGATCTGAAGAGCGTCGAGCGCTCCCGGCCCCGACACGTCGAAGATCGCGAACGCCGAGAGGTCGAAGACCCCTGCACGGTCGCGCATCGCGAGGTGCTCGGCGTTGATGATCGGCGACCACCAGCGCGCGTCCCACTCGGCATCGCGTCGCCCGACGCGCTCGCCGTACTCCTCGAGCAGCGGCGCGTTCGACTCGTACCAGTGCGGGCGCTCCCAACCGGCCGCCTCGAAGAAGACGGCACCGAGCTCCTTCTCGCGCTCGTAGTAGGGCGAGAGCCGGACGTCGCGGTTCGAGGCCCACTGCTCGAGCGGGTGGACGATGCCGTACGTCTTGTTGAAGCCCTCGGAGGTGCGCGCCTTGACGTGCGCCGATGTCTTCTGGTGCTCCCAGAAGCGCGCCGCGTCGGAGGAGTGGAGGTCGATGTGCGACTCGCCCTGCACCATCCACTCGGCGAGCGACTTGCCCACGCCCGGCCCTTCCTTGACCCAGACAGCGGCCGCGGACCAGAGCCCCTTCACCTCGGGGAGCTCACCCACGATCGGCATCCCGTCGGGAGTGAGCGAGAGGATCCCGTTGATCGCGTACTTGATGCCGACGGACTCGTCGCCCACGATCTCGGGCATCAGCTCGAGCGCTTGCTCCAGCTGGAGCGTGAAGTCCTCCTGCGTGAACGGGAACTCGGTCGGCGTGAGAGCCGCAGCCTCCACCGAGGGCAGGTCCTCGGGGTCGTAGAGGATCGCGCGATGGGCATACGAGCCGATCTCGAGCGACGTTCCGTCCTGGCGCTCGTACATGTTCGTGTCCATGTCCCGCACGATCGGGAACTCGATGCTCCGCTGCGCTCTCTCGAAGCGCGGAACCGGCCCCACGTCGATCATCTGGTGCACCGCCGGGGTGAGCGGGATCGAGGAGCCGGCCATGCGCGCGAGCTTGGGGCTCCAGACGCCGCACGCGATGACGACGATCTCAGTCTCGATGTCACCAGAGGCGGTGTGGACGCGCGTCACGCGCCCGTGTTCGACGTCGATGCCGAGCACCTCGGTGTTCGCGAAGACGGAGAGCCGCCCGGACTCCTGGCCGCGCTCGCGCATGATCGTTCCCGCTCGCAGCGAGTCGACGACGCCGACGGACGGCGTGTAGAAGCCGCCGACGATCACGGTCTCGTCGATGTAGGGGACGAGCTCCTTCACCTCGCTCGGCGTGAGGAGCGAGACGGGCTCGATCCCCCAGGCCTTCGCCGAGGCCATGCGGCGAGCGAGCTCCTGCATCCGCTCCTCGGTACGCGCGACCTCGATCCCGCCCGACTCCGTGAAGACGCCCATCTCCTCGTACTGGCGGACGCTCTCGAGGGTGAGCTGCGCCATCTCCTTCGAGTGGTCGACGGGGAAGATGAAGTTGGATGCGTGCCCGGTCGAGCCACCGGGGTTCGGCAAGGGGCCCTTGTCGAGCAGGACCACGTCCGACCAGCCCTGGTCGGTGAGGTGGTACGCGACCGAGTTGCCCACGATGCCGCAGCCGATGACGACTGCCTTGGCGCTGCCGGGAAAGGTGCTCATTTCAGGCGGCTCCTGCTGATATATGAGTTCGCGGGTCGGCAATATACAAGCCGTCAGAGCACGCGGCGCATGGCTTCCTCGAAGCCCCCGACGTGTCGGCGCATCGCCTCCTCCGCACGGTCCGCGTCTCCGTCGCGAATCGCTTCGAGGAGCGCGCGATGCTCGCGGACGGCGTCGCCGAGGCGGGGCACCCGGTCCAGCGCCAGGAACCAGATACGGAGCGTGAGTACGTAGTACTCGTTCAGCGTCGTCGCCAGGAACGGGTTGTGCGTGCAGTCGTAGATGTGGCGATGGATGCGCTGGTCGAGGTCGATGAGCAGGCGCTCGCTCGGCTCGTCGCCGACGGCTTCGAGCTCGGCGAGGAGGCCGTCGATGCGCGTTCGGTCCACGTCGGTTGCGCGCTCCGCGGCGAGGCGCGCCGCGCGCGGCTCGAGCGTGTTGCGTACCTCGGAGAGCCCAGCGAGATCGCGCACCTCGACGCTCGACACGAACATCCCCCGGCGCGGATAGACCTCGACGAGACGCTCGCGCGCGAGCGCCCGCAGCGCTTCGCGCACGGGCGTCCGCCCGACCCCGAGGAGCCCCATCAGCTCGCGCTCGCTGACGAGTGAGCCGGGCGCGAGCTCGAGCGTGACGATGAGCTCGCGGATGCGGTAGTAGGCCTGGTCCGAGAGCGAGCGCGCGTCGGCAGCCTCGGGTTGGTGGATGGCGAGTGAGGGAGTGCTCATGCCTGCTCCACGAGGGAGCGGCGAGGGCGTGCTCGCCCTCGCCGCAGCCACTCGCTTACTTACCGAGCCATGCCTTGACCTTGGCCGGGTTCGCCTTCACCCAGGCCTCGGCCGCCTTCTCGGGATCCATGTGCTGGCCCGCGATCATGTTCGCGACGGTGTTCTGGTCGGTCGCGGTCCACTTCCAGCGCTTGAGCACGCCGACCGCGGGCGAGCCGCTCTTCGCGAACTTGGTCGACATCACCTTGTCGATGATCGTGAGCCCGTAGGCGCACTTGTAGATGCTCCAGTCGCTTCCGAGCTTCGGGTTGTACGAGTCGACGCACTTCTTGCTCCGGGCCGGCAGCTTGATCTCGGAGAGCCGATACGCCGTATTCAGATACTGCGGCGTGTACCAGTAGAAGAGGATCGGCTTCTTCTGCTTGTACGCCTGGGTCCAGCGGGCGACCTGGGCCGGCTCGCTTCCCACCGAGAGGAAGAAGAGGTTCAGGCCGAGCTCCTTGATGAGCTGCTGGTCCTTCTGGACGTAGGTCGGGTCACCGCCGAGGAAGAGGCCCTTCCCCTGCGAGTCGACCGTCTTGAACAGCGACCAGTCCTTCTTCAGCCCCTTCCAGGACTTGAGCTCGGGGTGCTGCTTCATCAGGTAGGTCGGGATGAACCAGCCGATGTGCCCGATGACGCCGTTCGAGCCGAGGTTCATGAGCTTGCCGGTCTTGATGAACTTCTGGTTGACCTTCAGGTCGATGTTGTTCCAGTCCTCCGGCACGACGTCGACCTTCCCGTCCACCATTGCCTGGAAGAGCGGCGTCGACTCCGGGAGCTTCTCGATGTTGACGGTGCACCCGAGGTTCTTCTCGAGCACGTACTTCAGGACGTAGACGTTGGCCGTCGCCCCGGCCCAGGCGTTCTCGTCCATCGTCACCGACCCGCACTTCGCGCTGCGATCGGCGAATGCGCTCGCGGAAACGCCGAGCGCCGCGACCACGACGATCGAAAGCGCCGCGAGCACGACGAACCCCCGCGGTGTTCTCCTCCTGTTCATTCGACCTCCTTCGGGCCTGCCTTGCGTTGTGACTTCACACCGACCGCTCCGGTCGAGGTGTCCTCACGCTCTTGGTGACTCGATCCAGTGCGATCCCGAGCGCCAGGATCGCGAGCGATGCGATGACGCCGAGCCCGAAGTCGGATCGACCCAGACCCTGCGCCACCTCGTAGCCGAGCCCTGGCGATCCCACGAGCCCGCCGATCACGACGACGGCGAGCACCATGATGATCCCCTGGTTGACGCCGAGCATGATCGAGTCCTGGGCGAGCGGGATCCGCACCTTCAGCATCACCTGGCGGCGCGTTGCACCGAACGAGGACGCGGCCTCGACCGCATTCGGCTCGACGTTGCGAAGCCCGTTCTCGACGAGACGGACCACGATGGGGAACGCGTAGAGGACGCCGGCGATGACGCCGGGCACCGTCGACACGGGCATCAGATAGATGAGCGGAATCAGATAGACGAGTTGCGGAAGCGTCTGCAAGACGTCGTTCACCGGACGAAGCGCTCGGGAGAAGCGCGGGCTCTCGGCGGCGAGGATGCCGAGCCCGAGCCCGATCGCGACCGCGAGCACGGTTGCGACGAGCACCTGCGAGGCGGTGTCCATCGCCGGGTCCCACTGTCCCATGACGCCGATCAGCCCGAGCATCACGAACGTCGTGAGCGCCGGCCGCCAGCCGCTCACGACGAGGGCGATCGCGGTGAAGCCGGCGAGCACGATGAACCACGGCGTCAGGTGGAGAAAGTCGTGCAGAGGCTGGAGCCCGTACTTGATGATCGTGTCGCCGATCCAGCTCGTGATGTGGAACAGGAACGTGTCGGGGTTGGCGATGTAGTCCAGCACCGACTGGATCCGGGCGAGGAGCCAGTCCCGGGCGGTCCAGCGAGCGTAGTCGGCCGAGGCGCCGAGCAGTCGCGCCGCGGCAACCGTCGCCACGCAGATCGCCACCGTCGCGATCGAAGCGCGACGGAGTCGTCGTCGCAGCTCCGGCGTGAGGTGGCGGCGAGTCGGATCCGTGCGGTTTGCGACGGCCTCCGTGATCCGGTCGAATGCCATCGCCATCACGACGATCACGATCCCGGCGAGGATCGCCAGGGCCGGATACGAGTTCAACCCGCTCGTGACGACGTCGCCGAGGCCCTTGCCGCCGATCAGACCGGCGATCACCACCATGGAGAGCGCGAAGAGAATCGTCTGATTGACGCCGAGGAGCAGCGTCCGTCGCGCGAGAGGCAACTGCACCTTCTGCAGGACCTGTCGCTTCGTGGACCCCATCGCCTGCGCGGCCTCGACCGTGTTTCCCGAAACGCCGCGGATGGCGAGGTCGGTGATGCGGATCGCCGGCGGGACGGCATAGATCATCGTCGTGATCACCGCTGCGCCCGGACCGACCGAGAAGAGAATCACGATCGGCATCAGGTACGCGAACGCCGGGATGATCTGCATGGCGTCGAGGATCGGCGTGATCGCGCGCTCGAAACGATCCGACCGTCCAGCGACGATGCCCAGGGGGATTCCGACCAGGAGGGAGAGCGAGACGGCCGCGATCATCAGGGCGAGCGTCTGGATGCTCTCCAGCCAGAGTCCGCTCAGCGCGAACGTCGCGAAAGCTGCGATCGCCCAGATCGCCGCCTTCGCCCCTCCGAAGCGAAGGGCGACGAGAACGCCCACGACGGCCGTGCCGATCCACGTCATCCAGGCGCAGAACCGGATCAGCCACGAGACGAGGTCGTCCAAGAACGACGCGAAGCTGTTGAACGCTCCGATGACCGCACTCGGGTTGTCCGCGTTGCGTTGGTCGACGAGCCACGTCTGGAAGTCGTTGAGGTGCGTCGGCAGAGCTGTCCAGACGAGCCGGGCGGGCCACGAGTACTCGCCCTTCAAGGCGAAGTAGCAGACGAGCATCGCGCCGAGGATCGCCGCACTCAGGGTGACGCGGCTCCGCCACCACGGGCGGTGCTCGTGCAGGAGCGAGGATGGAGAGGCTGCGGTCGGTGCGGCCTCGACGATCGTCGACACCGTCAGTCGCCCCCTTCTTCCGAGATCGCGCGAAGGACGGCGTCGCGGTCGACGATGCCGATCATCTGCCCGTCCTCGATGCAGCACACGGGCTTCTCCGTCGCGGCCATGACCGGCAGCGCCTTCCGCATCGTCGTGGTCACGTCGAGCCTCGGGCCGTCGGTCGGATCGTCGGCGCCGGGGTCCCGCATGATCCAGCGCAGCGTGAGGACGTGGCTGCGCGGAATGTCCCGGGTGAAGTTCTCGACATAGCTGTCGGCGGGCGAGCCGACCAGCTCCTCGGGCGTCCCGAGCTGGACGATGGCGCCGTCGCGCATGATCGCGATGCGGTCACCGAGGCGTAGCGCCTCGGGGAGGTCGTGCGTGATGAACATCGTCGTCTTGCCGATCTCGCGCTGGAGGCGCATGACCTCGTCCTGCATGTCGCGACGGATGAGCGGGTCGAGCGCGCTGAACGGCTCGTCGTAGAGCATCACCTCGGGATCGGCCGCGAACGCGCGCGCGACGCCGACACGTTGCTGCATGCCACCCGAAAGCTGGTCGGGGAACTGGTTCGCGACGTCCTCGAGACCGACGAGCGCCAGCACTTCGTGCGCGCGCTCCTGTCGCTCGCGCTTGCCGACGCCCTGGACTTCGAGGCCGAAGGCGACGTTGTCGATGACGCGCCTGTGCGCGAGAAGGCCGAAGTGCTGGAAGACCATCGAGACCGAATGGCGTCGCAGCTGCCTGAGCTCGGCTCTGTCCGCGGACATGACGTCGTGCCCGGCGATCTCGATCTTCCCGGCGGTCGGCTCGATCAGCCGGATCAGCGTGCGGACGAGCGTCGACTTGCCCGAGCCGGACAGTCCCATGACGACGAACACCTCGCCGGGCCAGACCTCGATCGAGACGTCCTTGACCGCGACGACGCAGCCCGTCTTCTCCCGTTGCTCCGCGCGCGGGAGGTCCGCCTCGGGCGAGCCGACGAGCTTCTCCGGGTTCGGCCCGAAGATCTTCCAGACACCCTCCGCGCGGATCGCCGGCGGCGACGAGTAGTCGATGCGGTGCTTCTCTGCTGCGGGAGCAGTCTCGGCGGTCTCCGTCATGCGCGCGTCGCTGATATATCACTGCCCGGCGCGCATGTCTACTTCGCCGGCGCGACGGCCGACTAGGACGGCCTGGCCGACCCTCGTAGACTCGGCCCGTGGAAGGCGAGACGCAGGAGGTCGAGCAGCTCCGCCAGGCGATCGCGGCGCTCGAGGAGAAGCGCGCGGAGCTCGGCGACGCCGTCGTGGACTCGGCGCTCGGCCCGATGCGCCAGCGCCTCGCGGAGCTGACGACGTCTCAGCGCTCGCGGCGCCGCCAGGTGACGGTGATGTTCGCGGACGTGAAGGGCTACTCGACGCTCGTCGAGAAGCTCGACCCGGAGTGGGTCGGCGACCTCGTCGACCGCCTCTGGGGGGAACTCGGCCGGATCGTCGTCGAGAACGGCGGGCGGGTCGTCCAGCACCTCGGGGACGGCGTGCTGGCCCTCTGGGGCGGAGAGCATTCGGACGAGGACGACGCCGAGAAGGCCGTGCGGGCGGCGCTTTCGATGCTCGAGGCGATGCAGACCTTCGAGTCCGACCGCGTCCGGGCCGGGACACTGCAGCTCCGCGTCGGGATCAACACGGGCCTCGTCCACCTCGGCCACGTCGGCGTGACCGAGGAGTTCAGGGCGACCGGGGACACCGTGAACGTCGCCAGCCGTCTCGAGAGCAACGCCGAGCCGGGCACGGTCCTCATCAGTCGGACGACGTACAACCAGGTGCGCGGGGTGTTCGACGTCTCGCACGTCGGCGACCTCGAGCTCAAGGGGCGCGACGAGCCGGTCGGCGCCTATCGCGTGGACACCCTCCGGCCGCGGGCGTTCCGGGTCCGGGCGCGCGGGTTCGAGGGCCTCGAGACGCGCATGGTGGGGCGCGGGCGGCACCTCTCCCGCGTCGTCGACGCCCACCGCGCGACGACCCAGACGGGAGACTCGTCGATCCTCGTCGTCAGCGGCGAGCCGGGCATCGGCAAGTCGCGGCTCCTCTACGAGTACCGCGACTGGATCGAGACCGAGTCGACCATCCGGGTGCGCTGGTTCGAGGGCCGGTGCGTGCCCGACACCGCCGAGCGCCCGCTCGGGCTCCTCCGCGACCTGTTCGCGAACCGCTTCGAGATCTCGGACGACGACGATCCCGACGCGGTCGCACGGAAGCTCGCGACGGGGTTCGAAGGCCTCGGCGTCGACGACCAGCATCTCCCTGCGACGCTCGGGTGGCTCCTCGGCCTCGCCGCCAACGTGGGCGAGGAGGACAGGCAGGGCCTGCAGGTCCGCCGCAAGCTCGCGCTCGACGATCTCGTGCGGACGATCGGCCAGCTCGGTGCCCAGATGCCGGCCGTGATCGTCCTCGAGGACCTGCACTGGGCCGACCCGGGCTCGCTCGACGTCATCGAGCGGGTCGTGGCGGACGATCCCCGAGCGCTCGTGATCGTCGCGACTACGCGGCCGGCGCTCGCCGAGACGAGGGGGACGTGGCTCGCCGAGGGCGGTCTCGGGGCGGGGCACGGCGTCGTCCCGCTCGAGCACCTCTCTCCCCAGGACGTCCGCGAGCTCGTGACCCACATCCTGCGCTACGCCGACCGGACGCCCGAGGCCCTCATCGGCCGTGTCCTCGAGACCTCGGACGGGAACCCGCTGCACGTCGAGGAGCTCATCAAGATCCTCATCGACGACGGGGTCATCACCGCCGGGCCGACGTGGGAGGTGCACGAGGAGCGCCTCCAGGACCACCGCGTCCCGGACACGCTGACGGGGGTCCTGCAGGCGCGCCTCGACCGCCTGCCGCCCGACCAGTTCCGTGCGCTCCAGCATGCGAGTGTCTTCGGCCGCTTCTTCTGGGCCGACGCCGTGAGCGCCCTCGGGGAGGTGAACTTCGCCGACGACGTCCTGGCCGGGCTCGGCGACGCCGAGCTCGTGTTCCCGCGCACGCCGAGCCGTTTCCAGCACACGACGGAGCTCGCCTTCAAGCACGAGTTCACGCGCGCCGTCGCGTACGACACGATCGCCCTCGCCGAGCGCCCGGAGCTGCACCGGCGTGCGGCCCAGTGGCTCGACCGCAACAGCGGCCTGCGCGCGGGCGAGCTCGCCCTCGAGGTCGCACGTCACTACGACGAGGCGGAGGACCGCGAAGGGGCGTTCACGTGGTACGAGCGCGCGGCCCGCCACTCGGAGAACCAAAGCGCGTACGACGACGCCGCCAGGCTGTGGGGCATCGCGTCCGAGCGGGCGACGACGCAGCAGGACCGCGACCGGGCGCTCGTGTCGCTCGGCTACGCCCACATCGTCGCGGGAGCGCTCGAGGAAGCGCGAGGGCTGCTGCTCGGGCTGCGGAGCGGCGAGCCTTCGTCCGACCCGGATGCGGTCGCGACCCAGATGCACGTCTGCGCCGAGCTCGCGCGCATCGCGATCTTCCTCGACGGCGACTACGCGCTCGCCCGCGACCTGCTCACCGAGGGGCTCGCGATGTCGACGGGCGACGACACCGTCCGCGCCGAGCTGATGCTGCGCCACCAGCTGGGGAACCTCGCGATCTGGACCGGCGACTACGACGAGGCGATCCGGATCCACGAGGCGAACGTCGAGCGCGCCGTCGAGGGCTCGGAGTTCTACCGCCGCGGGTGGGGCCTCAACAGCCTCTCCTTCGCGCTGACGCAGTCGGGCCAGCTCGATCGCGCGATGGTCGTCGCGGACCGGGTGATCCGGGCGGCAGACGAGCTCGGCGATCCGCGGCTGCGGATGGGCGGGATCGCCCAGAAGGGCGTCGTGGCCCTGTTCCGCGAGGACTGGACGGAGTCGCTCGCGTGGTTTGGCGAGGCGCAGGAGCTGAACCGCCGCAACGGCGACCCGGAGAAGTTCGCCACCGTCGCCAACTACCTGGGCGAGGCCGCGCTCGGCGCCGGGCTCGTTCCGCGGGCGACGGACCAGTTCATGGAGGCTCTCACGTACGCGCGCAGTGCCGGCGCGGTTCCCGAGGAGCTGCGCGCGCTCGCCGGGCTCGCCGCGGTCGCGGCGGCGGAGGGCGATCGGGAGGTCGCGGAGGAGGGGCTCGCGATGGTACGCGCCGACCCCGCCGCGTACAGCGAGGTCCAGCGGTTCGTCCGTGGCGCGGCAGAGCGCTACGGATTGACGATCGGCGAGCCCGTCCACGACCGTCTCGAGGTGCTCGAGCACCTCGAGTCGAGGGCGGCGGACCGGGTTCCCACACCCTGAGAGGAGCGAGGATGCAAGGTCAGTACGACGTGGTCGTGGTCGGCGGTGGCGTCAGCGGCGCGTATGCCGCGTGGCGGCTGGCATCAGGGGGCGGCGGGAGCGTTGCTCTCGTCGAGATGTCCGACCGGATCGGCGGTCGGCTCGAGTCGATCGTCCCGCCGGGAATGCAGAACCTCCAGGCCGAGTTCGGTGGGATGGGCTACACGAGCAAGGACGCGATCGTCAACGAGCTCGTCTCGCTCTTCCAGCTGCAGCCGGTCGACTTCCCGCACAGCGGCCCCTCCAACCTCTTCTACCTCCGAGGCCAGCGCTTCACCGTCCAGCAGGCCAACAGCCAGTCGTTCTCGCCGCCCTACGACATCCCGGCGGCCGACCTGGGCGTGGATCCGAGGCAGCTGATCCCGAATGTCATCCAGAAGGTGTTCCCCGGCTGCTCGAACTGGACGCCGGAGCAGTGGAAGCAGGCGACCGCGAAGAAGCTCAACGGCCGCGACTTCAACGACCTCGGCTTCTGGAACTTCCTCGAGCTGAACATGACGAACGAGGAGTTCGAATACGCCCGCGACGCGACCGGACACACCTTCGAGGTCGCCAACTGGAACTGCGCACAGGCGCTGCCGTGGTACATGCTCGACGGCAACGCCGCGTACTACACCCTGGTCGGCGGCTACGACCAGCTGCCGCTCACGCTCGCCTCGAAGTTCACGGCCGCCGGGGGCACGACGTTCATGAGCACGCCGGTCGCGAGCGTCGAGTCGGTCACCACCGGGCCGCAAGGGGCGACGACGTTCGAGGTGACTGCGGCAGACGGGAGCTCGTGCGCGGCGAGCGCCGTCGTTCTCGCGATGCCGCGCCGGTCGCTCGAGCTGCTGAGCTGCCCGATCCTCGCCGAGCCGCAGGTCCAGCAGCTGATCGCGTCCGTCACGGGCCAGCCCGTGCTGAAGGCGTTCTGCTGCTACGACGAGGCCTGGTGGGCGCCACTGGGGATCACGAGCGGCTCGAGCGCGACCGACCTGCCGCTCGGGCAGATGTGGTACTTCGGCCCCGACAGCGCGTCGAACTCCAACTCCCTGCTCATGGCGAGCTACTGCGACACGCTCGACGCGACGTACTGGGAGGGCATCTCCTCCGGCCCGCGCTTCCAGACGACCGGGATGGCGGACGTCGACCCGCACTGGGCCGAGCAGGCGCCGAGCGCGGACATGGTGGCGGAGATGCAGCGGCAGCTCCAGCTGGTCCACGGCATGGCGGTGCCGGAGCCGTACAGCGCCGCCTGGATGGACTGGTCCGGCGATCCCTACGGCGGCGCGTTCAACACGTGGAACGTCGGAGTGCGGCCCGACCAGGTCGCGAAGCAGATCCTGCAGCCGGATCCGTCGCAGGCGCTGTACGTGTGCGGCGAGGCGTACTCCTTCGACCAGGGGTGGGTCGAGGGCGCGCTCGATACGGCCGAGCAGGTCGTGACGCTGCTCGGAGCCGACCCCCTGACGTTCTAATCAGAGCGTCTTGAACTGCTCGAACGGCTGGCGGCAGTCGTCGCAGTAGCGGATCGACCGGCACGGGGTGGGGCCGAAGAGGTTCTCGAGCCTCGTCGACGTCGAGCCGCAGTACGGGCAACGAAACCCGTGCTGGAGTTGCACCAGCTCCATCCGTCCGGCCGGCCTCGGGGTGGGCGGCGCGAAGCCGGCCGCCCGAAGCTTCTCGCGCCCCTCGGCTGTTATGTCGTCCGTCGACCACGAGTCGTCGAGCCGCACGTTGATGTCGGCGGTCCCGCCGAGCTCCGAGATCTTCGACTCCATCGCGTTGCGCATCGCGTCCAGCGCGGGACAGCCCATGAACGTGGGCGTGAAGTCGACGCGCACGTTCCCGTCTTCGACCGCGACGTTCTTCACGACGCCGAGGTCGACAAGCGAGATGACGGGGATCTCGGGATCGGAGATCTCGGCGAGGGCCTCCCAGACCTCGTCGACGGTCACCACTGCGAGCCGGCCGGCGCCGAGCGCCGCACCGAGGTCATCTCCTCCCACAGCTCGGCGAGCTCGGCCTCGTGGACGCCGCGCGGCACTGCGTCGACGTCCGGTAGCGGCCGACCGAGCTTTGCCTCCGCGCGCGCATGCAGCTCGGGCCGCAGCTCTTCGTCCAGGACGCCCAGCGCGTACGGCCATAGCTCGTCGACGGCTTCGTTCAGCCGAATGCGGCCTTCCTCGGTCACGAGGAGGCGGTCGACCCACATGTCCGCGTGCATGCGGTGGTACGCCTCCTCGCGGTCCATCTTGGAGGCGAGGCCTGCAAGCTCCGCGTCCTCCGATGCCTTCAGTGCCTCCAGCCGAATCTCGTCGGCGGTCTCGTACAGCCAATGCCTCGCGATCGTCCGTGCCCACTCGAGCCTGCGGAGCTCGACGAGCGGCGCCGACCGGTACTCGTCCGGCCTCCGATCGAACGCCAGCTCGTCGGCGGTCGTTCCGAGCTCGGCGGCGGCCAGCTCGTAGAGAGCGCGCGCATGCCCGATCTCGTTCTGGGCGATCGAGGAGAACGCCACATCTTCCTCGAGGAACGGCGCGATCCCGGTCCACTCGGAGTTCCGCCAGCCGAGGATCAGCTCGTCGTCGGCCAGCGCGAGCAGGAGGTCGGTGCGCTCACTCACTCGTGGCACCCGGCGCCATGTCGAGCGTGCCGGCTCGCTCTCGCGCCACGGCCAGGCGCGCCTTGATCGAGTAGCCGTCCACGCGTCGGTACTTCATCTCGAACTCGTCGGGAAACTCGTCGATCTCGTGTAGCGCCTCGCGCGGGACGAGCCAGAGCGCGACCGACTCCTGGCGGCGCCCGTACTGCTCGCGCGCGTAGATCTCCGCGAAGGCCTCGTCGGGCGCGACCACCGAGCCCGCGTGCTGGAACGGCTGCCCCTTCCGCTCCTGTCGGAACACCTCGTAGACGTGGCTCACGCGGCCTCCGCGAGCACGACCCGCTCGACCCACGCCACGTCCTCGCGCGACAGCCGCCGGAACGCCAGCCGCTCGGCCGACGCCGGCCCGTTCCCCGTCACGACGGCTCGGAGCTTCTCCCAGTCGGGCTCGGTGTAGAGCCACGTGCCCGTTTGGTCGTCCTTGCGCAGCGCCGGATCCGGGATCTCGAGCCCGAGCTCGCGGATCTGCGGGACGTAGCCGTCGAGGAACTGCTGGCGCGCGTCCTCGTTTCCTTGGCTCTTGATCCTCCAGACGTACATGGGATCCTCGTCGGGCGGGATCGGGTTGCCGTGGAAGTGCATGAGCGGCTCCCACCAGCGGTCGAGCGCCTCCTGGACGAGCCCGAACTGTTCCTCGGTGCCCGTCACGAGCGCCAGGATCACGTCGCGACCGTGGAGGATGTGGAACGACTCCTCCCAGCAGATCTTCTTCATGATCCGCGCATACGGAGCGTAGGAGCACTTGAGGAGCGCCTTCTGCGAGACGATGGCCGCGGCGTCGACGAGCCACGCGATCACGCCGACGTCGCCCCAGGTGCGGGTGGGGTAGTGGAAGACGTTGTGGAACTTCGCCTTGCCCGAGACGAGGTCGTCGAGGCAGGCGCTGCGCGGCTTGCCGAGGTCCTCGACGACGCGGTAGATCAGCTGCGCGTGGCCGACCTCGTCCTGGATCTTCGCCGTGAGCGCGAGCTTGCGCTGCAGCGTGGGCGCGCGAAGGATCCAGTCGCGTTCCGGAAGCACGCCCATGAGCTCGGAGTTCCCGTGCATCTCGATGAACTTGACGAGCCGCGCGCGGTACTCGTCGGGCATCCAGTCGCCGGTCTCCACCTGCCCGCCCGACTGGACGTAGGCGAGGAACTCCTGCGTTCGTGCGTCCATGTGATTGGCCTCCCTACCGAACGGTCGTTAGCATCGAGTGTAGTGGCTACCACCCGGCGGGACGAACTGACCCGTGAGGCCGCCCGGCTCTTCGCCGAGCGGGGGTTTCACGGAACGTCGATGGACGCGCTCGCGCAGGCGTTGGGCGTCCAGAAGGGCTCGCTGTACTCGCTCACCGGGTCGAAGCAGGAGCTCCTCTTCGAGACGATGCGGGGTGGCGCAGATGCGTTCCACGCCGCGCTCGAAGCAGTCCCGGAGGACGCGTCTGCCGTCGAGCGTGTGCGCGACGCGCTCCGCGGCCACCTCCGTGTCGTCGCGGAGCAGCTCGACGTCGCGACGGTCTTCACGCGCGAGTGGCGCTACCTCGAGGGCGAGCACCGGGACGCGATCGTGGCCGAGCGTCGTCGCTACGAGGAACGCTGGCGCGCGCTCCTGCGCGAGGGCGTGGAGTCCGGCGACCTGCGCACCGACCTCGACGTGGGAGCCACGACGCTCCTCGTCCTGTCCGCGGCGAACTGGGCCTACACGTGGCTCGAGCCCGGCCGCGACACCGACGAGCTCGCCGACCGCTTCACGGCGATCCTCGTCGACGGGATTCGCGGCTACGCGACGCCGGCGTGAGCCGGCTTCTCATCGTCAACCCGTTCGCCTCGGGCGTGGACGAGCACCGGCTGGCCGCGGTGAGGGCTGCGTTGCCGGAGGGAACCGAGACGCAGCTGACCACGGCGGCAGGAGAGGCGATGCAGATCGCCCGCTCGGCCTCCGGTGTCGACGCGATCTACGTCTTCGGGGGCGACGGCACGTTCAACGAGGTGCTGAACGGCGTCGAGATCGATGTGCCGCTCGGGTTCATCCCGGGCGGGGGGACGAGTGTGCTTCCGCGGGCGCTGGGGCTGCCACGGAATCCCGCGAGGGCCGCCCAGCGGATCGCCCAGGGCGCGACACGACGCATCGGACTGGGCCGGGTCAACGGACGCCGCTTCGGCTTCAACGCCGGACTCGGTTTCGACGCGGAGCTCGTCCGGAAGGTCGACGAGCTCGGCCGTCGGCCCGACGGCCGGCGCCCGGGTGACGCTGCATTCGTGCGGGTCGCGACGAGCACGGTCTGGGCGCGGCGCGCGCGCTACGACCCGCGGCTCGAGATCGAAGGGGTCGGCCGCGCGGCCCTCCTGCTCGTCGCGAACTGCTCGCCCTACACGTACGCCGGCACGCTTGCGCTCGACCTCGTGCCCGGCGCGGACTTCGACGAAGGTCTCGCCTACCTCGCGCCGGTGACCCTGCGCGCGCGCAACCTCCCGCGGGTGCTGGTGCGCGGGCCGCGCGGGGCGGGCATCGGGGAGAAGAACGCACTCGGCGCTCACGACGTCGACCGCATCGTCGTTCGCTGCGACGAGCCGGTTCCGCTCCAGGTCGACGGTGAGGACGCGGGAGACGTGCTCGAAGCCGTCTACCTGGCCGAACGGGACGCCGTCACGGTTTTCGTCTGACCCGCACTACGCGTCTAGACTGCGCTCGCGATGAGCCGCGTGCTCCCGGCGGAAGCGGATCTGCGCCGTGTGATCGGGGACGGCGAGGCCATTCCCGACGGTGAGGTCGACGGGCTCGGCGGGGACGACCTTCTCCAGCTGTATCGCAACGTCGTGCTCCTGCGGACGTACGACGAGCGGTCGGTCGTCTACCACCGTCAGGGGCGCATCGGCACGTACGCGATCTTCTGGAACCACGAGGCGCTGCAGGCCGGCTCGGTGTTCGCGCTCGAGGATCGCGACTGGGTCTTTCCGGCCTACCGCGAGTCCGCGATCGGCCTGCTTCGCGGCATGCCGGTCTCGACCGTCCTCTCCTGGTGGAGGGGGCACCCGGCAGGGTGGTGGAACCCGGCGGAGTACAACGTCGCGTCGATCTGCGTGCCGATCGCGACGCAGATCCCGCACGCAGTCGGGTTCGCGTGGGGCTCGGCGCTGAAGGGCGAGGACCGGGTCGCCCTGACGCTCTTCGGTGACGGCGCGACGTCGGAGGGCGCGTTCCACGAGGGGGCCACGTTCGCCGGGGTGATGAAGGCCCCCGTGATCCTCTTCTGCAACAACAACCAGTGGGCCATCTCCACGCCGCTCTCCGCACAAACGGCGGCGCCGACGCTCGCCGACAAGGCGATCGGGTACGGCATTCCAGGCGTGCGGGTGGATGGGACGGACGTCCTCGCCGTGTACGAGGCGACGCGAGATGCGGTGCTCCGCGCCCGTTCGGGCGACGGCCCGACGTTCATCGAGGCACTGACATATCGGGCTGCGCCGCATGCGACGGCCGACGATCCGTCCATGTATGTCGATTCCGAGCGCGTGGAGGAGGCTCGTGAGAACGAGTGTGTCGGGCGCTACGAGCGTTACCTCCGGCGACTCGGCGTGCTGACGGACGGGATCGTGGAGGAGACCAAGCAGGAGGCGCTCGAGCTGCTTCGACAAGGCATCACGGCGGCCGAGGCCGAGCCGCCGGCGGATCCGTCGCTCGTTTTCGAGCACGCCTATGCCGACCCTCCGCCGTCGCTTCTGTCCGAGCAGGAGGAGCTGCGAAGGATCCTCGGTGGCTAACGCTCGCCGCTGGCTCGCGTTCGCGGGGGAAACCATGTTTCCCCCGCGTACCCCCTTCTTCCTGAGAGCGTGGGGAACCTCCCGGTTCCCCACGCCCCTCCCCGCTCATGAGCCAACCGAGGCTGGCTCATGAGCGAGCTCCTGCTCGTCGAGGCGGTGAACGACGCGCTGCACGTCGAGATGGAGCGCGACCCGTCCGTCCTCGTGATGGGAGAGGACGTCGGCAAGCTCGGCGGCGTGTTTCGTGCGACCGCGGGCCTTCAGGACCGGTTCGGTGCCGAGCGCTGCGTCGACACCCCGCTCGCCGAGGCGGGAATCCTCGGGACCGCGGTCGGCCTCTGTATGGCCGGCTGGAGGCCCGTGGTGGAGATGCAGTACGACGCATTCAGCTACCCGTCGCTCGACCAGCTCATCAACCACGTCGGGCGCTACCGCTGGCGCACGAGGGGGACGATGTCGTTCCCGCTCACGATCCGCATGCCGTACGGCGGGGGCGTGCGGGCTCCCGAGCTCCACGACGACTCTCCGGAGACGTACTACGTGCACACGCCGGGCGTGAAGGTCGCGATCCCCTCGACGCCGGGCGACGCGAAGGGGCTTCTCGCCGCAGCGATCCGGGATCCCGACCCCGTGGTCGTGCTCGAGCCGAAGCTCCACTACCGAACTGCGAAGGAGGACGTGCCGGACGGCGAGCACGTCGTCCCGCTCGGGTCGTCGCGGGTGGCGCGCGAGGGATCGGATCTCACGATCGTCGCGTACGGCGCGATGGTGCACGTCGCGCTGTCGGCAGCCGCTGCGCTCGCCGACGAGGCTTCGTGCGAGGTGCTCGACCTGCGCAGCCTGAAGCCGCTCGACGAGGACGGCCTGCTCGCGTCCGTCGCGAAGACGGGGCGTGTCGTCGTGGTGCAAGAGGCGCCCCGCGTGTGCGGGTTCGCGGCGGAGGTCGTCGCCGTGCTCGCGGAGAAGGCGATCTTCGACCTCCAGGGGCCGGTGATCCGTGTCACGGGCTACGACGTGCCCTATCCGTACTGGCAGCTCGAGGACGTCTACATGCCGTCCGTCGAGCGCGTCGTCGACGCCGCTCGCCGCGTGCTCTCCGCGTAGTGGCGCTGCACGACATCCCTCTCGAGCGCCGGACGCTGCACGGCCACTTCTCCCGAGACCTCGAGCCGGTGCTCGTGGTCGATCCCGGCGACTCGATCGGGTTTTCCTGCCTTTCTTCGGGCTGGCGCGATGCGACCAACGAGCACTTCGAGGAGCGACTGCGAGGAGATCCGCTCGACGCCGGGCATGCCCTGATCGGCCCTGTCGAGGTGCGTGGCGCTCGAGCAGGCCAGCTGCTCGCGGTCCGGATCGACGAGGTGACGATCGGCGGCTGGGGCGTCACGGATGCAGGTGGCTGGTACACGCCGCTGAACGAGCGGCTGGGAGTTCTGGAGGGCGAGCCGACCGTCCTCGAGTGGCGGCTCGACGCCTCCGCAGGGGTAGGTCGAGACCAGCACGGACGCGAAGTGACGCTGGGCCCGTTCCTCGGTGTCATCGGGATGCCCCCGGACGAGCCCGGCGTCCACTCGACGGCTCCACCGCGACCGTGCGGCGGGAACATCGACTGCAAGGAGCTCGTCGCGGGCACCACCCTCTACCTGCCGATCCCCGTCGACGGCGCGCTGCTCTCGACGGGCGACGGGCACGCCGCGCAGGGCGACGGCGAGATCTCACAGCTCGCCATCGAGGCGCCCGTGGAGCGTGCGCAGCTCACGGTGTCGGTTCGCGACGACCTCGAGTTGTCGACGCCGATGGCGTGGACTCCGGAAGCGTGGCTGACGTTCGGGTTCGACGAGGATCTCGACGAGGCGGCAGCGATCGCGATCGAGGGGATGCTCGAGCTCATGGGGCGCGAGCACGGGTTCGAGCGAAAAGATGCGCTCGCCCTGGCTAGCGTGGTGGTCGATCTCCGCGTGACGCAACTCGTGAACGGCGCACGCGGCGTTCACGCCCGGCTGGCGCACAACGCGCTTCGCTAGACGACAATCAGATGCGATGTCCACGTGGATCGTGCAGGTCGTGATCGTCGCCCTCTTCGCACTGACGTGCGGCGTGCTCGCGGCCGCGTGGATGCGCGACAGGCTGGGAGTGGCTGCGATCGCGCTTCTCGTCGCAGCGGTCGTCGCCTGGGCGGTCGCGTTCGCCGCGATCGCGACGCAGTTCCACGGGGCGAACGACTTTGCGACCTGCGGCAGCGACTGCAATCCCGTCCACTACGTGTCGGCGGTCGCATTCATCGCCTCACCGCTCCTCATCTCGCTGGCGGCCTTCGCGATGCTCGTTGCACGCGGTAGCCGCTGGCGCGCCCGGCGTGCCGCGCACGAGAATCACGGCTAGTGGCGAACGCGTTCAAGCTTCCCGACCTCGGCGAGGGGCTCACGGAGGGTGAGGTCGCGCGCTGGCTCGTCTCCGAGGGTCAGGAGATCCGGGAGGACGATCCGCTCGTCGAGATCCAGACTGACAAGGCGACCGTCGACATCCCGTCGCCGTACGCCGGCACAGTGCTCAGCATCCTCGTGGCCGAGGGCGACGTCGTGCCCGTCGGAACCGACCTCGTCGTCATCGGCGAGGTGGGCGAGGTCGTTCCGCGTGGCGGCGACCGTTCTCGCGACACAGTGTCACGAGGCTCGAGCCCTCGTGTTCCGGCGGCGTCCACCGCGGCCTCGGGTCGGGTCCAGGCGACTCCGGTGGTACGGCGGATCGCGCACGAGCTTGGCGTCGACCTCGGGAGCGTGTCGGGGACGGGCCAGGGCGGCCGGATCACCGAGAACGACGTTCGCGCCGCCGCCTCCGGAGCATCCGAGGGCCGACGCGAGCCGCTCCGAGGTGTGCGACGCGTGATCGCCGAGCACATGGCGCGGGCGCATCGGGAGGTCCCGCCCGTCACGTGGGTGGAGGAATGCGACTTCGCGAACGTTCCGCTCGATCGTCTGCTGGGGCACGCGGTCAAGGCGTGCGCCGACTCTCTCGCCGAGTTCCCGGAGCTGAACGCGCGACTCGAGGGGGATGCGATCGTGTACCTCGACCGCTACGACATCGGGATCGCGGTGCAGACGGACGACGGGCTCGTCGTCCCCGTCGTGCGCGGCGCGGATGCGAAGTCCGTCGACGAGCTGGTCTCGGAGATCGGAGGCCTCGCCGACCGGGCGCGAGACGGATCGCTGGCCGCGGACGAGCTGCGCGATTCGACGTTCACCGTCACGAGCGCAGGCAAGCTCGCCGGCCTCTTCCAGACCCCGATCGTCAACTACCCCGAGGTGGCGATCCTGAGCGTCGGTCGCGTCGCTCCGCGTGCGGTCGTCCGCGACGACGCCGTCGTCGTGCGACCGATGGGGACCATCGCGATCACGTTCGACCATCGCGTGGTCGACGGCGCGCGGGCCGCCGCTTTCGGGCTCGCCGTCATCCGCCGTCTCGAGGATCACCCGGACGGCGATCCGCCGCCCGGGTGATCCACCTCCCCTAGCCGGTCGTCGTCTTGATCCGACCGCGGAGGTTCGCCGGTCGCCTGGGAGCCATACGAGCGCGGCGCCGCATCGGATCGACGCCTCTACACTCCCTCGCGTGGGGAGCTGGTACACGATCGGCCTCTGCCTGGGCCTCGGACTCGGGCTGTCGGTGGCGATCACGGGGATCCTCGCGTCGAACGTCCTCGGCGTCGGCGCCGCAGCGATCGTCGGCGCGGTCCTCGGCGGTGCGATCGGGCTCGCGATCGGCGGGACGCCCGAGACGGTCGCCGGTGTTGTCGGGGGCGTGGTGGGCGCGCTGGCCGCCGCCGCGGCTGTCCTCGGCGCGCTTCGCCGTGGAGCGACCCGGTTCGGCGTCGGCGCCTACATGGGCGCGCTCGGCGTTCTGATCTGCCTGCTCGCGCTCGTCCCGCTCGTCGGGTATGTGCTCGCGGTCGCGCTTCCGCTTCTCGCCGCGCGGATGCGGGGCCGGCAGGCGGCCCGCTTCGCGGGTCTCAGAACGCTCGCGAAGTGAGGTTCGACGCAGCCGCCGCGCGCGCGGAGATGGTCGAACGGCAGCTCCGCCGCCGCGGGATCGAAGACGAGCGGGTGCTCGCCGCGATGGCCGGCGTTCCTCGCGACCTGTTCGTCCCAGTGGGCTTGACCGACCACGCGTACGACGACGGAGCGCTCCCCATCGGGCACGACCAGACGATCTCGCAGCCCTTCGTGGTTGCGACGATCTGCTCGCTGCTCTCGCTCCACGGCACGGAACGCGTGCTCGACGTAGGCACCGGCTCCGGCTACCAGGCCGCGGTGCTGGCCGAGCTCGCGGCGGAAGTCGTGACGGTCGAGCGCATCCCGGAGCTCGCGTCGGAGGCCCGGTCGAGGCTCGTAGAAGCCGGCTACTCGAACGTCGAGGTGCGAGTCGGCGACGGCTCGCTCGGCGTTCCGGAGAGAGCGCCGTTCGACGCGGTGGCAATCGCTGCGGCAGCTCCCAGGGTTCCGCCCGCCCTGTACGAGCAGCTCGCGGAAGGTGGCCGGCTCGTCCTCCCGCGCGGCTCCCGCTGGGGCCAGGAGCTCGTCCTCGTCGTGCGCACGGCGGAGGGACCGGCGGAGCGGACATCCATCTCCTGCCGGTTCGTCCCGCTCGTGGGCGACGAAGGGTTTGGTCATGACTGATCGTATGGGGGACGGTGATGCGTCTCGTCCCGACTACCCTGCGGTGACCGTGGAGTCCTCGCGCGCCCAGATCGAAGCCGGCTTCTCGCCCGCACGCGTCCGCGCGGGCATGCGCAAGCGCAAGAACTGGGAGCAGCTGGCGAAGTTCTGCGTCGTCGGTGTGGCCGGCTATCTGGTGAATCTCGCCGTCTACGCATTCCTGCTCGACGGCCTGGACATGCACTACATCTCCGCGGCCGTCGGCTCGTTCCTCGTGGCGGTGACGAACAACTATCTGTGGAATCGCCTCTGGACGTTCCGGGCAGAGCGCGGAGGCGTCGCCTACCAGGGCATGCGCTTCCTGATCGTGTCGACGGTCGCGCTGCTCGCCAACCTCGTCGTCCTGCACCTGCTCGTGACTGTCGGGCTCGGTGAGGTCGTCGCCCAGGCCATCGCGATCGTCCTCGTCACGCCGGTGAACTTCGTCGGCAATAAGCTCTGGTCGTTCGGACCTCGAAGCTAACCGCCGTGGCCGCGCTGGCGGCCGTCTGTCTCCTCTCGCCTTCCGTCGGCGCCGCGCAGTCGAACTCGCCGCCCGATCTCGCGCGCCTCACCGAGGACCAGGCCGTCGAGCTCGCGCTCGAGAACCCCAAGATCGCCGGGTGGCTCGACCGCTATCCGCCGGATCCGACCACGGACGCCGAGTTCCGGGAGGACACGCGCACGTGGACCGTGAAGGTCTGGTCCGGGCGAGCCGGACAGGTCGCGCAGGCCGTCGTCGAGGACACGAGCGGACAGGTCGCCGAGGCGTGGACCGGACCGCAGGTCGCCTGGAAGATGGCGCGTGGCGGGAAGGGAGCGTTCGGGGGAAAGACGCTTCTCAAGCCGTACGTCTGGCTCGCGTTCTGCCTCGTGTTCCTCATCGGGCTCGGCGACCTCCGCAAGCCGCTCTCGGGACGGAACCTCGACCTTCTCGCGCTCCTCGGCTTCGGCGTGTCGCTTGCGTTCTTCGATCGCGGCGAGATCTTCCGCAGCGTTCCGCTGGTCTACCCCGTCCTGGGATACCTGCTCGTCCGCGGACTCTGGATCGGCTTCCGGCGACGAGTGGGCTTCCTCTCGTCCGTCTGGCCGACATGGCTGCTCGCAGGAGCTGCCGTGTTCCTCCTCGGCTTCCGCATCGGGCTGAACGTGCAGACGCCGCGCGGCGTGATCGACGTCGGGCTCGCGGGCGTCGTCGGCGCCAGCAGGATCATCGACGGCGAGGCGCCCTACGGGAACATGCCGCAGCGCGGTGATCTGAAGCCGTGCGGCCCGAAGGACGCCGACGGAGACATTCGCGAACGCATCCAGACGAACGGTCGCTGCGAGGCCGCGATCGAGCGCGGCGACACGTATGGGCCAGTCTCGTACCTCGCCTACGTGCCCGCGACCCTCGTTTATCCCTGGAGCGGGAAGTGGGACTCGTTACCCGCCGCGCACGCGACGTCGATCGCCTTCGACCTGCTGGCCGTGCTCGCGCTCGTCCTCATCGGGCTGCGCTTCGGCGGGCGTCGACTCGCGGTGTTGCTGGCATTCGGCTGGGCGGCGTACCCGTTCACGGCCTACACGCTGAACGCGAACACGAACGACGCGATCATGCCCGCCTTCCTGCTGTTCGGCTTCTGGCTCGTCACGTCGGACTGGGCGCGCGGAGCGGCGGTGGCGCTCTCCAGCTGGACCAAGTTCGGCGCGCTCCTGGCGGCTCCGTTGTGGGCGACCTACCCGACGTACGAGCTCAGGCGCGTGCTCCGCTTCCTCCTCGCCTTTGCCAGCGCGACTGTGCTCGCCTTCTCGATCCTGCTGCTCGAGCCGTCGCTGAGCGGCGCGGTCCACACGTTCTGGGAGCGCACGATCGGCTATCAGTCCGGACGCGACTCACCGTTCTCGATCTGGGGCTGGGGCCAGTACCACGCGAAGGGCATCCCTGACCTCGGCTTCCTGCAGCCCGTCGTCGAGGTGTTCGCGGTCGTGCTCGCCGTGGTGCTGGCGTTCGTTCCGCGCCGAAAGGGGCCGGTCGAGCTCGCCGCGCTGACCGCGGCGATCCTCATCGCCTTCGAGCTGACGCTGACCCACTGGTTCTACCTCTACCTCCCGTGGGTCGCCCCTTTCGTGCTTCTCTGGCTACTCCTGCCGGAGCCTGCGCCGGACGATCAAGACACGTGGACGCGAACGGCCTCGATCGACGAGGCCTTGCCTGTCTCGGAGTCGCACTCGATGAGCGCGCCTTCGATCCTCACGCCTCCCTGAGCGGTTTCGAACCGGACCGGAAGCCCGGTCCGCATCCGGCGGATGGCAAGCTCGGCCTCGACGCCGATGACCGAGTCGTGCGGTCCTGTCATACCCGCGTCGGTGATGAACGCAGTCCCCTTCGGTAGCAGGGTCGCATCCGAGGTCTGCACGTGCGTGTGGGTGCCTACCACTGCGGTCACCCGTCCGTCCAGCCACCTTGCCATCGCAGCTTTCTCGCTCGTCGCCTCGGCGTGGACGTCGACGAGCACGACCGGTGTCTCGCGCCGTGCGTCCTCGACGAGACCGTCGATCATCTCGAACATCGAGGTCGCCGGGTGGAGGAAGAGCGAGCCGAGGACGTTGATGACTGCGAGGCGGCTGCCGTCCGATGTCTTGACGACGACCAGGCCGCGGCCCGGCGCATGGTGCGACGTGTTCGCGGGACGAATGACGCGGTCGGAGGCGTCCAGGTAGTCGCCGATCTCCGATCGCCGGAACGCATGGTTCCCGAGCGTGATCGCATCGACTCCGAGCCCGAGGATCTGGTCGGCCAGCCGTGGCGTGATCCCGATGCCGTCGGCGGCGTTCTCCCCGTTCACGACGCACGCGTCGACGTCGAGCTCCGAGCGCATGGCTCCCAGGCGATCCTGGAGCGCTCGCCTCCCGGGAGCGCCCACGACGTCAGCGATGAAGAGGATCCGCAAGCTGCGGGAGCTTACGGCACTCCCAGGCTCGCAGACGGGAAGACCTGGATGGCGACGTTGTTGCCGCCGTCCGCCCCGTAACGCTCGAGCGCCTGTCGCTCGTAGCGGCTGATGTCGGCCACCGTGCCCAGCTTGGACGATCCCGCCGCGACGTTCGCGCCGACCGACAGCGCGGGGTCGGGTCGCACGTTCTCGAGCGAGACGACGAGCGACGGTGCCGAGGACGGTCGCAGCTCCATCTCGGAGCCGACCCTGCGGCCCGAGACGACCTGGTTGCGGATCGCCACCACGGTGCCGTCGATCGGCGAGTAGACATCCGTTCCGGCCACCGCGCCCACGTCGAGCGTCCGCAGCGGTCCGCCGGACAGCTGGTACCAGGCGAGCCCGCTCCGGGTCGCACCCGTGATCCGTCGCCAGAGGCGTGCGAGCAGCCCTTCGTTGACCTGTGGGCCGACCGGCTTGAGCACGAGCGAGCCGTCGTCGCTCCCGTGGAACCCGAGAGCCGTCACCCCACCCTCGGCTACCGGGGACTGCACGCGAAGGTTGCCGACGGTCGCGAGCACGTGCGGTTCGGGTGGCGCCGACGTGACCGGAAGCGGTGCGGGCTTGCTGACGGCCGGCGTGCTTCCGCTCTGGTTGTCGAACGCGGTCAGCGCCAGCGTGATGACGGCCAGCACGCCGATCACCGCCGCGACGGCGAACCGGCGTGCGCGCGCCTGCGCACGTCTCCTATCGGCGCGAAGTCGCGCAGCATGACGGGAGCGCGGCGTGGCCATGCACGGACCGTAGCAAGGTCTTCGCCGGGTGCTCTCCAGGCCCCACGGTACGATCCGGCCCATGGCCGGACCCGGCCCGACGATCCAGATCCCGAGATGGATCCAGCTCGTCATCCTGCCCGTACTCCTCGTCTTCGCGTTTCTCCTCGCGAGGACGCTCGGTCACGTCCTCTTCCTCTTCCTGACGGCGAGCGTGATCGCGTTCACGCTCAATCCGCTGGTACGCGACCTCACGCGGATCAGGGTGCCGCGCTCGCTCTCGGTCCTCATCGTCTACACGCTGTTCGTCGCCGTGGCCGCCGCGATCCTGGTGGCGATCGGTTTCGTCGCCTACGACCAGGCCCGGAACGCGGCCGATCGGGTCGACTCGTACGTCACCGAGGAGAACGCCTCCGGGCAGACCGACGCCGAGCTCGACATCGACAACCTGCAGGTGTGGCTCGACGACCACGGGCTCGAGCGGATCCGGATCCGCAAGCAGGTGAACGACTGGATCAGCGGGCTGAGCGCCGGGGAGGTCTCCGGATACGCCCAGAACGCGTTCGAGTTCGCGCGCGGCGCCGCGTTCTCCGTCGTTCTGCTCCTGTTCTCGGTGATCCTCGTCATCGTCATCTCGGTCTACATGCTCCTCGACATGCAACGGCTCGAGCGGGCGGTCGACGCCCGCTTCCCGCCCTACGGGGGGCCGCCCCTCACGCAGCGCATCGAGAGCGCGCTGTGGGGGTATCTCAAGGGCCAGGCGATCCTCTCGACGGTCATCGGGACGAGTGCAGGCGTCGGGATGTACATCCTCGGCGTCACGGGGCTCGTCGAAGGCGCGCAGCAGTATGCGCTTCTCTTCGGGCTGTGGACGGCCTTCATCGAGGTCGTCCCGTACATCGGGCCCTGGCTCTCCGCGGTGCCACCGGCGATCTACGCGATCTTCGCCGACTTCCCGTGGGGCGTCCTGTGGGTGGGGGTGCTCTTCCTGTTCATCTACCAGATCGAAGGTCACGTCGTGGTCCCGAACGTCATGGCCGGGGCGCTCAGGCTGCATCCGCTGCTCGTGATCTTCGGGCTTGCTCGCGGGCGGCGAGCTGTACGGCATCGCCGGCGTCCTCGTCGCGCTCCCGACGATGGCGGGCGGCCGGGCGATCTGGGAGTTCTTCCGCGAACGGGTGCGACTCGAGAGCTGGGAGGACGGTGACCCCGAGGTGCCCGTCGAGGTCGAGCTCGATCCGCCCAAAGCGGCAAGCGGATCGCGGTAGCGTCTCGCGTCGTGTGGGACGAGATCGTCGCGGCCGCCTCGGCCGAGAGCCCGCTGTGGGCGGATGCACTGCGGCCGGTCGTCGAGCAGGAGCGCGAGCCGGTGTTCTCTCCGCTCGCTCCGGCGCGGCACGCACTCGGCATCGAGACGATCTACGAGGGCTACCTCGTCCACTACGGTCGCTCGCGCCTCTTTGCGCCGGGTGATCGCGACACCGCGCTCCTGCTCGGCGACTACCTGTATGCCCACGGTCTGGTTCACGTCGCCGCGACGGGTGACGTCGCCGCGGTCTCGGACCTCGCCGAGCTGATCTCACTGTGCGCGCAGGCCAGAGCGGACGGTGGCGACGGCGACGGTGCTGTGTGGGCCGCGACCGCCTCAGCGCTCGGCCGAGGCGACCTCGACGAGGCGCGAGCGGCGCTGCGAGAGCGGGGCGACGCGACGGCCGTCGAGGCGGCCGCGAGGGTCGCGGCAGGTGACGCTGCGCTCGACGGCGCGCTTGCCGCACACGCCCGGTTCGTGGGGTAGAGTCGCCGCGATGCTCGCTGCCGTGATCGATCTTCTTGCGGCCGAGAAGACCGCCGCCGAGGAGGGGCGCGACGTCGTCCTCTCCATGCTCGTCGTCGGACTCGTCTTCGTCGTCGTCGCGGTCGGCGGCGACCTGCTGGCGAAGCTCCGCAAGAAGCACTAGACCCACTTCGAGCCGCACCGCAGGATTCGGCCGCATGCGGCCCGAGCTCCCTCCGGCACGGTCACCTTCTCGGTGATGCTTGCGCTCGCGTCCATAGACTGACTCGCGCCTTGGCCACGCCGCCGCGAGACCTCCGCGAGTGGATCGCGCTCCTCGAGAAAGAGGGCGAGCTGCGACGCATCTCCGCCGAGGTCGACCCGGACCTCGAGATCACCGAGATCACGCGACCGCGTCGTGAAGGCAGGAGGCCCGGCGCTCCTCTTCGAGAACCCGAAGGGGTCGCAGCACCCGCTTCTGATCAACCAGTTCGGCAGCGAGCGCCGCATGTGTTTGGCGCTCGGCGTGGAGACGCTCGACGGGGCCGCGGCCAAGCTCGGCGACATCCTCGACATGCAGCCCCCCGAGGGCATCCGCGAGAAGGTGCGGGGGCTCCTCAAGCTGAAGTCCGTCGCGGACTCGCGCCCGAAGGTCGTCTCGAAGGGCGCGTGCCAGGAGGTCGTGCTCCAGGGCGACGAGGTCGATCTCGGCATGCTCCCCGTCCAGCGCTGCTGGCCTGGCGACCCCGCGCCGTTCATCACGCTTCCGGCCGTCATCACGAAGGATCCGCATACCGACGGCCGCAACGTCGGCATGTACCGGATGCAGGTCATCGACCGCTCGTCGACGTTCATGCACTGGCAGATGCACAAGGACGGCCGTGCGGATCTCCTCGCCGCCGAGGACGGGCGCATCCCGGTCGCGGTCGCGATCGGGCTGGATCCGATCACTGCGTACTCGGCGAGCGCCCCGCTTCCGAAGCACCTCGACGAGCTCATGCTGGCGGGCTTCCTGCGCGGCGAGCCGGTCGAGCTCGTGCCGTGCAAGACCGTCCCGCTCGAGGTGCCGGCCAACGCCGAGATCGTCCTCGAGGGCTGGGTGGCGAAGGACGACGTCGCGATCGAGGGCCCGTTCGGGGACCACACGGGCTACTACTCGCACGCCGAGCCGTTCCCGATCTTCCGGATCTCGGCGATGACCATGCGTCGAGACGCGATCTACGCATCGATCGTCGTCGGCAAACCGCCCGCCGAGGACGCGTGGCTCGGCAAGGCGACGGAGCGGCTCTTCCTGCCCGCGGTGCGCGTGACCCTCCCCGAGCTCGTCGACTACGACCTCCCCGTCGCAGGCGCCTTCCACAACTGCGTGATCGTGTCGATCCGCAAGGCGTACCCGGGCCACGCACAGAAGGTCATGCACGCCCTCTGGGGCCTCGGGATGCTCTCGCTCTCGAAGTCGATCGTCGTCGTGGACGAGCAGGTGAACGTGCACGACTACGCCGACGTCTTCTTCCGCGTGACCGCGAACGTCGACCCGAAGCGGGACATCCTCATCACGGAGGGACCGCTCGACCACCTCGATCACGCTCCCGGCAGGCAGTTCTACGGAGGCAAGCTCGGCATCGACGCAACGCACAAGCTGCCCGAGGAGGACGCCCGTCCGTGGCCCGAGGAGATCGTCATGTCCGAGGAGATCCGGGAGCTCGTCTCGCGCCGCTGGGCCGACTACGGCCTCTGACGCACGCGTCCTCCGCAAAGTGCAGAATCCCCGCGTCGCGACAGACGGCACGTCGTTGACACGCGGGACCGCAGGGCTATTGAATCCACCGCAAGGCGTGAGTTGAGCGACACGAGCCACGACAACACCCCGCACACCCCCGGGCCGAGCCTCTGGCCGATCGGCTTCGCGATCGGTGTGGCATGCCTCCTGCTCGGGCTCGTCATCAGCTGGATCGTGGCCGCGATCGGCGCCGTCCTCGCCGTCGCTTTCGGGATCCTCTGGGCGCGCGACGTTACGCGCGACGTGCGGCACGAGGTCCCGCAGATCGAGCCGGAGACGCGCGCCGTAGCGGACATGCCGAGCACGGCCGCAGCGCCCGCGGCGGCGGAGGAGGTTCCCCCTGCGTACACGCGCTCGCGCTTCCTCGAGGCGACGACGATCGGCCTCGGCGCGGCGATCGGCGCAGTCGTCACGCTTCCGGTTCTCGGGTTCACGGTCCTCCCGTCGTTCACGAACCTCGAGGAGACCGAGGCGGATCTCGGCCCGATCGACAACTTCCCCGAGGGCGAGTACGTCATCGCCAGCTACCTCGCGAACCCCAAGGCGGGAGAGGTGTCCCGGCGCACGGCTTTCGTGCGCAACAACGGCCTCACCGACGGAGGCGAGCCGAGCTTCACGATCCTCTACAGCCGCTGCGTCCACCTCGGCTGTCCGGTCCAGCCCAACGGGCCGATCGACGAGCAGGCCAAGAAGAACGTCGACGGCGTCGAACTGCGGCCGGTGCTCGCGCAGTCGTTCGGGTGCCCCTGCCACGGGGGCCTGTACGACTCGGAGGGGAACCGGAGAGCCGGCCCGCCCGTCCGCTCGCTCGACCGCTATACGTACTCGATCAAGAAGGGCCGGCTGGTTCTGGAGGAGCTGTATGCGGTCGGAAACGTCTCCGGTACCGGCGCGAGCGCTCAGATCTCGCGGTATCCGTGGTCGACACCCGGAACGCACGTCGACGGCGTCGAGGCGTGGCTCTACCCCATCGTGCCGAGTCAGGTGACGAACTAGCCCGTGGCTGCGAAGTCGAAGCGCCAGCAGCTCGTCGACACCGCGGTCCTCGCGCCGCTCGACTGGGTCGACGAGCGGACGGGAGCGGTGCGCGGTACGAAGTGGTTCCTGTTCCGGAACGTCCCGCGCGACGTCAGCTGGATGCAGACGCTCGGCTCCGCCGCGCTCACCGCGTTCATCGTCCAGACGCTGACGGGCGGGATCCTCGCCATGTACTACGAGCCCTCCGCGTCGATCGATCCGGTCACGGGTAAGCCCGTCGCGTACTCCTCGATCCAAGCGATCACGAGCGACCTCACCCTCGGCTGGCTCGTGCGCGGCATGCATCGCTGGGGCGCGAGCGTCTTCATCATCCTGCTCTTCCTGCACATGGGCCGCGTGTTCCTGTACGGCGCCTACAAGTACCCGCGCGAGCTGACCTGGATCACGGGCGTGCTCATCCTCGCGACCGGGATGCTCATGGGCTTCACCGGCTACCTCCTGCCATGGGACCAGACCGCGTACTGGGCGTCGGCGGTCGGCATCAACCTGAACGGGACGGCGCCCTTCCTCGGCCCCTGGCTCGCGCAGTTCCTTGCCGGGGGGCCGGAGATCGGCCCTGAGACGCTCCCGAAGTTCTACGCCATGCACATGCTGCTGATACCGGGCCTGCTCATCCCGCTCATCGGCATCCACATCTACCTCGTCACGCGGCTCGGAGTGACGTCGCCGCCGTGGTCGGGCGAGGCGGCAGGTCGCGAGCGGCCGCCGGTGCAGCCGGCGGGCGCGCGGGCAGGCCTCGTCCGCGGGAGCGGAGGCGACTGATGGCGCGCGATCTCGGCGAGCTCAACCGCGAGGACTTCGCCCGTTACAAGGACGACGTCAAGAAGGAGGGGAAGCCGTTCTTCCCGCCCGCGATCCTGCACGACACGGTGATGTCGCTCATCGTGGTCGTCGTCATCGTGGCGCTCGCGGCGATCTGGTACTACGACGCCGACGGGGTGAAGTCCGGGATCCTCGGCCCCTGGTACACGGAGCCGGCAGACCCGGCAACGACGAGCTTCGTGCCGCGGCCCGACTGGTACTTCTATTTCCTCTTCTACCTCCTCCGGATCTTCAAGTGGCCGGAGACGGTCTTCATCGCGACCGTCGGCATCCCGACGATCGGCCTCATCCTCCTCCTCGGGCTCCCGTTCTACGACCGACGGCGCGAGCGGCGGCCGACGCATCGGCCGGTCGCGATGGTCGCCGCCGTTCTCACGATCATCTCGATGGGAGTCTTGACGTGGAAGGGCGCGACCGCGAAGGAGGCGCTCGGCTCGGAGCTCGTCCTCCTCGTTCCGTCCTGGGCTGAGGAACAGGGCTTCGTGGGGGACAAGGAGGCGACGGCCGGGGCGAAGCTCTTCGCGCAATCGGGCTGCCTCAACTGTCACACCTATCTCGGGCAGGGGGGTGGGCTGCTCGGTGCGCCGGATCTCTCGGCGATCGGCGAATCGAACGACGCTGCGTTCTTCGTCCAGTACCTGACGAACCCGGCGGCCTTCGGCAACACCGTCATGGGCTCGTACGCGTACCTCGGCGAGCAGAATCTCGCCGCCCTCGGGGCGTTCCTCGCCGCCTCGAAGGGCCCGAAGTAGTGCGCAAGCCCGAAGTCCGCTGACACGCTAACTTCGGTCGCGCAGAGACCCCCGAACGCGTCCGCTTCGCGGCCGCTCTGGTGCCGTTGCCAAGTAGCCTCCCCCCGTGCGTGTCTTCCTCGGCGTGACCGGTGCGTCCGGCGCTCCTTACGCGGAGCGGCTGCTGCGCGCGCTCGCGGCCGTCGACTGCGAGATCGGCCTCTGCGCATCGCGCTCTGGCATCGAGGTGCTCGCGACGGAGCTCTACCAAGACCCGTCGCTCGCGCGCGAGGAGGTGCTCGAGCGCTTCGTCGGGAACATGGCCGCTCAGGTCACGGTGTACGGGGAGAACGACTTCCGGAGTCCCTACGCGAGCGGCTCGGCGCGGGTGGATGCGTACGTCATCTGTCCCTGCTCGATGGCAACAGTCGGAACGCTCGCGTCGGGCGCGATGCAGAACCTCATCCACCGGGCGGCCTCGGTCGCCTTGAAGGAACGCCGAAAGCTCGTCCTCGTCCCGCGCGAGACGCCACTCTCCTCGATCCATCTCCGCGGGCTCGCGACTCTGAACGAAGCCGGGGCGGTCGTCCTCTTTGCTGCGCCCGGCTTCTACCACGGGGCCGAGACGATCGAGGACCTCGTCGACTTCGTCGTCGCGCGCTGCCTCGACCAGATCGGGATCGACAACGCGCTGATCACGCGCTGGGGGGACGCCGGATGAACGCTCGCCTACGGCTCGCGTTCGTGGGGGAAACCATGTTTCCCCCACGTGCCCCCTTCTTCCCGAAAGCGTGGGGAACCTCCCGGTTCCCCACGCCCCTCCACCACGGGCCGGTCGGCCCGTGACGTACGAGTCCGGAACGCTGGCTCCCGAGTCGGTACAGGGCATGTTCGACCGGATCGCGCCGGTCTACGACGTCATGAACCGCGTGATGACGGCAGGGCTCGACCGCCGCTGGCGGAAGCTCGCGGTTCAGGAAGTCGTCTGGCCGGGCGACCGTGTCCTCGACGCGTGCTGCGGAACCGGCGATCTCGCGGTCGAGGCCGAGCGTCGGGGCGGGCGGGTCGTGGGACTCGACTTCTCGGAGAAGATGCTGGAGCGGGCGCGGCGGAAGTCCGGCGCGATCGAGTGGGTGCAAGGCGACGCGCTGGCGCTGCCGTTCGCCGACGCCGAGTTCGACGCCGCCACGGTCGGCTTCGGCGTGCGCAACCTGGCCGATCTCGAGGGAGGGCTGCGCGAGCTCGCACGCGTCCTCCGCCCCGGCGGGAGGCTCGCCGTGCTCGAGATCACGAGGCCCAGTGGCATCCTCAAGCCGTTCTTCAGACTCTGGTTCGACGTGCTCGTTCCCCTCGCGGGGCGTGTGCTGCCCGGCGGCCAGGCGTACACGTACCTGCCCGCGAGCGTCCGCCGCTTCCCGAGCCCCGTCGATCTCACCAGGCTGTTCGAGCGGGCAGGCTTCTCCGATGTGCGCTACCGATTGCTCGGCGGGGGCATCGTGGCCCTGCACGTCGGGACGAAGCCGTACGACGTCCTTCGGCTCGTCGAACCTGGGGATCCGGTTTCCCACGCCACTCCCCGGTCATGAGCCGAGGACCGGCTCATGACCGCGCTCGAGGTCGTTCGGGCGGCTCCGGGGCTGGACGAGTACCTCGCCGAGGTCGAGTCGGAGCTGGGCCGCGCGGTCGAGCGCTATCCCGGGCTCGTGGCGGAGGTGGGCGCCGGCGCTCTCGCCGCGGGGGGCAAGCGGCTGCGTCCCGCGCTTGCGTTCCTCTCCTCGTCACCGGACGACGAGGCGCCGATCGCGGCCGGGGTCGCCGTCGAGCTCGTCCATATGGCGACACTCGTCCACGACGACCTGATCGACGGCGCTGCCGTGCGCCGCGGCCGTGCGGCCGCGTGGAGCGAGCACGGGGCAGACGCCGCCAGGGCTGCGGGCGACTACCTCTTCGCCCGCGCCTTCTCGGTCCTCGCCGAGACGCGTGACCCGAGCGCCGTCGCCGTGCTGGCCGACGCGTCGCTCGCACTCGCTCGTGGAGAGGCGATGCAGCGGCGCCAGCGCCACGATCCCGACACGACCGTCGACGACTACCTCGAGCGTTGCTCGTTGAAGACGGGGAAGCTGTTCGAGTCCGCGTGCACGCTCGGGGGCGGACAGGGCGAGTACGGCCGCCTTCTCGGCATCGCGTTCCAGATCGCGGACGACGTGCTCGACTGCACGGGCGAGACCATCGAGACCGGGAAGGTGCCCGGAACCGACCTGCGTGACGGAACTCCTACGCTCCCTCTCCTGCTCGCCGCGCAGCGAGATCCGGTGGTCCGCGAGGCGCTCGGAGGCGGTCCCAAGGAGGGAGTCCTCGTGCGCGTCGCTGCGACCGGTGCGCTCGATCAGTCCCGCGAGCTGGCCCTCCACTACGCTTCGGAAGCCAGGTCCTGCCTCGACGGAGCCCCTCGTCGCGAGGAGCTCGAGGCACTCACGTGGGCCGTCGTGGAGAGGAGAAGCTGATCGCCGTTCTGGAGCTCAAGACGCTGGAGCCGATCCGGGAGAAGATCGACGCCGGCGAGCGCCTCGACTTCGACGACGGCGTCGCGATCCTGGAGTCGGACGACCT
The DNA here is from genome assembly GCA_963746975.1 of uncultured Gaiellaceae bacterium. Classification (GTDB taxonomy): domain Bacteria; phylum Actinomycetota; class Thermoleophilia; order Gaiellales; family Gaiellaceae; genus GMQP-bins7. Next base: position 629,532 of record CAVVDE010000012.1, read on the forward strand.
GCTCGAGCTCGGCGCGCTCGCCGATCTCGCGCGGCGCGTGCGGGGTGGCACGGACGAGGTGTACTTCGTCCAGAACCTGTACGTGAATCAGACGAACGTCTGCCGGGTGAAGTGCAAGTTCTGCGCGTTCGCGGCCACGAGGAAGCAGGAGCACGCGTACACGCTCACGGCCGACGAGCTCGTCGACGACGTTCTCGCACAGCGCGAGGTCACCGGGTTCACCGAGATCCACATGGTCAACGGCGAGAACCCACACGTCGACTTCGCCTTCTACCGCGACACGATTGCGTCGCTCCACGAGGCGCTGCCCGCTGTGCACCTCAAGTGCTACACGGCGTCCGAGATCCACCACATGACGACGCTCTCGGGTCTCACGCACGAGGAGGTCCTGCTCGAGCTCAAGACGGCTGGGCTCGGCTCGCTTCCGGGCGGCGGCGCCGAGGTCTTCGCGGATCGCGTGCGCCGCCTCGTCGCACCCGGCAAGGAGTCGCCGGAGATCTGGTTCCACGTCCACGACACGGCGCACCGGCTGGGGATCCCGACCCACTGCACGATGCTCTACGGGCACGTGGAGACGTACGAGGAGCGGGTCGACCACATCATCCGCCTGCGCGATCAGCAGGACCGCAGTGGCGGCTTCCTCGCGTTCATCCCGCTGGCGTTCCATCCTGAGAACACGGTCTTCGAGCGGCGCGGCTGGCGGCACACGACCGGGGCCGACGATCTCAAGATGCTCGCGTTCTCGCGCTTGATGCTCGACAACGTCCCGAACATCAAGGCCTACTGGATCATGATGGGCATGCCGCTCGCCGCCGTCGCTCTGCACTTCGGCGCGAACGACGTCCAGGGCACGGTCGTGCGCGAGCAGATCTTCCACGCCGCCGGCGCGCGCACCGAGACCGAGCAGAAGATCGACGAGCTCGTACGGTTCGTGGGCGAGGCAGGCCGGATCCCCGTCCAGCGCGACACGCTGTATCGAGAACTGCGGCGGTGGTGAGTGAGCCGTGAAGGCGCACCGAGCAAGCAGCCCGAGAAGCCCCGTGCTGCGGGGACGCCGATCTGGGTCTGGCTGGTCTACGGACTCGGGATCCTCGCGGCGGCGATCTTCGCGTTCTCTGCCCTCTTCACGCTCGGCGCGGTGGTCCTCTCGAGCGACGTTCCCGTCTCGACCCACGTCTCGACGCCGGCGATCGTGCTCTGGGGCGGCCTGATCGTGGCCGCGGTCGTGACGTGGTTCGTGCGACGGAGGCAGCGATGAGGCTGGGCCGGATCAGCTACGTGAACATGGCGCCCGTCTTCTACGGCCTCGAGGCCGACGTCGAGGAGGTCGTCGGCGTCCCGACGCTTCTCAGCCGGATGCTCCTCGACGGCGAGATCGACATCGCTCCGATCCCCTCGATCGAATATGCACGGAACGCGGACAAGCTGCGGATCCTTCCGCGCGTGTGCGTCTCGTCAGAAGGCGCTGTCGACTCGATCCAGCTCGTCACGCGCATGCCGTTCGGTCAGGTCAAGACGGTGGCGGTCACGCCGGAGAGCGCGACCTCGGTCGTACTGACCCGGATCCTGCTCCCGAGGGCCGAGATCCTGCCGCTCGAGTTCGAGGCGGATGCGAAGCTCCTCATCGGCGACGCGGCGCTACACAGCGCGTACGAGGATCCGACGCCTCATTTCGACCTCGGCCGGCTCTGGCTCGAGAAGACCGGGCTGCCGATGGTGTTCGCCGTCTGGGCGGCCCGCGAGCCGCTCGTGGACGGCCTCGTCGAGCTCGAGCACGCGCTCGTCGCCTCGGTCCGGCTCGCCCGGTCGGAGCCGGAGCTCCTCGCCCGGAGGGCGAGCGAGACGTACGGCTACCCGGCGGGCTTCCTCGCGCGCTACTTCGAGAAGCTCCGCTACAGCTTCGGGCCTCGTGAACGCGCAGGCTTCTACACGTTCCTCGAGATGGCGCGTGACGTCGGCCAGCTCGACCACGTCCCCGAGCTCCGGTTCGTGCGTGAGGAGGTCCCCGCGTGACGATCACCGCCGAGCCGATTCCGGCCGTCGAGGAGGTCCTCGAGAAGGCTCTCGACGGGGAGCGCATCTCGGGGGACGACGCGATAGCGCTCCTCCGCTCGCGAGACCTGGTGGCGGTGGGGCGGGCGGCGAACGAGATCCGCGGACGGATGAACGACCCGTCGAAAGTCACGTTCATCATCGACCGGAACCTCAACTACACCAACATCTGCGTCACCGACTGCGACTTCTGCGCGTTCTACCGCCGGCCCGGTGACGTGCGCGAGGGCTACCTCCTGCCGAAGCCGGTGATCTACAAGAAGATCGAGGAGACCCTCGCGATGGGCGGCACCGGGCTCCTCATGCAGGGCGGTCACCACCCCGACCTCGGAATCGACTTCTACGAGGATCTCTTCCGGTCGATCAAGGCCCGCTACAAGATCCACCTGCACGCGCTGTCGCCGCCGGAGATCCAGCACATCGCGCGTCGCTCGAAGCTGACCGTTCCGGAGACGCTCACGCGGCTCCGCGACGCAGGCCTCGACTCCGTGCCGGGCGGCGGCGCGGAGATCCTCGTCGACCGTGTGCGGCGTGTCATCGCCCCCAAGAAGACGAAGTCCGAGGAGTGGCTCGACGTGATGCGGCAGGCGCACCGGCTCGGGATGTCGACGACGGCGACGATGATGTACGGGCACGTCGAGACGCTCGAGGAGCGTGTCGAGCACATGCGGAAGATCCGCGACCTCCAGGACGAGACGCGCGGCTTCCGTGCGTTCATCTCGTGGACCTTCCAGCGGGACGGAAATCGGATGGACGACATCGTGTCGGACGACGACATGCCCACCTCGTTCGACTACCTCCTCACGCAGGCGGTCTCGCGGATCTACCTCGACAACGTCCCGCACATCCAGTCGTCGTGGGTCACCCAGGGGATGAAGGTCGGTCAGGTCGCGCTCGGGTTCGGAGCCGACGACATGGGCTCCGTGATGATCGAGGAGAACGTCGTCTCTGCCGCCGGTACGACGCACCGCACGACGACCGACGAGCTCGTCCACCTCATCAGGGCGATGGGGAAGACCCCCGTGCAGCGCGACACGCTGTATCGCGAGGTCAAGGTCTGGAACTGACCCGCGGCGCGTGGTGACCTCGCAGCGCCGCGCTGTTCGAATCCTGTAAGACGCTGCAAATCGGCATTTCCGGTTCGGCTACCCTCGTCGGGCCGTGCGCCGCCTCGTTCTTGCCGCCGCGCTTGTCGCTTCCCTGGGAGCGGCTTTCTTCGTGGACCCGGCCGCGGCCCAGACGACTCCGCTGTTCCCTGGAGCGACCTACGAGCGGAGCGTGCAGTTCACGGCTCACGGGCCTGTGGCGATCCACGTCGTGCACGGCCCGCGTCCGGTCGGCCTCTACCGCCTGAAGCCGGTCCTCTCCAACGGCTCGGTCGTCCTGCGCGAGACGGTCTCGTCGATGCAGAAGCGGCTCTCGACGCAGGCGACGTCCGTCGGCGTGAACGGCGACTACTTCGCGCCGGGCGACGGTCGGCCGAGCGGCATCTTCATGTCGGACGGTGTGCTTGCCACGCCACCGAACTCCGCGCGCTCGAGTGCGGGGGTCACGCTCGACGGGCTCCTCGACGTCCGGCGCGTGAGCTTCCGCGGCACCTGGCGCGGATCCGGGCAGCGGCGAGCGCTCAACTTCCTGAACAAGGCGCCGGGGACGAACGGCATCTCGCTCTTCACGTCCGACTGGGGGTCGGCGACTCCGCGCATCTCGGGCTCGTTCTCGGTCGTGCTCGGCTCGTTTCCGCTCGCGACGCCGAATACCGACCTCGCCGTTCCGGTCACGTCGACGTCGACGGGCTCCTCGGTCCGCATCGAGCCGGGCACGGCGGTGCTCGTCGCGCGGGGAAACGCGGCGGCCAAGCTGCAGGCGGAAGCGTTCCCGGGGACGGTCGTGACGCTCCGGTTGATCCTCCAGCCCGACTGGTCCGTCGTCTCGGACGCGATCGGCGGTGGTCCCGTGCTCGTTCGCGACGGCGCCCCCGTATATCGGTCGAACGAGGGCTTCACCACGTCTCAGCTCGCGCCGCGCGGCCCTCGCACTGCGGTGGGCCAGCGCGGCGACGGTGGGATCGTGCTGGTGACGACCGACGGGCGGCAGCCCGGCTTCTCGGTCGGGATGACGAACTTCGAGCTCGCCCAGACGCTCGTCCGCTTCGGTGCCGTGCGCGGCATGGGGCTGGACGGCGGTGGCTCCTCGACGCTCGCCTTCGACGGAACCGTCCTGAACTCGCCGTCGGACGGGAGGGAGCGCGCCGTATCGACCGCGCTGATGCTGGAGTACTACGGCGTCTACATGCCGCCGCCGCTCGAGACCGTCGTCTCGCCGAACGGGGACGGTGTCGCCGAGACGCAGAAGCTCTCGTACAAGGTCGTCCGTCCCTCGAACGTGACCGCGACGCTGACTGCGCCGGACGGGACTCCCGCCTGGCAGGAGTCGACTGTGCGTGACCCCGGGGTGTACGAGGTCGCATTCCCGCCCGTCCCCGCACCGCCGCCCGAGGGCGAGCCGCCCCTGCCGGCCGCGCCTCTCCCGCCCACCGAGGGGCGCTGGTCGTTGACGGTCTCGGCCACCGACGACCAAGGTCTCTCGTCGACTGCCACTCGTCGGTTCGCGGTCAACTCGACGCTGGCGTCGCTCCGCGTCGCTCCGCTGCGCGTCGCCGTCCGGAGGACGGGCGGTAACGCGGAGGTGAGCTGGTCTCAAGCTCGCCCGTCGAGAATCAAGGTCACCGTCGAGACGCCCGAAGGGATCGTCGTGCGAACCGTGTCGAACGCATCCCTACCCGCGGGGGACCAGACGGTGATCTGGGACGGTAGAGCGGGGAACCGGAAGCCCGTCGCGGGCGGACGCTACCTCGTGCGCGTCACCTCGACCAACGAGCTCGGCATCGTCTCGCTCACGCAGGCGATCACAGTTCGTCGCGTCTCTGGCTAGCCAGCGCCGCCAGTACAGTCCGCGCTCGTGCTCGTCGGGTCGATAGTGAGCGAGCTCACGGATGCCGTCACGACGGCGATCGGTGACTACGGGCTCTACGCCGTCTTTCTGTTGATGATGGTCGATGCGGTCTTCCCGGCGGCGAGCGAGGTCGTGATGGTCTACGCGGGCGCGCTCGCGGCCGGGGCGTTCGCGAACCAGGACGTCGTCCTCTTCGGAACGACGATCGACAGCGGCTGGCCGGCATACGTGGCGGTCGCGCTCGCCGGGACGATCGGCTACACGGTCGGCGCGATCATCGGCTGGGCGATCGGTCTCTACGGCGGCCGGCCGTATCTCGAACGCCACGGGAGATGGCTCCACCTCGACCAGGAGAAGCTCGACCGGGCCGAGAGGTGGTTCGAGCGCTGGGAGGACTGGGCCGTCTTCCTCGGGCGGCTCACGCCGGTGATCCGGTCGTTCGTCTCCATTCCGGCGGGCGTGATGGAAGTGCCGTTCGTCCGCTACACGCTCCTGACGCTTGCCGGCTCGGCCGTCTGGTGCTTCGGATTCGCAGGCGCCGGATGGGCCCTCGGCGCCAGCTGGGAGGACTTCCATCACGCGTTCCGGTACGTCGACTACCTCGTCGCGGCAGCGGTCGTGGCGGCCGTCGCATTGCTCGGCTGGCGCCGTCTGCGGAAGCGCAAGCGCCGCGTGGCCGAGGATTCGTCACAGGTCTGATGAACCTGGACGCAACGGACTCGAAGCTACACTCGCCCGCGTGAGCCAGCCGATCCCCCTCATCGACGTGAAGGCGCAGTACGCGCCACTCATCCCCGAGCTCGAGGAGCGATTCCGGACGGTTCTCGACTCCGGTCGCTTCATCTTCGGGCCCGAGGTCGAGGCGTTCGAGCACGAAGCCGCCGCGTTCCTCGGAGTTCCGCACGCGCTCGGCGTGGCGAACGGGACCGACGCGCTCGTCCTCGCCCTCGAAGCACTCGGGGTCGGTCGGGGCGACGAGGTGATCTGTCCCTCGTTCACGTTCTACGCCACCGCGGAGTCGATCGCCCGCGTCGGAGCGACGCCGGTGTTCGCGGACATCGACCCGGTCACGCTCAACCTCGATCCCGAGGACGTCGCGGACAGGATCACGGCACGGACGAAGGCGATCATGCCGGTGCACCTCTTCGGCCGGCCCGCTCCCGCCGCAGAGCTTGCGGCGCTCGGGGTGCCGATGATCGAGGACTCGGCGCAGGCGTTCGGCGCGGCCGGCGTCGCGCAGACCGGGATCTGCTCGACGTTCAGCTTCTTCCCGACGAAGAACCTGTTCGCGCTGGGTGACGGCGGGCTCGTGACATGCCTCGACGACGAGGTCGCCGAGCGCGTGCGCATGCTTCGGTTCCACGGTTCGCGCGACAAGACGACGTTCGAGCTCGTCGGGACGAACTCGCGGCTCGACGCCGTGCAGGCCGCGATGCTGCGCGTGTTCCTTCCGCGTCTCACCGGCTGGAACGAGGCCCGGCGCGAAGCCGCTGCGCGCTACGCGGAGCTCGGCCTCGGCGAGCTCGTCGAAGTCCCCGTCGACGAGCCGGGCCACGTCTATCACCTCTACGTCGTTCGGTCCTCGCGGCGTGCCGAGATCGCAAGGGCACTCACCGAGGCGGGAATAGCGAGCGCCTCTTACTACGTGACCCCGCTCCACCTCCAGCCCGCGATGGCGTACCTCGGCGTCGGCGAGGGATCTCTCCCGGAGACCGAGCGTGCGGCCGCCGAGAACCTCGCCCTTCCCATGTGGGGCGGCATCGATCGAGAGCAGCAGGAGCGCGTCGTGGACGCGGTTCGCTCGATCGCCGGCGTGCCCGCGTAGGGCAGCATGCGCTCCCCCGTCAATCGGCATCGGCTTTGGCAGGTCGCGGTCGACGCGGCGCTGATCGCCGCGGCATGGATCATCTCGTGGTACGTCCGCTTCGACGCCGACTGGCCGCGGTACTACGACCGCTACCTCGAATGGGACGTCGTCGCGCTCGTCGTCGGGGTAACGCTCCCCGTCTTCATCGCCTTCGGGTTCTACAACCGCTGGTGGCGGTACGTCTCGACGCAGGACATGTGGGGTGTCCTGCGCGGCGTCTTCGTCGCGGTCGTCGCGACGTTCCTCGTCTTCACGGTCCTCGACTTCCACCCGGCGAAGGTGCCGCGGGGGATCTGGGTGATCGACCTCCTGCTTCTCCTCGCGTTCGTCATGGGCGTGCGCCTCGCGGCCCGCACCATCATCGAACGTCCGTCTGCCGGGACGATCGTGGCGCGCGGCAAAGAGGTACTCATCGTCGGAGCGGGCGATGCGGCGCAGCTGATGCTCCGCGAGATGCTGCGGAACCCCTCGCTCGGGTACACGCCGATCGGACTCGTTGACGACGACCCGCGCAAGAAGAACCTCCGGCTCCACGGCGTGCGCGTTCTCGGCACGACCGGCGAGCTCCCGGAGCTCCTGCGCGAGCGCCGGCCGGACGAGCTGCTCATCGCGATTCCGTCGGCCTCGGGCGACGTACGAGAGCGAATTGTCGAAGCCGCCCGAACGGAGTCCGTGCCCGTCAAGACGCTGCCGACTCTTCCCGAGCTCATGGCGGGCGACTTCAACCTCGCGGGCCAGATCAGGCCGGTGGAGGTCGAGGACCTCCTCGGCCGCGAGCCGGTCGAGGCCGACGTTGACTCGATCGCCGGCTACCTCACGGGTGAGGTCGTTCTCGTCACGGGCGCCGGCGGGTCGATCGGCGCCGAGCTCTGCCGGCAGATCGCGCGCGTAGGCCCGACGCGGCTCGTTCTCGTCGACAACGGCGAGCCCGGCCTCTTCGAGATCGAGCGCGAGCTCGTCGACGAGCGCGAGTTCCACGCGACAGCCGCCGTCCTCGCCGACGCGGGGAACGCCACGAAGATGCGTCAGGTCTTCGAGAAGTACCGTCCGGCCGTCGTCTTCCACGCGGCCGCGTACAAGCACGTTCCGCTCATGGAGGCGAACCCGCTCGAGGCGGTGCGGAACAACGCGCTCGTCACCCGGACGGTCGCTGACATCGCCGTCGAGTTCGGCGCGAAGCGGTTCGTGCTCGTCTCCACGGACAAGGCGGTCAACGCCAAGACCGTGATGGGGCAGTCCAAGGCGCTGTGCGAGTGGATCATCGAATCCTGGGGGCATCGCGAGGACACCGGCACGAGGTTCTGCGGCGTGCGCTTCGGCAACGTCCTCGGCTCGTCCGGGAGCGTCATCCCGATCTTCCGCAAGCAGATCGCGCGTGGCGGCCCCGTCACCGTGACGCATGCCGAGATGACGCGCTTCTTCATGACCATCCCGGAGGCGGTCCAGCTCGTCATCCAGGCCGGTGCGATCGGTGGTCGCGGACAGGTCTATGTGCTCGACATGGGTGAGCCCGTGAAGATCACCGACCTCGCCGAGACGATGATCCGCCTCTCCGGCAAGGAGCCGGGCAGAGACGTCGCGATCGAGTTCGTCGGCCCGCGTCCGGGTGAGAAGCTCCACGAGGAGCTGTGGTCGGCCACGGAGACCGTGTCACCGTCGTCGCACGAGGCGATCCTGCTCGTGACGCGGCCGCCGATCGACCGGCACTGGCTCGAAGCCGAGCTCGACGAGCTCGCGCGGTTCGTCGACGCCGGCGAGACCCTCGAGCTCATCGGCCGGCTAAACGCACTGGTGGCGAATCCACATCGCACCAGCGTGCACGCGATGACGCTCGAGACGGAAGACGTAACCGCTTCCTGACTTCGGCCCGCGCGCTCGGTGCCGAGGGTGCGGCTGCGTCCGTTGACCGCCTGATTGCGATCTGCGATCGTTCGCGCCATCAGGGGAGTCAACGAGGGGAGGTCTTCTATGCTCGCGCGCCTGATGGCCCTGCTTGCAGCCTGCGTGGCCGTCTTGCTCTTCGTCGTCGCCTCCGGCGGTGCTGCCGGAGAGCCGAGCAACGAGAACAAGCTCAAGCAGGTCGAGCACGTCGTCGTCATATACGAGGAGAACCACAGCTTCGACAACCTGTACGGCGGCTGGGAGCGGGTGAACGGCACGTCCAACGCCGACGCTGCGCACACGACCCAGATCAACCAAGCCGGCGCTGCCTTCCAGTGCCTGTACATGGATGACGCGAACCTGCAGGCGCAATCAGTGGCCAACGCGGCAGGACCGCTCGCCACAACATGCAACGACGCCACAATTACAACCCCGGCGCCGAGCCCCTTTCCGAGCCATTTCGCGAACGCCCCGTTCACGATCGACCAGTTCATCCAGCCGTCGGACGTGACGTGCCCGCCTGTTCTCACGGCGTTCAACTTCCCGAACGGCATTCGCAAGCAAGGGATCAATCCGGCGACCGGGTTGCCCGTCCCGGATGCACGGGCAGGCGGCTGCACACGCGACATCGTCCACCGCTTCTACGAGGAGCAGTTCCAGCTCAACGGCGGGCAACAGAACCGGTACGTCCTTCAGAGCGACGCGGCGGGGCTCGTCATGGGCACGTACGACACGACGGCTCTGCCCGTGTACGCGTACCTGCACCAGCCGGGGCACCCGAAGTACGCGATCCTGGACAACTTCTTCCAGGCCGCTTTCGGAGGCTCCTACCTCAACCATCAATGGCTGATCGCGGCGGCTACGCCTGTCTGCAACACCGCGAACGGATGCCCGGCCAACGCGACCCACTCGGTGCTCGATCGCAACGGCAGCCCGACGCTGTCCTCTCCGCCTGCGTCGAACCGGCCACCCGGGATGGGGCCGCTCTACGTGTCGCCGGACACCGGGCTCGTGAACGGCCCGCTGACGCAGTCATGCGGCTTGCCGACGACGATACCGGGCCTCGCGTGCGGTGACTTCAGCGTCAACACCCAGCAACCCACATTCCAGCCCTCTGGCCTCTTCGGAGCCAAACTGCCGCCGCAGACGAATCCAACCATCGGCGACCGACTCACAGCGAAGAGCATCGACTGGGCGTGGTACTCCGGCGGTTGGTCGAACGCGAACGGGAACGTGGGTGCGCCGGGCTGGACGAACGGGGCTTCGGCTTCGCCCACTACACCAACCGGCTGCCTGGACCCGAATGTGGACGCAGGCGTTTCGAAGTGGCCCGAGTGTCCGGACAACCTGTTCCAGTACCACCATCAGCCGTTCAACTACTTCCAGAACTTCTCGACCGCGACTGCGTCCGGATTGGCAAACAGGGCGGCACATCTTCGCGACGAAAACGAGTTCATCCAGCTCGCGAACGGCTCGACGAGCCACTGCGACCTCAAGCCGGTCAGCTTCGTCAAGCCGATCGGCGAGGAGAATGAGCATCCCGGCTACGCCAGCGAGCCGGACGGCAGTGATCACCTCGTCGACCTGCTCAAGGCGATCGAAGGCAGTGCCTGCAAGAGCAACACGATGGTGATCGTGGCCTACGACGAGTTCGGCGGTGAGTGGGATCACGTTCCGCCACCGGGCCAGGGCAGCTCGACCGGCCCGCACGACCAGTGGGGTCCCGGGACGCGCATCCCAGCGCTGGTCATCTCGCCTCACCTCAAAGGCCCGTTCGTCGTCGACGGCACTCAGTACGACACGACGTCGATCCTGGCGACGATCGAGCAGAAGTACGGCCTTCCCGCTCTGGGATCGCGAGATGCTTCCGTGAACAGCCTCTCGAACGTGTTCGACGCCCATTAGGTGAGCGACGTCCGCGGCGGCGCCCCAGGGCGCCGCCGCGGCCTCACCCCTCGAGGGCGGTGAGCAGCAGATCGAGTAAGGCAGACGGGTCGCGTTCGGTCCGCGTCTGCGACGCGGCGCATTTCTCGAGCGTGAGAGCGTCGGCCGAAGTCAGAACACGCAGTCTTCCTTCATTCACGAGCATCTCGTCGACCGCGCCGAGCCGACCGGCGAACGTCGTGTAGACGGGAACACCGAGCGCGACCGCCTCGCGGTTCATCGTTCCGCCGGCGGAGACGACGAGGTCGGAGAGCGCGACGAGGCTCTGCGCGTCCAGCGCAGTCTCGGGCACGAGGACGGACGGCAGCTCCTGTCTCAGGATCTCGGTCCGCTGCTCGGCGGTGCGCGGGAGGACGACGGCTCGCACGGCGGGGTCGCGCCCGAGCCGCTCGAGAACGTCTCCGAACAGCGGATTCGCCTCACGGTGATACAGGGACACGTCTGGTGGCGTCCGCACGACGACGAGGACGTGATCGCGATCGAGCCCCAGCTCGTGGAGGACCCCCGCGTTGGGGACGAATCCGTGGAGGTAGTACTCCTCCTTCAGCCCTGCATAGCGGCGGACCTTCGCGGCGCGCGCGCCGAGCCGGTCGAGGCGCTCCTGCGGGATCGCGTCGGGAACGATGACGCGCCGTGCCGCACGACAGCCGAAGCCGTGCTGGACGCGAGCGAACTCGTAGTCGAACGCGTAGGACGAGTGAATGCCGAGGGAGCGCGCGACCATCGGCAGCTCGTGGGACGCGTGGGAGAGTGCAATGTCGAAGCCGCGTCCGCGCGCGAAGCGACGCAGCGCGCGGAGTCGGCCCGCCATCGCGCGCGTCTTCCCCGGGGCGCTGGCACCCCCATGGCGCGGGCCGACGACGTCGTGGTCGATGCCGTGGAGGGCGAGAAGCTCCGTCGTCTGGGCGTACTCCCTCGTGCTCACCTCCACGTGGTGCCCGCGCTCGCGCAGGAGCGCGATCAACGGCCGGAAGAATGGCACCTGCGGCGAGTTCGAGATGTCGATCCAGATGCGCACCGGCCGACCGTAGCAGATGGTCTGCACAAAGCAGACTGATCTGTCTACTCTGGGTAGACAAGACGGTATGCGCCGGGCAGACTAGGTGCATGCAGAGCAACCCGTTTCGCGTCTCCGGCGAGCTCGACCCGAACGACATGATCGATCGCGAGGGCGAGTCGGCGCGACTGCTCGCGCTCGCGGAGGGCGGCCACGCGTCGCGGCTCGTCGCTCCGCGCCGGTACGGTAAGACCAGCCTCCTGCGCCGTGCGCTGATCGACGCGGGCAACGTCGGGTGGGCGACGGCTCTCGTCGATCTCGAGGGCGTTCTTTCGCTCTCGAGCCTGGTCGTTCGCATCGAGCGCGCCTACGACCGGTCGCTCAAGGGTGCCGTGCGCCGGACGGTGGACGCGCTCTTCCGCTCGTGGAAGGTGGGCCTGTCGCTCGGCGCCGGAGGATTCACCGCCTCCCTGCAATCCAACCCCCGAATCGACGTCGAGAGCGTCTTCCTGCGGCTGCTCGATCTGCCCGCGAAGGTGTTCGAGCGCACCGGCGCACGGAGCTTCGTGGCGTTCGACGAGTTCCAGGACCTCCTGAGGGTCGACGGCGCGGACGGGATGCTCCGGAGCGTCATCCAGCATCAGGCCGCGGTGGCGTCGTACGCGTTCGCCGGATCCGCCCCGACGCTCATGGCACGTCTCTTCGAGGATCCGTCGCGTCCGCTGCTCGACCACGCGGTGCCCGTGGAGCTCGGACCGCTGCCCGACGACGCCACGGCCCGGCATCTCGAGGACCGCTTCCGGCGGACGGGACGAGACATCGGCAACGCCCTCGATCCGCTGCTTGCCTTCGCGCGTGGTCACCCGCAGCGGACGATGCTCGTCGCCCACCACCTCTGGGAACTGGTGCCGGAGGGCTCCGGCGCGGACGAGGCCGCATTCGTCGACGCCCGAGATGCCGCGCTCTCCGTCACCGAGCCGGCGCTGCGGGCGCGCTGGGAGGCGCTGTCAGTCAACGAGCAGCGGGTCACCGTGGCTCTGGCCGTTCCCTCCCGAAGCCTCTATGCGGACGAGACATTGCGGTTCCTGGGGCTTCGGAAGGGCAGTGTCGACCGCGCGCTGGGCGGGCTGGTCGGAAAAGCGGAAGCGCGTGTCACGCCGGCAGGTCCGGTTCTCACCGACCCCCTCCTCGAGCACTGGCTTGCAGAGCGCGGTTGGTTCTGACGGATAACGTTGACTTATGGACACGCGTCAGCTCGCCGCCTTCTGCGCGGTCGTTGAGCGCCGCAGCTTCTCGCAGGCCGCGGATCGCCTCGGGGTTACGCAGCCTGCCGTCTCCCTGCAGGTTCGTGCGCTCGAGAAGCGGCTCGGGACGCAGCTCCTCGACCGCTCCGGCCGGCGGGTCGAGCCGACGGAGGCAGGCTGGCGCCTGTATCGCGGCGCGCAACGCATGCTCGCTCTCGAGGACCAGCTCGTCGCCGACGTTGCCGCCTCCGGAGAGGGAGAGTTGGGGGGTGACCTGGTGCTCGGTGCCTCGACCGGCCCCGCGGCGGTTGCCGTCCCCGTCGTGCTCGGCGAGTTCCAGCGTCGCCATCCGGACGTGCGCGTCTATCTCACCGTCTCCGACACGCACTCGGTCGTGGAACGCGTGGCGGCGCGGGAGCTCGAGCTCGGGATCGTCGGCGCAGCGCGTCGCCACCGCGGCGTGCGTTTCGAGCCGTTCTTCTCGGATCAGGTCATCCTCGCCTGTCCGCCGGGACATCCCTTCTCCGGCCGTACGATCGACCTCCAGGAGCTTCGGGATGCGCCCCTGATCCTCATGCAGGAAGGAGCGGGCGTGCGGCAGATCGTGGAGGACGCGCTGCGGAGGCAGGGAGTGAAGCTGCGCGACCTCGACGTGCGGCTCGAGCTCGGGCTTCAGGAGTCGGTGCGGAGGGCCGTCGAGGCGGGCTACGGCGTGACGTTCATCTCGCGCACGGCCGTCGAGTCGGATCTCGCCGCGGGACGCCTCGTCGAGGCGCGGGTGGAGGGGCTCGACGCGACGCGCGAGATATCGCTCGCGTCCGCGTCCGGACGTGCGCGATCGAGGGTCGCCGAGGCGTTCGTGACGTTCGCGAAGGAGCAGCTCGGGTCGTGATCGTCAGGTGGGGGCTCGACGAGCTCGGGCCGCTGCTGGCGGAGCTGGGAATCGAGATGCCGGTCCTGGTCACGAGCGCCCGCTTCGCCGATCTCGATGTTCCCGTCTCCGGGCGATTCACGGGCGTCCGCCGGCACGCACCGCTCGAGGTCGTCGAGGCAGCGACGGACGCCGCGGCTGAGGCCGACGGGCTCGTCGCACTGGGCGGCGGCAGCGCGATCGACACCGGAAAGGCCGTGTCCGCCTCGACCGGGCTGCGACTGGTCGCCGTTCCGACGACGTACTCCGGAGCGGAGTGGACGGGGTACTACGGCATGCGTGACGAGGCCCGAGCGGTGAAGACGGGCGGGTCGGGAGCGAACACGGTCGCGGTCGTCTACGAGCCTGCGCTCACCCTGGGCCTGCCTCGTGACGAGACCGTGGGAACGGCCCTGAACGCACTCGCTCACTGCGGCGAGGCGCTCTACGCCGGGCCGTGCGAGGACGCGACCAGGGGCGCCGCGCTGATCTCCGGCTCACTTCCGGCCGTCGTGTCGAATGGCCGGGACGTCGGTGCGCGGACGCGGCTGCTCGAGGGTGCATTGCACGCGGGCCGCGCGCTCGCCGAGCGGGGGCTCTTCCTCGGGCATGCGATGGCACAGGCGCTCGGAGGTCGATACGGCGCCTCGCACGGCGCGCTGAACGCCCTCTGCCTCCCACCGGCGCTCCGGTTCAACGATCCTGTCGTGCCCGAAGCGATCGCGGCGTTCGCGGCTGCGATGGATGCGGAGGACGCGCCGAGGCGGGTCGAGGAGCTCGCGCGCCTCGGCGGCTTCGAGCATCTCCGCGACCTCGGGATCCCGGAGGACGAGCTGGGCCTCGTGGCCGCGGAGGTCGCCCAGCGCCCCGGCGCGCGCTCGAATCCTCGGCCGGCGAGCCCCGACGAGATCGAGGAGCTGCTCCGCTCCATCTGGTGACCCGTTGACGGATTCGTCCCGTGGACGGACGATGTACGCATGTTCGTCGAGTACGCAGGGATCCTCGCCGCCGTCTCGTTGATGGCCGTGACGCTGACGGGCGCGTACGGGAAGAACGTCGAAGCGGTGTTCAACTCGAGCAGTGTCGGCATCGCCGCCGTCGGCAAGGCGGCGCAAGCACAGAAGGTGTCTCAGGCGGGGGCGAAGACGGCGTACCGGCGCGCTCCGTACGGCAAGCCGGCGCTCAAGTACCTCTACGCGATCGGCTGGATCGGCGGGACGAAGCACCCCGGCCAGTGTGGGCTCACGCTCCTCGGCCAGGGCGCCGCGAAGGACCAGGCGGGGAACGACATGCGGAAGAACGCCAAGCTCGTCGCCCAGCTGAAGAGGCGCGGGGTGAGCGTGACGGCAGCGGCGGCAGCCGTCACCAAGGGCGTCGTCTCGGCCTGCGCATAGGCGGGGCCCCCACAGCGACGCGGCCGGCTTCAGAGGCTGCTGCGCCACCGGAAGGTCGCCGCCAGGCGACGTCCCGTCTTGCGCTACGTCTCGCTCGGCCTGCGACCGCCCATGATGCGCCGCAGGCTGACGATTCCGAGAAGCGTCTCGCCGTCGACGACGGGGAGGTGACGGAAGCCCTTGTCGAGCATGATCCGCTGCGCCTCCTCGAACGTCGTATCCGGGGACGCAGTGATCGGGTTCTCGGTCATCCACTGACGCACGCGCGCGTCGCTCGTGTGCACGCGGGCAGCCATCGCCCTGAGCATGTCGCGCTCGGTGAGAACGCCGATCAGGCGGCCGAAGTCCTTCACGACGACGGCGCCGACATTCTGGGCGCTCATGCGCTCCGCGACCTCGCCGAGGGTGTCCTCCGGAGCAACCGTGATGAACGTCGGCTTGACGATCTCGCCCAGGGTTCCCATGAGCGGGGGAGTGTAACCGGTTGGGCCGCGAAGTGTGTGTCGGTGCTGCGACTAGCAAAATAACTAGAACTAATGACAGAAATAAGAAATTTCGCTAGCATCGGGCCGTGCGCCACGACGCCTCGTTCGACGTGCTCGTGATCGGCAGCGGTGCTTCCGGCCTTGCCGCCGCGACATCGGCCGTCCAGGCCGGCGCTCATGTCGCCGTGGCAACGAAGACGACGCTCCAGGCGTGCAACTCCGCGAAGGCGCAAGGAGGGATCCAGGCGGCGTTCGCCGAGGACGACTCACCCGAGATCCATGCCGAGGACGTGATGCGGAGCTCGCACGACACTGCGAACCCGCGCCTCGTCGAGGTGCTGACGAGCGAGGCGCCGTCTGCGATCCACTGGCTCGAGGAGTTCGGCGTCGAGTTCACTCGCTCGAACGGCGGCTACCGGCTCGCGCGTTGCGGCGGGGCGACGCGGACGCGGCTCCTGCAGGTCGGCGATCGAACAGGGCATGCGATCACGAAGGCCTTGCGCGAGACGTATGAAGCGGGCTCCGGCGAGGAGCTTCCACACCACGCGCTCCGAACGGTCGAGCGCTTCGCGGGCGGATGGCGCGCTTCCTTCGCGACGAAGGACGGTGCCGCAGACATCGAGGCGGGCGCCGTCGTGCTCGCCGCCGGCGGGCGCTGCTTCGCCGAGGCCGAGTCACGCGGCGAGCTGTCCACCAACCATCCGAACGCCACCGGTGAGGTCACGCAGATCGCCCTCGAAGCGGGTGCCGAGGCGCTCGACCTAGACGCGTTGCAGTACCACCCGAACGGAGGCGCGTGGCCGTCGACCATGCAGGGCTACTCGATCCCGGAGACCACGCGCGCCTACGGCGCCGTGCTGCTCAACGCCGAGGGCGAGGAGTTCACCGACTCGCTCGGGCCGCGCGACGCGGTGTCGCAGGCGATCTTCGACGAGGTCGAGGCGGGCCGCGGGGTCGTCACCGAGGACGGCAGGCCGGCGGTCTGGCTGGACACGACGCGGATCACGCCCGAGGACGCCGAGATCTCGCTTCCGTACATGCTTCGCCGGTACCGCGGCGCGGGGATCGACCCGCTCACGGAGCCGATCTACACGTTTCCCGTCCTCCACTATCAGAACGGTGGGCTCGTGATCGACGAGCACGCGGAGACGACGCTCGAGGGTGTCTTCGCCTGCGGCGAGATCGCGGGCGGCACCCACGGAAGGAATCGCATGATGGGCAACTCGCTGCTCGAGTGCGTCGTCTTCGGACGCCGCGGCGGCCGGGCGGCTGCGGAGAGGAGCCGCGCATGAGCACCGCTCGCCTCCGGCTCGCGGTCGTGGGGGAAACCATGTTTCCCCCACGTACCCCCTTCTTCCTGAAAGCACGGGGAACCTCCCGGTTCCCCACACCCTTCCACGCTCATCGCCCAACTGAGGTTGGCCGATGAGCGACGCACCTCCCCAGCTCGATCCGACGAACGTCCAGTCGTTCGTCGCGAACGCGCATGGCGACCTGGACGCCGTCCAGTCGCTTCTCGCCGAGGAGCCGCGGCTCGTGAACGCAGCGTGGGACTGGGGCGGCGGCGACTGGGAGACCGCCCTCGGCGCGGCGGCGCACATGGGCCGCCGCCAGATCGCGCTCTACCTGCTCGAGCACGGCGCGCGACTCGACCTCTTCGCCGCGGCGATGCTCGGCTACTTCGACATCGTCAGCGCCGTCCTCTCGGACTTTCCCGAGATGCATCACGCGCTCGGCCCGCACGGGATCCCGCTCGTCGAGCATGCTCGCGCAGGTGGTGCCGACGCTCGCGCGGTGCTCGAGCTGCTCGAGGCGACGGAGGTGGCGGGATGAGCGTCGTCACCACGGATCTGGACACCGCCGTCGCCGACGCGGCCGCGCATCTCTACGTGTGGGCGCTGAAGGACATTCCGCAGGACCTGCGCGATGCGCTCGGCGACGCGGCAGCTCGTGAGACCTCGGTCACGGGTCAGCGGGTGCTGCAGACCATCCTTCGCAATGTGACCGTCGCGGAGGACGAGAAGAACCTCGTCTGCCAGGACACGGGCATCGCGGTCTACTACTGCAAGGTCGGCGAGCACTTCCCGCTGCATCCGGCGCGCATCTACACGGCGTTGAAGGAGGGAACCGAGCGCGCCACCGTGGAGCATCCGCTCCGCTCGAACACCGTGCACACGCTGACGCGCGAGAACACGGGGCCGAACGTCGGGTACCGCGTTCCGATCGTGCACTGGGACTTCGTTCCCGACTGGGACGGCCTCGACGTGAAGTGCGTGCCCAAGGGGTCGGGCTCCGAGAACATGAGCTTCCTCAAGATGTGCGTGCCCGCCGACGGCGTGACCGGGATCAAGAAGTTCGTTCTCGAGTCGATCGTCGGCGCCGGCGGCAAGCCGTGCCCGCCCGGGATCGTCGGCGTCGGGATCGGCGGCTCGGCCGACTACGCGATGCACCTCGCGAAGGAGGCGATCGCGCGGCCGGTCGGAACGCACAACCCCGACCCGCTCGTCGCCGAGCTCGAGCAGGACCTGTTCGAGCTCCTCAACGAGACGGGCATTGGGCCGATGGGGCTCGGCGGCGACGTGACCGTGCTCTCCGTGCACGTCGAGCACGCCGACACGCACATGACGCTGAACCCGGTCGCCGTCAACTACCAATGCTGGGCGGCACGTCGCGCGTCGGCGCACGTCGCGGCCGACGGCTCGGTCGAGTACGAGAGGGACGCCTGATGGCCACGCACGAGGTCACGTTCCCGGTCACCGATCCCGCCGAGATCCTGAAGCTCCGCGCGGGAGACGAGGTGATCGTCCAGGGACACATCATCGGGATCCGGGACCGCACGCAGATCCGGATCTTCGACCAGGGGATGGAACCGCCGATGGATCTCTCGGGCGCGTTCCTGCTGCACACGGCGCCGAACGTCCGCAAGCTCGGCCCGGGAAAGTACGAGAAGCTCTGCATCGGGACGACCACGAGCGCGAGGATGGTGCGCTTCACGGAAGGGCTCGGCTCGCAGTTCGGCGTTCGCGCGATCTGCGGGAAGGGAGGCTTCCCGGACGAGGCGATCGAGCCGATGCAGCGCCTCGGGATGGTCTACTTCGCGATCGTCGGAGGCGCTGCGGCGCTCGAGACGACCCAGATCGAGGAGATCGAGGAGGTCGCCTGGGAGGAGCTCATGCCGGAGTGCCTGTGGAAGTTCCGCGTGAAGGACTTCGGCCCGCTCACGGTCGGGATCGACGCCCACGGCGGCTCGCTCTACCGCGACGTCCAGAACCGCGCTTTCGAGAAGCTGGAGGAGATCTATGCACGACTTTAGCGCCCACACGTTCCTGGACGTGCCGACGCGCGAGGGGAAGCCGCGCGACCGCGGGCTGACGCATGTCATGGACAAGGGCCTGAATCTCCGCGAGATCGAGGGCCTCTTCGACACCGCGGGCGAGTACGTCGACATCGTGAAGCTCGGCTGGGGTACGAGCTACGTCACGAACAACCTCGAGAAGAAGATCGCGCTCTACCGCTCGTTCTCCACACCCGTCGTGTGCGGCGGGACGCTCTTCGAAGCGGTCTACGGCCAGTCGAAGATGGACGAGTTCAAGCGCTGGCTCGAGCACTTTCGCTTCTCGCATGTCGAGATCTCGGACGGCACGCTCGAGATCCCGCGCGAGCAGAAGCTCGAGTTCATCGCCGACTTCGCGCAGGACTTCGTCGTCCTGTCCGAGGTCGGCTCGAAGGACTCCGAGGTCAACATCGCCCCCTACCTGTGGGTGCAGTGGATCAAGGAGGAGCTCGATGCGGGCTCGTGGAAGGTCATCGCCGAGGGCCGCGAGGGCGGCACGGCCGGGATCTATCGCCCGACCGGCGAGCTGCGAACGGGCCTCGTCGACGAGATCGAGCACTCGATCTCGTTCCACGACCTGATCTGGGAGGCGCCGACGAAGTCCTCGCAGGCCTGGTTCGTGCGGCACTTCGGGCCGGAAGTCAATCTCGGGAACATCCCACCGGACGAGGTCATCGCGCTCGAGACGCTTCGCCTCGGGCTGCGTGCCGACACGCTCAAGGAGGTGCTGCTTGGCGATACAAGCGCCGAGCCCGCCGCAACTCCCTGACCTCGACTTCGAGGCCATGACGGCCGAAGAGCTGATCGCCTGGACACACCAGTTCTTCTGGCCGCGCGTCTGCCTCACGTGCTCGTGGCAGAAGCAGTCGTCCGTGCTCGTGCACATGGTCGCCGAGCTCGGGCTGCGCATGGACACGGTCGAGCTCGACACGCACCTCTTCTTCCGCGAGTCGTACGACACGCGCGACGCCCTCGTCGACCGCTACCAGCTCAAGCTGATCCAGCCGAGCATTCGGACGATCGCCGAGCAGCATCGCGCGGAAGGCCCGAACCTGTGGGAGCGCGATCCGGACCGCTGCTGCCATATCCGCAAGGTGGAGCCGCTGGTAAAGGCACTCCAGCCCTACGACGCATGGATCTCCGGGATTCGCCGTGACCAGTCTCCGAGCCGCGCCGACACGCCGAAGGTGCAGTGGTCGAAGCGCTATCAGGTCTTCAAGATCCATCCGCTCGCCGACTGGGACGAGAAGCGGGTGTGGGCCTACATCAACGTCAACGAGATACCCTCCAACCCGCTGCACGACGCCGGCTACCGCTCGATCGGGTGCATCCCGTGCACCCGTCCGACGTCACCGGACGAGGAGGAGCGCGCCGGTCGCTGGGCCGGCTCGGACAAATTGGAGTGCGGCATTCACGAGAACACGCAACTGGAAAGGACGGCATGAGTAACGCTCGCTTTCAGCTCGCGTTGACGGAGGAAACCATGTTTCCCCCGTCAGCCCCCTTCTTCTCGAGAGCGCGGGGAACCGCCCGGTTCCCCGCACCCCTCCCCACTCACGAGCAGGGAACCTGCTCATGAGTCAGCACATCTACGCGCACGAGCACCCCGAGTCCGAGACCGACCGAGGCGGAGGCTTCACTCTCTGGTTCACGGGGCTCTCCGGCTCCGGCAAGACCACCATCGCCCACTACGTCGGTCCGGAAATGGATCGCCGGGGTCTCGTCGTCGAGTACCTCGACGGTGACACCGTGCGCACGCATCTGTCGAAAGGCCTGGGCTTCTCGAAAGAGGATCGCGACGCGCACGTCGAGCGACTCGGCTGGGTTGCTTCGCGCATCACCCGCCACGGAGGCGCCGCCATCGTGGCCGCGATCTCTCCGTACGAGCAGGCACGTGTAAACGCCCGCGCGCTCGTCGAAGAGCACGGCCCCTTCATCGAGATCCACGTGCGCACATCGCTCGAGGAATGCGCGCGTCGCGACGTGAACGGCCTTTACGCGAAGGCGTTCGCCGGCGAGATCAAGGGATTCACCGGGGTCGACGACCCGTACGAGGCGCCGGAGAAGGCGGAGATCGTGGTCGACACGGAGGGCATCGACCCCGAGGAGTCGGCGGCGTTCGTCATTTCGCGGCTCGAGGAACTCGGTCTCATCCCGGCGAAGGTGCCGGCGTGACAGCGTTGACGACGGATCGCCTGATAGCACCGCACGGCGGCACGCTGGTCGATCGGACGGGCGAGGCTCCCGACGACCTCGGCTCGCTCGAGGTCGTCACCCTGGCGCCGCGCGAGCTGGCGGACCTGGACATGCTCGCCTCCGGCGCGCTCTCGCCGCTCGAGGGCTTCATGAGCAAGGCGGACTACGAGGGTGTCGTCACCGAGATGCACCTCGAGAACGGGCTGCCCTGGGCGCTACCCGTCTGTCTCGCGGTCGACTCGGCGCCGAGCGGTGACCGCGTCGTGCTCGCGGACGACGGTCGTGCGCTCGCCGTGCTCGAGATCGAAGAGGCGTTCGAGTACGACAAGGAGCGAGAGGCCGAGCACTGCTTCCGAACGACGGACGAGGCGCACCCGGGTGTCGCACGCCTGTATGCGCAGAAGCCGCTCTACATCGCCGGACGCGTCACGGTCTTCGAGCGGCCTCGATCGGAGTTCCCGGAGCTCGCGCGAGATCCCGCCGAGACACGCCGGATCTTCGCCGAACGCGGCTGGAGGCGTGTCGTCGGCTTCCAGACCCGGAATCCGATCCACCGTGCGCACGAGTACCTCACGAAGGTCGCGCTCGAAACCGTCGACGGCCTCCTCGTCCACCCGCTCGTGGGCGACACGAAGTCCGACGACGTCCCCGCCGACGTGCGGGTCGACTGCTACCGCACGCTTCTCGACGGCTATTACCCCGAGGATCGCGTGCTCCTGTCGGCGTTCCCCGCGGCGATGCGCTACGCAGGGCCCCGCGAGGCGATCTGGCATGCGATCTGCAGGAAGAACTACGGCTGCTCGCACTTCATCGTGGGCCGCGACCACGCCGGTGTCGGGGACTACTACGGCACGTACGACGCGCAGCTGATCTTCGACGAGTTCGCGCCGCACGAGTTGGACATCGAGCCGATGTTCTTCGAGCACACGTTCTGGTGCAACGTCTGCGGCTCGATGGCGAGCACGAAGTCGTGTCCGCACGGACCGGAGGATCGGGTGTTCCTCTCGGGAACGAAGGTGCGTGAGATGCTCGGCGCCGGTGAGGTTCCGCCCGTCGAGTTCACACGGCCCGAGGTCGCCAGAGTGCTGATCGATGCGTATCGCGATTGAGAGTGGCACCCGCCGTCGCCGCCCGCCGCCCGCGCAGCGGCCGCGAAGCGGCAGCCTTCAGGGGTTGCAGGGCTCAGTCCTCATCGACGCGTATCGGCACTAGGAGTACGGCCCCGTGACGTGGCAGCTCACGCTCGCGGGGCTCCTGACGGGACTCCTCGTCGGCATGACGGGGATGGGCGGCGGCTCGCTCATGACGCCCATCCTCGTCTTCATCTTCGGGATTCCGCCGTCGACCGCGATCGGCACGGACATCGCGCACGGCGCCGTGTTCAAGACCGTCGGCGCGGCACAGCACCGTCGGATGGGGAACGTCCGTGCGCGGCTCGCGGGCTGGATGCTCGTCGGCTCGATCCCGGCGTCGCTCCTAGGCGTCTGGCTGAACGCGCAGCTCACGAACCGCTACGGCGACGAGGCCTCGTCGCTGATGGGACAGGTGCTCGGCGCCGCGCTCCTGTTCGGCGCGGTCGGGCTCATCGCGAAGAGCCTCGTGCAGCCGGGCAGCCCGAGCGATGACGCCGACTGGGAGCTCACGACACGAGACAAGGTCGCCGCAATCCTGATCGGGACGTTCGGCGGCTTCATCGTCGGGCTCACGTCCGTCGGCAGCGGCGTCTTCTTCGGGCTCACGCTGCTCGTCGTCTTCCCCCTTCGCGCGCACAAGGTCGTCGGGACGGACATCTTCCACGCGGCGATCCTGCTCTACGTCGCAGGTGCGGCTCACTGGGCGGCGGGGAACGTCGACTTCTCGATCCTCGGCTGGCTGCTCCTCGGCTCGATCCCCGGCGTGCTCATCGGCGGCCGCCTGACGCTGTCGATTCCGGAGCAACGGCTGCGGCTTCTGCTCGCGGGCATCCTCGGCCTCGCCGGGATCAAGCTCCTGAACGTCCCCGGCGCGGGCACGATCGTCGTCGTCGCGCTGTCCGCAGGGGCCGTCGGGCTCCTGGTCTGGCTCGCCCGGCACAGCTGGATCCGGTTCGTGCGCGGTCGCGGAGCCGCGCCTTCTTCGCGCGAAGTCGCGCGATAGCATCGCGCGGCGATGCGCACGGTCTGGGTCAGCTTCGACACGATCGGACGCGACTGCCTCGAGGCAGCGGCGGAGGTCGGCGCCGAGATCGTCGGCGTGGTCACGCTCCCGGGTCCGATCGACCCGAACCGCTCGGGCCAATGCTCGTTCGACGACGTGGCGGATCGACACGATGCCGCGCTGATCGAGACGCGGGACGTCAACGCGCCCGAGACCCTGAACGCCCTCCGGAAGCTCGAGCCTGAGCTGATCTTCGTCGTGGGCTGGTCGCAGCTCGTCCACGACGCGTTCATCGCCATCGCGCGCGAGGGTGTCTTCGGGATGCATCCGACGCTCCTGCCGCGGCATCGCGGGCGTGCGCCGATCCCGTGGGCGATCCTCACCGGGCTCGCTCGCACGGGCGTGACCCTCTTCGAGATCGTCGACGACACGGCCGACTCGGGAGGGATCGTCGGGCAGGTCGTCGTCGACATCGCTCCGGATGAGACCGCGACCACGCTCTTCGCACGAATCGCCGACGCGCACGTCGAGCTCACGCGCGAGCGCGTGCCGCAGCTCATCGCACGGACCGCGCCGCGGCTCCCGCAGGACCCGAGCCGTGCGAGCTCATGGCCGAAGCGGACGCCGGCCGACGGCATCATCGACTGGGAGACGCGCGCTCCTTACCTCTACGACTGGGTACGTGCGCAGACGCGGCCGTACCCCGGTGCGTTCACGTTCCTCGGGGACGAGAGGGTGATCGTCTGGGGAGCCCGGCCGGTCGACCTCGGCGCCGACGCGCCGGCCGGCACGATCGTCGAGATCGGCTCCAGCGGGCCTGTCGTCGCCTGCGGCGAGGGCGCTCTCGTGCTCGAGGAGGTCCAGGCAGGTGCGGCGGAGCTCGTGGTCGGGGCGAGACTGGGATGAGTCGCATCCTCGTGCTCGCCGCGCATCCAGACGACGAGGTGCTCGGGATGGGAGGCACGATCGCCGTGCACGTCGAGCGTGGCGACCAGGTGCGCGTCGTGGTCGTCACCGACGGCTCGTCGACGCAGTACCCAGACGACGCCGAGATCCGCGACCGCAAGGAGGGCGAAGCGGTCCGTGCCGCCGCGGAGCTCGGCGTTACCGACTACGTGCACCTCGACCTTCCGGACATGCGCCTCGACACGCTCGCGCACGTCGAGGTCAACGAGGTCGTCGAGGAGCACGTGCGAGATCTCGGCGCAGAGCGCGTCTACACGCCGCACCCTGACGTCAATCTCGACCACCGGACGCTCTTCGACTCGGTCGCGGTCGCGACGCGTCCCGTTCCGGGCCAGACGGTGCGACGCCTTCTGACCTACGCCCCTACCTCGAGCACGGAGTGGACGCCTCCGCCGCTGAACTGGTTCGTCCCGAACTGGTTCGTCGACGTGACGGCGACGATCGAGCGGAAGGTCGCGGCCTTCGCGCACTACGAGACGGAGCGGCGCGAGTACCCGCATCCGCGGAGCGAGCGCGCGATCCTCGCGGCCGCCGAGTTCTACGGTTCGAGCTGCGGACGGGAGCACGCGGAACCTTTCGTCCTCGTCCGGGCTCTCGAATCGGTGTAATTGCCGCGCCTTGGCGCGGTGGCCCCAGCTACTGATCGTCCTCGTCCTGCTCGGCGCGACCGCCGCCGCATTCGCGGTGACGGAGCGCCTTAAGCTCGAACGGAGCCCGATCACCGGCACCCGCGTCGATCGAGTGTTCTCGCCCGTGTGCGACTGCACGCGCGACGTCGCGGTCATCTCCTTCGTTCTCCGCCGGCGCGAGACGGTCACGCTCGACATGCTCGACAAGGACGGCCGCTCGGTGCGCACCATCGTCCGCAAGCGCCGCGAGCCCGCAGGGCGCGTCGACTACACGTGGGACGGCCGCGACAACCTCGACCGGGTCGTCGCCGAGGGCGCGTACCGACCCCGCGTGCAGCTCGAGCGCCACGGGCGGACCATCGTGTTGCCCAACCCGATTCGCGTGGACACGACCGCGCCGGTGATCACGCTCGTCGGCGTCGCGCCGCGTGTCTTCTCTCCCGACGGTGATGGACGCCGCGATCGGATAACGGCGAGCTATCGCATTGACGAGCGTGCGCGGGCAGTCATGCTCGTCGATGCCCGGCAGCGGGTGCAGAGCAAGTTCCAGCGTCTCGAGGGCAAGCTCGTGTGGTTCGGCAGGATCGACGGGAGGACGGTCATTCCGGGGACGTACGAGATCCGTCTGCGGGCGGTCGATCGTGCCGGGAACCGCTCGATGCGGACACGTGCGGTCCCGGTTCGCGTCAGGTTCGTCGAGCTGTCGCGCCAGAAGATCCGGGCCGTCGCCGGCAAGCGGTTCTCGGTGCGCGTCTTCAGCGACGCGAAAGCGTACGGCTGGCTCTTCGCGGGGCACAGGGGAGTCGGCACGCGGCAGGTGCTCGTGCTGCGCGCGCCGGAGACTCCCGGCTCGTACACGCTGTATGTGACCGTCGGCGGCCGTGCGACTCGCGCTGCCGTGGACGTCGTCGCGGCTCCGTGAGTCGGCCGCTCGTCGTCCTCGGCGTGAGCCGCTCTGGCACGACGCTGCTCCGCGTGGTGCTCGATCGCTCGCCAGGTATCGCCATCCCGGACGAGTCCTTCTTCGTCCCGCTGCTCGCGCGTCGCCACCGCGGGACGATCGAGACCGACCGCTTCCTCGATGACGTCGCGCGAATCCCGACGATCCGCGACTGGGGCGTGAGCGCGAGCGATGTCGCTCCTCGTCTGCGTCCGGGCATGCCCGCGGGCGCCGCGATCGCCGCGATCTTCGAGTCGTATGCCGATCGTGCCGGGAAGCCGCGCTGGGGTGACAAGACGCCGATGTACATGCGGCACCTCGCGCTTCTCGAGCGACTCTTCCCCGACGCGCAGTACGTCCACCTGATCCGCGACGGACGCGACGCGGCCCTCTCGTTCCTCGAGCTGCCGGAGGGCAGCTTCACGCGGACCTGGGCGCATCCGCGAACGCCTTCCGAGTTCGCCTGTCTGTGGCGCAAGGAGGTGCGCGACGCGCGCGCTCTCGGTCGCCGTGTCGGGACGAGCCGCTACCACGAGGTGCGCTACGAGGAGCTCGTCGGCGATCCCGAGCGCATCGTCGGCGCGATCTGCCAGTTCGCCGAGATCGAGTTCGATCCGGCGATGCTCGACTACGCCGGCTCGGTCGACGTGTCCGCGAAGCCGCACCAGCAGCGACTCCTGCGCCCCATGACCGCGGGCGTGCGGAGCTGGCGCGACGACATGTCTCCCGCGGATGTCGAGGCCTTCGAGGAGGTCGCCGGCGACCTTCTCCGAGAGCTCGGCTACGACGTCGCGTCGTCGTCCCGCGGTGGAATGCGAGCCGCGCTCGCCCGCCTGACGTACTCCCTGCGCCTCGGGGCATGGAACGTCAGCGCATCGGCAGTCCAGCGCTCGCCGCTCTGGCGGCGGCGACATCCTCGCCTGTCAGCGTGATGCGGGGACGTCCCGACCGCGGACGGCGATGAGCCGGCCGTTGAGCGAGAAGAAGTACGTCCGCTCGGTGGCGATTCCCGGCGCGTAGCGGCCGAGCGGGAGCCGCCACGCGATCGAACCGTCGGAGACGCGGAGCGCGTACGTCCGCTTCTCGAGTGTCGAGAAGAAGACGTACGGCCCGATGACGACCGGCGCTCCCAGGATTCGTCCGCCGACCCACTTGTTCCAGAGCTCGTCCCCCGTCGTGGCGCGGAACGCACGAAGCCTGCCGTCGAAGCCTCCCGCGAAGACGCGGCCGTCGGCGACCGCGGGCGTCGTGTAGCCGAGCCCGCCGACCCCGGCCGTCCAGACGACGTGACCGTCCGAAACGTCGAGAGCCGCGACCTTCCCGGAGCGTGCGACCGAGTACAACCGCGACCCGTCGCTCGACGCGCTCGCGTAGAAGCTCTCGTAGCGGAACGGATCACGCTTGAGGTACGTCGTCCAGCGCTCCGCTCCGGTCTTGCGGTCGAGGCACACGAAGGCGCCGGAGTAGTTCGTGACGCAGACCGACTCGCCGACGATCGTGGGGCTGGCGTTGATGCGCCCACCGGTCTGATACGCCCAGACGATGCGACCGCTGTCGGACTGCACCGCGAAGAGGCGTCCGTCGTGCGAGCCGAAATAGGCGACCCCGTCGATCACCACGGGCGACGACTCGACCTTGCCCGCGGTCCGGACCTGCCAGACTCGTCGACCCGATTGCCGCGACAGCGCGGTCACGGTCCCGTCCTGCGACGAGACGAGGATCCGCGGACCGTCGATTGCGGGGCTCGACGGGACGGTTCCTCCCACCCGCCGCTCCCAGAGGGTCTTTCCCGTCTCGGCGTCGATCGCGTACGTCGTGCCCCGAAAGGAGTTCACGTACAGGTCGCCCTCGCAGTACACCGGCGGGAACTCGATGTAGCTGTCGACTCCGCGGGTCCAGACGTACTTGCGAGCAGGGAGCCCGAGGATCGCTGCGGGCCGGGCGAGCGAGCGATTCGGGTCGGCGCCGAACTCCTCCCAGCAGCGGCGGTCGCCGACGGGTTCGGGAGGCGGCTCAGGTGTCGACTCCGTCGTGGTCTCGGACGAGACCGTGACCCCCTCGAGATTCGTGTCGAGCGAGCCGGACGGGCGGTTCTGCGTCGTCAGCGCGATCGCGATCGCGAGGCCGAAGAGCGAGAGGACGGCCACCGTGACCGCTACGAGGATCCAGACGAAGGCTTTCGGCATGAAGCGAGGCCGACCGCAGCGGCCGAGCGTCAGTGTGCCAGCAACTCCGGAGCAGCCGGAGAGGCGTCGGTCGGCGACGCGTTCTCCTGTGCCGAGCTTCTCTCGGGTGCGTGCGCCAACGCGGCAGCCGCCAGCCCGATGACGCCCCAGGTGAGCGGGTCCTCGAAGAAGCCGGCGTACAGGAGGGAGTGCACGAAGAGGACGAGGAGAACCGCCGCGAGCCCGACGCCGAACTCACGGTTCCAGCGGGTGACCAGCATCAGAGCCCATGCTGTTGCCGCGAGCAGCCACCCGTACAAGAGGAAGCCGATCACGCCGGTCTCGGCGAGGATCGTAAACGGCGTCGTGTGCGAGGCGTTCCGGCTCGGAGAGCCCTTCTTGGCCAGATCAGCGCTTGCGCGAGGCTGACCGCCGACACCGACCCCGGCGATCGGCCGCTCACGAAACGCGTCCAGCGTCACCTCGACGAGACGCGAGCGTCCGCTCGTGACGTCCTTCGCGGACCGGCCGCCGATCGCGGCGCCCGCAACGCCTGCGGCGGCGAGCGTCGCCACGAGAGCGCATACGAGGAGGACGATTCGCGTCCGCTGATCGGCTCCGACCACGGCGACGGCGAACGTCACCACGAAGAGCGCGACGAAGCTCGACTGCGAATACGAGTAGAAGAGGCCGAGGAAGAGGAACGCGACGAACACGGTCGCGACGACCCAGTCGACGGTTCGACCGCGGCGGACGAGGATCGCGACGAGGAGCACGGCGATCGGCACCACGAGGTAACGGCCGTAGAGGCTCGGATCCTTGAAGAGCGAGGTCACGCGGAAGAACGACGTGTAGGCGTTCGCGACCGCGACGTCGCGCCCGAAGAAGAGCGTGCGCGTATGCGCCTGCCAGATCCCGATTGCCGCGAACAGTGTTCCCAGTGCCACGAGCGTCGCGAGGAGCGCTCGCGGCAGCCACTCGGCGATCGGGCTGCGGGCGACCGTCGCGAGGCCGGCAACGAAGGGAAACACGAAGAACGCGAGGGTGATCCCCCCCGAGCGCTCGTCCCACGTCCAGAGAAACGAGGTCGATGCGAAGGTGACGAATGCGGCCAACGGCAAGGCGAGCAGGAACGGGGGCGGCGGCGGTCGCTCGCCGCGGAGGATGCGGTACGCCAGCGCGAGCGCCGCGGCCGCGATCACGAGGTAGAGCGGCAGCAGCAGGAACGCCTCCTGGTCTCCGACCTGAACCGGGACCCGAAACGGCGCGACTACCAACAGCGCGACGGGGACGACGGCGGGGTAGCGGGCGAGAGGCACGGCGAGCGCGAGCGCGAGCGCGGCTCCGATGACCATGAGCGCGATTCCGGCCGGGTCGTGGACGAGCAGCCTCACGTCCTCGTCTCCGACCAGCGACCAGCCGATTCCGCCTGTCGCCACGCCGAGCAGTACCAGGCCGATCAGCGGGAAGATTCCGCCGCGGGTGATGAGCACGCCGACGGCGCCGAGCGCTCCGATGAGCGCCGCGATCTCGGCGAGCTGGGCGTGCTCCATGACGACGGGACGTTACGCCACGAGTGATTGAATGGCGCGGTGATCGAAGCCTGGAGGAAAGCGCTCGTCCTCGCACCGCATACGGACGACGGCGAGCTGGGCTGCGGCGGGACGATGGCGCGGCTCGTCGAGGCAGGCTGCGAGGTGCACTACGTCGCGTTCTCGATCGCAACGCGGTCGCTTCCGCCCGGCTTCGAGCCGGACACGCTCGCGCGCGAGGTCCGGGAGGCGACGGCCGAGCTCGGGATCGACTCGGACTGGCTCACCGTCCACGACTTCGACGTTCGCACGTTTCCCGAGAGGCGTCAGGACATCCTCGAGCTCCTCGTCCAGCTGTGGGAGGAGTGGAAGCCGGATGTCGTGTTCCAGCCGTCGCACCACGACGTCCACCAGGATCATCAGACGATCGCGCAGGAGGGTCTCCGCGCGTTCAAGCGCACGACGATCCTCGGCTACGAGGTGCCGTGGAACAACTACGACTTCTCGTACGGCGCATACATCGCCCTCGAGAAGCGACATCTCGAGCGAAAGGTCGCTGCGCTCTCGCGCTATGCCTCGCAGCAGCACCGGCGCTACGCGGATCCCGAGTACATCTGGAATCTCGCGAGGGTCCACGGGGTGAACGTGAACCGCGAGTACGCGGAGTGCTTCCAGGTCTACCGGATCGTCGCTTGAGCGCGGCCGTGCCTCGGAGCGCCGCCTGACGCGTCGTTCCCGAGCGGCCGAACTCCCGGTGCCAGAGGGCCACGACCGCACCGCCCTCGTCCATCCCCTCGACGACGTCCTCCCCGGCGAAGCTCGCGTCCTCGAAGCTGCGGAGGAATCGCTCGCCGGAGAGCGCCGCGGGATCCGGAAGTACTGGCCCTTCCTCGGGCCCGCCTTCATCGCAGCGGTCGCCTACGTCGATCCGGGGAACTTCGCGACGAACATGGCCGCGGGAGCGAAGTTCGGCTACCTCCTGCTCTGGGTCGTCCTCGCCGCGAACCTGACGGCGATGCTCATCCAGGCGATGAGCGCCAAGCTCGGGATCGCCACGCGGAGGAACCTGCCGGAGGTCTGCCGCGAGCGCTTCTCGAGGCGCACGAGCTTCGCGCTCTGGATCCAGGCGGAGATCGTCGCCATGGCGACCGACCTCGCCGAGTTCATGGGCGCGGCGATCGGGCTCCAGCTCCTGTTCGGCATCGCCCTCTTCCCCGCGGCGCTCCTCACCGGAGTTGCCGCGTTCGCGATCCTCGCGCTCCAGGCGAAGGGGTTCCGGCGCCTCGAGTCCGTTATCGCCGGCCTGATCCTCGTGATCGTCTCGTCGTTCGCGGTGCAGGTCGTCCTGTCGAACCCCGACCGCTCGGCGATCGTCCACGGGCTGTTCGTCCCGGGATTCGACGGAACGGAAAGCGTGCTTCTCGCGGCGGGAATCCTCGGCGCGACCGTCATGCCACACGTCATCTATCTGCACTCGGCCCTCACGCAGCATCGCCTCGTCGGAGCCAGCGAGGGTGCGCGGCGGCGCATCTTCCACTTCGAGCGCGTCGATGTCGTGATCGCGATGGGCATCGCGGGGGTCATCAACATCTGCATGCTCGTGACGGCTGCCGCCGTCTTCAACGCGCGGGGGCAGTACGACGTCGGCGACGACCTCGATGCCGTCCACGAGCAACTCGGCGTCCACCTGGGATCGGCCGCCGCCGTGCTGTTCGGGGTCGCGCTGCTCGCATCCGGGTTGTCGTCGTCGAGCGTGGGCACGCTCGCCGGGCAGGTGGTCATGCAGGGGTTCGTCAACCGCAGGATCCCGTTGTTCCTGCGGAGGTTCGTGACGATGGTGCCCGCGCTCGTGATCATCGCGATCGGGGTCAACCCTTCACGCGCGCTCGTGCTGAGTCAGGTGGTGCTCTCCTTCGGGATCCCATTCGCGCTCGTCCCGCTCATCCTCTTCTGTCGTGACCGATCGCTGATGGGCGAGCTCGTGAACCGCCGCTCCACGACGATCGCAGGCTCGATCGTGGCCGCGGCGATCATCGCGCTCAACGTCTTCCTCCTGCAGCAGACGCTGCTCTAGCGGGCGAGCCGGAGCCGCGCCCCGATGGCCCTGCGCTCCGAGGGGAGGTAGAAGCCGAGCGGGAGGAGCGCCAGCGGATACGCGAGCGCGAGCACCACGGCGACCGGCAGCCCTCCGCCGGCCAGCTTGCCGATCGCGACGAGGGCGATCCCGGCCGCAGCGGCCGTTCCGACGCGTCGCCACTGGTACGCGACCGGGTAGATCCGCTGCGACCACCAGGCCATTCCGACGAACATCGTCGTGTACGCGGCGATGGTCGCGATCGCCGCGCCCATCATCCCGTACGGCGGGATCAGGATCAGGTTGAGCCCGATGTTGACGATTGCCGCAACGCCTGTCACCACCCAGTTGAACTGCGTGCGCCGCGAGCGTCCGACGCCGATCGCGACGACGAGGTACCCGGCGAACGCGACGGTCGAGAACGCGAGCGGGCCGACCACGCGCGACGACTCTTCGAAGGCGGGCGCCGCAATCCACTGGACGATCCACGGCGAGAGGAGCGCGAGTCCGGTCGCAGCCCACGTCGTGACCACGACGAGATACGTCAGGACGTACGCATACGTCCGGCGTGCTGCCGACTCGTCCTCGATCGAATAGGCGAACGCCGGCCATGCGAGGCGGAACGCGGTGAGCAGGAGCACGAGCGCCGACGCGATGCGCACCCCGACCGAATAGAGACCGACCTCCTGCGTGTCGGCGAGCTTCACGAGGAAGATGCGGTCGGAGAAGTTCGTCACCCACAGGAAGAGCGCGCTCGGGACGAGCGGGAGGCCGAACGTGTTCATCTCCCGAAACAGCTTGCGGTCGAACTCGAGGCCGAGCTGCTCACGGCGGTACATCACGAGTACGGCGTATACGGCCAGCGTCCCGGTGAAGTTCCCGACGATCACGCCGATCGGGCCCTTGTCGAGTGCGACGACGAGGATCAGCGTTGCCCCGACCGTGACGAGGATGTTCGCGATGCTCGCCGACACGAAGGCGGCCGAACGCTCCTCCACGCGGAAGAGGTTCGTGAGCTGCGTCCAGTTCATACCCGCCCAGAGACCGACGAACGCGGCGGCGACGAGCGTCGCATCGTCGGTGGTCCCGAACAAGATCTGCGAGATCTCGCTCGCGAACGCGACGCCGATGACGAGGCCCAGCGTCGCCATGCCCATGATGAACCAGAAGGACGTACGGAGAACCCGACGTCGTGCGGCGGCTTCGTTCGAGTCGAAGTAGAAGCGGAAGAAGGCGCTTCCGATCCCAGCGCTCAAGGCGATGCCGATGACCGTCGTCAGCGCGATCAGCGTTTCGACCTTCCCGTAGTCGGAAGGGGAGAGGTACCGCGTGTACAGCGGCAGCAGGATGACCGCGAGGATCCGGGAGACGAGCCCGCCGAGCCCGTAGATGACGGAGTGCTTACCGAGCCGCTTGAGTTGGCCGCCGAGCGATGTCATCGCAGCCGAGCGTAGAGAGCGAGCAGGCGGTCGGCGACTCGCTCGAGGTCATGGACCTGCTCGACGTAGGCACGCGACTCGGCCCCGATCCTCCGGCGCTCCGAGGCGGAGGCGACGAGGGGCTCGAGCTGCGAGCGAAGGTCGGTCTTCGTCGCGCGCACGATCGGGACGCGCGTCCCGAGCTCGCGCTCCGTGCGCTCGACGGCCTCGTCGTGCAGGAACGTGACGACCGGCTTCCCGAGCGCCATGCACTCGATCGCGAAGAGCCCGTACCAGCCCGCGTTCAGCTGGTCGACGACGATGTCCGCCTCCCGGTAGCGCTCGAACGCCTCGTCATGGTGGAGACCCTCGACGAGCACGAGGTCGGCGTCGAGCCCCTCGCAGGCCGCGAGCACGTGCTCGGTCCCCTTCCGGCGTCGTGACGACGGAGCGTGCAGGATGACCGGCCGAGCCCGATCGGACGGCGGCGCGGGCTCGACGACGGTGACGTCGATGCCCGGCGGGATCATCTCCGCTTCGGGCACCCAGCGGATCGCGTCGTACGATCCGACCACCTCGGCGCCCGCCTTCTTCCCGAACGCGAGCTCCTCGGGCGACTTTCCGCGAATGTCCGAGCCGAGGTAGTGCATCACCGACTTCTTCCGCAGCGCACGGAGGATCGGGAACTGGACGGACTGCGGCACGAGCGTCAGGCCGAAGTAGAAGTGGAAGACGTCCGTTCGGGGGATGAGCTTCGCGAGGGCGTTCCACTGCGCGAGCTGGCGTCGTGCGAAGCCGCCGTGGCGCTCGAGCGACACGTCCGCCTCGGAATGGAGCTTGTAGCGGTTGAAGACGACGAGCTGCGCGTCGACCCCGCGCCGCCGCAGCGCCTGGACGTTCGCCCACGGCACGCCGGCCGTGTTCACAGGACAGTGGACGACGCGAAGTCGCCCTTCAGTCAAGGTGGATGCCGTCTTCGGCGAGCTGTTCGAGGCGGCGGGCCTTCTCCGCGTTCAGCATCGCGCGCATCGTGAGACCCATGGTCGCGCCCTCGTACACCCAGATCTCCGGGTGCACGAGGATCTGCAGCCACGGGAAGCCGCCGCCGCGGAGCTCCTCGTGCGGACATCCGGAGCGCCAGTGCTGGTTCGAGTCCGACCTGTACGTCGGCCGGTCGAAGAACGGCTCGGCATAGACGTTGGTGACCCCCGGAATCGTCCGGGACATGTACTCCGCCTCGGGGTTGTGCCACGAGACGACCGGATCGAACCGGTCATCGAGCTCGGCGTACGGATGGACGGCGTGCAGGCCGACCGCGTGGCCGAGATCGCGCAGGCGCGCGATCGCACGGACGCCCTCGCTCGACGCGAGGTTGTAGAAGACCGACTCGGTCATGAGGAGGTACGTGGTCTGGACACCGTGCTCGGCCTCGACCTCGGCCATCGTGAGCGCCGCGTCGAGCGAGAGGTCGACGTCGTGGCGGAGGTAGATGTCGCCGCGCTCCGGCCCGTCCCCGAACCCCGCGAAGCGATATCCGCCGGACTTTCCCGCCTCGAGGATCTCCGCGTAGTGCGCGAGGTCGAAGGAACAGCTCATCGTTGCGCGAGGACCCATTGGAACGCCACCTCGCCTTCGGGTTCGCAAAACGTCACGACTTCGTCGAGGAGCCTGTCGAAGCCGGCCTCGTCGAGCAGCTTCCTATTCGTCTCCGGCGGAAAGCTCGAGAAGAACATCGTCGTTCCGAGCCATTCGCCCGTCCACTGCTCAGCGTCCTCCGTTCCGAGGGCGGCAAGGAAGAAGCCACTCGGAGCCAGCCAAGTGTGGATATCGGCAAAGAGTCGAGGTAGCAGCGCCCGCGGCACGTGGTTGAGGGCATAGAAGGACGCCACCGCGTCGTACGACGATGCCTCGATGTCGAGCGCGGTGAAATCGGCGACGACGAAGTCCGCTCCAGGCACGTTCTCTGTGGCACGCCTGATCTGCTCCGATGAGATGTCGACTCCCGTGACACGCGAGCTCTCTGCAAGACGCTTTGTATGCGGGACACCCGCCCCGCAACCGAGCTCGAGTACGCGCGCACCAGGCTGCAGCCTCGATACCAGTTGCTCTGCCCACACGTCGCTCGGATCCCCCTCGATCTCGTCTCGCCAGGCGAGGAAACGATCGGAGATGACGTCGTATCCCGAACCGACGATCTCTGCCGGACGGCCGCTCATGCGGCGGCCTCGACGTCGACGTGGAGCTTCGTCGCGGCGTGCTCGGCGCGGCGAAGCGCCTCCTCGGGAGTGTCCGCGATCGCGATGACGTAGCCGCGGCGATCGCCGTCCCGGCGCACGGGACGGATCGTCTCGCCGACCTGCAGGTACGTGTCGGCCTGGACGACGCCCTCGGAGGCGAGCACCGCGTCGAGCTCTCCGATTCGCGTGACGCGTCCCGTCGGAAGAGGCCCGGGCTCGGCGGTAAAGAACCGGATCGCGAGCGGTTGCGTGAAGCGAGGTAGCGCGACGTCGTCCGGCACGTAGTCGCCGAGTGCCTGCAGCATGGCGATCTCCACGAGGTCGACGCCGACCGCATGACGCACGAGGTCCGCCATCTGCCCACCGGGAATGCGCGCTGCGACCTCGACGACGTGGACCGAGCCGTCGGGCGAGGCGATGAGCTGCGGAAACGCGATGGCGTCCCTGAGCCCGAGTGCGCGAACCGATTCGACTGCCACCTGGCTCGCCAGCCGGTGCTGCTCGAGCGGGATCGACGGTGGGTAGACGTGGATCCAGCCGACGCCGAAGCCTATGCCCGGCGGTCGCAGGCGATCGGAGAGCGTGATGAGCGCAGGCTCCCCCACCCGCGCAACCACGATCCCGTTCAGCTCGACGCCGTCGACGAAGGCCTCGAGGAGCGCCTCGCCCGTCGGTGACTCGGCGACCGCCTCGTCGAGGTCGCGCTCGAGCTCGTCCCGGCTCTCGATGCGGAAGACGGCCCTCTGCCCGCCCGAGTCCACGGGCTTCAGCACCGCCGGGAAGCCGACGGCCGCTATCGCGTCGTCGATATCCGCGCTCGAGCGCAGGCTCGCGTATGGAGGCTGCGGGAGTCCGGCTGCTCGGAGCGCATCGCGCATCGCGCGCTTGTGCGTCAGAAGATGGGCGGTGTGGGTGCCGATACCGGGGAGGCCGAGCTCTTCCGCAACGGCTGCGACGACAGGCACCGCGCGGTCGGCGGAGACCGTGAGGACGCCGTCGATGCCGATCCGTCGCCCGACCTCCACGACGCCCTCCACGTCCGTGAAGTCGACGACCTCGGCGAGATCGGAGGCGACAAGCCCCGGCGCGTCAGCGCTCCGGTCGACGGCTGCGACGCGCAGGCCGCGCGCTCGGGCCTGCTCGATCGCGCGACGCTGATGGCGCCCAGCGCCGACGAAGAGGAGGGTCGCCACGGAGGCCGATGGTAACGGCGTGCGTCCTCAGCCCGCGACGCCGCCGAGAGGGACGAGCCACGGCGAGATTCGCTGCCATCTCGCGATCTCGCATCCGTTCGTCCGAGCGAAAGTGGCGTGCACGGCCCGTCCCTTCACCGTGCCGACGATCCGCGCCTGCTGCGGGCCGCCGTAGATCTCGGTGCATGCGATGTTCTTCGGAATCGGCGCGAAGAGCTTCGCGCCGCCCGCGAACAGGCGCGTGCACGCGCGTGCCGGCCGGGGCAGCGAGCCTGCCGTCGGGTTGCACCGCAGCGTCCACGTCACGGTGGCGAGCGGCTTGGCGGAGTCCTCCCAGTAGATGATCCGCAACGAGGTACGGGACGAGGGCGCGGCCGAGGCCGCTACTGCCACGATCGCGGCTACCACCAACGCCACGAGCGACGCGCGCATATGCCCAGGGTACTGTCACCGCTCGTGGCGAGGACACGACGGGGTCGAATCGCGCTGATCGTCGCCTGCGTGCTCGCGGCGGCGATCGTGCTCCCGGTCGGCGCCCGCGCCGCGGCGAGCCGCTGGCATGACGACACGCTCTGGGCGAACTCGTTGCGCTCGCTCGGAGGCCTCCAGGTGCCGTTCGACTTCTCGATCTTCCTCCAGGCGGCCCACGACGTCCGTGCCGGCGACAGCCCGTACGTCGATCCCGAGACGGTCTCGGAGAAGGCGCAGGCGCCCTACGCGTACCCGCCGCTCCTGGCGATCGTGCTGATCCCGGCGACGGCCCTCCCCGACGACGTCGCCGGCTCCTCCCCCGTCGGGGTGCTCGTGTCGCTGGCCCTCATCGCGTGCGTCGTCGCCACGCTTGCGCTGCTCGACGTCCGCGACTGGCGTTGCTATCCGGTCGCGCTCCTCTATCCGCCGACGCTCGAGAACGTGGAGTACGGCGCCGTCGGCCCGGTCCTCGCCCTGCTCGTCGCACTCGCATGGCGGTACCGCGACCGGCTCGGAGCCGCGGCGGCTTCGCTGGGGGCGGCGATCGCGCTCAAGGTCTTCCTCTGGCCGCTCGTCGTCTGGCTGGTCGCGACGCGCCGGTGGAAGGCGGCGATCGGCTCTGTCGCCATCGCACTGGTCCTCGCGCTGGGGTCGTGGGCGGTCATCGGCTTCGACGGGGTCACCGACTATCCAGCGTTGCTTCGGCGGCTCTCGGACGTCGAGGCCGCGAACTCCTACTCCGCCTACGCGATTCTCGTGGCCCTGGGCCTCGCCTCTACGCTTGCCCATCTCGTCGTGGTCGC
Source organism: uncultured Gaiellaceae bacterium (assembly GCA_963746975.1). GTDB lineage: Bacteria > Actinomycetota > Thermoleophilia > Gaiellales > Gaiellaceae > GMQP-bins7. The sequence goes on from CAVVDE010000012.1 coordinate 667,355, forward strand.
AGCGGCGGCTGCGCTGCTCGTCCTCGGCTGGCGGGCAGGTCGAGCCGGAGGTGACGGCGACCGCCGGTCGCTGACGATCGCTCTGGCCGCGGGGTTCGTCCTCACCCCGATCCTCTGGCTGCACTACCTCGTGCTCCTCGTCGTACCCATCGCGCTCGCGCGGCCCCGCCTGTCGGGTCTTTGGTTCGTGCCGCTCGCGATGACGGTCTTCGAGCTTCTCGACCTCTACCGCGGGTGGCCCCGCGGCGACGGCTGGGCGCTCGCGAGCGTCGCGGCCGTGGTGACGCTCGTCTTCGCGGCGGCGGTGCGTCGGCCCGGACGTAGACTCGCCGCGTGGCTCTGACGGGAAAGCGCATCGTCGTCACCGGTGGCGCGGGCTTCATCGGAACGACGCTCGCCCGCCGGCTCGTCGACGACAACGAGATCGTCGCGATCGACAACCTGCACCGGGACGCTCTCGGCGGCACGACGCTCACCGAGCATCCGAACTTCACCTTCGTCCACGGCGACGTGCTCGACGACGAGCTCCTGACAGGTGCCGTGAAGGGCGCGACGCACCTCGTGCACGCGGCCGCGATCGCAGGGGTCGACACGGTCATCGAGAGCCCAGTGCGCACGATGCGCGTGAACCTGATCGGCACCTACAACGCCCTCGAGGCGGCGCTGGCGACGAAGGACACGATCGAGCGGGTCATCGAGTTCTCGACGAGCGAGGTGTTCGGCACCTATGCCTACAAGGTGGACGAGCAGCACGTGACGACGCAGGGCTCCGTCGGCGAGGCGCGCTGGACGTACGCGGTCTCGAAGCTCGCGGGCGAGCACATGGCCCACGCCTACCACGACGAGCTCGGGCTCCCGACGGTCTCCCTCCGCCCCTTCAACGTCTACGGACCAGGTCAGATCGGCGGCGGCGCCATCCGCGCCTTCATCGAGACGGCGCTCGCGCGGAAGCCGCTCGTCATCCACGGCGACGGCTCGCAGATCCGCGCATGGTGCTACGTCGACGACATGGTCGAGGCGCTCATGCTCGCCCTGGAGCACCCGAACGCGGTCGGCGAGAGCTTCAACGTCGGCAACGCGCGCTCGGCCGTGACGATCTACGACCTCGCGCTCCGGATCAAGCGTATGACGGGTCTCGAGCACGAGCTCGTTTTCCAGCCGCTCCACTACACGGACGTGGAGCTTCGCATCCCGAACGTGGACAAGGCGCGCGACCTGCTCGGCTTCGAGGCGAAGGTCGAGCTCGACGAAGGGCTCGAGCGGACGATCGCCTGGTACCGGGAGAACACATCCCGATGAGCTACCCGATCCGGCTCGCGCGGCCGGACGTCGGGGAGGCCGAGCTCGCCGCGGTCGCCGAGGTCGTGAGGACGGGTCAGCTGACCATGGGGCCGAAGGTCGCGGAGTTCGAGGAGGCGATCGCACGGGCCGTCGGGACGGCGCACGCCGCAGCCGTCTCGTCGGGGACGGCCGCGCTCCACCTCGCGCTACTCGCGCTCGAGATCGGCCCGGGCGACGAGGTGATCGTCCCGGCGTACACGTTCCCTGCGACAGCCAACGTCGTCGAGCTGTGCGGCGCTCGCGCCCGACTCGTCGACGTCGACCCCGACACGTTCAACCTCGACGTCGGCGCAGTTTCAGCGGCGGTCGGTCCGAAGACGCGGGCCGTGATGGCGGTGCACCTGTTCGGGCGGCCGGTTGCCTGGGAGGCGCTCCAGACCGCGGTCCCGCAGGAGGTCGCGCTCGTCGAGGATGCCGCCGGGGCGCTCGGGGCTCGCTACCGCGGAACACCGTGCGGAGCGCTCGGCGTCCTCGGGTGTCTCTCGTTCCACCCGCGCAAGATCGTCACCACGGGAGAAGGGGGAGCCGTGACCACCGACGAGGCGTCGCTCGACGCCGCGGTGCGGAGACTTCGTCACCACGGCTGGCAGACGCCCGGCGACATGCCCGCGCCGGCCTTCAACTACCGGCTGCCGGATCTCCTCTGTGCCATCGGCATCCCGCAGGTGGAGCGGCTGGAGCAGCTGCTCGCGGCACGGGAGCGCGTCGCAGGCTGGTACACGGAACGGCTCGAGCACCATGTGCTCACGCCGTTCGCCGCCGAAGGCGACCGGCACGGCTGGCAGGCCTACGTCGTGCAGCTCGACCGCAGGGACGAGGCGCTGCAGGCGCTTCGTGATGCGGGAATCGAGGCGCAGATCGGGACCTGGGGGCTCCACCGGCTCGCGCCGTACCGCGCGCAGGGCGACTTTCCGGGAGCGGACCGCGCGTTCGAGCGCGCACTCGCGCTGCCGTTCGCGACGACGACGACCGAGGAGGAGGTCGAACGGGTCGCGGAGGTCTTGACCTCGTTGTGAGTGAGTGCTAACTTTCTATGCCATGAGTCAGACCGCGACCCGACAGACCGCCGACGAGCGCCGCGAGGCGGTTCTCGAGGCTGCGCGCTACGAGTTCGCGCAGCACGGCCTCCACGGCGCCTCGACCGACTCGATCGCGCGGCGTGCGGGGATCTCGCAGCCCTACCTCTTCCGTCTGTTCGGGTCGAAGAAGGCGCTCTTCATCGCGGTCAACGAGCAGTGCTTCCAGCGCACGCTGGATCTGTTCCGCGAAGCTGCTTCCGGGAGCTCGGGTCTCGACGCCCTCAACGCCATCGGCGCCGCGTACGGCCGGCTCATCGAGAGCGACCGCACCATGCTCCAGGGCCAGCTACAGGCGTACGCTGCGTCGGTCGAGGACGTGGACGTGCGGGAGAGCACGGCGCGCGGATACGGCCGGCTCGTCGACTACGTCGAGACCGTGTCGGGCGCCGACAAGCAAACCGTGGCGCGCTTCTTCGCCAAGGGCATGCTCATGAACGTTCTGGCGGCAATGCAGTACTCGATCACCGACGAACCGAAGGACTCCTGGGCCGCCCGCCTGGCCGAGGGGTGCGTGGAGGAGGACCGATGAAAGCTCTCTCTCTTTTTCTCCTGCAATTGAGTAAGCAGTCACTAGATCGGAACCAGGACGAATCCGGGAGGTCACGATGAAAACCGGCACTCGCACGGCGTGGACGTTCGTCATCACGTCGATCGCACTGTTCATGGTCGTACTCGACAACCTCGTAGTTTCGACCGCACTACCCGTCATCCGCGTCGACCTCGGCGCGTCGATCGAGCAGCTCGAGTGGATCGTCAACGCCTACACCTTCACCTTCGCCGTCTTCCTCCTGATGGGCGCCGCGCTCGGCGATCGCTTCGGACGGAAGCGGATGTTCTTGATCGGCCTCGCAATCTTCACGGGGGCATCCGCGATGGCCGCGCTCGCTCCGTCCACGGAGTGGCTGATCGCTGCGCGCTCACTCCAGGGCCTCGGGGGCGCGATCGTGACGCCGCTCACGTTGACCATTCTCAGTTCGGCGGTCTCGCCGCAGAGGCGCGGTGCCGCGCTCGGCGCGTGGTCGGGCATCGCCGGCTTCGCCGTTGCCATGGGGCCGCTCGTCGGCGGCGCCGTCGTCGAGGGCATCTCGTGGCAGTGGGTCTTCTGGCTCAACGTGCCCGTCGGGCTGATCCTGCTCCCGCTGGCCACGCAGCTGCGCGAGTCGTACGGGCCCGACAAGGCGCTGGACGTCCCCGGGGTCGTCCTCGGCGGGCTCGGCCTCCTCGGGATCGTCTGGGGCCTCGTGAACGGCAACTCGCACGGCTGGACGAGCCTGCAGATACTCACCGCGCTCGTGGCCGGCGCGGCCCTCCTCGCGGCGTTCGTCGCCTGGGAGCTGCGTGCGGCCGAGCCGATGCTCCCGATGCGTTTCTTCCGCGACCGCGCGTTCTCCGCGGCGAACGGGGCCTCGCTCTTCATGTACTTCGGGATGTTCGGCTCGATCTTCCTGCTGACGCAGTTCTTCCAGACCGCGCAGGGCTACTCGCCGCTCGAGTCTGGCGTTCGCGTCCTTCCCTGGACGGCAATGCCGCTGATCGTGGCTCCGATAGCGGGCGCGCTGACCGATCGGATCGGTGGCGGGCGGATCATGGCCACCGGGCTCGCGCTGCAGGCAATCGGCCTGGCATGGATCGCAGCCGTCACCGCACCCACGGTTGGCTACGCCTCGCTCGTGGGCCCGTTCATCTTCTCCGGGATCGGGATGGGGATGTTCTTCGCCCCCGTCGCCTATGTCGTCCTCTCGGCGGTTCGCCCGCAGGAAGAAGGCAAGGCCAGCGGAGCCAACAACGCCATTCGGGAAGTCGGCGGGGTCTTCGGAGTGGCCGTCCTCGCCTCCCTGTTCGCCCACTACGGCGGCTACGGGACTCCCCAGACCTTCCACGACGGGCTCGTTCCCGCTCTCTGGGTCGGTGCGGCAGTGGTCGGCGTCGGCTTTCTGCTCGCCCTGCTGATCCCGCCGAAGCGGCGCTCTGCGAGCGAGGCTGTCCCCGAGCTGGTGTCACGGCCCGAGGCGGCCTAAAGAGACACGGCGGGGCCGGGCTCGACGGGTCCGGCCCCTGCCGACCACCTTGGTACCGTCGCCGCGTGAATCGCGCGGCGCAGCGGGTGCATGACGCGTAGGGCGCGGCGCGTCGGGACGATCGTCCTGACGCTCGCCGCACTCGGCTACCTGGTCTGGAAGGTCGATCTCGGGACTACGCTCGACGTCCTCCGGGATGCGAACCTCGCATGGTTCGCGCTCTCCGTCGCGATCATGGTTCTCACCGTGCCCGTGCTCGCGACCAGGTGGGGCTGGCTGCTCGACGCGCACGACATCCACGAGGGCGTGCCGTGGCTGACCCGGACGTACTTCGTCGCCTATACGGCGGGCCAGGTGCTCCCGACGTCGCTGGGGGGCGACGCGGTTCGTGTCATCGACACGACGAGGCGGCATCCCGGGCGAGCGACTGTCGTGACCGGAACGGTCCTGCTCGAACGCGGGCTGGGGGGCGCCGCGACTGTCGCCCTCGGGGCGGTCGGGTTCCTGCTCTCGATCGGCGAGTACGACATCAGCGCCTACCTGTGGCTGGAGGGGTTGTTCGCGTTCGGGACGCTCGTTCTCGGCTTCCTCTTCTTCGCGCGCGTCGGCGCGTCCGCTCCTACGGCGGACGCAGCCGCTGCTCGAGCGGGCGCGGGTCGAGAAGCCCGTGCGGCACTTCTACATGGGAGTTCACCACTACCGGGGCCATCCCGGGTTGCTCGGGAGGGTGCTGGCGGTGACCTTCGCCGTGCAGGCGGTACGGATCCTCGCGATCTGGGCCGCCGCGAAGGCCGTCGGAATCGACCTCGATCCCCGCATCTACTACGTCTTCGGCCCACTGCTCTTCCTCGTCATGCTCGTTCCGTTCACGCTCAACGGGCTGGCGGTGCGCGAGGCGTTCTTCGTCAGCTTCCTGGGCAGCGTCGGCGTGGGCGCGAACCAGGCGTTCGCGGCCGGCTTCCTCTACTTCCTCGTTACGCTGCTCCTCGCGTTTCCCGGTGCGCTCGTGATGCTGCGCGACGGTCTCCGGCGAGGGCCGCGTCCCGAAGTCGAGCATGGCTGAGTCGGGCCGCGTCGCTGTGGTCGTCGTCACCTACGACGCGCTCCCGTGGATCGAGCAGTGCCTCGACTCGATCGCCGGCGTCGAGACCGTCGTGGTGGACAACGGCTCGAGTGACGGGACGGTGGCGTTCGTCCGGGACCGGTATCCGAACGTTCGGGTGATCGAGTCCGAGAACCGCGGGCTCGGAGCCGGCTGGAACGTCGGTCTACGTGAGACGACGAGCACCTACGCGCTCCTGTTGAACGCCGATGCGTGGCTTGCCCAACGCGCCCTCGACCGGCTCGTCGAGTTCGCGGACTCGCGTCCGCGTGCGGCGGTCGTGGGGCCACGCCTGCTGAACCCGGACGGCACGTTGCAACCTTCCGTTCGCGGCTTCCCGACGGTCTGGCGACTCGCGACCGAGTACTTCTTCCTCCGCAAGCTCGCACCGGGATCGTCTCTGTTCAATGCCTTCTACGCCGGTGGCTTCGACCACGACGAGGTGCGCGAGGTCGAGGTCGTCATGGGAGCGTGCATGCTGGTACGCCGCGACGCCGTCGAGCAGGTCGGCGACTGCGACGAGGACTACTTCCTCTTCAGCGAGGAGACGGACTGGTGCTTCCGGTTCCGTGAGGCCGGGTGGGAGGTCGTGTTCTTCCCGGGCGCCGAGTGCACCCACGTGCGCGGTGCGTCGCACAGCGGACGGCTGTACCGGGAGAACCTTCGTGGCCATCTCCTCTTCCTGACGAAGCACCGCGGACCGAAGGTTGCGGAACGCGCGAGAAGAGTGCTCCTCGCCTCGCTCCGCCTGCGCGGGCTCGTCTTCAGGGGCGCCCGGGGGCGTGCATATCGTGACGGGGCGGCGTGGCTCGCGTCCGGCAGCGCAGCCACCCTCGTCGAGCGCTGACGTGGTCTTCCTCTACGTCAAGCTCGCCGTCGCGACGGCGCTCGTGCTGGCACCGGGGTGGTTGCTGTCTCGTTCGCTGGGAGTGCGGAGCGCATCGGCAACGCTCGCGTGGGCTCTCGCTGTGGTGTTCGCCGCGCTCGCGGTGACATTCGCGCTCGGGTCGACGCTGACCCTGACGCTCGTCCTGCTCGCGGTCGTGGCGGTTGTCGGGATCGGTCTGAGCGTGAGACGCGGATGGCCGCACACCGAAGCGCTTCCGGGCCGCTCGTGGGCGCTCTTCTGGGGCGCGATCGTCGGGCTCCTGCTGTGGGTCGCCGCGCCGACCGTGCAGGGCGACGGTCTCTTCCACCTGGCACGGATCCGGAAGCTCCTACAGCTCGACGACCTGTCGCTCGACCGCGTTTCCGAGTTCGCCAACGGGAGCTTGCACCCGGGCTACGCGTTTCCGCTCTGGCACGGATTCGTCGCGCTCATCGCGAAGCTCGCGAGGGAGGACCCGGAGCACGTCGTCGTGCACCTGCCATCGATCCTCGCCGTGCTGGCGGTCGTGGTGTCGTTCGAGGCGGGCTGGGCGCTCTTCCGTCGGACCTGGGCCGCGGGCGCGACCGCCGCCGCTCAGGTGGCGATGATCTGCTTCGCACCGGGAACGGGTGGTGCCTACGTGTTCCTCTCGCTTCCGGCGACGGCGTCTCGTCAGCTTCTCGTACCTGCCGCTCTCGCGTTGGCGCTCGAGACCGTCCGGTCGCCGTCGGCGGCGCTCGTCGCTTCGACCGCTGCTGCCGGCCTTGTGCTCGCGGCCGTCCACCCGACCTACGCCATCTTCCTGTGGATCCCGTTCGTCGGGTTCCTCGTGGTACGCGCCCTCTGGGAGCGCGCCGACGTCCGCAACGGAGTGCTCGCACTCGCGTCGCTGGTCGTGCCGGCCGCGCTCTTCATGCTCTGGCTGCGGCCGATCGTGAACGACACGCGATCGGTATCCCCCGACGCACATGAGCTCCACCGGGCGTTCCAGCAGTACCGCGGCCAGCTCGTCGTCCACTCGGACACGTCGTACAACCTCGCGCCCGAGGTCTTCACACGGGCCGGCGCCGTTGCGATCGCCGCCCTTCTGCTCGTCCCGCTCGCGGGTCTCGCTGCGCGTCGCCGCTGGGCGGCCTACGTCGTCGGCGGCTCGCTCGCCGTGTTCGCGGTCATGCTGCTGCCGTTCCTCTTCACGTCTCTCGCCGACCTCGTCTCGATCTCGCAGGCGCGGAGGGCTGCCGGCTTTCTCCCGTTCGCATTCGCGTTCGCGGGCGGGATGGGAGTGCTCGCGCGCCTCGTCGGGCCGATCTTGCTGCCACTCATGCTCGGGGCCGGAATGTTCCTGCAGATCGTCTATCCCGGCGACTTCGAGTACGTCCTCAAGAACCCCGCCCCGGCCTGGATCGCGTGGTTCTCGGTCGTCGGGGCGGTGGCAGCGCTCGTCGTCGGCTTCACGCGTCGCCGTCCGGCGCTCGAGACGGGTGCGGCGCTGGCAGCGGCCGCGTTCCTGACGCCGGTCATCGCAGGCGGCCTCCTCGACCTGCGCCCCCCTCCGCCGCCTGCGATCGCGACGCTGTCGGATGGTCTCGTGAACGCCGTTCGCGACGAGGTGAGCCCGGGCGGCGTCGTCTTCTCGGATCCGGAGACGAGCTTCCGGCTCGCCGCGTTCGCGCCGGTCTACGTCGCGGCTGCTCCGCCCGGCCACGTGGCCGATACGGCGAAGAACCGGCCGTACGAGCGCGCTCGCGACGCGCGGCGGTTCCTGCACACCGGCGATCTGTCTATCCCGCGGGAGTACGGCGCGGAGTACGTCGTCGTCGATCGCCTCCGGACGAGGCTCGAGCTCGAGCTGCCGGTCGTCTACCGGGACGAGCGCTTCACGCTCTATCGACTGCCCGCGGGCTAGCCGGCAGCTCCCCAGCCCCCGCCGCCAGGAGTCTCGATGCGCAGGAGGTCGCCGGGCTCGAGGTCGAGGTTCGCGATCGCAGGAAGCTCCTCGCCGTTCAGGAAGCTCCGCCCCGGGCGGCCGTCGGCTCCACCCGCTGCTCCGCGGGGTGCCACCGCGCGGCGCTGCGTCAGCAGTGAGAGCCGACACGCCTCGAGGACCCGGAGTTCGCGTACGACGCCGTCGCCTCCGCGATGCCGTCCGGCACCTCCCGACCGCGGTCTGAGCTCGTAGCGCTCGACCCGGAGCGGATAGGCGAGCTCGAGCGCCTCGGCGGGCGTGTTGAAGGTATTCGACATCGCGACGTGCACTCCCGACGGCCCGTCCGCGTCGGGGCACGCGCCCTGGCCGCCGCCGATCGTCTCGTAGTACGTGAACCGGTCGTTGCCGAAGACGACGTTGTTCATCGTCCCCTGGCCCTGCGCGGGCACGGGAAGAGCCTTCGAGAACGCGTCGAAGACGACGTCGGTGATGCGGCTCGACGTCTCGGTGTTGCCCGCGGCGACCGCTGCCGGGGCGCGAGCGTTGACGAGGCAGCCCTCCGGCGCGCGCACGGTCACCGGGACGAACGCGCCGCCCGAAGCCGGGAGGTCGGGGGCGGTGAGGCAGCGGACGACGTAGAAGCACGCCGAACGGGTCACGGCGAGCGGGCAGTTGAGGTTGCCGTCGTACTGGGGCGCCGTGCCGTCGAAGTCGATGTCGATGGAGTCGCCGGCGATCGTCACGGTCGCGCGGAGGTCGAGCAGGCCGTCGGCGGTCTCGATGAGGTCGGCGCCCTCGAAACGTCCGTCGGGGAGGGCATGGATCGCGGCGCGCACGACCCTCTCCGAGTACGCCAGGAGCTCGCTCATTGCGTCCGCGACACGCTCTCGCCCGCGTCGGGCACAGAGCTCGGCGATACGGCTTTCGGCCAGGTGGTGAGCGGCGAGCTGGGCGCGGAGATCGCCGCGGCGCTCGTCCGGATTGCGCATTCTCGAGACGAGCGACTCGAGGGTCGACTCGTCGAGCCGGGTCGGCGGAATGACGACGCCCTCCTCGTCGAGCGTTCGCGATCGCGGCGGGAGGCTTCCGGGCTCGGAGCCGCCGACGTCGGCGTGATGGGCACGAGATACCGCGAAGCCGAGATCGGTGCGCGTGACGATGGTCAGATCCGGGAGGTGCGTTCCTCCTGCGTAGGGGTCGTTGAGGATCCACGGCTCGCCGGGACGGGGGTCGTTGGCCATGACGGCGGCAACCGCCTCGGGCATTGCGCCGAGATGCACGGGGATGTGCTCGGCCTGCGTGACCATCCGACCGCGCTCGTCGAAGAGCGCGGTCGAGCAGTCACGCCGTTCCTTGATGTTCGCGGAGAACGCCGAGCGGATGAGCGCGGCGCCCATCTCCTCGGCGATCGCGCGCAGGGAGGCGCCGATCACCTGCAGCTCGATCGGGATCAACGCAATCTCCGCAGCACGAGCGTGCCGTGGCGATCCGTCTCTCCGGCCCAGCCGTCCGGAACCCACGCGGTCGCACCGTCGAGCTCGAGGACCTGCGGCCCGCGGACCGTGAGCTCTGGCCCTTCGACGACGACGGGCGGTGCGGGCGTCACCTCGGCCGTCCGCACCGCCACGAGCTCGAGCGCGCGCCCGTGATCCGCGTAGCCGTACCGGGCGGCGTGGGCCCCGTGAAAGCGCTTCTCGAGGTCGGGGCCGAGCGGGATCGTGAGCTCGAACGACTGACCGACGTAACGGAGATCCGCGTCGCCCGTCTCGGGCAGCTCACCCGCATCGGCGAGCGGCGTCACATAGGTCCTGACGTGCTCCCGCCGTTCGTCGGCAGCGACGAGCCCGAGTGCGGAGAGGACGCCGGCTGCGGCGGGCACGAGAACCGTCGTCATCCCGAGCTCGTCCGCGAGGGCGCATCCATGCAGCGGTCCTGCGCCGCCGAAGGCGACGAGGGCGAAATCGCGGGGGTCGAGCCCCTGCTCCACCGAGACCACGCGCAGGGCGCGAACCATCTCCGCGTTCACGATGTCGATCACGCCCGCCGCGTCGATCCCGGCGAGAGCCAACGCGGCTGCATCCGTATCGAGCGCGATGCCGCCCGGGAGCGTCGTCGGCAGACGGCCGAGCAGGAGGTTGGCGTCGGTCACGGTCGCCTTCGCTCCGCCGCGCCCGTAGCACGCCGGCCCTGGGTAGGCACCCGCGCTCTCCGGGCCGACGCGCAGGGCGCCGCCCGCGTCGAGCCACACCACCGAGCCGCCCCCGGCACCGACCGTGTGCACCGCCAAGGTGGGCAGTCGAACCGGCAGGCCGTCCACGAGACGCTCGTGCTCGCGACGCGCAACGCCGTCGACGATCGCGCACACGTCGGTGGAGGTGCCGCCCATGTCGAAGGAGAGCGCGTGCGGGAAGCCCGCGAGCTCGGCAATCCTCGCGGCGCCCACGACACCAGCGGCCGGGCCGGAAAGCAGTGCGAACGCCGCGTGTGCCGCCGCTTCGTCGAGCGTCGCAAGGCCGCCAGACGACCGCATGACGAGCGGGGGGTGTAGGCCTGCATCCACGCAGGCGTCGGCCAGCGAGCCGAGGTAGCGACCGAGGAGGGGGCCGAGATACGCGTCGACGACGGTCGTGGACGCGCGCTCGTATTCGCGAAACTCCGGCGCGATCTCGTGCGACGCGACGACATGCGCGTCCGGGTGACGTCGTCGGAGCTCCTCCGCCACCAGCCGCTCGGGCTCCGTGTCGCGGAACGAGAACAGCAGCGACACGGCGATCGCGTCCGCGTCGATCTCCGGCATCGTTGCGAGGTCGAGAGGGACGAGCTCGCCGGCCGAGCCGGTACGGCCGCGAACGCCGAAGCAGCGCTCGAGCGGGACGATCGGCGGCGTGTGCTCCGCGCACGGCCGATAGAGGTGCGCGCGCGTCTGGCGCCGCAGGTGCAGGACGTGCTCGAAGCCCTCGTTGGTGACGAGCGCCGTCCGCGCGCCGCGCCGCTCGAGGAGCGCATTCGTCGCGATCGTCGTCCCGTGGGTGAAGCGAGTGACGTCGCCCGCTCCGACAGCCATCGCCGCCGCGACCACCGACTCCTCTTGCCGTGCGGCTGTCGGCACCTTCGCCACTCGCACCCGTCCGTCGGAGACGAGGACCGCATCGGTGAACGTGCCGCCGACGTCGACTCCGAGCGCGCGCATCCGTGCATTCGACCACGAAGAGCGGGGTAGAGTCCTCAGGGCGTGCATCGCCTGGTCTGCCTCGGACTCAGCCACCGGACGGCTCCCGTCGAGTTGCGCGAGCGCATCGGCTCGCTCGGCCCAGGAGCCGAGCGGTGCCCCGCAGTGCTGGAGCACGCGGTCCTGCAGACGTGCTACCGCATCGAGCTCTACGCACACCTGACGGCGAGCGTCGACGAAGCCCGCGACGAGCTCGTCGACGCACTGTCCACGCTGCACGACGTGCCGCGCGACCTTCTCTTGCAGCACCTCTATGTCCACGCAGGCGAGGACGCTGCCCGCCACCTGTGCCGCGTTGCGACCGGCCTCGACTCCCTCGTCCTCGGCGAGGCCGAGATCCTCGGGCAGGTCGGAGATGCCTTCGAGTCGGCACGTTCGCGAGGCACTGTGGGTGAGGCGGTGACGCTGCTCTTCCGCACGGCGATCGCGACCGGCCGGCGCGCGCGCTCGGAGACGGCGATCGGCGTCAATCCGGCGACGGCGAGCTCCATGGCGCTTGCCCTCGCGGAGGGTGTGCTCGGCGACCTGCGAGAGCGAAGCCTGCTCGTGATCGGGGCGGGCCGCATCGGCCTGCAGACGCTGAAGGCGGCCGAGGGCCGCGGGATCTCGCGCGTCGCGGTGGCGAACAGGTCGAGGGACCGCGCGGAGGAGACCGCTGCGCGGTTCGGCGCGCACGCGTTCGGTCTCGACGAGCTCGCGCGAGCACTGGCAGGCGCCGACGTCGCCATCGCCGCCACGTCCTCGGAAGCGCCGGTCGTCCCGAAGGAGGTCCTCGCCGAGGCGATGGACGGCCGCGCCGATCGTCCTCTCGTCGTGGTCGATCTGGCCGTGCCGTCGGATGTCCAGCACGGAGCCGCCGACCTCGAGGGCGTCAGGCTCTTCGACGTCGACGATCTGCGCGCAGGGCTCGACGAGACGATGGCCTCTCGGCTCCGCGAGGTGCCGAAGGTCGAGGAGATCGTGGAGGAGGAGGCCGCGGGCTTCGCCCGGAGGTACCGGGAGCTCGAGGTCGAGCCGCTGCTGTCCGAGCTGCGCAAGCGGGCGGAGTCGATTCGCGAGCGCGAGGTGGCACGTGCACTGAGCGATCTCGGAGACGTCGACCCAGCCGTTGCCGAGCGGCTCGAGCACCTCTCGCGCTCGCTCGTGAAGAAGCTCCTGCACGACCCGACCGTTCGTGCCCGCGAGCGCGCAGGTGCAGGCGACGCGGACGAGGTCGCCGGCGCCGTGCGCGACCTCTTCGGGCTCTCCGCTCCGGACGAGTCGTGAGCGCACCGCCGCTCCCCGCGGCGGTGAAACTCGGGACGCGCGCATCGGCGCTCGCGCGCGCCCAGACCGAGCTGGTCGCGGCGCTCATCGCAGCGGCCCGTCCCGAGCTCGAGCTGTCCACCCACGTCATCAGCACCGCCGGGGACCGCACGCAGGAAACCGGAGAGCCGCTGCCGGAGATCGGCGGCAAGGGACTGTTCACCGCCGAGCTCGAGCGCGCGCTGCTCGAAAGCGAGATCGACCTCGCCGTCCACTCGTTGAAGGACCTTCCGACGGTGGAGGTGCCCGGCGTCGTGGTCGGCGCCGTGCCCGCACGAGAGGACGCCCGGGACTGCCTCGTAGCGCGGGCGGCCGGCTCGCTCGCCGAGCTCGGTGACGGCGCGGTTGTCGGGACGAGCAGTCTCCGACGCTCGGCGCAGCTCTCCGCGCTTCGCCCCGACCTGGAGATCCGGTCGATTCGCGGGAACGTCGACACGCGGATCCGCAAGGTCGAGGCGGGCGAGTACGACGCCGCCGTGCTCGCGGCAGCGGGGGTGCGTCGTCTCGGGCTCGACAGCGCCGTCTCGGAATGGCTCGCGCCCGAGACGATGCTTCCGGCTCCCGGGCAGGGCGCGCTCGGCATTCAGTGCAGAGCCGAGGACGCCGCGATTCGCTCACTACTCGCCGAGATCGACGACGCCGCCGCCGGGGCCGAGACGACCGCCGAGCGGGCCTTCCTCGAAGCGCTGGGCGGAGGCTGCGCCGCACCCGTTGCCGCTCTGGCAACTGCGACCACGACCCCTCGTGTGCGTCTCCAGGGACTGGTTTCGTCGGTCGATGGTCGTGACGTGGTCCGCGTTCGAGGCGAGGGTGAGCCGCTCGAAGTCGGTGTCAGGCTCGCGCAGGAGGCACTTTCGCTCGGCGCAGACCGCATACTGGGCGGCGTTCAGTGATCAACCAACCTCTCTACGGCCGCCGCATCGTCATCACTCGACCCGAGGCGCAGCGCATGGCGGAGGAGCTCGAGCGCCTCGGCGCCGAGGTGACGATCGTCCCGTTGATCGAGATCCGCCCCGCAGAGGGCCGCGCGCTCGAGGACGCGATCGACACGATGTCCAGCTACGACTGGGTCGTCCTGACGAGCGTCAACGGCGTCACCGCCGTCGCGCAGGGGCTCGCGGGGCTGGTCGGAACCGGAACGACGAGGGTGGCCGCGGTCGGGCCGGTGACTGCAGAGGCGATTCGCGACACCGGCGTCGAGCCGTCGTTCACCGCATCGCGGGCGTCCGACGACATCTCGGGCGGGCTCGGAGAGATCGAAGGCAAGCGAGTCCTGCTCCCCCAGGCGGACATCGCCGAGCCGCACCTCGCCGACGAGCTCCGAGGCCGGGGCGCGCACGTGGAAGCCGTGGTCGCCTACCGCACGGTCCTGGTCGAGCCGCCGATGTGGGGGATCCTCCCGTTGCGGATTGCCGACGCGGTCGTGCTCGCGAGCGGCTCGGCGTGCAGAAGCCTCGCGGCCGCGGGCGGGGCGGGCGGCGGTGCGATGCTCGTGTGCATCGGGCCGAAGACCGCCAAGGTCGCGCGCGAGGTCGGCCTCAAGGTCGGTCTCGTCGCCGACGAGACGACCTCCGACGGCATCATTCGGGCGCTGGTGGACGAATTCGGGGACAAAGCATGACGTCGTTCGGTTCCGACCCGCTCGAGGCGCTTCGGCTCGGTCCCGGCCCGAAGCGGCCGCGGCGGTTGCGCCGTACGGCCGCGCTCCGCGATCTCGTCCGCGAGACGACCCTCGAGCCGAGCGACTTCGTCTATCCGCTCTTCGTCGTGTCGGGCGAAGACGTCCGCAGGCCGGTGCAGTCGATGCCCGGCGTCGACCAGCTCTCGGTCGACCGACTCGCGTCCGAGGCGCGTGAGCTCGACGCCCTAGGCGTCAGGGCCGTGCTCCTGTTCGGGATCCCCGCCACGAAGGATCCGCACGGTCTCGAGAGCTACGCGGACGACGGCGTCGTGCAGCGAGCCGTCGCCACGCTCAAGGACGCGAGCCCGGAGCTCGTCGTGATGACCGACGTATGCCTCTGCGAGTACACGGACCACGGGCACTGCGGCCTCCTCGACGATGTGGGCTACGTGCTCAACGACGAGACGCTCGACGTGCTTCGCAGGATCGCCGTCTCGCACGGCGAGGCGGGTGCCGACGTCGTGGCGCCGAGCGGGATGATCGACGGCATGGTCGGAGCGATTCGCGGGGCATTGGACGAGGAAGGTCTGCAGCGCGTCTCGATCCTCTCCTACGCCGTCAAGTACGCGTCGGCGTTCTACGGGCCGTTCCGCGAGGCGGCCGAGGGTGCGCCCGCGTTCGGCGATCGCCGCTCGCACCAGATGGATCCGGGCAACGCGCGCGAGGCGCTCCGCGAGGCCGCTCTGGACGTCGAGGAAGGTGCCGACGCGCTGATGGTCAAGCCCGCGCTGGGCTATCTCGACGTCGTGCGCAACGTGCGCGAGCGTTTTCCCGAGCTCCCGCTCGGCGCCTACAACGTCAGCGGCGAGTACGCGATGCTGAAGGCGGCCGCGGCGAACGGCTGGCTCGACGAGCGGGCGGCGGTCCTCGAGGCGCTCACGGGGATCCGGCGAGCCGGCGCCGACCTGGTCGTGACCTACCACGCGAAGGATGCGGCGGCGTGGCTCCAGAGCGGGCGGTGAAGGCCCGGGTCGACGATCGGCCCGAGGAGAACCTCGAAGGCGTCGACGTTGCGGAGCACGGCCGCTCGGCGGACGGCGAGCCGACGTCGCTCGACCGGCGCCTCTACATGCAGCTGCACGCGTACGGCGGCGCGGGCGAGACCGCGACGCTGGTCTCGGCGCTCGAGGCCACCGGGGTCACGGGAACGCTGTACGAGGACGTCAACGATCCGACCGGCGTCGCTCTCCTCACCGTCACCGAGTCCCCGGACGCGTTCGTCGACGAGTACCGCGCCTTCCTCCGCGCGGCTCCGTTCTCCGAGCTGGAGCCGAAGCCCAAGCTCACGATGCTCGGCCGTACGTACGCGCTCGGGTACGAGGACGATCTCGTGGAGACGCTCGTCGAGCGGCCACGACGCCGGGTCCTCGACCCTCGGTTGCCATGGGCGATCTGGTACCCGCTCCGCCGGGCGGGGTCGTTCGAACAGCTCTCACGGCGAGAGCAGGACACGATCCTGATGGAGCACGGAGGCGTCGGCATGGCGTTCGGCCGCGCGGGTCTCGGGTACGACATCCGTCTCGCGTGCCACGGCCTCGACCGCGACGACAACGACTTCGTCGTCGGGCTCCTCGGCCCCGAGCTGCATCCGCTTTCGATCATCGTGCAGCGCATGCGCAAGACGAAGCAGACGTCGCTCCACCTCGAGCGGCTCGGCCCGTTCTTCGTGGGCAGGGTGGCGTGGCAGAGCCGGGTGCAGTGACGGCGGCGCAGCCCGCCGCCGCGGAGGCAGCCGAGCCGACATCTCCGTTCCTCCGCGCGTGCCGCGGGCTGCCCGTCGAGCGTACGCCGGTCTGGCTGCTCCGCCAGGCGGGGCGCTATCAGCCGGAGTACCGGGCGATCCGTGAGAAGCACTCGATGCTCGAGGTCATCCGAACGCCCGAGCTCGCGGCGCAGGTGACGCTCCTTCCGATCGATTCCTTCGACCTCGACGCCGCGATCGTCTTCTCGGACATCCTCCCGCCGCTCGTCGGCATGGGTCTCGAGCTCGACTTCGTGAAGGGCGACGGGCCTCGGATCGGGAATCCGGTCGCGACGCGCCGCGACGTCGATCTTCTCGGCGTCCCTCCGGCCGAGGAGACGATGACCGGCACCCTCGACGCGATCCGGATCGTGCGAAGCGAGCTCGAGTCGCGCGACGTCCCCGTGATCGGCTTCGCCGGCGCGCCGTTCACGCTCGCGAGCTACGCGATAGAGGGCGGTACGTCGAAGGACTTCACGAAGACGAAGGCGTTCATGCTCTCGGAGCCGGCGGCCTGGAGGCGGCTGCTGGGAAAGCTCGTGACCGTGCAGGCGGACTACCTACTGGCGCAGGCTCGGGCCGGTGCGCAGGCGCTTCAGGTATTCGACTCGTGGGCCGGGCGCGCGCTGGGGCGCGAGGACTACCTTCGATACGTCGCCCCCCACAACCGCGAGCTGTTCGCGAAGGTCGCCGCCGCCGGGGTGCCGGTGATCAACTTCTCGCTCGGCGTAGGCGCGTACCTCGCGGATGCGGCGTCGTGCGGCGGCCACGTCGTCGGGCTCGACTGGAGCCTGCCGCTCGACGAGGCGTGGGAGCTGGTGGGCTTCGACCGGCCCGTGCAGGGGAACCTGGATCCGGCTTCTCTCCTCGCCCCCTGGCGCGAGCTCGAGTTCCGCATCGACGACGTCCTCGCCCGCGCGGCCGGACGCCCGGGTCACGTCTTCAACGTCGGCCACGGACTGACGCCGCAGACGCCGGTCGACAACGTGCGCCGGCTGGTCGAGCACGTGCGGGAGCGCACGACGAGATGAGCCACACACGGCCGATCGGTGTCCTCGTCATGGCCTACGGGGGCCCGGCCTCGCTCGACGAGATCCCGGGTTACCTCGCGGACATCCGGCACGGACGGCCGACGCCACGGGCCGTCCTCGACGAGATCACCGAGAACTACCGCGCGATCGGCGGCACCTCACCGCTGCTCGCCGTCTCGCGGCGCCAGGTCGACGCACTCGCTGCGGAGCTCGGCTCCGACTACCGCTGCTATCTCGGCATGCGCCACTGGGCGCCGTGGATCGAGGACGTCGTGGGCGAGATGGCGCAGGACGGTGTCCTGGAAGCGGTGAGCCTCGTGCTCGCGCCGCACTTCAGCTCGATGTCGGTCGCGCGTTACCAGCAGAAGATCGCCGACGGGCTCGAGCTGTACCGCGGGCGGATCCACTTCGAGCACGTCCCGAGCTATCACGACGCTCCGGGCCTCGTCGAGGCATTTGCGTCCCGCGTTGAGGAGGGGCTCGCGCACTGGCCCGAGGTTGGGCGCGACCGCGTGCACGTCGTCTTCAGCGCGCACAGCCTTCCCCAAAGGCTGCTGTCCTCCGGGGATCCGTACGGCGACCAGTGCCTGGAGACCGCAAGGCTCGTCGCCGCACGTGCGGGCGTACCCGACGAACGCTGGTCGTGGGCGTATCAGTCGGCGGGGCGGACACCGGAGCCGTGGGCCGGGCCGGACATCTCCGACCATCTGGGCGAGCTCGCCGCCCGCGGCGTACGAGACGTCGTCTCGGTGCCGGTCGGGTTCGTCTCCGACCACGTGGAGATCCTCTTCGACATCGACCATCGCGCGTCTGGGGTCGCGGCCGATCTCGGGATGCGGCTCGAGCGGCCGCCTGCGCTCAACGACGATCCCGTCTTCATCGCCACCCTCGCCGAGCTCGTCCGCGACCGCGCCGCTCCCTTGCTGGACGGAGCCAGGGCCGCGTGAGGATCGTCGTCGTGGGGGGCGGGATTGCCGGGCTCGCGGCAGCGCGCCGCCTCGAATCTCTTGCTCCCGAGGCCGAGACCCTCCTCGTCGAGCGCGACGGGGTGCTCGGCGGGAAGATCCGAACGGAGCACGTCGGCGGCTTCGTGATCGAGGCGGCGCCGGACAGCTTCCTCACGCGCAAGGAGCGAGGCGTTGGGCTCTGCGAGGAGCTCGGTCTCGAAACCGAGCTGATCGGCCGTCGGCCCGAGCACCACCGCACGTACGTACGGCGTGGCCGCGAGCTCCTCCCCTTGCCGGAAGGCCTCACGGGGATGATCCCGACCAATCTCGATGCCCTCGAGCGCAGCGAGCTCCTGTCGGAGGAGGGCAGGGCGAGGTTCGCTGCCGAACCGGACGCGCCGGTCGTGCGCGGCGAGGAGGACGAGTCCGTTGCGGCGTTCGTCACGCGCCGCTTCGGCCGCGAGGCCTACGACGCCATGGTCGAGCCGCTCATGACGGGGATCTACGGCGGCGACGGCGAGCAGCTCTCGCTGCGTGCGACGTTCCCGCAACTACGCGCCCTCGAGCTCGAGCACGGAAGCCTGCTCCGTGCCCTTCCTGTTCAGCCTGCACCCGGTCGCCTTCCTCCGTTCGTGTCGCTCCGCAACGGCATGGACGGCCTCGTCTGCGCGCTCGTCGCAGGTCTCGACCGCACATCCGTCGTGCGCGGGTCTGCAGCCGCCGTCCGGTCGACACCGACGGGCTACGAGGTCGCGCTCGAGAGCGGCGATGTGCGTCGGGCGGACGGCGTCGTCGTCGCAACTCCGGCGTTCGTGACCGCCGAACTCCTGGAGTCGCTCGACGACGAGCTTGCGGAGGCACACGCGGCGATCCCGTACGCGTCCTCCGCGGTCGTCACTCTCGCGTTCTCGGCGGACGACGTGCAGCCCCTCGACGGCTACGGCTACGTGATCCCGCGGGCCGACGGCGGCGACGTGCTCGCCTGCACGTGGAGCTCGCAGAAGTGGGAGAACCGTGCGCCGGAGGGCAGCGCCCTCGTCCGCGTGTATGCAGGCCGCTTCGGCGGCCGCGACGTCACCCTCGAATCCGACGACGCGCTCGTCGGGCTTGCCCGGGACGAGCTCGCGCTGCTCGACGTGGCCGCGGAGCCGACGCTGACCCGCGTCCAGCGCTGGCTCCTGGGAATGCCGCAGTACGTTCTCGGCCATCTCGAGCGAGTCGCGCGGATCGACGTGCTCCTGGCGGAGCATCCCGGGCTCGCGCTCGCCGGAGCGGCGTACCGCGGCGTCGGCATACCGGACTGCATCGCGTCCGGCGAAGCCGCTGCCGAGTCGGTCGTCGAGGCACTGAGCGCCGCTCGGGCGTGACGCGCACCGAGTCCGAACGCCTCTTCGCCGAGGCGATGGCACTCCTGCCCGGCGGTGTCAGCTCACCCGTCCGCGCGTTTCGTGCGGTGGGAGGGAGCCCGCTGTTCATCGAGCGCGGCGAGGGCGCATATCTCGTCGACGTGGACGGGAACCGGTTCGTCGACTACGTCCTCTCCTGGGGACCGCTCATCCTCGGTCACGCGCATCCGCGCGTCGTGACGGCTCTCGAAGAGGCGCTCCGCAAAGGGACGAGCTTCGGCGCGCCGAGCCCGCTCGAACTCGAGCTCGCACGACTGGTACAGGCAGCGATGCCGAGCGTCGAGCTCGTGCGCTTCGTCAACTCCGGCACGGAGGCGACGATGAGCGCGCTGCGGGTCGCGCGCGCGTTCACGGAGCGCGCGAAGGTCGTCAAGTTCGTCGGCTGCTACCACGGGCACGCTGATCTGCTGCTCGTCCAGGCCGGGTCCGGCGTCGCAACGCTCGGCCTGCCCGACTCCCCGGGGGTCACGCCCGGTGCTGTCGCTGACACCCTCACGGCGCCGTACAACGACCTCGGCGCCGTCGAGGCGCTCTTCGCCGAGCACGACGACATCGCCGCCGTGATCGTCGAGCCGGTTGCCGGGAACATGGGGCTCGTCCTTCCGGAGGCCGGCTTCCTCGGAGGGCTTCGCGAGCTGACCTCGGAGCATGGCTCGCTTCTGGTCTTCGACGAGGTCATGACCGGCTTCCGCGTGCACCCGGGCGGCGCTCAGGCGCTCTACGGGGTCACACCCGACCTCACGACGCTCGGCAAGGTCATCGGCGGCGGGCTTCCGGTCGGCGCCTACGGAGGACGGAGGGAGATCATGGAGCTCGTCGCCCCCGCCGGGCCGGTCTATCAGGCCGGCACGCTCTCCGGCAATCCGCTTGCGATGACCGCAGGCATCGAGACGCTGCGTGCCCTCGCTGAGCCGGGCATCTGGGACGAGCTCGACCGCGTCACGGGTCGCCTCGAGGAAGGGCTGCGAGCGATCGGCGGGGTGCAGGTCGCGCGAGTGGGCTCGATGTTCGGGCTGTTCTTCACGGACGTGCCGGTGACGAGCTGGGAGACGGCGAAGACGGCGGATACGCAGCGGTTCGCTGCGTTTCACCGTGCGCTGCTCGATCGCGGCGTCTATCTCGCACCGTCGCAGTTCGAGGCCGGGTTCGTGTCGACCGCGCACGGGGACGCCGAGATCGACGCGACGATCGCAGCCGCGAAGGAGGCCCTCTCCGGCATCTGAGCCACCGGTCTACCCTTCCCGGCCGTGAAGGTGCTGCTCGTGACGATGTACTTCCCGCCCGCCGGCGGCGGCGGTGTGCAACGGCCGCTCAAGCTCGCGCAGTACCTTCCGGCACTCGGCGTCGAGACGCATGTCCTCGCGCCCGACGACCCGAAGTGGGTCCATCGCGATCCCGACCTCCGCGTCCCCACTCAGGCATGGATCCACCGCGCGCGCTACGTCGGTCCCCGCGCCCGCAAGCCCGCGGAGGAGCTCCGCGCCACCGAGGGGCTCGAGCGCATGCTCGTCCAGGCTCAGGTCACCGCGCGGCGGCTGCTCCTGCCCGATGCAAGCGTGACGTGGAACCTCACCGCGATCCCAGCCGCGATTCGCATCGCGCGGCGTGAGGGGATCGACGCCGTCATCACCACCTCGCCGCCGGCGTCCGTGCACCTCGTCGGCGCGGCCGTCCAGCGCGCGACCGGTGCGAAATGGATCGCCGACCTCCGTGACCCGATCGTCGCGAACCAGCACCGGCGCGACGACACCGCTGCTGCACGGGCGCGCCAGGCTGCGAACGAGCAGGTCGCGCGGCTCGTCGCCGGCCGGGCCGACGCCGTCACCTGCGTCTCCGAGGCGATCGCGGACGAGGTGCGCGAGCTCGGCGCGCAGGGGGAGGTTCGCGTCGTCGCCAACGGGTGCGACTTCGACGACTTCGCCGGCCTCGAGTACACGCCCGGCGAGCGCTTCCGCATCACCCACACGGGCAGCTTCTTCGGCCGCCGCGACCCGCGTCCGTTCCTGCAGGCATTCCACGACGCGGACCTCGACGCCGTGGCTCGCTTCGTCGGCGACTTCCGCTCGTCGGACCGCGAATGGGCCGAGTCGCTCCACCTCGGCGATCGGCTCGAGCTCGTGGACTACCTCCCTCGGGCGGACTCGCTTCGTCTCCAGCGGGACTCGGAGGCGCTGCTCCTCCTCGTACCCGAGGCAGGCGGCAGGGGCAGGGGCGTCCTCTCCGGGAAGGTCTTCGAGTACATCGCCGCGGGCCGTCCGATCCTCGCCGTCGTCCCGCCCGACGGCGCGGCCGCCGAGCTCATCCGCCAGACGGGCTCCGGTGTCGTCGCGGCGCCCGAGGACGTCGAGGCGATCGGGGCTGCGCTCGTCGACCTGCACGCCCGCTTCGCCAACGGTGGGCTGCCGGCGGTGGAGCTCACCGCGAGCGACGAGGAGCGGCTGTCGCGTCGCGCGCGCGTCGAGGAGATGGCTGCCCTCCTCGAGGAGATCGCGTGACGAGTCACGCCGTTCCGCTGCCGCAGAGCGCTCCCCGCGAGCGCATCCTCGTGCAGCCGGTGCTCGAGGGGCTCTTCCTCCTCACGATCTTCACGGTCACGTTCCACAAGCTCCAGTGGGAGCTCGCGGGCTCGCTCACGCTGTCGGACGTCCTCACCTCGGTCTTCCTGGTGCTGTTCGCCTGGGATCGCTTCGAGCGGAACGACGTCCGCTTCACGCGCACGGCGATGGTCGCGTTCGGCTTCTTCTGCGCGTTCGCGCTCCTCTATCTCGCAGGCTTCTACAGCCTCGACACGGCGGAGGCGCTCGCACAGTGGGCCAAGGGGATGGTGAAGTTCGTCCTCCACTTCGGGTTCCTCGTGACCGGAGTCGCCCTGCTCGCGCGACGCGGGATCCGCTTCTACTGGCTCGCGCTCGCCGCCTTCCTCGGCGGCATCGGGGTCGACGCGGTCTACGGCGTGATCCAGCTCGTCCTCGCGGAGGCCGGGGTCAACCTCGACCAGGTGCTGATCCAGCCGATCACGTCCCGGCAGACGGGGATCAACGTGTTCGGGGCCGTGGGCGGCACGCAGGAGGTCTTCAGGCCGAACGCCCTCACCGGCGATCCGAACCACCTCGGGATCGAGCTCGTCATCCCGCTCCTGGTCCTCACACCTCTCTACCTGAGGCTCGAGCCCGGTCACCGCCTGAGGACACCGCTCGCCGTGTCGCTCGCGTTCATGCTCATCGTGGAGCTCGCCACGCTCTCACGGAGCGCGCTCCTCGGGCTCATGTGCGGCGCGCTCATCCTCGCCCTGCCGTACCGACGGCACCTGCGCCGTCCGGCATTCCTCATCCCGCTGGCGGCGGTCGCGCTCGTCGTCGCGACGGTCGTGCTGATCCGGCTCGATTTCTTCCTGACCGTCCTGCGGGCGCGAACGAACACGAGTCGGGGCGCGGCCTCGCCCCATTTCGCCGTCTACTCGTTCATCCCGGACATCCTCTCGACCCACCCGTTCCTCGGGCTCGGCCTGAACAACTTCGCGGTGTACTACGAGTTCGTCACAGGGCGGCCCGACTTCGGGCCGCACTCGTTCTACGTCGCCACGATCGTCGAGACGGGCCTCATCGGCGCCGCGCTCCTCGCGGTCTTCGTCGTCTGGATCTTCCGCCGGCTCGGCGACGCCCGACGGATCGGCCGCGCGCTGAGTGCGGCCGGCGATCCGCTCGCTGCGCGGATCCGGCCGGTCGCGTGGGGGATGACGGCGGCGCTCGTCGCGACCCTCGTCGCCAACGTCTTCTATCTCACGATGACCTTCTACTACTTCTACGTGTTCGCGACGCTCGCGGCGGCGCTGCCCGTCGTCGCCGTCGGGCCGCGGCGCGAATGAGGGTCACGGTGCTCACGACGTCGTATCCGCGCGGGCCGGACGACGTCGCGGGGGTCTTCGTGAGCGATGCGGTGGAGCATCTGCGGGCGGCGGGCGTGGAGGTCGACGTCGTCTCGCCCGCGTCCTTTCGGGACTTCGGCCTCGCGTACGGGCACGGGATCGTCGGCAACCTCCGACGGCAGCCGTGGAAGGCCGCGCTCGTACTCGCGTTCATGGCGTCCTACGCCGCCGCCGCGCGCCGTTCGGCGAGGACGTCCGACCTCGTTCACGCCCACTGGTTGCCCTCGGCGCTGCCCGCGCTCGGGACCCGCAGGCCGTATGTCCTGCAGCTGTGGGGCACGGACGTCGAGCTCGCCCGTCGCGCCCGCTGGGCGGCTCGGCC
This sequence comes from uncultured Gaiellaceae bacterium, assembly GCA_963746975.1. Lineage (GTDB taxonomy): Bacteria > Actinomycetota > Thermoleophilia > Gaiellales > Gaiellaceae > GMQP-bins7. Next base: position 691,277 of record CAVVDE010000012.1, read on the forward strand.
GCTGGTTCGACGCGCGAAGGTCGTGCTGTGCCCGTCCCAGGCTCTGGCGTCCGAGGCGCGTGCACTCGGCGCGCAGGATGCTCGGGTCGTCCCGAGCGGTGTGACGATGCCCGACGTGGTCGCGGAGCCCGACGACCCGCCGCACGTGCTGTACGTCGGCAGGCTGTCGGAGGAGAAGGGGATCCTCGAGTTCCTCGCCGCGACCGACGGGATGCGACGCGTCGTGGTGGGCGACGGGCCGCTCCGCGACCGCGTTCCGGATGCGGTCGGGTTCGTGCCCCCCCGGCAGCTCGGTGCGTACTTCGAGCGCGCGGCCGTCGTCGTCTGCCCGTCGCGACGGGAGGGCTACGGAGTCGTCGCCCGCGAGGCCATGGCGCACGGCCGGCCGGTCGTAGCGACGGCCGTCGGAGGTCTCGTCGATGCGATCGAGGACGGCGTCACGGGCCGGCTCGTGCCTCCGGCCGACCATGCGGCGCTGCGTGCGGCCATCGAGGGTCTGCTCGCCGACGCGGAGCTGCGGGCCCGGCTCGGCGCAGCCGCCCGACGGGCCGCCCGGGTGAGGTTCTCGTGGCAGGTCGCGACGGAGGCCACGATTCGCGCCTATCGCGACGCCCTGGCCTGATCAGGGCGCGACCGGTGCAATTCCGGCGTTGACTTCCGGATAGCGCGTCGCTGGGGCGAACGAGACGTCGAGGCCCACGCTCGCGGTTTCCTTTCGGAACTCGTCCTGCACGGCCGGGTCGTCGGGGATCCCGGTTACGACGACGCGGAACGTGCCGCATCCCGTTCGCTCGATCCGCGCGCCCTGGAAGCCCGAGTGGAGCGCACGCTGCACGAGGTCGCTCGCTGCCTGATAGCTGAGCCCGCTTCCGAACAGCGCGTCGACGAGCTGTCCCGGCGTGGACTCGATGTGGCAGTCCGCGGTCGTCGGTGTCCGTGCCGGTCGGCGCACCGACGACGAACGCCGCGTAGATCCCGGACTGCTCGCCAACCAGCCGAACGTCCGGCCGCGGGCACTGGATCCAGCCGATCGGGTTCGTCGGCTGCTGCTGCAGCTGAGCGAACTCGAGGCTTTCTCCGGACGAGAGGAACGAGAAGAAGCGCGCCCCGTCGAGCTCCGAGCACGTTCGTGCGTAGCTCACCTCGACCTGGCCGGGAAAGAAGTACTTGAGCCGTCCGTCGCTCGAGACGATCCGGTCTCCGCGTCGCACGTTCTCGCGTGCGAGGTTGAGCTGATACGAGAACGGGCCCGTAGGCGAAGTTCTCCATCTCCGCACGATCGCGCCAGCCCGACGGGCCGAGGTCGATTAGCGAGCGCCACCCGACGCGTCCGAGCCCGTCGACGGAGACGACGTTCGCGAGGGCGACGAGCGGCCACGGCGGCAGCCGGTAGCGAGCGAACGCGGCTGGTCGGTAGCCGCAGCAGGGCGAATGGACGCGTCGTGAGCGCGGCGGCAGTGAGCAGCGCGAAGGCCGGCCAGGCGGGCGCGAGGAGCCGGGGCTCGTCCGGCTCGCAGTCAGCCCAGACGAGGCCAGTCGGCGCGAGCCAGCCGAGCAGCGCCAGGTGAATGCGGCGCGGAATCGGATCCTCCTCGCGCAAAAAGGGTGCGGCGACGAACGCGGCGACGAGCGCGACCCAGGCCAGCGATGCCGAGCGAGGCTGCCGTCGAACGGATACCCGAGCTCCGCCGTCCGCGACCAGCGGCCCTCCGAGCGACCACAGGATCGCGGCCGCCGGCGCCGACTGCCAAGCGCGACCCGGGCGCCGGCACCGGCCGCCCGGGCGATGCCGTGCGCGAGCCCGTAGACGACGAGCAGCCGGAGCGCCGTCGCCGATCCAGGCGGCGCCCGCGAGGGCGTCGAACCGAGCTGCCGCTCCTCGATCGAGCCAGAAGTCGTCGTTCCCCGCTCGCAGGAAGTCGACCAGCGACTGACGTCGAGACGCGCCGCCTGCCACACGTCGTAGAGCAAGGCCGCAGGCGACACCGACCGCCACTCCGGCGAGACCCGGGAGTCGCGCGCACGACCGCAGCAGGACGACCGTCGCGAGCACGAGACCGCCGAGCGCGAGGAGCCCGGAGGGCTTCGCGAGGATCGTCGCCGCTCCGAGGGCGGCGACGAGAACGAGAGCCCGCGGCGGGAGGCGCCCGACCAGAGGACGACTGCGGTCGCCGCGGATGCGGCCGCAACGGGAATGTCGGTCATGCCGGCGGCGGCGTAGGCCGGCGAAGACGGCCGAGTCAGCAGGCCCAGCACGGCCAGAGCGAGCGGCACGAAGTCGCGAGCTGCGTCGGCTCGGGTGCGAAAGCTGACGCGCGAGCTACCAGACGGCTGCGACGAGGGCTGCGGCGAAGAGCAGCAGAAAGCAGGCGCCCGATCCACTCGTCGTCGTCCGATGAAACGCCAGAGCGAGGCCCTGCGGGCACGTAGAAGAGCGGGCCGGCTGAGCACGATCAGCGCGCTCGCGTTGTCGGCCCAGACCGTCTCCGGTCTCCGCGATCGACCGCGACCAGGCGCCGAACGCGAGCGAGTCCCAGAACCGGAAGGGAAGGACGACCGCCACGAAGATCGCCGCGACGAGGAACAGAGCGGTCGACGAGGCCCGTCGCCGATGCGAGGACTCGGCGCGACCACTCCGGGACGACCGGTGGGCGGGAGTCGACGGATCCGTCGGGTGTGGAGATCACCGCCGCGACGTCGCGGAAGCCGAAGTCCGGCAGGCTCTCGGTGCGCCACGCGATGCCCTCGACCGCCGCTCTCTCCGCCAACGCGCTTCGAAGCACGATTAGCACGGCCGGAAACGCGAGGAGGTAGACGGTCGCCGACGCAGGTGTCCAGGAAAGGTCGAAGAGCGCGCCTGCGTAGGGATAGACGAACGCATTCGCAAATGTCGCTCCCATCGACGAGGAACCCGACGAGGAGCTGCTCTTCGCGGTTCCGGGCGGTGAGCGCGCACGCGAAGAGAACTGCGGCCGTGACCACGAGCATGAACTGCGGGCTGAAGACTCGATTCGTCAGGAGGAAGAGCGCCGGAGCGAGCGCGGCGATCGCGAGACCTCCCGTGGTCGAGCGGCGTACCGCGACGACGGCCGCCAGAAGCCCGACCAGCAACGCGATCTGGATCGCGAGCACGGCGACGTCGGCCGAGTGCGGAGCTCCGATTGGTGCCCACTCGCGATCCTCGCCCCCGTGGGTCAGCCCGAGGACCCTGAGCGGGAAATACCACACGGACTCGTTCGTCGCCTCCCTCCCGCTCTGAACGTGTACGCGTTCAGGACATTCCTCTCGTTCCAGAGGAGAAGCGGCACGTGGACGAGGAGCACCGCGACGAAGGACGCGACGAGTCGCGCGGCCTCGTGCCGGCGGCGTCCCGCGACGAGCCACACGAGGAGGAACAGGAACGAGACAGCGGGCGACCACTTGACGATCGCTCCGACCCCCAGCGCCACACCGCCCCAGCCCCAGCGACCCCGGTACGCGAGGAGGAGCCCGAGCGCCAGCAGGCCGGCCGCCGCCAGGTCGAAGCGGTACTCCCAGTAGAAGACGCTCATCGGCCAGATCGCTAGGACGGCGGCGAGCCATCGGCTGTAGCGCGTGTGCAGGCCCCAGATCGCGCCGACGCACAGGAGCTGGAACGGCACCATGAGGATCCGGTTCGGCGTCAGGGCGGAGGCGTGTCCGAGCAGGGCCTCGAGGCCGAACAGAAGCACGGCGCCGGCCGGGTACTCGGCCTGCGGGTAGCCGCCGTGGATGAGCTCGTGCCCGTAGACCCAGTACGCCTGAGGGTCGTCGTCTCCGGGCGCCCCGGCGGCGACGTGCGCGACGACGACGGCAACGTGATACGCGAAGGCAATCGCGACGATCGGTGCGAACCGGAGCTCGTCCTGGCGCCGCCAGGCGTAGGCGAGCGCCGAAGCCGCGCACACGGCGGCAAGCCCAAGCCAGTAGCCGTGGCCCGTCTGGACGACGAGCGCCTCGGACAGCACGCCGAGGGCCGCCGCGCCTCCAATGGCCGCATGCGGACCAAATGCAGGGGCTGCGACACCGACACGACTGCCCGTGGCAGCAAGGGATGGTGCGTCAGGCCGCTGGTCGGTGCCTCTCACAGAAGCCACTCGTGCCTCTCCTCGAGGACGCACCGACCATTGGCTCCACGATAGCCAGCCGCCCGCCGGAGCTTGCGAGTCCGCCCGGATCACGGGTAGATTCGCCCCGGTGTCGTCAGGGCGTCTCCGCACCCTCGTCGCGCTCCTCGGCGTTCCGATCGGCCTCGTGTTCCTGTGGCTCGCGGTCCGCAACGCCGACTTCGACGTCGTGTGGGACACGCTGCGCGACGCAGACCTCGGTCTCGTCCTCCTGGCCGTCGGCGCGTTCGGCGTCGTCTACCTCCTGCAGGCGGTCCGCTGGCGGCGAATCGCCGCGACGCCCGGAGTCACGGTTCCGCGCTTCTACGAGATGACCGTGAGCGGGGTCGCGGTGAACAACGTCCTCCCGGGACGGCTCGGAGACTTCCTCCGTGCACGCTGGCTCGGCCTCGAGTGCGGAATGCCGTACGGGAAGGCGTTCGGCACGGTGATCCTCGACCGTGCGTTCGACGTCGTCGTGCTCGTCGGGTTGCTCATCGTCGGGCTGGCCGCCGTTGCCAGCTCCGCGTGGCTCTGGCAGCTCGCCGCGGCCGGGGCGGTCGTCGTTCTCGGAATCGCCGGGGTGCTCCTGTTCTCGCGCATCTACATCGGCAGGCGCGAGCGAGACCGCCGCGAGCGAAGCCTCGTACGCCGACTCGTCCGGGACACGGTCGAGCGGCTCGCCGAGCCGCTCGGGCGGCGCCACATCGCCGTCTGGCTGGGGCTCTCGCTCGCCGCGTGGTGCATGTGGGCCGTCGCTGCCTATCTCGTCGCACGCTCGCTAGGCGTCGAGCTGTCGCTGACGGAAGCGCTGTTCGTCACGGCAGTGCTCAATCTCGGCTCGGCGGTGCCGTCGTCGCCGGGCTACGTCGGGACGTACGAGTGGCTCGGCGTCGCCTCACTCGGTCTGCTCGACGTCGGCCACGAGCCCGCGCTCGCATTCACGATCCTCGTCCACGCAGCGTGGTACGTCCCGACCACGCTCTTCGGCGCCGTTGCCCTGGGGACGCGTGGTGCGAAACAGCTCGTGCGACGCCGCGACTGGCGAGAGGCTCACCGCTGACACGAGAGCTCACCTGGCGTGAGGCGCTCGCCGCCGCCGGCGGAGGCGTCGTGCTGGCGGTCGTCATGACGTGGCCGCTCGTTCTGCACCTGGGCAGCGACATCGGGAAGGACCTCGGCGATCCGCTGCTGCAGACGTGGCAGGTCGCCTGGATCGGTCACGCGCTCGTGCACGCGCCGCTCCACTTGTGGCAGGCGAACACGTTCTGGCCGTACCACGACACGCTCGCCTTCTCGGACGCGCTCGTCGGGTACGCGCCCGTCGGGGTCTTCTCGCAGTCCAGTCCGCATGCGGCGATCATCGGCTACAACACCCTCTTCCTCTTCACGTACGCGCTGGCGTTCCTCGGTGCTTACCTGCTGGCGCGCGAGCTCGGGGTCGGCGCACTGGGCGCCGCCGCGGCTGGAGCCGCGTTCGCCTACGCCCCGTGGAAGCTCGCGCAAAACGGACATCTTCATGTTCTCTCGAGCGGAGGCATTCCGCTCGCGCTGTTCCTGCTCGTCCGCGGATACCGGCGTCGGACGACCGTCGCTCGTCCTCGCAGGGTGGTTCGTCGCCGCCTGGCAGATGACGCTCGGCTTCACACTCGGGCTGCAGCTCTTCTACCTTCTCGTCGTCCTCGCGATCGGTGCCGGCATTGCGCTTGCACTGCGGTGGTTGCCCAGACCGCGACGCGGGGTCGCCACGGCGACGCTCGCAGGCGGTCTCGTGTTCCTTGTCGTGGCCGCGTTGATGGCTCGTCCGTACATGCGCGTCCTGGACGCGCACCCCGAGGCTCGTCGGACGGTTCCGTACGTCCAGTCCTTCTCGCCCCAGACGACGGAGCTTTCTCGCTGCGCCGGAGCAGAGCTGGCTGTGGGGTGGTGCGACGTTGCGGGCCCGTGCGCCGACTGTCGCAGCTCCGGACGAGATGTCGCTCTTCCCGGGGCTCACCGTCTCGCTGCTCGCACTCGCGGGCCTTCTCGGATCGGTGTTGTCAGCGCAGGCTGCGTCTCGGTCTCGGGATCGCTGTGGTGCTGTGCGCGTTGCTCTCGCTCGGGGTGCGTGACGTCGACGGCCCCAGGCGGTACGCCACGCCGTTCCGGCTCCTCTTCGACTTCGTGCCCGGGCTGGGACGGCGTCCGTACGCCGGGGCGGATCAACACGCTGACGTCGCTCGGCCTGGCACTCCTCGCAGGTGCCGGCCTGTGCGTGATCGTGCGCTGGCTGCAGGGTCGCTCACCTCGCGCTGCCACGGCCGCGGGAGTACTCGGCGTCGGGTTCGTCCTCCTCGAGGGTCTGGGGCCGCTCGCACACCCACATGTGCCGCCTCCGCCGGCGGCCGTTCGGCTCGAGGCGGCTCCCCAGCTCAACCTTCCGGCCGGCTTTCTGGACGACCTCGGATATAGCTACTCGAGCGTTGCCGGTTTCCCGCTGACGGTGAATGGAGCCGGCGGCTTCGATCCAAGCGGATACGACGAGCTGCGACAAGAGATCGCCGACTTCCCGGACAGGCGCTCGGTCAGGACTCTCCGCCGGCTCGGCGTGCGGACCGTTCTGCTCCACCCCGATCGTGCGGTCGGGACTTCGTGGGAAGGCGCCGCGTCGAAGTCGACGGCGGGCTTGCCGATCGAGCGCGCGCGGGTCGGCGACATCATCGTGTTCCGTCTTCACTAGTACCATCGCGCCGTGCTCGAGCTGGTCGTGGACGGAAGGGTCATCACGCGGAACGGGGCTGCGTACGTCATCGCCGAGATCGGCCACAACCACCAGGGCGACCTCGAGAAAGCCAAGGCGCTCGTGCGCTCCGCGCGAGAATGCGGCGCGGACGCCGTCAAGCTACAGAAGCGGGACAACCAGGCCCTGTACACGCGGGCGCTGTACGAGGCGCCCTACGACAACGAGCATTCCTTCGGTCGCACGTACGGCGAGCACCGTGAGGCCCTCGAGCTGTCCGCCGCGGACTGGCTCGAGTTGCGCGAGTTCTCGAGGGAGGAGGGAATCACGCTCTTCGGGACCGTCTTCGACGCGCCCAGCGCCGACTTCCTCGCGGAGCTCGGCATGCCCGCGTTCAAGATCGCCTCGGGAGATCTCACGAACGTTCCGCTGCTGCGGCACGTCGCCCGGCTCGGTCGCCCCATGTTCGTCTCGACCGGCGGCGGGACGATGGAGGACGTCGAGCGAGCTGTCGACGCGATCCTTCCGCTCAACGAGCAGCTGTGCCTCATGCAGTGCACGGCCTCGTACCCGTGCGAGGTGGAGGAGCTCAATCTCGGTGTCATCGAGACGTACCGCGAGCGCTTTCCCGAGCTCGTGATCGGGCTGTCGGACCACCAGAGTGGCATCGCGATGTCGCTCGTCGGGTACATGCTCGGCGCGCGCGTCATCGAGAAGCACTTCACGCTCAACCACGCGTGGAAGGGGTCGGATCACGCCTTCTCGCTCATGCCCGAGGGCATGCGCCGGCTCGTTCGCGACCTGCACCGCATACCCGACGCTGTCGGCAACGGCGTGAAGCGTCCGCTCGCGAGCGAGGAGCGGCCGCTCGAGAAGATGGGCAAGAAGCTCGTCGCCGCCCGCGATCTCCCGGCAGGGCACGTGCTTGGCTCCGGCGACCTCGTCGCGAAGTCCCCCGCCGACGGCGGCCTCCGACCGTACGAGCTGGACGACCTGATCGGGCGGACCCTCGTGCGTCCGCTCGCCGAGGACGAGGCGATCGCCGCGGAGGACGTGGAGCCCGTCGCACAGCCAGTCGCCGCCCGCGAAGCGTGACCCCGCTCGCCGAGATTCATCTCGTCGTCTTCGATTTCGACGGCGTCTTCTCCGACAACCGCGTGTGGACGAACGATCGCGGAGAGGAGAGCGTGGCCTGTTTTCGCGGCGACGCGGCGGGCCTGCGGCGGCTGGACGAGGTCGGCGTCGACTACTTCATCCTCACGTCGGAGACGAACGACGCGGTGGCCGCGCGGGCGCGCAAGATCCGCGCAGAGTGCATCCGCGGGATCGAGGACAAGCTTCCTGTTCTCAACGCGGAGCTCGAGCGACGCGGAGTTGCACACGCGAGCACCGCGTACGTCGGAAACGACATCAACGACGCCGAGTGCCTCGCCGCGGTCGGGCTGCCGGTCGTGCCGTCGGACGCCTGGGCCGAGGTGATGCCGCTGGCCGGAATGGTCCTGACGCGCGCGGGCGGGCACGGCTGCGTCCGCGAGTTCTGCGACGCCGTCTGGAACGCCAAGCGAGCGGCTGCGTGAGCGGCGATCCGCTGTTCGATCTCGACGGGCGCGTCGCGATCGTGACCGGCGGCGCGGGCCAGCTCGGCAGCGTCTTCGTCGAAGGACTCGTCGCGCGCGGAATGCGCGTCGCCAGCTTCGACCTCGCGTCGAGCCGTTCGTTGCCCGACGGAGCTCGCGAATACGCGGTCGACGTCACGGACCGCGCGGCGCTGACCATCGCGGTCGACGATGTCGTCGGCGAGCTCGGCGTGCCGCACCTGCTCGTGAACAACGCGGGGCTCGACTCGCCGCCCGACGCTCCGGACGCCGAGGTCGGGCCGTTCGAGGACGTTCCCGAGGACGCGTTCGACTCGGTCATGGACGTCAACGTCAAGGGCACCGTTCTCTGTTGCCAGGTCGTCGGTAGGGCGATGGCCAACGCGGGCCGGGGGTCGATCGTGAGCATCTCGTCGGTCTACGGGATGCTCTCTCCCGTCCAGGACCTGTACGAGTTCCGACGCGCCCGGGGGGAGACGTACGTGAAGCCGGTCGCCTACTCCGTCTCGAAGGGGGCTCTACTCAACCTCACCCGCTATCTCGCGACGTACTGGGCGAAGGACGGCGTGCGGGTCAACACGCTGACGCTCGCGGGGGTCTGGAACGACCAGGATCCGGAGTTCCTCGACGCCTTCGCGGCCCGGTCGCCGATGGGCCGCATGCTCGACGAGCACGAAGCGCTCGGAGCGCTGGTGTTCCTCGCGTCGGATGCCTCGTCGTACGTCACGGGTTCGAACCTCGTGGTGGACGGCGGCTGGTCGGCCTGGTGATTCCGGAGCAGGTCGAGAACCTCATCGGCGGGAAGTCGACGCCCGCGCGAGGGGGGCATTGGCTGGACAAGGTCAGGCCGGCCGACGAGACCGTCCTGTGCAGGGTCGCGCGCTCTGGAGCCGAGGACGTCGACGACGCGGTCGCCGCTGCGCGCGAGGCCCAACCCGGATGGGCTGAGCGAACGGCCGTCGCGCGCGGAGACGTCGTGCGTGAGCTCGCGCTCCTCCTGCGCGAGCGCCGCGAGGAGGCGTCGGCGATCGTGATGGAGGAGACCGGAAAGCCGGAGGAGCTCGCCGTCGGCGAGACCGACGCGGCGGTCGAGATGGGGCTCTTCGTCGCAGGGGAAGGCCGCCGCTCGTATGGACGCACGACGACGGCGAGCATGGAGCACCGGACCGTGCTGACCGTGCGCCAGCCGCTCGGCGTCGCCGCCCTCGTCATGAGCTTCAACACGCCACTCCCCAACGTCGCGTGGAAGGCCTTCCCCGCCCTGTTCTGCGGCAACGCGGCCGTCGTGAAGCCCTCCGAGCACACCCCGGCGTCGGCGTCGTACTTCGCGCAGCTCGCGCTGGAGGCGGGAGTCCCGGCAGGTGTGCTCAACATCGTCCACGGGTTGGGCGACGAGGCCGGCGCGCCGCTCGTCGCCCACGCGGGAGTCGAACTCGTCAGCTTCACTGGCTCTGCACGAACGGGCCGCGCGATCAACGAGGCCGCTGCACCCCGTCTGGCGAAGACCTGCCTCGAGCTCGGCGGCAAGAACGCGCTCGTCGTCTGCGACGACGCGGATCTCGACAATGCGGTCCGGTGGGCGCTCGCGTCGGCATTCTCGAATGCCGGTCAGCGGTGCGCGTCCGCGAGCAGGATCGTCGTGCTCGACGGCGTGTACGAGGAATTCCGCACGCGGCTCGTCCGGGCGGCGGCTGAGCTCGATCCGCAGCCGGTCATCAGCCGCGAGTCGCTGGAACGGATCCTTGCGGCGGTGGCCGAGGCACGCGAGGCGGGCGCGACCGTCCTCGCCGGGGGCGAACGTCTCGAGCGACCCGGCTGGTACCTCGGCCCGACGATCGTGGAGCACGCGGCTCCGGATGCTCCCATCTCGCGAACGGAGCTCTTCGGTCCGGTCACGGTTCTCTACCGGGCGACGAGCCTCGACGACGCGATCGCGCTCGTGAACGACTCGCCGTACGGGCTCACTGCCGCGGTTCACACCGCCAGCGTCCATCGCGCGATGCACTTCGCCGAGTGCGTGCGGGCAGGTGTCGTGGTCGTCAATGCGGGGACACATGGCTCCGAGCCGCACATGGGCTTCGGAGGCGTGAAGGACTCGGGCACGGGCTGGCGGGAGGCAGGGATCGAGTCGCTGGACGTGTATTCCGATTTGAAGGTCGTGAATCTCGTGGTCGACCCGGCGAAGGCGTGAACAACACTGCGGCAGTCCTCGGCCCCGGCGCAGTCGGGGGATCGTTGGCGGTTCGGCTGGCGAACGCGGGCGTCAACGTCGTCTGCGTGGCGCATCCCGAAGCCGCCGGCCTCATTGCACTCGCGGGTCTCGTCGTCGAGTCGCCCGAGGGGACGCTCACGGCGCGTGTGGAGGTCGTCGAGCGCCTCGTGAAGCCGGTCGACCTGCTGCTCGTCACCGTGAAGGCCCCGGCGCTCGACGACGCCGTCGAGCGGATCGAGCCGAGTGCGGTGGAGCGCGGTGTCGTGGTGCCGCTGCTCAACGGTCTCGAGCACATGGACGTCCTTCGTGCCCGCTTCGACGGTCGCGTCGCAGCCGGGAGCATCTCTCACTTCGTCGCCTACCGGGCCGGTCGCGTCCAGATCGTCGAGGCGACCATGGCGCCCGTCATCACGATCGCGTCGGAGTCGCTCTCCCGGAACGAGGTCGAGCAGGCGGCGGAGATGCTTCGTCGCGCACGCGTCGACGTCCGGGTCGGCCAGAACGAGAAGCGCGTGCTCTGGCACAAGCTCGCGCGCATCGCTCCGCTTGCCGCCGTCACGTCCGTCTCGGGGCGACCGGTGGGCGAGCTGCGGAACGATCCCGAGTGGCGCCCGAAGCTCGACGGGGCGATCGTGGAGGCCTGCGCTGTCGCCGAGGCCGACGGTGTCTCACTGCGGCCCTCGTCGCAGTGGGCGATCATCGACGAGATGGCCGACGAGACGACGACCTCGGCCGCTCGTGACGTCGTCGCCGGGCGGCGCTCCGAGCTCGACGCGATCCTCGGCTAGCGTCCTGCGTGCGGCCGAGAGATACGAGGTTCCCTGCCCGACCCTCACGGAGCTCGCCGTTCGCGCAGGACTGCGGTGAGCGAGCCGTCGGCGGTCGCCTTCGTTCCCGCGCGGTCGGGGTCGGAACGCGTCCGGAACAAGAACATCCGGCTGCTCGCCGGTCACCCGCTGCTCGCCTACGCGATCGAGACCGCGCGCCGGAGCGGCTGCTTCGCGCGCATCGTCGTCTCAACCGACTCGGAGGAGATCGCCGACGTCGCGCGCTGGTACGGCGCCGATGTGCCCTTCCTGCGGCCGGCCGAGTTCGCCACCTCGACCTCTCCCGACATCGAGTGGCTCACGTACACGCTCGAGCACCTCGACGAGCGGTACGACCTCTTCGCGCTCATTCGTGCGACGAACCCCTTTCGCGGCCCGGACGTCGTCCAGCGTGGCCTCGCGCAGCTGCTCGCCACGCCCGAGGCCGATTCGATCCGCGCCGTCGAGCTCGTGAAGCAGCACCCCGGGAAGATGTGGCTGCTCGCCGACGACGGCCGCACGATGCTGCCGCTCCTCGACCAATCGGATCTCGACGTCGCCTGGCACGCCGGCCAGTACCAGGCGCTCCCTCCTGTCTATTCGCAGAACAGCGCGCTCGAGATCGCGTGGACGCGGGTCGTGGCCGAGACCGGCACGCGCGAGGGCAAAACGCTCGCCCCGTTCCTCACGCGGGGGCTCGAAGGCTTCAACGTCGACGACGAGGAGGACTGGGAGCGCGCGGAGCGGCTCGTCGCGCGGGGGACGCCGTGCTCCCGGTGATAGCGCGCACTCCGTATTCTGCCCCCACTATGAGTTCGCTGCCGCGCTCGTGAGCGATCAGCAGGAACCCGATGTCGACGAGATCTGGGAGGGATTCGCACGCGCGCGACCCGAGTACTTCATCCTGACCGAAGAGGTGCCTTTCGATGGCCCCGTGGACATGGACGCGTTCTTCGCCTCAGGCCGTCGCGACGCCGCGACGATCCTTGAGGAAGTCAGCGCGGAGTTGCAGCGCGCGAGTTGTGCGATCGACATCGGATGCGGTGTGGGAAGGCTGGCGATTCCGATGTCTGGTCGCTTCGAACGGGTGATTGGAGTCGACATTTCGCGCACGATGCTCGAGCGCCTCGTCGACAACTGCCGCGCGAAACAAATCGGAAAACGTCGAGCCGATGCATGCCGAAGACGCATGGGAACAGCGCGAGGGCGATCTCGTGTTCAGCCGGATCGTCTTCCAGCATCTGGAAGCGGACGCACAGTCGAGCGATATGTGGGGCGTTTCCTCGGGCGCTCACAACAAGAGGCATTGCCCATCTTCGAGTTCGACACACGCGAGAGGTCGGTCATCTACCGGCTGCGTAACAAGACCCCGGACGTCTTCCTTCCCCGAACGTCTCGAAGAGGGCTTCGGCGAATACGGCGTTCAGCCGACTCGCTTCGGCGGGTCTTCGACGCCGCCGGCCTCGAGCGTGGTCAGAGAGCTCCGACCGGGCACCGACGACCACGCCTTCGTTCTGCGACGCAGTGACGCCATCTCCGTGAACGAGTGACTCGTACGCATTCAAAACGAGCTCGATGGAGTTTCTCGATCCGAAGTCGGGGGGAGTTCTCGACGAACCAGGAAGCCGTCGACTCTTGAGCCTCGGGCCGGCGTCGATCACTCTCAAGATCGCTGCGGCCAACTCCGCAGGATCGGCTGATCGGGCAACGGCTCCGTTTGTCCCCTCGTGAACGAGCTCGACGGCTGCATTTCAGGACCCTCGACGATCACGCTAGGCGTTCCGTGCGCGGCGGCTTCGACGACGACGAGCCCGTAACCTTCCCGCTCCGAAGCCGTCGCCATACACGATGCGTGCGCGAGGGCGCTGGAAACCTCCGCTTCGGAACGGTGGCCACGCAGCGTAACGAGTTCGCCTAGCCCGAGTTCCAGCGTAAGCGCCTGGTTCCGGTCGCGTTCTGGTCCGTCTCCGAAGAGGTCGAGCTGAAGGTCGGGACGCCGTGCACTCACGAGCGCAAACGCTCTAATCAGTTGATCGACACGCTTTGCTCGAACGTGGCGTCCTGCAAAAACGACTGTCGGGCGGATGTCGGTTTCAGACGAATCAACCGTGAGCGCCCCTTCGTAGATGCCCGGAAGGACAGTCACATCTCCGTCGTACCCCTCCACGACGAGACGGGATGCATGCATTCGAGACATGCAGAACGCGCGATGACGAAGTTCAACACATGTGCGCTGAACACGCCAGCCAAGCGACCCTAGGAGCCTACCGGCATATCGATTCCAGTACTCATGAGTCCATACCTCGTGCCAATCGACGACAAGCGCGTACCTGCCGCGTCGTCGAAAGCAGGTTGCGGCGAGAAGGGGGAAGTTAACGGAAACGAAGCTGTGTGCACTACATCGAACCGTCCGGGTCGACTTCCGAGATACCGCATGACCGCAAGGCCGAACAGGAGCGGTGGTACCAGGCTGCGTCTCCCGCGCGCATGGGATTCCCGCGCCTGCTCGAGCCCCACGACGTCGACACCTGGGAGGATCGGCGCATCCGAGGCGTCCCAGCGACGCGTGGTTAGGTATGTGACGTCATGTCCGGCATCGCCCAGGCCGACTCCGAGTACCTCGCATCCAACGCTCGGCACCGCCAATGGTCGCGGATAGAGCGAGAGTGTCGTAGATGAGGCAGACGCGCACTTATGCCACGCGAGGCGGCGCATCCTCGACGTGACGCCGGGGAGGCGACAGTCGCGCGGGGCGAGTGCGACTGCACCCTCGTCCGCGGCATCGAGAGAAGGCACAAGAGGAACGAGCTGAACACAAGCTGGACTCCGATGGCGAGGAGCGCGACAGCAAGCGCCATGAGGTACTCGTAGTGCAATGTGTGGAATCCTCCGATTGCCCACAACGACGCGATGAACCCAAGCATCACCGCGCCGGACGCGGCTAGCAGGCCGCCCGCGAGTAATCCGTGCCCCAGCCGGACTCGATGCCGAGCCACTCGAGGAGCTTGTCCGGTTCGCCGAGGTGCGTCGATCGGCGAGGTCCTCGCGAAAATGCCCATCTGCACCACCTGGGCACCGACGATCATGAGCGCAACGAGGTAAAGCAACGTGTGGGTGCGACCACCGCCAGTACATAGACAGGGTGGCAGGATTCCGACAGCATCCCCAGGCAGCCCGCCAGGAGCATCGGCGGACCCGGTACAAGGTAGAGCGAGTTGGGCTGTAGAGCAGGATGAAGCGAAAGCTCCGCCAAGCGTCGGAAAACCGGTTGAGCTTTGTCGAGGGGCCCTGTGCGCGCGGTAGTAGTCGATCGGTACCTCGCTACGAGCATGCCTCGACGCGATGCCTTGGAGATCATCTCGAGGGCGAACTCCATTCCGGTCGATCGCAGACCGAGGTCGCTGAGGAAGACCGTGACGGAGATGCTCGCATGCCGCAGTACGCGTCGGACACCCTGATCCCGCATGTCAGCCTGAGCGCCGCTGTGATGACGCGATTGCCGACATAGCGGTTCAGAAAGGGCATTGCTCCGTTATGAATGGTCCCTCTGAACCTCGATCCCATGACGAGGTCGTCCCCTTCGTCGAGTTCTTCGACTCCAGATCGGCCAGGTCATGGAAGGGATAGGTCTCGTCCGCATCTCCCATGACGATGTAACGACCCTGGGCGGTAGCCGAATCCTGTGAGATAGACGCGCGCCCGTATCCTCGGCGTGCAGGCTCGTCTACGACGCCATCTCCGTGGTCGGCGGCGATCTGCGCCGAGCGATCCGTGGACCCGTTGTCAACGACGATCACCTCGCCCGTGCGACCGGACCGCGCAATTCCTGTCCAGGCCTATCGACAACCGCACCAACGGCCTCTCCTCGTTCAGGCATGGAATGAGCGACGGAGACTTCCACGAACTCGTCGGCTGGCTCGATTCTCTGGGGTGTAGACATTATTGGCCGATCTCAGGGGTTTCGAGGTCGCCCCCCCTTCTGGGCACCGGGTTCTTCGGCTGGTCGGCGGTACCTGCAGTGTTCTCCGATCGACGTTGGCTCAATCGAACCGAGCGTCGCTCAAGAAATGCTCAACGTCTACGTACGATGGCCCGCCGTGCGCGACTTGAAGAGGGTGTCGCCGGTGAGTCTGGGTGCGTTGGTGATGTGATCTTCATCTTCTTGATTGCTGTGCTGTAGAGCTCGACGCCGGATCGATACGTGCGGCTGTCAGAATGGTCGCTGGGAACTGTTCGCGGCCGCGAGTGCGACTCTTTTTTCTTGCATTCGTCGTCGGAGCCGCGCGATGAGCGCACCTAGCGTACGTTGACCTTCGGACGCGGTTTATCACCTCCGCCCGCGCCTACTTCGCCCATCTCGTCGAACTCCCTTCCTGGCGCGATCACCGGGGACGTCTCTCGTATCTTGATCGTCGCGCAGGTCCCGGGAACTCGAGTGCGGTCGAGTGCGTGAGTTCTGTTCGATTCGCTTCACCATTCTTGTCGGTGAGCAATCGGACTGGCTTGGGCGTGTCACCTGCCGGGGCTCCGAAGTCGCTCGTCCTAGCTCTGGCTATTTCCACCGGCGCCGTCGTGTGCGGTTGTGTCGTCCTTCGTTCTCTCCGCTGGAGACGCAGCCCCTGGGAGAGGTACGTGCCGGCTTCTCGTGTGCGAGACAGAGAGCCCTTTGCAATTGCGACGGCTACTGACGGTGCGCGCTGTGCTCCTCGGCGTCGTAGACCAGTCTCTAGGCTCTTGCGTATGAGGCGCTCGGCGATTCTTTCCGTCTGGCTCGCCGGGGCGGGCTGCGTCGGCGTCGAGGTTTCATTCTGGACGGTGCGCAGTGATTGCGCCCCCAATGCTATGATCCTGTTCGGCGCTGCCAGTCTTCGATCGGGGGGCTGGGGCGTCCGGGAGGCCTCCTACGTCGGCCTCCTCGGCGAGGTCGGAGTCAATGCGTCGGAGGCGACACTCGTAGGTCTGCTCGCTGGGGCAAGTTTCCTACTAGCGTCGGGGCTAACCCGGAGCGTTCGCGCTTGGCCGAGCGAGGCCGACACCGGGTGGAATCCGTCGACCCGGGGCTCGGCAGAGGACGAGGTGGACTCGCACGGTGCAAGCGACCGTCCAGCGGACGCTCGATACACGTCGGGTTGCTCGTGGGGACGTCGCTGCTACTTCTCGGTGGAGTGTGCGCCCCGGGGGACTGCGTCGGCACAGAAGTCGCCACCGATCTCGTGCTATCTACGGTGAGCCCGGGCCAACTCCGCTGTCCGGATGAATCTGCCAAGAACTTCGTAGTGGGCGCGGCGCCACAGCTCAAGCACATTTCGGCACAGACCCTTTCGCGTGGCGTGGCCCTCCCGAGCGCGAGGCAGAGCAATACGACGACTCCGGCGCGGACAGATTCTCCGGAACCACGGCCGCCGTCCGTCGGTCGGATCGTCGGCCGCACGATACTGCTCGAACGAGCGGGTGTGAGCCGTGATTCGGCGATCGGCGTGGAGAAGCAGTGGGGGTTCCTTCTCTCAGCGATCCTGGCGGCCGTCGGAGTGAGTGTCGCCGTCATGCGGCGGCCGTCGGCATGGCCCCACCCCCTACGACGTGAATCTCCGTGGTCGCCGCGCCCCAAGCGTCGCCTCAGTTGTTGGCGTAGGACTCGTCGTTCTCGAAGGTCTTCTCTCAGTGACCCTCGGCCCATCTGCCGCCGGCCCTGTTCTGCTCTTGGCCGCGTGCGGGCTCTCATTCGTCCCATTCCTTCCGCGCGAGCTTCGGGCACCGTCGTCGGTTGTGGCGCTAATCCCCGTACTCGCGGGGGTTGTTGCGCCACTGCTGCTGATCACGGTGTCGACTGTGGGTGTCCCGCTCACCGCGACTTCGATTCGCGTGTCGGTGCTGCTGCTGACACTGACATCGCTCCTGTTCTTCGCCTTCGCACCGATCCGCGCTAGCCTGGCCCCGCGGGACGTCGATGCGCGGGCCGAGATTTCGACCGTGGTCTGTGCTTGTCGGTGTCTTGGTGCTTGCGGCCACCCTCTTCAGATGCGTCGAGTGGGACGCCGATGCCTGGCTCGGACTCGGGCGCGCTTCCTCCTCTACGCGGATCGTGTCAGAACCGAGCACGCGCTCCTGATCCAGAACCCCCTCTGGATGGGTGGAGGGATGCAATTTCCTGACGATCCCGGCGTTCCGTCCTTGTACGGCGCCTACCTCCTCGTGGCTGGCGGTTTTATCCAGGGGTTCTCGCAAAGGGGATCTTCTACTCGGCCTCATCGGCGTCCTTGCGGTGTTGGCCTTTGGGAGCCGCGCTCTCGGGTCGACGCTCCGGACTGGTTGCTGCCGCACTCTGGGCTGTGCTACCTGCGGGGCTGAACGTTCTCTCGTGGCATGGGCTTGCACAGGTCTACGCGATGGGCCTACTCCCGGTGCTCGCGCTATGCACCGGAATGGCGCTGCGAGGACACGTGGGGTGGCGGTGGGCACTCCTGCTCACGTGCTCGGGACTTGCGACACTCGCTGCGCGCCGCGGGAACAGTTCTCGTCGCGGGCGTCGCCCTTGTTCCGCTCCTCCTGGGCGCCGCGGTGAGACGCGATCGAGCGGGGATGCGCTTCTTAGTCGTGAGCATCGGCCTCGCGGCGGTGCTTGGCGCAGGATTGCTCGTTCACCTCATGCGGCTCTACTGGCGGACCGGCGGTCCCACCCGATTACCGAGCGTTCCTCGAACGCCGGATCGGCTGGGAGTCCTGGACACGCGATCTGACATGGATCGTAGTCACCCTCGGTGTCGCCGCGCTTGTGGCACTGATCGCATGCACCACCACGCGCGAAGAGGTGGCTTCCCGTCTCGTGTTGTGCAGCCTGCTGGCGATACCGGTCGTCCTGAGCTACGCCTGGGTCATCGACGTGCCGCTCGATTACGCACGCATGGGGTATTACGTGGCGCTTCCACTGGTGGCATCGGTGGGGGCTGCGAGCGGCCGCCTGCTTCCCCCGTGCTGGTAGGGTGTCGGCGCTTATCCCAATACTCCTGGTCGCGTGGCGCGCTGACGAGTTAGGCCCCCGATATCGCACCTTCTACCAACTCGCTGACAGGACGGACCTTCGAGGGCTTTCCTCATGCAGGCAGCAGCGATCCTCGTCACTCCGAACGCCCATCATTACCGAGCGGTCTTCTGGGCCTTTCTGGCGCCGTGGCTCCTGCAGCAAGCATGGCGAGCGTCCGCAGCTCTCGAGACTTGGGCAGTGGAGTGCAAGGCCGAAATTCAGAGCCGGCGCGGAGGGCCGCCGCCGTCCTCTCCGGAGGCCCGTCCGGCCGGAGCCCGGCGCGCCGCACTGGGATCCAATACGCCCTGCTGGGATCCTAAGTGCGCCACCATCGCAGGGCGTCCTCGGAAACCGACCGTCGGAGGCCGGCCGATCTTTGTGAGCACCCGATTGCTGATCCTCGAGCTCTCTCCCCCAGGCGCCGGATCAAACGGATAATCAAGACGGATCAGTTGGGTCGACGGCCCCAGGTACAGTCGGAAGCGATGAGCCGACTGCTTGCGGCCTGCGCTCTGGCCATCGCCGTAGCCAGCTCACTAGGTGCCGTGGCGAGCGGGAGCGGAGGCGACCGATGGGCGACTCTTCCTCGCGGACGCCCGCTCGTGACGGCGGTCGTGGATCCCTCCTACATCGGCCCCGAGAGCCTGGCGGCGTTCGCGCACACGCGATCATCGGGAGCCAGCGTTGTCCGCCTTGGGGTTCGGTCGGCGGGAATCGCGCCAGCAGGCGCGCGCCGGCCGGACGGCTTCGATCCGGTAGACCCAGCTGATCCGTACTATCGCTGGGGCGCGTCCGACGTCGAGATCCGTCGTGCGGTTGCGTCGGGGTTCGAACCCCATGGTCGACGTCATCGGTGCGCCTGTTCTGGGCACAGGACGGAAAGCGGCTTCGACAGACCGATACGGCCGGTTCGGCCGAGTCCCGTCGATGCTGGCTGATTTTGCAACGGCCATCGCAAAGCGCTACAGCGGGCACTTCGGCCCAGATTAAAGCGCGTCCGCTATTGGCAGATCTGGAACGAGCCGAACCTGAGTATTGAGCTGACGCCGGAACGGAAGACGGCAAGGTCATCTCGCCGACCTGGTACCGCGCCATGGTGAACGGGACAGCTATCGCCATCCATGCCGTTCATCGCAACAACGTGGTCATTGCCGGCGGACTCGCGCCGTTCGGCGGGGACGGCCAACGATCCGTCCGGAGGGCGGGTTGCCGACGTGGAGCGAATCCACCCGCTGAGCCTTCATGCGCCAGATGCTCTGCGTGTCGGACGATCCCAGGCCGAAGTCGACGTGCGACGCGAAGAGCCAGTTCGACGTTTGGTCACATCACCCGTACACGTACGGCGGGCCGACCCACCGTGCCTTCGACCCGAACGATGTGTCGATCGGCGATCTCGGAGAGATGCGCCACGTACTCGACGCTGCTGCGCGGGGTGGACATGTCCAGACGAGACAGAAGCTGCGTTTCTGGGTTACGAGGTTTCATTGGGATACCCGGCCGACGGATCCCAAAGGATTGGCTCTTCTGCTACACGCACGCTGGGTGTCCGAGGCGCTGTATCGCATGTGGCTCGAGCGGTGTCAGCCTCGTCACGTGGTGGGAGATTACGCGATGAGTGGTTTACGCAGGGCATGTTCCAGTCCGGCTTGCTGGCTCCACGGGGGCTCAGAGGATTGGCGTCGGACAAGCCGAAGCCGGGCGCTGCTGCGCTTTCCGGTTCCCGTTCGTCGCCTTCCGTCAGAGAGAGCGAGCGCGATCACGTTCTGGGGTCGGACCCCGACGAGCACGAAGCAAGTCCGTGTGATCGTGGAGCAGGAGCTGGGCTCGCGCTGGCGTCAGCTCGTCAAGCCGGTCGGGTGGACCGGTACGGCATCTTCCAAGGACGCATCGACAAGCCGCCCCGGCCACTGGCCCGCTCAGAGCACGACTCGTCGATCGCAGCGAGGCCTGTCGCTGCCCTTCAGCTTGGTCGGTGCCCGAGGACTTCCGGTTCTGTCCTTGGGGAAGCTTCTGCTGACCTAACCCGTCGCGCCAGCGACGTCGCCCCCGAGCGCCTCGAGCGTCGCCTCGAGCCAGGCTCGACCGAAGCGGTCGTCCGGCTCGAGGTGCGTTCCCTCCGCCCACTCGTTCCACGCGTTGACGAAGACGAGCGGCTCCTGGACGTGCGCTCGCGAGACCGACTGGACGACGAGCGCCGATAGCCAGCGCCGATACGCGTCCGGGCTGCTCCCCACGGCGACATAAGCGTCCGTCCTCGCCGCGCCGTGTTGTCCCACGCAGGCATGACTCCCCGGTACCAAGGGTACTCGGGCAGCTCCTTCTCGAGCGCGTCGCGTGACAGCTCCTCGTAGTCCACACGCGTTCCGCGGAAGCCCCATCGGAACCTCCCAGCCCTCTCCTGCTGACCCAGCCTGAACGGGTGCGGCGGGAACTCAACTGCTGCGTCGAATCCGTACGGCCGCGGATCGTCGATGCCGAAGCTCTGGACAGCCACCAAATGGAGCTCGAGTCCCGCCTCGCGTTGCGCGAACTCGCGCCAGAGCTCGGCGACGCGCGGCGCGTCCGGAAGCTGGTCGACCCGATACACGAGGAGGAGCGCGGCGTCATCGACGCGGAGGTAGCGGTCGTCCACGAGGGCCGGCAGGAGGTCGCGGATGAAGTGCTGCGCCCACTCGCCCTCGTAGCTCTGGCGCAGGAGCACCTCGTCGTCGCGTCCATCCCATCGTCGCGTCCAGTTCTCGTTCGCCCAGCTGCAGCAGAACGGGCATGTCCGGCCGGCCGGACGCGAGCATAGTCGTCGAGCGGGCGCTCGAGCAGCGCGTCGCCCGTCGAACCAGTAGTGGTGGAAGCAGAAGCCATGGATGCCGTACTCGCGTGCCAGCTCCGCCTGCCGCGACGAGCACCTCGGGGTCGCGAAGGTCGTAGAAGCCCAGTTCGGTGGGCAGCTGCGGCTGGTAGTGGCCCCGGAACTGCGGACGGGCCGCGCGTGACGTTCGTCCACTCGGTGAAGCCCTTCCCCCACCAGCGATCGTTCTCCGGGATCGGGTGGAACTGCGGCAGATAGAAGGCGATCAGCTTCGCGGAGGCGCCGTCACGCCGCCCGCTGGGACACGGCTGTTTCGGCCCAGGCCATCGACGGAAGGGTACGGCCCGGACCACACGACAGCAGGTCGTAGTCGCACGTCCTCCGTATGCTCCCGGCTGACGTGAAGGTCGCGAGCCTCGAGACGCTCTATCTGCGACGCCGGCTGGCGCCCGTGGATCTTCCTCAAGGCGACGACGGACGACGGGCTCGTCGGCTGGGCGGAGATCACGGACTCGCACGGCTCGCCGCGCGGCCTCGGGGGACGTCGAGGACCTCGCGCCGCTCGTCGTCGGCCGCAATCCGCGGCCGGCGAGAGCGCATCTACTGGATCTCTACCGCGCGACCGGCAGAGCCCCGGCCGGTGATCGCGAAGGCGCTCGCAGGAATCGAGAACGCGCTGCTCGACCTCAAGGCGAAGGCGCTCGGCGTCCCCGTCTACGAGCTCTTCGGGGGGCCGACCCGCGAGGCGATCCCGATGTACTGGTCACACTGCGGGACGACGCGCGCCCGCGCATACGAGGTCGACGGGGACGCCGAAGCTCGCGTCGTACGAGGACGTCGCCGCCCTCGGGCGGGAGGTCGTCGACAGGGCTACGGCGCGTTCAAGACGAACGTCGTCGTCCCCGGCGAGAAGCCGAGGGTGCTGATGCCCGGGTTCGCCGAAGGCGGTCGGCACGCTCCGCACCGACGAGATCGCTTGATGCGCTCGTGCGGCTGCTCGGGGCGTTTGCGGAAGGTACGGGCGGCGCGGCCCGTCCGATCGTCGACCTCAACTTCAATCTCGAGCCGGAAGGCTGTGTCCGCGTCGCGAAGGCGCTCGAGGAGTTCGACCTGCTCTGGCTCGAGGTCGACTTGTTCGACCCGGGCGCGCTCGCACACGTCCGTCACGTCGCCCCGATGCCGATCTGCTCCGGCGAGAACCTCAACTCAAACCGGGGGTTCCGGCCGCACCTCGAGGCCTGGCGGGATGGACGTCGCCTCCGTCGACGTCTCCGGAACGGTTCCACCAGGCGAAGAAGATCGCCGACCTCGCCGAGACGTTCGAAGTCAACTGCGCGCCGCACAACTACTACACCCATCTGGCGACCTTCATCGCCGCGAAACGGTGTGCGGCGATCCCGAACGCGCGAATCCTCGAGGTACGACGTCGACGACGTGCCCTGGCGAGATGAGCTGATCTAGGGCCTACCGGAGATCGCTGCCGGCGAGCTCCGGACCCGCAGGCTGCTGGTTGGGGCGTCGGGCGTGAACGAGGACGTGCTGCGCGCGCACCCGTGGCCGAGGGGCGAGGCGAACACGCGCCCCCCCCCCCCCCCCCCCCCCTCTGCGGCGGGCTCACTGCGGCGGGGGCCTGGTCGGCCGCCGTGCGCCTCGGCCTGCAGGCGGCCGCGCCGATCCGCGGGAACCTCCCGCGCCTCGCCCAGCTCACCCCGTCCGTCGAGGACGCGCGGCCGATCGGCGACGACCGCCCCACAACTGCGTCCGACGAGCTCCCCGACCTCACGCTCCTGCCCAAAGCTCTCGACCGCGTCGTCGACCTCGCCCGCTTCCGCGGCGCCCGCGTGCTCGAGGTCGGCCCAAGTACGACCGCCATGCACCCTGGATCAACCGCGAGCTGCAGCCGTCGAAGCCGTGTGCGCCGACATCGCCTCCGCCGCCGTACGTCGACGCGACGTGGTCGACACGCTCGCGACCCGCCCGTTCGTTACGGCGACTGCGCCGTGGCCGAGGAGCTGCCCGAGTCGAGCCGTCCGACCTCGTCTTCTTCCACGGCGTCCTCTCCCCCTCTGTCCATCATCTGCCCCTCCAGGCGATGCTCCACCGCGTGACGAAGCCGGGCGGACGTTCTGCGAGACGACGGGCGACCACGAGCCCGGACGCGCTTCGTGGCCCGCCCTGGCCGCGAGCCGGGTATGCGAAGCGCATCCCGACCCTCCAGGCCGTTCGCGTCGGCTCGCGGACGGGCTGGCCGAAGGTCACCGTTTCACGGACTCCCGACCTGCCTCGAGGGGGGGCGCTCCTCCTCTTCCAGAAGACCGATGAGTTCGCCCGGAAGGCTCGGACCTCGTCGCAGACGTCTTGGCGCCGCTCGCCGCCAGCTGGCGACCGGCCGCCCTAGTCTCGGACGTGGTCGCCTCCACCTCATCCCGCGGGGCGGAGCTCGAGCGTATCCTCCGGCCGATCTTTCTCCGGACTCCCGCCTCGCGCCGCTCGCCGACACGTGCCGGCTCGACGCGCTCGTCGCGGTCAAGCGCGCGGGCTCCGGTCACCCCGGCTCCAGCTTCAGCGCGATGGACGTCGTCGCGTATCTCCTCTTCGAGGACTGAACTACGGCCGCCTCGGATGGCACATCCCTGATCGCGACGTCTACTTCTCGTCGAAGGGCCACGACGTTCCGGGGCTGTACGCCACCCTGTTCGCGCTCGGCGCGATTCCACGTGAGCGCTGCTTCGGCTCCGCCGTCTCGGCGGCCTCGACGGTCACCCGGATATCGGCGTCCCGGGGATCGAGGCCAACTCGGGCTTGCTCGGCACGGGGATCTCCAAGGGGCGCGGATCGCCTGGGCCAAACGCCGCCTCGGGCGCGGCGGCCGCGTCGTCGTGCTGGTCGGCGACGGCGAGCTCCAGGAGGGCGAGAACTACGAGGGGATGCAGGCCGCCGCCCAGGAGCGGCTGTCCGGCCTGACGGTCGTCGTCGACCGCAACGAGCTCCAGTCCGACAAGCAGGACGGACTCGATCGTGTCGCTCGGGGGAGCTCGAGGAGCGGATTCCGCGCGTTCGGCTGGCACGTCCCCCTGCGATGGGCACGACCCCGCCGAGCTGCGCGAGGCGTTCCTCGCTTCCGGGCGTGAGAAGCGGCCGAAGGCGCTCGTGGCGCGAACGCTCAAGGGAAAGGCGTGTCGTTCATGGAGCATCCGGCCGCGTCCGCGAAGGCGGCGGCACCTACCGCTGGCACGCCGGCGCGCCCGACGACGGGGCGTTCGAGCGTGCCTTCGCCGAGTCGGGCGAGTATCACGAGCGGCTCTCGGCGCTCGACCTCGACCCCGCGCCGCCTCGAGCCCGTCGCGACGGAGTCCCACCGCGACGCGAACGCTCGAAGCGGAGCCCGAGTCGGGCGCCGGCGCCCCTCGGCGCGAAGGTCAGGGACGAGTACGTCGTGGAGGCGTACGGCGAAGAGCTGTCCGCATCGGCGCGGAGCGCGAGGGAGGTCGTCGTCCTCGACGCCGACCTCGCGTCGGACTGCCGAGTCCGCGCGTTCGAGCTCGCGTATCCCGAGCGCTTCCTCGAGTGCGGCATCGCCGAGCAGGACATGGTCTCGACGGCGGCCGGGCTCGCGCGGCACGGCCTGCTGCCCGTCGTCAACTCGTTCGCCTCGTTCCTCGCGTCCCGCGCCAACGAGCAGATCTACAACCAGGTGAGCGAGGGGCTCGAAGGTCGTCGACGCCCCCCACTACGCCGGCCTCATTCCCGCGCCGGGGAAGTCGCATCAGTCGGTCCGCGACATCTCCCTGCTCGGGGCGCTGCCCGGCGTGACGATCGTGCAGCCGGGAAACGCAGCGAGACCCGGGCGCTCGTTCGCTGGGCGATCGAGGAGGCCGCCGCACGGTCGCGGTCCGGCTCGCGATCGGTCCGTCACCGCGTCGAATCGCGCCGCCAAGGCGAGCTCGGGTCGGCGTGGGACGGACCACCCGGACGGCGCCGATGCGGCGCTCCTCGCCTACGGGCGGGTCATGCTCCACGAGGCGCTCGTGGCGTCCGAGCTCCTCGCGAGCAGCGCGTCGCCCTGGCCGTCGTCGACATGCCCTGGCTGAACCGCTTCGAGCGGGGCGCGGCCCGCGGAGCTGGTCTAGTTGGTGATGCCTTTCGTCCTCGAGGATCACTCGCCCGTCGGCGGCCTCTGCCGATGCCCTGCGCGTCGCGCGCCCGCCGCGACGTCTCGCCTACGGGGTCGAGGGCTGGCCGGCGTGCGGACCCCGCGGAGGCCCTCCGCGCCGACGGCTCGACGGCGCTCGCTCGCCGAGCGCATTGGCCGCGCCTGGAGCCGGTGTGATGGGGCGCACCCGCCGGTTCGCATCACTCGGCGCGCTCCGCCGAGACTCGTGCCGGGTACGGCTCACTGTCTTCCTCGCTGCAGTCGTCGTCTGGTGGGTTCAGGCGATCGCGATGCCCCTGGCGCCGGGCCGCGACTTCGGGACCTACGTCGGGACGTTCGTCGAGCTCTTCCAGTCGGACCCCATCGACCTCGGATACGTCCTCGGGCGAACGCCGGTCGCGCCGCTTGTCACGGGAACCCCCTGATCCCCTTCGGCGGAGCCAGCGGAACCCGTCATGTCGCTCCTCTATGCCGGTTCGATCCTCGCCTGGTTTCTCGCCGCACGACGGTTCGGGGCGCGGCCGCGCTCGTGACCGCGTTGCTCCTCCTTGCGTATCCAGGCTACGGGATCCTCATGCACGAGCTCTCGTCGGACTCCGTGTTCGCAATGGCGTTCGCCGGCTGGTCGCTCCTCGCCGTGCGGGCCGTCGAGCGACCTAGCACGAAAGGGTGGGTCGCACTGGGTGCCGGTGTCGGGGTGCTCGCACTCGTCCGGCCCCTGAACGAGGTTCTCTTCGTCTTCGTCGCCCTCGTGCTCGTCCTCGGGGCCACCTGGCGGTCGCGCCTGGCCTGGGCGGCGGCCTTCGTCCTTCCGGTCGTAGTGATCGTCGGGGCGTGGACACTCCACAACGGGGTGCGTTACGACGACTACACGCTGTCCCGCGCCGGAAACACGAACTGGCCGATCTTCCGTGTCGACCTGTTCGACAAGCTCGTCCGGCCGGACAACGGTCCGGCGTCGCGGGAGATGGCCCGGGCCGTACAGGAAGACCTCCTTCCCTATGAGCCCTACCGCTCGTACGGGATCACGCTCCAGCAGTTCTTCGAGAACCCGTCAGCGCGCATGCTCGAGGACATGGGTGCGCTCGCGAACCGCCGCTGGGGCTGGCACAGCGACCAGAAGATCCTCCGCGACATCGCCTTCGAGGCGATTCGCACGCACCCGGTACCGTATGCCGAGAACGTCTCCGAGACGATCTTCGACCTCCTCCGCAAGCCCGTTACCGACCGCTGTCACGACCGGCCCCACGCGAGCACCCCGAGTCGCGACCAGCCGGCGAACGGGGGCGGC
The DNA here is from genome assembly GCA_963746975.1 of uncultured Gaiellaceae bacterium. GTDB lineage: Bacteria > Actinomycetota > Thermoleophilia > Gaiellales > Gaiellaceae > GMQP-bins7. The sequence goes on from CAVVDE010000012.1 coordinate 718,004, forward strand.
GTCGCCGAAACGATCGTCGTGAACGGGAAGGGCCTCCCGAAGCCGTCCGAGGGGGAGGCGATACCCGGAGCTCGGGAGGGCGGCCCGACGACGCCCGACAACAGCATCCGAACGGTGTGGACCTCGGCCTCAGAGCGCCACCTCGTGTACGACCGCCCAGAGGACGAGCGGCGCTACGAGCAGCTCCACCGAGACATCGACGAGCTCTCGGCCGGCCTCCCCGACCGTGCCGGGTCGTACGACCTCGCCCTGCTCCTCAACCGGTCGGCTCGCTGGTTCCCGCCGCCGATCCTCTGGCTCGTCGTCGGGCTCGTCGCGCTCGCCTGGCGGCGACCGTCGAACTCGCTCGCGCTCGCTACACCGACCGTCGCCGCGGTCGTGGTCGTCGTCGCCGTCGCCCTCGGCGCTCCCGCGATCCCGCAGTTCACTGTTCCCGTTCTACCCGCGTTCGCCGTCCTCCTCGGGGGCGCCTTGCTCGGCCCGCGAGCGACCGCGAGCTGCTCCCCGATGACGGCACGGCGGACCTGGCTTGTTCTCCGGGTCCGTTCCGACACGGGTGTTCGTCGACTGCGGATCGTCGGCAGCTTGCAGAACGCTTGCAGGCCGCCTGCACGTCGTGCTCGCCCTGTCAAGGGACGTCGCTGGAGTGGGCTCCGCGCCTCGGCGACGCGTCCTGGGAGGGCGGCGCGGACCTCTTCCCCGATCGGGTCGGGCTGGTCGAGCGGGCCGCGCGCAGACTCGACCTCGCGCTCGACCGCAATGTCGGTTATTACCCGCTCTCGGTTCGCCACAGCCTTCGCCACGGTTTCAACCGCGAGCGTATGCGGCCCGGGCATCCGAACATCTTTCTCGACTCCTCGCTAACGGGCCGACTACCCGAGTCGGAGACCCTCGACCGGCTCGTAACGCGCGGCTCTTCTCCCGCACCGCTACACGTCGAAGACGCTCGTCGCGCGCATGCGCGACGCGTGCTCCGGCGTCGTCGTCGCGAACGTCCAGAGCCTTCAGGCCGTGCCGTACCTGAACGCCGCCCGCCGCCTCCGCGTCCCGGCCGTCGGCTACGTCGCGAGCGGGGACCACACGGTCGGCAAGGGCATCGTTTCCCCGCACGTCGACCGCTACGTCGTGCAGAACGGGGTCATGCGCGACGATCTCGTCCGCCACCATGGGATCGCTGCGGGTCGTGTCGTCGTGACAGGCTGGCCGCAGAGCGACGTCTTCGCCCACCGACGACCGCGGGCCGGGTACCAGGCGCTCCTCGAAGGGCTGGGCCTCGACCCTTTGCGCCGCGCCGTCCTGATCCCGGGGAACACGCCCACGAACACTCCTTACGAGGGCCGGTTCGTCGAGCGCCTGGTCGCCTGGTCGGGGTCGCTTCCCCCGCGGCGAGCGTCCGCAGCTCCTGTTCAGACCGCATCCCCGCGATCGAGAGTGGCGCGAACGCTTCGCCTCGGCGCACACAGCCGAGGACGTCGCGGTGCAGGAGCCGTCCTACACCGACATCGAGGTGCTCGCGACCCTCCTGCAGCACGTCGACTGCGTCGCCTGCAATGCGGGCACCATCCTCCTCGACGCACTCGTCGAACGACCGACCTGCGGTCTGCATCCTCTACGACGAGGGTGGCCGGCCGACGAGCGGCACGCAGCACTCAACGTCACCGGCAAGCACTACGAGGAGGTCATCGCGTCAAACGCGTTCGCCCGCGCGAGCGAGTTCGATGCGGTGGTCGCGGGAATCGAGCGCTCCCTGGTGACCAGACGAGCTTGCGCACGAGCGGCAGCGCGTCACACGAGAGGTCATGGAGGAAGTGGACGGACGGGCGACGGAGCGCGTGGTCGACGCGGTCGTGGAGACGGTCAGGCCGAACTAGGCCTCGCTCCGAGCAGCCCGGCCAGCCCGAGGAGGACGAACGCAGGTGCGACCGGCAGCATGAAGTGGAGGTCGGCGAAGAGGCCGAGGGCGTTCAGAGCACGACTGCGAACGCTGCGAGCGAGAGCGCGACCAGCACGCGGCCAGCCGCGCGGCCGGCGCACGGCGATGGCGACGAGGCCGAGCGAGGATCCAGATCCACGGCCGCGGGAACCAGCGAGAGAGCTGGTCGAGCCGGAGGGCGAGCTGCGCGTTGCCGGTGCGATCGGGAGAGCGGCGAAGAGCTCGTCGACGTCCGCGTGATCTGGTCGAAACGGGCGCGATCCCCGGGTGGTCGAACTCGAAGTGCCACTCGCGTCGGCGACGTCCAGACCTGCCGGATGCTCTGGTCGGGCGTCGAGATCCAGACGACCTGGCCTGCCGGGATCGGCTGGCCCTCGGTCGGCTCGGGCAGCTTCTTCCCGTCGATCACGACGGTCGCCGCGGTGTCGACCGGTCTGCGCGCCGCCCGCGGCCGCCGCGACCGCGGAACTGCGCCTTTCGAGCTCGTCCCAGACCGTGCGCGGACGCCGCGTCGCATACGTGCCGGGGTGCGCGCGGACCCCTTCGATGCCCGCGCCGCGGAGCACGCTGTAGTCGTCGTTCCAGCCGAAGACCTGGTCGGAGAGGAGGTACAGGTCCTCGTGGACGCGGAAGCTGCCCCGGCTCGAAGAGCTCGTCGAGGGTGACGCCGTACGAGCGATACGGCTCCCGGGTCAGGAGGTGCTGCTGCATCGCGGCTGCGAGCCGGCGAGAGCTCGCGCCGTTCTCGGGCGAGACGATGTGGTCGGTGATGAACGCGCGGTAGAAGGGACGATCGCGTTCCCGCCGCGAGCGAGCGTCTAGTAGTCGAAGCGAACGCCGTTGTGACGGTCCACGCCAGCAGTGGGAGGACCGCAGCGAGGGCGAATGCGGCGGGCCAGCTCGGCCTCGCCCGCCACGGCCCGGCGAGGAGGAGCGGAAAGAGGCCGAAGGCGAGCAGCACGGCGTTCCCCGGCCGCACGAGGGCGAGCACGGCGACGCCGAGCGCCGACCAGCGCGAAGCGTCCGGCCGAGGGCCCGAACGCGGCTCGGACGACGAGCAGCGCCCAGCCCGCGAAGGCCGCGGCGAAGACGGGCTCGCTCGAGAGCTCGTGGAACATCGAGGGCGTAGCCCGGATAGCGAGGAGCGCCGCGGCGACGGCGATGGCGGCCCGCGGGCCGAAGAGCGTGCGGCCGCGCTCCAGCGCGACGACCGAGCCGGCGAAGAGGACGGCCATGATCGGCTCTGCCAGCGCCCGTGGAAGAGATCGAGCGAGAGCCCGCGACGAGCGGGGTGACGGGCGTTCGGAAGAGAAGGGACCACGGCAGGAGGACATGGCGGTCGAAGAGCTGGACGTACGCGTAGAGGTACTCGTCGAGATCGCGGCCCGTCTTCAGCGGCCAGGCGAGCGCACGGATAGCGTACGCGCCCAGGAGTAGACGAGGAGCCCGAGGCGCCGCGGCGACGGGGGCAGCGCGGGCAGCCACGGGCCGCGCCCCGAGGCGCGACGCGAGCTCCTCGAGCCAGGCGAGCGAGCGCGCAGGCCGCCGGGGCACGGCTCGGCTTCGGACTGCGCCGTCACGGCGAACTGCCGAAGGCTGCGGCGCCACAGGCGGGGAGCCGCGGACGGGCGCTAGCTTCGGCGCCGCGTGAAGGTCGTGATGACGCTTGTAGTCCGCGACGAGGAGGAGATCCTCGAGCCCACCTCGAGTACCACCTGGAGCGGGAGTCGACTTCGTCCTCGTCACCGATCATCGTCCGAGGACGGACGTCCGAGATCCTCGAGCGTCAAGCGCCGAGGACTCGTGCGCGTGTTCCGGGAGGAGGGGCGGTTCAACGACAGGACGCTGGCAGACGCGCATGGCGCGCGCGGCCACGTCGAACACAAGGCGGACTGGGTGATCCTGGGCGACGCCGACGAGTTCTGGTGGCCACGCGGCGGCTCGTTGAAGGACGATGCTCAGGTGCCCCGCGGTACGGAGCGTCGGGGCCTCCAGCACAACTTCGTGCCCGTCGCGAAGGTCGGTTCCTTCGCCGAGCGCATGACGTTCGCCTCGCGGCGCCGGCGCCGATCAACGATCCGGCCGGCCCTTTCGCCCGGTGTCCAAGATCGCCGTACGCGCAGGGCCACATGTTCGAGTGGGCAGGGCGGCGCGCACCAGGTCTTCGACGCCCCGGGCGCTCCACTCACGGCCTGGCACCCGGTAGAGATCCTCCATTTGCCACTGCGCTCGCGTGAGCAGGGCGCGCGCAAGTACGAGAAGACCTGGAGCGGGTGGCAGGTCAACCTGCGAGGCGACCTTGCTCGGGCTCACGGTGGCGGACGCCCCGGACGTCATGTGGGAGCGGCTCGCCCTGGGTCCGAGACGGTTCGGCGCGGCCTCGACGACGGCATGCTCGCGATGGACGCGCGGCTCCGCGACGCCCTGCGTGACGTCGCTCCCATCGAGCCAACCTCGTCGGACGCGTTCGAGCACGTCGCGGCGTGCGTGTTTCGCGAGGCCGAGAGCGTTCGTGGTCAACGATGGCTCGACGACCTGACGCAGCGCGTGGATGCAGTCGACAACGGGCTCGCGCAGCCTCCCCGCGACGGCCGATGAAGCTCGTCCAGACGCTCGTCGTCCGCGACGAGGCGGACATCGTCGACGATCAGATCGCGTACCATCTGAACGCGGGGTCGACTTCGTCATCGCGACCGACCATCAGTCGACCGACGGAACGAGCGAGATCCTCGAGCGGTATGCACGTGACGGCTACTTGCGGCGACTCGACGTCCAGGGGAGATGCGCGACGGGCCGTGGCGTACGGACATGGCGCGCCTCGCCGCGACCGACTTCGGCGCCGACTGGGTGATCAACACCGATGCGGACGAGTTCTGGATGCCAAGCGGGGGCACCCTGAAGGAGGTGCTCGCATCTGTCCCCGAGACCACGGTGTCATCTTCGCGCTCAGCCGGCATTTTGTGCCCCGTCCCGACGACGGAGCACACTTCTCCGAGCGGATGATCGTCCGAGCGACGCCGCGCGCTGCGATTCACGATCCGGCGAGCCCGTACCGGCCACACCTGAAGGCTGCGCACCGCGGGGATCCGTCGATCACGATCAGCTTCGGATCGCACACGGTCTCGAGCGCGCGTTGGCGGCCACTGCATCACTGGCATCCGGCCGACGTTCTGCACTTCCCGTTCCGATCGCTCCAGCAGTGGGAGAACAAGGGGTCGCGCCGAGCACGCGGCGACAAGCCTCTCGGTCAGTACGTCACCGCGCTTCGTGCGAAGGAGGCCGGCCGTAGCGCGGACCGCTTCGAGGCCCTCGTCGTGGACGACGAGGGCCTGGAGCTGGGCCTCGAAGCCGGTTCTCTCGAGCGGATACGCGACTGCGCGACGCCCTCCGCGCGATCGGGTGCGCGACGTGCGGCGGCATACCCGGCCAGCTACCTCTGCGACAGCGCGGCGGTCCGCGACGCGGACATCGTGCGGCTTCGCCGGCACGCCGACCTGCTGTTTTCGCGGCTCGCAGAGCTGGCGCGACGCTAGCTCAGGGCCGACTGAGCCGGTTAGGGCCTGCACCTAGGTCGGATAGGCTCAAATCCGGTGAAGGTCGCGCTGACGACGACGTTGGCGGGGCGTCCCCCGACCTCGACGTGTTCCTCTCGTACCATCGGAGTGCGGGCGTCGACGTCGCGTTCGTCGGCGGCCGGATCGGATCGGAGGTCGATGAGGTTCTCGCGTCGTACATCCAGGACGGCTTCGTGCGCCGGGTGGAGACGACCTCTCATACCGAGCTCGCAGGCGTAGCGGTGGACGAGTTCGCGGCGGACTGGATCGTTCCGAGCACCGCCGACGAGTTCTGGTGGCCACGCGGGGAGAGCCTCAAGGACGTGCTTGCCGTCATCCCTCCTCGGTACGGCGTCGTCCAGGGGCTCGTCCGCACGTTCGTTCCGCGCGAGAACGCTTCACCTCTGCAGACGTGGACGGTTCGGAAGTCGCTCCTCGGACCGGATGGCTCGGGTGGGGCGGCGCTCGAGGAACTCCTCCGGCCCGTGTATCGCGCGAGTCCAAACATGCAGATCGATCCGCACGACTGGACGCTTGGCGGACGCCGCGTCCCGCTGCGCGCCTGGTATCCGATCGAGGTCTTCCGGTTCCCGGTCGGCGAACCGCCACTGGACGACGCGCAATCAGGTCGGTCTCGCCGACGGGTCGCTCGTTACTCGACACCCGCCTACGCGATGCTTTGCGCGGTGAAGCGGTGAGCGCGTTCGTGGTCCCGACCATCGTGGACGACGCGTCGTACGCCGTCGAGTGCGCCGCAGTGGGAGAGGTCGACCTCGTCGGCTCGACCGCCAGATCCGGGAGCTCGAGCGCGGATCGCCGAGCTCGAAGCTCGCTTCTGGCCGAGCGTCCGCGCGCTCTGAAAGCCTTGCCCGACGTCCCAGCTAGCATCGCGGGAATGGCTGACACCGAGCTGGAGGTGCGCGAGCGCGCGCCGGCTCACGCCGCCGTGCCGTCCGAGCCGGCACAGCGCGTCGACCGAGTCACGTCATCCGGCCGGCGCCGCGCTGGCCGCACCTCGACGTGCCGCGAGCTGTGGCACTACCGCGAGCTGCTGGCAACGCTCGTCTGGCGCGACGTCGCGGTCCGCTACAAGCAGACGTCGATCGGCGTCGCCTGGGCGATCCTCCAGCCGTTCCTGACGATGGTGGTCTTCACGTTCGTGTTCGGGAGGTTCGCCAACTTCCCGTCCAAGGGCGTGCCGTATCCGATCTTCACGCTACTCGGCGCTGCTGCCGTGGACGTACTTCGCGGCGTCGGTGGCGCTCGCGAGCAGAGCCTCGTCTCGAACCGCGCGCTCGTGACGAAGGTCTACTTCCCGCGCGTGCTGCTGCCGCTCGCGGGTGTGACGCGTGCCGATCGTCGACTTCCTCCTCGCCTTCGTCGTGCTCTTCGGGATGATGGTCGTGGTTCCAGGTCTGGCCGAGCGCGGCGATCGTCCTCGCGCCGCTGTTCCTCGCGATGGCGCTGGTCACGGCGCTCGGGGTCGGGCTGTTCCTCTCGGCCGTGAACGTCCGCTATCGCGACGTTCCGTACGCGATCCCGTTCGTCATCCAGATCTGGCTGTACCTCTCGGGCGTCGTGTACGCGATCAACGCGCTCCCGGAAAGTGGCAGTGGTGCTCGCGCTGAACCCGATGACCGCGGTGATCAGCGGCTTCCAGTGGGGCGTCCTCGGCACCGCCCGCCCGGAACCCGGGAAGACGCTCGTCAGCATCGGCGCGACGGCCGTCTTCTTCGTCGTCGGGCTCTGGTACTTCCGGCGCTCCGAGCCCCGCTTCGCGGACACGATCTGATGGGCACCGCGATCGCACGTCGAGCCTCTCGAAGAGGTACCGGATCGGCGAGCTCCACAGCGCGTACGGCACGCTTCGCGACTCGCTCTCGCCGGGGCCGCGCGGCGCCTCGTTCGTCGCGAGCACGGCGCCCACTACGAGGAGATCTGGGCGCTGCGCGACGTCTCGTTCGAGGTTCGCCGAGGGCGAGGTCCTCGGCATCATCGGCCGGAACGGCGCGGGCAAGTCGACGCTGCTGAAGATCCTCACGCGCATCACGACGCCGACCGCCGGCCGCGCGAGATCCGCGGCCGGGTCGGCAGCCTGCTCGAGGTCGGGAACCGGTTTCCATCCCGGAGCTGACCGGTCGCGAGAACGTCTTCCTGAACGGCTCCGTCCTCGGGATGAAGCGCCGCGAGATCCAGCGGAAGTTCGACGAGATCGTCGAGTTCTCCGGTGTCGAGCAGTTCATCGACACGCCGGTCAAGCGCTACTCGAGCGGGATGTCCGTGCGCCTGGCGTTCGCGGTCGCCGCGCACCTCGAGCCGGAGATCCTGCTCGTCGACGAGGTGCTCGCCGTCGGTGACGCCGAGTTCCAGCGCCGGTGTCTCGGCCGCATGGAGGACCTGAGCGACTCCGGGCGGACGGTCGTGTTCGTCTCCCACCAGATGCAGGCCGTGGCTCAGCTGTGCGATCGGGCGATCCTCCTCGAGAAGGGCCGTGTCGAACTCGACGGGCCGAGCGGCGACGTCGTCGCGCAGTACCTGCAGGGCTCCGGCGGCTCGGGCTCGACGCGATCGTGGCCGGACCCGACGACGGCGCCCGGCAACGACCTCGTGCGGCTGCGGTCGGTGCGCGTCGTCGACGAGGACGGGGAGGCGTGAGCGGCCGACGTGCGCGACCGGTCGGCATCGAGATCGCGTTCACGCGTGCTGCGGACGTCGGCGTCCCGATCTTCCCGAAGATCAAGGTGTACGACGCGCGGCGAACGTCATCTTCAACGCGCTGGACACGAGCCCGCGCTGGCACGAGCCGTGCACCCGGGCGACTACGCCTCGACGGCGTGGATCCCCGGGAACCTCCTGAACGAAGGCTTGATCACGTCGACGTCGGCGTCGTGCTCGATCGGCGCGCCGAAGCTCCATCCGCATGCGGGCTGCAACGACGCGGTCTCGTTCCACGTGCAGGATCCCGGCGAGGGCGACTCCGCGAGGGTCTCTTCACGGGGCAGTGCAGGAGTCGTCCGGCCGCTGCTCGAGGTGGACGACGGAGGAGCGATGAGGTCCGTGCGTGTCGTCGGCATCGCGCTCGTTCGCAACGAGGCCGATTCGTCCGGCGGGCACTCGCAATGTGTTGGAATTCTGCGACTCGGTGCTCGTAGCGGATCACGGTTCGACTGACGGCACGCCTCGGATCCTCGACACGCTCTCTGCGGCGCACGACCACCTCGAGGTGCACAGGATCAACCACTCGGCGGAGTCGCACGCGCTCGTCGAAGCCTACGCAGGTACCGACACGTGGATCCTCTCGGTCGACGGCGACGAGCTCTACGACCCGGCGGGCTCCGACGCCTTCGAAGAGATCTCAAGAGGGTGCCTTTTCCGACGTCTTTCGGATCCGTCCGGCTGCGCTTCACTGCGATGAGCTCGACGAGACACGCTTGCGAGCGAGCGGGTATCTCTCGCCACCGAGCAGGCCGCTGGTCGGCCTCTTGAACTTTGCTGCGATCGAGGGATGGACCGGCGTACGCTCCGAGCGGCTACACGGGGGCGACATCCAGTTCAAGCCGGGCTACGACCTCGACTCGTGGCGGCATCTCGGCTCCGAGCTCGGTTGGGACACCAGCGCCTTCCGTTGCTTGCACGTCTGCTTTGTGCGCCGCTCCAGTGGCGAGGGTGAGCCGCCGCCGAAGGTCGGGCGAATCTGCCGAGTCGGGCGCATTCAGGCGAGGGCCGACCGGCACCCTCGAACGTGCGGTTCGCCGCGTCGCTCGCCGCTCCCAGGGCTCGCGCGTGGACGGCGCGCGCTGGAAAGCCGAGAAGTACCGCCGTGGCGAGCGCGTGGCGGTCGACGTCTCACCCTTCCTCGTGTCCGGATCCGAGCCGTGCTGAGCGTCGTGGTCGTGACCTACGAGTGGCCGGAAGCGCTCGACCTCGTACTGCTCGCCCTGTCCGAGCAGAGCAACCCGAGTTCGAGGTCGTGGTGCAGACGACGGGTCGGGCGCCCCAACCGCGGCGGTCGTCGAGTCCTGGCGTGGACACTTCGGCGACGACCTGATCCACGCGTGGCAGCCCGACAGAGGTTTTCGGCGTGCGCGAGTCCTCAATCTCGGTGCCACCCTTGCCACGGGCGAGCACCTCGTCTTCATCGACGGCGACAGCCTGCCGCGCCGTGACTTCGTCCTGTCCATTCGCCGAGCGCTGCTCCCGGGATGGTTCCTCGCCGGCAAGCGGCTGATGTCGGCGCCGAGATGACCCGGCGGGTGCTCGGCGAGCGACTGCCGGTATGGCGCTGGTCCCCGGGGGGCTGGTTGCTTCGTGCACCGCACGAGTTCCGCCGACCGGGCCTGCTCCTTCCTCTGCGTGACCGCCGCCGACCGTGGGTGCCGGTCAGGCGGAGTTCCGCCCGCCGTACAACGGCTACGGGTTTCTCTTCGCGGTGGCTCGAAGCGACTTCGAGCGCGTCAACGGCTTCGACATGCGCTTTGTCGGCTGGGGCCAGGAGGACGAGACATCGCGGCCCGGCTCCGGCATGCAGGTCTCAAGTGTGGGTGGGCAGGTCCCAGCTCGACCTGATCCACCTCTGGCACGAGTCGCGGATCGATCGAGCTCGTCCCAACGATCGCCTTCTGGAAGAAACGCGCGAATGTGAGCGCGAGGAAGCCGTAGATGGGCTCCGCGAGCTCTCCCTGCAGCAGGTCGCGAGCGAGTGAGGCGCGCGGCCTCGGTGTCCTCGCCGCGAATCTCGGTCGTCCTCGCGACCTACGAGGAACCCGCGCTCCTCGACACGACGCTGCGGGCGCTCTGCGAGCAGGAAGCGCGGCGTGGGTTCGAAGTCGTCATCGCCGACGACGGCTCGGGCGACTCGGTTGCAGAGGTGGTAGAGCGCTGGGAGCCGCAGCTTCGGATTCGGCACGTATGGCAACCGGACGAAGGGTTCCGGAAGGCGAGAGCGCTCAACTGTGCAGCTCTGTCGTCGACCGGCGACTACCTGGTCTTCCTCGACGCCGACTGCGTCCCGAGGCAGGGATTCCTCGACAGCATCCGCCGCGCGGCGATGCCCGGGTGGTTCCTCACGACGAAGCGCGTCGATCTCAGCGAAGCGCTCACAGCTCGGGTGCTCGACGAGTGTCTGCCGGTGTGGCGCTGGTCAGCCGTCGAATGGCTCCTACGTGCACCTCGTGAGGTGGGCAGGCCGGGATATCTCGTACCCGGACGCGATCGACGACGACCGTGGCGACCGGATCAGCCCGACTTCGTGCCCCCGCATGTCGCTTACTGCCTCTTCGGTCTCCCGCGCGAGAGCTTCATCAAAGTGAACGGATACGACGCGCGTTGCACGCGCTCCGACGACGGGGAGGATCAGGATCTCGCCATCCGGTTGCGGCGGAGTGGACTTCGTTGTGGTTGGCCGGGGCCACCCGCCACCGTGCTTCACCTTTGGCATCCCACTCGAATGGACAAGACACCCGATGTCGAGCCCTTGTTTCGCGAGACGGAACGGAGCGCTCAGGTCGAAGCGCTCGTCGGCCTCCGCGAGCTGTCGGCCGAGCTCTCGGCTCAGGAGACTGCGAACCGGGTCGCCGCGTCGAGTTCGTCGAGCGAGCCGGTATAGCGGTAGCTGCGCTCGGTGAGTGACGCGAGCGAAGCGGGCGAGGAGTAGGTCACCGTCGCGAGGACCCGTGGGCGCTCCGTTGCGAAGCCTCCCCGGTGGAACCCGGACGTGTTGCAGAACACCACGGTCCCCTTCGGCGCCGTGAACGTCCGAAAACCGTCATCCGGAAGCCGCTTCTCGAGCTCACCGTCGGGCGGGTAGTTCTCCCCGAGTGGACGCCACGGCCAGGCGTCCCCGTAACGCCCGCCGGGTGCGCTGCCGGGGACGTACTCGAATGGGCCGCGCCCTCGTCGACGTCGACGAGGTACAGAAATGCTTTCAGCAGGTGCTTGTCGTTGAAGTCCCGGTGCCACCGCTGCGAGGCCTTACGGTCGGCGTCCACCGGCTGCGGAACCGAGTACCAAACGTCGACGTACTCGAGTTTCGACCAGAGACCGAGATAGGTATTGGCGACGTCGAGCATTCGGTGGGACATGCATGCTGCAAGCCAGGGATCATCCTGGCCGAGTTCGACGCCGTAGCTGTGCAGTCGCACGACGAATCTTTGCCGGCGCGCACACGTAGCGCCTCGCGGTCTCCGGCAAGCCCGGTTTCCGTATCGGCGGCGAATTTGCGGGCTTGCTCATCGATCGCCGACCAGTTCGTCGCTCGGCAAACAACTCCGAGAAGGGGACGACCGAGTATCCGTCAGTCGCGAGTTCCGAGACGATCCTCTGCTGAACACCATCGAGCGCGGGGGCCGCTGTCGAGAAGCGCCTTCGGCTTGCCCGGTTCGACAGCACACGATCGTGGAGCGCGTACGTCGCGCGCACGCCGCGCCTCTCGAGAGCCGTCGCGACGTGGTTCACCCTCGCAGCGAAACGCGTCTTCGTCCGGTGCACGCGCCTGAGCGTACCTCGCGCCCATTATCCTCGGATGCGCGTGGCAACCGAGCCGGTAATCCCCGTGGACGACGTCGTCGATGCCGCCGTGCGAGCGGCCGTCCCCGACACTCCCACCGCCACCCGCTCAGGCGGGCTCTCGCCCGTGATCGCCGGAGTCGAGGTGAAGCGGCTGACGATCCACGCGGATCACCGGGGAACCTTGACCCCCGCGCTCGACATCCGTGACCCCTTCTGGAGCGAGCCGATCGTGTACGCGTATCGGATCAGCATCCTCCCTGGCCGCATCAAGGGTTGGGGGATGCATCGACTCCAGACCGATCGCTATCTGATGACGGCAGGCTGCGTCCGCGTGGTGTTGTTCGACGGCCGCGAGGACTCGGAGTCGGTCGGCGCGGCGATGGAGCTGAACTTCACCGATCGCACCCCCGGTCTCGTGAAGATCCCCCCAGGCGTCTGGCATGCGGATCAGAACTGGGGCGAGTCGGAGGCGCTGATCGTGAACTTCCCGACGCGCGCGTACGACCCCGAGAACCCGGACAAGTTCCGCATCGACCCGCACGCGGGTGTCATCCCGTTCGACTGGTCGCTGCGGGACAGCTAGGCGAGCGTCGTCATCGGAGCCGCTCGCGTGCGGCTCGCAATGGGCGTACGCGTGCGACGCGCCGGGCAGCTCGCTTCCACCACGCGGTGCGCAGTCCCACGATCTCCCGTTGTGCCGCTTCGAGGGCAGTGCTCAATTCGATCGAGCGCAGCTTGAACTCTTGCGCCGAACGCCTCATCGCCGCGACGAGCAACGCTCCGAAGTCCTCCTCTGCGCCGGGGCGCTCTCCACGCTCGAGCCACTCCTCGAGCATCGAGGCACGCACCCCGTCGTCCACCGCCCGCCATGCGGGATCGGGAAAGTGGATCGCCGTCAGCCGCTTCGAGGTCACGCCGCGGAAGTCCGGCACCGAGGCGACCTGACGCCACATGTGAATGTCTGTCGGCAGTCCGGGCGGTGCCGGCCGCCATCCGTGCGGTAGCCGATCGTAGAGCGCGTGCGTGTGCGCGGCTCCCGTGAGGCTGATGAAGTTGTTCCGCCCTTCGCGAATCAGCGAGAGGAATTCGGGGCGTGCAAGATCGGCCGGTCGGTACGTGAGCTCACGGCCTGGATCGACGAGGACGGGTGCCGAGTGCGCGAAGTCCGCGTCATTGAGCAGACGACGCATCTCTGCCGCGTGCCACGGCATCAAGATGTCGTCGTCGCTCAGGTAGCACACGATCTCGCCGCGGGCCTCACCCAAGGCGAGATGACGGTTGCGCTCTCCGCGCCGCTCGGCCTTCGGCAAGTCGAAGAAGCGAACTCGAGCGTCGCCGGAAAAGCGCTCCATCGCCTCGCGTGTGTCGTCGCCCACGCCGTCGCCGACGACGAAGACCTCGAAGTCGACATCGCGTTGAGCCAGGGCGCTTCGAACTGCGACGGGCAGGAATGCCGCGTGGTCGTGGGTCGGAATGAGGATCGTCGCTTCGGTCATGTGGGCTGCTCGTCGAGTCGGGGCATCGTCCTCTAGCGTTCGCGCGCATGTCGACACCCGCGACGCCATTCGCATTCTTTCTGTATCGGGACTCCCCGCTGCGGCGCGCGGCACTTCACGCGCCCGTGGGTGACCCTTCCCGTTACAGCCTCTACGGGCTCGATGAGCTTGCCGAGGCAGGTTTCTCCGTCCGCCACTACGCTCGAGCCCGAGTTCGAGCCAACCCACCGTGACAGGATCGAGGCTGGCTTGCTGGATCGTGCCGTGCGCCTCGGAGGAGGGTACTCGGGGGACTTCGCCCGTGTTCTCGAGCGCTGCCTGCGATCAATCGCTCGGACGTCGTGTTCTCGACGGTCGACACGGTCGGCATTCCGCTCGCACTCCTCGGGCGTCTGGGCCGGGTGAGGCCCGCGATCGTGTACGCGGCTATCGGGCTTCCGGAGCGCCTTGCCCAGTTGCGCGGCGCGGCCGCCAAGCGCGTGTTTGTCGGGGCTTTCCGTCGCATGCGCGCGATCGTCGCGTACGGCTGGGGCGAAGTCGACGAGCTCCGTTCCTGGCTCGGGTACGAGGAGACGACGCGTCGAGTTCGTGCCGTTCGGTGTGGACGAGAGTTCTTTCGCCCGGAGCGCGACGTCGCCTTCGACGACGATGTCGATCTCGATCGGAGCGGATCCTCGGCGTGACTTTGCGGCAATCGTTCGAGCTCGCCCGTCGCGTGCCGACACGCTCGTTCCGGATCGTCGCGTCTCGGGAGAACGCGCCGGGGACTCGAACGCTTCCGCCAAACGTCCGGGTCGAAACGAACATTCCCTTCGCGCTCGTTCGCGAGCGCCTCGTGCGCGCGCGGGTCGTCGCCTTACCCGTCCGGGAGAACACGTACTCCGGAGCGACGACGACGCTGCTGCAGGCCATGGCGTGTGGGCGGCCGGTCGTCGTGAGCAGGACTGCGGCCATCGCACGCGGTTATCACCTCGAGGACGGTGTGAACTGCCGGCTCGTGCCGCCTGGAGATGCCGATGCTCTCGAGCACGCTGTCATCGGAACACTCGGTGACGCCGGCTTGAGCTCCGGTCTCGGGCAGCGTGCTCGCGAGACGGTGGAGCGGCATCTCACGTGGTCGCGATACGCGGACGACGTCCGCAGGGTCATCGTGGAGGCCTCGGAGCCCCAGGCGGTTCCTGCGTGAGAGCGAGAAGCATCGCGGTGCGGATCATGCGCGCGGTGGGGGTCGTTTCCCGCGAGGTCGGTACCGAGGTCGACCGGGTTCGTTACGGGCGGCGTGGCGGCGCTGACGTGGCGCTCTTCCACGAGTTCGCGCCTCCTCCGACAGGCGGAGGACACCAGTTCCTGAGAGCGCTCGTCGGCGAGCTCGAGGACCGCGGACTCCGTGTCGAGCTGAACCGCATCTCGCGCGGCACGACGATCTGCCTGTTCAACTCCTTCAACTTCGACTTCCGCCGCCTCCGTCGCTTTGCGCGCTTGGACGTGCGCTTCGTGCACCGCGTCGACGGGCCAATCGCGACGTATCGCGGGTTCGACGATGGAACCGACGCGCGAATTGCGGAGATCAACGGCACGCTGGCCGATGCCACGATCGTCCAGTCGCGATACAGCCTCGACGCGCACCGAGCGCTCGGAATCGAGCTCGTCGACCCGCGGCTGATCTCCAACTCCGTCGATCCGTCGATCTTCCACCCGCCTGGAGAGCGCGAACCGCTCGCGGGACGGCGTGTGCGTGTGATCGCGACGAGCTGGTCGGACAACCCGAACAAGGGCTCGGACGTCCTCGCGTGGCTCGACGCGAACCTCGATGCCGAGCGTTTCGAGCTGACGTTCGTGGGTCAAACGAGTGAGGCGTTCGAGCACGTCCGCGCGCTCGGGGCGATTCCCACAGCGGCCGTCGCCGAGGAGTTGCGCCGACACGATGTCTACCTCGCGCCGAGTCGCAACGACCCCTGCTCGAACGCCTTGCTCGAGGCGCTCGCCTGCGGCCTGCCCGCGGTCTTCCGCGCGAGCGGCGGCCATCCCGAGCTCGTCGGCGAGGGTGGGCTGCCGTTCGAAAAGCCCGAGGACGTTCCCGCGGCGCTCGATCTGCTGGTAGCGGAGCTGGACGAGCGCCGGGCTGCGATCCACGTCGCTCCGCTCGCCGCCGTCGCCGATCGTTATCTCGAGGTGCTGCGGGGATGACGGCGCGCGGCCTTCTCGCACGGCCCTCTCGTGTCGTCGCGGGTGGCTTCGTCCGGGCTCGCACGCGTGGCTGGCCGGCACATTCGCGCCTGTTCGCGATCGGTGAGCGCACGGGGTGGTCGGTCGACGAGGACGCCCGGCACTTCGAGGACGCCGCGCGGCGGCTCGGATACCGGGTCGCCCCCTCGAGCTGGGCTCGCTTCGCGACGGCTCAGTCCGTCTTCCTGACGAGCCACTTCGAGGCGCTGCAGCCCCGGTGGCTCGAGTCGGCGCACCGGCTCGGCACGGCCTACCTGCACGGACGACCGGGAACGCCGGGGTATCCCGAGTTCGACCGAGCCTTCGAGCGCCTCAGCTCGCTGCCCGACCGCTTCTCGCGCATCCACGTGACCCACGACGAGATGCGCGACCTCGTCGTCTCTGCCGGTGTGTCGCCCGGCGCGGTGCACCTGATCCCGATCGGCATCGATATCGAGAGCTTCCCGCTCGTCACGCCCGAGAGTCGGGCCCAGGCTCGAGGGCGCCTCGGTCTCCCGGCGGACGCGTTCGTCGCCGGCTCGTTCCAGAAGGACGGGGTCGGGTGGGGCGAGGGGCTCGAGCCGAAGCTGATCAAGGGCCCAGACGTGTTGGTCGCTGCGCTCGAGCGGGTGCAAGCCGGCGCGCCGGAGCTGCACGTTCTCCTGACGGGGCCGGCTCGGGGCTACGTCCGCCGAGAGCTCGAGCGGGCAGGGATTCCGTACAGGCATCTGCTCGCGAGCACGCGCGCCGAGCTCGCGGGCGCGTATCACGCCGTCGACGTCTGCCTCGTGCCTGCCCGGCAGGAAGGGGGTCCGAAATCCGTGCTCGAGGCAATGGCGGCCGGGGTCCCGCTCGTGACGACGAAGGTGGGTCAAGCGACCGACCTGGTCGAGGACGGAACGAACGGCTGGCTCGTCGACGTGGAGGACGCCGACGCGCTGGCGCAGCGGGCAATCGAGATCCGCGAGGGGCGTGCCTCGCGGGTGCTCGAAAGCGCACGCGCGACGGCCGAGCGCTACGCGCTGGAGCGGCTCGATCCGGCGTGGAGCGATCTGCTCGACGGCTTCGTGGAGCGATCCGGATGAGCTTCGTACGGCAGTCGCGCCGTGTCCTGCGCGCCGCCGGGCGGCGTATGCCCCGGCGACCGATCCGGCTCCTCATGCCGTTGTGGCTCTGGCGGCCGCTCTCGCGACTGTGGCTCTCGACGCTTCGCGCCGACCCCGACAAGCGTCGTGCCGCACGCGAGTTGCTCGTCACGTACGACGACGTGTATCGCGAGCTCGATCTCGCGGCGATCGCCTACGAGGGCGGCGTCCACCCGAAGCACCGCCTCACCCGCTACCACGACTTCTTCGTGGAGCGGGTGCGACCGGGCGAGCGCGTGCTGGACATCGGTTCCGGGAAGGGTGAGCTCGCCCACGACCTCGTGACCCGGGCGGGCGCGAGCGTCGTCGGCGTCGATCACGATCCGAGTCACCTCACCTTCGCACGGGCGCACTACGGAGACGAGGGCCTCGAGTTCCGCGCGGGCGACGTCCTCCGTGAGCTCCCGGACGGGCACTTCGACGTCGTGGTCATGTCCAACGTGCTCGAGCACCTCGACCCGCGCGTCGAGTTTCTCGCTCGCGTGACGCGCTCGGCGCAGCCGCGAGCGCTGCTGATCCGCGTTCCGCTCTACGAGCGGGACTGGACGGTCCCGCTCAAGGCGGAGCTCGACCTCCCCTCCTACTGGGACCCCGATCACGAGACCGAGTACGACGAGGACTCGTTCCGGCGCGAGCTCGGGGAGGCGGGGCTCGATGTTCCGGAGCTTCTCGTCAGGTGGGGCGAGATCTGGGCCGTCGCGGTGCCGCGATGACGGACCTGGCAGCCCGGGCAGGGAGGTACACGCGTGCGGGCTCCCGTTGGACCAGGCTGCTCGTCGCAGGTAGGCCGGAGCCGGGCGTTCGAGTCTTCTACGGCCACGACCGGGTTCCCGAGCTCGGCGAGCCCGTTGCCGGTGGAACGGCGAAGTTCCAGCGGCTCGCGACGCGGTTCCCCAATCACCCGACCGACTTCTCGATCCTGTACCTCGGGTCGACCTGGCTTCCACGAGATCTCGGCCCGCTTCTCTGGCTCGCGCGGCGACGGCGAGTCCCCCTGCTGGTCAACCAGAACGGGGTCGGCTACCCGGGTTGGGCAGGAGAGGGCACCGAGGCGTTCAACCGACCGTTGCGCCGGATCCTCTCGCAAGCAGAGCACGTCCTCTACCAGAGCGAGTTCTGCAAGCGGGCGGCGGACGAGTGGGTGGGGCAGCCGGCCGGGAGCTGGGAGATCCTCCACAACGCGGTCGACGTGGATCGCTTCACGCCGGCGGACCGTCCGCCCGAGGGCGGCCCCGTCGTGTTGCTCGGCGGCGACCAGTACCAGGCGTACCGGCTCGAGCTCGGCCTGGAGGCGCTCGCCGCGCTGCGTTCGTCGCACCCCGACGCTGAGCTGCTCGTCACCGGGCGGCTCGTCACGCCGATCGAGCCGATGGTCGAGCGTCTAGGCCTCCGCGGCCGTGTCCACCTGCTCGGGCGCTACTCGCAGGCCGCAGCGCCCGCGATCTTCCGGCGCGCGCACGTCCTCCTGCACACGAAGGTGAACGATCCGTGTCCGAGCCTCGTCATCGAGGCGATGGCGTGCGGTCTACCCGTGGTCTACGCTCGAAGTGGCGGCGTTCCGGAGCTCGTCGGGGATGAGGCGGGCATCGGCGTACCGCATCCCGACGGCTTCGAGCGCGACGATCCCCCCGGCCCGGATGCACTCGCCGACGCCGTGAGCCATGTGCTGGCCGGGCGATCCGAGTACGCGTCGGCGGCGCGTCGGCGCGCGGTCGGGCACTTCGCGCTCGAGCCGTGGCTCGACCGTCACGCGGAGCTGTTCGAGCGCTTCGCACCCCGGTAGCCGCGCACGCGGCCGCGCAGCGTCGCGAGGTGGTATCTGCTCCGGGCGACGTTTCCATGCAGCAGGGAGACGGTGGCACCACCCACGGGCCTGACGAGCATGCGGAGGACGACGCGAAGCGGATACCCGTGCTTTCGCAGCAGGTAGCCGATGCTCGCGCCGTCGCGCGCGCCGGTTCGCGAATCGTCGTCACGAACGTCATGTCCGACGACCAGGGACGGGTCGTACTCGATCCTCGCTCCCGCCCGCACGGCTCGGACGAGGTAGTCGATCTCCTCGCCCGACGACCACGGTCGGCCCGAGCCGAGCCCCAGCTCCTCGTCGAACCCGCCGACGCGCTCGACGACGTTCCGCCGGAGGAAGATCGTGAACGAGATCGCGCGGTTCCACAGGTTGTCGTCCGTGAGCAGCGCCCGGTCGCTCTTCCAGGAAGCCGCCGATCCGCCGGCTGCGTCCTCGGACCGGCCCGTGAGGCCGTCGAGCGCCGGGTCGGCCTCGAACCTCTCGGCGACGCGCGACAGGAGCCCCGGCGGGTAGATGCAGTCGTCGTCGGGGAACGCGACCAGATCGGCCTCGACGCGCGCGAGGCCGGCGTTTCTCGCACGGGAGAGGCCGGTTGCGGATCGCATCCGCTCGATGCGGAGGTCGCGACCCGCGAGCAGCGACGCGACGCGGTCGTCGCCGTTCTGATCCACCACGATGACGCGCGTGGCGCCGTGTTGCTGCGACTCGACCGAGTCCAGCAGCCGCCCCAGCTCCTCGGTGCGGCCGACCGTCGCGACGACGAGGTCGAACGACGGAGTGTGCTGCGACACGCGCCGTAGGCTACGGCAGGTCCGTGCCGAACGCCCCGCTCGTCACCGTGCTTCTCGCCGTCCACGACGGCGAGCCGTACGTTCGGGCTGCCGTCGCGAGCGCTCTCGGTCAGACCATGTCGGATCTCGAGCTTCTCGTCGTCGACGATGCATCCAGCGACGGCACGCCGGAGCTCCTCGCGGGCCTGGACGACCCGCGGATTCGCGTGCTCCGCAACGACGGGCAGCGTGGGCTCGCGGCGTCTCTGAATCGTGGGCTCGACGAGGCGCGCGGCACGTACATCGCGCGTCTCGACGCCGACGACGTGGCCATGCCGCGGCGGCTCGAACGGCAGCTCGCACGGATCCGCTCGACTCCCGAGGTTGCGGTCGTGGGCTCGGCCGTCATGGAGATCGACGCGGGCTGGCGGCTCGGCCGGGTGCACACGATGCCGGCCGGGCCTGCCGCGGTCCGCTGGGCCGCGCTCTTCGGCTCCCCGTTCTTCCATCCGAGCGTGCTCGTCGAGCGCGAGGTCCTCGAGCAAGGCGAGCTCCGGTACGACACGAGCTTCGCGGAGAGCGAGGACTACGACCTGTGGTCGCGGCTGCTCGACGTCGCGGACGGCGACAACCTCTCCGATCCGCTCGTCCTGTATCGAGTGCACGAAGCGCAGGCGTCGATTCGGCGCCGTGACGTCCAGCGTGAGTGTCAACTCCGGGTCGCGCGTCGCGTCATCTCGGACGTCGCGCCCTCGCTCGACGCAGCCGGGATCGACCTTGCGTGGGCGGTCGGGGCAGCGGAGCCGATCGCCGAGCGCGACGTGAGTGCGGCGGCAGACGCGTTTCTCGAGCTCGTCGCCGCCTTCGAGACCCGCTGTGGGAAGGGGGCCCGGCCCCGCGCGGCGCGCGACCTCATGCGACTGGCGAGACGTGCGCCCGTGTCCGCGCGTTCCCGCGTCGCGCGACATGCACTGCGGCTCGATCCCGCGCTCCCGGCACATGTGGCGCAAAGGCGACGCGAGCGCCGCCGGATGTCGTCGACGCGTGCCGAGGCCGAGGGGTGGCTCGCACGGATCACCGCTGCGGACGGAGAGAGCCGTCCGGTCCGCGTCGCGGCCGTCTTTCCGGAGCCGACGCCGTACCGCGCTCCGCTGCTCGACCGCATCGCGGCGAGCCCGCTGATCGAGCTCAGCGTGATCTACGCGGCGGGAACCGTCGCAGGCCGGACCTGGCGCGTCCGGCCGCGGCACGACGCGGTCTTCCTGCGGGGCGTTCGGCTCCCCGGCGCGCGGCGTGTCCTTCATCACGACTACCCGGTCACGCCGGGAGTCGTGGCGGCGCTGACCGACATCCGACCCGACGTCGTGGTCGTCTCGGGCTGGAGCACCTTTGCCGCTCAGGCGGCGATCACGTGGTCGGGGCTCAAGAACGTCCCGTACCTGCTCGTCGTCGAGAGCCACGACGAGGGCCCGCGCGCCGGCTGGCGCCGCGCCGTGAAGGGCACGGTCGTGCCGCCGATCGTCGAGCGGGCGTCCGGCCTCCTCGTGACGGGATCGCTCGCCCGCGACTCGATGATCGCGCGTGGAGCACATGCGGAGCGCGTGCGGATCTTCGCGAACACGATCGACGTCGATGCGTTCGGCGCTCGCGCCGACCAGCTCGCGGGTGCTCGTCCGGAGCTCCGCGCCGTCCTCGGAGCGGCACAGGAGGACGTGATCGTCCTCTCGGTCGCACGACTGGTGCCGGAGAAGGGTCTCGACGTGCTCGTGCGCGCAGTCGCAGAGGCCGAGGATCCGCGTCTCCTCCTCGTCGTCGCGGGCGACGGGCCCTCCCGTGCGTCACTCGCCGAGCTGGCCGACGAGCTCTCCGTTCGCCTCGTGCTCGCGGGCGACGTCGACTGGGAGCGCATAGTCGAGCTGTACGTCGCAGCCGACGTTTTCGCCCTTCTCTCCGAGCGCGAGCCCTGGGCGGTCGTCGTGAACGAAGCGGCGGCGTGCGGGCTCCCGCTCGTCCTCTCGGACCGGGTCGGGGCAGCGCACGACCTCCTCCGGGACGGCGAGAACGGCGCGCTCGTGGCGGCCGGCGACGTAGCGGCCGCTGCGACGGCGTTCCGCGCGCTGGCCGGAGACGCCGAGCTTCGCCGCGCACAAGGAGTGCGCTCGCGCGAGCTCGCGCGAGACTGGGGCTACGGGCCGAGCGTCGAAGGCTTCCTCGAGGCCGTGCGCGAGGCGGTGGCGGATCACCGCTAGCCTGACTTCCGTGTCGCAGCAACGGATTCTCGTCCTCAACCAGTACTACTGGCCGGGCGTCGAAGCGACGGCGCACCTGCTGACCGAGCTCTGCGAGGCACTGGCGGAGGAGTACGAGGTCGAGGTCGTGACGGGTGTCCTGCGCGGGCACGAGGGGGAGCCGAGGCAGATCGAGCACAACGGCGTCCGCATCACCCGTGTCTCGTCGACGTCGTACGAGCGCTCCGAGCTCGGACGTCGCGCGGTGAACTACTTCTCCTACCTCGGCTCCGCGCTTCATCACGCCCTCTCCGCGCCGGCGCCCGACCTCGTCGTGTGCATGACCGACCCGCCCATCATCGGCGACCTCGGCGTGCTCGTGGGGAAGCGGGTCGGCGCACCCGTCCTCGTGATCAGCCAGGACGTCTTCCCCGAGATCGCGACCGAGCTCGACCGGCTGCGCAATCCGGCCGTGATCGGAGTGCTCCGGGGACTCGTCGGCGCATACCTCCGGCGCGCGGACCGCATCGTCGCGATCGGCGAGACGATGCGCGATCGACTCGAGGCGAAAGGCGCACCGCCGGAGCGGCTGCGCGTGATCCCGAACTGGGTGGACACGCGCGCGATCACGCCCCAGCCTCGCGACAACGAGTGGGCACAGAAGCACGATCTCGTCGGCCGGTTCGTCGTCATGCACTCGGGGAACGTCGGGCACGCGCAGGACCTCGACAGCCTGGTGCGCGCGGCGACGTTCCTCCGCGACCGCGACGACATCCGGATCGTCATCGCGGGCTTCGGTGCGCGGCACTCGGAGATGCTGGAGCTCGCCGATCGGCTCGAGGTGCGCGACACGGTCAGGTTCCTCCCGTACCAGAAGCGGGCACGGCTCTCGCTGTCGCTCTCGACGGGAGACGTCCACGTCGTCGGGCTTGCCAAGGGACTCGCGGGGTACGTCGTCCCGAGCCGGCTCTACGGGATCCTTTCGGCCGGCCGGGCCGTGATCGTCGCGGCCGAGGACACGAGCGAGACGGCGCGGCTCGTGCGTGAGGTCGGCTGCGGGCTCGTCATCTCGCCGGCGCGGCCCGACCTCGTCGCCCGGACGGTCCGGGAGGCCGCTTCCGGTGGCTTCGATCTCGACGAGATGGGTAGACGCGGCCGTGCGTACGTCGAGGAGGAGGCGGACCGCATCGTCGCGATGGAGCGGTACCGGGCTCTCGTGAGGGAAATGCTCGCCGCGTGATCGTGCGCGCGACGTTCTGGGGCTCGCTCGGCGCGTTGGCCTGGACGCACGCGGGCTACCCGCTCGCGATGGGTGTCCTTGCGCGCGTGCGGCCGCGTCCCGTGCGGAAGGCGGACGAGACGCCCTCGGTGGCGCTCGTCGTCTCGGCACACGACGAGGAGGCGGTCATCCGGCGCCGGGTCGAGAACGCGCTCGCGCTCGACTATCCCGAGGAGCGTCTCGAGATCGTCGTCGCTTCGGACGGCTCGACCGATGCCACCGACGCCATCGTCGGCGAGCTCGCCGCCGGGAGCTCCCGCGTTCGGCTCATCGAGTGCCCGCGCGAGGGGAAGGTGGCGGCGCAGCATCGCGCTGTTCGGGAGACCTCGAGCGACGTCCTCGCCTTCACGGACGCGAACAGCGAGTGGGAGCCCGACGCTCTGCGCGCGCTCGTCCGCAATCTCGCAGACGAGAAGGTCGGCTACGTCTGCGGCCAGCTGCGCCTCGAGACCCCGGACGGCGCGAACATGGAGGGCGCCTACTGGCGGTACGAGATGTGGGTTCGGGCGCAGGAGTCGGCCGCCAGCTCGATCACGGCCGGGAACGGCGCGATCTACGCCGTGAAGCGGGAGGCGTACGTCGAAGACGATCCGAAGTTCGGCCACGACTTCGGCTTTCCGTATCTCATGGAGCAGATGGGCCGACGGGCGGTCTACGAGCCCGAGGCGGTCGCGATCGAGAAGCCGGCCGCCGAACCGGAGGACGAGTACGGGCGAAAGGTGCGCACGATCTCGCGCGCGCTCGGGCACATCCTCACGGGACGCGCTTTTCGCCCGACGCGACCGCTCTACCTCGCGCAGCTCGTCTCGCACCGCGTGCTGCGCTACTCGACGGGGATCCTCCACGTCGGGCTCCTCGTCTCGAACGTGCTACTCGTCACGCGCGCGCCGTTCTACCGACTGTTCCTCGTGTTCCAGCTCGTCGGCCTCGGCCTCGCCGGAGCCGGCAAGGCGCGGCTGCCCGTCCCCGGAGCGAGGCTCGCCTACTACTACTACGTCGTGACCAAGGCGACGGCTGCGGCACTCGTGCGCTACCTGCGCTCCGGGACGCCCCAGATGTGGGACAAGGCGAAGGGCACCCGCTGAACCGGGCTGCCGACGTCGCGATCGCCGGAGCCGGCCTCGTGCTGGCCAGCCCGCTGATCGGGCTCGCCGCGCTCGCGACGAAGCTCGAGGATCGCGGCCCGGTCATCTACCGGCAGACGCGCGTCGGGAAGGACGGCGTCGACTTCGACGTCCTCAAACTCCGGACGATGGTGGTCGGCGCCGAGCGGATGGGTGCGGGGTACGCGGTCGACAAGGGCGACCGCCGCATAACACGAGTCGGACGAATTCTCCGACGGACTTCCATCGACGAGCTGCCACAGCTGTGGAACGTCCTGCGCGGCGACATGGGCGTCATCGGCCCGCGGCCCACCCTCCGCTACCAGGTCGAGCAGTACGACGAGCATCAGCGACACCGGCTCGACATCCGTCCGGGACTCACCGGCTGGGCGCAGGTGCACGGGCGGGCGGAGCTTCCGTGGGCGGATCGGATCGAGCTCGACGTCTGGTACGTCGAGAACCGCTCGCCGCGAGTCGACCTCGAGATCCTCCTGAAGACGCCCCTCGCGCTCTTCCGCGGCACGTACCGCGGCGCGACGGGCGGCTGGCGGCCGAAGACCTAGGACTACCGTGCCCGAGGACTACTTCGGCGAGAACGTAGCGGCTCGCTACGACGCGTCGATCGGGCGCTGGGGCGATCCCGACGTGATCGACCCTGCCGTCGACTTCCTGGTCGAGGCGGCGGACGGCGGTGCAGCGCTGGAGCTCGGCATCGGCACGGGCAGGATCGCGCTCCCGCTGATCGCGCGCGGCGTTCCCGTGCACGGCATCGACATGTCGGAGGCGATGGTCGCGCGCCTTCGCGCAAAGCCCGGCGGTGCCGAGATCCCCGTCACGATGGGCGACTTCTCGACGACGCGCGTCGAGGGCTCGTTCTCGGTCGTCTACCTCGTCTTCAACACGATCATGAACCTGACGACCCAGGACGCCCAGGTCGCCTGCTTCCTGAACGCCGCCGCACACCTCCGGGAAGGTGGCTGCTTCGTCGTCGAGGTCGGCATGCCGCAGCTCCAGCGCCTCCCGCCCGGCCAGACGATCCATCCCTTCTTCTTCGACGAGCCCGACGCGGTTCGGCTTCGACGAGTACGACATCGCCGACCAGGGGCTCGTCTCCCACCACTACGACGAGCGGGACGGGACCTTCGGCCCCTGGTCGATCCCGTTCCGCTACGTGTGGCCATCCGAGCTCGATCTGATGGCCCGGCTCGCCGGGCTCCGGGCTCGTGAGCGTTGGAGTGGGTGGCGGCGCGAGCCGTTCACGAGCGACAGCGGCATGCTCGTCGGCGTCTGGGAGCGTCCCGACTAAAGGCTCGATGCGAAATTCACGCGGGCCGGATGGCGACCACGACACGGCGCCGGAACGCCACCGCCGCGCCTCGCACAGGCTTCGAGCCTGCACGAGGCGTGCCGGCGTCGCCCGGCTTGGTCGTGCTCGTCCCCGACGTCGCGCCAATTTCGCATCGAGCCTCTAGCGGATTCCCTTCGCGGCGAGCAGCGACCGGTACAGCCGGTCGACGTCGTCGACCAGGCGCTCGACCGAGTAGCGCTCGCGCACGTACGCGCTGCCGGACTCGCCGAGCCGGGCACGCAGCTCGGGATCGCGCGCGAGCAGCGCCAGCCGATCGGCGGCAGCATCCGGGTCTCCCGGCTCCACGAGAAACCCGTCTACGCCGTCGCGCACGACGTCCGGGACGCCGCCGACCCGCGTCGCCACGACCGGCGTCCCGGACGCGAGCGCCTCGATCGCGCTCACGGGCGTGCCCTCGTTGACCGACGGGAGCAGGAACGCGTCGAAGAGCCTGTAGTACCCGGCCACGTCCTCCTGGTAGCCCACGAAGTACGTCGAGCGCGCGATCCCGAGGTCGTGCGCCAGCTGCTCGAGCCGCTCGCGGTCCGGCCCGTCTCCGACCATGCACAGGACCGCGTCGACACCCCGCTCCCGAGCGCCCCGGACGATCTGCAGAACGGCGCTCGTGTCCTTCACTCCCGTCATCCGACCGACCCAGCCGACGACGAAGGCGTCCTCCGGGATGCCGTACAGCTCCCGGTAGTCCAGCTCGGCGGTGTCGTCGCCGAGGCGCTCGTCGAGCGGGATCCCGAGCCGGATGACCGTGAACTTCTCGAGCGGCGCGATCCCGTGGGCGACGAGCTCGTCCCGCACTTCCGGGCTCACCGCGACGAGGACGTCGGAGCTGCGCGCGAGGTTGCGCTCGACCTGGCGGAAGAACGCGGTGCGGCCGGGGCCGAAATAGCCCTTGAGCACGTGGCCGTGGAACGTATGGACGACGATCGGCGGCCGCGCGCTGCCCGCGACGAGCGCCGCCGCCCGCGCCAACGCTCCGGCCTTGGCCGTATGCGTGTGGAGGATGTGCGGCCGCTCCTCGCGCATGATCGCGGTGAGGCGCCGGATCGACTTGACGTCGTGCAGCGGTGCGACCTCGCGCTGGATCTCGGGCACGCTGATCACCGAGACGCCGAGGCGCTCCGCCACGTACGCCATCGAGTCCTCCCCGCGCGCGAGGCTGCCGGCGACGAGCGTCGTGTGGTAGCCCCGTGTCTCGAGGCCGGCTGCGAGGTTGGACACGTGGATCGCGGGCCCGCCCATGTTGAGCCGCGCGATGACGCGGAGGATCCGGATCGGCTCGGGCACGCGCGGAACTTAGCGACGTTTGCGCCGAGTCCTCCGAGTACGCTCTCGCGTCGTGGTGGTGCTCCTGACCTCGGTCGGCCAGCGTGTCGACATCGCGCGCGCGTTCCGCGCGGCGGACGCGATCACGCTGGGCGTCGACGCGGATCCGCTCGCACCGGCGCTGTACCACTGCGACCGACGGGTCATAGTCCCGCGGATCGCGTCGCCGGACTACGTGCCGACGCTCGCGCGGCTGCGCGACGAGCACGACGTGGAGCTCGTCGTCCCGCTCAACGACCTCGACTTCCCGGTGCTCGCGCGGGAGCGGGAGCAGCTCGCCCCCGCGCTCGTCCTCCTGCCCGACGCCGAGGTGTCGGCGCGCATGTCGGACAAGCTCGAGGCCCATCGCTACTTCGTTGCCAACGGCGTCCCCTCGCCCCGGAGCTGGGCTCCCGAGGAGGTTCCCGAGGGCGCGCGCTTCCCGGTTCTCGTCAAGGCGCGAGAGGGCTTCGGGTCACGGAACATCCATCGTGCAGACGACCCGGAGCAGCTCGCGTTCTTCCTCGCCTACACACAGGTCCCGTCGTTCGTGCAGGAGGTGTGCCTCGGCGAGGAGTTCTCGATCGACGTGTTCTGCGACATGGAGGGACGCTGCCTGAACGCGATTCCGCGCACGATGCTCCTGTCGAAGGGGGGCGAGTCGATCAAGGGCGTGTCCCTCAAGGACGAGGAGCTGATCGAGCACGGCGCGCGCGTCGCCGAGACCGTGGGCATCAAGGGCCCGGCGAACATCCAGTGCTTCCGCGAGCCGGACGGGTCGCTCCCGGTCACCGATGTCAACACGCGTTTCGGAGGCGGCTTCCCGGTGCCGCTCGCCGCCGGAGGGCGCTACCCCGAGCTCGCACTCGCTCTCGCGCGCGGCGAGAAGCCCGAGCCGCGCTTGGGCGACTTCACCGAGGGCGTGGCGATGACGCGGTACTTCTCCGAGGTCTGTCTCGCACCGGACGAGGACGGGGCTCTCCAGCCGATCCTTCCGCTTCCCTAGCATTCCTCCGCCATGCGCTACCTCGTCACCGGCGCCGCCGGCTTCATCGGCTCCCAGCTCCTGCGCACGCTCCTCGAGCGCGGCCACGACGCTTCCGGGTGGGACGCCTTCACGGACTACTACGACCCGGCGCTGAAGGAGGAGAACGCGCGCGACCTTCCGGTGACGCGGCTCGACATCGCCGAGGACGCGCTCGACCTCGACGGCTTCGACGGGGTCTTCCACCTCGCAGGACAGCCCGGCGTGGCGAGCTTCGGCGGCATCTTCCCCGTCTACGTCCGCCAGAACGTGCTAGCGAGTCAGCGACTGTTCGAGGAGGCTGCCGCGGCCGGCGTTCGCGTCGTGCTGGCGTCCTCCTCGTCGATCTACGGCGACGCCGAGTCCTATCCGACGCCCGAGGACACGATTCCGCGGCCGCTCTCGCCGTACGGCATCACGAAGCTCGCCTGCGAGCACCTCGCCTACGCGTACGACGCCGAGTTCGGTCTCGACGTCGCCACCGTCCGGTATTTCACGATCTACGGCCCGCGCCAGCGGCCCGACATGGCCTTCACGAAGATGGTCTCGTGTCTCGCGGAGGGGCGACCGTTCGAGCTGTACGGCGACGGGTCGCAGTCGCGGAGCTTCACGTACGTCGACGACGCCGTCGAGGCGACGATCTCGGCAATGGAACGGGCTCCGCGGGGAGGCGTCTACAACGTGGGCGGGGGGACCGAGGTCTCCATGCTCGAGGCGGTGGAGACGCTCGGTCGCATCGCGGGGCGGCGTCTCGAGCTCGTGCGGCGGCCCCGGCGGCAGGGCGATGCGACGCGGACGGCGGCGGCTACGACGCAGATTCGGTCGCACCTCGGCTGGGAGCCGACGACAGCGTTCGAGGATGGTCTCGCGGCTCAATGGCGTTGGGCCGCTGCTAGGGTCGCGGCCGCATGAGCAACCCCTCTACGTCTCCTGCGCTCGAGGAAGAGCAGGAGGTCGATCTCTCCTCCGGCTGGAAACGCTTGAAAGTGCGCTGGTGGCTACCCGTCGGAGGACTCGTCGTCGGGGCCGTCGTCGGAATTGCGCTTGCCCTGTCGGGCGGCACGGTGTGGAAGGCGCAGACGATCGTCTACCTCGGCCAGCCCTTCGCCCCGCTCGGCGGCGGACAGATCCAAAGCCTTGCGACGAACCCACGCACGGTCGGAGAGATCATCCGCTCCGAGGCGGCGTTGAAGCGTGCATCGGAGGTGAGCGGCATCCCCGTCTCGCGCCTGCGCTCGGCCATCTCGACGCGCGAGCTCGCCGCTGCAGGGCAGCTGCGCGGGATCAACCCGCTCATCGAGATCGCAGTCAAGGGCTCCGGCAAGCGGAAGGTCGAGCTGGCCGCCGACGCGCTCTCGCGGCGGGTGACGCAGCGCGTCTCGGTGTACGTCTCGGAGAAGGTCAAGCTCCTCGAGGAACAGGTCGCGACGAACCAGACACAGCTCGACGAGGCGAACGCGCGCATTCAGGCGGCGCAGCAGCAGCAGGCGGCGATCATCGCCGACCGCTCGATTCCGGTCGACCAGCGGCTTCTCGTCACTGCGAACCTGAACTCGGTGATCACGACCACGGATGCACGCCGCGCGGCGATCCAGGAGTCGCTCGCGGAGTCTCAGCAGCTCCTGAATCTGGCCGAGAGCGTCGAGTCGAGCCGGATCGTCGAGCCTGCCGCGGCGAGCAAGACGACCGCGCGCTCGAGCCGCTCGTCTCTCCTCGTCGGCGCCCTGATCGGTCTCATCGTCGGAGCGATCGCCGCCCTCGTCGTCGACCCGATCGCGGCGCGGCGCGGGACCGCTCCAGCCTGAGCCGATGCTCGACGGCAAGCGGGTCGCGGTCGTCGTGCCCGCGTTCGACGAGGAACGGCTCGTCGGCGAGACCATCCGTGGCATCCCGGACTTCGTCGACCGGATCCTCGTCGTCGACGACGCTTCGCGCGACGGGACAACCGTGGCGGCCGAGGCGGTCGCCGACAGCCGAGTCCAGGTCCTCCGGCACGAGCAGAACGCCGGAGTGGGGGCCGCGATCGCGACCGGCTACCGTCGCGCGCTCGAGGAGGAGATCGACGTCGTCTGCGTGATGGCCGCGGACAACCAGATGGACCCGAGCGAGCTTCGTGCGCTCGTCGAGCCGGTCGCGCGTGGCGAGGTCGAGTACGCGAAGGCGAACCGCCTGGTCTCCGGAGAAGCGTGGAACGTGATCCCGAGAACCCGTTATCTCGGGAACGCGGTTCTCTCGCTGCTCACGAAGATCGCGTCCGGCTACTGGCACGTCGCCGACTCGCAGGCCGGCTACACGGCTCTGTCCCTCAGCGCGCTGCGCCGCCTCGAGCTCGGCGAGCTGTACCCGCGATACGGGTTCCCGAACGACGTGCTCGTCCACCTGAACGTCCAGAACGCCCGCGTCAGGGACGTCCCGTCGCGGCCGATCTACGACGTCGGGGAGCGCTCGGGGATCAAGCTGCGTTCGGTCGTCCCGCGCATCTCCTGGCTCCTCCTCAAGGGCTTCTGGTGGCGGATGGGCCAGAAGTACGTCATCCGCGACTTCCATCCGCTCGTCTTCTTCTACGCGTTCGGAGCCGTGATGCTCGGCGTCGGCTTCATGCTCGGCTTCGTGGAGCTCGTGCTGCGGATCGCGGGCAACGCCATCACGCCGGCGACGATCGTCCTGGTCGCCGTGCTCCTGATCGCGGGACTGCAGATGACCCTGTTCGCGATGTGGTTCGACATGGAGGCGAACAAGGACCTGCGTTAGCGCAGAGTGCCCCGCAGCACCGCGAGGTCGCGGTACGACCACAGGAGCTCGGCCCCGAACCCTCCCTCCGACAACCACTCGAGCTGGTCGGCCGCGCTGTCGGGCAGGTCGACGACCCAGTCGATCTCGATCTGAGCGTCCTCGGGACGCGCTGGGACGACGACGTCTCCGAGGACGAACGTTCCTTCGGGTCGCAGCGAGTCGGCGACGCGACGAAAGAGGTCGCGCTTGCGGGGTGCGTCCAGATGATGCACCACAAGCGCCGAGACGACGAGATCGAAGGGACCCGCCGGCAGTGGATCCTCGAGGCGTCCCAGTCTCAGGTCGGCGTCGGGCAATGTCTCCCGCGCGCGGCCGAGCATGGCATCGCTGGCGTCGATGCCCGTCCACGACGCCGTGGGATGCAGCGCTCGAACGCGCCGTGCGGTCTCGCCCGTCCCTACCCCGAGCTCGAGAACCGACTGCGCCTCGACTCCGCGCGTCGCCTCCGCGACGGCGTCCTGGAAGTCGTCGAAGCGCGGGATCTCGATCCTGATCTCTCGCAGGTAGAGCTCCGGGTTCCACTCCATGTCTGCCATCGACGTGACGCAGTGTTCCGCAGGAGGCAGCGTGCGGATGTCGTAAGGAGTGAAGCCGGTCGCGCACGCGGCCGATTAGCATCGGGACATGCCCACCTCAGTCGTCACCGGCGGCGCCGGGTTCCTCGGCTCCCATCTCTGCGAGGCGCTTCTGCAGCGCGGGCACCGCGTGATCTGCGTCGACAACCTCGTGGTCGCGTCGCTCGAGAACATCGACCATCTCCGCGACGACGCGTTCACGTTCGTCAACCACGACGTCATCCAGCCGATCGTCTGCGACGAGCCCGTCCACTTCGTGTACCACCTCGCCGCATTGGCGAGCCCCGTCGACTACCTGCGCATGCCGCTCCATTCGCTGAAGACCGGCTCGTACGGGACGCACCACGCACTCGGTCTCGCGAAGTGGAAGCGAGCCCGCTTCCTGCTGGCCTCGACGAGCGAGGTCTACGGCGATCCCGAGGTGCACCCGCAGCCCGAGACGTACTGGGGGAATGTGAACCCGATCGGCCCTCGCGGCGTCTACGACGAGGCGAAGCGATACGCCGAGGCGCTCGCGATGGCGTACCACCGCCAGCAGGGCGTGGACACCGCCATCGTGAGGATCTTCAACACCTACGGGCCGCGGATGCGCGCGTACGACGGTCGCGCCATCCCGACCTTCCTCCGCCAGGCGCTCGACGGCAAGCCCGTCACCGTCTTCGGCGACGGCTCGCAGACGCGGAGCTTCTGCTACGTGGACGACCTCGTTCGCGGCATCGTGCTCCTCGCCGAGTCGGACGAGCACCTGCCCGTGAACCTCGGAAACCCGGACGAGAAGACGCTGCTCGAGCTCGCCGAGGTCATCCTCCGGCTCACCGGTTCGTCGAGCGAGATCGTGTTCGAGGCGCTCCCGGTCGACGATCCGCAGGTTCGCCAGCCGGACATCACGCGTGCACAGCAGATCCTCGGCTGGGAGCCGGAGATCGCGCTCGCGGACGGCTTGCGCAAGACGATCGAGTCGCTCGGCCACGAGGCCGCCGTCGGCTCGGCGTGAACAACGCTCGCCTCCGGCTCGCGTTCGCGGGGGCAACCATGTTTCCCCCGCGCGCCCCCTTCTTCTGGAAAGCGTGGGGAACCTCCCGTTTCTTGCGCGGGGGAACCCATGGTTCCCCCGCGAGCCCCCTCCTTAATCGCAAGGCGCTCGGGTTCCCCACGCCCCTCCCCGCTCACGACCCGCTACCCGGGCCGTGAGCTCGCTCGGCGAGCGCTACGAGGAGCACCACCGCATGCGGCGTGACGAGGGCGACTTCGTCTTCGTCCCCGAGCGGATCCCGCTGTTCGTCGCGGCGATCGGCCGCGGCAAGCGGGTCCTCGACCTCGGTTGCCGCTCGGGTGCGCTGACGCGCCACTTCCTCGACGGGAACTCGGTGGTCGGTCTCGACGTCGATCCGTCCGCGCTCGAGAAGGCGGCCGCGCTCGGCATCGAGCCCGTGCAGGCGAACGTCGAGGAGCCGCTGCCGTTCGACGACGCGAGCTTCGACGCCGTCGTCGCGGGCGAGCTCCTCGAGCACCTCCAGTTTCCGGACGCGCTCGTCGGGGAGATCCGGCGCGTGCTCCGCACCGGTGGCGTGCTCGCCGGCTCGGTACCGAATGCGTTCCGGATGCAGAGCCGCCTTCGCTTCCTGCGCGGGCGTCCGCCGGAGGACGACCCGACGCACCTGCGCATGTTCTCTCCCAATGCCGTTCGGGAGCTGCTCTCCGGATTCGATGACGTTCGGCTCAGCTTCGTCGGCGGCCGCTACGCACGGGTGAGCGCGAGGCTCTTCGCGCGCGACCTCGTGTTCACCGCGAGGAAACCGGCGTAGCTCGAGCCGAGCTGGGTACCGACAAACCCACAGCGATCGGGTCTCGAGAGGTCCCGCGTGGCGGACTACGCTTTCGACTCGCCCCCGAACGCCGCGCGGCGCGCGATGTCCGCCTCGTCGACCATGTGGCCGTCGCGCTCGACGTAGCCGCCCTTGCCGCCGATCGACGAGGAGGACGAGATCCTCGCGACTCGCTCGCGTTCGAGACCCGGCGCGGGGTCGTGGACTCGACGTGGACGAGGCCGCCCGGCCCGAGCGTCCTCTCCTCGCCCTCGACCTCGACGCGCGCATGCCCAGAGTGGACGAAGTAGAGCTCGTCCTGGGTGTCGTGGAAGTGGTGGAAGCCCTCGAACCCGGGTGGGCAGACGATCGCGTTCACCCCGAACGCGGTGACGCCGAGCGCGCTACGCACTTTGCGAAAGCCGTAGCCCTCTCCGAGCTCGTCGATCGAGCCGAACGTGTGCCCCATGTCAGTCCTTTCCGGCGAGGAGGTAATCGGCAGCGCGACGCAGACCGTCGTCGAAGTCGACCTGGGGCTTGTACCCGAGGAGACTCTCCGCGGCAGCGATGTCCGCCCACGACGCGCGTACGTCTGCCTCGCGGGCAGGCTCGAAGGCCCTCTCGACCGGCTTGCCGAGCAGCTTCCCGATCGCGTCTGCGAGGGCGTTGACGGTCACGGAGCCCCCGGTCGCGACGTTCAGGATCTCGCCGCCGACGCTCGCCGCATCGGCGGCGAGCAGGTTCGCGCTGACGACGTTGTCGACGAACGTGAAGTCGCGGGACTGCTCCCCGTCGCCGTAGACCGTGACCGGCTCTCCGTCCGCAACGGCGCGGATGAAGCGCGGGACGACCGCGGCGTACTGCGACGTCGGGTCCTGGCGTGGGCCGAAGACGTTGAAGTAGCGCAGCGACACGATCTCCATGCCGTAGACGCGGCTGAAGCTCGTGCAGAACCGCTCCGCGGCGAGCTTGGCAACGGCGTACGGGGAGATCGGGTCGGGCGCCTCCGTCTCGACGCGGGGGAGCGTTCCGCTGTTCCCGTAGACGGACGACGACGAAGCGTTGACGATCCGCCGCACGCCCTCGTCCCGAGCGGCGAGGAGGACGTTCAGCGTTCCCTCGACGTTGACGGCGGTCGTCGTCAGCGGGTCCTGCACCGAGCGTGGCACCGAGGGCAGCGCTCCCTGGTGGAACACGACCTCGGCGCCGCGGACCGCGGCGTGGACGCGCTCGTACGAGCG
Organism: uncultured Gaiellaceae bacterium; assembly: GCA_963746975.1. Taxonomy (GTDB): domain Bacteria; phylum Actinomycetota; class Thermoleophilia; order Gaiellales; family Gaiellaceae; genus GMQP-bins7. The sequence continues at coordinate 752,137 of CAVVDE010000012.1, forward strand.
CAGGTCGCCCTCCACGAGCTGGACGTCGTGCTCGAGGCCGGCGAGGTTCGTCCGGCTGCCGGTCGAGAAGTTGTCGAGCACGCGAACGTCGTCGCCCCGTGCGAGGAGCGCTCGGACGAGATTCGAGCCGATGAAACCGCCGCCGCCCGTGACGAGCGCCTTCATTGCCGCTCCTCCGCCGCAGCCGCTGCACCTGCAGCGGCCAGCCCCAGCAGCAAGCAGCTCGCCGCCTGCAACGGGATGCCGGCCACGATCCCGAGCGACGCCCACTCGCCCGCGAGCGTGAGGAGCGCACACACGACGAGGAGCCCGGCTCCGACCGCCCAGGGTGTCGGTGCGCGCACGGCCGCTCGCCACGCGAGCAGCAACCCTGCAGCTCCCACGCCGAGCAACAGCCCGAGGCCGATCACGCCCGAATCCGCCAGCATCTGGATGTAGAGGTTCTGGACGCCCCACTCGCGCCCTTCTGCCGGGAATGCGAGCTCGACGACGTCGGGGAAGCGCTTGTGCGCGTCGGCGAGGTACGGCTCGACCACGTCCGCCCGTGACGAGCGCTGCCAGCCCACGCCGAGGACCGGGTGGTCCTCGAAGATCCGCAGCCCGATGTACGCGAGCACCGTTCGCTGCGAGTACGACTCCACGCCGACCGGTTGCGCGTTGCCGCGGATGCCGAGGAACCGCATGAAATCCGCGAGTGTGTCGCCGCGTACCGCGACGACGCCTGCCGCGACGACGGCGACGACCGCCGCGAGCGCGATCGTCCTGCGGCCGCTCGGCCGGAAGCGGCGGTGGGCCGCGAGCCAGAGGACGAGTGCCCCGACCGCGAGGCCGCCCGCCGCAGCCACCGATCCGGCCACGACGAGCCCGAGCACGCCTGTCACGAGGGCTACCGGGAACAGCGTCCGCGCCGGAATCTCACTCCGTCGCGCGACGATTCCTGCCGCCGCGAGGGCAAGTGCGATGGCGGACAGCGCCGCGAGATCGTGATGGCCGAGGAACGAAGGCTGGCGCCAGCCGGCGTTCCAGGCGCCGAAGATGTCGACGCCGAAGAACTGGAGCAGGGCCACCGCCACGGCGACGAGAGCCCATAGGACGAGCGCGCCGAGCAGGATCGTCAGGTCGACTGCGCGCCGCACGAGCACGGGGACGGCGACCGCTAGAACCGCGTACTCGACGAGCTTCGCGTAGCTCACGAGGTGCTCGTCGAACAGCGCGTCGTCGAGCGAGGAGGGCCGGAACGTCTGGAATGCGAGCCAGGCGAGGAGCGCGCTGCCGCTGATCCAGAGCCAGCGGGCTGCGCGCAGCCGTTCGAGGCCGGTGCTGGTGGCCGTGATCACCGTCGCGACGAGGACGACGAGCATCGCGAGATCCGACAAGCGGATGTCGACGGTCGTCGAGCCGGCGCCGACGCTCAGATCGGGCTGGTAGCGCTCGTGGAGGAATAGGAACGGAATCGACGCCGCAAGCACGACAGCGCCCAGCGCGTCGCGATCGACGAGGCTCCGCGCGCGCGACGAGGCCTGCGTCCTGTCGAGGGCCTGCGTGGCCACCCGCGCCACTATAGGGCGGGCACGCGCGGATCGGTCCGAGCGGCGCCCTCCCTACACTGACGCCCCGATGTCCTCTCGGCTCTTCCGGCGCCGGTCGGCGACGGCTGCGTGGATCTACGCCGCCGTCGCGTGCGGGATCCTCGGGAGGATCGTCGCGGCGCGCCAGCTCGGGCTCGAGGAGTTCGGCGTCTTCGCGACCGCGCTGTTCGCGGTCGGCTTCTTCCAGATCCTCCTCGACCTCACCGTCGAGGAGTCCCTGACGAAGTACGGGTTCCGCTACGTCGCGTCGCAGGACTGGGGTCGGCTGCGGCGCCTGTTCCGCCAGGCGCTCCTGATCAAGATCCTGGGTGGCGCGCTCGCCACGCTCTTGCTCGTCGCGCTCGCGCCGTTCGCGGACGAGATCTTCGACGAGAACGGAGTCGAGCAGGCGCTGCTCGCAGCGGCGCTCCTCCCGCTCGTCCAGTCGTCGGAGAACGTCGGCGCGACGGCGCTCCTGCTGCACAGCCGCTACGACCTGCGCGGCGTCTACCAGGCCGGCTCGGCGGCGCTCCGCCTGCTCGCGATCGTCGTTGCTGCGCCACACGGCGCGACCGCCGCGCTGCTCGCGATCGTGATCGCGCAGCTCGTCTCGACGATCGCCATCTCGCTCGTCGGGAGTCGCGCGCTGCGTCGGTTCCCGGCTGCACCGCCGCGACCGCTCGGCGAGGACGTCCCCGGCATCCGCTCGTTCGTCATCCAGTCGAGCATCGCGACGGGTGTCATCTCCTTGCGCACGACTCTCGTCCCGCTGATCCTCGGCGTGGTCTCGGGCCCGACCCAGGTCGGTCTCTTCAGCATCGCGCAGACGCCGCAGACGGGGCTCGCGGCGGCGAGCTCGCCCGCGCGGCTGATGTTGATGACCGAGCAGACGCGCGACTGGGAGAAGGGCGAGCGCACGCGGGTACTCGTGGGAATCCGCAGCTACACCAAGTGGGCCGGAGCGCTCATGCTCGTGGCGGTTCCGGTGTTCTTCGTCGCGATGCCGTGGCTCGTCGGGGTCGTCTTCGGCTCGGAGTACGACGGTGCCGTGACCGCTGCTCGAATCGTGCTCGTGGCGGCCGCGATCCAGTTCGCGCTCGGCTGGACGAAGTCGCTGCCGGTGACCGTCGGCCGCCCTCGACTCCGCATCGTCACGCACGGGATCGAAGCGCTGGTCGCGATTCCGCTCGCAGCGTTGTTCGGCAAGGAGTGGGGCGCGACCGGTGCCGCAGTCGCGGTGCTGCTCTCGACGCTCGCCTTCGCGCTCGCCTGGGCCGTCGTGGTCACACGGATTCGCGACGAGGTCCACGCCGAGGGCGTGCGTGGAGAAGCCGTGCCCTCGTGAGGGTCGTCGTCGTCTCCGGCATCTGGCCGCCCGACCCGGGCGGCCCGGCGAGCCATGCTCCTGCGCTGGCGGACTTCCTGGCGGAGCACGGTCACGGCGTCGAGGTGGTGACGACGGCAACCACCGAGCCGGCGCGGCGTGTGTATCCGATCTCGTGGGTGTCGCGCCGGTCGCCGTTACGCCACGTGCGTGCGGCGCTGCTCGTCAGCTCCGCAGCGCGTCGTGCGGACGTCGTCTACGCGACGAGCATGATCCGTAGGGCGGCGATCGGCGCGCGACTCGCACGCCGACCGCTCGTCGTGAAGCTCGTGTCGGACGAGGTCTTCGAGCGTGCGGCGCGGAGCGGCCGCTATGTGGGAACCCTCGACGAGTTCCAGCGCTCGCAGGGTGGCTTGCGCGACCGCTTCCTGCGAGTAACGCGCAACGCGGCACTCCGACGCGCTCGGCACGTCTTCTGCCCGAGTGCGTACCTTCGGAACGTCGCGCTCGGTTGGGGCCTCGATCCTGCGCGCTCGTCGGTCCTGCCGAACCCCGCGCCGAACGTTCCGGAGCTCCCCGACCGTGCGGAGCTCCGCGGCGAGCGCGACCTGAACGGACACGTCCTGGTGTTCGCCGGGCGCCTCGGCCCGCAGAAGGCCGTCGGAACGCTGCTCGAGGCGCTCGCCGACGTACCTGACGTGACTCTCGTGATCGCCGGCGACGGGCCCGAGCGGGCGGCGCTCGAACGACGTGCGGCGGCGCTCGGGCTCGACGGGCGCCTGCGGTTCCTGGGAGCCGTGCCACGCGACTCCGTGCTCCGGCTCTTTCGGGCTGCGGATGCCTCGGTGCTTTCCTCCGCGTGGGAGAACTTCCCCCACACCGTCGTCGAGGCGCTCGCCCTCGGTTGCCCGGTCATCGCGACGGCCGTCGGCGGCGTCCCCGAGGTCGTCGTCGACGGCGAGAACGGGCTTCTCGTGACGCCCGGCGACGCGAATGCTCTCGGGGCGGCGATCGGACGGTTCTTTTCGGACGACGAGCTCCGCGCACGCCTGGCGGGCGCCGCTGCGCGCTCGGTCGAGAGGTACTCGGAGCAAGCGGTCTTCGCCACGATCGAGACGGAGCTGGAGAAAGCGGTCGCCGGGTGAGGAAGCGGCTCCTCATGGTCGGCCGGTCGCGCTACTCGCTGCCGCTGTCGCCGTCGCTCGTGCAGAAGTTCGACGCGCTGTCGGCCGAGCTCGACGTTCGGGTTCTCGCGTCGGCGGCACGAGTCCGCAGCGCGCGACGAGCGCTTCAGGCTGGTGCGCTCGATCCGTCCGCGCGCGCTCGACGGACTCGTCTTCTACGCGCTGCTGCCCTTCCGCGTCGCGCAGGAGCTGCGGGCGTTCCGCCCGGATGCCGTCCTTGCGCAGGGAGCGCAGGAGGCTGCCTTGTGCGTGCTCGGGCGTGGTCTGGCACGAGTGCCCACGAAGGTCATCGCAGACATCCACGGCGACCCGGCAGCCCCTGCGCGCCTCTACGGGTCACGGGGCCGCAAGGCCCTGGCGCCGCTCGCGGACGCGTTCGCCCGCTACGGACTGCGGAAGAGCGACGGCGTGCGGACCATCTCGGGATACACGTCGAGCCTCGTGCGTGAGGCGGGGGTCGAGCCCACGGCCGAGTTCGCGGCCTTCATGGACCTCGAGCCCTTCGTCGAGCGCCCGCCCGCCCCGTTCCCGGGGCGACCAGCCGCCCTCTTCGTCGGAGTTCTCGAGCGGTACAAGGCGGTGGACGTTCTTGCGGACGCCTGGCGGCTCGCAGCGCCGCGCGTCCCGGACGCGACACTTCACGTCGTCGGCAACGGAGCGCTGCGCGAGGTACCCGAGCGCCTCGTCGCCGACCTGCCGGCCCAGACGCGCTGGACGGAGTCGCTGCCGACGCCCGAGGTCGCGCGCGCGCTCGACGACGCGACGGTGCTCGTGCTCCCGTCGCGTTCCGAGGGACTCGGCCGGGTCGTGGTGGAGGCGTTCTGCCGCGGTCGCGGGGTGGTCGGCAGTCGGGTGGGGGGGATCCCGGACATCGTCGAGGACGGCGTCAGCGGAGCGCTCGTCCCGCCCGGGGACGCGACTGCCCTCGCGGACGCGATCGTCCTCGCGCTCTCCGACCGCGACTACGCCGAGCGTCTGGGTGCGGCCGCTCACCAGGCGGTCCGGACGTGGGTCGCGACGCCGGAGGAGTACGCGCGTCGGATCCGCGAGCTCGTGGACGCCGTCGCCGGATAGCCCACCTACACTCACGTGATGCGTGCCGACCGCGCGAAACAGCTGCTGAAGAACGGCGTCTACCGCGCCATCGGCGAGAGTGTCACCGGGGTCGGCGCCTTGGACGGAGAGGGTGAGCGGACGCTCCGCGTGCTCATGTACCACAAGGTCAACGATCTCCGGCCGAACCCCACGACGGTACCGACGGAGACCTTCGCGGAGCAGATGGAGCTCCTCGGCGGGCTCGGCTACGTGCCGGTCTCCCTCGAGCGCGTCCGCGACCACTATGTCGAGGGAACGCCGCTGCCGGCCGGCGCCGTGCTCATCACTTTCGACGACGGGTACAGGGACAACCTCGCGAATGCACTGCCGATCCTGCAGCGGCATGGCTTTCCGGCCGTCGTCTTCGTCCCGATCGGCTTCCTCGACGACGACCGGCCGCTGCCGCACGAGGAGGCGCTGCGTGGGCTCGGCGTCCGCAACGAGACGGTCGGCTGGGACGAGCTCGCCGCTCTCGAAGCGGGCGGGATCCGCGTCGAGTCGCACGGCATCGGGCACCGGCCGGTCTCGGAGCTCGAGCTTGCGGAAGCGGCGCGCGAGATCGCACTCTCGAAGCTTCGGCTCGAGGAGCGGCTCGGGAGGCCCGTCGAGGCGTACTCGTTCGTCAAGGGATCCCTCGCGGACTACCGACCCGAGCACGTGAGCCTCGTGCAGCAGGCGGGATATACGCTCGGCTTCACGTCCGTGTCCGGCGCGAACGGCCCGTCGACCGACCGCTACCGGCTGCGCCGCTACAACATCGAGCCGTATCCGCCGCGCACGTTCGAGCTGGTTCTCTCCGGTGCCTGCGACCTCATCTCGATGAAGGACACCGTTCCCGGCACGTACGCCCGCCGCGCGTTCAACAAGGTGCTCGGCACGGCGACACGATGAGTTTCGACGCTCGCCTCGAGCGGCTCGCCCCCTTCTTCCTTGAGAGCGTGGGGGAACCTCCCGGTTCCCCCACGCCCCCTCCACACGAAGCTCACGCGCGACTGAGGTCTGCGCGTGAGCTTCGAGGTCGTCCGCTACACGCCCGAGCGGCGGGCGTCGCTCGTCGCGCTGCTGGCTCGCGTGGGAACGACCCAGCTCTCCGACGAGGAGTTCACGTGGTGGTTCGAGCGCAACCCGGGAGGCGAGGGGATCGTGTCGCTCGCCGTCGACCAGGGCGAGGTCGTCGGGGTCGCCGCGATGAGCTTCTTCACGACGCTGCTCGACGGAGTCGAGACCCGCCTCGCGATCCCCGTCAACGTCGCGACGGACGCCAGGTACCGGGGCCAGGGCGTCTTCTCGACGCTCGAGCACGAGAACGAGTCCGCGGCAGCGGCAGCGGGGTCGCCGCTGACGGTGACCTTCCCCAATGCGAGCTCGCACCCGATCTTCGTCCGCAGGCTCGGGTGGATCGATCTCCAGCGGCTGCGGTTGTGGGCGCGCCCGCTGCGCTTCTCCGGGGTCGTCAGGTACGCGCTCGGGCGCGAGGGTGAGCGCGAAGGAATGCGCGCTCCCGACGACGCCCCTCGCGCCCTCCACGGGCTCGAGGTGCGCCCGATCGCCCACTTCGCCGAAGACATGGACGATCTCGGGCGGCGCGCGGCTACCGGATACGGGAGCCACTTCGTGCGCGATGCCGCGTACTTCGAGTGGCGCTACGTCGACTCCCCGCGCGACTACCGCTGCTTCGGCGCCTATCGCAACGGAGTCCTCGTCGGCGTGGCCGTCGTCGGGCACACCTACAAGCACGGAGTCTCGGCCGGGTTCCTCGCGGATCTCGTCACTGCGCCGGAGGACGGCACAGCCGTCCGCGCGCTCGTCGCAAGAGCAGTGGACGAAGTCGAGGGAGGCGCCGACGCGCTGGTGCTCCTTCCTCCGCGCGCGGCTCAGCAGCGCCGTGCTCTCCTGCGGGCGGGCTTCGCGCCGACGAACAAGAAGCTCCGGTTCATCGGCAAGACACTCCACGACGGTGCCCGGATCGACGAGTCCGCGGAAGCCTGGCACTTCACGCTCGGCGACTTCGACTTCTTCTAGTCGTGCGCAAGCCCGGGGATCCGCTAGCGCCGAATCCCCGGGCGCGCGAAGATCCCTGAAGGCGGCTGCTTCGCAGCCGCGTCGCGTCTTGAACTCACTCGTGTCCAAGGTTCTCTTCATCACCCAGCAGGTCGATCCCGGGCATCCCGCGCTGGCAGCGACGGTCCCGAAGATCGCAGCGCTCGCAGCGCTCGTCGACGAGGTCGTCGTGCTCGCGGACGGCGCCGTTCCGGGCGTGCTGCCCGACAACTGCCGCATTCGCACGTTTCGCGCGTCGCACAGGCCGCTCCGCGGTGCCCGTTTCGAGGCTGCCCTCACTCGTGAGCTGCCCGGCCTGCGGGGCGGAGCCGTCGTCGCGCACATGTGCCCGATCTATGCCGTGCTTGCCGCTCCGCTCGTCCGGCCGCTTCGCATACCGCTCGTCCTCTGGTTCACGCACTGGCGGCGGAGCCGGCTGCTGCAGGCGGCGGAGCGCGTCTCCACGGCGGTCACGAGCGTCGACGAGCGCTCCTTTCCGTTCCCTTCGAGGAAGCTGCGGGCGATCGGACACGGGATCGACCTCGCCGAGTTCCCCTGTTCGCCTCCGCGCGAAGGGGACGGGATTCGGCTCCTCGCGCTCGGCCGCTACTCGACGGCGAAAGGGCTCGATGTAGCGGTAGCAGCCGTCCCGCTGGCGGGCGACGACGTCGAGCTGCACGTGCACGGTCCCACGCTGTCCGACGACGAACGGGCACATCGCGGCGAGCTCGAGCAGGTCGTGTCCGAGCTCGGGCTCGAAGCCAGGGTCACGATCGGCGATCCCGTCCCCCGAAGCGAGATCCCGGCACTGTTCAGGGCGCACGATGCCCTGGTCAACAACATGCGCGCCGGCGCGCCCGACAAGGTCGTGTACGAGGCGGGCGCCGCGTGTCTCCCCGTGCTCGCGTCCAATCCGATCTTCGACGAGCTCCTCGACCCGGAGCAGCGCTTCACGCGTTGGGATCCCGGCGCGCTCGCGGAGCGCATCCGGTTGCTCGGGGCGATGACGACCGACGAGCGCGCAGCGCTCGGTCGCAGGCTTCGCGATCGCGTTGCGGAGCGCCACTCGGTGCAATCGTGGGCGCGTGGAATCCTCGACGCCGCGGGGATCGCGTGACCGACGGCGTCGTCCTCCATACGCAGAAGGTCGCCGGCATCTCGGGCTCGGAAGCGCATCTCCTGCAGCTGCTCCCCGACCTCAGGGAGCGTGGCTGGGACGTCCGCTTCCTCATGCTCCACGAGGACGAGCCCGGCGCCTGGGAGTTCGCCGAAGCGCTGCGCGCGAAGGGCGTGCCGCTGGACGACATCCGGCTACGCGCTGACGTCGACCCGATCGCCTTCGGCGAAGTCGCCGCGTACCTCGCGCGCGTGCGGCCGCGGATCCTGCACACGCACCTCGTGCACGCGGACGTCTACGGCCAGCTGGCGGGCACGGTCGCCCGCATTCCGCTGCGGCTTTCGACGAAGCACGGCTTCAACGAGTTTCGCGAGGGCAGGTGGTTCGGCTTCGCGGATCGGTCGGTCGGCTCGCTCGCGCACGTCCAGATCGCGATCTCGCAGGGCCTCGCCCAATACCTCGCCGAGACGGAGGGCTTCGACGTCGACGACTTCCGGATCATCCACTACGGGATCGGCGCAGCGGGTGAGGCGGTGCCGTACGCGGGCTTCGAGCCGCGGCTCGTCTGCGTCGGTCGCCTGATACCGATCAAGGGCCACCTCGTGCTCCTGCGCGCCCTCGCCCGGGCGCGCACCCGCGTTCCGGACGTCACGCTCGACGTCGCCGGGCGCGGGCCGCTCGCGCCGGCGCTTCAGGCCTATGCGCGCGAGCTCGGTCTCGAGCACGCCGTGCGCTTCCTGGGGTTCGTCTCGCCCGTTGCCCGCGCGTTCGAGGACGCCGCGATCGCGGTCGTCCCGTCCTTGGGCGAGGGCTTCGGGATGGTGGCGCTCGAAGCGATGGAACGCGCGCGGCCCGTGATCGCGAGCGCCGTCGGCGGCCTGCCGGAGATCGTCTCCGACCGAGAGACCGGCCTCGTCGTGCCGCCGGCCGACGCCGACGCGCTCGCAGAGGCGATCGTCACGCTCGCCGGCGACCTCTCGTTGGCGCGGACCATGGGAGGGGCGGGCCGGAAGCGGGCGCTCGGCCAGTTCACGCCGGAGCGCTGCGTCGAGCGGACCGAAGAGCTCTACGTGCGCGCGCTCGAGCCCGCGGCGACGTCGTAGCGTCGGCGACGTCCTCGCACGCGCTCCCATACCGCTGCGAGCGCGAACGCGGCGAGCAGTGCGAGCAGGAAGTCCCAGGGTGTCCGATAGCGGGCCGTGCCGGCGAACACCATCGCCGCGAGGGTGTTGTAGGCAAGCATGAGCGCCGCGAGCCCGACGAAGTGCGGCGGGGCGACGAAGACACCGAGGATCGCGAGGACGTAGAGAGCGATGACGAATGCGGGCTCGACGGTGCGCCGTGCGAGACGGGCTCCGCCGCTCCCGCTCTCGTCGGACTCACGCGGCACCGGGCTCCAGAGCATGCGCGTCGCCTGGACTGCGAGAAGCGCCTTCTCGCCGGGGTGCTCGCGCCAGAAGTCGACGACATCCCGCCGGTACAGCCTCATCTGGGCGCATTCGTCGACCGACGTCGGCTTGCCCGCGAGCGTCAGGTCCGCGGCGAGCTCGGGCCACGGCGGCGCGCCCGGGAGCTCCGGGACGTCGTCGATCCAGCCTCCCCGGTCGAGCACGGCGCGGGTCTTCTCGTTGTTCGCCTTCCAGAGGGCCCTCGCGTCCGTCGTGATCGCATAGCAGCCGACCTGCACCTTGTTGCGGACGACCCACGGCGCGACGACGAGCGCGGCCACGCCGATCACGAGCGCCGCTGCCGTCAGCGCATGACCGAACGGGGTGCGCCACGCGACGTACACCGCGACGGCGACCGGGAGGAGAGCGAGCCGCGCATTGCCGAGGATCGCGAGCCCGGCGACGGCTCCCGTTGCCGCCGCGAGTGGGAGTGAACGCCGCTCGTACGCCGCGAGCGCCGCAAGCGTGAGCACGGCGAGCAGGAGCCCGTCGAGCACCTCGCGGTTCAGGTGGACGTCGTGCCAGACGACGTACGGATGCAGCGTCGTGATCAGGGCGGCGGCGAGGCCGATTCCCACCGAACGGAGTCGAGCGCCGATCTCGAAGACGACGAGCGCGGTCGCGACTGCGACGACGACCTGCGCGATCCCGACGGCGAGCCACGAGCGTCCGAACGGGAGATAGAGCCCCGCGAGGAACCAGCCGTACAACGGCTGCGTGTACGCGGACGGGACGCCGGGGAGGAACCCGAACGTCCCGTGGTCGACGAGCGTCGTCGCGAACCGGTCGCTCTTGTCGACGAACTCCTGGAGGATCGTGTCCCGCTCCCGCATGAGTACGAGGAGGCGTGGCAAGGCGGCCGCGACCACGACGACGACGGCGCCGGTCGACCGCTTCATCTAGAGGCGCGTGGATACTTCGTCGACGATGGGCGCCACGTCGCGGGAACGGTACGCGGTCGTCTCCTGCCACGTTGAGCGACCACTCGACGATGCGGTCTGGGCGCGCTTCTCGGTTCTGCAGGAGTCGCGGCCCGGCGGATTCGCGATCGCCGCGCTCGTCCGTCCGCCGGATCCCGAGCATGCGGAGGACGAGGCGGTATGGATCCGGCGCGCACGAGAGGCTGCGGCTCGAGCTCCTCTCGGACAGCACACGCACTGGACGGCACCCGACCATGCGCGGCCCACTGGGGGCGGCACGGGCGCCCGCGTGCTCGGCGAGGGCGGCCGGATACGCGCGCTCGGGCTTGCACCGACTCTCTTCTGTGGTGGCGGCTGGTACTCGGACGTCGAGGTCGCGGAGGCGTGCGCGGAGCTCGGCTACGTGGACTGCACGCCCAGAGGGAGCCGGCCGCCCTATCTCGCGGCGGGCGAGCGCTGGGCCTCGCTCTCGGCTCCTGCGGTCGTCGAGTTGCCGTCGGGCCGCACTCTCCGCGCGATTCCGACGACACACTCGCTCGGCGACCTCGCCCGCTCGCTCACGTCTCGCGATCTGCCTGACCTCGTTCACGTCTACTTCCACGACACCGACCTGCTAGACGGACGCCGTCGCGCGCTTGTCGGCGCGGTCCTGCGTGTTCTCGGCCGACGGGCACAGGCAAGCGACCTCGACGCCCTGGCTGCCGAGGTGGTTCCCGAGGCGCCGCGCGTCGCGTGGGACGACGTGGCTCGGCTGTAGAGCGCGGCTCAGCGAGACAAGCCATGTCGGCGGGTCGCGCTGGGAGGAGCGATGCAGCGTCCTCGGTCGCCCCAATACGTCAAGTATTGGGGCTCCCTGCGTCCTTGCCTCGCTCCTCCCAGCACACCCCGCCGACGGGTGATCACTCTGAGCCGCGCTCTAAGCTTCCCGGCGTGTCGAAGGCCGCTCCGCCGGCGGAGACGTCGCCTCCTACTCCGGCGCAGGCAGCGCCGGATCGCGACGTTCGAGCCTCACGTCTCTACCTGCTCTCGCGGGGGCCGATCCTTTCGGTCCTGAGACGCGTCTTGTCGGTCGCGGCGTTGGTGTTCCTGGACGTCGTCGGGCTGGCGCTCGGGATCTACATCGCGCTCGTGCTGCGGCAGGTGATCACCGGTGATGGCGACACCCTCTGGGGGCTGCTGTGGAGGGAGGGGCCGGCAGAATGGCTGAAGTTCGCCGCTCCGATCACCGTCCTCGTGTTCGCGCAGTCGGGCCTGTACCGCCAGCGTGAGCTCCGACCGGGCGCGGGGCGCATTCTCGCTTGCCTCATCATCGTCGCGCTCATCGTGCTCGCGTTCGGGCTGGGAACCGGCTACGACTTCACGACGTCCGGGCTCATCCCGACGTCCGTGGTGGCGAGCGCAATCACGATCGGGCTCCTCCGTGCGGCATACGAGTCGGCGTCCCTGGAGATCATGCGCGCAGTGGGAGTCAGGCGCCGCGTCGTCCTCGTGGGAGCCGGGGAGAGCCTCGTTCGCTTGAAGAGCTCGCTCGCGAGCGCGCGGAGCGGGCTCAGCTACGAGTTCGTCGGCGTGGTCGCGCCCGAGCCCGTGCCCGGCTTCCGGTTGCTCGGCTCTCGGGTCGAGCTTCCGCTCGTGCTCGACCAGGTGCGTCCAGACGAGGTCATCCTCAGCGAGGCGGACTTCGACGAACGGACCGTGCTCGAGGTCGTCGAGCAGGCGCACCGGCAGGGGATCAAGGTTCGGCTCGCGCCGGATACGACGGAGCTCCTCGTCCAGCGTGGCGAGTACGTGCCCGGACAGGGAGCGCCGTTGTTCGAGCTGCGGCCGCCGGTTCTCACGGGCTGGGAGTGGGCCGTCAAGCGCAGCTTCGACCTCGTCGTGAGCGTCCTGGTGCTGGTGATCGGACTGCCGATCTGGTTGCTGATCGCTGCCGCGATCAAGCTCGACTCGCGCGGTCCGGTTCTCTTCGTCGATCGGCGGATCGGCGTCGGCGAGCGCGAGTTCGGGATGCTGAAGTTCCGGACCATGGTCGCCGGGGCGGCCGAGCTCCAGTCGGATCTCGAAGGCGTGAACGAGGCAGAAGGCGCGCTGTTCAAGATCCGCGACGATCCCCGCGTGACCCGCGTCGGCCGCTTCCTCCGGCACTTCTCGCTCGACGAGATCCCGCAGGTCGTCAACGTCGTGAAGGGAGAGATGAGCCTCGTGGGGCCGAGGCCGCTGCCGCTCCGCGACTACGAGCTGCTCGAGGACTGGCACCGCACGCGCTATCGCGTGCTTCCGGGGATGACCGGGCTGTGGCAGATCTCGGGGCGGTCGGGGCTTTCCTTCGACGACCTCGTGCGGCTCGACTTCACGTATCTCGAGAACTGGTCGATCTGGCTCGACGTCTCGATCATCGCGAAGACGATCCCGGCGGTGCTCACACGGCGAGGCGCGTACTGATGCGGACGACGAAGATCCTCGCCGCCGCGTCCGCGATCGACCTCGACTTCCGCTACGGGTGCACGCCCGCCTGGTGGCAGCTATGGAAGGGGATGTACGAAACAGGGGTCGATCTCGTCGTCACGCCGTACCGCGGGCGACCGGTCGAGTCGCCCTGGTGGCGGACGGCGCCGAACCCGACCTATCGCGAGGGCGAGTCGTACCAGGCGGTCCGTGACGTCCTCGCGCGGGTGAAGGGGGATCGGTATCTGCGGCGCGCGGAGTCGAGCCCCGACGAGTCTGCGCTCGACAAGCTGACCCGCGAGACGATCTCGCGCTGGGTCACTCCTCGCTGGAAGCGACACCTCGAGCGGCTCGTCGAGAGCGAGAAGCCCGACGCGGTGATCGTCTTCACGATCCCGATGGCCCACCTGCGCGGCATCCCGGAGTCGCTCCGCGAGCGCTACGGGATCCCCATCGTCTTCTACGACGGCGACGTCCCCATGAGCCTTCCCGAGTTCGGCGGGATGGACACGGGCTTCAACCCGTACCACGGCGCCGACCCGTGGGAATACGACCTCGTGCTGTCGAACTCCGAAGGAGGCATCGGCCGCCTCCTCGAGCTCGGGGCGCGTCGTGCCGAGCCGCTGTACTGGGGCGCGGATCCCGAGTTCTTCGCCCCGCAACCGGTGGAGAAGGAAGTCGACGTCTTCTTCTACGGGTACGGCGACAAGTTCAGGCGCGACTGGATGAGGACGATGGTCGGCGAGTCGTCGCGCCTCGCGCCCGAGCTCGAGTTCGCGCTCGGCGGCCTCGACTTCCAGGGCGACACGGGAACGGCGCGGACGATGGGGGACATCCCGTTCAACGTCTTCGCCCGCGCCATATCGGCGGCGCGCGTGAACCTCAACATGACCCGGCGCCCGCACGCGACGGTTCCCGGCTCCTCGACCGCGCGACCGTTCGAGCTCGCCTCGTCGGGCGCGGCGATCGTCTCGAACCCCCACGAGGGGATCGAGCGCTGGTTCGACCCGGGCGGCGAGCTCCTGATCGTCACGTCGGCCGAAGAGGCGGTGACGGCGTATCGCGAGCTCGTCTCCGACCCGGGTCAGGCGGACGAGATGGGCAGGCAGGCTCGGGAGCGCGTCCTCGACGAGCACACCTACGCCCACCGGGCGCGGCGGCTGCTCGAGCTCATCGGGCTCGAGGCAGGGGTCGCCGCGTGACCCGCGTCGTCGCCGTCGTGCCCGCTTGGAACGAGGCGGGCGCAATCGGCGGGGTCGTCGACGAGATCCTCGCGTTCGATTCGAGGATCGACGTGGTCGTCGTCGACGATGCGTCGACCGACGACACGGCGGATGTCGCCCGCGCACACGGCGCGACCGTCCTCGTGCTGCCGTTCAACGTGGGAATCGGGGGTGCCGTGCAGACGGGCTTCAGGCACGCGCGCGACGAGGGGTACGAGACCGCGGTACGCCTCGACGGCGACGGACAGCACGACGCGGCCGAGCTCGGCAAGCTCCTCGCTCCGCTCGGCACCGGAGAGGCCGATCTCGTGATCGGCTCGCGCTTCGTCGACCCCGGCGCGACATATCGGCCGCCCTTCGCGAGGCGCGTCGGAATCCGCGTATTCGCCCGCCTCGTCTCGCTTCTCGCCGGACAGAAGGTCACCGACACGACGTCGGGCTTCTCCGCTCTCAACCGGACGGCGATCGAGCTCTTCGCAACGGAGTATCCGCACGACTACCCGGAGGTCGAGGCAACGCTCGTCGCGCTGCGGAGCGGCCTTCGCCTGCTCCAGGTGCAAGTCGACATGCGCGAGCGGCAGACGGGCACCTCGTCCATCACCTTCGTCCGGTCGCTCTACTACATCGTCAAGGTCATGCTCGCCCTGCTCGTCGCCAGCCTGCGGCGGTACCCGCGACTCGAGGCCGCGCGGCGATGACGCCGATTCGCGTCACCATCGTCGGGGCACTCGCGTCGATCATCCTCATCCTCGTCGTCGTCGAGCTGGTGCGAGGACGCCGGCTGAAGGAGCGGTACGCGCTGCTCTGGCTGGCCACGGGGATCGTCCTCCTCATCCTCTCCCTCTGGCGCGGAGGGCTGAACACGATCGCAGGCTGGCTCGGAGTCACCAGCTACCCGCCGGCCGTGCTCTTCGCGGTCGCGACGCTCTTCATCTTCCTCGTGCTCCTGCACTACTCGACGGTGATCTCACGGCTCA
Organism: uncultured Gaiellaceae bacterium; assembly: GCA_963746975.1. Taxonomy (GTDB): domain Bacteria; phylum Actinomycetota; class Thermoleophilia; order Gaiellales; family Gaiellaceae; genus GMQP-bins7. Next base: position 767,478 of record CAVVDE010000012.1, read on the forward strand.
CCGACGAGAACGTCGACCTCGCCCAGCGGATCGCGCTCCTCGAGGAGCGCCTCAGCCGCGCACCTCAACGGGAGGACTGACCGCGAAGACGTCGCCTGCCTCCGGGTCGTCGATCCAGTTCGTCCCGACCCCGATGCGGTAGGTGGCCGTGGGTGGCGCCTCGGTGTCGATGAACGACAGGCCTCGTGTAGTCGCGATCGGTTCGCCGTACAGGACGCAGTACCAGGCGACGCCGCCTGAGACGAAGCAGGTCGTGTCATCACCTGGACCGTCGTGCCGGAACACCCGGTAGAAGACCTGCGCATTCCAGTCGCCCCCTCCGGTCCAGGTCAGTCGCCGGGCCGCGCCCTCGCGCCGCACCTCGAGCCTGACGCCGGTGTCGACCGGGGTGAGGATGTTCCCGCTCTCGAAGTCCTGCAGGACCGTTCTCTCCTGTGCCTGCTCCAAGGACTGTGGTGACGAGGCGGCGATCGCGGCGCCGGGCACGAGCACGGTCACCACAGCTGCAACCGCGATCCATCGGGTCGAGATCCGTTCGCTCGTCACGGGCTCGACCCGGTCGCCGAGCCGCCGGGCGAGCGTCGGGACGAGCAAGGGGATCGACGCGAAGAGGAGGAGATATGCCGGCCACGCCGGCATCAGCAGGCGCCAGAACGAGCCGGACTCGATGGTTGCCCGCTCCGAGAATCCCTTGACCACGAGGAAGGCAGCGAGCCAGCCGCCCAGGAGCGCAGCGATCGCGCTGCGGCGGACACGCACGACGGCGAGGAGGCCTGCGAACGGCGCCCATTCGGCGACCCGCTGGCTCCAGAAGAACTCCCGCAGCTGGTCCATCTGCTCGCGCCAGTGCTCGAAATTCAGGTCGAAGTAGCGGTTGACGTCGATGCCCGCGGCGAGCGGGCCGCCGCCGGCCGCCAGCCGGGTCTGCTCGAGCGCGAAGGCGGGTATGTCGCCGAGCCCGCGAACCTTCCAGAGGAGAAGAACGAGCAGCCCCGGCGCGATCGCGAGGCCGCAGGCGACCCCTTCGCGCCATCTCCGGGCGACGACGTAGGCGAGCACGGCGCCGGCCGCGAGCAGCAGGTTCGGCGGCTTCAGCCCGGCCGCCGCACCGATGAGGATGCCGGCTAGCACAGCGTCGGGGACGCGTCCGGGAGACAGGGATCGCGTCACGAAGAGTGCGGCCGCGAGCACGAGCACCATCGAGGGGAAGTCGGACATCGCCGTCAGGCCGAGCGCCTGCGGCAGGAACTGCTCGACCCAGCGCTCGTGGTAGCGCCCGACGAAGAGCGGAATGGCGGCAAACGGAGCGATCACCCAGAGAAGGGACGCCCAGTAGCCGAGCAGCCGACCCCCGATGCGGGCGGCGATCCCGTAGACGCAGAGCAACGCGATCGGCCCGAGGATCAGCACCTGCGTGATCACGAGCGGCGGGAGAGCCTGCACGTACGTCGGCCCGGTCGCCCACGTGATGGGAGCCTGGGCGGCGGGCCAGATGTAGCCGATCTCGGTCGGCGGCAAGCCGCGTTGGCCGAGGATCCAGCCCGTCGTGGTCATCCAGATCTGGTCACCGCCCTGGAACCACACCCAGTCGTTGTGCGCGATCGAGAGGGCGAGGGCGACGATCGCGGCGATCTGGCCGACGATCAGGGTCGCCAGGACCGCGCGCGGTCGCTCGAGGAGCCGATCGATCGCGCTGCCGCCGACGCGGGCGGCCGCCGTCGCTCTACGTCGTACCGACACCCGCGACTGCCGAGCGGTACCACGCGACGGTGCGCTCGATCCCCTCCCGGAGAGGCGTTGCCGCCTCGAACCCGAAGAGCTCGCGTGCTCGGGTCGCATCGACGCTCCGCCTCGGCTGCCCGTTCGGCTTCTCGGTGTCCCACACGATGCTGCCCTCGTACCCGACCACGTCCGCGATGAGGTCCGCAAGATCCCGGATCGAGATCTCGCGAGCGGCCCCGAGGTTCACCGGATCCGGGCCGTCATACCGCTCCGCTGCGAGGACCAGGCCGTCGACACAGTCCTCGACGTAGAGGAACTCCCGCGTTGGGGATCCGTCGCCCCAGAGCACCACTTCCTCTTCCGCCTCGACCATCTTCCGGATGAGGGCGGGGATCACATGGGACGTCTCGAGGTCGAAGTTGTCCCCCGGCCCGTACAGGTTCGTCGGCAGGAGGAAGATCGCGTCGAGCCCGTACTGGCTCCGGTACGCCTGGGCACCCACGAGGACCGCCTTCTTCGCGACCCCGTACGGTGCATTCGTCTCCTCCGGATAGCCGTCCCAGAGGTCGTCCTCGTCGAAAGGCACTCGGGCGAACTTGGGATAGGCGCACACCGTGCCGACGATGACGAGCTTGGGGGTGGAGTGGAGGCGCGCCTGCTCGAGCACGGTCGCGCCCATCACGAGGTTCGCGAACCAATACCTCCCCGGGTTCATCCGGTTCGCCCCGATCCCACCGACCTCGGCAGCGAGGTGGAAGACGACCTCCGCGTCCGCATCGTCGAACATCCGCGCCGTGTCGTCCATCGAGGTGATGTCGTAGTCGGCACTCCTTGCGACGACGACCTCGTCCCCCCGGGCGTCGAGCCGATCCACGAGGTGCGAGCCGAGGAAGCCCCCGCCGCCGGTGACGAGCACGCGCACGCGCGCAGGGTATCGCGGTGCTCGGCTTCCGCGACCGGCTCTACGATCTCCGCGTGAGGTCGATCGTCGAGCGACCCGCTGTCCTGGTCGGGCTCGGCGCGATCCTCGCGGTGGTCGCGTTCCAGCTCTGGATCACGCCGTCGAATCCTCCGGGCTACCACCGCGACGAGGCCGCGCTCTCGCTCAACGCGTACACACTCTCGAGGAGCCTGCGCGACGAGGACGGCGCGCGGCTCCCACTCCTCTTCCGCTCGTTCGACGATTACAAGAGCCCCGTCTACCCGTACCTCCTTGCGGGAGTGTTCAAGGTGACGGGGCCGAGCCAGTCGGTGGCGCGTGGGCTCTCCGCCGTACTCGTGCTCGCCGCGGTGCTGTTGCTCGGCGTGCTCGCGCGCCGGATGAGCGGCAGCTGGGTCGTTGCGACGATCGTCTGGGTTCTCGCAGGGTTCACCCCGTGGTTGTTCGAGCTCGGAAGGATCGCGATCGAGGCCACGACGCAGCCGCTCTTCGTCGTCCTGCTGTTGCTCACGCTCGAGCGGGTCACTCGGCTCGAGAGGTACGAGGTCGCCCCGGGTGTCGCCGCCGGTGTGCTTCTCGGGCTCATCACGTACTCGTACACGGGGAGCCGGCTGCTCGGGCCGCTGCTCGCAGCTGCGCTCGTCGTGTTCGCGGGTCGTGGCCGCTGGCGGTTCCTGCTCGCTGCGTGGGCGACCTTCGGGGTCACGCTCGTTCCGCTCGGCGTCTACGCGCTGAGGCATCCCGGAAACCTCACCGCGCGTTACGAGGCCACGACGATCGCCCGTGACGGACGCTCGGGGTTCGACCTCGTCGTTCACGCGGTCGGAAACTGGCTCCGCGACATCGACCCCTGGCACTGGGCGACGGCCGGAGACGAGGCCCCGTACATCTACAACACCGGATACGGAGCGCTTTTTGGGGCCGTCCTGCTACTCGCGCTCGTCGGGATCGTCCTCGTGCTCGCGCATGAGCGGCAGAGCCTCTGGTGGCGATACGTCCTCCTCGCGACGCTGCTCGTCCCGGTCCCGGCCGCGCTCACCGTTGATCGCTACAACCAGATCCGACTCGCAACGCTCCCCGTGTTCGTCTTCGTGCTGGCCGTGCCGGCCCTCTCCGCGCTGGTCGCGGCCGTCAGGACGTCCTGGGCTGCGCGTGCCGTGGCTGCGGCTCTCGCATTGGCCGTCGGCGTCCAGTTCGCGCAGTTCCTCGACAGCTATCGCACGCTTGGCCCGGCGCGAGTGGTCCTGTTCGACGCCGGCGTGAAGCCGCTCCTCGAGGGGCCGCTCGCCTCCGGCGAGCCGATCTACCTCGACTTCGACGATCGGGGAGCTCAGGCGCAGGCCCGCTGGCGCGCCGCAGTCGCGGGCGTGCCGCCGGACCGGATCGTGATTCTTCCGGACGGGGGCATCCCGCCTCCGGGGTCGCTCGTGTTCCTCCGGTTCCAGGACTGCGACTTCCCGTGCAAGGAGGTTGCGAGGTGGGAGAACTATCGCCTCATGCGCGCGACCGGCTGACACGCTGGCCCGTTCTCGTCGGTCTCGGGGTCGTGCTCGCCGTCTGTGCCTTCCAGCTCTGGATCTCGCCGAACAACCCGCCCGGCTTCTTCCGTGACGAGGCGGCGATCGCGTACAACGCCCACACGATCGCCACGAACGGCCGCGACGAGTACGGGGCGCGTTTCCCCCTCTACTTCTCGTCGTTCCTCGACTACAAGAGCCCGCTGTTCGTCTACGGGCTCGCGGGCGTCTTCGTCGTGACCGGGGCCGACCGCGAGGTCGCCCGCGGCTTCGCAGCGGTGTGCGTCCTCGCCGCCGTGCTGCTCCTCGGGTGGCTCGCGTATCGGCGGTCGTCGCGTGCCTCCGTCGCCGTCGCGACGGTCGTCCTCGCCGGCACGACGCCGTGGCTCTTCGAGCTCGGACGAGTCGCCTTCGAGGTCGCGATGGAACCGCTCTTCCTCGTCCTCGCTCTTCTCGCCGTGGAGCGGGCGAGCAGGCTCGATCGCTGGAGAACGTCGACTGCGATTCCCGTCGCGGCCGCGCTCGGCGCGATCACCTACGTGTACGCCGGCGGTCGGCTGCTCGCCCCGCTGCTCGCACTGGCGCTGGCGGTCGTGACGACGAGGCGGCGCTGGAAGTGGGTCGTGACGTGCTGGATCGCGTTCGTCGTCACGCAGGTCCCGCTGCTCGTCTATTCGCGCCTCCATCCCGGTGCGCTCTCGCGCCGCTACGGCGCGACGACGTTCGTCACCGACGACATGCCTCCGTGGGAGATTGCCTGGCGCGGCGTAGCGAACTATCTCCAGGACCTCCAGCTCTGGCACTACGTCGTGTCGGGCGACGTCAAGCCCTACGCGCACACGCCCGGGACGAGCGCGCTCCTCGCCGCCTCCGTCGTGGTCTCGGTCGCCGGGCTCGTCCTGATCGTGGCGCGGCTTCGTGACGACCCGTTCTGGCGATACGCGGTTGCGGCGCTCCTGGTGTCGCCGATTCCGGCAGCCACGACGGCCGATCGCTTCCACGCGCTCCGCCTCGCCCCGTTCGCCGTGATGCTCGTCGTGGTCGCGATCCCTGCGCTCGAGGCGCTGAGGAGTGCACTGGCGCAATCGCGGCGGGCACAGATCGTCGCTGGTTGCCTCGTCGCTCTCGCGGGGATTCAATTCGCCGTTTTCGTGAACACGTATCGCACGGACGGGCCGCTTCGGACGGGCCGCTTCGAGGCGGGCATCCCGGGGCTGCTGGACCAGGCGTGGGCGAACGGCGGCACCGCCTATATCGACTACGACGACCGCGAGCCGCAGGCGCTCGCGCGCTGGCACGCGCTGACGGAGGGCATCGACCAGGCCCGCGTCGTCCGGCTCCCGGACGGCGGCATTCCGCCGACCGGTGCAATCGCCTTCGGGCGCACGCAGGAATGCGACTACGTGTGCAAGCGGATCGCAGAGTCCGGCGACTACTGGATCGCGCGCGTCGTCGGGCCGCGCTAAGCCCTGGTTTCGAGTGGGGTGCCGGTCGAGAGCCAGTCGACACGGCCGATCCAGCGGTCGCGGTTCGCCGCGTACCAGCGGATCGTCTCGAGGACGCCCTGCTCCCAGGTCACGCGCGGCTGCCAGCCGGTCTCGGACGTGAGCTTCTCGTGTCCCACGCGAAGCGCCATGACCTCGCTCGAGCCGGGGCGGTGTCGCGCGCTGGTCGACACGACCTCACGGCCGGCGGGCCAGAAGCCCTCGGCCTCGCCGATGCGGAGGATGAGGTCGACCCAGTCGCGCATCGCGATGTTCTCGCCCTGCCCGTAGACGTAGACGTCGCCGGGCGTTCCCTGTGCCGCGACGGTGAGGTGGCCCCGGACGCCGTCCGTGCAGAAGCAGAAGTCGCGCAGCGGATCGAGCGCGCCCAGCTCGATCGTCTCGCGGGTCAACGCCTGCGTGACGATCGTCCCGGTGACGTAACGCGGGTTCTGGCGCGGCCCGTAGTTGTTGAACATCCGCGTCACGACGCCGGGAACGCCGAATGCGTCGTGGTAGTTCATCGTCAGGAAGTCGGCGGCGACCTTTGCGGTTGCGTACACGGACTTCGGGTTGATGGGCGACCGCTCGTGGAGGATGAGCCCGCCGTCGGCGTCGAAGTCGTGATGGTCGGAGACCGACTCGCGCACGTTTCCGTACTCCTCGGACGTGCCGGCGGTGTCGAACTTCTCGAGCTCGAGACCGGCGTCGACGACGGCCTGCAGGAGGTTCAGCGTGCCCAGCACGTTGGCCGCGACCGTCTCGTACGGCCGGTGCCACGACTCTCCCACGTGCGCCTGCGCGCCGAGGTGGAAGACGTACGGCCGATCCGCTGCCGTGTCCTTCAGCTCGCGCACGAGATAGTCGACCGAGGTGCGGTCGGTGAGGTCCGCGAAGTGCACCTTGAGGCGGTTGCGGAGGTGCCCGATGTTGTTGAGCGCACCGCTCGACGTCGCGCGCACGAAGGCATGGACGTTCGCGCCCAGCTCGACGAGCGCATCGGTGAGGTGTGAGCCCATGAAGCCGTCGGCGCCCGTGACGAGGACGGTCCGGCCCTCGTAGGCATGTCCGTAGTCGCTGCGGAGGTCGTCGAGCGCGGCGCCTGTCCAGAGGGTGTCGTTCGGCATGGTCCGTACGCTTCCGCGTCGGTGAGCAAGCGTACAGACTCGTCCGGCCCGGGTTCCCTGACGAGCGCGGCCCTCACCGCCGTGTCGACGCTCGTCGTGACGGGGTTCGCGGCGGTCGTCGGCGTGATCATCGCGCACGAGTTCGGCCGCACCGACGAGACGGACGGGTTCTTCGCCGCGTACGGCGTCTTCATCGTGATCGTGCTCGCCTCCCAGGCGGTTCGGGTCGCGGTGCTGCCGTCACTCGCCCGCGCGAGGGAGGAACGTCGACTCGCCGGCGCGGTGGCCGGATTCGCGACTGCGCTCGCAGTGGTCGCCGTTCCGCTCCTCGCCGTCGGGTATCTCGCCGCGGGGAGCATCGCCGAGGTGCTCACGGGCTCGGGCTCGGCGACGGCCCAGGACGTCTGCGCCGACGCGCTGCGCTGGCTCGTGCCGGCCGCGATCGCACACCTCTTTGCAGGCCTCGCGGCGAGCGGGCTGGCGGCCCTCGACGACTACGCAACCGCAGCGTTCGGCTACGCACTCGGCAGCGCGGGCGCGCTGACGATGATCGTGACGCGCGTCGACGAGAACGGCATCGCCGCGCTCTGGTGGGGCGTCGCGTTGAACGGCGCGATCTCGCTCGCGGTCCCCGTGCTGGGGCTGGGGGTTCGTGCAGCACGTGCGCGGATGCCCGCCGGTGCCGTGCGTGCGTCCGGGCCGCCGCTGCGCACCCGTCTCGGCATCTTCGCGACGGCGGCATCCCTCCCGATCGCGCTCCAGCTTCTGTACGTGATCTGCCTCCCGTTTGCGGGCCGGGTGGAGTCGGGAGCCGTGACCAGCTTCGGCTACGCCTACCTCGGGGCCGCGAGCCTCGTCTCGATGACCGCGTTCTCGATCGGGCTCGTTTCCTCGGTACCGCTGACGCGCATCGGGCTCGGCGAGGGCGCTGTCGCCCGGCACGTGACGGCGGCCACCTGGGTCGCGCTCACGCTCATCGGCGCGGGAGTCGGCGCTTTCGCCGTCGCGGGCGGTCAGATCGTCGAGCAGGTCCTCGGCGACGCCTACGGAGGCGACATCGGTCAGGAGGTCAGCCGCCTCGTCTTGGTCCTCAGCCCCTGGATGGTCGCCTCGGTCGGTGTGAACGTCTCGTTCCCGCTCGCCTTCGTGGTGAACAGGCTGCGTGCGCTGCCGCTCATCGGCGTCGCCGCCCTCGCCTTGCAGCTCCTGCTCGCCTGGATCGGCTCGGAGCTCTTCGAGCTGGACGGCCTTGCCGTCGCGCTCGCTCTGTCCACGCTGTTCGTGCTCGTGGGGATCCTCCGGGAGCTGGACGCGCTTCGGGCCGGGATTCGAGGGATCGCGGGTGCAGCTCTCGCGCTCGCCGCAGTCACGCTGGTGGCGTATCTCCCGCTCGGGCTGGTGCTCGGCTCGGTCGCCGCCGCCCTTGCGGGGCTCTTCGTCTATTGCGTGCTCGTCGCGGTGTGGCGCCCGGCCGGTCTCACGCGCTCGTGGAGCTATCTCCGGGCCCTGCGCTGACGGCTTCGCGGTAGACCTCGTCGTGCCGGCGTGCCGTCGCGTCCCAGGTGAACTGCGCAGCCCGTTCGAGGCCCAACGACGTGAGCTCGTCACGGCGGGTATCGGCTTCCAGCATCGCCGCGGCCATCGCCTCGAGGTCCGTCGGATCGAAGAGCACGGCGGCGTCGCCGCACACCTCCGGAATCGCCCCGGCGTTCGACGCCGCTACCGGGCATCCGCATGCCATCGCCTCGAGCGGCGGGATCCCGAAGCCCTCGTACAGGCTCGGGTATACGAGGCACGCCGCTCGGCGGTAGAGCGACGCCAGCTGTGAGGCCGGCACCTCTCCGAGACTCTCGACGCCTTCGGGCAGCGGCTCGAGGCGGTCGAGGCCGGCACCGGTGAGGATGAGCCTCAGCTGCGGTCTGGTCTCACGCAGCGACGCGAACGCCTTGAACAATCGCGCGTGGTTCTTGTGCGGCCAGCCGCGGGCCGGGTAGAGGATGATCGGCTCGCGTTCTTCGAGCGCGGTCCGGAACACGGTGTGGTCGATGGCCAGCGGCACGACGTGGATCCGGGCAGGGTCGAGGTCGAGGACGTCGCGCGCACGCTCGCGCACGAACTCGCTCGTCACGACGACCGCGGCCGCCGACCGCGCGGCACGGTCGTACGCGAGCCGCCGGAACGAGCGGCGCGCCGGTCCGAAGAACTCGGGAAGGTCACGGTGCTGCACGTCGTGCAACGTCACGATCGTCGGGACCTTGACGCGTGGCGAGGGAACCGTCAGCGGATAGTGAACTGCGTCGAGCGTCGACAGCTGGTCGCCGACGCCCTTCGTGCGGCGCGCCTGCAGTGCCGTCGTCAGGAAGCGGAGCGGTCCGCGCTTGCCGACGGGCGGATCCTTGACCTCGACGGCAGGCAGCCCCTCGGCTGCGTCCTTCGCGCGGGCGGGGACGAGCACGACGTACTCGTTCGTTCCGACGCGGGCGAGCGCGCGGGCGAGCTGGCGCGCGTACGTCTCCGAGCCGCCCATGTCGCCGGGGGAAAGCGTCAGCAGGGAGATACCGACACGCACGCTCTCAGCCTACTGGCCAATCCTGTCGGGGGGCTAGAATGCCGCGATGCCCTCTGACGACGCCAAAAATGGCGATTCTGCAGGGGTTTCTGCCCAGACGCCCGTCGATGTCGAAGAGCTCTTCCGCGCGCTTCGCGAGGAAGTGCGCCGTTCGGGTGCCGATCCGGGAGCGGGCGCGGGCGACGGGGAGGAGCGCCGTGTGGCTCGAGCCGAGGCCGAACGCCTCTGGCCGGTCTCGGCAGATCGTTCTCTCCGGCTCCGTCCGGGAGTTCGTGGCGGTATCGGCACCCCGGTCAAGGCCGTTCTGAGGAAGCTCATGCGCTGGTACGTGGAGCCGCTCGCTTACGACCAGCGCTCGTTCAACGCCGCCACGCTCCGCTTGATCGACGACCTGCAGGACCAGGTCGACCGGCTACAGGTCGAGCTCGACGCGGCGAACGCTAGAGAGCGATGAGAGTCGCAGTTCTCCGCCCACAGGTGCCGTTCGCACGTGGCGGCGCCGAGATCTTCACGGACCGGCTCGTCGACGAGCTCGGGGCGCGCGGGCACGACGCGGATCTCGTCTCCGTCCCGTTCAAGTGGTACCCCGGCGCCCGTGTGCTCACGCAGGCGTTCCTGTGGCGGATGCTGGACCTCGAGGAGGCCGACGGGCAGCCGATCGACGTCGTCGTCGCGACGAAGTTCCCGTCGTACCTCGTACGCCATCACGACAAGCGCGTCTGGCTGGTCCATCAGTTCCGGCAGGCCTACGAGCTGGATGGCACGGCGCTGGGACAGTTCGACGACTCGCCCGAGGGCAGGGCGATCCGACGGAAGGTGCAGGCGCTCGACCGGATCGCGCTCGGCGAGGCGACACGTCTCTTTGCCATCTCCGGGAACGTGGCGCACCGCGTCGAAGCCTCGACCGGGATGATCGCCGAGGTGCTGCCGCACCCGCCGCAGGCGCTCGAGTACCGGTGCGACGACTACGGCGACTTCGTCCTCTCCGTGAACCGGCTCGACCGTGCGAAGCGGATCGATCTCCTCATCGAAGCTGCGGCGCGGGACGGCTCGCTCGAGGTCGTGATCGCAGGCGACGGCCCCGATCGCCAGCGGCTCGAGCGACTTGCCCAGGATCGCGGGCTCAACGGGCGGGCAAGGTTCACGGGAAGGATCACCGAGCGCGAGCTGGCCGACCTGTACGCACGCTGTCTCGCCGTGTTCTATGCGCCCCTGGACGAGGACTACGGCATGGTCCCGCTCGAGGCGTTCCTGTCGGAGAAGCCGGTTCTGACGACGACGGACGCCGGCGGGCCGCTCGAGGTCGTTTCCGACGGAAGCACGGGGCTCGTCGTCACTCCAGATGCCGCCGAGATCGCGCGTGCGCTCGGCTGGTTGCGGGAGCACCGCGACGAGGCCGCGTCGTACGGGCGCGCCGGGAAGGCGATCGCGAGCGAGGTCACCTGGGATCGCGCGATCGGGAGGCTGCTCTCGTGAGGGTGGCCTACTTCTCGCCGATGCCCCCGGAGCAGTCGGGGATCGCCGACTACAGCGCGCTCCTACTCCCCGCGCTGCGGGAGCGGCTCGACGTCGAGGTCGTGCGCCGCGGACGAAAGCGTGCACCGCGGGGCACGGACGTCGCCCTGTACCACGTGGGCAACAACCCGGACGCGCACGCGTGGATCGTCGACGCGTTGCGCAGGCAACCAGGCGTCGTCGTCCTCCACGACTTCGTCCTGCACCACCTCGTCGCGGGCATGACCGTCGGTCGGCGTGACGGGCACGGCTATCTCGACCTGATGGAGCGCGAGCACGGCGTCGTCGGCCGACTCCTCGCCCACGGTGTGCTCGACAAGCGCATCCCGCCGCTGTGGGAGTCGCGCCCCGCGGACTTCCCTCTGTCGACCTTCGTCCTGGAGCACGCGACAGGCCTCGTCGTCCACTCCCGCTACGTCCACGACCACGCTCGTGCTGCGGGGTTCGTCGGACCGATCAGCGTCGTGCCCCACCCGGCATGGCCCGCGCCCATGGCACGCCCCGAACGCGCGGCAGCAGGCGGCGTCGTGATCGGCTGCTTCGGCGTCGTCAACTCGAGCAAGCGGATCCCCGAGCTGCTGCAGGCGACCGCCGCGGTGCGCGAGGAGCATCCGGACCTCACGCTCCTCCTCGTCGGGTCGACGTCGCCCGGGTTCGACCTCGACAGACGGCTCCAGAGGCTCGGTCTCGTCGGCGAGGGGCTCGTCCGCCACGGCTGGGTTGACGAGACGAGGCTCTGGGCGCTGATGGCCGGGAGCGACGTGCTCGTGAACCTGCGGCACCCGACGATGGGAGAGACGTCGGGCAGCGTGATCCGCGGGCTCTCGCTCGGGAAGCCGCTCGTGGTCAGCGACGTCGGCTGGTTCTCGGAGCTCCCCGACGCAGTTGCCCTCAGGGTGCCGCCGGACGACGACGAGGTCGCGACGCTCACCGCGGCGCTCGAGCTCCTCGCCTCGCGAGCGGACGTCCGCGCGGCGATGGGGGCCAATGCGGCCGACCTCGCGACGCGCGAGCACGACGTGGAACGCGTAGCCGAGCTCTACGTCGCCGCGCTCGAGACGGCTGCGGGCGGGCGTGCGGCCGACGACGCGGTGCTCCGCGAGGTGAGCGAGGCCGCGGCAGGCGTCGGGATCTCGGCGGAGACGGCCGAGGCGAGGGAGATCGCCCGCCGCCTGGCCGAGGTCGAGCTTGGGTAGAGCGCTCGCGAGGATTCCGACCTGGGCCTGGCTGACGGCGATCGTCGTCGTCTCGGCGACGTTCCGCGCGATCCTCGCGAGGGACATCGTCGCGCCCTTCATCATGGTCGACGAGATCATCTGGTCCGAGATCGCGCGCGGGATCGCGGATGCGGGCGAGCCACTGCTCCGGGATCAGCCGAATCCCGGGTACAGCGCCGTCTACCCGCTCCTCATCAGTCCCGCTTACGCGCTCTTCGACAGCCTTCCGACCGCGTACGCGGCGGTGAAGACGATGAACGCGGTCCTGATGTCGCTCGCCGCGATTCCCGCGTTCTTCCTTGCGAGACGCGTCGTCCGCGACACCTATGCGCTGCTCGCGGCGCTGCTCGCGGTCGCGGTGCCGTCGCTCGCGTACACGGGCACCGTGATGACCGAGAACGCGTTCTACCCTCTCTTTCTGGTCGTGGTCCTCGTGCTCGTCGCGACCCTCGAGCGGCCGACTCCACTCCGGGTCCTGCTGCTTCTCGCGCTCACCGGGCTCGCCTACGCGACGCGCGTCCAGGCGGTCGCGCTCGGTCCGGCGATCCTCCTGGCGCCGCTCGTGCTCGCGGTCTTCGCGAGCCGAAGTGTCCGTGAGGCGATCTCACGATTCCGCTGGCTGTACGGCATGGGCATCGGAGCCGCGGTGGCCTTGGTCGTCGTGCAGGCGGCCGGCGGCGGGCTGCTCGGCGCGTACGAGCCCGTGGGCGAGCGGAGCTACGACGTGGGGAAAGCGCTCCGTTATCTGTGGTGGCACGTCGCGGAGCTCTCGCTCTACGTCCTCGTCATCCCCCTCGCAGCGACGATCGTCCTCGTCGCTCGGGCGCGCTCTCTCGACGAGCGCCTGCAGGCGTTTCTCGCCGCGACGGTCTCGGTGACCCTCTGCGTGGTCCCGGTCGTGGCCGTCTTCGCGTCGAGGTTCTCGGACCGTATCGAGGAGCGGAACATGTTCTACGTCGCCCCGCTCTTCTGCATCGCGCTCCTCGCCTGGGTGGAGCGGGGTGCGCCGCGGCCCCGGATCCTCGCCGCAGGTGCGGCTGTCGTATCGGCCATGCTCGTCGTGGCGATCCCGTTCGACCGCTTCCTCACGACCTCGGCGATCACGGACACACTCATGCTCCTGCCGCTGTGGTCGCTCCAGGATCGGATCGGGGAAGGCTGGATCACGTTCGCTGCGCTGGTGCTCGCCGTGTTCCTCGCGGCTGCGTTCCTGTTCGTGCCGCGCCGCTACGCGGTCGCGCTGCCGCTTCTCGTCCTCGGGCTCTGGATCGTCGCGATCCGCCCCATCTGGTGGGGCACGCACGGCTTCGAGCGGTTCTCGCGCGGGGCGCTGTTCCAGGGGATTCGCACTGCCGACCGCGACTGGGTCGATCAGGCGCTTGCTTCCGGTACGACCGCGGCGTTCCTCTGGACGGGTCGCACCGATCGGCTCACCGTGAACGAGACGGAGTTCTTCAACCGGCGCGTCGGCCCGGTGTACTACGTGACCGACCCGACGCCGGGAGGGCTGCCCGAGACACGCGTGCGCATCGACCCGACCACGGGCCGGGTCACGCTTCCCGACGGCTCGCCCGTCCGCGACGAGTTTCTCCTCGCCGACTCGTCCTTCGAGCCGGACGGACAGCGCCTGGGGCGGGACAAGGGTTGGGGCGTGACGCTGTGGAGGGTCGCCGCACCGCTCGTCTCCGCCGTTCGGATCGACGGCCTCTACCCGAACGACACGTGGTCGGGCGAGCGGGTGACGTACCTCCGGCGCCGGTGCAAGCCGGGGCGGCTGACGGTCGATCTCTCGAGCGATCCGAGTCTCTTCATCCGGCCTCAGACGGTCACCGCCCGTTCCAACGGCATCGTCGTCGGCCGCGTGCGGCTGCAGCCGAACGGACGGGCACTTCTGAGCGTTGCGGTCTCTCCGCTGCCCGGAACGACCGATTGCCGCCTCGTCTATCGAGTGTCCCCGACTGCGGTTCCGTCGGACGTCCTCGACGGCTCGACCGACGGCCGCGTGCTCGGCGCCCACTTCAACAGGTTCGTGTACCGGCCCTTGCCGTGAGGGTCGCGTTCGACGTCAGCCCGCTGAGCCACCGGCTCCTCGGGATCGGGAACTACATGCAGGGCTCTCTTGCCGGCCTCGTCGAGGCGGCGGGCGGCGAGCACGAGATCGTCGCGTTCGCGCCTACGAGCATCAAGGGGCCAGAGCGAATCCGCGCAGCTCTTGCGGGTATCGACGTGGAGCTTCGTACCTGGCGTCTGCCGTGGTCGCACGCCGTGCGCACTGCCTGGAGCCGTCTCGGCCGCCCGCCGGCCGAGCGCCTGCTGGGTCGCTTCGACGCGCTCCACTTCTCGGACTGGATGTACCCGCCCCAGCGTGCGGGCGTCCGCGCGACGACGATCCACGACCTCGTGCCGCTCCACCATCCGGAGTGGACGACCTCGCGCACGAAGTCCATGCACTCGGCCAAGTACCGGAACGCGGCGGAGACGTGCGACGTCGTCTTCGTCAACTCCGCATTCACGGGTCGAGACGTCGCCGCGACGCTGGGCGTGCCGGCCGAGCGCATCCGCGTCGCGCACCCGGCACCCAAGGCCGTGTTTTGCCCGGACGGCTCCGTTGCCGACCTCGGCGCGCCGTACGTCCTCACGGTCGCGACCCTCGAGCCGAGGAAGAACCTGCACGTGCTGGTCGAGGCGCACCGGCTTCTCGACCGCGAGCTGCAACTCGCGGTCGTCGGCGCCGAGGGCTGGGGAGAGCAGCCGCTTCTCGACGGCGCGGGCGTTCGTCGCCTCGGCTACGTCTCCGACGAGGAGCTCGCACGCCTCTATCGCGGCGCAGCGGTCGTTGCGTATCCGTCGCGCTTCGAGGGCTTCGGGATCCCGGTCGTGGAGGCGATGGCATGCGGCGCCCCGGTGGTCGCGTCGGCACACGCGTCGCTGGACGAGGCGAGCGGCAACGCTGCGCTCCGCGCCGATCCCGAGGATCCGGCAGCATTCGCCGCGGCGATCGAACGCGCCGTGGCCGACCGCGACCGGCTGGTCGCGCTCGGGCTCGAGCACGTCAGGGGCTTCTCCTGGCGGTCGGTCGGCGAGACGTTCCTGCGTGGATACGAGGAGGCGGCGCGATGAGAGGAGACCAGGAGATCGTCGTGGTCGTGCGGCGCGGGGGCGAGCTCCTCGTCATGCGGCGCGCGCCCGAGCGGCTCGGCTACTGGAGCCTCGTCGCAGGCGGTCTCGAGCCCGACGAGACGCCGAGAGACGCGGCGCAGCGGGAGCTGCTCGAGGAGACCGGCCTGCGCGCCGAGGTCCGGCCGCTTCCCATCTCGCTGTCGTACTCGCTCCTCGACGATCCTCCTGCGATCCGAGCTCGGTATGCGCCGGGCATCGAGCGGAGTCACCGTGCACGCGTTCGTGGCCGACGCCGAACCGGGCTGGGAGCCCGTGCTCGATGCGGAGCACGACACCTACCGCTGGTCGGACCTCGACGAGGCTGTTGCTCTCATGGCGTACGAGACCACGCGTGACGCGCTTCGTGCCGGCGCGACCGCGCCGTGAGAGTCGGCGTCGACATCTCGCCGCTCGTCCAGACGAGGGCGGGGACGGCACGTGTCGTTCGGGGACTGCTCGCTGCGTTGCGCGACCGTCCCGGGCTCGATCTCGAGCTGCTCTCGTTCGGCGGTCCAGGGCGTCTCTCGAGCGTGGTGCGGGACGCTGTCTGGTATCCGGTTCGGCTCGGCCGCCTGTCGCGGGGACTCGACGTGCTTCACTGCACGACGTTCCGCGGGCCGGCCGGCACCGAGACACCCACGGTCGTCACCGTCCACGACCTCGCGATCCTCCGTGCACCGGAGGCATTCCCGCGCTGGCATCGCCTCTACGGAACAGCGGGTCTGACCCGGGTCCTGCGTGCGGCCGACGCGGTGGTCGCGGTGTCGGAGTTCACGAAGGGCGAGGTCGTCGAGCTTGCGGGCGTGCCCGCAGAGCGGATCAGGGTCGTTCCCAACGGTGTGGATCCCGTCTTCACGCCGGGCGGGCCCCGGGCGGACGGCGAGTACGTCCTCGCGGTCGCCACCCTCGAGCCGCGCAAGAACCTCGGTCGCGCGGTCGAAGCAGCGCGGGAAGCGGGTGTCGATCTGCGTGTCGTCGGTGCGCGCGGTTGGGGAGGCGTGGAGGTCGACGGCTGGGTCGGCGAGGTTCCTGACGCAGAGCTCGCTGCGCTCTACCGGGGTGCGACGTGCGTCCTGTATCCGTCGCTGTACGAGGGCTTCGGCCTGCCCGTGGTCGAGGCGATGGCCTGCGGAGCTCCCGTCGTCACCTCCCGCGGGACGGCGATGGAGGAGGTCGCAGCGAGGCGCCGCCGTCCTCGTCGATCCGCTCGACGTCGCGTCGATCGCGTCGGGCATCGCGGAGGCCACCTCGCGGCGTGACGAGCTCGTCCCGGCCGGCATCGCCCGGGCGCGGCAGCTCACGTGGGATCGAGCGGCGGACGCGGTCGTCGACTTCTGGAGGGAGCTGGCGTGAACGCCGTCGTCTTCGACGCCGACGTCCTCGGCCGGCAGCGCACCGGCGACGAGACGTACGCGTCGAACCTCCTCCGCGAGCTCGGGCCGCTCGCATCGCAGGCCGGCCTCCGGCTCGTTGCGGTCACGCGTCATCCAGAGCTCGTTCCGGCGGGCGTCGAGCCCTTCGAGCTGCGGGAGCGATTCCAGGAAGTTCGGATGGCGTGGGTGCTCCCGCGCGCACTCCGCCGGCTGCGTGCTGCGCTCAGCCATACACAACACGCACTCCCCGTGAGGCCCTCGTGCCCGTGTGTCGTCACCGTTCACGACGTGTCGTTCGCGCGGGACCCCGACGTGATGGGCGTGAAGGATCGGATGACGTTCAGGCTGGTCGTCCCGCGCGCAGTTCGCCGGGCGACGCGCGTGCTCACGGTGTCGGAGCGGACGAAGCAGGACCTCGTCGAGTTGTACGGCGCCGATCCGGCGCGGATCGTCGTGACGCCGAACGGCGTCGATCCGGTGTTCACGCCGGGGCCGGGAGCGCATGACTACGTCCTCTCGGTCGGAGCGATCCAGCGGCGCAAGAACCAGCTCGCGGCGCTGGCTGCAGCTACCGCGGCGGGTCTCCCGCTCGTCGTCGTCGGTCCGGAGAAGGACGCCGCGCTCGCGGCCGCGCTGCGGGCGGGTGGCGCGCGGCTCGAGGGGTACGTCCCGACCGAGCGGCTCGTCGAGCTGTACCGCGGCGCCGCGTGTCTCGTGCAGTCGAGCAGCTACGAGGGATTCGGGCTCCCCGTCGTGGAGGCGATGGCATCGGGAACGCCGGTCGTGGCGGTCGCGGAGCCTGCCTTGCAGGAGGTCGCGGGTGATGCCGCGGTCATCGTGAGAGAGGTGGACCTCGCCGAGGGTATCCGCACGGCGATCTCCCAGCGCGAGCGGCTGGTGACGGCCGGGCTCGAGCGAGCCAAGGCGTTCAGCTGGCGCGCGACCGCGGAGCGAACGCTCGCCGTGTATCAGGAGATACTCGGGACGTGAAAGTGTCGGCGGTCGTCGTCTCGCACGGACACGCCGCGGAGCTCACTCGCTCGCTCCCGCCGCTTCGCAGACAGGTCGACGAGGTCGTCGTGGTTGCGAACGTGCCCGGTTCGGCGGCGGGGATGCCGGACGGTGTCCGCGTCCTCGACAACCCGAGACCACTTGCGCTCGCGGCGAACGTCAACCTCGGCATCGCCGCCACGTCGGGCGAGTACGTCCTGAACGTCAATCCCGACGCGGTCGCAGAGCCGGGCGCCGTCGCCTCGCTCGTCGCGTTCGCGGACTCGCACGCCCGTTGCGGGATCGCGGGACCGCAGATGCGCTGGCCGGACGGCACCTGGCAGCCCTCACGTCGGCGCTTTCCGACCGTGCGCGGCACGATCGTCCGTCGCACGCCACTTCGCCGGATTCGCCCCCCGTACGAGACGCAGCGCGAGCACTACGCACTCGACGAGCGTCCCGAGGAGCCCGTGCGGGCCGACTGGATGCTCGGAGCGTTCCTGCTCATGCGACGGACGACGCTCGACGAGATCGACGGCTGGGATGCGGGGTTCCGCCACTACTGCGAGGACATCGACCTCTGCTACCGGGCGGCCCAGGCAGGGTGGGAGCGCTGGTACGTGCCCGACGCGGTCGTGACACATGCGTACGCGGCGGTCATCGACCAGCGATTTCTCTCCCGGCACACGCTCTGGCACGCGCGGGGGATGGCCCGGTTCGTGCGGAAGCACCCGGAGCGCCTGCTCGCACTGTGACGTCCAAGGAGGATCAGTACGCACGCCAGGCGGCCGGGTGGACCGAGCAGGCGTACGCCGACGTGAGCGCCTACCTCGCGCACCGGGCCGAGCTCATCGAGTCCCTCGGGCCACGGCTCGTGCCGGGAGACACGGTGCTCGACCTTGCCTGCGGGGACGGCGGCCTCGGCGAGGCACTCCTCGGCCGCGGGCTGCGCTATCGCGGCGTCGATGCGACGGGGGAGATGGTCGAGGCAGCTCGACGAAGGCTCGACGGGCGGGCCGAGGTCGATCTCGGCGACCTCAACGAGTACGTACCCGCGGAACCGGTCGCGGCGGCATCCGTCTTTCGCGCGATCTACTACGCGCGAGACCGCGCTTCGTTCTTCGAGCACGTCGCCGCGTACACGGAGAAGAAACTCCTCTTCGACCTCAATCCGCGCCAGTACGTCGTGGACGACGTTCTCGCCGATCTCCGGGGGGCCGGTTTCGGCTCGATCGAGCTCCGGCCGTTCTTCGTCCCGCAGACCGTCTCGCTCCCGGATCCGGTCCTCTCCGCCGCGAAGGCGCTCGAGCGCAGCGGCCCGCTCGCGCGACTCGCGCTCCGCGTGCGCTTCACCTACCTCGTCGCCGCGTCGCGCTAGCCGAACAGGGGCTGGAAGCCCGCCTGCTGGATCACGGCGCCGAGGTGGCGGTTGTCGCTCTTCGTCGGGTCGATTTCCTTCGGCACGAAGGTGGGAGAGACCTCGAGCTCCATCCGCCACGGGACGTCTGGAGGAGGCGTGAGCGTGGTGCCCTCCGCCTTGCAGTCCGGGACGTCGAAGCGCCTCGTCTCGGTGACGTGTTCGATACGCGGCTGCTTGTCCGGACCGATTCCGACCGGGCCGATCCTCACCGTCACATGGCCGGTCTGGCGACGGCCCGGCTTTGGGCACCAGTTGAATCGCGAGAGGAGGACCTTTGCGAAACCGGGCTCGTCCCTGGAGACGTCGTACCGCGTGTACGACGCCCGCGCGACGTCCGGGTCGTCGCTCGTGCCGACCATCCAGCCGTCCGTCTGTCGCCCGATGAGGGCCTCCTGGAGCTTCAGCGGCTTGCCGTCGACGCGGTACAGCACGTCGCCCTTGCGGCGCAGGACGACCGGCGCCTGCAGTGCGACGTCATTGACGGCCAACGCGTACATCGTGTCCGGATTCGGGGTGAGCGTCCCGTCGACGGCACGGAGATCGGGGGTCAGGATCGGCCCGCCGACGTTGACGGCACTCCCGTCGAGTGACCAGACCTTCCGGATCGACGGGTTGAAGAACTCCGTCAGCCAGAGGTCGGTGGGCGTCGTGGGTATCTGCTGGCCGAGTACGACGACGGACGCGCCGCCGGTCGCCTTCTGCACCCAGTCGTACGGCTTCGGATAGTTCGTGACCGTGAACTGCGAGAAGTGGCGCTCGCCGGCGGCCGCGTAGACCTGCCCCGTCAGCCCCCAGGCGACGACGACCACCGCTGCGCTGGCAGCGACTGCCGTGAAGCCGACCGAGTGCGGCCGCAGCAGCTTGAGTGCGACGACGACGACGAGCGCCGCGATGCACACGCCGATCAGCACGCCCTCGATCGTGTTTTCGCTCCAACCGAGCTTCCGGTTCGCGAGCGTCGCAATCGAGAACCCGTGCGCCTCGTAGTAGGGAAAGTCGAGGTGAAGAGGGGTCGCCGCGACGACGTAGATCGTGAAGATCGCGGCACCGGCAATCGCCCAGGCGCGTCCGATGCCGCGGGAGAAGGCGAGCGCCGTCGCAGCGAACAGGATCGGGCAGAGGTAGATCAGGTTCCGCTCGACGACGAACGTCCCGAACACCGTCGAGATGTATGCGCCCTTCACTCCCGCGTACGCGATGAAGACGACGAGCGCGGCGACGCTCGTGGTCACGAACCCGCTCGTCGCTGCATCCCGTTGCTCGTGCTTCGGCCGGGCGAGTGCCGCAACGCCGGCAACGACGGGTAGCACGCCGACGCCGATTGCGAGCGCGCCGATCGCCCAGGTCGCGTGGTCGACGATGCGGTGCTTGTAGAGGTACATCGTGTTGCGCCACGCGGTCGAGACGTGACCGATGGCAGCGGCGAGCGCGAGCGCGATTCCGACTGCGAGCACGATCGCTCCCACCCAGTCCCAGCGGCTCCACTGCGTTCGCCACCGCTGTGCGACATCGGACTGCCACGCCAGCCAGAGGAGCCCGAGCGCGAGCACCGCCACGAGAATCGCCAACTGTGTGCGGGTGAGGGCGGCGAGCACGCACACGGCGAAAGCGGCCGCGAGCCGGCCTCGGCTCGGTCGCTCGAGCGAGCGCGCGATGAGCCACAGCGCGACGGTTGCGATCGGATAGGCGAGGGGTTCTTCCACGAGGATGGGCGAGTAGGCGAGGGCGGGCACGGCGACGGCGGCACTCGCGGCGCCGAGCGCGTACCACTTCGAGACGACCATGCGTGCGAGTCCGTACGCGGGGAAGATCGTCGCCGTCATTGCGAGGACGAGGATCTCCTTCGCGGCAGCGAACGACTGCGCAGTCGACCCGAGCCACCACACGGGCGCGAGCACGTACGCGACGAGGGAGGGCGTGTCCGGGTACGGAACGCCCCGCCTCGCAGGCTCGCCCGTCTCGGCGATCGAGCGGGCGAGTTGGGTCAGCTCGAGCTCGTCCGTGAAGATCGTCGGCGCCGCCCTCCCGGATGCCTGCCAGGCGTAGAGGGCGGCGAACGCGAAGTAGAGGGCGAGCAGCGGCACCGCCGACAGGAAGCGCGCGAAGAAGTCCGGGCGAGGCTCTCCGCCCGTCTGCGCAGCCCGCTCGCTCACGTTCGGGCGGCCTCGACCGTCTCGGTGGCAGCCGCCGGAAGCTCGACGTGCCGCCGTACGAGGCGACAGGGGATTCCTGCGCCGGCAGCGGCGCGTGTGACGTGATCGAGCCGCTCATTCGGTGCGCCCGGAATGCTCACGAGGACCTCGTCGGCGCGAGTGTTCGCGATGGTGCGCTCCGCCTCGTCCAGGCTGCCGACGACGCTTATCCCCAGAATTCGCCGCCGGCGTACGCGCGGGTTGTCGTCGAGGAAGCCGACGACGCGCGCGTCACGGCCCTCGCGCAGCTCCCGCGCGAGGCTGCGACCGGAGCGGCCCGCGCCGACGATCAACACCCGCCGCCGCTCGCTCCGCGGGCCGAACGTCTCCGGCAGGAGGCGCAGCGCGAGGCGCGATGCGCCGACGAGCAGCGTGCACAGGATTGCGTCGACGACGAAGATCTCGACGGCGGGGAAGGAGCCGATTGGCCGGAGCGCGACGAGGATGAGGCCTGCGGCGATTGCCGATCCGAAGCAGCCGACCGCGATCGGGACGACATCGCGCGCCGTCGCAAAGCGCCAGACGCGGCGATAGACGCCGAGCGCGACGAAGAACACATACCGCGAGGCGAGCAGGATCGGTAACGCGGAGAGATATACGGAGCGCTCGTAGACCGTTCCCGTGCCGTCGACGGCGAGGACGTACGCGACGAGGAACGACGCGCAGATGATGAGGAAGTCGGCCAACACCTCGACGAGCCGACGCGGCTCGAAGATCAGTGCCCGCCAGAGCGAGGGCTCCGGCCGTTCGACGCCACGCCGAGAGCGCTCCTCGAGATCGCTCAGGAAGCTTCCGAACTGGACGAGGATGACGAACGTAACCAGCACGCCCACCGCAGTCAGGCGGCCGTTGTCGAGGACGTTGTATGCGAGCGCGGTCGCGCCGATCGCGGAGGCGACGATCGCAAGTAGCAGGACCGCTTTCGTCTCCGAGAGGCCGTAGTAGACGAGCCGGTGGGACGTGTGGTCACGACCGCCCTGCGTGACCGGTCGCTTCTCGACGAGCCGCGCGATGGTGACGAGCGTGGTGTCGAGGATCGGGATTGCGAGGACGAGCAGCGGAAGCAGAACGGTCGCTGCCGTCGTCCCGGCGACGGTCCAGCTCGCGGCGAGCGCGAGCGACGCGAGCCCGAATCCGATCACAAGGCTGCCCGAGTCGCCCATGAAGACCGCGGCCCCTCGTTGCGGGCGGAGGTTGAACGGGAGAAACCCTGCACACGCGAACCCGAGTGCGATCGCCAGCGCGAGGACGGTCTCGTTCTCGTGCTCCGTCAGCGCGTCGATCGCGAAGTAGGCGCACGACACGATCGCGAGCGTCGCCGCGAGCCCGTCCATGTTGTCCAGGAGGTTGAACGCGTTCGTGATCCCGACGAGCCAGAGGAGGCCGATCGCCCAGGCGATGACGTCGTTGCCGACGATCTCGACGTTGAGCCCGCTCGCGAGCACGACGACGGCGGCCGTGACCTGTGCCGCGAGCTTCGCGATGGGGCTCAGATGGCGTACGTCGTCGACGAGCCCGGCGCCGAAGACGATCGTCACGCCTGCGAGGATCCCGCCGAGCTCGCCGCTCCAGTCGATCACGCCCGCCCCGAGCGCGATCCCCACGCCCGCAAGGAATCCCGCGTAGATCCCGACACCGCCGAAGGTCGGCGTCGGCTGTCCGTGCCAGCGCTCCTCCGACGGAACGGCGACGAGGCGCGCGCCGACGGACGAGCGGAGGAGGAGCCAGAGGACCGCGAGGCAGACTGCAAGCGCGGCGATCGCGACGATCGCGTTCACAACCGGGAAAGGGTAGTCGAGCGTCCCGTCGCCCTAGACTCACGCGGTGTCCGTTTACGCCGACGTAATTCGCTACCGCGAGCTGTTCGGGAGCCTGTTTCGTCGCGACATCCGCGCGAAGTACCGCGGCTCGCTGCTCGGGCTCGGCTGGTCGCTTCTTCACCCACTCGTGTTGATGCTCGTCTACCTGCTCGTCTTCTCGGTGCTGTGGCGCGTGTCAGAGGTCGGCAGCGACGACTACTGGCTCTTCCTCCTGTGCGGGCTTCCCGCCTGGGTCTTCTTCGCCACGGCATCGCAGGCCGCCTCGCGAAGCCTGCTCGAGAACGCGAACCTCATCCGCAAGGTCCGCTTCCCACGCCAGCTCGTTCCGCTCTCGATCGTCGGTACGAATCTCGTCTCGTTCGCCGTCATGCTCGGCATCGTCGTCGTGCTGAGCCTGTGGCGGCTCCCCGAAGCGCGGGACACCGTGTGGCTCGCGCTGCCGCTCGGGGCGCTCTTCGCGTGCATCGTCGCCGGGTTCGCGTTGGCCGTCGCCTCGCTGAACGCCCTCTACCGCGACGTGGAGCATCTCCTCCAGGCGCTGCTCCTGCCGTGGTTCTTCCTCACGCCGATCCTCTACAGCCTGAACGACCTGCCGGGAGTCGGCGACTATCCGGCGGCGGACTTCTTCCTCCACTGGGTCAATTTCCTCACACCGCCGGTCGAGGCGATGCGGGCGGCGATCTTCTACGGCGAGCTGCCCGGAGCCGCGGACACCGTCTACACGGCCGTTGCGGCGGTCGTCGCGCTCGCCGTGGGCAGTTGGGTCTTCAGCCGATCCGACGACCGGATCGCGACCGAAGTCTGACGACGGCGCGGCCTTCGAACACGCCGCCGCTGGCCGGCGCGGCTGGAAGAGCAAGGTGGGTTTCGGGCTCCACTCCGTCGAGCAGCGAGGGCAGCAGGAGCGGCTCGCCGAACCGCGGGTTCCGACCTCCGCCCGGAGCCCATGCGAGCAGGGCGCGACGCTCGCCGCGCGATTCGGCGTCGATCGCACCACCGACCGCGGCGTACCCCTCGGCGTGCGCGTCGAGGATCAGCTGCGACCAGTTCGAGGCCGGGATGGCGCCGGGCACGAGGTGCGCGATCGCGACGGCCCCTTCGGTCACGACGGCTTCCTCCTGCAGGGCGATCGCCGCGTCGACCTCGGGATCCGACCCGCCGTGCACGCGCACCGCGAGGCGGCGCTCCTCGATCCGCGGTCGCACGTCGACGGGGAACTCGAGCGGAGTCGAACCGACCTCCTGGAACCAGAACCGGAACTCCTCGACGAGGTCGAAGGCGAGGCGATAGCCGCCGGGCGGTCTGGGGGCGACCAGCGACGGCTCGAGCTCGACCGTCTCGCCCGGCCGCACGACATCGGGGAACGCCGACCGCGCCCCGTCCCACACGATCGGGTTGCCGAGCGGGTCGAGCCAGTGGTACGCGAGCTGGACTCCTTCCCTTCCGCGCGATCGCCAGGGTGCCGAGCCCGCGTTCTCGAGGACGACGTGAGCCCGCGTCGTCACCCCTGCGCGTTGTTCGGGCAGCTCGTACGCGAGCCACCGAACGGCGAGCGGCCCGGCAGGAACCGGGTGCTCGCCGACTCGCTGCATCGACCTAGACTAAGGGTCGATGCAGAGGTGCGACGCGACCGCGAAGCGGTCGCCTTCAGGGGTCTTGGCGCGACCGGAAGCTGCTCGTCAGCAGGTTCCGATCTTGCGCAGATGATGCAAGTCGGCGAGATCGCTGTCGAAGGCGTCGCGCGTCGTTTCCGCGTCCGCGCCCGCGAGGCGCGGACGCTCAAGGACCTCCTCGTCCAGCGCGGCAGAACCGATGCGACCGACGTCTGGGCCTTGCGAGACGTGTCGGTCGAGGTCGGACGGGGCGAGGCGGTCGGGCTCATCGGCCGGAACGGGTCCGGCAAGACGACGCTCCTTCGGCTGATCGCGGGGATCATCAAGCCCACGGCCGGTCGCGTCCGCACCGAGGGGAGCATCGGATCGCTGCTCGAGCTCGGCGCGGGCTTCCACATGGACTTCACCGGCCGTGAGAACGTCTTCCTGAACGGCGCCATCCAGGGCCTCCCGCGCGCCGAGATCAGGCGGCGCTTCGACGAGATCGTCGCGTTCGCGGAGCTCGAGAACGCCATCGACCGGCCGGTGCGGACGTACTCCTCGGGAATGACCATGCGGCTCGGCTTCGCCATCGCCGCGTTCCTCGATGCGGACATCCTCCTTCTCGACGAGGTCTTCGCGGTCGGCGACGAGGCCTTCCAGCGGAAGTGCTTCGGGCGGATCTTCGCCTTCAAGGAGAGGGGCGGGACGATCGTCTTCGTCTCGCACGACGCGTCCGCGGTGGAACGGCTCTGCGAGCGGTCGGTGTTCCTCGAGGGCGGTCACGTCGCCTTCGACGGGCCGACTCGCGAGGCGGTGACTCGCTATCGCCGGGCACTCGCCGACGATGCCAATCCCGCGGAACGGGGTGTCGGTCTGCGCGAGTGGGGCTCCGGCGAGGCGGCAATCGCTTCGGCGGGGCTTGTCGGACAGGAGGGCGCGGATCGCCTGCAGTTCCTCTCGGGCGAGCCCTTCGACCTGCGCGTGAGCATCGCCGCCGACACCGTGCCGCCGCCCCGTCTCCAGCTCGAGCTTCGCGACGACGCCGGCACGCTCGTCGCCGGGCACGCTGTCGACCTGCGGGGTCTCGGCTGGACGAGCGGCAACGGGCATCGCGACGTGCGCTTCCACATCGGCGCCCTCCCACTGGCCGACGGCCGCTTCCACCTCCGCCTCGGGCTCACCGACGAGGCGGGCGAGCACGTCTACCACTGGCTCGACGACGCGCTCGTCTTCGTCGTCTATCCGGGGGATGACGTGCGCGGGGTCGTACGCTTTGAAGGGACGTGGATGCTCGAGGAGAAGACACACTCGCGATGAGCAACGCTCGCCTTCGGCTCGCGTTCGTGGGGGAAACCATGTTTCCCCCACGCGCCCCCTTCTTCTCGAGAACGTGGGGAACCTCCCGGTTCCCCACGCCCCTCCACGCTCATGTGCCGGGGACCGGCTCATGAGCGCACGCACATGCCCCGACTGGCCCGAGCTCATGGAGCTCGACCCGGATCTGCAGTTCAAGCACTACACCGTTGCCGAGGCGCAGCTGCCCGCCGAGTCCCTCGCTCGCATCTCGCACGTCTCGCTCGACGAGGTCGAGATCTGCTGCGACCTCGAGCACCACGTCTTCAATCCGGGCCACACCGATCTCGACGTGGCCGAGTCCCTGCGTGGGACGCACTGGTTCGACGTGGGCGAGTGGGCGACGTCCGGGCCTGGCGCGGACAGCACGTCCTCGAACGCGGCCTGACTACGCTTCGCCGCGTGCCGGCGATCGTGATTCCGTACCGCGGCGACGCGAAGCGCCGCGTCTCGTCGTCGCTGCGCGCGGCCGTCGCCGTGGCAATGCTCGGAGACGTCGTCGAGGCTGCGCTCGCCGTCGGTCCCGTTCTGGTCGTTACAGACGATCCGGCGATCTGCCCGCCGGGCGTCGAGATCGTCGCCGACCCGGCGCGTGGGCTCGGGGCTGCGGTCGCGGCCGGCCTGTCCCGTGTCGACGGCCACGCGCTCGTCGTCAACGCCGACGTTCCTGCGGCTACACCTGCGGCGTTGCATCGACTTGCGGACTCGGGGCTCGCCCTCGTCGAAGCGAGGGACGGCACGACCAATGCGCTCTCGCTCCCGGACCCTCGCGTCTTCGCGCCGCTGTACGGCTCCGGCAGTGCAGCTCGCTTCCGCGCTCACGCCCCGTTCGTGACCGTCTCGATCCCGGAGCTCGAGGCCGATGTCGATTCCGACTCGGATCTCGAGCGGCTTGCCGGCCGCGTCGGGCCGCGAACGCGCGCACTGCTCGCCGTCCCGGCGTGAGGGTCGTCCTCCTCTCGGGTGGCGGTGGAGGAGCCCGCTTCGCACGGGGCCTGCAGGCAATCCTGGGACCCGGGGAGCTGACGGTGATCGGAAACGTCGGCGACGACCTCGAGATCCTCGGTCTCCACGTCTCTCCCGATCTCGACAGCCTCCTCTACACGCTCGCCGGTCTTATCGACTCCGACCGTGGCTGGGGCCGTGCCGACGAGACGTGGAACGCTCTCGAGGCTGCGGCGGCATGGGGCGGGCCGGGCTGGTTTCGCCTCGGCGACCGCGACATCGGCCTCCATCTCGTTCGGACGGGCGCTCTGCGCGATGGAGCGACGCTCTCCGACGTCACCGCCCGGCTCGCAGGTTGCGCAGGGCTCTCGACGGTGCTCGTCCCCGCGACGGACGATCCTCTACGCACTCACGTGGTCACCCCCGAGGGCACGTTCCCGTTCCAGGAGTGGTTCGTCGGCCGGCGTCACGAGGACGCCGTCGATACGGTCGAGCATCGAGGCGCGGAGGACGCCGGCGCTGCGCCCGGCGTCATCACGGCGATCCAGGGAGCCGAGGCGATCCTCCTCGCGCCGAGCAACCCTTACCTCTCGATCGGGCCGATCCTCGCAGTGGCCGAGATCCGCGCCGCGATCGCTGCTCGCTCTGTGCGCTGCATCGCGGTCAGCCCGCTGATCGGAGGCGACGCGGTCACCGGTCCGCTCGGCCGTATGCTCACGCGCATGGCAGGCGGCTCGAGCCCTCGGCACCTGGCGGATCGCTATGCGGGGTTGATCGATGCGCTCGTGATCGACGAGGCCGACACTCCCGCGACGGCGGACGTGGAGCTCGTCGTGACCCGGACGCTCATGACCGACGGGGACTCCGAACGAAGCCTCGTTGAGGCCGTGCTGGAGGCCGCGTGCGCGTAGCCGTCGTCGGCGGCACCGGGCCGTTCGGGAAGGCTCTTGCCGGTCGGCTCCACGAGTCGGGCCTCGAGGTGATCGTCGGATCGCGAGATGCGGAGCGTGCGGCCGCCACGGCGCTGGAGCTCGACTGCGTCGGCGAGACGAACGGCGAGGCCTGCTCGGATGCCGACTTCATCGTCCTTGCCGTCAACGCCGAGGCCGCGCTCGACACCGCCCGCCAGCTTCGCCGGCCGATCGGCGAGACGCCCGTGCTCTCGGTCGCCTCGGAGCTTCGCTTCACGAAGCGCGGCGTCTTTCCGGCTACCGAGGCGCTCTCGCTCGCGGAGCGCATCCAGGCCGAGCTTCAAGCGCCGGTCGTCGCAGGTCTGCACTCGCTGGCTGCCACCAGCCTCGTGGCCGACGATCCGCCCGACGAGGACGCGTTCGTCTGTGGTGACGACGCGGACGCGAAGACCGCCGGACTGGATCTCGCGGAGCGGCTGACCACGGGCCGAGCGCTCGACGCCGGCCCGCTGGCGAGCGCCCGTGCGCTCGAGGGTCTCACCGCCGTACTCGTGAACATGAACCGTCGCTACAAGGCACACGCGGGAATACGGGTCACCGGTCTCCCGTGACCGGAGAGCTGCGCGTGGTCCCGCTCCCCGGGATCCCCGAGCTCGAGGAGGGCGACGATCTCGGTGCGCTCCTCGCCGACGCCGCGCGTCACGTGGGCGTCGAGGACGACGACGTCGTCGTCGTCGCACAGAAGGCTGTTTCGAAGGTCGAGGGGCGGGTTGTACACCTTGGAGACGTCGAGCCGTCGGAGCTCGCCCGGAAGCTCGCGGGAGAGAGCGATCCTCGCCGCCTCGAAGTCATCCTCCGAGAGACACGAGAGATCGTCCGCTCGCGGCCGCCGCTCGTGATCGCCGAGACGCGCCACGGGTTCGTGTGCGCGTCCGCAGGGGTCGACGCCTCGAACGCCAAGGGCCCGGATACGCTGGTGCTGCTCCCGGTCGATCCGGACGCGTCGGCGGCGCGGATCCGGTCGCGGATGCACGAGCTCACGGAGGCCGAGGTGGGCGTCGTCGTCTCCGACTCGTTCGGGCGTGCCTGGAGGCGCGGCACGACCGACGTGGCGCTCGGCGTGTCCGGCATCACCGCGATCCTCGACCTCGACGGCTTGCGCGACGCAGCCGGCTACGAGCTGCATGCGACGCAGATCGCGGTTGCCGACGAGATCGCCGGCGCGGCTCAGCTCGTCATGGGGAAGCTCGAAGGGATTCCGGCTGCGATCGTCCGTGGGCTCCGTCTGCGAGGGAGCGGCCTCGGGAGCGAGCTGATCATGCCCCGGGAGCGCGACTTGTTCCGTTAGGCCGATACACTCGCGCCGTGCGCAGGTACGCGATCTGGGGCACAGCGACGTCTCCCGAGCACGAGGCGTGGGTGCGCGCGATCGGCAAGCAGTTCGAAGAGGACGGGTTCGTCTACGTCGACGACATCGCGGACGCCGACTTCGTTCTCAACATGTTCGACGCCGTCGATCCCAAGGCGTTCCGCCGCGCGTCGAGAGGCACGTACTCGGCTGCCTTCTACGAGCTCGACGAGGCCCCCGACGATCCGCTGAAGGCGAGCTACCCGATGCTCGTCCGGACGCTGTCGAACGTGGTGCTGCTCCGCGTGCCCGGCAAGGGGGTCTGGTTCACGACCATGGAGCAGGGCACCTACCACGTGGCGGAGGACCCGGCCGCGATCTACGACCGCCTCGAGCCGCTCGCCACGTCCCGTCTCGTCATCGACAACGAGTGGATCCCCGACCTCGAGCCCGAGCTCTGGGACGGCGACGAGGTGACGGCCGACATCAGCGAGGCGGGAAAGCGGCTCGACGAGCTCGACCTCCTGCCCTCGCCGTTTCCCGTCGAGGAGTACCTCTCGGGCCGGGATCTTCGCCACGTCATGCGCTTGTACTCGGTGGGCGGCCTCTCCTATGGGAACCTCTCGGCCCGGAAGGACGAGACGCGCTTCTGGATGAGCGCCAGCGGCGTGGACAAGTCGAAGCTGGAGTCGGTCGGGCGCGACATCCTCATGGTCAAGGACTTCGACGACGAGCGCGGGATCATCGTGCTCAGCGTCCCTCCGGGCATCGAACCTCGACGGGTGTCCGTCGACGCGATCGAGCACTGGATGATCTATCAGGCGCACCCCGATGTCGGCGCGATCCTGCACGTACACGCGTGGATGGAGGGCATCGCGGCGACCGACGTCAACTACCCGTGCGGAACGCAGCAGCTCGCTGTCGCGGTCGCCGACCTCGTCGCCCGCGAGCCCGATCCGGCGCACGCCGTGATCGGCCTCCGGAACCACGGTTTGACGTGCACCGGGGACAGCCTCTCGGAGATCCTGGACCGTGTCGCGCCCAAGGTTCTCCGGCAGGTTCCTATGTCCTGAGCCGCAGTGCGGTCGTCACCGCGAGCAGCGGCGCGATCACGACGTCGTTCACGACGCACCAGACGCACACCGCGTCGATCACGAACAGCTGCAGGACGACCAGGTAAATACCGAAAGCAAGCCCGACGAAGGCGATCATCGCCGCGCCGAGTCGCGCGTTCGGCGCATCCCAGATCAGCAGGCCGAGTACGGTCGCATATGCGACCAGTCCGAGGAGGGCGACCGGTATCCCCGCGATCTCCGAGTACGCGGACCTCTGCACCGTCTCGCAGCCCCCGCCGGCCACGCAGACGAGCGCCGACTCGTCGTAGTGGACCCAGGTCAGGTACCCGGCGATCGCGGCGCCCGCGAGCGCGGCGGCCCCGGCCGCGATTCGCAGCCCGCGCTCGCTCAACCTGCGAGCGCGTCGTCGAGAGCGGCGCGCATCTGGTCGATCGATGCGAATTGGATGAGGTAGGGGGTGCCGTCGCCGATCTTCACGAGGAACGTAGGCGTGCCCTGGATTCCGGCTGTGCTCGCCCTGGCCGCTGCGCCCGACGCCTCGTCGACGATATCGGCGCGCTGGGCATCCGTGAACATGCGATCGACGTCGAGACCCGGGATCTCACTTGCGATGCGGCGGAGGAGCTCGTCCGTCACCCAGCCGCTGTTCTCGGCCCCCTGGTTGCGGTAGAGCTGATCGAGAAGGTCCCACAACTTGCCCTGCTCACCCGCTGCGAGCAGGAACCGGTACGCCTTCACCGAGTCGCCGCCGATGAACGGGAAACCACGGAACTCTGTGCTGATCTTCCCCGGCCGTACGTACTCGTCGACGACCGTCGGGAACGACGACTCCGTGTACACCCGGCAAGCGGGGCACTGCGGGTCCGCATACTCGATGAGCCTGACCTTCGCAGACGGCGATCCGAGGACGCTGCCGACCTGTGGGATACCGCTCAGGTCCGCGACCGGCGTCGACGCTGCCGACGGTGTCGACGGGCCGTTCCGAAACACGAGAGCAACCGCGACGAGTGCGACAGCCGCGGCGATTGCGATTCCGAAAGCGAGGACGACGG
This sequence comes from uncultured Gaiellaceae bacterium, assembly GCA_963746975.1. Lineage (GTDB taxonomy): Bacteria > Actinomycetota > Thermoleophilia > Gaiellales > Gaiellaceae > GMQP-bins7. The sequence goes on from CAVVDE010000012.1 coordinate 798,803, forward strand.
TCCGCCGCGACGGACGGCCCGTCGACCCCGGACTTGTCGTGGCCATCCGCCCGGAAGTTTGCCGTCGTGAGCGCTTCCGGGCAGATGGCACAGCGCCTACCTCACGCGGCATGCGTGCGCGCGCGAAGCTCGGCGCTGACTGCGACCACCCCCGGAACGCGCGAGACGAACAGCGGCAACATCTCCTTGTCCGCGTCCGTCTCGACTTCGCCCTTGAGGGTGACACGTCCGTCTGCGACCGTGACGGTCACGCTTCCCGGCTCGGCCCAGAACGTCCTCCGCAGGATGTCGTCCGTGATCTCGGCCGCCAGCTCGGTGTCCGTGCGCGTGAACGCCCGAACGATGTCCGACCGCGTCAGGATCCCGACCAGCGTGCCGTCCTCCACGACCGGAAGTCGGTTGACGCTCTCCTCGATCATGAGGCGCGCCGCGTCGTGGACCGTGCGGTTCGGCGCGATCGTTATCGGCGGCGCCGACATCGCCTGTCCGGCCGTCTGCGCGCTGACCTTCTCTCCGGCGAAGTCAGGATCGAAGAGCCACGTCAGGAATCCGTTGCGTTCGGTTCCCCCGCTCGCCTTCATCACGATGTCCCCTTCCGAGAGGACGCCGATGACCTCGCCGTTCTCGCTCACCACCGGCAGACCCGACACACCGTGCTCCACGAGCACCGATGCGGCCTCCCTGAGCGCTGCGTCGGGTCGAACGGACACGACACTTTCCGTCATGAGCTCTCGTACTCTCATCCTGGCCTCCCTTCGTTGCGCGAATCGTCCGCGTGCAGCCGTCGGCGAGCATCGGTGCACGCGCTGAGATTCGTTTCGGGTTTTCCGCGTCTACGACGCCCGTCGGTCGTCTAGGTTCGGTGTGTGACTGTCGACGCTCTGACGGTCTTCGTCGCCGCGCTGATCACGGCGCTGGCTACGGGCCTCGGCGCCTTGCCTCTCCTCTTCTCGCACGGCACCGGCGAACGGGTGTTGGGGCTCGCCAATGCTGCGGCGAGCGGAGTGATGGCTGCCGCCAGCGTCAGTCTCTTCATCGAGGGAGTCGATCGGAGTGGTGTGCGCAGCATCGGCGGCTTGCTCGCCGGCGCCGCTTTCGTGCTGCTCGTGTCGCGTGAGCTCCACGCGCCGGGCCACGCTCACGACTTCGGCTCGCTGCGCGGGGAGGACGCTGTGAAGGCGGTCCTCATCGTCGCGGTCATGACCGTCCACTCGATCGCCGAAGGTGTCGGCGTCGGAGCCGCGTTCGGCGGGAGCGAGACGCTCGGCCTTCTGATCACGATCGCGATCGCGGTGCACAACATCCCCGAAGGACTCGCGATAAGCCTCGTCCTCGTCCCACGAGGTGCGTCGGTGCGAGCTGCGGCCGGCTGGAGCATCTTCTCGAGCCTTCCTCAGCCGCTCCTCGCCGTTCCTGCCTTCCTCTTCGTCGACGCGTTCCAGGGCCTCCTGCCCGCGGCACTCGGCTTCGCGGCCGGAGCGATGATCTGGATGGTCGCCCGCGAGCTGCTTCCGGAGGCTCTTCGCCAGGCCCCGGCGCGGGCCGTCGCGGCTACTGCCGCCGTTTCGTTCGCCGCGATGCTCGCGTTCCAACTGGCGCTCCTCTGACCCGTTTCGGGGTTACACCGCCCGTTACACCCCCTGACCAATGGCCGTCCCTCGATCGAGGGAGTAGCTTCGTCGTCGATGATGGAACTGACTACGGAGACGAAGGCGACGCGTATCACGCCTCGGCAGCGCGAAGTCGTCGCACTGATCGCAGCGGGTTGCTCGAACGATGAGGTCGGCCTGCGACTCGGCATCTCCCCCAGGACGGCGAAGGCCCACAGCGACGTGCTTCGGCAGAAGCTCGGCGTGAGGCGTCGCCGCCAGATCCCGATCGCGTTCAGGCTGCTAACGGGAGAGGATCCGCTGTCTGCGGGGCGCCGCTACTTGATTGCGGCTCAGCTCCCCCGCTGACCCGGGCGCTCGCGGCGGCTGGCGCCGTCGCGAGCGCTCCCTCCGAACTCGCGAGTGTTAGGGTCGCGCGGTCGATCCAGGTGACGTCGGTCAGGAGAGTACGACGACGGCGACAGTCCCCGAAGTACGGATCCGCAAGCGCAGGATCGTCGAGCGACCCCGGTTGTTCGCGCTCCTCGACGAATCGAGGGCGCGCGTACGGATGCTCGTCGCGCCTGCCGGATACGGCAAGACCACCCTCGCCGAGCAGTGGGTTGCCCGCGACAGCCGCGTCGGCATCTGGTACACGGCACGCTCGGCGTCGACCGATGTCGCGGCGCTCGCGCTCGGTATCGCCCGTGCGGCAACGTCGATCATCGACGAATGCGACCACCGTCTGCGCGAGCATCTGCGCGCGCTACCCGCGCCAGCCGAGAACGTCCAGACTCTCGCCGAGATCCTCTCCGAGGACCTCGGCGAGTGGCCGTCGAACGCCTGGCTCGTCCTCGACGACTACCACGAGATCGCGCCGGAGCCGAAAGCCGAGGACTTCATCGAGGCGCTCGCCGCGCTGTCTCCCGTCCAGTTCCTGATTGCGAGCCGCGTTCGGCCCCGCTGGATCGCATCGAAGGACATCATGTATGGCGATGTTCTTGAGCTGAGTCAGGTGCGCTTGCGATGGATAACGCCGAGGCTGCAGCGTACTTGTCGGGCGTACTGCCAGTCGGCGTCCGGGACTAGTGTCGCTGGCGAGAGGATGGCCAGCAGTCATTGGTCTCGCGAGCGTCTCCGATGCGGAGATAGAGGTCGAAGTCGGCAGCTCCTGTGCCCGACTCGCTATATACGTTCTTTGCTGACGAGGTCTTCGCCGCGCTTGCGCAGCGACGTGCAGCAGGGCCTCACGACGCTCGCGGTCGCTCCAGTTCTCGACGTGGAAATCGGAAAGACGCTGCTCGGGCCGGATGCGTTTGAGTCGGTCTGCGCGGCCGCGGCTCGATGTTGGACTGCTGGTGGAGCGAGGTGACGTCCTTGAGCTCCACCCGCTTGCCCGTGCGTTTCTGGAGGAGCGAACGGGCAACTCGGTCTTGCCCAGCCGAAGGAGTGCGCGAGAGCCTGCCTGTCCAGCTCTATCGCGACCGCCATGAGTGGGACGCAGCGTTCGAGCTGATCGTTCGTTCGGTTTCGGCGCGAACTGTAGCGACCTACTGGGTTGGGCTCTGGACGAGTTCCTCGACACGGCGCGATTTCGACCTTGCGAACGTGGTGTGACCGCGGCATAGCGCACGGGTCAGAGCTCCGATCTCGCACTGGCTCGGGCAGAGATCCTCTGCGACACGGCAGGCATGTCGAGGCTGTCGCGCATGCCGAGAGGCGGCGGCCATCGGCACCAGGCGATTGAGTTCCGAGCGCTCTCCGTAGCTGGCCGGGCTGCGCACCTGGCGTCACGTGAGGAAGCGCACTGGCGCTGTTCCAGCCGCGCAGAGCGGGCGGCCGACAGCCGGATCTCGAGCAGCAAGACGCCCGGTGGGGCCAGTTCACGTGCTTGATCGACCTCGAGCTTCCGGAGCAGCACGGGCCGTGGCTCGAAGAGCTCAACGCTGATGTCACGTTCGGCGGATGCTCGTGATGTGGTTCGGATGGCGATCAGCCGCGTTTGACCTCGAGCTTGAACCGGTGCGCTCGCAACATCGAGTGACGAAGCTGACACGCGCAAATGCAGTTCATCGCGCATGGTCGGAGACCCGATTGCTGAGTTCATCGTTTCTCAGCGGCTACGCGATCGCGTTCGCGTTATGCTGCCCGGTACCAGGACTCCGAGCGGTTGCGAGAGGTTCGGAGCAAGACCGAGCGATACAGGCTCGACTTCGCAGTGCCGTATGGTCACTGCGCCAGCCGCGATGGCTCTGGCAGGCATGCGCCGATGGGCGCGGTGCGGAGCAGGCGGCGTCGAGGCGTTGGCACTAGCTGAGGCCGCAAGCGACGTCCATGCCGACAGCTCTGCCGGTCGACCTGACTGCGGCTCTATGCCCAACAGGGCCGACGCGTCAGAAGCGCTCGAGATCGCGGTCGGCCGATTCCGGGCGCACCGCTGCGCTTCCACGGCGAAGCCGGAGTCGGTCAATTGTAGGGCTCTGTGCCCTGGCAGTCCGTGGGTCAGGGTTGAGCGACGCGCTAGAACTATCGGAGAGTGCGATGGGCGTCGCGGCCGATTGAGCCAGCCGTGCTCATGCAGCGATTAAGCGATTTGCGCGCTCCGCGGCGCACGGGCTCGATGTCATTCGCGCGAGTGCTCGCCCTTGAGCGAATGCTTTCGGACCGGCGCATTGAATTCTTGTTGCTGACGTACCGCGCAGTGTCCTGAAGTCCTGCCGAGCCTGCTCTGCGTGGAGGACAGACGAGCGATTCTCGTGAGCTTGATCGACGTTAGCGGCGATCAGATCTCGCGGAGTCCGCGGCCACCGTTTGCGCAAGCGACGATCCTCGGATGCTCTTTCTCCACGGGAGAGCGAGGTCTATCGAACTCATGCGGAACGGGCTTACGAACGAGTAAATCGCCAAGCTCCTGTTCATCGAGGAGTCCGACGGTGAAGGCTCATGCGCATCACATCTACGACAAGCTCGGCGTGCGTTCAAGAACGGCGCTCACCGTCCACGCGGTACTCGACGATCGGATCAGGCGACGTCAGCCACAGAAGGGACACCGCCGTCGGAGCCGCAGACTCGTCATGAGCTCTGAGCGAATCGCGTGAAGTCGTGCACGCTTCGCCAGCCGATACTGCTCATCAGCTCCTGCCAGGATTGCTTCGAACGCAGCAACGGCGGCCGTATCGAACTGACTTTCAACAGCCTGTGCGAGACGTAGACGAGCAACTCTGCTGGGCATCGCGTCGCGATAGGGCCGGTCCGACGTCATTGCGTTGTACGCGTCGGCCACGGCGATGATTCGTGAGACGAGCGGGATGTCTTCGTCGACGAGCCCATCCGGGTAGCCCTGACCGTCGATCCGCTCATGGTGGTGTCTGACGATCCGTGCGATCTCGGAGTACTCGTCGACATGAGCAAGGATGCGTTCGCCGATCGCCGAGTGCTCCTGCATCTGGCGTCGTTCCTCGAGCGTCAACGCTCCGGGTTTCTCGAGCAGCCCAGGCGGAAGGCCGATCTTCCCGATGTCGTGGACGAGTCCGCAGAGATATGCCTGGTCGCACACTTCGCTCGCCAATCCCATGCGGTGAGCGATGTCTCGGGAGTAGATCGCGACCGCTGCGGAATGGCCGGCCGTGTAGCGATCCCGGGCGTCGAGCGTTGCGATGAGCGCTGCCGCGAACTGCAGGTTGGCGCGCTCCAGTGTTTCGTTGGCTTCGGAGAGGTCGACAGCGAGCTGCCGCTGCTCTTGATAGAGACCATAGAGGCGCTGCGCTGCCATTGCAGGCACAAGGAAGAGCGCCAGGGTCCACGGTGAGACGCGGACGTACATAAACGCCAGAAGCGCAACAATCGGCGCGTACACAGGTGCAGAAGTAAGAACTACCGGGACGAGGGTACGAACTGCATCGCTGATCGGACGACCGCGAACACTCGCCGTCAAGCGGCGAAAACAACACATCCAGAACTTCCCCGACGACCGCACCGCGCAAGGAAGCCGCGACCAGCTTCCCAAACTCCGAAGGGACGGCGGCCAGACGTTGCCTGCGCTGCGAATCCCATCGCAGCCCCGCCAATAAAACGAGTGCTCGTGTACGTCGCCCACTTGAGTCGTGGCGCCCGATCAGGGTCACGAGGGGCGAGTGAGCTCCGGGTCGCCGATCATCGATGCCGCGCCCGACGATCAGCCGCCGCCAAGCGGGCCAAATAGCACGGCTGCGAAGAGCGTGGGAAGAAGGAGTATTGACTGTTCTTCCGTGCGACGTGAGGCCGCGTTTTGCGACTGCAAACCGAACACTGATTCGTTCAGCGACAGCCGCCGCGATGGCTAGTGCCAGCACGGTAAATGGCGATTCAAGCGAATAACCCGCCAGGAGAAGTCCTGCGGCCGTGTATGAGCGCCAAGCGACAATGACGCTGCGACGTACATGTAAGTGCGCCGCTGAGGGTGACGACCTATTTTTCGCGCGCCTTGAACTATCCCTCGAATGGGGTATACGATTCGCGTGCCGTCAGTTCCCAATCGAGGAGTCATTGCCTATGCCCAGAGGGTGCGAAGATCTGGTAGCCCGTCGCATCCTCGGTTCTCCACCGAGGGTGGGCATCCCTCTTTCGGGTACCCCGAGAGAGGGCAGGCTCGGATGGAGATTGGGATGCTGACGGGAGGTGTTATGCAATGAGCCCACGCCGGAAGCCAACCGCTACGGCGTGGGCTCTGCTTCTTGCTTGAAGCTTCGCCAGCAGGTGGCGGACGTGCGACTTGACCGTCTCCTCCGAGAGGAAGAGCCTCTCGCCGATCTCGCGATTCACGAGGCCGTCGGCGACGAGCTGGAGCACTTCGATCTCGCGCGCCGTCGGATCCTGCCCGATCTCGCGTGCCGCCGGGGGCGTGAACGGGATGACGGCCCCGCGACGGGTCGAGCTGCGCCGCGCAGCTGCGGCCTCGAATCGCCGGCTGTGATCGCGGTACCGGTTCAGGATCTCTCTGCGCTCAGCAGCGTCCACGTGTCCGATATCGGCGTGGCGCACGTACCCCTTTAGATCGAGCTCCGAACGTTGGCTCGAATGGGGTACATGTAGATCGAGCTCCGAACGTCGGCTCGAATCGGGTACCTGCCGTCGTCGCCGTTCCTCGAGACCGGCCTTGACGAGCACACGGGTATAGGCTCCGTGTCTGTGGTGCGTGCATGACCTCAGGCGCTGCCGTGCGACGGGCGATGGCTCGCCCCGACTTTCCGCAGATGGGGGCGTCATACCGTTGGGGAATCTGCTTCGTTTCCGACCCGCCTCCGGGCCGGAGAAAGGGGACTACATGAAGGGAAGACGGATGAGCTGGCGGATTGGCGCGCTCAGCTCCGTGATCGCCCTTGTCGTCATCGTGCTCGGCGCAGGCGCCGGCCAGTCGGCGTTCGCGGGACCCTCGGCGACCACGCTCGTCGACGGGACGACGGATTCGATCACGAACCTCGATCCCGCGGGTGCGTACGACTACGGGACACAGACGCTCATGGGCAACGTCTACGAGCATCTCCTCGACTTCCGGCATGGCCCGAAGCTCGAGCCCTCCCTGGCGACCAAGTGCGCCTCGGTGGGGACGTTGAAGACCTGGCGGTGCACCCTCCGCCGCGGCGTCGAGTTCAGCGACGGCTCGGCTTTCGACTCGGCGGACGTCAAGTTCTCGTTCGACCGGGTGACGAACAAGACGATCGTGAAGGAGGCAGCTGCCAACACGCCGTCCTCACTGCTCGGAAACCTCAAGAGCGTCAAGACGAACGGTAAGTACGCGGTGACCTTCAACCTCAAGTCACCTCAGGCGACGTGGCCTCCCGTGCTGGCGACTCAGGCCGCGTACATCGTGCCGTCGGACACGTACGAGCCGAACCACCTCCGGGGGAACACCGAGTCGCAGGTCGGAACTGGTCCGTACGTTCTCTCGAAGTACTCGCCCGGTCAGCAGGCGGTCTTCACCCGCAACGACAGCTACTGGGGAACCCCCGCCAAGACGGACAACCTGATCATCCGGTACTACTCGAAGTCGTCGACGATGAAGCTCGCCCTCCAGCGTGGCGAGATCGACATGTCGTACCAGTCGTTCACGCCGAACGAGATCACGTCGCTCCAGAAGCAGAAGGGCCTCCGTGTCTACAACGGCGCGGGTGGCCGCATTCGCTATCTCACCATGAACGTGACCCGTCCGCCGGCGAACAACGTCGCCGTCCGGCGTGCTGTTGCGTACCTCATGCCGCGGCAGACCATCGCCAGCCGGGTGTACCACGGCCAAGTGAAGCCGCTGTACTCGATGGTGCCGGCGGGCTACCCCGGACACATCGACGCGTTCGCGTCGCTGTACGGTCGGACCCCGAACCCGGCGAAGGCGAAAGCCGTCCTCCAGGCAGCCGGCCTCGATACGCCTCTGCCGATCGAGATCTGGTGGACGCCGACGCACTACGGTGACTCGTCGGCCGACGAGTACGCCGAGATCAAGCGCAGCCTCGAGCGGAACGGCGTCTTCTCCGTGACGTTGAAGTCGAGCGAGTGGGCTCAGTACTCGAGCGTGCTCGGCAACCAGTACAACGTGTACCAACTCGGGTGGTTCCCGGACTATCCGGATTCCGAGAACTACCTCGTTCCCTTCTATCGGAACGACACCTTCACAGCCGATGGCTACAACAGCCCGGCGATGGAGAAGCTGATCAAGGCGGAGCTGGCATCGAAGACGCTCGCCCAGCGGATCCGGGTCATCAAGTCGATCCAGCTGCTGGCGGCGAAGGACGTGCCGATCATCCCGTACTGGCAGCAGTCGATGATCGCCGTCGGCCGGAGCAACGTGCGCGGCATCCCGAGCACGCTGGACCCGACGGTCCTCATGCGGTTCTGGCTGCTGTCGAAGTCGTAGGTAGGAGCAGATGTGTGTGCGAAGGGGCGTCCGCGGACGCCCCTTCGCCGCTCTTGTCGCACGCGGTTACCCTAGGCCGATGGCTGAGGGGCCCGTTGCGATTGGCTAGGCGCAATGGCCAGTAACAAGGGAACCTCGCTCAGGAAGTACGCACTCGTCCGTCTGGCCCTCGTGGTGCCGATGATCTTCATCCTCCTCACGATGGTCTTCCTCCTCATGCGCGTCGCGCCGGGCGACCCGATCTCGGCGTCCCTGGGTGGCCACGCGCCGCAGAGCCAGATCGACGAGATCAAGGCAGAGCTCGGCTACGACGAGCCCATCTGGAAGCAGTACCTCCAGTACCTCGGGGAAATCGCACGCGGGAATCTGGGCACGACGATCACCGACCGGCGACCCGTTACCGACATCGTCCGCGAGAACGGAGCGGCAACGCTCGAGCTGACGTTCTACGCGATGATCGTTGCGGTCCTCGTGGGCGTGACGTTCGGTCTCCTCGCGGGCCGCTACCGAGACACATGGATCGACGGAACCGGACGGTTGTTCGGGATCGTGATCTACGCCATGCCCGTCTTCTTCCTCGGGCTCATGGCACAGCTCTTCTTCGGGTCGTACCTTGGCTGGCTTCCGACCTCCGACCGCGCCAGCCCGATCGTCCAGGCGACGATGGAGACCCATACCGGTCTCTACACGGTCGACTCGCTCATCAACGGCGACTGGAACGCTTTTGTCGATTCGGTCAAGCATCTCGTGCTGCCGGCGGTCACGCTGGGCCTCGTCACCGCCGGCGTGTTCATTCGCCTCGTCCGGGTCAACGTGATCCGAACGATGAAGGACGACTACATAGAGGCCGCCAGAGCGCGAGGGATCGACGAGCGCTCGGTCGTGTACCACCATGCCTTCCGGAACGCGCTCGTTCCCGTCATCACCGTCGTCGGCCTCACCGTAGCCCTTCTGCTCTCGGGGGCCGTCCTAACCGAGACGACGTTCAATTGGCCCGGCATCGGCCACACGCTCGTGACCTACCTCCAGAACCGCGACTACGCGGCTGTGCAGGGCATCATCGTCGTCTTCGCACTCATCGTGGTCGTGGCCAGCCTGGTCATCGACTTCGTCAACGCGTACATCGATCCGAGGATTCGCTACTGATGGAGGCGACGACGCCGTCGGAGACCGCCGTCCAGGCGCGGCGGAGTCGGCTCGGCGGGGTGCGCCGTGCGTTCGGCCCGGTCGCCGACGCACGCGGGATGACCCGGACGATGCTCTGGCTCGGCGCCGGCATCACACTCGCATTCGTGCTCATCGCCCTACTCGCACCGGTCATCGCCCCGTACGATTTCGACACGTTCGAAGCGAACGGCAAGCGGTTCCCACAGCTCGCAGCGCCCTCTCGCGAGCATCTGATGGGAACGAACGTCCAGTCCACCGACGTCCTCTCGAGGGTGATCTGGGGCACGCAGACGGAGCTCAAGGTCGTGCTCGTGTCGCTCATCATCTCGATCGGCGTGGGTGTGCCCTTGGGGCTCTTCTCGGGCTACTTCGGAGGAAAGCTCGATCGGGTCCTCGTGCTGATCATGGACGCGCTCCTCGTCTTCCCCTTCCTCCTGCTGGCGATCGTGATCGCCTTCCTGCTGTCCGACAAGGTTGGCCAGGGGATCCTCACAGCAGCGATCGCAATCACCGTCGTGTACATACCCCTCTACTTCCGCGTGGTCCGAAACCACACCATCTCCGTCAAGGAGGAGCCGTTCGTCGAGGCTGCGCGCGCTCTGGGTGCGAAGCCGCTGACGATCATCCGGAAGTACGTCTTCTTCAACGTTGTCCAAAACGTCCCGCCGCTCGCGACGCTGAACGCGGCGGACGCGATTCTCACGCTCGCCGCGTTGGGCTTCCTCGGCTACGGCATCCAGCCAACGGAGGGCGCCGAGTGGGGGTACGACGTCAACCGGGCGGTCTCCGACGCGGCCTCGGGCATCTGGTGGACGGGGCTCTTCCCAGGGCTTGCGATCGTCCTGCTCGTCGTCGGGCTCACGCTGCTCGGCGAGGGTCTGAGCGAAACCGTGAATCCCGTGCTGCGGAAGAGGCCGATCGCCCCGGTCGATCTCGACGCTACTTCGATCCGCGACGTCGAGGGGCAATGACCGAGACACCACCTGTCGTCTCGGTGCGGGATCTCCGCGTCTACTACGGCACGCTGCGTGGGACCGTCCGCGCAGTCGACGGCGTGTCGCTGAAGATAGGGGCAGGCGAAGTCCTCGGCTTGGTCGGCGAGTCGGGATGCGGAAAGTCGACGCTCGGGCGAGGCATCCTCGGTCTTCTCCCCGAGGGTGCGGTCTCGGACGGTGAGGTCCTCTACGGGGGGCGCAACCTCGTCGGGATGTCGGATCGGGAGTTGCGCCGTTTCCGCGGCCCCGATCTCGGTCTCATCTTCCAGGAGCCCATGACCCGCCTGAACCCGCTCATGCGCATCGAGCAGCACTTCGCGGAGACGCTCAAACAGCACGAGCCGGGGCTGAAGGCCGACGAGATCCGGAGGCGCTCGCTCGAGACGCTCGGGAAGATGGGTATACCGCCGACGCGGTTCAAGCAGTATCCGCACGAGTTCTCGGGCGGCATGAGGCAGCGCATCATGATCGCCCTCGCGCTCGTCCTGCATCCGAAACTGCTGATCGCGGACGAGCCCACGACCTCACTCGACGTCATCGTCGAAGCGCAGATCCTGAGCATCCTCTCCGACCTCCGTCGCAACTTCGGAACGGCACTCCTCCTCATCACGCACAACCTCGGGATCGTGGCCGAGGCCTGCGACCGCGTCGCAGTGATGTACGCGGGCCAGATCGTCGAGGAAGGCGACGCTCGCGACGTCTTCAGCGAGCCGGCGCATCCCTATACGCGCGAACTCCTGCGCTCGACGATCTCACTCGACACGACCGAGCTCCATTCGATCGCGGGAGCGCCGCCGAATCTCATCTCGCCGCCGACGGGGTGCCGGTTCCACCCGCGGTGTTCCGAAGCCATGCGGGTCTGTGCGGCGCGCGTCCCTCTGGAGGAGGTCGTGGGCAGCGGGCGTCGCGTCCTCTGCTGGCTGCATACCTCCGATGAACGTGCCGGAGAGGTCGATCGATATCCCCTCGAGCGGGCGGAGCTCGCTGTGGCGGAAGAGGCCTGATTGTGTCCGCGGTGGAAGCGATCGGTGCCGACGCCACGACCGACGACGTTCTCGTCGCTGTTCGGAATCTGAAGACCTACTACGGCATCCGCGGGAGCTTCCGCCAACGCCTACTCGGGCACGAGGCCGGAAGCGTTCGAGCGGTCGACGACGTGTCGCTCGACATCCGGCGAGGAGAGGTTCTCGGGCTCGTCGGCGAGTCCGGCAGCGGAAAGACGACGCTCGGCCGCACACTGCTCGGGCTCGTTCCGGCGACGGACGGCAGCGTGAAGTTCGAGGGCGAAGAGATCACGGGTATGTCCGAGCGCGAGCTCCGCCGCCTACGCCGGCGAATGCAGATCGTCTTCCAGGACCCGCATGCGTCGCTGAACCCCGCGATGACGATCGAACAATCCATCGGACATCCCCTCGAGATCCACGGGATCGCCAAGGGCGCGGAGCGCCGCCGGCGCGTTGCAGAGGCGCTCGAGACGGTCGGGCTGGCCCCGGCCGATCAGTTCATCGACAAGTACCCGTCGGACCTCTCCGGCGGGCAGAAGCAGCGAGCAGTCATCGCGCGGGCGATCATCCTCAACCCCGTCCTGCTCGTGGCCGACGAGCCCGTCTCGATGCTCGACATGAGTGTCAGGGCGAAGATCCTCGAGCTCATGTTGAACCTGAAGCGCGAGTTCGGGTTCACGTACCTGTACATCACGCACGACCTCGCCACCGCGAAGTTCTTCTGCGATCGGATCGCGATCCTCTACCTCGGTCGGATCGTCGAGATGGGGCCGTCGGCGGCGATCTACGAGGACCCGAAGCATCCGTACACCAAAGCCCTGCTGCGCGCGATACCCGAGCCCGATCCTCGGCGCACCGTTCCGCGAGACCTTCCGCGGGGCGAGGTACCGGACGCGGCGCGTCCACCGCGCGGGTGCTCGTTCCATCCGCGCTGCCTGGCGGCTTTCGAGGTCTGCGGCTGGGAGAGTCGCGACATCCGAGACCTGCTGGAGAACCGCTGGGCGCACATGACCGAGGAGGAATACGTGTCCGAGCAAGCGCTCCTCGGGAACCTGGAGCGGCTCGACGCGTCCTCGACGTCCTTCCAACTCGAAGCCGGCGCAGGCCACTCCGGGGCGGACGTCGCCGCGTTCCTCGAGCGCATGCGCGCAAGAGGATCCGGCGGAGCCTTTCTGGCGGGGCGTTCGCGGCATCACCACGAGCGAGCGCCACGTCGACGTCGAGCTGAGGGAGCCGTTCGTGCCACGGCTCCTGCCCGTGAACGGCGTTCAGGTCGAGTGCAATCTCTACGACGAAGAAGCACTCGAGCAGGCCGGGGCGCTCGCAGCTACGAAGGGCTAAGAGAAGAGCCGCGTCGAGGCGGCTCTTCGGTGCTTCCGGGATCAGGAGGGATCGTCAGGCGGCGAGGCCTGCGAGGTCGCGCAGCGCCTCGAGGCGCTTCAGAGCCTGGCCCTCGAGCTGGCGGACACGCTCGCGCGTGAGGTCGAGCTCGTGCCCGATCGCCTCGAGCGTCCACGGCTCGCCCTCGAACCCGAAGCGGAGCTCGAGAATGCGCCGCTCGCGCTCGGGAAGGGCGTCGAGAGCCCGGCGGATGCTCTGCCGGCGGAGCGACTCCTCGGCCTCGTCGAACGGATCCGCAGCCTCACGGTCGGCGAAGAGATCGCCCAGCTCGCCCTCGTCGTCCGCGCCGACCGTCTGGTTGAGCGAGACGGATGCATGCGCGGCCCCAAGTGCCTCGTCGACGTGCTGAAGCGGGAGGCCCGTCGCTTCGGCAAGCTCTTCCTTCGTGGCCTCGCGGCCGAGCTCCACCTCGAGCCGACGCGCGGCGCGGGAGAGCTTCTGCTGCCGCTCGACGACATGGACGGGCACGCGGATCGTCCGCGCATGATTCGCGACGGCGCGCTGCACCGACTGGCGGATCCACCACGTCGCATACGTCGAGAACTTGAAGCCGCGGCGCCAGTCGAACTTCTCGACCGCGCGGTTCAGGCCGAGTGTTCCCTCCTGGATGAGATCGAGGAACGGAACGCCGAGGCCGCGATAGCCCTTGGCGATCGAGACGACCAGCCGGAGGTTCGACTCGATCATCACGCGCTTCGCGACGGGGTCGCCGCGCTCGATGCGCTTCGCGAGCGCGACCTCCTCGGCGGCGGTGAGCAGCTTGTGGCGACCGACATCGGCGAGGAAGAGCTGCAGGCTGTCGGCCGCGCCCGAGACCGGACCCGCCTCGTAGCGCTTCTCCGCGACGACGTCCTCCTTGTCGAGGTCGGCGTCGGGCTGCGTGATTTCGATGTTGTGCGCCTCGAGCTCGCGCTGGAGGAGCTCGGCGTCCTCTTCGCCGATGTCGTGCTCCAGCACGAACGCCTCGAGCTCCGGTGCCTCGAGCTGCCCGCCATGCTCCTCGGCGCGCTCGATCAGGGCCTTTACGTGCTCGGATTCAAAGAGGTCTATCAGCTGGTTCTGCGTCAACGTCCTGTTTCAGTCCTTTCGAGTCTCGCCTCGTCCCGGGAGTGCAACAAACTTACGGAGTCTATGAAGGATTTTTGGCCAATTCCAGGGTGATCTTTCGCGGCGTTCGTGTCACAAGCTCGTAAACGTTCGGGCCCTCGTCTGGTATTCCGTCGCTGACTCGTCAGCGGTTCACGGGGCGAGCATCGCGGAGCATGATCAACGGAGCCGTGCGGCTCACTTCACCTGAGACGCTGGTGCCTCGGGCTGGTTAGATCATGACCGCTCGAACGGACGGCGAAAACCCCTTTCGCACAGGCTTTACGCGCTCTTAGCGCGTCTTTCGGTGAGCAGTTCGACGGCTCGTTCGAGCGTAACGCCCTCCGCGGTGTCGCCGCGCCGCAGGCTGGCGTTGGTCTCGCCGTCCGTGACATACGGCCCGAAGCGACCGTCCCGCAGCACGATCGGCCTTCCGCTCGACGGATCAGGGCCGAGCTCCTTGAGCGGGCCTTTCGCCGCGCCGCGGCGATTCCGACGCTTCGGAGGCTCCGCGAGGAGTGTTTTCGCCTGCTCGAGCGTGACCGTGAACAGCTGTTCCTCGCTCTCGAGCGAACGTGACTCGCCGCCCTTCTTGATGTATGGGCCGTAGCGGCCGTTCTGCGCGGTCACCTCTTCGCCGTCGAGCTCGCCGACCACTCGCGGAAGCGACAGCAAGCGCAGCGCCTCGTCGAGCGTCACCGTCTCCGGTGACATCGAGGACAGCAACGATGCGGTTCGAGGCTTCTCGTCGGCACCCTCTGCCAGCACCTCGGTCACATACGGGCCGTACCGACCCGAACGCACCACGATCTCCCGCCCTGTTTCCGGGCTGTTTCCGAGTGGGCGGTTGTCCGGCTGCGAGAGCAGCTCTTGGACGCGCTCGGGCGACAGCTCGTCGGGAGCGAGATCCGTGGGCAGGCTGGCCCGTCGCTCTCCGTGCTCGAGGTACGGCCCGTACCGGCCCACGCGGACGACCGCATCCGAGCCCGGGATCTCGATGGAGTTGACGGCTCGCGCGTCGATCTCGTCGAGGTGCTCGGTGACGAGGTGGTGGAGGCCGGGGTCAGTCCCGTCTCCGAAGTAGAAGCGCTCGAGCCACTCGTTTCGCGCCTGCTCACCCGCCGCGATGCGGTCGAGGTCGTCCTCCATGCGGGCGGTGAAGTCGAAGTCGACGAGCTGCTCGAAGTGCTGCTCGAGCAGGTTCACGACGGCGAACGCCACGAACGTCGGCACGAGAGCGGTGCCTTTCTTGAAGACGTAGCCACGGTCGACGATCGTCGAGAGGATCGCCGCGTACGTGGACGGCCGACCGATGCCCCGCTCCTCGAGCGCGCGGACGAGCGTCGGCTCGGTGTAGCGGGCGGGCGGCAGGGTTGTGTGCCCGTCCGGCTCGAGCGCTGCCAGGGCCACTTCCTGCCCCACCCGGAGGGGCGGGAGGACGCGCTCCTCGTCGTCGTCCGTCGGCTCGTCCTTGCCGGGCTCGTACGCCGCGAGGAACCCGCGGAACGTGATGACGGTTCCCGACGCCGCGAATTCGACCTTCTCGCCGCTCGAGCTGCTGGCGCCGATGCGCAGGGACACCGTTTGGCCGCGCGCATCCTCCATCTGCGACGCGAGCGTTCGTTTCCAGACGAGGTCGTAGAGCGCGAACTCGTCGCGGCCGAGCTCGCCCTTGAGCTCGTCGGGTGTCCGGAAGCGGTCGCCGGCGGGCCGGATCGCCTCGTGCGCCTCCTGGGCATTTGCGACTGCGCGGCCGTAAAGCCGTGGTTTCTCCGGCACGAAGTCCTCGCCGAACAACTCCGCAACGTGCGAACGGGCGGCTGCGATTGCGGACTCGGACAGCGTGGTCGAGTCCGTTCTCATGTACGTGATGTATCCGGACTCGTAGAGTCGCTGGGCGACCCGCATCGTCGTCTGCGCTGAGAAGCGGAGCTTCCTGCTCGCTTCCTGCTGGAGCGTCGCGGTGCGAAAGGGTGCGGCAGGCTTCCGTCGATACGGCCGCTCGTCGACCGATCGAACGGCGTACGACGCACCTTGGAGGCGTCCGGCGAGCGCTCGTGCACCGTCCTCGTCGAGTTGCACGACGTCGCCGTCTCGAAGCGCCCCGCTCGTCGGCTCGAAGTCCTTTCCCTGCGCGACGCGCATTCCGTCGACTGCGGCGAGCCGGGCAACGAACGCGCCCGGGTCGAAGGTCGCGAGCAGATCCCAGTACTCCGCCGACCTGAACGCCATGCGCTCGCGCTCGCGCTGGACGACGAGACGAGTCGCGACCGACTGCACGCGTCCGGCAGACAGGCCGCGCGTGACCTTCTTCCACAGCACGGGTGACACCTCGTAGCCGTAGAGGCGATCGAGGATTCGGCGGGTCTCCTGCGCGTCGACGAGGCGGTCGTCGATGCTCCGGGTCTCATTGAGCGCACGGGTGATCGCGTCCTTGGTGATCTCGTGGAACACCATCCGGCGTACCGGAACCTTCGGCTTCAACACCTCCACGAGGTGCCACGCGATCGCTTCGCCTTCACGATCCTCGTCCGTTGCGAGCACCAACTCGTCCGACTCCGAGAGCAGCTTCTTGAGCGCAGATACGACCTTCTTCTTGCCCGGATCGACGATGTAGTACGGCTCGAACCCCGAATTGACGTCGACGCCGAGCGCTCCGAAGCGCTTGCGCTGCGCGGCCGGAACGTCCGAAGCACGGTCCGGGAGATCCCGCACGTGGCCGACACTCGACTCCACGGCATAGTCGCCTCCGAGGTAGCCGGCGATCGTCCGCGCCTTCGCGGGTGACTCGACGATGACAAGACTCTTGGCCATCGGCGCGACACCTTAGCGCCGTCCTTGTGCATGGCCGAAATACGCCAGCGGCAGATGGTCGTCCCGTGCACGATCCGAGACGCTGGTCTTCCGCCTCGACTTGTGGTGGCGGATGGCTCTCTTTCACGCGCGATACTGGCTTTCGTGTCCAGATCAGCCCGTCCGAGCTGGCTCTATCTGGCGGTCGGCGCCGTCAGCTGGCCGGTGGTCAAGGTGATCTTCCGGCTTCGCGCGAGCGGCGTCGAGAACGTCCCGAAAAGGGGAGGGTTCGTGCTCGCCGCGAACCACTGGTCGAACTTCGACCCCTGGCCGCTTGCGTTGCCGCTCTTCCCCTGGCGTTTCCTGCGGTTCATGGCCAAGGCAGAGCTGTTCTGGTTTCCGCTCAGCCGAATTGTCGTGGCCGCTGGCGCCTTCAAAGTGCGGCGAGGAGAGCAGGACGAGGAGGCGATCAGGACGGCGATCGAGCTCGTCCGGAGCGGCAACGGCGTCGTGATGTTCCCGGAGGGCACACGGCGGAGCAAGGGCTTGCGGAAGCGACACGAGGCGCGGTGGCGAACGGGCGCCGCACGGATCGCCCTCGCAGCCGACGCTCCACTGGTGCCGGCAGGGATCTCGGGAACCGAGCGCCTTGGGCGCCTCGGCCCTCTTCGCGTTGCGTACGGTGCGCCGATCGCGACCGAGGATCTTGCAGACCTGCCCGTCGGAGACGCCGCGCACGTTGCGACAGACCGTCTCCGCGACGCGATCGTCGAGCTCGAGCGAGGCTTGGCGTGAGGCCGCTCCTCGTCGTGGATGGCGACTCGTTCACGCACCGTGCGTATCACGCCCTCCCGAAGACGATGCGGCGCCAGGACGGCGGACCGGGGAACGCGCTGATCGGCTTCACGGACATGCTGCTCAGGCTCTGGCGTGCGGAGAGCCCGCGCGCACTGCTCGTCGGCTGGGACACGCTCGACGTCCCGACATACCGCCACGAGGCGCTCGAGGCGTACCAGAGCGGGCGGGTCTTCGAGGACGAGCTCCTCGAGCAGCTCGATCTGCTCCCTGCTCTCGTCGAGTCCGCCGGCTTCGTCAGCGCGAAGGCCGCGGGCTACGAGGCGGACGACTTCCTCGCCGCTGCCGCGACCCAGGAGGAAGCCGAAGGCGGCTTCGCGCTCGTCGCGACCTCGGACCGCGACGCATTCCAGCTCGTCACCGAGAACGTGACGGTTCTCCAGCCGGCCAAAGGCGGGCCGACGCGAATCGGCCCGGCGGAGGTGCGTGCGCGCTACGGCGTCGACCCTGCCCAGGTGCCCGACTTCATCGCGCTCCGCGGAGATCCCTCCGATCGCATCCCCGGGGCGCGGGGCATCGGCGAGAAGCGCGGGGCGGAGCTGCTCGCGCAGTACGGAACGCTCGACGCGATGCTCGAGGCCGGGCGGTTTGCAACCGAAGCCGACGCGCTGCGGCTCTATCGTGAGATCGCGACCATGGATCGCGACGCGCCGGTTCCGCCGCTTCGCGACGTCGTCCCCGACTGGGTAGGCGCCGCGAGGCATGCGACGGGGCTCAGCCTTCCCCAGGTCGCTCGACGCTTTGAGGAGGCGCTCACGTGGACGTGATCAGTCACCCGGCGTTCGCGCATCTCCACCCGACGGGGCATCACGTCCACCCCGAAACGCAGCTGCGGCTCGCGCGCCTGCAGGAACGGTTCCCGGACTACAGGCACGGGACAGCCGCGAGCCGAGCGCAGATCGAGCGTGTCCACGACGGGGCGTATGTCGACGCCGTTGACGCGATCGTCGACGACACCTGGCTCGATCCCGACACGTTCGCCTGCGCTTCGACGTGGGAGGCGGCGCGGCTCGCCGCCGGGTGCGCGATCGAAGCGGTCGGGCGAGGCGGCTTCGCTCTCGTTCGCCCTCCCGGGCACCACGCGCTTCGCGCGGAAGCGATGGGCTTCTGCATCTTCAACAACATCGCCATCGCGGCTCGCTACGCGCAGGCGGAGCTGGGCCTCCCGCGCGTCGCGATCGTCGACTTCGACGTGCACCACGGGAACGGGACCGAAGCGCTCTTCGCGGACGACCCGACGGTCCTGACCGTCTCGCTGCATCAGTGGCCGTTCTGGCCCGGTACGGGCGGGCCCGGTGCGAGCTCGGACGGCATCGTCAACGTCCCGCTCGCGGCGGGCTCGGGTGACGCCGAGTACCGGACGGCGTTCGAGTCGGTCGTCGAGCCCGCCGTGCGCGCGTTCGAGCCCCACATCGTCTTGGTCTCAGCGGGCTTCGACGCGCACCGCGACGATCCGCTCGCCGAGATGCAGGTGACTGCGGGCGGCTTCAACGAGCTCGCGGGCCGCTGCGCGGCGCTCGCACCCCGCATGGCCGCGGTGCTCGAGGGTGGTTACAACCTCGACACGCTGCCCGACCTCGTCGCGGTCGCGCGCGAGGGCTTCGAGAGCGTCGCCTAGGCCGCTCGCGCCGATTCGAGGCGCTCGAGCGCTTCGCGTCGGGACGAGACACCGAGCTTCTTCAGGAGGCTCTTCACATGCGAGCGGACCGTGTGCTCGGAGATGAAGAGCCGATGGGCGATCTCGTCCGTGCCGAGGTGCTCGTCGAGGAGGAGCAGCACCTCGACCTCGCGAGCCGACAGGACGCGCGTGACCTCCTCGGGCACACCGCCGAGGCGGCCGCCGTCGCGTACGCGGTCGAGCAGCCGTCGAGCCACACCCCCGGAAAGTGCCGCGTCTCCGCGAGCGACGCTTCGCAGGAACGCTGCGATCTGCTCCGGCGGCTCCGTCTTGAGGAGATATCCGGATGCTCCGGCGCGAATGGCGGCGAGGAGGTTCTCCTCGGCGTCGGACGCAGTGAGCACCACGACCTCGGACGAGGGTGCCCGCTCACGGATGCGCGGAAGCGCGGTCAGTCCGTCCATGCCCGGCATCGTGAGATCGAGAAGGACGATGTCGGGCTGCAGCTGCTCGGCCGAGGCAATCGCCTGGCTTCCGTCCTCCGCCTCGCCGACGACGTCGAACCCTTGCTGCGTGAGCAGGGCTGCGAGGGCGTCGCGGGTCAGCGGATGGTCGTCCACGATGAGGACGCGCTCGGTCATGTCCCCTCTTATCGGCAGGAGGCGCACTGCCGACAAGAGAGGCGTGGATCATCGGCGGTCGCAGACATACCGCTCCTGGGTGCTCGGCGAGATCCTGCTCGTCTGCCTGCTCGCGTCGGGAACCGCACTCTTCGCCGCGAGCGACTCGCTGAAGTCCGCGTACGAGCTTCACGACGCGCGTCTCGCGTTCGACACCGCCGTCGCGGTCGTCGCGACGTTCGTCTGCGTCCTGGCGACCGTCCGCTTCCTCGTGGAGGGGCGCACGCTCGACCTCCTCCTCGCAGCGGGGTTCTGGAGCATCGCCCTCGGCACGTTCGCCTTTGGTCTCGTGCCGGTTCTCGGGGGCGGATCGCTCGAGCCGTCGTCGGCGTGGAAGCTCGTCGGCGCCCGGCTGCTTGGCGCGGGCCTCATCGCGATTGCCCCTTATGCGGACGGCCGTCTCGCCGCCAGGCGCCGGTCTCTCGTCTCCGTCGGGATCGGCGTAGGCGTGATTCTCGCCGTCGCGGCGATCGCGCTCGACGTGTCTGCGACGCGCGGGCCGTTCGACTCCGGTCTCGTTCAGGGCTCATATGTGCGACTCGCGGCGGTTCTCCTCACGACGCTATGGCTCATTGCTCTGATCGGGTTTGCATTCCGCTACCGGCGTTACGGGCGGGATCTCGACAGTTGGATGTGCCTCGCGGCGACGCTCGCCATGTTCGCGGACCTGCACCTCGTGCTCACCCCCGTCGTGTCGAGCGATCTCGTCCTGCAGGGCGACTTCCTCCGCGTCGTTGCTTACGGCGTTCTCCTCGTGGGTGTATGGCGGGCGATCAGCGAGGCCGAGTTCGGCCGCGCGGTCGCGGACGAGCGCGCCCGGGTCGCCCGCGAGATCCACGACGGGCTCGCTCAGTATCTCTTCGCGATCTCGACGCAGGTGAGCATGCTCGAGAGCGGCGCTCCCCTCGATGAGGTGCTGCCGCGCCTCAAGCGCGCTGCGACCTCGGCGCAGCAGGAAGCGAGGTTCGCTGTGCTCGCGCTGTCGTCCGCGGGAGGATCTGCACGGTTCGACTCGGCTCTCCGCCGGTACGTCGAGGTGCTGACCGCTGACGGAGCGCTCGACGTGGAGCTCGAGGTCGACCCCCAGGTCAAGCTGGCTCCGGACGAGCAGATCGAGGTTTTCCGGATCGTCCAGGAGGGCCTCGGAAATGCGCGTCGGCATGCCGACGCGCGCCATGTCGAGGTCTCGATCTCGCAGCGCGCCGGCCGCAGGGTCGTGACCGTGTCGGACGACGGCCACGGATTCGACGAGGCCGCTGTGGTCGAAGGCCAGGGCGTTGCGAACATGCGCTCGCGGGCGGATGCCATCGACGGCGCGCTCACGCTTCGAACCGGGCCGGGCCGCGGCACGGCGATCGAAGTCCTACTGCGTCCGGCCTGACCCCGCGGGCGCGTACAGATTCCGAAACGAATCGGGACAGTCTCTGTACGATCGGGTGGTGACCGCCGGCTACATCAGGATCGGTGAGCTGAGTCGGCGCACCGGTGTCAGTCCCGAGCTCTTGCGCGCGTGGGAGCGCCGATACGGGTTGTTCGAGCCGGACCGCTCGCCCGGTCGTTTTCGGCTCTATTCGGACGACGACGCGGCACGTGTTTTCGCGATGCGAGAGGCGATGGCAGGAGGGCTCTCGGCCGCCGAGGCTGCGCGCGTCACGCTCGTCCGGGAAGGCGGGGGCGCCATCGTGGACATGGGGGCCGGGGCCGTGCTCGACGAGCCCCGCCGCGCCCTGTGGCAGGCACTGACGACTTTCGACGAGCCAGGCGCCCACGCCGCGCTCGACAGGCTTCTCGCGCTCCTCAGCGTCGAGACGTTCCTGAGCGATGTCGTGATCCCGACCTTGCGCGAGTTGGGTGACGGATGGGAGCGCGGCACGATCACGGTGGCGCAGGAGCACTTCGCGAGCAATCTCTTGCGCGGGCGGCTGCTCGCCCTCGGTCGTGGATGGGGCCGCGGGGTCGGGCGCCACGCGCTGCTGGCGGCGCCGCCTGGCGATCAGCACGACCTGGGGCTCGTGATTCTCGCGCTCGCCCTCCGCGACCGCGGCTGGCGCGTCACTTTCCTCGGCGCCGACACGCCGATCGAGACCGTCATGGACACGGCGAGCCGCGTGGGGCCTGAGGTGGTCGTTCTCGCAGCGCTCCTTCGACCGGGCAACGCAGCCCGCGAGGCGATGCGTGAGCTCGCGAAGAGTCGCCGTGTCGTTCTCTCCGGGGCGGGCGTCGACGACGAGGTCGCGTCCGTGGTCGGCGGGGAGTACTTCACCGGTGGGCCTCTCGAGGCTGCGTCGTATCTCGCGACTGCTCCCGCGCCGATCCCTCGACGTGACGTCGCCGCGAGTAGAAGAATCCCGGCGTGAGCTCGGACGTCGTCGACGTGATCTTGCGGGGCGGTGAGACGCTCCGTCTCAGGCCGCCGCGCGACACGGACACCGGCGAAATCCTCGAATTCTTCGGAGCGCTCTCCCAGCGCAGCGTGTACCTGCGGTTCCACGGCTTCCCGCGGCTCGGTCCCGAGGTCGCCGAGCAGCTCGTCGACCCCAACTGGACCGAACGCGGCGCGCTGGTCGGCACGTTCGTGGAGGCCGGGCGCGAGCGGATCGTCGCGGTCGGGAACTACGTGCGCCTTCGCGACCCCGCGGTCGCTGAGGCGGCGTTCGCGGTGGCCGACGAGTATCAGAGGCGCGGCATCGGGACTCGACTCGTCGAGCAGCTCGCCGAGCGCGCCGGGCGCGAGGGGATCGAGAGGATCGTGGCAGAGGTCATGGCGGAGAACCGGGGGATGCTCGGAGTCTTCGAGGCGCTCGGATTCGAGCTCTCTCGTGAGTTCGCCGGCGGCGAGGTCGAGATCGCCTTCCCGACCAAGTCCACCGAGAGCTACGTCGCCCGCGTCGACGAGCGCGACCACATCGCGGTCACGGCATCCTTGCACCCCTTCTTCGAGCCGCGAACCGTCGCGGTCGTCGGGGCGTCGAGGAGGCGTGGCTCGATCGGAGGCGAGCTGTTCCGGAACGTCCTCGAAGCCGACTTCGTCGGCGCCGCCTATCCGATCAACCGTGACGGCACCGCCGTCGCAGGCGTGCGTGCCTACCGTTCGATCGCAGACGTTCCGGAGGAGGTGGACCTCGCCGTCATCTGCGTACCGGCCGCCTCGGTGCTCGAGGCTGCCGAGCAGGCACTCGCTGGGGGAACGCGCGCGCTCGTCGTCATCTCAGCCGGTTTCGCGGAGACGGGGCGCGAGGGTGCGGAGCGGCAGGAGCGACTCCTCGCTCTCGTCCGCTCGCACGGCGCCCGGATGATCGGCCCGAACTGTCTCGGCATCTCCGTGGCCGGGGCGCGGCTGAACGCGACCTTCGCCGGGCGGGCCGCCCCGCCCGGGAATATCGGGTTCTCCTCGCAGAGCGGCGCCCTCGGCCTTGCCCTGCTCGAGGCTGCAGTCACGCGCGGGCTCGGTCTCTCGGCGTTCGTCTCGATCGGAAACAAAGCGGACGTGTCGACGAACGACCTCCTCGAATGGTGGGAGGATGAGGACGCGACAGAGGCGATCCTGCTCTACGTCGAGTCCTTCGGCAACCCGCGGCGCTTCGGGCGGCTGGCGCGGCGCGTGGCTCGTCGCAAACCGATCCTCGCGCTCAAGAGCGGCACGTCACAGAGCGGCCAGCGAGCCGCGAGCTCGCACACGGCAGCGCTCGCGGGCTCGGAGGCGGCCGTAGACGCGCTCTTCCGGCAGGCCGGTGTCATTCGGGCGACGTCCCTCGAGGAGCTGGTCGACACGGCTACCTTGTTCTCGAGCCAGCCGCGCCTCACGGGCCGCGCGGTCGCACTCCTCACGAACGCGGGCGGCCTCGGGATCCTGTGCGCGGACGCATGCGAGTCGGTAGGCCTCGAGGTGCCTGCGCTCAGCACCGAGACGGGCGATGCCCTGCGCGGCTTCCTGCCCGCCGAGGCGAGCGTCGCGAACCCGGTGGACATGCTCGGCGGTGCGACGGCCGAGAGCTACGCGCAGGCTCTCCCGCTGCTCATCGGCGACCCGCACGTCGACGCCGTGATCGTGCTCTTCGTCCCGGCGGTGAGCGCAACGGCCGAGGAGGTTGCGGCTGCGGTCGAGGAGACGGCACGCACGGTCGGGGTCGACAAGCCCACGCTCGCCGTCGTGATGTCGTCCGAGGGAGTCCCGGAGGTGTTGCGCGGATCGAGCGCGGTCGCCGCGTTCGCGTACCCGGAGTCCGCCGCGCGCGCGCTCGGACGCGTCGCCGAGCGCGCGGACTGGCTCCGTCGGCCGCAGGGCGCCGTTCCCGAGCTCGAGGGCATCGACCACGCAGCCGCTCAGACGGTCGTCGACGCGTCTCTCGCTCGCTCGGAGGATGCATGGCTCGAGCCGGCAGACACTCGAGCGCTCCTCACGGCCTACGGTGTTCCCGTGGTCGGCGAGAGGACTGCGGCGTCGGTGGGTGACGCAGTCACTGCCGCCACCGAGCTCGGATACCCGGTCGTCGTGAAGACCGCCGCGGCGGGAGCGCACAAGACGGAAACGGGGGGGATCGCGCTCGATCTGGTGGACGAGGACGCAGTCCGTGAGGCGGTCGAGCGCATTGGCCTCCCCGTCGTCGTGCAGCCGATGGTGGGCGGCGGCGCGGAGCTGCTTGCGGGCGTCGTCCAGGATCCCGTCTTCGGGCCGCTCGTCGCGTTCGGTCCGGGCGGCGTGTACGCGGAGCTGATCGGCGAAGCGTCCTTTCGGATCGTGCCGCTCACGGACGTCGACGCCGACGAGCTGGTGGTCTCCGGGAAGGCGGGTCGCCTCGTCGCCGGATTCCGGGGCGCTCCGGCGGCGAGCACCGCAGCCTTGACCGATCTCGTCCACCGGCTCGCCCGCCTCGGCGAAGAGCTGCCCGCCGTTGCCGAGCTCGACCTCAACCCCGTGCTCGCGCTGCCGGATCGGTGCATCGCGGTCGACGCGCGGATCAGGATCCGGCGTCCGGATCTGTCCGGCCGCCTCAAGTCCTGGTAGCGCGGCTGCGTACTTTCCCGCACGGTCGGCGCGGCTAGCCCCAAGCGATCCGTCGCCCTTCCCCTGATGGCGCGACATCTCCGTTTCTCCAGTGTGTGCGCAACATCAACTGCTCGGGAGGTGGAGCAAATGAAGGGTAAAGGCTTTTGGGAGATCGGCGGATTCCTCGCCGGCGGCGTGCTGATCCTCTTCGGCATCGTCGCGATCTTCATGGGCGTCAACGGGTTCAACACGACCCGCGATTCGATCAAGGGTGAGGGCATCACGTTCGGCACGGCGGACGATCCGGCTGTCGCGAAGTACGCGGATCAGTGGGCCGGCCAGCAGGTCACGAATGGTGACCAGGCCCGTGCCTTCGCCAAGATCATGCGCATGCACGTGCTCGAGAGCACGGGGAACCTGACCTATGCGGCGATGGGCCGCTTTCAGTCGGCGGCAAAGCCGGCCGACCCCGCGGGCACGAACGACGAGGCTGCAGCAGCGAAGGACACGAGCGGACAGCCGGTCGCGAACGGCGCCCGGAACATCTGGGTCACCGAGACCGCACTCACGACGGCGCTCAACATGAGCTACATGGCGGAGCGGCTTGCCGTCTTCGGGATGGTCGTCGGGATTGCGCTCCTGCTGACCGGCATCGGGCTCGTGATCGTCGCGTATGCAGTGTTCCGCAGGCCCAAGGAGGCTGAGGACGTCAGCGTCGCGCTCGCGGCGCCGGCTACGCCAGTCACAAGCTGATCCGGGGAGCGCGGGAGGCCTCCGGATCGCAGAGGCTCCGACCTCCCGGAGAGCAAGAGGGCGGCGCAAGCCGCCCTCTTGGCTTTCCCGAGTAGTGCGTAGTTTCCCGCGACCCGATCCGGCGTCTCTCCGAGGCCCGGAGCGTGGCACGCGCCGATCATGCGCAGATGGCAGCTCAGCCCAAGCGCATCGTCGTCGGCTTCGACGGGACCGAAGGCTCCCGACGGGCGCTCGACGCAGCGTCCCAGCTGATGGGCTACGGCTCGACGATGACCGTGGTTCGCGTGCGGACCGAAAGCGTGGGCGACGGGGCCGATCCGCTCGACGCAGCACGCGATCTTCTCATCGAGCGTCTGATTACGGCCCGCTACGAAGGGCGTGTGGGCGACCCGGCCTACGAGATCGTCGAGGTGGCGCGCGACATCGACGCCGACGTCATCGTCGTCGGGCGACGCGGCCCGCGGGAGCGGAACGGTGCGGGCCCGGGATCCGTCAGCGCCGACGTCGTCCAGCGCGCGGCCTGCGACGTGCTCGTCGTCGGCGGCTAGTCGTCAGCGCTCCACGAGGCCGTGGTCGAGCGCGTAGCGCACCAGCTCGGCGCGGCTCGAGAGGCCGAGCTTCTGCATGATGTGCGCACGGTGCGTCTCTGCGGTGCGTACGGAGATGTAGAGGAGCGCGGCGATCTCCTGATTCGTGTGCCCGAGCGCGAGTAGACGCAGAACCTCGCGCTCACGCTCCGAGAGCGGATCCGAGTCAGCCCGCTTGCGCTCCTCCGACTCGGCGGCGATCAGGCGCGCGCCGAGCGCCGGGTGCACGTAGCGCTCCCCGGACGCGACGGCGCGGATCGCGTCGACGACATCCGTGTCTGCAGCTTCCTTCAGCACGTAGCCGCTTGCGCCGGCCTCGAACGCCTCGCGGACGTACTGCGGATCGTCCTGCATCGACAACATGAGCACCTTCACGTCGGGTAGCGCCTGCAGAAGCGCCGGCATGCCCTCGATGCCCGTCTTTCCGGGCATGACGACATCCATGAGCACGACATCCGGGTTCGACTCGAGTGCCTCGAAGACCGCGCGTTCGGCGTTCGGTGCCTCGCCGACGGTCTCGATGTCGGTCTCGGCGTCGAGCACGCGGCGAAGCCCGGCACGGACGACCGCGTGGTCGTCGACGATGAGGACGCGGATGCTCACGTGAGTGGAATCTCCGCAGCGATCGTCGTCCCGGAGCCCGTACCGGTCTCGACCTTGAGACGGCCGCCGACGAGCGCGACGCGCTCTCGCATCCCGGTGAGTCCCAGTCCAGCGGTCTCTCCCGCGAGCTCGAATCCCTCCCCATCGTCCTCGACCACGAGGACGGCTGCATCCGCAGTGCGTGTCACGGTAACGCTGATTCTCGTCGCAGCGGCGTGCTTCGTGACGTTGGTAAGAGCCTCCTGCACGATCCGGTACATCGTGGTCTCGACGTCGGCCGGTAGACGGCCGTCCCCGAGCTGAATCTCGAGATCGACGTCGACGGAGGTGTCCTGGCGATGCGAGTCGACCAGACGCTCGATCGCGGGCGCGAGACCGAAGTCGTCGAGCGCGGCCGGACGCAGCTCCACAGCGAGGCGACGCACTTCGTGAAGTGTCGAGACCACGAGCTCGCGAACCGACGAGAGGGCTGCCGCAGCGTCATCCGAGCTCGTGACGTGCTCCAGTGAGCGCAGGCCGAGGAGTATCGACGTGAGTGCCTGCCCCGTCTCGTCGTGCAGTTCGCGCGCGAGGCGGGTGCGCTCTTCTTCGTGCGCCTGGACGACGCGCCGGACCGTGTCGCTGCTGACGCGCTGGCGAAGATCGACTGCGATCGCGGCGCGTTGTCCTAGGGATTCCGCGAGGCGCAGGTCCTCGTCGCGAAAGCGAGGGTCGTCGCCCTCGCGGTCGTGAGCGACCATGACGCCGATCGCGCGACCCTCGACGACGAGAGGCACATACAGGCCGGTGACGAACCCTCTCGCCCGGACGAACGCCTGATCGACTTCAGGATCGTCTGCGAGCGCGTCAACACGCTCACTCGCCGCCCTCGAGACGATACGTCCCACCTTCGACGCATCGAGATCGAGCCGTGCGTCGAGAAGGGTCATGGCGTTGTCGCCTTCCGCTGCGGCGATCCTGGGCCTTCCCGCCGCGTCGAGAAGGGTGATGAACGTCACCCGCGCCCGGAGCAGGTCTCTGAGTCGCGCGGCGACGATCCCCAGCACGACTTCGAGCTCGATCTGGGCGGCGATCGCGTTCCCGATCTCGTTCAGGGACTCGAGCTGTCGCAGCCAGCGGCTCGAAGATTCGTGGAGACGCGCGTTCTCGACCGCGACGGCTGCCTGGGCGGCAAGCAGTCGGATGAGCTCCTCGTCCTCCTCCGTGAACGCGCCGCCCCCCGCCTTCTCGGTGAGGTACAGGTTGCCGTACGCCCGCCCGCGGAGCAGCACCGGTACTCCGAGGAAGCTTCGCATCGGCGGGTGGTTCGGCGGGAACCCGACCGACTGCGGGTCGTCGCCGACGTTCGTCAGCCGGAGCGGCCGCGCGTCGTGGATGAGGACGCCCAGGACTCCCCGACCGACCGGCTCGTCGCCGATCGCTTCTCGCTCTGCGTCGCTCATGCCCGTCGTGAGGAATCGCTCGAGTCGCCTCCCCGTGGGATCGACCACGCCGAGCGCGGCGTAGCGCGCGTCCGTCAGCTGCGCTGCCGTCTCGACGATGCGCTGGAGCAGCGCCTCCAGCGACAGCTCGGAGGTGAGCGAAATGCCCGCATCGACGAGCAGCCGGAGCCGATCCCCATGGGTCTGCTCGCTCAAGCCGGAAGGGCGGTGGGCAGCGCGACGCCGATCATCGAGTCCCGCGTGACCAACGTCGCGAGCTCGTTCTCGGCCAATGACTCGGTGCCGTCCGGCCGGCGGGGGATCACGAGGTAGCGGACATCCGCGGTCGAGTCGACGACGCGCACCTCGACACCCTCGTCGAGGTCGACACCGAACTCGTGCAGGACCCCGCGCGGGTCGGATACGGCGCGCGAGCGATAGGGGAGGCTCTTGTACCAGTCGGGCGGCGGGCCGAGGAGTGCCTTCGGGTAGCAGGAGCAGAGCGTGCAGACGACCATGTGGTGCACCGACTCCGTGTTCTCGAGCGCCACGACGACCGGTGACGGCCCCGGGTCGAGGCCCACCTCGAGCGCTGCCTTACGTGCGTCGGTGAGTAGCCGGTGCTTGAAGCCAGGATCGACCCACGCACGGGCGACGAGGCACGCGCCGTCGGCGGGGGTACGCGAGACCAGCCAGTCAATACGCCTGCGGATGTCCTCTCGGTCGAGCACGCCCTTCTCGACCAGGAGCTCCTCCAGCGCCCGTACGCGCGCCGCCGCCGGCGGTTCGCCCGCGGTCGTGACCTGCTCGTGGTCGTGCGAGTGGCCGTGGTGCTCGTGGTCGTCGTGGCTCACTCGGCTACCTCCAGCCAATGGTCGAAGACGTCGGCGAGCACCCGATGGGTGCCGAGCTCGAAGGTGACGAGGTAGAGGCGCTGCTCGGGCAGTCCGTCGCCGCCGTACGCGCGCATCTCGGGATTCCGAAACGTGCCGTGAAGACGCTCGACAACCCCCCGTCGTCCCTTCAGATAACCGGGCGTTCGGTGGTGACCCCGGTGGGACCGTCTCGACACGACGACCTCGTCGCCAGGCGCGAAGGTCACGAGGCCACCCGCCGGTCGAGCTCGCCGGGATCCAGTACGCCCTTCTCCCCGAGGATCTTCTCGGTCGCGAACAGCCAGCGTTCGTAGTACGAAGCGGCTTCGTAGTCCGCAAGCGGCATGCTCTCGATACCCCTGCGCATCTCGTCGGTGTTCATAACGCCGCGACCTTCGAGCGCGTTCTCGATCGCGTCCATGAGGATCTCCCAGTCCGCGAGCTCGTGCTCGCTCCTGTCGATGGCCTCATCGGTCGCCCAGCCTCCGCGATCGTGCACCGCACGTTCCACGGCGCGATCGTAACGAGTTGACATATACCGATATGGGTATATATTAGCCACATGCCCCGCGCAGCCACTACGGCGGATGCGTTCAACGCGGTGGCGGAGCCTCGCCGCCGGCAGATCCTCGACCTGCTGGCAGGTGGTGAACGGCCGGTCAACGATCTCGTCGCCGAGCTCCGGCTGGCGCAGCCGCAGGTGTCGAAGCACCTGCGCGTCCTCCGTCAAGTCGGCGCGGTGGAAGCGCGCGAAGACGGGCGCCGGCGGCTGTACCGGCTGAACGGGGCGGCGCTCAAGCCG
This sequence comes from uncultured Gaiellaceae bacterium, assembly GCA_963746975.1. GTDB lineage: Bacteria > Actinomycetota > Thermoleophilia > Gaiellales > Gaiellaceae > GMQP-bins7. Next base: position 828,905 of record CAVVDE010000012.1, read on the forward strand.
ATTCACGACTGGGTCAAGGGGTACGAGCAGCTGTGGTCGGACCGGTTCGAGCAGCTGGACGCGGTCCTCGAAGAACTCGAATGAGAGGAGAGACGATGCCCACGACGAGCACCGGAAGCGCCATCCTCACGCTCCCGACCGACGAGCAGATCGTCATCACGAGGGAGTTCGCCGCTCCGAGGCACCGTGTATGGAAGGCATGGACGACACCCGAGCTCGTCCGCCGCTGGTGGCACGCGAAGCGAGGCGAGGTGACCGTCTGCGAGATCGACCTCCGTGTGGGCGGCAAGTGGCGGTACGTGATGGTCACGCCGGACGGCTTCGAGGTCGGCTTCCACGGCGAGTACCGCAAGATCGTCCCGGACGAGCTGCTCGTCTCGACCGAGACCTACGAGGGCCTTCCCGAAGGGGTCTCGGAGGAGGACGGCTCGACGATGAACACCGCGACCTTCGACGAGGTCGACGGCGGGACGACCGTGACGCTGCTCATCCAGGCGGCGAACCGGACCTCGCGCGACTCGATCATCGAGTCGGGGATGGAAGACGGGCTGCAGGATGCGCTCGACCTCCTCGAGGAGATCGCGGTCTCGCTTCGCTGAGCTACGCCGCGAGCCGTGCGTGAGGAAGCCCCGCTCTCGCAGCGCCCCTCCATCCAACGCGACTCGGCGTGAAGCCGCTCGCGGCCGGTGGCTGTACTAGGTGAGTTTGTGACTCGTCGCCGTCTTGATCGACTGCGAATGGGCTGAGGAACGTGCCTGAGCTGTCAGGATTGTTGCGAGAACGATGAAAAGCCGAATCCTCGGACGAGAGTCAGAGCTCGGCGCCGTCCGCGCGTTCGTCGCAACTCCAGTCGATGGGCCCATGGAGCTCGTGTTGGAAGGGGAGCCCGGGATCGGGAAATCGACGCTCTGGCTCGCTGCCCTCGAGCACGCACGCTCCCTCGGCCACTGCGTGCTCTCGGCGCGGCCGGCGGAGGCCGAGCGTGGCTTCGCGTACGGAGGGCTCGGCGACCTGTTCCAGGATGTCCCCGACGACGTGCTGGCCCGATTGTCGCCTCCGCGGCGGCGTGCACTCGAGGGCGCACTTCTGCTGGTCGACGCAGATCTTGGTGCCTGGGACACGCGCGCACTCGGAATCGCCGTCCGAGATGTCCTTCATCTCCTTGCGGCGCGGCAGCCGACGCTCGTCGCGATCGACGATCTGCAATGGCTCGATGCTGCGTCGGCCAGTGCGCTCACGTTCGCTTTTCGCAGGCTCGACACGAGCCCGGTCGGTCTTCTGTTGGCACGGCGCCGCGTCGACCGCGCGCAGCAATCGGAGCTCGAGAGCGCATTGCCGGAGGCGAACATCCAGCAGGTCGCCCTGGGTCCGCTCAGCGTCGGCGCGCTCCACGCGTTCCTCCGCGATCGCCTCGATCGCGTGTTCGCGCGTCAGACGCTGCTACGCATCCACGAGCAATCCGGCGGCAACCCCTTCTATGCGCTCGAGATTGCCCGCGCGCTCGGCACAGAGTTCGACGCGACGCAGCCGCTCCCCGTCCCCAAGGCGTTGGAGGAGCTCGTGCGCGAGCGGGTATCCGGGCTCCCGCCGGCGACGCGCGCAGCCCTCGCGCTCGCGGCGGCGGCCGGGGCGGCATCGGAGCCTCTCCTCGAGCGCGCCGGTGTCGCGCCGGAGGCGCTCGCACCTGCCGTCGCTGCAGGTGTGATCACCCGCGAGCGTGGAGAGATCAGGTTCACGCACCCCCTCCTGGCCTCGGCCGTCTACGACGCGAGCGTCCACGGGCGGCTGGCAGAGCTCGTGGAGGATCCGCTCGCCCGAGCACGTCACCTGGCGCTGTCGAGCGATGCTCCCGACAGCGATATCGCGGGGGCCCTCGAGGACGCGGCGCGGCTGGCCACGGAGCGCGGCGCAGCTGCCCTGGCGGCGGAGCTCGACGAGCACGCGCTACGCCTGACGCCGCCGGTCGAGGTCGAGGGCCGGCACCGGCGCGGGCTTGCAGCGGCCCGTGCGCATCAGGCGGCGGGCGAGTGGACGCGCGCACAGGCGATCGCCCACGAGCTACTGGTCGAGACGGTGCCCGGGCCGCAGCGCGCAGAGGTCCTCGTCCTGCTCGCCGAGTTCGAGGTCGACGAGCTCGAAGTCCCGCTGCTCGAGGAGGCGCTGGCGGAGGCTGCAGATCGGCCGGACCTACACCTGCGAATCCGGATCCGGCTCGCGCGATCCCGACGCTTCAGGAATGGGTTCGCGGCGGCGTTCGACGAAGCCCGCGCCGCGGTCGCCTCGGCCGAGAAGCTCGACGAGGACGCGCTTCTCGTCTCGGCGCTCGACGTCGCCGCGTTTCTCGGGCGCGCCGTACTCGCGCCCGAGACAACGACGTACGCAGCGCAGGCGCGGGAGATCGCCGCCCGAAGCGGTGACCTCGAGCTCGTGAAGCAGTCTGCGGCCATGCTCGGTCACGTGCTCGTCGACAGCGGTGAGTACGAGGCGGCGAGGCTGTTGCTGGAGCGCGAGTACGACGCCTGGCGCGAGCGGGACGAGCGCTTCGCGGCCACGTTGCTCTGGAGCATCGCCTGGCTCGAGCTCTGGACGGGAAACTTCGAGCGAGCCGCTGAGTGCGCTGCACTCTCGCACGAGACCAGCGTGCAGTACGGCATCGAAGCGCACTCCGCACCGCTCCCCGGTGCGTGGGCGGCCGCGTACCGCGGCCGCCTCGACCTTGCCCGCGAGCTCGCAGAGCGGGGGCTCGTGCTTTGCGAGGAGCAGTTGCATGTCGCTGGCCCCCTGTTTCCCGGCGTGCTCGGCCTTGTCGCCGCCTGGAGCGGCGACGCCCCCTCCGCCGTCGCGCACTTCGCGGAGGCCGATCGGCTCGCCTTCGCGGTCGACTGGCGGAATCCACACATGCGTCCGTGGACGCCCGACTACGTCGAGGTGCTGCTGGAGCTGGGCGAGATCGACGAGGCAGAGCGCGCGCTCGGGATCTGGGAGGCCGACGCGATTGCACTTGCGCGTCCGCGCGTGCTCGCACACGTGACGCGCTGCCGTGGGCTGATCGCTGCCGCCGAGGGCCGGGTTCGCGAAGCGGCCTCGTTGCTCGAGCATGCGATTGCGGCGCACGAGCAGGCGGGCGACCCGTTCGGGCTCGGACGCGATCTCCTCGCCCTCGGCATCGTGCGGAGACGGCAGCGACAGAAGGCGGCCGCGCGGAAGGCGATCGAGGATGCGCTGGCGACCTTCGCCGATCTGGGCGCGGCGGGCTGGGCGGATCGCGCTCGGGCAGAGCTCGGCCGGATCGGTGGGCGTACTCGAGAGTCGGGGCTGACAGCCTCCGAGCGCCGCGTCGCCGCGCTCGTAGCCCAGGGACACACGAACCGCGAGGTCGCCGCCGCTCTGTTCCTCGGCGAGCGGACCGTCGAGACCCACCTGTCACACGTCTACGCCAAGCTCGGGGTGCGCTCTCGCGTCGAGCTCGCGCGCGCGTACCGGCCGGACTCCGGGACGGCCGAGCAAAGTTCAGGGGGACTCACGATTTCAAGCTGAGCGCGGCCTCCTACGTTCAGCCGAGTGCCGAGCTACCTCGTCGAGACGTTCCTCGTACGGGACGCCGCCAGTGAGCGTGACGAGCGCGAGCGGCGAGCGCGCTCGGCCGCAGACGCCATGACGCGCGAGGGGACGCGCGTCGACTTCGAAGGATCCATCCACGTTCTCGAAGACGAGATCTGTTTCTTCACGTTCGCGGCCGCGTCCGCCCGCGAGGTGGCGCTGGTCGCTCGGCGGGCCGGGCTCGAGCCGCTGCGTGTCGTCCAGGCGATCCCGTCGGGAAGGGAGGAGCGATGAAATCGAAACTGTCCCTGCTGTCCGTTCTCCTCGCAGCCGTCGCCTTCGTCGGCACAGGCTCGAGTGTGGCCGCCGCACCACCGACGACACAGTGTGCGCCGGCCGCGAACTTTCCAGCCGCGACGACGCCCGTCGCCTTCTGGAGCACGGAGGCACGGTGCGCGATCGTCCCGGCGGGTCTCGGCGGGATCTTCGGCTCGGAGAACTTCGGTAACAAGTTCCCGGGGGAGGCTGCCGTGTACATGGGCATCGTCCATGTCGCGATCTACGACGCCGCCGTCGCCGTGAACGGCGGCTACAAGCCGTACGTACCCACGCCGCCGGCGCCGGCAGACACGTCGGCTGCGGCTGCGGTCGCCGCGGCTGCGTACGACACGCTCGCGGGCCTGCAGCCACAGCTCGGAGCGAACCAGACGATCCTCGACCACGACTACGCCGCCTACATCGCCGCGATCCCGGACGGCGACGCGAAGACGAACGGCATCGCGACCGGTCAACAGTCCGCTCGTGGCGTCCTCGCTCGGCGTGTCGACGACGGGCGTGGGTGCAGCACGACGCTCGCGGACCTCGGCCTGCCTGCTCCGGGGCCCGGCGTGTGGCAACCGGCGCCCGTACCGGCGCTGGGCCTCTGCCTTCCCGGAATGAGACCGCTCGCGCTTCAGACCGCCTCTCAGATGCGTCCGGACGGCCCCAACGCCTTGACGAGCCCGGATTACGCCGACGACCTCAATCAGGTGAAGGACCTGGGCCGCATCGACAGCGCGGTCAGGACGCGAGCACAGACCGAGCAGGCGCTGTTCTGGACGGACCACGACATCAGGCAGTGGAACGACGGCCTGCTCCACCTCGCGGGTGCCCGCGGACTCCGCCTGGTGCCGACCGCCCGGATGCTGGCCATGGCTCACGTCGCCGGCGGGGACGCCATGATCGCCTGCTTCGACGCCAAGTACCACTACTGGTTCTGGCGCCCGTACCAGGCGATCCCGCAGGCGGACACGGACGGCAACCCGGAGACCGTCGCGGATCCGAGCTGGAAGCCGCTCGCAACCACCCCGAACTTCCCCGAGTACCCGTCCGCGCACGCCTGCCACAGCGGCGCGGTCGTCGAGGCGCTCGATGCCTTCTTCGGCACCGACAAGGTTCGGTTCTGGCTCGACAGTCGGGCGCCCGGTCTCACCGAGCGAACGCGTGCGTACGAACGCCTGCACACCGTGGTCAAGGACGTCGACTGGGCGCGCGTCCTGGTCGGCTTCCACTACCGCAGCTCCGACCTGCAGGGCTCGAACCTCGGGCGCAAGGTCGGTCGCTTCGTGACGGAGCACTACTTCCAGCGCGTCGGGTGAAGCAACGTCCCCGGAGGTGGACGACGGCCGCATGCATGGAGAAGCCCCGCTTTCGCGGGGCTTCTCCGTAGCAGGCCTGTAAGCCGGATTCTGTCGAGGGTGACCATCTCTCTTGGCGGTGTACCCGGCTCCTCGGCGGGCCGCGTCACAGGAGCCTGCTTCACCTTGCACCGGACGGGGTTTGGCAAGCCGGCCGTGTCACCACGGCCGCTGGTGGGCTCTTACCCCACCGTTTCACCCTTACCGGCCGCTCGCCGAAGCGAGCGACGTAGGCGGTCTCCTTTCTGTTCCACTTTCCGTCGGCTTTCGCCGCCTCGGTGGCCCCGGTGGGCGTGCCCAACGAAGCTGCCGAGCGTCCTGCCCTGTGGTGTCCGGACTTTCCTCGAGTGCCCACGATCTATCGACGCAGGCACCCGCGGTCACCCGGCCTGCACGGCTGATGGTAACGCGATCGCGGCGATGCGCTCCTCGGACTCGGCCAGGATCGACTTGCACTCGGGACACGCCAGCGCTCCCCGGACGTGCATCACGAACTCCCCGCACACGAGGCACTCGAGGCTCACGCCGCGAATCAGGGCAGCGAGCTCCTGGTCGAGCGAGCGGTTGAGCGGTGCGATGTCCATCAGATGCTCCTGAAGACTCCCGTCACCTTCCCGAGGATCTCGACGTGCTCGGGGTAGAGCGGCTCGAGCGCGGCGTTCTCGGGTTGCAGGCGGATGCGACCGTCGCGCTCGCGGTGGAACGTCTTGACGGTGGCCTCGTCCGCGGACTCGTCGCCGCCGACCAGCGCGACCACGATCTCCCCCGTACGTGCGTCCGACTGCTTGCGCACGACGACGATGTCGCCGTCGAGGATTCCCGCCTCGATCATCGACTCGCCCTTCACGCGCAGGAGGAAGTCGGCGTCGCGGCCGAGCGGCTCGGGGACTGCGATCTCGTCCTCGACCGCCTCTTCGGCGAGTAGCGGCCCACCCGCGGCGATGCTTCCGACGAGCGGGAGGGTCGGTGTCGCCACTGCTCGCGACGGCGCCTGCTCGCGCTTCCTTCCGACGAGCTCGATCGCGCGCGGCTTCGTCGGATCGCGCTTGAGCAGACCCGCGCGCTCGAGGTTCGCGAGATGAGCGTGGACGGTGGACGGTGACGCGAGCCCGACGGCGTCGCCGATCTCACGGACGGTCGGTGGATAGCCGTGCTCGTCAACGTACTCGGCAAGGAACTGCCAGATCTCCTGTTGTCGTGTCGTCAGCATCGGGGTCTCCAGTGGTCGAGGACGAACGTATGTTCGTTACTGGAGGGTAGATCCCTCCCCGGACGGCGTCAAGTCGTCGGCCAGCGCCCGACGAAGGCCGCCTGCTCGAGCTCGTACGGGTTCTCCACGGTCGTGTCGACGAGGTCGAGCCCTGCCTCTCCGATGAGCTGTTCCCAAGTCGCCTGCGGGAACAGCCCCAAGGTGTGCCGGTCGTGGACGACCCGGAGCTCCTCGCCGGGGCCTCGCGCGATGATCAGGTAGTCGACGTCGTACGTCGACGTCGTCGTCGGGTGGATCCACTCGAGGTACCGGAGACTCCTGCCGTCGTCGCCGTCGTGCCCGCCCTTGTCCGTCCGCGGAGTGAAGATCTCCGTGGTCGCGTCGGGCGTGAGGATCACGACGCCGCCCGGTCGCACGTGCACCGCTGCGGTCTCGATCGCGGCGCGCAGGTCGTCCTCGGTCGTGAGGTACCCGATCGCGTCGTGGATGAACACGACGTCGAAGGAGCGTCCGAGGCGAAGCGTGCGCATGTCGCCCTCGAGGTGCTCGCACTCGGGGTTGAGCGTTCGGCTGAGCGCGAGCATGTCGGGGGAGATGTCGGTGAGCGTGCACTCGAACCGCGCCTTCAGGTGGGACGCATTGTTCCCGCCGCCCGAGCCGAGCTCGAGGAGCGTATGCGCCTCGCCAACGGCGACTTCGTCGACGACGCGGGTGACGAACGCGGCCTCGTCCCAGTAGTCGGCGGGATGCGTGAGCAGGTGGAACCACGGCGCGAGATCCGAGTACATGTGCACCTGCCGAGAATGCACGAAGGCGGCCGGAGCCGCCTTCCCGTTGCATGCGCTGGAGAGGACTTGAACCTCCACGGCCTAAGTGGCCACTAGGCCCTCAACCTAGCGCGTCTACCAATTCCGCCACCAGCGCGTGAGAGACCGATTCTAGAGAAGGTGGAACAGCACGATCGTGTTGATCCCGAACAGCGTCGCGACGACGACCGTCAGGCGTGTGAGGTTCCGCTCGACGACGTGTGTGCCGCCCTGTGAATGCGGTGTGAACCCGAGCCCGCCCATGCCGGCCTCCCGTCCCGAGTGCATGAGCACGAGCGTGACGCACGACGCGGCCAGGAGAACCTGGATGACGGCTGAGATCTGAAGCCACGGCATGGGGGCGTCAGGGTAGCAGCGGGGGTACGCTCCTTCGGTGGGCGACGACGCGCGCGAACGGATCCAGAAACTGCTCGTCACGGGGGACAACCGTTTGAAGCAGGGCGTCGCTCCGGAGAAGGTGCGCGAGACCTACGAGGAGGCGCTCGTCGTCGCCCGGGAGGCCGGCCTCGAGGACACGATCCGTCCGCTCGTGGAGGTCAGGTTGTCCGACCTGCGGCGGCTCGCAGGAGGATCTCCTCCACCCGACCTGCCTGCAGCCTGACGTCATGACCCCGGGCCGCGGCCCGGCCGGCGAGGTTCGGTCTCGGAAGCGCCGCGGCCTCGGAGAGCGCCTCCGCGAGGGCCGCGTCGTCGAGCGGGTCGACGAGAACTCCGGAGTCGGACGTCACGAACTCGGGCGGGCCGCCTACCGCCGTCGCGACGACCGACCGCGCGCCGGCCATCGCCTCCAAGGTCGCGAGGCCGAACGGCTCCGAGACGCTCGGCTGGCAGACGACGTCGGACGCCGCGATCCATGTCGGTACCGCGTCGTGCTCGACGCGACCGACGAGGCGTATCCCCGGTCGCCCCTCGAGCGCTCCCCGCAGAGGGCCATCCCCAACGAAGGTCAGCATCCCCTCGCCGCGCTTCTCGAACGCGCGTGCGAGCCGAAGGACGTTCTTCCGCTCGGAAAGCGTGCCGAGGCACAGGAACCCGGTGCCCTCGGCCGACAATCCCAGCGCGCGCCGCGCAGTCGCGGCATCGCGGGGAGCGAAGCGCTCGAGATCGACCCCGCAGTCGACGACCTCGGTCTTGTCCCGCGCCTCGGGAACCGCGGCGCACAGCTGTTCGCGCAACCAGTCCGACACTGCGATGACGGCGCTTGCCCGCCGGATCACCCGACGGGTAGCCGTGCGGGCGCCGGGTATGGCGCCGATGTTCGCGACGTCCTGGCCGTGCGCGGTGACGACCAACGGCGCATCGGTCGCCAGTGACGCGGCCAGCCCGGCCGGGACGAGGAAGTGCGCGTAGGCGACGTCCGGCCCGAAGCTCCGCGCGACGCGACGCGCATCTCGGAAGAGGGCGAGATGGGCTCGCTTGCCGTGGCCGCGCGAGTCGATCACGGCCCGTTCGAGCTCGTGACCACGGGCGACGAGCTCGTGCTCGAGGTTCGCGACGAAGATCCCGAGGTCCGGGTCCGTCGGGCCCGGGTACATCTGGGAGACGAGGAGGATCCGCAGCGGTGTTACCCGCGGGTGACCTGCAGGATCCCGAGGCACATCTCGTCCGTCGTGCCCTCTCCCCAGAGGACGTAGCGCGGCGTCTTGGGGACGCCGTGTCCGCCGTGGGTCCGGTAGCGAACGTCGTGGCGGCACGTGACGCGCACGACGTCACCGGGCTCCGCCTTCACCGGGTTGGCCAGTGTGTACGCGTTCTGCCAGTGGAAGTCCCAGTGCGGGATGTCGAGGAGGACCTTCGCACGCGACGTGCCCGGGTTCAGCTCGACCTTGATCGACGCGCCCAGCAGGTGCATGTGGCCGGCGGCGACGTAGATGGTCGTCGGCTCCGAGATCCTGCGGTCGCAGGTGGACACCGGGCTCGGGACGGGGTTCGCGGCGCTTCCGCGGCAGAGGATGAGCAGCCCGGCCGGCACGAAGGCCGCGCTCGAGCCGTACTTCCGGGAGAGGTCGAGGAGTGCCGCGGTCCGATCGCACAGCGGCCCCCGCTCGCCCCTGGCACACGCGAGCTCGACGGGACCCGGGAGCAGGACCGTCCTGAGCGGGGTGAGGTCGGACGAGCCCGGAGCGACGGTGAGCAGTGCGCGCGAGCGATCCGGCGCGCGTCCGTTCAGCAGGTTGTAGTGCACCTGCATCACGATCCCGCTCCCGGCCGGAAGCGGGACACCGGTGCCTTCGGGAAGACGGTTGCCGCCCCAGCCCGGAGCCCAGGCCGCGATCCAGTTCGCGTTGTTCAGAGAGTCGGCGATCCCGGCGCCGTCTCCCGCGGGAAGCCCGGTGCCTCCGAAGCAGGACCATCCCGGACCGGCATCGCCTGCATCGAGCTTCCTCGCATCCGCGAGCTGGTCGGCAGGCACGCGGAAGAGGATCACGTGGTGGACGATCTTCGGCTGGCCCGGCTCGATCCGTGCGGAGGTCACGAACCCGTTCTGCGACTGCTTCGGGTCGAGGAGGAAGCAGTGATAGTCGTCCGTGACTCCCTTCGGCGCCGAGGGCCTGTACGCCGCCCGCATCTCGAGGTCGAGGAGCTTCTCGCCCGCACGCACCTCCGGACCCCGCGGGGCTGCCGGCTTGCGTGCGGGGCCGTCGATTTTCGCCCCAGCACGCACCCACGCGAGGATGGTCGCGCGCTGCTGTGCGCTGAGGATCCTCGTCTCCTGGCCGACGTAGTCCGGCGAGCGCTTCCCTGGTGGCCACGGAGGCATCAGCTGGGCCTGCACCGCGCCCGCGATCGCGGCGGAGCTGGCGGAGATCTGACGCGCGGTCACGAGAGAGAACGGCGCGATTCCGCCGAGCCGGTGGCAGCCGGCGCACTTCTGCGCGATCACGGGAGCGACGTCGTGCGTGAAGCTGGGCGCCGCGGCAGGAGCCACCTGCCCTCTCACCATCGCGAGTGCTGCGAGGGGGACAGCGAGCGACGTCAGTGCCGCAGCTGCGATGGCTATCCGGACGCCGCTACGCATGCTGGGCGTCATATGTACCCCAAAGCTCGCGGAGGACGCCACAGATCTCGCCGACCGTGCAGCCGGCGCGCAGGGCCTCCCGCATCGGGGGAAGGAGGTTCTCGTCGGACTCCGCGGTGCTCCGGACCGCGGCGAGCCCTGCCGCCGCCCCCACGGCGTCGCGCCCGGAACGGACCCGCGCCGTTCGCTCGCACTGGCTCCGCTCGATCGCGGGATCGACGTGCAGCAGGTCGAAGGCTCCGGGGTCGTCCTCCATGAACGCGTTGACGCCGACGACGACTCGCGCGCCCGACTCGACCTCGCTCTGAAAGCGGTACGCCGACGCCTCGATCTCGGCCTGCACGAAGCCCTGCTCGATCGCCGCGACCGCGCCGCCGAGCTCCTCGACGCGCGCGATCAGCTCCGCCGCACGCTCCTCGAGCTCCGTCGTGAGCGCCTCGACGAAGTACGAGCCGCCGAACGGGTCGGCGGTGTCCGTCGTTCCCGCCTCCGCCGCCAGGATCTGCTGCGTTCGGAGTGCGATCGTCGCCGCGCGCTCCGTCGGCAGCGCGAGGGCTTCGTCGAAGGAGTTCGTGTGCAACGACTGGGCGCCGCCGGAGACGGCGGACAGAGCCTGGATCGCGACGCGCGCGATGTTGTTCTCGGGCTGCTGCGCGGTGAGCGTCGAACCTCCGGTTTGGGCGTGGAAACGGAGTGCCAGCGCACGCGGGTTGGTCGCACCGAACCGGTCTCGCATGATCCCTGCCCACAGTCGTCGCGCGGCCCTGAACTTCGCGACCTCCTGGAAGAAGTGGTTGTGGGCGTTGAAGAAGAAGGACAGGCGCTCGCCGAAGTCGTCCGCCGAGAGGCCTGCGGCGACGGCCGATTCGCAGTACGCGATGCCGTTGGCGAGGGTGAATGCGAGCTCCTGCGCGGCACTCGCTCCGGCTTCACGGATGTGGTATCCGGAGATGGAGATCGTGTTGAACGACGGGAGCCGTTCCGCGCAGTACGCAAAGAGGTCCGTGGCGAGCCGCATCGAGGGCCGCGGCGGAAAGATGTAGTTGCCCCGCGCCACGTACTCCTTCAGCACGTCGTTCTGCACGGTGCCGCGCAGCTGTTCGCCGGCGACGCCCTGCCCCTCGGCGACGAGCTCGTACAGGAGCAGAAGCAGCGCCGCCGGAGCGTTGATCGTCATCGAGGTCGAGACGCGGTCGAGCGGGATGCCTTGGAGCAGCACCTCCATGTCCGCGAGCGAGTCGATGGCGACACCGGTCCGGCCCACCTCCCCCTCTGCGAGCGGATCGTCGGAGTCGTAGCCGAGCTGGGTCGGAAGGTCGAAGGCGACCGAGAGGCCCGCCTGGCCGCGCTCGAGGAGATAGCGGAACCGCGCGTTCGTCTCCTCGGCCGATCCGTATCCCGCGTACTGGCGGATCGTCCACGGCCGGCCGCGGTACATGGTCTCGTACGGGCCGCGCGTGTACGGGTACTCGCCGGGACGCTCGAGCTCGTCGGTCGGCGCCTCTGCGGCCGTATAGACGGGCTTGACCTCGATGCCGGAGTCGGTCAGCCGGCGGTCGTCGGCGCTCGCCATGCGCGGATCGTACGGTGTGGAGAGGGCCGGACAGGCCCGGCCCTCCGCGTCCTTCGGCTCAGCTCGAGGTCGTCAGGCCGTCCACGCGAACCGCGTCGAGCTTGCGATAGCGCGCAATCGACCCCGGCCCCGCCTCGGGCCGAAGGCAGCTCATGACGACCGTTCCGCCCGCAGGCAGATTCACCGCCGCCTCGAGCGCCATGCTCTCGCTCGGGAGACGTCCGGGCACTCCGGGCTCCAGCGTATTCCACGACGTATCGAGGACTGTGGAGCCCGCGGCCAGCGTCAGATTGCAGGCGACGAACGACTCGTCGGTCGGGGAGCTTCCGAGCAAGTCGAGCTTCCCGTGCACGAGATAGGTGCCGGACGGCAGAGCGAGCGAGCCGACGACGGTCGTCGTCTCGTCGATCGTCGCGAAGCCCGCGTTCGAGAACGCATACCCGAGCGTCGGCCCACCGAGAGCGAGCGACGTCTCGGGGCCCGAGCACTCGGTCGGCGCGTCGACCGCACGCAGCTTTCCCGTCGGCCCGTAACACGCGTTGACGACGCCAGTGGAGTCGGGGATCGCTGCGGCGCCGATGGCGGTGGCGACGAGTGCCGTGATCGCGGCAGCGGCGAGTGCAGCACGGAGAGGCGTGATCCTGTTCATCGAGGCTCCTTCGTCCGCAGAGGGGGGATCGCCGCACCTTCGGTCGCCGCAGACCGGCTCCGCCACCCTCCAACGGGGGCCTCACTCGGGGAGCGGCGGCTCCTCGTCGCCCTGGGGATCGCGCGCGGCGAGCTCCTGGAGCGCGAGTCGTACTCGGCGGACGCTGTCCTCGTGCTCGTGCAGCCTTCCGTCGAGCGCGCCGTCGAGCGCCTGCAGCACGCGCTGGAACGCGGGGAGCCCGCGATCGAAGATCCCCTGACCGACGGGAGTCAGGGTGAGCAGGGTCGAGCGACCGTCCCGTGGATTCGGGCGTTCGACGACGTGGCCGCTCTCGATCAGTCGCGAGACGACGTCACGCACGGTCGTGCGCCGGACTCCCATCGCGCGTGCGAGCGCCGACCTCGTGACGGGTTGCATGGTGCCCACGAATGCGAGCGAGCCGTACTCGCGCGGCTCCACTCCGGCGGCGCGAAGCTCGGCGTCCGAGACATCGAGTCCGTACCGCGCAGCGACGAGCAGCTCCTGGAGGATCGCGCCGCGGACGATCGGCTCGGTCGCGGGCATCGGCCGATGATACGAGCGCTATCCGCGGGCGATCGTCTCGGTCCTCCCCGTTGTCGGCTCCACACGGAGGATGCGCCTCGACTCCCACGCGTTCGCGTACACCGTGCCGTCGGGAGCAATGGCGACGCTGGAGATGTCCGCGTGCGACAGGACGCGAGTCGTGGTCCCGTCAGGTGCGACGCGGACGATCCCTCCGCCCGATCCGCCACGGACGACGTCGCTCGAGTAGATGCTCCCATCCGGCGCAGACGCGACCGACGTCGTGATCCCCACGTCGCCTCCGTGCGTCGTGATCGTTCCGGTCGTCAGGTCGATTCGCCTGATCCGACGGTTCTCGGTGTCGGCGACATAGAGCGCGCCGTCGCCGCCGATGACCACGGCGTGCGGATGGAAGAGCTTCGCGGCGATCGCGGGTCCGCCGTCGCCGGCGTATCCCTCGGTGCCGTCGCCTGCGATCGTGGACACCGTGCCGTCGGTCGCGACCTTCTTGATCCAGCCGGCGTACACCGACACGTAGAGGTTGCCCTGCCGGTCGACGGCGACCGAGCTCGCGTCCATCGCGGGCGAGACCCGGGTCAACTCCGATCCGTCGACGCGGTAGACGGCCCCGTCGTGTGCGGCGGCATACGCCTTCCCGTTGGCAACCGCGACGTGAAAGACGGGGAAGTCGCCAGAGATGGCCCCAGCGCGTCCGTCAGTGAGCCGTAGTAGCGCGCCCTCGCGCAGTTGACCCACGAGGAGCGCTCCCCCAGGCTCCGCCGCGAGCGCGATCGGGTCGCGCAACAGTTGGTCGCGCCGGACGTCCACCTGGACAGTGCCGAGCTTCGTCCGCTTCGTGCCGACGACTGCCGTCAGCGACCAGGTGCCCGTGCGCGGGAAGACGAGCGACGCGGCGAAGACGCCGCGTCGGCGAGTCGCCGCGAACCGGGCCCGCATCGTCGCCGGGCCGCGGGCCTCGAGCACCGCGCGCTGCGAGGGGCTCATCGCGATCGTGGCACGCCAGGTCTCGCCGGTGACTGCCGCGCGCGGGACCGCGATCGGGCGCACGCCCGGACCGTGAGCGGCACGGGCTCCCGAGACGGCCGCGAGCACGACGACGACTGTGAGCGATGCGAATGCACGCAATCGGACCACCTCCAAAGAAGGGCGACTTCGCACTATATAAGGCGAATCCGCCCTACTTGTCAATGGCCCATCAGATCACACCCCCCGCGCGCTCGATTGCGTCGAGTGCGATCCGGCGGCCGGTCTCGACGTGCTCGCGGATCGCACGCTGGGCCGCCGCGACGTCACCCGCCGCGAATGCGGCGACGATGCGTCCGTGCTCGGTCACGAGGTTCTCGTGGCCTTCGATCCGGCCGCCGCGGATCACCTGCATCATCAGGTTCACCGACAGCTCGCGGTAGAAGCGCGAGAGGAGGGCGTTGCCCGCGAGGTCGATCTGGTGCTCGTGGAACGCGGCGTTGGCGGTGTCCCACTGCTCGTGCGAGATCGCTGCGTCCGTTGCCTCGAGCGCGTCCTCGAAGCCCGCCATGCGACTCCTGTCGAGACCGGGTATCGCGCGCTCCGCGGCGAGGAGCTCGAGGGCGAGGCGCACGTCATAGCCCTCGGCGACGGCGTGCGCGGTGACCGGGGCGACGTAGTAGCCGCGGCGCGGACGAACCGTCAGGAGCCCCTCCGAGACGAGGCGGGTGAGGGCGTGATGGACAGGGCTGCGCGAGACACCGAGCTCGGCCGCGAGGACGTGCAGGCTGAGCTTCGCCCCGGCTGGCTCCTGGCGCGTGAGCACACGGGTTCGCAGCTCGCCGTAGACCCGCTCGTTGAGATTCGAGGCGGTGAGGGTCCCGGGCATGTGAGGGACCTAACATGTCAGGGGCGCCGAGGCAACCGGCGGCTACGCTCCTCGCGATGAACGTGCACGTGAGGTTGTTCGCTGCGCTCCGCGAGCGCGCGGGAAAGGGGAGGCTCGATGTCGAGCTCGCCGACGGCGCCACGGTGGCCGACGTCTGGCCGCACCTCGGCCTCGGAGGCGAGCCACAGGGTCTTCTCTACGCGCGAAATCGGGTCTACGTCGACCGCTCGGAGGTACTGAGCGCCGGCGACGAGGTCGCCTTCATCCCTCCCGTCTCGGGTGGTGACTTCATCCTCTCGGCCGACCCGCTCTCGATCGAGGACGTCGTCGCCGAGGTGCGAGACGACTCGGCCGGGGCGATCGCCACGTTCGTCGGCACCACGCGGGCGCACTCTCGCGGCCGCGATGTGCTCCACCTCGAGTACGAGGCGTACGAGGGCATGGCCGAGCAGGTCATGGCCGACCTCGCGCGCCAGCTCACGCGTCGCCACGACCTGTGCAGGGTTGCGATCCACCACCGCGTCGGCCGTGTCGACATCGGTGGGACGAGCGTCGTAATCGCCGTCTCGTCCGCGCACCGCGCAGCCGCGCTCGCCGCGTGTGCGGAGGCGATCGAGGAGCTGAAGATCTCGGTCCCGCTGTGGAAGAAGGAGACGTACGTGGGGGGTGACGAATGGATCGGCCAGGGATCCTGATCATGGGGGAACCCATGGTTCCCCCATGGGCCCCCTCCTTCGCGCCGTGCACTGTCAGGCCCTGTCGTGCGCTGCGCCGGAGTGAATCCGGCTTCGCGCCTCGTCGCCCTCGACTCATCGACGGCTTGGAAGGAGGCGAAGAGTGGATCGGCCAGGGGTCGTAGACCGCGATCACGAGCCGCGGGACGAGCCCGTCGAGGCGCCGGAGGCTCCGATGTTCCCGACGGCCGAACCGTCGCTCGACGGAGAGCGCGGCTACGAGCCGATCAGACCACGCTCGGGCCTCGGCGACCTCTTCAGGCGGCTCACCGCTCCGCTCGTCGGGCTCGGGCTGCTCCTCGTGAAGTTCGGAGGCTTCCTCCTCAAGTTCAAGGTGCTCACGACCGGCGCGTCGATGCTCGTGTCCATCGCCGCGTACGCGTGGATCTGGGGCATCCCGTTCGCGATCGGGTTCGTTCTCCTGATCTTCGTCCACGAGCTCGGCCACGTGCTCGAGCTCCGGCGTCAGGGAGTGCGTGCGAGCGCGCCGCTCTTCATCCCGTTCCTCGGCGCGGTGATCGGGATGCGCGAGCTCCCGGACGACGCCTGGAAGGAGGCGAAGGTCGCACTTGCCGGGCCGCTCCTCGGCTCGCTCGGGGCGGCCGCGTGCTGGGTCGCGGGAGAAGCCACGGGCTCGGAGCTCCTCGTCGCGCTCGCGTTCGTCGGCTTCTTCCTGAACCTCTTCAACCTCATCCCGATCGTGCCGCTCGACGGGGGCCGGGCCGCCGGAGCCCTCCATCCGGCGCTGTGGTTCGTCGGCCTCCTGATGATGGTCGTCCTCGTCGTCGTCCGGCCGAACCCGCTCCTCTTCGTGATCGTCATCCTCGGCGGCATGGACCTGTGGAATCGCTGGAGGGCACGCGGAGGCGCCGGCGACTACTACCGGCTGACGGTGGGTCAGCGCGTCAGCGTCGCCGTCGTGTACCTGGGTCTCGTCGCCGCGCTGGGCGTGGCGATGTCCGTGACGCACGTCGAGCGCACGTTCTGATGGCGAACTCCGCCGGGCTCCCACGCCGGATCTTCCGGAAGAGCGCCGAGCCGCTCGCTGCCGACGTGTCGCTCATCGCATCCGAGTTCCTGGCGGGGTTCCAGGCGGTCGAGAAGATCGACCGGCCGGCGGTCTCGATCTTCGGGTCCGCGCGGATCGCCGCGGGGACGCCGACGTACGAGCAGGCGCGCGCCACCGGCCGCGCGTTCGCGGAGGCGGGCTTCGCCGTCGTCACGGGCGGAGGGCCGGGCGTCATGGAGGCGGCGAACCGCGGCTGCAAGGAGGGCGGCGGCCTCTCGGTGGGGTTCAACATCACGCTCCCACAGGAGCAAGGCCTGAATCCCTGGTGCGATCTCGCGCTCACCTTCGACCACTTCCACGTACGCAAGGTGATGTTCGTGAAGGCGGCCGAGGGCTTCGTGATCTTCCCGGGCGGGTTCGGGACCCAGGACGAACTGTGGGAGGCGCTCACCCTGCGGCAGACGCGGAAGATCGGCGAATTCCCGATCGTCCTCTTCGACTCGGATTACTGGGACGAGATGCTCGATTGGGTCCGTGACGAGATGCTCCACGACGGGCTGATCTCGCAGGACGACTACGCAGGCATGCTGCGAGCGGACCAACCGGGGGACGCCGTCGAGCTCGTCGTGTCGCTGTATGACAAGCGCGTGGCCGAGGGCTCGACGTGAGCCTGGAGGCGGCGCTCTCCGCCGTTCGCGAGCGTGCCGAGGTCGAACCGAAGGTCGGGCTCGTCCTCGGCAGCGGGCTCGGCGAGCTCGTGGACGAGCTCGAGGATCGGCTCGAGATCCCGTACTCGGAGATCCCGGGCTGGCCCGCGGCGACCGCCGTCGGGCACGCGGGCCTGCTCGTGTTCGGCACGTTCGGGAATGTGCCGGTCGCGGCGATGGTCGGTCGCGCGCACCTGTACGAAGGCGTGTCGGCCGACGAGGTTGCGTTCGGCGTGCGTGTCCTCGGCAGGCTCGGGATCGGCTCCCTCGTCGTGACGAACGCTGCAGGCGGGATCAACCCGGACTTCCGGCCCGGGCAGCTCGTCCTCATCTCCGACCACGTGAACCTGCAGGGCGCGTCCCCGCTCGTCGGCCCGAACGACGAGTCGCTCGGGCCGCGCTTTCCGGACATGAGCGACGCCTACGACCACGCCCTGCGTGCGAGCGCACGCGAGGCGGCCGCCCGCCTCGGCATCGACGTGCGGGAAGGTGTCTATGCGGCGTGGCTGGGACCGCAGTTCGAGACACCGGCAGAGATCAGGTTCATGCGTGCGGTCGGCGGAGACCTCGCGGGGATGTCCACGGTGCAGGAAGTGATCGCTGCTCGACACATGGGAATTCGTGTGCTCGGCATCTCCGTTGTCACGAACCCCGCCGCGGGCGTCTCGGCCGAGAAGATCGACCACGCGGCCGTGCTGGAGGTCGGAGCTCGCTCGGCCGGTGCCCTGACCGCTCTCGTGCGCGAGCTCGTTCCTACACTCTCCGCGTGAGGCTCAGCGACCTGCCCTCGGTGGACGAGCTCGTTCGCGACGAGCGCCTTGCTTCCGAGCCGCACGAGCTCGCCGTGGCGGCGGCACGTGTGACACTCGAGCACGCGAGGGAGCAGATCGCCGCGGGAAGCGACCCCGGCTCACTCGTCGACGCGACCGTCGCGGAGCTGGCGCGCTCTCGCGCGTTCTCGCTGCGGCGCGTCCTGAACGCGACCGGTGTGCTCGTCCACACGAACCTGGGTCGCGCTCCGCTCGCCGACGCCGCGATCGCGCGCGTGGTCGAGGTGGCCGGCGGCTACTCGAACCTCGAGTACGACCTCGCGCGCGGAGAGCGCGGCTCGCGCCAGGAGCATCTCGCAGCCCTGCTCGAGCGGCTCACGGGCGCGGAGGCTGCCCTGGTCGTCAACAACAACGCGGCCGCCGTCCTCCTCGCCCTGGCCGCGCTGGCGGAGGAGCGCGAGGTCGTCGTCTCGCGCGGGGAGCTGATCGAGATCGGCGACGGATTCCGGATACCGGATGTCCTCGCACGCTCGGGCGCTCGCCTCGTCGAGGTCGGAACGACCAACCGCACACGCGCATCCGACTACGAGCGGGCGATCGGGCCGGCGACCGCCCTCCTCCTGCGAGTGCATCAGTCGAACTTCCGGGTCGTCGGCTTCTCCGAGCGACCACGGCTCTCCGATCTCGCCGAGGTCGCACGACGCCACGAGATCCCGCTCGTGGACGATCTCGGCTCGGGAGCGCTCGGGAGCGTGGGGGACGAGCCGACCCCGGCCGAGAGCCTTCGCGCCGGCGCCGATCTCGTGTGCTTCTCCGGCGACAAGCTGCTCGGGGGACCGCAGGCAGGGGTGGTCGTCGGACGCGCCGATCTCGTCGAGCGGCTCCGCCGTCACCCGCTGCAGCGAGCCTTGCGGGCGGACAAGCTGACGCTCGCCGCGCTCGAGGGGACGCTCGCGCTCGCACTGGATCCTTCGACTCGCGACGACATTCCGGTACTCCGAATGCTCCACGAGCCGATCGAGCGAGTTCGCGAGCGCGCGGAGCGTCTTGCCGGGCTCGTGGGCGGCGAGGTGGAGGAGACGGTCGCGCGTGTCGGGGGAGGGGCGCTCCCGCTTGCGGACATCCCGAGCGCGGCGTGTGCTGTCGACAAGACGCTCGCCGAGCGGCTGCGCCTCGGTGAGCCTCCCGTGATCGCCGTGGTCCGCGACGGCCGGACGCTCCTCGACTGTCGTACGTTGACCGACGCCGACGTCGACGAGGTCGCGGCGGCGGTCCTCGCTGCCCGGTGAGCGTCGTCGAGGTCGAGGAGCCGTCGGCGCGCTCGCGCCTGTGCGAGGTCGTCCTCGCCGATCTGACGGATTGGTTCGGCTTCGAGGAGGTCAATGCGGCCTACGTCCGCGACGTCGCGAAGCTCCCGACCTTCGGCGTCGGCGACGACGCGCTCCTCTCCCTCAAGCTGCACAACGCTCGCGCTGCCGAGGTGTACGTGATGGGGGTGCGGCCGGCCCTGCAGCGGCAGGGCATCGGTAGGGCGCTCGTCGCGGTCGCCGACGACTACCTGCGCGAGCGTGGAGTCGAGTACGTGCAGGTGAAGACGCTCGGCCCGTCCCACTCGGACGAGGGCTACGAGCGAACGCGGCGGTTCTACGAAGCGTGCGGCTTCGTCCCACTCGAGGAGATCCACGGCCTCTGGCCCGACAACCCGTGTCTCGTCATGGTGAAACACCTGTGATGCCGCTCACGGTCGGAACCGCCGGGCACATCGATCACGGGAAGACCTGGCTCGTCCGGGCTCTGACGGGAAAGGACACGGATCGGCTCCCCGAGGAGCAGCGCCGCGGCATCTCGATCGACCTCGGCTACGCACCGCTCGAGCTCGGTGACGGCCGGCGGTTGTCGGTCATCGACGTCCCCGGCCACGAGCGCTTCGTACGCACGATGGTTGCCGGGGCCACGGGGATCGATCTCTTCCTGCTCGTGATCGACGCGGGCGAGGGTGCCCGTCCTCAGACCCGCGAGCACCTCGCGATCCTCCGACTGCTCGGAATCGAGAACGGGGTGGTGGCGCTGACGAAGGTGGACGCGGTCGACTCCGAGGCGGTCGGCCTCGCCGAAGGAGAAGCGCACGAGCTCGTGCCTGGGGCTCCAGTGGTGCGGGTGAGCGCGCGGACGGGCGAAGGGCTCGACGATCTGCGCGCGGCGCTTGCACGTACCGCCGCCTCGGTCGAGCATGCTCATGCCGACGCACCGACGCGGCTGTACGTCGACCGCGCCTTCTCGGTCGCCGGCTTCGGAACGGTCGCGACCGGAACGCTGTGGTCGGGCTCGGTCGGAGCCGGAGACCGGCTTCGGCTCGAGCCGCGCGGACGCGACGTGCGCGTCCGCAGCGTCCAGGTGCACGACGAGGACGTCGCTCGTGCGGACGCTGGACAGCGCGTCGCGGTCAGCCTTCCCGGCGTGGAGCGGGGAGACGTGTCCCGAGGCGATGCGCTCGTCGCGCCCGGTGCCTACCCCACCTCCTATCGCCTCGATGTGAGCCTCGTCGAGCTCGCTCCCATCGACGACAACGCGCGCCTCGTCGTCCATGTCGGTACGGCACATGCCCCCGCGCGGGTTGCCCGCGTCGGATCGAGCTACGCGCAGCTTCGGCTCGACACGCCCGTGGTCGCCGCTCGGGGCGATTGCGTGATCCTCCGTGGAGCGACGACCGTGGGCGGGGGGAGGGTGCTCGACCCGGCGCCTCCCCGGCACCGTGACGAACGGCGCATGGAGCTCCTCGAGCGAGGCGACGTGGCCGCGACCGTGCATGCACCGGTACGCGTCGACTCGCTTCGACACGTGCTCGACGACGAGCCGCAGGGAGTGGAGCGTGCAGGCCCCTGGGCGTTCTCCTCCGCCTGGCTGGGTGAGCTCGAAGCGACGATTCGAGCCGGCATCGCGTCAGCCGACCCGATCGACCCGGGCGTCCCGGTCCCATCCGAAGGCTGGGCGCCGGACGTCGTGCCGCTCCTGCCGTTCGAACGGCGTGGTGCGCGGCTCTATCTCCCGGGCGCCACCGCGACGCTCGACGGCCGTGCGGTCGAAGCAGGAGCACTCGAGGCGGAGCTGTCGTCAGCGGGTGTTCGTGCGACGAAGGTCGAGGACGACGACCTCGCGCGCTTCCTCGAGAGCCAGGGGCGCCTCGTGCGGCTCGGTGACGGCTACGTCGTCGGAGCGGATGCGTTCGAAGTCGCACGCGACGTGCTCCTGACCGAGTGCCGCGCCGAGGGCGGCATCACGCTCGCCCGCTTCCGCGACCTCGTGGGGACGGGCCGCCGGGACGCGCAGCTGATCCTCGAGCGCCTCGATGCGGACGGAGTCACGCGCCGCGTGGGCGAGCGCCGTGTGCTTCGTCGCGCCGCGGCTGCGAGTGACGTCAGCGGCTGATCAGCGCGCCCAGTCGGGCTCAGTCGTCGATCCCGACTCCGTCCGCGACGCGAGTGATGTAGTTGAAGTAGCCGATCACCTGGATCGCGTCCGAGACGTCGGTGTCCGAAAGGCCCCGTGCGCGGAGCGCGTCGACGTCGCCCTGCCCGATCTCGGCTGCAGCCGTGGTGAGCTTCACGGCGAAGTCGCAGAGGGCTCGCTCTCGAGGCGACAGGTCCGCCTTTCGGTAGTCGTGCTTCGCGTGCTCCACGGTCTCGTCGTCTGCGCCCTCGGCACGGAGGTCGTCGGCGTGGGCCGCCGTTCAGTAGTAACAGCTCTGCGCCGAGGAGGTGACCGTCGCGAGGAGCTCCCGCTCGCGCCTCGACAGCCCCGACTCGCCGAACATGATCTCCCGGTAGAGCTCGATCGACGCGCGGAGGACGCGCGGATTGCGGCTCATCCCCTTGAGGATGTTGAAGACCTTGCCCGCCCGTTCGTGGGCGGCGTCGTACTCCTCCTTCAGGAGGCCGTCGGCCTCGCCCTCGTCGATCAGCCGGATGTGCGGCAAGTCAGCGAGTCTGCGGGAACCCGAGGTCGACCTTGCTCGTCGCGGGGTCGGGCCAGCGGCTCGTGATTGCCTTGGTCCGCGTGTAGAAGTCGATGCCTTCGGGCCCGTAGATGTGCCGGTCCCCGAAGAGGCTCGACTTCCAGCCGCCGAACGAGTAGTACGCCACCGGCACCGGGATCGGGACGTTGACGCCGACCATGCCGACGTTCACGTCGAACTGGAACTGCCGTGCGACACCGCCGTCGCGCGTGAAGATCGCGACGCCGTTGCCGTACGGGTTCTCGTTCACGAGCCGGAGCGCCTCGTCGTACGTCTTCACGCGGACGACCGAGAGCACCGGTCCGAAGATCTCGTCGCGGTACGCGTCCATCTCCGGCGTCACGTCGTCGAGCAGCGAGACGCCGAGGAAGAAGCCGCCGTTGTCGGGCGCGGTCTCACGGCCGTCGGCGACGAGCGTCGCGCCCTGGGCGGGTCCCGAATCGAGGTAGGACGCAACCTTGTCGCGATGCTCACGCGTGACGAGCGGCCCCATCTCGGAGGACGGGTCGAGGCCGTCGCCGACCTTCACCTTGGGCAGTCGATCCTTGATCGCGCTCACGAGCTCGTCGCCCGCGTCGCCGACCGCGACGACCACCGAGATCGCCATGCAGCGCTCGCCCGCCGAGCCGTAGCCTGCGCTGACCGCGGCGTCCGCTGCCATGTCGATGTCGGCATCGGGCAGGACGATCATGTGGTTCTTCGCGCCGCCGAGCGCCTGCACGCGCTTCCCGTTCTTCGTTCCGGTCTCGTAGACGTAGCGCGCGATCGGCGTCGAGCCGACGAAGGAGACGGCTGCGATGCCCGGGTGCTCGAGGATCGCGTCGACGGCGACCTTGTCGCCCTGTAGGACGTTGAAGACGCCGTCGGGGAGCCCCGCCTCCTTGAGGATCTCCGCGGTCAGGACCGACGCGGACGGGTCCTTCTCGGATGGCTTGAGGATGAACGTGTTCCCGCATGCGATCGCGGGCGCCCACATCCACATGGGCACCATTGCGGGGAAGTTGAACGGCGTGATCCCGGCAACGACCCCGAGCGGCTGCCGGATCGAGTACACGTCGATCCCGGTCGAAGCCTGCTCCGAGTAGTCGCCCTTCAAGAGCTCCGGGATCCCGCACACGTACTCGATGACCTCGATCCCGCGCTGCACCTCGCCGAGCGCGTCGGAGAGGACCTTCCCGTGCTCTGCGGTCAGCGAGCCGCGCGAGATCGTCGCGATGCTCGTCGAGGAGCTGGTAGATGCGGAAGAAGAGCTCGGAGCGCTTCGAGAGAGACCACTGGCGCCAGGTCGAGTGGGCCTCGGCCGCCGCCGCGACCGCGCGGTCGATCTCCTCGAGTGACGCGAACGCGACCTCGCCGGTCTGCTCGCCTGTAGCCGGGTTGTAGACGGGCCCCGCGCGGCCCGAGTCGCCGCGAATGCTCTCCCCGCCGATCCAGTGGCCGATCGTCCGTAGCTCCGTCGTCACCGCTGCGTTCATGTCTTCCTCCCTGACGCTTCTGGCTCGTCGTCGTAGCGTACCGCCGTCGCTAGCGTGGGCCGGTGCGCGTCGGGATCGTCCTCTTCACGCGCGACCTGCGCGTCCACGACAACCCGCCGCTGGGGCCGCCGACCCGAACGGCGTCTACGTCCGGCGCTGGGTACCCGAGGTGGGCACGACGGAGTATCCGCCGCCGATCGTCGACCACGACCAGGCGACGGTCGCTCGCTTCCGCGACGCGAGGGACAGGCGTTGACCGCTCGCTAGCGTGAGACGCGAGCTCGGGTTTTCTTGTGCGCGTCGTGCGGTCGGACGATCGCGTCGTCGGCCGGGAAGTAGATCGACTCGTGGCCGTCCTCCCAGCGAACGTGGTACCGCTCGTGCCCGGGGTCGCCGAGAGCCTCGAGGATGAGCGCGGTGCGCGGCGCATCGCCGACGGCGTGTCCTGTGATGACGATCTCGTCTCCCGGTTGCGGCGTGCGGCCCTTCACGGTCTTGGTCATCGCTTCCTCCGTTCGTGGAGTCGTGGGTTGTGTCTGGATGAGCACCATGAGCCCGAGGGCTCCGGCGATCGCCTTGAAGGGATCGCGTCCGTCGATCGCGTAGTTCCAGTCGAAGTCCACGGCGCCGTTCAGCTCGAGCACGGTCCACCCGTGGTCCGTGTGCATCAGATCGACCCCGGCGAGGTCGATCCCGATGACCTCGGCTGCACGGATCGCCAATTCGCGAGCATCGTCGGGCGGACTCGTCGGCCACGCTCGCCCGCCGAGGCTCACGTTCGTGCGCCACTCGCCGGGCGCGGCCCTGCGCTCGGCGGCCGCGACGACCTCTGGCCCTGCGACCACGAGGCGAAGGTCGCTGCCGGCGAGCGCCGCGATCTCCTGCGCGAGTGCGCCGTGCCGGACGAACCAGCCCCGTTCCGACACCGCGCGAAGCGTTGCCTTCAGCTCGTCGTGCGTGCGGCAGAGGTAGACGTCCTGACCCCAGCTGCCGAAGCGTGGCTTGACGACGCACGGGACGGGCACATCGGTCGCTCCAGTCGGCGCGACGTGGACGACGGCGGGATGCGGGACGCCCGCCTTGGCGAGCGCCCTCGCGGTGACGAGCTTGTCGTGCGTCGCGAGGAGCGCGTCAGGGCGGTTGAGCACCCGCACGCCGCGCCGTTCCAGCTCCTCGCCGACTTCGAGGCCGGGCTCGACTCCGTCGAGCGTCGGGAGGATGTCGAGGCGCATGAGCGCGACGTCGCCTCGATCGAGCCGCACGTCGGCATCGCCGGGCCACAGCACCTGGGCGTCGAGGCCGAGTGCTCTCCATCCCTCCGCGAGGAGGAGGTTCGTCCGCGATGGACTGCCGACGATCGCCGTGATCACGTCTCCAGCGTCGTGTCCGGGGACGCTCGGCGCATCCGCGCCGACCCCGATCGGGCTTGCGGCTTTCTAGACCGGGATCACGAGGCTCCCGAGATCTCGTGGGTAGTACGTGAGGATCTCGACTCCCTCGTCGGTCACGAGCACCGTGTCCGAGTGTCGGAAGCCCCCGAGCTCGGGCGAGTAGAGACCGGGCTCCACCGTGAACACCATTCCCGGGAGGATCTCGGTGTCGTCGCCGGAGTCGAGGAACGGGCCCTCGTGGTAGCGGAGGCCGATCGCATGGCCCGTGTGGTGGCGCCAGTGCGGCCACAACACGTGTTGCTCGTAGGCCGAGCGAACTGCGGTGTCGACCTCGGAGCAGGACCGCCCGGGGCGAATCGTGTCGAGGGCGATGTCCTGGAGCTCGACCATGCGCGTGAACATGCGCTCCTGCTCACCGGTCGGATCGCCGACGAACATCGTCCGCTCGAGCTCGGAGAGATAGCCCCAGACCGGTGCGCTCGCGCCCGTGACGAGGACGTCGCCGGGCTGGAACACGAGATTCCCGGCGAGCGCGTGCGGAACTGCCGCGTTGCGGCCGATCTGTCCCCGGTAGCCCGCGTGTGCGCCGGTTGCCGTGAAGCTCTGCGCGCGGTAGATCTCGCCGATCGCATCGAGCATTGCGAACGTCGCCTCGTCGCTCGCGCGCTGTGATACCTCGGTCTCGGTCACTCCCGGCCTCGTGTACCGCTGCAGGAGCCGATGCGCGAGGTTCGACCAGCGGACGCTCTCGCGGATGAGCGCGATCTCCGCGGGCGACTTGACGGACATCTGCCGCTCGATCTGCTCAACGACCCGAACGACCATTGCGCCGGAGAGCTCGGACAACGTCGGCCCGCGGTAGCCGAGGATCCACGGGTAGCCGTCCTGGTCGGCCCCGATGGCTCCGGTGAGGCCCGCGTCGGCAAGCGTCCGCGCGAGCACGTCCTCGGCGCGAGGGTCGCCGGGATACTCGAGGTAGTGCTCGACGCGATCGAGCGTCGACTTCGATTCGGCGTGCTCCACCTCGAGCCTCGGCACGACGAGCGTTCGCGTGCTGTCCGCGCCGAGGACGAATGCGATCGGCCGCTCGGTCGGGACGAATGCGAATCCCGCGTAGTAGAGGACGTAGTACGGGTCGAAGAGCACGACTCCGTCGAGGTCCATCGCCTGCGTTTCCGCCAGCAGCGCCTCGCACCGGGCGGCGTGCTCCTCCGGCGCGATCGCGATGGACGTCTGCACGGACTCAGACTAGTGACGTCCGGGCGGGGGAGGATTCGAGGGCGAGACGGTCTACATTCAGACCATGACGATGAAGAACTTCTTCATCGCGCTCGCGATCACCGCCGTGTTCCTGGGGATCCTGCTCCTCGCCGGCACCATGCAGAACGGGGGCTGCCTCCCGTGGAAGGAGAAGGTCGTGGTCGGCGGCAACGGCGCGTTCTCCGAGAATCGCGGCACGAAGCTCTGCAAGTAGCTCGAGAGCGGAGCGGCGCAGGCGAGGTTCGCCGCCGGAGGCGGCAGCCCGGCCCGGGTCGAGAGAGCTCGGATTGGAGGAGCCCGGCCAGGCGCAACCGGTCGCTCGAGGTTCGAGCACGCGGCGCGCACCAGGTCACCCGTCGTCCCGATGGTGAAGTGCGGCCCAGTCGGCCCAGTTGTGGGCCGCGGGCAGTGCGGCGGTCGCGATGATCAGCCCGGCGACGATCGCCCCGGCAACCAGGAAGTTGCGCATGGACGCGCCCGGCAGGTCACGGTGGAGGTCGGCGCGTGCGAGGCCGGGCACCCTCAGGATGTGGCCGAGCACGTGCGCGCACATCGCCGCGAACCAGACGAGAAAGCTCGCCTTGTGCAGGCCGAGCACGAGCCCGCGCTGAGGATGCAGTAGGAGGAGCAGCACACCGGTGCCGAAGACGCCCATCGTCGAAGCGACGACGAGCGGTGCGACCAGCAGCCGCATCAAAGCCGGGGGTGGGCCCTTCGCCACATAGTCGCCCGCGTCCAGGTAATACCGGGCAAATCGCCACGTGACGCTCGCAAGCTTGAGCAGTACCGGCGGAATCAGGAGCAGCCCGATGAAGATGTGCGCGGTCAGCTGTTGTCGCACGAACGGGATCGTTGCGCCCTCCGCGGCGAGCAGCACGAGCAGCACGGCCGCGGTGGTCGCGGTCAGTCGAGAGTTGCCTTCGGTCCCGCCACGGAAGAGTCGTACGAGCCGCGGGCGGATGTCATGGCGATCACGCTCGAGCTGTATGGCCACGGGCCGTAGCTCAGCAGGCCGAGATGAGAGCGCAATGAGAGCGGCCCTCCAGCCTGGGGACGAGTCCTGGCCAACGTCCTCGCGTGGCCCCAGTTGTCTCCGGTGACTCGGATGTCGGCCTTCGCGCAGCCCCTGACCGGCGCCGCGACAATGTCGAGCGTGCGGGTGCTGGTCGTCGAGGACGAGGTGAAGCTCGCGGAGCTCCTGAAGCGCGGGCTCGGCGAGGAGGGCCATATCGTCGATATCGCCGGAACCGGAACGGATGCGTCCTGGATGGCCCGAGCTGTCGCGTACGACGCGATCGTGCTCGACGTCATGCTTCCCGAGCGCGACGGCTTTGCGGTGTGCGCCGAGCTGCGGGAAGCGGGGGTCTGGTCGCCGGTTCTCATGCTCACTGCGCGGGACGCCGTCGAGGATCGGGTGGCCGGACTCGACAGCGGCGCAGACGACTACCTGACGAAGCCCTTCTCGTTCCACGAGCTGAACGCTCGCCTCAGGGCGCTCGTGAGGCGCGCGCCGATAGCCCGGCCGACCGCGCTCGAGGTCGGCGACCTCCGCCTGGATCCCGCGACGAGACGTGCATGGCACGGAGAGGTCGAGCTCGACCTCTCCGCCAAGGAGTTCGCTCTCTTCGAGGCGTTCATGCGTCGCCCCGGGGAGGCGCTCTCGCGCCTCCAGCTGATCGAGCGCGCCTGGGACGTGGCCTACGAACCGCGTTCGAACGTGGTCGACGTCTACGTCCGCTA
Source organism: uncultured Gaiellaceae bacterium (assembly GCA_963746975.1). Classification (GTDB taxonomy): domain Bacteria; phylum Actinomycetota; class Thermoleophilia; order Gaiellales; family Gaiellaceae; genus GMQP-bins7. Next base: position 856,913 of record CAVVDE010000012.1, read on the forward strand.
TCTGCGCGAGAAGATCGATCGTCCGTTCGGTACCCACCTGCTGGAGACCGTGCGTGGCGTGGGCTACCGCCTGCGCGCGGACGAGCCATGAGCCGGCTCCCCATTCGGCTGCGCCTCGCGCTCGCCTTTGCGCTCGTGATGGGCGTGGTGCTCGCAGCGATGGGCGCGTTCGTCTTCGTCCGGGTCGAGAGCTCGCTCACCGCGGCCGTGAACAGCGATCTGCAGGCGCAGCTCGAGGAGCTCCGGACGCGCGCGGAGCGCGGAGCTGGCCCCTCGGAGCCCACCGTCGATCCCGAGACCCACGTGCTCTCGCAGTTCCTGGATGCAAACGGCCGACTCCTGACAGGCGCCGGCCTGACCTTGCGCCCCCTCCTCTCCGCGGCGGACGCGCAGCGTGTGATCTCCGGTGCTCAGGTGACACGCGACGGAGATGTCCCCGGGCTCGCAGGCGACTGGCGACTCGTCGCGGAGCCGCTCACGCTCGAAGGGCGCACCGTTGCGGTGGTCGTCGCTTCGTCGCTGCGGGAGCGGAACGACACGCTGGCTCATCTCTTCGCTCAGCTCGTGATCGCCGGGCTGGCGGGTGTGGCGCTAGCGGTCGTCATCGGGTACTGGCTCGCAGCGCGGGCGCTTCGACCGGTCGAGGCGATGCGTGGGGAGGCGGACGCGATCTCGTACGCGACGGCGACGACCCGTCTTCCGGTCCCAGCACCACACGACGAGATCCGCCGCCTCGGGGAGACCCTGAACGCCATGCTCGATCGCATCGGCGCTGCCGTCGATCACGAGCGCCGGTTCGTCGCCGACGTGAGCCATGAGCTGCGGACGCCGCTTTCTCTGCTCAAGGCAGAGCTCGACCTGGCGCTGAGCCGGCCACGTTCCCGCGACGACCTGCAGGCTGCGGTTCGCTCGGCCTCGACCGAGACCGACCGTCTCGTGCGCATCACAGAGGACCTGCTCCTCATCGCCCGCTCCGATCAAGGGGAGCTGCCACTCCGCCTCGAGTCGCTGGACGCGGCAGAGCTTGCAGCGAGCGTTGCCGGTCGGTTCGGCCCGCGCGCGGAGACCGAGCGCAGAGAGATACGGGTGGACGTCGAGCCGGGCACCATGCTCGAGGCGGATCGTTTGCGGCTCGAGCAGGCGCTCGGGAACCTCGTCGACAACGCCATCGTGCATGGGCGAGGCGAGGTCGTCGTGAGCACGGTGCGCGAGGGCGACTGGCTCGAGTTCCACGTGACGGACGAGGGCGTCGGCTTCGAGCGCGAATTCGCCGAGCGCGCCTTCGATCGGTTCAGCCGGGCCGACGAGTCGCGCTCGGGTGGTGGAACCGGCCTCGGCCTCGCGATCGTCGAGCTCGTCGCCCATGCGCACGGTGGGACCGCCGGAGCATCCGTCGTCGATCGGGGTGCGGACGTGTGGATTCGCCTCCCGATGAGGTCATACCCCGAGCACACTGCCGCTTAGCGCCGTCTTAGCGTCGGTCTCATCGCCCTCTCATCTCGTCCTCCTACGCTCGGGTGAGTGGCGGATTCGGGCCAGAACCACGATCTCGTGCGGCGACGGCACTTCGCCCGCGTCTCGCTGCTCAAGAGGCGCTCCGCGCTCGCCTCCGTCCTCGGATTCGCGGCGCTGTTCGGTCTGGCGGCGCAGCACGCGGTGAAAGGCTCCTCGAGTCAGAGTTCGCTGCCGTCGCCCTCCGCGCAGAGGCGCGCGGCGCCGACGACGTTCTTCGACCAGGGAAGTGACGGCTTCGCATTCGACGACCAGTCCTCCGGCCTCGTCGGGAGCGCGGTTTCGCCCCCGCCGCCGGTCACCCAGACGAGTGTCTCCTGAGCTCGCGCAGCCCGAGGGGATGCGGTCGTATCGCTTCCCCGCGATGGGGACGGAAGTGCAGGTCCTCCTGCCTGTTCAGCACGGCGAGGCGATCACACCGGTTCGAGAGCTGTTCGTGCGCTGGGAGAAGACGCTCAGCAGGTTCCTCGCGGACAGCGAGCTCTCACGGCTGAACGCCCGCGCGGGTGAGCGCGTCTCCGTCGGCCCGCTGCTGTTCGAGGTCGTGAGCGCGAGCGTAGAGGCGGCCCGTGCCACCGGTGGCGCGTTCGATCCGACGCTCCTCCGACAGCTCGTTCGGATCGGGTACTCGAGGCCGTTCGAGTCGATGTCCGGCCAGTCGGAGCCTGTCGCGGGATTCTCCGTGCGTGGCGGCGGCTGGCGGTCGATCGCTCTCGATCCGAGCTCGAGGACGATCACTCTTCCGGTCGGGTGCGCCCTCGACTTCGGTGGGATCGCCAAGGGCATGGCCGTCGACGCGGCACTCGAGCTCCTCGATCGGCGGGGCGTCACCTCCGCACTCGTCAGTGCGGGAGGCGACCTCTCGGTTCGAGGTCTGCCCGTCGGCTTGCGTGCGTGGTCCGTGCTCGTGGGGGACGATCCGGCAGGACAGGTCGTCCCACTCGTTCGCGGCGCGCTCGCGACATCGGGTGTGGCGCGGCGCTCGTGGCTCCAGGGAGGTAGGCGACGCCACCACCTCGTCGATCCGAGCACCGGCGAGCCCGCAGAGAACGATCTGCTCGAGGCGACCGTCGCGGCCGCGAGCTGCAAGACGGCGGAAGTGGCTGCCACTGCGAGCTTCGTGCTCGGATCACGCCTCGGATCGGATCTCCTGTCACGGTTTCGGCTCGCGGGGCTCCTCACCCATCGCGACGGGACGCGGCGAACCGTCGGCGCCTGGCCCTCGCTCCTCCCGGACGCGGCATGACGACCTGGAGCGCGATCACGTGGGATACGGCGCGGGCCGGCGGCTTCGCGGCGTACATCCTGCTGAGCGTCGCCGTGAGTGTCGGGCTCGTGCTGCGGAATCGATGGCAGACGCCGAAGTGGCCGAGGCTCATCACGAACGAGCTGCACGGCTATCTCAGCCTCCTCGCGCTCGTCTTCATCGTCGTCCACGTGCTCGCGGTGCTGGTCGACCCGTTCACGCGGTTCGGTCTCGCCGAGGTGCTCGTTCCCTTCGTCTCGCACTACCGGCCGGTGTGGATGGGGCTCGGGATCGTCGCCCTCTACCTGCTCCTGGCCGTCTGGCTGAGCTCGCGACTCCGCACGCGCATCGGATACGAGACGTGGCGGCGCATCCACGTGCTCGCCTACGGCGTCTACGTCGCTGCAACGATCCACGGCCTCGGCACCGGCAGCGACACCAGGTCGCTCTGGGCGCCGATCGTCTACGCCTCGAGCGTGGTCGTCGTGGGAGCGCTGGCCGGGCGCCGGCTTCTCGTCCCCGCGGCACGCGGGCAGCGGCGACGTCCTGCCCTCGCCGCCGTCGGCGGAGGCATCGTCCTCCTCACGGCGACCTGGGCAGTCGCCGGACCGCTCGCGGCGCATTGGGGCGCGAGGGCGGGTGGGATCTCCGGCAACCACGCCGTGCTGTCCGCGCCGGTCGGTCCGAAGCGGAACGCGAGTGTCACGCGAACGGGCCTCGGTGCGGTCCGCGCTCCGTTCCGCGCAAGGTTCAAGGGCACGCTGGACGTCCAGCCCGTCGACTCGGCGGGCCGCGTCACGATTCGGATCGACGGTGCGCTCCGCGGAGGCACTCGCGATCACCTCGAGATCTACATCCAGGGCGCCCCGCTGATGAACGGTGGGGTCGCCATGGAGCGAAGTCGCGTGCGGATGGGTGCCGAGCGGGCGCTGTACCACGGAGAGATAGTCGGACTGCGCGGCTCGCAACTCGTCGCCTCCGTGCACTCGCGGAGGCAGGACCTGCGCCTTGCGATCGACCTCGATCTCTCACGTCCCGACGGTCTCGTCAACGGAAGCGTTCGTGCGACGAGGTCCCTTGGCCAAGAACGCCCGATCGGAGAAGGGTGATCCTCCGGGTCGAGCGGAATCCGCGGGGGCCACGGCTCTTCGTCCTCGACCGGCGCGTTCACGAGTGTCACGCCGGGCTGGGGCTCTTGCTCGTTCTCCTCGTAGGGCGGCTCGTCCAGCTGTGGCCGGTCTCCGCGTGGCTCGGACTCGTTGCTGCCGCCGGAGTCTGGATGGTCCTCAAGGACTGGCGAGACCTCGTGCCGTCGCTCCGGGACACCGGCGCGTGGCGACTCGGTATCCACGGCCGCTTCGCACCGCTTCGGGCGCTCAGGTACGCCGACGGTCTGCCGATGCTCGCAGCCACGGTGGCTTTCGCCATCGGGGCCGTGAACCTCGTATCGGCACTGACGCCGAACGTCGCATGGCGTCATCACGTGCTCTTACAGCTGGAGCCGGTTCGTGCCGTACCCGTGTTCCACACGGTCGCAGTCCCGGCGAGCGTCGCATTGATCGTGGCGGCGTTCCACCTGCGCGGCCGCCGCCGGCGGGCATGGCAGGTGGCGACCGTGCTGCTCGTCGCGCTCGGCGTGCTCAACGTCCTCAAGGGCCTCGACTTCGAGGAGGCGGCGCTCAGCTGGGCCGGAGCGGCGTTCCTGTGGTGGGGTCGCGAGTCGTTCGTGGTGCGACACGAGCGACTGGGCTGGCGTTCGCCCTTGCTGTTCGTCGCCGGTCTCGTAGGGGTCCTACTCACGACTGCCGGCCTGGTCTGGATCGGGTCGGGTGGAAGTACGAGCCGCACGCAGGTCGTACTGGACACGCTCGAGCTCGTCGGCTGGACGCACGCGACGGTTGCGTTCCACGACGAGATGACGTGGGTACCGCTCGCGGTCGGAGTGACGGGGCTCTTGGCAATCGTCGCGGCCGGGTACATGTTCTTCAGACCTCTTCCCGCTCCACGACGCCTGCCCGACGGGGCGGCACACGAAGCCGCCTGTGACCTCGTTCGAGCTCACGGTCGCGACACCCTCGACTTCTTCAAGCTGCGCCGCGACCTGCACTACCTGTTCGCGAGCGACGGGCGCGCCTTTCTCGGCTATCGGGTGGAAGGCCGAACACTGCTCATTGCGGGCGATCCGGTCGGACCACCCGACGCGCTCGCGGGGCTCGTCTCGGAGACCCTCGCATTCGCAGAGGTGCGAGGGCTCGAGGTTGCAGCGGTAGGTGCGAGCAGCGCGCTGTTGCCGGTCTGGGGCGACGCCGGCCTCCAATCCCTCTACCTCGGCGACGAGGCGATCCTCGACACCGTCGACTTCTCGCTCGAGGGGCGTGGCATTCGCAAGGTACGACAGTCCGTCACTCGGCTCGGAAAAGCCGGCTACACCGCACACGCCCTCGAACTGGCGGCGCTCGACGAAGCTGCCCTCGCCGGGCTCGAGCACATCTCGAGCCTCTGGCTCGGGGGTCGTGCAGAGCGTGGGTTCGCGATGGCGATGGACTCGCTCGAGGGAGAGCACCTGGAAGAGAGCGTCGTGGTCTACGCGTGCGACGACACGGAGACCATGAAGGGCTTTCTCCACTTCGTCCCGGTCTACGGGCGGCCGGCGATGTCGCTCTCGTCGATGCGCCGGGATCCGGACGCAACGAACGGTCTGACCGAGTTCCTGGTCGTGCGAGCGGTCGAGCTTCTGCGCGAGCGCGGTGTCGGGGAGCTCTCCCTCAACTTCGCCGCGTTCGGCCGGATCCTCGATCGGCCGAGCGGACGGCTCGACGGCGTCCTCGCGAGATTGGTGTCGCTCGGAGATCGCTACTTCCAGACCGAGAGCCTCTATCGCTTCAACGCCAAGTTCTCGCCCCGCTGGGAGCCCCGGTACCTCGCATACGAACGCATTCTCGGGCTGCCGAGAGTGGGACTCGCGGCCATGGTGGCCGAGGGTCAGCTCCCCCGCCTCGGCTCCCGTAGGTGACCGGCCTCCCGGCCTGGACGCCCCGCGACCTCTCGCGCGGCCAGGTGCCGTTTCGCTGGGCGGGATGGGGTCTGTTGGCCGCTGCCGCGGTGCTCCTCCCGTGGATCGTGGTGATGGGCATCTCGCTCCCGACGACCGCGTCGGCCCAGCACTGGAGAGCTGCGTGGATCGGGATCGACGTCATGGAGACGACCGCGCTCGCCGTCACCGGCTGGCTCGTCCTCCGTCGTGACGTCCGGGTGAGAATGGCCGCGAGTGCGACGGCGGCGTTTCTGCTCGCGGATGCGTGGTTCGACATCACCACCGCGCAGCCGACCTGGGACGTGCTCCAGGCGACGATGCTGGCGCTCCTGGTCGAGCTGCCGCTCATGGCGGTCTGTGCCGCGCTTGCCGTCACGGCGCCCCGCTGGTGTGCCGACTCCGGCCGTCCTGGCTGAGGCGCAGGTAGTGGTACTGCGCGACGTCCGAGACCGTCCTCGGCGCGCGCCGGTTGCCGGCCAGTAAGCGTCGGGCACCAGGGGGCTTCAGCTCCGAGCGGGAAGCCGGACGAAAGGGTCATCGTCGGCGACGCGTAGACGATCACGACCGAGACGATGAGGGGACGGCTCTTTCCCCGCCTCGATCGGGGGTCGAGGGTGTCGTTCGTCGTGCCGATGAAGGCTGAACCAGACCTTCCCTCTGCGCCTCTCGAAAAGCCCCGCTCGCTCACAGCGGGGCTTTTCTTTGGGTCACGCCCCCAAGTGCGCGCCGATCGAGCGCCATTGTGCGCCAGGTTCCAGCGTTCTCAGAGGGGTCCAGCGGAGTGGCGACTCGCGGCGAGAAGGGGCCCCGAAGTGCCAAACAGCTTGCCGCCAGACGGTTTCTCCTCCACGGAGCGGCGCCGGAGTCGAACCGACCGAGCCGTGGGCTGCACGACCGCACGGGTTTTGAAGACCCGCTGGGCCACCGGGCCCATGCCGCTCCGCGCGGGAGGCTAGCGCCGCACCGGGCTAGGTGGGTGGGTGCTTGGTAATACCGCGAGCTGTACTGCGGACCGCCTGGGCCAGATCACACCCCCGTCGACCGCATCCTTGGTCCCAGAAACGTGCTTGCAACAGTTGACACAGTCGACTAGCTTGCGTAATCGTTGAATGCATACGCGAGGCTCCTAACGCCTCGCTATCGAGGCGAGATCTCCGGGCGAAACGGAGGTGACTGTGCCCGTTCAAGGCGCCTTCTACCGATGGGAGTGGGGTTACGGTGCCGACACCGGCGGTGTCGGGAGTGTCCAGATCAACTTCAGCCCGTCGAATGCCCTCGCGCTGGTATCGCTCTCGACGGCCGACGGCGATGGCGCGTGCTCGGCCGGAATTAGTCAGTACCGAACCCGTCAGCCCGATGGGTCGGATCAAGACCACAACTTCGGCTGGACCACGGATTATGGGCTCCCGCCGTTGGTGCGCGACTTGAACGTGACGAGCGTCACCGCAGAGCTAACGCTTGGCGCTCACCAGCAGGGTGTGATGACGGTCATTGTCTGGTACGCGTAAGGAGCTCGAGATAGACAACGTCACAGAAACCGGAGTCTTTGGAGACGATGCGGCTCTAGTCTCGGAGAGGCTATGCGTCGTGTACGACGTCGCGACCGGAGAGATCCGCCACACCCATCGGGTCGTGACTTTCGAGGGCGGGACAGACCCTTCGGAAGAACAGATCGCCGAACAAGCTATAGCGCTGGCACGAAAGCGAATCGCGTCCGGCCCCGTTCTGGCGGCGCTGCATGTCGAGCCACATGAATACAAGCTGGGGTCTAGGTACGCCGTCGATCACGAGAGGAAGGCCCTGGTCGAGCACAGCTGAGAAGCCACTGAGCGCGGCCTCTCCTCACCGCGAAGGTCACACTGCCACCGCCCGTCGTCGCGAAGTACCTTGCCTATCTGTCATGGTCGCGATTCTAGGAGTGCCAACGGTCAGTCCGGCACCGGGCGATGTGTTTCGCCGCAAGGATTCGGCGTGCCGTTCCTCCAGTAAGTGTCCGTCGCACAACAAGGCACTTCTCAGGCACCCACCCACCTAGCCCGCTAGCGCCGCACCGCCGGGGGCCGCACCGTCAGCCCTTCGTCGAGCACGATCTTCTCGCCGCTCTCGAGGTCGCTCCTCGCCCCGCGCGGTGGCCGCGGTACGCTCGCGCGCGTGAGGCGAGCCGGGCTCATCGCGGCCGGGGTCATCGGCGTCGTCGCGATCGCGGGCGTCGGTGCGTGGTTCGCGCTGTTCCGCGACACTGCGGAGCCCGTGACCGTCGGCGAGGCCGTGACGAGCTTTCGGACGGACACGGAGACGACTCCCGTCGCATCCTCGCCGATTCCCGCCGGCGTCTACGTCTACGCGACGAGCGGATACGAGAAGACGGACGCGCTGACGGGGGTCACGCATCGCTATCCGCAGCGCTCGACGATCACGGTCGCCGCCGCGGACTGCGGAATGAGCCTGACCTGGCGCGTGCTGAAGGGCCGCTCGACGGAGTGGACCTTCTGTGTGACGAACGACGGCTGGGAACTTCGGACGCAAGACGAGCGGCACACGTTCTTCGGGCGCACCGAGACGACGACGTACGCGTGCGAGCGGACGCCGATCCGCCCCGCCGCGCCGTCGGCGCAGGTCGACATGGCGTGCGTCCTGCACGACCGGCGACGCCGACGAGACGGGTGTGGTCAGAGTCGTGCCCGGCATGATCCTGCGAGTCGGCGACACGCTGTTCCCGACGCTCCACGTACGCAAGACGACGACGTTCGCGGGTGCGATCCGCGGCTCGGCCCGGTACGACTTCTGGTTCCACGCACGCCTCGGCGTGCCCGTGCGGATCGTCATGATCAGCCGCACGACGAACGACTCGCCGGTCGGCGACGTCCACTACGACGAGGACGTCCGGCTCACCCTTCTGTCCGTTCGTCCGCGGCGGTGAGCCTGCGCTCGCGGCTCGATGCGGTTGGCCTCGCACCGGACGGGCGGCCGCCGACGTGGCGGGCCGCGTGAGGCGCTTCTCTCCGGCACGCGAGCTCGCGCTGGCTCTCGGCGTCTACGCGCTCTACGTCCTCGTCAGCCGGTTCGTCCTACGACGCAGCGGGCGCGAGCGGGCGGTCGCGAACGCCGAGCGGATCGTTGAGATCGAGGAGCGCCTCGGCCTGCACGTGGAGCCCGCCGTCCAGTGCGCGCTCCTTCGGTACCCGGGTCTCGTGCACGGCCTGAACGTCGGCTACGGGCTGTTCAACGTCACGCTCACGCTCGGCTGGCTCGTGCTTCTCTACCGAAGGCGCGATGACGGCTTCCACCGCTTCCGGCGGATGTGCCTGCTCACGCACGTCGGCGCCCAGCCCGTGTTCCTGCTGCTTCCGACCGCGCCGCCGCGTGTTCTCGACGGCTTCGTCGACACGCTCTCCGAGGTCAGCGGGTTCGATCTCGAGCATCCGCTCCTCGTCCGGTTGTACAACCCGGTTGCGGCGATGCCGAGCCTGCACGTCGCGTTCGCGGTGGTGACCGGGTCCGAGATCGCCGAGCGCAGCGACTCGCGGCTCGTGAAGGCGGCTGCATACGCCTATGCGCCGCTCGTCGCGACGGTCGTCGCCGGAACCGGAAACCACTACGTTCTCGATGCGATCGGCGGCGCTGCGCTGGGAGCCGCGGCCAGGCGGCTCGCCTGAGCGAGCGCGTCAACGCGGGGCGTCCGACGGGCGCACGGCGGGTCGCCACCGGGTCGTCGCGGTGGGTCTGCTCGGCGTCGACGTTCTCATGTCCCGGGCGGCGGGCTCGCGGGGGCGCGTGACGCGTTCGAGCGCGCGGACTCCAGGTGGTCCGCGGTCAGCCTCGCCGCAACAGGTGTGTTCGTGCCGTTCCTGCCCGCGGGTGACCGGCTCCGGCTGCTGCGCGCCGAGTCCGCCCTAAGATGAGGCTCGTGCGGCTCCTGCTCGTCGTGGCTCTCGCGCTACTCGTGACCGCTGCCGCCGCCGCCGCGATCAACCCCGTCCGCGCCACGATGGCGACGACCTCGACGCAGCCGCTCGTCGATACGCCCTGGCGCTACACGATCGTGGTGAGGGATCGGGCCGGAAAGCCGCTTTCGGCGAAGGCGAGGCTGCAGATCCTGCTGGGGACGCTCGTCGTCGGCTGCTGGAAGGCGACCGAGATCGTCCAGTGCTCCGGTGCCAATTCGGGGACGTGGATCCCGTTCAAGGGCAAGCGAACCGGAGTCATCACCTGGCCGGCGCAGTCGGCCGGGGTGAAGCTCACCTTCCAGGCGACCGTGGTCGTGGCGGGGCGCTCGCTGAAGCTCCGCACGCCGGTGACGGTCCGGCTTCCGTAGCGCTCACTTGCCGCGCCAGGACGTGAAGTCGTACCGCTCCTCCAGGCGCTCGAGAACCTTCTTCGCGATGAGGTCTCCGGCCGGCCGCTCGAAGTGCACGCCGTCGTCGGCGCGCATCTTCACGAGCTTGCCCGTCGAGTCCTCGATGTACTGCGCATAACCGCCGTTCTCGCCGGCGAAGAAGAAGTACGTGTCGAGATAGGAGACGCGTCCTTCGCGCTTCGCGGCCTCCGTCTGGAGGATCGAGTTGATCACGTCGAAGCGAAGCGTCTGCTTCTCGTCGCGCGTGATCGGCAGTCCGAGCCACACGAGGTACGCACCGTTCCGCGTGATCGTGTCCATCACGCTCGCCACGCGCCGCCGGTACTCGGCTCGCCAGCTCGGGCTTCCGAACGTCCCGACCTCGTGTCCCTCGGGGATCCCGGTCATGAAGCCGTGATCGTCGTTGCCCCCGAACATGAGCACGACGGCGCGGGGCTTGTCCTTCTCCATCACCTCGCGAACTCGCGTGAACCAGTTGAAGACGTCAGGACGCTCGAGGCCGCTCGCGATACGCCCGTCGACGCCTTCGACCGCGCCGATCGCCGGGTTCCCGGCGACCTGGCGGAGCAGCGACTCGCCGGGGACGATGACGAGGGAGTCGCCTGCGATCCAAACGCCGAGCTTGCGCTTGGGAGTGAACTTGACGCGCTCGGCCGGGGTCGGGGTCGGGAGTGGCTTCGCCGGCTTCGGCTGCGGCGCTGCGACCGCCGTGTCGATGTCGTCGTCGTCGGAGCGACCGAGCGCCGCCTTGAGCGCCCGGCGTGGACGGTCGAGGAGGAGCGTCGAGCTGACGCTCTCGAGCGGGCCGGTCACGTCGAGCGCGACGTTCCGCTTCCATCCCTGTGGCTGGATGGTCGCCGACTTGTGCAGCCCGGGCGCGTTCAGGAAGAGCGCGATCACGAGCCCGACGAGCGAGACGACGATCGCCGATCCCGCCGAATGCAGGCGCCGCCCGCCCTCCGCCGTGCGGGGCGCGGGTCGACGCTTCGTTGTCCGGCGCGTCTCCATCAGAACTGGAAGTAGATGAACGGTGCCACGCCCTCCGGGCCCATGGCGTGGATGACGAGGAGTGCGAGCGAGAGGACGACCGCCTGCGCGGGGACCGGAAGCCGCGAGAAGCGCGCCATGACCCGGAGCGGCAGGCGGCGTGGGAGGTATTGCGAACCGAGACCGACGGCGATCGCGGCGAGCACGCCTCCGCTGACGAGCGGCGACGACTGGCCCCACGCGGTGAACAGCCGATGGATGACGTCCCACGCGTCCGAGAACGAGTCGGAGCGGAAGAAGATCCACGCGAAGCAGACCACCTGGAAGGTCACGAAGCGGTGCCACGCGCGACGGCCGCGAGTCCAGGGCCGCTCGACGAAGCCGGGCCGTCCGCGCCACCAGCGCTCGACGCAGAGCGCGGTGCCGTGAATGCCTCCCCAGACGACGAACGTCCAGCCCGCGCCGTGCCAGAGCCCGCCGATCAGCATCGTGAGCATCAGGTTTCGGTACGTGAGCAGCCGGCCGCCGCGGTTTCCGCCGAGCGGGATGTAGAGGTAGTCACGGAGCCAGCGCGACAACGTCATGTGCCAGCGCCGCCAGAAATCGGTGATCGACGTCGCCGTGTACGGCGCGTCGAAGTTCTGTGGGAACGTGAAGCCGAGCAGGAGCGCGATGCCGATCGCGATGTTCGTGTAGCCGAAGAAGTCGGCGTAGATCTGGACGGAGTACGCGTAGATCCCGACGAGCACCTCGAGCGACGAGTGCTGGTTCGGCGCCCCGAACACCTCGTCCACGATGTGGGACGCGAGGTAGTTCGCGATCACCACCTTCATGAAGAGACCGGTGCCGATGAGGAAGAACGCTCTCGACGTATCGACGTAGCGCGGATCGCGTGGGGACGACATCTGCGGGATGAGCTCCCCCGGCCGCACGATCGGGCCGGCCACGAGGTGTGGAAAGAACGACAGGTACGACGCGAACAGGCCGAGGCGCACCGGGGCGAAGTCGCCGCGATAGACGTCGACGACGTAGGCGATCGCCATGAACGTGAAGAAGGAGATTCCGACCGGGAGCACGATCGTCCGGGCCTCGAGCGGGAGGTCGACGCCGGCGAGCGCGAAGAGGTTGTTCGTCGACGTGACCGAGAAGTCGTAGTACTTGAAGTACCCGAGCAGCCCGAGGTTGCCGACGAGTGCGATAGCGAGGAGCTGCTTGCGTGCGCGCTGCGAGGCTCGAGCGTGGATCGCGCTGGCCAGGACGTGGTTCCAGACGATCGAGAACGCGAGCAGGAAGCAGAAGCGCCAGTCCCACGCGGCGTAGAAGACGAAGCTCGCGACGACGATGAACGGTCGCCAACGCTGGGGCCGCGGCTGGAACAGCCACGAGAGCGGCAGCACGACCATGAAGAAGATCGCAAAGGTGGCGGTCGGGAAGAGCAAGCGTCTCGTCAGCCGCGGGTCGAGGCCGCGGAGTTACTCCGGCTGCGGTGGAGGCAGGCGGGTTGGGGCGTGCTCGGCCGCCGCTGCGTCGAGTGCGGTGTCGGCGCCGACGGCGTCGAACCACGTGGGGTCGTCGGGCAAGCCGGCCTGTACGGCCGTCGAGCCGTAGATCAGAGCCTGCTCGCGCATCTGGCTCCGCGCGGTCGCCCATTCGACGATCGCGACGAGAGCCCACGCCCCGACCATGACCCCGGCGATGGCCGGGGCGGCCAGGCCTGCAACCGCCGCCAGCACGGCCACGGCGACGATGAAGAGGATCTCCAGTAGGAGCCACGGCACGGCCAGGCCGCGCGATCTCGGCGAGTCGACCGACCGGACCCAGCTCGGGCTCTCGCGCACGACCGGCCGGCCCTCGTCCCATCCCGGGCGCTCGCCGTTCTCCGACGGTAGGGCTCGCGCCTCGTGACGGAGCGCTGCGACCTCCGACTGCAGCCCCCCGACCTGCGCGGAGAGCGCACGCACTGCGCCGAGGACGTCTTCGACGTCGTCTCCTGCCGGCTCGCGTGAGACTTGCGTCGTCTCGGACGGGTCCGCCACGGGAGTCGATTCAGCCCTCGTCGGAGGAGGTCATCTCTTCGACTGCCGCTCGCCCTTGCTCGTGAACCTCGGCTCGGCGGTCATCGACTGATGTCACGGGCTCCTCTTGCTCCTGTGCCTCCGCGTCGACGCGAGACGCGGCGAGCTTCTGCCTGAGCTCGTCAGCCGGGTCGGCGTGCGCTGCCGCTGGAGCCGCTACAGGCTCCGCCTGCTCGCGTCGCCGTTTCCACCAGCGCAGGAACCAGCGGATCCCGAGCACGATGAGCGCGATCTTGATGAGCCGGCGCACGGCGCGATGGTACCGCGCCTCCCTGCTGCGCAAGACCAGAGACTGCGAGCGCGGCTCTCGGGGAGCGAAGATCCCTGACGCAGGCCCATCGCGGCGGGAGCACGGTAGCGGCGCGTCGCTGCCTCCGGGCTTCCGTCGCCTCGACGCTCTCCTGGTACGATGCCGCTGCTTCCTGCCTCGCCGAGGCTCCGCCCGTTCCCGGCGGCGCCGCGCGCGGTGAGGCCGATTCAGACCGAAGGAAGGAGAACGGGAACGTGAACGAATACGAGATCTTGCTGCTGCTCGACCCCGAACTCGACGACGATCGCCAGGGCGAGGTCGTCGCGAGAGCTCGAGAGCTCGTCGAGTCCGGCGGCGGCACGTGGGACCTGCACGACGCCTGGGGGCGTCGCAAGCTCGCCTACGAGATCGACCACAAGGGCGAAGGGAGCTACCACCTCCTCCACTTCACGTGTGACGCCGGAACGCTCGACGAGGTATCCCGCGTCCTACGGATCGACGACGCCGTCATGCGGCACATGGCGACACGTCGGATCCAGGGGAGTCCCGTTCGGCCCGTAGCGGTTGCCGCCCCCACGCGCGAGGATGCAGTGGCATCCGACGTCGAGGATCAGGAAGAGGAGGAGTAGGAAATGGCGGGCAACATCAATCGCGTCGTTCTCGTCGGCAACCTGACGAGGGATCCCGAGCTTCGGCATACACCGTCCGGGACCCCCGTCTGCTCGCTGCGACTCGCCGTCAACACCCGACGCAAGGACGAGTCCGGCCAGTGGACGGACAAGCCGAACTACTTCGACATCACGGTCTGGGGCCAGCAGGGCGAGAACTGCGCGCAGTACCTCTCCAAGGGTCGTCCCGTGGCGATCGACGGCCGCCTCGAGTGGCGTGAGTGGGAGGCGCAGGACGGCTCGAAGCGCCAGGCCGTCGAGGTCGTTGCGGAGAGCGTGCAGTTCCTCGGCGGACGCCAGGACGGGGAAGCGGCGTACGTCCCCGCCGGTGCGACCGCCGGGGGCGACGACTTCCCGAGCTCACCGGCCGACGACGACATCCCTTTCTAGGTGATCTAGGAGAAACGAGAAGATGGCACCGAAGAAACAGCAACCACGCCGGCGTACCGGCCCGAACACGGCACCCGGCAAGCGGAAGAGCTGTCACTTCTGCCGGGACAAGGTGCAGGAGATCGACTACAAGAACATCGCGCAGCTCCGGCGGTACATCTCCGAGAAGGGGAAGATCCGCTCGCGGCGCATCACGGGCGCCTGTCGTCGGCACCAGATCCAGGTCGCGTCTGCGGTCAAGCGCGCACGCGAGATGGCCCTCCTTCCCTACGTCGGCTGAGATGAGGAGTGTGAGCAGATCGCACAGCGGCCGCGCAGCGGCCGCCTTCAGGGATTCTTGCGCGCTCGAGATCCGCTCACGCGGATCTCGAGGGAGGCGCGTGTAGTGCAGGTCATCCTGCTGCAGGACGTCGAGAAGCTCGGTCTGCGGGGAGACGTCGTCGACGTCGCGCGCGGATACGCTCGGAACTTCCTGTTGCCCCGCAAGCTCGCGGAAAACGCGACAGCCGCCCGCGTGGCCGAGATCCAGCGCGTCGACGCCGCGCGGGCGAGGCACGAGGCGCGCACGGCAGAGCAGGCGCAGGAGATCGCCGAGCTGCTCGGCAAGACCGTGCTCCGGTTCGAGGTGAAGGCGGGACCGACCGGCTCGCTGTTCGGATCCGTGACGCCGTCCGACGTCGCCGACGAGATCTGGCGAACGCGGAAGGTTCGCGTCGACCGTCGCAAGATCGCGATCGATCCCCTGAAGCGAATCGGCCGCTACTCCGTCCCGATCGAGCTGTTCCAGGAGGTCACCGTCGACGTGAAGACGCTCGTGGTGCCGGAGGGCGGCGAGCTGCCGCCCGAGGAGGAACTCGCGGCGCTCGAGGCGGCGGAGAACGAGGCTGCAGCGGTGGATCCCGAGGAGCACGCACAGGCCGAGGCCGCGATCGCCGAGGCGCTCGCCGAAGGGGAAGCGGAAGACGACGTCGAACAAGCCGTCGAGCCCGAACTCCTTTCGACCGAGGCTCTGTCCGATGCATCCGCAGGATCCGACGACGAGCACGAACCCACGGCTGCCTGACGTCCGCGCTGCCGGCCGTGCGGCGATCCTGCTCGCGCTCGCCGGCGTGCTGGTGCTCTCGTTCGCCGTTGCGGCCCCCGCCCAGAACTCGTCGAAGGCTCGCGTCACGGTCATCGGCGACTCCGTCACGGCCTCCTTCGACTACGTCCCCGCGGCCACCCGCTACCTCGGGAAGGGGCTCGACCTCCACTCGGACGCGGTCGTCTGCCGCAGGCTCGTCGCGACGAGCTGTCCGTTCCAGGGATCGACGCCGGCCACCGCGCTGCAGGTCGTCGGTGCGGAGGGCCACCTGCTCGGTCGCGTCGTCGTGATCAACGTCGGCTACAACGACTGGGCGGCGGTATACGACGTCGACCGCGTGATGAAGGCGCTCAAGGCGGCGGGCGTGCGGCGCGTCATCTGGGTGACTCTGCGCGAGGCAGGGCCGTATACCTCGACCTACGCACAGACGAACGCGCGGATCCGTGGCGCGGACAGGCGTTGGCGGTCGAGCATGGTTGTGGCCGACTGGAACTCGTACAGCCGCGGCAAGCCGTGGTTCCGCGACGACGGGCTGCACCTGACGTCGTCCGGCGCGCTCGGGCTCGCGAAGATGCTGCGCCCGCTCGTGCTCGCCGGCGTGTCCGCCTGATTGTCCACAGCGCATTCCACAGCGATGTGGAGCGCGCAACGAACTTCCCGCTGACTGCGCGTGTTTCCAAGTGGAAAACCCCTGCACCCCTGTTCGAGGCTTGCGTCGAACTGTTCACAAGTTCGGCCGACCTGTTAAGCAAGTCGTCCGACGGTGTGGATAGCTTCAAGAACGTATGTTCTGTTCCGCCTGCACCCCGCCGAACCTTGTCGTCGAGGGCGAGGTCCGGCTGGACGGAGCCGAACGGAAGCACTTGACTACCTCGCCGTGAGCCAGGCGCTTGAGCGTGTCGGGGAGCGCCTGAGCGCGGTCGTCCCGCCCCAGAACCTCGAGGCCGAGGAGTCGGTGCTCGGCGCCATGCTCCTCTCGCCGGTCGCCGTCGGGACGGTGAGCGAGATCGTGGACGCGTCGGACTTCTACCGCGAGAGCCACGCGAAGATGTATCGGGCGGCGCTCTCGCTGTGGTCGAAGGGCGAGCCGGTCGACGCGATCACGCTGGTGAACGAGCTCGACGAGCGCGCGGAGCTCGACGCTGCAGGTGGCCAGGCGCGCGTCGCGGAGCTGGCGGCGCTCGTTCCTGCGGCGTCGAACGTCGAGCACTACGCACGAATCGTCAAGGAGATGTCGACGCTCCGCGGGCTCATCCGTGCGGGGCAGGAGATCGTCCGGCTGGGGCAGGAGCGCGAGGGGGAGGTGTCGGACCTCGTCGACCGTGCGGAGCAGATCGTGTTCGAGCTCGGCCAGAAGCGGGCGACGAGCGACTTCTCGCACATCGAGACGCTCCTCAAGGAGAGCTTCGAGCGCATCACGCACCTCTACGAGGCCGGCGCCGAGATCACCGGCGTGCCGGCCGGGTTCAAGGAGCTCGACCTCCTCACGTCCGGCTTCCAGCCCGGCAATCTCGTGATCCTCGCGGCGCGTCCGTCGATGGGGAAGTCGGGTCTCGGTCTCTGCATGGCCGCCAACCTCGGCGTTCGCCACCAGACGCCCGTCGCCCTGTTCACGCTCGAGATGTCGAAGTCCGAGGTGACGCAGCGGATGATGTGCAGCGAGGCGAAGGTGGAGTCGCAGCGGTTGCGGACGGGCCGCCTGGCACCGGACGACTGGCCGCGGCTCACGGCTGCGTGCGACCGGTTGATGAAAGCTCCGATCTACGTCGACGACGCGGGTGCGACGTCGATCATGGAGCTCCGCTCGAAGGCGCGGCGGCTGAAGTCGCGAGAGCCGGCCCTGGGCCTCGTCATCGTCGACTACCTGCAGCTCATGGCCTCGGACCGCAACGTCGAGAGTCGTGTGCAGGAGGTCTCGCAGATCTCACGCGCGCTCAAGGTGCTCGCCCGTGAGCTCGAGGTGCCGATCCTCGCCATGTCCCAGCTCTCGCGCGCGGTCGAGCAGCGCCACGACAAGCGGCCGATCCTCTCCGACCTGCGCGACTCGGGCTCGATCGAGCAGGACGCGGATCTCGTGATGTTCATCTACCGAGACGAGTACTACCTCGGCGAGGAGTCGGACCAGCAGGGGATCGCCGAGGTGATCCTCGCCAAGCACCGAAACGGCCCGACGGGCACCGTGAAGCTTTCCTGGTTGCGGCGCTACGCGAAATTCGCCGATCTGGCCGCGGCCTAGCTCACCGCCCCCGGGCCCGTCGTCCGGCGGCGGCTGAAGACTCACGCCGTGCCGCTCGCGATCGACTTTCCGCCGGACTCGGCCGAGTGGATCTTCTTCGTCTCGTTCGCGGTCATCCTGGTAGGCCCGCTCCTCTTCGAGCGGATCGGCTTCCCCGGGATCGTCGGGGTCATCCTCGGCGGGCTCTTGGTCGGTCCCGGTGTCCTCGACTGGGTGCAGCGGCAGGGGGTCATCGAGTCGCTCGGCGACCTCGGGATCCTTTTCCTCATGTTCCTCGCAGGCCTCGAGCTCGACCTCGACGAGTTCGAGGCCAACCGTCGGGGTGCTCTGACCTTCGGCGCATTCACGTTCACGATCCCGTTCGCCTTGGGCCTCGCAATCGCAGCGGGTTTCGGCTACGGGGCCGCGACGGCGATACTCTTCGGCTCGCTCTGGGCCTCGCACACGCTCGTCGCGTATCCGATCGTCCAGGAGCACGGGCTGTTACGCGACCGCTCGGTCGGCATCGCCGGAGGTGGGACCGTGATGACCGACACCCTGGCACTCTCGGTGCTCGCGGTCGTCGCGGGCTCCGTGGGCAGCGACGCCCGTCCCGGGCGGATCCTCGTCGAGGTCGCGATCGGGGTCGTGGTCCTTGCGCTCTTCTGCGCATTCGTCCTGCCCTGGGTGACGCGGTGGGTGTTCGCGGGCGTCGGCCAGCACCGCGGCGCGCGCTTCCTCTGGATCGCGGTCGCGTTGACCGCTGCCGCGCTCGTCGCCGATCGCGCCGGAATCGAAGGCATCGTCGGCGCCTTCTTCGCGGGGCTCGCGCTCAATCGCCTCGTTCCCGCCCGCAGCCGCCTCATGGAGCAGATCGAGTTCGTCGGCGGGGTGCTGCTCATCCCGTTCTTCCTGCTGTCGACCGGGATGCTCATCGATCCGAAGGCGTTCACGGAGCGCCGCGTTCTCGGAATCGCCGCGCTCTCGCTCGCCGTCGTCTTCGTCGGCAAGCTGACTGCGGCGCTGATCTCGGGCCGAATTCTCGGTCTCGCGCGTCCGCAGGTGCGTCTGCTCTTCGGCCTGTCGCTCGCGCAGGCAGCTGCGACGCTCGCTGCGGTGACGATCGGCGTCGACCTCGGGCTCTTCGACACGCCCCTCCTCAACGCGACGCTGGTGGTCGTCCTCGTGACCGTGCTGGTCTCCAGCATCGTGACGCGGAATGCCGCCCGTCGGATCGAGCCCCCGGCCGTTCAGGGCGAGCGGCTCGCCGAGATCGTGTTCGTCCCCGTCGACGTCGTCGACGACGCCGCGGTCGTCGAGATCGCGGCGCGGCTCGCGATGGCCAAGGGCGGGAACGTGCTCGTCGGTGCGGTCGCGGGCTCCTCCGGCGATCAGCTGGAGGCGGCCCGCGAGCGCGCGCGGGCGGCGGAGCGCCAGGTTGCCGGCCTCGGCGCGGAGGTGTCGTCGGTCGTCCGCGTCGACGATTCCGAGGCGTCCGCGCTCGCAGCGATCATCGCCGAATACGGCGTGTCGCTGATGGTGACGGGCTGGCGACGCGCCGCTGTCGCCGCCGACATGGTCCTCGGTGGGCAGGACGTCGACCTCGTCGCTCTGGCCGACGTCCCGGTGCTTGCGATCGTGGCCGCGCGCGGCGAGTTCCGTCGCGTCGTGCTCGCGCTCGACGACACCGACCTCAAGACGAACCTCGCGGAGCGCGATCTCGCGATCGCCGTGGCCTCCGTGGCCGCGGCAGCGACCCGGGGGAAGGCGACGGTCATCGTGCCGGACGACGAGACGGGAGCAGCGTTCGCCACGATCGTCGGCGAGCGCGCGGAGTTCGTGCGTGACTCTCGATCGCGACGCGAGGCGCTCGCCGCCTTCGTGCGCGACGACGACCTCGTACTCGTCCCGGCGCGGCCCGGTCGCTCTCCGCTGCATCGCGACGCTGTCGCCGCCTCCGAGCTCCCCGTCGCCTGCGCCGTGGCGGTTCCGACCCGCGCGAGAGCGGGCGCGGGGCTCGTCACCGGAACGACGACGTTCGTCGGCAGTCGCCGCACGGCCTAGAGCGAGTCGCCGTCCATAGGCTTGCGACGTGGCCGAGACGTCGACTCCGCTTCCGTCATCGAGCCGGAGGATCCTCGTCGGCTACTTCACGCTCGCGGGCCTGTACACGCTCTCAGCGGCCCTCATCTGGGGTGTCAACACGCTCTTCCTGCTGGACGCGGGCCTGAGCTTCTTCCAGGTGTTCATCGCCAACGCCGCCTTCTCGGCCGGGATGGTCGTGTTCGAGATCCCGACCGGAGTGATCGCGGACACCCTGGGTCGGCGGGTCTCGTTCCTCCTCTCGGTGAGCGTGCTCGGCGCGACGACGCTCATGTACGTCGGCCTCGCGCAGGTCGGAGGCGGCGTCGTCGCCTTCGCCCTCGTCTCCGTGCTGATGGGGCTCGGGTTCACCTTCTACTCGGGCGCGATGGAGGCCTGGCTCGTGGACGCGCTCGCGGCGACCGGGTACCGGGGGCTCCTCGACAGGGTCTTCGCTCGCGGGCAGCAGATCACCGGCGCGGCCATGCTGGTCGGGACGGTCGGTGGCGGGCTCCTGGGCCAGATCGACCTCTCGCTTCCCTACCTCGCACGCTCCGCGCTGCTCGCCGCGGTGTTCGTGGTCGCCTACGTCGTGATGCACGACGTCGGCTTCACGCCGAGGCGCGTGACTGCTCGTGAGCTTCCGGGCGAGGTCGCGGCGAACGCGCGGGCGGGCGTGGAGTTCGGCTGGGGCCAGCGCTCGCTCCGGCTGCTCATGCTCGCGGGCATGGTGCAGAGCGGCTTCCTCATGTGGGGGTTCTACGCCTCGCAGCCGTACCTGCTCGACCTGCTCGGGAGCGACGCCGTCTGGGTTGCGGGCCTCATTGCGGCCGGGGTCGCGCTCGCGACGATCGTTGGCAATCAGGTGGTCCGATTCGCCTCGCACTACTGTGGGCGGCGTACGACGCTCCTCCTCGCCGCGGCGGTGGTCGAGACCTGCGGCGCAGTCGGGATGGGTCTCGCGAGCTCGTTCTGGGTCGCGCTGCCCGCTTTGCTCCTCGTCATGGGCGCAACCGGCGTCACCGGCCCGGTCCGCTCCGCCTACCTCCACCAGGTCGTCGCGACCGAGCAGCGTGCCACAGTCGTCTCCTTCGACTCGATGGTCTCGAGCGTCGGCGGGATCGGTGGCCAGGTCGGGCTCGGTGCCCTCGGAGAGGCGCGCTCGATCGGCTCCGCGTTCGTCGTCGGCGGGCTGGCGACGGCCGCCGCGCTGCCGCTCCTCGGCCGGCTGCGCCGACTCGGCGGTGCGGCGGACGCGATCGAAGGTGAGCGCGCCGGCGTTGAGGGTGCATGCGCAGGGTCGGGGATTCCTGCCGTCTCGGCGGTGGACACCCATTCGCCCGACCAGCCGGTGCTCGTAGCGGCCGTCCGCTCGCGCGGCTGACGGGCGCCTGCAAGACTGGCGCGCGTGCCAGCCACCGTGATCGTCGGCGCGCAGTGGGGCGACGAGGGGAAGGGGAAGATCGTCGACCTGCTCGCCCAGAGCGCCGATCTCGTCTGTCGCTACCAGGGCGGCCCGAACGCGGGCCACACCGTCGTCGTCGGGGACGCGACGTACAAGATCCGACAGATCCCGACCGGCATCATCGCCGGCAAGCGCTGCGCGATCGGGGCGGGGTGCGTGGTCGATCCCGAAGTGCTCGTCTCCGAGCTCGACGAGCTCGAGTCGCGGGGCCACGACACGCGCGAGCTCCTGTTCGTCTCCGGCAACGCGCATCTCGTCATGCCGTGGCACGTCGCCCTCGACGGAGCCCGCGAGCGACGTCTCGGGCGGTTGCAGATCGGAACCACGCGACGTGGGATCGGTCCCGCGTATGCCGACAAAGCCACGCGGATCGGGATTCGTGTCCAGGATCTGCTCGACCCGAAGATCCTGCGCCAGAAGCTCGAGCTGGCGGTGACGGAGAAGAACGTCTGGCTCGAGCGCGTGTACGGGCTCGAGCCGTTCGACGTCGAGGACGTCGTGCGAGCGCAGCTGGGGTTCGCGGAGCGCCTCGGCCCGCACGTCGCCGACACGTCGCTGCTCGTGGACCGTTCGCTCCGCGGCGGCGAGCGCGTGCTCTTCGAGGGCGCTCAGGGCACGATGCTCGACCTCGACCACGGGACGTATCCGTTCGTCACGTCGTCGAGCCCGATCGCCGCGGGCGCGGCTGTCAGCTTCGGGATAGGGCCGAACCGCATCGAAGAGGTGCTCGGAGTGGCCAAGGCCTACGTCACGCGCGTCGGCGAGGGGCCGTTCCCGAGTGAGATCGTCGGCCCGGACCACGAGCGCGTCCAGACTCTCGGGCACGAGTTCGGCACGGTCACCGGCCGCGAGCGTCGCTGTGGGTGGCTCGACCTCGTCGCACTGCGCTTCGCGGTTCGCGTGAACGGGATCACGTCGCTCGCGCTGACGAAGCTCGACGTCCTGTCCGCCTTCGCGGAGCTACCTCTCTGCGTGCGGTACCGGTTGCCGGACGGCTCGGAGACGGAGGACTTCCCGTCGCATCAGAGCGACTTCCACCACTGTCGCCCGGTGTTCGACGTGCTCCCCGGGTGGGAGACGTCGATCGGGGACGAGCTCCCCGACGCGGCGCGCGGATATGTCCGGTTCGTCGAGGATGCGCTCGGCGTTCCCGTCACGCTCGTGGGCACCGGCGCGGCCCGCGAGCACGTTCTCGCGCTCGGCTGACGCGGCAGGCGCACGGGCTTTGGAGCGAATCTCTCCTCGAGGGTCTTCGTAGACTCCGGCGGTGCGAGTCCTTCTCGTCGGCTCCGGTGGTCGCGAGCACGCGCTCGCGTGGAAGCTCTCGCAGTCCTCACAGCTGACGGAGTTGCACGCAGCGCCGGGGAACCCAGGGATCGCCCGACTCGCCGAGTGCCATCCCATCCGCCCGGACGACGCCGAGGGGCTGCTCGGGCTCGCGCGCTCGCTCGACGTCGACCTGATCGTCGTCGGCCCCGAGCTGCCCCTGGTGCTCGGGCTCGCCGATGCGCTTCGCAAGTTCGGGTTCCTCGTCTTCGGGCCGGGAGCGGCTGCGGCGCGGATCGAAGGGTCGAAGGCGTTCGCGAAGGTCGTCATGGCGGAGGCGGGGGTCCCGACCGCCGCACGTCTCCCGATCGCCCGCCCGCCCTGCGTGGTCAAGGCAGACGGGCTCGCGGCCGGAAAGGGCGTCTTCGTGTGTCGCACCCAGTCGGAGCTCGACGAAGCGCTGCTGGAGCTCCGGCATGCGGGGGGCGACGTGGTCGTGGAGGAGCTCCTCGAGGGCGACGAGGTCTCGCTCTTCGCCGTGTGTGACGGTCGCGAGGCGGTTCCGCTCGTGTCTGCACAGGACTTCAAGCGCGCGTTCGACGAGGACGAAGGCCCAAACACCGGAGGGATGGGGGCTTACGCGCCGGTGGCCGGCGTCGGCGAGGGCGAGGCGGCCGAGCTCGTGGACCGGATCCATCGCCCGGTCCTCGCAGAGCTCAGGCGCCGCGGGTCTCCGTTCGTCGGCCTCCTCTACGCGGGCCTGATGATGACGTCCGACGGTCCACGAGTGCTCGAGTTCAACTGCCGCTTCGGCGATCCCGAAACGCAGGCGGTGCTGCCGCTGCTGGGCGAAGACCTGCTCGCTCTGGTGAGCGCGGCGGCGAGAAGCGACCTCCGCGGCGGACAGCCGCGGTTTGCAGATTCTGCGGCAGTGACGGTCGTGCTGGCCGCCGAGGGCTACCCGGCGAAGGCATACAGAGGCGGCGAGATCACCGGTGTCGAGAGCGCGGAGGCGACCGGCGCCCTCGTGTTCCACGCGGGAACGGCCCTGCATGGGGACAGGTTGGTGACGAACGGCGGCCGGATCCTGGCGGTCACCGGCTGCGGACCGACGATCGGCGCCGCACGGGACGCCGCGTATCGCGCCGTGGGTTCCATCAACTTCCCGGGAATGCGCTGCCGCACGGACATTGCTGCCGCGGCGGCGGCCGGCTCGACGGTGGGCTTGCTGGACCCACCGGATTCATGAATCGTCTCCAGAGCAGACCGAGGCCGGCGGACGAGGCGGGGTGGCCGTGCTCGTCGGTGACTCGGCGGCGGCGGGCGGCCGCGTAGAGCGCCGACGTCGGCCCATTCGAGCGTGGGTATAGTCGGCGCGACGTGCGCGATGAGGCTCGCGTCTAACCGCCCTCCCGGGCTGATGGCCTCTACCGAACGCCCTTCCTCGGTCAGGAGGTCAAGTTGGACGCAATACAGCTCGCGGCAGTCCTCGTAAGTCTCGCGCTCCTCGCGAGCATGATCTCGGTGGAGGTCGGCGTCACTGTCGCGCTCGTCGAGCTGACGCTCGGTGTGGTTGCGGGAAACGCCTTCGACCTGGAAAGCCAGGACTGGCTGACGTTCGTCGCCGCCTTCGCGTCGATCGTCCTGACGTTCCTCGCGGGGATGGAGGTCGATCCCGCGTACATGCGGCGTCGACTCGGCGCCTCGGTCGGTATGGGCGTCATCTCGTTCGTAGGCCCGTTCGTCGTCGCTTCCTCCGTCGCATACGTCGGGCTGGGCTGGACCGTCCGCGCTTCCCTGATAGCCGGCACCGCCCTGTCGACGACGTCGTTGGCCGTGGTCTACGCCGTCCTCGTGGAGCGAGGGCTCACGGACACGAACATCGGCAGGCTCCTCATGAGTGCCACGTTCGTCACCGACCTGTGTACGGCAGTCGCCCTCTCGGCGATCTTCATCAAGCCCAACTCCTGGTTTCCCGTCTTCCTTGCCGTCTCGCTTGCGTTGATCCTCGCTCTGCCGCGGATCGCGCCCTGGTTCTTCGGCCGCTATGGG
Organism: uncultured Gaiellaceae bacterium; assembly: GCA_963746975.1. Classification (GTDB taxonomy): domain Bacteria; phylum Actinomycetota; class Thermoleophilia; order Gaiellales; family Gaiellaceae; genus GMQP-bins7. Next base: position 881,596 of record CAVVDE010000012.1, read on the forward strand.
GACCGCGTGATCGAGCCGGAGATCAAGCTCGTCTTCGCGTGCCTTCTCCTGCTGATGGTTCTCGCCGAGCTGGCGAACGGGCACGCTGTCCTGCCTGCGTTCGTCCTCGGCCTCGTCATGAGCAGCCACTACGCGGAGCACCGCGAGGAGCAGAAGCGCCTGCGCGTCGTAGCGTTCGCGTTCCTCACGCCCTTCTTCTTCATCAAAGGGGGACTAAACGTGTCCCTCGCGGCGGTGTTCTCGAATCTCGGGCTCCTCGCGGCTCTCCTCGCCGCGAAGATGGTTCCGAAGCTCGCACTCGTCTATCCGCTGGCGCGCAGGGCTGATCCGCGACACGGCGTCTTCTCGACGCTCCTGATGAGCACGGGCCTGACGTTCGGGACGATCTCGTCGCTCTACGGGCTCACAGCGGGGATCATCGACGAGACGCAGTTCTCGCTTCTCGTCACGGTCGTGGTGCTCTCCGCAGTGGTGCCGACCGCGATAGCGGAGCGCTGGTTCCTCCCGGACGCCGATCACGAGCGGCGGATCGATCGCAGGCGCGCGTACGCAGAAGCGGAGGAGTACGTCTGAGCGAGTACGTGCTCAGGTCCGCCATCTAGAATCGCCCCAGTGATCGCCCGTTACTCCAGGCCCGCGATGACCCGGGTCTGGTCGGAGGAGGCGAAGCTCGAGAGCTGGCTGGCCGTCGAGCTCGCCGTCGTCGACGCGTGGGCCGAGGTCGGAACGGTTCCGCCCGGAGCGGCCGGCGCCGTTCGCGAGCGCGCACGTGTCCCGAGCCCCGAACAGGTCGCCGAGCGCGAGCGGACGACCAACCACGACGTCGCCGCGTTCGTCGACACGGTGGCGTCAGGCCTCGGTGAGGAGGGCAGGTGGTTCCACTACGGCCTGACCTCCTCCGACGTGCTCGACACTGCGCTCGCCCTCACCGTTCAGGCGGCCGGGATGCTCGTTGACGAAGGGCTCGATCGTGCGATCCGAGCAGTCGACGCGAGAGCTGACGAGCATCGGCGCACGCTCATGATCGGACGAACCCACGGTGTCCATGCCGAGCCGACCACGTTCGGGCTGAAGTTGGTCGGCTGGGCCTTCCAGCTCGACCGTGACCGGGAGAGGGTCGCCAGGGCGCTCGCCGGCATGCGTGTCGGCAAGCTCTCCGGCGCGGTCGGCACCTATGCGACGACGACCCCGGACGTCGAGCGTCTCGCGTGCGAGGCCCTCGGCCTCGAGCCTGCGCCGAGCTCGACCCAGATCCTGCAGCGCGATCGACACGCCGAGCTGCTCTCGGCGCTCGCGATCCTCGCATCCTCCCTCGACCGGTTCGCGCTCGAGATCCGCCACCTCGCGCGCACCGAACTGCGGGAAGTCGAGGAGCCGTTCGGCCGCGGACAAAAGGGCTCCTCTGCGATGCCGCACAAGCGCAACCCCATCGTCGCCGAGCGCCTCTGCGGGCTGGCGCGACTCGTTCGTGGCTATGCGCTCGTCGGCCTCGAGAACGTCGCCCTGTGGCACGAGCGTGACATCTCCCACTCCTCGGCCGAGCGGGTCGCGCTTCCCGACGCCTTTCTGGCCATCGACTACATGCTCGATCGATTCGCCTGGCTCGTCGAGGGGCTCGTCGTGCGCCCGGAGCGAATGCGTGCGAATCTCGAGGCGACCGGTGGGCTGTTCTTCAGTCAGCGGCTGCTGCTCGCGCTCGTCGACACGGGGCTCGACCGCGACTCCGCGTATCGATTGGTTCAGCGCAACGCGATGCGTGCGTGGGACGAGGGCCTCGACTTCCGACATCTCGTGCGCGCAGACTCCGAGATCTCCACTCGAGTCCGTCTCGACGAGGTCTTCGATCTCGGGGCATACACGCGTCACGTGGACGTCGTCTTCGAGCGGCGCGCCGACGCTCGCGCAGAGGGGGCCCACGCGTGAGCAGCCGAGCCGTGCACGTCGGGAGCGGAAAGGTGCGCGAGATCTTCGCGGTCGACGACGAGACGCTCCTGCTGGTCGCGAGCGATCGGATCTCGACGTTCGACGTCGTCCTGCCCACGCCGATTCCCGACAAGGGCCGTGTGCTCACGGGGCTCTCCGCATTCTGGTTCTCCAGAACCCGCGACCTCGTGCCGAACCACCTCGTCGGCCTCGGCGAAGACGGACGCTCGATGACATGCCGGCGGCTCGAGATGCTGCCCGTGGAGTTCGTCGTGCGCGGCTATCTCGCAGGATCCGGCTGGAAGGACTACCGCGCGACCCGCGCGATCTGCGGGCACACGCTTCCGGACGGCTTGATCGAATCGGAGCGACTTCCCGAGCCGGTGGTCACGCCCGCGACGAAGGCGTCGTCCGGTCACGACGAGAACATCGACGAGGCGCAAGCGGCGGCGCTCTGTGGCGCGTCTCGCTATGAGGAGGCGCGCGCCGGAGCGCTCCGGCTGTACCGCCACGGCGCGGCCCGCGCGAAGGAGCACGGGATCCTGCTCGCAGACACGAAGTTCGAGTTCGGGGTCGCGCCCGATGGTGCGATCGTGCTCGGAGACGAGGCGATGACGCCGGACTCGTCGCGATTCTGGGACGCCGCGGCCTACGCTCCGGGCGGCCCACAGGCGTCCTTCGACAAGCAGTTCGTGCGCGACTGGTGCGAGCAGGCGGGCTGGGACAAGGAGCCTCCCGGGCCGGGGCTTCCGGTCTCGGTCGTCGACGGGACGCGCAGGCGGTACGTCGAGGCGTTCGAGCGCCTGACGGGGCTCCTGTTCACCGACTACCTCGCCGATCCGGAGGTCGTGCTGTGAAGGCGACGGTGCTCGTTCGTCCGAAAGGCGGCATTCTCGATCCGCAGGGCGACGCGGTCGGGCACTCGCTCCGCAAGCTCGGATTCGACGTACGCGCGGCCCGCGTCGGCCGGGTCGTCGACCTGGAGCTCGAGGCGGACGACGTCGATGCGGCTCGCGCTGAGATCCGGCGGATGTGCGAGGAGCTGCTCGCGAATCCACTCATCGAGAGCTTCGAGATCCACATCGAGGAGGAGTCGTGACCGACCGGCCGCTCGTCGCGATCGTCGTGTTCCCCGGGTCGAACGACGACCGCGATGCCGCATGGGCGCTGGGTTCGGTCGGTGCCGAGCCGGCCTTCGTGTGGCACGACGAGACGTCGTTGCCATCCTCGACGGGCGCAGTCGTCCTCCCCGGCGGCTTCTCGTACGGCGACTACCTTCGGACGGGCGCGATCGCGAGCGTCGCCCCGATCATGGCTGCCGTCCGCGAGTTCGCCGTCGCCGGCGGGCCGGTGCTCGGCATCTGCAACGGCTTCCAGATCCTGTGTGAAGCGCGGCTGCTCCCCGGAGTGCTGCGGCCCAACCGTCAGCTCGAGTTCGTCTGCCGCGACGTGACGCTGCGCGTCGAGAGCACCGACAGCCTGTTCATGCGGCGTTGCACGGTCGGACAGGACCTCGTCATCCCCGTCAAGCACGGTGAGGGCGCCTGGTACGCGGACGAGGGCACGTTCGTCCAGCTCGCGGCACGAGGGCAGATCGTGCTCCGGTACGCGGATGAGGTGAACGGCTCGCTGGGCGGTGTCGCGGGGGTGACCAACGAGGCGGGCAACGTGATGGGGCTCATGCCGCACCCGGAACACGCAGTCGACCCGCTCCTCGGATCCCCCGACGGAGGGCTCCTACTTGCCGCACTCGTCGATGCGGCGTCCTCGCCCGCCGTCGCGGCGCTCGCGTGACGCGCGCGGCGCTCACGGAGCCCGACCAGGCTAGATCCCAAGCGTCTCCTTGAGGACGGGCGCACGCTCGAGCGCCGCCCGCAGTCGCTCGAGATCGCGCGCCCGCATCGTGACGGGCCCCCGGCGGGCCGACCCGTCGGTCGTGTATGCGAAGCGGATCAGTCGTTCCCCTCCCGGCGCCTCGAGGAGCTGGACGACGACGGAGAAGCGCTTCTCGCCGACGCGCTGCGGAATCGCCGCCTCCTCGAGGAGCGTCGCAGCGCCCCAGGGAGTCGCCGCGGTGGACGGCTTCGGCGCTCGCTTCGCGGTCGTGGCCATCTCGTCACCGTAGGCGACGGGCGGTCACACATGGGACACGTCTTCGCGCCGAGATCGTGACGACCTATCCTCGCCGCATGCACGACGTCGTGATCGTCGGTGCGGGGGCAGCCGGCTGCGTCCTCGCGTCGCGGCTGACCGAGGATCCGAACCTCTCCGTGCTCCTGCTCGAGGCGGGGCCGCGGCCGCGGAAGCTCGAGGTCAAGATCCCGGCCGCGTTCTCGCGGCTCTACCGAACGAAGCTGGACTGGGGCGACTCGACCGTGCCACAGGCGGCGCTCGACGGCCGTGAGGTGGTGTTCCCGCGGGGCCGGATGCTGGGTGGCTCGGCCTCCATGAACGCGATGATGATCCTGAGGGGCCATCGCGCCGACTACGAGGGATGGGCCGCGGCCGGCTGCAGCGGTTGGGGATGGGCCGACGTGGCGCCGGCGTTCGCCCGCAGTGCCGACGGCGCGTTTCCGATCGGAGAGCTGCCGGAACGGCACGTGCTCGCCGAGGCGTTCGTGCACGCGGCACAGGCAGCGGGGATCCCGTTCGCACCCGACCTGAACGCCGAGAGCAACGAGGGGGTCGGTTTCGTCCCGGTGTCACAGCGTCGCGGGCGCCGCTTCAGCGTCGTCGACGGCTACCTGAAGCCCGCGCGCCGGCGCCCGAACCTCACGATCGTCACAGGGGCGCTCGCGACTCGTGTGGTCGTCGAGCGTGGCCGGGCTATCGGCGTCGCCTATCGACCGGACGGCAAGGGGCAGGACGAGCTCGCGCAGTGCGCGCGCGAGGTGATCCTCTGCGCCGGCGCGATCGGGACGCCGCACCTGCTGCAGCTCTCGGGTATCGGCCCCCGCGCGGCGCTCGAAGAAGCGGGAGTCGAGGTCCTGCTCGACGTACCGGGTGTCGGCGCGAACCTGCTCGACCATCTCGCAAACGGCCTGCTCGTCCGGACGAGGAGCGTCGAGACCCTCGCGTCGGCCGACTCCCTGCGGAACCTCGCCCGCTGGGCGCTACGCGGTCGCGGCCCGCTAACGTCGAACCTCGGAGAAGCAGTTGCCTTCACGCGCTCGCGACCGGACCTGTCGGCGCCCGACATCGAGCTTCTCCTCGCCCCCGTGCTCTTCGAGGACGAGGGCCTGACGCAGCCGACCGAGCACGGGCTCACGCTCGCGGTCGTCCTCCTGGAGCCGCGGAGCTCGGGGACCGTTCGCCTACGCTCGGCCGATCCTCTCGAGCTGCCCGCGGTCGACCCGCGCTACCTCAGCGATCCGAGCGGAGAGGACGAGGCAACGCTGCTGCGTGGGCTTCGGCTGGCCCGGCGCGTGCTCGGCGAGGAGCCGCTCGCATCGTTCGTCGACGGAGAGATGCTGCCAGGCGACGACAAGCGGACGGACGACGACCTCCGCGCCCATATCCGCGCGCTCTCGCAGACCCTCTACCACCCCGCGGGGACGTGCCGCATGGGCTCCGACGCGACTTCGGTCGTCGATCCGCAACTCCGTGTGCGCGGCGTCGACTGCACTGCGCGTTGCCGACGCGTCGGTCATACCGAAGCTCCCCCGCGGGCACACGAACTGGCCGACGGTCATGATCGCCGAGCGCGCGTCGAGCTTCGTCGCCGCCGCGGGCTAGATCGTCGGACGCTCGACGAAGCGCGCCTCGACGACTCGCTCGTCGACGACGTCGAGCGACCACGTGCCCGCAACGGGAGCGTCGAGCGGGCCATCCAGGGTCACACCCGATGCGGCGACGACGCCCATGAGCTCGAACAGCACGTCGGCGTGCGTGCAGCAGGCGAGCGACCCCGTGCGACTCAACGACAGCAGCAGCTCGAGCGCTCTGGCGCCCTCCACCCCCTCCGCGAGGAGCTCGGTCGTCTCGATCGGCAGGTCGAGCTCGCGGGCGAGCGGGTCGAGCGTCTCGACGCACCGTCGGAACGGGCTGGAGACGAGCCGATCGGGGGGCTCGGATCGGAACCGCTCTGCGAGTGCGGCGGCCTCGCGTCGGCCGCGCTTGGTCAGCGGCCGGGCAGCGTCGGGCTCGGTCCATTCGAGACGGTTCTTCGCCTTTGCATGACGAATCACGTGCACGGCGGTCACGGCGCGCCGACCAGTCCGTCGAGGAGTCTGACGTCACGTGCGTAGGTCAGAAGCTCTCGCGCCTCGCCGACGGGAACGAACCGTGCGTCGTCCACCTCGTTGGCTGCAGCGAGCGTTCCCGAAACCGGCTCCATGAGCCAGTAGCGAACCGACTTCTGCCTGCCGCGGGCATCGCGGTAGTGCGTCGACGCGAGCTCGCGCTCGAGCCTGCAGCGCAGACCCGTCTCCTCCTCGACCTCGCGGACCGCCGCGTCCTCCTCCTGCTCGCCGTCCTCGAGCTTCCCTTTCGGGAAGGACCAGTCGTCGTACGCCGGCCGATGGACGACGAGGATCTCGTCGCTGCCGTCCTCTCCGCGACGGCGGACGAGGCCTCCGGCGGCGCGGACCGAGGTCACATCCAGCTGTGGAGCTTCGGGTCGGCGAGCTCCTCCCACGCCGGACGCCAGAGCGCGCGGAGATCGGCGGCCGCAGCGCGCTCGAGGTCCGCGAGCGCTCGAGCTGCCTCGACCGCGTCGCTCGAGCGCCCTTTCCCCGCCCACGCGTCCAGCCAGGCAGCCGCGACGACCGCGTCGTTCAGGTCGCCCAGCACGTCCTGCAGGCGTGCAGCCGCATGCGCAAGCGCCCGAGCCTGCTTGCCGCCGACGGGCGCGGCCGCCTCGGCTGCATACCGAACCCTCTTCGTGCGAATCCGGACCGCGTGCAGCTGTGCGTCGGTCGGGTCGTCCGGCAGGCGCTGCGCGTGCTTCTCGAGCGAGTGCCACGGACGGCGCACGAGCGCAGGGATCGCCTCGGCCGCCGGCTCGGTTGCCTGCTCGCGCAGCGCGGGAGACCGCGCGGCCTCGACGAGGCGGTCGAGCAGCGCGACGTAGCGCTCGCTTCGGAGTGCCTCCAGCAGCGTGACGAAGGCCGTATCGCGCGATTTCTCGAGGGTCGCCAGCGACACGCTCGCCGGCTCCGTCAGCCGCTCGGGCAGCTCGCCGGACTTCGTCCGGAGCCGCGCGAGCAGCACGTCGCCGTCGCGCACCTCACCGAGCGCCTGCGCGATCCACCCCAGCTCGTCGCGCAGAGCCGTCGACCACCTGCGGTCCACGAGCGGCCGGAAGGTACGCAGGTCGGAACGGAGCCGTCGCGTCGCCACACGCGCCTGATGCACTCCCTCCGGGTCGAGGTCGAGCCGGACGACCGCGTCGTGGCGGATGAGACGGATGACAGAGAGCGCGAGAGCGCGCTGGACGACGTCTCCGGCCGATGCGTCGGCACCGAGGTCCGCGACCCCGATCTCGGGGGTCAGCGGTGCAGCCAGTGCGAGTGCGCGGATGTACTTGGCGGTCTGATCCGGCGCGCCCGCGCCGGCCTGGCGCAGGCGCTCGACGAGCGCGTCGAGGAGGCTCGGCGTCATCTCCTCGCCGATCTCCACTTCGAGCTCCCGGAACCCCGACCTCGACCCGGCGCCGTTGTGCACCGAGACGGCGTCGTCCACCACCCCGGCGATGAGCTGGCCGTCCGTGTCGTGGAGCTCGGTTCGTCTGCGGAGCGTCGTCATCCGCACGCTCTCGCGGAGCTCCTCGCTCCGCACGAACCCGCGGACGAGCTCCACCGCCGCTGCGGGCGGGCTGCCCCCGTTCCCGGCAAAGACGATCTCGGGGCGGACCAGGTACGGGGCGTCGCGCTCGGCCGGCAGCTTGACCGTCCAGCCCTCGCTGGGCCGATGCCGCAGGCTCGCCCCCCAACGCGCAAGGCGCAGATCGGCGGTGTCGTAGTACGTCGTCTCGTTCCGCTCGGGCGGCGCCTGGCGAACGACCGGGCCGACGAGGCCGTAGATGCTCGGCATGCGGAAGTCCGCTGTCGCGGCGAGCTTCAGCTCTCGTTCGGGACTGTGCTCCACGGTCGTCTCAGCGTACCGCCGTCGGGTTCCTCGGCCACAACGGGGTGGGGCCCGACGCCGATGATCGTCGCGCGGGGCGCGAGCGGCCGGCGGCTGTGCGGCTCCGGCGGGGCCGGCTAGAGGCCGATCAGCTCGATGCGGTAGTCGTCCGGGTCGCGGACGAAGCAGATGCGCGAGCCGCCCTCCCGCACCTGGTACGGGGGTCGCTCGGGCTCGATGCCGTGCACGTCCTTGAGCGCCGCGAGCGTCGCGTCGAGGTCGTCGACGCCGACCGCGATGTGACCGTACCCCGTTCCCAGGTCGTACGTGCGACCGTCGTGGTTGTACGTCAGCTCGAGGACGTTCGCCGCGTCGCCGATGGAGAAGAAGTAGTTCGTCGCCTCGAGCTCGCCGTTCCGAACGATGTCCATGTCGTGCGCGAACCGGAAGCCGAGCGCCTCATAGAAGCCGCGGCTGCGTTCGGGGTCGGTGATGCGAACCATGGTGTGCAGGAAGGTGGCCATGGCGGCATCGTAGGCGCACGTTCGTGGCGTCGTGCGCGCCTATAGTCGCGCCGTGATCTCCGAGCGCGAGCTGCGAGAGGCCCAGCGGTACGCCGCCGAACGGCTCGCCGCGGCGGGGATCGTGCTCACAGACGAGGAGCGCGAGACGATCGAGGTGGCCGATTTCGGTCTCTCACGCCTCGACGAGAGCGGGCTGCAGCTGCTCGTGTACGTGAACACCGACCGGTACTGCGCGAAAGAGCTCGTTCTCAGGCCTGGGCAGACCTGCCCTGAGCACCGCCACCCGGCGTTCGACGGCACTCCGGGCAAGGAGGAGACGTTCCGCTGCCGGAGCGGCCTCGTCCATCTCTACGTCGAGGGCGAGCCGACGCCCGACCCGGTGTGCGAGCCGCCGCCGGGCGTCTACTCGGTCCGCCACGAGATCGAGCTGCGCCCGGGGATGCAGTACACGATCCCGCCCGGGACGCTGCACTGGTTCCAGGCGGGGCCGGACGGCGCGGTCGTCTCGGAGTTCTCGACGGCGAGCCGCGACGAGCTCGACGAGTTCTCGGACGAGCGCGTCGCGCGCGAGACGCTCGTCGGCTGACCTCTAGCGGAGCCGCCCGTACCGGGCGAGCAGCTCGAGAACGTCGTCGTGCGGAAGCGCGCGGGCGACCCTGCCCTTCTGCCCCGTGACCTCCGGCGCGGCCCAGAGCGCATTGAGGACTGCCTCCTCGGTCGCGTCGACCACCGCTTCGAACACGTCGTTGAGGTCGCCGTCCGGGACCGTCGCCTCGGGCGCTTCGCCGCGCGGTCGGCGGCCGGGCGGTGCGAACGCGATGAAGATCTCACCGCTCCCGTTGTGCGCGACCGAGCCGCAGCGCGCGAGCCCGAGCCCCGCGCGTCGGGCGACCCGCTCGAGCTGATGGGTCGAGAGCGCCGCGTCGACCGCGACGACCGCGATCGCGCTGCCTGCAGGAGCGCGCCGACCGGTCGGGGCGCTGCCGAGCAGGTCGCCGACGGGTACGCCGTCCATGACGAGCCCGGGCGGGGGGTCGAAGTTCGAGAGGACGAGAACGCCGACCGCGCCGGCGATCGACGGCACGGCACGGCTGGCGGTTCCGATCCCGGCCTTGAACCCCTTCGTCATCATCCCCGTCCCCGCGCCGACCGCTCCTTCCGTGACCTGACCACCCGTGGCCGCCGCGACCGCCCGGGGCACGTCGTCTGCGTCGATGTGAACACGACGCGCGTCGGAGAGCCAGCTGTCGTCGCACTCGCCGACAACGGGGATGACGACCAGGTCGCCGACGCGCTCGTCCGCCTCGGCGGCGACGTTCACGGCCCCGTCGTAGACGCGTCCGACCGCGTGCGTGGACGTCAGGTAGACGGGCGTCTCGAGGAGGCCCCACTCGGCGATCGTCAGCGAGCCCGTGAGCTCGCCGGCGCCGTTCAGGACGGCCATGCCTGCCGGGACCGGCTCGGCGAAGATCGTGCCGACCGGCGCCGGCAGCACGGCCGTGACCCCGGTGCGCGCGACACCGCGTCCCTCGGGGGCGTCCGGCTCGTCCCGCCACACCGTCACATGGCCGACGGCGACGCCCGCAACGTCCGTGATCGCGTTCTCCGGCCCGGTCTCGAAGCGGCCGATGCGGAGGCCGTGCTCTCGCAGTCGCGGCCGGCGGGGAGGGGGTGGGCTCATCGCGCGAGCGTACATTCGTGCCGCGTGGGGACTATGCTCTCGCCCGTCTCAGCCGGGCGGGCACAACTTCGATGGTGTGGATGTCGTCAAAGCGTCGGGGGCAACGACTCCGGACACGGGAGGAGAGAATGATGCGAAGGCAGTCGGGGCGGTTGAAGCTCGTGCTGCTGGCCGCCGTGGTGCTCGTCGCGGCCGGCTCGGCAGCTTGGCTCGGGTCGCAGCGCGCGACGGCGAGCTCGGGAGCGGCAACGGCCGACAAGGCCGGGGGGAGCGGGATCCTGCGAATCGGCACGACGAGCTACATCGACTCGTTCAACCCCTGGAACTACATCGAGGGCCAGGGCCTGAACGCGATGGTGATGGTGTACCCGCTGCTCGTCCAGCTCGACTACACGAACAAGGAGGGATACGTCATCGTCGGTGACTGGGCGAAGTCGTGGAAGGCCTCCAACGGCGGGAAGACGTGGACGTTCAAGCTGCGCCCGAACGGCCGGTGGTCGGACGGCAAGGCCATGACCGCGGACGACGCTGCGTGGACGATCAACGCGACGATCAAGTACGGGGCGGGCGCGACTGCAGTCCAGGCCGCATCGCTCAACCACGCGAAGCGGGCACTGGCACCGAACTCGACGACGCTCGTCCTGAACTACTCCGCGCCGGTGTCGAATGCGCTGTTCCTGCTCGCGGGGGTCCCGATGATGCCGCGGCACGTGTGGGAGCCGCTCGAGAAGAAGGACAAGGCGGGCGCGGGTCTCAAGACGTTCCGGCCGCAGGATCACCTGCCGATGGTCACGGGCGGCGCCTACACCGTGAAGAAGTACGAGAAGAAGGGCGCGACGCAGTTCATCCCGGATCCGAACTTCTACGGGCCGAAGTCCAACGCCGACGCGGTCGTACTCCAGTACTACACGAACGCGGACGCGATGATCGCCGACCTGCGGCAGGGCAACCTCGACTGGATCGACCAGGTGCCGTTCAACGCCGTGAACGCGGTCAAGAAGAGCAAGGGCGTGAAGGTCAACGAGTGGCCGGGCGCCGAGCTCACGAACATCACGTGGAACTCGAACCCGCGGAAGCTCAAGAACCGCGAGCTGCTCGACCCGCGGGTGAAGAAGGCCCTCTCGATGTGCGTCGACCGCGACAAGATGATCCAGGTCGTCTTCAGCGGCTACGCGTCGAAGGTGGAGAGCCTCGTAGGGCACATCTCGCCGCTCGAGAACCCCAACCTCGGGCCGACGAAGTACAACTGCGCCGCCGCGAACAAGGCGCTCGACGCGCTCGGCTACAAGCGAGGCTCCAACGGGATCCGCGTCGCTCCGGCGACCACGGGCAAGTACGCGCAGGGAGCCCATCCGATGAGCTACGACATCGTCACGCCGACCTCGACGGACTTCAACGTCGACCGGATGGCCGAGATCGTCAAGGAGGGCTGGGCGAAGCTCGGCGTCAAGGCGACGCAGAAGGTCGGCGGCGACTCGACCGCGACGTATGCGATCGAGACGGACTCGAAGTGCGACGCCGCGAAGAGTGTCGGCTACTCGAAGTTCGACATCGCGATGTGGGACTGGATCGCGTACCCGGACCCGGACTTCCAGCTGTCCGTCGTGACGAAGGGCCAATGGTGCTCGTGGAGCGACACCGGCTGGGACAACCCCGCCTACGACCGGCTCTACCAGAAGCAGGGCGTCACCGTGAACCCCGCGCAGCGGAGGGCCATCGTCTACAAGATGCAGAAGATGGTGTACGACGCCTTCGTCTACACCCAGCTCACGAACCACGTCGCGCTGGATGCGACGTCCACGAAGTGGACGGGCTTCAAGAACCAGCTCAACGCGTACGCCAAGACGTACTACACGAGCCCGAAGAAGCGCTGACCTGAGGTAGCAAGGTCGAAAGAGCGAACGGCACCCTCGAGACGACATGCGCGGTACGGACTACGTCGTCAAGAGGGTGCTGTTCGCGTTCGGCACCGTCTTCGTCGCCATCACCCTGAACTTCGTCCTCTTCCGGACGATCTCCGGCGACGCCGTGTCGGCTCTCAGGTGCCGGCAGTGCACGCAGGAGTTCAAGGACTATCAGCGCCGCGAGCTCGGCCTCGACAAGTCGAAGTGGGAGCAGTACAAGATCTACCTCTGGGATCTCGCCCACGGGGACATGGGGCGCTCGCTGCGCACCACGGAACCGGTCACGACTGTCCTCCGGGAGCCGATCAAGAACACGCTCCCGATGGTCGCGCTCGGGACCTTCTTCGCGATCGTGCTCGGCGTCGCGACCGGCGTCGTCGCCGCCTGGCGACGCGGGACGACGGCAGACAAGGCGACGCTCTGGGGCGGCCTCGGCTTCTACTCGATGCCGCCGCAGTGGCTCGGCCTCGTGATCGTCCTCTTCATCGCGGGGCGGCTCGGGTTGCCGACGTCCGGCGTGAAGGACCCGACGCTCGGCATCCTGAGCGACCCGGGGTTCATCGAGGTTTTCGTCGACCGGCTCGAGCACATGGTCCTGCCCGCGCTCACGCTCGGGCTCGTCCTCTTCGGCGAGTACACGCTCATCGTCCGCTCGGCGATGCTGGAGACACTCGGTGAGGACTACATCCTCACCTCGCGCGCGAAGGGCCTCAAGAACTGGTCGACCGTCTGGAAGCACGGGTTCCGCAACGCGATGCTTCCCGTGATCACACTCGTCGCCCTCTCGCTCGGGTTCGTCATCGGGGGTGCGATCACGGTCGAGTACGTCTTCTCGTACCCGGGCATCGGGCTCCTCGTCGTCGAGGCGATCGACCAGCGCGACTACCCAGTCCTGCAGGCCGCCTTCCTGCTCCTGACCTTCTCGGTGATCCTCTTCAATCTCGTCGCCGATCTCCTCTACTTCAAGCTCGATCCCAGAGTGACGGAATGAGCGCGACGGAGTGACCTCGTGAGCCCGGTTCAGACAGGGGCGCCGCCCCTCGAGGAGACGCCCTCTCCGACCCGCTCGCTCAAGTGGCGCTCAATCGCGGCGCCGGTCCTGCGGAACAAGTCGGCGATGGTGGCGGTCGGGATCCTCGCGTTCTTCGTCTTCCTCGCAGTCTTCGGTGACCTGCTGATCGCTGGCGACCCGAAGGCGAAGGTTGGGGACGTCTTCGAGCCGCCGAGCCGCGAGTTCTGGCTCGGCACGGACGGCGGCGGCGCCAGCATGCTCGACCTGCTCATCGCCGGCGCGAGGGTCTCGCTCCTCATCGGGTTCTGCGCTGCGGCGATCTCGGCGCTCATCGGCGGCACGGTCGGGATCCTCTCGGGCTTCTTCGGCGGGAAGACCGACACCGTGCTCATGCGCACGACCGACTACTTCCTGGTGATCCCGGACGTCCCGCTGATCATCGTGATCGCTGCGCTGTTCGGGCGCAGCACCTGGAACATCATCGTGATCATCGGGATCATCTACTGGACGTTCACCGCGCGCCTCCTGCGCGCGCAGACGAAGAGCGTTCGCGAGCGGGTCTACGTCCAGCGAGCGCGGGCCCTCGGCGCCGGCAACTCACGTCTCGTCGTGCGTCACGTCTTGCCGCAGGTGACGCCGCTCCTCGTCGCGAACACGGTTCTCCTGATCGCCTATGCGATCTTCGCCGAGACGTTCATCACGTTTCTCGGGCTCGGCGACCCCGCCACGATCTCCTGGGGAAGCCTGATCGAGAACGCCTTCAAGGACGACGCGATCATCAACGAGGCCTGGTGGGCGGTCCTCCCGCCGGGCATCTGCGTGATGTTCGTCGTTCTCGCGTGCACGATCATCGGCCAGACGATGGAGGACGCGCTCAACCCGCGCCTTCGCACCGGCCACCTGTCCGTGCGTCGCTTCCGTGTGCTCCGCCCGTCCGAGCAGCAGCCGCGGCCGTGACCGCACCGGTGCTGCTCGAAGTCGACGGCCTCAACGTGTGGTTCGACCTGCCGAACGGGCGGACGCTCCACGCCGTTCAGGGCGTGTCCTTCACCGTCGAGCCCGGCACCAGGCTCGGCATGGTCGGCGAGTCCGGGTGCGGCAAGACGACCACGATCCTCGCGCTGATGGGGCTCCTTCCGCCCACCGCATCGGTTTCGGGACGCGTCCTACTCGACGGCGTCGATGTGCTCGAGCGGGGCGAGGAGAGCGTTTCCCCGCACCGCTGGAAGGACGTCGCGATGGTCTTCCAGGGCGCGATGAACGCGTTCGACCCGGTGAAGCGGGTCGGCGACCAGATCCAGGAGCCGATGGAGCTGCACGGCTATGCCAGCGGGCGCGAGGCTGCGGCGCGCGTCCGCGAGTTGCTCGAAACGGTAGGCATCTCGCCGACGAGGGCGAAGAGCTACCCCCACGAGCTCTCGGGCGGCATGCGGCAGCGGGCCGCGATCGCGATGGCACTTGCGTGCTCCCCTCGCGTTCTGCTCGCGGACGAGCCGACGACGGCGCTCGACGTCATGGTGCAGGCGCAGGTTCTCGACCTCCTGATCTACCTCTCGAACGAGCTAGGCCTGGCGCTCGTCTTCGTCACGCACGATCTCCCGATCGTCGCCCAGACCTGCACCCACGCGGCCGTGATGTACGCGGGCCGGATCGTGGAGCAGGGGCCGACCGAGTCCCTCTACCACGAGACGCGGCACCCGTACACGCGCATGCTCTGGGCGGCGACGCCCGATCTCGACGTGCACGAGGACGTTCTCTCGATACCGGGGGTTCCGCCCAGGCTCGACGCTGAGCTGCACGGGTGCCCGTTCGCGCCGCGCTGCTACCTGGCGGAGCCACGATGCACGACGGAGCGCCCCGAGCTGCGTTCGGTTGGACACAGCCACGTGAGCGCATGCCATTTCGCGAGCTCGGTCGAGGTCGTCGCGTGAGCGGCGCCGAGGGCAACGGCCGCCCGCTGCTCGCGGTCGACGACCTCGTCGTTCGCTACCGCGTCGCACGTGGGCTCAGCGGAGCCGTCCTGCGCCGGCCGCAGCAACACGTGCACGCGGTCTCCGGCGTCTCGCTGACGGTTGCGCGGGGCGAGATGGTCGCGCTGGTCGGGGAGTCGGGCTGCGGGAAGACGACGACCGCACAGGCGATCCTACGGCTCGTGCAGGCCGACTCGGGCGTCGTGTCCTTCGACGGCGTCGACGTGACTGGCCTCTCGCAGAGCGACTTGCGAGCGCTGCGCCGGCGGATGCAGATCATCTACCAGGATCCGTACGAGTCGCTCGATCCCCGCTTTCGCGTGTCGGCGACGGTCGCCGAGCCGCTCGTCATCCACCGGATCGGCTCGCGGGCGGAACGACGCGATGCCGTCGGCCGGGCGCTCGAGCAGGTCGGCCTCGCACCCGCCGAGCTGTTCGCCGACCGGTACCCCCACGAGCTCTCGGGTGGACAGCGACAGCGTGTCGCGATCGCGGCGAGCCTCGTCCTCGGGCCCGATCTACTCGTCGCGGACGAGCCCGTCTCGATGCTCGACGTCTCGGTGCGCGCGGGCATCCTCGCGATCCTCGACGAGCTGCGGAACCAAGGCCTCGCCGTGCTGATGATCACGCACGACCTGTCGACGGCAGCACGATTCGCGGACCGGATCTGCGTCATGTACCTCGGGCGGATCGTCGAGGAGGGTCCCGCGCGCCAGGTGATCGAGCACCCGAGGCACCCGTACACGAAGGCTCTCCTCTCGGTCGTCCCTCGTCGTGACCCGCGGCACCGTTCGGAGGTTCAGGTCCTGCGCGGAGAGACGCCGAATCCGATCGAGATCCCGTCCGGCTGCCGCTTCCACCCGCGCTGTCCGATCGCGATCGACGCCTGCCAGGAGACGGACCCGGAGCTCGAGGCGGCTGTGGGAGAGAGCCGCCACCGGGCGGCCTGCATCCTCGCCTAGCAACTCATTGCAGGCGGCGCGGGATCGTCCGCTCGAAGCGCTGCTGACGCCGGCCGATTCCCGTCGCCACGTCGTCGGAAAGCTCCTCGGCGAGGACCTCCACGACCACGTGGTAGGCGTCTGCATCCGAACGGAAGTCGAGGGTTGCCTCCGCGGCGCAGTCGGCCTCGGGCCAGCGGATGACGTAGCGGCTCCTGGCGCGCGCCCATGCGTTTCCGGGATCGACCGAGGAGACGCCCACCTCGCCCTCGTAGCGCTCGTCGATGCGTGCGCCCGCCTCTCCGTCGTAGCTCGATCCGTGTGAGACGACGGCTCGGCGCTCGCGTCCGAGCACGTCCTGCTCGATCCTCCAGACGAGCGCTGGCTGCTCGCCCGTCGGTTCCGGACCGTGCGTCTCCTTCCCCGGCGAGGGCGTGAACGCCGGCGTCGGCTCGATCGGCGGTGGCCCTTCGACGACCGGAAGCGAGAGCGCGAGGTCGCTGCGATCGACGGCTAGCACACCCGCTGCGGGGGGCGGCCACACGTTCGGCCAGTCCGCCGCTGCCAGCGAGAGGCGGACGCGGTGTCCCGCCTCGAAGACCCAGGACGTCGCGTCGAGCTCGACGGTGACCTGTGTGGGGTCCGCCTCGAGCGGCTCGGGCTGCGACGACGAATGGCGATGCGTGAGGTTGAGAACCCCGCGCGACACGAGCGCGGAGGTCCCGTCGGGAAAGACGTCGCACAGCTTCGCCGAGAGGAACGCGACCGGCACCGAGGACGTGATCGTGGCCCCGAGCACAGGGTGCCCGAGGATCTCGAGCTCGTCCTCGAGCGCCCATTCGTGGACGAGCGAGAGTGCGTCGTCCTCCCGCTGATCGGACGGTTGCCCCCAGGGCAGGCGTCCCGAACAGGAGATCCAGGCGCTCGCCCCGATGTCCCCACGGATCGCGATCTCGTCCGATCCGAGCGGCGGCTCGGGAGCGAAGACCCGCGCGCGTATGCGGTCGAGCGGCCAACCCGGTTCGGAGCGCCAGCTCCCGCTCAGCTCCTTCAGGTCGGGCTCGGGCCTCGTGGAGCGCCTGACGAAGACGCTGATCGGCGGCTCGTGCTCGACGCCGTTCTCGTCGTCGCAGAGCCAGCGGCGAAACCAGCGGACGAGTTCCGGAACGAGGTCGATGTGGGGCCCGGGAAGGGACGTCGCGGTGGACATGTGACTCCACGGCCCGATGAGCAGGCGCTTCGGGCACTCGAGAGCCTCGAACGTCCGGAAGGTGTTGTTGCGGTACCCGTCCGCCCAGCCCGCGACGATCATTGTCGGGCACGCGATGCGTCCGTAGTCCGGTCGGAGCGACCCGTGGCGCCAGTACGGGGAGTCGACCTGCTCCTCGAGCCAGCGCAGGAGCCACGGCTCGGCTTTCTCGATCCTGCTCAGCCACTCGTCCCGCCAGCTGTCGCCGAAGACGGCGGGCACCGGCGGGAGCACGTTCATCGCGGCCATGTAGAGGACGTAGTCCACGAGGTCGATGCACCGAAGCACTCCGCCCGTGTAGTGGACGTCGTCCGTGTAGCGATCGTCGGTGGCGTAGATGGCACAGATCGCTCCGAGGGCCGGCGGGCGCTCCATCGCGAGCTGGATCGAGTTGAACCCCGAGTAGGAGGTGCCGTACATGCCGACGTGGCCGTTGCTCCACTCTTGCGAGGCGAGCCACGCGATCACGTCCGCGAGATCGGCCTGCTCCTGGGGCGGGTACTCGTCGGTCGCGATGCCCTCGGATGAGCCGGTGCCGCGAAGGTCGACGCGGGCCACTGCGAGCCCGCCCTCCTCGCAGAGGCGCTGGTACTCGCTCGCATACGAGGAGGTCAGGTCGTCCATGCGATACGGGAGCGCCTCCAGCACGACGGCGGCAGGGAGAGAGTCGGGCAGCCACAGCCGGGCCGCGAGGCGCGTGCCGTCGGCGACCGGGATCCAGGCACGCCGGTGCTCCACTCGCCGATCCTATGCACCCGTAGGATCGGCGCTCGGTGGACCTGCGCCTCAGCGATGACCAGCGCGCGCTGCGCGAGGAGGCGGCCGCCTTCGCGGACTCGCTGCGCCCGACCCTCGAGGCCGATCCCGAGTGGAGGCGGCAGGGGATGCTCTCGGACGGCGACTCCCGCGAGGTGACGCGCGCGCTCGGCGCGGCCGGCTGGATCGGGATGACGTGGCCGGAGGAGCTCGGCGGCCGGGGTCTCACGCACGTGGACGCGGCGCTCGCCGAGGACGTCCTCGGCTATCACTGGCTCCCGCTCTCGCTCTACCTGCTCTCGTACAAGACGATCGGGTGTGCGCTCGAGCGATTTGCATCGCCCGAGCTGAAGGAGCGGCTGCTCGGCCCGATCGCGCGGGGCGAGCTCACGTTCTGCCAGGGGTTCTCGGAGCCGGGGGCGGGCAGCGACCTCGCGTCCTTGACCACTCGAGCCGTGCGCCGCGGCGACGTGTTCGTCGTGGACGGTCACAAGATCTGGACGTCCAGCGCCTGGCTCGCGGACTGGATCTACCTCGCCGTGCGAACGAACGCCGACGAGCCGCGGCACCGCGGTATCTCCGTCCTCGTCGCTCCGCTCGACACGCCGGGCATCGAGGTGCGCCGGTTCCCCGTCCTCGGAGGCGGCTACCTGTGCGAGGTGTTCGTCGACGGCGCCGAGATCCCGGTGGGGAATCTCGTCGGGCAGCTCGATCGTGGCTGGGACGTTCTCATGCACACGCTCGATTTCGAGCGCATCACCGCAGAGAAGCTCGGCGGGCTCGCGTGGGTTCTCGACGCGCTCGAGCAGCGTCTCGAGGAGACCGGGCGGCTCGACCGCTCGTGGCCGCGGATCGCCCGCCTGCGCGGCGAGCTCGCGGGCGCACGGCTGCTCTCGCTGCGGGCCGCCGACCTCCTCGATCGGGGCGAGCCCGCGAGCGCCGCGTCCGCGATGGCGAAGCTCGCAGGCGCGCGGCTCGCGCAGCGGCTGGCGCGGGAGGGGATCGAGCTGCTCGGGCTCGAAGGGCTCGCGGACGGTCACCTTTCCTCGCCGCTCGAGGGCAGGATCGGTGGGCTCTATCGCGCTTCGGTCGGCTCGACCATCTCCGGCGGCTCCGCGGAGATCCTGCAGGTGGTCATCGCGCGTCGCGGGTTGGGTCTTCGGTGAGCCTTCCGCTCGAGGGCGTGCGCGTCGTCGAGTACGCGCAGTACGTGGCCGGCCCGCTCTGCGGCCTGCTGCTCGCGGATCTCGGTGCCGACGTCGTCAAGGTCGAGCCGCCCGCCGGGGACGGCTACCGCCACGTCATGCCGGTCGCTCCAGGGATCGGCCGCTACTTCGTCCCGCTGAATCGCGGGAAGCGCTCGGTCGTCGTCGACCTGAAGACGAACGAGGGCCTCGCGGCGAGCGCGCGCCTTCTCTCCTCGGCCGACGCCGTGCTGCACAACTTCCCCCGCGAGCGAGCGCGGCGCTTCGAGCTCGAGTGGGAGCGCGTGCACGCAGCTCGTCCGGGGATCGTCGTCGGCCGTGTCACCTCGTTCGGCACGACCGGACCGCTTGCCGACGCACCCGCGTACGACCTCGTCGCGCAGGCGCGGGCGGGGCTTCTCACGGCGCACGCCTCGCGCGGCGACGTCGTCCCGGTGCGCGCCGGAGGGATCCCCATGGCGGATCTCACGGCGGGATTCCTCCTCGCGACCGGAGTTCTCGCGGCTCTGGTCCGCGCGCGAGACACGGGCCGGGGCGAGCTCGTCGACGTCTCGCTGCTGGCGGCTGCGTTGGCGGTTCAGCTGCAGGATCTCGTCTGGCTCTCCGGAGACGACCTCGACGGCGCGCCTCGCCCGGCGGATCGAGCTCAGCTCGAATCGCGCGCGGAGGAGATCGCACGCGGTGTCGCCATGAACCCGTACTACCGCTGCTTCGAGGCGTCCGACGGCTTCGCCGCGATCGCGTGTCTCAACGTCACTCAGAGACGCGCGTTTCTCGACGTCTTCGGACTCGCCGACCCGACCGTCGACGCGCCCGACCTCGTCCCGGTCGACTCGACCGTGCTCGCGGCGAAGGAGGAGCTCACCGAACGGATCGCCGAGGAGTTCTCCGCTCGGCCGGTCGGGTGGTGGATCGAGCGGCTCGAGAGCGCCGGCGTCCCCTGCGGGCCGGTGCAGCAACGCGAGAGCGTCCACGCCGACCCGCAGGTCGTCGCAGAGGGGCTCGTGGCGGAGATCGACCAGGCCGGGCTCGGGCCGCTGCGGCTGCTCGCGCCGTTCCTGCGCGTGGGCGGCGTTGCGAGAGATGCGGCGCCCGCGCCCTCCCTCGGCGAGCACACCGAGGCCGTCCTCGGGGAGCTCGAATGACCTTCGACATCCCAGCCGAGCTGTCGCTCTTCTCGGAGTCGGTGCGTGCGTCGCTCGGCGGTTGGCAGTCTCCGCGCGAGCCGGAGCTCGGGTCCTGGCAGGACGACCGCGACGACGAGCTCGCGGGTCGGCTCGCCGAAGCTGGTTGGACCGAGCTCTGGGCCGGGGAGGACCGGCTCGGCGCGGTTGTCGCAGGCGGAATCGAGCTCGGTCGCGCAGCCGCCCCGGTCAGCCTCGTCGACGAGGTGACGCTAGGGGCCCCGCTCTGGGTCGAGGGACGTGCTCGGCACGGACGCGGCTCTGCGATGTTGGCGGTGCCGCAGCACGGCGGAGGCCTCGCGCTCGGGGTGCCGGCAGGCGAGGCCCGTCTCGAGCCGACCATCGACGGGACAGGCACGGTCGTCGTCGCGATCGAGACGTGGAGAGGCCTCGAGCCGGTTGCAGGGACCGCCTGCTGGCGTGCGTGGAACGCTGCGACGCTCGCGTACCTGGCGGGTCTCGCGTCCCGCTCACTCGAGCTGGCGGTCGAGCACGCCCGGGCGCGGGAACAGTTCGGCTCCCCGCTCGCGTCGCTGCCGGCCGTGCAGTCGCGTCTCGCCGATGCCGCTCTCGCACGTGATGCGATCTCGCTGCTCGCCTGGGCAGCGACGGCCAACGAGGGTGGAGTCCAGGACGGTGAGCTTCGCTGGGCGGGAGCTGCGTGCTGCGGGGTGACCGCGAGCCTGCACCAGGTGTACGGCGCTCTCGGCTTCGCGCTCGAGTCGGGCATTCACGTGTACTACCGGCGCGCCCGCTCTCTCGAGACGTGGGCCGTCGCCGCGTGCGACGCCCTTCGTTAGGACTCACCCCGGGTCGAGCGAAGCCCACTCCTCGGAGCAGATCTCGGCGATGGCGTCCTCGAGCCAGGCGAGCCGCGCCTCGACCGTGCGGATCCCACCTTCGAGCGCAATCCGCAACGTGCGCGCCTTCTTGTTGCGGCCGGTCGGCTCCTGCTCGATCCGGCGGAACTCGTCGAGGACGCGCTCCCAGTACTCGCGCTCGCCCTCGAGCTGCGCCTGCGCCTCGGCCGGCTCGAGCAGCCACAGGAAGAAGCCGCGAAGCGCGGCGTCGCTGCGAAGGCGACGATCGGGCGTCGTCTCGAGCAGCCAGCGGCGGATGTCCTCGAGCCCGGCCTCGGTGACGGCATAGGTCTTCGAGTTTCTGGCGCCGGTACCGGTCTGCTCGATGAGGCCTTCTTCGAGGAGCCGGGCCAGCTCGGGGTAGATCTGGCTGTGGCTCGCGGGCCACGCGTATGCGAGCGACTGCTCGAAGTGCTTGAGGAGCGCGTAGCCCGTCCGAGGCCGGTCGGCGAGGGATCCCAGAAGTGCGTACCGCAGCGACATCTAATATGTCAATCTTGACATGTAGGAATCGATAGGACATCATCCCGGCCCATGCGGACGACGGGCCTGCTCCTCGTGACACTCGCCATGGTCGCGCTCGCCGCCTCGGCGCAGGCTCGTCCTTCCGCTCCCTCGTCCGCCGCCGAGGATGTTCGGGACCTCGGCGATTCCATCGAGCAGATCCATCCCGCGCCGTTTCGGAGCATCTCGAAGAAGCGATTCGAGGCAGAGGTGGACGAGCTCGCGGGGCGTGCGTCGAGCATCTCGCGAGACGAGTTGCTCGTCGGCCTCCTGCGGATCATCGCGTCGCTCGGTCCCAGGAACGGCCACACCGGCCTCTTCCCCGGCGATCCCGGCAACGTGCGACCACTGCATCTCTATCCGATTCGGCTGTACCGGTTCGCCGACGGCGTCTTCGTCGTGGACGCCGAGGACACGTCACTCGTCGGCGCGCGTCTCGAGGCGATCGACGGGACCCCCGTCGAGCGCGTGTTCCAGCTCGTCGATCCCTTGGTGCCCCACGACAACGCCTCCAACGTGCGCGGCATGGCTCCGCACTACGTCCTGACGGCGGAGGTGCTGCACGGGCTCGGCATCACGGCCGACGCGGGGCCTGTCCGGTTCACGCTCGAGCGTCCTGCCGGGGGCTCCGTGGACGTCACGTTGACGCCCATCCCGGGGCCGCAGTACGCGGGCGAGTTCGCCGATCCGCTGCACGGCCACTACCCGTCGGTTCTCCCGAGCGCAGCGCGTCCGCTCTACCTCGCCAACAGCGGGAAGGAGCTGTGGGTGCGAACCCTCGCCGGAGGACGCGCCGTGTACGTCGGCTACAACGCCGTGGTCGCGCCCGCTCCCGCCGTCCTGCGAAGGATCGAGCGGCTCGCGCGCGCGACCGGAACTCGTCGCGTCATCGTCGACGTCCGCCTGAACGGGGGCGGCGACAACACGACGTACGGCCCGCTCGTCGACCTGTTCTCCTCGAAGCAGGTGAACCGGCGCGGGAAGCTCTACCTGCTCGTCGGGCGCGCGACGTTCTCGGCAGCCGCGAACTTCGCGGCGGAGATCGACCGCGATACGCGGGCGACCATCGTGGGTGAGCCGACCGGGGGCGGGGTCGAGACGTACGGCGACACCGTGCCGGTGCTGCTGCCGACTCTGGGTTGGTACGTGTACGTGGCGGCTCGTTACCACGAGCGGAAGCGGGGCCCCAGCGACCACCGGCTCGCAGTGGCTCCCGATGTTCCCGTCGACCTGACGTCTGCGCAGTACTTCGCCGGGAAGGACCCGGTGCTCGAGCGCGCGCTGAAGGGCCTCTAGGCCGGAGCGGTCACGGGCTTGCGCCTGAACGGCGACCAGCCGCGCAGGCCGGGAGCTCACTCACTCGTTCGAGGGATTGCGTCCCCCATTCGGGTCAATAGCGTCAGCAGAAGGGAAGTACTGCCGACGCTCACCTGGGGAGGGGGGCCGACGTGACAACGGGATCGAACGAATCCGTACGAGTCGAGATCCTCGCGCGCGAGGATTGTCCGAATCGAGGAATGGCGCTCGTGGTCGTCGAGCGGGTCGTCGACGAGACAGGGATCCCGGCGGAGATCGAGGTGGTCGAGGTCTCCTCGGACGAGGACGCCGAGGAGCACCGCGCGCTGGGATCACCGACCGTTCTCGTGGACGGCCGCGACGTCGATCCCGACCCTCTCTACTCCGAGTACAGCGCCGACGACCGGATCTACCGGACGCACCGCGGCCCCTCCGGCTGGCCCGAGCCCGAGTGGATCCGCGACGCGCTGCTACGCGCGGTCGCTCAGACGACCGCCAACGGTCGTCACTGAGTCGTGCGCCGATCCGGAATCTGCGAGTTGCAGATTCCGGAAGCGCGAAGATCCCTAAAGCGCGGCCGCGGCCACTACTGGCTCTCGGACTCGAGATCCTCCGCCACGAGGCCGTAGAGCACGCTTCCGACCCACTCATCGTTTCGCCAGTACGCGCTGCGGCGAACGCCCTCGCGCGTGAACCCGGCGCGCTCCGCGTGCGCCATCGCCCGCTCGTTGAAGCCGTAGATCTCCATCTGCAAGCGGTGGAAGCCGAGATCGTCGAGGAGGTGACGCTGGAACAGGCGCGCCGCGGTGTCGGCGACCTTTGCCCCGCGAAACGCCGGGTGGACGGCGAGACCCCCGAGGTCGGCGATGCGGCTCCTCTCGTTGGCTCGCGTGAACCGCATCGTCCCCGCGCGTTCCCCGTCGACCTCGATCACGTAGAGCCCGAACGCAGCCTCGTCCTCGCCCGATCGCTCGATCTCGGACAGGACCTCGTCACGACCCTTCGCGCGCGAAGCGGCGAGAAACGGCTCGACGTCCTCGTGCGTCACGAGCTCGACGAGGAAGTCGACGTCGTCCGGCCGGGCGCGGCGGATCGAGACGCTCACGCCGGCGTCTCCTGGGGTCCGTAGCCGAAGAAGCGCTGACCGGAAGCAAGCGTCGCACCGACGAGAATCAGGGCGAAGCCGGCGATCATCGCCCCGGTCACGGCCTCGTCGAGCAGCACCGCTCCGTACGCGACAGCGAAGGCGGGCATGAGGTAGGTCACGATCGACAGCTTGCGGCTGCCGTGCAGGCGGAGGATGCGGAACAGGAGCAGCTGACCGGCAAACGTAGGGATGAGAATCAGCCCCGCGAGCCCCGCGACGGCCGCCGCCCCGGGAGCCTGCGTGGGCGGATCGGCCAGCGCCAGCGGCAGCAGGACGGCGGCGGCGGCGAGCATGTTCCCGCAGGCGAGCACGGGCCCCGGGATGTCGTGCACCTGCAGCTGCCCGTAGACGCCGCCGCTTGCGTAGGACAGCGAAGAGAGCACGACCGCGAGCGTTCCGGCGATCGCCCAGAAGCCGGCCTCGCTGTCGAATCCCGCCAGGACGGCGACTCCCACGAATCCGAGCGCCACACCTGCGATGCGCAGCGCGCCGACGTGCTCGTGCGGGAGGAACCGGGCTGCCAGCAGGAAGGTGAAGATCGGCACGGTCGACTGGGCGATCCCGGCGACGCTCGAGTCGATGTGCGTCTCTCCCCAGGCGACGAGCCCCATCGGGAGCGCGGCATTGATGACGCCCAGCACGAGGCAGGGCTTCCAGGCGGCGCGCAGCTCGCCGACGGCGCGGGCCGCACCCATGCGCCACGCGAGGTAGCCGAAGAGCAGCAGACCGGCGACGAGCACGCGGATCTCCGTCATCGCGGCCGGCGGGACGTCGTCCACGGCGAGCTTGATGAAGAGGTACGACGCGCCCCACATCGAGGCGAGGAGCAGGATCATCGGCCAGTAGGAGCGCACGGGCCGAGGCTACCCGCGGCATGCGGTCTGGCCCGCCGGATACTCTGGCGCTCTGAGCAGCGTGACGGAACCGGCGCTCCATCGCGCACTCGGTCTCACCGACGGAGAGTTCCACCGAATCCGGTCGCTGCTCGAGCGCGATCCGAACGATTTCGAGCTCGCCGTCTTCTCCCTTCTCTGGTCGGAGCACTGTGGCTACAAGCACTCGGCGCTCCTGCTAAAACGGCTCCCGTCGACAGGCGCGCGTGTCCTGCAGGGGCCCGGCGAGAACGCGGGCGTCCTCGACCTCGGCGACGGGCTCGCCGTCGCGTTCAAGGTCGAGAGCCACAACCACCCGTCGGCCGTCGAGCCGTTCCAGGGGGCGGCGACCGGCGTGGGCGGGATCCTCCGGGACATCGTCGCGATGGGCGCGCGACCCGTGGCGCTCCTCGACGGTCTCCGGTTCGCGGAGCCCGACTGGCACTTCTCGCGAGCCGTGGGCGGCATCGGCCATTACGGAAACTGCGTCGGAGTCCCGACCGTCGGAGGCGAGGCGGTCTTCGACGAGGCGTACCGCGACAACTGCCTCGTCAACGCCATGTGCGTCGGGCTGCTCCCGGTCGAGCGGCTCATGCGCGCGAAGGCCACGGTCACCGGCCACCTCGTCGTCCTGTACGGGGCGACCACCGGCCGCGACGGAATCGGCGGCGCGTCCGTGCTCGCGAGCCAGGAGCTCGACGACGGCTCGTCGGAGAAGCGGCCGTCGGTCCAGATCGGCGATCCGTTCACCGGGAAGAAGCTCATCGAGGCGTCGGTCGAGCTCGTCTCGTCCGGGCTCGTCGAGTCCTTGCAGGACTGTGGTGCCGCAGGTATCGCCTCCTCGCTCTCGGAGATGGCGGCCGACTTCGGCATCGACGTTCACTTGGACCGCATTCCGCTCCGCGAGGAGGGGATGGAGCCCTGGGAGGTGATGATCTCCGAGAGCCAGGAGCGGATGATCGCGATCGTCCGTCCGCAGATGCTCGAGGCCGTCGCGGCTGTGCTCGACCGCTGGGAGCTCGACCACGCGGAGATCGGCGAGGTCACGGATGCCGGTCTTCTGCGGGTGCTCTGGGACGACGACGTCGTCGGCGAGATTCCCGCTCGGCTGCTCACCGACGAGTGCCCGCGCTACGAGGTAGGGCAGACGCGGCGCCCGGCGCCCGCACAGCGCGAGATCGTCGACGCGCCGCCGGCAGCCGACGCGCTCGTGGAGCTCGTCGGCTCGCCCGCGATCCGCAGCCGCGAGTTCGTGTTCCGCCGCTACGACCAGCTCGTCGGCTCGCGCACGGTTCGACGGCCTGGCCTCGATGCGGCGGTGCTCCGGCTGCGGCCGTCGCTGCGGGGGCTCGCCCTCTCGCTCGACGGCCAGGGACGCATTACCCGATTGGATCCGTTCACCGGCGGCGCGCTCGCCGCGCTCGAGGCGGCACGGAACGTCGCCTGCGTCGGGGGAGAGCCGATCGGGTTCACCGACTGCCTGAACTTCGGAAACCCCGAGAAGCCGGAGATCGGCTGGGAGCTCGCGCAGGCGATCGACGGCATCGCCGCTGCCTGCGAGGCGCTCGAGATCCCGGTCGTGTCCGGGAACGTCTCGCTCTACAACGAGACCAACGGTCGCGCGATCCACCCGACGCCGGTCGTCGGAGCCGTCGGGCTCGTCGAGGACGTACGGCGCGTGCCGAAGGGCTGGCGCGCGGGCGACGTGCTCCTCGCAGCGTTCGCCTCGCCTGTCACGCTCGCCGGGTCGGAGTTCCAGGCGCGGTACGGCGAGGTCGGGGGGACGCCCTCTCCGCTCGACCTCGACGCTGAGGCACGGCTCGTCTCGCTCCTCTGGCACCTGGCGCCGTCCGCGACGCTCGTCCACGACGCGTCCGAGGGCGGGCTCGCGGTCTGTCTCGCCGAGGCGGCGCTCGTGTCGGGCTGCGGCGCGGCGCTCGATCTGCGCGACGACGTCGTCGAGCTGTTCGGTGAGGTCGGCGGTCGCGCGGTCATCGCGTGCGCTCCGGAGTCCGCTGAAGAGATCGAGAGTGTTGCGGGCGAGTTGAGCGTCCCGCTGCGGCGGATCGGCGAGGCGGGCGGGGGTACCCTCCTCGGCGTGGAGCTCCCGCGCCTGCGCGCCGCCTGGGAGTCGAGCGACTGACATGTGTGGTGTCTTCGGAATCCGTTCGGAGGAGCGGGATGTCGCCCGTCTCGCGTACTTCGGCCTGTTCGCGCTCCAGCACCGGGGCCAGGAATCGGCCGGCATCGCCGTCTCGGACGGCGGGCGGCTGACCGTCCTTCGTGAGATGGGCCTCGTCGCCCACGTCTTCGACGAGCAGCAGCTCCAGGCACTACCCGGGGAGGTCGCGATCGGGCACACGCGCTACTCGACCACGGGAGCGAACAAGTGGTCGAACGCGCAGCCCCACATCCATCACGGGAGCGCGCGGACGATCGCGCTCGGCCACAACGGGAACCTCGTCAACGTCGAGGAGCTGCGTGCCGAGCTGATCGCCGACGGGATCCGAATCGCCTCGGGATCGGACACGGAGCTGATCGCCGCACTGATCGCCCGTGACGCCGCCCCGCTCGTCGAGGCGATCGCGAACACGATGGGTCGTCTCGAGGGGGCGTACTCCGTGACGGCGCTCGTTGACGAGACGCTGGTCGCCTTCCGCGATCCGCTCGGCTTCCGACCGCTCGTGCTCGGGCAGATCGGGGACGACTGGGTAGTCGCGTCGGAGTCCTGTGCGCTCGACCTCATCGGCGCGGAGGTCGTTCGTGACGTCAGGCCGGGGGAGGTTGTCTGGGTCGACGCGGAAGGTCTGCACGCGGCGCAGGCGGTTCCGGCGGGCCGCAGCGCCCTGTGCATCTTCGAGCACGTCTACTTCGCCCGCCCGGACTCGAGACTCGGCGGCGTCGAGGTGCACGGAGCGCGCGTGCGCATGGGCGAGCGCCTCGCGCAGGAGGCTCCCGTCGAGGCCGACCTCGTCATCGGCATCCCGGACTCGGGGACGCCCGCCGCGATCGGCTTCTCGAAGGCGTCGGGCATCCCGTTCAACGAGGCCCTCATCAAGAACCGCTACGTCGCACGCACGTTCATCCAGCCCGATCAGGGCATGCGTGAGCAGGGGATCCGGATGAAGTTCAACCCGCTCGACGAGGTGGAGGGCAAGCGCATCGTCGCGGTCGACGACTCGATCGTCCGCGGCAACACCATGCGCCAGCTCGTGCAGATGCTCCTCGCCGCCGGCGCGGCCGAGGTGCACGTCCGCATCTCCTCGCCGCCCGTGGTCTCGCCCTGCTTCTACGGGATCGACATGGCCGACGAGGACGAGCTCGCCGCGGCGCACCGCTCGGTCGAGGAGATGCGCGCGCACGTCGGCGCCACGTCCCTCCACTACCTCTCGGTCGACGGGATGCAGGAGGCGACGCAGCTGCCCGAGGATTCGGTCTGCCGCGCCTGCTTCACGCGCGACTACCCGACGCGCGTGCCGCCGAAGGTCGAGAAGCTCCGCTTCGAGCCGGCGTCCGTCTAGGCGCGGCGCGGGGGCAGCGGGACGAAGGCGCTCGTCGTGCGCTGGTACTCGGCATAGTCGGGCCGCGAGCGCAGCGCCTGCCGCTCGGTCGCCGGGATGCCGGTGACGCGGAAGAGGAGGAACAGGAGCCCGGCCGGGACGATCCAGGCGATCCATCCCCACGGCGCCGTCGTCGCGACGAGCGCGTTGCCGCACCAGTTCACCCACTCGAAGAAGTAGTTCGGGTGCCGTGACCAGCTCCAGAGGCCGCCTTGCGCGGTCTTGCCGGCGTTCGCCGGGTCGGCCCGCCAACGCGCGAGCTGCCGGTCGGCGACGATGGTCCCGGCGTTTCCGACCGCCCAGGCTGCGACGCCGATCCAGGCGACGACGCCGAGACCGCTCTCGGGATCGAGCGCGATGAACGCGAACGGCAGCGAGAAGAACACGACGAACACCGCCTGGAACTGGAAGAACCAGAAGAGGTTGCGGTTCGCGTTCTCGCCCCACTTCTCGCGAAGCGCGCGGTAGCGCCCGTCCTCCTCCTTGCCGAGCACGCGGTCGAAGAGGAGGTACGCGCCAAGCCGGAACCCCCAGATCGACGCGAGCACCGCGGCGAGAGCGCGGTGACCGACGTCGCCGTCGGCCAGGAGCGCATAGACGATCGCGGCGCACGCGATGAGGACGGCCCACGCGACGTCGACGTGGCTCGCGTTCTCGATCCGCACCTGGACGTACCAGAGCACTGCCATGACGACGGACGCGAGGGCGAGTCCGACGAGGAGGAGACCCCAGACCGACCCGATCATCGGCGGCCGAGGGCGGAGGGCCACCACGTACGCCGGTCGAGCGAGAACGTGAGGGCGGGGACGAGGATCGAGCGCACGACGAACGTGTCGAGCAGGACGCCGAGCGCGACCGTGATCCCGATCTGCGTGAGCGCGACGAGCGGGAGCACGGCGAGAACGGAGAAGGTGCCGGCGAGAACGATGCCTGCAGAGGTGATCACACCGCCCGTCACCGCGAGGCCTTTCAGCATGGCCTCCTTCGTCGGCTTCGACTGCGCCTCCTCGCGGACGCGCGCCATGAGGAAGATGTTGTAGTCGATCCCCAGTGCGACGAGGAAGATGAAGGCGAAGAGCGGGTAGCTCGGATCCTCTCCCGGGAAGTCGGCGAAGAGCTCGAACACGATCAGGCTCAGCCCCAGCGCTGCGAAGAACGACAGGACGACGGTCGCCATGAGCATGAGCGGGCCGAGGACGGCGCGCAACAGCAGCACCAGGATCGCGAAGACGACGAGGAGGACGAGCGGGACGAGGAGGTGCGTGTCGCGGCGTACGGCCGCGCGCAGGTCTCGCTCCTCGGCCGTGGAACCGCCGACGAGGACAGCCTCACCCCCGGCGACACGCAGTTCATCCCGCAGGGGCTCGACGAGCGCGAATCCGTCCTGACTGAAGGGGTCGGCGCGCAGCGTCACCGTGAAGATCGCACCGGGCTCGCCGGTCGTGACGGGGCCGATCGCGACCACCTGCGGCGCTGCATTCGCTGCGGCGAGCACGGCGTCGAGCTTCGTCGGGTCGGTGACGATCACGGTCGTCGGTGCGCTCGCGCCCGCAGGGAACGAGCGCTCGAGCAGCCGCTGGCCCTGCACTGCCTCAACGTCGCCGCGGAACGCGTTGGCAGTCGTCAGATTCGAGTCGAGCGTCAGCGTCCCGAGCGCGACGACCGCCAGCACGAGGCAGGTGACGGCCCATACCAGCCGGTGTCGACGTTCGATCCGCGCGCCAAGGCGTCCCCAGAAGCCCCGGCGCCACGCCGAGCCGTTCTCCTTGCCATCCGGTCCCTCGTAGCGCGGCACGAAGGGCCAGAACGCACGCCGCCCGCCGATCAGCAGGAGAGCCGGTAACACGGTGAGCATCGCCGTGGCTGCGACCGCCACGCCCATCGCCCCGACGGGCCCGAGGCCTGCGATCGAGTTGACCGACGCGAACGAGAGGCAGAGCAGCGCAGCCACCACGGTTCCTGCGGACGCCAGGATCCCGGGGCCTGCCTGCCGCATCGCGATCCGCATGGCGTCGTGCTTGTCCTCGTGCCGGTGGAGCTCCTCGCGGTAGCGGGCGGTCAGGAGGAGCGCGTAGTCCGTGCCCGCCCCGAAGACGAGGACGAGGAGGATGCCACCCGTCTGCCCGTTGACGACGACGCCCGCTTCGACGAGCAGCGTGCCGATGCCGCGCACCATCGCTTCGGCGAAGAACACCGACAGGAGCGGGAGGATCCAGAAGATCGGGCTGCGATAGATGAAGACGAGCAGCACGAAGACGAGCGCGGCGGTCGTGAAGAGCAGGGTCGAGTTGATGCCTTCGAACGCCTTGCTCGCGTCCGCCGAGTACCCGGCCGGGCCGGTGACCTTCACCGCCAATCCGTCCGGCGTCGCGCTCTTCAGCGTGCTCCTGATCGACTCGACGGCGTCGATCAGGATCTGTTCATCGCCGCGCGCGACGATCTGGATCGCGACGAGTGCGGCCTCGCCGTTCTGCGAGTAGCGGGGCGGGCTGACGGCGACGACGCCCTCTGGCGGCGACGACGCGAGCTCCGCCTGGAGCTGTGCGATCGCAGCGCGGTCGCCCTTGCGTCAGGCCGCCTGGGCGCGCGAAGACGGCGATCGCCGTGACGCCCTCCGCGGACGGGAACCGGTCGGCGAGATCGAGCGCGCGCACGGACTCGGCGTCCCCCGGGAGGAAGCTCGAGGGCTCGTTCTTCTGTTTCGACTCGAACTGGCCGATGAGCGGTCCGAGGGCGACCAGGGCCACGATCCAGGCTGCGAGCACCGACGAACTTCGAGCGGCGGCCGGAGACGAGGCGAGCGAAGGCACCCATGCAAGAAAGCTATACGAAACCTATACGGACGTGTGACGCCCTATGTCAGCTCCTCCCACCGCCTGTAACGGACGGCTCGCCGCGCCGTGCGCTCGTCGACGCCGCTCTCGATGAGCTCCTGGCGCACCTCTCCCTCCTGCGCGAGACGCAGGAAGAGCCAGGCGAGCGCGACGATCGTGACGATGGAGCCCTCGAGCATCATCAGCGACCCGGCGAGGCTCTGGTCGGCGCTCGGGGAGAGGCCGAGGTAGTCGTCTCCCGTGTCGTAGACGTCGTAGAACGCCGCTCCACCCCAGATGAAGACGTTCCCGATGACGGTCGCGACGAGGCGCACGCCGACGATGTAGCCGAGCTTCGCCCCGGTTCCGAACCACTCCGGCGCCGGGAGCGTCTCGAGGACGGGCAGCCAGAGGACGATGCCGGCGCTGAAGAACGCAACGTGCTCGATGGCGTGCACCGCGCTGTGTCGCACCGCGGCCTCGTAGAAGAACGGCAGGTGCCAGACGATGAGGTTCGTCGTCCAGATGGGGAAGGCGACGAACGGGTTCGCGAGCACGCGCAGCCGCATCACGCCGGGGAGGGCGAGGATCGGGCGCAGGAGCGGACCCGTCAGGCCGGCGAGGAGGCACAGGGGCGCGAGGTCGCCGATGAGAAGGTGCTGCGCCATGTGGAACGAGAAGAGCTCCTCCTCGCCGATCGTCGCGATCGGCGAGGCGACCGCGATCACCAGGAGGGCGATCCCGAGCGCGAAGAGGGCGATCCGCCAGCCGGGCACCGGCTGATCCCGACGTGCGAGTGTGCGCGCCCGCACGCCGTAGGCGACGCCGATCAGCGCGATGGGCGCGAGCTGCAGAGGCTCGAGCGTCCAGCTCGTCAGCAGGGACGGCTCGCTCACGCGAGTGACTGTACGCTCGGCTCGTGGAGGCGGGCGAGCGGACCTACGAGGCTGCCGGCGTCTCGATCGCGAAGGCGGACGCCGTGGTCGAACGGCTGCGCGCGGCCGTCGAATCGACGGGCGCCACGGGATTCGGGGCGTTCGCGGGGCTCCATCCGCTCGACGGCGACCGCATGCTGGCCGCGTCGACGGACTCCGTCGGCACGAAGCTCGTCCTCGCGAGGCAGCGTGGTGCCTTCCGCGCGTGTGGTGCCGACCTGGCGGCGCACTGCATCAACGACGTCATCACGACGGGTGCCGAACCGCTCTTCTTCCTCGACTACGTCGCGGCGAATCGCATCGATCTCGAGACGGTCGCGGAGCTCGTCGAGGGCGCCGCGGCCGTCTGTCGCGAGGCGGGCTGTGCGCTCGTGGGAGGCGAGACCGCGGAGCTGCCGGGCATCTATCGGGAGGACGAGCTCGACTTCGCGGGGACGTGCGTCGGGATCGTCGAGCGCGACCTGCTCGTCGACGGGTCGCGCATCGCGGCCGGAGACGTCGTCGTCGGCTTCCCGTCCGCCGGCGTGCACGCGAACGGGTTCACCCTCGTCCGCGGCGTGCTGGAGCTCGAGGACTACATCGGGGACGACCTGCTCGCGCCGACCCGCCTCTACCTCGACGACGTCCGCCGATTGCGCGGGACAGCGCTGGCTTTCGCCCACGTGACGGGTGGCGGGATCGCGGGCAACCTGGCCCGGGTCGTCCCGGCGGGGCTGCGCGCCGAGATCGACTGGGGCGCATGGACGCGGCCGCCGGTCTTCGAGTGGCTCGCTCGACACGTCGACGAGGACGAGCTCCGGCGGGTCTTCAACCTCGGTATCGGGTACCTCGCGGTCGTGCGCGAACCCGGCGACGACCTCGTCATCGGAAGGATCGAGCCGGCGTGATCGGCGTTCTCGTCTCCGGGGAGGGGACGAACCTGCAGGCACTCCTCGACGCCGGGCTGCCGGTCATCGCCGTCGCGGCGAACGTCGACGATGCGCGCGGCCTCGAGCGTGCGCAGGCTGCGGGTGTTCCGACGGCGGTCTTCCAACTCGTGGACTACGCCGACCGGGATGCGCGCGACGCGGCGATGGCCGACTGGCTCGAAGGCCGTGGCGTCGGGCTGGTCGTGTGCGCCGGGTACATGCACCTCTTGCGCCCCTCCTTCCTCGAGCGCTTTCCGCAGCGCGTCGTGAACGTGCACCCGGCGCCGCTTCCGGACTTTCCGGGGGCGCACCCTCTCGAGGACGTGCTCGAGGCCGGGGCGCCTGCGGCCGCCGCGACCGTGCACTACGTCGACCAGGGGGTCGACACGGGCCCGGTGATCGCGAGCGAGCCCGTCCCCGTCCTCGACGGAGACACCGTGGAGTCGCTTCGGGAGCGCGTCCACGATGCGGAGCATCGACTCCTCCCGAAAGTGGTGGGTGAGCTGTGCGCGCGCTGATCTCCGTCTACGACAAGGCCGGAGTCGTCCCGTTCGCGCGAGGGCTTGCCGAGCTCGGATTCGAGATCGTCTCGAGCGGCGGTACGGCTACGGCACTCGAGGAGGCCGGACTCTCGGTGACGAAGGTCGAGGAAGTCACCGGCTTCCCGGAGATGCTGGGCGGCCGCGTCAAGACGCTGCATCCGCACATCCACGCCGGCATCCTGGCGCGCCGCGAGCTCGAGGAGGACCTCGCGGTCGTCGCCGAGCACGGGATCGAGCTCTTCGACCTCGTGTGCGTCAACCTCTATCCGTTCGAGCTCGCGGTCGACCGGCCCGAGCTCGACGAGAGCGGGATCGTGGAGATGATCGACGTCGGCGGACCCGCGCTCCTGCGCGCGGCGGCGAAGAGCTTCACGTCGGTCGTTGCCGTCTGCCGTCCGCAGGACTACGAGCCTGTCCTCGCCGAGCTCTGGGCCGGCCGTGGCACGACGACCGACGAGCTACGGCGCCGGCTCGCGGCCGTCGCGTTCGCGCGCACGGCCGCCTACGACTCGGCCATCGCGCGCTGGTTCCAGCGCGGCGACGACTTCCCCGAGACCTTCGTCCCGTCGTTCGATCGCGTTCTCGAGCTGCCGTACGGGGAGAACCCGCACCAGTCGGCTGCGTACTACGCCGAGCGGGGGGCGCGGACGCATCTGCTGTCGTTCGTGGAGCAGCTGAACGGGAAGCCGCTCTCCTTCAACAACCTCAACGACCTGTCGGCAGCGCGGCTCCTCCTCGCCGAGCTCGACGGCCCGGCTTGCGTGATCGTGAAGCACGCGAATCCCTGCGGCGTCGGCGTGGCGCAGACGATCGGAGCCGCGTACACGAAGGCGCTCACTGCGGACCCGGTGTCGGCGTACGGTGGCGTCGTCGTCCTCAATCGGCCGGTCGAGGTGCCTCTCGCCGACGCGCTCGCGCAGCAGTTCGTCGAGGTGCTCTTCGCTCCCGTCTACGAGCCGCACGCCCTCGAGCTCCTGAGACGGAAGGAGTCGGTTCGCGTCCTCGAGCACTCCGAGCAGCGCGGGCTCGATGCCGGCGAGCGCGACTACCGCCGAGTGCTCGGCGGCGCCCTGGTCCAGGAGCGCGACGTCGGCACCGCCTCGCGGGACGAGATGGAGGTCGTGTGCGGCGAGCCGTCCGAGGCGCAGTGGCGCGACCTCCTCTTCGCCTGGACGGTCGTGAAGCACGTCACGTCGAACGCGATCGTCTTGGCGCGTGACGGCCAGACGCTCGGGATCGGGGCGGGGCAGATGAGCCGGGTCGACGCCGTGCGGATCGCGGTCGAGAAGGCGCGCGAGCTGGGCCACTCGCTCGACGGCGCGGTGCTCGCCTCCGACGCGTTCTTCCCGTTCGCTGACGGCCCGCAGCTCGCGCTCGACGCCGGCGTGGTCGCGCTGATCCAGCCCGGCGGGTCGAAGCGCGACGCGGAGGTGATCGACGCGGTCTCATGCTGCGGGCGGGGCGATGGTCTTCACCGCCCGGCGGCACTTCAGGCACTGAGCCGCTAGAGCTTGCGGATCGTGTCGCCCGGCCGCACGGTCCCGGGCGTGACGATCCGAGTGTTCATGCCGCGAAGCCGAAGCTCTCGATTCGGCTTCGCATTGATGAACCGCGTCGCTTCCGACCCGAATCGCGCGGTGAACTTCGCGCATCCCGTGTGAGGCAGGTCGGACACCTCGAGGATCGCCGAGCCCACCTCGAGCCGGGCGCCGGGCGGCAGGTTCTCGTAGCGCAGATCGAGGTCGACGTACAGCTGGTCCCCGGCGAGCGGCCACCGCTCGCGATCGCCGGCGACGAGGTCGACGACTCGGACGTTCATGAGAGTGATCTGGGCGGCCTTCCCGTCGTCGTCTGCGCCGTAGGCCCCGGCTGCGGCGGGCCGCCAGCGATCGCCGACGAGACCCTGCTCCCGATCGAGCACGCCCTCGTCCAGTACCTCGCGCTCACCTTCTGCGGGCCGCCGGACGACGAGCTCCACCGTCCCCAGATCGGACGGTGAGTCGAGGACGTGCGCGAGCCCCGCCTCCAGCTCATCGGCTTCGACGTGGACGGTCACGCCGGCAGGCTACCGACGCAGCCCGCGGTCGTGGCAGCGACGCGATCCGCCGCGAACGCGGCGGCTTCAGGATTTCCGCGACCGGAATCGGCTCCTGCGGATTTCCGGTCTGTGAAGAAAGTAGCCTTCGCGCGCGATGGCGCCCCGCGAGTTCCCCACCGTGCTCGAGCTCGTCGGGCGCACGCCGATCGTCCGGCTCGAGCGCCTCTCGCGCGACGTGCCCGGGGAGCTCCTCGCAAAGCTCGAGTACCTGAATCCCGGCGGATCGGTGAAGGACCGCATCGGCCTCGCGATGATCGAGGCGGCCGAGCGCGACGGCCGGCTTCGACCCGGCGGCACGATCGTCGAGCCGACCTCGGGAAACACCGGCGTCGGACTGGCCATCGCGGCGGCGCTGCGCGGCTACCGCTGCATCTTCGTCATGCCGGACAAGATGAGCCAGGAGAAGATCTCCATGCTCCGGGCCTACGGCGCCGAGGTCGTCATCACGCCGACGGCCGTCGACCCGCACTCGCCCGAGAGCTACTACTCGGTGTCGGATCGCCTCGCCGAGGAGATCCCCGGCGGCTTCAAGCCCGACCAGTACTCCAACCCGGCGAATCCCGACGCCCACTACGCGACCACCGGGCCCGAGCTCTGGGAGCAGACGGACGGCGGGGACATCGACGCGGTCGTGATCTCCGTCGGCACCGGGGGCACGATCACGGGCGTCGGCCGCTATTTCAAGGAGCACGGGTCGCGCGCGACCATCGTCGCCGTCGACCCCGAGGGCTCCGTGTTCACCGCCGACGAGCAGCATCCGGAGGGGCCGTACCTCGTCGAGGGGATCGGCAAGGAGTGCTGGCCGGACACGCTCGACGCCACCGTCGTCGACGAGTGGGTGCGCGTCTCGGATCGGGACTCGTTCCTCACTGCACGGCGCCTCGCGCGCGAGGAGGGGCTCCTCGTCGGCGGCTCGACGGGCTCGACCGCGTGGGCCGGCATCCAGGTCGCCAGGCGGCTCGGCCCCGACTCGCGGGTCTTGATGATGTTCCCCGACTCGGGCCGCTCCTATCTCTCGAAGTTCTACGACGACAACTGGATGATCCAGTACGGCTTCCTCGAGCGGACGACGCCTCCGCCGGCCGTCGAGGAGGTGCTCCGCTTCCGCCGCGTCGGCCACGAGGTGCCCGACCTGGTGACGATCGGCTCGCACGAGAAGGTGGGAGCCGCGATCGACGCGATGCAGCGGTATGGGATCTCGCAGCTCCCGGTCGTGCGCGAGGAGCCCATCGACTCGCTTGCCGACGTCGTCGGCTCGTTGCAGGAGCGAGAGCTCCTCGACCGTGTCTTCAAGAACGCGGACGCGCTGAACGAGGACGTGGCCGTCGCCATGCAGCCGCCGCTACCGGCCGTCGACGCCGAGTCGTCGGTCGACCAGGTCTACGAGGGGCTGTCCGGCGCGAGTGGCGCGGTCGTGGTCGTCAGCGGCGGGCGACCGGCCGGGATCATCACACGATCTGATCTGCTGGAGTTCCTCGCGGCGCGACGCTCGCAGATCGAGCAGTCCTAGGCTTCCGCGGGAACTCGGCGCGAATTGCGACGTACACCGCGCCGATGATCAGTGCTGCGCCCGCCAGCGTCCACGGGCTCGGCCGCTCTCCGAGGAAAGCCATCCCGAGGGCGATCGCGACGAGCGGGTTCACGTACTGGTGGGTCACGACCAGCGAGATCGGCGCGACCTTGAGGAGCCACGCGTAGGCGGAGAAACCGACGAGCGAGCCCATCACGACGAGGTAGACCCAAGCGAGAACGGAGTCGAGGGCGAACGTGCCCGAGCCGACCTCGCTCCACTCGCCGAACACGAGCGAGCCGAGCATGAGAAACGTGCCACCGGCCGCCATCTCGTAGACCGACCCGACGAACGGGTTGCGCGGGAGCGGAACGCGCTTCGACAGGAACGAGCCGAGCGTCCACGACATGGACCCGCTGATCATGATCGCGAGGCCCAGGGCCGTCGAGCCTGCGCCGAGCCCCGGCGCCACGACGAGGAGCAGCCCGAAGAGCCCGGCGAGCGTGCTGAGGCGGGTGGCGCGGGCAGGGTTGTCGCCCGAGAGGAGCCGCAGCACGATGATCTGCAGCGGGACCGTGCCCGCGATCATCGCGGCGATGCTCGAGTCGATTCGCGTCTCGGCCACGTGGACGAGCCCGACCCCGAGCCCGAGCAGGAGCGTGCCCGCGATCAGGCTCGCTCCCAGCTCGCTGCGCGTGATCCGAAGCGAGGTTCCGCGCACGGAGAGGATCGCGGCGAGGAGGAGCGCCGCGACGAGGAAGCGGGAGCCCGCGGCGAGGAGCGGCGGGATCGTCTCGACCGCGATCTTGATGCCGAAGTAGGTCGAGCCCCAGACCACGTACACGACCGCGAGGGCGATCCAGACGTGCTTGGCGGGGGCGGTCACGAGAGGGAGAACGCGGCGGGGGCCATGGTTGTGAGAACGATCAGCGTCGCGCATGCACTCCGCGCCGACGATTCGAGCTGCTGCTCAAGTTAGCCGCGCTGCCTAATGGCGGTGCGCCCCCTTCGAGGTGTACGACCTAGGACTGTGGCGACGAGCTGTGTTGCGGAGCGAGCGTCTTTGACGGTCGCAGCTGGAACCCGTGCTAACGGGTTCCAGCTTGCGAAACAACGTCAGTCCCAGCGCCGCGAGAGCCGGAACGCCGCGTTGATGAGGCCGACGTGGCTGTACGTCTGCGGGAAGTTGCCGCTCTGCTCGAGGGTGTCCGGAAGGATGTCCTCGGAATACAGGCCCAGCCCGTTGTCGAGGCCTAGGAGCCGGTCGAACAGGTCTCGCGCCTCGTCCGTGCGTCCGATGAGCGCGAGCGCCTCGACGAGCCAGAACGTGCAGACGGTGAACGCGGCCTCCATGTGGCCGAAGTCGTCCGGCACCGTGTAGCGGCGGAGCAGGCCGCCGTCGACGGACAGCGAGGCGCGGATCGCGTCGACGTGACGGGACGCGCGCGGATCGTCCGGGCTCGAAGAACCCGAGATGGATCGCGAGGAGCATCGCCGCGTCGAGCTGCGGCTCGCCGGCGACCTGGGTGAGCGCGCCGACCTCCTCGTTCCAGCACTGCGTCTCGAGCAGCTCCCGCGCTCGCTTCTCGACCGACCGCGCGTGGGCGGCGAGCTCGGGCGCCTCGAGGGCCTCGGCCACCTCGACTGCCCGGCGCGCACCAGCCCAGTGCATGAGCACGGAGAAGCTGTGCAGGCGCGTCTTCCCGCGAAACTCCCACAGCCCCGCGTCGGGCTCCTCGAGGCGGGCATCCATCTGGCCGACGAGCACCTGGACGATCTCGACGGCAGCGTGGCGCGGCACCTCGCCGACGAAGCGCGCGTCCAGGAACAGCCGGCTCACGGCGAGCACCATCTCGCCGTAGACGTCGTTCTGGACGTGCTCGAACGCCTGGTTGCCGATTCGCACGGGGCCGTCGCCGTTGAAGCCGGAGAGGTGCTCGAGGATGCGCTCCTCGGCGTTCGAGTCGCCGTTGATCCGGTATGCGGGCTGCAGGACGCCGCCGCGCTCCTCGGCGAGGTTGCGGAGGTACTCGAGGAAGATCTCCATCTCCTCGGAGTGCCCCAGGCGCTCGAAGGCATTCAGGGTGAAGTACGCGTCCCGTAGCCAGCAGAACCGGTAGTCCCAGGTGCGGCCCGAGCCGGGATGCTCGGGGATGCTCGTCGTCGTCGCGGCGAGCAGCGCACCGGTGTCCTCGTACTGGTGGAGCTTCAGCGCGAGCGCGGAGCGGACCACCTCGTGCTGGTAGTCGCGCGGCACGCGCGTGCCCTTCACCCAGCGGCGCCAGTAGTCGAGCGTGCGCTCGAGGAACCGCTCTGCCGTCTCCTCGAGACCGGCTTCGAGCGGCTCGCCCCACGTCAGGACGAGATGGCGGTCGCGCTCGAGCAGGAACGGCCGCTCGTCCTCGACGTAGGTGAGCGGGAGGTTCGTCGTGAGCCTCACCGGCGTGGGGAAGCCGGTGAACTCGATGTGGTTGGACGCACGCCAACGCCCGCTCTCCTCGAGGCCGTACTCGTACATCGGCCGGCATCTGACCCGCGCGCGGGGCTCGCCCGACAGCGGACGCAGGATGCGAATCAGCATCGAGGGCTTGAAGAACCGGTCGTAGAGCTGGAAGCGCGGCGCGAAGTCGATGAGCTCGAAGGAGCCGCGCTCGCCGCGGAAGACCGTGCGCAGCACGTTCGTGTTCTCCAGGTAGACCTGCTCGATCGTGTGGGCGTCGACGCCTTCGACCGCAAAGGCGCCGCCCCGCTCACGGTCGAGCAGCGGGCCGAAGACGAAGCTCGAGTCCGGCCGTGGCCAGCACATCCACTCGACGGAGCCCTCCTTGAGGAGGGCGCTGTACGAGCAGTTCCCGATGATCGCGAGTCCGTGGCTCATGTGCCGGTTCCTTTCGGCTCATGAGCGGGGAGGGGCGTGGAGAACCCAATCCCCTTGCGCCCAAGGAGGGGGCCAGCGGGGGAACCATGGGTTCCCCCGCGCGAGAATCGGGAGGTTCCCCACGCTCTCGAGAAGAAGGGGGCGTCGCGGGAGGAAACATGGTTTCCGTTCGCCCGTCTGCTGGCGAACGCGAGCTGAAAGCGAGCGTTGCTCATCTGTGAAGGCAGTACCTAAGCAGCCGAACCGGAGGCTCCGCCAGCGGGATGGGCGCGATCCGCCAGAATCTCCAAAGGCGGCCGCGTCGCAGCCGCGTCGTGGCGAAGGATCGATCGGGAGGACGATTGGCGGGCAACAGCGGACATCACGGTCTCGTCATTGCGAGCAATCGCCTCCCGTCCAGGCTCACGATCTCCGGCCAGGACATCGAGGTCTCGCGCAGCTCCGGCGGCCTCGCGGTGGCGTTGCAGGCGGTGCGAGGCGACGCCACCTGGGTCGGCTGGCCGGGGACGGTGGTGCCGTCCGCGCTCGAGCGCCGCGTGACGCAAAGGCTGGCGAAGGATCACCTGTACCCCGTGCTGCTCACGGCGAGCGAGGAGGAGGACTTCTACGGGAAGGTCTGCAACGACACGCTCTGGCCGCTGTTTCACTACTTCTCGGACCGGCTGCGGATCACGCCCGAGGCATGGCAGCGCTATGTCGAGGTGAACGAGCGGTTCGCGGACACGATCCTCGAGCACGTCGAGCCCGGAACCCGGGTCTGGATCCACGACTTCCATCTGATGCTCGTGCCGGCGCTCCTGCGCAGGCGCCAGCCGTCCTTGTCGATCGGCTTCTTCCTGCACACGCCGTTCCCGTCGAGCGAGGTGTACCGCCTGCTCCCGGCGCGGGAGCAGCTGCTTCGAGGGGTTCTCGGCGCGGACTACGTCAGCTTCCAGATCGGCGACTACGCCCGACACTTCCGCTCGTCGGTGCTGCGCATCCTCGGCGTCGACTCCAATCCCGACTGGCTCGAGATCGACGGCCGGCGCGTCGGAATCGGCGTCGACCCGATCGGGATCGACACCGAGGGTTTCCGCGCGACGCTCAGACATCCGGAGACCGCGCGCCTGTTCGCCGACCTCGAGCGCCAATACGAAGGTCGCCGCCTCGTACTCGGCGTCGAGCGGCTCGACTACACGAAGGGCATACCGCAGAAGCTGCAGGCGTTCGAGCGATTCCTCGAGGAGGACCCGTCGCGAGCGCGGACGACGACGATGATCCAGGTGCTCGTGCCGTCCCGCCTCGAGAGCCCCGAGTTCCGGGCCCAGCGCGACGAGATCGAGCTCCTCATCGCGCGGATCAACGGGCGCTTCGGGCAACCGGGCTCGACCCCGGTCGAGTACATCCACCGCGACATCTCGAAGCCCGGGCTCGTCGCTCTCT
This sequence comes from uncultured Gaiellaceae bacterium, assembly GCA_963746975.1. Classification (GTDB taxonomy): domain Bacteria; phylum Actinomycetota; class Thermoleophilia; order Gaiellales; family Gaiellaceae; genus GMQP-bins7. Next base: position 923,356 of record CAVVDE010000012.1, read on the forward strand.
ACCGCCGCGCGGACGTGATGATGATCACCGCGCTCCGCGACGGGATGAACCTCGTCGCGCACGAGTACGTGCTGTGCCAGTCGGAGCCGGGTCTTCCGGGGCGCTGGCGCGGGGCGCTGCTTCTCTCCGAGCTCGCGGGTGCGGCGCAGGTGCTGCCCGGCGCGCTGCTCGTGAATCCCTGGAACGTGGACGGCGTCGTCGAGCATCTCGCGACCGCGCTCGAGCTCTCGGCGCGCGAGCGACAACGACGTCTGGAGACGATGGCGAAGCGAGTCGAGGATCTCGACACGCGGCGCTGGGCCGAAGGCTTCCTGACGAGGCTCGGGCGCTACTCGGGGCGCGACCGCCGGGCGAAGCGCCCTCCGACCGTGGACGCCGCGATCCAGGAGCGGCTCTCTCGCAGATTCGCGCGCGCTCGCAGGCGCACGATCGTTCTCGACTACGACGGCACGCTCCGCGAGTTCGAGCTCCATCCGGACCTCGCGCAGCCGACGCCCGAGATACGCGCGCTGCTGCGCACGCTCGCCGCTCTTCCGGAGACGGACGTCCACATCGTCAGCGGCCGCCGCCGCAGGAATCTCGAGCAGTGGTTCGGCAGGCTGCCCGTCCATCTCTCCGCCGAGCACGGCTACCTCGCCCGTGCTCCCGGTGGCGAATGGCGCACGCTCGTCGATCTCGACCTGTCGTGGCTCAGACCGATCGAGCGGCTGCTCCGGCGCGTCGCCGCCGACGTGCCCGGCGCTCACGTCGAGCGGAAGTCGTGCAGCGTGGCCTGGCACTACCGCCAGGCGGAGCCCGAGTACGGCTCGTGGCGCGCGCGAGAGCTCCTGAACGACCTTCACCAGCACCTCGCGGGGGCGCCGGCGGAGATCCTCGCGGGGCACCAGGTGGTCGAGGTGCGGGCGCTCGGCGTGGACAAGGGCCTCTACGTGAGGAGCCTCTTCCCGGACGGCAAGGAGGCGACCCACTTCGTCCTCGGGCTGGGAGACGACCGCACCGACCACGACCTCCTCGATGCGCTGCCCCCGGGCTCGGTCGCGGGGCACGTCGGCGGCCTGCTGCCGAGCATCCGCAGCGGGAACGGACGGCGCGAGGACATCCACATCGTCGGCCCCGGGGAGGTTCGCGCGTTCCTGCGGGAGCTCGTGGCGGCCGTGCAGCCGTCGGGCTAGCGAGCTGCGCGGCGCTCGTCTCGCAGGGTTCGCAGGAGCGCGAAGCTCCACCATCGCCAGGCCGTGAAGGCGAAGAACGCGAGGGCGGTGAGCGCGGCCACGAGCGACCCGAAGATCCGCTCGGAGACCAGGTAGAGGACGCCGGTGAAGGCGATCGAGCTCGCGACCGTGCCCGCGATGGCCTCACGGTTGCCCTTCCGCAGGATGCGGTCCTTGTCGCCCTCGCGGAAGCGCAGGCGGTGGTGCGCCGCGGGCGCGAGGTAGAGCACGATGGCCACGGCGGTGCTCACGAGGGTGACGAAGTAGACATACCGCTCGGTGCGATCGAGGTCGCCGAACTGCGCCGTGAAGCTCACCGCGAGCAGGAAGCCGAGGAGGACGTTCGCGCCCGGGATGAGCGACCGGAGCTCCTGCAGGAGCTCGTTGTGCTCGCGCTCGAGCCTCGACTTGAGCGCTTCGCCAGCCTCCGCCTCGAGCAGCTCGATCTCGATGCGGTTTGGATCGTGCGGTGCGGCCACGGTCCAGACGGGCGTGACGACGCCGATCCGTCGCCGGAAAGCTGCCGCATGACCTCGAGCGTTCGCCTCGCGCAGCCCGTCCTCGTCGAGCGCGCCGATGCGGAGCAGCAGCTCGAGCTCGTCGCGCAGGTGCGTCCGCATCATCTCCGGCCCGTCCGTCGCGATCGTGAACGGGACCTCGTGCTCGACGAACGTCCGGATCGTGTCGCGGACGGCGTCCTCGTCGGGCAGCGCCTTCGTCAGGAGGTTCGACGTCGGGCAGATCTCGAGCGTGATCCCGAGGTCGCGGATCGCCGCCATCAGCGACGGGTCCTGCGCGGCGAGGATGCCGTGGCCGATCCGGTCGGGGCGGAGGTGCTCGACGACGTCGCCGATCTCGCCGCGACCCATCTCGCCGCCCTCCTCGCCGACGTGAATTGTGACGCCGAGCCCGGCGTCGCGGGCCGTCTCGACGATCGACTCGATCTGGGCGTAGTCGTAGCGGCCCCCGCCCGGTCTCGGCCCCGCGATGTCGATTCCGACGATTCCACGCCCGGCCCAGCGGACGGCCTTGTCCACGATGATCTCGTTGAGCCGGAGATCGAACGTCCGGTCCATCATCAGGATCAGCCCGGCGCGCACCTGCGGGTACTCGATGCTGGCGCGGTCGACGCCTCGGATCGGCCGCGAGGATGATGTGGTCGAGGTCGCGCTCGCCGCCGCGGTTCCGCTTCATCGGGTTGAAGCGGAGCTCGAGCGTCGTGATCCCCTGCGAGCGGTACGCGCCGCCGATCGCGCCGTGCACCGACCGCTCGACGGCCAGAGGCGACGACTGGATGAGCTCCGTCCAGTGGTAGATCTGGTCGAGCTCGTCGAGTCCCTGCACGCCGTGCGGGTCGGACACGGTGACGAGCGCGTCGAACGCCCAATAGTCCTTCACCGGGAGCGCGATGCCCTGCTCGTGCGCGATCGACCAGAGGATGTCCGACGCCACCGAGCCCCCGAGGTGGGTGTGCAGCTCGGCGAGCCCTTCGCCCTCGAGGATCATCGCGTCACTCTACGCCGCCTCTCGTCGGCGAGCGTCGCGTTGAGTGACGCCGACAGCTCCATCGTCCGTCCGATGAGGAAGAAGCCGAAGAGCAGGCCCGCCGCGACCCCCAGGGCGCCGTACGTCTCCTCTCGCTCCGAGAGCCAGGGGAACAGGATCAAGGAGTTGAAGAGGCCGATCGCGCCGACGCCGACGCCGACGAGGAGCGCGCCCGGCACGAGCGCGAACCAGTGCTCGGCGCCGTGTGGCAGGAGGAACCACGAGAGGAGGAGCCATAGGAGCGGCAGGCCGGCGCCGTACGCCACGAGGTTCGCGACGAGGTCGAGCGGGAAGTCGACGGCGTGCCTGATCGGCGCTGCCGAGCCGGCCACTGCGAGGAAGACCACGAGCCAGCCGAGGAAGAGGAGACCCGAGCGGGCGGCGCTCGGGACTCGGGTCACCGGTAGGCCCCACGCGAGCGCGGTGATCGCGCGAATTGCTCTGAAGAGCGCGGAGGTCTGGTAGAGCAGCACGACGAGCGTCACCGCGAGCCCGGTGAGGATCGCCCAGCCCGAGGTCCCGTCCGCCGCATCGGCCACGGAGGTGGCGACGACCCCCGTGATGCCCGCGTCCTTGACGACCTCTGCGATGTTCCCCTGGGTGTGGCCGGCGATCAGCGCGAGGGTGAGAACGACCACGAGGGTGAACGGCAGCAGCCAGATGAAGATGCGATACGCGAGCGCGGCTCCGAGGACGCTGCCGCCGATCGAGGAGTCGCGTCGCAACGTGCGCCAGCCCACCTCGGCGACCGGTTCGAACGGCCCCCACGTGGTCGCCCGGTGCGCGAGCGCGATCGCCGCGGCACGTGCCACGTCGATACGAGTTTCCCCGGCGGGGTGGCTCGCGAGCTCGGCGAGCTGCTCGGCCAGCGAGTGGGGTTCGGCGGGCTCCGACGAACGAGGCTCCATGAGGCCGGGAGGTTAGTCTCGCCCCGTGAGCGTCGACCGCGTGGCGGCCAGTGCGACGAACCACTGCCTGACCGGCTGCGGCATCGGCGAGGTGCTGGGGAGGTGCTCGCGACGTGGTGGGGCTGGGGCAACTCGGCCTTGATCGCGCTCGCGATCGGGCTCGCGTTCCTCTTCGCTACTCGCTGACGCTGATCCCGCTGCTCCGCGCAGGGACCGCGCTCGGCGCGGCCATCGGCATCGCGCTCGTGGCGGACACCTTCTCCATCGTGACGATGGAGCTCGTCGACAACGCGGTCCTGCTCCTCTGGCCCGGAGCCATGAATGCGGGGCTCTCGGACCTGCTCTTCTGGGGCTCACTCGCGATCTCGCTGGCGGTCGCGTGGGGGCCGACGTTCCTCGTGAACCGGGCGCTCATCCGGCGCGGGAAGGGCCATGCGCTCGCGCACCCTGCCCACGGCCACGCGCACGGATGACCTCGGGTCAGAGATCCAGCCTCATCGAGAGGCAGGAGTCTCGACGCGTGAGCGTCAGCCCGTCCTGGCCCAGGGCCGGGGATCGGGGATCGGCGTCAGGATCGGCTCGACCTGCGAGCGGAGGTGCTCGAAAGCGGGCGGGAGGATCAACGACTCGCCGAGGTGCTCCGAGTTCTCGTCGACCGAGAAGCCCGGACCGAGCGTCGCGATCTCGAAGAGGATGCCGTTGGGCTCTCGGAAGTAGATCGAACGGAACCAGAAGCGGTCGATGATCGGCGAGGGCTGGAGCCCGGCTGCGACGACGCGCTCGTGCCACGCCGCGTGCTCGTCCAGCGGCGACGACCACGCGACGTGGTGCACGGTGCCTGCTCCTCCGAGCCCGCGCTCGGCAGGGGCCGCGTCGTAGCCGTAGATTCCGCCGCGGGTCGGCCCGCGTGCCTCCCAGGCGTCCTCGCCGACAGCCACGAAGCCGAGCGTCTCCTCGAGCACGTGGCGGCTCGCGGCGGGCGCGACCGCGTACGCGCGAACCGCGTCGAAGCCCTGCAGAGCGTGCTCGGCCGGGACCTCGGGGTGCTCCGCGACGAGCGGCGCATCCTCGACCGACGAGGCGACGAGCCGATGTCGCAGTCCCTCGGGGTCCTCGAACGTCACGCCGCCCTCGTCGCGGGTCACCGCATCGGCCTCGGCGCCGAGCCGCTCCTCCCAGAAGTCGAGTGCCGCGTCGGACGCGACGCGCCAGTGGACGGTGTGCACCATCCCGGCGCCCGCGCGGCCGCGTCGCACACCGGGGTACTCGAAGAACGTGATGTCGCTGCCCGGAGTTCCGTCCTCGTCCGCGTAGAAGAGGTGGTAGACGGTCGGGTCGTCCTGGTTGACCGTCTTCTTGACGAGCCGCAGTCCGAGAACGCGGGTGTAGAAGTCGACGTTGCGCGGGGCGTCGCCGGTGATGCACGTCACGTGGTGGATTCCGTCGAAGCGCATGTTCTTTCGCAGACCGGAGATCCGCTAGCGCGGGCTCTCCGGTCGCGAGACCCCCGAGGGCGGCCGCTCCGCAGCCGCGTCGCTGTTTGCCTCCATCGACGGCCCAGCTTAGCCGCGGATCGTTAGGCTCCCGCGCGTGAAGATCGGGATCGTCGTCCCGTTCTCGTGGTCGTTCTGGGGTGCCGTCGTGGAGCACGCGGAGCTGCAGGCGGCGGCGCTCGAGGAACTCGGCCACGACGTCCGCCTCGTGATGGGGAACGACCCTCCGGGGCAGTTCACCCGCGTGCTGCACCCCCGTGTCGGACGTCACGGGAATCCACCCGCGAGCGTCATCCCGGTCGGGCGCTCGGTGATCGTGCCCGCGAACGGCTCGCTCCCGAACATCGTCCTCTCGCCGCGCTCGTACTTCCGGACGGTTCGCGCGCTCGAGCGTGAGCGGTTCGACGTTCTGCACCTGCACGAGCCGATGACCCCGACGATCTGTCTCACAGCGCTGATCCGGGCGCGCTGTCCCATGGTCGGGACGTTCCACGCCTCGGGAGATCTCGGCTGGATGAGGTGGGGCGGCCCGCTGTGGGGGTTCCTCATCGACAGGATCGACCACAGGATCGCGGTCTCCGAGCGGGCACGCGAGTCGCAGGCGCGCTGGCTCCCGGGCGAGTACGAGGTCGTTCCCAACGGCGTCCTCGTTCCCGAGTCGGCCGCCGCCGGCGGGCGTGAGCACCGGATCGTCTTCGCCGGCCGGCACGAGCCGCGCAAGGGGCTGCACGTGCTGCTGCGCGCCTGGCCGGAGATCCATCGTCGCACGGGGCTTCGGCTCACGGTGGCCGGCGCCGATCCGCTCGCAGTCCGCCTTCTCCTCACGCGCCTTCGTGTTCCCGACGACGGCATCGACGTGGTCGGCTTCCTGAGCCAGGACGAGCTGACGCGGACACTGCTCGGCGCGAAGGCCCTGGTCGCGCCGTCCGTCGGGCAGGAGAGCTTCGGCATGGTGCTCACGCGCGCGTTCGCCTGCGCGCTGCCCGTGGTCGCGTCGGACATCCCCGGATACCGCGAGGTGCTGACGCCCGAGGCGGCGGTGAGCGTTCGCCCGGACGATCCCGACGCGCTCGCCGACGCGGTCGCCGGCCTCGTGTCCGACGAGCCTGGGCGCGAGCGGATGGGAGCCGCGGCGCGTGAGCTTGCTCTCGAGCGTTACTCCTGGTCGCGGGTCGCGTCTCGGCTCGAGGAGATCTACGCCGGCCTCGTCGGCCGGGAGGTGCGCGCAGCAGCGTGAAGCTCGTGCAGTGGTCTCGGAGCCCCTGGCTGCGTGGTGGTGTCGCGCTCGTGCTCGTCCTCGGCGCGGTGCTCGCGATCTGGTGGCGCGGGCCCGATTGGGGCGCGGTCCGGGACGCGTTCGACGCGGTCACGTGGCGCTGGGTCATCGTGGCGCTCTTCGTCAACTTCCTCTCGATCGTCGCTCGCTCGATCGCGTGGAAGCTGACGGTCGACCAGGCGCTGCCGGAGCCGCATCCGCGCTACACGCACATCTTCTCCGCGTTCTGCGTGGGGCTGCTCGGAAACGCGGTGCTCCCCGCGCGGGCGGGTGAGCTCGCGCGCGTTGCCGTCCTTCGACGTCGGCTGCCCGACCACGGCGAGGGCACCAGCGCGACGCTCGTCGGCACGGTCTTCGCGCATCGTCTCTTCGACCTGCCCGCGGTCGCCCTGCTCGTCCTCTACGTTCTCCTCACCGCGAAGATCCCGGACTGGGCCGTGACGAGTCTCGTGATCTTCGGGCTCGTCGGCGCGGCACTGCTCGCGGTCGCGCTGCTCTCGGCACGCCGGCACGACGGCCGGTCTCCGTCGCTGGACGATGCCGGCACCGCCAGGCGTCTCGTCGCGATGGCGCGGCAGGGTCTCGGCGTTCTCCGCGCGCCGCTCCCGGCCGCGGCCGCCGTCCTCTTCCAGTTGCTGGGCTGGGTGCTCCAGCTGCTCGCCGTCTGGACGGTCATGAAGGCGTTCGCTCTCGACGCGCCATTGCCCGCCGCAGGGGTCGTCCTCCTGCTCATGAACGTCGCGACGATCTTCCCTCTCTGGCCCGGAAACGTCGGTCTCATGCAGGCGGCGGTGGCCCTACCGCTGCGCAACTACGGCGTCCCGTACGCGACGGGGTTCGCGTACGGGCTCGTGCTGCAGGCCGTCGAGATGTCCGTCGGAGTGGGGCTCGGGCTGCTGGCACTCGCGCGCGAGGGCATCTCCTTCGCGATGCTGCGCCGGATGGAGGACGACGAGCGCTCGGCGGAGGATGCGCTCGAGGGCGTGCGGGAGCTGGCGGACGACCTGGACGAGAAGAGCGAGCCCGAGGCAGCCCGTGAGGGTGCTGCTGTGTCCCGCTAGCCTCAAGGGAGTCCTGTCGGCACGCGACGCCGCGGCCGCCCTCGCGCGGGGAGTACGCGCAGCGGGCGAAGAGGGCGTCGAGCTGCCGGTAGCCGACGGGGGCGAGGGAACCGCCGACGCCCTGCACGATGCTCTCGGCGGCGAGTGGCGCACGGCGATCGTCTCGGATCCGCTCGGACGTCCGGTCTCCGCCCGCTGGCTGATGCTTCCCGACGGACGGGGCGTGCTCGAGGCGGCTGCGGCCATCGGCCTGCCGCTGCTTGCCGAGGACGAGCGCGACCCGCTGATCGCCTCGAGCCGTGGTCTCGGCGAGCTCGTGCTCGCCGCACTGCGTGAAGATGTTCGCGGCCTCCTCGTCGGGCTCGGTGGCAGCGCAACGGTGGACGGCGGAGTCGGTCTCCGCGAGGTGCTCCGCGAGCTTCCCGTTCCGACGACCGTCCTTTGCGACGTTCGCACCGAGCTCGCCGACGCGGCGCGGCTGTTCGGCCCGCAGAAGGGAGCCTCGGCGGCTGACCTGGTCGTCCTCGAGCACAGGCTCGGCGAGCTGGAAGAGCTCCGGCCCTACGCGCGGCTTGCCGGCTCCGGCGCCGCCGGCGGCCTCGGAGCAGCGTTTGCCGCGCTCGGCGCGGAGCTCGTTGCGGGAGCGCCGACCGTTCTCGACCTCGTCGGCTTCGAGGGTCGCCTCGCGGAATGCGACCTGGCGGTCACGGGAGAGGGGCAGGTGGACGAGACGACTGCCGAGGGCAAGGCGCCGGGTGCCGTCGCAGCTCGCTGCGCGGCAGCGGGTGTCCGCTGCGTCGTCTTCGGCGGGCGGGTCTCTGCGGCGCTCGACGGCGTGGAGACCGTCGCGCTCTCGGGGAACCCCTCGCGGGCCACCGAGGATCTCGAAGCGCTCGGTCGCCGGCTGGTCGGCTAGCGACTCTCGGCGATGGCGAGGCGGTCGGCCATCGACTCGAGCATCTTCCAGGCGACCTGGGGACGAGCCTCGACGAACGGTCGGAAGACGAACACCGGCAGCCCGTAGGCCGTGACGTCGGTCACCGCCGTGACCGTGGCCGTGCGAGGACGCCGGTCGATGAGGGCAATCTCGCCGAACGACGAGCCGGGGCCGAGCGTCGCGACCTCCTCACCGTGCTGATCGATCGAGAGCTCGCCGCTCTCGACGACGAAGAACATCAGTCCGCCCTCGCCTTCCAGTGTCACCTTGTCGCCGGAGGTGAAGCGGCGCTCGTTGAACTCCTCGGCGAGGCTCTCGAGATCCCGCTCGTCGAGGTCGGAGAAGAGGCGGACGTTGCGCAGGAGCGCTGGACTCGGCTTCGACATGGGGCGATTCATACACGAACCGCGTGCCCCGTGTCACGTTCCCGGGTCGTCGCTCGTGAGCTCTTCGATCCGGAGCTCGGATGTCCGGAGGCGCTCGACGCACGCCTTGTAGAGCTCCTCCCCGCGCGCGAACAGGCCGATCGCCTCGTCCACCGGGACGTCGCCGCGCTCGAGCCGCGTCACGATCTCGTCCAGCTCGCGCTGCAGCTCCTCGAAGCTCCGCTCATCGCTCATGGACGAATCCCCTCGACCCTCGCGTCGAGCGAACCGGAGGCGAGCTGGACGTCGATCTCGTCGCCCGGAGTCAGGAGGGACGCGTCCCGCATCACCGATGCGCCCGACCGGACGATTGCGTACCCGCGTCCGAGCGTCGCGAGCGGCGACAGCGCCTGCAGCCGGGCGCCGGCGTGGTCGACCGCTGCGCGGCGTCGCTCGAGCAGGAGTCGCGGCGCGACTCGCAGGCGCTCGCCCTGGCGCGCGAGGCGGCCGCGCGTCCTCTCGAGCTGCGCCTGTGCGGCGAGCTCGAGCCGGCGCCGGGTCGCGAGGAGTGTCGCTTCGATCTCGGCGAGGCTCGGGACGACGAGAGTCGCGGCCGCGGTCGGCGTCGCAGCCCGAACATCCGCGGCGAGGTCGCAGAGCGGTGTGTCCTGCTCGTGCCCGACGGCCGAGACGACGGGAACTCGCGAGGCCGCGACGGCGCGGACAACAGCCTCGTCGCTGAACGGCAACAGATCCTCGAAGCTCCCGCCGCCGCGCGAGAGCACGACGACGTCGACGTCGGGATGGCGGTTCAGAGCCGCGAGAGCCGAGACGATCGCCTCGGCTGCACCCCTGCCCTGCACTCTCGTCTCGACCACGACCACCTTCGTCGCCGGGAAGCGTGCGCCGATCGTCGCGACCAGATCTCCGCGCGCGGCGGCGTCAGCGCCGGTGAGGATCCCGACGGCGCGGGGCACGCCAGGGAGGCGACGCTTGCGGTCCGTTGCAAAGAGCCCCTCCTGTGCGAGCTTTCGCTTCAGCTGCTCCAGTGCGAGCAAGTGCTTCCCGAGGCCGATCCGCTCGATCGTGGTCGCCCGGAACGCGAGCTCCGCCTTCTGCTCATACAGCTCCGCTCGGCCCGCGACGTGCACCGACTCGCCTTCGTCGAGGCCGAGCTCCAGGCGGTCGTAGATCCGCCGCGCGATCGTGACCGCGAGGGTTGCGCCGGTCTTCGGGTCCTTGAGCGTGATGAAGACGTTCGCCCATGCCGGGTTGTGGCGGAGCTCCGTGACCTCGCCCTCGACCCACACGGTCGGGAGCCGCCCGAGGTGCATCCCGATACCCCGGTTGAAGGCAGAGACGGTGAAGACCTTGCGGTCGCCGTAAAGGATGTGCTCGACCTTCGGCACGTCGCCAGGTTAACGGCGGCTCGCTTCATCTGGACGCCGCGCTGCGGGCGCCAGGAGCCGTCTCCGACGGCCGGTCGCTAGAGCAGGATCTCGGTCGCCGTCACGTGATCGCAGCCGCGGGTGACGAGCTGGACGGCGTCGTGGAGATCGACCTCGCTCGCCGCGATTCGCTCCGCCAGATGCACGGGATAGCCGGCCTCGAGGAGGATGTGCAACCGCCAGCTCTCGACCTTCGCGGGCTCGTTCTCGTGCCAGAGAGGCGTCTCGGTCGTCTCGGCCATGCGCCGGGGATTCGTCGTCCCGGCGGCGTTCCCTTCACGTCTTCAGCCCGCGCGCTCGGCCTCGTGCTGGCGCACCAGCGCGACGATTCGCTCGTCGAGTCGCAGTGAGGCGGCGTTGACCGCCTGCTGCAGCTCCGCCGCGATCACTCCGTCGGCGCGACGGAGGAATGTCTCGGCGATGCGGTCGAGCTCCTCGTGGAGCCGGTCCGCCGCCTCCTCGCGAATCGCGCGCATCCGGTTCTCGAACTCGACCGCACCGGCCTCGCTACGAGCGTCGATCTCGCGGGCCGTCGCCCGCTCCAGGTGCTCCACCTGCCGGCGTTCGAGCTCGGCGAATGCGAACTCGATCCGGGTGCGAGCCTCGCTCTCCGCCCGGTCCACCTGCTCGGCGACGGCGTGCTCGTGTTGGCGGAGGCGCTCGTTCAGCTCGTCGATCGTCCGTCGCCTGTCGTCAGCCTCGATCTGGAGCTCTTCGAGGGCCCGCGCGAGGGAGTCGCGAGCGGTCGTCTCGAGCTCCTCGCGAAGCCGGACGGCGGCTGCGCGCTGCTCGTCGATCGTGGAGTCGAGCTCGTCGGACTCGGCAACGACCCGCCCCTCGACGTCCGCGATGCGCTGGCGCATTCGCTGCTCGAGTGTCGAGACGGCACCCTGGAGCGCGTTCTGCGCCCGCTCGAGATCGGACTCCCAGGCCCGCAAGCGCTCCTCGACGCGCTGCTCGACGACGGCCACGAGCTCCGCCATCCGGTCCGACAGCTCCCGCTCTCGCACCGCCAGCTCCCCTCGCCGCTGGTCGGACAGGCGGCGCTCCTCCGCCACGTAGGCCGAGAGCGAGTCGGCCTGGGCGCGCGCGATCGTGACGCGAAGCTGCTCGGCCTGCGCGCCGGCCTCGTCCTCGGCCGCCGAGCGAACCGCCCGGCGAGCCTCGGTCACGAGTTGCTCGGTCCGAGCGGCTCTGGCGCGCGAGCGGCGGAGCGAGAGGACGAGCGCGACGCAGAGAAGGAGCGCGGCGGCGAGCGCGGCGGCGAGGATCCATGCGGCCGTGGTCACGAGGTGACTCTAGATGGGTGGCCTTCGTCGGCCACACCCATCAGAGGCGCATGGCGACGAGAGCGGCCGCGAGCACGACCGACGCGGCGGCGAGCAGGCGGAGCCCACGCTCCTCGACGCGGATCAGCCAGTCGGCGTCGATGCGGCTCCGCGAGCCGTCGCGGAGCTCGAGCTCCCCGTTGACGGCGGCGACGCGGCGGCGGACGAAGCGCACGTGATTCGACAGCGTTCGCTGCGCGAGCGAGAGGAGTGTCGCGAACGCCGCGCCGAGGAAGGCGGCGGCCCGGAGGTCGCCGGCGACCGCGGCGTAGCCGCAGATCACCGGGAAGCCTCCCCAGGCGAGGCCGAACCAGAGGTCCGAGTGGAACCGTCCGCCCATCAGCTCGAGGTTGTACGCGACGACGAGGAAGACGCCGACCGGCACGAGCAGCGCGAGCCACGCCTCGAACTCGATCGCGCCGACGACGCCGATCGCGCACGCCACAGCGATCGAGACGGACGCGAGACCGACGAGGACGGAGCCAGGGATGGACGTGCGGAGAGGCCTCCCACGTAGCTCGTCGAGCGCGTGCGCGCCGACGCCGACGGCGAGGCCGAAGGCCGCGACTGCGGCTCCGAGCCGTCCCCAGGCGACGAGCGGCGCGAGGCAGCCACCGATGACGACGAACGAGAGATGCCAGGCGGTGTACGGGAGATGGAGGAGCGTGACGTAGTCGCGCCAGCGGCCCGTCTCGAGCGCGTACCACGACGGTCTCGCGGAGGGAGCGCTCACGTACGGGTTCCCGACACGACGACGCCTCCGCCGAGGCTCATCCTGCGGACCGAGACCTCCGCGATTCCAGCGGCTTCCCAGAGCTCCAGCTGTCGCTCGAGCGGATAGCGCTCCCAGTAGTCGCGTATCGATCCGCCGAGGAAGTCGCCGACCTCGCTCCAGCCGTGGCGCAGCACGCGGCCGGCGACGGGTAGCCCCGCGCGTACGTAGAGCTCCCAGGCGGGGCGTGCGATGCCGGTCGGAACGCCGAACTCGAGCGACGCGACGATTCCGCCCGGCCGCACGACTCGCGCCAGCTCGACGAGAGTGGCCGCCGGGTCGACGACGTAGCGCAGCAGGTACGTGACCGTCAGGTGGTCGAACGAAGCGTCGACGAAGGGGAGCTCCTCGGCCGACGCCTCGACGAGCTCGATCCGCGGGCCGAAGCGCTGTCGTGCGCTCGCGAGCATGTTCGGGCTCTGGTCCACGCCCGTCACCTCGAAGCCACGGGCGAGCAGCTCGGCAGCGACGAGGCCGGTCCCGGTGGCGACGTCGAGGACGTGGCCGCCATCGCGGGGCAACGTCGAAACGAGGAAGCGACGCCAGCGCGGGTCCTGGCCGAACGACAGCGTCGCGCCGACGCGGTCGTAGGACGGGCCGAGCGGCGCGAACAGCTCCCTGGCATCGACCGTCGCCACGCTGCCTATTGTGGCGACATGAGCCTGAGCCACCAATTGGAGCGCGCAGCCGAGCAGGCTCTCGGTGCCGTCGAGCCCGGTGCGACGGTGTCCGGTGTGCTCGCCAGCGAGTCCCGGCCGGGCGTGCGCCTCTATGTCTGCTCGATCGACGGCGCCGACGGGACTCGCGGGTGGCTCGCCGTTCGGGGCGACGGCTCGGTCGTCATTGCGCGATCCGACCTGCGCGCCGCCGTGTCGATCGCGGCGCTGTGCGAGGTCGCCGCCGACTCCGCGGGCGGGGGCGACCTCGACGGTCTCATCGCGAGCCTCGCCGACCTGCGCGAGCGCGAAGCTCCCCAGGGAATCGAGGACGCCGAGGGGGCCGCCCAGACGCTGCGCGACGTCATCGGCGAACCGCCGCAGCTCGCGACCCCGGAGCGCCTCGACGGGATCGGTGCCGCGACCCGTCGCCTCGAGCAGGAGCTCGATCCGGGCAGGCCCTCGCCGTTCGCGGCGGCGTTGAAGGCCGCCCAGGGTGCCGTGCAGGAGCTCCAACGCGAGGTGGAGGCCGGCTACCTGGCCGAGCTCGTCTAAGCCCGGGCTCTGCGCCGAGGGAGATCCGCTCGCGCACATCTCCGTCGCACGAAATCCCCGAAGGCGGCCGCTTCGCGGCCGCGGCGCTGCGTCGGTCATCTACGCTCCAGGCGATGGAAGGCAGCGGCGGCTTCTTCCCGTTCGGCGGTGGAGATCCCGAGGATCTCCTCGGTGCGCTGCGCGAGTTCGCCGAGCGCCAGGCCGAGTCGGTACATGAGACGCAGCGCGAGCAGTTCGCGACGCTGACTCTCAACACTGCGGTCGAGCTCACGTCGGCGGCGCTCGGGCAGATGAACGTCGAGGGCTCGCCCGACGCTCAGGCGCTCGCCCTGCGCGATGCGATGCGTGTGCTCTTCCCGGAGGCGGTTGCCCTCGTCTCGGCGGCTCGTCAGGGCTTCATGCGCCAGTAGCCACCGGTCGGGCCGATTCAGACTTCCCAGCGCTGCGCGACGAGCGCGTAGAGCAGGGCCTCCTCCGTCGGCAGCCGGTTCTCGGCCTGTTGCCAGACGACCGACTGCGGCCCGTCGATCACCTCAGCCGTGACCTCCTCGCCGCGGTGCGCCGGCAGGCAGTGCATGAAGATCGCTTCCGGCTGCGCCGAGCTCATCAGCTCGGCGTCGACTCGGTATTGCTCGAAGACCGAGGCTCCCCCGTCCCGGTCGGGCTCCTCGCCCATCGAGATCCACACGTCCGTGTAGACGGCGTCCGCGCCGGCTACGGCCTCAGCGGGATCGTGGACGACGTGAGCTCCGTGCGCGTCGAGCTCGTGCCCCGGCGGCGAGGCAACCACGACCGTCATCCCCGTCAGGGAGCCGATCTCCGCGAGTGACCTGGCCACGTTGTTCCCGGCGCCGACGAATGCGACCCTGAGCCCTTCGAGGCGACCGAAGCGCTCGCGGAGCGTGAGCGCGTCGGCCAGCGCCTGGCACGGGTGGTGCTCGTCCGTCAGGGCGTTGATCACGGGAACGCGCGATGCCGAGGCGAGACGGTCGACGGTCTCCTGCAGGAAGGTCCGCGCGGCGATGGCAACCGCATACCCCGCCAGCGTTCGTGCCGTGTCCTCGACCGTCTCCCCCCGCCCGAGCTGCAGCTCGTCGGGCCGAAGGACGATCGGCAGCATCCCGAGCCTCTCGGCCGCAGCAGCGAACGACACGCGTGTTCGCGTCGACGGCTTCTCGAAGAAGCACACGAGCGCGTCGCCACGCAGCGCCTCGAGGAACCCGTGCGGGCGCGCCTTCATGGCCGCAGCGAGATCGAGGACGCTCGCCACCGCTTCGGGCGAGAGATCCGAGACACGGAGGAGGTCTTGCGGGATCGGCGGCGCCAGGGCGGTCACGAGCGCGACTCGACGAGCGTCGGCGGGCGTCGTGCCACTCGCACGAGCGGCGCCAGCACGTCGGCGAGGGTGGGACGGCCGATCTCCTCGATCTCGTAGCGCGCGCGCCGGATCGGGTGGCGTGTCGTGACGACGTGGGCGAGGTCGATCGGGGTACCGGAGACGACCACGTCGGCGTCCGCCGCCTCGATCGTGGCCTCGAGCTCCCTCGTCATCTCGTCCGAGTACCCCATCGCCGGTAGTACCGCGCCGAGCTGCGGGTAGCGCCGGAAGACGTCGGCGATCGACCCCTGCGCAAACGGCCGCGGGTCGACCAACTCGGCGGCGCCTTCCTTGGAGGCGGCGACGGTGCCGGCACCGAACGCCATCCCGCCGTGGGTCAGGGTCGGCCCGTCCTCGACGACGAGCACGCGCTTCCCCGCGAGCGGCGGGCCCGGGTCGAGCGTGACGGGCGAGCGGGCCATGACGACGGTCGCGAGCGGGTTCGCTGCCTCCACGTGCGCGAGCACGCGCTCGACTGCGTCCCGCTCGGCGCTGTCGATCTTGTTGACGACGACGACGTCTGCGAGGAGGAGATTCGCCTCACCCGGGTGGTACGAGATCTCGTCGCCCGGCCGCAGCGGATCGACCACCACGATGTGGAGGTCCGGTCGCACGAACGGCAGGTCGTTGTTGCCGCCGTCCCACACGAGGACGTCGCACTCGTGCTGCGCGAGCTCGAGGATCGCCGCGTAGTCGACGCCCGCGAAGACGGTCATTCCCATCGACACGGGGGCCTCGTACTCCTCTCGCTCCTCGAGCGTCGGGTGCGCCGCGTCGATGTCCGCCAGGCTCGTGAAGCGCTGGACGCGCATGGCTTCGAGGTCGCCGTACGGCATCGGGTGGCGGATGAGTCCGACGCGCAGGCCCGCTCCGAGCAGACATGCCCCGACCCGCCGGCTCGTCGGGCTCTTTCCCGCGCCCGTGCGCACCGCCGTCACGGCGACGACCGGCTTCGTCGCCTCCAGCATCGTCGTCCTCGGCCCGAGCAGCGCGAAGTCGGCACCCGCCGCGAGCGCGATCGACGCCTTGTGCATGACCTCCTCGTGCCGCAGGTCGGAATAGGAAAGGACGACGGTGTCGACGTCCTCGCGCCGGATGATCTCGGCGAGCTCCGACTCGGGCCGGATCGGGATTCCGCCCGGGTACAGCGGGCCGGCCAGCGAGGGTGGGTAGATCCGGTTGTCGATTCCGGGGATCTGGTTGGCGGTGAAGGCCACGACCCGGATCGAAGAGTCTTCGCGGTAGACCGTGTTGAAGTCGTGGAAGTCCCGTCCACCGGCTCCCAGGATCAGTACCCGTTGCATGCTCCAAGTGGACCCGGTGGGTCTCTTGCGGGCATCGGCGACCACGCCGATCCCCCCGTCGGCGAACTACTGACGGCCGTCGGGGAGGGGCTCCTATGATCGATTCGCAGTGCACGTCACGGACCGGGCGATCGCCAAGCTGCTCCCGGCGGTGCCGCGGAGCGTCGTCCAGCGTCTCTCCGCGCCGTACATCGCCGGTGCGACGCTCGACGATGCCGCCCGCGTCGTTCGACGGTTGAACGCGGAGGGAAAGCAGGCGACCGTCGACGTTCTCGGCGAGGAGGTTCGACGTCCCGCGGAGGCCGAGGCGATCGCGTCTGCGTATCACGCGGCGCTGGACGCCATCGCAGCCGAGAAGCTCGACGCGAACGTCTCGGTGAAGCTGACGGCGCTCGGGCTCGAGATCGACCCCGGCTTGTGCCGCTCCCTCGTCGCGACCGTCGTGGCCGACGCCGCCGCGCGAGGCATCTTCGTCCGCATCGACATGGAGCACTCGGCCGTGACCGATGCGACGCTCGAGATCTACCGCGAGCTGCGCGAGTCGGGCCGCGACAACGTGGGGATCGTGTTGCAGGCGATGCTGAGGCGGACACTCGCGGACGCCGCCGACCTCGCCGACCTGACGCCGAACGTCCGGATCTGCAAGGGGATCTACGTGGAGTCGGAGCGCGTCGCGTACCAGGAGCGCAACGTCGTCCGCACGAGCTTCGTCCACGTGCTCGACGCGCTCCTCGAGCTCGGCTCGTACGTCGGCATCGCCACGCACGACGAGTGGCTGATCGAGCGTTCTCTCGAACGAGTCGCCGGCCTCGTGCCTACCGCGTACGAGTTCCAGATGCTGCTCGGCGTGCGCGAGGACCGCGCCGAAGATCTCGTCGACGCGGGACATCGGCTGCGCGTCTACGTCCCGTACGGCGACCGCTGGTACGAGTACTCGCTGCGTCGTCTGCAGGAGAACCCGGCGGTGGCCGGGATGGTGGCGAGGGCGACGGCTCTCCGCCTGCTGCCGGGTCGTTCGCGGTAGTCGTTCCGCCCTTTCGCGTGTCAGGCGCCCAGCGAGGTGAGGAGTGACCACCCTCCGTCGACGACGAGGGTCTGGCCGCGGATCATCTCCGCCTCCGGCGAGCACAGGA
The DNA here is from genome assembly GCA_963746975.1 of uncultured Gaiellaceae bacterium. GTDB lineage: Bacteria > Actinomycetota > Thermoleophilia > Gaiellales > Gaiellaceae > GMQP-bins7. Next base: position 940,726 of record CAVVDE010000012.1, read on the forward strand.
AGGTCACGACCGCCGCCACGTCCTCGGGGGTGACGATGCGGCCCACGGGGTTCCGGACGCCCATCTCGAGCATCGCGTCCTTGTTGGGGAAGTGCTCGAGCGCGCCTGTCTCGACCACCCCCGCGGACACCGCGTTGACCCGGATCCCACGGGGCGCGAGCTCGACGGCGAGGTAGCGCACGAGCGCTTCGAGCGCTGCCTTGGACGCGCCGACGAGCGCGTAGTTGTCGAGGACGCGCACGGAGCCGAGGCTCGAGAGGCCGACGATCGACGAGCCCTCCGGCATCGCCGGCGCCGCCGCACGCGTGAGTGAGAGCAGAGCCCGAGCGTTCGCCGACAGCGTCCAGTCCCAGTGCTTGTCCTCCGTCTCGAGCGCCGGCCTGATCACGCCGGTCGCGGCCGCGTGCACGAGGACGTCGAGCGGGCCGAGCGCGGCGACCTCGTCCGCGATGCGGCTCGACGCGACGTTGCCGCGCACGAGGACGGGCTCGGCCCCGAGCGCGCGGAGCTCCTCTGCCGTCTCCTCGGCGGGCGCGTCCCCGCGCATGTAGCCGATCGCGACGCGTGTGGCTCCGAGCGAGGCGAAGCGGAGCGCGATCGCCTTGCCGATTCCTCTCGACCCGCCCGTGACCAGGACGGACGCGCCCTCGAAGCTCATTCGGCCTTCGGCAGCGGGTCGTACGCCGGCGCGGAGGAGGGGATCGTGTCCCAGCCGATCCGGCTCAGCGGCTCGCGAGGGCCGTCGCCCGCGAGCGACGAGGCATGGCCGAGGCGATCGAGGAGCTCCATCTTCTCCTCGCCGTAGCGACGCACGGGGTGGTCGTCCGGCAGGTCTTCGATGAGCTCGCGCACGCGTGCACGGAGCTGGTAGGCGAAGTGCGGCGTCGCCGGCCCGACGAGGGCGTCGATGTCGTCGCGCGTCGGCTCGACCATGTCGGAAGCCTAACCGCGTCGCACTGCCGTCGACCGAGCCGGTCGGCTAGGACTCCGCGCATGACGCCGCTCGTCGAGATCAGCTCGGAGCTGTCGGCGCGGGTCGACGGTCTCGTGTTCCCGTCCGTGCCGTTCGTCTACAACCCGCTCGTCTACGCGCGCGCGCCGCATGAGGGATATCTCGAGCGCTGGGGGACGAAGACGCCGCGTGAGGTCGTCATGGTCGGCATGAATCCGGGGCCTTTCGGGATGGCACAGACAGGCGTGCCGTTCGGGGACGTGGCCCTGGTGCGCGACTTCCTGGGGATCACGGGGCCGGTCGCGAAGCCGCCGCACGAGCACCCCCTGCGACCGATCGCCGGCTTCGCGTGCACGCGCTCCGAGGTGAGCGGGACCCGGTTCTGGGGCTGGGCACGGGCCCGGTTCGGCACCGCCGAGCGCTTCTTCGATCGCGTGTTCGTCGCGAACTGGTGCCCGCTCGTGTTCATGGAGGAGTCGGGGCGCAACCGCACACCGGACAAGCTGCCGCCGGCCGAGCGCGATGAGCTCTTTGCCGCATGTGACGAGGCGCTTGCAAAGGTCGTCGAGGCGCTGCGACCGCAGCTCGTCGTCGGCGTCGGCCGCTTCGCCGAGAAGCGCGCACAGGAGGCGCTCGGCTCGCGGGTCGGGATCGGGTGCATCGCGCATCCGAGCCCGGCGAGTCCGGCGGCGAACCGCGACTGGGCGGGCACCGTCGACGCGCAGCTCCGCGAGCTCGGGTTCGAGTCCGGCTAGACCGGACCCGTCGCTAGCGTCGAGCCGTGCGCCGACCGTCGACCGTCGAGCTGATGCTGCTCGCGACGATCCTGCTCTGGTCGCTGAACCTCAGCGTCACGAAGTACATCCTCACGCACGGGCTGGCTCCGCTTGCCTACGCGACAGTTCGCTACGCGCTTGCCGGGCTGATCTTCGTTGCGCTCACGCTCTTCGCGGAGCGCACGCTGCGAGTGGAACGGCGGCATCTGCCACTCCTCGCGCTCGCGGCAGTCGTGCTGTGGCTGAACCAGCTCTCGTTCGTCCTCGCACTCGACCGGACGACAGCGGCCACGGTCGGGCTCGTCATGGGCTCGATCCCGATCTTCGCCGCGCTCTTCGGCCTCGTCCTGGGAACGGAGCGGCTGACCAGGCGCTTCTGGCTCGCAGCGCTGACCTCGTTCGTCGGAGTCGCGCTCGTCGCAGTCGGGTCCGAGTCGAGCGTTACCGGCGGCTACGCCGGGATCCTCCTCGGCCTCGCCATGTGCGCGACGTGGGCCGGGTACTCCGTCGTCATCGCGCCGCTGATGCGGACGTACTCGCCCTCTCGCGTGAGTGCGATCGTCATTCCGGCGGCCTGGGTGCTCATCGCCCTCGTCGGGACTCCGGCGGTGCGCGAGCAAGACTGGGATCTCAGCTGGGAGATCTGGGCACTTCTCGTCTTCGCCACGCTCGGGCCGCTCGTGCTCACCAACGTGCTCTGGTTTCGCTCGATTCACCGAATCGGCCCGGCGCGAGCGACGCTGGCCACGAACCTTCAGCCGTTCGTCGCCGCCGTCCTCGCAGTCGTACTCCTGTCGGAGCCGCTGAGTGCGCTTCAGTTCGTGGGCGGGCTGCTGATCGCTGTCGGGATCTTTGTCGTGCGTCGCCGTGTGCCGGCACCCCAGGCTCCCTGAGTGTGCGAAGACCCCTGAAGCAGCGGCAGCGGAGCTGCCGCTGTTCGTCGCGGTCATAGAATCGCGTTCATGAGCGAACACGACTTCATGCCGATCGACGGGTGGGACCACATCGAGATCTGGGTGGGGAACGCGAAGCAGTCCGCCTACTTCTACGAGCACGCATACGGCTTCTCGCGCACCGCGTACGCGGGGCCCGAGACCGGTGTCCGCGACCGTGCCTCGTACGTTCTCGAGCAGGGCGACATCCGATTCGTGCTGACGAGCGGGCTGCGCGCCGACTCGGACATCTGTAGATGGGCCGGGACGAAGGGCGACAGCGTCCGCGACGTCGCGCTCGCCGTTCCCGATGCGACGAATGCGTACCGCCAGGCCGTCCAGCGCGGCGCCCGCGGTGTCGTCGAGCCGCACTGGGTCGAGGACGATCACGGCCGTATCGAGCTCGCGGCGATTGCGACGTACGGCGACAACGTCCACACCTTCGTCAACCGCTCCGAGTACTCGGGCCCGTACCTGCCGGGGTACCAGTCGGTCTCACCGAACGGCGGCCCGGCACGCGGGATGGGCCTCATCGCCATCGATCACGTCGTCGGCAACGTCGAGCTCGGACGCATGGACGAATGGGTCGACTTCTATGCGCGCGTCCTCGGCTTCACCCAGCTCACCCACTTCTCGGACGACGACATCTCGACCGAGTACTCGGCGCTCATGTCGAAGGTCATGACGGACGGCGCGGGGAAGATCAAGTTCCCGATCAACGAGCCGGCCGAAGGGAAGCGGAAGAGCCAGATCGAGGAGTACCTCGAGTTCCACGGCGGCCCGGGCGTGCAGCACATCGCCATGCAGTCCGAGGACATCGTTCGGACGGTGGCCGCGCTCCGCGAGCACGGCGTCCTCTTCATCGCAACGCCGGAGACGTACTACGACATCGTCCAGGAGCGAGTCGGCGAGATCGAGGAGAGCTGGGACGACCTGCGCTCGATGGGCATCCTCGTCGACCGGGACGAGGAGGGCTATCTCCTCCAGCTCTTCACGAAGATCGTCCAGGACCGCCCGACGCTGTTCTTCGAGGTGATCGAGCGGCACGGCTCGCGGGGCTTCGGGCTCGGCAACTTCAAGTCGCTGTTCGAGGCGATCGAGCGCGAGCAGGCGCTTCGCGGAAATCTCTGACGCGCCGACGAGCGGCGCTCGGCCGACCACGGAGAGCCATACGCTTCCCGCCATGTCGCCGCAGCGGCGCACCGCGCTCGTCTCGGTCGGGGCAGCCTGCCTCCTCGTCGCGATCAAGCTCCTCGCAGGCCTGGGCAGCTCGAGCCTCGGCCTCTTCGCCGAGGCGGCGCATTCGGGGACGGACCTCGCCGCAGCGCTCCTGACGTTCTTCGCGGTCTCGGTCGCCGTTCGCCCCGCCGATCGCGGCCATCCGTACGGGCATGGCAAAGCTCAGAACCTCGCGGCGCTCGCGGAGGCCGGCTTCCTCGGTGCCGTCAGCGTCTTCATCGCGGTAGTCGCCGTGCTTCGCCTTGCCGGTGTCGTCGGGTTCGACGTCGAGCCGAGTGTGTGGACCTTCGCCGCGGTTGCGCTCGTACTGACGATCGACGCCTCGCGCACGATGGTGTCCCTCCGCGGCGCGCGCCTCTACCGGAGCGACGCGCTGCTGGCGAACGCGCTGCATTTCGGGAGCGACTTCGCCGGGACCCTCGCCGTCCTCGCGGGCCTCGTGATGGCGGCGCTCGGTTTCCCGGCCGGAGACTCGATCGCGGCGCTGTTCGTCTCGGTGCTCGTCGTGTCGGCGGCGATTCGCCTGGCCCGGCGCAACGTCGACGTGCTCATGGACCGCTCCCCGGAGGACGACACGTGGCGGGCGCGGAGCGCGATCGCACACCTCGATCCACCCGTCGAGCTCCGCCGCCTTCGCCTACGCCGAGCAGGCGGGAAGCACTTCGCCGACGTGGTCATCGGCGTCGCTCCGGGGGCCGCTATCGGCCAGGGTCACGCTGCGGCAGATCGGGTCGAGCAAGCGTTGCAAGAAGCATTGCCCGGGAGCGACGTCGTCGTGCACGTCGAGCCTCGCGAGGCCTCTGGGGGTCTGAGCGAGCGCATCCTCGCTGCGGCGCTCACCGTGTCGCACGTGCGTGAGATCCACAACCTGACCGTCCTCGACCTCGACGGGAGCATCGAGGCCTCCCTGCATCTGAAGCTCCCGGGCGACCTCTCGCTGGAGCGTGCCCACGAGATCGCGGAGAGGGTGGAGCAGGCGATCCTCGAGCGAGTGCCCGAGGTGCAGTCCGTGCAGACGCATCTCGAGCCGCTCTCCGAGACCGCGGCGGCGGAGGTCGTCGACATCGACTCCGCCCTGATCGAAGCGGCCGTGCGGGAGGAGGCGGGCGTCGAGCCGCGCGAGTTGCGCTTCGTCCGCACGGACGAGGGGATCGTCGTCTTCCTCACGCTCGCGCTCGGTGGCGGCGAGTCGCTCGCGGATGCTCATGGCCGCGCGAGCGCGATCGAGGAGCGCGTGCGCGGTGCCGTCCCTGCCGTGACAGACGTCGTGGTACACACCGAGCCGTGAGGCTCTGCATGTTCCATCCGGTCGGGCATCCGCTGGAGCGCGGCTGGGTCGGCCGGGTCGAGGCCGACCGCGTGGTCCAGCTTGCGGCTCAGACGCTGCAGTCGTTCTTCAGCGGCGGAGGATCGGCGAGGGAGCACGCGGAGTACCCGCTCAGCGAAGTGCGGCTCCTTCCGCCGGTGTTGCATCCGCCGTCCGTGCGGGTGTTCGAGGATCACGCCTCGTTCTCGTTCGCGAACCCGGCGGCCGTACACGGGCCGGACACGGAGGTCTTGGCCGCGGTCGAGCTTGCTGCTCGCGCCGCGGATTGCCGCCGTCATCGGGGTGGACGGGGTACTCGCAGCGTTCACGATCCTCGCCGAGTGGCGCGATCCCGCGCGCCGGCCGCCGAAGGACCGCGACTTCGCGCTCGGCCTCGGTCCTGTCGCAGCGACCGCCGATTCGTTCGACCCGGGCTCGTGCGTGCAGGTCGTGCGCGTGGACGGCCGCGAGCGCCTGCGACAGCCGGCTCCGGGGTTCGCCTGGGAGGCCGCGATCGCTCTCGCCGCGGAGCGAACGCGGCTCTACCCCGGCGACCTGATCGCCGGCCCCGCCTGCGGCCTGGTCGAGCCGATCGCTCCGGCGAGCCGTGTCGAGATCGACGTCGAAGGCATCGGCCTCCTCGAGCACCGCGTGTCGGGCTGACCGTGCAGCTCGTGCTGGACTGGGACGGAACCGTCACGGAGGTCGACGGCCTCCACCTCGTGCTGCTCGAGTTCGGCGATGTCGGCGTCTACGAGGAGGCCGAGGAGCGCCTGGGTCGCTCCCTGACTTTGCACGAGGTCATCGAGCTCGAGTTCCGCTCCGTCCGGGCGCCGCTGACGGAGGTCGTGGACTGGGTGTGCGAGAACGTCACGGTGCGCGCGGGGTTCCGCGAGCTGGCAGCGGCGCAGCGGCCGCTGGTCGTTTCGAGCGGCTTCGACGAGCTCATCCGGCCCGTCCTGCGCAGGGAGGGCGTCGACCTCGACGTGCGCGCCAACCGGATCGACGCCCGACCGGAGGGGTGGCGGGCGATCTTCAGGGACCAGCCCCTGTGTCACGTGTGCGGGGAGCGGTGCAAGCGTCACGACGTCGAGGGCATCGACACGTTCGTCTACGTCGGCGACGGCTTCTCGGACCGCTGTGTGGCGGAGCTGGCGACCCGCGTGTTCGCCCGGGACGGCCTGGCCGCGTACCTGGCCTCTCGCGGCGTTCCGTTCGAGCCGTTCACCGACTTCGACGACCTCGCTCGACGCCTGTGACCGTGCTCGCGATCCCTCAGCCGTATGACTTCGTGCTGTCGACGGGTCGGTTCCGCGACTTCGGCTCCGACCGCGCGACCGTCTGGAACGAGGGCGGCCTGCACCGCGTCGTCGCGGGCCGGGAGGTGCGCGTCACTGCGGCGGACGGCGGCGTCGCGATCGAGCCGTGGAGCGACGAGGCCGCGGTCGAGATCGGGCGCCTGCTCGGCCTGCCGTTCGACCTCGGCGCTTTCCGCGACGGCATCACCGACCGGACGCTCGAGAGAATCGTGTCGGGTCTTCCAGGCTTTCGCCCAACGCTGAACCCACAGCCGTTCGAGGCGCTCGTCGTCGCCATCACGGCGCAGCAGATCTCGCTGCATGCCGCGGCGTCGATCCGCGGAAACCTCGTCGAGCGCTACGGCGTGCGGCACGACGTCGCCTGGGAGTTCCCGACCCGTGAACGGATCAAGGACCTGCGCCCGCGGCACTTCACGCCGCTCGGCTTCTCGCGGGCGAAGGCCGAGTACGTGCTCGAGCTTGCACACTCCCACCTCGACCTCGAGGTGCTCGCTGCTCTGGACGACGACGACGTGATCACGGCGGTGACGTCCGTCCGCGGTCTCGGGCGCTGGACGGCGGACTGGTTCCTCGCACGGCACCTCGCACGCCCGCATGCGTGGCCGGCGGGCGACCTCGGCGTGCGAAAGGCGGTCTCGACGTTTTACGCTGCTGGTCGTTCTCTTTCGATCGAGGAGGTCCGTCGTATGAGCGAGCGGTTTGCACCGTTCGAGAACCTGTCCGCGCAGCTCCTGCTCGCCGGCGCACGGATGGCAGGCTGATCGCATGAAGGTTCGGCGTGCGGCAGCCGGCGACTTCGAGGCGATCGCGGGGCTCTGGCGGGACTTCGACCACGAGCTCCCGCCGCCGACCCACGAGGGTCCGGCCGACGAGGAGAAGGAGCTCGGCGAAGTGCGCGACCTCATCGCGTCCGAGCTCGCGTTCGTGGCCGAGGGCGACGACGGCACACCCGTCGGCTTCGCGCTCGCTCGAAAGCGCGCGCCAGGCTTTGGAACGCTGAGCGACCTCTTCGTCTCGCGTGACGCCCGGCGCAGCGGGATCGGAACCGAGCTCATGCGCCAGGTGCTCGCCGCGTTTCGTGAACTCGGGATCGGGCAGTTCGACCTCGATGTCCAGGCGTCGAACCACGTCGCGCGCTCCCTCTATGCGCGCTGGGGCCTCAAGGACGAGGTCGTGATCATGACCGGCTCGGTCTCCGTCCTCGAGGAGCGTCTCGGCTCGCAGGAGGCGGCTTCGTTCGGCTCCATCCACATCCAGTCGGACGACCTGAGCGCGGTCGAGCAGGCCGTGCGGCAGTTCGTCCCGAGGCTGCCGGGCGGCTCGCGCGGTTCGCTCGTCCAGCCGCCGCGCGGCGGCTGGATCGCGGTCTACGACGACGTGTGCGACCGGAACCCCGAGATGCTCCGCCGGCTCGCGCGCGAGCTCTCCGACAGGATGGGCGCCGTGACCCTGCTGCTCGGCATCGAGCGCGAGGAGCTCGTGCGGATGATCCTCTTCGAGAGGGGCCGCATCGTCGACGAGTACCTGTCGGTTCCCGAGTTCTACGGCCCGCTTCCGCCCGGCGACGTCGTGGGCCTCGCCGCCAACCCGACCGTGGTCGCCCGTCTGACGGGTGCCGATCCGGACGCGGTGCGGCGGGTCGCGCGGACTGCGACTTCCCCTGCCGACCTTGCGCCTGCCCGCGAGCTGCTGGCGGAGTTCGCCGCCGTCATGCGCATCGAGGGCGCAGGAACCGGCTGGGCCGACGTGGCGGAGCTCGACGGATCGGTCAGGATCGAGCGCTCGTGACGATCCTCCTCCTCCACGGCTGGCCTGTGTCCGAGCGCAGCTGGGTCCGCCAGGTGTCCGCGCTCAGGGACGCGGGATTCGATCCGGTCGCGCCGCATCTGTACGGCCGCGGGGCGTCGATCGACGACTGGGCGGCCCAGCTGCTCCGCGAGGTCGACGGCCCGCTCGTCGCGGTCGGCGCGTCGATGGGCGGCTACTGCGCACTCGCGCTCGCGCGGCGGGCACCGGAGAGAATCGTGGGGATGGCCCTCGTCGCCTCGCGGGCCGACGCCGACTCCTTCGAGCGGAGGCGCTTTCGCCAGGAGATGATCAACGAGCTCCGGGCGGGATACCACCCGCACGAGGCCGACGAGGACGCCAACCTCGAGCATCTCGCGGTCGCCCAGGAGGCCATGCGAGATCGTCTCGATCTCAGTGGCGTCGCTGCCTCGTTCGGCGGGCCGCTGCTGGTCTGCGTGGGCGATCGCGACGAGCTCGTGCCGGTCGCCGATGCCGAGCAGCTTGCCGCGAGCGCGCTCGAGGGACGGTTCGAGGTCTTCCCCGGTGCCGGTCACTTCGTCTCCGTCGATCAGCCCGAGCGCTTCAACGAGGTGCTGCTCGACTTCGTGAGCCAGTGGAAGACGTGACGCTCGGAGAGCTGCGGTCGCGGCTCGACGACGAAGAGCTGTCCGTGATCGACGTTCGGACACCGCTCGAGTTCGACGGCACCGCGGGCGCCCACTGCGATCCGCGGCACGGGCACATTCCCGGCGCGGTCAACCTTCCGCTCGAGCGGATCCTCGAGTGCCGCAGCGCCGAGGAAGTGCGCGCGGCGGTCGGGCTCCCCGCTGGCTCGGAGATCGTCGCGTACTGCCACGTCGGAAACCGATCGGGCTTTGCCGTGCAAGTGCTCGAGGGCGCCGGCTACCGGGCGCGCAACTACGTCGGCTCCTGGCACGAGTGGTCGCGCGAGGTGGTCGACTAGCGAGACGCAGCCGCTTCGCGCAGGAAGGCGTCGGCGAGGGCGCGGCCCTGCGCGTTGGAGCGCGCCATGACCTGCGCGGACTCTGCCCGCAAGTCCGCAGCAGGCATCGGGAGCTCCTCCGGGTCCTCCTCTGTCCAGGAGGTCACCATCGGCAGCGTCACCTCGGCGTGGAACTGGATCCCCCAGGCGGGGCGTCCGGCGAGGCGGAATGCCTGCGTGCAGATCTCGCTCCGGGCGAGCTTCGTCCCCGCGGGCGGGACGTCGAACGTGTAGTGGTGCCACTGGAAGACCGTCGCGGTCGGCGAGAGCTCTCCGAGCACGGGGTCCGCAAGGCCCTCCCGAGTGAGCGCGACCTCGAGCCAGCCGATCTCGGGAGCGCTCGAGGGCCGCACGGCTGCCCCGGCCGCGCGCGCGAGCATCTGCGCGCCGAGGCACACGCCGAACACGGGGACGCCCTCTTCGAGGACGTCCTTCAGGAACCGCTCCTCACTCCCGAGCCAGTGGAAGTGGTCGTCCTGGTCGGGGTGCATCGACCCGCCGAACACCATCACCGCGTCATAGCTCCTGGCGTCGTCCGGCGAGCCTCCGTCCGGAACCAGCCAGCGCTCGAGCGTGTGTCCACCGGACTCGACCGCCTCGTCGAACACGCCGCCAGGGACGCTGGGGCCGTGGTTGACGGAGAGGACGCGCACCGGTCGACTGTACTCAGAAGAGCGTCGGCTCCCGCGGCGGTGGCTCGATGCCGCCTGCAGCCGGGATGCCGGCCTCGTCGAGGAGCCCGCGGAGGATGATCGCGCTACGAGGAGCGAAGTCGTCGCGGTTAGCCGCAGCCTTCGTAGCCGGCCTTCGAGGCCGCGGATTGGTCAGTGACGGTGCCAACGCGCATCGGACAAGATGAGACTGGTTTGGTGAGCGAAAGGCGCCTCAGAGTCGGACTCGTCTTGGAGCCGACAGGCCTCGACAACCCGTATTGCCGTGGGTCCTACCTCGGGCTCGAGCGGGCCGTCCGAGAGTTGGGGATCAGAGGGCGAGTGCTGACACCCGCCCCGAAGGAAGGCTTCGTCCCGGCCCTCTCACTTCTCGCGCGACAGAAGTACGACCTCGTCATGGGAACGGGAGTCTTTACCGCCCCCGCGATCGACAGCGTTGCCACCAGGTTTCCGGAAACGAGGTTCGCGATCATCGACTGCGCCCACCCCGATCGAGCGCATCGCCCGAAGAACGTCCTGGACATCTCCTTCAGCCAAGAGCAAGCTGGTTATCTGGCCGGCCACCTGGCTGCGCTCGTGCTGACGCTCTCTCCCGGGGAGGAGGTGATCAGCTCGGTCGGCGGCCAGCGGGTGCCGTCGGTGAAGCGGTTCATTGCCGGCTACCAGGCAGGCGCGCGAGGAGCCAATCCTCGCGTCGCGACGTTGAACAGCTACACCGACGACTTCCTCGACCCCGTGAAAGGGAGGTCGGTCGCCCTGAGCCAGATCGCGAAGGGCTCTCGAGTCGTGTTCCAGGTCGCCAGCGTCTGCGGACTCGGGGCACTCGAGGCGGCAAGCGAGCGTGGAATCTGGGGGATCGGAGTCGATGTCGACCAGTCCCACCTCGGCCCTCACATCCTGACGAGCGCGGTGATAAGGATGGACGTGGGCGTGTTCGACACGATCGAAGAACTCGCGCGCGGGACGCTCGAGACCGGTCGCACTTCCCGCTTCACCCTCCAGAACGGCGGTGTCGGCCTCGGCACGATCAGCGCGGGGGTGCCTCGCTCGTTCAAGGCCGAGATCGAGGACGTCAGCGCCGCGATCGTCGCCGGAAAGATCCCGATCGCGAGCTCGGTCACATAGCGCTCAACATCGCGCTCTCGCTCTGTACCGAAACCCAAACGGTCCCGTCCCAGGAGGCCACGTCGGTCGGCGCGTGGCCAACCGGAATGAGGCCTACAACCCGACCGTCCAGCGGATCGATCTGGACGACGGTGCCGTCGGCGTTGTTGGCTGCGAACACCGCTTCATCCGTCGCGCACAAGCCCACGAGCCCTCTGCCAACCGGGGTCGTCTGAGTCACTGTTCCCGTGTCCGGGTTGATGCGCCACACCTGGCCTTGCGAGTCGGAGACCCAGACAGCCTGCTTCCCGGCCGTCAACGCGACGGGGTACCCGATGGGCGCCTCGCTCGTGACCATGTTCGTGTGCGGCTCGATGCGCAGGGCCCGCTCGGCGGTCGTCACCACCCAGAGTGCCTCCTCACCGAGTGCCACGCCTATCGGTACACGGCCGACGTCGATGATTGCGTCGGGTTCGTTCGTCGCCGGGTCGATGCGGAGCACATGGTGAGTACCCGCGGCGATCCAGACGGAATCGTCATCGGCGTCGACCGCGTAGGTCGGGTCCCAGGCGAATTCGCTCGAGCCCCTCAGGTCGATCGTCGCGACGACGGCGTCAGCGCTGGGGTCGATGCGCGACACCGTGCCGTCGCTCCCGTTCGCCACCCAGACCGCATCGGTGGCGACAGCGAGGTCTATCGCCGGTGCTCCGATTCCGATCGTCCTGATGACTTCGCGGCGATCCGGATGGATGCGGGAGACCGTTCCATCGTCTGCGTTGGCGACCCAGACCGAGCCGTGCCCGATCGCGAGGGCGACAGGCCTTCGGCCCACGAGCACGTGGCCCACGACCCGGGAGCGCTGCGGGTCGATCACGGCGACCGAGTCGGGAGGAACCGCCGGCTCGATACGCGACGACGCTCGGTGACGCTGTGCGAGAGAGGGTCGTCTGACCCCGGAGACGACCGGCGACTCGAGCGAAGGATCGTGGTTGAGGATGGCTCTCTCGAGTCGTTGGAGCTCATCGTGGGGCTCGA
>CAVVDE010000013.1:0-16249 GCA_963746975.1 uncultured Gaiellaceae bacterium
CGTCAGTTCCAGCCGAGGTACGAAGCGGCGCCGCGCTTGAAGACGCCGCGGGAGATGATCGAGCGCTGGATCTCGCTCGTGCCCTCCCAGATGCGATCGACGCGAAGCTCGCGGTAGAACCGCGCCGCGGGGTTCTCGACCATGTACCCGCGTCCACCGAGCGCCTGGACAGCGCGATCGGCGACGCGGCCCGCCATCTCGGACGCGTACAGCTTCGCCATCGAGACCTTCCCGTGCACGACCTTGCGGTCCTCGAGCTCGTCGAACGCGTGCGCCGCGTGGTACGTCAGCAGCCGGGCGGCGTGGAGCTCGGTGAGCGAGTCCGCGAGCGGGAACGAGATTCCCTGGTACTCGGCGATCGGCGAGCCGAACGCCTCGCGTTCCTTCGCCCAGTCCGCGGTCACGTCGACGAGGCGTAGCGCTGCCCCACAGCACCGCGCGGCGATGAAGAGCCGCTCGACGAGGATCCACTCCTTCGCGCCCGCGTCGCCGCTCGCCGGGACGCGGTTCGCGTCGGGCACGCGGCAGTCCGTGAAGTCGATCTCGGGGTGGTGGTCGATGTACGGGTCGTGAAGGAAGGACGGCGTCCGCCGGATCTCCATTCCCGGAGTGCCCGGGTCGACGAGGAAGAGCGTCTGCTCGCCGTCGGCGACCGCGAGCACGATGTAGACGCCCGGCTCGCCTTCGCTCGTGACGAACCACTTCTCGCCGTTCAGCACCCAGTCGTCGCCGTCGCGGACCGCGGTGGCAGCGAGACCGGTGAGGTCGGACCTGCGCCGGGCTCCGTGAGCGCCCACGCCTCGCGGTACTCGCCGTTCGCGATCGGCCGCACGTAGCGGTCGACCTGATCGGGCGTCGCGATCTCGTATAGCTCGCGAGGTCCACGGTCGACGACGGCGAAGCCGAGGCCGTTCGTCGCCTTGCCCGACTCCTCCTCGAGCGCGACCTGGCCCAGCATCGACAGATCGCGGCCGCCGAGGTCGGCCGGCATGTTGAGCATGGCGAACCCCGCGTCACGCGCCTTCGCGCGCAGCGCCGCGAGCTCGTCGTGGTCGATCGTCCGGGCGTCCGCGATGCGCTCCTCGAACGGGTACACCTCGCTCTCGACGAAGCGTCCGACCGCTTCCTTGAGCGCGCGGATGTCGGCAGGGAGCTCGGGGACGATCACGGCAGGCCAGCCTACAGAGCGCGTTCGAACGCCTGGCGCTCGGCCTCGGTGAGCGGTCGGGAGCGGCCGAGCTCGCGGTCGCGGGCGACGAGCACCGCCTCGGCCTCCGCCGCGAGCTCGCCGTCGCGCGTGCGGACCTGCTCGCGCAGCGTCAGGCTCGAGTTGCCGATCCGCTCGAGCGTGCACGAGACGACGACCTCCTCGTCCTCGAGGCGGAGCTCGCGCCGGAAGTCGATGGCGACCCGGGCGAGCACGAGGTCCCACGCATCGCCTGCGTCGCCCAGAGCCGTCTCCACCCATTCGTCCCGACACTCCTCGAGATACGTCGCGTAGACGGCGTTGTTGACGTGCATGTACGCGTCGACGTCGGCCCAACGGATCTCCACGCGCTTCTCATGGGTCATGGGCGGCGATCCTAATCGCGAGAATGCGCGCGGATGGGAGGCATCCGCTCATTGATCGCGCCGAACTCGATCGTCGTCGTCGGCGCGTCGCCGCGCAATGTCGCGGCGGTCGAGACCGTCGTCGCCAGCGGTGTCCGCGCCTGGGGCGTGAACCCGAACCGCGACGAGGTCGCCGGGCTGCGTTGCTTCCCGAGCATCGCCGAACTCCCAGAGGTGCCGGAGTGCGCGTTCCTCATGGTCAACCACGAGCGCGTCGAGAGCGCGTTCGAGGAGGCTGCCGCGGCGGGCGTGCGCGCGTTCGTCGTGCCCGGAGTCGGAGCCGAGGCAGGCGTGGCCGCGCGCCCAACCACGGAGCGGCTTGCGCGTCGCGTGCGCGAGCTCGGCGCATCGATGCTCGGCCCGAACTGCATGGGCTTCTTCGTCCCCGATGGCGCTGCGGCCTGGAACGGTCGCCCGCAGGACACGACCGCCACCGGGCACGTGGCGGTGCTCTGCCAGTCGGGCTCGATTGCGGACGCGTTCCTCTCGCTCGGTGGCCGCATCGGACTGCGCTGCGTCGTCTCGTCGGGCGCGGAGGCGGTGACGGACGCGGCCGACTTCCTCGCATTCTTCGCGGACGACCCGGACACGCGCGCCGTCGGTCTCTTCCTGGAGACGGTGCGGCGACCCGACGCCTTCGTCGACGCGCTCCGACGATGCGCCGAAGCGAGCAAGCCCGTCGTCTGCCTGAAAGTCGGCCGTTCCGAGGCCGCCGCGCGTGCGGCGCTCTCGCACACGGGGGCGCTCGTCGGCTCGGTGCGGGCGTTCTCGGCGGTTCTCCGTCGACACTCGGCGATCGAGGTCGGCGACTTTCACGAGCTCCTCGAGACGCTCGAGATCGTCGGTCGGCACCGCTGGCCGACGGGGAAGCGCATCGCGGGGATCTCCGAGTCGGGGGGCGAGTGCGCGCTCCTCGCCGACCGCGCCGAGGCGGCCGGAGTGCCGTTCGAGCCGCTGTCGCCGACGCTCGCCGACGCGCTGACGGAGTCGTTCCCGAACTTCCTCGCACCGGGTAACCCGCTCGACGCATGGGGCATCGCCGACGAGACGGAGGTCTATCCCCGCTCACTCGAGCTCCTCGCCGAGTCCGGTGAGTTCGACATCCTCGTCGCCCTCGCCGATCTCTCGCAGTTCCGGGATCACACCAACGACGAGTGGTGCGAGCTCACGCTCCGAACGCTCGCGCGCCTCGCGAGCGGGCACCCGGGGCTGTTCTGCGCGATGACGACCGTGCACAGCGCAGACCCTCCCCGCCGCTTCCAGGAGCTCGCGCGCGAGCTGGACGTCGCCTTGCTGCGCGGGCCGCGCGACGCGATGCTCGCGCTCGCGAAGGTCGCGTCACGACGACCGACGGCGAGAATCGCCGCGAACGCGCGGCCGCCGGACGTCTCCGATCTCCTCGACGGCTCCGGCGCACGGCCCGAGCACGAGTCGTCGCTCGTGCTCGAGCGCTACGGCGTTCCCTTCGCACCGCGCCGTCGCGCGGCGACGCCCGCTGAAGCCGCGGCCGCGGCGGAGGAGCTCGGAACGCCGGTCGTGGTGAAGGCGGACGGTCCGGCGCACAAGGCGCGGGCCGGGGGAGTCGTCCTCGGCATCGAGACACCCGAGGCCGCTGCGGACGTGGCCGACCGTCTGGGCGGCCCGGTGCTCGTCGCCCGTCAGGCCGGGCGCGGCGTCGAGATCCTCTGCGGGATGACGCGCGACCCGGACTTCGGCCCGATTCTCGCGGTCGGCCACGGCGGCGCCGCGGTCGAAGAGCTCGACGACGTCGTCCTCTCGAGCGCGCCCCTCGATGTCACCGCGGCAGCGTCGCTCGTCGCCGAGGCCGGTATCGAGGACGTGCACGGCGTCGTCGCGGCCACTCTGGTCGCGCTCGGCGACCTCGCTCTCGCGAACCCGCGCATCGCCTCGGTCGAGGTCAACCCCCTCATCGTCGGCACGACTGACACCGTGGCAGTCGACGCGCTGGTAATCCTCACGGATTGACCGTCGTCGTCGGTCCTGGTTCACTCGGACAGGGGCCAATGTGCCGGGAGGTTGGGAATGACACTGCATCCACGTGAGTCGAGATACGGACGCCGCGAGTTCCTCGGACGATCCGCGGTCGGCATCGTCGGGCTATCCAGCTTCAGCACGTTGCTGGCGGCCTGTGGGGGTGGGAACGGAGCGCAGTTCACGCCTCCGGAGCTCGACCTGGCGAGCCCCGACCACCCTGTGAAGCAGCCTCTCTTCGACGACAACCCGATGATCGCCTCCGGTCTCGACCCCGAGAGCGGAACGCTCCGCATCTACAACTGGAACGGCTACCTCGATCCCAAGATCAAGAAGAGCTTCGCGAAGGAATACGGTGTGAAGGTCGAGGAGACGTACTTCACGACCACCGACGAGGCCGTTCAGAAGATCTCGACGGGAGCGGTCGAGTACGACGTCTTCTTCCCGACGGAGGACCGCATCGGCCGCCTCGTTCTCGGCAAGCGCCTTCAGCCGCTGAACCTCGAGTACGTGCCGAATCTGAAGAACGTCTGGCCGTCGCTCCAGGACCCCTGGTACGACAGGGGCTCGCAGTACACGGTCCCCTACATGACGTGGACGACCGGTATCGGGTACCGCGTCGACAAGATCTCCAAGACGCCGCTCGACTACGCGAACCCGTACGAGATCTACTGGGACGATGCGAACCGAGGCAAGACCTACCTCCTCGACGACAGCCGCGACGCGCCCGCGCACATGCTCCTGAAGAACGGGATCTCGGACATCAACACCGAGGATCCCGAGAAGATCGCGCTCTGGAAGAAGGAGCTGAAGTCGCTGATCGGTGCGGTCAACATCAAGCTCTCGACCGACGACTACACGAACGTCCCGGAGGGCAAGGCGTACGTGCACCAGATGTGGTCGGGCAGCGCCATCGGCGCGCAGTGGTACCTCCCCGAGGGTGTGGGCACGGACGCGCTCGGCTTCTGGTTCCCGGCGAACGGGCACGGGACGATCGGAAGCGACATGATGGCGATCCCGCGCAACGCGAAGAATCCCGTGCTCGCGCACCACTTCTTGAACTACCTGCTCGACGTGAAGAACGGCTACTCGAACTTCGCGAACTACGTCGGCTACCAACCGCCGCTCACGAAGCTCGACCCCGACAAGCTCGTGTCCGACGGCGTCGTGCCGGCGAACCTCAGGACGGCGATCGTCCGCGAGAGCGACTTCGACAAGGGCTACGCCCTGACCGAGCTCACGCCGACCGGCCAGGCCGACTGGCAGAACGCCTGGGCCGAGTTCAAGGCGGGTGTCTGAGGGCGAGCGCCGCGTAGGCGCAGACCGAGGAGGCGGCGACCGCTTCTGGGCGGGCCTCGCCCTGCCCGGGGTCGTCTGGCTCTGCGTCTTCTTCCTGCTTCCGTTCTACGTCATCCTGTGCGTCGCACTCGGGAGCGTCGACCCGATCCTGCTGACGCCGTCACCCGAGTGGAACCCGGTCGACTGGAACACGTCGGCGTTCGAGTTCGTCTTCGACAACCTCTTCCGCCCGGGGGCTGCGTTCGAGACGGTGTTCGTGCGGACGTTCTTCTACGTCCTCATCGCGACCGCGCTGTCCCTCGTCATCGCCTATCCGGTCGCGTACTACGTCGCGCGGTACGGCGGCCGGTGGAAGGGGCTCCTCCTCATCGGGCTCATCGCCCCGTTCTTCATCTCGTACCTGATGCGGATGCTCGCCTGGATCAACCTGCTCCAGGACGACGGCTGGGTGAACAAGGTCCTCATGTGGGTGGGAATCCTGGACGCGCCGCACAACTGGCTCGACGGCCGCGCGTCGTCCGTGATCCTCGGTCTCGTGTACGGCTACGTGCCGTTCATGATCCTGCCCCTCTACGCATTCCTCGACCGGATCGACCGGAGCCTCCTCGAAGCGGCGCGTGACCTCGGCGCGAGCCCGTTCGAGGCGTTCCGCATGGTCACACTCCCACTCTCGATGCCGGCGATCCTCGCGGGTGTCGTGATCATCGCGCTGCCGATGTTCGGCGACTACTACACGCCGGACCTGCTCTCCGGCGCGCCGCAGACGAGCCTCATCGGCAATCAGATCAACCTGTACATCCGCGGTGGACAGCAGTTGCCGGTGGGTGCAGCGCTCGTCGTCGTGCTCATGGTCATGCTCACCGTGCTCATGAGCTACTACATCTATGCGACCGCGCGGGCGCAGCGGAGGCTCGGGGGATGAGGAGACGGCTCCGCGACTGGTGGGCGAACCCGTGGGGCAAGCCACGGTTCCTCGTCCTCGCCACCGCGCTCTACCTCGTCTGGTCGATCGTCCCGATCCTCATCGCCGTCCGCTTCTCGTTCAACGAGGGGCGCTCTCGCTCGACCTCTCAGGGCTGGTCGCTGCGCTGGTACACGGGCGACCCGGACCTCTCGGTTCTCCACGACCCCGAGCTGAGCTCGGCGCTGATGCAGAGCCTCCGGCTCGCGGCGATCGCGGTCCTCGTGACGGTGCCGCTCGGCCTCGCGCTCGCCATCGGGCTCACGCGCTGGCGCGGGCGCGGCTCCGGGACCTCCCGGGGAATCTCGCTCGCGACGCTCGTCACCCCCGAGATCGTCATGGGCACCGCGCTGCTCCTCCTCTTCGTCGATCTCCTGACGTTCGTCCCGCTCGGCACTCCCGCGCAGGCGATCGGCCACATCACGTTCTCGCTCGTGTTCGTCGTCCTGATCGTCCGCGGCCGTCTGCTCGCGATCGGGCCCGAGTACGAGGAGGCTGCACGCGACCTCGGCGCGTCGCGCCTGCAGGCGCTGAGGCTCGCCCTGCTGCCGATGCTCGTTCCGGCGATCGTCGCGAGCGGGATCATCGTGTTCGCGATCTCGATGGACGACTTCGTGATCAGCGCGTTCCTCTCTTCCGGCACGTCCACCGACACCGTGCCCGTGCGGATCTACGCCACCGGGCGAACCGCACCCACGCCGGCGCTCAACGCGCTCGCGACACTGACGCTCGTGATCACCATCGTGATCGCGCTCGTCGGCTTCCTGCTCTGGCGCGCCGTCAGAGGCGCTCGCGGCCAGACGGGCTCGACGGTGGGCGAGTTCGCGGCGCTCGACAGCGACGCGATCTGAGGGCCGACCGGCTCCGCGCTACGAGTGGCCGAACCTCACGTCCGGCAGGACCCGGTCGAGCCACCGCGGCAGCGCCCACGCGTAGGACCCCAGCACGCGGAGAAGCACGGGCATGAGCACGAGACGGATGAGCATGGCGTCGAGGAGGACGGCCACGCCGAGGATGACGCCCATCTCCTTCGGCGGGATCGGGCCGGAAAGAGCGAAGGTGAAGAACACCGCGACCATCACCGCCGCGGCGGCGAAGATCGTGCGGCCCGAGTGCGCCAGACCGCCCACCATCGCCTCGCGCGGATCGTGCGATCGATCCCAGTGCTCCTTGGCGGACGAGAGCAGGAACACCGTGTAGTCCATCGAGATCGCGAAGATCATCGCGAAGAAGAACACGGGGCCCCAGGCATTCAGGAATCCTTGTGACTCGAACCCGAGCAGCCCGGACAGATTCCCGTCCTGGAAGACCAGCACGCCGACGCCGAACGCGGCTGCCGTCGCGAGCAGGTTTGTGAGCACACCGACCAACGCGACGAGAGGCGCCTGGAGCGCGAGGAGCAGGAGCAGGAAGCCGAGCCCGAGCACGACCACGAACACCGGGACGGTCCGCGACGAGAGTGCCTGCTCGAGATCGTGGTTCTCGGCCGCGGCGCCTCCCACGAGCGCTCCGGGCGGAAGCGCAGCGCGAAGCCGATCGATCGTCGCCCCGACGGAGGGATCGGACGGATCCGCCCTCGGCACGGCGGTCAGGAGAACGTGTCCGCCACTCGTGCCCGAGACGCGGGACGCGACGACCCCGCGATCCGCAGCCAGAACGGTCTGTGCCGCTTCCCTGTCACCCGACGGCACGACGACCTGCAGCGTTCCGGGGACACCCGTACCGAATGCCTCCTGTACCTGCGTGTACCCCGCTCGCGAGCCGTCGCCGGAAGGAACAACCTTGATCGACGGCATTCCGGTCTCGATCCGCAGAAGGGGAAGGGCCAGCGCCACCAGAATCGCAAGCGCCGGGACCCCGAAGAGGGCGGGCCGGCGCCAGAGCAGCGCGCCCCAGCGCTCGAACCGAGGCGAGCGGTGCTCGCCCACGTGCACCCACGGCAGCGCGAGCCGGTCGACGCGATCACCGAGCCGGGCCAGGATCGCGGGGAGCAGCGTGAGCGTGGCGAGCAGGACGAAGAGGACGGAGAGCATGATCCCGAGGCTCATCGAGCGGAAGGCGGGGCTCGGGACGAGCATCACCGCCGAGAGCGAGATCAGCACGGTCACTCCCGAGAAGAAAACGGCCTTTCCGGCCGTGTCCATGGTCACGGCAACGGCGTCACGGGTGGAGAGCTCGGAGCCGAAGTGCGCGCCGCGGAACCGCGCGACGATGAAGAGCGCGTAGTCGATCCCGAGCGCGAGCGCGAACATGAGCGCGAAGTTCATCGACCAGATCGAGATCTCGAAGAGCTGCGTGAGGAGGAACAGGCTCCCCGCCGACGCCATGAGGCCGAGGATCGTCAGGAGCAGCGGGAGCCCCGCCGCGACCAGCGAGCCGAACGCGAGCATCAGGATCGCCAGCGTCACGGGCCAGGAGATGACCTCGGACTTCAGCATGGCCGTCTTGTTCGCCTCGTTGAAGTCCGACCACATCCCGGGCGCGCCGGTGAGGCTCACGCTGACGGACTCGCTCGTGAGCGCGGCGAGCTTCCCTTTCAGGTCGTCGGCCGCACGCACCATCTCCGTCGGATCCGCGGCGGCGCCGGCGCTCACGACGACCGTCCGCCCGTCCTGCGAACGCTGAGGCGGAGCAACGGACGAGACACGCGGGTCGGCCTCGAGGATGCGGGTCGCCTCGTCGACCGTATGGCCGAGAGTTCCGGAGCCGTGGACGACGACCATGAGCGCGTAGCTCCCCTGGCCGCCGAAGGACGCGTCGATGGCGTGCCGTGCTGCGACCGACTCGGAGCCGTTCGCCTCCCACCCCGCACCCGACAGCGCGTGCTCCGCGCGAGGTGCGAGGACCCCTAGCCCGACGGCGAGAACTGCCCACGCGAGAACGACGAGGCGCGTGTGGTCGGCAGTCCAGCGCCCGAGCCGACCGATCGGCCCAACCGCCGTCATCGTCCCGCCTGCCACGTCGAGCAGGGGACGCGCTCGAGAACGAGCGACGCAGGGCAGGCGCCCCTCCAGACGTAGAGCCACTGGTTCAGGCCGACGAAGGCGGCGAGCAGCAGGAACCACGGGCTCACCGCGGCCGCGAGCGCTGCCGCGGCCAAAGTCATCGTGCCTGCGAGCGCGAACAGGACTCGCTCCATGGGGACGCGATCGCAGATCATCGAACTGGCCCTCCGACGAGCTCCGCAAGATCGGAGAACTGGCGCTGCAAGCCACCGCAGACCTGCTCGCACAGGACGAGAACGCTGTCGTCGGCAATGGCGTAGAGCGTCCGCGTGCCGTTCTTGTGCCGGCTCACGATGCCTGCCTCGAACAGCACGCCGAGATGCTTGGAGACGTTCTGCTGTGAGGTGGCTAGCGCCTCGGTGAGTTCGTACACGGACGCTTCGCCGTCGCGGAGGTGATCGAGGATGCGGATTCGCGTCGGCTCCCCGATCACGCGAAAGCGGCGCGCGATCAGGTCGACGACCGGCTCGGGCAGAGGATGTGGAAGATTCACGCTGGCTCCTTACTACTCCACAACTGTACGATTGTGGAGTAGAATAGCAGCCCGGATCAGCCGATGTCGAGGATCGCGTCCGCGGCCGCCTCGCCCGACCGCACGCCGCCCTCCATGTGCATGTGACCTCGTCCCGCGATGTCCGAGCACGCCCAGTGGATCGGCCCGACGGGACGACGCAGGTCGGCGCCGAAGCGAGTGAGACCTCCGATGCCGAACGTCGAGGCGTACGCGCCGCGCGTCCACTCCTCCGCGGACCAGTCGGTCTCGATGTAGTCCGCCGCCCGGAGCGCCGACGGGCCGACCATCTTGGCCATGCCCTCGAGGACGAGCTCCCGGCGCGCTTCCGGGTTCAGGCGCCCTGCGAACTCGGCCTGCTCGCCGGGCAGGAAGGTGCAGAGGACCCCGACGGACGCCGACGGAGGCGTGTTGTCGTAGAGCTCGCGCACGAGCTGGCGCGGGGCGAACCCCTCGCCGGAGAGACCGTCCGCGCGCCAGAACGGCTCCGGGTAGACAGCGAGGATCTTCGTGACGCTTCCCTGCGAGCTCGCCTGCTGAAGGCGCATGCGCCAAGCGGGGAGGGAGGGTGCAAAGCGGATCGCCCCTACGAGATTGGGCGGAACCGCGACCGCGGCCGCGCGCGCCTTCACCCTGACGCCGCCCGCGTCGACGTCCACTCCTGCGTCCGACCACGAGATCGCTCGCACTGGCGCTTCGAGCACGACGTGTTCACCGAGCTCGTCGGCCATGCGGAGAGGGATGAGCTGCGATCCGCCGACCACGCGGTACGCGAGGCACTGCTCGGCCGCGAAGAGCTCGTACGTGCCTCCCGCTCCCGCGATCGCCCACAGCCCCTGGAGAAGCGAGAACGAGTACGCCGGCTTCGTCAGGAAGCCGTCGGCGAGATAGGCGCGCAGGTTCTCGCGCGCGACCTCGTCCGCGACCTCCGCGCGCAGCCACTCGTCGAACGTGATCGTGTCGAGCTCGCGCGCACGAGGGTGCTCCCACGGCGCCTCCGGGTCGAGCTCTTTGGCCAGGGCGTCGAGCTCGCTGTCTGCCTCCTCGAGCGCACGCTCCTCCGCCGACGACAGGCCGTGCTCGTCACCCGAATGGCGGTGCGCCTTCCCGGACTCGTCGACGTACACGTCGTCGCCGTCGCGGTACGCAGGGAAGAGCTCGATCCCGAGCTCGGCGAGCAGCGAGTGCATCCGCGACTGATACGGCGCGATCCATTCGCCGCCGAGCTCGTTCGCCTCGCCGCCGAGCTCCGTGTTCCACAACCGACCGCCGACGCGATCGCGCGCCTCGAGAACCACGACGTCGCGGCCGGCGGCAACGAGCTTCCGTGCTGCGGCGAGGCCGGCGACGCCTGCCCCGACGACGGCGACGTCCGCTTCGATCAGACGGGCGTCCAGGCCCCGCTCCTCAGTGCCGAAGCGGCGGCTGCCCTGCCCGTTCGCACCGCCCCCTCCATGTATCCGGCGACCCACTGATCGGAGCCGCAGACGTAGAACGGCGGCTCGTGTGTCCCGTGCAACGGCCCGACGCGCATGATGTCCCCCGGCCACCAGTGCGTCGCGTAGCCCCGAGTGAACGGATCGGTCGCCCACAGTCGGAGGAAGGAGTGTTCCGGGCGCCCCGCAGCAGGCCCGTACATGCGCTCGAGCTCGGCGTAGAGCACCGGCAGCCGGTGCTCCTCCGCGCTCGCCGTGAGCCACATCACACGCTCGGGCGGCACCAGTCCCGAGAGCACGCCCTCCCGCTGGGGCCACGTCGAGGCGAGCAGGTGCTCGCCCTCCGACAGTCCGTTCGCACCGACATCGGCCCAGATCGAGCGGTCGTAGACGGTGACCACCTTCGCGGCCGTCGCCTGGCGCTGTGCACGAAGCGAGGCGAGTCTCTCGGCCGACACACCGTCGACGGCGACGTCGTGCAGGACGCTGACGGGGAGTGCACACACGACCGCCTCGGCACGGATCTCCTCGCCCGACTCGAGGGAGATGCCGCAGCCCGAGGGCGACACCGCGATCCCGGTCACGACGGCGCCCAGGCGGATGCGACCGTCGAGCTCCGCTCCCATGCGCAGGGCGACCTCGGCCGAGCCTTCCGCGACCTGGAAGCACTCCCACAGGTCGTAGGAGTAGAAGCCCTCGTCGCCGACGGCCGCTGCCTTGCGCAGCTCCGAGAGGAGCGACGTCCGCTCGCTCGAACCGGCTGCAAGTGCGAGCGCGCCCGCCTCGACCGCCCGCGTCGTCGAAGGGAGAGCGTCGACGGAGCGGAGCCATGCGGCCCACGACAGTCCATCGAGCCGAGCCGCGTCCGGATGCGACCACGGGTCCGCAGGATCGACCGTCGACGCGAGCTCGCCGAAGAGCTTCTCGACGCGCTCGTAGTCGGCGTGCTGCTCGAGAGTGTCGAACGGGAACCCGTTCTCCGAGCGTCGCACCCCGTCCACGAGGTCGTAGGTCGTCGCGCCGGCGACCGAGGTGTACGTCGAGCCGAGAGTCAGCCCGAGCTCCTCGACGAGCCCGAGGTACGCGGTGTGAGCATGTCCGATGAGCTCCCCGCCGAGCTGCACGGGGCGTGCGCCGTCGACGGACACCTGCTCGACCCGCCCTCCGACGCGGTCACGCGCCTCGAGCACGAGCACGTCGGCGCCGCCGCGCACGAGGTCGCGGGCAGCAGAGAGCCCGGCGAGACCCGCGCCCACCACGACGACGTCGGTCACGCCGTCACCGCCTCGTCGTCGGCGAGGATGCGGAGCGCGTCGGCGGGAAGATGCGCGGTCACCGCCGCTCCGACGTCGTACTCGTCGACGTCACCCGAGTTCGCCACGAGCGCCTGGACGCGGTCGCCGCCAGGCAGCGCGACGAAGACCTGCGTGGTCGATCCCAGGTACACGAAGCGCTCGATCGTCGCGGGCACGCGGTTCTCGCCCTCCGTGGCGGGCGGCTCGATCCGCACACGCTCCGGACGAATCGTGAGCCTCACGACACCGGCGTGAGACTGTCCCTGCTCGGCGCTCAGGGTGATTCCCCCTACATCGACGCGGCGACCGTCAACGACGCGGCCGCGCATGAGGTTGGAGACGCCCAGGAAGTCGGCGACGAACGCGGTTTCGGGATGTTCGTACACCTCGCGCGGCGCTCCGAGCTGCTCGACCTTGCCGTTCGACATCACGGCGAGGCGATCGGACATCGTCAGCGCCTCCTCCTGGTCGTGCGTGACGTAGAGGAACGTGATGCCGATCTCGCGCTGGATGGACTTCAGCTCGACCTGGAGGTCGCGGCGAAGCTTGGCGTCGAGCGCTCCGAGAGGCTCGTCCAGCAGCAGCACGGACGGAGACAG
This sequence comes from uncultured Gaiellaceae bacterium, assembly GCA_963746975.1. Lineage (GTDB taxonomy): Bacteria > Actinomycetota > Thermoleophilia > Gaiellales > Gaiellaceae > GMQP-bins7. The sequence goes on from CAVVDE010000013.1 coordinate 12,710, forward strand.
CACGAGGGCTCGCGCGAGTGCGACCCGCTGCTGTTGGCCGCCGGAGAGCTGATGCGGCCTCCGCTGACCCAGCCCGCCGAGGCGGACGAGCTCGAGAGCCTCGGCGACCCTCCCGCGCCGTTCGCTCTTGGAGACGTCCTTGAAGCGAAGCCCGAAACCGACGTTCTGCTCCACCGAGAGGTGCGGAAACAGCGCGTAGCTCTGGAAGACGGTGTTCACGGCACGTAGATGCGGCGGCGTCTCCGTGACATCCGCGTCACCGATACGGATGCGCCCTGCGTCCGGCCGCTCGAAGCCCGCGATCATGCGGAGCGTCGTCGTCTTGCCGCAGCCCGACGGGCCGAGCAGCGAGAAGAACTCGCCACTACCGATCTCGAGCGAGACGTCGTCCACGGCAGGGACGTCGTCGAATGTCTTCCTGATCGAGTCGAGCACGACGGACTGCGAGCGGAGCGTCACGGCGCAAGCTCCCGTCGGATGCAGGAATCGAGAAGCTCGAGCGCCCCATCGCGATCCAGCAGGCCCAGATAGAGGATGGAGTCGAGCCCGTCCGCCTCGGCGGCGAGCCGCCAGCCGGCTCCCTGCGGATCGATCGAGGCACGGACGGAGCCGTCCGCGCGGCCCTCGTCCAGCAGGCGGACGATGCGATCCGCCCAGGCGCGGTAGCGCTCCTGGACGAGCGGCCGAAGCTCCGTGTCGTAGCGCAGGCTCGACCACACCTCGTTCCACAGGGCCGGCGTCTCCTCGAGCTCCGGATCGATGGTGCGGTGGAGCGCCCGCTCGGCTCGCGCGGCCCCGGTCGACAGGTCGGCGAGCTCGTGCTCGAGGGCCGCGACGCGGAGGTCCTCTGCGTAGGCGAACGTCGCACGCAGCAGCTCCTGACGTGTCGTGAAGTAGTAGTGGACGAGCGTCCGGGACACGCCCGCCTCCTCCGCGACCCTGCCGATGCGCAGGTCGCTCGCGCCGCCCGCGACGACCACGCGGCAGGCTGCACGGAGGATCTCGTCGACGCGGGCCGTCGCCGCCGGCGACGCGGCAGCTTGCTCGGTTCGCGGCATCCGAATATCCTGACTGACAGGACAGTCAGGAGCAAGCCTGGAGACCGTGACGACATCCCTGCCCTCGCTCGAGCATCCGCTCGAGGACGGCTGGACCTTGCCGGCGAGCTGGTACACGGATCCGGGCGTGCACGAGCGGGAGCGCGAGCGCCTGTTCGCACGCGCCTGGACATACGCCGGCCCGGCCGAGTGGGTCGCCCAGCCGGGGTCGTACTTCGCTGCCCAGATCGGCCACGTCCCCGTCGCCGTCGTGCGCGGATCGGACGGGACGCTGCGAGCGCTCGTAAACGTCTGCCGCCACCGGGGCCACCTCGTCGTCGAGGGAACGGGGTGCCGGGAGACGCTCCAGTGCCCGTACCACGCGTGGACCTACGAGCTGGACGGGACGCTCCGTCGCGCGCCCCGAGCCGATCGAGAGCCGGGCTTCGATCCCACCGGCCTCGCCCTCAGGCCGGTCGCGGTGGGAACGTGGGGGCCGTTCGTCTTCGTCAATCCCGACCCGGACGCAGCGCCGCTCGAAGCGGCCCTCGGCAGGTTGCCCGAGATCGTGGCCGAGAGCGGGCTCGACATCGGCGCCCTCCGCTTCCACTCGCATCACGAGTGGCCCATCGAGGCGAACTGGAAGGTCGTCATGGAGAACTTCCTCGAGTGCTACCACTGCCCGACGGCCCATCCGGGGTTCAGCAGGGTCATCGACGTGAACCCCGACGCGTATCTCCTGCAGGTGCACCCGACTTTCTCGAGCCAGGTCGGCTCGACACGTCCGTCGGGCTTCTCGGGGAACGGGGGCGGTGGCTACCTGCCGCGCGGAGATGTCGCGCAGTCGCAGTACCACTTCCTCTTCCCGGCGACGACGCTCAACATCGCGCCGGGCATTCCGAACATCTCGCTCGAGCGCTACAACCCGAACGGTCTCGGTCGTACGCTCGAGATCACCGACTACTACTTCGGCACTGACGTGTCCCATGCGGACATCGACGAGCTGATGGCGTGGGACAACCAGGTCGCAGAGGAGGACGTCTCGCTCGTCCAGTCCGTCCAGCGCGGTCTCGAGTCGGGCACGGTCCCGCAGGGTCGGCTCATGGCCGAGAGCGAGCAGCTGATCGCCGACTTCCAGCGCCGCGTGCACGACGCTCTCGTCGACGGCTAGCCCTACCCAAGAAGGGTGCGGTGGAGCTCCTGCGTCACCGGCGCAGGGCTCGTCCCCAGCTCGTCGCGAAGGAGTCGCCGCAGGTCGTCGTAGACGCGCAGCGCCTCCGCACGGTTGCCTCGACGGTCGCAGACGAGCATCAGCCAGCGGTAGCCGGACTCACGATACGGCGCCACCTCGACGAGCGTATGCGCGGCGCGCTCGGCGGTGTCGAGCTCGCTGCCTCCGATCTCGAGACACGCCTGGGCGACGAGCTCGAGCGAACGTTCGTAGGCGCCGCGAAGGCGTCGCCGGTGCTCGTCGATCCAGTCTCTCTCCTCGCCCGGCATGAGCTCCCGCACGGCGATGTGCTGGACGACCCGGGCCGGACCCCAGGCGGAAATCCAGTCGGCGCGCGCGACGGCTCCTTCCGCGCGATGGAGCGCGTCGGAGACAGCCTCCACGTCGACCCATGCGTCGTCCGGAAGGACAAGGCGGAGGTCGGTGCGCCCGTCGAGCTCCACGAGCCGGCGGAGCTTGGAGAGGAGCGCGGAGAGCGCGGCGTCGGGCGAGCCAGGAGCCTGATCCTCCCAGACGGCACCGACGAGCTCGTCCCGACGGGCGCGCCGGGCCCGGTTGAGGACGAGATAGCCGAACAACAGCCTGCCCTGCCGCCCCCGGAGGCGATCCTCGACGTGCCGCCCTTCGATCTCCGCGGTGAGGTCTCCACAGAGGTGGATGCGCGTCGCCAAGCTCGCGCCAAGGTTACGACAACACGCTGGACGAATACTGCTGCGCATGGCGAAGATCCTCGTGAACGTCACGAACGGGCCGGAGCACCCCACGCGGGCCGCGCTCGCGTTCCTTGTCGCGCGGTCGGCGCAGGACGCCGGTCACGAGGTTGCGCTCTTCCTTGCCGGCGACGCCGTGCAGCTCCTACGCGAGCCCGTGCTCGACTCGCTCGTCGGGCTCGGGACGGGAAGCCTGCGCGAGTCGTACGACGCCTTGCGCGAGGGTGACGCCACCTGGTACGTCTCGGGCATGTCGAGCAAGGCGCGCGGATTCGAACCGAACGGTGTCGCCGAGGCGGTGATGCCCTCAAGGCTCGTCGAGCTCTCGCTCGAGGCCGACCGCGTCCTGACCTACTGAGAGGAGGCCTTCCGTGAAGGTCATCAATTGCGAGTGCGGGCAGGTCGTCCGGGGCGAGACGGAGGACGAGGTTGTGCGCGCCGCAGAGGAGCACATCAAGCGCGACCATCCGGACCTCGTCGGAAGGATCACGCGCGAGGACCTCCTCGCGATGTCCGAGACCGCGTAGTCGGCACTCGCGGACTCTCGAAACTGCGGGGATGT
>CAVVDE010000014.1:0-43128 GCA_963746975.1 uncultured Gaiellaceae bacterium
TGATCGAGTTCGTTCTCCGAGGACCAGCTGCTTCGTCCGGGAGGACGGCTTCCTCATCGTCGAGGAGGGGCTCGTGCCGGAGCGCGGGCTCGAGCTCCTGCGAGAGCGGTACCCGAAGCTCTTCGACGGCGAGTACGAGACGGGCATCCGGCCCGACGAGGTCAACTGGGTGCCCGGCCGCGACCCGGAGGACCGAACGCGGCAGCTCTGCAACGCGTGGAAAGCCGGACAACATCGTGGCTGCGCAGGTCTTCCGAGCGACCGGCCGACTCGCGGCGCAGCTCGCCGGGTACCACGGCGTTCGCATCCTCCAGGACACGTGCTGTGGAAGCCGCCGGAACGAAGGCGATCGGCTTCACCAGGACTCATCGTACGCCGACTATCTCGTCCCGCGGAGATGGTCACGTGCTGGATCTCGCTCCACGAGACGCAGGCCGACGCCGGACCGCTCGAGTTCGTGCGCGGCCGCACACGTGGCCGAAGTCGCCGCCCGTGCGACACAGTTCCATGCGCCCGACGACTGGCTCGCTGGAGCACGTGCTGCAGCGCCCGACGGCATCGAGCCGGAGACGGTTCCGGTGGTGGTGAAGCCCGGCGGCGGATCGTTCCACCCGGGCTGACCTGGCACGGCTCCGCACCGAACAGGTCGGGGCCGTGGCGCGATGGCCTCGTCTCGCAGTTCGTCCCGGTCGAGACACGGTTTGACGAGACGAACGTCGACGTGACCTCTCGCGCTACCGGCGGCACGGCGACCTCTCGCTGGACGAGTCTTTCTTCCCGGTGGTCTGGGACGAATCCGGTTACCGGACTCCCTGGCTCGCCGCGCTTCCCGACCTCGGCTAGCCCGGGAGGAAGCTTCCGAGCCGCTCGAGGGTCTCGAGGAACAGCCACGGCGGCACCGACTCGGCGGCCTTCCGCACGAGCGGGGCGATGAGGCCGGAAGCGTGCCGTCCTGCTCGGCCTGGTCGATGGCCTGTAGGAGGCCTTCGTGGATCGCCGTCTCGGCCTCGGAGCGATCGATCCCGTTCTCCTTCGCGAAAGCGTCGAACGCATCCTCGCTGCGGAGCGCGAGCACCAGGTCTTCGCGCGAGACGCCGAGCTGACACGCGACATCGTCCACCGCCGTGAGCGCGATCCGCTCGATCGTCTCGCCGAGTCCCTCCGCAGTCGGGCGCTCGCGGGGAGCGCATGGATCGGCCACGGGCGCCGGTTCGAACGAGCCGCCGCCGAGCGCGCGTACGGAACGACACCGCCGCAACGAGCCCGATCGCCACGAGGAACGGCACCAACCGCCTCACGGCTCGGCCTCCGGCGAACGAAGGCGAGCGGGATCAGCCCGAGCAGCGCGAGGGCGCCCGCGAGGAGGAACGGCCCCAAGAAGGCGCTCGTCACGGCGCGGTCGAGCTGGTCCTGCAACCCGGCGACGAGCAACGTCCAGTCCTCGTCGTTGCTCTGGCGCCGAGCGCCCGCTGGACGTCGGGGAGCTCGCCGGCGTCGTTCGCGCGATCGACCTCCGCCAGGACGTCCTGCGCCACGCCGAGCTTCGCGAGCGGCGGAATGTCGCTGTCGAGCACGATCGCCGCACCGGACCGGATCGCGTCGTCGCGGTTCTGGTCGAGAGCGGACGTAGCACCGGCGCGAGCAGCAGCAGGCCGAGGACGACCCCTGCGTGTCGAGCGATGAGCGTCCACCCTCCGTGCACGACCTGGTCGGCTCGGCCGCGACGGCGAGCGCCGTCAGGCCGGCGATCGTGAGCCCGAGCCCGGCGCCCACGAGGATCTGGAGGCACCGTCCATCCCCAACCGGCGTGCGGCATGAGGGCGAGTGCCGCGAGGCCGCCCGCGATAGGATCACGCCGCAGGCGCAGCCCTGAACGACGCCGAGCGAGCGCGGCCGCAGGCGCTCGACGACGATCGCCGTCAGCGGCATGACAGTGACGACGAGCCGGCGGCGGCCGGTGACATCCCCAACCCTCGACGAGCAGGAGGACCACCAGGAAGAGCGCGGCGACGAGCCCACCTGCCACGAGGAGCAGCGCGAGGTTCGCCGGGATCGAGGGTCGTCCCGCAGGGGCTCGACGGGCGGGCATGGACGCCCCGGAGCCCGAGCAGCAGAACGAGCGCGACGGGGACCTGCGCGAGGAAGATCGACTCCCAGCCGAGGAGATGCGTGACGACCCCGCCGACGGCCGGGCCAGAGCCGCTCCCAGGACACCCGCTGCGACCCACACGCGCAGCGCCGCCTCATCGCTTCCCTCGACCTGGACAGGAGATCGAGGGCGGCGGTGACGAGCAGCGCGGCGCCGACCGCCTGCACGCAGCGCGCCCCGACGAGGACGTCGAAGGACGGTGCGAGACCGCAAGTGAGCGAGGCGAGGCGAACACGACCACGCCGCCGCCGAAGGACTCGCGCGGCCGCCTCCTCGACACGTATGCGGCCGGTACGGCAACGACTGCGAGCACGAGGTTGAACGACGTCGGCCCATGGACCGACGTGATCGATACGTCGAGGTCCCGAGGATCTTCGGAAGGGCGAGTGTGACGATCGAGGAGTCCGCCAGCGCGAGCCCGACGCCGAGCCCGAGCAGCGCGGAGCGATGCTCATCGGGCAGGCTCGATTGCCCGATGAGCGTGAAGAGATGGGGGGAAACAGGAGGTTTCCCCCGCTGTCAGGAAGAAGGGGGCCTCGCAGGAGGAAACATCGGTTTCGAATTTGCATTTTTTCCTGGCGAACAGCGAGCCTAAGGCGAGCGGTAGATCACGCGGTCTCGCGGAACGGGCGGCAAACACCTCGATCAGCGCGACGGCCGCGCGCGGGTCGGCTTCGAGCGCCGAGAGAGCGCCTCGCCGGAGACCGCGATGCCCGAACCGGACCAACGGCGTGGATGTCGGCGATCCGCCCGCGGCCCGGATCGAGGACCTCGATCTCGCCGACGAGCTCGCCGGGTCCGATGGTCGCGCGGAAACCGGGCCGCTCGACGCGCACCGAGCCGTCGACCACGAGCATGAAGTCGCTCCCTCCTCGCCGATCTGCATGACCGCCTCGCCGTCGGCGTACTCGCGCTCCTCACCGAGCGCCAGGATCGGGTCTAGCAGCTCGCGAGGGAGGATCGAGAAGACCTGCGGATCCGCGATCAGCCGCTCGTAGCGGCCGCCGTGGAACAGGAGTGGCCGACCCTCTCCGTAGCGGGCGAACTCGACCTGCCCGAGGAAGAGCGAGTGGTCGCCGCCCCAGTACGACCGCACGACGCGAGCAACGAGGTGGGCAAGCGCCCCCTCGACGAGGGGTGTCTCGTGCACGAGCTCGAACGTCGCCTCCGGAAGGTCGTCGGCGACACGACCGGCGAAGCGATCGGAGAGGCCGGTCTGTTTCGCCTCGAGGACGCTGACTCCGAATCGCGTCCCCTGGTGCAGCTGCGCGCCCATCCGCGCGCGCCGGTCGATCGAGACGAGAACGAGCGGTGGCCGGAGCGACACGGACATGAAGGCGTTCGCCGTCATCCCGTGCACCTGCTCGCCGACGCGCGTGGTGAGAACCGTGACACCGGTCGCGAACATCCCGAGCGTGCGCCGGAACGCGAGAGCCGGGTCGCCTTCGAGACCCTCGCCGAGCTCGAGCGCCTCGGCTGTCGGGGCGAGGTCGAACGAGGCGCCGAACGCCTCGGGCGCCGAGATCGCGCCGCCGATCTCGACCTCGAACTCCTGCGGTCTCGATGCTTCCATGAGCGAATTCTGACCCACACGCGAGAGAGGCGGCCGGAGCCGCCTCTCTCGACCGAGCCATGCCGACGCCTAGACCGGGGTCATCTCCTGCTCGAGGAGTGCGGCGACCTGCGCGTCCGGCATCTCCGGCGTCTTCTCGCGCCAGTGCGGCGTCTCCTTGTCCTGGACGATCCTGCGGAAGAGGAACAGGAGCAGCGAGATGACGAGGACGCTGAAGCCGATGATCTTCTCCTTCGTGCCGCCGTACACGCCTCCGGCACCCGCGATCTGGAACCAGCCGACGCCGACGACCTCGAACACCGCGTACGCCGCGGTGAGGAGGGCCGCGACCCCCACCCAGTAGGAGGGGAGCTTGATCGGCCGTGGCCAGTTCGGCCTGTCCTTCCGCAGCAAGATGAAAGCGGAGATCGCGCAGAGGTTCGCGAACACGTAGCCGATGTTGCTGGCCACGAGGATGCCGAAGAGATTGCCGACGAAGAGCACGAAGAGGATGTTGATCAGCATGTCGAGCGACATCGCGCTTCCGGGCACGTTCCAGCGGTTCAGCCGCCCCAGCTGCTTGAGGGTAAGGCCGTCCTTCGAGATGCCGTAGAGGGCGCGGCTCCCGTCCGCGGTTGCGGTGTTCATCGAGATGATGAAACTCGCGCAGATGACGACGACGAAGAAGTTCGTGAGGTTCGGCCCGACCAGATCGTCGAGAGCGCCGACGTAATCGAACGCCTCCACGGTCTTCGCCCCCACTCCTCCGGTCAATGCGATCGGGACCATGGTGTTCACGAAGAGGATGAAGACCGCCGACGACATGAGAGCCTTTCTCGTGTCACGGCCCGTGTCCTTGTACTCGGGCGCGAAGGTTGCGGCGGCCTCGGGCGCGGTCGACCAGATCATGATCCAGATCCAGACGATGGCCATCTGCAAACCGCCCCAGGCCAATCCTGGGTCGTTCAGCTTGTACGTGAGATTGTCGGTCGTGAAGTCTCCGTTGATGAAGGGGAGCAGCGTGAAGCAGAAGAGCGGGAACATGAGGAGGATCCCGGCCAGGTAGTTGAACGACACGGCTACACGCGTGCCGAAGAAGTTGAAGAGCCACACGGCGAGGATGAGCCCGATGGCGATCAGGTGGTCGAGGCCGATGTAGACCGAGCCCGTCGAGAAGTACCCGTGGTCGATGACCGAGCCGCCGAACGCGTAGGTCCCGAACGGCTCGTTCGGGAACCATGCGGCCTGGGCGATGTACCCGACGAAGAGCCCGATGAACGAGAGCACGACCGACCAGCCGATCCAGTAGCCGAACGTCGCCACCGGCCCGACAAGGGTCGTGTACCTGCGCCAGCCCTCGTTCGCATAGATCGCGACTCCGCCCGACTTGTGCGGGAACATGGCGGCCAGCTCCGAGTAGAGCACCACGACGGGGATGACGATGAGCGCGGTCAGGCCCCAGATGAGCGCCGCACCCCAGCCGCCCATGTCGAGCACCGACCAGCCGAGCGTTCCCAGCATGAAGCCCGGGTTCGCGAGGCAGATGACGAACCCGTCGTACCAGCGAAGCGTCTTCAGAAGCTGGCGTTCCTCGACGACCGCAACACCGGTTCCTGCGCTACCGGCTACTGCCTCACCCATGCTCGTTCCTCCCTCTCGTCCGGGATCCGTCGCCTTGTCTCGGGCGCGCCGGGCGAACGTAACAGCTGGTTCGGCCAGTTTCAATCCACTGGGTCGAGTCTCGTGTCGTCGTAGAATCGGACTGAATGGCGCGTCCGCCTATCACGATCACGTGCGAATGCGGTGAGACCAAGCGCGTCGCCTATGGCCAGCGCTGGCAGTGCGAGCGCTGCGGACGGTCGTGGAACACGGCTCAGATCCCACACGAGGAGTACGAGGGGTTGCTCCGCCGGATGCGCCGGCACAAGATCGAGGTGCTCGCAGTCGCGGCCATCGCCGCGGCGATCCTGGTCCCGCTGATCGTCTTCGTCAGCGGGCGCGTCATCGCTGCCGTGCCGTTCGTGATGGCGATCTGGCTGTTCTGGTTCCTCCCGTACTGGCGCCGGCGGTACCGCCGCACCGCCCACGAGACCCCGCGCTGGGAGCTCCACCCCGAGTAGTGATGCTCACCGTCCGGCACAGCGGTCCGCGCGAAGACGCCTCGCTCGTCTCCGCAGGCGCCCGCCCCATCATGCTCGCCACCCTCGACGTTCCCTTTTCCGACGAGGCGACCGCGTTCGCGGTGGACTCAGCCGTCGAGAGCGGACAGCCGCTCGTCGTGGTCAACGTCGCGGAGATCCTCCCCACGCACTGGAGCCTCGTCGGCTACGGCTACATCGAGCGCGAGGATCTCCAGCGAGAGCTGCTCAAGCCGGCTCAGCTCGCCCGCTCGCTCGCGGTTCAGGTCGAGCGCCTGCGGGTCTGCAGCCCGCATCCGCTGGATGCGCTTCTCGAGGTCGTCACAGAGCGCAATCCCGGACTTCTCGTCTTCGGGCCTGACCGCAGGCACTTTCGACGCCGGAAGCACGAGCGCGTTGCCCGGCGGCTACGTGAGCGCACGAGTTGCCTCGTGTGGACGGAGACGGAGCCAGTACCCGAGCAGGCGCTTGCATTGCCGCGCGGAGGCCGTAGGGTGCACCTGACGTCCGTCCTGAGGAGGAAGAGATGAAGACGATCGTTCTGGGATACGACGGGACCGACGCCTCAGCGCGGGCACTCGAGCGCGCCGGGGACATCGCAGCGGCGTTCGGGTCGAGCGTCATCGTCACCAGCGTCGCGGGGACGATGGGCGGCGCAGTGCACGCAGGCGGCGCTGCCGATCCGACCGACCCGCCTGACGCACACGAGGCGCTTCTCGACGGCGCAACGAAGGCGCTCGGGGACCGCGGGATCCAGGCCGAGTCGGTTCTGGCGTTGGGGAACCCGAGCGAAGCGATCGTCGAGCTCGCCGAGGAGCGCAACGCCGACCTCATCGTCGTCGGTACGCGCGAGCCCGGATTCTTCGAGCGCCTGCTCGGGCACAGCGTGAGCGGCTCGGTGCAGCGCCATGCGCACTGCGATGTGCTCATCGTGCACTGAGCTCGATCCGAAGGCCGCCTCGCAGTCGAGCCGTGCTATCGTCCTATGCAATAGCGTTGCGTAGGAGGCAATAGTGAGCATTCCCGGGTCGTCGCCGTACGTCGTCGTCGGCGCAGGCATCCACGGTCTCTCGACCGCGTACCACCTCGCCAAGGAGCTGCGTGCGCGCGGCGCCGGCTCCGGCGCGGACGTCGTCGTCCTCGACAAGACGGCTCCGGGAGCGGGTGCGAGCGGGATCGCGTGCGGCGTGGTCCGCAACAACTACTTCCAGCCGGCGATGAGCGAGCTCATGCAGGCGTGCGTCGAGGTCTGGGAGTCGGACCCGGACGCGTACCACTACAACGCCGTCGGGTACATCGCGCTCGGGGCGGAGGTGCAGGAGGCGGATCTCGCGGCGACCTTCGAGCGGCAAGAGCGGATCGGCTACCGCTCCGAGCTGATCACCGGCGAGACGGATGTGGACGCCCACATGAAGGCGCTCTTCCCCGACTGGCGTGCCAAGGGTGTCACCGCCTGCCTGCACGAGCACCAGGGCGGCTTCGCCTTCAACGTCGAGTCGGTGCTCGGGCTCCGCGACAAGTGCCTGTCCGAAGGCGTCTCGGTCCTCGAGGGAGTCGAAGTGACGGGCTTCGCGTTCCGAGACGACGAATCGGTCTCTGCGGTCGAGACGAGCGCAGGCACGATCGAGGTCGGCGAGCAGGTCGTCGTCGCGCCGGGCCCCTGGGCGGCACGCTTCTGGTCGCTCTTGGGGCAGCCCGCGACGATCGACATCACGACGCCGTCGGGCGAGGTGGTCCGCGACCGCCCGATGTGGACGTACTGGAACCTCCAGGAAGGCGAGATCGCCGTCGACCCGCTGATGTTCGCGACCGCCGACGGCGATGCGCCGCCCGTCATCCACCTGGACACGGACGCCCCGCTCTACACGGACGACGGCGAGCTCGTGACCGACGAGCTCTGGGGCATCTACTTCAAGCGCGACCGCCACGGCGTGCAGGGCGGCGCCTCACCGCTCGTCGTCGACGGCGACGTCGAGCTCGACCCGTACCCGTCGACCACGGACGTCGATCCGAGCTTCCCGGACATGTGGTGCGCCGCGCTCTCGCATTCGATGAGCCGCTTCGAGGGTTGCCGCGCCCAGTACAAGCTGGCCCGCTCGGGCGGCGTCGGCGCGTTCACCGCCGACAACTTCCCCGTGTTCGACTACGTGAAGCCGAACGTCTACGGCATCTTCGACTCGAACCACGGCTACAAGATGATCGGGGTCGGTCGCGAGGTCGCCGCCGCGCTTCTCGGCGACCATTCGCGCCTCCTCTACCCGTTCCGGTTCGAACGCTTCGCGACCGGAGACCTCCACCCGGTCTCCAGCTCGCCGTATCCCTGGTCCTGATTGACGCAGACCGTTGCCCGCTCGCGCGAGCAACGGTCGCGAAACCCCTAAAGGCCGCCGCATCCGCGGCGGCTAGCGCATCGTGGGCCGAGTCGCCGAGGCGCCGGTGAAGATGCGCTCGAGCGCGGCACCGTCCTCGGGCTGCGCGTAGACGTGCACGCGGTCGCCCGAGACGAGGACGACGTTGTCGTCCACGCTGTGCGGCGCGCCGTTCCGGATCAGCACGCCGAGCCGGCGCGCTCTCCGAGTGGGAGATCGTGAATCCGCTTGCCGTTCGCGAACGACCGCTCCGAGACGACGAACTCGCGGACTTCGGCGAGGTCGTGATCCACACGCCTGAACGGGATGCGTAGGCGCCGCGCGACGTACGGCACCGACGAGCCCTGAACGATCACCGAGAAGAGCACGACGATGAACACGATCCCGTAGAGGCTCGACGCGTGGTCGACGCCCGCGAGCAGGGCGAGCGCACCCAGGAGGATCGGGACGGCGCCCTTGAGGCCGCCCCAGGCGATGAAGATGCGCTCGCCACGGGTGAGACGCTCGGGCAGCAAGAGAGGGAGCACCGCGAGTGGCCGCGCAAGGAATGCGAGGATCACCGCGAGCACGATCCCGTCGACCCAGGTGTCGAGGCCGAGATCCGCTTCCGTGATCGTCAGCCCGAGCGCGATGAACACCGCGATCTCGGCGAGGACGCCGATCGACGACAGGAAGCTCTCGATCTCGCCCTTGCGCAAGACCGAGGCGTCGCCGAGGAGGACTCCCGCTACGAAGACCGCCAGGAAACCCGAGCCGCCCGCGACGGCGGCGACGCCGTAGACGAGCCCCGCCACCGCGAGGACCCGGATCGGGTACAGCGCGAGCCCCGTCAGGCGGAGGCGACTGAGGACCGGCCGCGCGAGAAGCGCGCCTGCGATGCCGGCCGCGAGCCCGATGCTCATCTCGACCGTGAACTCGCGGACGACGATCCAGAAGCTGCCGTCGTCCTCCTGGGCGAGTTCGATCATCCCGATCATGAGCGCGATCCCGACCGGGTCGTTCATGCCGGCCTCGCCCTGCAGGATCGTCCCGGAGCGTCCGCGGATCTCCCGCCCGGAGAAGACCGAGAACGTGACGGCCGGATCCGTCGGCGCGATCGCAGCGCCGACGAGCCCGGCCTCGATCCAGCTGAAGCCGAGCACGTAGCGGGCCGCGAGCGCGACGACACCGGCGGTCAGGAACGTCCCGAGAACGCCGAGCGCGAGGATAGGGCGAAGCGAACGGCGAAAGCGGGCCGCGCCGATACGGAGCCCGCCGTCGAAGAGGATCGCCACGAGAGCGACCGTCGCGAGGTTCTGGACCTCCTCGACGGACAGCGCGGACTGGACATACGTGGACGCCGACGCGACCAGCGCGGTCACGACGAGAATCAGCGCCGCGTACGGGAGCGAGGCTCGGTCGGCGAGGCGCATGCACAGGAGCGCGACGAACAGCGCCGCCGATACCGCGAGCACGATCACACCGAAGTCGGTGATCTCGCTCACGGCCTACCGGCGGGCGTCTGCATCGCTGTCGGGGCGATTCTGCACTGCCCCGGCGACGAGGCTGATTCTTCAGATCCGCTTAAGACCGGCGTCCTCAAGGCTTGCAGGCACGTGCACAGGGAACTCTGTTCAAGCGAGAGCCATCACCGTGACTTCGTTTCTGAGACATGCCGCGCAATCGACAGGACTGACGGCCGCCGACACGCGGGCGGCCGAGGCGTTGCTGGGTCGCAGCCATCGACTGACCCGAGCGCTTTCGAACGTGCACACCATTGCGCTCCAGGCGATCGTCGCGACTCTTAGCGTCGTCGCGGGTGCCGTGGCCCTCGGCACGCATCTCAGGCACGGCGGGCTCGTCTTCGGCGTCGCCGCCGCCGTTGCGTTGGCGTTCGTCATCGCATGGTTCGCCGCCGACCGCGTCGCGCGGGAGCGGGCCGAGGACCTCATCGCCGCCGGCAACGACAGCGCCGCCCTGCCCGTGATCGCCAACGCCCGACGGCGCCTCGCATCTCGAAAGGAGCGCGAGACCCTCGCCCACTCGCTCGAAGTGCTGCATCGTGACGCTCTGCGCTGGTACGAGATCCTCCCGCAGTTCCGACCGCCACACGGCGTCCAGCAGCTCCGACACGTGGGCTCCGAGGTCGAGGCGCTGACGACCGCCCTGCGCCGCGACCACGTCAGGGTCCAGGGAGTCGCACTGACAGCGCGATTCCTGAGCGACGGCTTTGCGTCGCCGTTGTATGGAAACGAGCTCGGCCCACTTCGCGAGGAGCTCAACCGGATTCGTTACCTGCTCGAGCACGACGCACGCCCACGCGGCGAGAGTCGCCCCGGGCGCAGGGCCGCGTAGGCGACGGCGCCTCGAGGCTAGAACAGACCGACCGTCTCGCCGTTCGCGTCGAGGTCGATCGCGAACGCAGCGGGGGTCTTCCCGAGGCCGGGCATCGTCATCATGTCGCCGCACAGAGCCACGATCCAGCCCGCCCCGGTGTACGGGCGCAGGTCGCGGACGGTGACGGTGAAGCCTGTCGGCGCGTTCCTGAGCGCCGGGTCGTGCGAGAGCGAGAGGTGCGTCTTCGCCATGCAGATGGGAAGCCGTGCGAGGTCGGAGCCGGCCCAGTCGGCCGCCTTCTTCTTCGCAGCCGGAAGCAGCTCCACGCCGTCGGCGCCGTAGACGCGGGTCGCGATCAGGCGGATCTTCTCCTCGATCGGCGCGTCGAGCGTGTACGCGAAGTCGAACGAGTTGGGCTCGTCCGCGGCCGCGATCGCGGCTTCGGCGAGCGCCGTCGCTCCGGCCCCGCCGTCCTCGAAGGCGGTGTTGATCTCGGCGGCGTACGCGCCGGCCTCCGTCGCGAGCCTCCGCACGAGCTCGAGCTCTTCAGCCGTGTCGGTCGGGAACTTGTTCACGCCGACCACCGCCTGCAGTCCGAAGCCGTTGACGATCCCGATGTGGCGGGCGAGGTTCGCGGCGCCCACCTCGATCTCGGCCCTGCCGCCGTCGAGGTTGCCGCCGTGGTGCTTGAGCGCCCTGACCGTCGCGACGAGCACCACGGCGCTCGGCCGCAGCTGGCCGATGCGGCAGGTGATGTCGAAGAACTTCTCCATCCCCATGTCGGACGCGAACCCGGACTCGGTGATGACGTACTCGCCGAGCTTCAGGCCCACGCGGTCGGCGACGAGCGAGTTGTTCCCGTGCGCGATGTTCGCGAACGGCCCGCAGTGGACGAATGCCGGCTGACCCTCCAGCGTCTGGACGAGGTTCGGCTTGATCGCGTCCTTGAGGACGACGGCCATGGCGCCCGCGGCCTTGATGTCGTCCGCGGTGACGGGCTCGCCCTCGTAGGTCTGGCCGACCGTGATGCGGCCGAGCCTTTCGCGGAGGTCCGCCAGGTCGCGCGAGACGGCGACGAGGCCCATGACCTCGCTCGCCGCCGTGATGTCGAATCCCGTCTCGCGCGGCGCGCCGTGCGCACGGCCGCCGAGCCCCGTGATGACGTTCCGGAGATTCCGGTCGTTCATGTCGATGCAGCGGCGCCAGGAGATCGCGAGCGGGTCGAGCCCCGAGGCGTTGCCGTGGTGGAGGTGCGCGTCGATCATCGCCGCGAGCAGGTTGTTCGCCGCCGTGATCGCGTGCAGGTCGCCCGTGAAATGGAGGTTGAGGTCCTCCATCGGCACCACCTGCGCGTAGCCACCCCCAGCCGCGCCGCCCTTGACACCGAACACGGGCCCGAGAGAGGCCTCCCGCAGGCAGAGCACAGGCCTGCGGCCGAGCTTGCCGAGGCCCTGCGTGAGCGAGACGGACGTCGTCGTCTTCCCCTCGCCGGCCGGCGTCGGCGTGATCGCCGTGACGTTGATCAGCTTCGCGTCGGGACGGTCGGCGAGCCGGTCGATCACGGAGAGGTCGACCTTGGCCTTGTACCGGCCGTACGGCTCGACCTCCTCGCGGTCGAGGCCGAGCTCGTCGGCGACGTCGCCGATCGGGCGCAGCGTCGCGGCCTGGGCGATCTCGAGGCTGGAGGGCATCGTCGTGCTCATCGGGATCCTTTCAGTGGCTCACGGCGGCCGCGGCCAGCTCTGAGACGAGCGTGTCCGTGTGGAACCGCTCCATGGCGAACGGTGCAATGAGGTCAGGGGTCTTTCCGCTCGCCACGAGCTCGGCGAGCGTCACGCCGACGATCGGCGCAGCCTTGAAGCCGTACGTCCCCCACCCCGTCGAGACGTGGAAGTTGTCGATCTCGGTCTTGCCCAGGATCGGGCTGTAGTCGGGCGAGAGGTCGCACAGCCCGGTCCAGGTCCTCAAGACCTTCGTGCGCTCGAGCTGCGGTAGGAGCTCGATGGCGTGCGCGGCCGAGTACTCGAGGAACGAGAGCGTGCCGGTCGACTTGTACGTCGTGTACGGCTCGATCTCCGCGCCGATGAGGAACTCGCCGCGGTCCGTCTGCGACACGTACACGTGGAGCTGCGACGAGACCAGGATGACGTCGAGGAACGGCTTCACCGGCTCGGTGACGAACGCCTGCAGGATGTGCGTGGTGATCGGGAGGCGCAGGCCGACGAGCCCACCGACGAGCGACGACCAGCCGGCGGTCGCGCTCACGACCTGGCCACACTCGACGCGCCCTCTGCTCGTCTCGACCGCGGTGATCCGGTCGCCGTCGCGCTCGAAGCCGGTGACCTCCGTCGCCGGATGGATCTCGACGCCGAGGCGGTCGGCCGCGCGCGCGAAGCCCCATACCACCGCGTCGTGGCGGATGATCCCTCCCGGCGGGTGATAGAGCGCACCCACGATCGGATAGGCCGGGCGTTGCGAGAGGTCGAGCTCGGGGCAGAGCTCCCGGATCCGGTCCGGGTGGACGACGCTCGAGTCGATGCCGAGCAGCTTGTTGACCTCGGCGCGCTCCTGCATCGTGATCATCGCCCTGTCCGAGTGCGCGAGCGTCAGGTGCCCGTGCTGCGAGAACATGAGGTTGAAGTCGAGCTCGCTCGAGAGGCGCTCGTACAGGCGGACGCTCTCGCCGTAGAAGGCGGCGCCCTCGGGCGTGCGGTAGTTCGAGCGGATGATCGTGGTGTTGCGGCCCGAGGCGCCCGAGCCGATGTACGACTTCTCGAGGATCGCCACGTCACGGATCCCGTGACGCTTCGCGAGGTAGTACGCAGTCGCGAGCCCGTGCGAGCCCCCGCCGACGACCACGACCTCGTAGCGGCGCTTGAGCTCCGGCCGCGGCGCGCCACATCCGCTTCGGGAAGAACAGCTCGCTCAGTGACATTCCGCTCCTTCCAACCCGGCGATCGCGTCGAGCACCGCCTCGGCGACGTAGTGGCCGAGCTCCTGGTGCACGTAGACGTGGAACCAGCCGTCGGCGCCGCGCCGGAAGAGCGCGGTCACGTGCGCGAACGGGCCGGCGGTCGGGATCGCGTCGAAGTCGAGATCCGTCAGCCGCCGCACGACCTGCTCGCTCGCGATCGCGATCCCCGCATAAGCGCCGGTCGCGTCGAACGCGAGCGGACCGGTTGCGCGAACGCGCTCGACGGCGTCGACGGGGTCGGCATCGGTGAACAGGAAGGCGCGCCGCGGGGAGAGACGCAGAAGCTCCTCTCCCGCTCCGAGCATCACGGCATCGGCGTCGCCCCGAATCTCGACGATGCCCTCGAGCGAGAGGTCGCGCACGGCGCCCGGGTCGGCGCCCTCGAGCGCGCGGCGGAGCGGCGACGTGGTCGTCCCCTCGGTGCAGCGCGCAGGCGAAAGGAACGCTGGAGTCATCCGCGCATGCGCTCCCCGGAAGGGTCGTAGAAGGCGCCGTGCATGACGCGTGCGCCCTTGCGAAGCCGGTCGACGACGATCTCCACGCGCGTCCCGGGTTGCGAGCGGTCGCCTGGCACCCAGGCGAGCCCGATCACCTCGCCCACGGCCTCACTCCGTCGGGCGCTCGTCACGCGTCCGGCCGGAACGCCCTCGATCACGATCTGCGCGCCCTCGGCCGGGAGGACGTTCTCCTCCATCGTGAAGCCGACGAGGCGCTCCTTCTCGTCGCGCTGGGCGAAGTGCTCGAGCGCGAACTTGCCGACGAAATCGTCCTTGTCCAGCTTGGGGAGCCACGGCATGCCCGCGGAGTAGAGGTTCGACTCCGAGTCGGTGTCCTGCCCGACGATGATGTGACCCTTCTCGAGTCGCAGCACACGCTGCGGCTCGAGCCCGAACGGCCGCGCTCCTTCCTCGACGAGCGCGTCCCAGAGGTGCTCGCCCGCGGGACTCGGGAAATGAAGCTCGTAGCCGAGCTCGCCGACGAAGCCGATCCGCAGCGCGAGCGTGGGCACGCCCGCAACGTCGAGCTCACGCGCGTCGAGGTACCTGAACTCCTCGGCCGAGACGTCGTCGGGGTCGTCGACGAGACGCGCGAGCGCCTCACGCGAGCGCGGGCCGGCGAGGTTGACCGCGGCGAGCGCACCGGTGACGTTCACGATCTCGACGTCGTAGCCCCACACGGCGTTCCACCACTCGAACCAGGCGGTCACCGCGTCTGCGCCGGTAGAGGTCGTCGTGACGTAGAAGAGGTCGTCCGCGAGCCGCGCGATCGTGCCGTCGTCCATGATCCGGCCGCCGTCCGAGGTGAGGACGCCGTAGCGGATGCGCCCCGGCTTCATGTCGGCGAAGCGATTCGGGTAGAGGCGCTCGAGGAGCGCAACCGCGTGGGGCCCTTCGACGAGGAGCTTCCCGAGCGTCGAGACGTCGATGACGCCGAGCGCCTCGTGGACGGCGCGTACCTCGTCCTCGGGCCTCTCGCCGTAGGCATACGGACGCTTCCACGGGCCGGCCCACAGGATCGTGGCTCCCGCCTCCTCGTGACGCCAGTGGATGGAGCCGCGCCGGGCAGGCGTGAGCTCGCGGCCGGCGAGGAGGCCGAGCTCCACCGGCGCCCAGGGCGGGCGGGCGGTCGTGGTCCCGATCGCCGACTCGTACATCCGGGTCTCCTGCGAGTACACACGGATGCTCGAGAGGTGGCAGAGCTTGCCCTGGCACGGGCCCATCGTCGCCGTCGTGTAGCGCTTCGCGAGCTCGATCGAGTCGAAGCCTTCGCCGATCGCGCGTTTCAGGTCCTTCGTCGTGACGTCCTCGCAGACGCAGACGAAGCACTTGCCCTTGCCCGGATAGGCAGGCTCGGGTGCGATCTTCGCGAGCCCTTCGCCGGTGACGCTGCCGACGGCGTCGACCCCGTCGGGGAGCTCTGTGGGGACGAAGACCCCGAGCGCCTCGTCGTACTCGATGCGCGCACCCGCTTGCGCGAGCAGCGAGTACGCGGGTTGCCGGCCGCCGGAGGCGACCACCAGGTCGCACGGGTACGGCTCGCCGTCCAGGACGACGCGCTTGACGCGACCCTTGCGTCCCTGCGCGACGAGCTCCTTGGGCCGCGCCTCGCGCAGATCGACGACCTTCGAGACCTCGATGCCGGCACCGACGAGCTCGTCTGCGATCGCGAGCGTCTCGTCGTCGGAGCCGAGCACGACCACTCGCTCGCCCGGCTTGACCGAGAAGTCGCGGACGAGGCGGCGAGCGCCGTCGGGGAGCATGACCCCGATGAGGTCGTTCCCCGGGAAGACGAGGGGCTGCTCGATCGCGCCCGTGGCGACGACGATGCGGTCGGCACGGAAGCGATAGAGCACCGTCCCCGCGTCGACCGGGACGAGGCCCCCCTCCCAGATGCCGAGCGCAGTCGCCGGCGCGAGCACCTCGACACCGGGAAGCTGCGCGCCTGCAACGCGCGCGTCCTCGTCGACGAGCACCACTCCCGGGCCGTCTTTGGCTGCCGCGAGAGCGGCCGTGCGACCTGCCGTGCCGCCGCCGACGACGAGGACTCGAGCCGTGCGGTGTTCGGTGTCGTAGCGACGGCCGTGCCCCGCGTGCGGATCGAGCTTCCCGAGGCCGGCCGCCCCGCGCAGGAACTTCTCGTACAGTGGCCACAGGGCGCGCGGGCGGATGAACGTCCGGTAGTAGAAGCCGACCGGCGTGAACGGCCCGCCGATCTTGTCCGTGATCGACATGAAGTCGAAGTGCAGCGACCAGCGCACGTTCTGCGCCTCGACGACCGCGCCCTCGCGGATCGGCTCGGTGCAGACGCGGACGTTGGGCACGCCGTCGACGGTCATCTGGCAGTTCGGGCAGTGGCCCGAGCAGCAGAGGAGGCCGCGCGGCCGGTGGTACTTGAACGAGCGCGAGAAGATCCGCTTTCCAGCCGCGAACGCCGCCGACGCGAGCGTGTCGCCTTCGAAGCCCGTGACCTTCCAGCCGTCGAACGTGAACGTGACCGCTTTGCCCCGGTCGATTCGCTCCCCGGTACGCGGCTCCAATCTCACGCCGGCCTCTTGGGATCGGGGAGGATCACGTCGAGCACCTCGTTCGTCCGCGTGTCGCGCTCGGCGAGGAACCACTCGCCGCAGCCCGTGCGGTGCTGCCACCACTCGCGCTGCACGCCCGCGACGTTGTCGCGGAAGTACACGTAGTCGGTCAGCTCACGAAGGCTCGGCGAGCCCGACGGCCGCTTCGTCACCTCACCGAAGTACGCGTACTCGTCGACCGGCCTCGGGCCGCAGTTGGGGCACGACAGGAGAAACGACATCAGACGATTAATTGCACCTTGAGCAACGCTGTGCCAGAATCCGCAACGAACCTACACCGATGTCGCGCACTCGTCAACCTTCGACCCGTCGTATTGGCGCTGCCGAGAGAGCAATCACGGTCCTCGACACCCTTGCAGAAGGAGGCGAGCTCGGTACGAACGAGGTCGCACGTCGCACGGGCATGACGCCGAGCACCGTCTCGCGGCAGCTCGGCACGCTCGCGGCCGCCGGGCTCGTCGAGAGAGTCCCGTCGTCGGGCCGCTACAAGCTCGGCATCCGGCTCGTCCACCTCGCGAACGCGGTGCTCGCACGGCTCGACGTCCGCGAGGTAGCCCGCCCCCACCTCGTCGCGCTGGTCGACGCCACGGGCGAGACCGCGACCCTGTCCGTCCCGGGTGACGAGGACGCGATCACGGTCGACTTCGTGCCCGGCTCGCACCAGATCCAGCCCGTGTCGCGGCTCGGTCGGCCGTCGATCGCCCACGCGACGTCAGCCGGGAAGGTGATGCTCGCGTTCTCGGGCCGGGAGCTTCCCGAGGGGCCGTTCCGGGCGTACACCACGAACACGATCACCGATCCGCAGGCGCTCGCGACCGAGATCGAGCGTGTGCGCGAGCGCGGCTACGCACAGGCGGTCGGCGAGCGCGAGCCGGGCCTCACCGCGATCGCCGCGCCGATCCGCGCGGCGCGGGGGGAGCTCGAAGCGATCGTCGCGCTCCAGGGGCCGAGCGCACGCTTCGACGCCGACGCGGTCGAGAAGGCGCTTCCGTTGGTGCTCGAGCGAGCCGACGCGGTCTCGCGCGAGCTCGGCTGGAACCGGTAGTGGCGGGGCCGATCGAGCCGCTCCAGCGCCTGTTCGAGGTGGACTCGGTTCCTCGAACGCCGCTTCCGGACGAGCTCGCGCGCCTGCACGACGGCGACCTCGGGTTCGCCGACGAGTGCCTGTACGCGAACTTCGTCGCGACGGTCGACGGTGTCGTCTCGATCGCGGGAATGAAGGGCTCGAACGCGTTCGTCGCCGACGACAGCGACGCGGACCGCTTCCTCATGGGCCTCCTCCGAGCGTTCGCCGACGCCGTCCTCATCGGGGCAGGCGTCCTCCGAGCGAGCCCTCGCGGGACGTGGCGGGCCGCGCAGATCTACCCTCCGGCCGCGGCAGCCTACGCGGAGCTGCGCGCCGAGCTCGGCATCGCCCCCGACCCGGAGGTCGTCGTGCTCACGGGCCACGGGTCGATCGATCCGGAGCACCCGCTGTTCGAGGCGGGTGCGGTCGTGCTGACGAGCGAGGTCGGAGCGGCTCGCCTCGAGGGTCGTCTACCGAGCTCCACCACGGTGCTCACGCTCGGTGAGTCGACCACGATCGCCATCGGCTCCGTCGTGAGCACGCTCCGCGAGCGCGGCCACCGGCGGATCCTCGCCGAGGCCGGCCCGCATACGTTCGGCGAGCTCCTCGAGGCGGGCCTCGTCGACGAGCTCTTCCTGACGCGCTCGCCGCTCCTCGTCGGCGATGCCGGACCCGGGTCGCGGCTGCGGCTCGTCGAGGCGACCGACCTCGTCCCGGAAGGACGGCACGCGCGACTACTCGGCGTCCGCCGGCACGGGTCACACCTGTTCGAGCGGTACGCGGTCGAGCGCGGTTAGGCCGAGCTCGCGAGCGCAAGCCGCTCGCCGAGCGCTCGCACGCTGTCCCGCAGCTCTTCCGGCCGCCGAATCGTGAAGCCGCAGCCGAGCCCGGCGAGCATCGTCGCCATCCAGTCGAGCGAGCCGACACGCATGCGCAGCGCCGTCCCACCGTCCTCGTCGGCAAGCTCGGCGAGCGTCGCGGGAACCCGCCGGGCGGCCTCGTCGACGGGCAGCTCGAGCAGCACCTCGACCTCCCAGCCCCACGGGACGCGCGCGAGCGAGGTCGTGACGTGGGCGACGGCGTCGAACTCGTCGGGAGGCGCAACGGCCGCGTCCGACGTCATGCGCAGGCGCTGCATGCGGTCGACCCGGAACGTCCGCAGGTCTTCGCGCATGTGGTCGTGGGCTGCGAGGTACCAGCGGCCCGCGTGCACGACGAGCCCGTGCGGGCTCACCTCCCGCCGCGTCTGGTCGCCGGAGAACGCCCGGTACGTCACGCGCAGACGCAGCCGCCGACGTATCGCCTCGGCGACGACGAGCACGGTGCCGCCCGCGACCGGTGCTCCCTTGCGCGCCGCCGAAGTGAAGTCGAGGGTGGCCTCGAGCGCCTCGACGCGACGGCGGAGCCCGTCCGGGAGGACGCGATGGATCTTCGTGAGCGCGCCCTCGACTGCCTCCGGCGAACTCGAGAGGCCCAACCGCCCCGCCGCCTGCACGCCGAGCGCGACCGCGACGGCCTCGTCGTCAGTGAGCATCAGGGGCGGCAGGCGGTATCCCGGACGGATGCGATAGCCGCCGCCCACGCCCCGCTGCCCTTCGACGGGGATGCCGAGCTGCTGCAAAGCCTCGACGTAACGACGGACCGTCCGCGGATCGATCGCCAGGAGATCGGAGATCTCCCGCCCCGTGATCAGGGGTTTCGACTGGAGCAGCTCGAGGAACTCGAGAAGCCTGGCCGTCGGCGCGAGCACAGCTCGCAGTCAAGCACACATAGAGGGCCTGATACGCCCTATTTGTCGACTAGCGTCGAGACGTCGAAACGACGGGAGGTAGGAGATGACGGCAGCTGTGAAGGAACGTGCGACGTCCCACGACTTCGACTTCTGGATGGGCCGCTGGAACGTCCGAAACCGGCGTCTCGCACGCCGGTTCGCCGGATCGGACGAGTGGGACGAGTTCGACTCGAAGGTGGCCGCGAGGCCGCTACCCGGCGGCCTAGGCAACGAGGACGTGTACTGCAGCGACTACGGAGGCGGGTTCATCGGCATGTCGTTCCGCTTCTACGATCCGGAGACCGGACTGTGGTCGATCTACTGGGCGGACACTCGCCGCCCGGGTCTACTGGATCCGCCGGTGATCGGCTCGTTCGACGGCGACACCGGCGTCTTCGAAGGCGACGACACGCTCGAGGGGCGCCCCGTGCGCGTGCGCTTCACGTGGTCCGGCGTCTCCACGCCGAACCCGCGCTGGGAGCAGGCGTTCTCGGACGACGGAGGCGAGACGTGGGAGACGAACTGGATCATGGACTTCACGCGCGCACTCGAGGCAGCAGCGTGAGCGCGCTCGAGCAGGTGAGCGTGGCGACGGAGTACCGCCACATCGAGAAGTTCGCTAGCTCCGAGCCGAGCCTCGCTCTCGGCGACACCGTTCTCAAGTGGTACGACGTCGCACCGGACGACGCCGCGGTGCCGCTCGCGATCAGGGCGGTGGCACGGCGAAGCCTGCGCGACGCGAGCCGCGCGGACGAGCTGGGCGCACTCGGCGAGCTCGGCTTCGTGATCCTCCACCGCTGCGGCGAGGACTTCTACTTCCTCCTCGTCTGCACCTGGCGGAACGAGAACGAGCTGTGGGAGACGGTGTGGGCGAAGAACGGCGAGAGCGACGCACTCTTCCGGCCGTGGCCGATCGAGGGCGCTCACAGGCCGACGTACTGCGTCTGGGAGCTCGGAGCCGTGACCCACGAGCGCGAGGCGTGGAGCCGCTACCTGTTGTCGGCTCGCGACGAGGCCGCGAGACACGCGTATCTGCGTGACTGCCACGACGGGGTCGTGTGATGCCGAGCGTGCCGGAAGGTCAGGAGCTCTTCCTCGTCCGCGTCGAGCGCGGCGGGCCGTGGGACTGGTCGAAGGACATGCGCGAGCAGGCGCTGTGGCCGGAGCACGCGCACTTCATGAATGCGCTGGTCGACGACGGTCTGATCCTGCTCGGCGGCCCGGTCGAAGGCGGACGTGAAGCGTTCCACGTTGTCGACTCGTCCTCGGAGGAGGCGTTGCGCGCGCGCTTCGCAGAGGACCCATGGGCGAAGAACGGGATGCTGACCGTGACGAGCGTCGAGCGCTGGACGATCCTGCTGGCGCCGGAGGGCTAGCTCTCTGCACGTCTACAGCGTCAGACGGTCGATGCGCCCGTCGGAGACGGAGCCCGCGTAGAGCTCGCCGCGCGCGCCCTCCCCGAAGGTCACGAGCCCCGGAATTCCTCCCCGGCTCCCGCCGGTCGTCGAGCGCATCGCCGTCCGCCATCTGCAGACTCCAGACCGTTCCCGTGCAGTAGTCGCCGAAGAAGTAGCGGCCACGCGCCTCGGGCACCGCCGCGCCGCGATAGACGAACACCCACCGGCGATGAGCAGTGCCGTCGTCGTGGCCCTCGACCGCACTCTCTTCCAGCGCGCGGTCAGTGCCGCGCGGCGGCGCCCAGGTGGCGCTCGTAGGCGCCCGTCTCGAGGACGTCCGTGATCTGCGCGATCGCGTATCGAATCTCCTCGTCGCTCGTGAAGAAGTGCGGGCCGATGCGAATGCCGGCACCGGGTCTGAAGTCGCCGAGGATCGCTCGCTCCTCGAGCTCGGCGTACACGGCGGCGGCCTCGGGCACGTCGACGATGACCGCGCCGCCGCGCTTCGACGGATCGCGCGTCGAGTGGATCCCGAAGCCGGCTGCCTCTGCGAGCTCGATGAGCAGCTCCGTCTGCCTGAGCGAGTTCTCGCGGATGCGCTCGACGCCGACTTCCTCGATGAGGTCGTACCCGGCCGTCCCGGCCATGTGAGCCGCGGGGTTGGGCGTCCCGGTGAGGAAGCGCGCCGCGCCGGTCGTGTACTCGAGCTCCTCCTCGAAGGCGAACGGGCGAGCGTGCGCCTGCCAGCCCACGTACGTCGGCTCGAGCCGTTCCGCGAGGTCGGGCCGAACGTACAGCCAGCCGTTCGCCGGCCCGCCGCACAGCCACTTCACCGACCCTCCGACCGCGAAGTCCACGCCGAGCGCCGTGAGGTCGACCGGAACGATCCCCGCGGACTGGTAGCAGTCGAGGATCACGGAAGCACCGACCTCGTGCGCGCGGCGCACGATCGGCTCGACGTCCTGGATCAGGGAGTCCTTGAAGAGGACGTGGCTGATCGGGACGAGCAGCGTGCGCTCGTCGATCCGCTCGACGATCTCGGCGTCGTCCTCGCACACGACGACCTCGAGGTCGGGCTGCGCCTGGTACAGGTAGCGCACCGAGGGGAAGTTCCCGCGCTCGTACACGACGCGGTTCTTCGTCGGGTCGACGGGCCGGAAGCAGGACAGTGCAATGGCTTCGGCGATCGCGACGTTCTGGCACATCACGGTCGAGCCTCGAGGCGCGCCGACGATGCGCCCGATCTGGTCGCCGACCTCCATCGGCGTCCGCCACCATCCGTCCGCCCACGCGCGGATGCCGCGCTCCGCCCACATGCGTGCGAACTCCGCCAGCCGATCCGCCGCCTTCCGCGGCATCGGGCCGAGCGTGTGGCTCGCGAGGTAGGTCGTATGCTCGAGGATCGGGAACTCGGAGCGGTACGCGAGGAGGTCGCGCCCACGGTGTCTTTGGTCAGCCTCGTGATCCATGTCCTTCACCGGCACCGGCCATCGTGAGCGGCCGCTCTAGGAGTGGTCGCGATCCCGAATCTGCTCGTGCGGATTCGGGATCTGCGGAAGGTACAGGGAGTCTGCCGGAGATGGATGGATGGGACTCCGTCTTCGACGAGACGTATCTCCAGACGTATGCACCTTTCGTCGACGACGACCACACGCGCGCAGAAGCACTCGGCGCTGCCGCGCTCGCCGAGGTGGAGCCGGGCGCGGAGATCCTCGACTGCCCCACCGGGTTTGGTCGTCACGCGCTCGCGCTCGCCGACGCGGGCTATCTCGTCACCGGGCTCGATCGCTCGCCGACGCTCCTCGCCGAAGCCGAGTCGCGACGTCCCGACGCCGAGTGGCCGCGCTTCGTCCGCGGCGACTATCGAGAGCTTCCCTTCGAGGACGCGAGCTTCGATGCCGTCTTCAACCTCTTCTCGTCGCTCGGGTACCTCGGCCGCGAAGGAGATACGGGTGTGTTGCGCGAGTTCCGGCGCGTCCTGCGCCCCGGAGGAGCGCTGATCGTCGAGACGGCTCACCGCGACGGGTTCGCGCGCATGACGCAGCGCTTCGCGCGCCGGACGTGGGAGCGGCTGCCCGACGGGTCCCTGTATCTGGAGGAGCGCACGCCCGACTGGGCCGCCGGAACGATCGACACCTACCGTCTCATCGTCTCGCCGACGAACGAGCGCACCGAGCGTCCCTACGTGATCAACGTGTACTCGGCGACGGACTGGGTGCAGATGCTTCGAGAGGCGGGATTCGACGAGGTCGACACGTTCGGAGCATGGGACGGCACGACCCCGATCTCGCCCGAGACGTGGCGGCTCATCGTCCGCGCGCGCTGAGGCGTATCGACTAGTCTCGCGCGCGGTGCGCGTCCGCTTCGACCGCTTCTACACGTACGCCGACCTGACCGCGACGCTCGAGGCGTGGGCCTCCGAGTTCCCGGCGCTCTTCCGGCTCGAGGCGATCGGCAAATCGTACGAGGGACGCGACATCTGGCTCTGCACGGTGACGAACGCCGAGACGGGTCCGGCAGAGGAGAAGCCGGGCGTCTTCGTCCACGCCCAGATCCACGCGATGGAGTTCACCGGGACGACCGCGGCGCTCAACCTGCTCGACCGCCTGCTGCACTCGGACGAGAAGCGCGTGCGCCACGCCGTCGACACGCGCACGTTCTACGTCGTGCCGCGAGTCAACCCGGACGGGGCCGAGGCCGGTCTCTCGGACGGTCGCTTCCGGCGGTCGAGCGTGCGGCCGTACCCGCGCGACGAGCCCGAGGACGGGCTCCAGCGCGAGGACGTGGACGGCGACGGCCGCGTGCTCTTCATGCGGATGAAGGACCCGAACGGCTCGTGGAAGCCACACCCGGACGATCCGCGCGCCCTCGTCCCGCGGTCGCCCGACGACTTCGAGGGCGACTTCTATCGCGTCCTCCCCGAGGGCACGATCCGAAACTGGGACGGCGTCACGATCCCGATTGCGCCGCCGCTCGAGGGCCTCGACCTGAACCGCAACTGGCCTGCGGACTGGGCACCCGAGGCCGAGCAGCAGGGAGCGGGGCCGTTCCCGACATCCGAGCCGGAGGTTCGTGCGCTCGTCGAGGCGATCGTGGCGCGCAAGAACATCACGTCGTACGTCGGCTACCACACGTTCTCGGGAGTGCATCTGCGGCCGTGGTCGGGACATTCGGACGACGACTTTCCGGTGCCCGACCTCCGTGCATTCAAGCTCATGGGTGAAGAGGCGACGCGGCTGACCGGCTATCCCGCGATCTCGATCTTCCACGACTTCAAGTACCACCCGAAGCAGGTCATCAAGGGCGGCGACGTCGACTGGGTCTACGACCACCTCGGCGCCTACGCGTGGGTGACGGAGTTCTGGAGCCCGCAGCGGCGTGCGGGCATCACGGACTACCACTTCATCGAATGGATGCGCGAGCACTCGCCGGAGGACGAGCTCGCGGTGCTGAAGGTCGCGGACGAGCTCGGCGAGGGCTACGTCGACTGGTACCCGTTCGACCACCCTCAGCTCGGGCCGGTCGAGCTCGGGGGCTGGGATCGCGTCTACTTCTGGTTCAACCCGCCCCTCTCGCAGCTCGAGCACGAGGTCGAGCCGCACGCCGACTTCGCCGTCTACCTCGCGCTCGTCTCGCCTCTCCTCGAGATCCGCTCGTTCGAGGCAGAGCCCGTCGCGGATGGCGTGTATCGCCTCCGGCTCGTTCTCGAGAACGCCGGTTGGCTCCCGACGAACGTCACCGAGAAGGCGCTCGAGCGGAAAGCGGTCCGCCCGATCGAGGTCGAGCTCGAGCTTCCCGACGGCGCCCGGGTCGCCACCGGGAAGGAGCGCGAGGAGGCGGGGCAGCTCGGCGGCCGGGTCGAGCGGCGCGACATCATGTGGTGGGGCACCGACCACTCCACCAAGGAGCGGACGAAGGTCGAGTGGGTGGTCGAAGCGCAGGCGGGCAGCCGCATGGCTGTGACGGCACGCCACGAGCGCGCCGGCACCGTCCGCGCCGAGCTCGTTCTCTAGAGCTCCTTCCGCATGTGGACGTCCTCGGGCTCGAGCTCGTAGAGCTCCGGTAGCGGCTGCGCCGTCGGCTCGTACCCGCGGGCGAGATAGAAGCGGACCGTGTTCTGCGACGGCGTAGCAGAGACGACCATCGAGGTGTCGCCCGCGTCGCGCGCGAGGCGCTCGAGCTCGCTCGTCAAGGCCACGCCGACCCCTCGCCCGCGATTGCCGTGCGTCACGTGCAGATACGCGAGCTGCGCGACGCCCGCGCGGACGTGGAAGCGCACGACTCCGATCCCGACGAGCCCGTTCTCCGCGAATGCGCCGATGCAGACGGCTCCCGCCTCGACGTAGCGCTCGAGCGCTCTCCTCTGGGCTGCGACCGAGTGCTCCCCGTCCCCGACGGGATCCCACGAACGGGCGCTGAAATCCCCTGTCCGCATCTCGAGTTGCTCGCCGTGCTGGACGTAGAGCGTTTCGATCGCCTCTGTCCGGTCGATCTCGCCGACGCGTCCCAGCTCGGTCCGGTCGAGCCGCCGGTAGTCGATCCGCGCCGTGGGTTGCCGCCGGCGCTCCATCCCGACAGGATCTCAGGCAATGCGCGCCATGGTGCTCGAGAAGGCTGGTGCAAGGCTCGCGGCGGCTGAGCTCCCGGAGCCCGTGCCCGGCGCCGGGCAAGTCCTGCTCGAGGTGCGAGCGTGCGGGGTGTGTCGCACCGACCTCCACATCGTCGACGGCGAGCTGACGCACCCGAAGCTGCCGCTCGTGCCGGGTCATCAGATCGTCGCGGACGTGATCGCCGGAGGCGAGCGGTTCGCGCCGGGGATGCGGGTGGGCGTGCCCTGGCTCGGGTGGACGTGCGGCGAGTGCCGCTTCTGCCTCGCAGGCGCGGAGAACCTCTG
The DNA here is from genome assembly GCA_963746975.1 of uncultured Gaiellaceae bacterium. Classification (GTDB taxonomy): domain Bacteria; phylum Actinomycetota; class Thermoleophilia; order Gaiellales; family Gaiellaceae; genus GMQP-bins7. The sequence goes on from CAVVDE010000014.1 coordinate 25,712, forward strand.
CGATCGCGCCCGCTTCACGGGCTACGACGTCGACGGCGGCTACGCGGAGCTCGCGGTCGCGGACGAGCGCTACTGCTTCCCGATTCCCGACTTCTACGCCGACGAGCAGGCGGCGCCGCTCCTCTGCGCCGGCCTCATCGGGTTCCGCTCGCTCCGGCTCGCGGGCGAGCCCGAACGGATCGGGCTGTACGGCTTCGGCGCCTCCGCCCACATCGTCTGCCAGGTCGCCGTCGCCCAGGGACGTCGGGTCTACGCGGGCACCCGCGCCGGCGACGACGAGACGCAGGAGTTCGCGCGCTCGCTCGGCGCGACCTGGGCGGGAGACGCGGTCGCCGGGCCGCCCGACGAGCTCGACGCGGTGATCGTCTTCGCGCCCGTCGGCGCGCTCGTCCCGGCGGCACTGCGTCACGTGCGCAAGGGCGGCTCCGTCGTGTGCGCGGGGATCCACATGAGCGACATCCCGGCCTTCCCCTACGAGGCGCTGTGGGGCGAGCGGACGATCCGCTCGGTCGCCAACCTCACGCGCGCCGACGGTGAGGACTTCCTCGCGCTGGCACCGACGATCCCCGTCCGAACCGAGGTCGAGACGTTCCCGCTGGAGGATGCGAACGAGGCGCTCGAGCGGCTGCGCATGGGCGCGCTCCGGGGTGCCGCGGTGCTCGTAGTAGCGTAGGGCCGTGGCTCTCGATGTGACCTCCGCACCCCCGACCGCCGCGAGCGGCGCGCTCATCCTCGCCGACATCAGCGGCTACACGTCGTTCCTCCGCGACGTCGCGACGGCTCATCGAGACGACGCGTTCGCGGACGGCGGAGTCCCCGAGGCGTACGCGATCCTCTCGAGCCTGCTGGACGGGATCGTCGGGCGCCTCGTGCCGCCGTTCACGCTGTCGAAGCTCGAGGGAGACGCCGTCTTCGCGTACTCGGACGGAACGCCGAAGGTCTGCCGCACGGGCAGGACGTGCACTCGGTGTGCATTCGACGTCGTGCTACGCGGACTTCCGGCGACGCGTCGACGACGGCGCACGAGATCTGGCACGTGCTGGTGCGACGCGTGCTCGCGGATCGATCGCCTGGATCTCAAGTTCGTGCTCCATGCAGGAGCGTTCGTGCTCCAGGACATCGCCGGCCGGCGCGAGCTCGTCGGACCAGAGGTCGTCGTCGCTCATCGCCTGCTGAAGTCGCGCGCGCCGGAGCTGGTCGGCCACAACGCTACGCGCTCGTCACCGACGCGGCATCGGAGGCACTCGAGATCCCGAGCGACGGTGCTCTCGAGCTCGTCGAGACGTTCGACGATCACGACGTGAGCGCTCGAGTCTTCGCCTTGCGCGACGGCTGAGCCGCCTACGAGAACCGGGCCATCTCGACGAGGCCGCCCTCGGCGGCGTGGTCGACCTGCAACGTCGTGTGCTCGATCCCGAACTCGTCGTGAAGGAGCCGCTCGAGCTCGCGACGGCGACCGTGGCAGTCGTCGCCGGGGCGGACGAGCACGTGCGCCGACAGGGCCGGGAAGCCGGACGTGATCGTCCAGACGTGGAGGTCGTGCACCTCGACCACGCCCGGCGCGCCGGCGAGCCGCCGGCCGAGCGCCTCCGCGTCGATCCCCCGCGGCGTAGCCTCGAGCAGGATCTGCGTCGAGTCGCGGAGAATCGTCCACGCGCTCGCGAGAACGAGAACGCCGATGAGGATGCTGACGAGCGGGTCCGCCCGTAGCCAGCCGGTCGCGAGGATGATCACGGCCGCCACGAGGACGCCGAACGAGCCGAGCAGATCGGCAAGGACGTGCCGGAACGCCGCGTCGACGTTGAGACTCTCGTCGCGCGAGCGGTAGAGCGCGGCCCCGGCGCCGAGGTTCACGGCGATCCCGATGATCGCGATGACGAGCATCCAGCCTCCGAGGACGTCGGGCGGGTCGGAAAGGCGCTGTGCGGCCGCGACGAAGATCCAGATCGAGAGCGCCACGAGCAGGACACCGTTCGCGAGCGCCGCCAGCACCTCCGCGCGCTTGTACCCGTAGCTCTTCCCGGGCGTCGCGGGCCGCGTCGCCAGCCAGGCCGCGACGAGCGCGAGCGCGAGCGCGACGTTGTCGGAGAGCATGTGAACGGCATCGGCGAGGAGCGCGAGGCTCCCCGTGTAGATCCCGCCCACGACCTCGACGACGGTGTACGCCGCGGTCAGGCCGAGTGCGATCACGAGCGAACGCTTGCTCGCGCTCCTGCCGTGATCGTGGCCGTGATCCACGGCCACGTTCTAGCGCGTCGCGCGGGCGGTCGCCGGTGCGGTCGCGGACGAGCTGCCGTCGATCGGCGGCGGCGCGAGGTTCGTGAGGATCGCCGCCGCGAGGAGGACAGCGAAGGCGACCGTCGCCTCACCCACGAGACTCGGTCCGACGTCCAGCTCGTCTCCCCGCTCGAGCCGCGGGCGCACGAAGAAGTGATGGGCCGCGCCCCACATGAGCGCGAACGCGACCATTCCCACCTTGAGGAGGAGGAAGCGGCCGTACTCGGTCGTCCAGAGATCGCTGAGCGCTGGGAGGCGGACGAGCGCGAGATAGGCGCCCGCCAGCACCATCACCGCCACGAGGGCGATCGCGAGACGCGCGAAGCGAAGGAACGCGTCCCTTCTCAGTGACGGGGCGAGCGGCCAGACGAGGAATGCAAGGGTCGCAACGCCGCCGACCCAGATCGACGCGGCCACGAGGTGGAGCCAGTCGGCGAGCTCGGCGAGCGGCGCGGCGTTCGGCTCCGTCGCCTGATGGCCCGAGAGCGAGAGCCCGGAGATCAGGGCGAGCGAAAGGACGAGCGCGGGCCAGCGCAGATCGAGGCGATCGAACACCCAGCCGACGAGCAGGAGAGCCGCGACCACACCGAAGCCGATCGTCATCGCGAGGAACGCGATCCCGAAGCGGGTCTTCTCCGCGAACGGTTGGAGATCGCCGTACGGCAGGTCGGCGATCGGGAGCTGAAGCGCGTTCGACGCGCGGAGGACGAACGCGGCGATTCCGACGTCGATCACGAGGAACGCGGCAACGACCCCGAGGCCGTGGAACCAACGCTCGAGCTCAGACGGCACCGCGCCGCGGACGACGACGAGGCGGACAACGAGGGGCCCGATGAGGAGGGCGATCGCACCGAACAGCGCCCAGCGCGCGAGATCGTCCCGCCAGGTCGTGCCCGACGAACCGACCGCATCGGTCGGCGGAGGCGCGGCGACTCCGACGCCGAAGGTGAACACCCCGGCCGGCGAGTGCCCGTCCTCTCCGATGACGCGCCAGCGCACGGTGTAGCCCTGGCCGTCGACGAGCCCGGAGACGGGCGTCACGACCACGTGGCCGCCGTCCTCGGTCCTCGCCGGCCCCGAGAGAACCGCGCCGTCGGGAGCCAGCACGCGGATCGCGTTCTGCGAGATCGTCACCGGCCCGTTGAAACGGAGGCGGACCTCGGTCGGCGGCTGGTCGACACGCGACTGCGTCACGGGCTCGGAGCTCACGAGCGTGACGTGCGCGAAGGCGGCGGCGGGAGCGACGAGGGCGACGACCGCCCCGAGGAGCAGGAGACGCCTGAGGGTCACGGCCCGCCGAGCCCGAAGCGGCCGAAAATCGGCGCCGCGTCGCGATCGGCGAAGAGGAGCACTGCGAGCAGCACGAAGGTGAGCGCGTAGCCGGTGCGCCAGACGATCCGCCCGGGCTGGATCGCACGGCCGAGCGGGAACAGCGCGACGACGACGAGCATCCAGCCGATCGCGTGATGGAGGAACGCGGAGCGCGAGTAGAGCCACGCGTTCTGCTCGTGGACCAGGAAGGCGATGCCCGAGACGAGCAAGGCGAACGCGGGAACCAGCGACCAGGCGGGCCGCCAGAGCTTCCCCCGGGCGACCGCGAGCTCGACCGCGCCCGCGACGAGCGCCGCCTGCGCCCAGACTGCGTGCGCGAGCAGGTGCATCGTCGAGAACGTGGAGAAGATCGTGATGACCCACAAGAAGACGCTCGAAGCGATGATCAGTGACGGGAAGAGATACGCCCGCCACTTGCGGCGATAGAAGACCTCCCGACCGACGATCAGCTCGGCAATGAGCACGAGGCCCACGAAGAGCGCAACCGACGCGGCCATCCAGTGCGCGGTCTCAGCTCGCGGGATCACGTCGCTCCTCCAACGCGAGGTCGTGCACGAGACCCGGCGCGACCAGAACCGCGAAGGCCAGCCCGACGAGGATGACGAGCAGCGGCCCCTGGAAGACGTAGTCGTAGAGATCGCCTCCCCGGTCGCGATCCAGGATGAGGATGCGATACGGCTGGGCCACTCCCCAGACGAGCCCGCCGACGATGGTGAGCGGGCCGAGGAGCTGGACCGCGAGCGCCCGCCAGGGCCGGCGCTCGACGCCCTGCCGCTGTCTTTCGCTCGGGATGCTGGTCGCGACTTCGGAGCTCACCCATTCCTCCCGTGTCGGAGAGTCTGGCGGTAGCGCCGCACCCTGCGCAAGCGACTACGGGCCTCGCGCCGGGCGCGGGCATATTCGCGCGTGCGCGCGCCACGCGCAAGCAGGACCGCACGCGGCGCTTTCCTCGAGCAGCACCTTGCTGCAAACCGCCGCCGCGGCGGACGACCTCAGCGATGTTGCACGGCCGACATCCGCGCTCGCGGATCTCGGCCGTGCGTCAGGCGGTTGCGCGGCGCTTGCGCTGCCAGGTCATGAACAGAGCGCCGACTCCCCCGATGAGGCAGATGGTCCCGAGGATCCAGAGGACTACTCCACCCCAGATGAGGAAGATGATGCCCGCCACGATCAGACCGAGTCCGATGATGTTCGGTGCCATGGCAGCGGGATTCGACGGCGAGTCGCCGTCTCCTCGCGGATGACGAGACGCTGCTAGGCGGTCCCGTACTTCTTGCGCCGGTACGTCATCCAGAGCGCCATGATCCCGCCGATGATCATGATCAACCCGATGATGATCCCGACGAAGTTGAGGAAGTAGGCGAAGAGGATGCCGGCGATGATGAGGCCGAGGCCGACGAGATTGACGGGCCAGTTTTCCATTGCCGCATCTTCGCGAGAGTCGGGACGGTTCCTCGTCCCCCTTTTCGGGCGCAAGCCCGGAATCGGCTAGCGCAAGATTCCGGTCGCGCGCAAGACGCCTGCAGACGGCCGCGGCACGAGCTCGACTCAGATCCCTCGGTCGGGCTTCACTCGTTCGAAAGCGGCGATGGCACGCTCGAGATGCCCGCGCTCGAGCGCCGCAGACATCTGCACCCGAACGCGCGCGGTCCCTTCGGGCACGACCGGGAAGCCGAAGCCGGTGACGAACACGCCCTCGTCGAGGAGTCGAGCCGACAACGCCATCGCGTCTGCCGTCTCGCCGATGATGATCGGGATGATCGCGGCCTCGCCGTCGAGCGGCGCGTAGCCCGCCTCGCGAAGCATCCTCCGGAACATCCTCGTGTTCTCGCGGAGCCGTGCGAGCAGCTCCGGCTGGTCGAGCATCAGCTCGACCGAGCGAAGAGCGCTGCATGCGACGGTCGGCGGGAGCGCGTTCGAGAAGAGCTGCGGCCGTGAGCGCTGCGCCAGGACGTCGCAGACCTCCTCGGACGCCGCCACGTAGCCTCCGGCGGCTCCGCCGAGCGCCTTGCCGAGCGTCCCTGTGATGACGTCGACCTCGCCGAGCAGCCCGAAGTGCTCGACCGTCCCACGCCCCGTGTCACCCAGGACGCCGACGCCGTGCGAGTCGTCGACGACGACGACCGCGTCGTGCTCGCGCGCCAGCTCGACGATCTCCGGGAGCTTCGCCAGGTCGCCTTCCATCGAGAAGACGCCGTCCGTGATGACGAGCTTCCGCGCGTCGCGCGGTGCCGCGGACAACCCCTCGCGGAGCGCGCTCATGTCCGAGTGCGGATAGATGACCTTGGAGGCGGGCCGCGAGAGCCGGATCGCGTCGATGAGGCTCGCGTGATTGAGCTCGTCGGTGAGGATGACCGTGTTCGCGTCGGTCAGGCTCGGGATACACGCCTCGTTGGCGTTCCAGCACGAAACGTAGGTGAGAGCCGCCTCGGTGCCGGACAACTCCGCGAGCTTTCGCTCGAGCGCGTGATGCGGCTCGAAGGTGCCGCAGATGAAGCGCACGGACGCCGTCCCGGCGCCGTAGCGCTCGAGCCCCTCGATCCCGGCCCGGACGACCTCCGGGTGCCCCGCGAGCCCGAGGTAGTTGTTCGACGAGAGGACGATCACCTCGCCTCGCCCCTCCATCTCCACGACCGGTCCCTGCGGCGACTGCAGCGTGAGGAAGCGCTTGTAGGTTCGCGCTTCGCGGAGCGAGTCGAGCTCCGCGCCGAGCTGCTGGTCGAGTGTGGCGCTCATGCTGGGACTCCGTTCGGTCGCAGGACGATCTTGCAGGCCTCCCCCGACTCGAGCAGCGCGAAGGCTTCCTCGAACCGCTCGAGCGGCAGCTCGGCCGTGATGAGCGGGCGGAGATCGACGACTCCGTGCTCGAGGAGCCAGCGCGTCGTGTACCAGGTCTCCCAGATCTCGCGGCCGTTCACCGCGGTGACGGTGAGGTTCTTGAAGATGAGCGACTCCGCGACGTCGATGGTCGCCGGGCGTGCGGGGATCCCGAAGAGGACGACGTTCCCACCGTGCCGCACGACCCGGAACGCGTCCTGGATCGCCCGCAGCGCGCCGGACATCTCGAAGACGACCCCGACGCCGATCCCCTCGTTCTGCTCGACGAACCAATCGGGAACGTCCTCGACCTCGTCGACGTTCACGACCGCGTCGGCGCCGAGCGTGCGGGCGAGCCCGATCCGGAAAGGCACATGGTCGGACGCGAACAGGCGACCCGAGCCGAAGGCCTTGGCGATGGCGATCGTGAAGAGCCCGACCGGGCCACAGCCGAGGACGGCGACCGCTCGACCTGCAAGGTCCTGGGTCGAGGTCGCGAACACCGCATTTCCGAAGGGCTCCTGCAGGCACGCGATCTCCGGCGGCAGCTTCGCGCGGTCGTTCTTCCAGACGACCGACGACGGGATCGCGGCATAGTCGGCGAACCCGCCGTCCCGATCGACGCCGAGGATCCTGGTCTGCTCGCACATGTGCGCCTTGCCCGTGCGGCAGTGGAAGCAGACGCCACACGTCACGTGGCTCTCGGCCGAGACGTAGTCGCCTTCTTCGATGTCGCGCACGGCGACGCCCTTGGCGACGACCGTGCCGCACAGCTCGTGGCCGAGCGTGAGCGGCGGCCGGACGCGCTCGGACGACCACTGGTCCCAGCGCTGGATGTGAAGGTCGGTACCGCAGATCGACGCCGCCTCGATCTGCACGAGCACCTCGTCTGGGCCAGGCGTCGGGACCGGCACCTCCTCCAGAGAGAGGCCCGGCGCCGACTCGCGCTTGCGGATGGCGCGCATAGTCTCCACGGCCGCCCCATCCTGCCACGGCCGGCATGCGGTCGATGCACCGGGCGCTTCGGGTTTCTCCCGATGCCCACTCGCCGTGGCGACTCGACGATGACCCTGTGAGCGTGCTCCTTCCGCCTCCGTGGAAAGCGAAGGTCGTCGAGCCGATTGCACTCCGCTCCCCGCGGGAGCGCGAGAAGGCGATGCGCGAGGCCGGCTACAACACGTTCCTCCTTCGCTCCGAAGACGTCTTCGTCGACCTGCTCACGGACAGCGGCACGTCGGCGCTCTCGCAGGAGCAGCGCTCGGCGATGGAGCTCGGCGACGAGGCGTACTCGGGCTCGCGCAGCTTCTTCCGGCTCGAGGAGGCGGCCCGCGACGTGTTCGGTTATCCGTACGTCATTCCGACCCACCAGGGCCGTGGGGCCGAGCACCTCCTCGCACGAGCCCTCGTCCGTCCAGGCTCGATCGTTCCCTCGAACCTCTACTTCACGACCTCGCGCGAGCACGTCGTGCTCGCCGGAGGCCGCTGGGTCGACGTCGCGATCGCCGAGGCGAGCGATCCCGAGTCGCCGTTCCCGTTCAAGGGCAACATCGACCTCGGGAAGCTCGAGGCCGCGCTGGCAGCCGGGGACGACGTGGCGTACGTCCGCCAGGAGGCCTGCCTGAACATGGCCGGCGGCCAACCGTTCTCACTGGAGAACCTCGGGGCGGTCCGGGAGCTGACCCGCGCCTACGGCGCCCTCCTGATCCTCGACGCGACGCGAATCTCGGAGAACGCGCTCTTCGTCAAGGAGCGCGAGCCCGGCTTCGAGGAGCACTCGCTGCCTCACCTCATCCGGCTGATCGCCGATCACGCCGACGGCGCCGTCTTCAGCTCGAAGAAGGATCACTTCGTTCCGATCGGAGGCTTCGTCGCGGTCGCGGATCTCGACCTCGCGCAGCGGCTCCGTGAGCAGGTCGTCGTCTACGAGGGCTTCCCGCACTACGGCGGCATCGCAGGGCACGACATGGAGGCGCTCGCTCAAGGGATCCGCGAGTCCACCGACGAGAGCGTGGTTCGCGCCTACGTCGAGCAGGCGCGATATCTCGGCGAGCTCCTCGTCGACGCGGACGTGCCGGTCGTGTCCCCGATCGGGGCGCACGCGGTATTCGTCGACGCGAAGCGCTTCCTGCCCCACCTCGAGCAGCTCGCATGCCCCGCACAGGCGCTTGCGGCAGCCTTCTACCTCGCCGGCGGGGTCCGCTCGATGGAGCGCGGAATCGTCTCGGGACAGCACGCCGACGAGCCGTACGACGGGCTCGAGCTCGTGCGCTTGACGATCCCGCGCCGGGTCTACTCGCAGGAGCACCTGAACTGGGTCGCGCACACGGTCGCGCACGTGCACGAGCTCGCGGAGCGGGTGCCCGGCCTGCAATTCACGTACGAGCCCGAGCATCTCCGCTTCTTCCTGGCCCGGTTCGAGCCCCTCTCCCCCTTCCCGAAGCTCGGCCTCGATCGCGCCCGTCTGGAGGTCGTCGGCGTGACGTAGGCGCAGCGGCGACCGAGTAGAGTCGCGCAGCGATGCACGCGGGAGAGCAGCGGGCGGCGCAGCAGCGCGAGCTCGAGGAGCTCTACGACAACCCGCTCGAACGGCTTCAGCTCCTCGGTGGCGACGACGAGGCGATCGCGGCCTTTCTCGACGAGATCGACGTGCGCGGCCCGCGTGACCGCGAGATGCTCCGTGAGCTCGCCCGGAAATCTCCGCTCGCGCGGCCCGAGCGGTTCGAGAGCGACCACCGCCGCGTGCTCATCGCGCTGGAGAGCCTCCGCCGCCACGGCTATCACGGCTCGAGCGTCGCCGCGCGCCTCGGCCCGTTGCGCATGCCGGCCAGGTACCTCGTCGAGCTCGTCGCGCGCTACGTCGTCGTCTCGTACTGCAAGTCGGTGGCGGTGAACCTGCGGAACCTCTACTGGCTGCGTGAGATGCAGTCACCGAGTGGCTCTCGAGAGCTGGAACTCTTCCGGCCGGCGCGCATGGACGCACAGGCGCTCGTCGACATCACGAGAGGCCGCGAGATCGGCCTGCCCGCATTCCTCATCGGAGGTCTTCTGATCCCGGCCGGGGTCTCGCTCTGGCGGCTCGCCAGCGGAGCCACGCGCGAGTGGTGGATCGCGCTCCTCGCCGGCACCGTCGGTGTGGCGATCGGCCTCGCGATCTCGTGGTTCGTGCTACGCGGAGCGGCCCTCGCGAGCACGCGCATCCGGCTGTCGGTGGCACAGCCGTTGGAGGACCTGTGGCGGACGATCGGGAACTGCGGGACGCCGCCGCGAGACCAGTCCCGGCGGTTCGCGGTCGTCGCGATCTCACTCACGCTCGCCGTCTGGATCGTCCTGCCGCTGCTGGTGACGCTCTCGCTCGCCAACTGACGGACCTCTCCGCACCGGCGGTTGCTAGGTTCGGTCCGATGCTCGGATTCGACGTCGCCGCAACCGCAGCCCATCTCGCCGGAGCCGGCGGAGGCTACGAGGTCGTTCACGAATCCGAAGGTCTCGAGCTCGGCGTCTACGTGCTCGTTGCACCCGAGCCGGACAGTCAGACGCCACATCTGTACGACGAGGTCTACGTCGTCCTCGACGGCGAGGGCGAGATCGAGGTCGACGGCGAGTCCCGCAGCGTGTCGAAGGGCGAGGCCGTGTTCGTCCCCGCCGGCGCCGAGCACCGCTTCTCCGGCTACGAGGTCCTCTCGCTGCTCGTCGTCTTCAACGGTCCGCACTCCGCCTCGAAGACGGCCTAGCCCGACGTAGCCGAAACGGACGCGGTCGGGCCGAAGAGCCCGCCGTCTCCTGGCGCGACCGAGCAGCGAACGCTCTTGCCGGCAACGGCCGCCCCCTGCCGCAGCACGTCGGAGAGCGCCGCACTGGTGACCGAGCGGACGAGCCGCGCACCGACGGTCCAGCGATAGCGGTAGCGGACGATGTCGTAGTCCGGATCCTCGGTCACGAGAGACGTCCGGACGCGGCACTGCACGACGTTCTTCGGGCTCGGCGCCGGAGGAACGAGCTCGACCGCGATGGCGTTGGGCGGCCGGTTCCTGACATCGCGCGTTCGTCCCACGACCTGAAAAGGGGCGTCGGCGACCGTCTTTCCGTCGACGTCGACGACCATGCGCCAGCGCCCGAGTGGCCGCAGGGCAAGACGGTTCGAGAACGACGTGTTGCCGAGGCCGTTGTGCACGCCGAGCGTCGCGCTCGACGCCCGGTCGACGGCCGTCGAGCCGTCCGGCCGGAACACGCGCACGCGCAGGCTCGCTCCGGGAGCAAGCAATCCGAACTCGACGCGTGTGTAGATCGTCCGCGTGCCGACGACGAACGTACCGGTGCGCTTCGCCTGGTCGTACGGAAGGGCCGCCTTCGCGATGAAGGGCTTCTCGCTGAGGGCCAGGTCGCGCACGTACGGCTCCGTGGGATACGTGGGCTGGTCGGCGAAGCCGCTCGCGCGCTCGTTGCACGGGCCCGCCCACGGCTCGACGACCTCGCCGCCGACCTGGGACGTGAAGTGCAGATGCGGCCAGCTCGAGTTCCCGCTCGACGCCGTCCAGCCGAGCTGCTGACCGGCCACGACGTGCTGCCCGCGCTTCAGCTCGATCCCCTTGCGCAGGTGACCGTAGATGGTGAAGCGCCCCGGCCCGTGCTCGAGCACCACGTGGTTGTCGAACGGCGTGACGGTCGGTCCGAAGCGGCGGTCGTACTCTCCGTCCTCGACGGCGAGGACCCGCCCCTCGAGCGCTGCGAAGACCGGCACGCCGATGTCCATCTCGCGAAAGCTCCGAATCGTGCTGTCCGTGCCCGTGTGACCGTCGTAGGTCTGCGTCCCGCAGTTGAAGTCGCGGATCCCTGGCCCGGGATCGAGATCGACGAAGTTCGCCGGGTACAGGTCCTGCCAGAGGATCCCCGCCTGCGGGAAGAAGGTCATCTCACCGGCGCCGTTCGCTCCGCCGGCACCCGACGCGAAACCGGCCACGACGAGCGCGAGGATGATCGAGACGAGCACGCGACGCCGAGCCATCGGGCTCGACACGGTATCGGCGGTCAGCGAACGGAGACCGGAGTGCCGACGTCGACGAAGCGGTAGACGCGCTCGGCCTCGCCCTCGGGCAGCCGGACGCAGCCGTGCGACGCCGGGAACGACGGCACGTCCGGCGACTGGTGCATCGCGATGCCTCCCCGGAAGTACGCGGCGAACGGCATCCACACGTGGAACGGCACCGACCACGAGTAGAGCGACTTGGCGTACACATGGAAGTCGCCGCTGGGCGTCCGGCCGAACGAGCCCGTCGAGGTGTGCACCGCGCGCACGACCTTGCCGTCCTCGACGAGGAGCACGACCCCGCGGGCGAGCGAGATCTCGACGTGCCTGCCGGATCGGTGCGACGCCGGGCGCGGCGCGGCGGCTCGGAAGAGCGCGACCTGCGTCTGACCGGTCACCGTTCCCGTTCGGTCGAGGTCCTCCCACCCCTGGAACGCGAGGAGCGCCTGCTCGGTCAGGTAGTCGTCCGTGCCCGTGACGTCGGAGCGGTCGAGGTACCCGAGCTCCGCGAGTCGCAGCTGCACGCCTCGAATCACGTACGGGTAGTCCTGCTCGCCGGTCTCAGCGCGCCAGACGCCCGGGCGGGCGCCGAGGCGCGTGCTCGTCACGTAGCGCCCTTCAGCCGCGAGCGCGACGGCTTCCTGGTCGCCGAGCGGCGCCAGGGTTGCCGCGATCTGCCAGACCCTCGTCCGCTTCGTCTCTGCCGAGCCTGCGCCGAGCGTCGAGCGCGAGAAGCTCGCGAGCCAGGTCTGCCCGTCCGTGCGGAGCGATCGCAGGCGCGCCCTCTCCGGTAGGGCGGAGCGGATGCCCCTGCGCCGCTCCAGCTTCGTCGGCCCTTGCGTCAGCTCGCGGAGAGCGGCCTCCGAGGCAGTCGTGCCCTTCGGGACGAGGCGGTCGACACGCACGACCCACCCGTTCTTCACGAACGCGACCTCGACGGTCCTCGGCGCGGGCTTCGGAGTGACAGCGCGCGCAGGAGCGACGACGGCCGCGCGCGGTGGCGACGACTGCAGGTCGACGGCGAGCAGCCCCGCGAACGCGAAGACGAGAACGACGAGCGAGATGCGCATGGGCGGGCGGTCCGGGTTCGCCGTCTTGCGCAAGATGCCTGCATGCGGACGCTCACGCTGCGCGAGCTCAACCGCGCGACGCTCGCGCGCCAGCTTCTGCTGCGACGGCATCGCCTGCCGGTCGTCCGAGCAGTCGAGCGCGTGGCAGGCCTCCAGGCGCAGTGGAACCCGTCGCCCTACATCGGGCTGTGGTCCCGGCTCGACGACTTCCGCCCGCGGATGCTCGAGCGGGCACTGGCGGACGGGCGTGTGGTCAAGGCGACACTGATGCGTCTCACCGTCCATCTCGTGTCGCGCGGCGACTACGCATCGTTCATAGCTGCGTTCGACGGCGGCAGCGCGACGAAGCTCCCACCGCAGACGCTCGAGTTCTCCGAGCGGTACGCGGAGGCGGCGCGTGAGCGAGCGCTCTCCGAGGCGGCGTCGCGCAACGAGATCTACGCCTGGATCGGCTCGAGGTTCTCCGTGGACACACGGTTCGAGGCGCTCCCGCCGCTCTCGTGGGAGGCACTTCGGATCCGCGCGCGGATCGCGCACACGCCCGACTCGGCGCTCTGGGCCGCGCGGCGGATGCGGTTCGCGCCGCTCGACGTGGAGCTTCCGGACACGCTCCTCGGACGAACGACACTCGTCCGCCGCTACCTCGCGGCGTTCGGCCCCGCCACGCGAGCCGACATCGCCCGGTGGAGCGGAATGCGCGTCCGCGACCTCGCTCCAGCGGTCGCTGCACTGGAGCCACTCCAAAGGTTCCGCGACGAGGACGGCCGCGAGCTTCTCGACCTCGCGCGCGCACCACGCCCGCGGAGCGACACGCGCGCACCTGCCCGCCTGCTCCCCCGCTTCGACAACCTCGTGCTGAGCCACGACGACCGCAGCCGGGTCCTCCCGGAGGAGCATCGCGCGGCCGTGATCAGGGGCGGCGACGTCGCAGCGCCGTTCCTCGTCGACGGGCTCGTCGCGGGGCTGTGGCAGCTCGAGGGCGGCCGCGTCGTCCTCGAGCCGTTCGCGCCGCTGGCCCGTGTGGCGAGACGGGAGCTCCGGGACGAGGCCGAGCGTCTCCAGGCGTTCGCGGGCGAGTGCTCGTGACCGGCTGGCTCGATCCGTCCGAGCTCCGGGTCGGCCTCGGGTGCATGCGCCTGTCCACCGACCCGGACCGCGACGACGAACGAGGCGTCGCGACGATCGCGGCGGCCGTCGAGGCGGGGATCACCGTGTTCGACACGGCTCGCGCCTACGACGACAACGAGCGTCTGCTCGCACGCGCCCTGGGAGCGGCGGCCGCTCGAAACGTGCGCGTGGTGACGAAGGGTGGGATGACGCGACCCGGCGGCGCGTGGGTTCCGGATGGTCGAGCGCGCACCCTTCGGGCGAACTGCGAGGCCAGCCTCGAGGCGCTCGGCGGTCTCGCGATCGATCTCTACCTCATCCACGCTCCCGACCCGCGGACGCCATGGCGGACATCCTTACGCGCGCTCGCGAAGCTCGTCGACACCGGTCTCGTCGCACGGGTGGGTGTCTGCAACGTCACGCGAGCGCAGCTCGACGAGGCAGTCGAGCTCGCGCCGATCTCTGCCGTCCAGCTCGGGCTGAGCCTCCTCGACGACAGCGCCCTCCGCAGCGGCCTCGTCGATCGCTGCTCCGATCTCGGGATCACGCTCATGGCGCACTCACCCCTCGGCGGGCCGCGCCGCGTCGGCCGGCTCGTTCGCCGCGAGGATCTCCGCGCGATCGCCGGCGAGCAGGGCGTGAGCGAGACCGAGGCAGCGCTCGCCTGGTTGCTCGGCCTGGGCGAGAACATCGTCGTCATCGGCGGCGCTCGCCGCCCCGAGACGGCGCGGTCACTAGCGCGCGCCGCGTCCGTGCGTCTCGACGACGCCGCGCGAACCCGGCTCGCTCCGGCCCGCCCGCGCAGCACGCGTGCAGGCAGAAGGGGCGAGGTCGTCGTGGTCATGGGGATCCCGGGGGCGGGGAAGTCCCGCGCGGCCGCGGAGTACGTCGCCCGCGGCTTCGTGAGGCTCAATCGCGACGAGCGCGGCGGGACGCTCCGCAGGCTCGCGGGCTCGCTCGACGAGACGCTCGAAGCGGGCTCACGCGAGGTCGTCCTCGACAACACGTACCTGACGCGTGCGACACGCAGCCACGTCGTCGACGTCGCCGCCCGTCACGGAGTCGCAGCGCGCTGCATCTGGCTCGACACGCCGCTCGCCCAGGCACAGGTGAACGTCGTCGAGCGGATCCTCGAGCGGTTCGAAAAGCTCCTCACGCCCGAGGAGCTCGCGGAGCTCGGCCGCACCGAGCCGGGCGTGATGGCGCCGACGTCGCAGATGCGGGCGTTCCGCGAGCTCGAACCTCCCGGAGACGACGAGGGCTTCGTGGACGTGAAGCGGGTTCCGTTCGAGCGAGCAGCCGCCGACGGCCGCCCGGCCGTCTTCGTGGCCGCGGCTGCCGCCTCGAGGCTCCCGCACGACCTCGAGCGCTACGCGGCGCACCTCGTGTTCGACTGGCGGCCCGGCGGCGTGGCCGGCGAGCTCGATGCTGCGGTCGCGGCCGTCGCGCGAGTCGTGCACGGCACGGTCGAAGCCGCGCTCTGCCCACACGGCGGCGGGCCGCCGACCTGCTGGTGCCGGCCGCCGCTGCCCGGGCTCGTGCTCGAGTTCGCGAGACGTCACGGGGTCGATCCCGCGCGCTCGGTCGTCGTCGGCGCAAGCCCCGCGCACCGGACGCTCGCGAATGCACTGGGCGCTCGCTACGTCGCCCCCGTTGCCACTTGACTCTGCTCGGGCACTCCGATTTGATCGCACCATGGACCAGGCCCCGGCCGTGCCTGCGGCGCCCGCGCCGGCATCGAGGCTCACACTCGTCGCGGGCATCGTCCTGCTCGTCGGCCTGGTCGTCTTCGGCTGGGCCGCCCCGGCGACGTTCTTCGTCTACAAGATGGTCCACGTCCTCGCGGCGGTCGTCTGGGTCGGCGGCGGGACGACGCTCGCCATCCTCGCGATCGTCACCGAACGCGAGAACGACCCGCGCGCGCTCGCCGCGCTCGGCCACAAGGTCGATTTCATCGCGACGCGGATCTACATCCCCGCGTCGCTGACCGTCCTCCTCTTCGGGATCCTGATGATGATCAAGGACGATCTCGACTGGGGCCAGTTCTGGATCATCGCCGGGCTCGTCGGGTTCGCGACGACGTTCCTCACGGGGGTCGGGTTCCTGGCACCGCAGACGAAGAAGTTCAACGCCCTCGCGGAAGAGAAGGGCGTGGACGCCCCGGAGACGCAGGCGGCCCTGCAGAAGCTCCTGCTCGGCGCCCGCTTCGACGTCGCGCTCCTCCTGCTCATCATCGCCGACATGACGGCGAAGCCTTTCTCGTAGTCAGCACGCCACGCGCTAGCGTGGTGCGAGTGGAGTACGTGAATCTCGGCCGGACGGGACTCCGCGTCTCGCGCGTCTGCCTCGGGATGATGAGCTTCGGCCCGCACGAGACGCGTGAGTGGGCGCTCGACGAGAGCGCCGCCGAGCCGATCGTGCGCCGCGCGGTCGAGGGTGGCGTGAGCTTCTTCGACACCGCCGACGTCTACAACGGCGGCCAGAGCGAGATCGTGACCGGCCGCCTCCTGCCGAAGCTCTTCGGTATGCGCGAGGAATACGTGCTCGCAACCAAGGTCCACGGCCGCACGATGCCGGGAGAGAACGGACGCGGGCTTTCCCGCAAGCACATCCTGGCCTCGATCGACGGCTCCCTCGAACGCCTCGGCCACGACTACGTCGACCTGTACCAGATCCACCGCTGGGATCCGCTCACGCCGATCGAGGAGACGATGGAGGCGCTGCACGACGTCGTGAAGGCGGGCAAGGCCCGCTACGTCGGCGCGAGCAGCATGTACGCCTGGCAGTTCGCGAAGGCCCAGCGGGTCGCGAAGACGCCCTTCGTCTCGATGCAGAACCACTACAACCTCGTCTACCGCGAGGAGGAGCGGGAGATGATCCCGCAGTGCATCGACCAGGGCGTCGGCGTGCTCCCCTGGAGCCCGCTCGCGCGCGGTCTCCTCGCCGGCACGCGGACAAGCGAGGGCGAGAAACTCACGACGCGCGCGAGGACGGATTCCTTCGGGGACAGCCTGTACACGCCCGAGGTGGACTTCGCGGTCGTCGACCGCGCCGTCGAGGTCGCCGAGGAGCGCGGAGCACCGCCGGCGCAGGTCGCGCTCGCGTGGGTCCTGCACAAGCCCGGCGTGACGGCGCCGATCGTCGGAGCAACGAAGGTCGAGCACGTCGAGGACGCACTCGCGGCGGCCGACCTCACGCTGAGCGAGGACGAGATCACGAGGCTCGAGGAGCCGTACGTCCCGCACGCGATCTCGGGCCACTGAGCTAGGCCCGGGGGCGAGACAAGGGGATACCCCAACGTGCTACCCCGGCCGGGGGTCGCTCGGATGTCGAGTTCGCCTAACGTCAGCCTGTGGACTTCGCCTACGCCGTGGCGATCGCTGCTCGAGCGTACGGAGCGAGCCGCAACTCCTCTGGCCGTCTTTTCCTTGCCGACGCGATCGCCGTCGCTCAGGCACTGGAACCCGGAGCGACGCCGATTGCGCTGAGCGCAGCGGTGCTCTACCGGATCCCGGAGGACACCGAGTGGACAGCGGAACATCTCGCGGGCGTCGGTGCCGAGGCGGTCGTGTGCGAAGCGGTCGATGTGCTCACTCGCAGGAGTGGCGAGACGTACATGGACTACGTCCGCCGCGTCTGCAACGCGCCAGGAGCCGCCGGCGAGGCCGCGCGGCTGGTCATGGTTGCCGATCTGAGGCTCGGCATCGCACAGACGGATTCGGACGCCCTGCGCGAACGGTACGAATCGAGTCTTCCACTCCTGCAGACCGCCCTCGCGACCGTCGGCTGAA